>NZ_BNEI01000005.1:0-2325773 GCF_027925725.1 Micromonospora sp. AKA38 | reverse complement strand
CGCCGGGTGGTCACGGCGCAGCAGGCGGGTCGCCTCGATCCCGGAGCCCTGGCCGAGGTGCAGGTCCATCAGCACCACGTCGGGGCGTACCCGGGCGACGAGGGTGCGAGCGTCGGCGGCGTCGGCGGCCTCCCCGACGCACTCGATGCCGACCAGAGTGTCGAGCAACGCGCTCATGCCGAGTCGGAAGACCGGGTGGTCATCCACCACGACGACGCGGATCGGGTTGTCGCTCACGGCCGCTCCAGGGGGATCGTCAGGCAGACGGTGGTGCCGCGGGCCCCGGCCGGTCCCACGGTCAGGGTCGCACCCACCGCCTGTGCCCGCTCCCGCATGGCATGCAGGCCGACCCCGTGGTTGGTGGGCCCGGCCGGCACGCCCCGACCGTCGTCGGTGACGGTGACGCGTAACAGGTCGGGCAGCCGGTCCAGCGAAACGGTGCACCGGTCCACGCCGGCGTGCCGCTGTACGTTACGGATCGCTTCGGCGGTGACGCCGTAGGCGGCGGTGGCGATCAGCTCCGGCAGCGGGTCCAGGGCGGCCGGTCCGTGCACCACGACGTGGAGACCGGCCCGCGCGTACTGGTCACGGAGCAGGTCCAGGGCGGGGCCCAGGCCGCCGTCGGCGAGCACCGGGGGCAGCAGACCGTGTGCCAGTTCCCGGACCTCCGCCGCGCGTGCGGTCAGCTCGTCGGTCAACCGGTCCAGCAGGTCCTCCGCCCGGTCCGGGTCGCGGCGCAGCAGGTTGCGGGTGGCGGCCAGCCCCAACCCGATGCCGCTCAGCGCCGGGCCGAGGCCGTCGTGCAGGTCCCGGCGCAGGGAGCGGCGTTCCTCGTCGCGTACCTCCGCCAGCCGTTGCCGCGACCGGGCCAGGTCCCGGTTGGTGCCGGCGAGGTCCACCACGGCGGCGACCACCGGCGCGAGGACGGCGAGCGACTCACGGGTCCGGCCGTCGAGCAGCTCGCCGGGCCGGGGCCAGGCGTGCAGGTAGCCGACCAGTCGGTCGCCGCTGGTCAGCGGCACGGCGACCGGAGGGCCGTGGTCGTGGGGTGGGGGTGGTGGGCCGTGCTCGGTGATGCGTACCTCGGCCAGCCGCAGTGCGGCGGCGATCGTCGCGCCGATGTCGGTGGTGCTGCCGACGCTGTGCACCACCCGCTGTAGCAGCGGTTCGGGCGCCTCGCCGTGCACGAGCCGGTCGACCCGTCGTTGCACCGCCTGGCGGATCGGCTGGAAGGCCGCCGCGAGCGCGGCGGTCACGACGAGCTGCGGCAGCGGCAGCGCACGCGGCAGCAACCGGTCGAGCACGGCCACCGCGGCACAGTAGCCGGCGATCACCACGGCGGTCATCAGATACCAGACCAGGGTGCGGCGCACGGCCACCCGCAGCCCCCACAACTGCTGGCGTAGCACCACCACCGCCACCGCGGCGGGAAAGAACGCCTGCGAGGCGAGCATCAGCAGCGCGGGCACGGTCGACGGGACAACGGGTGGCAGGAGGGAGGCGGCGAAGCTGAGGGTGAGCAGCGCGCTGCCGGCGGTCGCCCAGCCGAGGCCGTGGCGCTGCGGTGCGGGACCCCGCCGCCACCGCCACGCCAACCCGGCGCAGGCCAGCAGGCCGAGACCGACAAGCGCCCACGACAGGACCGGCGCCAGCGGGCGCAGCAGCGCGGCCCGAACCTCGCGCAGCTCGGGCGGTAGCGGGAGCGCCCCCAGCGGCGGTGGCGCGGTGGCGAGCACGGCCGTCGTCAACGCCACGTAGCCGAGACCGGTGGCGGCGGCGAGTCGGTCGAGGCGGCCGAGTGGCCGGTCAGGCAGCAACCAGGGCATGACCACGACGAGTGCGTAGAGGCCGGGCACCCAGGCCACGTGGTGCAGGACGGCCAGCAGCGGTGGTCCGCCGACGGCGAGCTGCCACTGGGCGACGCACGCGGACAGCGCGCTGCCCAGCGCCGCCGCGCAGGCGATCACACCGGGCAGCCGGCTGCCGGTGCGCTGCCGGCTGAGGATCAACCAGGCCACCGCCCCGTAGACGAGGCCGTCGAGCAGGTCGACGAGGGAGTAGAGCCCGGTGGCGGTGAACGGGGGAGTCGCCACGGACCAGGCGGCGACCGCGCCGAGGCTGAGCAGGGCGGTGAGGGCGAGGACGGTCCACGCGGCCCACCGCCGCGTCCCGGGTGCGTTCGACATGTCGGGTCCACTGTGTCAGTCCGGTGCCGTCGGCGGGACCACCGAAACGGCGTGAGCCGGACGACGGGCCGGTCGTGGCGACCGGCCCGTCGTCCGGGGGTCAGCTCTGCGCGACGGCCTTGCCGCTGACCTTCAGCTGGTCGACCACGGTGGCGACGTCGGGCAACCGCTCCCGGTAGACGTTCGCGGCGAGACGCTGCGAGTACGTCTCGTAGACCGCCGCCAGCTCACCCGCCCGTTCGATGGCGACCGCGTGGATGCAGTTGCCCAGATATTCGTTGGGCGAGTTCGGGCTGTCCGCGCCCGAGCACGCCGTGTTGAAGATGGGCGCCTGCCCGACCCGGGGGTCGATCTCGGAGATCGACTCCGGGCACGGGTCACCCGGCATCGGCTGGGTACAGGGCGCGTAGTCGGCCTCGGCGATCTCGTACGCCCGACCGATGTGCGTGTCCGGCAGTTCCCGCCCGACCGGCGCGCCCGGGTGGCGGTAGCCGCTCGGCAGCAGGTTCCCGCCGAGCAGATAGCCGCTGAGCGAGGCGTCGGAGTCCAACGCCACCGGGAAGCCGAGCTTGGTGTACGCCTGAAGCAGCCGGAACGCCTCGGTGACCTTGTTGCCGGCCTTGCGGAGCTCCGAGGTCGGGTCGCCGAACCTCTGGTTGACCAACTGGTAGTAGCGCTTCTGCTTGCCCCACAACATCCGGTCGCCCAGCGTACGGGCGATGGTCAGCCGCTCCGGGTTGTCGGCCGAGCGCGCACCCGTCTCGAACGCCGGCAGGTGCACCGATTCGTCGTTGTAGGTCATGTAGTAGACCTCGTCGTAGCAGTAGCCGGTGGGCGGGTTGTCCCGGGTGCTCCACGAGCAGACGATGCCGGCGCTCTTGGTGTTGCGCCAGGTCCGCACGTCCATCCAGAAGCCGCCCTGGTTGACGCTCATCTGCGCGTGCACGGTCAACTGGAGGTCGGCCTTGGTGATCTCGGCGCGCGGCCCGGTGGTGGTCGTGTGGTTGACGAGCTCCGCGTCGTAACAGATCTGGAAGTGCGGCTCGAACTGCCTGTTCGTGCCGTGGCTGAGCAGCTGGAACGCGTTCGGCAGGTCGCCGAGGTTCACGTTGGCCGGGATGCGCACCCGAGGCAGCGGATGCGCCGGGTCGCAGCTCGACATCTTGGCGTCCGCGTTGTAGTTGTGCTCCTTGTCGGCGGCCCAGTACGAGCGGGTGTTGGTCAGCCGCGTCGGGGGCGCCTGGTCCGGGCCGTACCACGGGTTGTAGCCGCCGCCGGTGGCCTCGTCGCGCAGCTTGCGCAGCTCGGCGGACTGGGCGTTGACCGCGCTCTTGTAGTTCTCCACCAGGCCGGTGAACAACGCGTTGCGGTGCCCGTCCGCGGTGGGCCGGCTGAACCGGCTGCTGGCGTCCAGGATCTGCTGGCCGGAGCGGCCGATCCGGGCGGCGAAGGAGTCGTCGCCGATCATGTCGCCGGCCAGCGTCGGGTTCTCCAACGCCAGCGCGGTGAACGGCCGGGTCGACATCGTCCAAGCCCCGGCGTGCGGCGTCTTCACCGTGGCCGGATACCCCGGATCCCACCTCCGGGCCAGGTAGGACAGGTAGTCGATGGCCCCGTAGGGGGTCTTCTCGTCGAGCACCTTCACCGGCTCGATCGTGGACTGCGACCACTCGGCCGGCGTGAGGACGAAGGGCGCGCCCGCGGCCGTGGAGGTGGCGGCGGTGAACAGCTTGCCCTCCGTCTCGTCGTACTGGGCCACCGAGAGGGTACGTCCCGTGCGCGCCTTGTATCCGACGAAGGTGTTGATGACGTACTCGGCGTCGGCGAGCGCGTTCTTCTTCAGCGCCTCCTGCATCGAGAGGCTGAGCTGGTCGACCTTGGTCTCCAGGCCGTAGATCTGGTGCTTGATCGCCTCGATGTCGCGCATCACTACGCCGATGTCGTCGCGCATCTTCAGCAGGACCGACATGACGTCGTCGTAGATCGCCGAGAGCATCGCCTCCACCCGGTCGAACCGTTCGTGCATCTCGGCACGCAGCTCGCCGACCTGCTCGCGCAGCTTGCCGATCTCCTGCATCACCAGCTCGTGCTCGCTCGGGCCGGAACCCATGAAGATCGGCAGTAGCGTCATCACCGCGCCCAGCACGTTGCCCGTGAGCACCACCGTGCTCAGCGACCCGATGGCGTCGCTGAGGCTGAGCCCGGCCACCGTCGGCAGGTACTTGTTGATGGCGGTGGCGATGCCGACCGCGGCCTTGCCGATCGCCAGCACGTCCTTGCCGGCCTTCGCGTCGGCGAACCCGGCGAGTGTGGCCAGGATCGTCACCGCGGAGTCGGCGGCGTCGATCGCCACCTGCCGGTTGGCGGCCTCGGCCAGCGCGGCCGTGTAGTCCTGCGGCGTCGGCTTCGGGCCGGGACCGACCGGATACTTCAGGTCCGCGGCGGCCAGCTTGTCGATGATCTGCGAGTTCTGCGCGGCGACCTGGTCCAGCGCCCCGCTGAGCTGCGCGCGCAGCGCCGCCAGGTAGGCCTGCTCGTTGCCCAGGTGCTCCAGGATCGCCTCGGTGTTGACGAAGGAGGCGAGCAGCGGGTCGGCGAGCAGTTGCTCGGTGGTCGCGGTGGCGCGCACGTTGAGCTGCGCGCCGATCTCCCCGTCCCAGGCCGCCGCGAGGTCCGCGTCCTGGGCCGCCGCCCGGGTGAGCTGGCCCCACGCGCGTTCCTGCTGCGCGTAGAGCGCGTCCATCCACCGGTAGTTCTGGTAGGCGCTGGTCACCGCGTCCTCGACCTCGGCCGAGGCGGTGATCGTGCCGCCGACGGTGGCGTCCAGCAGCCCCTTGACCATCGGCGCGCCGATGCTGACCCCGGGGATGCCGGACAGCGCGTCGATCACCTTGATCATGGTGGCGTACGTGGTGCGGGCGGTGGTGTCGGAGATGCCCGCCGCGTTGACCGCCTGCCGCGTGGCGACCAGGTGCCGCACCACGTCGTCGCGGGACGAGCCGGGGTTGCGCTCCCGCCAGTCCAGCAGTTCGGCGGTGAGCACCAGGTTCTTCAGGCCCGCGACGCCGCCGTTGTGCGCTCGCAGGTAGGCGGCGAACACGCCGTCGTGGAACTTCGCCGCCTGGAAGTCGACCGGGTCCTCCGCCGCCACGGCCGGCGTCGGCGACATCACCACCACCGCCGCCACGACCGCGGCTACCAGCGCCCGCCACCGCCGTCGGCGGCGGGGAGCCCACACCATCACACCCACTGGGTTTCCTCCGGATCGCTCCGCGTCCGCCGGGGGTCGGTGGACGCGCAGCGCAGCCTGCGTCCGATGGTGTCCCGTCGGCCAGGTGTGGATGTCCCATCCGGGCGGGACGCGGGACCTCCACCGTCCGGTCAGGTGTCGTCGTCCCGGGTCGGCCGGGACCGGCGTCCCTGGTGGACGGGACGGCGCGGCGATTGACTACGCGGCATGACCGATACCACGCCGGACCACATCCCGGCCCACGTGAAGAACTCCTACGTCAACTGCTCCGAGTACACCCGGGCGCCCCGGCTCACCCCGCCGCCGACCGTGGCCGGCGCGGACGAGACCGTACCGCCGGCGCCGGTGCGTCTGGCGGTCGTCCGGTGACCGTGGCCGCCGCGCCGGGCCTGCTTCCCGCCTGGCGGGAGTGGCTCGCCGAGAACCTGGCGATGGGGGTCGCCGCCGGGCAGGCCCGGGCGGCGGCCGTCGCCGCGGGTGCGGATCCTGACGCCGTCGACGCGGAACTGGCGGCCCTGGAGGCGCACCCGTACTTCGCCGTCTGCCGACGGCTCGCGCTGCGTCACGACTGGATGGAGTCGGTGCTCGACACCTACCGGGTGCTGCGCGACGACGACGGCGGTCGTGAGCTGGAACGGCGCACCGACCTCACCGCGGCGGAGTTCTTCGGCCGCTACTACTACGCCAACCGTCCGGTCGTCCTCGACGGCCTGATGGCCGACTGGCCGGCGCGGAACTGGACGCTGGACGCGATGGCCCGCCGGTGCCCGGACGCGGTGGTCGAGGTGATGACCGGCCGGGAGGCCAACCCCGACCACGCCTGGCAGTACGACCGGCACCGCACCACCATGCCGTTCCGGGACTACCTGATGCTGCTGAGCTCCGGCACGCGCACCAACGACTACTACATGGTGCCCCGTAACGAGAACTGGAACGGCTCGCTGCGGGCGCTCGCCGAGGACGTGCGGCCACCGGGCCATCTCGTCGATCCCGCCGGCGGGGGACACCTGCTGCTCGGCCCCGCCGGCACGGTGACCCCGCTGCACGTCGACAACAGCACCGTGCTGCTCTGCCAGGTGCTCGGCCGCAAGCACGTCCGGCTGGTTCCGTCGTACCAGCGGCACCTGGTCTATCCGCGCGGCGGGACGTTCAGCGCGGTGGACGCGGCCCGGCCCGACCTGGACCGGCATCCCCGCTACGCCGAGGCCACCGTGCTGGAGACCATCCTCGAACCGGGCCAGATGCTGCTCATCCCCGTCGGCTGGTGGCACTGGGTGCACGCGCTCGACCTCAGCGCCACCGTCACGTTCCACCACTTCCGGGTTCCCGGCCAGAACCATCGGATGGCCACCCCGCCCGCGGCCCTTGCACCGACCGCGCCGACCGGTGAGGGCGACGCGGAACCCGTCCGGCATTGACACGCCTCGCTCCACATTCCATGGTCGATGGAATCACCTCTCCGTCGAAGGGCGCGGCATGGTCAGCAGCGAACACCGGTACGTGATCGTCGGGGCGGGGCCTGCCGGCCTGCAACTGAGCTACTACCTCCAGCGGCAGGGCGCCGACTACCTGACGCTGGAACGGGGTGACGCCCCCGGCGGGTTCTTCCGACGGTTCCCGCGGCACCGTCGCCTCATCTCCCTGAACAAGGTGCACACCGACAGCACCGACCCCGAGATCCGCCTGCGCTGGGACTGGAACTCGCTGCTCAACGACGCGCCGGACCTGCTCTTCCCGCGATTCAGCGAGGAGTACCTGCCGGCGGCCGACGACCTGGTGCGCTACCTCGCCGAGTTCCAGCGGGTGCACCAGCTCAACGTCCGCTACGGCACGACGGCCGAACGGATCACCCGGACCGGCGACGGCTTCACCGTGCGCACCGACCGGGGCGACGTGCGCGCGGGCTGCCTGATCGTGGCGACCGGCTGGGGCCGGCCGTTCGTGCCGGCGATCAAGGGGATCGAACATGCCGTCGGGTACGAGGACATGGTCGTCGATCCCACCGCGTACGACGGCCAACGCGTGCTGATCATCGGCAAGGGCAACTCCGCCTTCGAGACCGCGTCGGCGATCCTCGGCCGGGCCTCGATGGTGCACCTCGCCAGCCGGCAGCCGCTGCGACTGGCGTGGAACACCAAGCATCCGGGCGACGTCCGGGGCCAGTACGGCGCGATCCTGGACAGCTACCAGTTCAAGACGCTGCACTCGGTGCTGGACTGCACGATCGACGAGATCCGGCCCGTCGACGGGCGGTTCCGGGTGTCGATCACGTACACCCACGCCGAGGGGGAGACCGCCGAGCTGGACTACCACACCGTGCTCAGGTGCACCGGTTTCCGGATGGACACGTCGATGTTCGACGAGTCGTGCCGTCCCGAGATGGTGCGCGACGGTCGGATGCCCGGGTTGCGCCCGGACTGGCAGTCGCGCAACGTCGACGGCCTGTACTTCGCCGGCACCATCGCCCAGGACCGGGACGTCAAACACGCGTCCTCACCGTTCATCGACGGATTCCGGTACAACCTCCGGACGTTCACCCGGATGCTGCGGGAGCGGTACGACGACGTGCCGCTGCCGTACGCGACGACGCCGGCGGACGCCGCGTCGCTGACCAAGCTGATGCTCGACCGGGTCAACTGGTCCTCGGCGCTGTGGACGCAGTTCGAGTACCTCTGCGACGTCTTCGTCCGCGACGACGTGACCGGCGACTTCCACCACTACGAGGACCTGCCGGAGGACTACGCCGTCGAACGCTTCGGGACCGCCACGCACTGGTACACGCTCGCGCTGCGGTGGGGCCGCGACGACTACGGCGACGTCTTCGCCATCGACCGGCACCCGACACCCGACCGGGCCCGGGAGAGCGCCTTCATCCACCCGGTGATCCGCCGCTACCGCGGCGCCGAACTGCTCGCCGAGCAGCATCTGCTGGAGGACCTGCTGGCCGAGTGGCGACGCCCGGACCGGCACGTCGGGCCGTTGGTCGACTTCCTGACCGAGGACCTCACCGACAGACCATGACCTCGTCGAGCGGCTTGCGGGTCAGGTCGGGGACGCGGGCGTCCGGGGTGGGGTACCCGACGGGCATCACCACGTACGGACGCTCCTCCGGCGGACGCTCGCACACCTCGTTGAGGAACCGCATCGGGCTGGGCGTGTGGGTCAGGGTGGCCAGGCCGGCGTGGTGCAGCGCGGTGATCAGCACGCCGACCGCCATGCCGACGGACTCCTTGACGTAGTACGGCTTCGGGCTGTTCGGTCCCTGATGGACCTCGAACACGACGATGACGACCGGTGCGGTCTCCAGGAACGGCTTGCGCCAGTCGGTGCCGATCCCGGCGATCGCCGCCAGCCACTCCGGCGAGGCGCGGCGGTCGTAGAAGGCCCGCTCCTCGGCCTCGGCGGCCTCGCGCAGCCGGCGCTTGCGGACCGGATCCGTCAGGACGGCGAAGCGCCACGGCTGGACGTTGGCGCCACTGGGCGCGGTCGAGGCGGCCCGGATCGCGGCCTCGACCACCCCGGCGGGCACCGGGTCACCGGAGAAGTCGCGCACCGAGCGGCGCTGGGCCATCCGATCGGCGAACGCCTCCGCCTCGCGCACCATGTCCGCCGGCGGACGGCGACGGTGCCGGACGGGGACCGTGGGCAGCAGGCTCGTGTCGTTCACCTGGAACCTCCCTGATCAGGTGCGTCCAGCATGTCCCGGCGGTGGCCGCCGTGTCGTTACTCAGAGGTGCGCTCCTCGCGCTCGGGCGCGGTGTGCCTGGCGATCGTGTCGACCACGTCGGTCAGACGCCCGCGCGGCGCCCGGGCGTCCCGCTGGCGGGTCGCGCCGTCACCGCCGTGGGCGAGCCCGGCCAGCCAGCCCTCCACCCGCTCGCGGTCGCCCGCCTCGTCGAGCGCCGGCCGGGCGCGCTCCACCAGCCGCTCGGCGAGCGTCGCCGCCGGCAGGGGGCGGCCGGTGGCGACGTCGACGCCCTGGCCGCCCATCCCGTCCCGGGCGGCCCGCCAGTACGCCAGTCGCATCAGCTCGGGGGCCGGGCGTGGCCCTTCGTCGCCCCGGTCGACGGCCTTCCCGGCGACGACCGTCAACGCCCGCACCAGGGCGGCGAACGCCGCGGACTCGGGCGCGGTGAGCGGGACGTCGGCCACCCGCACCTCGATCGTGGGGTGCCTCGTCGACAGGCGGAGGTCCCAGAAGACGGTGCCGTGGTCGACGAGCGCGCCCGCTTCGAGCAGCGCGTCCACGTGGTCGTCGTACTGCTTCGCGGAGGTCAGGTACGGCGGTGGGCCGGCCACCGGCCAGCGCCCCCAGGTGATGGTGCGCCAACTCGCGTAGCCGGTGTCCCGCTCGGACCAGTAGGGCGAGTTGGCGGTGAGGGTGAGGAGCACCGGCAGGAGCGGGCGCAGGTGGTTGCCGATCAGCACGGCGCGGTCCCGGTCTGGTTGCTCCACGTGGACGTGCAGGGCGCAGATGGCCAGCTCGTCGTGCAGCCCCCGGAAGGTGGCGGTGCCCCGGTCCTGGCGGGGCCCCTCGGTGACGGGTGGCGGCACCGCGCGACCGAGCACCGGCGAGCCGCTGGCGATCACCCGCAGGCCCGCGGACCGGGCCGCGGACTGGATCGCGGCCCGTCCGTCGACGAGTTGCGCGTGCAGCACGTCGAGGCTCCGGCACGGGTCCGTCCGGGTCTCGACCTGCAACTTGGTGATCTCACCGTCGACCCGGGGGCCGAGGGCCGGGCGGGCGCGGTCGACGACGGTGGCCGCCTCCGGCACGACCCCGCGGTGCGCGGCGTCGACGACGAGGAACTCCTCCTCGACACCGAGCCGGGGTACGGAGGTTGGCACGCCCTGTTCCGAAGTCACCACGCCGCCGACCCCTCGCTGCCGGTCGTTCGCCGACGTAGAGCAGGTTACGGGATGTCGTCCTCCGGTGACGGCACGATTCGCTCCACGATGGACAGCGTGTCGACGAGGCCGGCCAGCAGCGCCGTCCGCTCGGGCATCCGGTCCAGGCAGACGTACTCGTCGTCGGCGTGCGCCCCGCCGCCGACCGCACCCAGGCCGTCGAGGGTCGGCACCCCGATCGCGGCGGTGAAGTTCCCGTCGGACGCGCCGTTGGCGTACGCGCCGTCGGGGCTCGGGACGCCGATCTGCCGGGCCACCGACCGGGCCAGTTCCAGCAGCGGGCGGGCGAGTTCCGGGGACATCGGATAGCGGTTGATCCCGCCCTGCACGTCCAGCGTCGCCTCGGGCAGGACCGGCGCGAGCCCGCGGATGGCGTGGTCCACGCGTTCGAGTTCGTGCCGGGTCCAGGCCCGCACGTCGACGGCGAGGCAGGCGGAGTCGGGCACCGTGTTCGTGGTGGTGCCGGCGGAGAGCAGCGTCGGCGTGACGGACGTGCCGTCGCTGTCCGCCGTGCCGATGCGGCCCAACGTGAGGACCTGGTGGGCGACCTCGACCGTGGCGTTGACCCCGCGCTGCGGTTCGACGCCGGCGTGGGCGGCCCGGCCGGAGACGGTGAGGCGGTAGACCGAGCCGCCCTTGCGGGCCACCTTCAGGTGCCCCTCGGGGGTGGCCGCCTCGCAGACCAGGACCGCACCCGAGCGCCGTGCCTCTCGCTCGATGAGCGGCCGGGACGTGCCGGAACCCGTCTCCTCGTCGCAGGTGAGCAGCACGCCCACCGCCGACGTGTCCTCGATCAGGCGCAGCGCCGTGAACATCTGCACGATGCCGGCCTTCATGTCCAACACGCCGGGGCCGGTCGCGACGTCCCCGTGGACGGTAAACGGCCGGGACCGGACGGTGCCGACCGGGAACACGGTGTCGAAGTGGCCGAGGAGCAGCACGCGCTGATCGACGGCCGGCCACAGCAGGTGCGGCAGGCCGTCGATCTCGACCCGCTGGGCGGGCCGGCCGAGGACCTGCTCGCCCCAGCGGGCGAGCAGGTCGGCACAGCAGGCGAGGTGGGGCAGCGAGCCCGGCGCCGATTCGCAGGAGACGAGCATGCCCAGCCGGTCGACCATGTCCGCCTGGTACTGCTCCGCGGCGCCGAGTAGCGAGCGTTTTCGGCCCATTGGTCCCTCCAACTGCGTGGTTGACGGGTTCGATATGATGCCCGCCTATTTCACCGTCGCAGGGGGACCGGATGTGGTCTTCCTCGTCCGTGCTTAGCTCGTCGGCGCGGTGGTCGACCGCAGCGGAGCGGACGATCCGTAGCCCACCTCGATGATCCGGCGGGCGGTCTCGGAGTAGGCGTCCGGCCCCTCGGGCGCGAAGGTGCCGAGGCCGTCGACGTAGCGGTTGTACATGCAGAACGCGGCCGCGATCAGGACGGTGTCGTGGATCTCCAGGTCGGTGGCGCCCTGGGCGCGGGCGTCGGCGACGAGTTCGGGGGTGACGTTGCGGCCACTGATCTGGACCGCGCCGGCGATCCTCAGCAGCGCCCGCAGTTTCGCCGAGATCGGCGCGCTGTCGAGGTCCGCGCGGACCTGGTCGACGAGGGTCATGCCGTCGTCGAGCTGCGCGGCGGCGAACGCCGAGTGCGACGCGCAGCAGAAATTGCACTCGTTGCGTCCCGAGACGTACGCGGCGATCAGTTCGCGTTCCCCGGCCGGGAGCGTGTGCGGGGCGCGCAGGAGCACCTCGGCCAGTTCGTTGAGCGGCTTCGCCGTCTCCGGGCGGTACCGCATGGGACCGGAGATGCCGGGGAACTGCTTCTCGTCGATCCCGAGATCGATGTGCGCCATGCTGTGCTGCCTCCAGTCGTGACCGTGGCGCCGGCCGGGTCATGCTCCTGCCGTCGCGGAGGCCCGGACCGGACGGCGTGTTCGGACGCCGCGCGCCCACCATCCCATATGGATGGCGGCCGCATTCCATGGATCGTGCTCTGTGTCGGGCCCGGACCGGGTCGCCCGCGCCGCGCCGCAGGCCCCGCAACGGTGGAGATGCGGACGAAAGGTGCCGACGGTGAGGCTGATCGAACAGGTGTACAGCGACGCGTCTTCCGGCTGCGGGGAGGCGGGCGAATGGAGCGGGGCATGAGCGAGGGCAGAGGAACCGACGTGACCGACATCTACGACTACCGGGCCGAGCGCGACGGCAGGTCACCGTTCCACCCGCCGGTCCGGTACCAGACGCTCCGCGACGAGAGCCCGGTCAGCCAGGTCACCATGTGGGACGGCAGCAAGGTCTGGTTCATCACGCGGCGCAACGACGTGCGTGCCGCGCTCGCGGACGAGCGCCTCAGCGCGGACAACCGCCGGCCGGGCTTCCCGCTGTTGAGCGCCGGGTCGGAGACGCTCACCGAGGACAACCCGACGTTCGCCCGGATGGATCCGCCGGAGCACACCCGGCAGCGGGCCATGGTCAACGCCGACTTCACGCAGCGCTCGTCGGCCCGGTGGCGGCCGCGGATCCAGCAGATCGTCGACCGGCTGGTGGACGACCTGCTGGCGAAGTCGCCGCCCGCCGACCTGGTCGCCGAACTGGCCGAGCCGCTGGCGGCGCAGGTGATGTGCCTGATCCTCGACATCCCGTACGAGAAGGACCTCTTCCTGCGGGTCGCCTCGACGTTCGCCGACCACTACGTCGGCCAGGACAAGCTCGACGGGGCCAGCGACGAGCTGACCGACGTCATCGTCGAGGTCCTCGAGGCCAAGGCCGCGAATCCCGGCGACGACCTGCTCAGCCGCCTCATCACCGAGCAGGAGGCGAACGGCGCGCTCACCCGCGCCGACATCATCGGCATGGCCCGCGTGCTGATCGTCGCCGGGTACGAGCCGGCGGTGCACGGCGTCTCCCTCGGCCTGGCCGCGCTGTTCTTCAACCCGGACCAGTTGGCGTTGCTGCGCGAGGACCCGAGCCTGATCGCGGGCGGCCTGGGCGAGCTGCTCCGCTACAGCACCAACTTCCACACCGGGCTGCCCCGGATCGCGGTCGGCGACACCCGGATCGGGGGGCAGGAGATCAAGACCGGCGAGGCGGTGCTGGTCTACCTGCCGACGGCGAACTTCGATCCGCAGTGGTACGACGACCCGGACTCGCTCGACATGCGCCGGACCCACGCCGGCAACGTGTCGTTCGGGCACGGACTGCACCGATGCCTCGGGCAGCACGTGGTCAAGATCCAGATGGAGGCGGTCATCGAGACGCTGCTGCGCCGGATTCCGGACCTGCGGCTGGCCGTGCCGCTCGACCAGCTTCCCTTCCAGCGTGAGGCGGCCGTCTACGGCGTGTCGAAGCTGCCCGTGACCTGGTGATTCCCGGCCGCCGGCCACAGCGCCCGGCGGCGCGGAGCCCGTCCGGCGTGACCGCGCCGCCGGCCGGATCCACCCCACCGCACCCGTCAGCGCCGACGGGTGCGGTGGCGGTGGCAGGCCGCCCGACGGGTCGGGGAGCCGGCACAGGGTCAGTCCCGGCGGACCGCCGACATGGTCAGCCCGGCGTCCCGGGAACCGGCCACCCGGGCGGCGATCGGCTCCAGTTCGGCCAGTTCCGCCCCGGTGAGCACGAGACCGGCCGCGGCCACGTTCTCCGCGAGCCGGGCCGGGCTCCGGGTGCCGGGGATCGGCACCACCGGCAGGCCGTGCACGGCCGCCCGCTGGTGCACCCAGGCCAACGCGACCTGTGCCGGCGTGACGGAGCGGGCGGCGGCGATCCGGTGGACCGGGCTGAGCAGCGCGGCGTTGTGCCGGGCCCGGTCACCGGTGAAGCGCGGCATGTGCCGACGGGAGTCGTCCGGGGCGAGCCGGTCGACGCCGGTGACGGCGCCGGTCAGGAAGCCGCGGCCCAACGGCGCGTACGGCACCAGCGCCACGCCGAGTTCCGCCGCCGTCGGGACGACTGTCGTCTCCACGTCCCGGGAGAAGATCGACCATTCCGACTGCACGGCGGCGATCGGGTGCACCGCGTGCGCGGCCCGCAGCTGTGCCCCGGTGACCTCGGAGAGCCCCAGGTGCCGGACCTTGCCCCGGTCGACCAGCTCGGCCAGGGCGCCGACGGTCTCCTCGACCGGCGTCGCCGGGGCGACCCGGTGCACGTGGTAGAGGTCGATGACGTCGACACCGAGACGGCGCAGGCTCGCCTCCACGGCGCGGCGGAGGTACCCGGGCGTGTTGTCGATGCGCCGGTGCCGGGGATCGTCCACGCTGCGGACCAGGCCGAACTTGGTGGCGATGACGACCCGGTCCCGGTTGGCCCGGACGAACGGCCCGAGCAGCTCCTCGTTCCGGCCGTACCCGTACGCGTCGGCGGTGTCGAAGAGCGTCACCCCGAGCTCCAGCGCCCGGTCGAGGGTCCGCCGCGACTCCTCGACGTCGCTCGGGCCGTAGAACTCGCTCATGCCCATGCAACCGAGTCCCTGCGCGCCGACCGGTGGGCCGGCGGCGCCCAGGGCGACCGGCCGCAGCGTCCGTTCCGTCATCGGGTCATCGGCCCGACCAGTGCGTGCCGGCGGCGAGTTCCTGGTCGACGGTGCGGAGCAGGTCGACGTCGATCTTCCGGATGTCGTCGACCAGGTGTCGCACCCCGGTGGCCACCATCTCCTCCCGCTGGAAGTTGTGCGGCATGCTGGCCGGTACGCCGATGAAGCCGGCGCCCAGCGCCCTGGTGACCTCGGCCACCCGGTTGATGTCGTCGACGAAGACGACCTCGTCGAACTCGTAGCCGAAGATGTCCCGGACGATCTCCTTGGTGCCGGGCCGGACGTCGTTGACGTCGACGTACGGGATCTCCGCGTCGAAGTAGCCGGCGAGGTGGCCGAGGTACCTGTCGAACGTGTACTCGCGGTTCCGGCCGCCGTAGCACACCACGCGCACGTCGACCTCCCGCAGCGTGGCGAGCAGTTCCTCGGCGCCCTCGGTCACCTCGACCGGGTGCGTCCTCAGGTACTCCTCCCGGTGCGCGAAGAACGCCGCGATGGTCTCCTTCGCCGTCCAGGGGAGTTTGCAGGCCAGGGCCATGTTCTGGCCGGCGGCCAGTTGCGGCGAACCCCAGACGTGCCGTTCGACGTGGGCGGTGTACGCCCCGCCGTGCATGGTCACGAAGCTCTCGATCACCGGGCTGTAGGTGTCGTTCAGCACCACTCCGTCGCTGTCGAGCGCGACGAGGCGGATCTTGTCCAGTTTGCTCACTTCTTCTCCAGACGGTCGGTCCGATGGGTCGGTCGGTGCGGTCGGGCGGCGGTCACGCCGCGGTCAGCACGAGTGCGGCGTTGTGCCCGCCGAAGCCCAGCGACGTGCTCACCGCCACGTCGATCCGGGCCGGTCGCGGCGCGCCGCTGACCACGTCGATGTCGAGTTCCGGGTCCAGCCGGCCGAGGTTCGCGGTGGGCGGCACGCTGCCGTGTTCGATGGCGAGCGCGGTGTACCCGGCCTCGATCGCGCCGGCCGCCGCCAGGGTGTGTCCGGTCACCCCCTTGGTGGAGGTCACCAGCGGCCGGTCACCGAGCACCCGGTGCAGCATCCGACCCTCGGTGACGTCGTTGAGGGGGGTCGAGGTGCCGTGGGCGTTGACGTGGTCGACGTCGGTGGGGTCGAGCCCCGCGTCGGCCAGCGCGGCCCGCAACGCCTGCTCGATCCCGCGTCCCCGCGGATCCGGCGCGGTGGCGTGGTAGGCGTCGGTCGCGGCGCCGTAGCCGCGCACCACCGCCCGGGTCCGGGCGGCCCGGGCCCGGGCGTCCTCGATCCGTTCCAGGACGAGCACGCCCGCGCCCTCCGCGACCACGAACCCGTCCCGGTCGGCGTCGAACGGCCGGGACGCCTCGGCCGGCGCGTCCGCCCGCCGCGACAGCGCGCCCATCCGGCCGAGCCCGGCGACGACCAGCGGGGTCAGTGCCGACTCGGCGCCGCCGGCGAGCACGATGTCGCAGGCCCCGGCGCGGAGCAGGTCCCGCGCCACGCCGACCGCCGTCGTCCCCGACGCGCAGGCGGTGGCGGTGACCAGGCTGGGACCGCGGGCGTCCAGGTCCAGCGCGACGTACCCGGCGGCCATGTTGACCATGTACATCGGAATCAGGAACGGGGACACCTTTCGCGGCCCGCCCCCGGTCAGCGCGGTGTGCTGCCGTTCCAGGGCGCCGGCCCCGCCGAGCGAGTTGCCGAGGACCACGCCGACCCGGGCGCCGTCCCAACCGCCGGGCTGCCAGCCGGCGTCCTCGGCGGCGGCCCGGGCGGCCACGATCGCCAACTGCGCGAACCGTTCCAGTTGCCAGGACGCGAAGCCGCCGAGCGCGGCCTCCGGCTCGAATCCGGGCACCCGGCAGCTCAGGGCGGTCGGCGTGCCACGGAGGGTGTCGTCGGCCCGCGCGCAGCTCAGACCCGAGCGGATCCGCTCCCAGTTCGCCGCCACGCCGATCCCGGCCGGCGTCACCAGGCCGAGCCCGGTGACCGCCACGCCGAAGCCGTCGGGGTGCTCGGCCATCAGGCGACCGCCTGTTTGGTCTCGACCAGCCGCGCCGCGTCCCGGATGGTCATCTCGTTGGTGAGTTCGCCGTCGTCGATGGCGATGTCGAACACGCCGTCGAGCAACAGCCCGAGTTCCACGATCACCAGCGAGTCGATGTCGAGTGACTCGAACGTCATGTCCGGCTCGATGCCGTCCGGCACCAGCTTCAACTGGGTCGCCAGAACGTCGATGATCCGGTCTTCGATTGCCTTCATCCGTGTGCTCCCGCTAGCTGTGGTCAGTTCCGTGAGGTGCTACCGCCCGGCACTCCGGCCAGACGAGCGCCACCGACCCCCAGGTGAGCCCGCCCCCGAAGCTGGCGAGCACCACCCGGTGCCCGGGGCGTACCGCGCCGGCCGCGACACCGTCGGCCAGGGCCAGGGGGATGGACGCGGCCACCGTGTTGCCCACCCGGTCGATGTTGGTGACGAAGCGGTCGACCGACCGCCCGAGCCGGGTGGCGACGGCGGCGATGATCCGCAGGTTGGCCTGGTGCAGCACGAACCGGTCGACGTCGGCCGTCGCCCAGCCGCCGAGTGCGGTGGTCCGTCCGATCGAGGCCGACATGTGGCGGACCGCCTCGGCGAAGGCCGCCCGCCCCTGCATCTCGAAGTAGGTGTCCTCCGGCTTGACCGGCAGCCCGGTGGACCGTTGGCGCGATCCCCCCGCGCGTACCTCGATGAGGTCGCTGCGGCTGCCGTCGCTGCCCAGGCTCAACCCGTGCAGGGCGCCCGGCTCGTCGGCGGCGCCGCTGCGCAGCAGCACCGCGCCCGCCCCGTCCCCGAAGACGGCCCGGGTCGTCCGGTCGTCCGGGTCGAGGATGGTGGAGAACGTGTCCGCGCCGATGACCAGCACACTCGACGCGGTGCCGGCGGCGATCAGGCCCGCCCCGGTCGCCAGGGCGTAGACGAACCCCGCGCAGACCGCCGCGACGTCGAACGCCGGTACGCCGCCCAGGCCGAGTCGACTGGCCACCTCGGGTGCGGTCGCCGGGCAGGGCCGGTCCGGTGTGCTGGTCGCGACCACGACCACGTCGGCGCCGGCGGCGCCGGCGGACTCCAGGGCCCGGCGGCCCGCCTCGACCGCGAGGTCGCTGGTGGCCTCGCCCGGCGCGATGACGTGGCGTTGCCGGACGCCGGTGCGGGTGACGATCCAGTCCTCGTCGACGCCCAGGCGCGCCGCGAGATCCCCGTTGGTGACGACCCTCGGGGGCACCCAGGCGCCCAGCCCGGCGACCACCGCCGCTCGCCCCATCAGGCCACCCGCTCCCGGTCCGTCGTCGAGGTGCCGTCGGCGTCGGGCGCCACGGTGAGACCCATCCGCGCGATCTCGGCGCCGCCCTGGTGGAACGTCACGTCGACCGGTCGGGGTGCCCCGCCGGCCCGGTCCGGTTCCGCCGCCGGCCCGGCCGCGTCCGCCGCGTCCGCCGGTACCGCGGTCAGCGTCACCGGCTGGTCGAGTTCCGCGTAGGCCGCGAACGACGCGGCCATCCGGGACATCACGGTGCGGTCCGGCGCGTCGCCGCCCCAGTGCGCCGTGGCCAGCGTGGCCACCTGCCGCGCGGCCTCCAGGAGCACCATCCCCGGCACGTGGTCGTGGTCGTGGTCGAAGAAGCTGATGTTCTCCACCGGCACCCGCAGGCCGGCGGTGACCGCCCGCTCGGCGGTCCGCACGTCGAGCAGCACGGTGTCGGTGGCGCGGCGACGACCGACGCGGTCCGGCGCCGTCAGCCCGCCGACGACGGCCGCCGGGCCCAGCCGGGACGACGTCGGCGGCGGGCCGCCGCGCCCCCGGGACCGGACCACCGTGTACGCCTCCGGGGCCAGGTAGCCGACCGCCAGGCGCACCACGCCGATCCGGTGACCGGCGACCCGGAGGGTGAACTCGTAGTCCAACCCCCGCACCCGGCCCCCCACCCGACGGGGGACACCGGTGGTCACCGTCATCCGCAGCTCGGTCGGGCCGGACGTCGCGTCCCGGACCACCGCCGCGAACCCGGGCCGGAACAGCTCGGCGGACCAGCCCCGCAGCACGAAGGCCGCGCGCGGCTCGACGTCGAAGAGCACGTGGGCGGCGTACGTCTCGGCCTGCCGGCAGCACTCGACGAGCAGCAGCGGATCGAGCCGCCGGTTGGCCGCCCCGGTGTGTCCGGTGTAGTGCGGGTGGCCGGCCGGCAGCAGCGCGGCGGCGACGAAACCGTGCGGGCCGACCGGTCGGACGTCGGTCAGGAACACCTCGGTCAGGTTCCGCCGGTGCACCACGGACCGGTCGACGGCACGCGCGAAGTCCAGCGACTCCGCGGCGGCCAGCAGCTCCCGCTCGCCGGTGGCGGTCGCCCCGGCGGTCCCGGTCACCGCGCACCGCCCACGGTCGCCCGGGTGCGGACCGGGCCGGTCACCACGTCCAGCAGCGCGCCCACCGGCACGGTGGGTTGCCGGCTCATCAGCATGGTGGCCACCCGGTACGGGTCCGCGTAGCCGCGCCGGGCGACCAGCGTGCCCCACAGCTCGGCCGGGAACCGCTCCCCGGCGTCGTGGTCGTCCGCACCGGCGTGGACGTCGAGCAGTCGCCGCGCGCGTCGGATCCACCGGCTGAGTTGGTGCGCCGAGTAGCTCTCCCGGGCGGTGCGCCCGAGGCCGGCGATCAGGTACAGCCGCAGGCCGAGCCGGAACGCGTCGACGCCGTGGTCGTCGACGAACCGGTCGGCGATGGCGTCCAGGGTGTACCCCTGCCAGCCGCCGAAACGGGTGGATGTGCTGACGCCGTCGATCGGCACCCGGGGCACCTCGAACCGGACCACCCGGGCGCCGAGCGCGGTGAGGACGTGGCCCACCGTCTGGTAGTCGGCGCGCAACTGCTCGTCGTGGGCCAGCACCACCAGGTCGTGGTCGGCCAGCAGCGGCACCAGCTCCCGGAGCAGATAGAGCAGGTAGTTGGGTTGTCCGTCCGCGCCGAGGACGACCCGCAGCGGGTGGCCCGCCGCTGTCGCGTCCAGGTACACCGGAGCGCCCACCGGACGGCCGTCGATGCAGAGGTTCCGGCGGACGAGCAGGTCCAGCAGGTCCGCCTCGGCCATCAGCTCGGGCCCGTGCCGGCCGAGGTCCGGGTCGAACATCCCCAGCAGCTCGTAGTGGCCCCGCCAGATGTCCAGGAGCCGGGCGCTGGCCGGGTGGAGCCAACCGGCCTCGGCACGGCGTACCGTCGGTTCGATCGCGGCGAACGGCAGCCGGGGGGTCCGGTGGTACGCGACGTACAGCTCGCCGATCTCGACCTCGTCCAGTCCGGCGTACGCCGTCCCGGGGTGGTGCCGGTCGAGGTGGTCCCAGAATCCGGCCACCTGCTGGCTGCCCGCGTACGCCCCGTGCTGGTAGGCGACGGTCACGTCGGCGAGGACCGCGCTGACCCGGACGATCACGTCCAGGGAGAGCAGGTACTTCAGGTGGGTCGGCGTCAACGGCTTGGTGGGGCTGACCGTGACCGGCGCCAGCAGGATCCGCGATCCGGCGCCGGGCGGGATCGGGTGGGTCATCGGGCCGCCGCCGACTCCGCCAGCGCCTTCCGGAGGCGGCCGACCACCTCCTCGGCCTCCACCGGCGTGCAGTAGCCGGGGTCCGCGATGAAGGTACGCCCGGCCACGCCGCCGACGGTGCGGGGCACCAGCCACAGGTGGAAGTGTTCGGTGCCCTCCATGCAGGAGAAGATGTGGATCCGCGGCGCCCCGGTCACCTCCTTGAGCGGGCCGGTGAACCGCCGGACCAGCGTGCCGATGCCGGCCGCCTCCTCGTCGGTGAAGTCGGCGTAGTCGAGGAAGTGCCGGTGGGACTCGATGAGCAGGGTGCCGACCGGCCAGTACGGCGTGGGCCCGTGGCCCACCCGCCAGATGCCGTCGTCGACGAGGTGCCCGCCGGGCGGCACCGGGAAGCCGGCCCAGGCGGGCACCGGCAGGCCGGCGTACTTGGCGCAGACGAGGCACTGGCGCTCCTGGGGCGTGCGCCCGCTGAGCAGCCGGGTGAACGGGTCGCGGACCCGGGCCAGCGGCTCCAGCTGGGCGTGCCGGCTGTACCAGGCGTCGAGTTCGGCGGCGGTCGCGGCCGGATCGGTGAGGTGCGGGGTCGCGGCGTCGGCCCAGCGTTCCCGGGCCTGCTCGTCGGTCAGGCCGCTCAGGTCGGCCACGTCCCGCCAGGATCCGCCGGTGTCGCGCAGGTAGCCGACGATCGCGTCGTGCAACTCCGGGACCTCGGTGCCGAGCAGGCTCCACAGCCTCGGGGCCAGCGGCTCCTCCCCGTCGGGGGCGGCGACCGCCAGGCGCAGCGCCTCGGACAGGGCCTGCAACCGCGCGGACAACGCCAGGCGGGACAGGTCGGCCGCGGTGAAGTCCGGTGTGTCCATGTGGGTCCTCTTCATTCGGTCGGGCGCCCTATCGCCTCGGCTCGGGGGAGAGCCAGGTGAACAGGCGAAGGGCCGGGGAGTCGCCGCGCGCGTGGTGGACCCGCGCGTAGCCGGGCTCGGTGCGGACCAGTCGGGCGTCGAGGTCGGTCCGGTGGATCAGGCGGAGTGGCTCGTCGGCGCGCAGGCTGCCGCGCAGGACCGATTCGGCCAGGGTGTGGTGCAGGTGCACGAGGTACTCGGCCAGGGTCAGCGCCCGGACGGCCACGTGCAGTTCGCGGGGAGCGCCGGGGTGGGCCGACGCCGGCCCGGCGACCGGCGGGAGGTCGAGCTCCGCCGGCAGGGCCGGCAGCACCCCGGTCACCGGCTTGAGCAGGCGGCTCAGCCCCGGTAGCCGGCCCGCCGGGAAGGGACCCAACCAGGCCGCGCTGCCCGTCGGGGCGACGACCCGGGCCGGGTTCCGGGCGGTGAGGTTGGCGGAGTTGCCGAACAGGAAGCGGGTCCGGGTCCAGGACCGGCGCCAGGCGTCCGCCTCCCCGTCGGACAGCCCGGCGGCGAAGCACCGGGCGCCGCGTACCAGGTCGTCGAGGTCGACGCTGCGCAGCAGCACCAGCACGGTGCAACCCCCGGTGTCGTCGGCGGCGCGGTGCGGCTCGGCGCCCACCCAGGCGGCGCGTGCGGCGAGGAGTTCGGCCAGCCGGCTCTCCGACGGTGCGCCGTCGAGGTCCACCGGGGCGCTCACCGGTCCACCGCCGGGGACGCCGCCCGGTGCGCCACGGAGTCCATAGTGGACTCACTGGTCGTCGTCAGCACTGCCGCGACCACCTCGTCCGGTGGCGCCGCGCCGTCGACGATCCGCACCGGCAGGTCGCGGACCTCGGCCAGCAGCGCCGCGCGCAGGTCCGTCTGCAACCTGACGAAATCGGCTCGGTCGACGGCCGGCCCGTAGTGTTCGAACCGGTTGACCCGCGCACCGTCGCCGCTGCGCGCCCAGGCCGTCTCCGCCGGCACGTCCAGGTAGAGCACGCGGCCGGGCTGCGGGAACGAGCGCCAGTAGTCGAACGTGGGGGTGTGCTCCACCCCGAGCAGCCGGCACTTGACCAGCAGCTTGTAGTAGTACGAGTCGATGATGACCCGGTCCGCGTCGGCGGCCCGCGCCAGTTCCTCCCGCAGGTGCAGCACGATCGGGGTCAGCACCGACACCACGAGCTCGGGGGAGTAGCGCTCCCCGGCCCACCCGAACGCGTCGGTGATCCAGCTCCTGCGCAGCTGATGGATCAGCGGGTACGGCCCGAGATACCGGTCGTCGTAGGAGACGACCCGCCAGCCGTGCTCGTCGTGCAGCCGGCGCAACACCGTCGACTTGCCGGCGAGGTCCGGCCCGAGCAGGGCCCAGAACCCGGTGCCGTCGGAGCGGCTCACGCCGGTGCTCCCTTCGTCAGCCACCCGACCGCGAGATAACTCGCGTACGTCACCGGGATGTAGGCGATGGTGAGGCCCACCGGCCAGCGGGGCGCGCCGGTGACGAACCGGGACGCCGCGGCCACCGACCACGCCAGCGGCACCAGCGCCAGCCAGCCCCAGGCGTGTCCGGCGCCGGACTGCCACGGCCGCAGCAGTACCAGCACGATGCCGGTGGCGAGCACGGCGGCGCCGAGCGCGACGGCCGTGGTCCCCCACGGGCCGAGGACCGTGCTGTACGTCCGCTCCCCGGGTCGGGGCCGGCGGGTGGCCTTGCGGCCGAACTCCAGGCACACCCCGCTGAGCGTGACCGCGACGATGGCGAGCACCCCGCCCAGGTCCGGCCGCCGCCCCTCGGCGTGCAGGAAGGCGGTGTACACGTAGATGCTGAGCAGCGGTTGGATCGGCAGGTTCACGGCGAGGTGCAGGGCCAACCGGTCGCCGGCGGGCCAGCCGTACACCCGGTCCAGGGTGATCACCACGGCCGTGTAGCCGAGTTGCCCGGCCAGCGCCGCCAGGACCACGCCCCGGCCGGCGTTGAGCAGCAGCAGGGCGGCGGCGCCGAGGACGACGAGGACCATCAGGTCCCGCTCCCGGACCACCCCGGCGGGCAACGGCCGGTGCGGGTTGTGCCGGCGGTCGTACTCGTGGTCCCGGATGTCGTCCATGGCCCGCAGCAGCAGCATGCCGACCACAAGCGTGACCGCGGTGACGGCGAGCCCGCCGTCGGGCCGCCAGCGCGGCACCCCGCCGACCGCCGCGAAGAGGGCGGTCAGGCCGATCGCCCAGGAGAGCATGAACGGCACGTGCACCGCCGGCGGGTACGCGGCGGCCACGTACCGGCCCCAGCGGCCGGTCATCGGACTCCGTCCAGCATCCGCACCGTGCCGGCCGTGCCGTCCACCTCGATGAGACTGCCGTCGGTGATCCGGTCGGTGGCCCGGTCCACCGCGACCACGGTGGGGATGCCGAGCATGCGTCCGGTGATGGCGGTGTGCGACAGCAGGGTGCCCCGTTCCACCACCAGCGCCCTCGCCGAGAGCATCAGGTAGAGCCAGCCGGGATCGGTCTCCCGGGCGACCAGGACGTGGTCGCGGCACTGCTCGGCGTCGATCGACGGATCGAGCACGACCTTGGCCGGGCCGCGGACGACGCCCGAGCTGGAGGCCAACCCGGTGAGGACGGCCGCGTCCGGTCCGACGGGTGCTCCCGGCCCGGGTGCGGCGGCCCCGCCGGCGACGCGTGCCCCGGCCAGCGCCACCGCGAGCGGCAGGTCGGCATCGGTGCGCAGCCGGGTGGGCAGCGGGTCGGCGTCCGTCCAGCGGGCCCGCTCGGCGGCCCGGACCGCCGCCAGCCCGCGCAGGTCGGCCCCGGCCAGGGTGCCGTCGAAGGCGCCCAGCACCTCGTCGACGGTGAGGTCGACGACGTCGCCCGGCCGGTCCAGGCGGCCCCGCGCGGCCAGCTCCGCACCGAGGCGGGTGAGCAGCACCCGGGAGTCGCCGAAGAGTTGGCTGCGGCAGAACCGGGTGTTCTCCCGAACATTGATCAGCGTACGCATCGTCCGGCCCAGCCCGCGCAGCACGGCCCGTTTCACCGGGTTGCGGCACCGCTCGCGCAACTCGCGTACGGACTGGTCGTGCGCCTGGCGCCCGGCGGCGCGGCTGGCCGACACGGTGAGTCCCCGGGCCAGGTAGGCCCGCACCGGCTGGAGGACGGTCCACGGTTCGTCCCGCGGGGCGGGCGTCTCCAGCTTGAGGTCGTGCATGCCCCGGTCGCCGTGGTCACGGAGGTGTTCCCGCAGCGCCGCCAGGAACCGGGCGCCGTGCCGGCCGGCGACCAGGTCGTCCCAGATCCGCCGCGGGTCCGCGCCGGACCGCAGCGCCGCCCGCGTGTCCGGGTCCTCCGCGGCGGTCGCCGCCAGCGCGATCGCCGAGTGCAGCGCCGCGGTGGAGCGGTTCTCCGGACCGCCGCACAGCAACCCGTTGAGCAGGCTCCGGTCCGCCCCCGGCACCCACCGGCGCAGCAGCCCGTCGGTCGCCCGGGTGGCGGTGAACAGGAAGATCCCGTTGACCAGGGTGACCCCCCACCGCCGGGCCACCTGCACCCACAGCGCCCGGTACGCGTCGACCATCTCGTGCGGACGTCGGGCCGCCACGTCGGCGAGGCCCGCGTGGTACCCGTCCCACCAGCGGAGGAAGCGGCGGACCCGCCACGGGTGCGCGACCAGCCGGGCGAGGATCTCCAGCACGTCGAGTACGTCGGTGAGTCGGGAGCCGCGCCGTCCGCCGGGTACGCCGTCGTGCCGGGCCGTCGTCCCGTCCCGCCCGGTGCTGCCGGTCGCGGCCAGGCCGAGGGACCGTTCCCAGGTGGACCAGAGCGGGCGGAAGCACCGGATCAGGCCGTGCAGGTGGTACCAGCAGTCGAGTTGGTAGTAGATCCGGCCGTCCAGGTGCCCGATCATCCGACGCAGGGTCGGTCGCTCGCGTCGCAGCGTGCGGGCGGGCACGCCCATCCGCCGGTAGAGGTCGGTGAACCCCACCTCGTACAGCTCCCGGGCCACCGAGTAGGTCAGGGCGCAGCTGATGCCCGGGAAGCTCTCGGTGACGTTGTTGTTGTCCCAGAGCAGGGCCGGGCTTCCCACCTCGTCCGGGGGGCGTGCCGGCGTGGCGACCGGGCGCGCCTGGACCAGGTGGATCGCGCCGTCCTCGGTGATCGTGCCCTCGATGTCCTGGGGTGCGTGGAAGCGGGCCTCGACCCGCGCCGCCAGTTCCGCGATCGCCGCCAGGTCGGCGTCCGTGAGCACCGGCTCGGTGGCCAGTTCCGGGGGTACCGGCAGGTCGACCGGTCCCTGGTCGGCGCGGGCCGGATCCCACCCGACCGCCCTGGTCTTGACCGTCACGTGGGGCTCGACCGCGCCGGTCGCCGGGTCCACGAAATAGTGGTCGACATCGGCCTTTTCCTGAACCACCCCTTCGCCAATGCCATAGGCGGCGGCGATCACCAGGCGGGCCGCGCCGTCGCGCGGATCGCGGGTGAACGCGACGAATGACCGGGTGCCCATGGCCATTCGTTGAATCCCGACCGCGATTCGCGCGGCGAACGGGGCGTGGCCCCGGCGGGCGCGGTAGAGCACCGCTTCCGGGTTGAACGCCGACGCCCAGCAGGCGACGAGTCGTTCGGCGAGACCGGCCCGCCCAACGTACAGGAAACTGTCACTGAGCCCGGCGAACGGATCCTCCGCCGAATCCTCGCCCGACTCCTGCTGATTGGGTCGGGGTACCGCACACGCACGCACCGCCACCAGTCCGTCCGGTCCGGCGATCTCGTCGAAGTGCGCGTCTATTTCATCGAGGAGTTCTGATGGAATTGTCAGGTACCGGACTCTCTGCCGAAGCGCTTCCGCGTGGCTGAGCAGCGCTTGGGCCGACCCGGCCGTGTCGGCGCGGATATCGGTCAGGAGAGGGCCGACGACCTGGTCGAACACGGTCGCGGGCACGCACCGTAACGGCGGTACGGCAAATCCGTCACGGGCCAGTTCCGCCTGTCTGGCGAACTTGTGGCCGACCAGCTCCGGGTCGAGAATCATCGGTCCGCTTTTGACTAACCACACACTGCTGAGCCTTCCTCACGCATGCGGAATTAGCCCGACTGTCCGCCGGGACGGGCGCGTCGCACATTCGCGGTGATCATGCACGACAGGGATCTGTGATTCAAGGCCCGAAACAGAAGACCGTGCGGATCGTTGCGTTTGGGCTGTTCAGACAGGTCCGACAAAACGCGATGACGTGGGACCCCGGTGGCATGCCCCGGTCCGCCGGGTGGGCGCAGCTCATTGGCGCCGCATTCCCACTGTTTGCGGAGGAGGGCGGAGAAACGGCAGGGCAATGCCGGACAGCAGCGACGAACCGGGCGTCCGAACGGAACGTTCCGCCGAATATTTCGATAGCGCTCAGGTTTCCGGCCGGGCTATACGTCGCTGACGTGCCCCGATGCGCGATAATCGCAGCGAAAAAACCGGTGGCGGACCAGGCGGGTTTCCGGGCGTTGCCGGCGATCCGTGAGCGTCCCCGAGCCGGCGCGCAGAAGGCCGGGCGGGACGTCGCCGACGTCGGCATCGTGCTCGGCGCGGTGGCCGAGCACGATGCCGACGGGCGAGGCGGGCGGGGGTGGCGAGACGGTCAGATGTCCGACGGTGGAGACGGACGGAGCGGGTGCCTCACCGCCCCGATGCGGAGCCGGCCGCCTCGGTGGCCGCGATGAGGCTGGTCGGGCGCATGTCCGTCCAGTTCTCCTCCACGTACGCCAGGCACTCCTGACGGGAGCTGGCCTCGACCACGGTTCGCCAGCCCTCGGGCACGTCGACCTCCGCCGGCCACAGCGAGTGCTGGTTCTCCTCGTTGACCAGCACCAGGTAGGTGGCGTCCTCGTTCTCGAAGGGGTTCGTCATGACATTCCTTCCGGGTGACTGGTGGAATCGCGGTGGTAGAAAAAAACCTTGTCAGGCCAGCCCCAGCGGCGCGTCCGGCGAGGCACTGAAGGTCCGGGCGATCTCCGCGAAGTCCGCGGCCATCGAGGCGATGGTCTCCTCACGGAACAGGTTGCGCTTGAAGGAGAGGCACACCGAGGCGTCACCCGACGGTTCCCTGGTCAGGGTCCACAGCGCGCCGTCCGGCACGGCGGACTTCCGCGGCTGTAGGCCCGTCGCCCGCGGGATCCGGCCGAACTTCACCTCTCCCGGCACCTCGATGTACTGCCGCTGATCGGGCACCGCCTGGAACACCGCCGCCGCGTGGTCGTCGGAGGCGGCCGTCCGCATCAGCTCCGGGGCCTGCCCGAAGATCTCCAGCGTCGGCATCTCGTGCGAGAACGCTTCGAGGCAGGTGGTCCGGGTCCGCTTGAGCAGGTCCCCGAACGACGCGCAGCCGGCAAGGTCGGTGCGCAGCGGCAGGAAGTTGAAGAGCGGGCCCACGGTGTTCTCGAACAGCTGCCCGCCACGCCCCGGCGTGAACGTCGCGATGACGACGTCCGTGGCGCCGGTCAGCCGATGCACGAGCAGCTTGTACATCGCGACCAGGACCATGAACCGCGTGGCGCGGTGGGCTCTGGCCAGCCGGTCGATGGTCGAGAACACGTCGTCCGGGATCCGGAACCAGTGCGCCGCGGTCGACTCGGGCAGGTTCGCGGATCGCGGGATGTCCGTGGGGAGCGCCGAGAACAGACCGCCGTCGAGCTTGCGGCGCCAGTATTCGCGCTTCGCCTCCGTGCCCGCACCGGCCCCGGTCCGCTGCCAGTCGGCGAACTCGCGGAACTGCGGTGCCGCCGGCAGGTCCGGGACGGTCTGACCCGTCCTCGCGACGTACCGGTTGACCAGGTCGCGAATGACCACCTCCATGGACATGCCGTCCGAGACGATGTGGTGGATCATCACGACCAGGACCGTGTCCTGGTCGTCGAACCTGCCCAGCACCACCCGCAGGGCGGGCGTCTCGTCCACGCCGATCGTCTCGTCCTCGACCTCCTGCCGCAGCTCGTCGGCGCGCGCCGCGCGCGCCGCCTCCGGCGTCTCCGGGAGGTCGCGGATCTCCACGCGCACCGGACCGGGCGGCGAGATCTCCTGGTGCCGATTCCCCGTCGTACCGACGATCCGCGTCCGGAGTGCCTCGTGCCGCGTGACGACGTCCTGCAGCGCGTCGCGCAGCGCGGCGACGTCGATCGGCCCGCCCGTCACGCGCCACGCGTCCACCACGTGGTACCGGGGACCGAACGGGCCGTCGTCGTCACCGTGGTCGAACACGTCGACGAACTGGTGATTCAGCGACAGCGGGATCGTCTCCGGCGCGTCGACGCCTGTGGTCCTAGTGGGGCTCATCCCGGCTCCTATCAACTGGTTCCGCTTGTTCCAGGAGGTACTGGTCCAGCTCGGTGACGGTGGGCAGCTCGAACAGGTCGTCAAGAGTGAGCTCCACACCGAGCGCCTCGTTGACCGTCTGAACCAGCCGGATCCCGCTCAGCGACTGCCCGCCGAGTTCGAAGAAGCTGTCGTCGAGTCCCACCTCCGCGACGCCCAGGGCGCTGGCGAAGGCGGCGCACAGGATCTCCTGCTGCGGGGTGCCGGGGGACGTGTGGGTCGACGAACCGGCGAGGACCGGTTCGGGCAGCGCCCGACGGTCCACCTTGCCGTTCGGCGTGAGCGGGAGCGAGTCGAGCACCACGAACGCGGCGGGGATCGAGTAGTCGGGCAGCACCTTCTCCGCGTGCCTGCGGAGCGCTGCGAGGTCCACCGCGTCGGTCTCGCCGACGACGTACCCGACGAGGCGGTGGTCGCCGTCGTCGGTCGGCCGGGCCACGACGATCGCCTCGGAGATCTCCGGGTAGGCGGTCAGCGCTGCCTCGACCTCGGCGGTACCGACCCGGAATCCACGGATCTTCACCTGGTCGTTCGCCCGGCCGACGAACTCGATCATGTCGTCGGTGGCCCAGCGGACCAGGTCGCCGGTCCGGTACATGCGCGTCCCGGCGCCGCCGAACCGGTTCGCCACGAAGCGCTCCGCGGTCAGGCCCGGCCGGCCGAGGTAGCCGCGCGCCAGGCGCTCGCTCGCGACGTACAGCTCCCCGACCTGGCCGGGGCCGACCGGCCGGAGCCGCTCGTCGAGCACGAACAGCTCGCCGTTGTCCAGCGAACGGCCGACCGGCACCCGCGTCGCGGGAACGAACGGCGCCCTCACCGTGGTGGTGGTGGCGAACAGCGTGACCTCGGTCGCCCCGTAGGTGGGTCGCACCGTGATGCCGGGGCACGCCTTCAGCACCCGCTCGACGGCGCCCGGCGAGATGACGTCCCCACCGGTCGAGACCTCACCGACGGTGGCGAGGCAGTCCGGCGCCTGGTCGGCGACCACCCGGAACAGGCCGCTGGTGAGCTGGACGGAGGTGATCTCGTGGTCCCGGATCAGCCGCCGGAGCGTGCCGAGGTCCAGACGACCGTGCGGTGCCAGGACCAGGTGACCGCCGCGCAGCAGGGGAACCCACATCTCGTACGTCGACACCGCCGCCGCGTACGGCGCCACCATGAGCACCCGGTCCTGGGGACTGCTGTCCCAGCACGAGTCCAGGGCGACGCTCAGCACGCCCCGGTGGGTCACGCAGACGCCCCGCGGCAGCCCCGACGACCCGGAGGTGTGGATGACGCACGCGATGTCGTCCGGTCGTACGTCGATGTCCGGGGCGGCGACCGGCGGGTCCTGGCGCGCGGGGGCCGGGTCGACGAGCACGGTCCGCCTGCCGACCGGTAGGCCGGCGCGGTGGGTCTCCTCGTCGGCCAGCAGCACCGGCCGGCCGGCGTTGTCCATGACCCGCTGCTTGGCCTCCAGCGGATGGGAGTGGTGCAACGGCAGGTAGACCGCGCCGGCCTTGAGCACGCCCAGGGTCGCCACGATCAGCTCGGGTGAGCGCGTGATCAGCACCCCGACCGGCTCGCCGGGCCGCACGCCGAGGCCGATCAGCCGATGCGCCAACTGGTTGGCGCGCTCGTCGAGCTGGCGATAGGTCAGCCGTACGCTCCCTCCGGTCAGCGCCGGCGCGTCGGGTGTCCGGGCCACCTGCCTGGCGAACTGCTCCTGGATGGACCTGGAACCCATGCCGCCTCATCTCCGTCCACTCGTCCGCAGACCCGACCTGACAAGAGGGAACGTACCGCCGGCGCTGATCGATTTCGCCTTCAGGACTGCGCTACAAATCGTCGACGAGCGTCGATGTCGATCAGCAATCGTAAAGATGTGGCAGGCCGGCGGAGTTGGGACACTCGACGAGGCTGTCGAGGTGGCATCAGCTCCATCTCGGCGATAAGGATCGTCTGCGGACTGGACTCCGACACGCTGCATCTGACCGGGAGAACCGTCAGCAGCCGAAAGGATCGTGCACCGTGACACGAATCAGCGGCACCGCCGAACACGACCTTCCTGCCCCGGTCGAGCCGGACCTCACCCCGGCCCAGATGGTGGCGCGGGCCGAGGCGATGATCCCCGAGCTCGTCGACCGCCAGGCAGAGGTCGAGGAACGCAGCTTCTACGCCGAGGACATCCACGAGAAATTCGCCCGGAACGGCTTCTACCGAATTCTTCAGCCCCGGCGTTACGGCGGCTACGAATTCGGCCTCGACACTTTCGTGCGCGTCTCCACGACCCTGCTGCGCGGATGCCCGTCGACCGGCTGGATGTTCACCCTCGGGGCCATGCACACGCAGGTTGTCGCCACCATGTTCGGTGAGCAGGCGCAATCGGAGGTGTTCGGCGTCGGCGACTTCATCTGCCCCGGCACCGCCGTTCCCAGCGGGTCCGCCGAACGCTCCGCGGACGGCGGCTGGACGATCAGCGGCAAGTGGTCCTACTGCTCCGGGTCGCCCTACGCGACGCATTTCCTCGGACACGCCCTGATCGCCGGTGTGAACGGGGCGTCGCCGAAACCCCTGTTCTTCCTCGCGCCACGCAGTCAGTGGACGCGGTTGGACGACTGGGGCCGGCAGTTGGGCCTGCGCGGCAGTGGGTCACACAGCATCACCATGGAGAACGCCTACGTTCCGGAGCACCTCGCCCTGCCCGGCGTGCAGGTAATGGAGGCCGACGTCTCGGGTGGCACGCCGGGCCGGGACCTGCACGGGAACCCGGAGTACGGCGGCGGGCCGCTCTCCTTCACGAATCTCGGCAACGCGGCCCTGGCCGTGGGCATCGCCCGGGGAGCGCTCGACATCTACGAGATCCTGCTACGGGAGCGGACGACCCTGGTCCCGCCGATCGTGGCCCGGCACCACGATCCCGACTACCAGTTCTGGTACGGCGACGCCGTCGGCATGATCGGTACCGCCGAGGCCGCGTTGCTGAACGGAGTTCAGCAGTGGCACGACAACTGTGTCCGTGGCCCCGCGGCGGTCACCCGGCAAGAGGACCTGCGGATCTCGGCGATCTGCCGACACGTGATCCAGCTCTGTTGGGACGCGGTGGCGAACTACCTGATGCCGACCGCCGGCGCGAGTTCGGTCCGGCACGGCGAGCGGCTCGAGCGCGTCTGGCGTGACATGTCCATGTTGCACAGTCACGGGGGCATCTCCGTCCTGCTGCCGACGGTGGCCGTGCGGGAACTCACCCGGGTACGGATGCGCTGACGTCGCCGAGGGGACGACGGGCCGGTCGTCCGGGGCGCGACTCGCGGGGTCGGCGAGTGCCGCGCCGACCGGATGACCGGCATCGATCCACGTCACGTTCGTCGGCCCGCCGCCCCGGCCCCGCCTGCGCGCCGACATGAACGCATTTACGAAGACGTGGTCGCGACGGACGCGTGGGATCCTCGGCCGGAGCGAAAGGACAGCCGCCGATGACAGTGCAAGAAAGGGTGGACGGGGCAACGGATTCCCCGACACCTCCGGGCATCAGACTCCCCTCCCTGACGGCAATGCGGACCGTGGCCGCGACCCTGGTGTTCATCCACCACGCGATGTTCCAGCCGCTCTTCTCCGACCAGGGCGTGCAGAACGCCTACAACGAGTTCTCCCGCAACCTGGGCCCGCTGAGCGTCATGTTCTTCTTCGTGCTGAGCGGCTTCATCCTCACCTGGTCGGGCAAGCCGCGCGACGGCCTGAAGAACTACTACCGACGCCGGTTTTTCAAGATCTTCCCGAACCACCTCGTGGTCTACGCCATTCTGCTGGTCCTGATGTTCGTGGCCGGGCGCACCATCCTGTGGCCCGAGGCGCTGGCCAACCTCCCGCTCATGCAGGCGTGGGTGCCGAGCTTCGACTACCAGCTCCTCGCGGTGAACCCGCCGACCTGGACGTTGTCGGTGGAGCTGCTGTTCTACCTGTGCTTCCCGCTCCTGCTGATCGTGATCAACCGGATCCGGCCCGGCCGGCTGTGGCTGTACGCCGGGCTGGCCGCCGTGGCCGCCCTGCTCATGCCGGTGCTCTCGCGGCTGATCCTGCCCGACAGCCCGGCGACTCCCATCTCCGCCTCGCTCTCCTGGCCCCAGCTGTGGTTCATCTACTACTTCCCGGTCACCCGGATGTTCGAGTTCGTGGTCGGGATGGTCATGGCCCGGATCCTGATCACGGGCCGCTGGCCGAACATCCGGCCGTCGCTCATCGCGGCGGTGGTGGCGGCGGCGTACGTGGCGACCCTGCCGCTCAAGCTGTTCGAGGAGGGATACCAGATCGCCTTCCTCATCCCGCTCGCGCTGGCGATCACCGGCACGGCCGCGGCGGACCTCGCCGGACGCCGGACGCTGTTCAACACCCGCGTCATGGTCTTCCTGGGCGAGATCTCGTACGCCTTCTACCTCGTCCACATCACGGTGTTCTTCTCCCTTCAGGCCGCGTTCAACCACCAGTGGGGCCTGGGCGGGATGTTCACCTCGCGACCGTTCGCCACGTTGCCCGCGATAGCGTTCCTCATCGGCTCCTATCTGGCCTGTTTGCTCGTCGCCTGGCTCCTGTACTCCCTGGTGGAGCGTCCGGTGATGCGGCGGTGGGGCCGGCCGGGACGAACCCGACCAACCGAGGCTCCGGCCGCGGTCCACTGATCGTCTGTCGGTAGCCGCCGGGTCGTGGAGCGGGCCGGCGGAGCGGTCGGGGTCGACGAGGGTGACGCTGAGGGCGTCCGCGTCGACCCCGACCGTACGACTGTGTGGCCACGCCGATGGGTCACCGTGCGGATCGGGCTGTCGCTTCCTGTTCGCGAGGGCGGTAGCGCAGGTGCACGACGCCGTTGCGGAACCGACGCTCGTCGACGAGATCGAGGTCGGTACGCATCCCGGTCGGCAGTCCCGGCTTGCCCCCACCGACGGCGACGGGCAGGACGAACAGCTGGCACTCGTCGACCAGCCCGGCCTTGAAGGCCTGCGTCGCGAGATTGGCGCCTCCGATGGTGAGGTCGCTGTCGGCCGCGGCCTTCATCTCCTTGACCGCGCCGGGGTCGAAACGACGTTCGACAGTGGTGTCGGCGGTTGACGCCGAGGAGATGCTCCCGGAGTAGACGACCTTGCTCGCCGCCTGCCAGGCGTTGGCGAAATCGGCGGTGAGGTCGGACTGCGCGGCCAGCGCGTCATTGGTCTCCCAGACGGCCATCGCCTCGTACTGCCGCCGTCCGTAGAGGAAGGTGCCCGCCGACCGCACGATGTCGGTGTAGCACACGAACACCTCGTCATCGACCGGAAACAGGTTGAAGTCGCCGCGTTCGTCCTCGATGTAGCCGTCGAGCGACACGTTCGTCACGTAGATCAGCTTTGCCATGCTCCACCTCTCGATGATCGGTTGCCACCACCCGGACCTCCGTCGGCGCGGCGTCCATCTGGTGCGCGTCTGGCGCGAACCCTCGCCATGGGTGCACCGGCACTCGGGATCCACTCGGGACCTCCGGTCGCGCCCCTCCGCCGGCCCCATTGATGAGGCGCGGTGGACGTGCCGGAGTTGCCCCCCATATTTACTACTTGGGTGGGATGAGTGTATGCAGAAGCTTAGGTTCTTTGTCGGATTTCGGGCGGTGTGTCAACCCGCCCGGCGCGCCCGACTCGCCGCCGCGCCGGGCGGTCGCGACGAGGTCGAGTCGGGCGCCCCCCAAAGGGGAGAAGCGTCGGATGGGTGGGAATCCCGCCACTCTCCTTTGTCTTCTTCCAGGTCAGCGGCTTGCTCGGGGAGGCCGCCGCGCAATAGACGGGAGGCAAACCGGAGAGCGTTTCGTCTGTTGGGGAGAGCAATCTGGAAGTTGTGCCGAAGGTTCCGTGCCTAAAAGGTAGTAAGGTCTGGTTCCAATAGGTAGCATCCGCTGGCGGACGGCGAGAGATGGTGGTACTGCATGCCGAGGTTTAACCCGATCAAGGAGCTTCGCTCCCTTGTTCCCGAGGCTGGGCCGAAGCGGTTTTACGCGCTGGGCACCTTTATCAACATGTTCGGGTTCGGGCTGCTGGTCGTCAGTATGAGCCTGTATTTCACCCGAATCGTGGGGCTGCCCGCCTCGCAGGTGGGTCTCGCCCTCACCATCGGCGTCGCCATCAGCCTGATCAGCGGTGTCCCGGTCGGCAACCTGGCCGACCGGTGGAGTCCGGTGAAGACCGTCAAGGTCATGCTGGTGATCCAGGCCCTGACGGCTACCACATTCATCTTCATCGACAACTTCACCCAACTTGTCATCGCCGCCACCCTCGACATGCTGGCGATGAAGGCGTCCGTGGCGGCGTCCGAATCGCTGCTGCGTCGGGTTGCCGGCGACGAGGCGGTCGGCTTCCGCGCCCAGGTGCACGCGATCCAGTTCGTCGCCATGGGCCTGGGCACCGCCGGGTGTGCCGTCGTGATCCAGATCGGTACGCCGACCGCGTACCACCTGATGATCGCCCTCGACGCGCTCAGCTTCCTGGGCGCCTTGCTGGTCTTCACCCGGCTGCCCGACTACGAGCCGTTGCCGAAGCCGGAAACCGCGTCCCGCTGGGGTGTGCTGTCCGACCGGCCCTTCGTCGCGTGGACGGCGATCGCCGGTGCCATGAACCTCCAGCTCTTCATGATCAATATGCTGCTGCCGCTGTGGGTGGTCGATGCCACCAATGCTCCGACCTGGACGGTTGCGGTCTTCTACATCATCAACAACACGTTGATCGTCTTGTTCATGGTTCGCGTCGGCAACAAGGTGAAGACGATCCGGCAGGGTGGCGTCGCGATCCGGCGCGCCGGAGCGCTCCTCCTGTTCAGCTGTGCCGGGATGGGTTTCGCGAGCGGGCTTCCCGGCTGGGCCGCGGTGCTCCTGCTGGTCGCGGCCGTCCTCGTGCACACCTACGGCGAGCTGTGGTACATGGCGGGCTCCTTCGCCCTCAACTTCGGCCTGCCGCCGGCGCACGCACAGGGGCAGTACATGGGCTTCCTCGGGATCGGCTCCGGCATCGGCGAGGCGTTCGCCCCGCTGCTGTTCCTCAGCTTCATCCTGACCCTCGGCCGGCCGGGTCTGGTCGGCATCGGCGTGTTCTTCGCCCTGGTGGGCCTGTTGGCGCCCGCCGTGGCGCGGTGGGGCGAGCGGACCAGGCCCGAGTCGGAGGAGAAGCCGTCGGAGGAGAAGGCCGCGCCGGCTGCTCCGGAGGTAGCGCCGGCCGTAGCCGACTGAGGTGATCTGATCCGGCCAGAAGTGCACGATCCGGCGACCTGATCACGGTCTCTGGAGAAGAGGTGGCGGTTCGACCCGGGAGTCCCGTGCGGGACGCCCGGGTCGTCCGCGAGACAGACCAGCCGATCGCCGAGGTGGCGGCTGACGTGAACCAACCGCGCGAGCCCTGAAACCGTCAGGGCGAGGGCCCGGCTTCGCTGACCGGCGCGGGCCGCCGCGTCGCCGGTGCAGCGTGGTGGACACTCCCGAGCACACCGGGCCGGGAAGCCGGGCGGCCACGCGTTGTCTTGTGCGCGATGAAGGCGGCCGAGTGTGCGGGGCTGCGCCCCGGGGCAACACAATGGTGGACGAGGTATGCGGGTGCGAGCCCTCGGCCGGCGTTCCCGACTCGAATCAGCGCAGCATACCCGGCGACCGGGGCGCGGACTACTTCTCCGCTGCCGACCCGGATTTTCCGGTGGCCGGCGCTTCGGGGCAGCACTCTGCAACACAGAAGATGCGCTTACCCGAAAGTTCGCGAAGAATCGGCGGTGTGGCCGTCATTTCCGACGTCTGACCGCGCGGCCGGCTCCCCACTGGTGCGAGAGAGCCGGTTCCTGCCGTCTCGCCTGCCGATCCGAGGAGCGCCCGTTCGAGCGTAAAACGCCGCCCAGCACGCAGTTTCCTCACGCCCTGATGCTCAGTCGTCGATCGCCTGTTCGGAGGAACGAAATGGCGGATCAAGAGAAGATGCATGAACCGCGGAAAACGCGGCCGATGACCGGCGCCGAATACATCGAATCGCTGCGTGACGACCGCTGTCTGTATCTTTACGGTGATCGCGTGAAGGACATGACCAGTCATCCTGCGTTCTACAACCCGGTACGGATGACCGCGCGGCTCTACGACGCGTTGCACGACCCGCGCACGCGTGACGTGCTCACCTCGCCCACCGACACGGGCAGCGACGGCTTCACCCACAAGTTCTTCACCACACCCCGCTCGGCGGAGGACCTGGTCGAGCACCAGCAGGCCATCGCCGCCTGGGCCCGGATGAGCTACGGCTGGATGGGGCGCAGCCCCGACTACAAGGCCGCCTTCCTCGGCACGCTCGGTGCGAACGCCGACTTCTACAAGCCGTTCGACGAGAACGCGCGGCGGTGGTACGCGGAGTCCCAGGAGAAGGTCCTCTACTGGAACCACGCGATCGCGCATCCGCCGGTCGACCGGAACCGCTCCCCGGACGAGGTCGGTGACGTCTTCGTGCACGTGGAGAAGGAGACCGACGCCGGGCTCGTCGTGAGCGGCGCCAAGGTGGTCGCCACCGGCTCGGCGCTGACGCACTACAACTTCATCGCGCACTACGGCCTGCCGATCAAGGACAAGAAGTTCGCGCTCGTGGCGACCGTTCCGATGGGGGCGCCCGGGCTGAAGCTGATCTGCCGTCCGTCCTACACGGCCAGCGCGGCACTGATGGGCAGCCCGTTCGACTACCCGCTCTCCTCCCGGCTGGACGAGAACGACACGATTCTCGTGATGGACAAGGTGCTCATCCCGTGGGAGAACGTGTTCATCTACGGCCATCTGGGAAAGGTCCAACTGTTCCCCAGCCGGTCGGGCTTCTCCGAGCGGTTCACGTTCCAGGGCTGCACCCGCCTGGCGGTGAAACTCGAGTTCATCGCCGGCCTGCTCGCGCGGGCGGTGGAACTCACCGGTGCCAAGGACTTCCGTGGCGTGCAGACCCGGATCGGCGAGGTGCTGGCCTGGCGCAACCTGTTCTGGGCGTTCTCGGACGCGGCGGCCCGCAACCCGGTGCCCTGGCACAACGGCGCGGTCCTGCCCAACCCGCGGTACGGGATGGCATACCGGTGGTTCATGCAGATCGGCTATCCGAGGATCAAGGAGATCATCCAGCAGGATGTCGCCAGCGGGTTGATCTACATCAACTCCAGCGCCGAGGACTTCAAGAACCCGGAGATCCGGCCGTACCTGGACCAGTATCTCCGCGGCTCCGACGGCAGCGACGCGGTCGAGCGCATGAAGGTCATGAAGCTGTTGTGGGACGCCGTCGGCACCGAGTTCGGCGGGCGGCACGAGCTCTACGAGCGCAACTACGCGGGCAATCACGAGAACACCCGGGTCGAGCTGCTCTCGGCGCAGCTCGCGAGCGGTGAGATCGACGACTACAAGGCCTTCGCGCAGGAGTGCCTCTCCGAGTACGACCTGGACGGTTGGACGGTGCCCGACCTGTCGTCGTTCGACGATCTCCACGAGGTGCGGGACCGGACGCTCAACGGGTGAGGGCGGCCGGGGGACCCCGGCGCGCGGGGACAGCATCCGGGTATGTCGATAGAAAGGGTCTGAACATGCGATTTGGTGTGCACTTGCCGCAGGGCTACAGTCTCGACCTCGTCAACATACCGGTGGCCGAGCAGTGGTCCACGATTCGTGACATCGCCCAGGCCGCCGACGCCGGGCCGTACGATTCGATCTGGGTCAGCGACCACTTTCTCACCATTCCGGCGCCGAGCAACGAGTCGGCGTTCGAAGCGTGGTCGATGATGGCCGCGTTCGCGGTCTGCACGTCCCGGGTGCGGCTCGGGCAGTTGTGCACGTGCATAGGTTTCCGGAATCCGGCGTACCTGGCCAAGATGGCGGCCTGCGTCGACGTGATGAGCGGCGGCCGGTTGGACGTCGGCCTCGGCGCGGGCTGGTTCGAGGACGAATGGCGTGGCTACGGTTACGGTTTCCCCAGCGTCGCCGATCGGCTCGGCATGCTCGACGAGGGCGCGCAGATCATGCGGCAGTTGTGGACGACCGGCACGGCCACGCTGGCGGGACGCCACTACCAGCTCGATGGTGCGGTCAGCAATCCGCTTCCGCTTCAGGCCGGTGGGATCCCGTTGTGGATCGGCGGCTCCGGCGAGAAGAAGACGCTGCGGACCGCGGCGAAGTACGCGCAGTACACGAACTTCGGGACGTTGAGCCTGGACGAGTTCGCGCACAAGTCCCGGGTCCTGGCCCAGCACTGCAAGGACGTGGGCACCGACTTCGACGCGATCACCCGCTCGGCCTACTACCTCGTGACCATCGGCGAGACCGAGAAGGACGTCGCCGACAGCATGGCGCGGATGAGGTCCCACTACGAGCCGCTGATGCCGCCCGAGGCGCTCGAATCCTGGCTCGGCGAGTTCCGCCGTGGTCTGGTCGGGACCCCCGAGCAGATCGTCGAGCGGTTGCGCAAGGCTGCCGACGCCGGGGTCGGCTACGTGATCGCCTACTTCGCGGACGCCGCCTACGACCGGACGAGCATGGACCTGTTCGCCGGCAAGGTGATACCGGAGTTGATCGGTTAGGCGTCGTCCCCACGTAGGTGGTCGGCCGCCGGCGGAGCCCTTCGGGCCCGCCGGCGGCACCGCCAGGTTCGGGGGCGCGGAAGGCGCGGGCCCGGGCGGGGACGGCCCGGCCGGTCGCACCCGGGGGCCGTGCACCAGGTCGTGTCGTTCGCCACCCCCGTGCATGCCACGAGGTCTCCGGTGGCGGGGTTCATCTTCGTCGATGACCCCGCGACCGGAGACCTCGTCGTCGAGCGGCCACCGGCACGTGGCGCCCGACCTCGGGACGTCGGTCAGCCCGCGGTCTCCACTTCGAGCTGCTTCGGCCCGTTGTCGATGATGTCGGCGAAGTGCTTGCCGAGTTCGTTGGCGAGGCTGCCCTCGTAGAGGTCGGTCCGCACCACCAGGTGCATCTCCAGGCCGTCGGGGACGGGCAGGACCTCGAGCACGAAGTCGTGCACGGACGCCGTCCAGTCGTCGTTCCGGGAATCCATCACACCGGGGACGCTGCCGAGGCTGAGCGTCGGCACGGAGTTGTAGACCACGGCCGGCTTGCCGATGAACATGGCCTCCAGCCCGCCGAACGCGCCCAGGATGCTGGCCATCTGCTTCATGTCCAGCAGGACGTCGCGCGCGGCCATGCCCTGGAGGTACGAGTCACGGATGCGGGCGAGGAGGTGCGGGCCCGACCGGAACGGCCCGTTCGGCCGCAGCAGGATGTTGCCGACCCGGGTGGTGATCGTCGCGTCGATCATCGCGCCGGCCTTGTTCCCGATCGACACCATCAGGCCGAGGTCGTGCGGGGCGCCCGCCCGGATGAGGGACTGGACGTACACCGCCACCATCCCCACCGACGGCGGCATCCCGTTGGCGCTGGCGTAGTCGTCCCAGGCCCGCAGCCGCGTCTTCGACACGGTGAAGGAGAAGTCGGCCGCGGGTCCGCTCGGCTCCGTCGGCCCGTCCTTGCGCCCGGGAAGGCGACAGGGCGGGAGGTCGCGGAGTTCGTTGAGCCAGTACCGGCGCTGGGCCTCGGCGTCCTGCGTCCTGAGCTGGTGACGGTAGTCCGCGGCCATCTCGGCGAGCGTCGCGGTTCTGCCGGACCACTGCGGCGCCCTCCCGGCCGCGCGGGCGGAGTAGGCCGCCGACAGCTCCGCCGTCATGATCTCCAGCGAACGGCCGTCGAACGCGGCGTGGTGCGCGGCCACCCCGAACAGGGTGCGATTGCTCTGCCTGCTGTGCACGATCACGCACCGCCAGACCTCACCCTGGTCGATGTGCAGCGGGTGCTCCAGCGCCTCCCAGAGCGCGTCGCCGGCCGCGCCGTCGTCGTCCTGCTCCGGCAGCCGCTGGAACCGCGCCTGGCCCGGATCGGCCGGCACCTCGGCCAGGCCGAGATCCGGCTCGTAGAGGTACTTGGCGTGCAGGGCCTGGTGACGGCGGTGCACGTCGGTGGCGGCGGCGGCGAGCGCCACGTCGTCGACCTGGCCGTCGAACCACCAGGCGAACCGCGGCACGATGTCCATCGGAACGGTGTGCGCCTGCATGGGGGTGATCGCCACGAGCTCGGCGTTGCGCTCGGCCGGTGGCGCGACCGAGGTGCGGGGCGCGCCGTTCCCGCTGTCGTGGGCGTCGATCCATGTCGCGAGCTGCGCGACGGTCGGGGTCCGGAAGAGCTGGGTGAACCGGACCCGGATCCCGGTCGCCTGTTCCAACCGGGCGCACGCGACGGTCACCGCTACGGAGTCAAGGCCCAGATCGAAGAAGGACGCCATGCGCGGCAGGCTGGAAATGCCGAGCATCTCGCCGAATATCCGCGCGATGGTGCTCTCTGTCTCGCCGCGCGGGTGCTCGTCCGTTGAGAGTGCCCCGTTGGGGTCGCTTCGCAGGTCTTCTCGCTGCGTCATGCCCGCTCCTTAGAGGGTGGATTAGCGTTCAACGAACTGGTGGTCAAGCCGGCGCCGGGTGGTGGGTGTCGGGGCGCGACGGCTGGTCGGGCGTCACCCGGTCATTGATGCTCGATGTCACAGCCGCCCGACTCCTTCGCATTCGGCCTTAATTGGGCGTCGGGGCACACGTCAGAAGCCACTTGTGCATGTCACTGTCGCAGGCCGGCCCTTCGCGATACACCTCCAAAAGAGCTACCTGAATCGCCGCATAGAGCAATTTTGAAGTAGACCCCTGTGTGACCTCGCTGTTCTCATGTACCCCGTCACTGTGACGATTGGGGGAACTAACGATGGCGGATTTAAGTCGCCGTGGGCTGCTAGCAGGTGCGGTTGCCGGGGGGATCACCGTTGGGCTGAACGGGACCAGCGCGAGTGCGGCGCCGCCGGCTATCCACGCAGGATCGTCAACGAGTGCGCAGTGCGCGTCGCCCGACGCGGTGGTGGTCGGGACCAACGACCCGCGTTATCCGAGCCTCATCACGCCGTGGAACAGGCGTTTCGAGGGCAGCCCGCAGAATGTGCACCTGGTCTACAACGCGAAGCAGGTCGCCGAGGTCGTCGGCGCTGCGGTCGCCGCGAACAAGCGATTTGCGGTTCGCAGCGGCGGCCATTCCTTCGAGAATCTCACCTCCTCTCCTGACATTCAGGAACTGATCGACCTCTCGCAGATGTCGGATGTCTACTACGACCCCAAGCGGCGGGCGTTCGCCATCGAGAGCGGCGCGACGCTGGGCAAGGTGTACGACACCCTCGTCAAGGGGTGGGCGGTCACCATTCCGGGCGGAATCTGCCCCGGCGTGGGCGTCGGCGGCCACATCGCCGGTGGCGGCTACGGCTTCCTGTCGCGCCGGTACGGTCTCGCGGCCGACTACCTGTACGCCGTGGAGGTCGTGACCGTCGACAAGTCGGGCAAGCCCCGGATCGTCGTCGCGACACGTGACGAGGGTGACCCCAACCGGGACCTCTGGTGGGCGCACACCGGTGGCGGGGGCGGGAACTTCGGCGTCGTGACGCGCTACTGGATGCGACGTCCGGGCACGGACTCCACCGACCCCGCCGACCTGCTGCCCCGGGCGCCCGCGACCATGATCCGGCGAGCGGTCGTGATGTCCTGGGACCAGTTGGACCGCACCTCGTTCCTGAAGTTCTTCCGGAACTACACCAACTGGTACGAGCAGAACAGCGCGCCCGACTCGCCGTACGCGAATCTGTGGGGTGGGTTCTTCACCTTCCACAAGTCGGCCGGGCCGGTCGGTTTCATCGTGGGTGTCGACAGCGGGGTGCCGAATGCCCAGGCCCTCGTCGACGCACACGTCGAGGCGGTCATGTCCGGGGTGGGCGTGCAGCCCGCGTCGGACACCACCGAGTTCGCGCCGTACCTGGACGACCGGAACTGGCAGAGCGAGCCGGATTCGCGTTCCAAGGACAAGGCTGCCAACCTGCGCAAGGGATTCTCGGACAGCCAGCTCGCGACCATCTACCGTCGGCTGACCGACCCGGAGCCCACGAACGCGGGCGCCGCGCTCACCATGTCCGGGTACGGCGGCAGAATCAACGCGGTGGCCAAGGACGCGACCGCGACGGCGGACCGCGACTGCGTCCTGCGGGTGTACTTCACCGGTGGCCGGTGGACCTCGCCCGCCGACGACGCGAAGAACATCAAGTGGATTCGCGAGTTCTACCGGGACGTCTTCTCGGAGACGGGCGGCGTGCCGGTGCCGAACGCGATCAATGGCGGCAGCTACATCAACTACATCGACGCCGATCTCGCCGACCCGGCCTGGAACACGTCCGGGACGTCGTGGGCGGAGCTCTACTACAAGTCCAACTACCCGCGTCTGCAGCAGATCAAGAAGCGGTACGACCCGCGGAACGTGTTCCACCACGCTCTGTCGATTGTGCCGAGGTGACCGTTCGGTACCGGAAACAGGATCGGGTCGCCTACATCACGCTGGACCGGCCACATGTGTTGAACGCGCTGGACCTGCGTACGCATGAGGAACTCGCCGAGATCTGGGACGATTTCGAAGCCGATGACGACATCTGGGTCGGCGTGCTCACCGGAGCGGGTGAGCGCGCCTTCTCGGTCGGTCAGGACCTCAAGGAACTGGTGGCCCTGACCGAGCAGGGCCGGGCCACGCCGTCCACCTTCGGCAGCCGGGGCAAGCCGGGCTGGCCCCGGCTGACCGAGCGGTTCGGCCTCGCCAAACCGCTGGTCGCCCGGGTCGACGGGTACGCCCTCGGCGGTGGTTGCGAGCTGGCCCTGGCCTGTGACGTCATCATCGCCTCGGACCGGTCGGTCTTCGGGCTCACCGAGGCCAGGTTCGGTCTGATCCCCGGGGCGGGCGGAGTCTTCCGGCTGACCCGTCAGGTGCCCTACCGGGTCGCGGTCGGGCACCTGATCACCGGTCGCCGGTTCGACGCCGCCCGCGCCTACGAGCTCGGACTGGTCAACGAGGTGGTGCCGGCCGCCGAACTCGACGCGAGCGTGGCGAGCTGGGTCGAGGACATCCTGCGCTGTGCCCCGCTGTCGGTGCGGGCGATCAAGGAGGCCGCGGCCACCGCCGCGACCCGGAGCCTCGCCGACGCCTTCGCCACCCGCTACGCCTGGGAGGAGCAGCGCATGCACAGTGCCGACGCGACCGAGGGCCCGCTCGCCTTCACCCAGCGGCGGGACCCGGTCTGGCGGGGACGCTGAGCGTTCGGGCGGGACGCCCGCCCGGTCACCACGGCCGGGGCGCCCGGTCCGCGATCTCCGTCCCGTCCAGAATCCTGGACGGGACGGAGATCGTTCCGGCTTCCGCCGCGGCCGGCGCCCTCCCGGCTCCCGCCGCGCTCCCGGCCGGCTGAGGTCCACGCGGCGCACCGGCGCCGGCGATACCGCCGGCGCCGGTGGCGCGGAGCGCCTCGACGGCGCGTCGTACGGGTTCCGGCTCAGTCCTCGGCGGTTCCGGACCCCGCCCGGATCATGTCCATGACCGTCGAGTCCATCAGCGTGCTGACGTCGCCCAGCGTGCGATTCTCGGCGACGTCCTTCAGCAGGCGTCGCATGATCTTGCCGGAACGGGTCTTGGGCAGCTCGCCCACGAAGATGATCGAACGGGGTTTTGCGATCGGGCTGAGCGTCTTGGCGACATGGTTGCGCAGGTCGGCCTTGAGCTGGTCACCACTCTCGCCGGCGGTCTCCACGGTGCTTCGGGCGATGACGAAGGCGGCGATGGCCTGGCCGGTGGTGGGATCGGCCGCGCCCACCACGGCCGCCTCCGCGACCGCCGGGTGCGACACCAGCGCGGATTCGACCTCGGTGGTGGAGATGTTGTGGCCGGAGATGACCATGATGTCGTCGACCCGGCCGAGCAGCCACAGGGCGCCGTCCTCGTCGCGCTTCGCGCCGTCACCGGCGAAGTAGACCCATTCGTCACCGGCGTTGGCGCCGGCGCCGAACTGGGACCAGTAGGTGTCGACGAAGCGTTTGTCGTCGCCCCAGATGGTCCGCAGCATCGCCGGCCACGGCTTGCGGAGCACCAGGAAGCCGCCCCCACCGTTCGGCACCGACTCGGCGTCGTCGTTGACCACGTCGGCGGAGATGCCCGGCAGCGGTCCCATCGCCGAGCCGGGCTTCGTGGCGGTCACGCCGGGCAGCGGCGAAATCATCATCCCGCCGGTCTCGGTCTGCCACCAGGTGTCCACGACCGGGGTCCGGTCGTGCCCGATGTGCTCGCGGTACCACATCCACGCCTCGGGGTTGATCGGCTCGCCGACGCTGCCGAGGATGCGCAGCGACGACAGGTCGTACTTGGCCGGGATGTCGCTGCCCCACTTCATCATGGTGCGGATCAGGGTGGGCGCGGTGTAGAGGACGCTGACCTTGTACCTGTCGACGATCTCCCAGAACCGGCCCGGGTGCGGGGTGTCCGGGGTGCCCTCGTACATGACCTCGGTGGCGCCGTTCGACAGTGGACCGTAGACCATGTGCGAGTGCCCGGTGATCCAGCCGATGTCGGCGGCGCACCAGTGCACGTCGGTGTCGGCCTTGAGGTCGAAGACGGCCCAGTGGGTGTACGAGACCTGGGTCAGGTAACCACCGCTGGTGTGCAGGATGCCCTTCGGCTTACCCGTGGTGCCCGAGGTGTAGAGGATGAAGAGCGGGTGCTCGGAGTCGAACGCCTGCGGCTCGTGCCTGCCGTCGGCCTGCTCGACCGTCTCGTGCCACCACAGGTCCTTCTCGCCCCAGGTGACGTCCTCCCCGGTCCGGCGGACGACGAGCACGTGCTCGACGCTGGCGCACCGGGCGACGGCGTCGTCGACGATGGGCTTGAGCGCCGACGGCTCCCCGCGCCGGTAGCCACCGTCCGCGGTGATGACGACCTTCGCGCCCGCGTCCTCGATCCGGGTGGCCAGCGCGTCCACCGAGTAGCCCCCGAAGACGACGCTGTGGGGGGCGCCGACGCGGGCGCAGGCCAGCATCGCGACCACGGCCTCCGGGATCATCGGCAGGTAGATGGCCACCCGGTCGCCGGCCGTCACACCGAGTTCGGTCAGCGTGTTCGCCGCCTGGCTGACGCTCTTGAGCAGGTCCGCATAGGTGATCGTGCGGGTGTCGCCGGGCTCGCCCACCCAGTGGATGGCGACCTTGTCGCCCCGGCCCGCCTCGACGTGGCGGTCCACGCAGTTGTAGGCGATGTTGAGCGCACCGCCGACGAACCACTTGGCGAACGGCGGATTGCTCCAGTCGAGGACCTGCTCCCATTCCCGCGCCCAGGTGAGCCGCTCCGCCTGCCGGGCCCAGAACGCCGGCGGGTCGGCGGCGGCGTCGTCGTAGGTGTCCGACGTGACGTTGGCTCGGGCGGCCAGGTCAGGTGGTGGGGCGAAGGTTCGCGTCTCGGTGGAGAGATTCTCCAGCGGCGTGGTCATGGTGGCAGCTCCTCTCGGGGCGTCGGCGCGCCACCCCAGTCCAGCCGCAACACCGCCGGTGGTCATCTTCTACCGTGCGGGGACGCCCGGGATGGTCCAGCGGGGCCGTCGCGGGCCGGCTTCCGCTGGACCAGGACGCGGTCACTCGGGCTTGCGGCCCCAGGCCTGCACGTACAGGTGAGAGATCACGCTGGTGCCGGGATCGGCGAGGTGACTGCTCAACGCCGTGTGCAGCTCGTCGAACTCTTCCCGGGTGATGAGCTCACTCGCGATGAGCCGGTCCCGCAGGTTCTCGGCGAAGTCGGCGAGGACCATCCGCCGCTCGTGTCCGGGCTCGTGGTCGATGTAGACGACGGGCCGCACCTGGACGTCGACGAGGCCGGCGCGGCGGAGCAGGTTGGGCATCCGCCTGCCCACGAACAGGTTGATCTTGTTGAGGTCGGCGTACCGCTGGGAGACCTCCATGAGCCGGGTCCACGACTCGGCGGGCGGGTCGCACACCTGCCCCACCCGGTCGCCCTCGTGGAACGCGACCCAGCCGCCCGGGCGGGCGAGCCGTACCGCCTCGGTGACGATCTCCTCGGGCCGAGGCACGTTGTGCAGGATCAGTCGCTCGGTGACGAGGTCGAAGCTGTCGCCGGGGAGGCCCGTCGCACGCGCGTCGCCGTGGCGCACCTCGACGTTGTCAAGCGTGCGGTCCACCACGAACTTGCGCGCGAGCTCGACCGACTCCGCGTCGCGCTCGACGCCGATGACGGACCCGGTCGGTCCCACCCGTCGGGCCAACTCGTCCAGGCAGCCACGGGGTCCCACGCCGAGCTCCACGACGTGCTTACCGTCGAGCGGACCGACCTGGTCGAACAACCATGCCGCCTCGGACCGGAAGTCCTCCGCCTGCGCCCGCAGGCGATCGTGCTCCGCGCTCCGGTAGCCAAGAAAGTACTGGTCCTCGAGAATCATCGATGCTGACTTCCCTCGTTGGTCGAGGCCGCGCCGCGGCCGGATGGGTGTGGATCCGTTGCTCGGATGTCGACGTGCCCCCGCTCGGCACGCCGGCGCGTCAGGGGCGGGCCGGGCACCATCCACTGTGGTGTCCGTGTCCCAGGTCCACTCAGGGTGGTGCGACGATCGGTCGCACGCGGGTGGAGAGGCTCCCCAGCGACGTCGTCATTGTGGAAGCTCCTTTCACGGTTTCGACGTGCTATCTCAGTCCAGCCGCAACATCGCCGGCGGGCATCTCCGACCGTGCGGGAATTGTCGAGCGGCGCCGGGGTGGCCGGGTGACATCGCGGCCGCCGGCCGGCCGGCTCCGGTGACCGGTCGATCGGTGAAAGCGCCGTCGCCACCCTCCGGATATCTGGAAGGTGGCGACTCGTCTGCGATGCTGCCCGGCGGCTGCGACGGTGGCGCGAAATCAGATGCTGACGGTGTAGTCGCGCGGGGTCCGACGCGGCGGCCCGTCGACGTACGCGTGGTAGGCCTCAAGAATCTGCTGAGCCTCCTCGCTCGCCTTGGCGAACGCGACGGCCGGGTCGGCGTCGTCGACCAGGACGTCCTGCATCGCGGAGACCAGCTTGGCGACGATCGCGGCGTGGTCGCCCATGAGGGGTCCGAGCGACGCCGGCGAGCCGTCCGTCTCCGCCGCCTGCTCACTGGCCGGTAGCAGGTTGGGGTTGCGGGCGAACCAGTCCTCGGCGGCGAGTGCGTCGAGCGCCGGCTTGGTGATGGGGATGCGCCAGTGCAGCTTGGCCCATTCCGCGACGTAGCGCGGACTGTTCAGGTACTGCATGAAGGCCAGCGCGCCGTCCTGCTTCTCCTTGCTGAGACCCGAGGCGAGGAAGAGCGAGAACCCGCCGAGGCTGTTGCCCGCGAAGGGGACCTCGTCGTTGTACGGCATGCGGCCGGCCGCGACGGTGAACCCGTGCCGCTCACCTCGCTGGATCAGGTGGGTGGCGTCGACGGATGACGTGATGAGCAGCGCGATCTCCTGGTTCTCGAACGCCTTGAAGCAACCGAGGAAGTCACCTGCCGTCCCGGTGTAGAGATAGTGGCCGTTCCGGTGGAGGCGTCGCCACCACTCGACGTAGGCCATCATCTCGTCCGAGGCGAGGTTCACCTTCTCCGGCCGCGCCGAACGGCCGTTGTCGTGGTCGGCGATCAGGCCGCCCTGCTGGGCGACGGACTGCAGGAAGAACCAGTAGCAGTTCGGCCAGGCGATGCCGTGCGAGGGCCCGTCGGGGAGTTTCGCCACCGCCTCGCACGCGGCCTCCACCTCGCGCCAGGTGCGCGGGGGCTTGGTCACGCCGGCGCGGTTGAGAATGCTCATGTTGGCGTAGAGCACCAGGGTGGACGCCGTCCGGGGCACGGAGACCAGCTCGCCGGCGTAGCGGAAGAACTCCCGCGCCGTGGGCAGCATGTCGTCGAACATGACCGGTTCGCCGAGGATCTCGGTCCGCCCCGCGATGGCCTGGTCGATGGACGTGAACAGCGGCGTGCCGTCGCTCTTGAGCGTGTCCATCATGGTCCGCGTCAGCGTGAAGTGGAATTCCGCGACGTCGGGCGGATTCCCCTCCTCCACGGCTCGGGTCACGGCCTCGGGCATCGTGTAGAAGTCGTGGGGCTTGATTTCGACCAGATATTCCGGGTGCTTCTCGTTGAATTCGCGGGCAGCGGCCACCGCGATGTCCGGCTGATCCGCCATCCGGTAACTGGCGGGATCGCTCAACCACACGCTGATACCGGTCTTCTTGGCCATATGTCAACCCTCCGTCATTATCGTTGTGGGTCAATTTGTATGGTGACGAGAAGTTGGCTCGGGTCAGCGTCCCAGCGGCGCGGCACGGGCCGCAACTTCGACTTTGCGGGGAGCCCGGGGCGGGACGCCGGACGGCAGCGGTCGGCCGAGGGACGTACCGCGCCGGCAGCCGCGACACCCGGGCTCGGTCGTGCTACTCCGGACGGTTGCGCGGGCAGTTCTGGTAGACGGCGAGACGCCACTGGCCGTCGCGCTTCACGACAATCCACGAGGCGCGGATCGCGGCCGTGTCCGGGAGTTCCGTCTCGCCGGCCGGAATGACGCCACCCTGACTGATCAGGGCGACCGCGCCGGGGCCGAGCGGCTTCATGTCGATGGGCTGACCGGTCACCCGGGTGCCCTTGTAGGGGCCCGCGAATCCGGCCGCCATGAACTCCAGGATCTCCGCGCGGCCCTTCTTGTACACGCCGGGCAGGATGAGCGTTCCGTCCTCGACGAACAGATCGGCGAAACCGTCGGCGTCATGCGCCGCCCACGTCTTGATCATGCGGGCGGGGAGGGCGGCGATCTCGGCCTGGTCCGCGTCCTGGTCCGCGGTCTTGGCGCCGGTCGGTGCGGAATTCGTCGTCATGCAGTTCTCGCTTCCATGAGGCCGGTGGCGGCTCGTTCGGCCGTGGCGTGAGGGGTGGGCGTCGGCGTATTCGGGCGCGGACAGCGGCTGCCGACGTAACGACAATCGCACCGCGACCACATCGCTGCATCTTCGGTGTTGCCGCGCCCGATGGCGCCGGTCATCGGCACGGAGCAGGCGATCCGAATCACGTCGGGGGCGGATGGGAATGCGACTTCTGCGCCGACCGTCAGATGGCGGCGCGTTCCTGATCGAACGGCAGTGACGGCGAATGTCCGCACCGGCGGATCCGCCCGGGTACGGGTGTCCCGCCGCGCCGGATCCCGGCCACGGTCCGGCCGCCGGCGTCGACCCGGGACCACCGGGGCCTCGCGGTCCGCGTGCGGCGCGTACGAGGCCGAGGCCGGCCCCCGGTGGCGACCCGGCGTGACGGTGCGATCAGGGCCGCGGGCCGGGCCGCTCCACCGGGCCGGGACCGGCCGGTGACAGGGGGCCGGCCGCCCGGCGGGTCACCGCGGGCTCGGGCCCGAGGCGAGGTCGCGGTGCAGCTCGGCGCCGATCTGCCGGGCTGCCGCGAAGCTCGCCCAGGAGGTCAGCTCGATGATCGCCCGGTCGTCGTGGCCCTGAGCGCGGAAGTCCTCGATGACCGGGTCGGTGACCCGGTAGGACGCGAGCGCGGCCAGCAACGCCAACCGCGCGGCGGGTCGGTCGCTCTCCGGGAGTTCGGCGACCGCCGACTTCCACGGCGCGTCACCGCCGAGCCCGGCCGGCTCGGGCGTCCGGCTGGCCAGCTGAGCCGACACCAACCGGCGGACCCGCTCCGGCACGCTCCGCGCCCCACCGGCGTCGATCGCGGCGGCGACCCGGGCCACCGCGCCGGCGATGTGTGGTGGCCCGGCGGCCCAGGAGAGGTCGGCCGGGAGCGGAGCGTCGGGCAGGAGGTCGGCGGACCGACCGGGGTCGGAGTGCCGGCTCGCCATGCCCCGCATGAGCCGGGCGGTGACCCGCCGGACCACCCGCAGCACCGGGGCGGGAGCCGGCGGCATCGGGGAGTCCTGCAGGAAGACGTTCACCATCCGGTTGATGTAGTGGAACGTGACCGCGACGCCGATCAGCTCCGGCGCCTGCCCGGATGGGAACGGCGCCGGATGCCGTGCCTGCGCCGACGGGTTCCCGCTGGCCCGGGCCCACCGCGCCAACTCCCGTACGTCCGGGTCGCTGAGGTCGTCGAACCGGTCCCCGGCGACGGCCCACGCGTCGGGTCCACGGAGCAGCCCGGCCAGGGCGGCACCGTGGACCTCGACGCAGTACGGGCACTGGTTGGTCAGCGACACCGCGGCGGCCACCGCCTCCTTGACGGACCGGTCGACCAGGCCCGGGGCGAGCATCGTCTCCCGCAGGATCGACCAGCAGGCGGCGAGCGTGTCGGGTGCGGCGGCGTGCAGCATCACCGGTGGCGCGACCATGCCGAAGTCGGCTTCCATCTGCCGGTACACCCGGGCGGTCAGGCCGGTCGCGGCGCGGAGCGAAACCGGGGCGACGTGGCGGATGTGCGTCACCGACACCCGCCGGGTGGCCCGGGCGAAGAGCGTTACCACAACGGACTTCTTTCCACGTGGTATGGATCGCGGCAAGGTGCCGGCGCACGGTGCGCCGGCACCCTCTCAGCTACGCGGCGCGGGGGACCGCCCGCCGGCTGGCGGTCTCACCCTCGGGTGACGGCGCACCGTAGCGTACCGAAACACCGCGCTCCTGCGCGGCCCTGACGATGCCGGGCATGGCCCGCTCGGCCAGGGCCGCGATCGTCATCGCCGGATTCACCGTCAGCGCGCCGGGCACCGCGGAGCCGTCGGTGACGAAGATCCCCGGATGGTTGCGCAGCTGGTGACCGTCGTCCAGGGCGGAGGTCGCCGGGTCGTCGCCGATCCGGCAGGACGCCAGCGGGTGCACGGTGTACGCACCCACCAGATCGTTGGTCCAGGGCATGACGCGGGCGAGCCCGTCGCGTTCCAGGGTGTCCTTGACCGCGGCGTCGGACAGCGACCAGCCCCGCCACGTGTTGGCGGTCGGGTGGTAGCGGAGCGGCCCGTTGCCGAGCATCTGCTGCGAGAGCCGGTGCGAGTTGCCGGTCTCGGGCGGCGGCCCGAAGACACCCTCGTTGTCGTCCTCGGACATCGTGAAGATGGTGAGCCACGACTGCCAGCGCTGCATCATCTCCTTCTTCTCCACGCCGAACCAGGTCGGGCCGGTGGCGTCGGGCGCCTGGGCCAGGATCGTGCCGAGCCCCGGCGGGAAGTAGAGCTGTTCGAGGGAGAAGCGTTCGTACTCCGGGAGGCTGCCGTCGAGCTGGTCCCAGCTCGCGACGGTGGGTCCCCGGCCGATCTGGTAGGCGGCGTAGGCCTGGCCGCCGTCCCGGGTGAGGCCGAGCACCTCGCGTACCCGGTCCTCGTCGAAGACGGCGGTGTTGAGTCGCTCGCCGTTGCCGGAGAAGTAGCGGCCCACCGCGTGCGGCATCGGGCCCAGTCGCGGCTCGGAGCGCTGCAGGATGACCGGCGTGGCGCCCGCGCCGGCGGCCAGCACGACGATCTTCGCGTCGATGGCGCCCTCGTCGTGCAGGACCCGGTAGTCGAGGTCGTCGACGATCCGGTAGTGCACCCGGTAGCCGCCGTCGTCGTTGCGGGACAGGTACTGGACCTCGTGCATGGGCCGGATCTCGGCGCCGTGCGCGAGCGCGGCCGGGAGGTAGTTCAGCAGCAGCGAGCGCTTCGCGTCGAACCGGCACCCGGCCATCATCCAGTTGCAGTTGGTGCACAGGTCGAGGTCGATCGCGGACGGCGCCGGATTCGCGGTGCGGCCGGCGTGGGCGCAGGCCGCCGCGAAGAGCCCTCCGGCGAACGGCACCTGGTCCCAGGGGGTGAGCCGCACCGGCAGGGCCTCGGCGACCCGGTCGTACCACGGCTCGAGGGTGTCCCGGCTGATGGCGGCCGGCCACATCCGCCGGCCGATGCTGCCCCGGCGTTCGAAGACGAACCGTGGCGCCCGCGGCATGGTGGCGAAGTAGACGACGCTGCCGCCGCCGACGCAGTTGCCGCTGAGCACGCTCATGCCGTCGCCGACCACGAAGTCGAAGATGCGCGTGTAGGACGAGCCGAGCAGGAAGTCGTGGTCGAACTCCTCGGCGGTGAGCCAGGGGCCGCGCTCCAGAACGGTGACGCGCGCGCCGCCGGCCGCGAGATGGTAGGCCGCGATCGCGCCGCCGAAGCCGCTGCCGATCACGAGGACGTCGGTTGACTCGATAGCGGTCACGCTGGGCTGCCCGTCGTGGTGGTGTTCGGATGGATGTCGGCCAGTTGCCGGCCGTAGGAGAACTGGGGAAAGCGCCAGACGCCGTCGGTGTCCGGCCGGAAGTAGCCGATGCTCAGCAGACCCGGATGGCCGGCGGCCATCGCGTCCAGCGTGCCCAGGTGCGCGGCGCTGTCGAAGGCCATGTTGCTGAACAGCGCGAGGGACACCCACATCTGTCGCTCCGGGTGCTCCGGGGCGGTGAGGAGCTGGACGAGTTCCGTGCGGTCGGCGAACGACAACGCCACGAACGGCGGCACGTCGTCGTCGAGCACGAGGTCGCGCTTCTGCGCGTACTCGATGGCGTGGTCGTTGAGGGAAATGGCGAGCGAGTCCAGGGCGGGCGCCAGGCCACCGCCGGGCTGTTCCAGTAGGTCGATAGCGCCCGATGCCACAGCGCCGCCGCCGGTAGCGGCGCCGGCGATGGCGCGGTCGTCGGGCGAACGTTTCTCGCCGGGGACGATCGTGTCGGCGAACGCCTCGATTGTCATTGTGCGCGCCGGATCGGCGTCTAGGGTTTCGGGTTGCACGGCGTCTCTCCCAGTAGGTCGTGCTGCCGTTTGGACGGGATTGCACGCAGTCTCTGGCGGCCGGTGGGCGTGGACCAGAGTGGGCGGTTCCGTTCGCGATGGACCCATCGTGGCGGGGATAAACAGGCTGATGCATCTCCCGCGTTGCGTCGCCGGTGTTATCCGTGGTCACGCAACCTCGGAGTCGGATCATTCGTGACCGATGCACAACAATCGGCAGCAGCACCAGTGCGCACATCGTCTCCCATTGAGGGGTTCCTATGACTGTAAATGACGCCGATCCGGCCACGATGGATCCGCGTGAGTTCGCCCGGCTGGTCAAGAAGACCCCGACCGCCGAGTTGCGCCAGATGATGCACAGCGAGCGGCGTACGGCCGTCCTCGACGAGCTGTTCAGCAGCATGCCCGGGGTGTTCCGGGCCGACCGGGCGCGCACTCTCGACGCGGTGATTCACTGGGTCATCGGCGACCGGCCCGACGGCGGTACGGACACCTATGAAATGGTGATCGCGAATGGTGCGTGTACATTGTCGCCGGCGCCCCGCGCGGAACCCAGGCTGACCCTGGCGCTCGGTGCGGTGGACTTCCTGAACCTGGTCACCGGAAACGCGCACGCGGTGGCGCTGGTCATGCGCGGCAAGCTGAAGACCAGCGGCGACCTCGCGCTGACCGCCAAGTTCCCGACCCTGTTCGACCCTCCGAAGCCCTGACGCCCGGTCGCTCCGTCGCCGTCGGCGCCCCGGTGGGATCCGGGGGCGCCGACGGCGTCGCGGTGCCGGGCGTCAGGCGGCGCGGGCGGCGTCGCTCGGCGCGCGGGTGGCCGTGCCGAGGTGTCCGCCGACGCCCCCGTGTTCCTGCCTGTCGGTGGCGGGTTCGCCAGGTGTCGACAGGCCGAACCCGTGCCCCTGCCGGGAGCGCGCCTCGACGATGCGCCGGGCCGTCGACCGGACGTCCTGCAACGCCAGCAGAACCGGCGGGTCGAGCAGCCGGAGCGGACGCAGCGCCAGGTCGGGCAGGGCGACCTCGCCGTCGTCGTGGACCCGGATCGGCCCGTGCCGTAACACGTACGGCCGCACGCCACGGGCGGCGGGCTCGTTGACCACGCCGGGCGGCAGGGCGTGCACCAGGAGGAACCAGGATCCCGGCGGCACCTTGTCCAGCAGGTAGGGCCCCGGTCGTTCGAGCACGGTGCAGCTCACCGGCCGCCCCTGCGGGATCTGCTGCGGGAACAGACCGATGAACGTGTGGCCGAGCGGGATGTCCGGAGCGGAGGAGATGGTGCCGCCGACGGTCGCCGACGGGCCACGCGCCCCGTCGGACCGGTCGTCGACGGCGATCCGCGGCACGAGACCGCCGTACCGCCGGTAGGTCGTCGGCGACACCCCGACGCTGCTGGTGAACCGGGTGCTGAACGTGCCGACGCTGTTGTAGCCGACCCGGTGGCTGATGTCGACGACGTTCAGGGAGGTCGACACGAGGAGCTGCTTGGCCTCCTGTAGCCGCATCGCCGAGAGGAACTTCCTCGGGGACAGGCCGGTGGCCCGCTGGAAGATCCGCGAGAAGTGGAACTTGCTGAACATCGCGGTGCGGGCCAGGTCGTCGATCGTGAGCGGCTCGCCGAGGCGCTCCCGCATCAACCTGATGACCCGGTGGACCGCTTGCTCGATTGCCTTGTCCATGTCGCCTCCCCGGTTCCCCAGGGATCCCGCCCGGGGTAGCGTGCCGCACGACCGCATCGACATGATGAGCGCAAAAATGGTTCGCGGGGCTTCAGAAAAGAGACCGCCACCGTTCGGTGGCGATCTCCCACGGCTGCCTGCCGCCCCACCACTGAGTCTCTGAGCCAATCGGCCGGGGCGCATCTTTAGGATTGCTTTCACGTGCCCTGTAACCGCGTGACCGCTTTCCGGCGGTATGGCCCACAATCGACACGCAGATGCGCTCGCTGGGGCTTTCGGTATAGGCGCACGGCAATGCCGTACGGGTCGACCGGCCCCGGGCCCCGGGGCCGGATGGAAACGACCTCGATGATCAGCCGGCGGTGGCCGGGATGTGGTCGAACTGGCCCGGCCGGCGTCCCGACCCGGCCGGCCCGCGGTACGCCTGCGCGATGTCCAACCAGGACTCGGCGTCCGGACCGGTCGCGGTCACGGCGAGGTCGGCGCGGTGCCGGCGACGGGTCACCAGCAGGCAGAAATCGACCGCGGGGCCGGTGATCCGCTGGGCGGCGTCGTCCGGACCGAACCGCCAGTGCGCGCCCGAGGGCGCGGTGAGGTCGAAGCCGAACTCCACGTCGGGCGGGGTCAGGTCACGCGCGAGGTACCCGAAGTCCCAGACCCGCACCGCGAACGCCACCAGCACCCGCAGCCGGTCGGTGTACGTGCGCCGCACCCCCAGCGCGTCGGCGATGTCCTGGCCGTGCCCGAACAACTCCATCATGCCGGCGGCGGCGAGCACGCCCGGCGGCAGCGGCCGGACCAGCCAGGGCACCGGCTGTTCCGGCGGCGCGGCGGCGAGCGCCTTCTCGGCGGCGGCCCGCACGGCACGCCACTGGCCCAGCAGCACCTCGGGCGGGTCGTCGAGGAAGCGCTGCATGGCGCCCCGCACGTTGGCGTCGAAATCCGGCGTCAGCTTCGCGGCGATCCTGGCGAAGCCCTCCGGGTCGGACGCGGCGGTGCCCGCCAGATGGAACGTGGCCGTGAGGTGGGCGATCTGGTGTCTGATCGTCCACCCGTCGGCGGGGGTGGGCAAGGCCCACTGATCCGGCGTCAGGTTCGCCACCAGGCGGTCGACATCGTCGCCGTCGGCGACCAGTGCGGAGATGATCTGCTCATGGTCGGGCAACAGACAGTCCTTTCTGGATAGCCCGCGCCCTCGGCGTCACGAATGAATTCGGCCTGGACTTGGCGCGGTCCATTTCAGCATGACCGAGCCCGGTCGGCATTCATCTCCGTCGTTGCGGACGTCTCCGTCACCGGAACGCGGAGTCTTCCCGGTTGCGCAATTCCTCGACCGCTGCGCATTTCCGGAGACGTGGTGGCGTGTACGGCGCGCCCATGCTGAGGGCATGGTCACCTATCCGCTTTTCCGATCGGAACCGCCTGCCCCGACCCCGCCGCGGCGCCTCACCGCACCGAGTTCGTGAGACCCGGTCATGGTTGCCAGGCGGGTCATCTCCTCCGTACTCCAGCGGCAGGTCAAGTACATCAGCCCGGTGCCGCCCACGGCCGCCACCGGCCTTGTCGCCGAGGTCTACTCGCAGGCCGCCGACGAGATGCGGGTGGTCATTCCGCCGATCCTCGCGCAGTCCCCGTCGCCGGCGGCGCTGGCCGCCTACTGGATGCTCACCCGCGAGACGCTCACCGCCACCGGTCGGGTCGACCGCGCCCGCAAGGAGGTCGTCGCGGCGGCGGTGTCGGTGGCCAACACCTGCCCGTACTGCGTCGACATGCACAGCATCGGCCTGTACGACCTGTCCTGCGAACAGACCGCGGAGGCGATCGTCGCCGACCGCGCGGGTGAGGTCCCGGACCCGGGACTGCGTGCCGTGGCCGGCTGGGCGCGGGTCGCGCACCGACCGGACGAGCCGGCCGTGCGGCAGCCGCCGTTCGCCCCGTCCGACCGACCGGAACTCGTCGGTGTCGCGGTCACGTTCCACTACCTGACCCGGGTGGTGAACGTGTTCCTGCCGGGCTTCCTCGTCCCTCGCCGGTTCGGGCCGAACGCCCGCCGCCGGTTCAAGCACGGGCTGAGTCAGGTCCTGAGTCCGCTGTTGCGCGAGACCCGCCTGTCGGGCCGGGCGCTGGCGCTGCTGCACGACGCCCCGCTGCCGGCGGACGCGGCCTGGGCCGAGGGGCACCCGGCGGTGGCCGCGGCGGTGGCGCGTTCCTTCGCGGCGCTGGACGCCGTCGGCGCGCGGGCGCTGTCCCCGGACGTGCGGCACCTGGTCGGCGAGCGCCTGTCGACCTGGCGGGGCGAGGATCCCGGGCTCAGCCGGGAGTGGTGCGAACGGCTGGTCGCCGAGCTGCCCGAGGCGGACCGCGCCGCCGGTCGACTCGCGCTGCTGACCGTCTTCGCGTCGTACCAGGTGGACGAGGACGTGATCACCGAGTTCCGGGCCCGGGAGCCGGGCGACGCCGCGCTGGTGGAGGTCGTCGCGTGGGCGAGTTACGCGGCCGCCAGGCAGGTGGGCGCGTGGCAGGTGACCGCCGGGAGCAACGCACTTCCGGAGTAGCTCTTTCGTGCCGAACACACAAGTCTGTACCGAGATGTTGATGTATGGGAGGGCGCATGCCGACCACGCTTGGATCGCTACGCCGGTTGGTGTTGACACCCCCGCTCCGCGAGGTGACGTTCGAACGCCGCGGGTTCCCGGGCGCGTCCTCGTCGGCGGCGAGCCGCCTCGAAGCGATCCCGCAAGCGGTGATCTGCGGCTTCGAGTGGGGGATCGACGCCCGCGACCAGTGGGAGGTGGAGCGGCGGCTCAGCCTCGTCGAGGCGGAGCAGCGGGGGTTCGCCTACGAGGGCGCCACGATGGCGTTCACCGTCCTCGACGCGATGCGCGGGGGACGCGGGCACCGCACCCGTGACCTGCTGCTCGGGCCGGGCCAGCCGCACATCTTCCTGGCCTACATCGGCATCGGCTTCGCGATGGCGAAGCTGCCGCGGGCGCTGTGGAAGCGGATCGTCCCCGACCTCGACGGCACGCCGTACCACCCGACGATGAGCTGGCTCGCGGTCGACGGATACGGCTTCGACCTGGCCTACTTCAAGACCGGGCGGTGGGTCGACGAGCAGCGGGTGCCGCCGTCGTATCCGTTCCAGGGCTGTCCGGACTACTTCCACCGTGCCGTGGACCAGGGCATCGGCCGGGCGCTGTGGTTCATCCACGACGGACGGGTCACCGACGTGGCCACGGCGGTCGGGCGCTTCGCCACCGAACGCCAGGCCGACCTGTGGAGTGGAGTCGGCCTGGCGTCGACGTTCGCCGGCGGTTGCACGGCAGCCGACCTGGCGACGCTACGACGACTGGCCGGGCCGCGGTGGACCGAGGTGGCACAGGGTTCGGTGTTCGCCGCCAAGGCGCGCCACTACTCGGGCACCGTGCCGCCGCACACCGAGGCCGCGATCGCCGCGCTGGCCGGGCTGACCGTCGAGAAGGCCGCGGCGCTCGCCGACGACGTCGCCGTGGCCGAACGGGACGCCGACGGCAGCCCCGCGTACGAGCAGTGGCGTCAGCGGATCCGTGCCGCCGTCGCGGCGTCGACCGCGCACGGCGCGCGCTGAGCCGCCCGTCGGCGGGACCGCCCGGCGCGCCCCCGCGCCGGCCCGCCGGTGGCGCGGTGCGGGTCCGACCGGACGCGTCATCGCGCACGGGCCGCCGGAAACGCGTTCCGCACCGTTGAAGATGTGTCCGCGACATCGGACACCGCACCATTGAGAAGCAGGGCTGGGCGCGGTCGATCGAATTGACGACGACCGCGTTCGGCCCTTCCAACTCAGCGCGGCTGTGGCATTCTCCCGATGGATTTCCGGGAAACCGTGGAGAAGCTGGTCCACGCGGCGACATCGCAGTCGAGGAATGGCGACCCGTCGGAATCCGTCGGATGGCGGGACACACGACGACCTGTGCCGGCCACCGGCCGGCACAGGTCGTGGTGTCGAGCGGGTCCTCGCCCGGGATCGCCCCGGGCGGCGCTGGTCAGCGCGGCTCGACCCGCGTCGCGATGAACTCGGTCAGCTCGGGCTTGATCGGACCGGCCGGCTGGGTCGTCGGCAGCTCCACCACCTGGTAGGCGTCCCGGCTGAGGCCCTTCACCTCGACCGTCGAGGGGGAGTCGGTCAGCGCCGTCACCGTCGCCCGACCGACGGCCTCCGTGCTGGACGTGTCGTTGCGGCCGGCCAGCAGGAAGGCGAGCCAGCCGCGGTACCACACGATCAGGTCGGAGAAGGCCCCCATGGTGCCGCCGAGCCCTCGGCCGGCCGCCAACGCGGTCACCTCGTCCTGGAAGACCTGCTCCATCGCGGCGACGACCGCGGACGGGTCCCCGTCCAGATCCGGGCACGAGCGGGTGGCCGGACCGAACTTCCCGAGGTACTCGTCGAACTTCTCCCGCACGAGCTCGTCGTCGGGCCATCCCGGCTGCACCAGGAGGGCGGTCACCGGCCGGGTGGCCGCCAACAGGCCCGCGACGCGCAGGGCCACCGCCGAGGAGCTGCAGTGCCCGATCACGTACACCCGGCCCTGGTCCGCGCCGGACTTCAGGAACTCGTCCGCGCAGGCCTCGGCCAGCTCCGGCAGCGGAATGTAGAGGCGCTTGCCGCTGAGCGCGCCGATGGGGTCGATCTGGAACACCGGCCGGCCCGGCAGGCGCTCGCTGAGCATCTCGCTCAGACGCGGCGCCATGGACAGCGCCTGGAAGTCGGCCACCAGGATGGGATCGGCGTCGCCGGGACTGAGCCGTCGCAGCACCGGTTCGTCGAGGTCTGAACGGGTCATGTCATCCTTATCCGCTCGGGTCATCGCGCGCCGCTCACGGCCGTCGTCGGGTGCCGACGCGCTGATTCTTGTCGGACAACTGCGGTCTCGGGTCCGCGCCCGCCGCTCACAGCCGGGCGAGCAGATCCCTGGTGAACAGGTCCTCCGGCGAGAGGATGCCCGCGACCACGCTGAAGTAGCGCTCGGTGAGTTCCGGGGAGTCCTGGACGGCGCGCAGGAGGCTGAGCAGGTGGGGGTCGGGGTCGAGGCGGGCGGTGACGAGGTTGGTGTGGTAGGTCGGTTTCATCTGGGTGTCCCGGGCGCTGGCGAAGCGGGCCAGGGCGGCCTGCTGGCGGACCGGGTCGTTGATCGTGGCCGACGGGTCGTCGCCGCTGGTGAGTTCGGCGGCGAGCAGCTCCGACTGGTGGAACGCGTCGGTGATGCCGTGCGCGTTGATGGAGTCCTTGTGGTGGCCGGCGTCGCCGACGAGGGCCCAGCCGGGGCCGTGCGCCTGGCGGAAGAAGTTGCGTTGGTCGCCGGTCCCGTAGAGGCGCTCGGCCATGGTCGCCTCGGCGAGGCGCTCCCAGAGGGGCGGCGCGGTGGCCTGGATGTTCGCCAGGTAGGCGGCCTTGGGATCGCGCCGTACCTGCGCGAACTGCTCCTGGGGCAGGTAGGAGGCGATCAGGGTGAGGTCGTCGTGGGTGCCGACCGCGGCGACCCAGCCGCCGGTGCGTTCGTAGATCTCGAAGTGGGCCGGAATCCCGGACCAGTAGGTGAAGTAGACACAGGTGAGGTTGGGATGTTCGGCGTAGTGGGGCGCGTCGACGAACTTGGCGACGGTGGACCGCATCCCGTCGGCACCGATGACCAGGTTGGCCCGTTCGGTCGTCTCGGCGCCGTTCGCGGTGCGCAGCCGGACGCCGGTCACCCGGCCGTCCTCGGTGGTGAGGCCGGTGACCAGCGTCTGTTCCCGGACCTCGACGCCGGCTTCCGCGGCGGCTTCGGCGAGGATGGGGTCGAGGACGTATCGACGGGGAGCGAAGGCGCCGACCACACCCGGTAGCGTCGGCGCCGGCCCGCGCAGGTAGACGTCGGCCACCCGGTAGCTGACCGTGGTCAGCGGTGGGCAGCCGGTCTGCCGTATCCGGTCGAGCAGGCCCCAGCGGGCGAGCCGTTCGACCCCGGACTGGTGGATGTACAAGGTGGACAGCGTGTCACTCGGGTATTTGGCACGTTCCAGCAGGAGCACCCGGTGTCCCGCTCGGGCGAGCAGGAGCGCCGTTGTGGCACCCGCACAACGCGCCCCCACCACAATGGCGTCATAGGTCACCACTCCATCGTCGGGCCGGTCACCGGCCCGACCAACTCTGCTCGTGCCCGACCTGCCGCCGGCTGTCGCCCCGATCCGGAGGTCGAACCGGGCCGAAGCGGCGCGCAGCGGGCGGTGCCGGCGTATCCGGTGCCGGGTGGGTGACGCGCACTGCCGGCCCGGCTCACCGGCGGTGGCGCGAACCGCCCGGTGCGGTGCGGGGTCGGCCCGCACCCGACGGCGGCGACCGACTCGACGAGGCGCGTGGCGGCGGTTGACGGCCGCCGACCGCGGCTGTCTCGAACGTTTTGCCACTGCTTGGTGGTCAATGGCCAGTTAGGAATGGTCGACGACTTTCGACCGGGACAATTGATCTCCGCGTTCTGTCGGCAATCGTCATTACCTTGACTCAACTTTCGGCGATGATAATATCGTCTACGCTCTATGCGCCGGACGGGACTACGCAAGACGTCCCGTCGAATGTCGTCTCATCGGACTGCGATCACCCTGGACGGGAACGTGCACCCACATTCGCCGCCGCCGGATGTCGGCGTCGGACAGGCCAGCTTCGACGCCACGACCTGATCATCGTGCTCGACGGCACCACCTGCCCGAGCAGTTCGCCTTCGACACGCACGAACTCCGGACCGGCCTCATCGGCGGCGGGAGTTCGACATGCCCCGGTGTGGCCCGACGGGCACCGGGTGCGGTACGCGCAACACGGGTGGTCGCTCGTACGACCCGCTGTACCTCGCCGGCATTCCGGCCGGTCAAGTGGACCTCCGATCCAACTCACCGCCGACTTGTCCTGACAGGAGCAAGCCATGTGGAGACAGCACGTGCCGAGACTGCACATCCCTCGTGTCGCCGGCCTCGCGGCGGCGCTGGTCCTGGTGGCCAGCACGGGCCTGGTCGCGGCGCCCGGCAGCACGGCCTTCGCCGTCACGCAGGTGTCCTCGAGCGTGCAGGGCTCGGACCACCGGACGTACACCGCCACCAACCACCTCACGGCGGCGGCGTTTCGCGGCGGTCCCCGTGAGTGGCTGCTGGCCTGGGCCGGTGCGGCGGACGCGTCGAACCCGGCGGCCAAGGACTTCATCGCCGTCATCGACGCGACGCGGGGCTCGCGGACGTACGGGCAGGTGGTCAACACCGTGACGTTGAGTCCGCAACGTCAGAACGAGCCGCACCACATGCAGTACATCTGGCACAAGGGCCAGCGGATCTTCGCCGCGAGCATCCTGAGCGACACCGCCTACGTGTTCGACTCGCGGAGCCTGCCGGTGCTTCGCCTCACCGGTGTGAACCTCCCCGTCGACACGCCGTGCGGCTCCGCGCCGGACGCGTTCTGGTCCCTGCGCGACGGCACCGCCTACGCCACCTACCTCGGCGGCCCCGACATCGCCGGGCCCTGCCGCTACACCAACGGCCAGGTCCGCGTCGGCAACGGCGCCAACGGCTCGCCCGGCCAGGTGGTCCGGATGTCGGCCGACGGGCGCACGCTGGCCGAGATCCCGATGGCGCTGCCGAACGGCGAGGACCCGGCGATCTGCCACAACCGGCCGAGCATCACGCCGGCGACGTGCGCCAACCCGCACGGGCTCCAGGTCCGCGAGGACCTCAACGTGCTGGTCGCGAGCGACTTCGCCGAGCTCAGGAGCTTCCTCGAGCCCTCCGATGTGGAGACCGACCCGCTTCTGCTGCGGACCAGCATCCGGGTCCTGGACATCACCAACCGGAACAATCCGAAGCTGCGCTCGGTGTCGTACCTGCCCGACGGGCCGCGCGTGGACGACTCGATCGCCGTCAACGAGAACCGCATGGTGATGGAGAACGCGCTCACCAACCAGCGCCGGCACCGGGGCGCCTTCGCCTCCACGATGGCCGGCGGGTCGATCTTCTACACCCCCGACATCACCAGTCGCTCGCCGAAGTGGCGGGAGATCTTCGACGACACGGCGGCGTACCGCAGGTTCGACCCGACCGGCGTGCTCACCGGGTCGAACGCCGGCGGTAGCTGGTTGCAGGTCACCCCCGACGACCGGTTCCTGATCCACACGGTCATGGGCACCGACCCGCGGTTGCCGCGCGACGTCACCAGCGGCATGGTCTTCGTGCTCGACATCCAGAAACTCCTCGCGTCCGGGGCCAACCCCGCGTGCAACATCGACACGATCGAGGAGGTCGCCGCCGGCGGGGCGGAGTCCGACTGTCCCGCCCTGACCAGTGTCGTGCCGGTCGCCGACAAGGTGACGCCGAACATCGGCGTCGGGCCGCACTGGGGCAGCCAGGACATGTTCACCCGGGACCGGAACGGCTTCTACCGGGAGGCCGACCACATCGAGCGGGTCGCCACCTCGAACTACTTCGTCGCCAAGACCGGCCTCGACGGTGACCACCGCATCTGCATGTTCAACTTCGACCGCGCCGGCGTCCTGTCCCCGGACACCGCGTTCCGGGACGAGCAGACGCACCAGTCGTGCGTGAGCTTCAACCGCCAGGACTGGCCGCACGGCAGCGTCGGCGTGGCCCGCCCGCACGGCGTGCTCTTCGTGGTCAGCGACAAGGTCCTCCGCTGACCGGGTAGCAACGCCGGACAGACAGTCAACCGGACGAGGCGCAGCGACCGCTGCGCCTCGTCCGCCGTCCGGGTGTCGCGCGGGGTGTCGGTCAGGGCAACTGGCCGCTCACCGCCGTGACGGTGCCGTGGGGCACCCAGGTGGTGCTCTGGTGGTCGTGGCCACCGGCGCCCGGAACGAACAGTTGGCTCGCAGCGTAGAGGCGCAGCGGCCCGGCGGGCACGGCGCGCTGGCGCATCCACGTCAGGTACCCGGCTCCGCTCGGCGGTTCGAGCGGGAAGAGTTCGGAGAGCTCGGTCAGGTACGCGGTCGGGGCGTCGTCGCGCACATCGAAGCGCAGCGGCAGCAGCGGACCGCTCGGGATGGCCAGCAGCGGCCCGGTGAGCAGCCACGGCGCCAGGTAGGTGCCCTGCGCGGGCAACCGGTCGGCCGCCACCGCACGGAGCGTCGTCTCGGCCGTCGCCCATCCGGACACCACCAGCAGCGGGTGGTCGCCGGGGTCGGTGACGCGGAGTTTCTCGGCGGCAGCGGCGGCCTCGACGAGCTGCCGGGCCGCGACGCCCCGGGGCGAGTCGTCGGACCTGACGGAGATCGCGGTGACGCCGCGCCCCGCGATGAAGGACACCATCGCCCGCAGCGCGTCGGCGTCCTCGGTGGTCAGCTCCTGGGCCGGACAGGCCGCCAGGGGTCGCCCGGCGCCGGCGAGCACGGCACCCAGGCTCGCGCTGGCGCACTCGGGGCCGTCAGGGGTGGTCACGTCCGGGCCGGGGCCGGCCCGGCCCGTGTCGACGGCGAGGGATGCGGTGGCGCCGCCGTGGGCGAGCCAGAGCCGGCTGCGGCCGGCCGGCAGCCGGACCAGCCCCCACGATCCGGTGGTGCCGGGCCGGGCGCCCGTCGCGGCCAGCCGGCCCGGGTCGAGGCCGACCCGCACGTCGTCGGCGCCGACGTGGACGAGGTTCCAGCCCGGGCGCTGCGGGGTGACGAGCACGGGCAACCGGTGGCCGGCGGCGTCGACCTGCCGCACCATCGGGATCCCGACGTCGGCCGGCGCGGGCGGCAGTGGGACACCGACCAGCCCGACGCCCGCCACCAGCGCGGCTGCCGCCGTCACCGCCTGGAGCCGGCGCGACGCGGGCCCGATCGTCACGGCCACGGCGGCGAGCCCGAAGTAGGCGACGCTGAGCCAGCCGAACGTGAACCACAGCAGCGTGGCGTCCAGCCGCACCTCGCCGCGCACGCAGTACGCCGTGGCGACGCCGGCGGTGACCAACGCCGCCCCGGTGGCCACCGGGCCCAACGCGACCGGGCCGGCGCCACGGCGACCGGCGAGCATCGCGGAGATCGCGCCCACACAGCACATCGCGGCCAGGAGCCCGGCGGCGGTGAGTGCCCGGGCCGGGGATCCCTCCGGCACGGCCTGCAGGACGCGACCCGCGCCGATGACCGCGCCGAGCGCGAGCGCCGCCCGGGGGCGGGTCACCAGCCAGGGCAGTGTCAACGTCCCGAGCGCGAGGAGGATCGAGGGCACCACCGCGGTGCCGCACGCCTGGATCGCGCCGATGTCCGCGACGGCGGCGACGACCGCGGCGACTGAGGTCCGCGACCGCTCCGCCCGGCCGCCGCCCCAGGCCGTCGCCACGGCCGCCGCGGTGGCCAGCAGGCTCAGGCAGTGGATGACGACCGCGAGGCCACCGCTCGGGGCCACGCCGGCCGGGGCCTCGTGATCGTGCGCCTGCGCCCAGGCCGGGGCGGTGCTGGTTGCCACCGCCACGGCGGCCAGGACGGCCACCGTCCCGGCGTGGTGGACGCGGGTCCTCATCGGACGGACTGACTGCTGACGACGCGGCGCACGCTGATCGACACCGGCGACTCCAGTCCCAGGCAGTTACGACGGTCAATCACCTACCGCACCATAGACAACGCGGTCACGGAATTCCATGTCGTCCGTCCGCGGCGCCGGTGGGGCGGTGGGCGTCCGGGGCGGGCCCGGACCGGTCCGGGTGGCGCCGGCCGGCCCGTCGACCACCGCCCGCGCGCGGTCGCGGGCCCGCCGAGTGGCGCCGCCGGCGGTCGGGGCGTACGGCCGTGTGCCGGCGGACGCGCCGCCGATCCCGTTCACCGTCGTATTCAGCGGCAGCCGTGCCGGCCTGACGATTCGAGCCGGAAAATGGAGCACCGCGAGTCACCGCGCCTCTCGAAACACCATTTGAACGCCCGTGTCACGACACCGCTCACACGTGTCTCCTATTGTCTGGGGCAATGGCGGACATGCGCGTCCGATGGCTGGCCGGGGCGCATCGGTGATGACATGTCGCAGGCCGGTACGCATACCGCGGCGCTGACCGTCGGACCTGCCAGGATGTGGGTCGCTGCGGACAAAACGACGGGCGAGCACTCCCGGAGATGCGCCGCCGGAAACAGAGTGTGATCCTGGGTCATCGACCGGTGTGAGCGAGCGATGTCCTTTACCTGGTTCTCGTGATAACGAGAACCAGCGCCGCTTGCCTCAGGTGCGGAGCAGAGCATCGGACCGCCATATGGCTCAACAGTCCAATCAAAGTCGAGCGTGAGTGGAGCAGCCGTGACAACGCGCGTCAGTGATCAGGAAACGCCGGATTCTGCTGCTCCGGCGGAGGAGCTCTTGGGTGAGTTGTTCGCGGCGCAGGCAGCCCGGACCCCCACCGCGGTGGCGGTGGTGTCCGGGAACGTGTCGCTGTCCTATGCGGAGCTGGACGCGAGGTCGAACCGGCTGGCCCGGTACCTGGCCGCGCGCGGCGCCGGGCCGGGCCGGCTGGTCGCGGTGGCGACCGAACGGTCCGCGGAGATGATCGTCGCGGTCCTGGGGGTGCTCAAGTCCGGCGCGGCCTACCTGCCGATCGACCCGGCCAACCCTGCCGACCGGATCGCGTTCATGCTCGCCGACGCCGGCCCGGCCGCCATCCTCACCTCGCGCGCCCTGGCCACCACCGCGCCGGGCGCGGCGTCGGACGGCGGACAGCCGGGCGTGCGCGACGGGCTGACGATCATGCTGGACGACCCGGCGGTGCAGGCCGAGGTGGCCGCGCTGCCCGACACCGCGGTGTCCGACGCGGACCGCGTCGCGCCGCTGCGGCCCGGGCACCCGGCGTACGTGATCTACACGTCGGGCTCGACTGGCCGGCCCAAGGGCGTCACGGTGGAGCACCACTCCGCGGCGTGGTTCGTGTCGTGGGCGGCGTCGACGTTCGGCGCGGACCGGTTCCGCCGGGTGCTGGCGTCGACGTCGTTGAGCTTCGACGTGTCGGTGTTCGAAGTCTTCGGACCGCTGGCCTGCGGCGGGTGTGTCGAGGTGGTGCAGGATGTGCTGGTGCTCGCGCGGGGCGGCTGGTCGGGCAGCCTGATCAGCACCGCCCCGTCGGCGATGGCGGGGGTGCTCGCCGCCGCGGAGACGTCCGCGACCGCGCAGACGGTCGTGCTGGCGGGCGAGGCGCTGACCGGGCCGGTGCTGCGGGCCGTGCGGGCGGCGGTGCCCGGCGCCCAGGTGATCAACGCGTACGGCCCGACCGAGGCCACGGTGTACGCCACCGCCACCACCGGGGACCTGGCGGCCGGGCCCGAGCGGGACGACCGCCCGGTGCCGATCGGCCGGCCGCTGCCGGGCGCGCAGGTGTACGTGCTGGACGACCGGCTGCGGCCGGTCCCGATGGGGGGGACCGGCGAGCTGTACCTCGCCGGCGCGGGGCTGGCGCGGGGCTACCTGAACCGGCCGGCGTTGACGGCGGACCGGTTCGTGGCGTGCCCGTTCGGCACGGGGGAGCGGATGTACCGCACCGGGGACCTGGTCCGGTGGGCCAACGACGGCCAACTGGAGTTCCTCGGACGCGCCGACGACCAGGTGAAGATCCGGGGACTGCGGATCGAGCCGGGTGAGATCGAGGCGGTGCTCGCCGCGCAGCCCGGAGTGGGCCGCGCGGTGGTGGTGATGCGGGAGGACCGCCCCGGCGACCCGCGGCTGGTCGGCTACGTGGTGCCCCGGCCCGGCGGTCAGGTGGATCCGGCGGCGCTGCGGCAGGAGGCGGCCCGCAAGCTGCCGGGATACATGGTGCCGGCCGCGGTGATGGTGCTGGACACGCTGCCGCTGACGGTGAGCGGGAAGCTGGACCGGCTGTCCCTGCCGGCGCCCGACTTCGGCGCCGCCGCCGGTGGTCAGGAACCCACCACCCCGCAGGAGGCGGTGCTGGGTGAGCTGTTCGCGCAGGTGCTGGGCGTCGACCGGGTCGGCGTCGAGGACAACTTCTTCGACCTGGGCGGTCACTCGCTGATGGTGACGCGGTTGATCAGCCGGGTGCGCTCGGCGCTCGGCGTGGAGCTGGACATCCGGACGGTGTTCGAGAATCCGACGGTCCAGTCGCTGGCCCGGTCGCTCGGGGAGGCGACCGGCGCGCGTACGCCGTTGACCCGGGTGGTGGACCGGCCGGAGCGGCTGCCGTTGTCGTTCGCGCAGCAGCGGTTGTGGTTCATGAACGAGTACGACGGCCCGAGCCCGTTGTTCAACGTGCCGTTCGCGTGGCGGCTGCGGGGCGGGCTGGACGCGGAGACGCTGATGGCCGCGCTGCGGGACGTGGTGGGCCGGCACGAGGCGCTGCGTACCGTCTTCGCGGTCGCCGACGGCCAGCCGTACCAGCGGGTGGTGGACGCCGCGGTCGCGGTGCCGCAGGTGACCATGGCGGTGGCCGACGAGGCCAGCCTGCCGGGCCTGCTGGAGCAGGCCGTGCGGTACGTCTTCGACCTGGCCGGCGAGCTGCCGGTGCGCGCGTGGCTGTTCCGGACCGGGCCCACCGAGCACGTGCTGGTGCTGGTGATGCACCACACCGCCAGCGACGCCTGGTCGGCCGAGGTGCTGGTACGGGACCTGAGCGAGGCGTACCGGGCACGGCTGGCGGGGCAGGCGCCGGAGTGGGCGCCGCTGCCGGTGCAGTACGCCGACTACACGCTGTGGCAGCGCCGGCTGCTCGGCGAGGACCGCCACTCCGACGGCGTGCTGGCGCGGCAGCTCGATTTCTGGCGCTCCGCGCTGGCGGGGTTGCCTGACCAGCTCGACCTGCCGGCCGACCGGCTGCGCCCGCCGCAGCCGTCGCATCGTGGCGGCCTGGTCGAGCTGGAGCTGGACGCCGGGTTGCACCGCGGTCTCGAGGAGGTGGCGCGCGCCAACCGGGTGACGGTGTTCATGGTGTTGCAGGCCGGGCTGGCCATGCTGCTGTCGCGCTCCGGGGCGGGCACCGACATCCCGATCGGCACGATGGTGGCCGGCCGCACCGACGAGGCGCTCCACGATCTGGTCGGGTTCTTCGGCAACACGCTGGTGCTGCGGGTGGACCTGTCCGGGGACCCGAACTTCAGCGAGCTGCTGGGCCGGGTGCGGGAGCTGGACCTGACCGCGTTCGCCAACCAGGACGTGCCGTTCGAGCGCCTCGTGGAGGAGCTCAACCCGGTCCGGTCCGCCTCGCGGCACCCGCTGTTCCAGGTGATGCTCACCATCGACGACGACACCAGCCAGCAGTGGCAGGTGCCGGGCCTTCAGGCGCGGGCCGAGTCGCTGGCCGGTGAGACGGCCAAGTTCGACCTCAGCATGTTCTTCCGCCCGGAGTACGAAGCCGACGGCTCGCCGGCCGGGATCCGCTACTCGTTCGAGTACGCCCGGGACCTGTTCGACGAGTCGACGGTGCACGCCCTCGGCGGCCGGTTGGCGCGACTGCTGGACCAGGCCGCCGCCGAGCCGACCCGGCGGATCAGCGAGCTGGACCTGCTGACGCCGGCCGAGCGGGAGCTGGTGCTGCACCGGTGGAACGACACCGCCCTCGAGGTGGAGGCGGCGACGGTGCCCGGGGTGTTCGCGACCCAGGTGGCCCGGGACCCGGAGGCGGTCGCGGTGGTCGACAGCCGGACGAGCCTGACCTTCCGGGAGCTGGACGAGCGGTCCAGCCGGCTGGCGGCGTTGCTCGTGGACGCGGGCGTCACCGCCGAGTCGCGGGTCCTCGTCGTGATGCGGCGGTCGTCGCAGCTGTGGGTGGCGCTGCTGGCGGTCCTGAAGGCGGGCGGCGTGTACGTGCCCGTCAACGTGAGCTGGCCGGAGTCGCGGATCGCGTTCGTGGCCGGCGACGTGGGCAGCGTGGCGGTGCTGTGCGACGAGGAGCTGACGGAGCTCGCCGAGCGGGTGCGCCCGGACGGGGCGCCGATCCTGTTGGCGACCGCCGGGGACGCCGCCACCGGGGCGCGGGAGGACTTCCGGGACGCGGAGATCCACCCGGACCAGTTGGCGTACGTGATCTTCACGTCCGGGTCGACCGGGGTGCCCAAGGGCGTCGCGGTGACCCACCAGGACGTGGTGGACATGGTGCGGGATCCGGGGTGGCCGGAGGGCGTGCACGAACGGATGCTGGTGCACTCGCCGCACTCGTACGACATCTCGACGTACGAGCTGTGGATCGCGCTGCTGCGCGGCGGCACGCACGTGGCGGCGCCGCCGGAGGAGATGAGCATCTCCCGCCTGGCGGAGGTGATCGCCTGGGCGGCCCCGACGGCCATGTGGCTCACGTCGGCGCTGTTCGACGCGGTGGCGGCGGAGCAGCCGTCGGCGCTCGCCGGGCTGCGGATGGTGGTGGTCGGCGGCGACGCGGTGTCCGGCACCGCGGTGCGGCGGGTGGTCGAGCGGTGTCCGGGCGTGCTGATGGTGAACGGGTACGGGCCGAGCGAGTCGACCACGTTCACGACGTTGCACGCGATGACCGAGTTCTCGGACGAGCAGGCGGCGCAGCCGGTGCCGATCGGCGGCCCGATGGCCAACATGCGGCTGTACGTGCTCGACGGCAGCCTGCGGCCGGTGCCGGTGGGCGTGACGGGTGAGCTGTACATCGCCGGCGCGGGCATGGCGCGCGGGTACATGAACCGACGCGGGTTGACCGCCGAGCGGTTCGTGGCCTGCCCGTTCGAGACGGGCGAGCGGATGTACCGCACCGGCGACCTGGTCCGGTGGAACGCCGACGGCCTGCTGGTGTTCGTGGGACGCGTCGACCTGCAGGTGAAGATCCGGGGCTTCCGGGTCGAGCCGGGCGAGATCGAGGCGGTGCTCGTCGCGCAGCCGGAGGTGGGCCAGGCCGCGGTGGTGGCCCGGGAGGACCGTCCCGGTGACCGGCGGCTCGTGGCGTACGTGGTCCCGACGCCCGGTGGTCGGGTGGACCCGGCGGCGGCCCGGCAGGAGATCGCGCGGACGCTGCCGGAGTTCATGGTCCCGTCGGCGGTGGTGGTGATGGATGCGTTGCCGCTGACGGTGAACGGGAAGCTGGACCGGCGTGCGTTGCCGGTGCCGGACTACAGCGCGGTGGCCAGCGGCCAGGCGCCGGGCACGGCGCGCGAGTCGGTGCTGTGCGACCTGTTCGCCCAGTCCCTGGGCGTCGACCGGGTCGGGGTCGACGACAACTTCTTCGACCTGGGCGGCCACTCCCTGCTCGCCGCCATCCTGCTGGCCCGGCTGGAGGACCAGCTCGACATCAAGATCGGGCTGAAGGCGTTCCTCGCCAACCCCTCCGTCAAGGGCGTCACCAGCTACGTGTCGTCGGCCGACGCGCCGGAGCCCAGCGCCCCCGTCAACGCGGTCTGAACGCGGAAACGCACCGGGCCTGGTGGAGACTCCACCAGGCCCGGTGCGTTTTGGCGGTGCGCCGGCGGGTTACGTCAGCTCGCGCTGAGGTAGTTGTAGAGGCGGCGGACGCCTTCGGCGACGGTGTCCTCGCCCTTCGCGAACGCGATCCGGATCTGCGGCGGGCCGCTCCGGTCCGAGCCGTAGAAACAGAGGCCGGGTACGACGCCGACGCCGCCTTCGCGCAGCAGGCGTTGGGTCAGCTCCGCTTCCCCCTCGCCGGGGCGCGCGAACGAGGTGGCGTCACACATGACGTAGTAGGCGCCGGCCGGCCGCTGGAACTCGATGTTGCACTTCTCGAGGCCGGTGACGAGGATGTCGCGCCGCTTGCCGTAGACCTCCCGCAGCTCCTCGAAGTAGCTGCCCGGCAGCGAGAGCGCCGCGGCGCCGGCCGCCTGGAACGGGGTCGGCGCCGCGATGGTGAGGAAGTCGTGCACGCGGGCCACCCGCTCCATGAGGCGCTGCGGCCCGGTCACCCAGCCGACCCGCCAGCCGGTGACGGAGAACATCTTGGAGAGCGCGTTGATCGTGATCGACTGCTGGTCCATCCCGGGGATGTCGGAGATCCTGGGCGGCCGCTCGTTCGTGAAGTAGAGCTCGTCGTAGATCGCGTCGTGGATGACGATGATGCCGAGCCGCAGGCAGACGTCGGCCAGGCCCTGGGTCTCCTCCCGGGTGAAGACGCGCCCGGTCGGGTTGTGCGGTGAGTTGATGATGATCGCGCGGGTGTTCCGGTCGGCGACGGCGGCGATCTCGGCCGGGTCCAGCACCCAGTCCGGCCCCTTCAGCTGGACGTACCGGGCTTCCACGTCGATGAGCCGCAGGTTGACCGCGTAGGACTCGTAGGCCGGCTCGACGATGATGACGTTGGAGCCCTTCTCCGCCACGGCGAGCAGCGTGGCCAGCATGCCCTCGGTCGCCCCGCACGTGACGCAGATCTGCGTCTCCGGGTCGTAGGGCGTCGGCATCTCCCAGCGTCGCTGCTCGAAGTCACTGATGGCCTGGAGGAACGGCTCGCTGCCGCGCGGGGACGTGTACTGGTTGTCGTTCGAGCGGATGGCCGCCACGGCGGCCTCCTGAAGGCTCAGCGGAAGCGGATAGCTCGGGATGCCCTGGGCCAGGTTCACCGCGTCTGCCGCCTGGCACGCGCGGGTCATCCCGCGGATCACCGACTCGCCAGCGGGAATGTTCGCTGGCGACCTGAATATGTTCTCCAGATCTGACGTCACCGACATGAGCTGCTTCCTTCCGGGATTGACGTGGCGTCGGGGTGGAACCCCGACGGTCTGCGCGGTCGAGCCGCCGCCGCGCGTGCTCGGTTCGAGGGGCCGGTCCCACGGGGGGATCACGAAGATGTCGATCGATGTATGTCCCCGAGCGTGCCACGGCGTTCCCCGGCTCGTGTCGCCGGCCGTCGTGCGCCGGGACGCGCGGAGTCGTGGGGCGGTCCGGCGCGGGCCCGGCGAGGGGGCGCACGCGCCGCTGCGGTGGCCGCGGTTCGGTCGGGACGGCCGGATCGCGGGCGGGGCGCGCGGATCGCGGCGCCGGGCGGGCGGACGGCCATGTCACGGTCGCCGGTCGCGGGGCCGACCGCGCGGCGGATCCGGCCACGAGCCGGGCCGTCGGAGGCAGCAGCCCGGGACGACGACGCGGCTCGTGGACCATCTCGACGGGAGGGGGTGGCACCGGTGACTAGTCGAGCTGCGCGCAGATCTCCTCGAGGAGGCGGTATTCGGCCGCCTCGTCCTCGTCTCGACCGCCCAGCATGTAGTAGCCGAACTTCATGTGCTCCATCGGGCCGTTGATCTGGAGGATCCCGTTCCGGAGGTCGGTGATCGCCGCCTCCACGTCCTCGAGCTCCACCTCGGTGTTCTCGCGGATGTAGAGGGCGGTCATCCGTCGCGCGGGAAGGATCTCACCGTGCCAGGACCGAACCTGGGGGGACTCGTTGTAGGTGTCCCAGTACATGCGCGAGCCGGGAATGATCCCGGGCGCCGCGACGGAGATGCTGGTGATCAGGTCGCGGTACTCGTCGGCCATCGACAGCCAGCTGTTCACCTCGGTCTTGAGGTTCTTCATCGTCGTGCCCGGCAGGCCCATGATGCCCGACGCGTACAGCTTGTAGTCGAGGTCGCGCGCGAGCTCCAGCGCCTCCCCGATCCGCTCCGGCCCCTTGTTGATCCCCTTGGAGTCGGCCTTGAGCAACTTGGGGTCGAACGCCTCCAGCCCGACGTTCCACGTGCGCACGAACCCCTTGCACAGCTCCGCCGACTCGAGGAACTCGTAGACCAGCCCGTAGGCCAGCATGAACCGGTGCTTCTGCAGGATCGGCGACTTGGCGCAGGCCTCCGCCATGTCGTTGAGGTAGGAGATGTTTCCCTCCCACTGCTCACGCGAGAAGCCGAGCGTCGAGTCGCCGGCGGCGTACACGTTCGCGCCGATGTCCCCGACGATGTTCTCCAGCACCGGGATCGCGGACGCGACATCCGTCGTCTTCGGGGTCAGGCCCTGGATCGAGCAGTGCTTGCACCGGCGGCCCGGCCGCTTTCCCCAGGTGCACCCGCCGTCCAGCGGCACCGTGACCATTCGCTTGAGGTCGTAGTGCTGGGAGTACCAGACGTTGAACGCACGGTCGTAGTGCTTCTCGAGCTGGTCGATGATGAGTCGGTAGTCGGGCAGGATCCGACGGTCCAGCGGGAACGTGCCGGCGTCCTGGTTGACGACCTCACCACCGGCCGACCGGTACGCCACGGAGGGGACCTTGCTCAGCTCCAGCCCGCCCTGCAGGTGGGTCAACAGGCCCATCATGGTGAACGGACCGTTGTTGCCGGTGCTGATGAAGTCCACCAGGCGACTGCCGTACTTCCCGGTCAGGGTCTCCTGGTAGAGGATGCCGGCGTGGTCGTTGCCGAAGACCACGACGGCCTTGGGGTTGACCCGCTTGATCTCCGCCGCGACGATCATCGCCCACAGCGTGGTGGCCGTGTAGACCGTGAAGGCGGCGACGTCGGGCGGGTCCTCGTTGATGGCGGTCCTGACGTGCTGCCAGTCCAGGTGGCTCATGTCGATGTAGCGCCAGGGGAGGTCCGGGAAGCACCTGTCCTGATACGTGATCATCTCGACCAGGGCGGCGTGCGGGTACACGGACCCCTCGTTGAGGTGCCGTTCCTCCTCGGATCTCCCGTCGAGCATGGCGTTGCCGGCGTCGTGGGCATCGCGATGCGCGGAGGTGAGCGGCAGACCGAAATACCACACCGATCGAAGCTTCTTCGATGGTGTCGGCACCGAGGGACCGGGATAGTCCCAGCGGTAGCGAGGATCGGCCCCCACGATTTCCTGAATGGGCTTGAGGCTCATCTTCATGGCCACCACCTCCGACTATTCACAGGTCCTGTGGCCCTGTCCCGAATAACTCATTGAAAAGCGTCACTTCTCCCGACGCGGGACTGTCCGGCCGAAAGTATTCAAGCCCCCATTCTTCAGAGCGACCAGGGAGGGCGGCATCTCGCAGCTTGCTGGGGTGCACGCATCCCGGCTCACCTGGTCGTCGTTCCCGCCCCGGCGGGCTCCGCAATGAGAAAGACGCCATCGGTGCCGGTAGCGCCGAAGATGGCTCTGACACCCAGTCGGCCCTGCCGGGCTCACGCAGCGGGCAGCGGCTTCGCTCGCCCGACACCGCGGCTGACGGCATGGGGAAGGCGCACGTTTCTGGTTCGCAGAGGAGGAAGATCGCGATGCCTGAACAGCCTGTCGGCCGCGCGGTGGTACTCGGCGGCAGCCTGGCCGGCCTGCTCGCCGCCAATGTGCTCGCCGAGGTGTATCCCGAGGTGCTCGTCGTGGACCGCGACGAACTGGCCGGAGTGGCGGGTTACCGGAAGGGCGTTCCGCACGGTCGGCACGCCCATGGTCTGGTCGCCCGCGGGCAACAGATCCTGGAGAAGCAGTTTCCCGGGCTGACGGCCGACATGGAAGCCGCCGGCGTCCAGCCGGGTGACTTCAGCGGCGCGATTCGCTGGTACTTCAACGGAATGCAGCTCCGCCAGGCGAATACCGGCCTGCTCTCGGTGCCGTGCACCCGGCCGGTCATCGAGCACCAGGTGCGTAACCGGGTGGAGAAGGTCAGCAACATACGCTTCCTGGAGGGCTACGACATCGTCGGGTTGGAGGCGACGCCCGACAAGAGCCGGGTCGTCGGCGCGCGGGTGCAGCGTCGCGACGGCGGTTCGGACCCCGAGGTGCTCCGTGCCGACCTGGTGGTCGACGCCACCGGGCGGGGGTCGAGGACGCCGACCTGGCTGGAGGAGTTCGGCTACTCCCGGCCGGAGGAGGACCGGGTGAAGGTCGACCTGGCCTACACCACCCGCCACTACCGGGTGCGTAACGACCCGTTCGGTAGCGACATCGCCGTCATCGCGGCGGCGACACCCACGCATCCGCGCGGCGCGTTCTACTACCGGCTGCCCGGCGACGACGGACGGGTCGAGCTGTCGCTCACCGGCGTTCTCGGCGACCATCCGCCGACCGACCCGGACAAGTTCCTCGAGTTCGTCCGGTCGGTTCCGGTGCCGGAGATCTACGAGTCCGTCCGCGAGGCCGAGCCGCTCAACGACCCGGTGATGTTCCGCTTCCCGGCGAGCGTCCGCCGCCGCTACGAGCGGCTGACGCGCTTCCCGGCCGGGTTCCTGGTCATCGGCGACGCGGTCTGCAGTTTCAATCCCATCTACGCCCAGGGCATGGCCATCGCCGCGGTCGAGTCCCGCGTCCTGGCGGACAAGCTCAGCAGCACGACCGTGCCGGATCCGCTCGAGTTCTTCCAGGAGATCTCCCGCCAGATCGACTCGCCCTGGGAGTTCGCGGCGACCGCGGACCTCGGCTACGCGGGCGTGGAAGGCCGGCGGACCGCCAAGATCCGCATGATCAACGCCTACGTGGCGAAGGTCCAGCGGGCCGCCGTGCACGACCCGAGCCTCACCAATGCCCTCATGCGGGTGGCCGGCCTCATCGACGAGCCGACGTCCCTGCTCCGCCCGGGCCGGATGCTCCGCGTGCTGCGGCAGGCCGGTCGCCGGCCGAACCGGGTCCCGGCAGCGGCGCCGCTCGGCGCTGGCCGCGACTAGCGCCGGGACGTGCCGTCCGCGCGTGCGCCACGATTTTCTGCTTCTGCCTTCCGAGCGAGCCACCTGCTCAGCTCCACCCCGCGTCGCCCGTTGCGAGGCGACCCCGCGTCAGCGGACGTCCGTTTAGGAGGAACACGATGGTGACTGTTCACGCACCGGGCAAGACCGAACTCGTCAAGCGCGCGTCCGAACTCGTTCCGCTCCTGCGGGAGAAGGCGCCCTGGATGGACGAGAACCGGCGGATCCATCCCGATGTCATCGAAGCGCTGACCAGCGCCGACCTGCTCAAGATGCGGGTGCCGACCCGCTACGGCGGCTTCGAGTCCGACATGGAGACCGTCGTCGACGTGATCGCCGAGCTCGGGCGGGGCGACGGCTCGACCGCCTGGACGGCCTCGGTGTGGGCGATCAGCACCTGGATGATGGGGCTGTTCCCGGACGAGGTGCAGGACGAGGTGTTCGCGACGCCCGACGTCCGGATCAGCGGCATCCTCAGCCCCGGCGCGGTGGCCGTGCCGACGGACGGCGGCTACATCGTCAACGGCAAGTGGTCGTTCAACAGCGGCGTGCAGCAGAGCACGTGGAACACGAACGCGGCGGTCACGCCGACCGAGGACGGCGGGATGGCGCCGGTCATGACGCTCATCCGGAACTCCGACCTCCAGGTCGTCGACGACTGGCACACCTCGGGCATGCGTGGCTCCGGCAGCGTCACCACGATCGCGAAGGACCTCTTCATCCCGAAGGAGCGGGTGCTCCAGATGGGGCCGGTGCTCCAGGGCCAGCACATGTCCAAGCTGAACGCGGACTCGCCGATCTTCAAGGCGCCGTTCATGCCGACCGCGTGCGCGACGATCAGCGCGCCCGCGCTCGGCCTCGCGATGGGCGCCAAGGACGTGTTCCTGGAGCGGCTGCCCGGCCGGAAGATCACCTACACCGCATACGAGAACCAGAGCGAGGCGCCGGTCACCCACCTGGAGATCGCCGAGGCGGTCACCAAGATCGACGAGGTCGGGTTCCACGCCCACCGGGCGGCCCGCATGCTCGACACCAAGGGGGCCGCGGGGGAGCAGTGGACGCTTGAGGAGCGGGCGCGCGTCCGGCTCGACCTGGGTGCGGCGTGCCAGCGGGCCAAGGAGGCGGTCGACATCCTCGTCGGCGCCAGTGGCGGTTCGTCGATCTACCGCGACGTGCCGATCCAGCGCATCCAGCGGGACGTGCAGACGCTCAACCTGCACGCCATCCTGCACCCGAGCACCAACCTGGAGCTCTACGGCCGGATCGTCTGCGGTCTGGGCCCGAACACCCCGTTCATCTGATCGGCGCGTTCGCCGGCCGCCCGGGGCGCTCTCGTCAGCGCCTCGGGCTCCGGCGCGCCGCCGTCCTCGATCTGAGCCCAGCGCCGCTCCTGGCGGCTCTCGACCGACACAGGGAGGTTGTTAGATGCGTCCGTTCCGTATCGAAGTGCCGCAGTCCGATCTCGACGATCTGCACCGGCGGCTCGACCACACGCGCTGGCCGGACGAGATGCCGGGTGTGGGCTGGGATCGCGGTGCGCCGCTGGAGTACGTCAAGGAGCTGGCCGACCACTGGCGGAACAGCTTCGACTGGCGGGCGGCCGAGGCGCGCCTGAACGCGTACCCGCAGTTCGTCACCGAGATCGACGGCGTGAACGTGCACTTCCTGCACGTCCGCTCGCCCGAGGAGGGCGCGACGCCGATGATCCTGACCCACGGCTGGCCGGGCACGGTGGCCGAGTTCCTGGACGTCATCGGGCCGCTCAGTGACCCGGTCGCGCACGGCGGTGACGCCGCCGACGCCTTCCACCTGGTGATCCCGTCGATCCCCGGCTACGCGTTCTCCGGCCCGACGGGTCAGGTGGGCTGGGACACCGGCCGGGTGGCCGGCGCGTGGAAGGAGCTGATGAGCCGCCTGGGCTACGAGCGGTATGCCGTGCAGGGCGGTGACTGGGGGATGCCGATCTCGCTGCGACTGGGGCTGGCCGATCCCGAGCACGTCATCGGCATCCACCTCAACATGTGCGTGGCGTTCCCGCCGCCCGACCCCGCGGCCATGGAGGGTCTGGGCGAGGCCGACCTGGCCCGCCTCCAGTTCACCGGCACGTTCATGCAGGACGGGACCGGTTGGCAGCGGATCCAGTCGACCCGGCCGCAGACGCTCGCCTACGCGCTGACCGACTCGCCGGTGGGGCAGCTCGCCTGGATCGCCGAGAAGTACAAGGAATGGACCGACTCGGCGAAGGTGCCGGAGGACGCCGTGAGCCGCGACGACATCCTCACCGCGGTCTCGATTTACTGGTTCACGGCGACGGCCGGGTCCAGCGCCCAGCTCTACTACGAGTCCAGCCGGATGGACGCCGACTTCGTCCGGACCTGGGCCGGGCCGTGGCCGCTGACGATGCCGGTGGGCGTCGCGTCGTTCCCCAAGGACGCGGTGCGGCCGGTGCGCCGGTTCGCCGACCAGATCCTGCCCACCCTCACCCGGTGGACCGAGTTCGACCGGGGAGGGCACTTCGCCGCTCTGGAGCAGCCCCAGCTGCTGGTCGACGACGTCCGCACGTTCGTCCGCTCGCTCGCACGCTGACCGCCCGGTTCCGCCCGTGACCGGGCGGACCGGCGGGACAAGAGGCGGCCATCGCGTCGGTCCTTCACGACGACCTCGTCGACGAAGGACGAGGGACGCGGTGGCCGCTTCGGCGAGTGGCCCCTCGGATCGTGCGCTGGCGGGTCTGCCCACCTGACGGATCCGGGGTCGCCGGTGCGGCGCGCACGCGACCCGACAGGGCGTGCGGAAGGTGTTCCGACAATCCCCGCTCCGAAGCCTCGGGCGACTCCGGCAGACATCGGAAACACATTTCCTGACTACGCCGGCATGGACGGCGGTCACATTCGACGGCGCACTATGGGATGTGATCGGGTATCCGGCGGGCGATAGAGTCTTAGCTGTTGATTAGGTGCGAGCGTGACTCATTCGAGCCGACACCGCGCAAGCCCCAAGATGCGGCGTCCCCACCTGAGACCGCATCGTGGGCGTACGAGCATAATGCGCCTGGCCAAAAAGCCAGGCTTGCTGAGATGCGGAAGGAAGATCTGCGCGTGACCGTTGACATCGCCAACACCCAGAGGCCGTACGCTCGGACACTGGCAGCAGAGTCTCCCATTTTCCAGTCCAGCCCCTGCGAGTCCACAATTGTCGGGGTGGGCACGGCCTCGTCCTCCACACCCTTCTCCCAGCAGGACCTGCTGGACACCTTCGCGATCTCCGATCCGAAGATCCGGTCGGTCTTCCTCAACAGCGCGATCCGCCGGCGTTTCCTCGACCTGCCGTTGCCGGGAGACGACGGCCTCCCGTCCCCGGAGACCCAGGCGGACCTGCTCGACCGGCACAAGAGGCTGGCCGTGGACATGGGGCGGCGTGCCCTGCAGGCATGTCTGGACGATGCCGGGGCGTCGCTCTCCGACATCCGCCACCTCTGCTGCGTGACGTCCACCGGATTCCTCACACCGGGGCTCAGTGCCCTGCTCATCCGTGAGCTGGGCATCGACCGGCACTGCAGCCGGAGCGACATCGTGGGAATGGGCTGCAACGCGGGGCTCAACGCGCTGAACGTCGTGTCGAGCTGGTCCGTGGCCAATCCGGGCGAGCTTGCCGTGGTGTTGTGCACCGAGGCGTGTTCTGCCGCGTACGTGATGGACTCGACCATGCGGACCGCGGTGGTGAACAGTCTGTTCGGCGACGGCGCCGCCGCGCTGGCCCTTGTCGGCCGCCCCGCCGGCGACTTCCTGGACGCCACCGGCGGCGACTCCTCGGGCGCCGCCGACGGTCCTCGCATCCTCAAGTTCGCGAGTTGCATCATCCCCGAGGCGATCGACGCCATGCGCTACGACTGGGACAGCGTCCAGAACCGGTTCAGCTTCTTCCTGGACCCGCAGATTCCTTACGTCGTCGGCGCACACGCGGAAATCGTCACGGACCGGCTGCTGGCGAACACCGGTCTGCGTCGTAGCGACATCGGGCACTGGCTCGTGCACGCGGGCGGCAAGAAGGTCGTCGACGCGGTGACGGTGAATCTCGGACTGAACCGTCACGAGGTGCGGCACACCACAAGCGTGCTTCGTGACTACGGCAACGTATCAAGCGGCTCGTTCATCTTCTCGTACGAACGGCTCCAGCAGGAGAGAGTGACGGCCCCGGGCGATTATGGAGTGCTGATGACCATGGGTCCTGGTTCCACGATCGAGACAGCGTTGATCCAGTGGTGAGCGCGGCAACCGTCCGGACCGGCCGGGGTGAGCGTGGCGCCGCCGACGGCACCCGAGGCGATGTCGAGCTTCGCATCGACGGCTCGAAACCCCTGACGATGGAATCCGTCGCCGCGGTGGACGCCGCCTGCACGGTGGCCGAGTCGACCAAGGCCACCACCATGCTCGCGGTGCACCTGACCGGCACCCCCGGCAAGGACTGGACGCACGGCCTGGAGGTGGCGCTGGTCAGCAAGTGGGAGCGGGCGTTGCGCCGGCTCGAGCGGCTCACCGTCACGACTGTCGCGGTCGCCTCCGGCGACTGCGGGGGTCTCGCCCTGGACGCCCTGCTGGCGACGGACTACCGCATCGCCACGCCCGACGTCCGGCTGTCCCTCTACGTCGACGGCGAGGCCACCTGGCCCGGCATGGCGATCTTCCGACTCGCCCAGCAGGCCGGCGGGACCCGGCTGCGCCGGGCGATCCTCTTCGGCGCCCATCTGGACGCCACCGAAAGCGTCGACCTGGGCATCGTCGACGAGGTGACAGGCGATCCGGCCATGGCCCTGACCGCCGCGGCCGAGATGGTGAGCGGCCTCTCCGGCAGAGAGGTGGCCGTCCGCCGACAACTGATGTTCGACGCGCCGACCACCAGCTTCGAGGATGCCCTCGGCCGTCACCTCGCGGCCTGCGACAGAGCCCTGCGGCGGTCGGCCGGCCCCGGGGCACGGTAGCGGATCCGCTCCCGCGCAACGGAGGGGAGCCGGGGGTGAGAGTGGGGCCGGAGCCCGTTGGCGGCGCCGGCCCCACTCACCGCGTGAGCTGTCTCCGGATGCGGACGCCGCACTCTGCGAGAATCGCCGGCCCGTCACTCCATCTACAGTGGACCTTTCCCGGGCGGAGAGACGAGTCCCGCGATGAGGGGGAATTGTGGATCGAAAGATCGCGAAGGGCCTCGCCCTCGTCGTCACCGCGGTGATCGTGGCGGTCACGCCCGCGGCGGGCGGTTCGGCGGCGCCCACCGTGGAGCCGGCGACGACCGCCAGGATCGCCTGGAAACCCTGCGGGACGCCCGAGCCGCACGATGGCGGCGCCGAGTGCGGCCTGCTCGACGTGCCGCTGGACTACCGCAAGCCGACCGGCAGGAAGATCCAGATCGCGCTCTCGCGGATCCGGGCGACGGTGTCCGCCGAGGACTACCAGGGCGTCATCATCGCCCTGCCGGGCGGGCCCGGCAACTCCGGGCTCTGCACGTCGGCGGCGGTGTGCGTCCCCGCCGGCGTCGGCGGCGCCTACGACTGGATCGGCTTCGACCCGCGTGGCGTCGGCGCCAGCGTTCCGGCGTTGTCCTGTGACGAGGACTACCTCCACGGGCCGCGCCCGGAGTACGTCCCCTGGCGCCCGGGCATCGAGCAGACCTGGCTCCGCCGGTCGAGGAACTACGCCGAAGCCTGCCGGGTGGCCGGCGGCGCGCTGCTGGACCACATGACCACGCTCGACACGGTCCGGGACGTGGAGTCGATCCGCAAGGCGCTCGGCGTCGGCCAGGTCAACCTGTACGGCATCTCGTACGGCACCTACCTCGGCCAGGTGTACGGCACGGTGTACCCGAGGACGGTGCGCCGCATGGTGCTCGACAGCAACATCGACCCGCGCAAGGTCTGGTACCAGGCCGCCCTGGCCCAGGACGTGAACTTCGAACGCAGCCTGCGCATGTGGTTCGCGTGGGTGGCGACGTTCGACCACGTCTACCACCTCGGCAGGACGGCCGACCAGGTCAGGAAGCGCTGGTACGCGACGCAGCAGAAGCTGCGTACGGCGCCGGCCGGCGGCGTCGTCGGCCCGGCCGAGTTCACCGACATCTTCATCTACGCCGGCTACTTCCAGGCGATCTGGCCGACCCTGGCCGAGTTGTTCGTCAGCGCCGTCGAGGACCCCGACGCCGAGGTGCTGGTCGGGGCGTACGAGAGTTCCTTCCGCCCGGCCGACGACAACGTCTTCGCGGTCTTCAACGCGGTGCAGTGCACCGACACCCGGTGGCCGCGGAGCTGGGCCACCTGGCGGCGCGACAACTGGCGTACGTTCCGTGACGCACCGTTCGCCACCTGGTACAACGCCTGGGGCAACGCGCCGTGCCTCTTCTGGCCCGGCAAGGTCTCCACGCCGGTCGAGGTCGACGGCTCGAAGGTGCGGAGCGTGCTGTTCGTCGGCGGCACGTTGGACGCGGCCACGCCGTTCGAGGGCAGCATCGAGGCCCGGCGCCGCTTCCCGAACGGATCGCTGCTGGCGGAGGTCGGCCAGACCACGCACGTCCTCTCGTTCAGCGGCAATCCGTGCGTCACCGGCGTCATCGCCGACTACCTCAGGACGGGCCGGCTGCCGCAGCGCAAGGCCGGCGACCGACCCGACGCGACCTGCGACGCCCTGCCGCCGCCCGACCCGACGGCCACCTCGTCGCGGACGTTGTCCCGACTGGTCGACACCGGCGCGGCGTGGGCGCCGGGGTACGGCGCACGACGCTGAGGTGACGCCGGTCGACGTCGCGTGGCTCCGGGGTGACGTGCCGCGGCGCGGCCGTCGACGCGGACGAGGATGGACAGGCCCTCGCGCCGGGCCGCCGCTGACGGGCCGGTCGAGGGCTGCCCGGTGCCGCGGACGGCGCACTGCCGACCGTGCTGGCTGATCTGGAGGCGTGCACCGCGGGACCGGTGGCGACGCGGGCCGGGCGCGGCGGGTGGCCGATCCCCGGGGCCGCCGCTCAGTGCCCGCGCCGCCCCGGTTCCCCCGGCGCGTCGAGCAGCTCCGCGTACGCCACGTCGAACGCGGTCGCCGCCGGCACCGCGAGATCGGGCTCGACACCGGTGCCCTCCCAGTTGCCGCCCGTGATCGGGTTGATCGAATAGGCGTGCGGCACCGCGATCTCCATCGTCGGCGTCAGCTCGTGGACGGTGGCGAGGTTCGCTCCGCCACGCGTCGTCTCGCCGACCAACCGGGCCCGACCACGCACCTTCAGGTTCAGGCAGAGATCCTCGGCGCCGGAGAACGTCCGGTCGCTGGTCAACACGTACAGCGGACGGTCGAGGTACCGCTCGCCGGGCAGCCACGCCAGGCTCCACAGCTGTCGCGTCCGGTCGGTGACCCGGTCGTAGATGCTGTTCAGGTGCGTCGGTCCGGCCGGCAGGAGGTAGCTGCTCCACAGCACGACGCCGTCCGGTGAGCCGCCGCCGTTCTCCCGCAGGTCGAGGATGAGCGCGTCGGTGCGGGACACCAGCTCCATCGCGCCGATGATCGCCCGGCCGCCGTTCGTGGAGCCGCTCATGCGGCGTACGTCCAGGTAGCCGATGTTGCCGTCGAGGATCTCGACCCGACGGACGCTGGCGCCGGCGGGAGCGCGGCGCTCGTCGCGCACCCGGACCCACAGGTGCGTGTCCGGGCACACGTCGAGCAGGTCCTCGGTGAGGCGTTCGGCGAGCGTCGAGTCGTCCAGGCCGTCATAGGCGCCGGCGGTCAGTCGCTGCCGCAGCGCCGTGGCTGCCGCCTCTGCCCGCTCCGGGGAGACGTAACGCTCCCGCAGCAGCTCGATCGCCCGCTCGACCGGGTGCACGCGCACCGTGTCGGGATGGGTGACGATCATGAGAACTCACATTCGTCGAGGTGGGGGCCGTCGCCGGGCGTCGTCGCCGCAGCCGGCCGGCCCGGACCGTCGGCCGGGCGGTGCGCGGCGGTGCGCGCCTGCGCGTGACCGCGGGTCGGGGCCGGGCGCTACGCGGGCCGGGCGTCGGCCGTCTTCGGGCCGAAGCGCAGTGTCGCGTGGTGCTCCTGGGCCATCCGCCGCAACGCCGACAGCGCCACGTCGAGCAGGACCCCCCGCACCACCACGGCGGCCCGGTCGGCGCCCACCCCGTCGGCGGGCAGCAGGTCGAGATCCTGGACCGCGAGTTTCTCGGCCGCCTCGGCGTACGGGAGAAAGTATTCCATCCCGCATTCGCAGCCCAGCCGCTGCAGGGTGAGGACCACGAGCGCGAGACGGTCCCGGCTGGGCGCGTCCATGTCGAGCGACCAGCCCAGTTCCTTGACGAAACGGTCGACGTCGGCGCGCACCTGTTTCGCGCCGTCCACGCTGTGCAGCGCCGGCTCCTGCGGGAACAGGGCGCGGTCGACGAGCGAGTACAGCGCGGGCAGCGGCACCTTGTCGTTCTCGATCGCGGTCAGCAGCTCCCGCACCGAGGTGAGTTCCAGCTGACCGATGTTGGTCAGGGCCCGGATGAGCCGCAGCCGTCGCAGATGCGCTTCGCCGTACGCCGCCTGGTTACGGCCGGTCGGGGTGCCGGGTGGGAGCAGGCGCTCCCGGAGGTAGAACTTTATCGTTGCGATCGGTACGCCTGTCTGCCTACTGAGATCTGAGATACGCATCAGGTTCCCCGCTGTCGACAGCACCGGCCAGACCAGAGTAAGGGTCGGGCTGCATGTTCGTCACCTTCGATGTTGCGTTTGGTGCAACTTGCTCCCACGGATCGATAGGCGCCGGTGCCCGCGGGTGCCGCCGCATGGCCGCGGCCAGCCCGGCGCCGGCGAACAGCACGCCGGCGACCACCGAGAGCGCCGGCCGGCTGGCCGTGGCGAAGCCGTCGTGGAACGCGGCGCGGTGCGTGGAGTCGGGCAGGCGGTTCTGCAGCACGGCGCCGATCAGCGCGGCGCCGAGCGCGGCACCGGCCTGGCGGGCGGTGTTGAGCAGGCCGGAAGCCGCCCCCGCGCGTCGCGGGGTGATGCGACGCATCGCCTCGGTCGTGGTGGGCGCGATGGACAGGCCCATGCCGACGCCGATCGCGACGAGCGGCCCGGCGAAGGTGCGCCACGACGACGAGGGGCCGGGCAGCAGCGCGACTCCGAGCACGCCGACGGCCTGCAGGGCGAGGCCGACGACGAGGAGGATCCGGCCGCCCACCCGGTCGGCGAGCCGGCCGGCGACCGGCGCGACGGCGCTGAGCGTGACCGTCCAGGGTAGCGCGGCGAGGCCGGAGGCGAGCGGGCTCATGCCGAGCATGTTCTGGGTCTCCAGCACGAAGACGAACAGAAAGCCGTACAGGGCGAGGGAGCTGATGGCCGTCAGCACCGTGGCGATGGTGAAGTTCCGGTCACCGAAGAGGTCCAGCGGCAGCAGCGGCTCGGCGGCCCGCCGCTCCCACCGGACGAACAGCGCGAGCAGCACCACGCCGGCGACGAGGACGTGCGGGATGCCGACCGGTCCCAGCACCCGACCCCACGCGTACCGCTGCCCTTCGACGAGGCCGAACACGATGGCCAGCAGGCCCCCGGTGGCGAGCGCGACGCCCACCGCGTCGAACCGGTGCGCCCGGTCGGGCCGCAGGCGGGGCAGGTACCGTGCCGCGAGCAGCAGTCCGGCCAGACCCACCGGCACGTTGAGGTAGAAGATCGACTGCCAGCCGGCCTCCGTGACGAGCAGACCGCCCAGGGTGGGGCCGCTGACCGCGGCGACGCCGGCCACCGCGGTGAAGATGCCGAAGGCGGCGCCGCGGCGCTGGGGGGGAAAGACGGCGGAGATCAGGACCAGGGCCTGGGGCAGCAACGCCGCGGCGCCGACCCCCTGCAACACCCGGGCGGCGACCAGCTCGCCGGTGTGCCGGGACGACGCGCACCAGACCGACGCGACGGTGAACACGGCGAGGCCGACGACGAAGACCCGGCGCGGGCCGACCCGGTCGCCCAGCCGGCCGAATGTGATCAGCAGCGAGGCGAAGGCCAGCAGGTATCCGTTGAGCACCCACAGCGCCCCGTCCACCGGGGTGCGCAGTTCCGCCATGATGTGCGGCGTCGCGGTGTTGACGATCGTGGTGTCCAGCAGGATGAGGAAGTTCGCCAGACACAGCACGGCAAGGACGGACCACGGGTTGCGGTGCGCCGGTCGGTGGGGCATGTCACTCCTCGCATCGATTCCCGGCCACGGTGCCGAGGGGTTGTCACTCCTCGACGCGCCGCTCGGCGACGGGTCCGCGAGTGCGGCGCCCGGCCGACGGCCGTGGACATCGGGGAGGGCGGTCCCGGCCCGCGCGCCCGCGTGCCGTCGCCCGCGTACGTCACGTCGACCCGGGTCCGCGCGTCGACCGGTGGCGCCTCGATGGTTACGTCGCCGGTCTGCCGGGTGTCACGGCGTCGCCCCCTGTCGGTGGGATCAGGAATTGCGGATCAATCGTCTGGGAGGCCCGGATCGGGTGCACCTCCGTGGTTGCTTCCCATTGACGACAGTGGATGGCAGCGCTCTTTGGTCAGGCGGGAGTTCTTGACGCGCGGGAGATTCCCACGCCGTGCTCGTGGCACGAGAGCCGCCGGGGAGGGTGAGTCCGGGTCGCCTGTCGAAGCCCGCGACCGGTGGGCGGTCGAGCGCCGGCGCGACCTCGTCGGGCCGGGACCACGCTCGGCGCGCGAGGGCGCGCCGGTGGGCGTCCGCCATCCTGGCGGAAGGCGCGGGAGCGTGGCCACCACATCCCGGACGCGTTACGCGGGCGGCCTTCGCGGCGAAGGCGCGACGGCCTCGCGGGCCACTGCCCGAGCGCTCGGGGGCGGCATTTCGGTCACGCCGGCCGGCCTGGCCGGCCCGACGGGCGCGGCGGCGACGGTGAATGGCGGGCGGCCGCGGTGGGAGTCGGGGCGTGGCGATCCGGTCGCCCGTCACCCGGGTCGTTCCGTGGCCAGCCCGCCTCACCTGGCCGAGCCGGGCCGTCGACCTCGTCGGATCGGAATCAGATCGGACCGCTCACGCCGCGGAGCGGCCCGCCGTGACCGCGGCGCCGATCGACGACACCGCGCCCATCCGCTCCTCGGCCACCCGGGCCAGCGCGAACTTGCGCTGGTCGAGCAGCGCCAGCAGGACCGGGGGGTCCATCGCGCGGACCGGCTGCAGGTCGAGGTCGGCGTGCACCACGCCGTCGCCCCGCAGGTGCAGGGGGCCGACGGTGGCGACGCAGACGGTCTGGTCCCCGTCGTCGGCGACCATGTCGGCGTCCAGTTCCCCGTTGACCGACTGGGCGAGGAGAAACCAGTTACCCGGTGGTACGCCGTCGAGTTGGTATGCGCCCGGGCGGGACAGGACCGTGCAGCGGACCGGCTGCCCTTCCGGGATGCGGTCCGGGAACAGGCCCAGGAACACCGGACTGTCCACATGCGATTCCGGGGCCCAGGCGCGGCCCTGCACCCGGGTGTTGTGCGAGTGCCCCATCCGGTAATCGGGGTCGGTCGCGATCTGCGGGGCGAAGCCGGCCAGTCGGCGGTACGTCGTGGGTGGCATTCCCACGCTCCGGGTGAACCGGGAGCTGAAAGTCCCGACGCTGTTGTACCCGACGCGCATGCTGATATCGGCGACACTCAATGAGGTGGAGACGAGCAGGTGCTTGGCGCGCTGCAGGCGCAGGGCGGAGAGGAAGCGGCCCGGTGTCACGCCGGTGGCTCGCTGGAAGACCCTCGTGAAGTGAAACTTGCTGAACATGGCAGCGCGGGCCATGTCGTCGACGGTGAGCTGCTCGCCTAGTTTTTCGTGCATGGCGGCGATCGCTCGCCGCACAGCCTTCTCGATTGGATCTTCCACAGCGGTTCCCCCAATGACCTGCAAATCTCATCATGTTGACACTGCCTAGCGGACGACCCCCGCGAGTCCAGTCTGCTTTGGTGTGGCGAATATTGGCGGTGGTCACCGCCGCTGGCATTTATGCGGGCTATCCATGAAATTAGCCTATTCCCACCTCCTGCGACCGGCGGTATTGCTGGCGTCGAGGCTAGCCGAGCCATCGGGCGATGGCAACACCGTCAATGACGACGCGAGCACGGAGCGCAGTCATGGAGTGGCATGCACAGAAGTGCTGTCCTCGCACGTCAGAGCCGCATTGGTGGATGGCGGCGGGCGGATAGCAGCACACTCCGCTGCTGATAGTACGAATCTCCAGTCGCCATAATTAGCCAGGTCCATTTTCCCCGAAGCGCCGCACTTGGTGCCGCCTTGTCGCGGGGTGGATGTTCGGGAATGGTCGGATCTGTCCGGTGCGTCTAGTAAGCCTTCCGCCGCCGGCTGCCGACGGGTGTCTCCGCTGGTCATCCCGTAATTGCGGGGGGTTGCCGGATAGGCAAGTTTGAAGATGACGGTCCACTGGCCGCTGCGTAGATTTGCGGAAAGTCCATTCCTTGATTGGCCGCGATGGTGGGTGCCCGCAGAACCATTCGTGCGTACCCGGTGTGCTGCCGCTCCGTCGGAATCCCCGGCACGCTCCCTCGTCAAGTTCCGGATGCCGCTTCCGGGCGGGGGCCGACGACGGCCATCGTGGTATCGGCGGAGCCTCCGCATCCGTCTCCTGCATTGCGCTGATCTGCGGGAAACCGTAATGCGTACTCTCCAGTTCCCGTTTCCGTGGCACGTGGAGTCGATTTTATTGCGGTTTACCGGCGCGATCACCGTGGCGAATGCGAACGACCGCAAGGCAGGAGAATTTTCTGCCCACGGATGCGTAACAATGAGGCTCAAGTGGGCAGACCGGAGAAGATGATGACTGCTTGGAACAAGCTTCGACGCCGCATTCTGACCCCCGATGTGGGGCAGACAAAACTCAGTACGCGAGGATTCCACCTCAAGGACGAGCAGGCCCGCGACCGCCTCGAGACGGTCGGCAGCTCGTTCCTGCACGGCTTCGCCGCCGCCGCGGAGGCGGACGGCCCGCCGGAGGCGGCGCCGGTGGTCGAGTCGTCGCCGGCCGCGTTCCGGGGCTTCGCCTACGAGGGCGCGGCGATGGCGTTCGCGATCCGCGACGCCCTGCCCGGGCGGTCGCGGCACGTCGCCCGCTTCCTCGCCGACCACGACGAGCACGTCTACATGGCGTACGTCGGGGTGGGCTGGGCGATGGCCCGCCTGCCGCGTCCCTTGTGGTCGCGCCTGCACGCCCCGGATCCCCTGCTGCGCTGGCTCGTCCTCGACGGGTACGGGTTCCACCAGGCTTACTTTAGGACCGACCGCTACGTTCGCCGGCGGGACGCTCCGTCGGCGTTTCCGTGGCCCACCGACGGTCCACGGGACTACTCCCGGGACTACTCGCTGCGGGCGATCGACCAGGGCATCGGGCGGGCCTGCTGGTTCGTGGCCGGAACGGACGCCCAGCAACTCGTCCGCCTCCTCGACGCGTTCCCCGCGCACCGCCGCTCCGACCTGTACGCCGGCGCCGGGCTCGCCGTCTGCTACGCCGGTGGCGGGAGTGAGCAGGAACTGACCTGGCTCGCCCGGACCGCGGGGGCGTACCGGCTGGAGCTCGCGCAGGGCGCCGCGTTCGGCGCCGCGGCCCGCGTCCGCGCCGGCCTGGTGATGCCGCACAACGAACTGGCCACGAGCGTCCTCTGCGGAATGTCGGTGGACGAGGCCACACGAGTGACCGATGAGGCGCGGGTCGGGCTACCCACCGACGACGTCCTGCCCGCCTACGAAGTCTGGCGCCAGCGCATCAAGAGCGCCTTCATTCCGTTGGTAGCGACACGAAAGCCGAGTGAGCAATGACCAGTATTGCCGTGGTCGGGATGGCGTGCCACTACCCCGACGCCCGTTCGCCGCAGGAGCTGTGGGAGAACGCCGTCGCGGGTCGCCGGGCGTTCCGGCGGCTCCCCGACGTCCGCATGAACCATGACGACTACTGGGACGCCGATCCGGCCGCCCCGGACCGCTTCTACGCGCGCAACGCCGCCGTCCTGGAGGGCTACGAGTTCGACCGGGTCGCCTACAAGGTCGCCGGCAGCACCTACCGGTCCACGGATCTGGCGCACTGGCTGGCCCTGGACACCGCCGCGACGGCGCTCGCCGACGCCGGGTTCCCGATGGGTGAGGGCCTGCCGCAGGAGCGGACCGGCGTGGTCGTCGGCAACACCCTGACCGGTGAGTTCTCCCGCGCCAACCAGATGCGCCTGCGCTGGCCGTACGTGCGGCGGACCGTGGCGGCGGCGCTGCGGGCGGAGGGCTGGGACGACGAGCGGATCTCCACCTTCCTCGCCAGCTACGAGGCGGCGTACAAGAGCCCGTTCCCGCCGCTGGACGAGGACACCCTCGCGGGCGCGCTGTCGAACACCATCGCCGGCCGCATCTGCAACTACTTCGACCTCAAGGGCGGCGGCTACACCGTCGACGGCGCCTGCTCCTCGTCGCTGCTGTCCGTGGTGACCGCGTGCCGGGCGTTGCTCGACGGGGACCTGGACGTCGCGATCGCCGGCGGTGTCGACCTGTCCATCGACCCGTTCGAGGTCATCGGCTTCGCCAAGACCGGCGCGCTGGCCACCGGTGAGATGCGGGTCTACGACCGGACCTCCAACGGGTTCTGGCCCGGTGAGGGCTGCGGCATGGTGGTGCTGATGCGTACCGACCGGGCCGTCGAGGCCGGTCACCGGATCTACGCCTCGGTCGCCGGGTGGGGCATCTCCTCCGACGGCCACGGCGGCATCACCAGGCCCGAGGTCGACGGCTACCGGCTCGCGCTGCGCCGCGCGTACGCCCGGGCCGGCTTCGGCGTCGACACCGTCGGGCTCTTCGAGGGACACGGCACCGGCACCAAGGTCGGGGACGCCACCGAGCTGACGGCGCTGTCCAGCGCCCGGGAGGCGGCGAACCCTGAGGCGCCGCCGGCCGTGATCGGCTCGGTCAAGGGCATGATCGGGCACACCAAGGCGGCCGCCGGGGTGGCCGGGTTCATCCGCGCCGCGATGGCCGTGCACCACGAGGTGCTTCCCCCGAGCGTCGGCTCCGTCGACCCGCACGAGATCCTCACCGCCGACGAGGCCCGGCTGCGCACGCTGCGCAAGGCCGAGCCGTGGCCGGCCGAGGTGGAGGTGCGGGCCGGGATCACCGCGATGGGTTTCGGGGGCATCAACACGCACGTCGTGCTCGAACGGCACGGGCCGCGCCGGTCGGTGCCGGACCGCCGGATACGGGCCCTCGCCACCTCGGTCCAGGACGCCGAGCTGCTGCTGGTCGACGCCGCCTCGGCGGAGGAACTCGCCGAGCGGCTCGCCGAGCTGAGCGCCTTCGTGCCGGCGATCTCGTACGCGCAGCTCGGTGACCTCGCCGCGACGCTGCACCGCGACCTGCGCGGCCGGCCGTTCCGCGCGGCGATCGTCGCCTCGTCGCCGGAGGAGGCCGAGCGGCTGCTGACCGCGGCCCGCGAGGCCGTCGAGTCCGGCGAGGCGAAGTTGATCCGTCCGGACGGCCGGTTCCTGCTCGGACACGTCAGCGGCCCGGCCCGGATCAGCTTCCTCTTCCCGGGGCAGGGTTCCGGACGCGGCGTCAGCGGCGGCGCGCTGCGGCGGCGGTTCGCCGAGGTCGAGGACGTCTACCTGCGCGCCGCGCTGCCGACCGGTAGCGACGTCGTCGCGACCGAGGTTGCCCAGCCCCGCATCGTCACCGGGTCCGTCGCCGGGCAGCACGCCCTGGCGCTGCTCGGCATCGAGGCGTCGACCGCGATCGGGCACAGCCTCGGTGAGATCGTGGCCCTGCAGTGGGCCGGCGCGATGAACGAGGAGACCCTGCTGCGGGTGGCCGGCCTGCGGGGCCGGACCATGGCCGGGCACAGCCAGGCCGGCACGATGGCGGACATCGGGGCGCCTCCCGAGATGCTCGACACGATCATCGGGGACCTGCCGGTCGTCGTGTCCGCCTACAACGGGCCTGAGCACACCGTTGTCTCCGGATCGGTCGACGCGGTCGAGGCGGTCTGCCGCAACGCCCAGGCGGCCGGTCTGAGCGCGACGCGGCTGCGCGTCTCGCACGCGTTCCACTCCCCGTTGGTGGCTCCGGCCGCCGACGCCTTCGCCGACACCCTCGCGGACGAGACGTTCCACCGGGTGGGGGCCCGGGTCGTCTCCACCGTCACCGGTGACGTGCTCCCCGCCCGGACCGACGTGCGGGCCCTGCTCCGCCGCCAGATCACCGACCCGGTCCTGTTCAACCAGGCCGTCGCGCTGGCCGCCAAGAACACCGACCTGTTCGTCGAGGTCGGGCCGGGGCAGGTGCTCACCGGGCTGGCCGGCACGGTCACGGATGTTCCGGTGGTCGCGTTGGACACCGACAGCGAATCGCTCGCGAGTCTGCTCCGGGTCGCCGGCGCCGCGTACGTCACCGGCGCCGCGCCCGCCCCGGCGGCGCTGTTCGACGGCCGGCTCGTCCGACCGCTGGAAGTGGGCGCCACGTTCTCGTTCCTGACCAGCCCGTGCGAGCGGGCGCCGGAACTCGACCCGGCGATCGAGCGTGGTCCCGCCGTGGCGGCGCCGTCCGTCGTCGCCGACTCCGCCGGGCCGGACGGGGAATCCACCCAGGACCTGCTGCGGCGGCTCACCGCGGACCGCGCCGAGCTGCCGCTCGAACTCGTCGGGCCGGACAGCCGGCTCCTCGACGACCTGCACCTCAGCTCCATCACGGTCGGCCAGGTGGTGAACCAGCTCGCCCAGCGCCTGGACGTGCCGCCGGCCCAGATGCCGATCAACTTCGCCACCGCCACCATCCGCGAGCTGGCCGAGACGATGGAGAATCTCGCGAAGACGGCCCGGGACAGCGATGCCGCCGCCACCCCGGTGGTGTCCGGGGTGGCCGCCTGGGCCCGGCCCTGGCGGGTCGACCTCGACGAGGTGCCGCTGCCGGCGGTGCCCGCCGACGCCACCGCGAAGAACGGCCCGTGGCACCTGCACGCCGACGCGGACCACCCGTTCGCCGCGGAGCTCGCGAGCACGCTCGAACAGTCCGGGCTCGGCAGCGGAGTCCTCGTCTGTCTGCCGCCGGACTGCACGGAGGAGCAACTGGAGTCCGCGCTGCGGGGCGCCCAGCAGGCGCTCACCGCCGGCAGCACCCGCTTCGTCCTGGTCGGACACGGGCGTGGCGCGGCGGCGATCGCCCGGACGTTGCACCTCGAGGCGCCGACCGTGCTGGTCACCGTCGTGCACCTGCCCACCGCCACCGAGGCCGCGGTCGAGCTGGTGGTGAAGGAGGTCGCCGCCACCACCTCCTTCACCGAGGTGCACCACGACGACGGCGTCCGGCGGGTCCCGACCCTGCGCGCGATGCCGGTGCGGCCGGGCACCCCGGTGGCCCCGCTCGGCGCGGACGACGTGCTGCTGGTCACCGGTGGGGGCAAGGGCATCACCGCCGAGTGCGCCCTGGCCCTGGCCAGCGACAGCGGCGCCCGGCTGGCGCTGCTGGGCCGCTCCGACCCCGCCGAGGACAGCGAGCTGGCGGCCAACCTGGCCCGGATCGCGGAGGCCGGCGTCACCGTGCGGTACGCCCGCGCCGACGTCACCGACGCCGCCGCCGTCGGCCAGGCGGTGCGGGACCTGTCCGCCGAACTCGGGCCGGTCACCGCGGTCCTGCACGGCGCGGGCCGCAACGAGCCGGCCGCACTGCCGAGCCTCGACCCGGCCGCGTTCCGCGCCGCCCTGGCGCCGAAGGTCGACGGTCTGCGGGCGGTGCTCGACGCGGTCGACCCGGCCCGGCTCCGGTTGCTCGTGACGCTCGGCAGCATCATCGGCCGGGCGGGGCTGCGCGGCGAGGCGCACTACGCCACCGCCAACGACTGGCTGGCCGAGGAGACCACGGCGTTCGCCCGGGCGTACCCCGACTGCCGAACGATGTGTCTGGAGTGGTCGGTCTGGTCGGGCGTCGGCATGGGCGAGCGACTGTCGGTCGTCGAGTCGCTCAGCCGCGAGGGCGTCATGCCCATCACTCCCGACCAGGGCATCGCGATCCTGCGGCGGCTGGTCACCGACCCGGCGACGCCGGGCGTGGTGGTGATCAGCGGGCGCACCGAGAGCGTCCACACGGTTCGCTACGACCTGCCGTCGCTGCCGCTGCTGCGGTTCGTCGACCGCGTGCTGATCCGCTACCACCAGGTCGAACTGGTGGTGGAGACGGAGCTGAACGTGGGCGCCGACCGCTACCTCGCGGACCACGATCTCGACGGCAACCTGCTGTTCCCGGCCGTGTTCGGGATGGAGGCCATGGCGCAGGTGGCCACGGCCGTCTCGGGCGTCGACGCGGTCCCGGTCATCGAACGGGCGGAGTTCCTGCGACCCATCATCGTCTCGCCGCACGGGCACACGAAGATCCAGGTGGCCGCGCTGGTGACGGACGACGACACCGTCGAGGTCGCGATCCGCAGCGAGGAGACCGGCTTCGCCGCCGACCACTTCACCGCGCGGCTGCGCCTGAGCGGCGAGGCCGCCCCGGACGGCCCGCCGGAGCAGGTGTCGGACGGGTTGGCGCCGGCCTCGATCACGCCGTCCGACGACCTGTACGGCGAGATCCTCTTCCAGGGCGCGAGGTTCCAGCGACTCCGGCAGTACCACCGGGCCGCCGCCCGCCACGTGGACGCGATCGTGGCGGCCGACGAGTCGACCACCTGGTTCGCCCCGTACGTCTCCCCGACGTTGCTGCTGGGTGACCCGGGCGTCCGCGACGCGCTCATGCACGGCAACCAGGTGTGTGTGCCGGACGCGACGCTGCTGCCCGCCGGCGTGGAACGGATCCACCCCGGCGGCGCGAAGCTCTTCGCCGCCCGCGAGCTGCGCTACTGCGCCACCGAGCGGGAGCGCGACGGCGACACGTACATCTACGACATCGCCCTGCGCGACGAGGCCGGGACCACCGTCGAGCGGTGGGAGGGGCTGCGGCTGCGCGCGGTCCGGAAACAGGACGGATCCGGCCCCTGGGTGCCCCCGCTGCTCGGCTCCTTCCTGGAGCGTGGGCTCGGCGACCTGGGGATGCCCGACGTGGCGGTCGCGATCGAGCCCGACCCGCCCGCGCCGGCGGACCCGGCCGAGCGGACCGCCGCGCGTCGCCGGACCAGCGCGGTGGCCGCCGGGCACGCGCTCGGACGGCCGGTCGAGATCACGTACCGGCCCGACGGGCGACCCGAGGTCCCGGGGGAGCGCACCATCTCGATCGCACACGGCGCCGGGATCACGCTGGCCGTCGCCGCGGAGGGCGTGCTCGGCTGCGACGTCGAGAGCGTGGCGCCGCGCGGCCCCGAGGAGTGGCAGGGGTTGCTCGGCCCGCACGCCGGGGTGGCGGAACTGCTGGCCGGAAACCCCGGTGAGACCCCGGACACCGCCGCGACCCGCGTCTGGACCGTGGTGGAGGCGATGCAGAAGGCCGGACTGCCGATGCACGGGCCGCTCGTCGTGGCCGACGAGGAACGTCCCGGCTGGGTGCTCTTCGGCGCCGGCGGCGCCCGGGCCGCCTCCTTCGTCACCAGTCTGCGCGGCGGCGAGGGGCAAGTGGTGATCACTGTTCTGGCTGGTGCGAAGGGATGACCATGGAGAGCTACTACGAGCTGCGGCACACCGTCGGGTTCGAGGAGACGAACATCGTCGGCAACGTCTACTACGTCAACTACCTGCGGTGGCAGGGCCGGTGCCGGGAGATGTTCCTCAAGGACCGGGCGCCGGCCGTCCTCGCCGACCTGCAGGCCGACCTCAAGCTCTTCACGCTCAAGGTCGAGTGCGAGTTCTTCTCCGAACTCACCGCGTTCGACGAGATCGCCGTCCGGATGCGGCTGATCGAGCGGGCGCAGACGCAACTCGAGTTCGGCTTCGACTACGTGCGCCTCGGCCCGGCCGGCGAGGTCCTCGCCGCCCGGGGGATCCAGCGCGTCGCCTGCATGCGCGGCCCGAACAACCGGACCGTGCCCACCCGGGTTCCGGAGGCGCTCGAGGACGCCCTTGAGCCGTACCTCGCCGTCGGAGCCCGGCGATGACGACCTTCGACACCGAAGAGGTGACCGACTCGACGCACATGCGTCGCGTCTACGGAACCTTCGCCACCGGCGTCACGGTGGTCAGTGTCGGTGGCGACGAGCCGCACGCCATGACCGCGAACTCGTTCAGCGCCGTGTCGCTCGATCCACCGCTGGTGCTGGTCTGCATCGACCGGGACGCCCTCATGCACCAGGCGCTCAGCCGCGCCGGCACCTTCGGCATCTCCGTGCTGGCCCCCGACCAGGAGGCGGTGGCGCGCTACTACGCGGACCGGCGCCGGCCACTGGGCCTGGAACAGTTCGAGTTCGCCGACTGGCGGCCGGGCGGGCGGACGGACGCGCCGTTGCTCGCCGGGGCCGTCGCCCACTTCGAGTGCGAGCTCTGGCGGTCGTACGACGGGGGAGACCACACGATCTTCCTGGGTCGTCCGCGGGGCATGCGCCGGTACGGCGACGGCGACGCCCTGATCTTCCTCGGTGGCCGGTTCCGCCGGCTCGAGATGGCGCCCTCCGCGGTGGTGACGTCGTGACCGCGGTCGTCCGCCCGGCGTCGCCGTCGATGAACGGGCCGTCGCGCGCCGCCGCGGTCAACATGTTGATCATGATGAACCGGGACCGGCTCGGCATGATGACCACCGCGGCGGCCCGCTGGGGCGACGCCGCCCGGCTGCCGGTCGGGCCGAAGACGCTCTACTTCTTCAACCACCCCGGTCACGCCAAGCACGTGCTCGCGGACAACGCCGCCAACTACCACAAGGGCATCGGTCTGGTGCACGCCCGCCGGGCGCTCGGCGACGGACTGCTCACCAGCGAGGGTGAGCTGTGGCGCAAACAACGCAAGGTGGTGCAGCCGGCGTTCCAGAGCCGACGCATCGCCGCGCAGGCCGGCATCGTCGCCGAGGAGGCGGCCGCCCTCGTCGACCGGCTCCGGACGCTCGGCCGCCAGGGCCCGGTGGACGTGTTCCACGAGATGACCGGCCTCACGCTCGGGGTGCTCGGGCGCACCCTGCTCGACACCGACCTCGGCCGGTTCCCGTCGATCGGCCGTGACTTCACGGCGGTGCAGGACCAGGCCATGTTCGAGCTGGCGACGTTGAGCGCCGTGCCGCCCTGGGTGCCGCTGCCGCGTCAGCTGCGGTTCCGGCGCGCCCGTCGTCGGCTGCAGACGATCGTCGACCAGCTCGTCGACGAGCGCGGGGAGCACTCCGGCGACCGCGACGACGTGCTGTCGCGGCTCATCGTGTCCGCCCGGGCCGAGTCCGACCCGCGGGTCGGCCGGCAGCGGCTGCGGGACGAACTCGTGACCCTGCTGCTGGCCGGGCACGAGACCACCGCCAGCACGCTGAGCTGGGCGCTCTACCTGGTCGACAAGCATCCCGAGGTACGCGAGCGGCTGCGGGAGGAGGCCACCACCGTACTCGGGGACCGGCTGCCGACCTTCGACGACCTGGGCCGGCTGCGGTACACCGCGATGGTCATCGACGAGGTCGTGCGGCTGTACCCGCCGGTGTGGATCCTGCCGCGCAAGACGCTCGCCGACGACGTGGTCGGCGGGTATCACGTGCCGGCCGGCGTCGACGTGCTGATCTGTCCCTACACGCTGCACCGGCACCGGGCCTTCTGGGACCGCCCGGAGGAGTTCGACCCGGAACGCTTCGACCCGGTCCGGTCCACCGACCGCCCGCGGTACGCCTACATCCCGTTCGGCGCGGGACCGCGGTTCTGCGTCGGCAACCATCTCGGCCTGATGGAAGCCGCCTTCGTGCTCTCGATGCTGGTCCGGGAGCTGCGGCTCACCAAGGTCGCCACCCACCAGGTCGTCCCGGAGCCGATGTTGTCGCTGCGCATGCGCGGTGGCATGCCGATGACCATCAGCTCGGCCGACTGACGGACAACCGGGTGACGGACCGCCGTCACCTGTGACCGCACCACACAAGGAGCCCGTCCTCGACGGGCGTCACCCCGAGGGGGAGCGTTGCCACCGAAACCAGTGGGTCCGCTGCGCCGGCTCATTCCCGCAATCTTCGTTCTGGTGCTCGTCGCGGGGCTGTTCACGATCTCGCGACTGCCGTCCGCGTCCGCGGCGGACCGGGAGGCGATGGCATCGCGGTTCGCGTTCACCGAACTGCCCATCGCGTTCCCGCCGGGCCTGCCGCAGCGCACGGTCCGTACCGTGAACCCGAAGTACAAGCACATCCGTTCCTGGATCTCGTCGGTCGGCGCCGGTGTGGCGCTCAACGACCTCGACGGGAAGGGCGGCGCCAACGACCTGTGCCTCGTCGACCCGCGCAGCGACAGCGTCGTCGTCACTCCCGCGCCCGGCGGCGGCGCCACGTACGCGCCGTTCGTGGTCGAGCCGGCGCCGCTGCCGATGGGTCCGGCGATCGCGCCGATGGGATGCGTGCCGGGCGACTTCAACGTCGACGGCCGCACCGACCTGCTGGTCAACTACTGGGGTCGGACGCCCGTGCTGTTCCTGCAGAAGAGCGACGCGCGGGGCCTGAGCCTGGCGTCGTACCACCCGGTCGAGCTGATCCCGCAGCAGAAGACCACCGACGGCCTCTACCGCGGGCCGCTCTGGAACACCAACGCGACCGCGGTCGCCGACTTCGACGGCGACGGCCGGCCCGACATCGGCATCTTCAACTACTTCCCGGACTCGCAGGTGCTCGACCCGCAGGGCCTGCCCAACGTGCAGATGAACCACTCCATGTCCCGCGCGCAGAACGCGGGCGGGGCGCACATCCTGCGCTGGACCGGGGCCACCAGTGGCGCCGAGCCGACCGCCACCTACGAGGTGCAGGACGCGATCGACCCCCGGTACGCCACCGGGTGGACGCTCGCCTCGGCCTCCGCCGACCTCGACGGTGACCTGCTGCCCGAGCTGTACCTCGCCAACGACTTCGGCAACGACCGGTTCTTCCACAACGTGTCGACGCCCGGCCGGATCAGGTTCAAGCTGGCCGAGGGCCGCCGCGGCCCGCTGGACCCGAAGTCGCTGGTGATGGGGCACGACTCGTTCAAGGGGATGTCGGTCGACTTCGCCGACCTGTCCGGCACCGGCCGGTTCGACGCCTTCGTCAGCAACATCACCGAGTCGTGGGGGCTGGAGGAGAGCAACTTCGTCTGGCTGAACACCGCGAAGACCCCGCAGGAGGCGCGGGAGCGGATGAGCAAGGGCATCGCGCCCTTCGAGAACGAGGCCGCGGCGAAGAACCTCGCCTGGGTCGGCTGGGGCTGGGACGCGAAGATGGCCGACTTCGACAACAGCGGCCGGCTCGTCGTGGTGCAGTCCTGCGGCTTCGTCAAGGGCACGATCAACCGGTTCAACTGGCTCCAGGAGCTGGCCGCCAGCAACGACCTGATGCTGCGCGAGCCCGACATGTGGCCCAACGCCCAGCCCGGCGACGACATCGCCGGCTCCAACGCGCTGGCGTTCTGGGCGCCGGAGGGCAACGGCCGGTACGTCGACCTGAGCCCGCAGCTCGGGCTCGCCGACCGGACCCCGACGCGCGGGGTCGCCGTGGGCGACACCGACGGCGACGGCCGCCAGGACTTCGCGGTGGCGCGGCAGTGGGGGCCACCGGCCTTCTACAAGAACACCAAGACGGAGATCGGCAACTTCCTCGGGCTGCGGCTGCACCGGCCCGCGCTCGGCGCCGGCCAGTCCGGCGACGCCGGCACCCCGGCGTACGGCGCGCAGGCGCGGGTGACCACGGCCGACGGCCGCACCCAGCTCGCCCAGCTCGACGGCGGCGGCGGGCACTCGGGCAAGCGCAGCTTCGACGTGTTCTTCGGGCTGGGCGCCCAGGGCGCCGCACCCGTCACCGTCGAGCTGAGCTGGCGCGATCTCTCCGGCGCCCGGCACCAGCAGACGCTGTCCCTCTCCGCCGGGTGGCACGACCTCATGCTCACCGACCGAGCCCAGGAGCTGACCAAGCCATGACGGACGTCAAACGCGCCCCGGAAGGCGCGACCACCACGGTCGAGGCCGCCGACGCGGCCCGCAACGGCGCCGGCCCGGGCGGGGCCCACCGGGGCGTCGACACCCGACCGCCCGTACCCCGGGTGGACAAGCGTGATCCGCGCTACCTCGCCCTGCGGAACTTCGCCATCTCCATGTCCATCCTCAACATCCTCGGTTACACGATCCTCGGGTTCGAGCAGCCCTGGACCTGGCCGCTGTTCATCCTGGCGCTCGGGTACACCGTGGAGCTGGTGATCGAGGCGGTCGCGGCCCGGTCCCTGGGCCGCCGGCCGGCCTACAGCGGCAACGGCGCGTGGGGTGTCTACACGTTCCTGCTGCCCACCCACATCACCGCGCTCGCGGTGAACATGCTGCTCTACGCCAACGACATGTTCTGGCCGATCGCCTTCGCGGCGGTGGTGGCCATCGGCCAGAAGGCGGTGCTGCAGGCGCCGATCAACGGGCGCATGCGGCACTTCATGAACCCGTCGAACTTCGGCATCACGATCGCGCTGATCACGTTCTCGTGGGTCAACGTGGCACCGCCGTACCACTTCACGGAGAACGTGCCCGACGTCTTCCGGATGTTCATCCCGATGGTGGTCCTCACCGCCGGCACCATCCTCAACGCGATGCTCACCAAGAAGGTCGCGCTGATCGTGGGCTGGGTCGGCGGCTTCGTCATCCAGGCGCTGATCCGGCACTACGTCTGGGACGTGCAGCTCTGGTCGGCGCTGAGCATCATGACCGGGGTGGCGTTCGTGCTGTTCACCAACTACATGATCACCGACCCGGGCACCACGCCGTCGAAGGCGCGGAACCAGTTCATGTTCGGCTCCTCGGTGGCCATGGTGTACGGCGTCCTGATGGTCTTCAACGTGGTCTACACGCTGTTCTTCGCGGTCACCATCGTCTGCCTGGCCCGGGGCCTGTTCTGGTGGGGCAAGTGGCTGATGGAGCGGCGTGGCGAGCGCACCCCGGTGCAGCCGGTGCCGCCGCCCGCGGCGGTCGAGCTACCGATCGCGCGCTGACCCGCCACCCGGCACGACACCGACCGGACCGTCCTCCACCCTGCGGGGCACCGCAGTGGGGAGGGCGGTCCGGTCGCTTCACCGACACGTGCTCGCCAGCGCATTGCGGACAGCTTCCCCCGGATGTTCCCTCCGTCGTCTACTGTGCACACTGGGTACCCGTGATGTTCGGTCACCGCGGGCTTCCCACGTTGCTCGGCAACCGGACGGAGGCACCGGCATGGAAGTGTCCACCCAGCAGTGGGAGTCGATCCGCGACGACGTCACCGCCGCCGGCGAGCGGTTCGCCGCCCTGGTCGAGAAGGCCCCGCCCGACGTGCGGGCGACCCGGGAGTGGTCGGTCGTCGACACCGCGGTCCACCTGGTCACGGTGACCGACCTCGACGCCGTCATCACCCGGGCCTACCCCGAACCCGCGTTTCCGCACCCCGGCCTGTACGAGCAGTGGCAGCGCACCAACGTCGACGATCTCAGCCTCCTCAACGTCGAGGTGATGCGCCTGTGCGAGGAGCGTGACCCGGGGGCGCTGGCGGCCCGCATCCGCGCGAACTGCGCGGCGATGCTCGACGCCACGAGCGACGTCGACCCGTCGGCGCCGCTGCCCTGGCTGGGCAGTTCGACGCTCACCATGGCAGGGCTGTTCGCCCACATCGTCAACGAGTTCAACATCCACGGCTGGGACATCGCCCGGGCCGCCGGTCTCCCGCACGAGATCCCGCCCGGCGAGGCGGCGGCGTTCTTCGAGGTCTTCTTCGTCGGGCTGGTCCGCGACGGGTACGGTCACCTGCTCGACACCCCGAAGCCGCTGCCCGACGTGCGCGTGGCGGTCGCCTTCGAGTCGCGGCACGCGCGCCCGGTGACCCTGCTGCTCGACCGGAACGTGGTGAGCGTCGCCGATCCGGGCACCCGGCCGGACGTCCGGGTCAGCTACGACCCGGTGGTCCTCAACCTGATGCTCTTCGGCCGGGTCTCACCCGTGCGGGCGATGCTCTCCCGCGGCGTCCGCGTCGGCGGCCCCAGGCCGTGGCTGATGCTCGCGTTCATGCGCAAGGTCCGCTGCCCGAGCTGACGGTGCGCGGGCCGCCGGTGACCCGGCGGCGTGGGGCGTCGACGCCGTGCGGAGCCCGGCGACCCCGCGACGGTCACCGGCCGCCCGCGACACTCGCCGACGGCACCGGGTCGGCGCCGCCACCACGCAGGACCCGGCGCGCGATCGCGGGGCGGAGCAGTCGGGTCGGCGGGTCCACGAGGTTGAGCACGCGCAGGAACGCCTCGCCCAGCACCGCGTCGGTCCGGGCCGCCGCGTGCAGCCGGTGGACGTACCAGTTGACCAGCCGGACCCGCGCCGAGCGCGGGCCCGGCACCTGCGGGAACCGCAGGTCCGTGCCGACCGCGATGGACCACGGGCCGTCGATCAGCTTGCCCGCGCCGCGGAAGAAGCGCCGGGCCAGCCGGTCCGGGCCGCCGGACAGGAGCGAGCGGAGCAGCAGACCCTCGGTGGCGGCGACCGTCATGCCCTGGCCGTACACCGGATTGAAGCTGCACACGGCGTCGCCCACCACCAGGTAGCCGAGCGGGAAGCGGCGCAGCCGCTCGTAGCGTCGGCGCACGCTCGCCGGATAGCGCATCTGGGCGGGGCCGCCCACCGGGACGGCGTCGCGCACGAAGCGGCTGATCACCGGCATGCCCAGTGACTCGGCGAACCGGGTGAACCCCTCGTGGTCCGACGGCGGCTGCTCACCGAGCATCCCGCTGAGCGCCACCGCGAACCGGCCGTCCTCCTGCGCGGCGACGATGCCGGTGCGGGGGCGACCCGGCACGGCGTTGGTCAGCGCGCCGAGCAGTCCGTCGAGGTGCCGGGGTTCGCGCTGGTAGACGCGGGTGACGTAGGTGACGTCCACCGGGACCCGCTGCTCCGGCGGGGTCGGGTAGCCGAGTTCGGCCAGCCACACCGGGCTGCGGGAGGCCCGACCGCAGGCGTCGACCACCAGGTCGGCGTGGATCGGGTACGCGGCCCCGACGCGCGGCGTCACGAGCACCCCGATGATCCGGCTGCGGTCCTCGGTGCTCAGCAGCGCGGTCGCCTCGGCGGGCGGGCAGAACCGGACGTTGCCCAGGTTCCGTACCCGGGCGCGCACCGTGCTCTCCAGCAACGGGCGGCTGACGCCCACGCCGACCAGGTCCGAGGCGGCGCGCCGCATCGGATGGCCGTCGTTGCACCAGTGCACCTGGTCGTGCAGGTCGACAAGGGGCGCGCCGGCGGCGGACAGCTCGTCGCTGAGCCCCTCGAAGAGCTCGTCGAGGGCCCGCCGGCCGCGCGCCAGCAGCACGTGCAGTTGGCGGGACTGCGGCACCCCGCGCCGGGCCGCCGCCTCCTCGGGCAGCGGGTCGCGGTCGACGACGGTGACGGTGTCGTACGCCTCGCTCAGCACCCGGGCGGCGATCAGGCCGGCCATGCTGCCGCCGAGCACCACGGCGTCGCCTGCGGAGACCATGACCGGAATGCTAGGTGGACCGGACGGGTCCCTCCGCCTCTCGGCGTGCGCACCTCGACGGCGCAAGGCAGCACGTTTGGAGATAGCTATCCGTCGCTGCGGCGTTACACAATGGAGCGATTCGTGTTCGTTGACATCGGGAGTCGTAGTGTCCAACCTCGTGGAGTCTTCGCCGGACACCAGAACCGGCCGTCCCTGGGGGCTCAACGGCCGCCACCACCGAGCCGCTCTCTCCGTGTTCATGGTCATCGTTCTCGCGCACTGGGCCGAGCACCTCACCCAGGCCTACCAGATCTGGGTGCTGGGCTGGACGCCCGCGCAGGCACGCGGCGTGCTCGGGATGCCGTTCCCGTGGCTCATCAAGTCCGAATGGCTGCACTACGGGTACGCGATCGTGATGCTTGTCTTCCTGTTCCTGCTGCGCCCCGGGTTCGTCGGCCGCAGCCGGACCTGGTGGACGGTCGCGCTCGCCATCCAGTTCTGGCACCACATCGAGCACTTCCTGCTGCTGGTCCAGGCGCAGAGCGGGCACTTCCTGGCCGGTCGTGCGGTGCCGACCAGCATCCTGCAACTGGTGCTGCCCCGCGTCGAACTGCACCTGTTCTACAACACGGTGGTGTTCCTGCCGATGGTCGTCGCCATGTACTACCACCTGCGGCCGTCGCGGGCCGAGTCGCGAGACATGATCTGTAGCTGCCGTCCACTGCCGGCATGACCGCCGTGTCACCGACCCGTCGCCGGCTGCTCCTCGGCGCTGCCGGCGTCGGGCTGGCGCTGCTGGTGGTCTACCTCGTCTTCGGCCGGGCGGCGCCGGCCCGGCTGGAGGCCGTCGAGCCCGCCGACGGCGCGTCGGTCGCCGTCTCGCCCACCCAGGTGGCGTTGCGGTTCGACGTCGCCCCGAACCCGCGCGTCATGCACCTCACGGTGATCGGCCCCAGCGGGGACAAGGTCTCCACCGGCGATCCGGTCCTGAACGACAACCGGATCAGCGTCCCGGTCTCGGCCAGCCGCGCCGGCCCCTACCAGGTCGGCTACCACGTCGAACTCGACGACGGCACGCCCGTGGCCGGGATCGCCACCTTCACGGTCGGCCAGGGGGCGGGGACCCCCACGGGGCCGGTCGAGGTCGCCGCCCCGGCCCACGAACACCACCTGGAGCGGGACACGAGCACCCTGGTGCTCGTCCTCATCGATCTGGTGCTGGTGGCCGGCCTGGTGTCGGTCCTGCTGCTTCGGCCACGGGTGCGCTGACCCGGCCACCCGGCGGCGCCACCCGGTCCCCGGGTCGGGCGGCCTCGAGACGGCGGCCGATCAGGCTTCCAGCCCGGCGATCACCTCGGCGACCGCCGGGGCGTGGGCCGGGGCGAGCAGATCCAGGTGCGAACCGGGCACCCGGTGCACGCGGACGCCGCCCCGGCACCGTTCCGACCAGATCTCCAGGCTCTCCTCGTCCACGCGTGGCTCCTGCGGGCGGACCAGCTCCAGTGACCCGGGGTAGGACGGCAGCCGGTAGACGCGTTCCGCCTCGGCGTTGATGGGATAGATCTCCACGAGGCGGCGCAGCCGTTCGGCGCCGAAGCCGGGCGGCAGGACACCCCGGGCGGTCCCCTCGTCGAGGATGCGCGTGCACATCGCCTCGGGGGAGAGCCCGGCCAGCTCGTCCGCCGGCAGGTCGAGGCCGAGATTGTGGTTGACCAGGGACCAGAGCAGCCGGGCGCGGGAGGCCGGTGGTTGCGCGCGGCGGGTCACGGCGGTGTCCAGCAGCACCACCGCGGCGGGTCGCTCGCCGTCGTCCGCCATCCGGCTCGCCATCTCGTACGCGACCAGCCCGCCGAACGAGTAGCCGACCAGGACGAGTTGCTCCGGGCGGTAGGTGCGGGCCAGTTCCGCGCGGTAGGCGGCGGCCATCTCGCCGATGGTGTGATCCGGCTGCATCCGCGGGTCGAGGGCCCGCGCCTGCAATCCGAGGCAGGTGTGGCCCGGTGGCAGCGCGTCGGCGAGGTGCCTGTACCACAGCACGCTGCCGCCGAGCGGGTGCACACAGGCGACCACCGGACCGCCGGGGTCCCCGGGCCGGATCGGCACGACCGGGGTGGGCGTGTCCGTGAACCCGTCGCGCAGCAGCCGGGCCATCGCGGTGACGCTGCTGGCCCGCGCCATGACGGGCAGCGGCAGGGACACTCCGGTGCGCCGTCGGATCTCGGACAGGGTGCGCACCGCCTGGAGGGACGTGCCGCCGTGGGAGAAGTAGTCGTCGTCGACGCCGAGGGCGGGGTTGCGCAGGTGGTCGCGCCAGATGCGCAGCAGCACCAGTTCGATGGCGTCTCGTGGTCGGCCGTCCCGGACGGCCGTGGTCGTCTGTGTCATTCCGGTTCCCCCGTTGGCGGTCGACTGGCGCGGACAGGAGGTCCGCGGCGTTGCTGGTGTCCGGACCCGCGACGTGGCCCGACGGGTCAGGAGGGGGCTGGCTCCGGGCGCGTGCGGCGGGCCCAGGCCACGACCGGGCCGCTGAGCGCGGCGCCGGCCAGCGGGATCAGGGCGAGGACCAGCCAGCCGGCGGCGCCCAGACCGCCGGTCAGGCCGGTCACCAGGGCCGGGCCCGCCACCGCCGGGACCGCCTGGCCGAGCCGGAACACCCCGGCGTAGCGGGCCTGCGCGCGCTCGGGGGCGAGACCGAACTGCATGGTCCACCGCGCCGTCTCGCCGCCGAGTTCGGCGAAGGTCAGCAGGACCGCGACCAGCACCAGCACCGCGATCGCGGGCGCCGCCGGCAGCCGGCCGGTCAGCGCGGCCACCGGGCAGGCGGCGGCGAGCAGCAGGAACGCGAACCGCTGGAGGCGGGCGGCGGACGGAATGGTGTCGCCGGCCCGCGACACCCGGACCTGGAGCAGCACGACCAGCACGGTGTTGATGCCGGTCAGCCATGCCGCGAGCGGGCGGGGCGCGTCGGTGGCGGAGACGATCCAGAGGGGCAGCCCGACCAGTAGGATCGTCTCACCGATCCGGGTGAGGCAGCTCACCTGCGCCACCAGCAGGTAGGGCAGGTCGGCGAGGGGTCGGACGCGCTCCCGGGCGCCGTCCGTCGGGGCGGGCCGCGGCCAGGCCGGCAGCAGCAGGTAGAGCCCGGCGACCGCGACCCAGCACGCGGCCACGGCCGCCAGCATGCCGAGGTACGCCGCAGGCGAGTCGACGGCGAGCACCAGGCCGGCGGCCAGCGTGCCGAGCGCGAAGCCGGCGTTGAACACGCTCCGCAGGTACGCCGAGACGCGCACCCGGTCGCTTCCGGTGACCGCAGCGGCGATCATGCCGTCGCGGCTGACGTCCCAGGACTGCTCGGCGACGGCGACCAGCGCGACCAGCGGCACGAAGAGCCAGAACCGGTCGGCCGCCAGCAGCAGGAGCACGAACAGCGCCTGGAGCAGCACGAACACGACGGACATCCGGCGGGCGCCGTAACGGTCCGCCATCCGGCCGGCCGGGACGCTCGCCGCGATGCCGGCGAGGGCGGCGGCGGAGAGCCCGGCTCCCACCTGGCCGACGGTCAGGTCACCGGCGCGGAGGAAGTAGACCGGGGCTCCGGCCAGGTAGAGCCCGGCGCCGACACTGCCGGCCAACTGGGCGGCCGCGAGCCAGCGGGCGGGGCCGCTCACCGGGAGGAGGGCGCCGAGCGCGGCTCCCAGACGCCCCCGCGGCGCCCCGCCGCCGTCGGCGCTGGACAGAGTGGACTGCGGTGACGCCATGCCGTTCCCCCGTTTGAGCTGCGTGTTCCGCGTGCGAGATGGCGAATCCCGGCTCGTTGATCTCTCTGTGCCCGGGGACGGGACACCTGGACACGCGCATTGACGCGAGCGATTCTAACAGCACTCCGCACCCGCGCCGCGGACACTGACCCGCGTGGATTGCTCGGCGCTGCGGTCGCGTGCTACGTTCCGGTGCGGGCCTCTCCATGGGAGGCCCGCACTCGCGCAGGCGTCGTCAAAACGGGGGTTCTGACGTCTTGGAAAATGCATTTTCCCCTGCCCTCCTTGAGTTGTCACGCGATGTCCTCGGCATTTCCGAGAATCGGTTTCCCGCTGATTCGAGGGAATCCTTCGCCGCCTTGGGCGGCACGTCGCTGCGGGCGATGCGGCTGGTTGCCCGGGCCGAGCGCGAGCTCGGCCTGCGGATCGACCTCGCCGACCTGTTGCGTCCCGGGCCGCTCGTCTCCGCGCTCGGCCGCAGCGGGCCGCTGGAGCGCGGTGGGCGGCGGGAGCGCCCGGCGGCGGACCGGCGTCCCCTGCTGCCCGCGCAGCACGCGATGCTGGTGCACGAGCAGCAGTGGCCGGGTGTCGGTTACCGTCTGCTGTTCAGCCTCCGCTGCCCGGGTCCCGCCCGCGCCCGCCACCTGCGGGACTGCCTGGACGCGTTGACCGCCCGCCACGAGACGCTGCGCACCGTGTTCGACGCCGACGCCGACCAACCCGGGCGTCGCGTCCTGCGCCGGTGGCGCCCGGTGCTGCGGGAACAGGGGCACTACACCCCGGACGGCGACCCGGTCGCGGCCGCCCACGCCCACCTCGCCGAGCTGGCGTCCGGGCTGGACCCGTTCCACCGGCCGCCCGCCGAGTGGCTGCTGACCGAGTTGCCCGGGGGCGGGAGCCACGTCGTCTCGCTGCTGGCCCACCACGCCCTGCTCGACGGTTGGGCGGTCGGGCTGCTCCTGCGGGAACTGGCCGGGGCCTACCTCGGCGGCACCGTGCCATCGGCCGAGCCGGGCGTCCCCCCTGACGTCCTGCTCGAACACGCCCGCCCCGCCGACGAGCTGCGCCGGCACCGTGCCGGTCAGTTGGCCGGGGCGCCGCGGGTGGTGGAGCTGCCCGGTCGGCCCGGCGCCACCGGTCGGCCGGGCCGCCCGGGCTCGCGGCTGACCTTCACGCTCGGGGCGGGGGCCACCGCCGCGTGCGACGACCTGGCGCGCGACGCCGGCGTGACCCGGCCCGCGGTGCTGCTGGCCGCGTGGGCGCTGGTCACGGGCCGCCGGTGCGGGGTCGACGACCTGCTCGTCGGGGTGCCGGCCGCCGGCCGCCCGACCGCCGAGCTGGGTGAGGTGGTCGGCCTCGCGACCCGCGTCGTGCCGGTGCGCTGCCGGTGGGACGACGACGCGCCCGCGAGCGCGCTGGGCCCCGCCGTGGCCGACGCCCTCGCCGACGCGGTCGCCGCCGCCGAGCTGCCGTTCGAAGCGCTCGTGTCCGAGCTGGGCGCGGCCGGCGCGATCGACCGCAACCCGCTGGTCCAGATCGGGTTCGCCGCCCACGACGAGCTGATCCCCGCCGCGCTGCCGGGTCCCGCCGGGACGGCGACCGTCCACGAGGGTCACGACGGGGGTTCGGTCTTCGACGCGATGCTCTACCTCCAGGCCTGGGGGGAGCGCCCCCGGTTCGCGCTGGAGCACCGGCTGGCGGCGCTCTCCCCGGCCGGCGCGGCGGAGCTGGCCGAGGCGTTCGAGGCGACACTGGTGGCGCTGGCGCAGGCCCGCGACCTGCCACTACGGACGGTCCGGGGGATGTCCGAGCGGCAGCGCGCCCGGCTCGACGAGTGGGGCCGCGGCCCGGACGCCGGCCCGGTGACCGGGCTGTGGCAGGCGTTCGCGGAGCAGGTCCGCCGGCGACCCGGGGCGATCGCCGTGCGCGGCCCCGAGGGCAGCACCACGTACGCCGAGCTGTTCGACCTGGCCGAGCGGTTCTCCGCCGACCTCGCGGAGGCCGGGGTGACGGCCGGGTCGACGGTGGTGGTGGCGACCCCGCCCGCCACCGCCGAGGTGGTGGCCGTGCTGGCGACGCTGCGGCTGGGGGCGGCGTACACCGGTCTCGACGCCGACGCCCCGGACGAGCGGGTGGCGGCGCAGCTGGCCCGGTGCCGCCCCGCCGCCGTCGTGGGTGATCCGCGGATCGCCCGGCTCGCCGGGGTCGGCCCGGCCCTCAGCGGGCCGTCCCGGCCCGCCGGCGCCGCCGTCCCTCCCGTGGCCGCGCCGACCGATCCGCAGCGGGTCGCCTACCTGGCGTTCACCTCCGGGTCGACGGGCGAGCCCAAGGCCGCCCGGATCACCCACGCCGCGGTGCTGCGCCTCGTGCACGACCCCGACCTGTTCCGGTCCGAGCCCGGGGACGGCTTCCTGCGGCTCGCGCCGCTGGCCTTCGACGCGTCCACGATGGAGTTGTTCGTCCCGCTGCTCACCGGCGGCCGGGTCGAGATCTTCCCGGGCCCGGTGCCGCACCCCGGTGAGCTGGCCCGTTTCCTCGCCGAGCGTGAGGTCACCGTCGCCTGGCTGACCGCCGGCCTGTTCCGGGTGCTCGCCGACTACGACCCGGCGGCCTTCGGCGGGCTCCGGCAACTGCTCGCCGGCGGCGACGTGGTGCCGGCCGGGCAGGTCGCGGCCGTGCTGCGGGCCTGTCCGGGGCTACGGGTCACCAACGGCTACGGCCCCACCGAGAACACCGTCTTCACCACCGTGCACCACGTCGACGACCCGTGCGAGCTGCCGGACGACGTCCCGATCGGGCGGCCCGTGTGCGGCACCGGTGTCCTGGTCCTCGACGACGACGGCGAGCTGCTGCCACCCGGCGCGGTGGGCGAGCTGTGCGCCGTCGGCGCCGGGCTGGCCCTGGACTACCTGGACGATCCGCGGCGGACCACGGAGGCGTTCCGGCGGCTCGGCGACGGCACCCGCTGCTACCGGACCGGCGACCTCGTACGCTGGGACGAGCAGGGCCGGCTGCGCTTCCTGGGCCGCCGGGACCAGCAGGTCAAACTGGACGGCCACCGGGTCGAGCAGGACGAGGTGACCCACCGGCTGTCGACGCACCCACGGGTGTCCGACGCGGCGGTCGTGGTCGCCGGCGACGCGGAGAACGGCCGCTTCCTGGTAGCGGCGCTGGTCGCCCCGCCGGAGGCCGGTCTCGTCGAGGAGGTGCGCGCGTCGGTGTCGCGGATCCTGCCGGCGTACGCGGTGCCGAAACGCTGGGTGCTGCTCGACGCGCTTCCCCTCACCAGCAACGGCAAGGTCGACGCCCGGGCGATCCTGCGCCGGGTCGAGGAGCAGGTGGCCCCGGCGCCGCACCGCGCCCCGACACCGCCCGGCGCGCCGGCGGAGGACCTCGAATCGCTGATCGCCGAGGTCTGGGCCACCGTGCTCGGCGACGACGACTTCGACTTCGACGAGCCGTTCTTCGAGGTGGGCGGCGACTCGTTGCAGTTGGCCAGGGTGCACCGGCTGCTGCGGGACAAACTGCCCGACCGGTCGATCGTCCTGCTGGACCTCTACCGCCACCCCACCGTGGACTCGCTCGCCGGCTGGCTGCGCGGCGCGGGCCCGGCGACCACGGCGGCGACGCGGTGAGCGCCGGACGCGGACCGGTCGCCGTGGTGGGCGTCGCCGGCCGCTTTCCCGGCGTCGCGTCGCTCGACGAACTGTGGGACGCGTTGGTCGAGGGCCGGGAACTGCTCACCCGGTTCACGCCGGAGCAGCTCGCCGCCGCCGGCGTCCCCGAACCGGAGCGCGACGACGAGGACTACGTGCCGGTGCGTGGCGTGCTCGACGGCATCGAGGACTTCGACGCCGCCTTCTTCGGCCTCCCACCCCGGGAGGCGATGATCACCGATCCCCAGCACCGGCTGCTGCTGGAGTGCGCGTGGGAGGCGCTGGAGTACGCGGGCCACCCGCCCGGCCGGGAACCGGGCCGCATCGGCGTCTTCGTCGGCACCGGCGTCAACACCTACCTGACGAACCACCTGCTCGGGCGACCGGACCTGCTCGCCGAGCTGGGCGCGCTCCCGATGATCATCGGCAACGAGAAGGACCACGCCGCGACCCGGATCGCGTACCGTCTCGGCCTGCGCGGCGCGGCGATCGGCGTCCAGACGGCCTGCTCGACCTCGCTCGTCGCGGTGCACCTGGCCTGCGAGAGCCTGCACAGCGGGGACACCGACCTGGTCCTGGCCGGGGGCGCGACGGTCAGCACCCCACAACAGCGCGGCTACCGCTACGAACCGAACGGCATCGGCGCGCCGGACGGGCACTGCCGGGCCTTCTCCCGCGACGCCGCCGGCACGGTGGCCGGCAACGGCGCCGGGATCGTCGTGCTGCGACGCCTCGCCGACGCGCTGGCCGACGGCGATCCGATCCTGGGGCTGGTGCTCGGCTCCGCGGTCAACAACGACGGGGCCGCGAAGGTCGGCTACACCGCGCCCGCGGTCGCCGGTCAGGCCGAGGTGATCGGCATGGCCCTGGCCCGGGCCGGCCTCGACCCGGCGGACATCGACGTGGTGGAGGCGCACGGCACGGGCACCGAGATGGGCGACGCCATCGAGGTCGCCGGCCTCGGCGCGGCGTTGGGGCCGGGCGGGCCGGCGGGCGGACGCCTGCTGGGGTCGGTGAAGCCGAACCTCGGCCACCTGGACGCCGCCGCCGGGATCACCGGGATGATCAAGATGCTGTTGGCCCTGCGCCACGGCGTCGTGCCGCCCACCGTGCACCACGACCGGCCCCACCCCGACATCCCGTTCGCCGACGCCGGCCTGCGCGTCAACCCGACGGCCGAGCCCTGGCCGGCGCGGGGCGGGCCGCGCCGGGGCTGCGTCAGCTCGTTCGGCATCGGCGGCACCAACGCCCACGTGGTCCTCCAGGAGGCGCCCCCGACCCCGGGCACGTCCAGGTCCGCGGCGGACGCCGACCTCGTCGTGCTGAGCGGGCGCACCCCGCAGGCGGTACGGGCGGCGGCGCGGCGGCTCGCCGACCACCTGACGGCGGCACCCGGGTGGGAACTCGCCGACGTCGCGCACACCAGCCGCGTCGGCCGTACCGCCTGGCCGGTCCGGCGGGCGATCGTCGCCACCGACCGCGCCGACCTGCTGCGGCAGCTCGGCACCGATCCGGAGCCCGTCGTCGTGCCCCGCCGGGCGACGCTCACGTTCGCCTTCCCGGGGCAGGGCAGCCAGTTCCCCGGGATGGCCGCCGACCTCCACGCCCGGCTGCCCGGCGTCCGCGAGCGGCTCGACGCCGGGCTGGACGCGCTGCCCGCGGGCACCGCCGATCCGGTCCGCGCCGCGCTCCTGGACCCGTACGCCGCCGACCGGGCGGCCCGTCCCTCGATCGCCCAGCCCGCCCTGTTCCTGGTGGAGTACGCGCTCGGCGCCCAACTCCTCGACTGGGGCCTGCGACCGCAGCGGATGATCGGGCACAGCGTCGGCGAGTACGCCGCGTTCTGCCTGGCCGGCGGCCTGCGCCTGACCGACGCCCTGGCGCTGCTCGCGGAACGCGGGCGGCTGGTGGAGCGCACCCCGCCCGGCCGGATGGCCGCCGTGCTGGCCGACCGGGACCGGGTGGCCGCGCTGCTGCCGCCGGACGTGCAGGTGGCCGCCGACAACGCTCCCGGCGTCACCGTCGTCTCCGGCTCGCCGGCCGGGGTGCGGGAGCTGACCGACAGGTGCGCCACCGCCGGCCTCCGGGTGCGTCCGGTGCCCGCCGCGCACGGCTTCCACTCCGGCCTGCTCGACCCCGTCCTCGACGACTTCCGGGCGGTCGTCGGCGCGGTGCCGCACCACCCGGTCACCACCACCGTCCACTGCGGGCTGACCGGCCGGTCGGTGGTCGAGGGCGCGACCCGTCCGGCGGAGCACTGGGTGCGGCAGCTGCGCGAGCCGGTGCGGTTCCGGGAGGCCGCCGCCGAGCTGCTGACCACGCGCCACCCGGTCGTCCTCGAGGTCGGGCCGGGCCGGGCGCTGACCGCGCTGATCCGGGCGGCGGGCGGCGGGCGGGTGCCGGTGGCGCCCACGATGCCGGCCGAGCCGGGCACCGCCGCGCTGCCGGCGCTGCTGCGGGCGCTCGGGACCGCCTGGACCGCCGGCGTCGAGCCGGACTGGGCCGCGTTCCGGCTCGACCCGGACGCCCGGCGGGTGCCGCTGCCGACGTACCCCTTCGAACGCGTCCGGCACTGGGTCGACCTCACCGAGCCGGCGGCGGGGGAGGAGGCGGCGGACACCGCGGCTCCGGAGCCGCCCGCCGAGCCGGACGAACCCGAGACGCCCGCCGTCACCGTGGAACGGGAGATCATCGCGGCGTGGCGGGACCTGCTCGGGGCGACCGACGTGGCACCCGACTCCGACTTCTTCGCGTTGGGTGGGGAGTCGCTGGTCGCCGTGCGGATGCTCAGCCGGCTGCGACAGCGGTGCGGCGTGCGCGTGCCGCTGCGCATCCTGGCGCAGGACCCTACCGTGCGCGGGCTGACCCGGGCGGCGCTCGACCGCCTGCCGGCCGGCGCGAACCAGTGACACAGGGAGAGACAGTGACCGCACCGGCGCCCACCCTGGAAGTCCTCGCGGACGGTCCGGGCGCACCGCTCGTCGTCATCGACTTCATCCGCATCTCCGCCGGGGCCGGGCTCGGTGAACTGCTGGCCTCGGCGCCCCACGACCGGCCCGTGTACCGGGCCGACCCGGTCGAGACGCTCCTGGGCGGGCCCGGGTTCCGGGCCACCACCGACCTCGCCGAGGAGTACGCCGCGGCCGTGCGTCGGCTACCCGTACGCCCGGCCCTGATCGTGGGATACTGCAGCGCCGCGCCGACCGCCGTCCGCACCGCCGAGCGGACCGGCGTGCCGCTCGTCCTGGTGGAGCCCACCTGGCAGGACCGGGGCGCCGTGGAGCACGACTTCCGCGCCTTCCGCGCCACCCTGCGGGAGGGCGAGCCGGCCGCGGTGCCGCTCGACGCCGACCCGGCCCGGGCCCTCGCGGTGATCACGAGCACGCTGGACGACGACCTCGACGCGTTCGCCCGGGCGAACGACCTGCCGGACGACGAACGCCAGGACACCCGCGAACAACTCGTCGACAGGTACGTGGCCTGGCTGCACGTGCTGCTCTCGGCGTCCGCGGACCCGGTGCCGCCCCGGCCCGCCGACGTGGTGCTGGCCAGCCGGGACTACCCGGGCGAGCACCCCGGCGTCGAGACGCTCCGGCTCGACCTGTCCGCCGACGAGATGCCGACCGCGCCCGCCACCCGGGCCGCCCTGACCGCGCTGGCCGAACCGACGGCGGTGGCCCGGTGACGGCGTTCCTGCCCGAGCTGGTGCTGGCGCAGGCCGCCCGGACACCCGGGGCGTGTGCCGTCGTGGACGAGCGTGAGTCGCTGACGTACGAGGAACTCGTCCGGCAGGCCGGCGTGGTGGCCGGGCTGCTCACCGCGGCGGGGGTGGAACCGGACGCCGTGGTGGCGGTCCACGCCGAACGCTCGGCCCGCTTCCCGGTGCTGCTGCTCGGGGTGCTGCTCAGTGGCGCCGCGTACCTTCCCCTGGAACCGGGCGACCCCGCGCCCCGCCTCGCCGGCATGCTGGACGACGCCGGCGTGGTCCTCGTGCTTACCGAACCCGAGCTGAAGGCCGCGGCCGAGGCCGTCGCCGGCAGCCGTCCCGTGCTCGCGGTCTCGGCGACCGAGCTGCGCGCGGGCGTCCCGGGGCCCCCGGTGCCGCTCCGCTCGGACCTGGGGCTGGCCTACGTCCTGTTCACCTCCGGCTCCACCGGGCGCCCCAAGGCCGTCGCCGTGCCGCACCGCGGCATCGTCAACCGGCTGCGGTGGATGCAGGACGAGTACGCCCTGACCAGCGCCGACGCCGTCCTGCAGAAGACCCCCGCCACGTTCGACGTGTCGGTGTGGGAGCTGTTCTGGCCGCTCGCGCAGGGCGCCCGTCTGGTCATGGCCCGGCCCGGCGGGCAGCGCGACCCGGAATACCTGATGGCCGTCATACGGCGGGAGCGGATCACCGTCGTCCACTTCGTTCCGTCCATGCTGGAGTCGGTGCTCGACGAGCCCGGCTGGGACGGGTGCGACGCGTTGCGGCTGGTCGTCTGCAGCGGTGAGGCCCTCCCGCCGGCCGCGGTGCGCCGGTTCCGGGCGCGGAGCCGGGCCCGGATCGACAACCTGTACGGGCCGACCGAGGCGTCGATCGACGTGACCTGGTGGCCGTGCCGCCCGGTGGAGGACGGTGCTTCGGTGCCGATCGGCCGGCCGATCGCGAACGTCGTGGTGCGGGTCCTCGACGCGGACGGGAACCTGGTGCCCGAGGGCGTGCCGGGGGAGCTTCACCTGGGTGGGGACCACGCCCTGGCACGGGGATATCTCGGCCGGCCGGGTCTCACGGCGGAACGGTTCCCGGCGGATCCCTTCGGCGACGGCGCCCGGTTGTACCGGACCGGCGATCTCGTGCGCTGGCTGCCCGGCGGGATGCTGGAGTTCCTCGGTCGGCTCGATCACCAGATCAAACTGCGCGGGCAGCGGATCGAGCCGGGCGAGATCGAGGAGACACTGCGTCGGCATCCGGCGGTGACCGGCGCCGTGGTCGTGCTGCGCCGGGACGAGGGACGCGCCGAACGTCTGGTCGGCTACGTGGTGGGGCCGCCGGACGGCCCCGGCGAGCGGGACCTGCGCCACCATCTCGCCGAGCGGCTGCCCGCGTCGATGGTGCCGGCCCGGGTGGTGCGCCTGGACGCCTTCCCCCTCAACGCGAACGGCAAGCTGGATCGACGGGCCCTGCCGGAACCACCTCGGCGTCGGCGTCCGTCAGCGCACGAACCCGATGTGGGCGGTGGCCATCAGTGAGCCGGGCTCGCAGAACGGCACCTGCTCGACGACCCGGCCCTCGTCCAGGTCCACGACGAAGAGCGTCGAGGCGCCGGTCATGAAGACGTACCGGCCGCCGGGCTCGACCGCGAGGTAGAGCGGCGACTGGCTGTTCTTCGCGCAGATGAACGGCGGCTGGACCGGCTCGTGCGCGAACAGTTCCAGGTCGAACACCGTGGACATGTCGGCGGGGTCGAGGACGAACAGCCGGTTCGGGAAGCCGGTGACCGCGATCAGCTGTCGGCCGTCGCGGTGGAACAGCTGCTGCGAGGTGATGCGCAGGAAGGTCGGCCCGGTGTGGGCCGCCTCCCGGACCGCCGCGCCGTCCTGGTACCGCCACCGCTCCAGCACGCCCGGCCCGTGCACGACGACGTTGTTCTGCCACTTCGAGATGTTGTTGCACGAGACGTAGAAGACGTCCGGGTCGTCCAGGTCGACGTCGACGTGCGCGGAGCAGCTCGCACCGGTGGTGTGCACCGAGGCGCGGGTCAGTTTCTCGTCCGCCACCACGAATCGGCCGGTGGGGAACTCGTTGGCCGCGTACCGCGTGACGTCGAAGCTGCCGCCGTCGGTGCCCCGCACCCGGCCGTCGGGACCGGGGCGCACCGACAGGTCCATGTCGACGCCGACCATGAACCCGTTCGGCGAAGCCTCCAGCTCGTGGATGGTGTCGCAGGCGAACTCGGGCAGGTCGCCCAGCCGGCTCGCCGCGCCGGTGCGCAGGTCGTAGCGCCAGGCGCTGCTGCGCAACGGCTGCTCCGGGTCGTGGTAGCGGCGCAGGCGGTCCTCGGTGTCGGTCATCGCGAACCCGATCACGCCCGGCTCCACCTCGCACTTGGTGGAGCTCTGCATCGCGGCGAAGTCCAGCTCGGTCGCCGGCGGCCACAGGTGCGAGCCGCCGTCGCGGCCGAGTCGGCGCAGGTAGGGCGCCTGTTTGAAGGAGACGACGACCTCGCCGTCCGCGGTCTGCACGAAGCTGTGCGGGTGCAGGAAGTACGAGAGCAGATCATCGAGCCGACCCAGCCCGTACGGCACCGGACCGTCGCCGAGCCGGTCCCGCAGCACCGCCAGTTGGCGGGCGCGCAGGTCACCGATGTCGATCGTGGTCTCCCGCACCCTGCGGGCGCCCAGGTCGACGAAGAGGTACCGCTCGCGTGTGCCGTCCGTGGACAACCCACAGACCAGCAGCGTCAGATCGCCGTAACCCGCCGACAACGGCAGGCTCAGGTCAACAGCCACAACAGCGCCTCCCGGAGGATGGTGATGCAGTTGGTGGTGAGGACGGACTCGACGTGGAACTGGAAGCTGGTGAAGCCTTCGGAACGCAGCGCCACGACCCGGCCGTCGGGCTCCACCGCGATGGTCACCCCCGCGGGGACCTCGGCCGGGGCGTCGGCGAAGAACGTGTTGTAGAAGCCGACCGGCTCGGCCCGCCCGAACAGGTCGACGGTCTCCTGCACGCCCTGCAACGGCGGGTCCACCGGGTGCACGGTCATGCCGAGCAGCCGGCAGAGGATCTGGTGGCCGAGGCAGACCGCGAGGAACGGCGTGCCGGCCGCCATCAGCTCGCCCACGATGCGGTGCAGTTGGGCGATCTTCGGGTCGTCGAGCTGGTTCGGGTCGCCGGGCCCGGGCCCGACCAGCACCAGGTCGTAACCGGTCAGGCCGATGCCGGACTCCCGGTAGTCGCGCATGGTGACCTTGAGCCCGAGGTGCTCCAGGATGTGCTTGAGCATCTCGGTGAACTGGTCCTCGTTGTCGACGATCAGCACCGAGCGGCCGATGAGTTCGGGCGCGGCGTACCGGTCGTCGAACTGCCTGTTGATCCAGAAGCGCGACAGGTAGCGGTTGCGGCTGTTGAGCACCTCCATGACCTTGTCGTCCACGAACCGGTCGAGGAAGGGGCCGGGCGGCTCCGCGGTGGTGATCGCCTTCAGCAGCCCCTCGGCCTTGGTGCGGACCTCACGGCACTCCTTCGCGGGCACGGAGTCGCGCACCACGCTGGCGCCGCTGCGGATCACGGCGTGGCCGTCGGTGTCCACCACCATCGTCCGGATCGTGATGGCGCTGTCCAGCCACTCCTGGCCGTCGTCCTCGAGACCACGGATCATCAGGGCCGACGAGTAGTAGCCCCGGGACTCGGATTCGTGGCGGTGGATGACCCGGGCGGCGTTCTCCAGCGGGCTGCCGACCATGGTCGCCGCGAACATCGACTCGCGGAACGCGTCGAGCGGACTCATGGTGGCGCTGCCCTCGAGCACGTACTCGGTGTGGACGAGCGCGCTCATCTCCTTCAGGTACGGCCCGTGCACGACGCCGCCCTCGCCGCAGATCCGCGACATCATCTTGAGCTCCTCGTCGACGACCTGGAAGAGCTCGTTCACCTCCTTGCGGTCGGAGAGGAACTCGATGAGGTCGGCCCGCTTCTGCAGCGCCGCCCGCGGCAGCGTGCCGCAGATCGGGTTCATCGTGACCGTGCCACGACGGTAGGTCAGGTGCCGCTCGGGTGAGGACCCGATGAAGTAGCGCTCCCCGTCGAAGAAGCAGAACGTCAGGTACGCCCCGATCTCGTTGCGGGCGAGCCGGGCGAAGATCGTGTGCGCGACGTCGGGCCCGAAGTCGCCGACGGTCACGTCGCAGCGCCGCGAGATGAGGAAGTTGGAGCCCTCGCCGCGCTGGATCTCCTCCTTGATCACCCGGTCGATCCGGGCGGCGAACTCCTCGTCACCGGGGGTGTGCACGGGGTCGGAGACCACCCGGACGTCGGCGTGCGCGTCGGCGAACGACTCCAGCTCGACCTCACGGAACTCGCTGGGCACCAGAGAGATCAGGGGCTCGTTGTCGTCGTGGCAGACGTACCCGCGCTCGCGCAACTGCGCGTAGGGCACCATGGTCAACACCGGGTGCGTGGCCGGGCGGGGCACCTCGGCGAGTGACCAGGAGCGCACGGCCTCGCCGCGGGCGTAGTTGACCTTGCCCTCGGAATGAATGAGGCAGTAAGGGCCGACAAAGTCAGGACTCACCGGAAGCCACCTTGCTGATCAGAAAGTGGTGTAGCACCAGGTAATCGATTTCCGTATCGAGGAAGCAGCTTAGCGCATCGGCCGGTGACCCGACGATTGGCTGCCCCGCGACGTTGAAGGAAGTGTTGATCAGACACGGCACGCCGGTGACCTGCTCGAAGGCGTGCAGCAGGCCCGCCAGCAGCGGATTGTCCGTCTCGTCGACGGTCTGGGCGCGAGCTGTGCCGTCCACGTGCACGGCGCCCGGAACGAGCGTCCGGTATTCGGGCCGGACCGGGAAGACGAATGTCATGTAGGGAGAGGCCTTCTTCTTGCCCAATTCCAGGACGCGCGGCGCCGAGGCCGCGGGCAGCACCGGTGCGAACGGTCGGAACGGCTCCCGCCGCTTCACGCGGATGTTGATGACGTCCTGAATATCGGGAAACGCGGGGTTGGCCAGGATGCTGCGATTGCCGAGGGCGCGCGGGCCGTACTCGACGGCGCCCTGGAACCAGCCGATCACCACCGGGTCGACGAGCAGCTTGGCCACCTCGGTGAACAGCTCGTCCTCGGCCAGCTCACGCCACTCGACCCGGTCGCCCACCGCGGCGAGGGCCGCGCGGACGTCGTCGTCGGTGTACCGCGGTCCCAGGTAGGGGACGGGCGACGGGCGCACCGGACGACCCAGCTCCCGCGACGCGTACACCGCCGCGCCGATCGTCACGCCGGGGTCGCTGGCGCCGAAGCTGACCGAGGCGTCCTCGAACCGGGATCCTTCCAGCAGCTTGGTGTTGTTCACGCAGTTCAGCGCCAGGCCGCCCTCGATGATCAGATGCCGCGCGGAGGTCCGTCGTTCGAGCGCCGCCACCTGGTGTCGGGTGACCACCTCGACCGTGTCCTGGACCGCGCGGGCCACCCGGCACCGGAAGTCCCAGTCGGTGCGGTCGCCCGCACACTCGAAGATCTGATCGAAGAAGGGGTAGTACGCCTGGGTGTCCAGCAGCGGGTTGCCGACCCGCAGCCGGTAGCCGCCGGTGTCCTCCAGCGTGACCACCTCGCGCAGCAGCGGATTGTCCGCGCCGAGCGGCGGATGGAAGCCGCTGAGCCCCATGACCTTGTACTCGTCGTTGTTCGGCACGAAGCCGAGATAGCGGGTGACCTTGCTGTAGAGCAGCGCCAGACTGTTGGCGATGTCGACGGTGGCGTCCGCCAGGATCGTCACCTCGCCGTCCCGGATCTCTCCCATGATCGACGAGTAGCGCTCCGCACGCCCGTCGCTGACCAGGAACGCGGCGTCCCGCCAGCCGGCCGTGTGGTAGCCGCACGACAGGTGGGCGAGGTGGTGCGGGACGAGCCGGAGCCGGTCGGGCGGGATGGTGAAGCCGGTCCGCGCGGCGAAGTCCGCCCTGATCGCCTCCGGCGTCAGCAGCGTCGTGCGCAACTCCTCCAGCCGGGCCAGGCGGTCGGCCCGCTCCTGCTCGGCGGCGGCCGACCGGAGGATCCCGGCCCGCTCGGTCGCCCAGACCTCCGCGGTGAAACTCCACGGGAAGGCGAAGCGGTCCACGTCGGCCAGCTCGACGCCGGCCTCCCGCAGGGCCCAGCGCAGCGCGTTGACCGGCAGGTCCGACGTCTTCTTGACCCGGCTGAGCCGCTCCTCCTCCACGGCGGCGACCAGCTCGCCGTCGACCACCACGGCGACGGCCGCGTCGTGCCCCAGCACCCGGTACCGGTCCAGGCCCGAGCGCCGGTACAGGCGGCCGAACAGCTCCGCGGACCGTGTGAAACCGTTGAACCCGACGACGATCATGCCAACTCACCCCGCTATCGCAGATACCGCAGCTTGAGTTCCAACTCCGCCAGCTCCTGCGCGACCTCCGAGCCGGCCACCACGCCGCCGCCGCAGCGCAGCAGGACGTCCGGCCCGTCCTGCTCGGCGCAGGTGACGATCGTGTTGGAGGTCAACGCGTCGCCGGCCGCGTCGTAGAGCCCCACCGCGCCGGCGAAGAACCCGCGCGGCTCGCCCTCGATCTCGGCCAGCACCTCCTGGGCGCGCAGCTTGGGCGCGCCGACCACGACCCCGCGCGGGAAACTGGCCAGCAGGACCCGGCCGAGCCCGTGCGCCGGGTCGTACCGGCCGGAGACGTCGCTGGCCAGATACGTGGTGGGTCCGATCACCAACGGTTCGCACAACCGGTCGACCACCACGGTGCCGGGCTCGCAGTACGAGCCGAGGTCGTTGCGTTCGAGGTCGACGAGCATGATGTGCTCGGCGAAGTACTTCGGGTCGCCGCGCAGCAGCGCGCCCCGATCCTGTCGCTCCCGGTCGGTCCGCGCCGCCGGCTGGGTGCCGGCGAAGACCCGGCTGCTCACCCGGCCGTCGCGCGCCAGCACGTGCGGCAGGGAGCAGTTGCCGAACACCGTGGTCCCGGCCAGGTCGAACCAGTAGGAGTAGTCGGCCGTCGCGTACCGGGCGGCGACGTCGGCGTAGTAGCGCGGCAGCGAGGTGCGGGGGCGTACCCGGACCGGCACCGAGAGCACGACCTGGTAGACGTCGCCGGCCAGCAGGTGGTCACGGGTCCGGGCGAGCTGCCCCGCGTACCGGACCGGGTCGATGTCGGCGACGACCTCGGTCAGCGGCGCGGTGAGCGGCGGCGCGGTCCGGGCGATGGTCCGGGCGCAGGCCGCCACCACGTCCGCCCGGTCCTCGGCGGCGCAGCTCAGGGTGCCGGTGGCCGGGTCGTGGACCACCGCGCGCCGCAGCGGCCCGGCGAAGCCGAGCAGCCGCCCGGGGGCCGTGGCCGGTGGCGGACCGCCCGGGATGCCGGCCTCGGCCCGCAGCCGCAGCGACAGGTCGTAGGAGAACGCGAACGCGACGTCGGGGCCCGGGCCGCGCCTCGCCTCGGCCAGCAGGTGGTCGAGCAGGGCGGCGACGTCGCCGTCGAATCGTTCGCCGTCCCGCTCGATCCCGTCGGCCGTGACCCGCCACACGTCCGACAGCGACGCGAACAGGGTGCGCCGCCCCCGCCCGGGCAGGCGGTAGCAGAACAGCGATCCGAACCGCTCCGTCAGCGGCTCGACGAGATCGTGCGGGTCGCCGGCGAAGGAGACGCGGGCGGTCGTGGCGGTGGACGTGGGCGCCGACATCGGCGTCCTAGAGCGTGAAGTTGAAGGCGTTGCTGCCGGCGCCGGTGAGCTGCCCGACGCCGCGCCGGACCGCGTCGCTGACGCCGCTGGAGTAGAACAACCGGGTGTAGCGGTCGCTGAGGTCGGCATAGTCCTCCGTGTACGCGATCCGCCCGTCCTCCACCGTGACGATGCCCAGCGCGGCGAGCGCGTCGAAGACCGGCCGGAACTGCCGAAGCGGCTCGGAGCCCACCGGATAGAACGAGTTGAACCGCGCGACGTCCAGCTCGCGGTGCTTCATCGCCAGCACCAGGTGCCGGCGCAGTGACTCGTCCTCCGAGAGCGGGAAGGCCTTCTCCACCGCCGACCCGCCCGCCTGGATCCGGCGCATGTACTCGCGGAAGGTGAACGCGTTGCCGTACGTGTAGCCGTGCGAGTGGCTGTAGGAGCTGGCGCCGAGCCCGAGGACGTAGCCGTTGTTGCCCCAGTGGTTGTCCTGGTAGTGGAAGATCCAGTTGTCGCGCGGGAAGAGGTTGCGGGAGTACTGCCAGTAGCCGTTCGCCGTCATCCGGCGCTTGGCGTACCGGAACAGGGCGAGACTGCGCCGGAAGAGCTTGGCGTGGTCCTCCTCGCGCAGCGTGGTGTCGTTGATCGCGCCCTTGCGCACCGAGAGCGTGAAGAGGGTGATCTGGGTGGGCATCGGCTCCAGCGCGGTGACGGCGTCCATGGTCCGCTGCATGTTGTCGAACGCCTCGCGCTCGATGCCGGCGATGAGGTCGATGTTGACGTTGGGCACCCCGCTGTCGGCCATGTGGTAGTAGGTGCGCACCACACTGGACGGGGTGTCGGCGCGGCGGGACTTGCGCAGGATCTCCGGGTCGAGCGACTGCACCCCCATGGAGAGACGGTTCGTCCCGTTGGCCGCCATGGTCGCGATGCGGTCCTCGGTGGCCGAGTCCGGCGAGCACTCGTAGGTGATCTCGCGGCACTCGGACAGGTCGAAGCGTCGGATGACCCGCTCGAAGAGGAAGTCGATCTGCTCGGGGTTGAGCCGGCTGGGCGTGCCGCCCCCGATGAACACCGTCTCGATCTTCTTGGTCCGCATCATCGGCAGGTACTGCAGCGCCTCCTTCTCGAGGCAGTGCAGGTAGTCCCAGATGACCTGGGTGTCGTTCTGCACGACCGCCACGCTGTAGTAGCAGAAGCTGCACTTCTGGCGGCAGAACGGAATGTGGATGTAGAGGTTGTGCGAGAACGTGTCGCTGCCGGCCCAGAGCGTGTCCGGGTCCGAGGCGGTGGCGTCCCGCGGCTCCCAGAGGGAGATCGGCGGATAGGTGAACACCAGCCCCGGGATGTGTTCGGCGGCCTCGATGAGCTGGTCGACGACCTCCGACCGGCCGGCGTCTGTCAGATCGAAGATGAATTCCTCAGCCACGGTCGCTCCTCGAACCTGTCACGGACAGGAAGTTCTCGATGATCAGTTGCCCGGCCGGCGTGCCGATCGACTCCGGATGGAACTGGACGCCGTACACCGGCTGCCTGGCGTGCTCGACGGCCATCACGCACTCGTCGTCGTCGGCGCTGGCGACGAGCCTCAGGTCGTCCGGCAGGGTGGCCGGGGCGATCGCCAGGCTGTGGTAGCGCATGGCGGGGAAGCCACTGGGCACCCCGGCGAAGAGCCGGCTGGTTCGGCGCAGCCGGATCGTTGACACGTGGCCGTGCCGCACGGTCGCGAGTCGCGTGGTACGCGCCCCGTAGAACCGGCCGACGGCCTGGTGCCCGAGACAGACGCCCAGCACCGGGATCCGACCGGTGTAGTGGGCGAGGGCGGCGAGACAGACGCCGTAGGAACCGGGATTCTCGACGGAGCCCGGACCGGGCGACAGCACCAGATGGGTGGGGCGCCGCGCGGCGATCTCGGCGAGCTCCGCGGTGTTGCGCAGGACCGTCGGTCGCGCGCCGGCGACCGCCAGGTACTGCACCAGGTTGTAGGTGAACGAGTCGAAGTTGTCCAGCACGACGACGCGGGGGCTCATGCCGGTTCCCGCCGTACGGCCCGGCCCTCGATCTCGAAGCGCAGTTCCGGGCGGCAGACGTCCACGGTGTTCGACAGGTGCGGCAGGGTGAGGCCGGCGTCCGAGCAGTGTGCCTCGAAGGCGCTCCGCGCCTCCGCGTCCTTGCAGTAGACGTAGCAGCTCACCAGGTCCGCCAGGGACAGGTCGGCGCCGGCCAGCAGGTCGGTGAAGCTGGCCATCGCGTAGTCCACGGCGGCCCGCACGTCGTGCTGCGGCAGGGAGACGCCCTGCTTGTCGATGCTGGAGATCCCGGAGACGTGCACCACCTGGCATCCGTTGCGACGCGACCGGTTGGCGCGCACGAAGCGGGGACCGTAGTCGTAGGGCGCGCACTGCAGGTCGGTACCGAACGGCGTCGCCGCCGCCACGCCGTCCCGTGCGACCGCCTCGGCCATCACGGCCACCGCCTGGCCGGGGGGCAGCCCGGCGCCGATGCCGGTGCTCGCCGGGTAGGTGGTGAGTTTCCACCTGTCGAACGTGGCGTCCCGGGCCTTGTTCAGGTCGCCGTAGGTCTCCTCGATATCGGCGAGGAAATACCAGGTCCGGTCGATGTGGTCGGGAGCCATGCCGGCCCGCGACAGCATCTCCTCCAGCCCGCGCAGCGCCGCCAGCGCCTGCTCGAAGGTGGACCCGTCGCGACCGGGCGCGGCGACGTGCACCAGCCGTCGGACCTCGGCCCCGTCCTCGTGGGTGCGGACCAGGCGGGTGCCGGCGTCGAGCGCGACCACCTCCACCTCCGCGCCGGGCAGCGGAACGATCGCGGTGACCTCGATGCCGGGCCGGCCGGTGGCCGGGTACTGGGGACCGGCGGTCAGGGCCCGCAGCGACCGTTCGCCCTCGGGCGCCAGCTCGGCGGCGCCGAAGACCACGACGCGCAGGCACTCGGCGCCCGGCTCCCTCGTGATGTGTTCGACGGCGGCGTCGACCTCGGCCTGGGTGATGACATCCCGGGCCGCCGGCTGGTAGGCCTGCACCTCGTCGTACCGGATTCCGCGGACACGTCGAATGACGATGACGCCCTCCCCGTGGTGACTGTCGCGTTCGGCGGCAGGGCTGGCCGCCAGAACGAGTAATCTGGCTCTGCGAAACCGTGGGGAACGTCGTCGTGTCCCACTCCGGTCAACGCCGCGACGGCTCGCCCATCCTGACACGCGACGGCAGCGGCGTCCACCCGACAGCCGGACAGCAGTTAGTCGTTGATCTATGCAATGGCAGTTTCGCCAGTTCAGCACGCTCGAAGTCGAGGCTCGGGAAAGCCTGCCAGAGTGATCGGCAAACCCCAACCGGTAAGTTCAAAAGCCGCAAAACTGGATGAAACACCCACCGCGCGGGTGCGCGGACCGGAGGGTGGTTTGACATCATGGGCACGGAGCGCGCGGCGGGGGCTCCGTGGAAAGTGTACGGAGAAAGGGTTCTCTGACCATGTGGGAAACGGCCGGGTCGGCTTTCCAGGAAATGTTCTGCAGAATGTACGGCGTTGCCGAGCCGGCGGTGCCGCTGCACAAGATAATTCACTGGTGGGCCGTCACCGCCGATGTCGGAATGCAGGACGACGACTGCAATTCCGGCACGGCTTTCGTGCCGGCCGGACACTTCTACGAGATGCGCATCCCGGCGCCCGGTGACGAACGTCGGAGGACCGATCGGGACCGCGCCCGGCAGGCCGGCGCGGACTGGTTGCTCTACCCGCAGATCCGCACCACCGACGACACCACGGCGCTCGCCCGCGACGGCTTCCTCGATCTGCCCTGGTTCATGGAGGCCCAGTACCAGGTGCGCGCCGGCGTCGACGACGACCTGCGGGCCCAACTGGGCAACTCCCGCTACCGGGACCTGCGCCGGTTGGTGCGCCGCGCGGACGCCGAGTACGACCACCGCGTCCTCGACGGCGCCGGGGCGGCGGCCGACCCCGCGGCGCTCAAGGACTTCGACCGGTTGCACGCGCTCAACCTGGCGAAGTACGGACACCGCTTCAACCACCTGTCGTCCACCGCCCTCGAACTGGTCCTGGACTCGCCGCTGCGCGACCGCATGCGGCTCTTCCTGCGGCAGTCGCGGACCGACGGCGCGACCGTCCAGGCCGTGCTCTGCTTCCTCGACCCGACCGGCACCGAGCTGACCATCCTCGCCCAGGGCATCGACCCGGCCCTGGTGACGCCCGGTCAGAACGTCTACCGCGCGGCGTTCTACGAGATCTTCCGGTGGGGCGAGGGCCAGGGCGTCGGCGTCTTCAGCCTCGGCCGCGGCAACGAGGTCAAGAAGCTCGACGTCGGCGCGAACACCTACCACCTGCTGGCCAACCACATCCACGGGGTGTCCGGCGCCGATCCGGCCGGGTTCGCGCCGATGCGCGCCAAGCTGCGCGACTTCTTCGACCGGGTGATCGGCGAACTCGAGTCCACCGGCGGTGACCGGGTGACCGTGCGACGATGACGGACCTGGTCGAGGAGAGCAGCTCCGCCACCGGGCGGCGCCGGCTGCCGCGTGCCTTCTGGGTGCTCTGGGCGGGCAGCCTGGTGAACCGGCTCGGCTACCTGATCCAACCGTTCCTCGCGCTGTACCTGTCGGGTCAGTGGCGCCTGTCGCCCGGCACGGTCGGCCTGGTGCTGGCGAGCTTCGGCGCCGGGGCCGTGGTGTCCCAGCCGCTCGGTGGCTGGCTGGCGGACCGCTGGGGCGGGCGGCGCACGCTCGTCGCCGGCCTGCTGGCCACCGCGGTGACGGCGATGCTGATCCCCTGGGCCGGCACCCTGCCGGTGCTTGTCGGTGCCGTGGTGCTCTACGGCCTCACCGTGGACCTCTACCGGCCGGCCCTCGCCGCGCTCGTCGTCGCCACGGTCCCCGGCGAGCACCGGGCGCGCGCCTTCGGCCTGATCTTCTGGGCGGTCAACCTGGGCAGCGCGGTGGCCGGACTGGCCGGCGGCCTGATGGCGGCGCGCGGCTTCGTGCTGCTGTTCGCCGTCGACGCCGCGAGCTGCGTGATCTTCGCGCTGGTCGCGGCGCGACTCCTGCCGCCCGACCGGCGGCGGGGCGCCGACGACGGCGGCCGGGGCGGCGCGGCGAGCCCGGGCGCCGACGCCCTGTTGTGGGCGGTGACCGGCACCTTCCTGGTGTTCGCGGTGCTGCTCGTGCAGGCGTACGTGACGATGCCGCTGACCATGCTCGACCAGGGGCTGCCGCCCACCGCGTACGGGCTGGTCATCGCGGTGAACCCGATCGTGATCCTGGTGCTCCAGCCGCTGCTCGCCGGACGGCTGGCCGACTGGCCGAGGCCGACCGTCTACGCCGGCAGCCTGGCCGTCACGGGACTGGGCTTCGGGCTGCTGGCCGCCGCGCGGAACGTGCCCGTCTACGCGTTGGCGGTGCTGATCTGGACTCTCGGGGAGATCGGCGTGGCCACGGTCGGGCCGACAGTGGTGACCGAGCTCGCCCCGCCGGGGTCGGAGGGGCGCTACAGCGGTCTGTTCGGCATGGCGTACGGCGCTTCCAGCCTGGTCGGGCCGCTCACCGGCACCACGGTGCTGGCGGCGGCCGGGCCGACGACGCTCTGGGTGGCCTGCGCCGTGGCCGGCCTCGCGGCGGCTGCCGCGGCCTTCGCGCTGCGCGGCGCGATGGCCCGGCGGACAGCCCTCGCCCGGCCCGGGTGAGCGTCAGTCCGCGGCGCGGGTGATGGGCGCCTCCCGGGGGTTGCGGGCGAGCCGGAGCAGGTCGCGACCGTCGACCTGGAGGGTGCGGTCGTTGCGGCCGCTGCCGCAGTAGACGGGGCCCATGCCCGCGACCGCGACGTCGAAGACGGTGATCACGCCGTCGGCGTCGGTGAGCGGGCTGGCGCCGCCCGGCTCCATGTCGAGCGCGTCGAGCACGGCCGGGTCGGCGGGGCGCAGCCGCGACCGTGAGGTGCCGACGGCTTCCGCGAGCCCTCGGTAGTCGAGCCGGGCCGGCCCGGGCAGCACCGCCAGCACCACGGTGTCCGGTGGGCCCTGGAAGGCCAGGGTCTTCACCGATCGCGTCACCGGGAAGTCGAGCAGCGTCGCCACGTCGTCGCTGGTGCGGATGGCCCGATGCGTGGCCACCGCATAGGTTGCCCCGGCCCGGTCGAGAATGCGCATCGGCGTCGGTACCGCATCGCGGGAATGTGTCATGTCGCCGACACTACCGGTCCGGTGCAAGAGTATCCGGACAATGTCCGACTTGTATGTTCGATGGGGAAGTGTCAGTAGCGCGAGGCAATGCCGACAAAGGATCATGGAAGTTCCGTTGACACCACCCGAGGGGCGGGGGTTAACTATTTCCCGGCCACCAGAGTGAGCCGCGAGGTCTTCGCGGTAACTCGACGCAGCGCTGACACGGGGAGTTCTCGCGCATGAGCCACGCCATTCGGCAGACCTGAGTTATCTGTCAACCTGTTGACGTCGCCCTGTGCTGTCGCCGTGGCGACAGCTTCTTCCTGCTCTTTCGCAGGCACGGCCACCACATCGCGGTGGCGGCCACCGCATGACCGAAGCCGCCACCATGCCGTTCCGCCCGCCCGGGACAACAGGAGGGCCTACCCATGTCCCCATCCTTTCCGCCCTTTTCGGAAATCCGCGCGGAAGCACAGCGCAGCCTGGCCGCGATGCCGGTCGACCAGTTGGCCGACATCGGCATTCTGCAACCGATCGAAAACTATTATCTGGTCGGCACCTACCCGCCGCTCAAGGCAATGGGGGAGATCACCCCGGCCGAGACCTTCACCGGCCTGACCCGGAACGCGAACATCTACCTGCACCTGCCGTTCTGCGAACAGCGCTGCACGTTCTGCCACTTCGCCAAGGAGATCCGGCCGGACTCGCCCCGGGTGACCCGGTACCTCGCCGCGCTGCACCGTGAGCTCGAGATCGTGACCGGCATGCTCCCGCACCGGGTCACCGCGGAAACGGTCTACTTCGGCGGCGGCACCCCGTCCTACCTGTCCGCCGCGCAGATCACGGCGCTCTTCGCCCGGTTGCGGCAGCACATCGACGTCCCGGGCACCGCCGAGATCACCTTCGAGCTGCACCCGTCGGTCATCGACGCCCCCGACTACACAGACCGGCTCGACGCGCTGCGCGACGCCGGGGTGAACCGGTGGGTCTTCGGCGTGCAGTCCATGGACGACCGGGTGCTGCGCAAGCTCAACCGTGGGCATGAGGCGTCCCACGTCTACCGGCTGCTCGACCTGCTGCACGAGCGGGGCCTGGACAACCACTCGGTCGACCTGATCTTCGGGCTGCCGTACCAGACCGAGGAGAACTGGTACACCACGCTGACCAGCCTGATCGGGTACGGCGTCGACAAGTTCAACATCTTCCCGCTGATGTTCAAGCAGGCCGACCCGATCTCGGCGCACTACCGCAACGAGCCGGGGATCTTCCCCGACCTGCGGCAGCGGCTGCGCATGCACTTCATGACCGAGGCGTTGACCCGGCGGCTCGGCTTCCGGCGCGGTCCGCTGTTCTACTACTCGAAGGCGGCCACCCACTCCCGCCAGCAGGAGAACAAGTACGACTCCATCGAGGACACCAACCTGCTGCCGTTCGGCGTCTCCGGGTTCGGCTACGTCGGGAACACGCAGTACTACAACGACTGCACCATGGACGGCTACATGCAGCGGGTCGAGGCGGGTCACCCCTCGGTCTGGCACGGCGTGCACCTGTCGACCGACGAGCGGATGCGCCGGGCGGTCATGTTCAACCTGCGCTCGCGGGGCGTCGGGCGCGACGACTTCCGCAGCCGCTACGGCGTCGACCCCGCCGAGCACTTCGCCGCCGAGTTGGCGCCGTACCGGGAGCACGACCTGATCCGGATCGACGACGACGCCATCCGGCTGACCGACAAGGGCGTACCGGTCGCCGACAGCATCGCGTTGCGTCTGGTGAGCCCGCAGGTCCTGGCCCGGATCCAGGACGCCAACTCGCGGATCGTCGACCTCAAGCGGGATCCGCTCGACAGGTACGACTTCTCGCCGCTGGAACGTGACCCGGTCGGCGCCGGCGTGGCCACCGCCGGCCGTCGCCCCCTGCTGCCGACTGTCGAGCACTAGGCCATGACCGCACAGTCGACCTCCGGTGGCGCATCGCTGCGGCGGGAGCTCTCCGGGCGTCAGTTGAGGATGATCGGCCTCGGCGGCGCGATCGGCACCGGCCTCTTCCTCGGCTCGGGTCAGGCGATCTCGACCGCCGGTCCGGCGGTCACCGTCGCCTACGCCATCGGGGGCGCCGTCGCGGTGACCCTCGCGTACGCGCTCACCCGCATGATCGCCGCGCATCCCGACGCGGGCGGGTTCGGCGGCATGGCCGAGCGCTACCTGGGCCCGGGCCCCGCGTTCGCGCAGCGCTGGTGGTACTGGATCGCCGGGGTCGTCAACATCGGCAGCGAGGCGCTGGCGGTCGGCATCTACCTGAAGCTGTGGTGGCCGGGGTTGCCGCTGTGGGTGCCCGCGGTGCTCTTCGCGACGCTGGTGCTGGTGGTCAACTCGTTCACCGTCGGCGTGTTCGGCGAGTTCGAGTACTGGCTCGCGATGATCAAGGTGATCACGATCGTGGTCTTCGTCGGCCTGGGGGCCGTCGCCATCTTCGTCGGTCTCGGCGGCCGGTCGGCGACCGGCCTGTCGGCCTGGACCGACCACGGCGGGTTCGCGCCGCACGGCGTGGGCGGCATCTGGCTCGCCATGGTGCTGGTGACCTTCAGCTACATGGGCACCGAGGCGCTCGCCGTGGCCGCCGGCGAGGCGCGCGCCGGCGGCCGGGACCTGGTCTCCGCCACCCGCGGTGTGGTGCTGCGGCTGCTGCTGTTCTACGTCCTCGGCACCGCGGTCGTCGTCTCGCTCGTGCCCTGGAACGAGGCGGCGGCCGGTGGTTCGGTGGACGCCAGCCCGTTCGTCCGACTGTTCGACATCGCCGGGGTCCCGGCCGCGGTGCACGTGATGAACGCGGTGGTGCTGACCGCGGCGCTGTCCGCCATGAACACCAACGTCTACGTCGCCAGTCGCACGCTGCACGGACTGGCCGGCAGCGGCCAGGCGCCACGACTGTTCGGCCGGGTCGACAGGCGCGGCGTGCCGCTGCCCGCGCTGCTGGTCTCCGGGGCCGGGCTGCTGCTGGCGGCCCTGCTCGCGGCGGTCGCCCCCGAGCGGGCGTTCCTGGCGCTGATCGGGTTCTCGCTGTCGGGTGCGCTGCTGACCTGGATCCTCATCCTCGCCACCTACCTCGCCTACCGGCGCGCGGAACGTCCGGCGGACCGCGGACTGGCCGTAGCCGTGGTGCTGGCCATGGTCGTGCTGGCCGCGGTGCTCGGGTCCATGGCGTTCAGCGACACGTTCGGCCTGCCGATGCTCAGCGGGGTGCCGTTGCTGGTGGCGGTTCCGGTGGCGTACGCGGTCCACGCCCGGCGCCGTCGGGCGGCCGGAACGCCGGATCCGGACGCCCCCGAGCCGGTCGGGGCACGGTGACCCGATGACCGGTCCCGACCTCGCCGTCCCGACCCCACGGGCCGGACTGATCCCGCTCCTGGTGGGCGACACCCCCGTGGTCTCCGTGCCGGTCACGGCCGGCGGCCGGGAGGGGACGCTGCGGCTCAAACTCGAATCGTTCAACCCGTGCGGATCGATCAAGGACCGCACCGCCGTCGCCCTGTTCGGTTCCGTGGCCGGCCGGGTCGACCCGGTCAGCGGCATCATCGAGTCCACGTCGGGCAACCTCGGGGTGGCCCTGGCCGCGCTGTCGTCCGCCGCGCACGTGCCGTTCACGGCGGTCGTGGACCCGCGCACCCCGGCCTACGCGGTACGCGAGATGCGGCGCTTCGGCGCCTCGGTGGTGGTGGCCACCGACGAGGACGGTCGGGGCGGCTACCTGCTCAGCCGCCTCGCGTTGGTCGACCGGATGCTCGCCGAGCGACCCACCCTGAGCTGGACCAACCAGTACGAGAATCCCGCCAACCCGGCCGCGCACGAGTGGGGCACCGCGCCGGAGCTGGCCCGGCAGGTTCCCGCCGACACCGTCGTCCTGGCCGCCGTCTCCACCGGCGGCACGCTGTCCGGCCTGCGCAGCTACGCCGCTCGCGCCACGAAGTGGACGGTCGTCGGGGTCGACGTGCCGGGCTCGCACGCGGTGGGGCACACCGACGGTCCGCGACTGTTGTCCGGGATCGGCTCCAGCAAGTGCTCCGGCTTCGTCTCGGCGGCCGACGGGCCGGTCGAACGGGTCCGTCCCGCCGAGGCGGTCGCCGCCGCTGTCTGGCTGTTGGAGCAGACCGGCATCGGAGTGGGCGCCAGCTCGGGCGCGCTGGTCGCGGCGGCCCTGCGGCTGATCGAGCGGGACCGGCTGACCGACGTCGTCTGCGTCTGCGCCGACGGCGCCGGCAACTACCTGGACACGGTGTACTCCCCGCACTGGCGGGCGGCGCACGGGTTCGGGACGGATCCGCCGGCTGTCGTCCGCGGTCCGGTGGAATGGAGCACCGCATGAACGCCGATCCGCTGCGGGACTGGTTCGACCGGGCGGGCGTGCGGGTGGATCCGCGCCGGGTGCTGGCCGACGAGATGGACGGCGGCAGGGTGCTCTTCCCGGCCAGGTTGATCCCCTACCTCGACCACGAACTGCTCGACGGCCTGGCCGACGGGGCCCGGACCGCGCTGGTGGCCCGACACGCCTACCACTACTTCGCGTTCACCGCCCACTTCGAGACGAGGGTGGTCAACCGGGCCGCGGAGATGCTCGCGAACGGCCGGGTGGACGCGCCGTTGCGCCGGGACGTACGCCTCGACGCGTTCAAGATCTACTGTGACGAGGCGTACCACGCGCTCTACTCGTTCGACGTGGTGCGGCAGTTGGAGTCCGCGAGCCGGGTCGAGGCGCTGCCGTACGACTTCACCCCGTTCCTGAACCGCCTCGACGACATCTCCTCCGGCGCGATGCCGCACCGTGGGACGCTGCCGCAACTGCTCCAGGTCGTCGTCTTCGAGACGTTGGTGACGACGCTGCTGGCGGAGCTGCCGAACGACCCGGACGTGGTCGGGCTGGTCCGCGAGACGGTTCGCGACCACGCCCGGGACGAGGGGAGGCACCACGTCTTCTTCTCGCACCTGTTCCGCGATGTGTGGTCCGGGCTCGACCCGGCCGCCCGCCGGGAGGCCGCACGCTGTCTGCCCCGGCTGATCGGCCACAGCCTGCGGCCGGACCTGCGGCCCGCCCGGGCCAACCTCGCCGCGGCCGGGCTCACCCCCACGCAGGTCGAGGACGTGGTCCGCGACGTCTACCCACCGGAGTCGGTGCGTCGGACCACGCGCGACCAGGCCGTCCAGTCCGTCCGACTGTTCCGCTCCTGCGGGGTCCTCGACCTGCCCGAGGGGCTCGACGCCTTCCACGAGGAGGGACTCCTGTGACCACCTCCGTCGACCGATGGTTCACGGCCGGGCTGCCCGGGCTCCGCGGGCCGGGCAGTGTCGCGGTGCTGTCCCGCGCCGACGTCCTGCGCTGCCTCGACGCGCTGGACGTGGTGGCGCTGGTCCGGCGTACCCTCGCCGACCACGACGCGGGACGGTGCGTGCTGCCCGGCGAGGCGTACCTGCGCTGGGACAACAGCCGCGGCGCGTACACCCGGTCCATCGGGATGCCCGGCGCGGTGCCGGGCGCCTACGGCATGAAGATCATCAACGCCAGCGTCTCCAATCCGGAGGCCGGACTGGAACGCGCCGGCGGCGTGGGACTCTGCTTCGACCCGGAGACCGCCCGGATAATGGCCGTCGTGGAGGTCGGGATCGTCAGCGCCGTACGCACCGCTGCCGTCTCCGCCCTCGCCGTGGACCTCACCGGACACGCGGACGCGGAGAGCCTGACCGTGCTCGGCTGCGGCGCGCAGGGCGGCACCCACGCGGCCCTTCTCCTGGAGACCCTCCCGCGACTGTCCCGGGTCACCCTCCACGACCACGTCGGCGCCTCGGCCCACGGCCTCGCGCAACGCCTGCGCCGGCTCCGCCCCGAGCTGGACGTACGCGTCACCGCCGAGGCGGCCACCGCCGTCGCGGCCAGCCAGGTGACGATCGCCACGACCACCGCCGACGCGGGCTACCTGCCGCCCGCGTGGATACCCGCCGGCGCCCTGGTGGTCAACGTGTCGCTGGCCGACCTGACCGTCGAGGCGCTGCTCGCCGCCGGCGCCCTCTACGTCGACGACGTCGACCTGGTCGCGGAGAATCCCCGGCGTCCGCTCGGCGCGCTGATGGCGCAGGGTCGGGTCACCCGCCCCGGTTCGGCCACCGGCCGGGCGATCGACGGCACGATCGGCGGCCTGGTCACCGGCCGGCACCGGCTCGTCCGCACGGATTCCTTCACCGTGGTGAACCCCTTCGGGATGGGCGTGCTCGACGTCGCCCTGATCGAGGCGGTGCGTCGCCACGCCGTCCGCACCGGTCTCGGGTCGACGGTGGACCTCGGATGACCGGCCGTCGGGGCAGCCTGATCTCCCTGCGTGACCTCACCGCCGCGCAGCTCACCGACCTGGTCGACGCCGCCGTCCGGGTCGCCGACGACCCGGCCGCGGTGCCGCCGAGCCTGACCGGCGCGGTGGTGGCGACGCTCTTCGAACGCACCTCGACCCGGACCCGCACCGCGTTCAGCGTGGCGGCGCTCCGACTCGGCGCGCAGGTGCTGCCCTACGGGCCGGAGAGCCTCCAGACCAACACCGGCGAGTCCGCCGAGGACACCGCGCGGATCCTCGGGCTGATGCTCGACGGGGTGGTGATCCGCAGCACCCGCAGCGTCGCCGAGCTGGCCCGGATGCGCGACGCCGGGAACCTGCCGCTGATCAACGCGATGGCCCGGGAGGAGCACCCCACCCAGGCGGTGTGCGACCTGGCCACGCTGCGACGGCACCTCGGCCCGCTGGACGGCATCCGGGTGGTGTACGTCGGCGAGGGCAACAACACCGCCTCCGCGCTGGCGCACGCGCTGGCCCGGATCCCGGGCGCCGAGCTGACCCTCTACACCCCGCCGGGCTACGGCCTCGACGCCGCGACCCTGGCCGCGGCGGCAAAGGACGCCGTGGCCGGCGCCCGCGTGCGCCAGACCCACGAACGAGACGACCTGCCGGACGTCGCCGACTGCGTGTACACCACACGGTGGCAGACCACCGGAACCGTCAAGGAGGACCCGCTGTGGCGCCAGACCTTCCGGCCCTTCCACATCGACGAGGCCTTCCTGAACCGCTGGCCGCAGGCGGTGTTCCTGCACGACCTGCCGGCGCACCGAGGGGAGGAGGTGGCCGCGGCCGTCCTCGAGTCGCCGCGGAGCCTGGTGTGGCAGCAGGCCCGGATGAAACTGGACAGCGCGACGGCGGTCCTGCAGACCTGCTGGGGCACCTGAGCCGCCTGACGGTGGCGGTGCACGCCGGGCCGGTCACCGCCGAGCGGGACGCGGTGCTGTGCCTGCTGGAAGCGGTGGAGGTGCTGCTGCCCCTGCTCGGGCCGGCGCCGCGGCGCCCCAGCCGCGAGGACCTGCACACCATCGACGGACAACTGCGGGCCATGCGGACGTCCCTGCGTACCCATCTCTGGCAGACGCCGACCGGCTTCTCCCGGTCGGCCCCCGCGAACAGGAGCGATGACGCATGCAACCAGTGACCCTGCTGGTGTACGGCAAGGGCGGCCCGGCGCTGGAGTACCTGCTGCCGAGGCTGACCAGCCGGGCCATCGTCGACGTGCTGCTGGTCGGCGAGCCCCAGCCCTGGCAACGCGAACTCCTGTTCCGGTTGTGCCGCCGGCTCCACCACGCCCGGCCGGACGCCCCGCTGGCCGACGAGATCGTCGCGCACGCCACGGCCGTACGCGCCGACGCCGTGCTCACCTTCTCCGAGTACTGCGTGGTGCCCACCGCGGCGGCCTGCCGGCGGCTCGGCCTGCCCGGGCCCGGTCCGGGCGCGGCGACCTCCCGCAACAAGCTGCTCATGCGCCGCGCCTGGGCGGCGGCCGGGGTGCCGAACCCGGCGTTCCGCCCGGTCGACTCGCTCGACGACCTGACCGCGGCCTGCGCCGAGCTGGCCGGCCCGGTGATCGTCAAGTCGGTGCTGGGCGCCGGCTCGATCGGGCAGGCCACGATCCAGCCGGGCGACGACGTCGAACCGGTGTGGCGGGAACTCGCGGCGGCCGTCGACGCCGCGAGGAGATCGGGCATGTACGAGCACGGCAGCTCCAGCGGACCCCAATTCCTGGCCGAGGAGGTCATCGAGTCGAGCACGGACGGCTGGTACACCGAGCCCGGCTTCGGCGACTACCTCAGCGTCGAAGGGCTGGTGACCGGCGGCACCTACCACCCACTGGCGATCACCGCGCGGCTGCCCACGATCCCGGTGTACGTGGAGCTGAGCAACCAGGCGCCGTGCGTGCTGGCGCCGGAGCTGCAACAGCGCATCGCGGACGTCGCCCGCCGCGCCGTCGACGCGCTGGACCTGGACACCTGCGCCACCCACACCGAGTTCAAACTGATGGCCGACGGCACGGTGCGGTTGCTGGAGTCGGCGGCCCGCGCCGGCGGTGCGGCGGTCACCCGGGAGCTGCTCGAGGTCTACGGCGTCGACCTCGTCGCGCTCCAGCACGCCGCCGCGCTCGGCGACCGGCCCGAGCTGCCGGGGCGGCTGCTCCTGCCCTCGGACGCCACCTGCGCCGCCGCCTCCCTCTCGGTCATCGCGTCCGACTCGGCGGGCAAGCCCTGGCCCGTCCTGCCGCCGTTCGACCCCGACCGGGTCGACTGGTCGTCGCTCGTGTCGCCCGCCACCAGCGTCGAGCTGGTGCGCGGCCAGTCCCAGGAGCCGGGCAGCCCGATGCCCCGCTACCACCCGAACACCGGCGTGCTGGGCTATGCCGGCCTGCTCTTCCTGCGGACCACCGACCCGCTGACGCTGCGCGACGACGCGGTCCGCATCCTCGACGGCCTCGCCGAAGCGATGGACCGCTGCCGCCCGACGCCCTGACCAGCCCGCACCGCTCCGACACAGGAAATGGAGTCCGATGTCTCTCGTGCTCGGTCTGAACCTCAGTCACGACCGCTCCGCCTGCCTGGTTCGCGACGGCGAGATCGCCGTCGCCGTCGAGGAGGAGCGCCTGGACCGCATCAAGCACTCCGAGGGCTTCCTCGTGCAGGGCCACTTCGAACGCATCACCAAGACCCTGCCGATGAAGGCGATCGCCTACTGCCTCGACGCGGTCGGCGCCGGGATCGACGACGTGGACCTCGTGGTCGGTAACCGACCCCTCGGCGACGGCGCCGTCCACCGCATCCTGCGCGAGCTGCCCATCAAGGACAAGAGCAAGGTCCGCGCGCTGCCGCTGCCCGGCCACCACCGCGCCCACGCCGCCGTCGCCTACCACCCGTCCGGGTACGACGAGGCGGCCGTGCTCGTCGTGGACCAGGCCGGCGCCCGGTTCCCGGACGGCACCATCGAGAAGCACACCCTCTTCCGGGGCGACGGCGACCGGTTGGCGCCGGTGACCGCCTGCCGCTACCCGGCCGACTACTCCGACCTGAGCCTCGGCCTGTTCTACGACTTCTTCACCGCCCGGCTGGGCTTCGTCACCCGGTACGGCACCCCCGACTTCGGGGTGTTCGGCTGCGGAGGCTACCCCGAGGCGGGCAAGACCATGGGGCTGGCGCCCTACGGTCGGCCGCGTCCCGACTGGGGGCACTGGCTGACGCTGGACGGGTTCGACATCCGCTCCGCCCAGAAGGATCTCGAGGACATCTGGCAACGGCTGCTCGCCGAGGAGGGCGCCGACTACGACCCGGCCGACCCGCTGCGCTGGCAGTCGCCGTTCGCGGAGGACGTCGCCCACCACGTGCAGGCCGAGCTGGAGCGGGCGATGCTGCACCTCGCCGGCGTGGCGCACGAGCTGACCGGCTCGGACAACCTCTGCATGGCCGGTGGCGTCATGCTCAACTCGGTCGCCAACGAGCGGGTACGCACCGAGTCGCCGTTCCGTGACCTCTTCATCCCGCCGGCGGCCGGCGACTCGGGCGTCGCGATCGGCGCGGCCCTCTACGGCAGCGTCGAGCTGCTCGGCAACCGGCGTCCCTCGGTGATGCGGACGGCGTCGTTCGGCCGGGCGTACTCCCGGGACGAGGTGCTGGACGCGGTGCGCAGGGTCGCCGACCACACCGGGGTCGAGCTGACCTCGCGGGAGGCCGGCCCCCGTGACGTCGCCGAACTGCTCGCCGCGCACCGGGTCGTGGGGTGGTTCAACGGCGGTTCCGAGATCGGCCCGCGCGCGCTGGGCAACCGCAGCATGCTGGCGGACCCCCGGCACCCCGCGATGCGCGACTACCTGAACAACGTGGTCAAGCACCGGGAGCCGTTCCGCCCGTACGCCCCGTCCGCGCTCGCCGAGCACGCGGGGGAGTGGTTCGACTTCACCGGCGACAGCAACTTCATGCTGCTCGTCCCGCAGGTCGTCGCGGCCCGCCGGGAGAGCGTCCCCAGCATCACACACGTCGACGGCACCGCCCGCCTGCAGACGGTCTCGGCGCACGACAATCCGGCCTACCACGCGGTGATCTCCGCCTTCCACGAGCTGACCGGGGTGCCGATCGTGCTGAACACGTCGTACAACGACGCCGGGGAGCCGATCGTCGAGACACCGCTGCACGCGCTCTGCACCTTCGTCCGCACCGAACTCGACCACCTCTACCTCGACGGCATCCTGGTGTCCAAGGCCGGGCGAGAGCTCGGCGCGTCGCACCCGGCGCGCACCCCGCTGACGGGAGACTTTGCTCGGTGACCCTGCTTCCGGACACCGGTTCCGTGACCCGCCGCGAGCACCACCTGCGGCGGGTCCGCACCGGCTTCGTGCTCAGCCAGGTCTTCTTCGGCCTGGCGACCAGTCTGTTCGACATGTACTACGCCCTGTTCCTGGGGCAGGTGGGAATCCCGCCGGCCGGCGCCGGGCAGGTCTTCTCGGTCGGCTTCACCGTGATGGCGGTGATCGTGCTGCCGCTCAGCGCCTTCACCGACCGGCTCGGCCTGGAACCGATGATGCTGCTCAGCAGCTTCGGTTTCGCCGGCACGATGCTGGCGATCCCGTTCGTCGACAGCCTCTCCGCCCACCTGCTGCTGTTCGGCCTCAACAGCGTCTGCTCCGCCCTGATGCTGGTCAGCGTCAACGCCGTGCTCGCCTCGGCCATCCACGACGAGCAGGAACGCTTCGCGCTGTTCCGTACCGGCTTCGTCGCCTTCCTGACCGCCTCCGCGGTCGGCAACGTGGCCGGCGTGCTGCTCGCCCGCGTCGGCGCGGAGACCGCTGGCTGGTACCGCTTCGACCTGCTGTGTTCCGCCGTCCTGGCGGTGCTGATCGGCGTGGCCCGCATCGCGATGTGGCGCCGCGACGCCGCGCCGGCCGTCGTGCCCGGCGAGCCCCGCCCCCCGGTGCTGCCGGCCCTGCGCGCCAACGCCGGTCACCTCGCCGGCCTGTTCGTCCTCGCCGTCCTCGTCGGCGGCGCCGGTGTTCTCGCCATTCGCTTCATCAACCTGGTGGCCGTCAACTACCTGCACCTGGCCACCGAGTCGCTGGGCTGGCTCCTGGTCGCGGACCGCCTGGCCAGCGTCCTGGGCATCTTCGTCCTGTTTCCCCTGATGAAGCGCGGCGGCGCCCTCCGGGTGGCCGGCTTCGCCATGATCGCGGCGCTGTTCCTGCAGATCCTGAGCGCCACCGCCGGCACGGCCAGCCTCTTCGTGCTCTGGTACCTGCTGCGCCAGGGGGCGCACTACGCCCAGATGCCGGTCCTCGACAACCTCGCCAACAGCCGGGCCGCGCAGGGCACCCGCGCGTTCGTCAACGGGGTGCAGCGGATGGGCATCTTCACCGGCAGCGCCGCGGCCTCCCTCGCCTACGGGACCCTGATGTCCGCCGGCCGATACCGGGGGGCCGTCGTCCTCTCCGGCGTGCTCTCCCTCCTGGCCGGCGTGACGTACCTGGTCCAGTCGCACGTCGGGCTCCGCCGTCGAGGCGCGGATCAGTGAGGCGCTACCCGAACTCGGTGTGCATGATGGCTTCCACCAGGACCTCGCCGGTGGACGTCAGCGTGACGGAGCCGGCGTCGCGGTCCGTGGTGAGCAGGCCGCGGCGCTGAAGGGCGGCGAAGGCGCCGCCCCACGGCTCGTCGAACAGGGACCGGCCCTCGAACCGTTCCCGGTGCAGGTCGTCCCGCAGCGGTTGCAGCGTCGACAGGGCCATCTTGATCGACCGGGACTCGGTGGCCAGGGGGCCGAACCGGGTGGCCGAGGCCAGCGGCAGCACACCGGCCTCCACCGCCTCGACGTAACGCCGCTCGTTGACCTCGGTCATCGCCTCGGAGCGTCGGCAACTGGAGCTGCCGCCCAGGCCGATGGCGACCTCGGCGTCCTGCCGGTCCTGGTCCACCATGATGGCCTTCCACATCTCCGGGGCGTGCCCGGCCCGGTGGAAGTACATGGTCGGGTGCTCCCGGTAGCCCGCCGCGGTCAACCCGCCGGCCAGCACGTCGCGCATCTGGTACTGCTCGCCGAGCGTGGGCCAGTGGTGGCCGGCGGCGGCGAGCCGGTCCCGGTAGCCGGCGAACTGCCAGGCGGCGGGCCGGTCACCGGCGACACCGGTGCGGGTGTCGGCGTACGAGCGCAGGTGCAGCTTGGTGCAGACCAGGCCGGGCACCTCGTACTCCCGAACGGTGTCGAGGTCACGCCGCACGCTGTCGACGGTCTGGTCGAGCAGTCCGTACATCAGGTCGACGGTCACCCAGTCGAAGCCGAGCCGGCGGGTGTTCGCCAGGAACGCCCGGCACTCGACGGCCTCGTGCTCCCGCCCGGACAGCCGCAGCACCGGGTCGTCGAACGACTGCACCCCGCAGGACAGCTTGCGGCAGCCCTGCTCCAGCAGGAACTCCAACAGCGGCTCGGTGAAGGTGGTCGGGTCGCCCTCGAACCGGATGGCGGTGTCCGGGGTGAAGGCGAAGTTGCCGCGGTAGAAGTCGAGCAGCCGGGCCACCGCGTCGAGCGACATCAGGGACGGGGTGCCGCCGAAGACGTTGAACTCGCCGATCGGGGCGTCGCGGAGGTTCGGCACCCGGTCGAGCCAGAGCTGGGCCTCCCGGATGTTGAGGTCGACCCACCGGTCCACCTTGGCCCGGGTGACCGTCGGGTCGCCCTTCACCAGCACCACCGGGTACTGGCAGAACCGGCACCGGTAACTGCACGTCGGGATGTAGGACCACAGGTGGATGGGCCGGGTGTTCGCCAGTTGCGCGTTCAGGTCGTCGAGGAAGGAGTCCACGGGGGCGTCCGGGATGTCGCCGGGGAAGACGTGCGACCCGAACGGATCGAGGGCGACGTACTCGAGCAGCCGGCGGTTCTCCGGTGCGGCGAGCACGTCCACGACGGCGGGCCGCGGATGGCCGGGGTCGAGGTGGGACAGCGAGGCCAGCGCGTCCTCGTAGGCGTCGCTCATCAGAACACTCCTCCGTTGCCGAAGTAGTCGTGTGCCGCGCCGGATTCGCGGTCCTCGCAGTAGTGGCGGACGAAGTCGCGGAACCGCGCGGGATCGCCCTCCTCCCGGATCTCCTGAAGGCAGTCCGGCAGCGGCGGCGGATATCCGATGTCCGGCCCGACCGTGGCGCGGAGCCGGGCGAACAACTCCGCCGCGAACTCGAAGTAGAGCCGGAAGCTGGGCGACTTGTAGGAGTGGATGGGGACGAAGTCGATCAACCGGCTCTCGGCCCTGATCTCGGCGACGCGGCGCGCCAGCCGGTCCGCCAGCGCGGGCGTGAAGAACTCGATCACCGCGCGCTCGTGGAGCAGGGCCGGGGTCAGCAACACCGGAAGGATCATGTTCTTCGGCACGAAGTCCTTGATCGAGAACTCCCAGGCCTGGACCGCCTCGTCCTCGGTGAGGTCGACGACCGGGGAGTGGTCGGCGTCCGGGCGGATGTCGCGCATGGTGATGATGCCGCCGGCGCCGTACGCCCGTCCGGCGATCACCTCGTCGATCGCGTGGTCGACCCGGCGAGGGTTGATCTCCACCCGGGACCGGGGCACGTACGTGATGTCGTCGCCGCTGGCCCGGACCAGGATGCCGAAGTCCCAGTCGTCGGAGAGGTGGTTGACGAACCGGCCGTCCTTGACCTGGTAGGACAGCTCGATGCCACCCACCCGCTCGTAGGCCTGCCGTTCCACCGCGAATCCCTTGCCGTCGGGGAAGCCGCCGAACAGGCCGAACGTCACCGCCCGGCACCGCAGCGTCCGGTCGATCGCGTCCCAGAGCAACGGCCGGTCGGTGAAGTGCTCCGGGTCGTAGTGGTAGTCGCAGACCCCGATCGCGGCCTTGCCGCCGTCCATCGCCGTCAGCAGCGCCGACAACCAGTACCTGTCGACGCGGCAGTCGGCGTCCGCCGAGACGAGGTAGAACGGGGGCAGGTCGGTGTCGGTGGCGTCGCGCCGGCGGGCCCGCTCGGCGGCGAGGTCCATGCCGGCCTTCCGGGCGCACGACACGCCCTGCGCGGACTCCCCGATGACGTGCACGCGCAACCCCGGATGGGCGGCGGCCAGTCGGCGGGCCCGGGCCACGGTGTCGTCGGTCGAGTTGTTGTCGACCAGCAGCACGTCGAACAGCGCCCGGTCGAGGGGGCCGTCCGGCCCGCGTTGGCCGGCCAGCGATCCGAGCACCGCGGCGAGGTTGGCCGCCTCGTTGAGCACCGGCAGGACGACTGTCATCCGGGTTTCCGCCGTCAGGGCGGGCACGGCGGCCCGCCCGGCCCGGCCGTACACCTCGGGGGCCGCCGGCCCGGGCCGGCGGGCGGGCGGCGGTGCGGCGCCGAGCAGCTCGTCCACCAGCTCCGTGGCCCGGTTGGCGGCGAAGTAGCGCTTGCCGCGGGTGTGGTTGAAGGCCGCCACCCGGCGGTGCAGGACCGGATTGGTGAGCAGTTCGGCGACCTCGGCGACGAAGGCGTCGGTGATCGGCGCCTCATCGGTGGGGGTCACGTCGAGCACCGGGGCGTGCAGCCCCTTGCTGCCGTACACGGCGTCGTACATCTCGTAGCGGGTGGTCAGGTAGGGCACCCCGGAGGCGATCGACTCGCCGATCGGGTTCCCGTAGCTCTCGTAGTCGTACGAGGTCAGGAACGACGTCAGGTCGGCCTGCGCGAGCAGGTCCGCCACCGTGTGGCCGCGTTCCGGGCCGGGGGGCACGTCACGGGGCGCCAGCCGGCCACCGAAGACCACCCGGTGGGCGACCTGCCGGTGTTCGGCGTACGCCCGCAGCGCCGCGGCGGTGGCCGGGTGTTCGGTGGGATCGCCGGCGACGAACAGGTGGACCGGCCGGTCGACCCCTCGGTCGGCGAACCACCGGATCAGCCGGGCGAGCAGGTCGATGTCACGGTCGATCCGCTTCTGCGGCACCAGCCGGGTGAAGCGCGCGATCAGGGCCGCGTCGTCGGGGATCCCGTGGTACGCCCGGAACCGGCCGTCGACCAGGGCCGGCTCCGCCGGCTCGAACCGGAACGAGTTGTGCAGCACGCGGATGTCCCGCAGCCCGGGTGACCAGTCCAGGGTGCGTCGGCGGGCCTGCTCGTGCAGGGCGAGGTAGCGGATGTGCGGCGAGTCGACCGGGCGCACCGCGTGCGGGTAGGGCGGAACGCCGTACTTCCCGGTGGCCGGCTCACTGGTCCACATCAGGTCGTGGTCACGCCACAGCACGTAGGTGCCCAGGCCCGTCTCCCGGCCGTACCGTTCGATGGCGCGGTAGAGCGCCCGGGTGTACGCGACGTTCTCCGGCAGCGTGCCGTTCTCCACCAGCACGGCCGTCACCGAGTGGCGACGCCAGGTGGCGACGATCCGGTCGGCGATCGCGTCGCTGACCGCGTCGGTACGGGACGGCAGGGGGTCGCCGTGGCGTACCGCGTGCAGCGTGTCGCGGACGAACGCCGGGTCGTAGCCGGCGACGTCGGCGAGCCCGTCCACCCGGGTCAGCTCGATCCAGGACGGCAGGCATCGGGCCTCGTCGGTGTAGGGATCGAAGAAGCGGTTCTTGTCCTCCTTGATGTCGTACCCGATGTCCAGCAGCACGCGGTGGCCGCGTTGGCGGAACACGTCGGCGAGCTTGACGAACTCGACCACGATTCCGGACATCGGCGTGCCGTCGAAGGAGACACCCCAGAGGACGGCGGTCTTCGGCGCGCTCGACGGTGGGGTGTCGAGGGGCAGGTGCATCCGGATCTCCCTGGTCCGAAGGGCACGGACGGCGATCACGCCCCGCAGCGGTGGCGATCTGCCGAGCCTACGACGACCCGCCGACTGATGCGCTGCGGCCGATCGGCCGGCAGGTGAACCAGTTTCCTAGGACGTGCTACGGATGGTGCGCCGTCCGACATGGCAATGATCACAGTCCGTCCACAGTGCCCTGCGGAGGGTCACCGTCGTGGGATCATCGATCCGCGTTACGTCACTGTGGGGCGTCGGGTGGTGGGGGGAACATGCCGACAAGTCAGGTGCAGCGTGACCGGTTCGGGGCGGTGCTCAGGGCGTTCCGTCTGGAGCGAGGGCTGACCCAGGAGGAGCTGGCCGAGGCGGCCGGCTCCAGCGTCCGCGGCATCCGCGAGATGGAACGCGGTCGGGTCCGCAACCCGCAACGGCGCACGGTGGTGCTGCTCGCCGACGCGCTGCGGCTGGCCGGGGCGGACCGCGACCGCTTCGTCGCCCTGGCCCGGGCCGAGCGGCAGTCGTCCGACCGTCCGGTCGGGCCGGACGACCACCCGGCGGTGGCCGTGCCCGGGGAACTCCCGGCGCCCCTGCCGGACCTGGCCGGCCGCGCGGAGATCCTGGACCGGCTCGCGACGCTGGCCGCCGACGTCGCCGCCGGGCGACCGGACACCGCCTCGGTGGTGGTGGTGCACGGCCCGCCGGGGATCGGCAAGACCAGCCTCGCCGTCGCGGCCGGTCAACGACTCGGTCCGGCCTTCGCCGGCGGGCAGCTCTTCGTCGACCTGCGGGGTGGCCCACCGGCCGGACCGGTCGACCCGGCCGAGGCGCTGGCCGGGTTGCTGCGGTCGCTCGGGGTGCCGGACAGCCGGGTACCGGTGTCCCCGGCCGAACGGGGTGGGCTGTTCCGCACGCTCTCGCGGGACCGGCCGCTGCTGCTGGTCCTGGACGACGCCGCGGACGAGGCCCAGGTGCGTCCGCTGCTGCCGGCCGGGCACCGGTGTCTCGTGCTGGTCACCTGCCGGCGTCCGCTGACCGGTCTGGCCGGCGCGGTCCGGCAGCCGCTCGACCTGCTCTCGCCGGTGGCCGGTCGACTGCTGCTCACGGCGATCGTCGGCGCCGACCGGATAGCCGCCGAGCCGGCCGCCGCCGATCAACTCGTCAAGCTCTGCGGCCGGCTGCCGCTGGCCCTCCGGATCGCCGGCAACCGCCTCGCCAGCCGACCGGAGTGGACGGTCGGCCGGCTCGTCGATCTGCTCCACGACCAGCGCCGGCGGCTGACCGTGCTGACCGCCGGTGACCTGGACGTCCGGTCCGCGTTCGAGGTCTCCTACCGGCAACTGGACCCGATGACCGCACGGGTGTTCCGACGCGCCTCGCTGATTCCCGGCGCCGACTTCGCCGCCGCGCTGGTCGCCGCCGTGGCCGGCACCGACGAGGAGACCGCGTCCGCGGCATTGGAGGAGCTGGTCGAGGCCGGGGTGCTCCTGACCGTGGGGGACCGTTACCAGTTCCACGACCTGGTTCGGCTCTACGCCTCCGAGCGCCTCGACGCCGAGGAGCACCGGGTCTCCCGGACCAGGGCGCACGACCGGATGGTCGACTGGCTGCTGTGGCGTACCCGGCAGGCCGGTGCGATGTTCGAACCGGTCGCCTGCCGGGCCGACTCCGAGTTCGACGACGACCGGGCGGCGGCGTACTGGCTGGACCGGGAGTCCGGCAACTGGCTGGCGGCGCTGCGCGACGCGTCCCGGCGCGGTCGGCACGCCGACGTGGTCGCGGTCGCCCGGGCGCTGCACTGGTATTCCGACGCCAACAGCCACCGGCACTCCTGGGACGAGATCTTCTCGCTGGGCCTGGCCGCGGCCCAGGCCGCCGGCAGTCCGCACGACGAGGCCGTGCTCCTGAACTTCCTGGGGTGGGCCCGCTACTTCTGCCGGGACCGCAACACCGACGGGCTGGCCGCCTTCGGCCGGGCGCTGGACCTGGCCCGGCGGATCGGGGACCGCCGCGAGGAGGCGTGGGCGCTCACCTACCTCGCCGCGATCCAGGTCCGGACCGGGGACGGCGGGTCGGCCATCGACCACAGCCACCGGGCGGTGGGCCTGTTCCGCGAGATCGGGTACGCGCTCGGCGAGTACAGCGCGGCGAGCGTGCAGGGCGCCGCGCTGGCCGCGCTCGGCCGGTTCGCCGAGGCGGCCGGGGTGCACCGCGAGGTGCTGGCGTTCTACGGCCGGGGCAACGGCCTCAGCCGTACCGGCGCGGCGGTGGCCCGGGCCGGCGCGATGATGAGCCTGGGGGCGGACCTGGCCGGGATGGGTCGGTGGCGGGACGCCGCCGACCAGTACGACCGTGCCCGCCGGGTGTTCCAGCGGTGCGGCGCGACGTTCAGCGAGGCCAACGCCGTGCACCGGTACGGGCTCGCGCTTCAGGCGTTGGGCGGGGCGAAGGCGGCGGCCGACGCGCTGCGGGCGGCGTTGGCCCTGTACGCGGCGCTGTCCTGCCCGTGGTGGGAGGCGCAGACGCTGCACGCGCTCGCGGTCCTGGCCGACGCGAACCCGGACCTGGGCGACGACGCCGGCCGGCTGCGTCGGCGGGCGCTCGACAGGTGCGGCGAACTGGACGCCCCCGAGGTGCGGACGCTGCGCGCCACGCTGCGCCGGGAACTGGTCCAGGGTCTGGTGCGGCGGAACCGGCCGGCCTGAGCGGACCGGCCCGGGCCGGTCCGGCACGACGGCCGGGCCCCGCCGACGGTGCGGCGGGGCCCGGGTCGGTGGACGAGGTCAGTTGCAGGTGGTGCCGTTGAGCGTGAACGGCGCCGGCACGGCGGGGGAGCCGTCGGCGGTGAAGCCGACGTTCACGGCGCCCCCGGTCGGGATGGCGGCGTTGTGCCCCTCGTTGGTGACGGTCACCGCCGGGCCGGTCTGCTGGAAGACGCCGTTCCAGTGGCCCTGTACGACCTGGCCGCCGGGGAAGGTCCAGCCCAGCGACCAGCCGTTGACGGCCGGGCCGTCGTTGTAGACGGTGACGCTGGCGGCGTATCCGGTGCTCCACGAGTTGGTGACGACGAAGGAGACCCGGCAGGTGCTGGCGCTCGCCGTCGCCGGCACGAGGTTGCCGTAGTCGTCGCGGGCGGTGGCGAAGTCCTGGAAGCCGAAGCCCGGGCCCGCCGACCGGGTGGTGGTGCCGGCGGCGAGCACGGTGCCGTCGGCGTTGACGGCGTAGACCGGACCGCCGCTGTCGCCGCCCCGGGCGGCCTCGTCGCCGTCGAGCTGGGTGGCCTCGACGAGGTCCTCGATGTCGTCGTAGTGGAATTCGACCCGCAGGTTGCAGACCGGGCCGCCGAGTTCGCCGGCGGAGGTGTACCCGGACTGGCACAGCAGTTGGCCGGGGAAGACCTCGGTCCAGCCGGCCACCCGGGCCCGGACCTCGTCGTGCTGGCCGCCGACGTAGATGTGGTCCCCGGGGGCGGACGTCGAAATGATCATCGTGTCGTGGTCGTCGTTGCTGTCGACCGCGTAGCCGACGAGCGTGCCGGTGCCGGTGGACGTGTTCCAGCCGACGTGCCAGGGCGAGCCGACGGCGCCGCAGTGCTCGGCGGTGAGGACGTAGCCGGCGTTGGTGTCCGCGTTGCGGACGCCGAAGCCGGCGGTGCACCCGGGGGTGGTGAACCCGATGCCCGCGCCGCCGTCGAACGGCGCGGCGTCGTTGGCCCGCGACCGGGGCACCATCCGGTCGCGGGTGACCACGCTGGTCCGGACGCCGGTGGCCGGCAGCTTCGGCAGCGCGGCGCCCGGGGTGCGGTCGACGGCGATCTCGATGCCGCTGCCGTCGGTGCGCAGTCGCACCGAACGGCCGGCGCCCGCCGGGCCGGCCTCCACCACCGGGGTGAGTCGGGCGGCGGCCTTGCGCAGGTCGGCGCGGGACCAGGTGGCGTCGGCCACCTGGACCGGCGCGGTGCGGCGGGCGGCGGTGACGGCTGCCGTGACGTCGGCGGGTGGCGCGCCCTTCCACCACAGGGTGACGTGGTCGTCGACCAGGCCGATGCCGGCGTAGCCGCGGGCCGGTGCGCGTTCCACCGCGGTGCGGATGACGTTGGCGGCGTCGACGAGCGGGGCCTGGGCGACCATCCGGTCCACGGTCCGGGCCGGGATGACGTCGAGGATGGTGCCGGGGGCGCGGGTGGCCTCCGGCCGGTCGGACGCCGCGTGTCCGGCGAGGGGCCCGGTGAGCGTCGTCGCGCCGATCACCGCTCCGGCGACCACCGTACGGGCGATCGCTTTCCGAATGTGTGTCATGACGCCGAGTCAAGCAACGCCCGATGTGGGGGGACAGGCAGGACGTCCGGCAGGAGTCAACCTGCCGGGGAACGGCCGGTGCCGTCGGCCGTCGCCCGGCCCTGTCCCCGGCGACGCCGTCGTGCCAGCTCCCCGGCGGCGGCCGGCCAGTGGGGGTGGGTGAACGTGAACCCGGCGTCGGTGAGTCGTCCCGGCGTGACCCGCCGACTCTTCAGCAGCAGTTCGGTGTCCGACCGGAGCGCGAACGCGCCGAGCTCCGCCATCCATCCGGTGGCGGGCAGGCCGACCGGCATCCGCCAGGCCGACCGGAGCGCGCGCATGAACTCCCGCTGCGGCAACGGGTGCGGCGCGGCCAGGTTCACCGCCCCGGCGAGGTCCTCGCGGGCGATCAGGAAGCGGACGGCGCGGACGAAGTCCCGGTCGTGGATCCAGGAGACGTACTGCCGGCCGCCGGCGACCGGTCCGCCGAGGCCGAGCCGCGCCAGCCAGCTCAGCACGTCGAACACGCCACCACGGTCGGGGCTCATCACCATGGCCGACCGCAGTGCGACCTTGCGCGTGTGGGGAGTCGCCGCCTGTTCCTGCGCGGCCTCCCAGTTCCGGGCGATCTGGACGCTGTACGCCCAGTATCCGGGCACGCCGTGCTCGTCGCCGCCGATCAGGCCGGCGTGCTCGTCGTTGGCGGCGTCGAAGCGGTGCGCGTAGATCGTCGCGGTGCTCATCTGCAACCACACCCGGGGCGGTCGGGCCGCCCGGCCGATGGCCTCGCCGACCACCCGGGTGGACTCCACCCGGGACCTCATCATGGCGTCGAGGTTCGCGGCGGTGTACCGGCAGCTCACACTGCGTCCCGCCAGGTTGACGACCACGTCGCTGCCGTCGATCCGCTCGGCCCAGTCGCCGAGCGTGGCGCCGTCCCACCGGACCTGACGCGGACCCGCCGGCGAGCGGGTCAGCAGCACCACGTCGTGGCCGTCGGCGGTCAACGCCCGATCCAGGACGGTGCCGATCTGCCCGGTGCCGCCAGGAATGACGACCTTCATGGTCCCTCCTCGCCCGACCTTGTTTGAACGTGTTCAACTTATCCTCGGGCGGTCGGGTGGTCAAGATCGACCGAGGTGTGGGACATGTTGGCGATCATCGATATCTGCGGGCATCGTCGAGGTATGACAGGCGTCTGCTCGTCCTCGCCGTTCCGCCGTCCACGGTCGGGTCTGCTGGCCGCCCTCGTGCTGGTGACCGCGGTGCTCGGCACCACGCTGAGCACCACACCGGCGGTCGGGTCCTCGGCGCCGACCACGGCGCCGAGCACGCCGAGCACCACGCCCTTCCCGCCGAGCCCGCCCACGAACCTGGCCGCCAGCGAGGTACGCAGCGTGTCGGTCACCCTCACCTGGACCGCCGCCACCCCCGGCTGCTGCCCCGTCGCCGGCTACGACATCACGTACTACCAGCCGTTCGACGACGTCCTCTACAGCGCCAGCGTCGGGGACGTCACCACCACCACCATCACCGGCTACATCCAGCCCGGTCGCCAGTACTCGTTCCGGGTGGCCGCCCGGGACAGCCTCGGACACCGCTCCGCCGCGAGCGCCACGGTGACCGTGGTCACCCCCGTGACGGACACCGGCCCCGACACCACCCCGCCGAGCGCCCCGCAGAACCTGACCGTCGGCGAGGTGACCGGCACGACCGCCGCGCTGTCGTGGTCGCCGTCGACCGACGACGTCGGCGTGCTGGGGTACGACGTCTACCGCTTCGACGGCTGGTTCACCTCGACGCGCGTCGCCACCGTGGCGGGCACGACCTACACGGCGGCGCTGCCCCCGTCGACGCCGCTGCGCAACCTGTACTACGTGCGGGCCCGGGACGCGGTGGGCAACGTGTCGATCGCGTCCAACACGGTCACCCTGCCCACGGCGGACACCCCGCCCACCCCTCCGCCGTCGACCTGCCGGGTGACCTACCGCAACCAGTCCGAGTGGCCGGGCGGTTTCGTGGCCACCGTGACGGTCCAGAACACCGGGACGGCGTCGGTCGACGGCTGGACCGTCACCTTCGGCTTCCCCGGCGACCAGCAGTTCACCTCGGGGTGGAACGCCACGGTCGGGCAGACCGGCGCCACCGTGACCGCCCGCAACGTCGACTGGAACCGGACGCTCGCGCCGAACGGCTCCGCGACCTTCGGCCTCCAGGGCCGGTGGAACGCCAGCGACGCGCCGCCGACCGGCTTCACGCTGAACGGCGCCCCCTGCGCCGTCGGCCCGTGAGGGGCAGGGCAGTGAGCACCCGTCCCGCCGCACCCCACCGCCGCCGCCCCCGGGCCCTGCTCGCGGCCGTCGCGGCCGGCGTCCTCGCCGTCACCGCCACGCTCGGCGGCCCGCCCGCGCCGGCCACCGCCGCGAACACACTCAGCATGCGGGGCGCCGACGTCTCCTCCTTGCAGCGCAGCCTGGACCTGGGCGCGAGGTACTACGACGCCGGCGGTGTCGCCCGCGACCCCCTGGACATCCTGAAGTCCGTCGGCGTCAACTACGTCCGGCTGCGCGTCTGGAACAACCCGGCCAGCGGCTACAACAACAAGAGCCGGGTGCTGACCCAGGCGAGCGCGGCCCGGGCGAAGGGCCTGAAGGTGCTCGTCGACTTCCACTACTCCGACACCTGGGCCGACCCCGGCAAGCAGTACAAGCCGGCCGCCTGGGCCGGCCACAGCCTGAGCCAGCTACGGACCGACGTGTACGCCTTCACCTACGACGTCTGCGCCAGCCTCCGGGCGCAGGGCACCCCGCCGGACAGCGTGCAGATCGGCAACGAGATCAACGTCGGGATGCTGTGGAACGAGGGGAAGGTCGTCAACAACGACTTCGCGCCGCTGGCCGGCCTGCTGAAGCAGGGCTACCAGGCGACCAAGGCGTGCGGCGGCGACATCCCGGTGATGATCCACACCGCGGACGCCGACAGCAACGCCAACGCCCGCTGGTTCTACGACGGCATCCGCGCCCAGGGCGTGCAGTGGGACATCACCGCCCTGTCGTACTACTGCATGTGGCACGGCACGCTGGCGAACCTCTACCGGAACATCGTCGACCTGCGCGGTCGCTACGGGAAGCCGGTGGTGATCGTGGAGACCGCGTACCCCTTCACCCGCGACGACGCGGACGGCGAACCGAACGCCGTCGGCGACGCGACCTGTGACGGCATCGCCGCCTCCTGGGCCGGGCAGGCCCAGGAGTTCGACTGGGTGCAGAACACCGCGCGCAACGCCGGCGCCATCGGGGTCTTCTACTGGGAACCGACCTGGTACGCCGTGCGCGGCAACGGCTGGGACCCGGCCGACATCAACGGCACCGGCAACCAGTGGGACAACATGGCCGTCTTCGACTGGTCCGGGCGGGTGAACCCGGGCGTACGCTGGACGCCCTGACCTGCCCGGACCGGTCGCGCCGGTGACCGGCGCCCGCGGCGAGTGGCACAGGTCACAGCGGATCGGGACCCGGGACGGCCCGGGTGGTCGTCTTACCGGACGTGAGCAGAGGCATGGACGCGGCAGACGAGGGCGAACTCGTCCGACGTGTGGCCCGTGGCGACCGGCGGGCGTTCGACGAGCTGTACCGACGTACCGCGCCCTGGCTGGAGGTGCGGCTGCGCCGCCGGTGCGCGGACCCGGACGTGGTCGCCGAGGTGTTGCAGGACACCTACCTGGCGGTCTGGCGGGCGGCGGACAGCTTCGCCGGTGCCCGGGGTGGCAGCGGTGGCGGGGCGCGGGGGAGCGCGGTGGGCTGGCTGTGGACCATCGCCGCGCACCGCCTGGTCGACGCGTTCCGTCGTCGGGCCCGCACGGCGCAGGTGCCGCCGGTGCCGCTCACCCCGAGCACCGCGCCCGCCGCCGAGGACGAGGTGATGGCGGCCCGGGTCGGCCAGGAACTCGAGCAGGCGCTGCTCGTCCTGCCGCCCGAGGTCCGGGCCGCGCTGCGGGCCACGGTCCTCGACGGGCTCTCCCCGCGCGAGGCGTCGGTGCTGCTGGGCGTGCCGGAGAACACCGTCAAGTCCCGCGTACGGCGAGCCCGGATCGCCCTACGGGAGGCGCTGTCATGAGCAACCACCCCAGCCTGACCCAGCTCCAGCGCTACGCCGCCGGAGCACCCGACCTCGACGAGCCCGGCGTCTGGGCGATCGAGGTGCACCTCGAGGACTGCGCCGACTGCCGGGCCCGGCTGGCCGGCAGCACCACCGCGGCCACCCGGGCCGTGCTCGAACGGGTGGCGACGGCCCTGGACCGGGAGATCTCGGCGGCACCGGCTCCGGTCGCCGCCCGCCGGTCCTGGTCGGTGCTGCGCCACCGCTGGTTCGTCGGCACGCTGCTGCCGTGGCTGGCCATGACCGTCGTGGTGTTGGCCTGCGCCGCGCTGCTCGGCGTGCTGTGGACCGGGCAGCCCTCGCTGGTGCTGCTGGTCGCACCGCTGGCGCCGTTGCCCGGGGTGGCGGTCGCCTGGCACCGACGGGCCGACCCGGCCTGGGAGCTGATCGCCGCCACACCCGCCGCCGGGCTGACCATGCTGCTGCGGCGGACGGCCGCGGTGCTGGCGTGCGTCGTTCCCGCGCTCGCCCTGGTCGGCGCCGGCATCGGGGTGTCGATGGCCCTGATGCTGCTGCCCTGCCTGGCGTTCGCCGCCGCCGCGCTGCTGCTGGGCACGCTCGTCGGGGTGCGCCGGGCCGCGATCGGCCTGATCGCCGCCTGGACGCTCGTGGTGATCGCACCCAGCCTCGCCACCGCCCGGATGCCGGTGCTGCTGGCCGCGGGGAGCACAAGCGGTTGGGCGTTGGCCACGGCCCTGCTGACCGTCCTCGCCCTGCTCCGGCTCGACGGCTTCCGGCGACTTTCCCTCCGCGACTAGTCACCGCGACCACCGATGGAGATGATGATGCGTGCTGTGCGCGCGGTCGAGACGACCGCCACCACCCACCCCTGGGCGATCCACGCGACGGGGCTGCGGGTCCGGGCCGGGCGACACCTGGCCGTCGACGGCCTCGACCTGACGCTGACCTCCGGCGTGCACGGACTGCTCGGCCCCAACGGCGCCGGGAAGACCACCCTGATGCGCGCCCTGGCGACCGTGCTGACCCCGGCCGGGGGGCGGTTGACGCTGCTCGGGCATCCGGTCGACGGGCGCGCCGACCTGCGACCGGTCCGCCGCACGCTGGGCTACCTGCCGCAGCAGTTCGGCTACTACCCACGGTTCACGGTCCGTGAGTTCGTCGCGTACATGGCCTGGCTCAAGGAGATGCCGAAGGCCGGCATCCCGGCGGCGGTGCAGCGGGCCGTCGACCGGGTCGGGCTGACCGCCAAGGCCGACGCCCGGTTGAAGACGCTCTCCGGTGGCATGCTGCGTCGCGCCGGCATCGCCCAGGCCATCGTCAACGATCCCCGCCTCCTGCTGCTCGACGAGCCGACCGTCGGTCTCGACCCGGAACAGCGCCTCGACTTCCGTGAGCTGCTGCGTGACCTCGGCACCGACAGTTGCGTGCTGGTCTCCACCCACCTGGTCGAGGACGTGGCGGCGGCCTGCACCGACGTCGTCCTGGTCAACGAGGGTCGGCTGGTGTGGCAGGGCACGCCCGAGGCGTTGAGCGCGCAGGGCGACCAGGGCCACGCCGGCGACAGCGCGGCCGAGCGCGGCTACTCCGCGCTTCTCCGCCGGCACCGCGCGGAGGCCGCCCGATGAGCATCCTGGGGATCGAACTGCGTCGTTCCGCCGCGGTCGGCGGCGCGCTGGTCGCGGTGGTGGTCGGCGTCGGCGCGCTCTACGGCGCGACCGGTCGGTGGTCGAGTGGCTGGATGGCGTTGGCCATGACCGTCCGGGAGTACCTGCTCCTGCTGTGGCCGCTGGCCCTCGCCGCCGGGGCCTGGCAGGGGCGCCGGGAGCACCGGGCGAAGGTGACCGAGTTGTTCGCCACCACCGCCCGGCCCCGCGCCGCGCGGATGCTGCCGGTGCTCGGCGCGACGGCGCTCACCTTCGCGCTCGGCTACCTGGTGGTGACCGCCGCCGGCCTCGCCCGGATCGCCCCCACCGCCCCGTACCGGCCGGTGCCGACCTTCGCGGTGGTCACCGGCGTCGGCGCGCTCTCCCTGGTCGCCGCGGTGTGGCTCGGCCTGGGGATCGGGCGGATGCTCCCCGCCCTGGTGACCGCCCCGGCGCTCGCGGTGGGCGGCGTGCTCGTCGTCTTCTTCAGCGCCGTCGGACCCGCGGACCGGCAGGCGGCGGCCCTCTCGCCGGTCCACGGCTCGGGTCGGTTCCACGACTACCAGACGATCGACAGCCGGGTCAGCGGCGCGCTCGCGATCTGGTTGGCCGCGCTCGCCGTCACCGGTCTGCTGCTGTTCGTGGCCGGCGGCTGGCGGACCCGGACGGCGGCGGCGCTGCCGGTGGTGCTCGGGCTCGTCGCGGCGACCGCTGTCGTCCCCCGCGACCGGGACGCGCTGAACTGGCCGGTGGACCCGGTCGCCCGGGAACTGGTGTGCACCGGTGACACGCCCACGGTCTGCGTCAGCCGGGTCCACGCGAACGTGCTCGGCACGTTGACCCCGCCGGCCCGGCAGGGGCTGGCCGCGCTGGCGAAGCTGCCGGACGCGCCGAGCGCCGTGCACGAGGACACCCGCACGATCGGGGACGACGGGTGGCCGGTCGCCCGGCACGGTGTCGTCACGATCGAGGTCCGGATCGACGCAGACGGCGGACTCGCCCACCCGGCCGCCGTGGTCAACCAGGTCGTCAGGGGACTGGGCGTGGCGTACGACGGGCGGTGCGAGCAACGCAACGAGGTGGTCGAGCGCGCGGCGGCCTACTGGCTCCTGGGCCGCGAGCCGCGGTCCGACGTCGGTCTGGTCCCCGGAATGATCGAGGAGGATCCCGGGATCAACGCCGAGGCGGTCACCCTGTGGCAGGGGCTGCGGGCACTGCCCGACGGGGAGGCGCTGGCCCGGGTCACCGCCGTCCGCGACGCGCTCCGGGCCTGCCGGGACACCACCGGGATGCTGTCCGGGAGCGCCAGGTGACCTGGACGCTGCTGTACCTGCGCTCGCGACGCGTACCGCTGGCCCTGGCCGCGGCCCTCGGCGGCGCGGCGGCGGTCTGGGCGCTGTGCCTCGCCTTCGCCACGGAACGCGACGCCACCCCCATGGTGGTCGTGATGACGGTGACGCTGATGGTCGTGGTGCTCGCGCCCACGCTCGCCGGCCCCGACGAGAGCCTGGACCGGACGGCCTCGATGCGGTGGCCCCGGCGGCGCGCGGTGCACCTGCTGGCCGGCCTCGTGGTCGTCCTGCTGGTGCTGCTCGCCACCCGGCACACCGGCGCCCGGTTCGGGCCCGCCGGGATGGTGGTCCGCGACGCCGCCGGGCTGCTCGGGCTGACCGCGCTGTGCGCGACGGTGCTCGGTGCCGCCCGGTCGTGGTTCGTGCCGCTGGCCTGGACCGCCGTCGCGACCCTGTACCCGCAGGGGGGCGCCGGGGGAGCGGTCGCGACGTGGCAGGCCCAGCCGGCCGACAGCCGGGCCGCCGCGCTGACGGCGGTGGCGCTCGCCCTCGGCGGGCTGATCGCCTACCCGGCCGCCGGCCCGGCCCGCGGCCGACCGTCCGAGTAGTCCGAGCTTCCGCGACACGCGGGCTGCCCCGGGCCGGGTCAGGCGCCGGCGCCGCCGTCCACCGGCAGGATCGCGCCGGTCACCATGCAGGCGCGGTCGCTGAGCAGCCAGGCGGCGGCTTCGGCGACCTCCCGCGGCTCGGCCAGCCGCCCGAGTGGACTGCTGGCGTCGATCCTCTCCCGGACGCCCGGGGACGCCGCCTGCCAGGCGTCGATCATCTCGGTCTCGGTGCGCCCCGGTACGGAGCGCACGCTGACCGCGCGCCGGGCCTCGACCGTGGGGATTGTGTCGACCTTCATCGATGAGTAACGTGGCGCACCGATGTGACTACTCAACGCTTCAATCGGAGGTGGTCCATGTGATGGGTGCCGTGGAGGCGGAACTGCCGCTCTGGCCGCCGGTCAATCCCACCCGAGGTCCGTTCGCCCCGCTGGACGAGGCGGAGCGCCAGCGTTACGCCGGCCCGGTGAGACGGGTGCGCCTGTCCACCGGGGCCGCGGCCTGGCTGGTCACCCGGCATGCCGACGTCCGTCAAGTGCTGCGGCACCCCGCCTTCAGCGCCGACTTCTACCGCCCCGGCTTTCCGTTGCTGCGCCCCTTGCCGCCCCGGGAGGCCGAGGAGGGCAAGGGCATGTTCTTCCGGATGGACGGCGCCGAGCACGCCCGGCTGCGCCGGATGCTCACCGCCGAGTTCATGATCAAGAATGTCCGTCGGATCGAGCCGCTGATCCGGCGTAGCGTCGAGGAGTCGCTCGACGCCCTGGCCGCCGCCGGGCCCCCGGCCGATCTGGTGTCGACCTTCGCCCTGTCCCTGCCGTCCATGGTGATCTGCCACCTGCTCGGCGTCCCCTACGCCGACCACGACTTCTTCCAGGCCCGCAGCCGCTCGCTGCTCGATCGCGAGCTGCCGCCGGAACAGCTCCGGCACGAGTTCGGGGCGCTGCGCGACTACCTCCGGGCGCTGATCGACGCCAAGCGGGCCCGGCCCGACGGATCGGACGATCTGCTCGGCCGGCTGATCCGGGAACGGGTCGAGCCGGGGGAACTCGACGTGGACGAACTGGTCGGGATGGCGATGCTGCTGCTCGTCGCCGGTCACGAGACCACCGCCAACATGATCGGGCTGAGTGTCCTGCTGCTGACCCGGGAACCCGGGCGGTACGCGCTGCTGCGCGACGAGCCCGACCGGACCGCGGATCTGGTGGAGGAGCTGCTGCGTTACCTGAGCGTCCTGCGGACCGGGGTGCTCCGGGTGGCCACCGAGGACGTCGAGATCGGCGGCCGGGCGATCCGGGCCGGCGAGGGCGTGATCGCCCTGATCTCCCTGGCCAACCGGGACGACGAGGTCTTCGACGATCCGGATCGGTTCGACCCGTACCGGCAGGCGCACCAGCAGGTGGCCTTCGGGTTCGGGGTGCACCAGTGCATCGGGCAGCCGCTGGCCCGCGCCGAGTTGCGCATCGCGCTGACGGGGCTGGCCCGCCGCTTTCCCGACCTGCGCGTGACGGCCGCCCCGGAGGAGTTGAGCACCCGGGACAACTCGATCGTCTTCGGTCTCGACGCGCTGCCGGTGACCTGGTGACCGCTGCCGGCGGCCCCGTCGGCGAGGAGCGGACGGTGCGGGTGGAGGTGGACCGGGACGCCTGTTGCGGCTCGGGGAACTGCGTGCTCGCCGCGCCGGAGGTGTTCAATCAGGACGACGCGGACGGGCTGGTGCTGCTGCTGGCCGCCGCGCCGCCGGCGGAGTGCGCCGAGCGGGTGCGCCGCGCCGCCGACCTCTGCCCGGCCGGGGCGATCCGGGTCACCTGACGGGGACGTCCACGGCGGGATCGGGCGACACGCGGATGCACCACCGGCCGGAGGGCGACATGATGCAGGCCGGAGCGCGCACGTGGTCACCAACCGGAGGGGAACAATCGTGAACGACCTGCCCGAGTCGGCGTCGCCGGCCGAGACCGTGGCGATCGACCCGGCCGTGCCGCCCAGCGGACCGGGCTGCGTCGAGTGCGGGTCCACCGACGGGTGGTGGTTCCACCTGCGCCGCTGCGCGGCCTGCGGGCATGTCGGCTGCTGCGACTCGTCGCCCGGCCAGCACGCGACCGCGCACGCGGCCACCACCGGCCACCCGATCGTGCAGAGCTTCGAGCCCGGCGAGTCGTGGTTCTGGGACTACTCCCGCGACCGGTTCCACGCGGGCGGGCCGGAGTTGGCCGAACCGCACGCGCATCCGCTCGACCAGCCGGCCCCGGGGCCCGAGGGTCGGGTGCCGGGCGACTGGCAGAGCCGGCTGCACTGAGCCGACCGGCGACGCGGGGACGGCGACGGCCGCCACGCCCGCGTGGCCGGCTCACTCCGGCTGCGGCACCAGCCCGGCCGCGCGGAACCACTGCCCAGCAGCACCGCCTCGGCGGCGGCCAGGAACTGTCCTGTCCACCGCAGATCCGCCGGCGAAAACCTTTTACACTTTCTCAACTCTTGTAAATATTTATCGCCGTCGTGATACTGGTGCCGGGTCCGGCAGCCGTCCCGGACCGGACGGGCCGGGCCAGCGAACCGGCCGGTCACCTCCTGGATGAGGAGCGCCCGATGCCGACTTCCCTCCGACGCCTCACCGGCCGACTGGCCGTGATGGTGCTCGCCCTGACCGCCGTCCTGGTCGGCCCGGCCGCCGCGCAGGCCGCCACACCGGCCTGGCCGACCATCGGCGCCGGCATGTCCGGCGCCAACGTCGCCTCGGCCCAGTTCCTGCTCCGGCACCACGGCCAGACCCTGACCGTGGACGGCGCCTTCAGCGCCGGCACGACCGCGGCCACGCAGGCGTTCCAGTCCGCGAACGGCCTCACCGCCGACGGCGTCGTCGGCGCCCTGACCTGGTCGCGGCTCGTCGTGACGCTGGACCCCGGCGCGAACAACAACGCGGTACGCGCGTTGCAGACCGCGTTGAACAAGTACGGGTACGGGTTGACTGTCGACGGGGCCTGGGGCGCCGGCACCACCGACGCGGTGACCGCCTTCAAGACCGGGCGCGGGCTCACCGGCGGCACCACCGTCGGCGCGACGACCTGGCAGTGGCTGCTCGGCGGGGGCGGTGGCGGTGGCCTCTACGCGCCGATCATCGACCGGTCGGTCCTGCCCCGGTCGGAGTACGACGATCCGCACCACGACTACCCGGCGATCGACCTGCCCACCGTGACCGGCGTGACCACGTACGCGATCACCGCCGGCACGGTCGGCTACGCGGGCGGCAGCTGCGGCAACGGCATCGGCCTCACCGCCGACGACGGCGCGTACTACCTCTACTGCCACCTGTCGTCCCGCGTGGTCGCGGCCGGGGCGCGGGTCAGCCCCGGGCAGGTCGTCGGCTACACCGGGGCCACCGGCAACGTGACCGGGCCGCACCTGCACCTGGAGATCCGGGTGAACGGCGCCAACCGCTGCCCGCAGCAGCTCCTGCTCGCCGTCTACGACGGCGCCGCCGTCCCGGCGCCCTCGGCGCTGCCCGCCACCGGATGTTTCTACTGACCACCGGGGGCGCCCGGGCGTGACGAGGCGACCACGCCGCGCCGTCGACCGTCCGATGTGCGTCGTCGCCGGCGCTGGTGATCGGCTGCTCAGCCGGGGCCGGCGTCGGCGGCCTCGGGTGACGGGACCGCGGAGCCGACATCGAAACGCTCGAAGATGAGGAGTACGGTCGCATAGGCTCGCCGTATCTCGGCGAGGAACCTCCGGAACTGCTCGACGTTCCCGGATTCCGCATCGGGGGCATGCAGCAGGGCGAAGACGAGCAGTCGCATGGCGTGCAGCAGGTAGGCGGTCGACGCGTGGTAGTTCGTCTGGTCGACGGTTCGGGCCTGACCGGCCCAGTCGGCCATCGCGTCCCACATCTCATGGTCGGCGATCACCGATCTGGCGACCCGCTCGATCCTGCCGCACGCGCTTCGCAGGACGCCCCGGGCGGTCGCGGGCTCGGACCCGGCGAGCGCCAGGAGGTCGTCGATCTCCCGCATGCTTCCGAGCGCGTTGCGGGCCAGGTATTCGAGCCGTTCCAGCGGGGTGACGCCGGCAAGCTCGGTGGCCACCTCTTCCCGGAGTTGGTGCGGCGTCGCGGCCTGTCGGGCGATCCAGCAGGTCATCGCCTCGACCGTCAACTCCTCGAGACGGCCACCCCGGAGCCCGTCGCGGAACCTCTTCTGGGCCGCGGTGTCCCCGACGCCCAACGCGCAACCGATCTTCGCCCACGCGACTCCGCGCGCCCGCGCCTCGGCGACAAGATCCTCCCGGACTCGGGCCAACGTCGCCTCCAGGACGTCGACCGCGTAGACGTAGCGCAGCACCGGGTCCACGTCGAGGCCGTCGAGGCCGGGTGGATCGAGCCCGTCGCCCAAGGTCCGGGCGAGTTGGCCGACCGCCCGCCGTGCTTCGAAGACGGCGAGGTCCGGGGAGAACGGCCAGGCGTCTGATTCACACGATACGCCCGGCCAACGGTTGCTTCGTCCTTCGTCCACGTCGCCATGCTATGGGCGTCCTCGTCCACTCCCACGTCGCTGCGGTCCACCCCGCGTGGACCGGATCCACCCCGGGTGGACGCGCAGCGGTAGGTCCTGCCCGGCGGAGGTGTTCCCATGGCGGGCATGGCACTCCGCATCCTCGGCCTCGCGCTCACCGCACTCGCCGCGACGGCTGTCCTCGCCCGGGCGACGGCCCCCGTGGCCCGGGAGGCGCGCACCGCGCTTCTCCTCTGGCTCGCCCTGCGCGGCGCCCGGCCGCACCAGCGGCCCGAACTTCTCCGGGCGCTCCCGCCACTGGCCGGCTGCCGGGATCCCCACGTCCACATCCTGCTCGTCGGGTCCATCGACGCCGAGAGCCGGAGTCGGCGCAGGTCGCGGCCGGTGTAACGGTGATGAAACGGTCCTGTCGTTACTGTCCTGGTCCAGCGGCGCGCGCTTCGGAAACCCACCGTCTACGACAGGACTTCCGCCATGCGACGGACATTTCTCCGCGTACTCATGATCGCCGCCCTGGTGGCCGGCGGCCTCGGCCTCGGTGCGGGCGCCGCGCCGGCACCGGCCCTGGCGGCCTACGGTGCGGTCAAGTGGCCGGCGACCGGGGTGATCACCAGCAAGGTGGACGACCGGTGCCCCGGCTACGACAACCACGACGGCTACGACATCGCCGGCAACTACCGGTCGGTGATCTCGGCCGCCTACGCCGGGTCGGTGAGCTACATCGGCTGGGACGCCGGCGGCTACGGGAACTTCGTCATCATCACGCACACCAACGGCTGGAGCACCCTCTACGGTCACCTCGACGGGTTCGTCTCCCGGATGCGGGTGGGGGAGTACTTCAACCGTGGTGACGGCATCGGCTACATGGGTTACACCGGCGGGGTCTCGCCGCCCGGCATCGGCGGCACGCACCTGCACTTCGAGATGCTGCGCTACGACTCGCCGCAGGTCTGGAACTCGGCCGGCACCTGTGGCCAGAGCGTGAGCCGGGGCAGCTCGATCCCGTTCGACTTCGCCGGCCTGAACTGACCGGTGACCGCCCGACGGCGGCGGGCGGTCACCCGCCCGCCGCCGTCACCTGTCGGGCGTCGCCCCGGCTGCCCACCGCGAGGTAGGTCCGCCGGGCGCGTGCCATGTCGCCGGCCAGCACCGCCTCCGCCGCCTGCCGCCACGGAGATTCGACGGGCGCGTGCCGGGCGAGGGCGCGCACGTCGAGGCCCGCCTCGCGCAACGCCAACGGCAGGTCGACGCCGAAGCTGCTGGTGAGCGCCGCGCCGTGCACCCGGTCCAGCAACTCCTCCGCCGTCGCGGTGATGCGGGCGCGCGGCCGGCCCAGGGCGATCCGCACCCGTAGCCGCTGCACCAGCGCGGGGCCGAGCAGCGTCGCCCCGCCGTCGCGCCGCGCCAGGCGTTCCGCCGCGCCGGAGTGCCGGTCGGCGGCCGGCAGGTCGCCCTGGTGCAGGGCCAGGCGCGACAGGACGACGTGCACCTCGGAGGCCATCCGGTGGTGGCGGTGCTCGCCGCGCAGGTAGCGGACGCCCGCGCCGCGCGCCGCGGTCCACCGGCCGCGCTGGAACGCCTCCCGCACCCGTTCGGCGACCAACCACGGCACGTCGGCGGTCGCCTCCTGCCCGCGGATGCTCCCCACGGCCAGTTCCCGGTAGGTGGCCGCCGGGCCGAGCCGCGCCCGCCGGTCCTCGGCGTCGGCCAGCGCGACCCAGAGCGTCGGCGGCACCCAGCCGAGACGGTCCCGGTACGCCTGCGTGAGGTGTGCGAGTTCGGCGACCACGTCCGCGTCCCCGGCGGTCAGGTCGACGAGCGCCAGGTTGGCACGGGCCCGCAGGTCCAGCGGCGTCAGGGACATCTGCCGGGCCCAGGCCAGCCCGAGCAGCCCCGCTCGCCGCGCCGCCCGGCCCCGGTCGCTGACCGCCAGGATCCCGCAGATGTTGACCAGGGCCGCCGCGCCGGCCGGGTCGGGCGCGCGGTCGTCGATCAGGTCGACGGCCTCCGCCACCCGCCGGAGGGCGGAGTCGTCGTCCCCGGGGCGGAGCCAGAGCACCCGGGCCTGCCAGGACAGCGCCTCGGCGGCCTGGTGCCGCCGGTTCTCCCGGCGGAACAGCGTCGCCGCGCGGGCCAGCTCGTCGAGCCCCGCGCCGGCTTGGTGGTAGCGGACCTCGCCGAGCCGCAGCAACGCCTCGGCGCGGGCGGCCGGGTCGCCACCGAGCCGCAGGGTGGCGGTGAGGCAGTGCGCCGCCCGCCGGTAGTCGCCCCGGTCGGCGATGTAGGCGCCGGCCTCGGTCAACGCCCGCAGCGCGGCTCGGCTCCCCGGCGTCGGCGACCGGTCGTCCGCGCCGGCCCGGATCACCTCGCGCGCCGACGGCGAGCTTCCCGGCAGCGGCTCGTCGTGGTCGAGGATCCGGCGGTACGTCCGCACCAGCGCGGTGCTCGGCTCCACCCCGAGGTCGTCGCGCAGCCGCCGGCGGAAGGCCCGATGGGCGGTGACGGCCTCGTCGTACCGGCCGGCGAGCGACAGCGCGCGCAGGTGCAGGTCGTGCACCCACTCGGCGGTGGGTTCCTGCGCGGCGAGGGCGGCCAGGTCGGGCAGGACCGTCCGGTGGTCGCCGAGCCGCAGGCGCGCGTCGAACGACATCCGCCGCAGTTCCCGCACCTCCTCGCCGACCGCCACGAGTTCGGGCCACCGGTCCGGATCCGACCAGACGCCCTGGCACGGCGCACCGCGCACCAGCGCCGACGCGCGGTCGAGCAGGTCCACGGCCAGGGCCAGGTCCCCGCTCGCCTCGGCGCGACGGGCCTGGTCCCGAAGCTGACGCAGGTCGGCGAGGTCGCTGCTCCCCGGGCCGAGGTCCCACCGGTAGCCGTCGGCGGTGCGGTGCAGGCCGGCGTCGGCGTCGGGACCGGCGGTCCGAAGCCGCTGCCGGAGCCGGTGCACGAGGACGCGGATCGCGCCGCGGTCCACGTCGTGGCGCTCGGACCACACCCGGGCCGAGAGCGCGGACAGGGGCACGCCGGCCGCGTACCGCAGCGCCAGCGCGGCCACGAGCGCCCGCTGTCGCGGGCCCGGCCCGAGCACGTCGGTCCCGTCGACCCGTACGTGCAGCGGGCCCAGGACCCCGCACCACAGCGGGGGACGGCTCCGGGGCTCGTCGCGCCCGGTCGTCGGATTCGGGTCGGGCCGGTCCCACGCCAGCCGCCCAGGGCCCCTGTCCATCGATGCACCTCGACGTCAAGTCTAGGCGTCGCCGGGGCCGGTCCCGACCCTTGACATGCGGACCGGCAGGAAGACGGCGTTCCGGCACGACGCCGAGATGAACCCCGACCGCAACCCGGAACTCCTGGAGACCGTCCTCCGTGTCGGACAGTGTAGAGGCCGGACGGTGGCGCGGGGCCGGCCCGCAGCCGCGGACCGGCCCCCCGCGGCACCCGGTGGATCAGACGCAGTCGGCGATGATCTGGTCGTCGGCCAGGATCACGCCGTACCCGCCGCCGCTCTGTCAGTTGCCGTCGCGGTAGGTGGCGCCTGGCGCGTGCCGGCCCGGCCGCGCCGGTCAGACGCCGTCGGGGCCCTGTCGGCGCAGGTCGTCGACAGTGGTCATGGCCTGTCGTAGTTGGGTCAGCCAGTCGTCGGTGTGCCGGCCGACGAGCCGGACGCACCAGGCCAGCGCCTCCGAGCGGGAACGGGCGACGCCGGCGTCCACCAGGGTGTCGAGGATCTGCCGCTCCGGCTGGCGGAGCCGGGTCATCACCGGCGCGGCGAGGTGGGAGAACAACTGCTCGGTCGCCCCGCAGCGCACCCCCCAGCTCACCTTGCGCTGGTAGCGGTGCTCGACCTGGCGGGCGACGCGGACGCGGTCGTCGCGGGTGTCCTCCCGGAACCGGAGTATCCGCCCGGCCTGGGCGGCCGTGCGGTCGGCGTCGGTGACGTCGGCGGCGAGCTGGGGTTCGGGCAGGCGGCCCCAGATGGTGATCTCGTCGCGGTCGATCACGACCTGCGGTGGCTCGGAGAACCATCCGTCCGGGGTCACGCCGGTGATCCAGCCGGTGGCGTCGGCGGTGGATTCGGGTCGGGCGTGGGGCGGGGTGTGGCGAGGGGACATGACGACTCCTTTGCTCGTGATTACATGATTACATGATTACGGAGTTTCGCGACAACGCGTTCCGCTCACCGCGAACACCGTCGGCGCGGCCACCGCAGGGGGGTGCTCGACGGCGGACCGGTCGGGTGCGTCGATAGACTCCGCGTCGCGGCAAGATGACCTTCCGTCGTTCGTCGCGTGCCGGGCTCCCGGTCGGTGCAGAAAGTGGGTGATCCCGAGTGAGCGCTCTGTCGGTGATCGCAGCCGACACCATCACCACGGCCCTGGTGGTCCTCGCCTCCGACGGGCGGCCACTGTGGCGCAACCTGGCCGGTCACCGGCTGGGACCGGGCCTGGACGAGCTGCCGCTGGCCGGCCTGGCACCCGGCGAGAGCATGACCGACCTCCCGGTCCCCGCCGCGGACGGCACCCTGCGGTGGTTTCAGATGCGGTGCCACGGCATGGAGCACGCGGGCCAGCGGCTGCGGCTGGTCGAGGTGCGTGACGTCAGCGCCGAACGCGAGGAGCGCGAGCGGGGACGCAACTACCGGTGGCGGCTGGCGCACATCGAACAGCTCGCCAAGGTCGGCACCTGGGAGTGGGACGTGCGGGGCAACGCGGTCGTCTGGAGCGACGTGCTGCTGCAGATGTTCGGCCTGCCGCCCGGCACGACCCTCGACTACGGGTCGTACCGCCGGATGCTGCACCCCGACGACGTGGCGATGATCGAGAGCACGCTCGACACGGCGCTGCGCACCGGCGAACCCTTCTCGTACACGCACCGGATGTTCCTCGCCGACGGCGTGACGATGCGTGTGTTCGAGTGCTACGGCGAGGTCTTCACCGACGACGTCGGCGCGCCGACGCGGGTGCTCGGCACCGCCCACGACATCACCGACATGCGCCGGGTCCAGGACGAGCTGACCCGCCTCGCCGAGCGCGACCCGTTGACCGACCTGCCGAACCGGCGCGCCCTGCTGGCCCGCATCGACGAGCTGCTCGCCGACGACCAGGGCACCGGCGCGTTGCTGCTCGTCGACATCGACAACTTCAAGGACATCAACGACGTGCACGGGCACGCGGTGGGCGACGAGGTCCTGCGCGCGCTGGCCCGGCTGCTGGCGCACGAGCTGCCGCCCGGCACCGTGCTGGGCCGGCTCGGCGGGGACGAGTTCGCCGTCGTCCTGCCCGGGGCGGACGCGGCGGGCGCCGTGGTGTTCGCCGAGGCGATGTGTGACGCCGTGGTGCGTGCCCCGGTGCCGACCGTCGGCGCCGGGCTGCGGGTGACCCTCAGCATCGGCGCCGCCGCCCGGCAGCCCGGCGACACCCGCGACACCCTCCTGGCGCACGCCGACCTGGCCCTCTACGAGGCGAAGGACGCCGGCCGCAACCGAGCCCGGCTCTACCTGCCCGAGCAGTACCGCCACGCCGTGCGCCGGGTCAGCGTGACGACCCGGGTGCGCCGGGCGCTCGACGAGAACCGGATGAGTCTGGACGCGCAGCCGATCGTCGACCTGTCGACCGGCCGGGTGATCAGCCACGAGCTGCTCATCCGACTGCGCGACGGGGTGCAGCCGGCCCTGTCGCCCGCGCAGTTCCTGCCCACCGTGGAACGCGACGACCTCATCGGTGACCTGGACCGCTGGGTGGTGGCCACGGCGACGGCGGCCCTGGCCGCGCCGGGTCCCACCCGGGCCCGCCTACGGCTGGACATCAACATCTCCGCCCGCTCGCTGGAGTCACCGGGGTTCGGCGACTGGGTGGTGCGGACCCTGCGTGCCGCCGGCATCGAGGCCGACCGGCTGGGACTGGAGGTCACCGAGACCGCGGCGATCACCAACGTGGCCGCCGTCCGACACCTCGCCGACGCGCTGCGCGCCGCGGGCTGCCGGCTGAGCCTCGACGACTTCGGCGCCGGCTTCGGGTCGTTCGCCTATCTCAAGCACCTGCCCTTCGACACCGTGAAGATCGCCGGGGACTTCGTCCGGCAGGCGGACCGCGGCGGCGCGGACCCGGTCCTCATCGACGCCGTCGTCCGCGCCGCGCACGGCCTGGGCATGCGGACCGTCGCCGAGTCGGTCGAGCAGGCGCCCCTGGTTCCGGCGCTGCGTTCGCTCGGCGTCGACGCCGGGCAGGGCTACCATCTGGGCCGTCCCGCGCCCCTGGACGACCTGTTGCGTCGGACCGCCCACGCCTGGCAGGACACCGTCGTCGTGCCGACCGTCGTCCGGCCGCCCGAGCCCTGACCGACCGACCGCACCCGGAGGACCCCGTGACCCCACCCCTCGCCCCGGCGTCGCCCATCGGCGCCGAACTCGTCACCGACGACCTCGATGCGGCGCGTGACTTCTACGGTGACCTGTTCGGCTGGACGTTCACCACCACCGCGCACGGCGGCACCGCGTACGCCGGTGGGGTGGTCGCCGCCGAGCTGCGCCGCGGCGACGGCGTGGCCCGGTGGTGGACGGTCTTCGGCGCGGCCGATCCGGCCGGCGTCCGGGCGACCGCCGAGCGGGCCGGAGCCCGGGTCACCGGCGACGAGGTGCGCGATCCGCTCGGCGCGGCCTTCCGCCTGCGGGCCGGCGCGCCGGCGGCGGCCTCCGGGGTGGGCCAGCCCTGTTGGTACGAGTACATGACCGGGGACACGGAGCCGGCCGACCGGTTCCTCGCCGACGCGCTGGGCCTGCGGGCCTCGGTGCCGCCGGGCGCCCCGGACGACTCCTACGCCCTGCTCGCCGGCCCGGCCGGCCCGGTCGCCGGCCGGCTGCGGATGCCGCCGCCGCTGCGAGACCTGCTTCCGACCGGCTGGATGGTCTACGTGGCGGTGACCGATCCGGACGACACCGCCGCGCGGGCCGCCCGGTCGGGTGGCCGGGTGCTGGTGCCGGCGAGCGACGTCATGACCGGCCGGGTGTGCGCCCTCGCCGACCCGGCGGGTGCGGTGCTCACCGTGATCCGACCGGTGGCCACCGGCGGCTGACCACCCGTCGGGACGACCGGCCCGCCGGCGTGCCACGCTGGCGGGATGCCGACGTTGCCACTGACCCCCGACGACCTGCTCACCACCACCCGAACCGTGCGTAAGCGGCTGGACCTGACCCGTCCGGTGCCGATGGACCTCGTCCGGGAGTGCCTGGAGATCGCCCTGCAGGCGCCCTCGGGTTCCAACCGGCAGGGCTGGCACTGGGTGGTCGTCACCGACCCGGCCGTACGGGCCGCGATCGGCGGGTTCTACCGCCGCGCGGTCGAGAGCTACCTGGCGTCGGAAGGGTCGGCGGCACGGTTGTTCGTCGACGAGCCCGAGCGCGCCGCGGTGCAGCGGCGGGTCGGGGAGAGCGTGGCGTGGCTCGGCGACCGGATGGGCCAGGTGCCGGTGCTGCTCATCCCGTGCCTGCGGCTCTCCGGCGGCGGCGAGTTGCCGGCCGGCAACCAGGCCGGGCTGTGGGGGTCGCTGCTGCCGGCCGCGTGGAGCTTCATGCTGGCGGCGCGCGCCCGCGGACTCGGCACCGCCTGGACCACGCTCCACCTGGCGTACGAGGCGGAGGTGGCCGAGTTGCTGGGCCTCCCGGCCGATGTCCGGCAGGCGGCCCTGATCCCCACCGCCTACTACACCGGCGACACGTTCCGGCCGGCGAAGCGCCAGCCACTCGACGAGGTGCTGCACGTCGACCGCTGGTGAGATCTTCCGCCGCGCCGGTCAGCACGACGCGCCGCGCGTTCGGGTACCACGACGGCCAGGCGGTGGCGTCGACGAGCCGCTCCCACACCGCCGGCGGGGGCAGCGGCACGAACGCCTCGTTGCGGGTGTGCACGGGGCAGCGCGCCGGTTCCCGGCCGGGCGGCCATCCGGGGGCGGTCACCGCAGGTCCCGCAGCGTCGTACCGGGCGTGGTCAGCGCGATCTGCGGGCCGTGCACCTCGGCCGGGGTGCGGTAGCCCGGCGGCGCGTCCCCCGCCGCGGTCCGGGCCAGCAGCTCGACCGCGGTGTGGGCGCTGTACCGGTAGGCGTCCGGACCGGTCAGCACCGCCTCGGCCACCGTGCCCGCGTCGTCCCGGACCAGCCCGTGCACCAGCGTGCGACCGGCGTCGAGCTGCGCCGGCGTGGGCCCGTCCGGCAGCCGGGCCAGCAACGCGGCCCGGACGCGCCGCGCGGCCGGGGACGTGACCAGCCACGGCGCGGCCGGGGCGGCGCGCAGCGCCAGGCGGATCGGCGCGGGCGCGGCGAAGAACGTCGCGACGTCCGCGACCCCGGTGGACCGCGCGGCGGAGACGACGTCCGCGCGCCAGGGGTTGGTGACCACCCGGGTACGCGTCGCGCCGTCGCCGATCCACCTGTGCTCGGCGGCGGCGCGCGCCGGCACCAGCCGCCCGTCGCGTCGCTGCACCCCGGCGTCCGCCATGCCCCCGGTCAGCGTGTCGAGCGTGCCGCGCGACACCCGGCCGACGGTGGCGAACGACAGCTCCAGCCGGCGGGCGGTCGGCAGCCGCCGGGCGAGGTGCACGGCCACCGCGTCCGTCGGCACCACACCGAAGCCGACGCCGGGCATCGCCATCACCCCGGCGGCGGTCAGCTCGGCGTCCCGCCGCCACACGGTCAGGAACTCCGCCGCCTCCCCGGACAGGTCGAGGTAGGGCGTTCCGGTCCGGACACAGGCGTCGAGCAACGGCTGCTGGGTTACGGCGAACGGACCGGCCGCGTTCAGCAGCACCGAGGCGTCGGCGAGCAGCCGGTCCAGCGCGTGCGGCTGCTCCAACGCGGCGGTACGGACCGAGGCGTCGAGACCCAGCGCCGCGAGCCGGTTCGCGTCCCGGCCGGCCAGCACCGGGCGGAGCCCGCGGTCGACGGCGAGCCGGGCGACGAGCCGGCCGACGTAACCGGTGGCCCCGTAGATGATGAGGGAAGACACGCCACGACCATGACCCGCCGGGACCGCCGGTGTCCAAGAGACGCTGGCGCGGTGTCGAGAGGTTTCTCCTATCCGACCTGGCTAGGGTGGGGCCGGTGGACCTGGAGCGGGTACGGGCCTTCGTCGCCGCCACGGAGTGGATGAACTTCACCGCCGCCGCCGAGGAGCTGGGCCTGGCGCAGCCGTCGCTGTCGGCGCGGATCCGGGCGCTGGAGACCGACCTCGGCGTCGAGCTGTTCTCCCGACGCAGGCGGCAGGTCGAGCTCACCGCGGCGGGCCGGGCGTTCCTGCCGCACGCGCGCGCCCTGCTCGACCTCGCCGCCGAGGCGCGCCGCGACGCGCGCCGGGCCGCGGACGCGGCGCCGGGTCGCCGGCTGCTCATCACCACGCTGGCCGCCAGCGTCGACGAGTTGAAGGCGGAAACCGTCCTCGGGCTGCGGCGTGACCTGCCGGGCTGGCAGGTCACGCTCACCGGCGTGCCGTTCCGGGAGCACGTCTGGCGGCTGCGGGACGGCACCGCCGAGGCCGGCTACCTGTGGCCGCCGTACACGCCGGACGCCGTTCGCGACCTCCACCTGGAGCCGGTCGGCGCGTTCCGGCGGCTGCTGGCCGTGCCGGCGCGGCACCACCTGGCCGGACGGCCGGAGCTGACCGTGGCCGACCTCGCCGGGGAGCCGCAGGTGCCGCTGCCGGACGACGTCGACGCCGCCTTCGTCGCCGGGTGGCGGCTCACCCCGGCCGCGCCGGTCGGCGCCGGGGAACCCGTGACCGACGTCGCCGGGCTGCTGCGCGCGGTGGCCGGCGGCGTCGGCTGCTGCCCGGTGCCGTCCCTGCTGGCCCGCACCGCGGCCACGCCGGGCGTGGCGTACGTCCCGGTGCGCGGGGCGCCGCCCGCGACGCTGGCGCTGGCCTGGCGGGTGGACGCGCACCCCGAGATCGACCACGCGCTCCGGGCCGCCGCACGCCGGGCCCGTGGCGGGCCGGCGGACTGACCGGGCTACCCGGCCCGCGACCGGCCCGGGGCGTCGCTGGTGGTCAGCGCGTCGGCGATCGCCGCCCACACGCCCGGGTGGGCGACCATCCCGCCGTGCGAGCTGTCCACCGTCACGCAGCGGGCCGCCGGGTCCTGGGAGGCGTGCCAGGACACGATGCCGTCGCTGCGGCTGGCGATCGAGGTGAACGGCAGGCCTGGCGGCGCGGCGGCCAGCACGTCGTCGTGGACCTCGCGGCAGCAGTCGCCGAACGGGCAGTTGCGTACCCAGTCCCGGCGGCCGAGCCGGGTCATGGTGGCCATCCACATGGTCAGCAGTCGTACCGCCAGGTGGATCCCGAACGGGTCGGTCAGCGGCGAGCCGAGCGTGACCAGGGCGCGTACCCGCCGGGGGTGGCGGACGGCGAGGGCCTTCGCGAACATGCCGCCCCGGCTGTGGCCGACGAGGGTGACCGGCCGCCCGGTCTCGGTGTGCAGGCGGACCAGGGCCGCCTCGACGACGGCCAGGTCCCGGCTGGAGCAGCGGCGGCCGTCGGTGAGCCCGGTCGGCCGGGCGTCCCACCCGCCCTCGCGCAGCCAGTCCCGCAGCAACGCCACCCGGTCGTCGCCGGCGGCGAAGCCGGGCACGACCAGCACCGGCGCCCCCGGCTCGGGCGGCGTCGGCGGCGCGGGACGCGCGGCCCGCAGGGCGGCCAGCTCGGCGCCGGCCCGCCGTTCCCGCCAGATCGGCGGCGTCACGCTGCGCGGCAGCCCGAGGTAGTGCAGCGGCGTCCGGAACGGCTGCCAGGCGCCCTCGCTCACCGGGTGTCCCCCTCCGTCGTCGGCCGGGCCGCGCCGTCCGCCCCGTCGTCCTCCCGGCGCAGCGCCGCGTCCAGCCGTTCCAGTGTGGTCGCCATGCCGGCGCGCAGGTGGGCGGCGCGGTCCGCGACGCCGACCAGGCGCTGGACGGCGCGGACCGCCGCCATCTGGGGCGTCGCCCGGGTCATCGACTCGGTGACCCGGGTGCCGCCGTCGACCGGCTCCAGCTCGTAACGCCAGGTGGACGACGACGGCCAGGCGGTGGTGAACCCGAACACGCGGCCGGGCACCGCCTCCGTCACGGTCGCCGTCATGCGCCAACGGTAGAACGGACCGATCCGGTTGCTGCCGGTGAACCGCCGGCCCGGTTCGCGCCACCGGGCGGCGTACGTCTCCGGGCTCCACTCGCCCATCCGGGTGATGTCGCTGACCAACGCGTAGACCCGGTCCGGGGCGGCCGCGACGGTGCGGCTGACGCGGACCGAGAGCGCGGGCCGCGCCTCGAGGTCGGCGATCACGCGGCGGGCGAGCCGCGCGGACGACGCGGGGTTCTGCCCGGTGTAGAGGTTGCGGTCCACGGTGACGAACGGCCGCAGCGGCACGCGACCACGGACGTAGCGGGCGCCACGGGCCACCAGCTCGTCCTCCAGCAGCCAGCGGGCCTTGCGGGCGAACCGGTTGAGCAGCTCCTCCCGGTTCGACAGGCCGGTCATCGTGTAGCCGGCGAACGGCCACGTCCCGTCCTCGCCGGTCGCCGCCAGCGTGGCGGCGGGGGCGTGGCAGAGCAGGGCCAACGGCGTGCCGGCGCGCAGGGCCCGGGTCAGCAGCGCGCCGGAGACCGGGTCGACGGCGAGGTCCTCCATCGGGCCGTGCCCGCCCGGGTAGAAGACCGCGTCGTAGTCGGTCGGGTCCACCTCGGACAGCTTCCGCGGGTGGGCGAACTCCCGCGCGTGGGCGGCGAGATGGCGGCGGTGCCGGCGCGCGCGCCGGGGACCGGTCGCGGGCAGCCGCAGGCTGAGCGGGTCGACCGTCGGGGGCACGCCGTCGGGGGTCGCCACGGTGACCCGCCAGCCGGCGGCGGAGAAGAGCCGGTGCGGCTCGACGACCTCCTCGGCCCAGACGCCGGTGGGGTGCCGCGTGCCGTCCCGCAGCGTCCAGTGGTCGGCCGCGGACAGGACCATCAGCACCGCGCGCATCGCTCCGCCTCCCCAAATTCAAACCAGGTGGTTCGGTTCAGGTATAGCACCGGTCGCGGGAAAATCAAACCGTCTGGTTCGGTTCGTGTCGCGCGGTTCTCCCCGCGTGGACGACGTCAGCCCGGCGGACGGACCAACCGCTGCGCGGCGCGGCGGACCTGGGCCCGGGCGTCGTCGTCCGAGTCGGGCTGCGGCCCGAGCGCCCGGTGCAGCTCGACCGGGGCGGTGAGCCAGGACGTGGCCACCGCGATCAACGCGGCCAGCAGGTGGTGCGGCGGCCATTCCGGATCGACCAGTCCCGCCCGCTGTGCGTCCCGGATCACCGCGATCTTGTGCCGGTAGCCCGTCACGCGCTTCTCCGACACCTGCTCGGCCCGCCCGCGTTCGTGCAGCCACGCCCACGCCGCGATGCGTTGCAGGTCGGGCCGGGCGGCGAACGTGTCGTGCAGCCGGACCGTGTAGTCCACCAGGTCGGGCGTGATCGGCACCACCCGGGACAACTCCTCGAGCCCGACCTCCATCACGGTGTCGAACAGGGCGTCCTTGTCGCCGAACCAGGCGTAGATCCGTTCCTTGCTGGCCCGCGCCCGCTCCGCGATCCGGTTGATCCGCGCGCCGTCGACGCCGTGCCGGGCGAACTCCGCCATCGCCGCGTCGAGCACCCGCCGCCGGGTCTCCAGGCCCCGCGCCTGCGTCGCTGGAGAGGTCATCCGGCCACGTTAGCGCAGATGATCGCGCCCCTCGGGCGGGCCGGGCCGGGGCGTCGGGGCACGCCGCACCACGCCGCTCGCGATCGGCGCCGACGAGTCCGGCCGGATCTACGCCGGCCGGCGGCGTCGCGGCGGCGGTGGCGCAGGTCGACAGGGCCGGGTTCTGGCGTGGTCCGGGGCCGTCCCTCGGCACCGGCTACCTCGCCGCCTGGCCCGGCCTCGGCTGACCGCCCCGCCGCCGGTGCCGCGGCGTCCACCGCGGCACCGGGGCCGGTCAGGGGGCGCCGGTGACCGCGGTGCCGGCCCTGGTGATCCGGTACGTGATTTTCGCGCCGCTCCAGAAGTGGAAGGTGAGCGTGACGGTGCCGTCGTTCACCTCGGCGAAGAACTCCGGTTTCAGGATGATGGTGTCGGCGGTGTAGTCGGGTTGGAAGTGTCCCCAGAACTCCTTGAACGGCGTCCAGTTGGCCGGGCCGGCGGGGCTGCCGTCGGCGTAGGTGGCCTCCATGGTGGCGAGCTGGTCACCGCGGAACCGGGTGGGAATGGTGAACGAGCTGGTCGTGCCGGTGGCGGCTGCCTGGGTGGGCGGGTCGGAGCTGATGATGTCGATCTTCCAGGGCACACCCTGGGAGAAACGGGCCTCGACGGTGGCGTCGACGCCGTAGGCCCGGTTGCCGACCAGGCGGGTCAGCGCCGCCGGGGTGAGCGTGACGGTGGTGCCGGTGACGGTGTAGTCGGCGCCGGCGGCCAGCGGGGTGTCGCCCTGCCAGAGACCGCGGAACGACAGGCCGTTGAGGTTGAGGGTGAGCGCCCGGCCGGAGATCGCGCCGGTGTGCGGTACGTACACCTGGTCGCTGGACGCGGTGCCGGAGCGGCTGGTCCAGCTCGCCCTGATCATGTCGGCGACGCGCTGGTCGCGCCAGCGCAACGTGGTGCGGTCGAGGAACTGACCGGCGTCCCACAGCATCGTGGTGAGGTTGCGGGTGCGGGCGTGGTAGCCGACCGCTTCGAGGTACTTCAGGAACTCGCCCCGTTCGATGATGCCGGGCCGGGTGTGGTCCCAGGAGAGCAGCGCCCACTCGCCGATGACGACCGGGATGCCACGGGCGACGAACGTGTCCCGCAGCCGGTCGAACGTGCCGACCAGGTCCTGCTCCACGTTCGTGTCGTACCGGGTGCCGCCGGCGATGTTCACGCTGAACGGCCACCACCCGTAGAAGTGCACGGTGGCGGCGAGGTTGGGGTCGTGCAGTTCGGCGATGCCGGCGGACAACGCGTCCAGCCGCGCCTGCTCGCCACTGGTGTGCAGCGTGGGCAGGACCAGCAGTCGGGTGGCGTTGGCCCCGCCGGTCGCGCGTACCAGGCGGACGAACTCGGCGTTGAGTTCCCGGGTCGCGGTGTCACCCTGCGCGTCGGTGGTGTCGGCGAACTGGGGTTCGTTGATGCTCTCGAAGACCAGCCTCGGTGAGTGGTCGCGGAACGTGGTGGCGAGTTGCGTCCACAGTGCCCGGTACCGGCTGGTCACGCCGGCCCGGTCGGTGGGGTAGGTGTTGAGCCACTGCCAGGAGTCGTGATGGAGGTTGATCATCACGTAGAGGTCCTCGGCGAGCGCCCAGTCGACGATCTGGCGTACCCGGCTCAGCCAGGCCGCGTCGATGGTGTAGTCGGGCGCCGGGCCGTGGTGGTTGCTCCACGTGACCGGGAGTCGGATGCTGCGGTAGCCCTGCGAGCGCACGTGACGCAGGAGCGCCTGGGTGGTGAGCGGGTTACCCCAGGCGGTCTCGTCGGGGATGGCGTCGAGCGTGTTGCCGAGGTTCCAGCCGGGTTGCATCGCGGCCACCGTGGCCATCGGGTTTCCGGCCGGGGGAGGGGTGGTCGGTGGCGTCGACGGTGACGCCGTGGCGGTCGGCGACGGGCTCGTCGACGGAGTGGTCGACGGGCCGCCGGTCGGGGACGGCGTGCCGCCGGCGTCCCCGGCGCAGGTGACGCCGTTGAGCGTGAAGCCGGTCGGCGCGGTGTTGACGCCCGACCACGAACCGTTGAAGCCGAACGACACGGTGCCGTTGGTCGGCACGCTCGCGTTCCAGGCGGCGTTCGTCGCGGTCACCTGGCCGCCCGTCGCGGTGACCGTGGCGTTCCACGCCTGGGTGACCCGCTGCCCGGACGGGAACGTCCAGGCCAGCCGCCAGCCGTTGACCGGTGCGCCGAGGTTGGTCACGTCGACCGCGGCGGTGAACCCGCCCGACCACTGCGACGGCACCGCGTACGCCACGCGGCAGCCGCCGGCCGCCTGGGCGCCCACGGCCGTCATTGTCGACGCCACCAGCAGAGCCGCCACGGCACCGGCGAGCGGACCGCCCCGGAGGCGGATTCTTCGGGTGCGCAGGATCATCGTGTTCTCCCTTGCCGTTGTCCGCCCGTACGCGGCCGGTGGCCAACGGTTCCGGACGGGTGGGGGGGGCGCGACGGCGTCGTCGCGGTGGCCGTGCGGCCACCGCGACGGTCGCGCGCTGGAGTGCTTCTCGCGGACGCCGCCCGATGCCTCCGCCGATCGCCGCGCTGCGGCAGCAACTTCCCGGCTCCCTGGAAAGTTTCGGGTCGAACGCTACGCGTTTCTTAGATGACGGTCAATGAAGAGGCGGGCTCGGCGACGGTCTTCGGCGTCGTGTGACGTCAACGGCGCGAACCGGCGCGATCCGGCGCGGAAAACGCGCGAGATCGACCGGAAAGTTTCGAGCCGCCCGGCACACACCGGCGGCGCCCGGCGGCACCGACGGGCATGGACGGACGGCTATCCTGGGGCCGGGCAGCGGTGGCCACCCGGAGGGGCGGGCCGGCCGGGGAGGAGCCAGCTTGTCGCAGACGCAGCCGGACGCGTCGGCCATCGGGCCGGACGACGCCGCAGCGGCTCCGGGCCGGCCGGTCACGATCTCCTACATCGCGGAGAACGCCGGGGTGTCGGTCCCGACCGTGTCGAAGGTCATCAACGGCCGGACCGGCGTGGCCTCGGACACCCGGGCCCGGGTCGAGGCGCTGATCAGCCGGTACGGCTACCGCAGGCCCACCTCGTCCACCCGCAGCAACCTGGTGGAACTGGTCTTCGACCAGCTGGAACACATGTGGGGCGTCGAGGTCGTCCGCGGCGTCGAGCAGGTGGCCCGGGCGCACCGGGTGGGCGTGGTGCTGACCGAGTTCGGGCCCGAGCGCGGTGGCGTCCGCTACTGGATCGACGACACGCTCGCCCGTCGTCCGGACTGCATCGTCTCCGTCGCGCAGCTGTCCGGCGAGCAACGCGACCAGTTGCGGGCGCGCGGCATCCCGTTCGTGGTCTTCGATCCCACGAGCGAGCTGCCCGACGGTGTGCCGTTCGTCGGGGCGACCAACTGGGCGGGCGGTCGCTCCGCCACCGGGCACCTGCTCCGGTTGGGGCATCGCCGGATCGCGATGATCGGCGGTCGGGACCGCATTCTCTGCTGCCGGGCGCGGCTCGACGGCTACCGCGCGATGATGGAAGCCGCCCACCTGCCGGTCGACGCGGACCTGGTGGCCCGCGCCGACCTGACCGTGGACGGCGGGCGGGCCGCCGCGCTGCGGCTGCTCGGCCGGCCGGACCCCCCGACCGCGATCTTCGCCGGCAACGACCTCCAGGCGGTCGGCGTCTACCGGGCCGCGCGGGAACGCGGGCTGCGGATCCCGGCCGACCTGAGCGTGGTCGGCTTCGACGACCTGCCGATCGCCGAACTGCTGGATCCCCCGCTGACCACCGTGCGTCAGCCGCTGGCCGAGATGGCCGTCGCCGCGACCGAGCTGGCGCTCGCGCTCGGGCGCGGCGAACCGACGCAGCGGACCGGTCTGGAGCTGGCGACCAGCCTCACGGTCCGGGAGAGCACCGCCGCGCCGGCCCGCTGAGGCGGGCGGTCAGCCGACCTGCCAGCCGCGCCTCGGGCCCGGAGCCGGTGGCGGGGACAAATCCGACCGGGTGAGCGCGGTCGACGCGCCGGCAGGATGTTCGCTATCCCTCGGACGGCAGGTCGAGGTAGCAGCCGGCGGCTTCCTGACCGGACAACGCCTGGACGGCCGCCATGATCTCGTCGGTGACGGCCCGCCGGGCCCGCCCGCCGCTGCCGGTGACCGGTGGGGTGAAGTGCAGGGGCGTGCCGAACCGTACGGCTACCCGCCCGGGCCGGGGCAGTCGGGCGCCGACCGGTTGGATGCGGTCGGTGCCGAGGACGGCGACGGGGACCACCGGGGCGCCGGAGGCCAGCGCGAGCCACGCGACGCCGGTGCGACCACGGTAGAGCCGCCCGTCGCGGGAGCGGCTGCCCTCGGGGTGGATGCCGAAGGCCCGCCCTGCGGCGAGCACGTCGAGCGCCACCCGCAGCGAGTCCTGGGCCGAGCGGTGGCCGCCCCGCTCCACCGGGATGGCGTCGATGCCGGTGAGGCAGTTGCGGGTGAGCCACCCCCGCGGGCCGGGCCGCCGGAAGTACTCGGCCTTGGCCAGGAAGCTGACCGGTCGCGGCGCCACCAGCGGGATCACCACGCTGTCGATGAAGGACAGGTGGTTGGCGGCCAGGATCACCGGCCCGTGCCGCGGCACATTGTCCCGGCCCTCGACGACCGGCCGGAAGGCCATCCTGCCGAGCGGGGCGAGCACCAGCCGGGTGCCGGTCTGCAACAGCACGTGTTCCCTCCGCGGGTGGGTCCCGGTCACCGTGGGACGCCGGGCGCGGGCCGGCCGAGGTGGGCCGCCACCGCGGCGCGCAGCAGCGGTTCGACGTCGTCGCTGCGCACCATGGTCTGGAGGCTGCCCCACTGCCGCAGTTCGGCGATGCCGTGCAGGTTGGCCCAGAGCGCGCCGGCGACGACCGGCGGCGCGGGGGCGTCGGCCGCTTCGGGTCGGGCCCGGGCGACCAGGTCGACCAGGACGCCGAAGAGTTCCTCGCTGGCGTCCCGCAGGCCGATGCCGTTGCCCCGTAGCAGGTCGTGCCGGAACATGAGCTCGAACATGCCGTGGTTGGTGCGCGCGAACCGCAGGTAGAGCCGGCCCAGTGCGAGCACCTGGTCGTACGGATCCGCTCCGGTGCCGCCGATCGTGGCGGTGACCTCGGCGCCGAGCTGCTGGTAACCCTCCCTGGCGATGGCCGCGAGCAGGGCGCGGTGGGTCGGGAAGTGGCGCCGCGGCGCACCGTGGGAGACGCCGGCCCGCCGGGCGATCTCGCGCAGCGTGAGGGCTGCGGTGCCCTCCTGGGCGAGCAGGTCGACGCCGGCCCGCACCAGGCGGGCCCGGAGCGTGCTGTCGGGCGGCGGCATGGACACTGTCTACCAGCCGCCGTAGACAGTGTCTACCGACCTCGGCGGAGTGACCCGCGTTACCTCTCGGCCAGCCGGGAATCAGGTCGGCGCCACCGCATTTGAACCGAGGTGTGACTACCGCACCGAACCTCGCCCGGCCGCGCCCTGACCGGGCGGAGGCTTCCCGATGACCGATGTCCGTCCCGACAAGCTGTCGACGCCCGGTGCCCGGACGCCCGGTGACCTGATGAGCCGCGGACAGCGGCTCCGGCTCGTGCTGGTCCTCGGTTCGCTGATCGCGGTGGGACCCCTGACGATCGACATGTACCTGCCGGCGCTGCCCGCGATCGTCGACGACTTCGCGACCACCTCGGCGGCGGTCCAGCTGACGCTCACCGGCACCCTGGCCGGGCTGGCCCTCGGCCAGCTCCTGATCGGCCCGCTCTCGGACGCCGTCGGGCGGCGACGCCCGCTGATCGCCGGGCTCGTCCTGCACGTCGTCGCGTCGTCGCTCTGTGTGGTCGCGCCCAACGTCGCGGTGCTCGGCGCGCTGCGGGTGGTGCAGGGCCTGGGGGTCGCCGCCACCGCGGTGGTCGCGATGGCCGTGGTCCGGGACCTGTTCAGCGGCGCGGCGTTCGCCACCTTGCTGTCCCGGCTGCTGCTGGTGATGGGGGCGGCGCCGATCCTCGCCCCGACCCTCGGCGGCGGGCTGCTGCGCTGGACGGACTGGACCGGCGTCTTCGTCGCGCTGGCCGCCTTCGGCGTCCTGCTGGTCGTGGTCGCCGCGCTCGGCCTGCCGGAGACGCTGCCGCCCGCGCGGCGCCGCCGCGGCGGCGTCGTCGCGACCGCGGCGCTGTACGGGTCGCTGCTGCGCGACCGCGTCTTCGTGGGCCTGGTCCTGGTGGCCGGCCTCGCCATGGCCGCGCTGTTCGCGTACGTGGCCGGTTCGTCGTTCGTGCTGCAACAGGGGTACGGACTCGACGAGCAGCAGTTCGGGCTGGCGTTCGGCGCGGGTGCGGTGGGCCTGATCGGGGCGACCCAGTACAACGTCCGGCTGCTGCGCCGCTTCCCGCCGCAGCGGATCCTGGTCGCCTCGCTGGCCGCGGGGACGCTGGCCGGCCTGGCCCTGGTGGTCTTCGCCGCGACCGACGTCGGCGGGTTGCCCGCGTTGCTGGTGTCGTTGTGGCTGGTGCTGGCGGCGGCAGGCCTGGCGATGCCGAACGCGCCGGCGCTGGCGCTGTCCCGGCACGGCGAGGCGGCCGGCACCGCGTCCGCGCTGCTGGGCGCCGTGCAGTTCGGTGTGGGTGCGGTGGCCGCGCCGCTGGTGGGCGTGCTGGGCACCGGCGCGCTGGCGATGGCCCTGGTGGTGGCCGGCGGCATGGTGGCGGCGCTGGCGGTGCTGCTGGTCGTGGTGCGACCGGCCCGGCTCGCCGACCTGGAGCCCGCGCCGGCGGTCGTGGCGGTGCACTGACCGTACCCGACGCCGTCCCGGGCGGTCGGGGCGATCTCGTCGGATACTGGCCCGATGACGAATCCCGACCTCGACCCCGCGCTGTACCCACCGATCGATCCACGCGAGGACGTGCCGGACGACCCGGGGGAGTTGCTGCCGGACACGCCGGACGTCCTGCCGGAGGCGCCGACCGAGCCGATGCCCGACGACGGGGAGCCCGGCGGCGTGCCGGAGCCGGCCTGAGCGCCCCGGGCACGGCCTGTCGCGGCGACCACGCCGTCGGTAGGGTCGTCCGCGTGGATCTGGACGACACCGCCGTCCGGCTCGGAGTGCCGGTCGAGGACCTCGCGCGCGTGCACCGGCTCGCCGGTGACCGGCCGTCGGCGCCGCTGCCGGACCGGGCCGACGCGCCGTCGATCCTCGACCGGCTCGGGGTCCGCCCGGACGACGCCGCCGAGGTCATGGCGGGTTGGCCCGACCCGGGCTCCCCACTGTGGACCCCGGAGCTGCGCTGGCTGCTCGACCGCTCGATCGCCCTGGTCCGCGCCGATCTCGGGGGCCACGACTGGCTGCCGCCCGGCCCGGCCCTGCCCCGCGAGCGGGGCCCGGCCTGGCGGCACCTCTACGTGTACGCGTACCTGGCCCTGGTCGACGTGGTCACCGCGTACCACCGCGACCACGGCATCGACGACGCGGTGACCCGGGCGACCCTCGCCGACCTGGGCCGCAACCTGGCGATCGACAGGCGGATGGCCGGCGAGGGCTGGCCGGTCATGCAGAGCTGGCTGACGCTGCACACCCGTGGCGGGCTCTACGAGCTGGGTCGACTCCAGCACCAGCGCGGCGACACCATCGGCCTGCACATCCCCGAGGCGGGGCCGCTGAGCCCGGCGGCCGTGGACGCGTCGCTCGACCGGGCCCGGGCGTTCTTTCCGCGCCACTTCCCCGACGAGCGCCACACGGAGTTCTCCTGCGGCTCCTGGCTGCTCGACCCCCAGCTACGGGAACACCTGCCGGAGGACTCCAACATCGTCCGGTTCCAGCGCCGGTTCGAGCTGGAGCCCTACCAGGAGCCGGACGGCATCGACGCCGACGTCGAGGTGCTGCGGTTCGTGTTCCGCACCCTGAGCACGCCGCTGGACCGGCTGGAGCGCCGCACGGCGCTCCAGCGGGCGGTCGTCGACCACCTGGCCGCCGGGCGCCACTGGCGCTGGCGCTGCGGTCGTCTCCCGTTCTGACCGACACCGGAGGCGACGCTGCCGTCGTGCCGGCCGGTCAGCGGGGCAACGCCGACGGCAGCTCGGCCAACCAGCGGTCCAGGGCCGCCGGACTGCCGAACAGCAGCACCGGCGGGCCGGCCGGGTCCGCCCGCCAGGCCCGCATCCGCCGCCGGGCCCGCCCGAACGCGGCCACGTGCCACACCAGGATCGAGTCCCGGGACAGCACGCTGCGCAGCGACTCACGGTTGCCGTTGCAGATCTCCTCGCCGCTGACCAGGCGGCCGGCGGTGCGCCGCAGCAACCGCCAGAAGGAGAGCGCCCGCGGATAGTCCAGGCCCACCACCAGGTCGGCGCGGGCCAGCACCACGTCCCGCCACCCGTGGTAGGCGCCGTCCAGGATCCACCGGTCGCCCCGGCAGACCGCCTCGATCCGGCGGCGCTGCTCGGCGACCGGCACCTCGACCCAGCCGGGCTGCCACAGCAGGTCGTCGACCGGGCACCAGGGCAGCCCGAGCCGCTCGGCCAACCGCGCCGCCACTGTGGACTTGCCGGCGCCGTACACGCCGTAGACCAGGATCCGGGCCGGCGCCGGCATCAGCTCCGGGCCTTGCCGCGGGCGTTCCGCCGACGGTGTTCCTCGTCGCCGCCGGCGAGCCGGGTGAAGGTGAGCGCGTTCGCCGCCGCGACGCCGACCACCGCGAAGCCGACCTGTAGCGCGAGCACGATCCAGTCCCACCGCAGGATCCAGAGCCGCACCGGCGCGTCGTCGGCGATGCCGACCCAGCGGGCGACCACGGTGCCGAGCACCGCCGCGCCGACGCCGATGACGAACGTGGCGAAGACGCCGATCCGCTGCCGGCCCGGCAGCACCAGCCGCCCGAGCAGCCCGATGAGGGCGCCGATGAGCACCGCGCCCAGATAACCACCCACGAGCATTGCCGTCACTCCTCCCACCGGTTCCGGCATTCATGCCCGCCCACCGCACCACCGGAAACCCCGCGCACGTCGACCCGGCCGGCGGCGGTGCGGCCGGGTGGCGCCGGAACGCCGCACGTAGGATCACGCACACCCCGCCGAGACCGCCACCCCGCCGGAGTTCCGCTGCCCGAGTCGTCCGCACCCCGCGTCGCCCGGCCGCTGCGCCGGGCGCTGGCCGTCGTGTTCCTGCTCGTCGTGGCCGGGCTGCCCGCGGGCTCGTCCAGCGCCGGTGGCAGCGGGCCGGGCGCCGTCCGGATGCTCCAGATGAACCTCTGCAACAGCGGCCGGGCCGGCTGTTACACCGGCGGCTCCGTGCGGCGGGCCGCCGAGGTGATCGCCGCCGAACGGCCCGACGTGGTCACCCTCAACGAGATCTGCCGGGACGACGTGGACACGCTGGCCCGCGCGCTCGCGGCGGTCCGGCCGGGCGGCCGGGTCGTCCCCGCGTTCCAGGCCGCCGGCGACCGCCCCAGCCGCGCCGCGACCCGCTGCGTCAACGGCCAGCCGTACGGGATCGGCCTGGTGGCCCGCCTCGCCGGCCCGGGGGCCCGCGCCGGCGCGCACCGCGGCACCTATCCGGCGCAGGACCTCGCGGACCCGGAGGAGCGGGTCTGGCTCTGCCTCTACGCCGCCGCCGTGCTGCACGCCTGCACCACGCACCTGGCGAACACCGACGGCGCCGTCGCGCTGGCCCAGTGCGCGCAGCTGCTCGCCACCGTGGTGCCGGCGATCCGCCGCGACGCCGGATACGCCCCGACCGTGCTCGGCGGCGACCTGAACCTGCGCGCGGGCGGCGCGCCCGACGTGCGGTCGTGCGTACCGCCGGGCTACCGCCGCGTCGACGACGGCGCCCGGCAGCAGATCGTGGCGACGACCGACGTCACCATCTGCTGCCGCCGGGCGGTGGACATGCGCGGCACGACGGACCATCCGGCGCTGGTGGCCACCCTGACCGTCGACCGGCCCCCGCGCTGACGGACGGCCGGCGCCACCGGGTGTCCGGACACCGTGGACAGCCCGGTGGCGGCCCGTCTAAGGTCGGGCGCACCGGTGTCCCGAGGAGCGGCCCATGGGTGTCTCCATCTCCCTCGACGACCTGCTCGGCGAGGAGGTGAGACGCGACCCTTACCCGTTCTACGCGAGGCTGCACGGGATGGGGGAGGCGGTCGCCTTCCGGCCCGGCGAACCGCACGCCCTGGTCGTCCACGGCTACCAGGCGGTCCACCGGGTGCTGCGGGACCCGGTCTTCCGGGTGCTCGGCGCGGAGTTCCTGGACCGGGCCGGCACCCGCTGGCGCCAGCACCCGGTGACCCGGATCCTCCAGACGTCGATGCTCAACGCCGCGCCCGGCGACCACCTCCGGGTCCGGCGCCTGTTCGGCCAGGCGTTGACCCCACGCCGGGTCGCCGCCCTGGAGCCGGCGATCACGCGGATCGCCGACCGCCTGCTCGACCGGCTCGCCGCGGCCGGCGCGGACGGCCGACCGGTCGACTTCATGGGCGGGTTCGCGCTCACCCTGCCCAGCGACGTCGTCGGCGAGCTGCTGGGCGTGCCGGAGCGGGACCGGGCCTGGTTCCCGTCCCGCGTGCGCACGTTCGACGCGGTGCTGGAGATCGGCCGGCGATCGATGCGCGAGGTGCGGGCCGCCAACGTCGCGGCGACGGAGCTGACCGCGTACTTCACCGAACTGCTGGCCGCGCGCCGGGACCGGCCGCGCGGGGACCTCGTGTCGGCGCTCGTGCGGATCCGGGACCGCGACCCCGACCAGCTCTCCGCCGACGAGCTGCTGGCCAACCTGATCATCATGTACAACGCCGGGTTCCGGACCACCGCGAACCTGCTCGGCAACGGCCTGGTCCTGCTCGTCGCGCGGCCGGACGCGCGGGCCGCGCTGCGCGCCGACCCGTCGCTCGCCCCGGCGTACGTCGAGGAGATCCTCCGGTACGAGCCGCCGGTGCACTTCGCGCTCCGGTACGCGGCGGCGGACACCGAGGTCGCCGGGCTGCCGGTGCCGGCCGGTCGGACCGTGGTGGTGCTGACCGGCGCCGCCAACCGGGACCCGCGCCGGTTTCCCGACCCGGACGAGTTCGATCCGTCCCGGGTGGACAACCGCCACCTGGCGTTCAGCGCCGGGCCGCACCACTGCTTCGGCGCGGCCCTCGCCCGCGCGGAGGGCCGACTGGTCCTGCCCCTTCTGCTGGACCGTTTCCCGGCGCTGGCGCTCGCCGCCGAGCCCGGCGAGCGGCGTCAGCTCATGCTGCGCGGGTACGACCACCTGCCGGTGCGTCTCACGCCGCCGGGGTCGGCGGTCCACCGTCCGATCGGGACCTTGCCAAACCATCCCGATTGAGTAAGGTCGATGCCACGCTGGGGAAAGGACACACCGGCCATGACCGATGAGATCCGCGCGTTCCTGCTCGCCGCCCTGACCGAGATGAAGTACGACGTGGACGACGTCGACGACGACACCGTCTTCGGGCCGGCCGGTCTGGACGTGGACTCGCTCGGCCTCGCCGAGCTGGCGGTCCGGGTGGAGGACCGGTTCGGCGTGGCGTTCGACGACGACGAGGCCGAGATGCTCGCCATGATGACGCTCGGCGAGTTCTCCCGAACGGTGGCGCAGCGCATCCAGCCGGCCTCGGCGCACTGAGCGTGCGGCCGGGCGCGACGATCACCGGCATCGGGCTGGTGAGCCCGGTCGGCTCGACCGCCGCCGAGGTGTTCGACGCGGTGTGCGACGGCCGGTCGGGCCTGTCCCGGCCGCCGGAGGGCCATCCGGTGCACGGCGTGGTCGACGTCGCGGCGATCGCCCCGCCGATCGACCCGGCCTCCGTGCTGCCCGGTCCGGAGTCCCGCGTCGTGGACCGGTCGATCGTCATGGCGCTGCGCGCCGCCGGGGACGCGTTGGCCGACGCCGGCCTGCGGGTCGGTCGGGACGTCGACCCGTACCGGGTGGCGGTCGTCGTCTCCGGCGTCGGGGGGCTGTCCACACTGGCCGACCAGGTGCTGCGGCGGGCCGAGCGGGGCCGCTTCGGCGTCAGCCCGTACATGCTGCCCGGCACGCTGCCGAACATGGCGGCGGCGCGGGTCGCCATCACGTTCGGCATCCGTGGCTACACCTCGTCGGTCGGCACGGCGTGCGCGGCCGGCGCCCAGTCGGTCGGGGAGGCGCTACGCATCCTGCGCGCCGGCGAGGCGGACGTGGTGCTGTGCGGGTGCGCCGAGGCGCCGCTGTTCCCCACGTTCGCCGACGCGTTCGGCAACGCCCGGGCGTTGGCCCGGGGCTGGGCCGACCCGACCGCCGCGAGCCGGCCGTTCGACCGCCGTCGCAACGGCCTCGTGCTCGGCGAGGGCGCCGGCGTGCTGGTGCTGGAACGCGCCGCGCACGCCGCCGCGCGGGGCGCCCGCCGCCACGCCGACGTGCTCGGCTGGGGCGCCACGAACGACGCGTACCATCCGACCACGCCCCGGCCCGACGGCTCCGGCGCGGCGCACTGCATGCGGATGGCCGTCCGCGACGCCGGCCTGGGCCTCGACGACATCGGGTACGTCAACGCGCACGGCACCAGCACGAAGGCCGGCGACGCCGCCGAACTGGCCGCGCTCCGCGACGTCTACGGCGCGCACCCGCCGCCGCTGAGTTCGACCAAGGGCGTGACCGGGCACCTGCTCGGCGTCTCCGGTGTGATCGAGGCGGCCGTCGGCGTCGAGGCGCTCCGGCGCGGGCTGCTGCCGCCCACGCACAACCTCGACGACCCGGACCCGGCCGGCGACGTCGACCACATCCGCAAGCAGCCCCGCGCGGTCGCGGTGGACGCGGTGCTGTCGAACTCGTTCGGCTTCGGCGGCCACAACGTCAGCCTCGTCCTGACCCACCCCACCACCCCTTGACCCCACCCCCACCCCACGCAGATGCACGGAAAGCGTGGCCGTTCCGCTCGTGATGGCCACGCTTTCCGGGCAAGTGCGCGCGGGGCAGGGGGAGGGGTGGACGGCGTCAGCGGACGGTGATCTGGGTGGCGGCGTCGTGCGTCGTCACCGTCAGGGCGAAGTGCGGGTTCAGCATGTCGACCAGGTAGTCGAGGTCCGCGACGAGCGGCACCGGGAGCAGCGCCCGCTGGTCCACGTCGACGTGGCTGGCGACCAACTCGATCCGGTCGGCCTTGAGCAGCCCCCGGGTCAGGAACGCCGGCAGGTCCTCGGGGAGCAGACAGCGCCACAGGTCGACGTTGACGATCACGTCCAGCGCGCCGGTCCGGAACTGCTGGAGCACGGTGCCCAGCAGGTGCGAGTTCGTGTCGCCGGGCGGCGCCGAGTGGTCGAACGTGTGCGACCCGGCGCCGACGTCCACCGTGGACACGCCGTGGCCGATCAGCAACGCCCGGCTGGTGGCCAGCTCCTCCCGGAGCGTGGCGGGCAGCACGGCCGGCCGGCCCAGCCCGGCCCGCCGGTACGCGTCGATCGCGTCCCGGTAGAGGCGGATGCGGCCCAGGTGCCGGCCGAACGTGTTGATCGCGTACAGCACCTCGATGTCGTAGCGCAGGTGCTTGCGCAACATGTACTTCATGTTGTCCATCGAGGCGAGCCCGTTGGTGGTCCGCCGGAAGTGGGGCAGGTGGTACGAGCACGCGTCGACGTCGAGGTGGAACAGCTCGGGCGGCGCGCCGTGCAGGTGGAAGACCCGGTAGAAGAAGTCGAGGTCCTCGAAGCCCCACTTCACCATGGCCTCGTCGAACCCGCCGACCCGCCGGAACGACGGGCGGTCGACCGACGCGTTGTGGGTCAGCCCGAGCACCCAGGGCGCGCTCGGGAAGTCGCGCATCCGCTGCGGGTGGGCGATGTCCTCCAGGCGCGGGTCGCCGCGCTCGGCGTCCAGCATCGCCGGGACGATCGGCTCGCCCCGACGCAGCGCGTCCGTGCCGGCCCAGTCCAGGTCGTAGCGCTGGCCGAGCAGGACCCCGGGCCGGCCGGCCCGGCCGGCGTGGAAGTCCCGGTGCCGGGCCAGCAACCCGGGGTGCGCCACCGTGTCGGCGTCCAGGAACATCAACGTGTCGGCCCGGGCGCGTGCCGCCGCCGCGTTGCGGTTGGCGCTGCGCCCCCGGTTGGTGTCGCTGCGCACGTACTCGACGGCCAGCCGGTCGCGGTAGCGGTCCACGACCGGGCCCAGCGCGACGGTGGAGCCGTCGTCGCCGACGATCACCTCGAAGTCGTCGCGCGGCAGGGTCTGCCGGGTGAGCGAGTGCAGCGTCGCGTCGAGGGCGGAGCCGTTGTTGTGCGCGGGCACCACCACGCTCAGGGCCGGCTGCCGCCCGTTCGCCGTGCTCAACGGGGCGTGGAGTTGGCGGTGATGTAGTCCGCCAGGTCGCCGAGGGTGGTCATCCGGTCCTCGTCCAGATCCTCCACGTCGATCTGGATCTCCAGCTCGTCCTCCAGCTCCAGCAGCAGCTCCAGGGCGAGCGACGAGCTGAGGCCGAGGTCGTCCATCAGCTGGGTTCGCTCGGTGACCGGGGCGGCCGGCCTGAGCATGCGGCCCAGCAACGCCGTGAGGCTCTCGACCACCTGGTCGCGCTGCGGCGACGTGGTCGACGTGTCGTGTTCTAGCACCGGGGTGCCGGCGGGTCGATCATGCGCTCCAGCATGGACCCATCAGAGCAAAGCACATCGGCGAGTGTCAACGGGTGGAACTCGACCGTGTACGGCGCGTCGCCGGGCGACGCGACCGCCCCCCGGTACCCGGCCGGCGTGACCAGGTCGGCGACCCGGTACGCGCCGGCCGGCTCGACGCACGCGACCACGTCGTCGGGGTGGACCGCCACCGCCAGGTTGGGCCAGAGCCGGCCCCCGGCCGCCTTGACCACCGCCTCCTTGCGGACCCACAGCCGGGTGAACCGCCGCGCCCGTTCCCCGGCGTCGGCCCCGGCGGCGACGTGCCGGGCCTCCGCCGGGTGGAAGAACCGCGCGGCCAGTCCGACCGGGTCCCGGCCCGGCGGCAGGTGCTCGATGTCCACCCCGACGGGGCGGTCCCGGCTGATCGCCACCGCGACCAGCGAGCCGGAGTACGACAGGCTGGTGTGCGGCCCGTCCGACGTCGGCTTGCCGTGCCGGCCCCGGCGCCAGACGAGCGCGGACGGCGGGACGCCCACCGCGTGCCCGGCCAGGACGCGCAGCGCGCCGTGCGCGACGGTGAACCGGTCCCGAAGCCAGGGTGAGCCGAGCGCGGCGGCGCGGGCCCGCTCGTCGCGGTCGAGCACCGCCCGGCACCGGGCCAGCTCGTCCGGCGAGCCGTCGGCAGCGATGACGCAGACGCGTACGCGGTCCGGCATGGACGGCAGCGTAACGGTCCGTCCGGACGTTGACACGTGCCGATGCGCGTTGCTCTGATAGCCCGGTGATCGCGCAGACGGCCGAGGTGCGGATCCCCGTCCCGTTCGCCGGCCCCGGGGCCGGGACCGCGCCGCTGACCTGGGGTCAGAAGGCGATCCTTGAGGACATGCGGGAGACCGGGTGGACGCACAACGTCAGCGGCGCCCATCCGGTGCCGGCCGGCGTCACGGTCGAGCAGATGGCGGCGGAGCTGGCCGACCTGCTGGCCCGGCACCCGGCGTTGCGGATGCGGCTCGGCGCCGACGACCGGGGCGGGCCGTGCCAGGTCGTGTCCGCCGCCGGGGAGACGGTGCTCGACGTGGTGGACGTGCCGGACGACGCCGACCCGGCCGACGTGGCGACGTTCGCCTACCAGCTCGGGCACGCCCGCCTGCTGGCCCCCTACGACCTGTACCGGGACTGGTCGGTGCGGATGGCGGTGGTCCGGCACCGGGGCGCGCCGGTGCACCGGGTGCTGACCTTCGACCACCTGGTGGTGGACGGGACCGCCACGTCGCTGCTCCTGGCGGACCTCGGGCTGGTCGGGCCGGCCGTCCGCCGTGGCCACGACCCGCGCACCGTGCAGATCCTCGACCTCGGGCGGCGGGAGGAGACGCCGCCGCTGCGGCGGGTCAGCGACCGGGCCGTCCGCCACTGGGCGTCGCACCTGCGGTCCGTCCCGCCGCTGACGTTCGGCCCGCCCCGACCCGGCGGCGGTCGGCGGGGCCACCGGTACTGGCACGGCCGGTTCAGCTCGCCCGCGGCGTACCTCGCGGTGCGTGCCGTCGCCCGGCGGACCCGGACGGACACCTCGCGCGTCCTGCTCGCGGTCATCGCCGTCGCGATCGGCCGGGCCACCGGCGTCAGTCCGCTCACCGCGAAGCTGATCGTGGGCAACCGGTTCCGGCCGGGCTTCGCCGAGGCGATCGCCCCGCTCAGCCAGAACGGCGTGCTGACCGTCGACACCGCCGACACCACTGTGGACGAGGTGGTGTCCCGGGCCCGGCGGGCCTCGATGACCGCCGGCATGTACGCCTACTACGACCCGACGCAGCTCGCCGAGACCGAGGCCCGACTGGACGCGGAGCGCGGCTACCCGGCGCGCGTGAGCTGCCGGATCAACGACCGGCGGGTGACCACCCGGGCGGCGGCCGACGACCACGCCCGCGACGAGCCGGTGACCGCGGACACGTTCCGGCGCCGGGCCGCCGAGACGTTCCTGGTCTGGGACGGCCCGCTGGACCACCTTCCCGAGCAGGCGTTCATCACGGTCGAGGACCAGCCGGGGACCGTGCACCTCCAGGTGATCTTCGACTTCGCGAGTTTCACCGAGGCGCAGGCGGAGCGCCTGCTGCGCGGCGTGGAGGAGGTCGCCGTGGAGGCGGCGCTCGACGCGGCGGCGCCGACCCGGGTCACGCCCGGGTCGGTCGGCGGCTGACCGGTCACCTGTCGTCCCACGTCACCGGCAACGACTCCAGACTGCGCACCACCAGTCCCGGCCGGAACCGCAGCTCCGACTCGTCGACCGCGAGCCGTAGGCCGGGCAGCCGGCGCAGCAGCGCGCCGAGCGCCTCCTGGAGTTCCATCCGGGCCAGCGCCGCGCCGAGACAGTGGTGCGGGCCCGCGCCGAACGCCAGGTGCGGGTTGTGCGCGCGGGCCAGGTCCAGCGTGTCCGCGTCGGGGAACACCGTGGCGTCCCGGTTGGCCGACGCGATCGCCGGCATCACCGCCGAGCCGGCCGGCAGGCGTACGCCGCCCAGCTCCACCTCCTCGGTGGTCACCCGGGGCAGCAGCACGCCGTTGTCACCGAGCTGGATGAAGCGGGACAGCTCCTCGACCGCGCGGGCGACCGCGGCCGGGTCGTCGCCGCGCAGCCCGGCCAGTTGCTCCGGGTGGCGGGCCAGCACCAGCAGGAACAGGTTGAGCTGGTTGGTGGTGGTCTCGTGCCCGCCCACGAAGATGCCGGCGGTGACCGACACCAGCTCCCGTTCGGTGAGGTCCTCGTGCGCGTCCCAGGCGGCGATGAGCGCGCTCATCAGGTCGTCGCCGGGCCGTCGCCGGCGCTCGGTGATCATTTCCTGGAACGCGTCCAGCGCCGCCTGCGGGGCCGCCGGGTCGGCGTCCCAGTCGCCGACAAGCGCGTCGGACCACTCCCGGACCCGCTCCTGGTCGCGTTCCGGGATGCCGAACAGCTTGCTGATCACGTAGATCGGCAGCGGCGCGGAGAGGTGGGTGATCAGGTCGGCCGGGCGGCCCGCCGCCTCCATCCGGTCGATCATGTCGGCCACCAGCGCCGCCACCGTCGGGCGCAGCTCCTCCACCCGGCGCACGGTGAACGCGTGCGACACCGCCCGGCGCATCGTGGTGTGCCGGGGCGGGTCCATGCCGATGAGTGAGTCCTCGGCGAGCGAGCCGAGTTCGCGGGTCGGCCGGTTCGGCCCGGCCGCGGCGGCCCGGCTGAACCGGTGGTCGGTGAACACCCGGCGGACGTCGGCGTGCCGGGTGGCGAGGTACGCCGACGCCCCGTCGGGCAGCTCGACGCGGGCCACCGGGCAGGTCTCCCGCAACCGGGTGTAGTCCGGTGACGGGTGGTAGATCGTGGGAGCCGGAGCGAGCGGGTACGGAACGGGCTGCGGCTGCGTCATCTGCGACTCCTCTGGCGGCTGGTCAGGTCCGGGTGCGCCGGGCGAGGGCGGTCAGGACCGGCACCACCTCGGCGGGGCTGGGCAGCGCGCGGATCCGGTCCCGCATCGACGCGGCGGCCGTGCGCGCCGGGCCGTCGCCGATCAGCTCGCCGACGGCGTCCCGCAGTGTCGCGCCGCCGGCGTGCTCGGGCGCCAACCAGGTGCCGGCACCGGTCGCGGCCAGCCGTTCGCCGTTGAAGTGCTGGTCGCTGACCTGCGGCAGGATGAGCTGCGGCACGCCGTACGTGAGCGCGGTCATGGTGGTGCCGGCCCCGCCCTGCTGGACCAGCGCGGCGCAGGTCGGCAGCACCAGCCGGATCGCCAGCGGCGCGTCGGCCAGCCGGACGTTCGCCGGCAGCGGGCCCAGGCCGCGCTGCTGCCGGGGTTCGACCACCACGACGACCTCGGCGTCCAGTTCGGCCACGGACCGGATCACCCGGGTCAGGTCCAGCCGGTCGTGCAGCCCGACACCGGCCATCATGGTGCCGGCCGTGACGCAGACCCGCGGCCGGGCCGCCGGCCGGTGCAGCCAGGGCGGCAGCACGGCCGTGCCGTTGTACGGCACGAAGCGCACCGGCCGCCCCGGGCGGGCGGTCGGCGCCTGGAGCGGCGGCGGCGCCGGGTCGAGCGTCAGGTCGCCGTGCGGCGACACGTCGGCGGCGGCGAGCCCGAACCGGGCGGCGAGCGGCCCGAGCACCGACTCCGGGTCCAGCCGGAGCGTCACCGAGGAGTCCGGCCCCCACAGGTTCAGCACGCCTGGCACGCCCAGCGCGGCGGCGGCCACCGGCGCGGCCAGGTTGAACGGCTCCCAGACCAGGACGTCCGGTTGCCAGGCCCGGCCGAACGCGACCAGGTCGTCGAGCAGGGCGTCGGCGAACCGGACCACGCCGCCGTCGGCGGTGATCGCGGGTTCCAGCCGGTCCGTCGGCTGGGCCCCGGGCCGGTCCAGGTCGCCCACCGCGCCGATCCGTCCCGCGAACGCCTCGGCGAAGTCGACGTCCTCGCCCAGCGGCACCGCCGCGAGCCCGGCCGAGGTGATCGCCGCGACCAGCGAGGGATGGCTGGCCACCCGCACCTCGTGCCCGGCCGCCTGGAGCGCCCAACCGAGCGGGACCAGGCTGTAGAAATGCGACCGCCAGCCCCACGTCGACATCAGAATTCGCAAAGGCGCAGTCAAATCCGACCAATCCGCACGTGAAACGGCAGCTCCGGACCACAGATGCTAGGCGATGGACGTCCGTACGCGGAAGGTCGCCGCCACCGTCAACAGATATTGACGCCGGACTAACGTGTGTTGGAGTCTTACCCGATGTCCGACGTGGACCTCGACGTGGCCGTCAATTCCGGCCCGCGCGCCTATCCGTTCGAGCCGTTCACCGGCGATCTGCCCGCCGAGCTGCTCGACATGGTGGTCAGCGACCCGGTCAGCCGGGTGCGGCTGCCCGACGGCCGGGCCGCCTGGCTGGTGCTCAGCTACGAGCACTGCTGCACGGTGCTGGCCGACGCCCGGTTCTCCCGGCTGCCGCTGGGCGCGACCGAGGCGTCGGGCGCCACCGGCCCGCGGGAGCTGAACATGGACGGTCCGGCGCACGCGGTGGTGCGCCGGGTGGCGAGCCGCGCGTTCACCGCGCGCCGGATGGACACGTTCCGGCCCCGGGTACGACGGCTGGTGGACGGTCTGGTCGACGCCATGCTCGCCGGTCCCCGCCCGGCCGACCTGGTGGCGGGGCTGGTGGCGCCGTTGCCGGTGCACGTGGTGTGCGACGTGCTCGGCGTGCCGGTCGCCGACCGCCCCCGCTTCTACGACTGGATCTCCGGCCTCAACTCGATCACCGCGTACGGCTCCGCCGGCGCCGCCGACGCGCAGGCCGAGCTGCGGGCCTACCTGGCCGGGCAGCTCGCCGGGAAACGGGCGGCGCCCGGCGACGACCTGCTCTCGGCGTGGGTACGCGGCCAGGACGCGCACGAGCTGGTCGACGCCGAGCTGGTCGAGCTGGCGATGGGGGTGCTGCTCGGCGGCCTGGAGATCAACTCCACGAGTGCCGGCCTGCGCGCGTTGTTCCAGCACCCGGAGCAGTTGGCGAAGCTGCGCGCGGCCCCGGAGAAGCTGTCCGCCGCGACCGACGAGATTCTCCGCTACACGTCGGTGAGCAGCATGTTCCGGGTCCAGGTGGTGCGCGAGGACCTGGTCCTCGGCGGCGTCGCGATGCGGGCCGGGGAGTGCGTGATGGCGCTGCCCTGGGCCGGCAACCGCGATCCCCGGCACTTCCGGAACCCGAACGTCTTCGACATCGACCGGACGCCCACCGTGCCGCATCTGACCTTCGGCTTCGGGCCGCACTTCTGCCTCGGCACGGCGCTGGGCCGGATGCAGGTGGAACTCTCCCTCGGGGTGCTGCTCGACCGGATGCCGGAGCTGGCGCCGGCGGTGCCGGTCGAGGACATCCCGTGGCGGCACGACCGGATGAACGGCGGCATCGCGTCGTTCCCGGTCACCTGGTGAGCGACGCGGTCAGTAGCTCTCCACCGCGTTGACCCGGTCCGGCCAGTAGCGCTCGCCCGGCGCCGGGGCGTAGTGCTCCCACCGGGGCGGGTCGCCGGCCGGGTGGTCGCCGAGCACGGTGATGCGCTGCCCGCGCCGGAGACCGTCGTAGTCGTTGATCGCGTAGTGCTGGGTGACCCGGTTGTCCCACACCGCGACGTCGCCGACCCGCCAGCGGTACCGGCAGGTGAACTGCGGGCTCTCGGAGAACCGGAACAGGTGCTCCAGCAGCGCGTCGCTCTCGGTGCGGGTCAGTTGCGGGATGTGCGAGGTGAAGAGCCGGTTGACGTACAGCGAGCGACGCCCGGTCTCCGGGTGGACGCGCACCACCGGGTGCTCCGCGCGGCTGGTGAACTCGGTGCCGATCCGGATGACGTGGATGGCGGTGAGCCCGTCGAGCAGGTCGCGCAGCGGTGCGGAGAGCGCCTCGTAGACCCGGCACTGGTTGGTCCACATGGTGTCGCCGCCGACCTCCGGCAGCTCGGTCAGGTGCAGGATCGACGCGATCGGCGGGCTCTGGTGGAACGTCATGTCGGTGTGCCAGACGTCGACCTTGCCGCCGTCGGTGGAGTCGATGACCACGATCTCCGGGTGCCCCTCCAGCCGGGGCAGGTAGGGGTGCAGCTCGACCTCGCCGAAGCGGCGGCCGAACGCGACGTGCGCCTCGGGGGTCAGCCCGGTCTGGTCGGCCAGGAACACCACCTGGTGCTTCAGCAGGAGGTCGTGGACCAGCGCGAAACCGGCGTCGGTGAGCGTGTTGAGGTCGATGCCGCGGATCTGCGCGCCCAGGGCTCCGGCGACGAGCCGCACGTCGACGGCGGTGGAAGTGGTCATCGATGGTCCTCCGGTCTGCGCGCGACGGCCCCGTCGCCACATTCTTCCACGATCGTGAATGTCCTCACCAGCGTCGTCGTTGACGCGCCGGAGGCCGGCTTGGGATCATTCGGGGCCGCGGGCCATGATCCGGGCCCGTCGGTGGGGGAGGGGAGACTCGTGGCGATCGATGCGAACGTGGACCGGGACGCGGCCGCGCGGCTCGACCGGCTCACCGATCTTGCGACCCCGTTCGCGGTACGCACGGCGGTGACCCTCCGCGTGCCGGACCGGATCGCGGCCGGCGTCACGAGCCTGGACGCGTTGGCCGCGGCGTGCGACGCGGACCCGGGCGCGCTCGGCCGGCTGCTGCGCTACCTGACCCACCGGGGCGTGTTCGTCGAGGTGTCACCGGACGTCTTCGCGCTCACCGACGTGGGTGAGCTGCTCTGCGACCGCAACGGCGGCGGGCACGGCGCCGACCTGGACCTCGGCGGTCTCGGCGCGCGGATGGACCTGGCCTTCGCCGGGTTGCCGCACGCGGTCCGCACCGGCCAACCCGGCTACGGGGCGGTGCACGGCCGGGACTTCTGGGCCGACCTCGACGCCCACCCGGACCACCGCGCCTACTTCGACGCGCTGATGCTCAGCCAGCAGCGGTTCACCGCGCCCGAGGTGGCGACGCGTTACCCCTGGGCCGAGGTGACGCACGTGGTCGACGTCGCCGGGGGCTCCGGCGGGCTGCTGCGGGAACTGCTCAGCGCCCACCCGCACCTGCGCGGCACGCTCGTCGACCGCGGCGAGCCGGTGGCGACCGCCGTCGCGACGTTCGCCGAGCACGGCCTCGCCGACCGGGCCACGGGCGTGGTCGGGGACTTCTTCGCCCCGCTGCCGACCGGCGCGGACGTCTACGTGGTGTCCCGCGCGCTGACCGACTGGAGCGACGACCACGCGACGGCGATCCTGCGCCGCTGCGCGGAGGCGGCCGGCGACACCGGTCGGGTGCTGGTCATCGAGGTGCTCCCGACCGTGCCGCACGTGCCGCACCTGTCCCCGTACGACCTGCGGATGCTGGTGCTGGTGGGCGGCCGCGAGCGGAGCGCGGCCGAGCACGCCGCGCTGGCCGCCGCCGCGGGTCTGGCGCCCCGGCGCACCTGGCACGGCCCCGACGGGCTCACGCTGATGGAGTTCGCGCCCGCCTGACCGGTCGAGCCGCCACACGTCCCTTACCCACCGGTGCGCCGGGCCGTCGACGATTTGACTGCGCATCGTCCAATTTGCCGAAGAATATCGTCATCGTATTCGCCTCCACCCATGAATCGGCACATTTATCAATGGTTGTTCGCGGGAGTTCCGGCCGGTAACGTCTCGCGTGGCGACTAGCCGAGCCTTCGTGAAAGGGTCGACGCGTCATGACGGTTGCTGGCTTCACGAGATATCCGCCCTTCATCGACGACCTGGCCCGAAGCGAATCGGGACGGCTGCTGCGCGCCGAACTCCTCCGGCGGTGGCCGGAGACGACCGAGCAGCCCGCCGCGATCGCCCGGTACGCGCTGCTGCCCGCCGGCAAGCTGCTCCGCCCGATGATGACGCTGCACGCCGCCCAGGCGGTGGGCGGCTCGCCCCGGGACGTGCTCGCCGCTGCGCTCGGCATGGAGTATCTGCACGTCGCGACGCTCGTGCACGACGACATCATCGACGCCGACACGATGCGCCGCGGCCGGCCGGCGGTCCCGGTCGCGTTCGGCATCCCGAACGCCATCGTGACCGGCGACCACCTCATCTTCCAGGCGTTCCAGGCCATCGTGGACGGTGGCGGCGCGGTCCCGCCCGGCCACGTCGTCGCCGCGGTCGCCGCGTTGGCCGAGGCGGGACAGGACCTGTGCCGGGGCCAGGCCGTCGAGGCCCAACTCGTCGGCGACCTGGACGAGGGCGCCCGGTGGTACGCGGAGATGATCCGCCTCAAGACCGGCTCCCTGTTCCGCGCCGCGTGCCACATCGGCGCCCTGCTCGGCGGCGCGGAACCGGACGTGGCGTCCGCGCTGGCCCGCTACGGCGAGCACCTCGGCACGGCGTTCCAGATCCGCGACGACCTGCTGTCCTACGTCGCCACCCCGGAGCAGACCGGGAAACCGGCGACCAGTGACCTCAACAACGGCCGACCGACCCTGCCGCTGCTGCTGGCGTACGACGCGGCCACCGACACGGACCGCGTCGAGCTGATGGCGGTGCTGCACCGGCGCGGCGCCGGCCCCGGCGACGTCGAGTGGGTCACCGCCCTGCTCCGCGACGTCGACGCGGTGGAGGGCGCGCGTCGGCGGATGGCGGAGCACGCCGAGCGGGCCCGGGCCGAACTGGCCGTGCTCGCCCCCTCCGCGAGCGCGGACGTGCTGGCCAGCATCGCGCGTTGGATGACGAGCGAGATGGCGTGAGAGCCGCCCGGGCGCTGCGGGCGCACGTGGAGACCTGGCGGCCCTACACGCTCTGGTACGTCGGGCTGGTGGGTCTCGGCGGGGCGGCGGTGGTCGACGGAGCCCACCATCCGTGGCGGCTCCTGTCGGCCTGGGCGGCGCCCACCGCCGGCTGGCTCGGCGGCCACTACCTCGGTGACTGGTTCGACCGGGAGCTGGACGCCGGCAGCAAGCCGCACCGGCCGATCCCGTCCAGCCGGCTGGGCGCGCGTACCGCGTTGGGGTGCGGGTTCGCCTGCTTCGCGGTCCTCGCGGTCCTCGCCGTGGCCGGCGGCTGGGGCACCACGACGGCGGCGTTGCTGGCCGGCTGCGGCATCGTCGCCTACAGCCGCTGGTTCAAGGCCCGCGGGTTCGCCGGCAACCTGGTGCGCGGCGGGCTCGGCGCGGTCGCGCTGCTCTACGGCGCGCTCGCCGTCGGGCTGCCGGCGGACCCGTCCCCGGTCCTGCCCGTCCTGCTGGCGCTGACCGTCGCGTTCTGGGCGCACGACGCCATGTCCAACCTCGTCGGGGCGCTGCGGGACATCGACGGCGACCGCGCGGGCGGCTACCGGACGCTGCCGGTCGGGCGCGGTGTCCCGTTCGCGGTCCGGACCGTGCTGGCGCTCTACGCCGGCACGCTCGGCGCGGCCCTCACCGCCGGCCTGCTGGCCGACCGGAGCGGGCGGGCCGGCTACCTGGCGACCCTGCTCGTCGTCGGCGTCGTGGGCCTCGCCGCGCTGAGGCCGTTGCTGGCGCACCACACCGACATGCCCGTCATGGTGGCGCTGCGCGCCCACTCCGTGCTGGTCGTCGAGCGGGTCGTGCTGGCCTCGGCCGTGGTGGGGCTCGGCCTCGGCGTCGCGGTGCAACTCGTGCTCGCGCTGCCGATGGTGGCGCTGACCTGGTGGGCGCAGCGCGGCATGCGCGCCCGGCACGAACTGGGGCCGGCCCCCGCCGACCTGGCCCTGGCCACCCCCCGTCGAATGTCCCTGGAGGACGCGCCATGACCGCTGTCACCGCCGAGGCCGTGGGGCGAGCGATCACCGCCGGCGCCGAGGCGCTGCTGCGCCGCCGACGCCCCGACGGCGTCTTCGGCGACGACCCGCCCGCCTCGGTGCTGGGCACCGCCGGCGCGGTGGCCGCGCTGCACGCCGCCGACCCGGTGGGCAGCGCCGACCTGGTCGACGCCGGCACCGGCTGGCTGCGCCGGCAGCAGCACGACGACGGCGGCTGGGGCGGCGTGGTGGGCGCGGAGAGCGAGGTCGTCCCGACCGCGGTCGCGGTCGCGGCGCTGGCGCTGAGCGCCCCGGCGGCCAGCGCCGAGGCGATCGCCGCCGGCCGGGCCCGGCTGGCCGGGATGGGCGGCGTCGACGCGGTCACCGACCGGGCCATCTCGCTGCTCTGCCGCCAACTGCTCACGATGGCCGGGATGACCGCCGAGGCCGGTCCGCTGCGCCGGCTGCCGCTGGAGATCGTGCTGTTCGACCGGGTCCGCCGCCGGCGGCTGTCGTTCCGCACCGCGCCCTTCGTCGGTCTCGCCCTGATGCAGGCCGACCTGCTGCCCGCCGGCCGCCTGCGCCGGGCCACGCTGCGCCGGGCCCGCCCGGTGGCGGTCCGCCTGCTGCGCGCCATCTTCGACCACGAGGGCCGCACCGGCGCGTTCAGCGAGGACCCGTGGCCCGCCGCGCTGGTGCTGCTCGGGCTGGCCCGCAGCGGCGAGGCGCCGGACATCGCCGCGGCCGTGGTCGGCTGGCTGCGGCGGGCGGTCCGCCCCGACGGCGCCTGGGACGCCGTGACGAACCTGGACCTGACCCGCTCCGGGTACGCGGTGACCGGCCTGGCCGCCGCCGGGTACGCCGCCGACCCGCGGCTGCGGGCCACCCGCGACGTCTTCCACGCCACCCAGAAGCCCACCGCGTTCGAGGTGCTTGACGTGCCGCCGGGCGGGTGGAGCTACTCCAACGTGGGCGGCTGGCCGGTGACGCTGGAGTCCGCCGAGATCCTGTCGGCGCTCGCCGGCTATCCGGACGCCGCCGCCGACCCGGTGCTGCGTACCGGCCTGGCCTGGCTGGTCGACCGCCAGGACAGCCGCGGCTCGTGGAGCCTGTGGGTCCGCGACACGCAACTCGCCAACGACGGTCCCTGCCCGGCCATCACCAGCCAGGCGATCCTCGCCCTGCACGAGGCCGGCCATCCCGACGACCACCCGGCGATCGTCCGGGCGGCGGCCTGGCTGCTGACCCGGGCGGCGCCCGACGGCACGTTCGAGAACCTCTGGTACCGCGACCACACCTCCGGCACGGCCGTGGTGGTGGGCGCGCTGTCGCGGGTCGGCCACGCCCGGCACGAGGTGGTGCGAGGCGCGGTCCGGTGGCTGCGCGGGACGCAGTTGCCGGACGGCTCGTGGGGCCCGGGCGACGGCACGCCCGGCACGGTCGAGGAGACGTCGTGGGCCGTCCAGGGCCTGCTCGCCACCGGCGATCCCGACGTCGACGTCGCCGTCGAGCGCGGCGTCGCCTGGCTGGTGGCGGCGGCCGGCCCGGACGGCGGGTGGCCGGCGGCCCGGGTGTGCAACTACATCCGCCACCACATGCGCTACCCCAACGCGGTGATCACCCAGGCGGTCGCGTTGCGCGCGCTCGGCGAGTACCGCCGGGCCACCGCCGGGCGGCCGGACGTCGCGCCCGGCGCGGTGGCCCGATGAGCGCGGACGTCGTGGTGGTGGGCGCCGGCGCCGGCGGCCTGGCGAGCGCCCGCGCGCTGGGCGCGCTCGGGCTGCGGGTGCTCGTGCTCGACCGCCAGCGCACCCCCGCGTCGATCGCCAAGGGCGAGATCCTCCAGCCCGAGACGGTCCGCATCCTCGACTCGTGGGGGGTCCTCGACGCCCTGCGCGCCACCGGCGCCCGCCCGGTCGGGCGGCTGGCCATCCGGGACCCGGACGGTGGGCCGCTGCTCTGCCTCGACTACGCCGGCCTGCCGGGCGGGTACCGGGAGATCCTCTGCGCCGACTACGGCGACCTGCGCGGCGTGCTCGCCGACGGGCTGCCCGCCACCGTGGAGGTCCGGTGGGGCCGGCGGGTGACCGGCCCGCTGCGTGCCGACGACGGGCGGGTCACCGGCGTCCGGGTCGCCGGCGACGGGGGCGAGCAGGACGTTCCGGCGGCGCTGGTGGTCGCCGCGGACGGCATGTCCTCCCCGCTGCGGCGGGCGGCCGGCGTGACTGTCGAACGCCGCGAGTACCCGCACGGCCTGGTCGCGTTCGACGTGGCCGACGCCGAGGTGGCCGACGAGGTGACGGCGTACCGGACCGGGCGCGGCCTGTGCCTGGTCTACCCGCTGCCGGGCGGGCGGTGCCGGCTCTACGTCCAGGTGACGGGGGACGAGTTCCGGGGCCGGGCCGACCTGGGCGCCTGGTGCGACCGGCTGCTCGCCGACGTGCCGGCGGTCCGGCCGATCGGCGCCGCGATCCGGGCCAGCCTGCACCGCCGCCAACTCCTCGCGGTCTACCGGTTGCGCACCGACCGCCTGGCCGTGCCCGGCCTGGCGCTGGTCGGCGAGGCGGCGCACGCGGTGCACCCGATGGCCGCGCAGGGCGTGAACAGCTCCCTGGGCGACGCGGAGACGCTCGCGGCCAGCCTGGCGGCCGAGGGCGGCACGCCGGCGCCGGCGTCCGTCGACCGGGCGCTGCGGGCCTTCGAGGCCGCGCGCCGGCCCCGCCTCGACCACGTCGCGACCGTCAGCCACAACGCCTCCCGCATGATCACCAGCGTCTCCGGGCTGCCGAAACTGCTCGGCGTACGGATGATGCGCCGCACCGCCGCCAACCCGAGGCTGCTCGGGCTCACCGCCGGCAACCTCTCCGGCACGGACGTCCGGCCGCTCTCCCTCGTCGACCGGCTCTACCAGCTCGGGCTGCTCACCGACCGGCACGCCCGCGTCCCGTCCCCGCCGGCCCCGTCAAGAAGCGAGCGATCATGACCCCTGCCACCGCCGTCGACACGCCGCCGGTCGACCTGTCGATGAACGAGACGCCGTACCCGCCGCTGCCGGGCATCCGGCGGATCGTCGCCGACGGCGCCGCGACCCTCCAGCGGTACCCGGACCGCACCTCGTCGGCGCTGGTGGCCGCGCTGGCCGCCCGGCTGGCGGTGGGACCGGAGTCGATAGTGGTCGGCCCCGGCTCGGCCGGGCTGTGCCAGCACCTGGTGCAGTCGCTGGGCCCCCGGCCGGAGGTCGTCCACGCGGCGCTGTCGTTCGAGGGCTACCCGCTGATCGTCCGCAACGCCGGTGCGACCGCGGTGCCGGTGCCGCTGGACGGCTACGACCACGACCTGCCCGCGATGGCGGACGCGGTGACCGACCGGACCCGCTGCGTGCTGCTCTGCCACCCCAACAACCCGACCGGGACGGCGCTGCGCCGCGCCGAGGTGCGCGCGTTCCTCGACCGGATCCCGGCCGACGTCCCGGTCATCGTGGACGAGGCGTACCGGGAGTTCGTCACCGACCCGGACGCGCCGGACGGGATGGAGCTGTTCCGGGCGTACGACAACGTCTGCGTGCTGCGCACCTTCTCCAAGGCGTACGGGCTGGCCGCGCTGCGCGTCGGCTACGCCGTGGTGCCGCCCCGGCTGCTCCCGGCGGCGGCGCTGACCGGGGCGGTGTTCTTCCCCAACGCGCTCGCCCAGGCGGCGGCCGTGGCGAGCCTGGCGCCGGAGGTCACGCCGGAGCTGACCCGGCGGTGCGCGGACCTGGTGACGGCGCGCGCCGGCCTGATCGACGCGTTGCGGGGCCTGGGGCTCACCGTGGCGCCCAGCGAGGCCAACTTCGTGTGGCTGCCGCTGGGAGAGCGGGCGGCGCCGTTCGCCGACCGGGCCCGGGCGGCCGGCATCCTGGTGATGGCGCTGCCCGGCGCCGGTGTCCGGATCACGGTCGGCTCGGACGAGGCCAACGACCGGCTCTGCGCGTTCGTCCGGGCGGCGCTCGACGAGGGCTTCTGAGCACCAGTGACCGCCGAGGACCGGCGGCGGCCGAGGCACTCCTGCCGTTGTTCCGCCTGCGGTCCGGCGATGTCCCGCCCGCCTCGGCTTTCGCGATCCACCTCGCCAGCCGCGGTGGCTACCAGGACACCATCAGACGGTCCCCGGCGCGGGGCGACGTCAGGCGCTTGCCCATGCTGATGTCGTCGACGTAGCTGCCGTCGATCAGGAACTCGTCGACGTGTCGGCCTTCGACGGCGTAACCGTGCCGTTCGTAGAGCCGTAGGGCGCCGGTGTTGGTCGCCAGGACGCGCAGTCCGATCTTCTTGGCGCCCTGAGCGCCGACACGACGCTCGGCGGCCGTCAGCAGGGCTGAGGCGATGCTCATGCGGCGGGCCGGCTCGGCTACCACCAGGTTCCACAGGCCGAAGACGTGAGCCCCTTCCGGGAACGGGGTCGTCTGATGGGTGCTGACTGCGCCGACGATCTGGCCGCCGAGAGCGGCGACCAGGTGGGACTCGGGCTTCCGTCGTTCGTTGAAGTACGCCGTCCGCTCCTCGAACCGAGTCGAGGGGAGCCCAGACCCGGCGGTCCACGCCGCACGGTCGAGGGCGAGGAGAGCGCCGTCATCCTCGGTGGTCGCGGGTCGCACCAAGGGCAGCCAGTCGACGACGAGAGGGTCCTTGGTCGCGAAGCGCAGCAGGTGGCTGGTGATGGTGTCCTCCACCGCCGCCGCGGCGTCCGCCGCGCCGGCTTCGACGATCATGTCGAAGTGGGCTGTCGAGGCCACCAGCAGGCACCTGCCGAGGCTGAAGATGACGGACCCGCGTTCCTCGTCGAGCTCGGTGGGCACCTTGTGCCCCATGTGCGAGACCAGTTGCTTGAGGTAGCGGTGGGGGCGGTCGGTGACGACGCGTGCGGTCGAGTAGAGCATCTGATGCCTTTCCGGCGGTCGTGACGTCAAAGGTGGCGGGTGCACGGATCAGGCAGTCATGACTGCATCGGTCACCTGGGCGGGCCTGCTGTGGGTTGCCGGACTCTCAGGGTCGGAGGAACCACGCAGTGCTGCCTCGACTCGGCGGTTGCTGGTCATGGTCGCCGTGACGGCGGTCATGGCGAGGAGGAGGCCCGCGGCGGCGTAGAGCGGGGTGCGTACGTCGTAGGCGGTGGCGAGCCACCCGCCGAGGAAGGCGCCGAGTGGGGCGGCGCACATGGCGAGCATGCGGGACGTGGAGGCGACCCGGCCCATCAGGTGGGCGGGGACGATCGTCTGCCGCAGGGAGGGGCCGAGCACCATCGTGGCGCCCATTCCCGCTCCGCAAACGGCGAGCGCGAGACCGGCGACGTACGGGTTCGGGGCAGCGGCCAGGCCCAGGATGGCAAGCCCTTCGAGGGCGGCTGTGCAGGTCAGTGCGGTGCCGGTGCCGAGTCGTCGGCCAAGGCGGGAGGCGATTCCCGCGCCGAGCAGACCGCCGGTGGCCTCCGCGGTGAGGAGTAGGCCGAAGCCGTAGGTGTCGATGCCGAGGCGGTCGTGTGCGAAGAGGGCGAGGACGGTCTCCACGGCGAGGAAGGCGACGTTCCCGACTGCCGGACGCAGCGCGAGCCCGAGCAGTAACCGATCCCGCAAGACGTACGAGGCGCCGGCTCGCGCCTGTCGCAGCAACGATTCACGGACCTGCGGCACGGGCCGGGGCACGGCGGGCAGCGATCGCACGAGCAGTGCGGAGAGCGCGAACGACACCGCGTCGGCGAGCAGCGGAACCGCCCGCCCGAGCGCGAGCAGGGCGCTGCCTACGGGCGGCCCCGCGAAGCCGGACATGGCGGTCTGGGCGCCGCGCAGGCGGGCGTTGGCGCGCTGCAGGAGCGCGGGCTGCCGGCCGAGCAGGTCCGGCAGATAGGCCGTGGCGGCCGTGTCGAAGAACAGCCCTCCGAGGCCGAGCAGGAAGGCGACGATGGCGAGCAGTGGAATGGTCAGCACGTCGAGCACGGCAGCCGCCGCGGGTATCCCGAGCAGCACCGCACGCGCCGCGTCCGTGACCCACATCGTACGCCGGCGGTCCCAGCGGTCCACCAGCGCGCCGCCGAGCACTCCGAAGAGCAGCCAGGGCAGCGTCCCTGCGGCCGCGACGACGGCGAGCGCCAGTGGATCCCGCGTCAACGTCAGCGCGAGCAGCGGCAGCGCGGCACGCGACACCCCGTCGCCCAGCGAGGACACCGTCTGGGCGGTCCACAGCCGTCCGAACCCGGTCGGCAACGTCCGAGCGTCCGAGGTCACTTGCCGTCTCCTTCGACCTGCTGGTCAACCAGCTGGCGCGGAGCCGGCTGGATCAGCGCGAGGACCTGCGACGCCTCCAGTGCCTGCGGCCACGCCCCCGGCCGAAAGAGCTGCGTGGCGGCCTGGTTGTCCTCGGCGTTGCTCATCGGTGATGTCCTTGTCCCAAGTCGATCGAGGTTTTGCTCATGGACGCACGATCGCCCCCCGCCACCGGGAGGAACAACGCGAAAGATCGAATCGCCGCTTAAGCCACCGGTTATCGTTCGGCGCCGAAGCCGTAAACTTCCCCTGATCCACGCAGTTCAGGGGCAGGATCCGGACAACGCAACGACCGGAGGGAGGCGGCTTGGTGGAGCTGCGCGACATCGAAATCTTCCTGACACTGGCCGACGAACTCCACTTCGGGCGTACAGCCGAACGCCTTCACGTGTCCCAGGCGAGGGTCAGCCAGTCGATCAAACACCAGGAGCGCCGGATCGGCGCTGCCCTGTTCGAACGGACCAGCCGCAGCGTGCGCCTCACTGCGCTCGGCGAGCGACTGCGCGACCGGCTCGACGCGGGCTACCGCGAGATCACGGCAGGCATCGACGAAGCCACCGCCGCCGCCCGCGGACAGGTCGGCACCTTGACCATCGGCACCTTCGACACCCACCACCGGGAGATCGCGGCCGTCCTCGACCTGTTCCGGCAGCGGCATCCGCGATGCGAGCTGCGCATGCGCGAGATCCTCCCTTCCGACCCGTTCGGCGGGCTGCGCGCCGGCCGGGTCGACATCGGCCTGCTCTGGATGCCCATCCGCGAGCCCGACCTCACCGTCGGGCCGGAGCTGTACACCGAGCGGCTGGTACTGGCCGTCTCCTCCGCTCATCCGCTAGCCGGACGGGACCGGGTCGAGATGGAGGACCTCGGCGATCACCCGGTGGTGGACCTGGAGGGACCCGTTCCGGCCTACGTGTGGCAGGCGCACACCCCGGCCATGACACCGTCCGGACGGCCCATCCGGCGCGGCGCCACCGCGGCCACCCTCGAAGAGGCCCTCACGGCGATCGGCGCCGGCAGCGTCGTGTCCCCCGTCGGGTCATACGCGGCCGCTTCCCGGCAACGTCGTGACCTCGCATTCGTGCCCATCACCGACGGCCCGGTGCTGCAGTACGCCCCGGTCTGGCGCAGCGCCGCAGAGACCACACTGATCCGCGCCTTCATCCACGCCGCCGGAGCGGTACACGCTGGCGCTGCCGTGCCGATGATGTGATCGTGCGGCTGCGTCCGCCCGAGCCCTCCAGATGGTCGGCCACGGCGCCAGTGTGGAAGCGCCTGCCGGATCATCATCCTCGAAGACCAGCTTGAGGAAGCGCTGCGGCAGAACGAGAAGCAGTGACGGACCGCCCTGCCAGGCTGACGCCCGGATCTGCCCTGATCCGCGCACGGTTACATTCGGATCGCGACCCAGTCCCGGCTCGACTCCGGCGGCGGGCCGAGTACCGGCTGCGCCCGGTCTCCGGAGCGGGCGAGGATCGCAACTACCCCGAGCAGGCGTTGCGGCTCCCGGCTACCGGCGCTGTGCCCAGTCTGCGGGCCCGTTGAGGCCGAACAACTGGTAGCGGCGAACATACCTCGCTAACTGACGTTCGCTGGTCAGATGGAGAGGACGTGCTCGATGAGCTCCGGGCAGTGGGTCTTCCAGTTCAGCGCCGGCCCTTTGCGCATGAGGTCCAGGTTGAGCTTTCGGGCAGCCTTGATGATGCCGGGCCTGGTGAGCGCGTCGTGGGCGGATCGCGTCGAGGTGAAGCGCAGCCCCAGCACTCCAGGGCGGATCCGGTAGCGGGCCTCGGCCGTGTGCATCAACGCCAGCCCGAGGCGGGCTCGAAGACGCGAACGTGCGGCGGACCGGTCGATGTTCAGGTGGATCTCGAGTTCGTGCGGGGTGTGTTTTCGGTGGCAGACGTACAGGGTCTCCAGAGCGTGCACCGAGACGGTGAACAGGCGTGGGTAAGCGCCGGCGTTGGTGCCCGGGAGCGCGCTGACCGTCCAGTAGCTCAGCTCCGTCAGTGCGGGCGCCGGCATGGTGGCGCGCAGGTAGACGCCCACCAGGCGGGCCAACTCGTCGGTGAACCGAGGGTCGGCCTTCAGGCGGCTGAAGCGGTGGCTCGTGCGGTGGCGCAGGGTGGAATCGACCGGCCGGTCAGCGAGGCGGACGGGCTGCGGCTCGTCGGCGGTCAGCCAGCGCTGCTGCTCCGCCGGTGGTATGAGAAGGTCCAGTTCGCTGGCGCTGAGCCGACCCGTGGTGTGCACGACGTTGCGAAGCTGCACCCCGGCTGCCTCGCGCCGGCGGATCTGGTCACGCTCCGCCTCGTCGAGTTGGCTGCGACTGACCCGCCGGAAGGCGATCTCGACGATGTCGGACCAGGTCCGGCGATGGGCACAGAACCGCGTCACGACGTCCACCGCCTGTCCCACGTAGCGTTGGCCATCGGCGAAGGTCAACTCGTACACTCCGCACCGGCCACCCGCTTTGGGTAGGAGGTGAGCGATCGAGTGCAACCCGTCCACCCTCAGTCGAGTGATCTCACCACCGTCCACACCGGACAACGGTAGGTCACTTGCGGCCGGTCCCGTCAGGGACGGTCCGTGGAGGTCGCCACCAGGCACAGATAGCGCAGTTCGGCGTCGTAGTCGACCACCACCACCCGAGAAGCGGCGTCGTCGGCCAGCCGGTCCAGCAGCGCCCACCAGACGCCGGTGGACGGTTGCCCCGGCGGCGCGACCGTGACCGGTCCGCCGAGCGGGGGCCCGACTGCGGCGAGGCCGGCGCCGAGCACCACCGCGACGTCCGGGTCCCCCGCGCCGAGCGCGCGCAGCTCGGCCGCCGCCAGCGTGGCGACGTCGTCCGGGCCGACGTCCGCGTGTTGGCGCACGGCGGTGATCCGGGCGCCGTCGTCGGCCGGGCCGTCGCCGAGCAGCAGCGCCACCGCCCGGTGCTGGTCCGGCACGGCGACCCCCGGGTCGTACGGCAGCACGGACTGCTCGACGACGACGAGCAGGGCCCGGCGGTACGCGTGGGCGGCGGCGATCCGCAGCCCGGTGAACGCCGCCGCCGACCCCTGGTCGCAGAGCGCGAAGGACATCGGCGTGCCGGGGCAGACGTGACTGAGGTAGGCCGCGGTGGCCCGGCCGGGCAGCGCGTCGTGCACGGCGAACGCCAGCACCAGCAGGTCGACCGGCTCGTCCTCGGGCACGAGCGCCCCGATCAGCTCGGCGGCCATCTCCCCGTAGGACTGGCCCCGCGCCGCCGCGTCGACCCGCAGGCCGGACGGGCGTACCAGGTCGGTCAGGTACTCGCCGGCACGTTCGCGCAGCACGGGATCGTCGAGCAGGACCGCCGGGCCGGTGAACTCCCGGCGCGCGGCCCGGATCAGGTGCAGGTCGGTGCCCATGACGCTCCCCGGTCAGTGCTCGAACACCATGGCGGCGAACGTGGCCCCGTCCCCGGCGCCGACGGCCGCCACGAGGTACCGGTCGCCCGGCCGCAGCAGGTCGCGTTCCCGCGCGGTGCGGTAGTTGACGAACGCGTCCGCGCAGAACACGTGCCCGGCGCCGGTGACGTTGTCCAGCAGCACCCGGTCCAGCGGGAACCCGATCAGCTTGACCAGCCGCTTCCAGGTCATCAGGTTGACGTTGTGCGGGAGGATCAGCCGCAGGTCGGCAAGCGTCGTGCCGGCCCGCGCCAGGGCCCGACCGATCACCTCGGCCAGCGCCGGCCGGTACTCGCGCTGGAACCGGGCCGGGGACGCGCCGCCGGCGACGTCGAACTCGCCCCGCTGCGCGGCGGCGTACGCGAGCAGCCGGTCCCGGCGGCCGTGCGCGCTGACCAGGCACGCGGACGCGCCCTCGCTGAACACCGAGGTCTCCGGGATGAACTGGGCGTCGCGGGTGAACGCCTTCTCCCCGGTGAGGACCAGCGCGAGCGGCTCGTCGCCCGGCGGGTGCGGCTCGGCGGCCAGCAGCCGGCCGGCCACGTCGACCGCGGCCAGCGCGCTCGCGCAGGACTGCTGCGTCAGCGTGAACGCCACCGCGTGCCCCAGACCGACCGCCCGGCAGACGTCGTGCAGCGGGTTCTCCGGGTACGGCGCCACCACCGGGAAGGCCCGCGCGTACACCACGAAGCGCACCCGGTGCGCGACGTCGCGCAGCGCGGTGAGGCCGTCGACCGCGTGCCGCAGCAGGTCGGTCAGGGACAGGTCGGGGTCGTGGCGCACCTCGGTCAGCCCGTGGAACCGCCGGAACAGCCGGATCTGCATCTCGGTCAGGCGCAGCGGCGCGGCCAGGCTCTCGATCGGCACGCGGCGGGCCGGCAGGAACACCGAGACGGCGTCGACAGCCGTCATCCGCACACCGTCACGGAGAGGATCAGATCAACGACGCCGGTGGATGTCAACGTACGTGGCATCATATCGACGTGGCTCGGTTCCTCTTCGTGGTGCTGCCGGTTTTCTCCCATCTGAACGCCCCGCTCGCCATCGGCCAGGCGCTGGCGGCAGCCGGACACGAGGTGGCCTGGTGCGGTCCCCGCAGCGACCTGCGTCCGCTGATCGGCCCGGACGCCACGCTGTTCCCGACCGGGAAACGCTGGTACCGCCCGGACGGCGAGTCCGGGATGGCCGCGGTGCGCAGCCTCTGGGCGGGGCACGTGCTGCCGGCCAACCGCTTCATCCGGGACGCCGCCGAGCGGGCGGTCACGGAGTACCGGCCGGACGTCGTCGTCGTCGACCAGTACGCGATGGCCGGCGCGTTGGCCGCTCACCGGCACGGCGTGCCCTGGGCGACGTTCTGCGTCGGCATGCTGGAACTGACCCCGCCGACGGCGGAGATGCCCGAGTTCACCGACTGGGTGGCGGCCCAGGTGCGGCGCGTGTGGGCGATGACCGACCTGCCCGTCGACGAGACGCTCGACCTGCGCTTCTCGCCGTACCTGGTGATCGGGCTGACCACCACGGCGCTCACCGGCCCGGCGCCGATGCCGGCGCGGTGTGTGCTGACCGGGCCGGCGCTGGGGCGGCGGCCGAACGCGCCCGACTTCGACTGGGCCGCCTGGGCGCCGGACCGCCGGCACGTGCTGGTCACCGTCGGGACGATGGCCGAGCACCTGGCCCGCGACTTCTACCGGCGGGTGACGGCCGCCACCGCGCCGCTCGCCGACCGGCTCCAGGTGATCCTCACCGCTCCGGCGGACCTGGTGCCCGACCCGCCGGCACACGTGCTGGTCGCGCCCCGGGTGCCGGTGCTGGAGCTGATGCCCCGGCTGGACGCGGTCGTCTCGCACGGCGGGCTGGGCACGGTCTCCGAGGCGCTGGCGCACGGCGTGCCGGTGGTGGTCGCGCCGATCCGGCACGACCACCCGGCCATCGCCCGCCAGGTGACCCGGGCCGGCGCCGGCCGTGCGGTCTCCTTCCACGACGCGACCCCGGCGGAACTGACCGAGGCGGTGACCGCGGTCCTCGACGATCCGGCGTACCGGGCCGGGGCGGCCCGCGTCCGCGACTCGTTCGCCGCGGCCGGCGGCGCGAGCGCGGCGGCGGCGCACCTCGCCGCGCTGGCCGCGACGCCGTGACGCCGACCCGCGGCGAACCGGAACGCATCGACCGTTGTCCCACGCCCGGGCCCGCACTAGCCTGACCTGACGCCCCCGTCCGGTCACCGTCGTGATCGGACGGTGCGCGACGCGGGCCGGCCCCGCGTCGTCGCCGCACGAGGAGGCTCGATGATCGAGGCCACCGGCCTACGCAAGACCTTCCGGGTGGGGCGTGGTCGCGGCGCCAGCACGGTCGAGGCGGTCCGCGGCGTCGACTTCGCGGTCCGGCGGGGCGAGATCGTCGGCTTCCTCGGCCCGAACGGCGCGGGCAAGTCCACCACCCTGCGGATGCTGGCCACGCTGCTGCGCCCCAGCGGGGGCGCGGCGACGATCGCGGGCGTCGACCTGCTGCGCGCGCCGGCCCAGGTGCGCCACCGGATCGGGTTCGTGGCGCAGGCCAGCGGCACCTACGACGACTCCACCGCCCGCCGGGACCTGATCCTCCAGGCGCGGATGCACGGCCGGTCGAAGGGCGTGGCGCAGGAGTTGGCGGCGGCGGCGATCCGCGCGTTCCAGCTCGACGACTTCGCCGACCGCAGGATCCGGACGTACTCCGGTGGACAGCGCCGGCGGCTCGACGTCGCGCTCGGGGTCATCCACTCGCCGCAGGTGATGTTCCTGGACGAGCCCACCGCGGGCCTCGACCCGCCCAGCCGGGCCCGGATGTGGCAGGAGGTCCGGCGGCTGCGCGAGGACGGTATGACGATCTTCCTCACCACGCACTACCTCGACGAGGCGGACAGCCTGTGCGACCGGGTCTCCATCATCGACGCCGGCCGGATCGTGGCCGAGGGCACGCCGTCGGCGCTCAAACGGGAGATCTCCGGTGACGTGGTCGCGATCGACTTCACCGCCTCCGACCTCGCCGACCCGGCCGGCGGCGGCCTGCCGGCCGCGACGAAGGTGCTCGCCGAGGCGCCCTACGTCCGCGGGTCCGAGCCGGTCGACGGCGCCCTGCGGCTCTACGTCGACAGCGCCGCCACGGCCATTCCGCAGATCATGCGGGCGCTCTACGACCGGGGCATCGAGCCGGGCGCGATCGAGACCCGCCGGCCCAGCCTCGACGACGTGTTCCTGGCCAAGACCGGCCGTTCGCTGGAGGAGTGACCGTGCGAGTCGTCCGTGACACCTGGCTGATCTTCCAGCAGGAGGCCGGCCTGATGGTGCGCAACCCGGTGATGGTCGCGTTCAGCCTGGCCCAGCCGATCACCTACCTCATCCTGTTCGCGCCGTTCCTCAAGGTGGTGATGGTCGACCGGGGCGCCTCCACGTACGCGGACGCCTACCGCATCTACGTCCCGGGCCTGTTCGTGGCGATGGGCCTCTTCGGTGGCCTGTTCGCCGGCTACGGGCTGCTCAGCGCGCTGCGCGCCGGCATCATCGAACGCTGCCGGGTGACCCCGGTGAGCCGGACCGCCCTGCTGCTGGGCCGCGCCCTGATGCACGTGTGCCTCAACGTGGTGCAGGCGGTCGTGATCACGCTCGTGGCGCTGCCGTTCGGGCTGCGCGTGCACCTGGCCAACCTGCTCGTCTCGTACGCGCTGCTGGCCGTGATGGTGCTGCTGAGCACGTCCATCTCGTACGACATCGCGTTGCTGGTCCGCAACGAGAACAGCCTCGGCGTGCTGGTGAACACCGTGGGCCAGCCGATCTCACTGCTGGCCGGCGTGCTCATCCCGCTCGTGCTCGCCCCGATGTGGATCCAGCGGGCGGCGCTCTGGAACCCGTTCGCCTGGGCCACCGACGGCATGCGGGCGCTGTTCGCCGGCCAGATTTTCCAGACCGTGGTCTGGCAGGGCGCGCTCATCATGACCGGGCTGGCCGCCGCCAGCCTGTTCTGGTCGTCGCACCTGTTCAACCGCGAGGTTTCCTGACCGTCCGTCCATCGACCATTGTCTCGCCGTGGCCGGCGCTCTAGCCTGATCGTGTCCTGGCGCGGCGGGGGCGCTTTCGGTGAGCGTGTCACGTGGGGAGGCGACTCGTTTGGGTGCCGACAACTTCCGGGCGACCCTGGCGGCGGACCAGGAACTCGGCGCGGGCAACGTGCTGCTCCGGTTGGCCGAGCACGGCGCCGACATGCGGACGCCCCGGGTGACGTTCGACGTCGACGTCGACGGGATCCCCGCCTGGACGCCGCTGTCGCTGGCCACCCTGACCGAGCGGGTCGCCGCCCGGGCGGCCTGGTTCGCCGGGCGCGGCATCGGCCGGCGCGACCCGGTCGCGGTCTACGTCACCTCCGCGCCGGACGTGTTCCTCAACTTCCTGGCCCTCACCCGGCTCGGGGCGATCCCGGCGCTGATGAACGGAAACATGCCGATCGAGTTGGCGGCCGAGTTCGTCCGGCGACTGCGCGGCGTCGGCGTGCTCGTCGACGCCGACCACGACGCGCTGCGCGGGCACGACCTCGGCGTACCGGTCCTCGGTGACGCCGCCGAGACCGGCACCGGCGACCCGGCGCAGGCGCCCGCGCACCACCGGCACCATCCCGAGGACCCGGTCGTCATCACCCACTCCTCCGGCACCACCCGGGTGCCGGCCGCGATCGTCCACTCGCACCACGGCCTGTTCGCCGCGATCCGGGCGGTACGGCTCACCGAGTCCCGGCCGCACGGCGAGGTGCGGGAGATGTCCGCGCTGCCGGCCGCGCACGCCGCCGGCATCATCACGCTCAACCAGGCGCTCTGCAACGGCTACCAGTTGCTCTGCCTCTCGGCGCAGGGCGGCCCGTTCGCACGCAGCGCCGAGACCGTCCTCGACGCCATCGAGCGGTGGCGCCCGACCGGTGTGTTCGGCTTCGCCGTGACCTGGTCCGAGCTGGCCCGCGTCGACCTGACCACCCGCGATCTCAGCTCGGTGCGCAACTGGTTCAACACCGGCGACTGCGCCCACGAGTCGCACGTCCGCCGGCTGGTCGCGGTCGGCAGCCATCCCACCTGGACCCCCGACGGGCCGGTCGACGTGCCCGGCTCGAAGTTCGTCGACATGCTCGGCTCCACCGAGATGGGGCACGGCGCGTTCCGGATCACCCACCGGCCCGGCAGTGACCGCTACGACCGGTGCGTCGGCAAGCCGTACCCGTTCGCCGAGATCGCGCTGCTCGACGTGGCCACCGGCGAGGAGGTGCCGGACGGGCAGGTCGGGCACGTCGGGCTGAGGTCGCCGACGCTGGCCATCGGCTACTGGAACGACTCGGTCACCACGTACCGGACCCGGCTGAACGGTTACTACCTGACCGGGGACCTGATGTACCGCGACGCGCGGGGCGACTACCACCACGTCGACCGTGCCAGCGACGCGGTCGACCTGGGCGGCGGGACCTGGCTCTACACCGCGTTGTCCGAGGAACGCATCCTCGCGCACTGCCCGGACGTGCGGGACTGCACCGTCATCGCCGCCGCCGGGGACGACGGCGCCACCGTCACCGAGGTGCTGCTCCTGCTCACCGACGACGCCGACCCGGCGCTGGACCGCACCGACCGGGTCCGGGCCGCGTTGGGCCCGGCGGTGGCCGCGACGCTGCGCCGGGTGGTGACCGTGCCCGACGACGGCGTGGTGATGGGCCCGACCGGCAAGGTCCGCAAGTTCCTGATGCGCCAGCGGCTGCTGGCCGACGCCGGAGCGTCCACCGCGGGGTGAGCCGGGCCGCGCGGTCGGCGTGCGGGCCCTATCCTCGTGCCGTGTCCTACGCCGCCCTCACGTCCGCCGAGTGGAACGCCATGTCCGACGACGCCGCGCACCGGGTCGCGGCGGGGATCGCCGACCGGCACGGCCTGACGCTGCGGGGCCTGGCGGTCCGGGCCGGCGCCGGGTGGTCGCAGCGGCAGGCCCGGTTCGCCCGGGACGGCACGCGCTTCGCGCTCGTCCCGGGCGGGCGACCGACACTCGGGTACGACGGCTCACGGTTCCGGCCGGACGCCGCTCAGGCGGCCGACTACGCGGAGAGCGCCGACGAGTACGGCCTCCCGCCCGTGCCCGAGTTCGTCGACGCGATGACGTCGCCGGAGCGGGTGGTGGAGATGCCGGCGATGCTGGTGGCGGTGGACGCGCTCGACCCCTGCGGCGTCGCGTTGGCGCCGGACGATCCGCGGGTGCGCGAGGTGGCCGCGTCGGCGGAGCCGGGGGTCGGCGGGATGCGGCGGGTCGGGCCGGACGGCGGGCTGCACGTCGAGTTCGACCGGGCCGGCCGGGTGACGCGGGCCCGGCTGATCCGACAGGTCTCGTACGACGAGGCGATGGCCGGGCTCGCGCGTCTGGACCTGCGGACCACCACCCCGGACGAGTGGGAGTGGGCGTGCGGGGCCGGCGCGACGACGCTTTTCCGTTGGGGTGACGACCACCCTGCCGACGGATACCCCTTCGACCACCGCACCGGTCCGCACCGGGAGGAGAACCGGTGGGGCCTGGCGATCGGGCAGGATCCGTACCGGCACGAGGCGACGACCGAGCGGACCGTGGTGTGCGGCGGCGACGGAGGCGGCGCGACCTGCGGTGGCAGCGGATTCTTCCTGGGCTGGCTCACCCTGGCGACCGCCTACCGGGATGACGACTTCGGTCGCTGGCTCGCCTCCGACGACGGCTACGCCGACGAGGTCCTCACCCGCCCGGTCGTCGAGCTGCGCTGACCGGACCACCGGTGGCCGGAGGTGGGCGCGCGGGCGCGGGGGTGCGCCGCCGTGCCAGAATCGTCAGCCGTGTCCTACCTCCCCTCGCAGCCGTACCCGCCGATGCCCGGCGCGGTCACGCCCCTGGTCGCCTACCCTCATCCGATCGCGCCGCCGCCGGGCTTCGCGGTGCTCGTCGTCTCGGTGAACCGAGGGCCCTACCTGGTGCCCGCGCCGACGACCAGCCGCTTCAAGGTGGACGGGCGGTCGGTGCCGATCCCCGGTGAGGGAACCTGGCACATCGCGGTCCCGGCCGGTCCGCGCGACGTCCGCTACACCGACTTCATGGGCATCCCGATCATCACCACGTCGGTGCTGGCCCAGCCGGGGGCCGCGCATCACCTGTCGTTCCGGTTCGGCGGCTGGCGCAACCGCGTCCACGACGCCTACGGCACCGACGTGACGCGGTTCGGCCTGTGGTCGAACTACAGCGTCGCGCTGGCCGCGCTGGTCGTCGTCGTGCCGCTCTGCTGCGGAGGGCTCGCGCTGATGGGCGTCTTCTCCACCTCCCCGTGACACCGATGCGCCGGCCCGCTCCGTGATCCGACCACGATCACCGTTGAACCGTCGGCGGTCCGGTCCGTAGTGAGCCCGACGGCAGGGTGGCGGTGGCACAGGAGAGGGAGGGCGACGCGTGCGGATGCGGTGGGCCGTGCTGGCGGTGCTGGTGCTGGTCGGGATCTGGCTGGTGCCGACCGGTCCGGCGCACGCCGCGCCGGCGGAGACCGGCCGGTACTACGTGGTCGGTCCGCCGGTCGACGGACAGCGGGAATACCTGTACGCCATCGCGTTGCGCACGCTCGGCAACGGTAACCGCTACCGGGAGATAGTCGACCTGAACACCGGTCGCGCCCAGCCGGACGGGGAGACGTTCACCGACGGGCTGGTGCTGAACCCGGGCTGGGTGCTCGTGCTGCCCCGCGACGCCAAGGGCCAGGGCGTACGCATCGGTCCGCTGCCCCGGACCCGGACCCGGTCCGCCCCGCCGGCGACCCGGTCGCCGGTCCCCGCCCCGTCCACGCCCGCCCGCACCACGGCGCCGCCGAGCCGCGTACCGCCGTCGACCCGGGCGCCCGCCACCACGAAGGCGGCGACGCGTCCCCCGGTCGCCACGGAGGTGGCCGCCCCGCCGCCGGGGGGACGCCGGGCCTCGGACGGCGGGGTCGACCCGATGGTGATCCGCGTCGGCGCGGGCGTGCTGTCGGTGCTGCTCGCGGCGGTGGCGATCGTGCTGCTGCGTCCGCGTCGCGCCGCTCGTGGCGTGTCCCTGGCCGGTGACGACGGGCCGTGGCCGCCCGAGCGGCACCACACGCCCGCGCCCGGTGACCGTGTCGCGATCGAGCCCGGTGACCGCGTCACGCCGGCGTCCGGTGACCCTGTCGCGCCCGCGCCCGGGTCGACGGCCGGTGACCGCGTCGCGCCCGAGCCGGTGCCGGCGGCAGCGGCAGCGGACGACGCCGCGCCGGCGGTCCGCCGGCCCGTCGGCGACCCGCCCGGATCGTCCCCGGCGGTCGGCCCGGACCAGCCGGCCGGCCGCTCGGGGAGCACCACGACGAACTCGTCGGCGTCGCCGGCGCGCAACGCGACGAAGGCCGGCGCCGGCCGCTCCCGACCCGCGCCGTCACCGGCCCCGCTGCCGGCCGGCCCGCCCGCCGCCGGGGCCGCCCCGCCGGCGGCCACACCCCGGGCGTCGGTCGCGGGCGCGGCCGACGCGCCGAAGCCGCGTCCGGTGCCCTCGACGGCGTCCCCGGCCCTCCGTCCCGCCGCGTCGCCGGAGACCGCGACCGGCACCGGGACCAGCCCCACCGACACCGCGACCGGCACCGGCACCGGCCCCACCGGTAGCGACACCGCGACCGGCACCCGGACCGGCCCCACCGACACCGGGACCGGCACCGGCACGACGCCGGACGTGCCGCGCCCGCCGCTGCCCGCCGCGGACGAGGCGCCGTACCTCACCGCCGACCTGGAGACCGACGTCGGTCCGGCCCGGGTGCGGCTGGTCGGGGTGGCGGCCGGGCGGGGCGTGCCGCCGTACGCCTGGCTGGGCCCGGGGGAGACGGCGCCGCCGGCCGTGCTGCCGCTGGTGCTGGGGCGTCGCGGACCGTGGCGGCTGCACGTGGACCTGGCCCGGGTGCCCGACGTGTTCACGCTGGTCGGGCCGGCGGCGGTGTGTGGCCGCGCCGCCGCGACCCTCGCCGGGCGGCTGTCGGACGCCGGTGTCGGCGTCGCGGTGGTGGGGGAGGCGCTGGGCGCCGAACTGCCGGACGGCTACCGCCGCCTGGCCGGCCTGCCCGAGCCGCCGCGGCCGGGGGAGGACCTGCCGGCGCCGTCGGTGGTGTTCACCGCGGGCCCGTCCCCGGCCGGGGCGCGCGGCCTCGCCGCCGCCACCGACGGACGCTGCGTGCCGGTGGTGCTGGGGCCGGTCCCGGCCGGCCGCTGGTCGCTTCAGTTCGAGGTGGCCGCCGGGCCGGCCGGGGCGGACTGAACGCCGCGCGCCACCACGGGCAGCGGGCCGGCCGCCACGCCGGGCACCGCCTCCCACGCCCCGTCCCGCGCCCGGTGGACGCGGTCCACCTGGACCCGGTCGTAGGAGCGGCTGGTGAGGATCAGCTCGACGCCGGCCTGCCGCAGCCGCTCCGCGCGGCCACGGGCCAGCGGCAGCGCGGCCAGGGCGTCGGCGGTGGCGACGACGTCGAGCGTACGGCCACGCGGCACCCGTACCTCCACGAGCAGCCGGCCGGCCCGGGCCGCCGGCCGCCGCCGGGACAGCGGCAACCAACCCGGCGCCAGGCCGCGCGAGTGTGCCGGCAGCAGCGCGTACGCCCGCCGGGTGCCGTGCGCCGGCCAGCGGCTGACGTCGTGCGGCAGCCCGGCGCTCGACGCGCTCGTCGGCGCGGGGCGGATGCGTAGCGCCCCGCCGTCGAGCCCGTCGACGGGGCGCAGCCGGCCGTCGTCGGTGGCCCGGAACGCGCCCCGCACCCGCGCCCGGTCCAGCCGGCCGGCCGGCAGCAGGTAGGTGTCCGGGGCGCCGAGCAGGTACTGGAGGCGGGCCGGGACGTGCGAGCGCAGCACCTGCACCGGGATCGCGCCACCCGGCTCGACCCGTACCCGCAGCAGGTCGGCCCGGTCCGGCGCGGACCGCGGGTCCAGGTAGCCGACCAGGAACAGCTCGGCGCTGGGTACGCCGTCGGCGGCGGCCCGCTCCAGGTCGCCGGTGACCGGCACGTACGCCTCGAACGCCTCGACGGTGACCTGCTGGCCGGGGCGCAGCCAGGGCGGCCCGTACCGGCCGGCGCGGCGCTGCTCGGCGGCCAGCGGGGGACGGGGCGAGGACTCCGGGACGCTGACGTCGTGATCGTCGGGCACGTCGGCGGTGGGCGGCTCGACCGCCCGCATCCCCTCGGCGTCGACGTCGGCGTCCGCGTCGGTCACCACGATGCGCTGCCGCGACGGGCGCGGCACCAGAAGACCGTCCGCTGTCGCGTCGACGCCCGGCGGGCCCTCGGCGTACCGGGGGCGGTGGGCCTGCCACGGCGCGACACCGCCGGCCGCGTCGAGCGCGCGCAGGTGGCGATGGTCGGCGACGAGTTCGGCGCGTCCGCCCGGCGGCGGGGTCCAGACCGTGGCGCCGGTGGTCTCGGCCAGCTCGGCGGCCTGGGCCGCGAGCTTCGCCTGCTCGTCCGGCTCGGACGGCCAGGTGAGCCAGAGCCGCAGGTCGGCGCCGTAGAGCGGCAGCTCACCGAGGAGCGCGGCCAGGTGCCCGGCGTCACGGACCTGCTGGGTGCCGCTGTAGTCGCCGATCAGGAAGCCGCCGGAGCGGGCCGTGACGGAGACCGTGACCAGTTCCGTCGCGGTGGCGCCGAGCCGGTGGGCGGTGGCCCGGCGGGCCACGAAGTCGGCCCGGGTGGCCAACGCCACACCGGTGGTCAGCGGCAGGTTGACCACGCCGGTGCGGGGCCGGACCAGACCGTCCTCCACCGCGAACCAGCCGGGCAGCGGGGTGGCGAGGTCCGGCGGTTGCAGCACCAGCCAGTCCATCGGCTGCCGGGTCACGCGGTCCAGCGGCAACGCGTGCAGCGGCCCGTCGTCGGCGTCGGGCACCCGGCCGGGCAGCACCTGCCGGATGTCCGCGCCGTCCGGGCTGACCAGCACGTCGTGCCCGAGCAGGCCGGCCACCTCGGTGAACAGCTCGGCGTGGCGGGCCCCGTCGTCGGTGAGGATCCGGACGTCGTCGGCGGCGTCCCCGGTCCGCCGGACCAGGTCCGCCAGCGCGGGCGCGTCCAGCGGGCGGTCCGGCGCGGTGGGCAGCGCCGGCTTCCCGCGCGGGCCGCACACCAGCCACAGATCGAGCAGGCCGGGCACCCGCCGGTGCCGGCGCGGGTCGAAGCGGCGGGTGGTCGGCATCCGGTCGAGTCCCCGGCCGCCCACGGCGGCGGTCCGTGCCAGCCCTGTCACCGCCGCCCCGCCTTCGTCACACAGTCGTCCCGCCGCCGGCCGGAGCCGTTCGACATCGAGGGCCGGTACCCTCGGCGGTCTCCATGACGGACGCCATGGAAATCTGGTTCAGATTGATTTGAACGAAGTCGGCGCTGATCCGCAATAGACGGTGACGGCCGATCGGTCTGGGCCGCGGTGACGGAAGGGGACCCGAGGTGCTGGCGAAGCACTCCATCCTTGCAAGACTGCTCGTGGTGGTGATGGTCGGCTGCGCGATCCTGGCCGTGCCACGGCCGTCGGCCGCCCGGTCCGGGCCGGACACCGAGCCGTACGTGAAGTACTACGTGGTCGCGGCGCAGTACCAGGGCCAGCCGGAGAATCTCACCGAGATCGCCCGGCGGTTCCTGGGCAGCGGCGCGCGGGCCGCCGAGATCTACCAGCTCAACACCGGTCGGGTCCAGCCGGACGGGGCCCGGCTCACCGACCCGGGCACGCTGCGGGCCGGGTGGCACCTGGTGCTGCCGTGGGACGCCGCCGGTGAGGGGGTCGAGTACGGACAGTTGCCGGCCCCCCGCCGGCCGTCGGCCCGCCCCACGCCGACCCGGTCGCCGGGCGCGCGGCCGGACGGCAGCCCGTCACCGGGCGCGAGCCCCACGCCCTCCGGTACGCCCACCGGTCCCGGCCGGGACGGGAAGTGCACCGCCACCACCGCGTCGAGCGGGCGGTCGGAGTGGGCGCAGCTACGCATGGCGGCGGACAGCGCGTGGACCCTGACCCGCGGCAACGGCGTCAAGGTGGCGGTCGTCGACACCGGCGTCGACGCCGGTCTCCAGCAGCTCAGCGGCCGGGTCGCGGTGGGCGCGGACGTCACCGTCGGTAATGGACGCGGGGACGAGGACTGCCTCGGCTCCGGCACGGCGATGGCGGGCATCATCGCCGCGGACGACAGCGTCGAGAACCGCCCGGTGGGGCTGGCGCCGGACGCCACCATCGTGCCGGTGCGGATGGTCCGGTCCTCCGGCGACGCACGCCCGGCCGACGCCGCGACGGCCATCGAGGTGGCGGTCAGCACCGGCGCCTCGGTGGTGGCGCTCGGTTCCCGGGTCGACCTGGCCGACCCGGCGGTGGCGGCGTCGCTGGCCACCGCGCTGGAGCACGACGTGCTGGTGGTGGCGGGAGCGCCGGTCAAGCCCACCACGCTCCCGTCGCCGCGGGGCGGATCCGGCGGGTCGCTGGTGCTCACCGGCGGCGTCGGCGCGGGCGGCCAGCTCGCCGAGAAGTACGTCGACGGCTCGGTCGAGGTGGTCGCACCCGGCATCGAGGTGGCGACGCTCGGTGTCGGCGGCGGCAAGGTGATCGGCAACACCGGCACCGAGTTCGCGGTGGCGTTCGTGGCCGGTGAGGCCGCGCTGATCCGGGCCGCCCAGCCCGACCTCAGCGCCGCGCAGGTGGAGGAGCGCATCCGCGCCACCGCCGAACCGGTGGGCGGGCAGGTCGCCGAGGGAGATCCGCGCTACGGCTCCGGCATGATCAACCCGGCGGCCTCGGTGGCCCCGTCGGTGGACGCCCAGGCCCCGGCCGCCGCGCAGGCGGGCCGGGGCGGGGGCACGCTGGTCGCCGTGCTCCTGGGGTTCGCGCTGCTGTTCGGCGCGGGCGGCTTCCTGGTCTACCGGCTGCGCCGCCGCCGCTGGGCCGGCTGACCGCCACGTAGTGAAGGAGGGGCCCCTTCTTAACAGACGTCTGTTAAGAAGGGGCCCCTCCTTACACCCTCCGGCTAGCGCAGCGACCAGGTCTGCTTCGGGTTGAACACGCAGGTCCACGCGTTCAGCGGGGCACCCGTCCCGTGCCCGTCCACGTCCAGGCAGCGGTCGGTCTCCGGGTTGAACAGCGACCGGATGCCCTTGTATTCGGTCCATCTCCACTTCTGGGCCGGGTTGCCGCTGCACAGCGCGCTCTGCACCGGCGCGCCGTCGCGCTTCTCACCCCAGGCCACGTCCAGGCAGAGACCGTTGGCGCGGACGCTCCCGTCGGACGCGAACGTCCACCACTGCGCCCGCTCCTCCCGGCACGGCCGCAGGACCACCGGGATGCCGTCCCCGGCGCCGCCGCTGGCGCACAGCCCGGTCTCCTTGCCGACGAGCTGCTTCGCGCCGGTCGGGCGCTTCGGCGGGGCCGGCTTCTCCGGCTCGGCCGGTGGGCGGGTCGACGGCGACACGCTGGGTCGCGGCGCGGGCGGCTTGACCGTCGGCGTCGGGCTGGGCGACCGGGGCGTGGCGGACGGGGAGGGGCTCGGGCTGGCCGGCCCCGCCGTGAGCCGCCCGTCGAGCGCGTAGAAGTCGGTGAACTCCTTCACCCGGCGCAGGAACGCCTGCGTGTCGTCGTCCAGCTCACCGCCGGTCTGTCGCACCGCGGTCGGCCCGTTCCGGTACGCGGCCAGCGCCAGCAGACCCGGGTCGCCGTCGAGGCCGGCGAGGTCGCGACGCAGCGCACAGAGCGCGACGCCGACCGCCGGGACGGCCACCTGCGGATCCCACGGTGAGGCGTCCGTCGGCCCGTACGCCTGCCACACCTCGGGCAGGAACTGGGCGATGCCCCGCCGGCCGTCGTCGCCGAGCAGGTTCGGGTCGAAACCCGACGCCGCCATGAGCTGCGCCGCCACCGCGGCGGGCGGCACCTCCGGGCACACCGAGCCGGCCCGCACCACGAGCTTGACGTAGGTCGCCGGCACCGCCTTCGGCTGCTGGCGCTCGGTGTCCGGCCGGGTGGTGCCGGAGCCGCCGAACGCGGTCAGCTCGCCGTAGTACGCCGCGTAGCGGCTGACGTCGTCGACGTACGTGACCGCGTCGGACGGGACGCCCTTCGCCTCGCGTACCCGGTCGAGGTCGGTGTGGAACGCGGCCAGGGACAGCCGCCACGGGTCGCCGGGGATGGCGGCCAGGCGCAGTTGCCCACTGAGGTCGCACATCTGGTGGGCCAGCGCCAGGATGTTGGCGGCCGTGTCGGTGCGGTCCGCGCCCGGCCACGGCGCCCAGGACTTCCACCGGTCGTCGTCCAGGCCGGCGAAGCCGCGACCACCCGAGGTGGTCTTGCCGACGCGTCCGTCCAGGCCGGACTCGGTCATCAGCTGCCCGGCCAGCCGGGCCGGGGTCAGCGTGGGGCAGGAGCGGGCCGCGGCCCGGATGGCGGTCAGATGCTCGGCGGAGACCTTGCGGCCGGTCAGTTTGTCGTCGCGGGCGGTGGCGATGCCCCAGCTCACGGAGGCGACCACCATGAGCAGCACCGCGAGGCCGGCCGCGATGGCGGCGACGACACGACGCGGTATCCGGGCGAGCCGGGATCGGAGGCCAGGAAGATCGGGTGTCACGGGACTTCCCTTCCGGTGATGACGTCGCCAGGCGTGACGGATGCGCGACGTCCTCGGTTCACCCGACCGGAATCATTCCGATTCCAGTCCGGTCGCCATTGAACCGACCGGCGCACCGGGCCGTCAACGTGGACGGCGCCGGACGGACCGATTTCCGCCGCCGGACACCGCCGGACCGTCGATCGGAGTGCTCGATGTGGACTCGCCACCATTCGCCCGGCGCGGGGCTGACCAGCGTCGTCGTGGGCGGGGCCGGCCCGCGCCGGGTCGTCGTCCGTCGGTCGGAGCGCGCCCGGTGAGCACCGCCACCCTGGTCGCGGTCCGCCGGCCGGCGACGGCGTCCGATGAGTACGGTTATCCTTCTCCCTCAGAAGGGTCCGGTGCCGTGGCGCCGGGCCGGCCGGGCGGGCACGCCCGACACGTCAGGGGGAGGCGTTCTGTGTCGGCGGTGCCCAACGAGGCGGTGGAGCCCGGAGTTCCGGGCGAGGCCGTCGGCCAGGGTTCCCCCGAGAGCCTGATGCGGTGGATCCACGAGCAGTACCGCGAGCCGCTGCTGCGCTTCGTCACCCGCCTGGTGCTCGGCCGGCAGGAGCTGGCCGAGGATCTCGTGCAGGAGACGTTCCTGCGGGCCTGGCGCAACCTCGGCACGCTGGCCGAGGAGCCGCGCCGGATCGCCCCCTGGCTCTACACCGTCGCCCGGCACGTGGCCGTCGACGCCGGCCGGGCCCGGCAGGCCCGGCCGCCCGAGGTCGCCGTGCCGGACCTCAACCGGCTCACCTCGGCCGACGACGAGATGGACCGGGTGGTCACCGCCCACACCGTCCGGCTGGCGCTGCGGCAGATCAAGCCGGAGCACCGGGCAGTCCTGATCGAGATGTACTACAAGGGCGCCTCGGTCGCGGAGGCGGCGGAGCGGCTCGGGATACCCGAGGGTACGGTAAAGTCCCGGACGTACTACGCGGTGCGGGCGCTGCACGCGGCGATCGGCCCGATCGAGTCGGCCTGATGTCACGTCCCAGCGGCTCCTCGTCCGATCCCGGCACCGACGCGGTGACCCGGGTCGTCGTTCCGGCGCACCCTTCGTCGGGTCGGGAAGGGGGGCGTGATGCGCACCGGCGGTGAACACCCCACGTCCGCGCACGAGGCGCTCGCGCTCTACCTGCTCGGCGCGCTCGACGAGACCGACCGCGTCGCCTTCGAGGCGCACCTCGCCGGCTGCGACGAGTGCCTCTCCGCCGCCGCCGACCTGGGTGGCGTGACCAGCGGGCTCGGCGCGCTCGACGCGGCCGACTGGGCCGAGTTCGACGTCCCGCCGGCCGCGGTCCTGCCGCCGGCCTCGGTGCTGCCCCCGCGGGCCGTCCCGGCCGTGCGCCCCGACCCGGCGTCCACCGCCGTCGTCGAGTCGGCCCTCCCCGACCCCGTCGTCCCCGGCCCCGTCGTCCCCGACCCGGACGTCGCCGGGGAGCCGGCCGCGCCCGTCGTCCGGGAATCGGCCGTGCCGGTCGCCGGGGAGCCGACCCCGCCCGTCGTCGGGGAGCCGGCCGTGCCGGTCGCCGGTGGACCCGTCGTACCGGAATCCCCGGCGGACGCCGGTGCACGGCCGGCGTCGCCCGCCGTACCCCGCTCCGGACCGGACCCGGACGGCCCGACCGCGCCGGACGGCGGGCCAGTGCCGGCGGGCCGGCGGCCCTTGCGGCCCGGCCGAGGGCCCGGCGGCACGACCGGGCCGGCGCCGTCGTCCGGTCGCGGCTCCCGTCCTGGCGACGGCCGCTCCCGGCCGCTCTCCGCCCGGCGCCGGTTGCTGCTCTGGGGTGGGGCGGTGGCGCTGGCGCTCGCGGTGCTCACCGGTGGGATCGTGGCCGCTGTCGGCGGCGGGGGCCGCGACGACCTGGTGCTGACCGCCACCGGCGAGGCACCCGGCCAGGGCGTCAGCCTCTCCGTGTCGATCACCACCCACGAGGGCCAGGGCTCCACGATCAGGATCACCGCGACCGGGCTGCGGCCCGGCCTGCGCTACCGGCTCTTCGCGGTGACCCGGGACGGCGTCACCCACCCGGTCCGGGACTGGACCGCCTCGGCCGGTCCGCAGGAGGTGACCGGGGAGCTGTCGCCGTCGGTCGACGACCTCTCCTTCGTCGGCGTGGGCCGGCCGGACGGCACCTCCGTGGTGACCGCGCCGATCTCCCGCTGACCGCAACCCCTCCGATCCGCACCGACTCCGGTTGAACCGGAAGCCCGCCCGCGCCGTCGTGTGGCCGTGCGCCTGCCGCACTCGTCGGGGGACGTGACGCGTCCCCGCGTCAGGCCGAGGGAGGGCTACATGGCAGTGAACACCGGATCGTCGACCCGCGGGCGGCCGACGCGCAGGAGGTCCGCCCTGCTCGCCGTCGTGCTGCTCGGGTCGGGGCTGATCGTGGGCGTGCCGGGCGGCACGGCGACCGCCGCCACCGGGGAGCGGGTGACGTTCGTCAACGGCACCGCGGAGACGCTGTGGATCGGTGCGGGGGAGAGCGGGGACGGCTCGCGGCCGATCACCGGCCTGCCCACCCTGCGTCCGGGCGAGAGGAGCACCATCGTCATCCCGGACGCCGGCGAGCCGGGCCACTGGCGGGGCCGGTTCTTCGCCCGCCAGCGCTGCGACGGCGACCCGAACGGGTCGTTCCGCTGCCTGGTCGGTGACTGCGGCGCGTTCGCCGACCGGTGCGAGCGGGGCGCGGAGCCGGTGAGCCTGGCCGAGTTCAACTTCGACCGGAACAACGCCGCCGCGCCCTGGTACAACGTCAGCTACGTCGACGCGGTCTCCACCACGATCACGATCGACGCGCCCGGCGCCCCGAGGCCGGAGAAGGCGGGCAGTTGCGCGCGGTGGGACTGCTCCGCCGGCCAGCTCCTCGCCGCCTGCCCGGAGGCGCACGCCGTCCGGGACCCGGCCCGGGGCGACCGGATCAACTGCGTCAACCCGAACCGGGACGCGGAGAGCGCGTACACCGCCGCGCTGCTCCCGTTCGGCCCGCGCGCCTACCTGTGGTCCACCCACGACCGGGTCGCCGGCAACGAGACGGTCTACAACTGTCCGGGCTGCGCGGACGTCGTGGTGACGTTCCGCGGCGGCGGGGACTCTCCGGCCCCGTCGCCGAAGCGTACGGTCGTCCGCTCCACCTCCGGTTTCGCGCTGCGCGGGTACGCGGACAAGTGCGTCGACGTGCCGGGCGGCGAGTCGGCCGACGGAGTGCGGTTGCAGCTCTGGCACTGCAACGGCACCCCGGCCCAACGCTTCACCCGTGGCCCCGGTGACACGTTGACGGTGCTGGACAAGTGCATGGACGTGGCGTGGGCGTCCCGGGACAACGCGGCCAAGGTGCAGCTCGCGTGGTGCAACGGCGGGCCGGCGCAGGTCTGGGTGGCCGAGGGCGGGCTGCTGCGCAATCCGCACTCCGGCAAGTGCCTCGACGTGCGCGACTGGAACTCCGACGACGGTGCGCCGCTGCAGATCTGGGAGTGCGCCGCCAGCCAGAGCAACCAGAACTGGCGCGAGACCGCCCGCTGATCCGACCGGCCCCGGGACGGGCCCGGGTGCCTCGGCGCCCGGGCCCGTCGTGCCACCGCCGTGCGGTCACCGGGCCCTCCCCGACCGGTGGGGCCCGGGCGGGGAGGGGCTCCGGAAAAAACCTGGGATCCGCGCTGAACCGGGTGGGCGGTCGCGTCGTAGTGCGGCCGGCAGACGCGACGCGAGCAACGAGGGAGGCGAGACGGACGATGAGCCAGCCGGTGATGCTGCGGCGACCAGCCGAGCGCGACGAGCGTCCGGCCCGACACCGCGACGTCCTCTCCGACCAGGGCATCGGCTGGATCGGCGCGCACGGCGGCGCCGGCGCCAGCACCCTCACCCGGCTGCTCGGCGGCACCGACGTCGGGTGCCGGTGGCCGGACCCGGCGATCGGCGAACCGGCCCGGGTCGCGGTGGTCGGCCGGACCAGCCTGGACGGTCTGCGGGCGGTCTCCCGCGCGTTGAACGCGATGCGGGAGGGCCGACACCCGGCCGGGATGTGGCTGGTGGGGGTGGTGCTGATCGCCGACGCCCCGGGCCGGCTGCCGGCGCCGCTGCTCGGCCGGATCCGGCTGCTGCGCGCGATCGCCCCGGTGCACCGGGTGCCGTGGATCCCGTCGTACCGGGTGGGGGTGGAGCCGAAGCAGCCGCCCCGACAACTGGCCCGGCTGGCCGCACTGGCGGAGGCCCGGCCGGGACGGGGGACGCGGTGATCCGGCCGGTCCGGTCCGGGCCGGTCCTGGTCGCCCTGGTCCTGGCGCTGCTCGCCCTCGCCCCGCCGACGGCGGCGGTGGCCGCGGGCAGCTACACGGTGACCGTCGACGGCGGCGACGCCGCGTTCCTCTACAAGATCTGCCTGAAGACCACCACCACGGTGAACACCTACCCGGCCGGGCACGGCGACCGGGTCTGCTCGGGCAAGAAGGGCTCGACCGACGGCTCGTTCGACCTGACCGCCGAGTACACCGACGGGGACACGGTCTGGATGGACGTCGAGATGCTCGTGGACCTGAGCGGCCACTCGCGGACCAAGGACAACGTGGAGATCACCGGATCCCACTCGTGCACGCTCAAGGGCGCCCTGTACGCGGGCAAGTTCAAGTGCGAGAACGCGATCAACAAGAAGAGCTTCACCACGCCGTCGATCGCGCCGTACGAGGTGGACGTCGACGACGCCGAAGAGCCGGTCGTGCAGCTGCTCACGCTGATGGCGTGGTGTGTGAGCGCCGCCGCCGTGGTCGGCCTGCTGCTGACCGGCATGACGTTGGCGTCGCAGTTGCGGCGCGGCGCGCTGGAGGAGCGGACCGAGTACACCAAGCAGATCGCGTTCGTGATGGCGGCGTGCCTGCTCGCGACCACCGCCGGACCGATCGTCGAAGCGCTCGGGTTCAGCCAGTGACCACCCGACCCGACCGGCCACCGGCCGGCTGACCGACCCCCCTGACATCGAAGGAGCACCCATGGCCCTCTCCGACATCTACTACAGCGGGCTGGTGCGGATCCCGGTCGGGTTCCGCCTCGCGCCCGACCCCGAGCCGTCCGGTGGCGGCGGGGTGCCGCAGCCGTCCACCGGCGGCAACTCGGTGCCCGGGCAGCTCGCCACGAAGGTCGAGCAGGCGCTCGGCCTGGTCGCCTGGGCGGGCACCGCCGCCGGCGTCCTCGGCGTGCTGATCACCGGCGCGGTGATGGCCATCTCGCACAAGCGGGGCGAGAGCTCGGAGCACATGAGCCGGCTGGGCATGGTGCTGGGCGGCTGCATCCTGGTCGCCACCGCGGGCCCGATCGTGAGCTGGGTCTTCGGCACCGGCGGCCAGGGCGAGGGGAACTGACCGTGCGCTCACGACACGCGTCCGAGCCGGTGGAGGGCGGGCCGTTCTGGCGGCAACGCCGGTGGCAGGTGTCGGCGGCCTTCGTCGTGCTGGCCCTCTGCGCCGGCGTCGGCGCGGCGGTCTACGGCGGCGGGGACGACCCCACCCGGGCCGCGCCCGCGACCGGGCCGGTGATCGGCGGCCTCGGGCCGGACGGGTCGCGACCGCAGGGCTGCCGCACCGTGGACACCGCGCAGCAGATCCCGGTCGCGGCGCCGGACGACGTCACCTGGCGGCCGGTCAACGGGGCGCAGACGCCGTTCTCCGCCTCGGCCGGGCCGCTGCGCACCACCGGGCCGCTGCGCTGGTGCTTCGCGCACACCCCGATGGGCGCGGTGCTGGCGGTGCACACGATCTCCCGCCAGATGAGCGGTCCGGACTGGCGGACGGTCAGCCGGCAGCAGCTCGTGCCCGGGCTCGGGCGGGACTACTTCGACGCCATGCGCGAGTCGCTGGAGGAGGGCGGCCCGCCGCAGACCACCAACCGACTCGCCGGGTTCCTGGTGGTGCGCTACACGCCCCGCACGGCGGTGGTCCGGGTGCTGGTCCGGCAGGCGACCGCACGGTACTTCTCGGTCGACTACACGGCGGACTGGAACGACGTCGACTGGCGGCTGCGCCCGTTGACCTCCGGCGGCCTGTACGGGCCGGTCACCGCGGTCGTGTCGCTGACCGGCTTCGTGCTGTGGCGGGGGGTCGGCGATGGCTGAGTGCGCGACCGGCGACGCCGTCTACATCGGGGAGATCGGCCAGGTCGTCGGCTTCTTCGAGCGCGGGATCGACGGCATCCTCAGTGACATCGCGGGCGCCATCCTGGGCGCGGCGGTGGAGTTGTTCGCCAACCTCGGCGACGTGCCGACGCTCGGCGACGAGACGATCAACAACCAGATCCATCTGCAGACCAACTGGCTCGTGGTGTCCATCGCGGTGGCGTCGTTGCTGGCCGCGGCGTTCCGGATGGCGTTGCTGCGCCGGGGGCAGGCGCTCTGGACGGCACTGCTGGGCCTGGTCCGGATGGTGCTCACGGTGGGCGCCGCCTGGACCGTGCTCAACCTGCTCGCCACGGAGGCCGACCGCTACAGCGACCACCTGTACGACCAGGGCATCAAGGCGCAGCTCAAGCTGATCGCCAACTGCGGGACCGACGGGCTGACCGCGTTCCTGCTGATCATCATCGGGTTGCTGCTGCTGGTCGCCGGCTGCATCCACGTGATCCTGATGTATCTGCGGCTCGGCGCGATGGTGCTGCTCACCGGCACGCTGCCGCTGGCCGCCGCCGCGTCGATGACCGAGTCGGGCGGCGGGTGGTGGCGTAAGCACATCGCCTGGATGGTGGCCTGGCTGGCGTTCAAACCGGTGGTCGGTCTGATCATGTACTCCGGGGCCGCCATGATCGGCTCGGTGGACGGCGACGCCAAGCACTACAAGCTGGCCGGAGCCGCCATCCTGCTGATGGCCGCCGTCGCGCTGCCCGCGCTGATGCGGCTGGTCGTACCGGCCATGGCGGCGCTGGGTTCGGGCGACGGCGTGGGTGCCGGCGTCAGTGCCGGCGCGGCGGCGGCGGGCGCCGTGGCGAGCGGGGCCCGGCGGATCGCCGGTGGCGGGCACGGCGGCGGCGCGGCCCGGGCGCCGGGCGGCGGCGGTGGCGGCTCACCCTCCGGCGCGGCCCGGGGCGGCGGCGGGTCGGGGTCCGGCGGGGCGTCGAAGGCCGGCGGGGCGTCCAGGGCCGGCGGGGCCGCGACGTCCGGTGGCGGGTCCGCCGGCAGCGGTGGCGGGTCGGCGTCCGGCGGCGGCACCCCGGCGCCCGAGAACGCGGCGCCGTCCGGCGGCGGTTCGTCCGGAGGCGGCGGACGCGGCGTCGTGTCGACGGCCGGGCGGGTCGTCGGCGGCGCGGTCGGCGCCGCCGCCTGGACCGCACAGAAGAGCGCCGGCGCCCTCGCCGGCACCCACCGGCACGCCGCCGGCATCGCCGGGGGAGCGCTGCCGCAATCCGACCGACAGTAGGCCGGCCCAGGAGGACGAGCATGAGCACGGCAACCGAACAGATCAAGACACCCACGTACGGCAACTGGCGCCGTCCCCGCAAGGCCGGCCTGGGCTCGCTGGGCCTGATCGGGACCTTCGGCCTCTTCGGCGGTCTCGTGGTGGTCCTGATCGCGTCCATGATCTCGCTGGACGCGGCCCTGGTGGTGGGACTCCCGTTCGCGCTGGTGCTGGCGCCGTTGGCGATCCGCACCCAGGACGGCCGCAACGTCTTCCAGATGGCCGGCGTCCGGGTCGGGTGGATGCGCCGCCGGTCCAAGCGGCAGCACCTCTACGTCTCCGGACCGCTGTCCACCCGGCCCGGTGGCCGGTTCCGCCCGCCCGGGCTGCTGAGCCGGGTGACCATGCTGGAGGGACGCGACCCGTACGACCGGCCGTTCGGCGTGCTGCACCACCGCAACCGGCACCAGTACACGATCGTGCTGAGCTGCGAGCCGGACGGCGGGTCGCTCGTCGACCCGGACCAGGTCGACACGTGGGTGGCGCTGTGGGGGGAGTGGCTGTCCCGGCTGGCGCACGAGCCGGGGCTGCGCGGCGCGTCGGTGGTGGTGGAGACCGCCCCCGACCCGGGCACCCGGCTCGCCACCGAGGTGCTGGGCCGGCTCTCCCCGAACGCGCCGCCCGCCGCCCGGGCGGTGATGGAGGAGGTGGTGCGCTCCTACCCGGACGCGTCCTCGGAGATGAACACCTACCTGACGCTCACCTACTCGGCGCCGGGCGGCGGCCGGCGCGACGAGGACACCATGCTCGCCGACCTGGCGCTGCGGTTGCAGGGGGTGCTCAACGGGCTGGTGGCCGCCGGCGGGGGCTCGGCGGAGCCGCTGTCGGCGGAACGGATCGCCGAGGTCGTCCGCGTCGCGTACGACCCGGCCGCCGCGGCCGAGGTGCTCGACGTACGCGCCCAGCACGGCGGCACCGGCCTGGAGTGGGACGACGCCGGGCCGGCCGCCACGGTCGAGACGGTGACCGCGTACCAGCACGACTCCGGGGTGTCCCGGAGTTGGCTGCTGACCATGGCGCCGCGCGGCGTGGTGCGCTCCGGGATCCTGCGCAGCCTGCTCGACCCGGCCGCCGGCATCCGCCGCAAGCGGGTGGCCCTGGTCTACCGCCCGATCGACCCGGCGACCTCCGCCCGGATCGTCGAGTCCGACCGCCGGTCCGCCCAGTTCATGGCGAACTCGACCAAGGGCCTGGTCCGTGCCCGGGCGGTCGCGGAGATCCAGGCGGCCGAGCAGACCGCGGCGGAGGAGGCGTCGGGCGCCGGCCTGGTGGAGTTCTCGATGCTGGTGACGTTGACCGTCGACTCGGTCGCCGAGGTGCGCGACGCGAACGTGACCATGCGGAACCTGCTCGGCGCTACCCGGATCGCGATGCGACCGGCGGACCGGTTGCAGGCCGCGGCGTTCACCTGCGCGCTTCCGGTCGGCATCCTGCCCTGGGAGCAGTCGATCGTCCCGCAGGACCTTCAGGAGGCGCTGTGACGGCCGGGGTGGGCGCGGACGGCGCGCGGGTGCTGGACCTCGGCGCGGGTTGGCCACGGGGGACGTCCGGTCCGGACACCGCGATGTCCGGCCTGGTGGTGCCGCCCGTGGAGGCGCAGGACCGGGAGCCCGACGAGAGCGGCGAGCAGACTCCGCGGGCGCTGCGGCGGGCGCGCCGGCGGCGGGCCGCGGAGGAGGCGGCCGAGCACCGGTACCGGCAGCGGCTGGCCCGGATGGACCGCGTCGACGCGGTGCCGCACCGGGGTTCGCCCGAACTGGGTGGCGGCCGGGTGGCCACGCTGGACCCGCCGGCCATGTGGCGGGCCACCACGGTGCAGGCGTGCGGGCTCTGGCCGTTCGCCTCCGGCTCGGGCGCGCCGATGACCGGCGTACCGCTCGGGCAGCACATCAGCACCGGCGCCACGGTCTGCGGGGACCCGCTCAACTGGTTCACCCGGGCGCGGTACATCTCCAACCCGTCGCTGTTCATGCTCGGCATGCCGGGTCTCGGCAAGTCGACGCTGATCAACCGGATGCTGATCGGCCTGGCCGGTCAGGGCGTCGTCCCGCTGGTGCTCGGCGACCTCAAGCCCGACTACGCGGACACCGTCCGCGCGCTCGGTGGGCAGGTCATCTCCATCGCCCGGGGCGTCGGCGGGCTCAACGTGCTCGACCCGGGCGCGATGGGCGCGGCGGCGGCGCGGATCGGCGGGCAGGCCGGCGAGGCGCTGTCCGCCGAGTCCCACGGCCGGGTGCTGAACATGGTGGCCGCCCTGCTGACCATCGTGCGGGGCGCGCCGATCAGCGACCACGAGCAGTCGGTGCTCTCGGCCTGCCTGCGGCACCTGCGCGAGCGCACCGCGCCGGGCCGGACGTACCGGCTGCCGGACCTGCTCGCGGTGCTGGAGACCGGGCCGCCGCAGGTCCGGCAGGTCACGCTGGACCGGGGACAGGAGTCCCGGTACCGGGACGCGGTGGACCCGCTGCACCGGTCGCTGCTCGGCATCGTGGACGGTCCGCTGGGCGACACGTTCGCGTCGGAGACGGCCACCCGGATCGACCCGGACGCCACCGCGGTCTGCATCGACATCTCCCGCATCGGCGAGGCGGACGGGCAGTTGACCGCCGCCGCGATGCTCGCCGCCTGGTCGGACGGCCTGGGCACGGTGTCCGCGTCGCACGCCCTCGCCGACGCGGGCCTGGCGCCCCGGCGCTGGTTCTTCACCGTCCTGGACGAGCTGTGGCGGCCGCTGCGGGCGGCCTCCGGCATCGTGGACCGGATCGACGCGCTCACCCGGCTGAACCGCTCGCTCGGCCTGGCCGACGCGAAGATCACCCACACGTTGAAGGACGCCGAGGCGTTGGGCAGCGAGGCGGACAAGGCCAAGGCGCGCGGGTTCGTCGAGCGGGCCGGCATGGTCGCCTGCGCCGGACTGCCGAGGGCGGAGATGGAGGAGTTGGCCCGCGTGGTCGGGCTGTCCCGGCGCGAGATCGAGCTGGTCTCGTCCTGGTCCTCGCCGGCCGGCTGGGCCCAGGACGGCGGCAACGAGGAACCGCCCGGCCGGGGCCGCTTCCTGATCAAGGTCGGTGGGCGGCCCGGCATCCCGATCCGGGTCGCGATCACCGACGCCGAGCGGCACCTGCACGACACGAACACGCGGTGGATCGCCAACGGCGACGCGGACCGGATGCGCGCCGAGCGGGACGCGGTGGTGCGGGCCGTCACGGCCGGCTCCCGGCCCGACCTGGAGCACCGGTGAAGCGCGGCGGCGGGGACCACCTGGCCTGGCTGGTCCCCGTGCTCGCGTTGATCAACCTCACCGCCTTCGCCCTGCTCTGGCTCGGTGGCACGCTCGCCGCGGCGGTGGGCGGCTACGGCTGGCGCCCGCCGCCGTTCCGCCTCGACGTCTACCTGAGCCTGCTCGGCGGCGACGCCGGGGCGGTGTGGCCGGGCGTGCCGTCGGCCCTGGTGTACGGCGGCGCGGCCGGGCTGGTCCCGTTCGCCGCCGTTCCGGTGGTCGCGGCCACCCGCGCCGTGGTCCGCCGGCTGGGCCGGCCGGCGAACCTCGCCGGTGCGGCCGACCTGCGGACCATGACGGGCAGGGCGGCCGCGGCGCGGGCCCGCGAACTGCGCCCGTCGCTGCGGGACGTGCCCCGACTGCGCCCCGACGACACCGGCAACCTGCTCGGCGACCTGCTGCCGTCGGGCCCCGAGCTGCGGTCCTCCTACGAGGACGTGGAACTCGACCTGATGGCACCGCGTTCCGGGAAGTCCACCGGGATCGCCATCCCACGGGTGCTGCGCGCGCCCGGCGCGGTGCTGCTCACGTCCAACAAGTCGGACGTCTACCTGGTCACCCGGCAGGAGCGGGCCCGGATCGGCCGGGTGTGGACGTTCGACCCGCAGGGCATCGCGTACACCGAGCGGGCGATGTGGTGGGACATGCTCGGCGGCTGCCACAACCCGGAGGGCGCGCGGCGGCTCGCCGGTCACTTCGTCAGCTCGGTCAACGACGACGCGTCGAAGCGGGACTTCTGGACCGCCGCGGCGCAGAACACGCTGACCGCGCTCTTCCTGGCCGCCGCGCGCGGCGGCGTGCCGGTCGTCGAGATGCTGGCCTGGCTCGCCGACCCGGCCGACCGTAGTCCCATCGACCTGCTCCGCGACGCCGGGCTGAACGCCATGGCCGACCAGCTCCAGGGCACCGTACGCGGGGCGGTGGAGACCCGCGACGGCATCTACGAGACGGCCCGACAGTGCGTGGCCTGCCTGCTCGACCCGGAGATCCTGGCCTGGGTCAGCCCGGACCCGGACCGCCCGGAGTTCGTCCCGGCGGAGCACGTGCTCGGCCGGGACACGCTCTACCTGCTGTCCAAGGACGGCGGCGGGTCCGCCGCCGGGGTGATCGCCGGGCTGGCGGACGCCGTGGTCCGCGCCGGCGTGGTGGCCGCCGAACGGATGGGCGGCCGGTTGGACCCGCCGATGACCGCCGTGCTGGACGAGGCGGCGAACGTGTGCCGCATCGCCGACCTGCCCGACCTCTACAGCCATCTCGGCTCCCGCGGCGTCAGCGTGGTGACGCTGTTGCAGAGCTACCGGCAGGGGGTGCGGGTCTGGGGCGAGGCGGGGATGGACGCGTTGTGGAGCGCCGCCACGGTCAAGCTGCTGGGCGCCGGGCTGGACGACGCCGACTTCGTGGACAAGGTCGCCCGCCTGGTCGGCCAGCACGACGTGCGTACCCCGACCTACTCCCGGTCCCGCGACGGCGGCAGCCGGTCGGTGTCGTACCGGCAGGAGCAGGTGCTGCCGGCGGACCGGATCCGGGCATTGCCGAAGGGCACCGCGCTGCTGCTGGCGACCGGCGTGCGGCCGGCGGTGATCCGGTTGCGACCCTGGTACAAGGAGCCGGACGCGGCGCCGATCGCGGCGGCGGCGAAGGCCGAGGCGCGGGCGGTCACCGAGCGGGCGTCGGCGGCCTGGCACCAGCGGGCCGGGTGACGGCCGGTGTCGAAGTTGGCGGCGGCGCGGGCGGCGCAGCAGACGGCGACGGGCCGGTTGGGCACCACCCAGCTCACCTGGCTGCTCCTCTCGATGGTCGGCATGTTCCCGTTGGCGGCGATGGCGGCGCTGGCCCTGATCGTTCTGGTGATCATCATCCTGCTCAGCGGGTCGCAGCTGACCTCGTACTCGCCGGATCCGGAGAGCACGCTCGGCCCCGGCGCCGGGGGCAGCGTCCTCACCGAGTTGGCCGGTGGCGACGGTCGCGGCCGGTTCGACTCCTCGGGTGTGCCCGACGCCGACCTGGTCGCGCCGATCGAGGCGGCGGCCCGGGAGTGCGACCTGCTCACCCCCGTGATCCTCGCCGCCCAGATCGAGTACGCGTCGGACTTCGACGCGGACAAGGAGGGCCAGGAGGGCCGCAAGGGCCTGTCCCAGTTGACGCCCGAGGTCTTCGCGCAGTACGGCGAGGACGACGACGACAGCGGCGAGGCGTCGGCGCTGGACCCGGAGGACTCTATCCACGCCCACGCCCGCTGGTTCTGCCACCTGGCCGAGGAGACCCAGCGGATGCTCGACGACAAGAAGGTGGTCGGTGACCATCTCACGCTGACGCTGATGGCCTGGGACCAGGGCACGGCGGCGGTCGAGGCCCAGGGCGGCATGCCGGTCATCCTGCTGGACAGCTACCCGTTCCGGGTGCGCGGCCTGTTCGCCGGCTACACGGTCGGCGGGACGGACACGTCCACCGCCTCGCCGACCCCGTCGGTGTCCCTGACCCCGTCGGCGCCCCCGAGGGCCGGTGTGAACAAGCGGGTGGTGCCGGAGGGCGACGGCACGCTGGTGACCGGGTCGACGTTCGACGCGATGTTCCCCGGCCGCAACGCCTTCTACACGTACGCCGGGCTGACCGACGCGATGGCGACGTTCCCCGCGTTCGCCACCACCGGCGACGAGCGGACCCGCAAGCGGGAACTGGCCGCGTTCCTGGCCAACGTCGACCACGAGACCGAGGGCCTCGTCCACGTCGACGAGATCGACCGGGCGGCGTGGGGCACCTACTGCGACGGCGGCCGGCCCTACGGGTGCCCGGCCGGCCGGACCGCCTACCACGGGCGCGGGCCGCTGCAACTGAGCTGGAACTACAACTACCAGGCGGCCGGCGACGCGCTCGGGGTCGACCTGCTCGGCAACCCGGACCTGGTCGCCACCGACCCGGCGGTGGCGTGGCGGACCGCGCTCTGGTTCTGGATGACCCAGTCCGGCGCGGGCACCACCACGCCGCACGCGGCGATCACCGGCGGCGCCGGGTTCGGCGGGACGGTCCGCAGCATCAACGGGGCGCTGGAGTGCGGCGGCGGCAACCCCGGGCAGGTGCGGGACCGGGTCGACGCGTACCGCCGGTTCACCGAGGTGCTGGGCGTCGACCCGGGCGACGAGGGGACACTGTCGTGCTGACCGGCGGGTCGGCCGGGCGGCGGGCCCGCCACCCCGGCCCGGAAACCGGCCGAAAGGACGACGGCCGGGGCGGTCGGCCCTCCTGCGGACCGATGCCGGCGACGGCCCCGATCCGCAGGATCGGGCCATGTCACTTTCCGAACTCGCCGTCCACGCCCGGGGTTTGACGAAACGGTACGGTCGTCGGCCCGCGCTCCTCGACTGCGACCTCGACGTTCCCCGGGGCCGGGTGGTCGGGCTGGTCGGCCCGAACGGCGCCGGCAAGTCCACGCTGCTGAATCTCACCTGCGGGTTGACCACGCCGACCGCGGGCACGTTGCGGGTGCTCGGCTCGCCGCCCGCGGCGAACGCCGCGCACCTGGCCCGGGTCGGTTTCGTCGCCCAGGACACCCCGGTGTACGCCGCCCTCTCGGTCGCCGACCATCTGCGGATGGGCGCGAAGCTGAACCCGTCCTGGGATCCGGCGCTGGCGGCGCGGCGGATCGCCCTGGTGGGACTGGACCCGGGTCAGCGGGCGGGCCGGCTCTCCGGTGGCCAGCGGGCGCAGTTGGCGCTCACCGTCGCCGTTGCCAAGCGTCCCGATCTGCTGATCCTCGACGAGCCGGCCGCTGCGCTGGACCCGCTGGCCCGCGACGGTTTCCTGCGCGACCTGATGGAGGTGGTCGCCGAACTGGGCGCCACCGCCATCCTCTCCTCCCATCTGCTCGGCGACGTGGCCCGGGCCTGCGACCACCTCGTCGTCCTGGGTGGGTCCCGGGTGCAGGTCGCCGGCGACGTGGCCGACCTGCTGACCCGGCACCACCGGTTGGTCGGCCCGCGCGATGAGCGGGACCGGCTGCCGGCCGGTGTGGAGGCGGTCGCGACACGGCACACCGGAGCGCACATCGACGCCGTCGTGCGGGTCGACGGCCCGCCGCCGTGCGGGCCGTGGCGCGTGGCGCCGGTCGGGTTGGAGGAGCTGGTGCTGAGCTATCTGACCCGGGCGGCGGGGGAGGGGAACCGATGAGCTGGCTCACCTGGCGGCAGTTCCGCGTGCCGGCCCTGGTCGGCGTGGTCGCGCTGGCGCTGTTCACCGCGTACGTCGTGCATCTCGGCCTGGACGTCCGGGACGCCGAGCACGCCTACCGGGCCCAGTGCGCCGGCCGGTCCGACTGCCCCCGGCTGGCCCAACTCGCGGTCGACTACGAGAACACCTCGCTCTATCTGGCGGCGCTGCTCGCGCCGGTGCCCGGCCTGCTCGGCATGTTCTGGGGCGCGCCGCTGGTGGCGCGGGAGTTGGAGGCCGGCACCCAACGACTGGTCTGGAACCAGAGCGTGACCCGCCGCCGCTGGCTCGCGGTCAAGCTGACCGTGGTCGGGCTGGCCGCCATGGCCGTGACCGGTGTCGCCGCCGCACTGGTGACCTGGGCGATGAGCCCGGTCGACCGGGTCGCGGACAACCGTTTCAGCACCGTCCTGTTCGGCGCCCGCAACCTCGCCCCGGTGGCGTACGCGGTGTTCGCTGTCGTCCTCGGGGTCCTGATCGGGCTGGTGGTGCGCCGCACCGTGCCGGCCATGGCGGTGACCGCGCTGGTCTTCGTGGTCGTCCAGTTCCTGGTGCCGAACCTGGTCCGGCCACACCTGCTGCCGGCGCGACACGTCACGCTGCCGATGACCGCGTCGGCCATCAACCAGGCGCGCGGCCTGGGCGGCATCACCGGGGCGCCGGTGGTGAAGGGGCTGACCCTGCCGGACGCCTGGATCACCGACGTCAGCGGGCTGCGTACCCGCGATGGCACGGCGCTGGACCGGGCGATCTTCGACAGGTGTTTCACCGACCCGCCGAGGACCGGCGCGGCGGAGGGGCCGTTCGGCGACACCGCTACCTGCCTGGCCGACCACGACCTGCACGTGGACGTCGCCTACCAGCCGGTCGGCCGGTACTGGTCGGTTCAGTGGCTGGAGTCGGGCTGCTACCTGCTGCTCGCCGGCCTGCTGGCGGCGGTCGCGTTCCGGCGGGTCCAGCGCCGTCCGAGCTGACGCGTCTGGTCGAAGTCCGGTGGGGACAAGTGGTCCCGGCACGCTACAGACTTGATGGCGAGGATGGGTCAGGCGGGTGGGCCCGGCGATCGTCGGGCGTCCGTGTTCGTCGCGCGTGTTGCGGGTGACTCGTTGACGCCATCAAGTTCGTAGCCTGTAGCGGGTGTCAAACGGTTCTACGCTGGGTCAGGCGGTGGGACCGAGCCGCTTGGCCAAATCCACGAACGACTGCCAGGACGCGGCGGCGGCGTGCAGGGTGCCGCCGTCGCGGTCCTTGGTGTCGCGGACCAGCACGACGCCCGGCAGGTTGTCGACGACCTCCACGCAGGGGTGGTCAGTTCCATAGCGCTTCGTTGCGCACGCTGCGGCGTCGCGGTCCGGTCAGGATCGCCTGCCGCCCGAGTCGGCTCGTCACGATGCGGTCGCACTCGCCGGATCGGCGCGTAGTTGGTCGCGCTCCCGATCGTCTCCCCAACCTCCGCCCAGTCGCCGCGGCGGACCCGCCCACGGCTGCCCAGCCATCCACCCGATGCCCGGCCGCGGCCCGGAGCCCGACCGCCCGCGTGGCTACGGCACGGCCGTACCGCACACGCCGGTGCGCCCGACGTGGGCGTGCCGGGCCGACGGTGAGCCGTGGCCCTGCCCGCACGCCCGGCTCGCGCTCAAGGCCGAGTACGACCGCAACCTCGCCGCGATGACATCTACCTGGCCGGGCTGCTCTACGAGGCGATGCGCGACTTCCACCTCAACCCGCACGACGGTCCGAGCCCACAGCAGATGTACCAGCGCTTCCTCGGCTGGAGCCCGTTCCGCCGGCCGGTCGTCGAGCCGCCGGCATGAGCCGGTCAGGCGCTCTCGACCACCCGGTTATCCCAGGCCCAGGCCGCGATCTCCACCCGGTTGCGGGCGCCCAGCTTGGTCTGGATGCCGGAGAGGTGGCTCTTCACGGTGCTCAACGAGATGAACAGCTCGGCCGCGATCTCCCGGTTGGTCCGCCCGCGTGCGATCGCCCGGACCACCTCGACCTCCCGCGCGGAGAGCCGGGGCAGCGCCCGGCCGGACGCCGGCCGGGCCGCCGCCGCGACGTGCTTGAGCAACCGCAGCGTCACCGACGGGGACACCAGCGCGTCGCCGTTGTGCGCGGCCCGGACCGCCTCGACCAGCAGCGCCGGCCCGGCGTCCTTGAGCAGGAAACCGACCGCGCCGTTGCGCAGCGCGCCGTAGACGTACTCGTCCAGATCGAACGTGGTCACCACGATGACCCGCAGCGGGCTCGGCGTCCCCGGGCCGGCCAGCGCCCGGGTCACCTCGATCCCGTCGAGGCGGGGCATCCGGATGTCGACCAGGCAGACGTCCGGGCGTAGCCGGCGGGCCTCGGCGACCGCCTCGACGCCGTCGGACGCCTCGCCCACCACGGTGATGTCCGGCTGGTCCTCCAGGATGAGCCGCAGCCCGCCCCGGATCATCGCCTGGTCGTCGGCGACCAGCACCCGGATGCTCATCGCGGCGTCCGGCTCGGCAGCGGAAGGGTGGCCCGGACCGACCAGCCCCGGCCGTCGTCGGGGCCCGCGTGCAGCGTGCCACCGAGCGTGTGGACGCGCTCGCGCATCCCGACCAGGCCGTACCCGGTGCGGTGGCCGACCCGGCCCGGCGCGGGCGGCGCGTCGTCCACCACCGCCACCGACACCGCGTCCGGGCCCTGGTCGACGGTGACGGTGACCGACCCGGCGGGGGCGTGCCGGGACACGTTGGTCAGCGCCTCCTGCACGATCCGGTGGACCGTGGTGGTCACCTCCGGCGGCCAGCCGCCGCCACCCGGGGGCAGCTCCAGCCGCACCGGCGGGCCGTGCCGGTGGAACCGGGCCACCAGATCGGCGAGCTGCTCCGGCCCCGGCGCGGCCGGCGCCGCGTCGTCGGCGTCCCGCAGCAGCCCGACCACCCGGCGCATGGCGGCCAGCGCGTCCGCGCCGGACAGCTCGATCCCGGACAGCATCGCCGGCAGCTTCTCCGGCTGCTTCGCGCCGACCACCTGCGCGGCCTGGGCCTGCACGACGATCCCGGTGACGTGGTGGGTGACCACGTCGTGCAGCTCCCGGGCCAGCTCCAGCCGCTCGTCCCGGCGTACCCTCTCGGTTCTGGCCCGGGCGCGGTCGTCGGCGCGGCGTAACGCGAGGCCGACCGCGACGGCGGCCAGCCAGCACAGCGCGTCGAGCACCGTGACCGCAGTGAGGCCGCGCTGGTGGTCCAGCGACGTGAGCAGGCTGCCGGCGATCACCAGCAGGCCCGCGCCGCCGACGGCGGCGGCCGTCCGCGCGGGACAGGCCCGGATCACGGCGCCGACCAGCACGGCCAGCGCCAGCCCGGTGATCGGGCCGGGCTCCTGCGGCAGCTCCGCGACGAAGGAGACCAGGACCGCCACGGCCGCCACGCCGAGCCCGGCCACCGCCGTCCGGACCCGGTCGCGGCGCCGCAGCAGGGCCAGGCCGCAGACGAGCACACCGACCAACCCGTCGGGTACGGCGTAGCCGACACCCCAGCTGTTCGCCAGCATGATGGCGGTGCACGCCAGGCCGAGGGCGAACGCCACGGCGAGGCCGAGATCGAGCAGGGGGCCGGCCGATCGGTGCGTCTCGGTCATGGCACCAGGCTAGGAAACTTCCCGGGTGGGCGGACCGGTCAAAAGTACGGTCACTGTCGGTGCTGTGCTATCCACGTCTCATGGCCGATGACCAGCATGTACCCAAGGCGGATGCCGACATCCGTAGCCACCGACTGATCTACGGCTGCATGGGGCTGGGCGGCGGGTGGGACGCCGAGCCGTACGGCGCGCCGGAGATCGCGGCGGCCGAGGCGGCGGTCGAGGCCGCCCTGGAGATCGGCGTCACCGCGTTCGACCACGCGGACATCTACCGCAACGGCAAGTCGGAGGCGGTCTTCGGCGAGGTGCTGGCCCGCGCGCCGGAGCTGCGCCGTCGGGTGCTGATCCAGACGAAGTGCGGTATCCGCCTGCCCGGCGACGAGGGACCGGGCCGGTACGACCTGCGCGCCGCGCACATCGAGCGCAGCGTCGAGCGGAGCCTGGCGCGGCTGCGGACCGACGTGATCGACGTCCTGCTGCTGCACCGGCCGGACCCGCTGGCCGACCCGGACGAGGTGGCCGGCGCGTTGGCCTCGCTGTACCGGCAGGGCCTGGTGCGGCAGTTCGGTGTGTCGAACATGGCGGCCCCGCAGATCGCCCACCTCCAGGCGTCCCTCGACGTGCCGCTCGTCGCCAACCAGTTGGAGATCAGTCTGGGTCGGCGCGACTGGGTCGAGGCCGGCGTGCTGGTGAACACCGCGGAGTCCACCGGGACCGACTTTCCGCTCGGCACCCTGGAGCACTGCCGGGCGCACCGGATCGGCCTCCAGGCGTGGGGCGCGCTGGCCCGCGGGCGTTTCACCGGCGCCGCCCGGACGCCGGCAGACCGGGTGGCCACCGAGCGGGTCGCCGCGCTGGCCGACGCGAAGGGCACCACGCCGGAGGCGATCGTGCTGTGGTGGATCCAGCGGCACCCGGCGCGGGTGGCGCCGGTGATCGGCACCGCCCGCCCCGACCGCATCCGGGCCTGCCGGGACGCCGCCCGCCGTGACCCGGGCCTGACTCGCGAGGAGTGGTACGACCTCTGGATCGTCGCGCGCGGCGCCGCACTGCCCTGATCCACCCCGCGCCCCCGCCGCTTTCCCGGAAAGTGTGGCCACTCGGGCTCGAATGGCCACACTTTCCGGGAAACAGCGCGCGACCCGGGGGCGACCCCCGGTCAGGTGAGCGTGCAGGGCGTGCCGTTGAGGGTGAAGGAACCGGGCTTGGCGGTGTTGCCGCTGTGGTTGGCCTGGAAGCCGATGGTGGTCGACCCGTTGGCCGGGATGGCGGCGTTGTAGGCGACGTTACGGGCCGTCACCTGGCCGGCGGCGGGGGAGTAGGAGGCGTTCCAGCCCGAGGTGATGGTCTGGCCGCCGGGCAGCGTGAACACCAGTGACCAACCGTTGACCGCACCGGCCCCGGTGTTGGTGATGGTGATGTTCTCGGTCAGCCCGGAGTTCCAGGCGTTGACCTCGACGCTGATCCGGCACGCGCCGGAGCCCGGCGGGGGCGTGGTCGGACCCGGGGTCGGCGACGTGGTGGGGCTGGGCGACGTCGTGGGCGAGGTGGTGGGGCTGGGCGAGGTCGTCGGGCTCGGCGTGCCGGTCAGGCCGAAGAACGCGATCGCGGCCGCGGCCATCCCACTGGCCGGCAGGCTGTGCCCGGCGCCCTGGACGCTGTACGCCTCGACCTGCACCGTGCCGCTGGAGTCGGCGTAGCGGCGCCGGTTCCAGTTGGTCTGCGGCGTGTCGGTGGAGGTGGGCGTCTGGCTGAGCCCGAACACGTTGGTCCACTGCTCGATGGTTTCCTGGAGCAGCGAGTACGGCACGAGTGTGTCGGCGGTGCCGTGCCACAACTGCACCCGGGGGCGGGGACCCGCGTAGCCGGGGTAGGCCTGACGGACCGCGTCGCCCCACTGCTGCGGCGTCCGGTTCATGCTGCCGCCGGTGCACTGGCTGCTCTGCGGCGGATAGTCGGCCGCGTTGGCGAAGCAGTTGAACGGCACGCCCATGAACGCGGTGCCCGCGGAGAACACGTCGGGGTAGAGCGCCAGCATGTGGTTGGTCATCATGCCGCCGGACGAGCTGCCGGTGGCGTAGACCCGGCCCGGGTCGGCGCCGTACTGCTGCTGGACCCAGCGGATCATCGAGATGATCGACACCGGGTCGCTGCCGCCGCCGCGGCGCTTGGCGGCGTCGGACCAGGTGTCGAAGCAGTTGCCGAAGCCGGCCTGCTGGGTCGCGGTCGGATAGATCACGATGTACCCGTAGCGGTCGGCCAGTGAGGCGAACTCGCTGCCGGAATAGAAGCCGGGGCCGGAGCCGCCGCAGCCGTGCATGGCCACCACGGTCGCCGGTCGGGTCGGCCGGTTGTCCGGCACGTAGACGTGCATGCGCATCCGCCCCGGGTTGTCGCCGAAGCTGGTCACCTCGGTCAGCGACGCCGCGTACGCGGGCTGCGTGGCGGGGATGACCAGGCCGGCCGCGGCCAGCGTCGCGGCCAGCGCGAGCAGCATTTTCGCTCTGATTCTCACGGAGACTCCTTCGATCACCTGTGCAGGTTGAGGTCGTCGGTGGTGCGCCCTGCCCGGCTCCGTGTCGGGTAGCAGATAGTGTTCCCGCCGGTCCCGGAAGTGTCAATCGACGTATCACGATGTGTATGGCTCGGGGATGATCCGTCTACAGTCGAGGTCCCGTCCCCGAGCCGAGTCCGGAGCGTCCGTGGCCAGCGCGTTCGACATCGAGGAGATCTATCCGGACGAGCCGTCGGTGCGCCTGCCCCGGCGACAGTCCGGCCCGGCGCCGCAGGGCGTCGCGGTGACGCTCCTGGCGGACTACACCCTGCGTACCCGGGCGGCGCTTCCCTCCGCCGCGATCGTGGCGCTGCTCGCGGAGGCCGGGGTGACCAGCGCCGGCGCCCGCACCGCGATCAGCCGGCTGGCCCGCCGGGGTGTGTTGGAACGCAGCCGGCACGGCCGCAACAGCTCCTACCGGCTCAGCCCCACCGTGGCCGCCGACCTCTCCGCCGGGGGGAACTGGATCCTCACCTCCACCACGGCCGCGACGCCGTGGGACGGATGCTGGACGATCGTCGCGTTCTCGCTGCCGCAGGAGCACAGCGCGCAGCGTCGGGCGCTGCGCGGTCAGCTCCGCTGGCTCGGCTACGCACCCCTGTACGACGGGTTGTGGATCTCGCCGAACGAGCTGACGCCGCCGGCCCGGGCGCGGCTGGCCCAGCTCACCCTCGGCGCCGTCACGGTCTTCCGGGGCCGACACGCGGTGCTGGAGGCGGCCGGCGGGCGGGCGCCCATCGAGGCCTGGGACGTCGCCGCGATCCGCCGGCAGTACCAGGAGTTTCTACGCCGGTGGACGCCGCTGGCGTCGCGGACCGGCTCGGTCGACGGCGCGGCGGCGGTGCGGGCGCGCACCGAGGTGATGGACACCTACCGGCGGTTCCCGACGCTCGACCCGCACCTGCCGCTGGAACTCCTGCCGGCCGGCTGGCCGCGGCAGGCGGCCCGGGACCTGTTCGCGGCCGTCTACGACGGCCTGGCCGACCCCGCCGAGCGCCACGTCCGAGCCGTGGTGGCGCGACACACCGGCGGCGCGCCGCCGGACGTCCGGGCGCACACCACCGCCGACATGCTCGCCGGGGTGCGCGCGGACGGCTGCGGCGCGCCGGGCTGACGAACGACGCGGGGTACGCGCGCTACCTCCCGGCCGCCGTCGTGATGCGGTCGAGCCACTCCACCAGCAGGTGGCGTTCGGCGTCGCTGAACATCGGCAGGTGCGGCGCGAGGGCCCGCAGGGCGACGGCCGTGGCGCGGGAGCCGTCCGGCGCCTCGGCCGGGGCATCGGTCAGGATCCGGCCCAGGACGGCGTCGATCATCGCGTCGGCCAGGGCGGGATCCCGCTGCTCCGGCGGAGTCGCGAGCAGTGTCTGGATCGTGCCGACACCCGCGGCGTGGATGAGGTCGACCGCGTGCGGCTCGGGGACCCGGAGCCGGCCGACCGCCGCCAGTCGGTGCACACGTGTCTGGAGGATCTGCCTGCCCAGGCGGGCGGCCGGTGAGCCGGCCACGCGTTCCGGGTCGTTCAGCAGGCGGAACACGGCCGGGTTGCCGAGCCCGAACTCGATCTGTCGGCGCCAACTCGCCCGCAGGTCGTCGAGGGGGTCGGCGTCCGCCGCCGTGGCCGCCGCCACGGCGACGGCCTTGTCCGCGACGAACGTGGCCAGTACCCGCTCGGCGACCGCCTCCAGCAGGCCGTCCTTGTCGCCGAACAGGCGGTAGATGGTCGGGGCCTGCACGCCGGCCCGCTCCGCGACGCCCCGGGTCGTCACGGCGCCGGGCCCGCCGCTGTGCAACAGCCACGCGGCGGCGTCGACGATCGCCGCCCGGGTGTCCGCCCGATTCTTGACGCCATCGCTCATGAATCAACGATAACACCAACTTGCTATCGGCGATCCAGGCGGCTACCGTGGTCGTGTTTCCATTGGTAACGCGAAAGGCGAATCAATGATTGTTGTCACCGGGGCGACCGGCGCCCTCAACGGCGCCACCGTGGACCACCTGCTCGACCGCCTGCCCGCGAGCGAGATCGTGGTCGCCGTGCGCGACGCCGCGAAGGCGGAGCGCTTCGCGCGGCGTGGCGTCGAGGTCCGGCGTGGCGACTACGCCGATCCCGCCTCCCTGCCGACCGCGTTCGCCGGCGCCGACCAGTTGTTGCTCGTCTCCTCCAACGACCCGGTCGAGGACGTGACCGCCCTGCACCGCGCGGCGGTCGACGCCGCGGTAGCCGCCGGGGTGAAGCGGATCGTCTACACCAGCCACCAGGCCGCCGCGCCGGACAACCCGTTCGCCCCCGGACGGAGCCACTTCGCCACCGAGCGGCTCCTGGCGGCCTCCGGGATCGCCTGGACCTCGCTGCGCAACGGGTTCTACGCCCACAGCCTCCCGTGGTTCGCCGGCCCCTGGCGCGAGACCGGCGTGATCGCCGTACCCGGTGACGGGCCGGTGTCCTGGACCGCCCGCGAGGACGCCGCCGAGGCCGCCGCGACGATCCTCGCCTCCGACGGTGGGTACGACGGCCCGACGACCCTGACCGCCTCCGCGGCCCCGACCTTCGTCGAGATCGCCGAGATCGCGTCCGAGTTGTCGGGGCGGACCATCCGGTGCCGACCGACGGACGAGGCGGAGTGGATCGCCGCGCAGGTCGCCGCCGGAGTGCCGGAGCAACGGACGCGTTTCCTGCTGGGCTTCTACCGGGCCGCGCGGGACGGCTTCTTCGCCGGTGTCGACCCGCTGCTCGGCGAACTCCTCGGCCGTGAACCCCGCGGCGCGCGGGACGCCCTGCGGGCGGCGGCCGGGTCCGACTCTTGACCGCCGCCCCGCCGGCGGTCAGCCGCGCGAGGCGGTGCGTCCCCGCCCGCGCGCCAGGTACGACTCGATACGGTCGAACGCGCCGGTCCACGCCTCTCCGGCGAAGAAGTCGCGCAGCTCCGGCGTGGGGAAGCCGGACTGCACCACGGTCATCAGGGTGCCGCCGTCCTTCTCCTCGAACGTCACCTCGATGCGGGTGGTAATGGTGGCGCCGTCGGGGCTGCTCCCGGTGGACTCGGTGACCAACCGGCGCGGCCGGTCGATCTCCAGGAAGGTCTGCGTCTCGCGGAACAGCGTGTCCGGGGAGGGGCCCCACACCGCGGTCTGCCTGCCGCCGACCCGGAGGTCGACCTCGATCTCGACGATGCCGGGCTCGGTGTCCAGGATGCCGAACCAGGTCCTCTGCTTCTCGGCGTCGGTGTAGGCGTCGAAGACCTCCTCCGGGGAGGCGGGGAGCTGTCGGGTCACGGTCAGGTCGATCGTCATCTGTCACGGTCCTTCGGGTCGGGTCGGGTCGGGTCCGGCTGGTCGTGTCGGGCCGGCTGCTCGGGTTCGGACCGGCTGCTCGGTTCGGACCGGAGCGTGAGGTAGGCGTCGAGGCCGTCCAGGCGACGCGCCCAGAGCTGCTGGTAGAAGGCGAGCCAGGCCATCGCGTCGTCCAGTGGGGCGTCGGCGAGCCGGCACTGCCGGGATCTGCCGACCTTCCGGGTCACCACGAGCCCGGCGTTCTCCAGCGCCTGGACGTGCTTCTTCATGCCGGTGAGGCTCATCCCGGTCGGTTCGGTGAGTTCGCTGATGGTGGCCGGGCCCGCGCCGAGCCGGACGAGGATGTCGCGCCGCGTGGGGTCGGCCAGGCTGGCGAACACCCGGTTGAGCGTCTCTTGCTGAACCACGAGGTTCACCTTACGACACTGAACTGATCGGTTCAATGTCGGGGCGGTGGGGTGGTCGGCGGCCTGGGGCACGCTGGTCCGGAAAGTCTCCGAAACTTTCGGCTCTCGGTTCTCGGTGATGTCCCGTGGGGGGTGGATCGAGTTGCGTCGCGCTGGTTGTCGAAGCGCTTCAAAGTGCCGCTGAGCAGCTTCTATGGGGTTGTGGCGGGGCGCCGTACGCCAGCGTCGATTTCCATGATGTTTCCGGAAGTTGTTGACACTGTGAAGGGTGGCTCCAATACTGTGGCCATCGACTCGCCTCGATGGCGGTCGATGTCCGTCGGTCGGCGGTGGTGCTGCCACCCGCCGGCCGCGTGCCCGCCACCACAGGGAGGGAACACGCCCATGAACGAAGCCCCCGTCCGCTCGGGCAGCCGCAGGCGCGGACGCCTCAGGATGCTCCTCGGTGGCGCCTGCGCCGTGGCGCTCGCCACCGCCGGGGCCACCGCGGTCCTGTCCGGCCCCGCCTACGCCGACCAGACCGTCACGTCGAACTCCACCGGCACGAACAACGGCTACTTCTACTCGTTCTGGAAGGACAGCGGCAACGTCTCCATGACCATGGGGAACGGTGGCCAGTACAGCACCCAGTGGAGCGGCATCAACAACTTCGTCGCCGGGAAGGGCTGGAACCCCGGCGGGCGCCGGACGGTCAGCTACTCCGGCAGCTTCAACCCGTCCGGCAACGCGTACCTCACCCTCTACGGGTGGACCCGCAACCCGCTCGTCGAGTACTACATCGTCGACAGTTGGGGCAGTTGGCGCCCGCCGGGCAGCGGCTTCATGGGCACGGTGACCTCGGACGGCGGCACGTACGACATCTACCGGACCCAGCGCGTCAACGCGCCCTCGATCGAGGGCACCCGGACGTTCTACCAGTACTGGAGCGTGCGGCAGTCGAAGCGGGTCGGTGGCACGATCACCGCCGGCAACCACTTCGACGCCTGGGCCCGCTCCGGCATGAACCTGGGCAGCCACGACTACCAGATCCTGGCCACCGAGGGCTACCAGAGCAGCGGCAACTCCAACATCACGATCGGTGGCACCAGCACCAACCCGACCACCCCGCCGCCGAACAACGGCGGTTGCACGGTCAGCGTCAGCCGGGCCGAGGATTGGAGCGACCGGTTCAATGTGACGTTCTCGGTCAGCGGTAGCAGCAACTGGACGGTCAACATCCAGACCCAGGGTGGTCAGACGCTCCAGAACAGCTGGAACGCGTCGGTGAGCGGCACCAGCGGTACGCTCACCGCGCGCCCGAACGGCAACGGCAACAACTTCGGCATCACGCTCTACAAGAACGGCAACAGCAACACGCCGACGGCGAGTTGCTCGGCCGCCTGAGCCGATCTCCCGCCCGACGGGGGCGCCGCGAACGCGGCGCCCCCGTCGTCGCGTGTGCCGGCCGACACACCGGGGCGGAAACTTGATTCATTCCAGAAGACTGGACTAGGGTTGCGGGCATGACGTCCGACTTCGAGACCCAGTTGCGGGCGGTCTCGTTGCGCGTGACCCGGCCCCGCCTGGCGGTGCTCGCCGCGCTGTGGGACCATCCGCACGTCGACACCGACACCGTGATCGCGCTGGTCCGGGCGGACCAGCCGACCGTCTCCCACCAGGCCGTCTACGACGTGCTCCGCGCGCTCACCGACGCCGGTCTGGTGCGGCGCATCCAGCCGGCCGGCGCCGTCGCCCGCTACGAGTCGCGGGTGGGGGACAACCACCACCACGTCGTCTGCCGCTCGTGCGGCACGATCGCCGACGTGGAGTGCGCCGTCGGTCATGCCCCCTGCCTCACCGCCTCCGACGACCACGGCTTCGTGGTCGACGAGGCGGAGGTCGTCTACTGGGGCACCTGCCCCGGCTGCGCGACCGCCCGCACCGCCCAGTGATCCGCGAGTTCGGCCAGTGATCCGCCAGTTCGGAAGGAAACAGATGAGCGAGACCCAGGACAACGGGCCCGTCAGCGCCCAGGGCGTGGACGCCAAGGAGGCGGCCGGCTGCCCGGTCGCGCACGACTCCGTGACCGCGCACGGCAGCGAGAGCGAGAACCCGGCGATCGACTCGCCGACCCCGAAGACCGGCGGTCGCCCGCGCACCAACCGGGACTGGTGGCCCAACCAGCTCGACCTGTCGGTGCTGCACGCCCACTCGGAGAAGGGCAACCCGCTGGGGGCCGACTTCAGCTACGCCAAGGAGTTCGCCAAGCTCGACGTCGAGGCCCTCAAGCGGGACATCACCCAGGTGCTCACCACCTCGCAGGAGTGGTGGCCGGCCGACTTCGGCCACTACGGCGGCCTGATGATCCGGATGAGCTGGCACGCGGCGGGCACCTACCGTATCGAGGACGGCCGTGGTGGCGCCGGCGACGGCGGCCAGCGGTTCGCCCCGCTGAACAGCTGGCCGGACAACGCCAACCTGGACAAGGCCCGCCGGCTGCTCTGGCCGGTCAAGCAGAAGTACGGCCAGAAGATCTCCTGGGCCGACCTGCTGGTGCTGGCCGGCAACGTGGCCCTGGAGTCGATGGGCTTCAAGACGTTCGGCTTCGGCTTCGGCCGCGAGGACGTCTGGGAGCCCGAGGAGATCTTCTGGGGCCCGGAGGACACCTGGCTCGGTGACGAGCGCTACGCCTCCGAGAAGGAGATGGCGGCCGGCGTCGGCGCGACCGAGATGGGCCTCATCTACGTCAACCCGGAGGGTCCCCGCGGCAACGCGGACCCGGCCGCGGCGGCGCACTTCATCCGCGAGACGTTCCGCCGGATGGCGATGAACGACGAGGAGACCGTCGCGCTCATCGCCGGTGGCCACACGTTCGGCAAGACCCACGGCGCCGGCGTCGCCGACGACCACGTCGGTCCGGAGCCCGAGGGCGCCCCGCTGGAGAACCAGGGCCTGGGCTGGCTGAGCACGTACGGCAGCGGCAAGGGCGGGGACACCATCACCAGCGGCCTCGAGGTGACGTGGACCGACCGGCCGACCGAGTGGAGCAACCGCTTCTTCGAGATCCTGTTCGGCTACGAGTGGGAGCTCACCACCAGCCCGGGCGGGGCGAAGCAGTGGGTCGCCAAGGACGCCGAGGAGATCATCCCGGACGCCCACGACCCGGCCCGGAAGCACAAGCCGACGATGCTGACGACCGACCTGTCGCTGCGCGTCGACCCGGCGTACGAGAAGATCTCGCGCCGCTTCCTCGAGCACCCGGACGAGTTCGCGCTGGCGTTCGCCAAGGCCTGGTACAAGCTGCTGCACCGCGACATGGGCCCGGTCAGCCGCTTCCTCGGCCCGTGGGTGCCGGAGGCCCAGCTCTGGCAGGACCCGGTGCCGGCTGCCGAGCACGAACTGGTCGGTGACGCCGACGTCGCCGCGCTGAAGGCCAAGGTGCTCGACTCCGGCCTGACCACCGCGCAGCTCGTCTCCACCGCCTGGGCCTCGGCCGCGAGCTACCGCTCGACCGACAAGCGCGGTGGGGCCAACGGCGCGCGGATCCGGCTGGAGCCGCAGCGCAACTGGGAGGTCAACCAGCCCGAGCAGCTCGCGACCGTGCTGGCGACCCTGGAGGGCATCCAGCGGGAGTTCAACGCCGCCGGCGGCGCCCAGATCTCGCTCGCGGACCTGATCGTGCTGGCCGGCTCGGCCGCGGTCGAGAAGGCGGCGCGGGACGCCGGCGTCGAGGTGACGGTGCCGTTCCACCCGGGTCGCACCGACGCCACCCAGGAGCAGACCGACGTCGAGTCGTTCCGGGTGATGGAGCCGCGTGCCGACGGGTTCCGCAACTACCTGCGGCCGGGCGAGAAGACCGAGCCGGAGGTGCTGCTCGTCGACCGCGCGTACATGCTCAGCCTGAGCGCGCCGGAGATGACCGTCCTCGTCGGCGGCCTGCGCGCCCTCGGCAACAACGTGGGTGGCGCGGCGCACGGTGTGCTCACCGACCGGCCGGGTGTGCTCACCAACGACTTCTTCGCCAACCTGCTCTCCCCGGGCACCCGGTGGAAGGCGTCGGAGTCCGAGGAGCACGTGTACGAGATCCGGGACGTGGCGACCGACCAGGTGAAGTGGACCGCCACCGCGGTCGACCTCGTCTTCGGCTCGAACTCGCAGCTCCGGGCGCTGGCCGAGGTCTACGCCAGCGAGGACGCCCGCGAGAAGTTCGTGACCGACTTCGTCGCCGCCTGGACCAAGGTGATGGAGCTGGACCGGTTCGACCTGGCCTGATCCGCGCGCACCGGCGAGCCCCGGTCGATCCGTCACGGATCGGCCGGGGCTCGTCCGGTCTTCCGGCCGGCAGGCGGCTACTGCCGCTGCCACCGTTCCCTGGTGATCTCGTAGACCACGCCGCCGTGCTCGGCGCCCTCGATCACCCCGATGTCGGCGGGGGTGGGGAATCTCCGCACGAGTGTCATGCCGAGCTTCTCCATGATGCGGCGCGAACCCTGGTTGACCGCCATCGTGTCCGCCCAGACCCGGCGCACCCCGAGCTCCGTGAACGCCTTGCCCAGCAGCGCCCGTGAGCCCTCGGTGGCGTAGCCGTTGCCCCAGGCCGCCCGCCGCAGCCGGTAGCCGAGTTCCACGTCGTCGAGCGGGCCCTGGGGCGCCGGACGCAGGATGAACCAGCCGACGAACGCGCCGCCGTCCTTCTCGTGTGCGGCGAACACCCCGAGGTCGCCGTCCCACTTCTGGTAGCCGGCCAGGACGTTCGGCAGGTAGCGCTCGCGGATGGTCTCCGGCGGGGTCGGCCTGCCACCGGTCAGATGGCGCATCACCGCCGGGTCGCTGTCCAACTCGATCAGCAGGTCCGCGTCGTCGGCGGTGAACCGGCGCAGCAGCAGGCGTTCGGTCTCCAGGTAGGTTTCCACGAGCCGATCATGCGGGAAGCATGTCGGGCTGCCCAGAGCTTTTCCCGGCGACCGCGGCGCTGCTGTGGGGCGTGGCGCTCAACGTGGTCGGCGCCCGGAGGATCCGGGGCTACCGGTGGTGCACGGTGGTGACGGTGATTAGGTCGTCGGTCGCCTCGATGGTGCCGGTCCACTCGCCGTCGTCCTTGTCGAACGTGATGGTGGTGGTCCCGTCGACGGTGCGGTCGCCGGTGACGTCGAAGAAGCCCCGGGGCAGGTGGTCGCGGTAGAACGCGAGCACCCGCTCCGGGGCGGGCTCGACCAGGGTGAGCCGCGCGCCGGCGGTGGTGTCGGAGAGGTCGCGCAGCCGGCTGCCCGGCGGGAAGCGGAAGTTGAACGGCAGGTTCGTCACGCCCAGGTCCCGGCCGGTCAGCGCGACCTCGGTGTCGTCCTGCGGCGGCGCGGTCGTCCCGGCCGGTTGCGCGCGGGCGAAGGTGACGGTGGTGTCCCGGGAGCTGGTGATGACCGCGACGGTCCAGCCGCGCCCGGCGAGGTGCAGCGTCCCGGCGGTGTCGGTGCCCACCGGGTACCCGGCCGCCGGACCGGCCTGACGGTAGTGGGTGAGCACCTGCTCCGGCGGGGGAGCGGTCAGGATCACCGTCGCCGAGGACGGGTCGCCGAACACGGTGTCGACCTTGCTGCCGTCGGGAAAGCCGAGTCCGGGCGCCACTGCGGGGACGGTGCGTCCGTCCACTGTCGTGCCGCCGTCCCGGCTCGGGTCGGTCGACGGGCTCGTCGGAGCGGAGGTGCCGGCCGGGCCGGTGCTCGTCGGTCCGCTCACCGGCTCGGCCGCGCCGCCGCAGCCGGTGGCCGCGGCCAGTAGCGCGAGCCCCGCCAGCGCGGGCAGCAGCCGCCGGGCCGGTCCGCGGGTGGGCGTGGTCGGGGCGTGTGCCATGACGGGTCCCTTCGGGGTGCGGGAGGCGGTGCGGCTGCCCCGATCATGCCGGCCCCGGTCAACCGTCGTGCCGGCGGTCCCACAGCGTTGGAATTCTTGCCATCCGCCCGCGGGCGCGTCAGGGGCGCGTTTGGCCTGCTCATGGGCGTCTCAGGACGGTCGATGTTGCGGACCGGTTTCGAAAAGTTTGCCGCAAGCTATTGCAAAGACTTTCATGAATCCCGCATGGTGTTCGCTACCCGGATGGCCGTCCGCCCCCACGCACCCTTTCGAGCACCCGGAAGAGGTACCCCTGCCATGCAATCCCCCAGGCCACACCCGCGTGGTCGCGTCGCTCGCCTGCTGCTCGCCGCCGCGCTCGTCGCGACCGGCGGGACGGCGGTCGTCGCCGCTGCCACCACCGCCACCCCCGCCCGCGCCGCCACCGTCCTCAACGACAGTGAGGTGACCGCCAACCTCTGGGAGTGGAACTGGCCCTCGGTCGCCGCCGCCTGCACCGACCACCTCGGCCCCGCCGGCTACGGCGCGGTGCAGGTGGCTCCGCCGCAGGAGTCGGTCAGCCTGCCGAACAGCCCCGACGGCGTGCACCCCTGGTACGAGGTGTACCAGCCGGTGTCGTACAAGCTGGACAGCCGGTTCGGCAACCGGCAGCAGTTCGCCGCCATGGTCACCGCCTGCCACGCCGCCGGCGTCCGGGTCTACGTGGACGCGGTGGTCAACCACATGGCCGGGACCAACAACCCGGCCGGCACGCGCGGGTACGCCGGCACCGAGTTCAGCGGCTACAGCTATCCGGCGGTGCCCTACGGCAGCGGGGACTTCCACCGGCCGGGGGACAACTGCCCGACCTCCGGCGGCATCAGCGACTGGAACAACGAGTCCCAGGTGACGAGCTGTGAGCTGCTGTCCCTGTCGGACCTCTACACCGAGAAGGACGCGGTCCGCAGCAAGATCGCCGGCTACCTGAACGACCTGATCGGCCTCGGTGTCGACGGCTTCCGGGTGGACGCGGTCAAGCACGTCAGGAAGGACGACTTCGCCGCGATCCTCGGCAAGCTGAACAACACCGTGGCGGAGGGCCGCCGCCCGTACGTCGCGCAGGAGATCTTCGACGGCGCCAGCAACCCGGCGTTGCAGGCCCGGGCGTTCACCGGCAACGGCGACGTGCTCGACTTCGGGTACGCCAAGGGCATCCGCTCGGCGTTCCTGGGTTCCATCTCCTCGCTGGCCAACGTGCCGAGCTGGAACCTCGACGCGCCCAGCGCCAACGTCTTCGCCATGGTCACCAACCACGACCTGGAGCGCGACGGGGTGGTGCTGTCGTACCAGAACGGCAGCGACTACGTGCTCGCCAACTACTTCGCGCTGGCGTACCCGCACGGCAAGCCGTCGGTCTACGACAGCTTCACCTGGTCCAACCGGAACCAGTCGCCGCCCAGCGACGGCACCGGGCGTGTCACCGACACGGTCTGCGGCGCGGCCTGGAACTGTCTGACCCGCAGCGTCGGCATCAAGGGCATGGTCGGCTGGGCCAACGCGGCCCGCCCGGTGAAGACGGTCTCGGACTTCACCGCCGTGAACAGCAACGTGATCGGCTTCCACCGGGGCGACCGGGCGTGGATCGGCATCAACGACTCCGGCACCGCCACCACCGCCACGTTCACCACCGGCCTGGCCGACGGGCGGTACTGCGACGTCATCGCGGGCGGCGCCACCGCCGCCGGCTGCACCGGCGGCACGGTGACCGTCTCCGGCGGCCGGGCCACCGTGACCGTCCCGGCCAACGGCGCGGTCGCGGTCCACGTCGGCGCGCGGCCCGGCACGAGCCCGTCGCCGACCGCCTCCCCGACGGTGTCGCCGACGGCCAGCCCGACCACCAGCCCCACCGACCGGGTCGCCACCACGTTCACCGTGAGCGCGACCCCGAGCGCCGGCCAGGACGTGTACGTCGTCGGCAGCGTCCCCGAGCTGGGGTCGTGGGCGCCGGCCAACGGCGTCCGGCTCACCGCGCAGGGCGGCGGCACCTACCGTGCCACCGTCGACCTGCCCCGGTCGAGCACGGTGGAGTACAAGTTCGTCAAGGTGACCGCCGCCGGCGCGGTGACCTGGGAGACCGGCGCGAACCGGAGCTTCACCACGCCGGCCGCCGGCACGTACGCGGTGACCGAGACGTTCCGCGGCGACACCGTCTCGACAGCGGTGGCCACCTCGTTCGCGGTCACCGCGACCACGGCCTACGGCCAGAACGTGTTCGTGGTCGGCGACGTGGCGGCGCTGGGCGGGTGGAACCCGGCGAACGCGGTCGCGCTCTCCCCGGCCACCTACCCGGTCTGGCGGGCCACTGTCGACCTGCCGCCGAACACCGCGGTCGAGTACAAGTACGTCAAGAAGAACCCGGACGGCTCGGTGACCTGGGAGTCCGGTGCGAACCGGAGCTTCACGACGCCGGCCGGCGGCACCCGCACCGCCACCGACACCTGGCGCTGACCGTGCGCGGCCCGTCCCCGCAGTTCGGGGACGGGCCGCGTCCACCGCCCGGCCGGCGGGAACGGTCAGGCGCGTGGGGTCGCCGCCCGCGTCCGGCAACGACGAGCAGCGCCACGACCAGGCAGGTCACCGCGGCGGCGACGAGTGGCGGCCGGCCACCGAGGCGTACGGCCGCCGAGCCGAGCGGGATGGCCAGCGTGATCGGCCCGAACATCAGCGTGTTCGCGGTGCCGGAGATTCGGCCGAGCAGCGCCGGCGGCGTGTGCGTCTGGACCGCGGTGACGGCGGCGACGAGCGTCCACGGCAGACCGACGCCGATCACCGCCGAGGCGGCGACGGTCACCGGCGACCAGGGCAGGCACCGACCCAGGCAGCCGGCGGCGAACAGCGCGGTGCCGGCGACGCCGACCGCGACCGCGCCCCACCTGTCGACGAGTCGCCCCACGGCCAGGCCGGCGAGCACCGACCCGCCGCCCTGCGCGCTGGCCAGCACGCCGAGGAACGTCGACGGCAGGGCCAGATCCGTGGTCACCACGGTGTAGAGCGCGGCGGTGGTGAAGCCGGACATCGCGATCGACACGGCGGCGAGCGTCACCGGTACGCGCACCGCGCGCCGGCCGAGGAGGGCGGCGAGCCCGGCCCGCAGGCCGGGCGGGCGTCCCGCCGCCGGGTCGGGCGGCGACGTCGGCGAGTCGGCGGTGGCCGGGACGCCGCCGGTGGCGGGTAACCGCAACGCGGCGTAGAGGAGCGCGACGAGCACCGGCGCGGCGGCGCTGAGCACGGCCACCGGGTAGCCGCCCCGCCACGCGTAGAGTCCCGCGCCGGCCAGCGGCGCCACCAGCTTCATGCCCTCCTGGGCGCTGGACCGCCAGCCGTTGACGTCGGCGAGCTGCGCCGGGGACAGCGCCGCCGGCAGCAGCGCCGTCTCGCCGGCGTCGATCAGCACGTAGCTGACCCCGTAGGCGGCGGCGACCACGAAGATCAGCCAGGTCTGGTCCGGTCCGCGCACCGCGAGCAGGCAGAGCAGGGCCGCGGCCAGCGCCAGGTTGACGCCGATGACAAGCGGTCGCCGGGGCGCCCGGTCCAGCAGCCCGCCGAGCCACGGTCCGGCCAGCACCGGCACGTACACGCAGAGCCCGGCGAGCGCGGCCTGCCCGGTGGAGCCGGTGAGGTCCAGCACCCAGACGCCGGCGACCAGGGCCATGGCGCTGCCACCGAGCCCGGACAGCAGCGAGATGGCCACGAACAGTGCGGCGTTGCGGCGCATGAGCCCTCCAACGTTGAGCGGGGAGGACTCACATCCTGATTTCTTGAGTGGGATGGCGGCAATGCTGTCCGGCGACGTCAATTCTTCGTTGACAGTGCGGCGGTGATGCGGTCCGCCGCGCCGCGGGCCGGCGCGGGCAGTCGCGGTCCGACGCCGGCCAGGTCCGCCATGAGGTACGCGGCCAGCGCGTACAACGGCCCCGGCTCGGCGTCGAGGGCGGACGCGGTGGTGTCGCGCACCAGCGCGGCGCGGCGGAACCGGCTGTTCCACGCCCGGTCCGCCGCGATCCAGCGGTGCAGGTCGGAGACGGCGGCCCGCAGCGCCACCACCTCGGCCGACCAGGCCCGGTCGAGCCGTCCCAGTCGGGACCGGCGGGCCGCCACGAGCCGTTGCCGGCGTTGCTCGGCGGCCTGCCGGCTGCTCAACCCCAACGCGTCGGCGATCGCGGCCCAGGTCGCGCCGTCGTGCCGGGCCCGGTCGATCAGCTCCAGCTCCCGCTCGTCCAACCGGTCCCGGGCGGCACCGATCTCGGACAGGCGCGCCAGCTCCGGAGTCATCTGTCAACATTACATTGACACATCCCCGTCGACGAGCCGCCCCGGGACCGTGGGGTCCTGCCGGTCCGCGGCGACCGACCACCAACTCGCCCACCCGGCGGCATCGATGATTGTGACGACTTGACGTCCGCCGTGTTATCGCTCACAGTCGATGTGTGCATCTCCGGAATCGTGGCGCATCGTCGGCGGTCCGGAGTGCCCGCCCGGCCCGGGCGCGCACCCCTCTCACGTGGCAGCTCGCATGTTAGCGCTAACAGACTGAGCTGCCCGTCGTCCTCGCACCGCGCGCCGGCCCGAACGAAGGAGGAGCATGGTGCGAATCGATAGACTCGCGGCCCGGGTGGGACGTGGCGGCCGGTGGTCGCGCGTCGTGGCCGCGACGCTGGCGGTGCTGCTCGGCGCCGGCATCGTCGCGGTGACGCCGTCCGGCGCGTCGGCGGCGACCGTCGACACCAACGCGTGGTACGTGCTGGTCAACCGCAACAGCGGCAAGGCGCTCGACGTGTACAACCAGGCGACGAACGACGGGGCCCGGATCACCCAGTGGTCCCGCAACGACGGCGCCTGGCAGCAGTGGCAGTTCGTCGACTCCGGCGGCGGCTACTACCGGCTGCGCTCGCGTCACTCGGGCAAGGTGCTGGACGTCTCCGGCGTCTCGACCGCCGACGGCGCCGGCATCGTCCAGTGGTCGGACAACAACGCCACCAACCAGCAGTTCCGGCTCGCCGACTCCGCCGGCGGCTACGTGCGGCTGATCGCCCGGCACTCCAGCAAGGCGGTCGAGGTGCAGAACGCCTCGACCGCGGACGGCGCGAACGTGGTGCAGTACAGCGACTGGGGCGGCAACAACCAGCAGTGGCAGTTGGTCAAGCTCGGCGACAGCGGCACCCCGGGCGGGTCGACGTACACCAACCCGGTGGTCTGGCAGGACTTCGCCGACGTCGACATCATCCGCGTCGGCGACACCTACTACATGTCCTCGTCGACCATGCACTACTCGCCGGGCGCGCCGGTGCTGCGCTCCTACGACCTGGTCAACTGGGAGATCGCCGGGCACTCGGTGCCCCGGCTGGACTTCGGCACCAAGTACGACCTCAACGGCGCCCGCGCGTACGTCAACGGCATCTGGGCCTCGACGTTGAACTACCGCAGCAGCAACGGCACGTTCTACTGGATCGGGTGCATCGACTTCAACAAGTCGTACGTGTACACCTCGACCTCGGTCAGCGGCACCTGGCAGAAGCGCTCCGAGATCAACAACTGCTACTACGACGCGGGCCTGCTCATCGACGACAACGACACCATGTACGTCGCCTACGGCAACAGCACCCTGAGCGTCGCGCAACTGTCCGCGGACGGCCTGAGCCAGGTGCGCACACAGCAGGTCTACACCACGCCCTCGTCCATCGGCACGCTGGAGGGCTCCCGCTTCTACAAGCGCAACGGCTACTACTACATCTTCGTCACCCGGCCCGCCAACGGTCAGTACATCCTGCGCTCCACCAGCCCCTGGGGACCGTACGAGACGCGGCAGGTGCTGCTCAACATGCCCGGCCCGATCGCCGGCGGCGGCGTGCCGCACCAGGGCGGCCTGGTGCAGACGCAGAACGGCCAGTGGTACTACATGGCGTTCGTGGACGCGTACCCCGGTGGTCGCGTGCCCGCCCTCGCCCCGATCACCTGGACCAGCGACGGCTGGCCCCAGATCCAGACCGTCAACGGCGGTTGGGGCAGCTCCTACCCGTCGCCGCTGCCGACCCGCCCGGTGCAACCGATGACCGGCGCGGACACGTTCACCGGCACCACGCTGAGCCACCAGTGGGAGTGGAACCACAACCCGGACAACACCAGGTGGTCGGTCGGTGACGGGCTCCGGCTGCAGACGGCGACCGTCACCAACGACCTCTACAGCGCGCGCAACACGGTGACGCGGCGGATCCAGGGACCGACGTCGACGGCGACCGTCGAACTGGACTACTCGACGATGCGCGACGGCGACCGCACCGGGCTGGCCATGCTGCGGGACTCGTCGGCCTGGATCGGCGTACGCCGGGACAACGGCGCGACAAGGGTGGTGATGACCAACAACCTGACCATGGACAGCGGTTGGCGCACCACGAACACCGGCACCGAGATCGCCGGCGCGGCGGTCAGCGGTGGTCGGATCTGGCTGCGGGCCAAGGCCGACATCAGACCGGGCAGCGGGCGGCAGGCGACCTTCTCCTACAGCACCGACGGGACGAACTTCGTCCCGCTGGGCAACGCGCTGACGTTGAACAACGCCTGGCAGTTCTTCATGGGCTACCGCTTCGGAATCTTCAACTACGCGACCCAGGCGCTCGGCGGCGCGGCCACCGTCCGCCGGTTCGACCTGACCACCCCGTGACAGGCGCGGGCCGGGCGCGTATCGGCGCCCGGCCCGCGCGCTGCCCTGACCACCACCGGAAAACGCCTGCGGCGGGCGTACCACCGTCGCGGAGAGGATGACCGATGAGACACCTCAGCTCGGCCCGCCGCCGGGCCACCGCCGTCCTGGCGGCCGGACTGCTGCTGGCCGGCGCCCTGGTCGGCCTGCGCCCGTCCACGGCCTCGGCGCTGGAGAACGGCGCGGCGCGTACGCCGCCGATGGGTTGGAACAGCTGGAACACGTTCGGTTGCAACATCAACGAGACGTTGATCCGGCAGATGACCGACGCGATGGTCAGTTCCGGGATGCGGGACGCCGGCTACCAGTACGTCGTCGTCGACGACTGTTGGATGAACCAGAACCGGGACTCGGCGGGGAACCTCCAGGGTGACCCGAGTCGGTTCCCGTCGGGGATGAAGGCCCTCGGTGACTACATCCATGGCCGGGGGTTGAAGTTCGGCATCTACCAGGGGCCGCTGACCGAGACGTGCGCGCAGTACTTCAACAGTTATCCCGGCTCGACCGGGGCCCAGGGGCACGAGGCCCAGGACGCCCGTCAGTTCGCGGCCTGGGGGGTGGACTACCTCAAGTACGACTGGTGCTCGCCGAGCGGCACGATCGACGACCAGGTACGCGTGTTCAACATCATGCGCGACGCCCTCGCCGCCACCGGCCGGCCGATCGTCTACAGCATCAACTCGAACAGCATCCACTCCAAGACCGGTCCGCAGCGGGACTGGGGTGACGTGGCGAACATGTGGCGGACCACGGAGGACATCACCAACGCGTGGAACACCGGTCAGACCAACGGCTACCCGATGGGCATCCAGAACATCGTCGACGTGACGGTGCCGCTGGCGGGGCGGGCGAAGCCGGGTGCGTTCAACGACATGGACATGTTGGAGGTCGGTCGGGGTGGGATGACCGACACGGAGATGCGCAGTCACTTCGCGTTGTGGGCGGTGATGGCGTCGCCGTTGATCGCGGGCAACGACCTGCGCAACATGACCGCGGCCACGCAGACGATCCTGAAGAACGCGAACCTGATCGGGATCAGTCAGGACCCGCTGGCGTTGCAGGCGGGTCAGGTGTCGTTCGACGGGACCCGGCGGGTGCTGGCCAAGCGGTTGGCCAACGGTGACGTCGCGGTCGCCCTGTTCAACCAGGGCAGCGCCAGCACGACGATCTCCACGACCGCCGCCGCCATCGGCAAGACCGGCACGTCGTTCACCCTGCTGGACGCGTGGACCAACGCGACCAGCACCACCTCCGGCGCCATCTCGGCCACCGTTCCGGGGCACGGCACGGTCGTCTACCGGGTCAGCGGCGGCGGCACCGGCACCCCGCCCCCGACCACCGGCGGGGCGCTCGTCAGCGCCGCCTCCGGCCGCTGCCTGGACGTGCCGCAGAGCAACACCGCCAACGGCACCCAGCCGGTGATCTGGGACTGCAACGGCGCCGCCAACCAGCGGTGGACGTTCAGCGGGGACGCCATCCAGGCGCTGGGCAAGTGTCTGGATTCGCCGGCCAACGCCGGCGCGGGCACGAAGGCGCAGATCTGGGACTGCACCGGCGCCGCCAACCAGCGGTGGACCCGTAACAGCGACGGCACCATCCGCAACCAGCAGTCCGGCCTCTGCCTGGACGTCAACGGCGCCGCCACCGCCAACGGCACCACCGTGATCCAGTGGACCTGCACCGCCGCCGCCAACCAGCGATGGACGGTGCGCTAGTACGTCCACCCGACGTCGCCCCGGCCGGGTCCACCAGGTCCGGCCGGGGCGCGTCGTCGTGAGACGGCCGCGTGCCGGGGGAGTCAGCGGGCGAGCCAGCCCCCGTCGACCGCGAGCACCGTGCCGTGCACGTACGCGGCAGCCTCCGAGGCCAGGAACACGGTGGCCCCGGCGAGATCCTCGGGCCGGCCCCAGCGTCCGGCCGGGATACGCTCCACGATCGCCCGGTCGCGTTCCGGCTGGTCCCGCAACGCCTGGGTGTTGTCGGTGGCGATGTAGCCGGGCGCGATCGCGTTGACGTTGACGCCGTGGCGTGCCCACTCGTTGGCCAGCGCCCGGGTCAGCCCGGCGATCCCCGACTTCGCCGCCGCGTAGGACGGCACGGTCACGCCGCCCTGGAAACTCAGCATCGAGGCGGTAAATATGATCTTGCCGGAGCCGCGCCGGACCATGTCCCGACCGACCTCGCGGGCGAGGACGAACGGGGCGGTGAGATCGACCTCCAGCACCTGGTCCCAGTCCTCGTCCGGGTGCGCGACGGCCGGGGCGCGGCGGATCGTGCCGGCGTTGTTGACCAGGATGTCCACCGGCCGTTCCCGCCGGCCCAGCCACCCGGCGAGCGCGTGCACGGCGGCCCGGTCGGCCAGGTCGCACCGGTGTGGCACGAACGAGCGGCCGTGCGCGGTCACCCGCGCCTCGACCTCGCTGCCGGTCTCCTCCAGGGCGGCGCTGACGCCGATCACGTCCGCGCCCGCCGCCGCCAGCGCCTCCGCCATCGCCAGGCCGATCCCGCGCCGGCAGCCGGTGACCACGGCGAGCCGGCCGTTCAGGTCGAACGGGTTCACACCCCACCTCCACAGTCGACCAGCACCTTCACGTCGCCGCCGGCGGCGAGCGCCCGGAACGCCTCGGTCACGTCGTCAAGCGGCACGATCCGGGAGATGAGCCGCGCCGCGGGCACCTCCCGGCGGTGCACCAGGCGCACCGCCTCGGCGTAGTCCTCCCGCTGGTAGACCCGTACCCCGATCACCTCCAGCTCGCGCCAGAAGATCCGGTGCAGGTCCACCTCCCGCGGCGTGGGATGGATCGCCACCACCACCAGCCGCCCGCGCACGGCGAGCAGGTCGGTCGCGAGGCGTACCCCGGTTGCCGACCCGGACGCCTCGAAGACCACGTCGGCGCCGGCGCCCTCGGTCGCCTCCTGGACGAGTCCCACCGGGTCCGCCGCCACCGGGTCCACGGCGGACAGGCCGAGGTCGACAGCGAGCGCGCGGCGTCGCGGATCGATCTCCAGCACGGTCACCGTGGCGCCGGCCGCCCGGGCGACCGCGCCGATGAGCAGACCGACCGGACCCGCGCCGATGACCACCGCGTGTTCGCCCGCCGTCAGGCGGGAACGCCGCACGTCGTGCACGGCCACCGCGGTGGGCTCGACCAGGGCAGCCTCGGCCAGTGGCAGGTCGTCCGGCAGCGGCACCACGATCCGGGCCGGCACCGTCCAGGAGCGCTGCATCGCGCCGGGGGAGTCGATGCCGACGAAGTTCAGCCGGTGACAGATGTGCTGGTGGCCGGCCCGGCAGGCGGGGCACCGACCGCACCAGTCCAGCGGCATCACCGTCACCGGCTCGCCCACCCGCCGGTCGGTGACGCCCGGGCCGATCTCCGCGACGCGACCGGACATCTCGTGCCCGATCACCGCCGGCACGTGGACCCGGTGATCCATCGCGCCGTGCGCGACGTGCAGGTCCGTGCCGCAGATGCCGGTGTACGTCACCGCGATGCGTACCTCGCCGGGGCCGGGTGGCACCTCCCGGGTGTCCTCGACGACGAACCTCCGGTCGCCGACGTAGTGCGCGCTGCGGTTCACCAAGCCTCCTCGGTCAGGTGCCAAACCTCGTGCATCGGTGCCCACCAGTGGCCGGAGCCGGGCTCGGCGAGCGATTCCTGGCAGGGGTCGGTCAGCCGCCACCACGCCTGGGTCTGCGGATCGGCGGCGATCCGACGCTGGTCCGCGTCGTGGTCGTCGCCGACGTACTCGTAGTAGCCGAACAGCAGGTCCCCGTGCAGGAAGATGCTGTAGTTGCGGATGCGCGCCGCCCGCAGCGTCCGCTCGACGCCGGGCCAGACGGCGGCGTGCAGCCGCAGGTAGGTTTCCCGGTGGTCCGGCCGCAGCCGGATCACACAGCCGTAACGTCGCACCTCATGCCTCTCCGATAGGGGTGTTCTCCGGTCGGCCGCTGGGCCAGGCGAGGTCACGTACCGGCGTCAGCAGCTTCTCGATGTCGTCGAGCAGGTCGGGATCGGGCTCGGACAGGGCCCAGCGCACGTTGCGGGCCATGTCCGCGGCGTCGGCGGAACCGACGAACGTGGTGGCGAACCGCGTCGGCGCGGCGGCGAAGCCGAGCGCGACCCGGGCGATGTCGACGCCACGTCGCGCGCACAGGTCGGCCACGGCGGTCGCGGCCCGGCGGAGATCCGGCGGGGCCGGATGCCAGTCGGGTGCGCCGCGCCGGGAGAGCAGCCCCATGGCCAGCGGGGAGGCGTTCAGCACCGCGGTGCCCCGGGCGGTGAACTCCGGCTCGGCCGTGGCCAGCGCGCGGTCCAGCAGGGTGTAGCGGCAGTACGACAGCACGGTGTCCAGCGGGACCGCCGCCGCGACCCGGCGCAACGCGGCCAGGGGATAGCCGGTCACGCCGATGAAGCGGATCTTCCCCGCCTCGCGCAGGCGGGCCAGCGCGGGCAACGTCTCGCCGATGATCTGGTCGAGGTCGCCGAACTCGATGTCGTGACACTGGACCAGGTCCAGGTGGTCGGTGCCGAGGCGGGCCAGGCTCTCCTCGACGCTGCGGACCGTGCGGGCCGCGGAGAAGTCGAACGCCGCCTCGCCGTACCGGCCGACCTTGGTGGCCAGGACGTAGCTGGCCCGGTCGACGCCACGCAGGGCGCGTCCGAGCACCGTCTCCGCGGTGGTGGCGCCGTAGTAGGGCGAGACGTCGATGATGTTCACGCCGAGTTCCAGCGTGGCGCGCACGGCCTCGATGCCGGCCCGTTCGTCGATCCGGCCGAAGACGCCGCCGAGGGGGGAGGCGCCGTACCCGAGCATCGACACGGTCAGGCCGGTGCGGCCCAGCGGACGGTATCGCATGGCGTCAGGACCCTTTCCGCGGACGGCGGGGCTGGCGACGACGGCCGGAGTCGGGCAGACGTCGGATGAATCTATAGTGGTGGGAACGGCTGCTGCCCACCGCAGGCGACGGAGCCACTTCCAGGGCACCCGGTGGGCCGGCCCGAAGGGGGCGGCAATGGCACTGACCGACGACGCGATCGCGCGGATCCGCGGCATGATCTCCAGCGGTGAGCTGCCGCCGGGCGCGCGGCTGCCACCGGAGCCGCAGCTCGCCGCGCAGATGGGCCTGTCGCGCAGCGGGGTGCGGGAGGCGGTCAAGGTGCTCGAGTCGGCCCGGGTGCTCGACGTGCGTCGCGGTGACGGCACCTACGTGACCAGCCTCGCCCCGCGGCTGCTGCTGGAGGGTCTCGGCGTCGCGGTGGAGTTGCTGCGCGACGACACGCTGCTGGAGGTGATGGAGGTCCGCCGGATGCTGGAGCCGGTGGCCACCGGCCTCGCCGCCTTGCGGATGACCGACACCGAGCTGGCGGAACTCGACCGGATCCTGCAGGACATGCGGGCCGCCGCCGACGACGCCGAGAAGCTCATCCAGTTCGACACCGCCTTCCACCACACCGTGGTCGCGACCACCGGCAACGAGACGCTCACCTCGCTGCTCGACGGGCTCTCCGGCCGTACGCTGCGGGCCCGGGTCTGGCGCGGGCTGATCGAGGCCAACGCGGCACACAAGACGATCGACGAACACCAGGCGATCTACCTCGCCCTGCGGTCGCGCGACCAGTTGCTCGCCCAGGCCACCGCGCTGATGCATGTCAACACCTCCGAGGCGTGGTTGCGGACCGTGCTCGCCGCCCAGGCGGGGGACGCCTGACCGGCCGGCTCATCTCGCCGGCCCGGGCGCGGCCGGTTCGGCCGGTGGTGTCAGGCGGTAGGTGCGCACGGCGGTGCCGGCGAAGATCTCCCCCCGGTCCCCGGGCGACAGGGGCGGCAGCGCGGCCGTCAGGGCCCGCCGCACCCCCGGGTAGTCCGACCTGAGCAGGCACACCGGCCAGTCCGAGCCAAACATCAGACGGTCCGGGCCGAACTCGCCGACGGCGACCTCGACGAACGGGCTCAGGTCGGCCGGCGACCAGTCCGGTGCCGCCTCCGTGACCAGGCCCGACAGCTTGCCGGTGACGTTGGGACTGGCGGCCAGCGCGGCGAGCGGGTCGCGCCAGCCGGCCAGCCCGGCGGCGCCCCGGTCGATGCGCGGCTTGCCGAGGTGGTCGAGGACGAACGAGAGCTGCGGCACCGCCCGGGCCGCCCGCGCCGCGGCGGGCAGTTGGTCGGCACGGATCACCAGGTCGAACACCAGGCCGGCGTCGGCCACCTCGGCGAGCCCGCGCCGTACGTCGGGACGGTCGAGGTGGTCGGGGTCCGCCTCGCCCTGGACCTGCGACCGCACCCCGACCAGCAGCTCCCCGCCGGGCAGGTGCCGGTAGCGCCGGACGGTGGCGGAGACCTCGCCCCCGGCGATGTCGACCCAGGCCACCACGCCGAGGATCGCCGGCGTGTCCGCGGCGTGACCGAGGAACTCGGCGGCCTCGTCGGGGTGGCAACGGCCGCCCTCCACCAGCACGGTGCCGTCCACGCCGGCCGAGGCGAGTTCGGTGGTCAGGTCGGCGGGGGTGAAGGGGCGGCGGATCGCCGCCAGCGCCGGGTCGTCGAGCCAGTGGTACCCACGGTCGGGCTGCCAGAGGTGGTGATGCGCGTCAATGATCATGTGAGTGCGGCTCCGGTCGTCGCCACCGCCCACCGGGGTCCGTCGGGGAAGCGGTAGTCGGCCAGCGAGGGCGCGAGGATCTCCGCGCTCATGCCGGGGGAGCGGGGCGCGAGGTAACTGCCGTCGCGGATCCGGACCGGATCCGCGAAGTGCTCGTGCAGGTGGTCGACGTACTCGATGGCCCGGTCGGTGGTGCTGCCGGTGAGGGCGACGAAGTCGAACATGGCCAGGTGCTGCACCAGCTCGCACAGCCCCACCCCGCCGGCGTGCGGGCAGACCGGCACGCCGAACTTCGCCGCGAGCAGCAGGATGGCCAGGTTCTCGTTGACCCCGGCGACCCGGCAGGCGTCGATCTGGACCACGTCGACGGCGCCGGCCTGGAGCAGTTGCTTGAACATCACCGCGTTGTGCCCGTGCTCGCCGGTGGCCACCTTCGTCGGGGCGACGGCCGAGCGGACGGCGGCGTGCCCGAGGATGTCGTCGGGTGAGGTCGGCTCCTCGATCCAGTACGGGTCGAACGGGGCCAGTTCGCGCATCCAGCGGATCGCCTCGGGCACCCCCCACACCTGGTTCGCGTCGACCGCGATGCGCACGTCCGGCCCGACGGCCCGGCGGGCGATGCCCAGCCGGCGTACGTCGTCGGCGAGGTCCCCGCCCACCTTGAGCTTGATCAGCCGGAACCCGGCCGCGACCGCCTCCGTGCAGAGCCGGGCCAGCTTGTCGTCGTCGTAACCGAGCCAGCCCGGCGTCGTGGTGTACGCCGGGAAGCCCTCGGTCAGCAGGCGGCGCTCCCGGTCCGCCCGCCCGTCGACGGCGGCGCGCAACAGCGCCAGCGCCTCGTCCTCGGTGAGGGCGTCGCGCAGGTAGCGGAAGTCGACCTGCGCCACGAGTTGCTCCGGGGTGAGGTCGGCGAGCAGCTTCCACAACGGCTTGTCGGCCCGCCGGGCGGCGAGGTCCCAGACCGCGTTCACCAGGCCGCCGGCGGCCATGTGCACGACCCCCTTCTCCGGGCCCAGCCAGCGGATCTGGCTGTCGCCGACCAACCGGCGCGCGAGCGCCCCGGGGTCGGCGACCAGCGCGTCGACCGGCTGGCCCTCGATCATCGGGGCCAGCGACCGCAGGGCCCGGATCTGGATCTCGGTGCCCCGCCCCACGGTGAACACGAGGCCGTGTCCCTCGGCGCCGGCCGAGGTGCGCAGGATGACGTAGGCGGCGGAGTAGTCCGGGAACGGGTTCATCGCGTCCGAGCCGTCGCGGTGGCGCGACGTCGGGAACCGGACATCGATGGTCTCTACGGATGTGACGTGCTCGGACAACTGTTCTCCCGGTCGGTCGAGGTGGGCTGGCTCGTCGGCGGCGCCGGACGTGGCGCGGGCGTCATGTCTGCGCCTTGCCGCCGGTGATCCGGGAGACCGTGAGGGCGACCAGGATGACGGCGCCGTTGAGGAAGTTGGTCCACTGGGCGGGCACCCCGGCGAGCGTGAGCACATTGATGATCATGAAGAGGAGCAGGACGCCGGTGAAGGCGCCGAACACGCTGCCCTTGCCGCCGTTGAGACTGACCCCGCCGATGACCGCCGCCGCGAACACCTGGAAGATGGCGCCGTCGCCCTGCGCCGCCGGCACCGCGGCGAGCCGCCCGCTGATCAGCAACCCGGCGAGCGCGGCCAGCACGCTCGCCACCACGAGCGCGGCCCACAACACCCGGTCGGTGCGGATGCCGGCGGCGCGGGCGGCGTCGGCGTTGCCCCCGATGGCGTACAACGCCCGGCCGACACGGGTGTAGCCGAGCACCACGATCCCGACCGCGAACAACAGCAGCGACACCCAGATCGACGCCGGCGCGCCGAACCAGGTGGCCGAGCCGAGATAGGTCATCGACTCGGGCAGCGCGAAGAACGTCTGACCACCCGAGATCCCGGTGAGCAGTCCGCGCAGGACGATCAGCATGCCCAGCGTCACGATGAAGCCGTTGAGGCCGAAGCGGACGATCAGCAGCCCGTTGACGGCGCCGACCAGGGCGCCGACGAGCAGGACTACCGGCACCGCCAGGCCGTCGGGCAGCACGTCGAGCCCGAGACCGCGGGTGAGGGCCGGGTCGACGACCAGCCAGGCCGCGATGCCGGGAGCCAGGCCGAACGTGGACTCCAGCGACAGGTCCATCTTGCCGGTGATCAGCACGATGGTCTGCGCCAGCACCAGGATGGCGATCTCCGACATGCTCTGGAGCACGTTGAGGAGGTTGTCGGCGCTGAGGAAGACGGGGTTCACGAGCGAGCCGACGACGGCGACCGCGACGATCGCCGGCACCAGGGCCAGGTCCCGAAGGCGGGTGAGGACCAGGCTCCGCGCGGAGGGCGACGGCGGGGCCGGCGGGGACGCCCCGGCCGGCGGCGACGTCGTGGTGGACAGCGTCTCAGGCATGGTGGAGATCCACCCCTTCCATGGCGGCTACCAGCTCGTTGTCGGGCCAGCCGTGGGCCAGCTCGCGGATGACCCGCCCGGCGAACATGACCAGGACGCGGTCACAGATCCGCAGGTCGTCGAGTTCGTCGGAGACGATGAGTACGGCGGCGCCCCGGCGGCGTACCTGTTCCACCACACCAAGCAGGGTCTGCTTCGACCGCACGTCGACGCCGGCCGTCGGCGTGATGAGCACCAGCAGTTTCGGGTCGTTGGCCAACGCCCGGCCCATCACCACCTTCTGCTGGTTGCCCCCGGACAGGTCGGCGACGGGGACGTGCGGGCCGGCCGCCTTGACGGCCAGCTCGGTGATGGCGGTGCGGGCCACGGCGTCCCGGAGTCCCGGTGAGATGAGCCCACGCCGCGCGATGCGCTCCGGCACGGTCATCGTGACGTTCTCCGCGATGGACAGCAGTGGCACCATGCCCTCGCGGTGTCGGTCCTGCGGCACCAGGCCCACCCCGGCGTCGAGGGCGTCGGGCACGCTGCCCGGCCGCAGCACGCGCCCGTCGACGGCGACCGTCCCACCGGCGCGGCGGGTCAGGCCGACGATCGCCTCGGCCACCTCGACCTTGCCGCTGCCGCCGCCGCCCGCGATGCCCACCACCTCGCCGGCCCGGGTCTCCAGGGACAGTTCGGCGCCGGACGGGGTGACCAGGTCGCGGACGGACAGCAGCACGGGGGCGTCGGCCGGCAGCGGCGGGTGGTCGGCCTCCGGCAGTGTCACGTCCTCCCCGGTCATGGCCGCCACCAGGGCCGGACGGCTCAGCTCGGCCACCGGTGCGGTGAGGACGTGCCGGGCGTCGCGGAAGACCGTCACCTGGTCGCAGATCTCGTAGATCTCCTGGAGGTGGTGGCTGATGAACAGGAAGGTCACCCCGTGGGCACGCAGGTCACGGAGCCGGGTGAACAGCCGGTTGATGCCGGCGCCGTCGAGCTGCGCGGTCGGTTCGTCGAGGATGATGAACCGGGCGCCGAACGACAGCGCCCGGGCGATCTCCACGAACTGCCGCTGCTCGACCGACAGGGTCGAGGCGGGCTGCCGCACGTCCACGTCGACCGACCAGGTCGCCAGCAGGTCCTGCGCCGCGCGGCGCAGCCGCGACCAGCGGATCAGCCCGCCGCGACCGCGGTCGTGCCGGTTGAGGAACAGGTTCTCGGCCACCGTGAGCGTGGGGATGATCGTGGACTTCTGGTAGACGCAGGCCACCCGCCGCCGCCAGGCGGCCCGGTCACCGAGCGGCGGCGCGGGCCGGCCGTCGAAGGCCACCGCGCCCTCGTCCGGCGCCTGGAGGCCGGTGAGGATGCTGACCAGCGTCGACTTGCCGGCGCCGTTGCGGCCCACCAGGGCGTGCGTCTCGCCGGGCCGGACCACGATGCCGGCGTCGGAGAGGGCGGTCGTCGACCCGAAACGCTTGGTGATGTGGACGGCCTCCACGACGGGCCGGAGGTCGCCGGCCGGCCCGTCGGTCGAGGCGGGTGAGCGGACGCTCATGCGGTGTTGCCCCACAGGGACCTGTCGTCGAACTTCACTGTGGGCTCGCCCGCGACCGGCGCGCCGTCCTTCGTCACCAGCGGCGCCGGGAGCTGGTCCTCCAGCAGCCCTTCCCGCACCTGGATGATCGTGCTGTTGTGGTCGGTCGGGCCGGGCTGGAACGTCTTGCCGTCGATCGCCGCCTTCACGTACTCCAGGCCGTACCTGGCGTACAGGTCGGCGGGCTGGCTGACGGTGGCGTCGATCAGATCCCGGCCGATGTCGGCCAGCTCCTCCGGGATGCCGTCGTTGGAGACCACGAAGACGTGCTTCGGGTCGCTCGCCGGGACCTGGAGGCCGCGCTGCTTGAGGATCTGGAGCGTGCCGGAGAGCGCGAACGAGGACTGCATGTAGATGCCCTTGAGGTCCGGGTCCGACGCGAACCGGGTCTGGAGCTTGCTGGCCGCCACGTCGGCCTTCCAGTCGGTCGCCTCGCCGAACACCGTGATGCCCGGGTAGTCGGCGCGCATGCACTCGTGGAACGCCTCGGTCCGGTCCCGGCCGTTGATCGAGTCGAGGCCGCCCTGCAACATCACCACCTTGCCCTTGCCGCCGAGCTTGGTGCCGAGGAACTTGCACGCCTTGGTGCCGTAGGCGCGGTTGTCGGCGCGGATCACCATCGCCACCTCGCCGGAGTCCGGGCGGGTGTCGATGGTGACCACCGGGATCTTCTTGGCAGCCAGTTGCTGGAGCGTCGGCGCGATCGCGGCGGTGTCCTGCGGGGCCATCACCACGCCCTTGACCCCCTGGCTCATGAAGGTCTGGGCGTTCGAGATCAGGTTGGCGATGTCGTTCTGCGAGTTGGTGGTCTTCAGGGCGACGCCCAGCTCGTCGGCGAACGTCGGCACGTATTTGATGTACGAGTTCCAGAAGTCGGTGTCGGATCGGGGGTAGTCCACCCCGACGAGCGGGGCGGAGCCGCCCGAGTCGCTGTCCTTCCCCGCACCGTCGCCGCAGCCGGCGGCGAGCGTGGCCGAGGCGACGAGCGTCATCGTCAGGCCCAGCCCCAGCAGAGCTCTACGGGTCATCGTGGTCCTCCAGGTCGGAACGTCGTCCGACGCGTGTCGCCAGCACCGCCGGGGGTGCGTGACGCGCACGCGTCGGACGTGGATTCAGGGATTCAGACGGTGGCGAGGGTCCACAGCAGGTTGGTGCTGCCGTCCCAGCTCCACTGCTTGACCGGGGAACCGGAGGCGACCTGGCCGCCCCCGTCGAGCACCAGGCCGGTGGCCCGGTTGGCGATCCGGTACCGCCCGTTGCCCTGGTCGGTGAGCTGCCACTGCTGGCTGTTGCCGCCGTTCCAGGGCGCCTGCTGGGCGGCGGCGCCGTTGGTGGTCTGGCCGAAGCCGTCGACGACCATGCCGTTGGTCCGGTTGACGATCCGGTGGTACCCGGTGCCCAGGTCGACGAGCTGCCACTGGAGGTTCGTGCTGCCGTCCCAGCTCCACTGCTTCAGCGGGGAGCCGGAGGCGACGTTGCCGCCGCTGTCGAGCGCCAGGCCGTTTGTCACGTTGGTGATCCGCTGCCAGGTGGTCGAACCGCCGCCGAGCGTCGGGATCGGGCCGCTGAACGTCAGCTTGACCACGTACGCGGGCGCGTTGAACGGCGCGCCGGCGGACGGCATGGTGATCCGCAGGCCGCCGGAGTCCTGGGTGCGGGTCGGCAGGTTGACGTAGCTGCCGGCGTTGGCGTCGAGCAGTTGCACGCCGGTCAGGGTGCCGAGGTTGATCCGGCCCGACGCCAGCGTGGTGACGGTGGCCGTGCTGCCCGGCCAGCCGAGGAACGTGGCGTACAGCACCCGGTTGTCCTTGCTGCGGGTGAACCGGATGTCCCGGGCGGTGCCGGCGCGCGGGGTGCTGAACGAACCGCCGCCCATCTGGGTGGGGCCCTCGCCGTACGTCGTCCAGGCCCGGGTGGCGTAGACGGACTCGCCGAAGCGGCGCAGGTAGTCACCGATGGCGAGCAGGATGCTGCGCTGTCCGTCGGGGATGGTGCCGTCGGCCGTCGGCGCGATGTTGAGCACCATGTTGCCGTTCTTGCTGACCCGGTCGAGCAGCGAGTGCAGCATCTGGTTCAGCGAGTAGTAGCCGATCCCCACCGTGTAGCACCAACTGGAGCTGCTGATGCTGTCGTCGGTGAGCCAGTACGGCTGACGCAGTGCGGCGGGACCACCGCGCTCGTAGTCGAAGACCGTGCCGCCGAGGTCCAACCCGTCCTTGTAGGTGGCGACGACCTCCTTGTTCCACGCCACGGCCCGGTTGTAGTAGTAGGCCAGGAACCGCAGCCGCTGCGCCTCGCTGATCCGGCTGAGGTTGAAGTCCTGCCAGATCATGTCCGGCTGGGCCTGGTCGATGACCTCGCGGAGCTTGTCGTACCAGAGCTGCTCCTCCGCCGCGGTGCCCAGTTGCCCGTAGAGCTTGCGCAGGCTGGCGTCGGACTGCTGCGGCGCCCACTGGTAGAAGCCGGTGAAGTTGTACGCGTGGTGCATGGCGACCATGACCTTGAGGCCGCGGGCCCGGATGGCGTCGGTGTGCAGGCGGAGCAGGTCCAGCCGTGGGCCGCGGGCCACCGAGTTCCACTCGTTGACCTGGCTGTTCCACATGGAGAAGCCGTCGTGGTGCTCGGCCACCGGCCCGGCGAACTTGGCGCCGGCGTCGGCGAACAACTGGGCCCACTCGCCGGGGTCGAAGTTGCCGCCGGCCGAGCGCAGCCGGGGGGCGAACTGCACGAACCGGCCCGACCGGTCGTTCGCGCCGTTGATGAAGTGGTGGTACGGCCAGACCGACGGGTCACCGTAGACGGACTTGTGGTGGTTGTTCTCGTTGGAGCCGTTGTTGTACATGTTGCGCGGGTACCACTCGTTGGCGTACGCCGGAACGCTGAACGCTCCCCAGTGGAAGTAGACGCCGAACTTGGCGTCCTGGAACCACTCCGGCGCGGCCGGGTGCTGACCGACCGACGCCCACGTCTCGGCGTAGCTGGCGGGTCCGGGGATGGCGGCGGCGGCGGACCCGGGACGGAGGACGCCGCCGACGGCGGCCGCGGCGCCGCCGGCACCGAGAGCGGCCAGGAGCGAACGGCGGGTGAGGTGGGGACGGGACATGGTGATCCCTCCGAAAGCGGTGGTGGGTGAGGGGGCTCACATGACTGAGACATCAGACGTTAAGCGTTACATCTGCGTAACGTCAACGTTTTGGTCCCGTGGACAGCGGCCAATTGGAAGGCCATACGTCTTATGAATGCTGCGCCGACGTTGCCACCTGCGTTAACGCTAACATCGACGTCTCTAAAAGTTGCACGACGACGGGGCGCGGTGCTGCGGAGACCGGGTGAGAGGACGGCTCCGACCGGCTTCGGTGCGGCCGTGGCGGGCGCGGGCCCCCCGGCCGGTGCCTCAACCGCTCCGGACGGTGGTCAGATCGGCCAGCCCGGAGATGGTGAGCAGCGGCTCCAGCAGCGGACTGGCGACGAGCGCGATGCGTTCGGCGTGCGGGAACAGCACGGCCAGGCCGGCGCTGTCGAGATATTCCACCGCGGTCAGGTCCACCACGAGGGGGTCGCCGTCGGGTCGGACGGCGTCGTCGAGCGCGGCGGCGAAGTCGGCCGCGTTGCTCATGTCGATCTCGCCGACCGCGGTCAGCACGCGCCCCCCGTCGGGGTCGCTGCCGGTGGTGAGCGTCAGGGCCGTGCTCATCGGATGATCCTTGCCTGCATGTCGACGGTGGTGCCGGTGGCCCCCGGGGTCACCGTGATGGAGTCCATCAGAGCACGCATGAGCACCAGCCCGCGGCCCCGGTGCGGGTCCGACGGCCGGTCCCGGTCCCGCCAGTGCCCGCTGTCGGTGACGCTCAGCCGCAGCGCGTCGGCGGTGGCGGCGGCGCGCAGCCGGATCCGCCCGCCGGGACTGTCCCGGTGGCCGTGCTCGACCGCGTTGGCGCACGCCTCACCGGCGGCCACCAGGACGTTGTAGGAGTGCGCCGGGGCCAGCCCGCACCGGTCCAGCCACCCGCGCAACGCGGTGCGCACCTCGGCCAGCCGCGACGACTCGGCCGGGAAGTCCAACTCCAGCGGCCCGGGGTGGCGGTAGAGGAGCAGAGCCACGTCGTCGTCGTACCCGCCTTCCGGGGTGAGCTGAGCCATCACCTCGGTGGCCAGCGCCTCGACCGGGATGCCCCGGCCCTCCTGGATCGCCGCGGTGGCCCGGCCGATGCCGGCGGTCAGCGGCTGACGGCGCCGTTCGACCAGGCCGTCGGTGTAGAGCATGAGCGTGGCCCGGGCCGGCACGGTGATCTCGGCCTCCGGGCGTTCCCGCCCGGTGCGGACCGCGAGCGGCCGGGACCGGCCCTGGTCGAGGAACTCGGGCGTGCCGTCGGGATGCACCACGATGGCCGGTGGATGCCCCGCGCTGGAGTAGCGCAGCCGGCCCGTCGCCGGGTCCAGCACACCGCAGAGGACGGTCGCGCACTGCGCGCCCGGGAGCAGGGCGGCGAACCGGTCCAGGGCCATCAGCGTCTGGGCGGGGCTGGCGTCCTGCAACAGCAGCGCTCGGCAGGCGCTGCGCAACTGCCCCATCACGGTGGCGGCCCGCAGGCCGTGGCCGACGCAGTCGCCGACCACGATAGCGATGCGTCCGTCCGGCAGCTCGACCGTGTCGTACCAGTCGCCGCCGACCTTGAGCGGAAGCGACGCGGGGGCGTAGCGCACGGCGAAGCCGGCGGGAAGCTGGGACGGTCCGAGAATCGCCCGTTGCAGGGCCAGAGCGGTTTCGCGTTGCTGGTCGATCTGGTGCACGCGGTGCAGCCCCTGGGCGACGTGGCCGGCGAGCAGCGCCAGCAGCGTCTGGTCCTGCTCGGTGAAGGGCCGCTTCTCGCCCAGGTCGATCCAGAGCGCCATGGTGCCGTCCGGATGCTCCAGCGCGATGCCGGCACCGTGCGCCGGCGTCGCCACCGGGGTCAGCAGCGGCGTGTCCCGCAACGCGAGCAGCGCCTGCCGGCGTTCGTCGGGCAGCGTGTCCCACCGCAGCAGGGGGTCGGTCGCGGTGACGCCGGGCCCGGGGGAGTCGCCGAAGACGGCGGTGACCACGCCGGCGGCGCGCCACAGCTTGCGCATCTCGTCCAGCACCCCGTGCAGGGCGTCGGTGAGATCGTCCGCCTGCGACAGTCGCAGGCTCAACCCGGCCAGGGCGGTCTCCCGCTGCACGGCGTAGTGCTCGGTGGTGACGTCGCGGAACGTGCCCACGATGACCCGGCGTCCGGTGTCCGGGTCGTCGACCTGGTTGAACGCGGTCGCGATCCAGAGCCGGTGCCCGTCGCGGTGGGTCACCGGCACGGTGAAGGCGCCCTTCGTCTGGTCGATCAGCACCGAGAACGCGGCGGACACCTGACGGTGTGCCTCGGGCTCGGCCTCCGGGTCCGGCCACCACGGCTGCACCGGCAGGTAGGGCAGGCTCTCCGGCCCGTAGCCGAGGATGTCGGTGAACGCCGCGTTGATCTCGACGACCGCGCCGGCCTCGTCGCAGACGAAGAACGCCTCCTGCAACGAGTCGATGAGCGCGGTGCGCCAGCGGGCATGGTGGTTGCGCAGCCGGGCCAGCTCCACGTTCGCCCGCACCCGGGCCAGCAGCTCGGCGGCCGGGAACGGCTTGACCAGGTAGTCGTCCGCGCCGGCCTCCAGCCCCTCGATCGAAGCCTCCTGCCCGGCGCGGGCGGACAGCAGCAGCACCGGCGTGCCGGCGGTCCGGGAGTCGGCCCGCAGCGCGGCCACCAGTTGCAGGCCGTCCAGCCGGGGCATCATCACGTCGCTGACCACCAGGTCCGGCGTCTGGGTGCGGGCGGCCTCAAGCGCCTCCTGGCCGTCGGCCACGGCCCGCACCCGGTGCCCGGCCGAGCGCAGCAGGCGGGTGAGGTACTCGCGCATGTCGGCGTTGTCGTCGGCGACCAGGACCCGGGCCGGGACCTGCCCCGGCCGGGCCGGCGCGGGACCCTCGACCGGTGTCGCGTCCTCCGGGACGACCTCGGCCGTCGGTTCGCCGGGCAGCCAGCGCAGCGCCTCCTGCACGAACGGCTCGGCGGAGACCGGCACGCGGCCGGAGCCGGCCGCGGTGATCGCGTCGGCCGGCAGGTGGGCGTCGCCGAACGGCAGCCGGACCGTGAACGCGGTGCCGCGGCCCACCGTGCTGCTGGCGGTGATGGTGCCGCCGTGCAGCGTGACCAGCTCCTTGACCAGGGCCAGCCCGATGCCGCTGCCCTCGTCGGAGCGGGAGCGGGCGTTCTCGATGCGGTGGAACCGCTCGAACAGTCGGGGCATCTCCTCCTCGGCGACGCCGATGCCGGTGTCGACCACCCGCAGCACGGCCTGCCCGTGCTCGGCGCGCAGCTCGACCCGCACGGTGCCGTCGAAGGTGAACTTCAGGGCGTTGCTGAGCAGGTTGAGCACCACCTTCTCCCACATGCCGGGGTCGATGTGCACCGGCTCGGGCAGGGCCGGGCAGTCGACCTCGAAGGTCAGGCCGGCGCGTTCGATCGCCGAGCGGAAGACGCTGGCCAGGTCGGCGGTCACCGCGGCGAGGTCCACCGGCTGGTAGCGGGCCTGCATCCGGCCGGCCTCGATCCGGGAGAAGTCGAGCAGGCTGTTGACCAGCTTGCCCAGGCGCAGCCCGTTGCGTCGGATGACCTCCAGCTCCTCGCGGATCGGCCCGTCGGCGTCCCGCAGCCGGCCGCGCAACTCGTCCACCGGTCCCATGATCAGCGTCAGCGGGGTGCGGAACTCGTGGCTGATGTTGGAGAAGAAGGCGGTCTTCGCCCGGTCCAACTCGGCGAGTTCCTCGGCCCGCCGCTGCTGGGCCTGGTAGCTGCGGGCGCTGGCGATCCCGGTCGCCACGTGCCCGGCGGTCAGTTCCACGAACCCGCGGTAGCCGTCGTCGAGAGCCCGGTAGCGGTTGAGCCCGGCCACCAGGAACCCGTACGGCGTGTCGCCCTGCTGGCGCAGCGGCACCAGCAACGCCTCGGTCGGCGGGTCCGGCCAGGCGCCCGTCGGCAGGCCGCGGAACACGGCGGCGTCCAGCGGCACCCGGACCAGGTCCCCCTCGGTCACCGCCCGTGCCGGCCAGACCGCGTCGGGGTCGTCGAGCGACAGCGTGGCCGGCGCCGCCGGATGGCCGGCGGCGAACCCGGTCGCCTCCGCCAACCGCGCGTCGCCCTCGTCACCGAACAGGTACGTCAGCGTGAACGGCAGGTCGTGCGCGTTGCGCCCCAACTGGCGACCGGCGAAGGCGAGCGTCTCCTGCTCGGTGCGGATCACGCTCGGGTCGGAGCCGAGGTCCCGCAGGGTGGCCATCCGGCGCTCGCCGATGACCCGCTCGGTCTCCTCGCTGACCACGCAGAGCATCCCGACCAGCGTGCCGTCGTCGTCGCGCAGCGGGCTGTAGGAGAACGTGTGGTAGGTCTCCTCCCGGTAGCCGGCGCGTTCCAGGAACAGCAGCAGCCCCTCGTCCCAGGTCGCCTCGCCGGTGCGCAGCACGGTGTCGATGCGGGGGCCGATGTCGGCCCAGATCTCCGCCCACACCTCGTTCGCCGGTCGGCCCAACGCCCACGGGTACTTGCGGCCCAGCGTGTCGCGGCGGTATGCGGCGTTGCAGAAGAACGTCAGCTCGGGGCCCCAGGCCATCCACATCGGGAAGCGGGAGGAGAGCAGGATGCGCACCGCCGTCCGCAGGCTCTGCGGCCACGCGTCGGGCTGCCCCAGCGGATGGGCCGACCAGTCGACCCGGGCCAGTTCCGGGCCGATCTCACCGTCGACGGCGAACACGTCGGCACGTGTCCGCGGGTCGGTGCCAGCGCCGGTCATCGCCCGAGTCTCCCTCACCACAGCAGATCCCGCTCGTCCAGGTCGAGGCACCACCGTGGGCGACAAATCCGGATACAACCTGTCATCGAGTCGCCCGAACGGCCCCTCAGAGTAGCTCTCCGTTCCGGTCTTGCCCTCAGGGCGTCCCCGCCATGCCACCGACCGCCGTCGGGAGTGCCACAATCCCGGCCGCTGCCCGCCCGGTCGCTGCGACGCTTCGCGTCGTCGCCGGCCGAGGCGTGGGTGTGCGCGGACCGGAGCGCGCTGCCGGACGCCACCGATGGTGAGGGAGAGGGCCGGAAAACAGCGATGGCAGGGAGACACCCTCCCTGCCACCTCTAACGTATATCGCACCCCGGGGCTTGCCGCAAGACCCCGGTCATGCCGCAGAATCGTCGGCCGGACGCGGATGAGCTGGAAAAACGGGGGGCATGACGATGGCCGGACGCTACGTGGTCGGGTTCGACGAGATCGACGAGAGGCAGGTCGCCACCGTCGGTGGCAAGGGCGCACACCTGGGGGCGCTGTGGCGGCTCGACGGGGTGAGCGTGCCGCCCGGCTTCTGCGTGACCACCGACGCGTACCGGCGGGCCGTGGCGGACCTGCCGGCGCTCGACGGGTCCCTGGACCGGCTCTCCCGGCTGCGCCCGGACGACCGCGAGGCGATCCGGACGGTCAGCGCCGAGATCCGCCGCGTCGTCGAGGAGGCGGCCGTCCCGGGCGAGGTCGCGGCGGCGATCGGTGCGGCGCTGGCCGGGTTCGGCGCGCACGCCGCCTACGCGGTGCGGTCCAGCGCGACGGCCGAGGACCTGCCGACGGCCTCCTTCGCCGGCCAGCAGGACACCTACCTGAACGTGATGGGCCCGGACGAGATCCGCACCCACGTCGCCCGGTGCTGGGCGTCGCTGTTCACCGAGCGGGCGGTGACCTACCGCCTCCGCAACGGCATCGACCACCGTACGGTGCACATGGCCGTGGTGGTGCAGCGGATGGTGCTTCCCGACGCGGCGGGGATTCTGTTCACCGCCGACCCGGTCAGCGGGCACCGGAAGGTCGCCTCGGTGGAGGCCGGGTTCGGTCTGGGCGAGGCCCTGGTCTCCGGACTGGTCACCCCGGACGTGTTCACGGTGCGCGACGACCGGGTCCGCTCCCGGACCATCGCCACCAAGCCGCGGGCCGTCCGCGCCGTCCCGGGCGGCGGGACGCGGACCGAGGCGGTCGATCCGGCCCGGCGGGAGCAACCCGCGCTGACGGACGAGCAGGTGGTCCGTCTCGTCCGGCTCGGGCGGCGGATCGAGGCGCGGTTCGGCGGCCCGCAGGACGTGGAGTGGGCCCTGGCCGACGGCGACCTCCACATTCTCCAGAGCCGCCCGATCACCACGCTGTTCCCGGTTCCGGTGGTCGACGACGGGCAGAACTACGTCTACCTCTCGGTCGGCCACCAGCAGATGATGACCGACGCGATGAAGCCGCTGGGGCTGTCGATGTGGCGGCTGACCGCCATGGCGCCGATGCACGAGGCCGGTGGCCGGCTGTTCGTCGACGCCACCCGGCACCTGGCCACACCGGCGGGCCGGGCCGCCTTCCTGGACCTGATGACCAGATCGGATCCGCTGACCAGGGACGCGCTGGAGACGATCCTGGACCGCGGTGACGTCGTGCCGACACTGCCCGACGACGGCCCCGCCGGTCCGCCCCCCGGGCTGCCGTCGGCGACGATCGAGACCGACCCGGCCGTCGTCACGGCCCTGATCGAGCGGAGTCGGGCCAGCATCGCCGCGCTGCGCCGCGACATCGGCACCCGGACCGGGCCGGCGCTGTTCGACTTCCTGGTGGCGGAGGCGTTCCCGGAGCACAAGCGGGCCCTCGTCGACCCGGTCAACATGCAGGCGATCATGGCCGGCATGGAGGCCACCTGGTGGCTCAACGACAAGCTGGGGGAGTGGCTGGGCGAGCGGAACGCCGCCGACACGCTCACGCTGTCCGCCCCCGGCAACGTCACCTCGGAGATGGGGCTGGCGCTGCTCGACGTCGCCGACGTCATCCGCCCCCACCCCGAGGTGGTGGCGTTCCTGCGGGACGCCGCGGACGACGACGGCTTCCTGGACGAGCTGCCGAAACTGCCGGGCGGACGCGAGGCACGCGACGCCCTCCAGGACTACCTCGACCGGTACGGCATGCGGTGCGTCGGCGAGATCGACATCACCCGACCACGGTGGAGCGAGCGCCCGGCCACCCTCGTACCGCTGATCCTCGACCACGTCCGGAACGTCGCGCCCGGCGCCGCCGGACGGCGCTTCGCGGAGGGCCGGCAGGCGGTCCGGCGGAAGGCCCGGGAGGTGCTCGACCGGCTCCGGGCCCTGCCGGACGGGGACCGCAAGGCCGACGAGACCCAACGGATGATCGACCGGGTCCGGACCTTCATCGGCTACCGCGAGTACCCGAAGTACGGCATCGTGAGCCGTTACCTCGTCTACAAGCAGGCGCTGATGGCGGAGGCCGACCGGCTGGTACGGGACGGTGTGCTGCCCGACCGGGAGGACGTCTTCTTCCTGACCTTCGACGAGTTCCGGGACGCGGTGCGGACGCGCCGGGTGGACGCGCGGCTCATCCGCGAGCGCGCGGAGGCGTTCCGGTTCCACCAGGCGCTCACGCCACCCCGCGTGCTCACCTCGGACGGCGAGGCGGTCCACGGGGCGTACCGGCGTGACGACGTGCCGAGCGGCGCGCTGGCCGGCGTGCCGGTGTCGACCGGCACGGTGGAGGGGCGGGCCCGGATCGTCCTCGACCTGGCCGGCGCGGACGTCGAACCGGGCGACATCCTCGTCACGGTCCACACCGACCCGAGCTGGACGCCGCTGTTCGTCGCCGTGGCCGGCCTGGTGACGGAGGTGGGCGGCCCGATGACCCACGGCGCGGTCATCGCCCGGGAGTACGGCCTGCCGGCCGTCGTGAACGTGCCGCGGGCCACCCGGCTGATCCGCGACGGGCAGCGGATCCGGGTGCACGGCTCCGGCGGGTACGTCGAGCTGCTGACCTGAGGGGGCTCAGGCGGCGCCGCGGTCGACCAGGCTGAACGTGGTGTCGATCGGGGCGTCGCCCATCTCCTGGACGTAGATCTCCTTCTCGGTGTCCTCCCACTGCACCACGCCGTACTTGTCGCTGATGATCGAGTAGGAGGTGCGGCCCTTGTCGTCCTTGCCCTCGCGGGTGATGCTGAACACGGTGGCCCCGGTGGGTTCGCACTCGGCGCCCACCAGGGACGCGTACCCCTCGGGGTCGAGCTTGACGCCGAGGCACGGACGGTGCGCGATGTCCGGGTTCACCGACTTGATCATAAAGTCGACGCCTACCGGTTCGAGCACGAAGAGCGCGTCCTTGCCGGTGCCGTCGCCGACCGTCAGCTCACCGTCGAACGGCAGCGACAGGTCCCGGTCGATCTCCACCACGTGCAGCAGGACCCGCCGCTGCCCGGCCAGCATGGCCCGGGTCCGGTCGGCCGACGCCGAGGGCGATCCGCCCGGGGTCCGGGACGCCGTCGCGGAGGGCGTGCCGCCGGTGGTCGGCCCGCCGGCCGCCGGCGACGTGGACGGCGTGCCGCCGCTGGTCGGCGAACCGCTGCCGGCGGAGCCGGTGGGCGTCGAACCGGACCGGTCGCCCACCAGGTCCGCGCCGTACAGCGCGGCCGGCACCAGCACCGCCATCACGGCGGCGCCGGCGGCCATCCCGATGAGTCGGCGGCGCCGCGTCGTGGCCGTGCCCGGATCCGCCGGGACGCCCCGGTCCGCGCCGTCGGGGCCGCCTCCCGGTGCGGGACCGGCTTTCGCTCCCGCGCCGGCGGCGGGGCCGACACCGGGGCCGCTCTCCGCTGCCGCGCCGGGCACTGTCGGCCCGGCGGTCCGGACGGCGGCCCCGCTCGGCGGCGAGGCCGCGGTCAAGAGGCCGTCGAGCAGGTCGCGGGCCGTCGGCCGGGCGGTCGGCTCCTTCTCCAGCGCCCGGGAGACCAGCTCCCGCAGCGGGCCGTCCAGACCGGTCAGGTCCGGCGGCTGGGTCATGATCCGCATCGCGGTGGCGGTGGCGGACTCGCCCCCGAACGGCGTCCGGCCGGTCGCGGCGAAGGCGACCACGGCGCCCCAGGCGAAGATGTCCGCGGCCGGGCCCGTGCGTTGGCCGGATGCGCTCTCGAACCGCTCCGGAGCCATGTACGCGACGGTGCCGACCATCTGGTCGGTCCGGGTGTGCTGGCTCGTGGCCTCGAACGCGCGGGCGATGCCGAAGTCGATGACCTTGATCCCGCCGGGCGCGACCAGGACGTTGGCGGGTTTCAGGTCCCGGTGGATCACGCCGGCGCCGTGGATGGCGGTGAGCGCGGTGGCCACCCCGACCGCGATGCCGTGCACGCCGGCCGCCGTCATCGGTCCCCGGTCCCGGACCACCTGCACCAGGCTGGGCCCGTCGACGTACTCCACCACCAGGTACGGCGGGTCGTGGTCCGGGTCGGCGTCCAGCACCTCGGCGGTGCAGAACGGCGGCACCTGGCGGGCCCGGTTCACCTCGCTGCGGAACCGGCCCCGGAACTCGTCGTGGTGGGACAGTTCGGCGCGGACCACCTTGACCGCCACCTGCCGGCCCTGCGGCGACCGGGCCAGGAACACGCTGCCCATGCCGCCCTCGCCGAGCCGGCCGAGCAGTTCGTAACCACCGAGCCGGACCGGGTCACCGGGACGCAGTCCCTCGCTCACTCCGGGCCTCCGCAGGCCGCAACCGTCCCGCGAACCGACACGCCTGTCACGCAGTTCCCCTTCGGACGCCCCGATGACCGCCCGCAGCCTACCGTCCGTCCCGGGCCTGCCCGGCGTGCGGCGTCCCGTCCACGGCGACCGGGTCCGCCCGTGATCCGGCCGCCGCCCCGTGGGACCGGGCGGCGGCCGGATCGGCTCAGCGGTAGCCGGCGGCCACGACGTTGGCCTGGACCGCGTTCTCCGTCGCGTCCGAGGGGTAGCCGGCCACCATGGCCCCCTCGTAGAACGTGCCGACGCTCTGGTTCCTGTTGTCGATGCAGCAGTCGCCGCCGCTGCCCAGGATGATCGCGCCCTGCTTCTTCATCGGGCTGTAGCCGGGGGGAAGCGACCCGTCGTAGAGCGTGTACAGGTTGCCGGACTGGGCGTTGCTGCCCTTGATGGCGAACCGTGAGGTGCCGTTGTTCTTCAGCGTGGCGGTGACGAACTTGCTGGTGAAGGCGCGCTGGTTGGGGTTCCAGGTCTGGCTGCCGCCGGGGTAGAGACCCCACTCCAGGTCGGCCTGGACCCAGGGGCCGCTGCCGGAGCAGCCGCCGAACCAGCAACTGGTGCTGAAGTTGATCGCGTCCATCGCGCCGGCGCCGTCGGCCCGGCGGGTGGTCTCGCTGTTGCCGTAGTCGAAGCAGCAGCCGCTGTTGACGTGCGTGCCGCTGGTGACCATGTACATGCCCTCCGGCGCGCTGCCGGTCGGGACGCCGGTCAGGTGGCCGTCGCGCCAGTAGCTGCTGTTGCCGGGGATGAACAGCGAGTACGCCTTCGCGCCGCCGACCGTGATCGCCTCGCGGTTCGCCACGGCCGGTTGCACCGCGCCGCCGATGCCGCCGGCGCCCTGGTAGCCGAGGTTGTTGCCCCGCGTCGTCTGGTCGTAGATCCAGGTGATGACGCAGGTGGTGTTGGCGCAGAACGAGTCCTGCGCGGCGGCGTTGGCGGGGCCGCCCGCGGTGAGCGTGGTGATGTCGCGGGTGGTGTTGTCGGAGGCGCGGCGCACCTGGTAGAGCCGCCCGCTGTAGGCGCGGAACAGCGCCCGCGTGGTGCTGTGCGCGGCGACGCAGGGCGTGCCGCCGGCCGCGTAGATGTCACACGGCCCGTCGCCGCCCGGTGGCGGGGTGCTCGGTGGCGGCGTGGTGGGTGGGGTGCTCGTCGGCGGCGTCGTCGTGGGCGGTGTGCTGACGCCGCCGGTGCAGGTGGTGCCGTTGAGCGCGAAGCTGGTGGGCACCGGGTTGCTGCCGGTCCACGATCCGTTGAAGCCGAAGCTGGTGCTGCCGCCGGTGGGGATGTTGCCGTTGTAGGAGACGTTGGCGGCGGTGACGGCGGCGCCGGTCTGGGTGATGGTGGTGTTCCAGTACTGGGTGACGGTTTGGCCGGCGGCGAACGTCCAGGTCAGCCGCCAGTTGCTGACCGGGTCGCCGAGGTTGGTGACGGACACGTTCGCGCCGAAGCCACCGGACCAGGACGAGGAGACGGTGTAGCTGACGGAGCAGCCGGCGGCGGCGGCGGACGCGAACTGGGTGCCGGTGAGCCCGGCGGTGGTGAGGGTGAGCGCGGCGGCGGCGATGAACGCCCACCGCGGCCGGGAGGGACGGGACATGGATGATCTCCTTGCTGAGTGGTGGACCGCCGGGCGTCAGCCGGCGGTGACGGGTGGCCGTCAGCGGTAGCCGGCGGCGGTGATGTTGGCCTGGACCGCGTTCTCGGTGGCGTCGGTCGGGTAGCCGGAGGTCATCACGCCCTCGTAGAACGTGCCGGCGGAGCCGTGGCTGTTGTCGCCGCCGATGCCGAGGATGATCGCGCCTTCCTTCTTCATCGGGTTGTAGCCGGCGACGTTCGGCCGCTTACCGTCGTAGAACGTGGACAGCCCGCCGGACTGCGCGTTGCCACCCCGGATGGCCCAGTGGTTCGGCTCGCCCTTGACGATCGCGGTGAGGTAGCGGTGGCTGATCGACGGGTCGTTGGCGTTGTAACCGGCGTTGACGCCGGAGAACAGCCCGTTCTCCAGGTCCGCCATGATCCACGGGCCGTTGCCGGTGCCGTAGCCCCAGACCTTGATGTTGCCGAAGTAGATGGCTTCCATGGTGCCGTTGCCGTTGTCGCGGCTGTTGGTCTCGGCGTTGCCGTAGTCGAAGCAGCAGCCGCCGTTGTAGTGGGTGCCGTCGAAGATGGCGTACATGCCCTCGGGTTGGTCGCCCTTGGCGATGCCGTTGGTGCTGTTGTCGCGGTAGCCGGTGCCGGGCGCCACGAACACCCCGTACGCCCGGTGCCCGAGCACCGTGGTCGGTGCCGCCTTCGCGTCGGCGAGGTTGTCGTACCCACCCGGAGCGGGGCCGGAGAACCCGCCGGGCGGCGCCTGCGTCAGGTCGTTGCCCCGGCCGGACTGGTCGTAGATGACCGTGATCAGGCAGCTCGTGTTGGCGCAGAACGAGTCCTGTACGGCGGAGTCGGCGGGCCCGCCGGCGCTGAGCGCGTTGATGTCGCGGGGGGTGTTGTCGGAGGCGCGGCGCACCTGGTAGAGCCGCCCGGTGTAGGCGCGGAACAACGCGCGGGTGGTGCTGTGCGCGGCGACGCACGGCGTGCCGCCGGCGGCGTAGATGTCACATGGCGCGTTTCCCGTCGGCGGTGGGGTGGTGGGTGGCGGCGTGGTCGGTGGTGGGGTCGTGGTGGGTGGGGTGCTGACGCCGCCGGTGCAGGTGGTGCCGTTGAGCGCGAAGCTGGTGGGGGCGGGGTTGCTGCCGGTCCACGATCCGTTGAAGCCGAAGCTGGTGCTGCCGCCGGTGGGGATGTTGCCGTTGTAGGAGACGTTGGCGGCGGTGACGGCGGCGCCGGTCTGGGTGATGGTGGTGTTCCAGTACTGGGTGACGGTTTGGCCGGCGGCGAACGTCCAGGTCAGCCGCCAGTTGCTGACCGGGTCGCCGAGGTTGGTGACGGACACGTTCGCGCCGAACCCGCCGGGCCAGGACGAGGAGACGGTGTAGCTGACCGCGCAGCCGGTGGCGGCCGCGGCGGGCAGTTGGGTGGCGGTGAGGCCGGCGGTGGTGAGCGTGAGTGTGGTGGCGGCGGCGATCAACGCCGCCCGGTGGCGGGGATGGTGCGTCAGTCGCACGGGGACCTCCCGGTCCGTGAGCGGGGGTGACGACCGACCGAGGCGAAGTTAGCGTTCACATCATTCGTATGATGTGTGCCTCGCGCGGGGAACGGCCGGTTGTCGACCCCTGCCGTTCCTCGGTCAGCCGACGCGAGCAGCGCCGGTCTGCCCTGGACCGGCGGCGGTGCGATGTGCTCAGCTCCCGGTGCCCCCCGACGAAGAGGCACCCGTCAATGTTTGCGTTAACATCAGATGCCTGTCAATGGGCGGAACCGTTTCGACCAGCCGTCAGCGCGGCGTCGTGACCGGCGACGGCCAGCCGGCCGGGATCCGCTCCAGCACCCCACCGGCGAACACCTCCCGCAGGCCGAGCGGCTTGAGGTGGACGTACCCGATGTGGCAGTCGCAGACCGCCGTGTCGCACCCGCGGGGCTTCAGCGCGGCCCGCCACGAGCCGTCGTAGAGGTTGCCGATCGGGGTGGGGATGAAGTGGCAGCGGCGGACCGTGCCGTCGCCCAGCACCGAGACGGCGGTCTCCCCGGCGTGGCACGGCCGGCCGAGCGACAGGTGCGGCCGGACGCTGTAGCCGAAGTGCGGGTCCAGCGCGGTCCAGGTCGCCTCCTCCTCGGCGTCGTAACGGCGACCCTCGGCCGCGTTGACCCACAGGTAGACCGCCGGCGGCAACGCGGCCCGCAGCGCCCGCGCCTCGTCGAGGTGTTCGGGCAGGCCGACCACCCCCACCGAGTAGCGGATGCCCAGCTCGGTCAGGCGCGCGCAGCGGGCCAGGAACCGCGCCCGCTCGACCTGCCCCGGGTGGTAGGTCGTCCAGAGCGCGGCCGAGCCGGGGTCGGCGTCGGCCAGCCAGTCGACGCGGGCGGCGAGATTGGTCTGCACCACCACGCGGTCCACGTGCGGCAGGTGCGACAGCGACACCATCGCGTCCCGGTACCAGCGCCGGGTCAGCGCCTCGCCCCACGGCGTGAACAGCACCGACAGCCGCACGTCGGTGGTCGCCGCGACCCAGCCGGTGAACCGGGCCAGCGCCGCCCGGTCGGCGCGCAGCAGCTCCGGCGGGTCCTGCCGCTTGGCGAACGGACAGTAGGGACAGTCGTAGTTGCAGCTCGCCAGCGGGCCGCGGTAGAGGATCGACAGCGTCATCGCAACGCGTACCCGGTCATCGCGTGTCGGACCTCGGCGGAGGTCAACCACGGGCCGACGGCGTCGGAGCGGGCCAGCCCGGCCGCGGTGAGCCGCAGCCCGCCGTCGGTGGCCCAGCCCCGCTCGACGAGCCGGCCGAGCTGCGGGAAGTCGTCGACCGGCCGTCGCCCGAAGCGGGCCCGGTAGGCGTCGGCGTCCACCCCGTCGACGCGCAGCAGCGACGTGAGCAGCCAGCGGCGACGCTGCTCCGCGTCGTCCAGCCGGAAACCGAACTCGGCGTACGCGAAGTCGTCGGCGGGACGGCCGAGGTAGTCGTCGAGCACCGCGCGCACCTGCGTCACGCTCACCGCGTAGTCGAAGGAGTAGTGCAACGCGGTGGTGTAGGAGCGGGCGCCGCAGCCCAGTCCGACCATGCCGTCGTCCTGGCAGCAGTAGCCCGGACCGTCCGGCGCCGGCGCGTCGGCCCGGCGGAACTGGCGCATCGACTCCTGCCGGTAGCCGGCCGCGCCGAGCGTCTCCACCGCCTGCCGGTAGAGCGCGAGGCGCTGGGCGTCCCAGTCGGCGCGGGCGTGCGTCCGCCGCCCGAGGCCGGTCAGTGGCCGGACGTAGAGCGGATAGAGGAACAGTTCCTCCGGCCGCCAGGCCAGCGCCGCGTCCAGGCTCTGCCGCCACGTGTCGGCGGTCTGCCCGTCGATGCCGTAGATCAGGTCGATGTTCAGCGACGGGATCCGCGCGTCCCGGATCGCGGCCAGCGCGGTCTCCACCTCGGCGCGGCGTTGCGGCCGGCCGGCGGCGCGGGCCTCGACGTCGAGGAAGCTCTGCACGCCGATGCTCACCCGGGTGGTGCCGTGTGCGGCGAGCACCGCGAGCCGGTCCGGCGTCGCGGTGGCCGGCGAGGTCTCCACCGACAGCGGTACGCCCGGCAGGCGCGCGCCGAGTGTCTCGGTGGCGACGGCGAACAACGCGGTCAGCTCGTCGGCGGTGAGGTAGGTCGGGGTGCCGCCGCCGAACGCGGCGCGGGCGAACCCGGCGTCCGCGCCGAGCGCCTCGGCGACCCGCCCGGCCTGCCGGCGCACCTGACGTAGGTACGCGGTGACCTGCTCGGCCGGCGCGTTGGCGCGGGTGAACAGGTTGCAGAACCCGCACCGCATCTCGCAGAACGGCACGTGCAGGTAGAGGAAGAGCGCGTCCCGCGCCTCGGCGCGCCACACGTCGGCCAGCCGGGGCCGGGGCCGCAGCGCCCGGTAGGAGGTCTTGTGCGGGTACGCGTAGAGATACTGCTGGTAGGCGGAGCCGTCGAGGCTCGGTTCGGTGCTGGTCACCATTCTCCCGGGTGCAGGGTGAAGTCGGCATAGGGGACGGTCCACACCACGTCGTGGCCGATCCGGTGGCCGGTGTGGCCGTCCTCCCCGTAGGCGGTGCCGTGATCGGAGCAGATGATCGTGAACACCGGCCGGTCGCGACCGGTGACCAGCCGGAACAGCCGGTCGATCCGGCCGTCGACGTACTCCAGGGCGGCGGCGTGGCTGGCCCGGCTGTCGGTCTCGGCGCCGGGCAGGTGGTGCCGGTTCGGCTGGTGCAGCGCGGCGACGTTGAGGAAGGTGAACAAGGGCCGGGCGGCCGGCACCCGGGCCAGCACCTCGGCCAGCCGGTCGAGCTGGGCGTCCAGGCAGGTGGGGGACGTGACGCCGAACTCCGGCTCCCAGTGCGCCTCGGCGAACAGGCCGGGCAGCACCGCGCCGAGCGGGGTACGCCGGTTGAAGAAACCGACCCCGCCCAGGCAGAGCGTGTGGTAGCCGACCGCGGCGAGCGCGGTGGGCAGGTCCGGGGCGTCGAACACCCAGGTGTCCGCGCCGGCCGTCTCGCTGCCCGGGAACGCCGCCGCGAACCGCCGTTCGTGCGGCCCCGGCGTGGTCGGCGTGGGCAGGAAGCCGGCGAAGAACGCGTGGTGGGCGGCGTAGGTGAAGCTGGCGGGAGAGTGCCGGCGCTCCCACCGGCCGCCGGGCAGCGCCCGGGCCAGCCGCGGCGTCCGCCCCGTCGCGGCCAGCTCGGCGGCCACGTCGTGGCGCAACGTGTCCAGCGTGACCAGGAGCAGGTCGTGGCTGCCGATCAGGCCGCGCATGCGGCCACCCCCGCCCGCCACCGCCGCCACCGGCCGGTGGTCAGCGCGTGCACCTGTTCGGCGTAGCTGTCCCGGCCGTCGGTCAGCACGCCGGGCAGCAGGTCGCCGAACGCGTTCACCTCGGCGACCGCGTGCCGGCGCCACCCGGTCAGGAACATCAGGTCGACGCCGACGTGAAGCGAGCCGGCGAAGCAGGCGGCGACGCGCTCGCAGGTCTCCATCGCCGCCGACCAGCCCGCCGGGCCGGCCGCGGCGCGCAGCTCGGCCAGGTCGCCCCGGGCGTTGCCGAGGTGCAGGTTGGTCAGCGGGCCCCGGGCGGCGCGCACCACCGCGTGCGTCGGCCGGCCGGCGACCACCAGCACCCGCACGTCGACCACCCGGTCCCGCAGGCCGGCCTTGGGCAGCCACCGTTCGACGTGCAGGCCGTCCGGGGCCAGCCGGTCGACGATCGCGGCGATCGTCGCCTCGTCGGTGTGCCGGCGGACCCGCAGCGAGTTGAACAACCCGTCCGGGGTGGGCTCGACGGTGGTGTCGGCCCGCACGCCGCGCGGACCGACCGCGAGCGCGAGCACCCCGGCGGCGGACGACCCGTGCGCCGGCTTGACGAACACCCGACGCCACCCGGCCGCCGCCATCGCCTCGCGCAGCGCGTCATAACCGCCGGCCGGTGGCGGACCGGCGGAACCGCCGACCGGCGGCAGCGCGGCCGGCACCGGCACGCCGGCCGCCGACAGCACCGCGTGGCAGCGCCGCTTGTCGCAGAGCACCGCGACGTCCGCCGGTGGGTTCAGCAGCTCCGCGCCCCCGGCGGCGACCCGGTCGAGCCCGGCCACCAGACCGGCGTACGCGTCGGCGAGGCCGATCAGCTCGCCGTGCCGGGCGGCGGTGGCCGACCGTCGCAGCAGACGGTCGACGTGCGGATCCTCGCCCGGGGAGTCGACCCGCACCAGCTCGCCGGCCGGCGGCGGGACGGCCCCGGTCAGCACGTCCGCCCAGGGCAGGACGGTGGGGGTGGGCAGCCCCGCGGCGCGCACCGCGCTCGTGAACAGCGCCACCCGGCGGTTCGCGGGATTGCCCACCACGGTCAGTCGCATGTCAGCACGCCACCGCCGCCGGTCACTCCCCGACCGCGGTGTAGTAGTAGTGCCGACCGTCGTACGTGTCGGCGGTCTGCGGTTCGGAGACGTCGACCTCGACGCCGGGCAGCGCGGCGACCACCGACGCGGCCACCTCCTCGGACAGGTAGTGGTGGTGCAGGTCGAGCCGGCGCAGGTGGGTCAGCGGCTGCCCGGCCAGCAGCGCCGTCGCGCCGGCGTCGCCGAGCACGCCCATGGACAGGTCGAGGACCTCCAGCCGGCCGACGACCGGCGCGTCGGCGACCGCCGCGGCGATCGCGTCGGCGTGCTCCGCGTTGCAGAGCCCGAGGTGCCGCACCGCCGGCAGCCGGTCGCCGGCCAGCACCGCGGCCAGGTCGTCCACGGTGGCGTCGCCGCCGTAGTCGGCGACGCCGAGCCACAGGTCCAGCCGGTGCAGCGCCGGCAGGTCGCACGCCGCGACCGCGCGCACCACCTCGGCCGGCAGGCCGCCGGACTCGATCCGCAGCTCGCGCAGCGCGGTGTGCCGGACCGGCTCCAGCCGCAGCCCCTGCGCGCCGCGGATCCACAGCACCTCCAGCGCCGGGCACGCGGCCAGCAGCGGCGTGACGTCCCCGTGGGTCAGCCAGGAGATCTCGCACTGCTCGGCGACCAGGTCGGCCAGGAACACCGCCCGCAGCCCGGTCCACTTCGACGCCGCGTCGACCAGCAGGTCCACCGGCAGCGGGCGCTCGTACGCCTCGCCCCACTCGCCCACCACCACGGCGCGTACCGCCTCGGCCGGCACCTCGTCGAGCAGGGCGCGGACCAGACCGGCGAACTCGGTCGGGTCGGCGTCGAACTCCTCGACCTCCAACCGCCAGGCCACGGCGGACGGATCCGCCGGCAGCGCCATTCCCGGTGTGAACGGCAGGACCGGCAACCCGGCGAACGACGAGACGTGCGAATTGATCACACCAACCTCCGGTGCGGCAGCGGCAAGGGCGGCGGAACCGTAACAGGCGGCCCCGACACGACCAGGGGCGGCGGACTCCTGCCGTGCGCAATGCCGGCCAGTTGTGCGGTGGGTCATCGGCAGGTGGCGCTCCGTCATGGACAGTCGCCTGTCGGTCGCCTAGCCTCCCGGTGGGGGGAGGCGCACATGGCCGCTGCCGTGGACCCGGTCCGCATCAGGGTGCTGGGGCCGGTCGCCGCGCTCCGCGGCCCGGTGGAGATCCCGTTGGGTCCCGCCCGCCAACGCGCGGTCCTGGGCTACCTCGCCCTGCACCCCCGGCAGCCGGTCCTGCTGGGCGCGCTCACCGAGGCGCTCTGGGGCGACGACGCGCCGGACAGCGGCGCACACCTCGTCCGGACGTACGTCGCCCGGCTGCGCCAGGCGCTGGAGCCCGACACCGCGCCCCGGGCCCGCACCAACGTCATCGCGTCGGTGCCCGGCGGCTACCGACTCGACGTCCCCCCGGAGGACGTCGACGCGTGCCTGTTCCGGGCACTGCTCGGCCGGGCCCGCAGCCGGCGGGCGGCCGGCGCGCTCGACGACGCGTTCGAACTGCTCGCCACCGCGCTGGACCTGTGGCGGGACCCGACGCTCACCCACCTCACCGGCCTGCTGGCCGGTCCGCGGCACGTCACCGCGCTGCGCGCCGCCTGGGTCGACGCCGGCCTGCTGTACGCCTCGGTGGCGGTCGCCCTGGGGCAGACCTCGCAGGTGGTGCCGGTGGTCGAACGGCTCGCCGCCGCCGAGCCGTTGCAGGAGGCGGTGCAGGCCCGCTACCTGGAGGTGCTCGCGTGCAGCGGCCAGCGCGCCGCCGCCGTGCACCACTACCTCGACGTCCGGGCCCGGCTCCGTGCCGAGCTGGGCGTGGAGCCCGGTTCGGAACTGCGCCGCATCCACGCCGCGTTGCTGCGCGCCGGGGACGCCCCGGCCCTGGCGGCGTCGGGCGCCCCGGCCCGGCCGTGGACCGCACGGCCGTCCGGTTGGCGGGGGCCGGGGCCGGCCGTCGGCACGCTGATCGGCCGTGATGCCGAGGTCGCACACTGCGCGACGCTGCTGGTGGCGCACCGGCACGTGACCATCGTCGGCCCGGCCGGCTGCGGCAAGTCCGCCACCGGCCTGGCGGTCGCCGAACGGGTCGCCGCCGTGTTCCCGGACGGCGTCGCCGCCGTGGACGCGGCCGAGGCCCAGGACTGCGGCGCGGTGCTGCGCCTGCTCGCCGAGACGCTGGGGCTGGCGGCCACCGCCGATCCGCTGCGCGTCGTGGGGGAGCGTCGGATGCTGCTGGTGCTCAACGACGTCGAGCACCTGGCCGGGCGCGCCGCGGAGATGATCGAGTACGCGCGGCACCGCTGCCCCCGCACGGCCGTGCTGGTCACCTCCCGCCGCCGGCCCGGGCCGGCCCGCGAGGCGGTGTTCCGGCTCGGCCCGCTACCGGTGCCCGGGCCGGCGGACGTGGACACGCTGGCCGCGAATCCGGCGGTGCGCCTCTTCGTCGACCGGGCCCGGCTGGTACGCCCCGGTTTCCGCCTGTCGCCGGCCGACGCTCCGACGGTGGCCCGGATCTGCCGCGAGCTGGACGGGCTGCCGCTGGCCCTGGAACTCGCCGCCGCCTGCCTCTACACCGACAGTCTCGACGGCTTGCTCCGGCGGGTAGCCGACCCGCTCCGCCTGCTGCGACCGCGGCGGCGGGGACACCCGCGGCACCACCGGTCGCTCACCTCGGCGCTGCGGCGCAGCCTGGCCCCGCTGCGCCCGGCCGACCGGGCGTGCCTGGCCCGGTTGGCCCGGGGGGAGCTGCGCTTCTCCCCGGACGACGCGGTCGCGCGCTGCGCCGGCATCGTTCCGGGCGGCGAGGTGCGCGACGTGCTCGACCGGTTGGCCGACGAGTGCCTGCTGGAGCCGGACGCCGGCCCGGACGGCGCCCGCTACCGGCTGCTGCGCACCGTGGCGGTGGCCGCAGCCGGTGAGCGCGACGGGGACGACGGTCAGGCGTTCCAGGGCATGGTCGGGAACCAGCCGTAGCCGAACTTGGCGGGCAGCCGCACGTCCCAGTAGAAGACCAGGAACGCGCCGAGCACCAGCAGCGCGACGCCGACCAGCAGGCCGGCCCGGCCGGGCCGGGACAACCACCGCTGTACGCCGCCGCGCGTGCCCAGCACCAGCAGCAGCGCCAGCACGACCATCACCAGGATGTTGCCCAGCGACTGGAGGACGAGCGCCAGCGCGCCGTAGAACGGGTTGTGACTGTCCACCGCCTGCTCCAGCAGCTTGTGGAACAGCGGGTACGGCCGCCCGACCAGGAAGCCGCCGACCAGGGCGCCGAGCGTCACCAGGCGGGCAGTGGGCCGGTTGGCGAACGGGTCCGGGAGCAGCCCCAGCGCCGCCAGGCCGAGCGCGGCGAACGCCAGCCCGATCAGCCCGAACACCACGGACGCCTGCACCAGCCGGACCGGGAAGCCGGAGCCGACGGTGGCCGTGGAGAGCTGGGGGAGCCGGGACCCGATCAGCACGGCCACGAAGCCGTACACCGCGGCCACCGACACCAGCCCGAGCGCCAGCCAGCCCAGCGGCGCCAGCACGGCGGCGACGCGCCCCCGGCGCGACCCGTCGGCCCGGCCGGCGACGTCCGGCAGCGCGCCGAACACGGCGATGTTGCAGGCGGTGAACGTGCCGGCGAAGCCGGAGACGAAGGCGAACAGGGCGCCGGCCGCGGACCCGCCGATCACGGTCTGCTTGGCGTCGGTGCCGAGCACGGAGTTGGCGACGGAGTCACCGATCACGTGGTCGACCAGCTCGAACGACCAGAGCATGGCGAGCAGCAGGCCCCCGGCCACGGCCACCACCGCGGCGATCGGGCGGCGGTCCCGGGTGAGCGGGCGGTTGGCGGTGGGTCTGGCGAGTGTGGTCATTGACGATCCTCCCCTGGTCCGCGTCCGGGCCGAGAGTTCCGCGCCGGGCCGGCAAACACGAAGAAGCGTGGCACGAGCGGTATGCAGCATTCTTGACGCGCAGACAGGGAGCGGTCAGGGGAGGGAATCACCGGTCCGTGGAACGTCACTTCTCCGTCACCGTGCTCGGCGCGGTCCGGGTCCACGACGGCGGCACGCCGGTGGCGCTCGGTCCGTCGAAGCAGCGCGCGTTGCTGGCGTTGCTGGCCCTGCACGTCGGGGAGAACCTCCCGATCGAGAAACTCGCCCGGTCGCTGTGGGGCGACCGTCCGCCGCCCAGCGGGAGCCGTCTCCTGCACACCTACGTGGCGCGGTTGCGGCGCGCGCTGGAGCCGGCGTCGCCCCGGCACGCCCGTACCAACGTGATCGTCTCCGCGCCCCGGGCGTACCGCCTCCAGCTGCACCCGGACCAGGTCGACCTGCCCCGGTTCAGGCGGCTCACCGAGGCGGCCCGCGTCCTGGCGCGCCGAGCCCACCGGACGACCGCGTTCGCGCTGCTGACCGCCGCGGTCGCCGGCTGGTCCGATCCCGACCTGGCCGACCTGCGCGCGCTGCTGCCGGGGTCGGAGACGGTCGCCGCGCTCCGCCGGGAATGGGTCAACGCCGGCCTCGATCTGGTCCGTCTCGGTCTGGACCTCGACCGGCCGGACGAGGTGCTGGCCGTCGCGGCACGGCTCGCCACCGCCGAGCCGCTGCACGAGGCCGTGCAGGCCGGGCACGTCAGCGTGCTGGCGCGGACCGGTCGGCGGGCGACCGCCCGGGACCGGCTCGCCGAGATCACCGCCCGGCTCACCGCCGAACTGGGCATCGAACCCGGCCCGGAACTGGCCGCCGCCGGCCGTGAGCTGCGACGCGGTCCCGCGCCGCGCCGACCCGGGACGCCTCCGCCGGCCCGCGACGCGGCCGGCGGGAGACCGTCCGGACCGGACCCGGCCCGGGACGACGCGGACCTGATCGGCCGGGAGGCCGACCTCGCCGCGTTGTCCGGCCTGCTCGCCGAGCAGCGGGTGGTCACCGTCGCCGGGCCGGCGGGCGGGGGCAAGTCGGCGCTCGCCGCCGCCGTCGCGCAGCGGGCCGGCGAGGGGTACGCCGACGGCGTCGTCACCGTCGACCTCGCCGCCGCCCGCACCCCGGCCGACGCGTTGCGGGCGGTCCGTCGCCGCGTCCGCCGGGCCGGCCCGGACCCGGCACCCGTGGCCCGGCTGCTGGCCGACCGGCACCTGCTGCTGGTGCTGGACAACGTCGACCGTCTCACCGACACCTGCGCCGGCCTGGTGCACGACGTGGTGCGGGCCGGGCGTCGGGTCACCGTGCTGGTCACCTCGCGCGAGCCACTCGGCCTGCCCTACGAGTCGGTGTGGCGCCTGCCGCCGTTGCCGGCGCTGACCACCGGCCCGGACGGGGTACGCGGCATGCCCGCCGTGCAGCTGTTCGCCCGCCGGGCCGCTCGGGCCCGACCCGGCTTCGAGCTGGGGGTCGAGGAGGTCGGCACGGTGGCCACCATCTGCGGCCTGGTCGACCGGCTGCCGCTCGCCGTCGAGCTGGCCGCCGAACGGATGGCCGACCGGACCCTGGACGAGCTGCTGCGCCACCTGGACAACCCGCTCGCCACCCTGGAGCCGCCCCGACGGCCCGGGCAGCCGGTGTCCGGGCGGTCGCTGTCCGCCGCGCTGCACCGCAGCCTCGACTGCCTGACTCCGGCCGAGCGCTGGTGCTTCGTCCGCCTCGGTGGGCTGCCCCGGCTCTTCGGCCTGGACGAGGTGGACCGGGTCTGCGGCGTCGCGCCCCGGTGGCGACCGGGTACCCGGGTGGTGCTCGACGGGCTGGTGGCGAAGTCGTTGTTGACGGCCCGGCACCACGCGGCGCGTCCCCGGTACACGATGCTGCGCACCGTGCACCAGTTCGCCGCCCGGCTGCTCGCGGCCGAGCCGGGCCGCTCCGGCGCCGTGCCGGCGCCCTCGGGCGGGGCGGGCTAGCCGGCGTCGGCCGCAGCCGGCTGCGGTCCGCGTCTTGACGTGCCGCATGTTATCGCTCACAGTCGATGGCAGGGCACAGGCACCGCAAGGCTCACCGGGCGAGCCGCGCTGGCCGGACCCTCGGCACCGCCGTCGAGGCGGGACGAGGTCTCGCACCACCACCGCTGCAACCCCGGAAGAGGAATCCGCATGAGACCCATGAGAGCCCTGCTGTCCACCAGCCTGCTGGCCGGCGCGCTAGCCGCCGGCATGGCGGTGGCGCTGGCGCCCCACGCCAGCGCCGGCACGACCCTGGGCGCGTCGGCGGCCGAGAAGGGGCGCTACTTCGGCGCCGCGGTCGCCACCGGCAAGCTGTCCGACAACACGTACGTGACGGTGCTGAACCGCGAGTTCAACTCCGTGGTGCCCGAGAACGAGATGAAGTGGGACGCCACCGAGCCCCAGCAGGGGCGGTTCAGCTACACCGGCGGTGACCGGCTGGTCAGCCACGCCCGCGCCAACGGGATGAGCGTGCGCGGCCACACCCTGCTCTGGCACGCCCAGCAGCCGAGCTGGGCGCAGGGCCTGTCCGGCACCGCGCTGCGCAACGCCGCGATCAACCACGTCACCCAGGTCGCCACGCACTTCCGTGGCCAGATCTACGCCTGGGACGTGGTCAACGAGGCGTTCGCCGACGGTGGCAGCGGTGGGCGCCGCGACTCCAACCTCCAGCGCACCGGCAACGACTGGATCGAGGCGGCCTTCCGGGCCGCACGGGCCGCCGACCCGGGCGCGAAGCTCTGCTACAACGACTACAACACCGACGGGGTCAACGCGAAGTCGACGGGCGTCTACAACATGGTGCGGGACTTCAAGTCCCGGGGCGTGCCGATCGACTGCGTCGGCTTCCAGTCGCACCTGGGCACCACGATTCCGGGCGACTACCAGGCCAACCTCCAGCGCTTCGCCGACCTCGGCGTGGACGTGCAGATCACCGAGCTGGACGTGATGACCGGCGGTAACCAGGCGAACATCTTCGGCACGGTCACCCGGTCCTGCATGGCGGTGTCGCGCTGCACCGGCATCACGGTGTGGGGCGTGCGGGACTGCGACTCGTGGCGCGGCTCGGACAACGCGCTGCTCTTCGACTGCGCCGGCAACAAGAAGGCCGCGTACACGTCGGTGCTGAACGCGCTCAACGCGGGAGGGTCCAACACCCCGCCGCCGACCACGCCGGGCAACCCGACCACGCCGCCGCCGAGTCCGACGACGCCGGCGCCGCCGGTGCCGGGTGCGTGTTCGGCGTCGGTGTCGCTGAACTCGTGGACCGGTGGGTTCGTGGCGACGGTGAAGGTGACGGCGGGTTCGGCCGGTACGCGGAGTTGGGCGGTGAGTCTGACGTTGCCCGGTGGGGCGAGTGTGACGAACACGTGGAGTGCGACCGCCAGTGGTAGCACCGGCACGGTGCGGTTCGCGAATGTGGACTACAACGGCCAGCTCGGGGCCGGTCAGAGCACCGAGTTCGGGTTCCAGGGCACCGGTAGCGCGTCGGGGCTGACCCCGACCTGCGCCGCCCTCTGAGCCCGTCGTCGGCCCGGCCCGCGCGCACCGTGGGCCGGGCCGGCGGCCTCCCTCCCGTCCCCCCGCCTTGGAGGAACCGTCGATGAGAGCCAAGATCGCGCTGTTCGCGGCCGTGCTGGCGACGGCGCTGACGACGGCGGTCGCCGTCGTCAGCGCCGCCGGCCCGGCGTCCGCCGCCGCGCTCACCCAGGTGACAAACTTCGGCACCAACCCGACAAACCTACAGATGCACCTGTACGTGCCGGACCGGCTCCCGGCCCGGCCGGCCCTGCTGCTGGTCCTGCACTACTGCACCGGCAGCGGTCCGGCCATGCACACCGGCTCCGGCTACAGCCCGCTGGCCGACCGCTACGGGTTCATCGTGATCTACCCGTCGGTGACCCGCAGCAGCAAGTGCTGGGACGTGTCGTCGCCGCAGGCGCTGCGGCGCGGTGGCGGCAGCGACCCGGTCGGTCTCAAGTCGATGATCGACTACGTGACGGGCCGCTACCCGGTCGACCCGGCCCGCATCGGCGTCGCCGGCGCTTCGTCCGGCGCCATGATGACCAACGTGATGGCCGGCGTGTACCCGGACGTCTTCCACGCCGGGGTCAGCTCGTCGGGCGTGCCGTTCGGCTGCTTCGCCACCACCAACGGCTCGGAGTGGAACAGCGAGTGCTCCGGCGGGCGGATCACCAAGACCCCGCAGCAGTGGGGTGACCTGGTCCGCAACGCGTACCCCGGCTACACCGGCCGGCGTCCCCGCATGCAGATCTGGCACGGCACCACGGACACCACGCTGAGCTACGTCAACTTCGGCGAGCAGATCAAGCAGTGGACGAACGTGCTGGGTGTCTCGCAGACCCCGAGCATGACGGACTACCCGCAGGCCAGCGCCACCCGGACCCGCTACGGCGGCACCGGTGGGACGCCGCCGGTCGAGGCGATCAGCTTCCAGGGCTACGGCCACTCGATTCCGTTCGACGCCGCCCAGGCGGTGCGGTTCCTCGGCTTCGACGGCACCGGGGCGACCACCCCGCCGCCGAGCCCGACCACGCCGCCGCCCAGCCCGACCACCCCGCCGCCCAGCCCGACCACGCCGCCGCCGAGTCCGACGACGCCGGCGCCGCCGGTGCCGGGTGCGTGTTCGGCGTCGGTGTCGCTGAACTCGTGGACCGGTGGGTTCGTGGCGACGGTGAAGGTGACGGCGGGTTCGGCCGGTACGCGGAGTTGGGCGGTGAGTCTGACGTTGCCCGGTGGGGCGAGTGTGACGAACACGTGGAGTGCGACCGCCAGTGGTAGCACCGGCACGGTGCGGTTCGCGAATGTGGACTACAACGGCCAGCTCGGGGCCGGTCAGAGCACCGAGTTCGGGTTCCAGGGCACCGGTAGCGCGTCGGGGCTGACCCCGACCTGCGCCGCCCTCTGAGGCACGTCTCCGGCGGCGCGACGATCCGTCGTCGCGCCGCCGGACACCGCGGGCGAACCGGCCGGCCGTAGCCGAGCCTTGTTACGAGACCGAGACATGCGCATTTCCCGTCATCGGTTGACGGTGAATCTTGTGAGCGTTAACACTCCGAGGAGGGTTATCCGTGGGTCCGTGAGTACGCAGGGGAGAGGAAGCTCGTGCGCAGACGATTTCTGGCCGCGCTCGGTGGCGTCGCGATCGCCGTCAGCCTGGCCGCATGCAGTGGTGAGGGCGCGGGTGGCGGCGGGGACACCAGCTCGGCCAAGCCCGGCGACCTGACCATCGGCGTCTCGATGCCGACCCAGACCTCGGAGCGGTGGATCGCCGACGGCAACTCGGTGAAGGAGAAGCTCCAGGCCAAGGGCTACAAGGTCGACCTGCAGTACGCCGGCGACGAGATCCCCACCCAGTCGCAGCAGATCGACCAGATGATCACGCAGGGCGCGGACGTGCTGGTGATCGCCCCGATCGACGGCACCGCGCTCAGCGGTCAGCTCCAGGCCGCCGCGGCGGCGAAGATCCCGGTCATCTCCTACGACCGGCTCATCCGCAACAGCCCGAACGTCGACTTCTACGTCAGCTTCGACAACTACAAGGTCGGCGTGGCGCAGGCCAACGCGCTCCTGGTCGGCCTCGGGCTGCAGAACAAGGACGGCTCGAAGGGCAGCGCGACCGGCCCGTTCAACGTGGAGTTGTTCGCCGGCTCGCTCGACGACAACAACGCCCACTTCTTCTTCAACGGCGCGATGGACACGCTCAAGCCGTACTTCGAGGCCGGCACGCTGAAGGTGAAGTCGGGTCAGACGAAGATCGAGCAGATCGCCATCCTGCGCTGGCAGCAGGAGACCGCGCAGAAGCGGATGGAGGATGTGCTCACCTCCAGCTACAACGACGGCAGCAAGGTCGACGGCGTGCTGTCGCCGTTCGACGGCATCTCCCGGGGCATCATCACCGCCCTGCAGAACGCCGGCTACCGCGGCGGGGCCAAGAAGATGCCGGTGATCACCGGCCAGGACGCCGAGGTCGCCTCCGTCAAGCTCATCAACGACGGCGTGCAGAGCTCGACCGTGTTCAAGGACACCCGCCTGCTCGCCGACCAGGCCGTGGTCGCCGCCGAGGCGTTCCTCAAGAAGCAGGAGCCCAAGGCGAACGACACCAAGGCGTACGACAACGGCGTCAAGGTCGTGCCCGCGTTCCTGCTGCCGGTGCAGACCGTCTACAAGGACGACATCAAGTCGGCGCTGATCGACTCCGGCTACCTGACCGCCGAGGAGGTCGCCGCCGGTCGGGCCGGCTGAGCCGCTCTCCGGCGGGCCCGGTGACGCACCTGTCGCCGGGCCCGCCGGCGCACCGACGCGACGGCCACGAGCAGGACGGTTTCCATGAGCGATCACATCCTCGAAATGCGGAACATCACGAAGACCTTTCCCGGAGTGGCCGCGCTCCAGGACGTCTCGCTCGCCGTCCGGCGCGGCGAGATCCACGCGATCTGCGGCGAGAACGGCGCCGGCAAGTCCACCCTGATGAAGGTGTTGTCCGGGGTGTACCCGACCGGCAGCTACGACGGGCAGATCGTCCTCGACGGCGAGCCGGTCGGGTTCCGGGGCATCCGGGACAGCGAGTCCCACGGCATCGTCATCATCCACCAGGAGTTGGCGCTGGTGCCGTACCTGTCGATCGCCGAGAACATCTTCCTCGGCAACGAGCGCCGTGGTCGCGCCGGGCTGATCGACTGGCACCGGACCAACGCGGAGGCCGCGGCGCTGCTGCGCTCGGTCGGGCTGCACGAGAACCCGGTGACCCCGGTGATCCAGCTCGGGGTGGGCAAGCAGCAGTTGGTGGAGATCGCCAAGGCGCTGTCCAAGAAGGTGCGGCTGCTCATCCTGGACGAGCCGACCGCGGCGCTCAACGACGTCGACTCGGCGCACCTGCTGGACCTGCTGCGGCGGCTCCGCGACCAGGGCATCACCTGCATCATGATCTCGCACAAGCTGGGCGAGATCACCGCGGTCGCGGACTCGACGACCGTGATCCGGGACGGCCGCACGGTCGAGACGCTGGACATGGGCGACGGCACGGCGACCCAGGACCGGATCATCCGCGGCATGGTCGGTCGCGACCTCGCGGCGTTCTACCCGACCCGGACGTCGACGCCCGGTGCCGAGGTGCTGCGGATCGAGGACTGGACGGTGCGCCACCCGACCCAGGACCGGCTGGTGGTGGACCACGCCTCACTCACGGTCCGCGCCGGCGAGGTGGTCGGCATCGCCGGCCTGATGGGCGCCGGCCGCACCGAGCTGGCGATGAGCGTGTTCGGCCGGGCGTACGGCCGGGACATCACCGGCCGGGTCTTCGTCAACGGCCGCCAGGTGCGGCCCCGCACGGTGGCCGAGGCGATCGCCGCCGGCATCGCGTACGCGACCGAGGACCGCAAGCACTACGGCCTCAACCTGATCGACGACGTGCGGGGCAACATCTCGGCCGCCGCGCTCGGCAAGCTCGCGCGCAACGGCTGGATCGACGGCAACGCGGAGATCACGGTCGCCGAGCGGGGCCGGCGCGACATGAACATCAAGGCGCCGAGCGTCATGTCGGTGGTGGGCAAGCTCTCCGGCGGCAACCAGCAGAAGGTCGTGCTGGCGAAGTGGCTGTTCACCGACCCGGACGTGCTGATCCTCGACGAGCCGACCCGGGGCATCGACGTCGGGGCGAAGTTCGAGATCTACACGATCGTCAACCGCCTGGTGGCGGACGGCAAGGCCGTCGTCATCATCTCCTCCGAGCTGCCCGAGCTGCTCGGCATGTGCGACCGCATCTACACCCTGGCGGCCGGCCGGATCACCGGCGAGGTGCCGGTGGGCGACGCCACCCAGGAGAACCTGATGGAACTCATGACCAAGGACAGGGATCTCGTCGGATGACCAGCACGAAGCCCGCCACCTCCCCGAAGGTCGACGCGCCCGACGCCGGCGCGGCCGCCACCCTGAAGACCGGGACCAGTGACCCGCGGACGCTGATCCTCGGCAACCTGCGGCAGAGCGGCATCTACATCGCCCTGGTGGTGATCGTCGCGCTGTTCGCGATCCTCACCGACGGCGTCTCGCTGAGCCCCGGCAACCTCACCAACATCGTTCTTCAGTACTCCTACATCCTGGTGCTCGCGATCGGCATGGTCATCGTGATCATCGGCGGGCACATCGACCTGTCCGTCGGGTCGGTGGTGGCGCTGACCGGCGCGGTCTCCGCCGTGCTGGTGATCCGGGAGGGCATGCCGTGGTGGGTCGGCATCCTCGCCGCGCTCGCCGTGGGCGTCGCGGTGGGCGCCTGGCACGGTCTCTGGGTCGCGTACGCCGGCATTCCGGCGTTCATCGTCACGCTGGCCGGCATGCTGTTGTTCCGTGGCCTGACGCTGCGGGTGCTGGACAACATCTCGCTGTCGCCGTTCCCGGCCGAGTACCAGCGGGTCGCGGCCGGCTTCCTCAACGGCTTGCTCGGTGGGCAGGGCTTCGACGCGTTCACGCTGTTCATCGGCGTCTTCGCGGTGGTGGGGTACGCGACGAGCGTGTTCCGGACCCGGCTGGCCCGGGTCCGCCACGAGCAGCCGGTGGAGTCGTTCCCGCTCTTCGTGCTGCGGGTGGCGGTGGTCGGCGCCGTCGTCATGTGGTTCGCCTGGCAGCTCGCGCACGCCCGGGGCCTGCCGATCGTGCTGATCGTCCTGGCCGTGCTGGTGCTCGTCTACGGCCTGCTCACCCGCCGTACCGTCTTCGGTCGCCAGGTCTACGCGATCGGCGGCAACCTGCCGGCGGCGACGCTGTCCGGCGTGCGGGTGAAGACGGTCAACTTCTGGGTCTTCGTCAACATGGGCTTCCTCTCCGCGGTGGCCGGCGTGATCTACTCGTCGCGCTCCAACGGGGCCCAGCCGGCGGCGGGCAACATGTTCGAGCTGGACGCGATCGCGGCGGCCTTCATCGGCGGCGCGGCGGTCACCGGTGGGGTGGGCACCGTGGTCGGCGCGATGGTGGGTGGCCTGATCATGGCGGTGATGAGCAACGGCATGCAGCTCATGGGCATCGACCAGTCGATCCAGTCGGTGGTGAAGGGGCTGGTGCTGCTCGCCGCGGTGGCGTTCGACATCTGGAACAAGCGCCGGGCCGCGGGCAGCCGGTGAGCGGCCGGCCGGACGGGGGTGCGCCGTCCGGCCGGCCGACCGGTCGCCGTCGTGCACCCGCGGCGGCCGACAGTTGTCGTGTCGTTCCGCGTCCGATGTCAACTGTCCACACCCGCGCCGGCGCCCGACCGGATCGGCCACCCGCCGCGGCCCCGGCCGTCCCTCCGAGGGCGCTGCCGGGTCGTCCGTCCGGGGCGCACAGCGACACGGCGCGGTCAGAAATGTTATCGCTGACATCAAACTGTGTAAATCATTGTGCCCGTCGCGGCATGGTCGCCCGGGCGGCCCTCCGGCCGCCGGTCGGGTCGGAAACAGGCCGTTGAGAGCGCTTCTGCGGGGCGTCGCGGCGGGTCTCCGGACATCCCTTCGGGTCGCTGCCCGATCCGCTCGCTCATCGGCCCTCGGGTATCGATTGTTGTCGCTAACAATGCGCCTCGTCCGGGTGTCGACCGTCGGTCGCCGGCGTCGGTGGTGGATCTCCCGTCGACCTGGGCGGGCCGGTCCCCGCGCCGGCGGCGGAGGGCGGAGCGTCGCCGTCGGCTCCGTTACGCAGCCGTTGCGCGGAGGTGTCTTGACGGATGTATATGTGAGCGCTAACACTAACTCCGTGACGCGGTGGAGGTGTAGATGAGCGACGTGGAGGCGACCGACCGGTACGTGGTCGGGGTCGATTTCGGCACGCTGTCCGGGCGGGCGCTCGTGGTGCGGGTCCGGGACGGCGCCGAACTCGGCACCGCGGTGCACGAGTACCGGCACGGGGTGATCGAGACGGCCCTGCCCGACGGCGGCCCGGCGCTGCCCCCGGACTGGGCCCTGCAGGACCCGGACGACTACCGCGACGTGCTGCGCGAGGCGGTGCCGGCCGCGCTGGCCGCCGCCGGGGTGGACCCGGCCCGGGTGGTCGGCATCGGCACCGACTTCACCGCCTGCACCGTGCTGCCGACGCTCGCCGACGGCACGCCGCTGTGCGAGGTCCCGGAGCTGCGCCACCGGCCGCACGCCTGGGTCAAGCTGTGGAAGCACCACGCCGCGCAGCCGCAGGCCGACCGGATCAACACCCTCGCCCACGAGCGCGGCGAGCCGTGGATCGGCCGCTACGGCGGCAAGATCTCCGCCGAGTGGCAGTTCGCCAAGGGGTTGCAGATCCTGGCCGAGGACCCCGAGGTCTACCGGCGGGCCGAGTGCTTCATCGAGGCGGCCGACTGGATCGTCTGGGAGCTGTGCGGCGTCCAGACGCGCAACGCCTGCACCGCCGGCTACAAGGGCATCCGGCAGGACGGCCGCTACCCGTCGCCGGAGTACCTCGCCGCGCTCGACCCCGGCTTCCCCGACTTCGTGGCCAAGCTGGACGGCCCGCTGCTGCCGCTGGGCGACCGGGCCGGCGTGCTGAGCGCCCGCGCCGCGGCCTGGACCGGGCTGCCGGAGGGCATCGCGGTCGCGGTCGGCAACGTCGACGCGCACGTCACCGCCGCGTCCGCGCAGGCGCTGCGCCCGGGCCGGCTGGTGGCGATCATGGGCACCTCCACCTGCCACGTGCTCAACGGCACCCACCCCGCCGAGGTCCCCGGCATGTGCGGCGTGGTCGACGGCGGCATCAGCCCGGGCGCCTGGGGCTTCGAGGCCGGGCAGAGCGGCGTGGGGGACATCTTCGGCTGGTTCGTGCGGCACGCCGCCCCGGCCGGCCTCGACTCGCACGAGCGGCTCACCGAGCTGGCCGCCGCCCAGCCGGTCGGCGCACACGGGCTGGTGGCGCTGGACTGGTGGAACGGCAACCGCTCGCTGCTGGTCAACCACGACCTCAGCGGGCTGGTCGTCGGGCTGACGCTGGCCACCCGGCCGGCGGACGTCTACCGCGCGCTGCTGGAGGCCACCGCGTACGGCACCCGGATGATCGTCGAGGCGTTCGCCGAGGCGGGCGTGCCGGTCGACGACCTGGTGGTGGCCGGCGGGCTCACCTCGAACCGCCTGCTGATGCAGATCTACGCCGACGTCACCAACCGGCCGCTGGGCATCATCGGCTCCGCCCAGGGGCCGGCGCTCGGGTCGGCCATCCACGCGGCGGTCGCCGCGGGGGCTTACCCGTCGATCCACGAGGCGTCGGCGGCCATGGGGCGGGTGGACGAGGCCGTCTACCGGCCGATCCCGGAGAACGTGCGGGCGTACGACGCGCTCTACGCCGAGTACCGGGCGCTGCACGACCACTTCGGCCGCGGCGCGAACGACGTCATGCTCCGCCTGCGGGCGATCCGGAACGCGGCGGTGGACGCCGCCGTGACGCCCGCCGACCCGGCCCTGGAGGTGGTCGGATGAACCCCGACATCGCCCGGCAGGTCACCGCGCTCCGCGAGACGGTGGCCCGCCTGCACGGCGAGCTGACCCGCTACCGCCTGGTGGCCTGGACGGCCGGCAACGTCTCGGCGCGCGTCCCCGGCCAGGACCTGATGGTGATCAAGCCGAGCGGCGTGGACTACGACGACCTGACCGCCGACACCATGGTGGTCTGCGACCTCAACGGGGTCGTGGTCGACGGTGCCGGCTCGCCGTCGAGCGACACCGCCGCGCACGCCTACGTCTACCGCGCGATGCCCGAGGTCGGCGGCGTGGTGCACACGCACAGCGGCTACGCCACCGCCTGGGCGGCCCGGGGCGAGGCGATCCCGTGCTGGTTGACCGCGCAGGCCGACGAGTTCGGCGGCGAGATCCCGGTCGGTCCGTTCGCGCTGATCGGCGGCGACGACATCGGCAAGGGCATCGTCAGCACGCTGTCCGGGCACCGTTCGCCCGCGGTGCTCATGCGCAACCACGGCGTGTTCAGCATCGGCAGGGACGCCCGCGCGGCGGTCAAGGCGGCGGTGATGTGCGAGGACGTCGCCCGCACCGCGCACCTGGCCCGCGCGCTCGGGCCGCCGCTGCCGATCGCGTCGGCCGACGTCGACTCGCTCCACGACCGCTACCAGAACGTGTACGGCCAGCGCCCGCCCGCCGGGTGACCCCGGACCAGCACCACCTCATCCCACCACCACAACCGGTCGCCCCGGCCCGCCGGTCGCGCGCCCGGATCACCCCACCCCGAGGAGAACAATGCGAACCAGGAGTACGGCCCGTACGGTGATCGCGGTCCTGACCGGTGTGCTGCTCGCCGGCGGCATGGTCGCGTGCGGCAACAGCGACACCGGCGGCGATTCCGGCAGCGGCGGCAGTGACAAGCTCGTCCTGGGCTTCTCCCAGGTCGGCGCGGAGAGCGGTTGGCGGACCGCCAACACCACCTCGATCAAGGAGGCGGCGGGTCAGGCCGGCATCGAGCTGAAGTTCGACGACGCGCAGCAGAAGCAGGAGAACCAGATCAAGGCGATCCGGAACTTCATCCAGCAGAAGGTCGACGTCATCGCCTTCTCGCCGGTGGTGGAGTCCGGCTGGGACACCGTGCTCAAGGAGGCCAAGGACGCCAAGATCCCGGTGATCCTGACCGACCGCGCGGTCGACTCGGCCGACAAGTCGCTCTACAAGACGTTCCTCGGCTCGGACTTCGTCAAGGAGGGCCGACTCGCCGGTGAGTGGCTGGTGGAGCAGAAGAAGGCGGCCACCGGTCCGGTCAACATCGTCGAGCTGCAGGGCACGACCGGCTCGGCGCCGGCGAACGACCGGAAGAAGGGCTTCGGCGAGGCCATCGCGGCCAACCCCAACCTGAAGATCGTCGCGTCGCAGTCCGGTGACTTCACCCGCGCCGGCGGCAAGCAGGTCATGGAGCAGTTCCTCAAGGCCAACCCGAAGATCGACGTGCTCTTCGCGCACAACGACGACATGGGCCTGGGCGCGCTCGAGGCGATCACCGCGGCCGGCAAGGTGCCCGGCAAGGACATCACCATCATCACCGTGGACGCGGTGAAGGACGGCATGCAGGCGCTCGCGGACGGCAAGTTCAACTTCATCGCCGAGTGCAGCCCGCTGCTCGGCCCGCAGCTGATGGACCTGGCCAAGAAGGTCAAGGCCGGCGAGGAGGTGCCGCCCCGGATCGAGACCGAGGAGACCACCTTCACGCAGGAGAAGGCGAAGGAAGCGCTGCCCAACCGCAAGTACTGAGCCCCACACCGGGGGTCGCCGTCGCACCGACGGCGGCCCCCGTGCCACCACCGTTTCAGAAGAGGTCCGATGGCATGACGGGTGACCGTCCGGTCCTGACCATGACCGGAATCAGCAAGACCTTCCCCGGGGTGCGCGCGCTCCACGACGTCGACTTCCGGCTGTTCCCGGGCGAGGTCCACGCCCTCATGGGCGAGAACGGCGCCGGCAAGTCGACCCTGATCAAGGTGTTGACCGGCGTCTACGGCACCGATGCCGGCTCCGTCACGCTCGCCGGTGAGCAGGTGTCCTTCTCCGGCCCGATGCAGGCCGCCGCGGCCGGCGTCAGCACCGTCTACCAGGAGATCAACCTCTGCACGAACCTGTCGGTGGCGGAGAACATCTTCATCGGCCGGGAGCCCCGCCGGCTGGGCGCCGTGCGCTGGGGCGAGACGCGTCGCCGGGCCCGGGCGCTCCTGGCCCGGCTCGACCTCGACCTGGACGTCGCCGCGCCGCTCGGGACGTACTCGCTCGCCGTGCAGCAGATGGTCGCCATCGCCCGGGCGATCGACGTGCGGGCCCGGGTGCTCATCCTCGACGAACCGACCTCCAGCCTGGACGCCGGCGAGGTCGCCCAGCTCTTCCGGATCATGCGCCAGCTCCGGGACGAGGGGATCGCGATCCTGTTCGTGACGCACTTCCTGGACCAGGTCTACGGCATCGCCGACCGCATCACGGTGCTGCGCAACGGCACCCTGGTGGGGGAGTACCGCACCGAGGAGTTGCCCCAGTTCAGCCTGGTCGAGAAGATGATCGGCCAGGAGCTGGACGTGCTGGAACGGCTCGACGAGCAGCAGAAACGCGCCACCGTCGCGCCGGACGGGCGAGCTCCGCTGGTGGACGCCACGGAGCTGGGCCGGCGCGGGGCGGTCGCCCCGTTCAGCCTGCGCATCCACGCCGGTGAGGTGGTCGGCCTGGCCGGTCTGCTCGGCTCCGGCCGCACCGAGGTGGCCCGGCTGATCTTCGGCGCCGACCGCGCCGACCACGGTCAGGTCCTCGTCGACGGCGGCCGGGCGCCGCTGCGTACCCCGATCCAGGCCATCGACCGGGGCATCGGCTTCTGCTCGGAGAACCGCCGCGCGGAGGGCATCGTCCCGGAGCTGTCGGTCCGGGAGAACATGATGCTGGCGATGCAGGCCGCGCGCGGCTGGCTCCGCCCGATCCCGCGCCGCCGGCAGGAGGAGCTGGTCCAGAAGTACGTCCAGGCGCTCAGCATCCGGCCGGCGAACCCGGAGCTGCCGGTGCGCAACCTGTCCGGCGGCAACCAGCAGAAGGTGCTGCTGGCACGCTGGCTCATCACCGAGCCGCGCCTGCTCATCCTCGACGAACCCACCCGCGGCATCGACATCGGCGCCAAGGCCGAGATCCAGAAGCTGGTGGTGCAGCTCTCCGACGGCGGCATGGCGGTGCTGTTCATCTCCGCCGAGCTGGAGGAGGTGCTGCGCCTGAGCCACCGGGTCGCGGTCATGCGGGACCGCGAGATGGTCGCCCAGCTCGACAACGACAGCTCGCTCGACGCCGACCGCGTCATGCGCACCATCGCCAGCGGAACCCCCCGGGAGGAGGTGAACCGATGAACACCGTCACCGAACGCCTCCGCCCGCTGACCGGGCACCGCCTGTTCTGGCCGGTCCTGGTGCTCGTGGTGATGCTCGCCGCGAACACCGTCTACCGGCCCGGCTTCCTCGCCGTGGAGGTCAAGAGCGGCCACCTGTACGGCACCCCGATCGACATTCTCCGGTTGAGCGCGCCGCTGATCCTCGTCGCGCTCGGCATGACCCTGGTCATCGCCACCGGCGGCATCGACCTGTCCGTCGGCTCGCTCTGCGCCATCAGCGGCGCGATCGCCTGCCTGCACATCAGCGAGTCGGCCGACCCGAACAGCCTGTCCACCGTGCTCACCGCGCTCGCCCTGGCGTTCGGCGTCGCGCTGGTGCTCGGCGCGTGGAACGGGGTGCTGGTCGCGGTGATCGGCATCCAGCCCATCATCGCCACGTTGATCCTCATGGTGGCCGGTCGGGGGATCGCCCAGCTCGTCACCGAGGGGCAGATCCTCACGATCAACTCCGAGCCCTACCGGGCCATCGGGGTCGGGCACGTCCTGACGCTGCCGCTGGCCATCCTGATCGCGCTCGCCGCGGCGCTGCTGGTGGCCGCGTTCACCCGGCGTACCGCGCTCGGGCTGATCGTGGAGTCGGTCGGCGGCAACGCCGAGGCCAGCCGGTTGGCCGGCATCCGGTCCCGACGCATCGTCTTCCTCGTCTACGTGGTCAGCGCCGCGTGCGCCGCGATCGCCGGCTTCATGGTCACCGCGAACGTGTCCAGCGCGGACGGCAACGCCGCCGGGCTCTGGATCGAACTCGACGCGATCCTCGCGGTGGTGATCGGCGGCACCTCGCTGGCCGGCGGCCGGTTCTCGCTGGGCGGCACCGTCCTCGGTGCGCTGATCATCCAGACCCTGACCACCACCGTGTACGCCATGAACATCTCGCCGCAGACGTCGCTGCTGTTCAAGGCCGTCGTGGTGATCGCCGTCTGCCTGATCCAGGCCCCTGCCTTCCGGGCCCGGTTCCGGTGGCGGCGCCGGCGCGGCGTCGAGCCCGGTCCGGCCACGCCGCAGCGGGAGAAGGAGCAGGTGCCGGCATGACCAGCACGTCGTTGTCCACCGTCCGGTCCTGGCGGCCCAGCCTGCCCCGGCGACACGTCCCGGTGCTTGCCACACTCGCGTTGCTGCTGGTCATGTACGGCATCGGGGTGTCGCAGTACCGCGCCTTCTCCAACGTCCAGGTGGTCTTCAACGTCTTCATCGATAACGGTTTCCTTCTCGTGGTCGCGGTCGGCATGACGTTCGTGATCCTCACCGGCGGCATCGACCTGTCCGTCGGTTCGGTGGTGGCGATGACCACGATGGTGTCGGCCGCGCTGCTGCGCGACGGGATGCCGGCGGCCCTGGTGCTCGTCATCGCGTTGCTCATCGGCCCGACGCTGGGGTTCCTGATGGGCTGCGCGATCCACTTCTTCGACATCCAGCCGTTCATCGTCACGCTCGCCGGGATGTTCTTCGCCCGGGGCATGTGCACGTTCATCAGCGGCGCCTCGATCTCCATCACCGACGGCTTCTGGACCGGCATGTCCCAGGAGCGCATCGGCAATCCGGCCGGGAACTTCGTGTCGATCAGTGTGCTGATCGCGTTCGCGGTGGTCCTGGTGGCCGCGTACGTGCTGGCGTACACCCGGTTCGGCCGCAACGTGTACGCGGTCGGCGGCAACGCGCAGTCGGCGTTGCTGATGGGCCTGCCGGTCGGGCGCACCCGGATCGCCGTCTACACCATCAGCGGGCTGTGCTCGGCGATCGGTGGCATCCTGCTGTCGTTCTACACGCTCTCCGGCGCGCCGCTGATCGGCATCGGCATGGAGTTGGACGTGATCGCCGCGGTGGTGATCGGCGGGACCGTGCTCACCGGCGGGTCCGGCTACGTCTTCGGCACCGTCCTCGGCGTGCTGGTGCTCGGCGTCATCCAGACGCTGATCACGTTCGACGGCAGCCTCAACTCCTGGTGGACGAAGATCGTGATCGGCGGGCTGCTCTTCGCGTTCATCCTCCTCCAGCGCCTCATCGGCATCCGGTTCAAGTGACGGCTCCTAGCGCGGAAGGCAACAACATGGCAACTCACCCCCAGCCCGAGGTCTGGTTCCTCACCGGCAGCCAGGGCCTCTACGGCGAGGACACGCTCCGGCAGGTCGCCGACCAGTCCCGGGAGATCGCCGCCCGCTTGGACGCCTCGCCGGACATCCCGGTCCGGGTGTGCTGGAAGCCGGTCCTGACCTCCAGCGCGGACATCCTGGCCGTGTGCCGGGACGCGGCCGTGCAGGGCGCGGTCGGGGTGATCGCCTGGATGCACACGTTCTCGCCGGCGAAGATGTGGATCGCCGGGCTGGACGCGCTGCAGACGCCGCTGCTGCACCTGCACACGCAGGCCAACGTGGCGCTGCCGTGGGACACCATCGACATGGACTTCATGAACCTGAACCAGGCCGCGCACGGCGACCGCGAGTTCGGGTACATCCAGACCCGGCTCGGGGTGGCCCGCAAGACGATCGCCGGCCACGTCACCGACCCGCGGGTGGTCGGCCGGGTGGCGGCCTGGGCCCGCGCGGCGGTCGGCCGGTCGTCGATGCAAACGCTGCGCCTGGCCCGGTTCGGCGACAACATGCGCGACGTCGCGGTGACCGAGGGGGACAAGGTCGAGGCGGAGCTGCGGTTCGGCGTCTCGGTCAATACCTACGGCGTCAACGACCTGGTCGACGCGGTCGACCAGGTCGCCGACGCGCAGGTGGACGACCTGGTCAAGGAGTACGACGACACCTACCGGGTGGACGCGGCGCTGCGTCCCGGCGGCGAGCGGCACGACGCGCTGCGGTACGCCGCCCGCCAGGAGCTGGGTCTGCGCACGTTCCTGGACACCGGTGGCTTCCGCGCGTTCACCACGAACTTCGAGGACCTGGGCGGCCTACGTCAGCTCCCCGGCATCGCGGTGCAGCGGCTGATGGCCGACGGGTACGGCTTCGGCGGGGAAGGGGACTGGAAGACCTCCGTGCTGGTCCGGACGCTGAAGGCGATGGCCGTCGGCGTGGCGGGCGGCACGTCCTTCATGGAGGACTACACCTACGACCTGACGTTCGGGCACGAGCTGGTGCTCGGCGCGCACATGCTGGAGGTGTGCCCGAGCATCGCCGCCGACGTGCCGACGGCGGAGGTGCACCCGCTCGGCATCGGTGGGCGGGAGGACCCGGTCCGACTGGTCTTCAACGCGGCGTCCGGCCCGGCCGTGGTGCTCGGCATGGCCGACATGGGGGAGCGGTTCCGGCTGGTGGCCAACGTGGTCGACGTGGTGCCGCCGCCGCAGCCGTTGCGCCGGCTGCCGGTGGCCCGCGCGGTCTGGCGGCCCCGGCCGGACCTGTCCGGTTCGGCGGAGGCGTGGATCACGGCGGGCGCGCCGCACCACACCGTGCTCTCCCAGGCGGTGGGCGTGGAGGAGCTGCGCGACCTGGCCGCGATGACGCGTACCGAGCTGGTGGTCATCGACGGCGACACCGAGGCGCACCGCTTCGCCGACGAGTTGCGCTGGAACCAGGCGTACTACCGGCTCGCCCGCGGATTCTGATCGCGCCGGCAGTTCTGCACCGGAAACCGGTTCGGTCGCCGTGACGCGGGTCACCATTTCCGCCCCTGACGCGCCGGAGAATTGCCCGGGGTGGGGTGCCGGCACTCGCCGGAAATGCCCCACCCCGGTCCTTCGACCGGTCCGGAGCTGCGGCTTCCCCGTGGTCGCCACGAATGGGGAATGGGCTCGTCGTCAATTCTCCGATAATCCGACAGGATGACGCGAACGGTGGATCGACCGTACCGTGACCGGTGGGACAACTGGCGTAGACTGTCGCCACCCGGGCCGGCCCGGTCGACGTCGACCCGGTGCGGCCACGTGGGCAGTGGCGAAAGTGAGGTGGCCGTGCGCGGTCCTGCGATGACGGACGTGGCACGCCTCGCCGGCGTCTCGCACCAGACGGTCTCCCGGGTGCTGAACGGGCATCCCAATGTGCGGGAGCAGACCCGACTACGGGTCCAGGCGGCGATCACCGAACTCGGCTACCGACCCAACCGCGCGGCCCGCGCGCTGGTCACCGGCCGGTCCCAGGTGATCGGCGTGGTCGCGCAGAACACCACGCTCTACGGCCCGGCCTCGCTGCTGGCCGCGCTGGAGCAGACCGCCGCCGAGGCCGGCTTCGCGGTCAGCGTGGGCAGCGTCAGCGACCTCGACCACCGGTCCATCTCGGCCGCGGTGGAGCGTCACCTCGCGCACCGGGTGGCCGGCATCGTGGTGATCGCGCCGGTCGAGTCGGCCGGCGAGGCACTGGAACGGCTGCCCCACGACGTGCCGCTGGTGACCGTCGACGGTGATCCGCGTCGGCCGATCCCGCTGGTGACGGTGGACCAGGTGGCCGGTGCCCGGGCCGCCACCCAGCACCTGCTCGACGCCGGGCACCGGACGGTCTGGCACGTGTCCGGCCCGTCGGACTGGTTCGACAGCGCCGGCCGGATCGAGGGCTGGCGCGAGGCGCTGCGGCTCGCCGGCGCCGAGGTGCCGCCGCTGGTCCCGGCGGACTGGTCGGCCGCGGCGGGTTACCGGTGCGGTCAGATGCTGGCCCGGATGCCGGAGGTCACCGCCGTCTTCACCGCCAACGACCACCTGGCGCTCGGTGTGCTGCGGGCGCTGCACGAGCACGGCCGACGGGTGCCGGACGACATCAGCGTGGTCGGTTTCGACGACGTGCCCGAGGCGGCCTACTTCATCCCGCCGCTGACCACCGTGCGACCCGACTTCGGGGCGGTGGCCCGGGCGAGCCTCGATCTGCTGCTGACCCAGATCGAGTCCGCCAGCGTCGGGCCGCTGCGACAGACCATCGCGCCGACGCTGGTCCCGCGCCGCAGCGTCGGCCCGCCCCCGGTGCGCTGAACCGCTCTTGGCCATATCGGCCCCGCCGCTCGCCGGACGGCGTCGGCGGCTGCCGACCGGGCGTCCCCGGGCGTGTCCGGTCAGCCGGCTCGCGCGGCGGGGCGGAGCCGTCGCCGCCGGGTCGCCCGGCCCGGCGGCGACGGCGTCACCACGGAGGTACGCGGGGCGGGGCGCCGCGACGCGTACCCCGAGTCTCAGACGAAGCGCCAGCGCTGGTGCGCGGCGCCGGAATCGTCGCCGAGCACGGCCTGTGCCCCCTGGCTGCCGGAGCCGCCGCTCAGGCCGAGCACCCGACCGCCGTTCGCGCACTGGATCCGGAAGTAGCCGTTCCCGCCGTGGCGCAGCCGCCAGCGGTGGTCGGCGGCGCCGTTGTCGGCCCACTGGACGATTCGCGCGCCGGCGGCGGTGGAGCCGCCCTCGACGCCGAGCACCCTGCCGCTGTTCGAGTTGCGCAGCCGCAGGTAGCCGCCGGTGTCCACGAGCGCGGTCCAGAGGTGGTCGGCGGTGCCGGAGTCGCCCCACTGGATGACCAGCCCGCCGTCGGCGGTGGACATGTCCTGCACGCCGAGCACGAGCCCGCTGCCGAGGTTCTGGAGCCGACGGGCGCCGTTGGGCAGGAAACGCCACTGGTTGTCCGCGCTGCCGTTGTCCGGGTCCTGCACCGCCGTCGCGCCCTGCGCGGTCGAGCCGCCGGAGATGCCGAGCAGCTTGCCGCTGTTGACGTTGCGCAGCTTGTGGGTGCCGTCGCCGACGTCGACCACGGTCCAGAGGTGGTCGGCGGTGCCGTTGTCGGCCCACTGGAGGATCCGCGCGTTGTCGGTGGTGGACATGTTCTCCACGCCGAGCACCTTGCCGCTGTTGACGTTGCGTAGTTTCAGCGCCGACCCGTCGACCAGGAGCTGCCAGTCGTGGTCGGCGGTGCCGGTGTCGCCCCACTGGAGGGCGAGCCCGCCGTCGGCGGTGGACATGTTCTGGATGCCCAGCACGAGCCCGCTGGCGGCGTTGGCCAGCCGGAAGCTCGCCTCGCCGCCACCGCCGCCGCCCGTGCCGGCCCGCCAGTAGACCGTGTAGTTGAACCCGTGCGCGTCGTAGAAGGGTCCGAGGTTGACGGCGGCGCCGTTCGCGGTGGCGGTGAACGCCAGCGAGCTGCCTCCGGTCCGGGTGACCGAGGCGACGTCAAGCGTCGGCAGCGCGCTCAGCGTGGTGTTGCCGTAGTTGCCGGAGAGCACCACCGGCCCGTACATGACCGCCTGGACCGCCGCGTCGTCGTTGGCGGCCACCGTGGTCACCCGCATCGGCAGGCGGACCGTGACCACGTCCCCGGCGGCCCAGTCGCGGGTCAGCACGGCGTAGCTGCCCGGCGTGGTGGCGATGCCCTGCGCCGTGCCGTTGACGCTGACGGTCGCCCCGGTGGTCCACGACGGGATCCGGATCCGCATCGTCCACGACCCGGCCACCGAGCCGGTGACGGTGAGCGTCGTGGTGTCCGAGACCGGGTACGAGGTGCTCTGGGTGACCGTGATGCCGCGCTGGCTCCAGGTGAGCACCGAGGGCAGGAACAGGTTGACGGTCAGCGTGGTGCCGTTGTGGTAGTAGATGCCGTCGGCGAGGTTGGTGTTGGTCTCCAGCCCGGTGCCCTGGCAGCACCAGAAGGAGTTGTAGTCGGTGCTCCAGGTGCCGCCGCCCCAGGCCGGGCCGACACCGCGTCGACCGCCCGGGTTCAGCGGGGTGAAGTACGTGACGTGGCCGTGGCTGTCGGCCGGGTTCTGCTGGCCGATCATGTGGTTGAGCAGCGCCCGCTCGTAGAAGTCGACGTATCCGACCCGGTCGGGGTCGAGCTGCCACAGCTCCCGGGTCAGCTTGAGCATGTTGTAGGTGTTGCACGCCTCGCAGGTGTCGTTGCGCAGGTAGCCGGCGATGGCGTTGGGCGCGCGGAAGTGCTCGGCCTGGCTGTTGCCGCCGATGGCGTACGTGTGCGCGCCGACCGTGATGTTCCAGGCGTTGGTGGCGATGTCGCGGTAGCGGGTGGTGCCGGTGGCCTTGTACTCCCGGGCCGCGCCGATCCACTTCGGCACCTGGGTGTTCGCGTGCAGTCCGTTGAGCTGGTCGGAATTCGACGCGAGCGGGTTGAACACGGCGGCGTGGTCGAAGCGCTGCGCCGTGGTCAGCCACCGGGCGTCACCGGTCTGCTGGTAGAGGTCGGTGAGCACCGCGTTCATGCCGCCGAACTCGGTGCCGAGCATGGCCTGCATCTGGGCCGAGGTGAGCCGGCCGGTGCGCCAGTCGACCCAGCCGGCGAGCGCCAGCAGCACGTCACGGGCCTGCGTGCTGCCGATCAGGCGCCACACGTCGAGCAGACCGGCCAGCGTCTTGTGGACGCAGTAGTACGGCACGTTGCCGTTGCTCAGCGTCCGGGCCTCCAGCGCGGTGAAGTCGGACTCTCCGAAGCCGGACAGGTAACCGGTGTTGAAGCCGGCCGCGCCGTTGTTGGCCTGGCACTTCGCCAGCTCGGCGACCATGGTGACCGCCTTGTCCCGGCAGGTGGTGTCGCCGGTCACCGCCCAGGCCTGCGCCCAGGCGGTCAGGAAGTGGCCCTGCATGTGGGTGCGGAACGGGAAGTTCGGCGCGTCCCAGCCACCGTTGGTGGCGGCCCCGGCGGTGGAGAGCCGGTGGTTGGCGCGGAAGTTGTAGAGCAGCCGGTTGACGTCGACGAAACGCAGGTAGGCCAGCGTGCGGTTCTGGTTGTCCAGCCAGCGGCTCGCGGTCAGCCGTACCTGGCCGGGGTCGAACGCGTACGCGGAGACGCCGATGTCCGGGCGGGCCGGGGCCAGTGCCGCGCCGGCCGCGCCACCGCCGGTGAGGGAGCCGACGGCGGCGCCGGCGGTGGCCGCGACGGCGGTCGCGCCGGTCGTGCGCAGGAGCATCCGGCGGTTCATGAGGGGAGCGGGCATGCGAAGCCTCCGGGACGGGAGTACGGGGTCGGCCGGGCGGGCCGTCGCCCGCCCGACCGCCGGATCAGTTGCGCAGGTTCCACTGCTGGTTGGCGCCGCCGTTGCAGGTCCAGAGCGCGACCTTGGTGCCGTTCGCGGTGCCCTGGCTGGTGGCGTCGAGGCAGAGCCCGGACTGGGCGCTGCTGATGGTGCCGTTGCCGTTGAGGTTCCACTGCTGGTTGGCCTGGCCGTTGCAGTCCCAGATGATGGCCCGGGTGCCGGCGGTGGTCCCGGACGCCTCGGCGTCGAGGCACTTGTTGCCGTACACCTGGAGTTGCCGGGCGGCGGTGTAGGTCCAGCGCTGCATGGTGCCGCCCCAGCAGTCCCAGAGCTGCACCTGGGTGCCGTTGGTGGTGCTGCCGTTCGGCACGTCGACGCAGCGGCCCGACTGGCCGCCGACGATCTCGACGTTCTGCCGGCTGCCGCCGGTGGCCGCCGCGTAGCCGGCGGCGGTGATGTTGGCCTGGACCGCGTTCTCGGTGGCGTCGGTCGGGTAGCCGGAGGTCATCACGCCCTCGTAGAACGTGCCGGCGGAGCCGTGGCTGTTGTCGCCGCCGATGCCGAGGATGATCGCGCCTTCCTTCTTCATCGGGTTGTAGCCGGGCGCGTTGGGACGGGGCCCGTTGTAGTACGTGGACAGCGCGCCGGACTGGGCGTTGCCGGCCCGGATGGCCCAGTGGTTCGGCTCGCCCTTGACGATCGCGGTCAGGAACCGGTGGCTCACCGACGGGTCGTTGGCGTTGTAGCCGGGATTGACGCCGGAGAAGAGGCCGTTCTCCAGGTCCGCCATCACCCAGGGGCCGTTGCCGGTGCCGTAGCCCCAGACCTTGATGTTGCCGAAGTAGATGGCTTCCATGGTGCCGTTGCCGTTGTCGCGGCTGTTGGTCTCGGCGTTGCCGTAGTCGAAGCAGCAGCCGCCGTTGTAGTGGGTGCCGTCGAAGATGGCGTACATGCCCTCGGGTTGGTCGCCCTTGGCGATGCCGTTGGTGCTGTTGTTCCGGTAGCCGGTGCCGGGCGCCACGAACACCCCGTACGCCTTGCGGCCGTTCAGCGTGACCGGGGCGAGTGTGGCGTCGGCGAGGTTGTCGTAGCCGCCGGCCGCCGGGCCGGAGAACCCGCCGGGCGGGGCCTGGGTCAGGTGGTTGCCGCGGCCGGACTGGTCGTAGATGACGCTGATCAGGCAGCTCGTGTTGGCGCAGAACGTGTCCTGGGTGGCGGCGTTCGCGACGTCGCCGGCGGCGAGCGCCGCGACGTCGCGGGTGGTGTTGTCGGACGCGCGGCGCAGCTGGTAGAGCGGCCCGGCGTAGGCGCCGTAGAGCGCGCGGGTGGTGCTGTGCGCGGCCACGCAGGGCGTGCCGCCGGCGGCGTAGATGTCGCAGGGGCCGGTGCCGGCGGCGCGCGCCGGGGACGCGGTCGGGCCGATCACGGACGCGGTCACGGCGACCAGCAGGGCCAGGGGGGCGAGCGCGACCGCCAGGCGACGACGGGTGGTGGTGGGGTCCATCGATCCTCCTCCAACGGAGATGACGACCAAGTTAACGCTAACAATCGCTCTTAGCGTGGCGTTTACATAGTCGACTGTCAACGCTTCGTTGGCGTCAGAGATCAACGAGAGGCGATGTTAGCGCTCTCAACATTGTCGCTGCGGCACGGATGCCGTACGCTCTGCTCGCGGCCCGCCCTCACGGTTCTGTGAGGAGCAACCATGCCCTTGAACCGCCTGCTGACCCTGGGGGTCGGCGCCTGCGCGGCGGTCGTGCTCAGTGTGCCGGTCGCCGCGGTCCCGGCCTCCGCCACCGGGTCCCACCCGCACCGCCACGGCGGCAGTCTGGTGCTGGTCGGCGGCGCGCTCGCCGACGACAACCGGGAGATCTACGACGACATCGTCCGGCTGGCCGGCGGCCCCGGAAAGGCCCGGATCGGCATCCTCACCGCGGGCGCGCCGGTGCCCGCCGAGGATCCCGACGCCGGCACGCCGGACTGCAACAACAGCGTCTGCAACGGCGACTACTACGCCGATCTGTTCCGTTCCTACGGGGTGGCCGACGCCCGGTGGATCCCGATCGACCTGGACCACCCGGGCGCCGCCGACGATCCGGCGGTGGTCCGGCAGATCGAGTCGATGACCGGGTTCTTCCTCGGCGGTGGCGACCAGTACCGCTACGTCACCACGATGACCCGGGGCGCGGCGCAGCGGGACAGCGCGGCGCTGGCCGCGATCCGGCGCAAGCTGCGGGGCGGCGCGGTGGTCGCCGGCACCAGCGCCGGCGCGCAGATCATGGCCGGCCGGGACATGATCACCGGTGGTTCCACCGAGCCGGGGCTGCGCGACGGTGCGAAGCCGGGTTACTTCGACGATCCGGACGTGCTCGGCTACCTGCCGCGCGGCGGGTTCGGGTTCTTCACCGCCGGGCTGGTCGACACGCACTTCTCCCGCCGGGGGCGGGAGGCGCGGTCGATCCGCCTCGCCTCGGACACCGGGCACAACCGGGTGTTCGGCCTGGACGAGAACACCGCGTTGGAGGTGACCGGCGTCGGCGGCCGGCGGCAGTCGCTTCGGGTGCTCGGGCAGCGTGGGGTCGGCGTGCTGGACCTGCGTCGGGCCCGGGTCACCGACCACGGCGGGGTGTGGGGGATCGAGGGCGTGCGGTGGAGCCGGCTCACCGCCGGGGACGCGTACGACGCGCCGCACTGGCGGCTCGTGCCGGCCGCCGGCAAGTCGCGCGTCCGGCCGGCCGCCGGCGCGTGCGCCGCGACGCCGTCCGAGGACGTCTTCTACGACTACGCCATGGTCGGGCTGGTGGAGGACGGTCTGGCCGCTCGTGCCGGGTGCGTGGCGGTCGGCGGCACGTCGTACGAGAAGGACCCGATGTGGGTGGCGCGGCTGACCCGGGGCACCGGCTTCGCGGCCTGGCGCGGCGCGACGGCCACCACGTTCACCGATGTGGTGGTCGGCATCCGACCGGCCTGACGCGGGCGGGCGGCGTCGGGCCGGGTGCTCGGCGCCGCCGTCACCGGCATGTAACAGAAGTTACTTATTGAGCAGTGAACGTAATGGATGTAACTTCTGTTTCATCGCTTCGTGGCCCCTCGGAGGTGCCCATGTCCCCTTCCCGCAACTCTCGCCGGCTCGCCGTGACGGCGGCCGCCGCCGCGCTGCTCACCGTCGCCCCGCTCGGCGTCACCGCCGCACACGCCCAGGTCACCCGGGTACGTCAGGGCAGCGCCACGGACGCCAGCCGGGCGAGCTGGTCCGGCCCGGCGTACACCATGAACGGCTCCGGCGGCATCGTCACCGCCACCATGACCAGGGCGGTCGACGCGATCCGCGGCGGCACCGGCGCGATCGACGTGGTGGTGGTCGCCGGCTCCGGCTCCGGCACCCCGGAGTGCGACGTGATCACGCCGCTGGCCGGCGTCAACTCCTGCACCACGCTCACCCTGACCGCCACCGCGGACGGCAACAACAGTCAGGTCAACGCGGACATCCGCAACGCCGAGTTCGTCTACTTCGCCGGCGGCGACCAGTGCCGTTACGTGGCCTGGAAGGGCACCGCGCTGGAGGCGTCGGTCGAGTCGGTGGTGGCCAAGGGCGGCGGCGTCGGCGGCGGCAGCGCCGGGCACCACGTCAACAGCGACGTGGTCTACGACGCCTGCACCGCGAGCACCACCTCGGCGACCGCGCTGGCCAACCCGTACGACAGGTCGTTGACGTTCACCACCGGCATGTTCCGCTGGCCGAACTACGCCGGCACGATCAACGACTCGCACTTCGTCACCCGGGACCGGATGGGCCGGACCATCGCGTTCGTGGCCCGCGCGGTCAAGGACGGGCTGGTCGCCGGCGGCAAGGCGTGGGGCGTCGGCGTCGAGGAGGGCGCGTCGCTCTACGTCGACCGGGCCGGCCGGGCCACGCTCAGCGGCCCGAGCGCGTACGTGGTGCTCGGCGACCACCAGCCCGAGGTGGCGGTGTCCGGGCAGCCGCTCACCTACACCGGCGTCAAGATCTGGAAGCTGAGCGACGGGCAGAGCTACGACTTCGCCAACCGCCCCACCTGCGGCTACTACCTGCGCAGCGTGCGCGCCGGCGTGCCGGACAGCAGCCTCTACAGCGGCACGCCGGTGACCGACTGCTCGTCCACCCCGCCGCCGTCGGGCGGGTCGTCCTACGCCGAGGTGGAGCCGAACGACTCCCGGACCGCCGCGAACGACATCTCCGGCCTGACCTACCCGGCCACCGTCACCGGGGACATGAAGAGCACCGCCGACCGGGACTACTTCTCGCTCACGCTCGGCAGTGGACAGACGCTGACCGTCAACTGCGCGGTGCCGTCCGCCTACGACGCGGACCTGTACCTGCTCAGCGCCACCGGCAGCACGTTGACCCGGTCGGTGAACGACGGCGCCGGGACGGACGAGTCGGTCACGCTGACCCGGACCGCCTCCGGCTCGGCCACCTACCACCTCGACCTGGAGGCGTACGCCGGCTCCGGCGCCGCCGACTACGCCTGCGCGATCACGAAGTCCTGACCGGACGGGGTTCGTGGGCGGGCGGGCGACGCCCGCCCGCCCACGGGCCGGTGGGCCGTTACGCTCTGCTCGTGCCGAACTCCGAAGCTGTCGACGATCCGCACGTGGTGGGCGTCGCGGCGCTGATCCGTGGGCGGCTCGGCGAGTGCAGCCCGGCCGAGCGCCGGGTCGCCCGCACGTTGCTCGCCGCCTATCCCTCCGCCGGCCTGGGCACGGTGGCCGCGCTCGCCGAACGCGCCGAGGTGAGCGCGCCGACCGTGCTGCGGCTGCTGTCCCGGCTCGGCTTCGGCGGGTACCCGGAGTTCCAGCGCGCGCTGCGCGACGAGTTGGCGGAGCGGGAGACCTCGCCGCTGACCGCCTACCGGGCCGCCGAGCACGGCGGGGCGCCGCCGGAGGGCGCGTTGCCCCGGGCCGCGGCGACGCTGCCGGCGGCGGTGGCCGGCACGCTCGCCGACCTGCCCCGGGGGGAGCTGGACGCGGCCGTGCGGCTCCTCGCCGACCAGCAGTTCCGGGTCACCGCGGCCGGCGGCCGGTTCTCCGCGCTGGTGGCCAACTACCTGGTGCTGCACCTGATGCAGGTGCGCGGCAACAGCCGGCTGCTGCCGCCCGGGCCGGTGGCGCGCGCCGACATGCTCGTCGACGTCGGCAAGCGGGATCTCGTCGTGCTCTTCGACTTCCGCCGGTACGAGGAGCCGACGCTGGCGCTGGCCCGGGAGGTGACCGCGCGGGGCGCCCGGGTGGTGCTGTTCACCGACCGCTGGCTGTCGCCGGTGGCCGGGCTGGCCGAGGTGGTGCTGCCCGCCCGGGTCGACTCGCCGTCGCCGTACGACAGCTTCGTGCCCACGCTGGCGTTGGTGGAGACGCTGGTCGCGGCGCTGATCGACAGGCTCGGCCCGGTGGCCGGCGCGCGGCTGAAGGCGATGGAGGGGGCGCAGCAGGCGTTCGGCGACCACTGAAACGTCCGTTACAAAAAACTGTAACCCCACCGAGATCGTAACGTGAGTTACAGTCCGGGGGCTGGCTGATCCGGCCCCCGGAAGGACTCCCCATGCGCATCCGTTCCCTCGCTCTGGTCGGCGCGACCACGGCGTTGCTCGCCGCCACCACCGCCTGCGGTGGCGCCGCCACCGGCGGCGCCACCGACGAGATCAAGCCCGTCTCGGTCACCATCGACGGTGTCGGACCGGTCGAGACCGACAAGGCCGTCGCCGCCAAGGTCCCGTCCGACGTCCGCGGTCGCGGCACCGTCACGGTCGCCACCAACGCCCCCTACCAGCCGTTCGTCGACTTCAAGGTGGAGGGCCGCACCGACCAGTTCGTCGGCCTCGACCCCGACCTGTTCCAGGCCGCCTCGGCCCGGCTCGGCCTCAAGGCCACCTTCACCCAGCAGCCGTTCGACGGCCTGGTGCCCGGCCTCCAGGCCGCCAAGTACGACGCCATCGCCGGTGGCATCACCGACAAGAAGGAACGCCAGCAGGTCGCCACGTTCGTCGACTACTCCGCCTCCGGCACCGGGTTCCTGGTCGCCGCCGGCAACCCGCTCGGCGTGAAGACGGTGGCCGACCTCTGCGGCCGGACGGTCGCCGTGCAGAAGGCCAGCAACCAGGCGAAGAACCTGGCCACGTACGCCAAGCAGAGCTGCGCCGGCCGGCCGCTGGAGATCAAGGAGTACCCGGAGAACCCGCAGGCGGTGCAGGCGCTGATCGCCGGCAACGTGCAGGTGGTCGCCGCCACCCGGGTCAACCTGGTGGAGACCGCCGGCTCGCTCGCCGGCAAGGCCGAGCTGGTCGACGACCCGTCCTCGCCCAACGGCTGGCTGGCCAGCCCGAACGGCTTCGGGTTCCTCAAGGCGAACAAGGAGCTGGCCGAGGCGTACCGGGCCGCCGTGCAGTCCCTGATCGACGACGGCACCTACGGCAAGATCCTGGCCCACTGGAAGCAGACCCCGATCGCGATCGACAAGGCCACCGTCGACCAGGCCATCGACTGACCGGCGGACCACCGCCCCCCGAACCGCGGTCGCCGGGCGCCCTTTCGACTCCGTGAGGGCGGGCCCGAAGGCGCCCGGCGACCGCCGCACCCCTGCCGGAGGCACTCCCACGATGACCACCACCGAAACCCCGACGGTACGGGTCGTCCCCGTCCGCCACTACGGCCGCTGGCTCACCGCGCTGGTCGTGGCCGGGCTGGCCGCGATGTTCCTGCGGGCGTTGCTGACCAGCCCCAACCTCGAACCCCGCACCGTGGCCCACTACCTGTTCCAGGACTACGTGCTCGACGGCGTGGTCACCACGCTCTGGCTCACGCTGCTCGCCATGCTGCTCGGCACCGCCGGTGGCGTCCTGCTCGCCGTGCTGCGGCTCTCCGACAACCCGGTGCTGCGCGGCGTCTCGTGGACGTTCATCTGGGTCTTCCGCGGCACCCCGCTGCTGGTGCAGATCATCTTCTTCGGGTTCCTCGGCGCGCTGTTCCCCCGGATCACGCTCACCGTGCCGTTCACCGGCACCGTGCTGTTCGACCGCCCCACCAGCGTGGTGATCACCGGCACCGTCGCCGCCGTGCTCGCGCTGTCGCTCAACGAGATGGCGTACGCGGCCGAGGTGATCCGCGGCGGCATCCTGGCCGTCGACGACGGGCAGACCGAGGCCGCCGCCGCGCTCGGCATGGGCCCCACGCTCACCCTGCGCCGGGTGGTGCTGCCCCAGGCCATGCGCGTGATCATCCCGCCGATGGGCAACGAGACCATCACCATGCTCAAGTCGACCGCGCTCGTGTCGATCATCGCCGGACGGGACCTGATGACCGCCGTGCAGAGCGTCTACCAGAACAACTACAAGGTGATCCCGCTGCTCCTGGTGGCGGCGATCTGGTACCTCGCCCTGGTCAGCCTCCTCTCCGTCGGCCAGTGGCTGATCGAGCGCCGGTTCGGCCGCGGCTTCGCCCGGGGAGGCGTGCGATGACGGCGATGGTCCGTGCCGAGGGCGTGACCAAGCGGTTCGGCCCGGTCGAGGTGCTCAAGGGCATCGACCTGACCGTGGCCCCCGGCGAGGTGGCCTGCCTGCTCGGCCCCTCCGGCTCCGGCAAGTCGACGTTCCTGCGCTGCGTCAACCACCTGGAACGCATCGACGGCGGGCAGCTCTCGGTGGACGGCGAGCTGGTCGGCTACCGCCGCCAGGGCGACAAGCTGCACGAGTTGAAGGCCCGCGAGGTGGCCGTGCGCCGCCGGGACATCGGCATGGTGTTCCAGCGGTTCAACCTGTTCCCGCACCTCACCGCGCTCGGCAACGTCACCGAGGCGCCGGTGCGGGTGCTGCGCACCCCGCGCGAACGCGCCCGCGCCGAGGCGATGCGCCTGCTCGACCGCGTCGGGCTGGCCGAGCGCGCGGACCACTACCCGAGCCAGCTCTCCGGCGGCCAGCAGCAGCGGGTGGCGATCGCCCGGGCGCTGGCCATGCGCCCGAAACTGATGCTCTTCGACGAGCCCACCTCCGCGCTCGACCCGGAACTCGTCGGCGAGGTGCTGGACGTGATGAAGGGGCTCGCCGCCGACGGCATGACCATGGTGGTGGTGACGCACGAGATGGGCTTCGCCCGCGAGGTCGCCGACCAGGTCGCGTTCCTCGACGACGGCGTGGTGGTCGAGGCCGGCCCGCCGGACGAGGTGCTCGGCCGACCCCGCCACGAGCGCACCCGCGCCTTCCTCGACAAGGTGCTCTGACATGGACCCGCTGCTGCGCGCCGCCGGTGACCGGCTGACCGCGTACCACGACCGGCTCGCCCGACTGGTCGCGGTCGACTCCGGCTCCGGCCAGGTCGACGGGCTGCGGGAGGTCTTCGACCTGGTGCAGGGCTGGTGCCTCGGCGCCGGGCTGTCCGTCGAGCGGGAACCCGTCGCCGACCCGGCCGGCCGGCCGCTCGGCGACGTGCTGGTCGCCCGCCGCCGGGGCGCCGGCACCCGCCGGATCCTGCTCGCCGGCCACCTGGACACCGTGTTCCCGCCGGGCACCGCCGCCGCCCGCCCGTTCCGGGTGCAGGACGGTCGGGCGTACGGGCCGGGGGTCAGCGACGACAAGGGCGGCGTGCTCGCCGGACTCGCCGCCGTCGAGGTGCTCGCCACGTTGGACCGGCACCGGTACGGCGAACTGGTGCTGGTCTGCACGCCGGACGAGGAGATCGGGTCGGTGGGCAGCCGGCCGCTGCTGCGTACCCTCGGGGCCGAGGCCGACGTGGCGCTCTGCCTGGAGTGCGCCCGCGACAACGGCGACCTGGTCTCCGCCCGCAAGGGCGTCGCCGACCTGGCGGTGACGTTGCGCGGGCGGGCCGCGCACGCCGGCATCGAACCGGAGCGCGGCGCCAACGCGCTGCTCGCCGCCGCCCGGCTGACCGTGGCGCTGGACCAGCTCAACGGCCGCTGGCCCGGGGTGACGGTGAACGTCGGCGCGTTGGAGGCCGGCGGCCGGCCCAACGTGGTCGCCGACCGGGCCCGGATGCTTGTCGACCTGCGGGCCTGGCGCACCGGCGAGTACGAGGCCGCGCTGGCCGAGATCCGCCGGCTGGTCGCCGCGCCGCTCGTCTCCGGCGTGCACGCCGAGCTGGCCGTGCAGGCGCCCACCCCGCCGTGGGAGCCGGACCCGGCCGGGCGCCGGCTGGCCGAGCTGGCCGCGAAGGTGGGCGCCGGGCTCGGCGTACCGGTGTCGCACGCCGCGACCGGTGGCTGCGCCGACGCCAACCTGCTGGCCGAGGCCGGCGCGACCGTGCTGGACGGGCTCGGCCCGGTCGGCGGGGCCGACCACAGCCCGGGGGAGTGGCTCGATCTCGACTCGGTGGTGCCGCGGGTGGCGTTGCTGGCCGGCCTGGTCGACGCGCTCGGCCGAGCCGACACGTAGCGTCGGGTTGGGCCTGGCCCGGCGGCTCGCCACGGCCTGCCCGGAATGCGTCGCGCCCGGGTTCGGCCCGCGCGGCAACCCCTGAGCGCCGTCCCGGTTCAGGCCAGCCGGGCCCCGGCCCGGTTCGGCGGTCGCAGGCGGCCGACGCGCCGGACCGGTGGCGGGGCGCTGGGACGCACCTCGACGAGGGTCAGCTCCGCGTCGTGCCAGACCATGCCGTGCAGGCCGCAGCGGCCGGCGCGTACCGCCCGGTCGAGCAGGGGGGAGTGCCGGCGCAGCGCGGCGAGCGCGGCGCGCACCCGTTCGGGTCCGCTCCCGTGCGGCAGCGAACAGGCGGTGTGGCCGAGCACCACCACCAGCGGTGTGCCGAGGTGACCGACCGCGTACTCCAGGCTGCCCCGCACCGAGGGCCCGGTGCTCAGACCGGCGGCGCGGACCGCGAACACGTCGGCGCCGCCGAACACCGTCACCGCTTCCGGCTGCGGATCGGCGCAGGAGAGGACCGCCGCCACCGGTGCGCCGGCCGGGGCGAACGGCGTGGACGCCGCGCCCACCCGGAACCGGTGGTGTCCCGCCCGCAGCCGGGCGAGGGCGAAGCTCGGGCTGACGGGCCATCCCTGCGGCGGCGATCCGGTCATGTCCATCACTGCTCCTCGTGACGAGCCACTGTCGTGCGTCTCACGATACACGAATTAGAAATCGTGTAATAGAGTGCGCTTGTCTGAAGGAGGTGGCGATGGACGTCGCACTGGTCCTGGGAGTCCTGATCGGGCCCGCGTCGGCGGTGCTCGGCGCGTTGGCGGTGCCCGACCCGCGCCGGGCCGCCCGGGTGGTGGGCGCGTTGCTCGGTCTCAGCGCGGTGGCGGCCACCGCGCTGCTGGTCCGGGTGGCGGCCGACCCGGCCGTACCGGGCGTGCTCACCCGCGTCGACACGCTCGGGCCGGCGTTCTCCGTCGGCGTCCGCGTCGACCGGTTCACCGCGCTGTTCGTGCTGCTCGTCTGCGGGCTGGCCGCCGTCGTCGCCGGCTACGCGCGCCGCTACCTCGACGGCGAGCCGGGCGCCCGCGCGCTCCAGGGCCGGGTGGCGGCGGCCACCACCGCGACGCTGGTGATGGCCACCGCACCCAGCCTGGTGCAGTTGGCCGTCGGCTGGATCGCGGCCGGGCACCTGCTGGTCGGCCTGATCGGCCACTACCGGGACCAGCCCAGGGTGCGGGCCGCCGCCCGCCGGACCCGGCGACTGTTCCTCGCCGGCGACGCCGCCCTGGTCGCCGGCCTCGCGCTGCTGGTCACGCCCGCCGGCGACGCCGACCTGGACGCGGTGCGCGCCACCGCCGGCGACCGGCCCGGGTGGCTGCTCGCCACCGCCGGCGCGCTGCTGCTGGCAGCCGCCATGGTCCGGTCCGCGCAGGTGCCGGCGCACCGCTGGCTGCCGTCCACCCTGGACGCGCCGACCCCGGTCTCGGCGTTCCTGCACGCCGGAATGGTCAACGTGGCCGGGTTCCTCATGATCACACTGGCGCCGGTGGTCACCGCCGCGCCCGGGATGATGCCGGCGATGGTGCTCGTCGGCCTCGTCACCGCCGTCTCGGGGCTGCTGTTCGCCGCGGTGCGCACCGACGTCAAGGGCACCCTCGCCCGGTCCACCGTCGCGCAGATGGGGTTCATGCTCACCCAGTGCGGGCTCGGCGCGTTCGGGCTGGCCGCCGTGCACCTGGTCGGGCACGCCGTCTACAAGGCGTACGCGTTCCTCTCCGCCGGTGGCGCGCTCCAGGCGCAGGCCCGCGCCGCCGGCACGCCACGACCGGAGGGCCCGCCACCCACCCGGTCCCGCGTCCTCGCCGCCGCGACGGTGATCGTCACCGTGCTCGCCACCGAGCTGCTGCTCGGGACCACCGCGAGCGGTGCGCTCAGCGCCGCGCTGGTCGCCGCCGCCGCGCTCGCCGCCGTGTGGTCCGCCCTCGCCGACCGGGCGCTGCCGGCCCGTACCGCCGCTGCCCTCACCGGCACCGTGGCGGCGCTGGCCGGCGGACATCTCGTCGCCGGGCGGGTGGTCGACCGCTGGCTGGCGCTGCCGTCCGGGACGAGCCTGCTCGGCGTCGGCGCCGTGGCGTGCGTGCTCGCCGTGGTGGCCGTCGCCGGGGCCGTGCTGCGCCGCCGGCCGAGCGCCACGCTCTGGTGGTGGGCTTGGCACGACGGCGCCGCCGTGCCGCGGGCCCGCCGGACGGCCCCGCCCGGCGGGCCGACCCCCGCGGCGCTCACCGTGCCGCGCCCCGGCCTGCTCGACCGCTCGGACGGCGCGCGGGTCGTCGCCGCGGCGACCGCCGCCGCCGACCACGTCGGCGCCGTCGGACCGCTGGACGCCTTCGTCGCGGTGAACCCGCTCGCCGGCCGGGAACGCGTGCCGTTCGCCCGGGCCACCGCCGAGCTGCGGGGTCTCGCCGGCACGCGGACTTACCTGCCGGCCGCCGAGTACCGGCAGCGGCTGCGCGACGGCCGGATCACCCCGACGGACCTTGCCGCCGTGCTCCCGCCACCACCGCGCGCCGCCGGTGCGGTCCTGCTCGGCCACCGGCGGATCGACGTCACCGACCTCCAGTTGGCCGTGCTGGGCCACCCGGTGCACGACGGGCCGCCCCCACCGGCCGACCTGCTCGCGGTCGCGCGGCGCCGGCTCGCCGAGCTGCCCGCGCGGCCCCGCCCCCGCACCCCGGGCGAGGCCGGACCGCACACCCTCGCCGAGACGCTCGACCGGGCGCTGGGCACCCGGACCACCGCGGACGTCGACGACCTGGTGGCCGCCTGGTGCGCGGCGCACAGCGGACGCCCGGCGGCGCTCTGGCCGGTCCCCGGCCCGACGGACGCGGGCTGCTGGGCGCGCTGGCGGCGGATGGCCGGCGCCGATCCGGCCCTGGCCCGGCGGGGCGTCACCGGTCTCGCGACGCTCGTCGACGCACTGCCCGAGGCGCCCGAGCAGGCCGTCGCGGTGCTCCTGCGCGCGATGGGGGTGCCGCCGGCGGCCTGGTCCACCTACCTGTCCCGGTCCCTGCTCCGGCTGCCCGGCTGGGCCGGGCACGCCCGCTGGGCCCAGGCCAACCCCGGGCAGGGGCCGGCACTGAGCCCACTGGACCTGCTCGCCGTGCGCCTCACCTACGAGTACGCGCTCGCCGGCGCCGCCGCCCAGCGCCACCTGGAGCTGCCCCCGGTGCTGGACTCGATCGCCGCCGCGACACCCGCCACGCTCCCGAGGTCCGCCGGGATCACCCCGGAGGCCCTCGCCCGACTCGCCGGCGCGCTCGACGTCGACGTCGCCACGCTGGCCTGCCTGCCCGGGGAGACCGTGGCCACGCTGCGGGAGGTGGCCTGCCAGTTGACCCCGTCCCGGCAGTCCGAGGTGTGGCTCGCCGCCGCCGAGCACGCGTACCGGCGACGGCTGCGGTACCGGCTGGACCGGGGCGTGGACCGGCCGGCCGTCGACGTCCCGGCGCGCGCCCAGGCGGTGTTCTGCATCGACGTGCGCAGCGAGGGCCTGCGCCGCCACCTGGAGGCGACCGGGCCGGTCGACACGTACGGCTTCGCCGGCTTCTTCGGCCTGCCCGTGCGTACCGTGACCGCCGGCGCCCGGCGCGGGCGGGACCGCTGCCCGGTCCTCATGCGACCGGTGGCCACCGTCGAGGCGGCGCGGGCCGGCCACGCGGCGCGCTCCCGGCAGGCATGGCGACGCGCCTACGCCGCCGCCAAGGCGAACCCGGTCGGCGCGTTCGCCTTCGTCGAGGTCGCCGGCGTGCTCGCCACCGCCGCCCTGCTCCTGCGGGCCGCCGCCCCGGGCCGGTTCCTGCCGCCCGCCGACCACACCGCACCTACCGTCGCCGACCTGACCGCCGCCATGAGCCTCGACGAACAGGTCTACTACGCCGAGGCGACGCTGCGCACGATCGGGCTCACCGCCGGCTTCGCGCCGCTGGTGCTGCTCTGCGGGCACGGCGCCACCAGCGCCAACAACCCGTACGCCGCCGCGCTGGACTGCGGCGCCTGCGGCGGCAACCGGGGCGGGGTGAGCGCCCGTCTCGCCGCCGGGATGCTCAACCGGCCCGAGGTGCGCGCGGCCCTCACCGACCGGGGCATCCACCTGCCCGACGGCACGCACGTGCTGGCCGGCGAGCACGACACCGTCACCGACGAGGTGCGGCTGTTCGACCTGGACGCCGTGCCCGCCGGGCTGCGACCGGCGGTCGAGGAACTGGCCGGCCGGCTGGCCGGGGCGGGCGCGCGGCTGCGCGCGGAACGGGCCGCGCGACTGCCCGGCCGGCCGCGTCCGCGCCGCCTGCCCCGGCGGGCCGGGGACTGGGCGCAGGTCCGCCCGGAGTGGGCGCTGGCCGGCAACGCCGCGTTCATCGCCGCGCCCCGCGAGCTGACCGCCGGCGTCGACCTCGGCTGCCGGACGTTCCTGCACTCCTACGACTGGACCGGCGACCGGGACGCGGCGGCGCTGGAGGCGATCATGACCGGCCCGCTCGTGGTGGCCGCCTGGATCAACCTCCAGTACTACTTCTCCACTGTCGACCCGCAGCGGCTCGGCGCGGGCACCAAGACCGTGCACACCGTGCTCGGCGACGCGCTCGGCGTCCTCTCCGGATCCGGCGGCGACCTGCGCCTCGGTCTGCCGCTCCAGTCGGTCGCCGACGGCACGCGGCCGGCGCACGAGCCGCTGCGGCTGCTCGCGGTGGTCCGCGCCCCGCACCACCTGGTCGACGCGGTGCTGGGCCGCAACCCCGGGCTGCGCCACCTGGTCGACGGCGGGTGGCTGTCGCTGACCGTCGTCGACCCCGGCACCGGCGCGTGGTCCGAGCCCGCGCCGGGTGGATCGTGGCGGGCGCTGCCCGCCCCGCGCCACGTCACCGCACCCGCCACCGAGCCGCCCGCGCGCCACCCGGCGCCCGCGACGGAGAAGGAGTACACGGCATGAACGAACTGGGACTGACCCGCATGGTCAAGGTGGAGGTGGTCACGCGCGCCGACGACGCCGACGCGGTCCGCACCCTGCTGCACGCCTCCGGGGTGAGCGGCTGGACCAGCCTGAGCGGCGTCTCCGGCTTCGGCCACCACGGCACCCACGAGGGGCGGCTGCTCTTCAACGACCGGGCCGGACTCGTCATGGTCATCGCCGTGCTCCCGCCGGGCCGGGCCGAGCCGGTGGTCACCGGGCTGCGCGACATCCTGGCCCAGCGGCCCGGCGTGATGTTCGTCAGCGACGCCTGGGTCAGCAGACCCGAGTACTTCGGCGCCGACCGGGCGGCGGCGTGACCGCCGGGGACCGTCCCCGGCCGCCCGCCCGGCGGGTGGTACGACGGTAGGGGCCGACCCGGCGAGCCGGGCGGGCGCCCCGGCGGGATCCGTCCCGTCGGGGTGCCCGCCCGAACGGTGTCGTACGGTGACCGCATGGGACGCGTCGCGCGGTGGCGTCGGGTGGCCCGGGCGCACCCGACCGTGACCGATGCGCTGCTGGCCGCGCTGCTTTTCGTGGTCAGCCTGCTCCCGGTGAACCCGCCCGGCGGGCCCCCGCGCGACCCGCTGACCGTCGGCGCGGTGCTGCTCGCGCTGGCCGGATGCGGCGCGCTGGTGCTGCGCCGCCGCCACCCGTTGCCGGTGCTCGCGCTGGTCACCGCCACGGCGGCCACCGCGCTGCTGGTGCAACAGGCGCGCGGGCCGTTCGTGCTGACCGTGGCGCTGGCCGCGTACACGGTGGCGACCCGGACCGACCGGCGGACCGCGGTGGCGGCCGGCGCGGCGAGCGGCCTGGTGCTCGGCGGCGGCGCGGTCGTCGCGCTCGGGGTGGGCTGGCTGGACCCGGCGGTCGTGGTGCTGCTGCTCTGGTTCGGCGTCGCGGTGGCGGCCGGCGACGCGGTACGCAGCCGGCGGGCCTACGTGGCGGTGCTGGAGGAGCGGGCGCGGCGGGCCGAACGGACCCGCGAGGAGGAGGCCCGCCGCCGGGTGGTGGAGGAACGGCTCCGGATCGCCCGGGAGCTGCACGACGTGGTGGCCCACCAGATCGCGCTGATCAACGTGCAGGCCGGGGTGGCCGGGCACCTGCTGCGGGAGCGGCCGGACGCGGCCGAGGAGGCGCTCGGGCACGTCCGGTCCGCGACCCGCACCGTGCTGGACGAACTGGCCACCCTGCTCGGCCTGCTCCGGCGCGGTGAGCCGGACGCGCCGACCGAGCCGACGCCCGGCCTGGGCCGCCTCGACGCCCTCGTCGACGGCTTCGCCGCCGCCCAACCGGTGCGCTGGACCCTGACCGGCCGGCCCCGGCCGCTGCCCAGCACGGTCGACGTGGCGGCCTACCGGATCGTCCAGGAGTCGCTGACCAACGCCCACCGGCACGCGCCCGGCGCGGCCGTCACGGTCGGCGTCACGTACACCGGCGCCGGCGTGGTGGTGGAGATCCGCGACGACGGGCCCGGCCCGAGCGGAACCGGCGACCAGGGAACCGGTCTCGGCCTGCTCGGGATGCGGGAGCGGGCCGAGGCGGTGGGCGGCGCGTTCCACGCCGGCGCCGGGCCCGGCGGCGGCTTCCGGGTCCGCGCGGAACTGCCCGCCCCGATCCCGCAGGAGGTGGCATGACCGTCCGGGTGCTGCTCGCCGACGACCAGACCCTCATCCGCGCCGGCTTCCGCGCGCTCGTCGACTCCGCGCCGGACCTGTGCGTGGTGGGGGAGGCCGCCACCGGGCGGGAGGCGGTCGAGCGGGCCCGCGCCACCCGCGCCGACGTGGTGCTGATGGACATCCGGATGCCCGACCTCGACGGCCTGGCCGCCACCCGGGAGATCACCGCCGACGAGGACCTGGCCGGCGTACGGGTGCTGATCCTGACCACGTTCGAGGTCGACGAGTACGTCTTCGAGGCGCTACGCGCCGGCGCCAGCGGCTTCCTCGGCAAGGGCGTGGAACCGGCCGAACTGCTCGACGCGATCCGTACCGTCGCGGCCGGGGAGGCGCTGCTGTCCCCGAAGGCGACCCGTGGGCTGATCGCCCGGTTCCTGGCCCAGCCCGACCCGCGGCCCGGGGCCACCCCGGAGCGGCTGCGGGTGCTCACCGAACGGGAACGCGAGGTGGTAACGCTGGTCGCCGCCGGGCTGAGCAACGAGCAGATCGCCCAGCGGCTGGTGGTCTCCCCACTGACCGCCAAGACCCACGTCAACCGCGCGATGGCCAAGCTCGACGCCCGGGACCGGGCCCAACTGGTGGTGATCGCCTACCAGAGCGGCCTGGTCCGGGCCGACCCGCCGGCGCGGTAGCCGGGCCGTCCGCGTACCGCGTTCGCGGTACGCGCAGGTGTCCGCGTCCGGCCGACGCGCCGGCCGGGCTACGCGGGCCAGGGTTGAGCACATGATCGAAGCCCACGACCTGAGCAAGCGGTACGGCGACAAGCTCGCCGTCGACGCCCTGACCTTCACCGTCCGGCCCGGCGTGGTGACCGGCTTCCTCGGTCCCAACGGCGCCGGCAAGTCCACCACCATGCGGATGATCCTCGGCCTGGACGCGCCGACCGCCGGGACCGTACGGGTCAACGGCCGCCGCTACGTCGCGCACCGGGACCCGCTGCGCCAGGTCGGCGCGCTGCTGGAGGCCAAGGCGGTGCACACCGGCCGGTCCGCCCGCAACCATCTGTTCGCCGTGGCCGCCACGCACGGCATCGGCCGCCGCCGCGTCGACGAGGTGATCGACCTGGTCGGGCTGCGTGAGGTGGCCGGCCGGCGGGCCGGCGGGTTCTCGCTCGGCATGGGGCAGCGGCTGGGCATCGCCGGCGCGCTGCTCGGCGACCCGGCGGTGGTGATGCTCGACGAGCCGGTCAACGGCCTCGACCCGGACGGCATCCGGTGGATCCGCGGCCTGCTCAAGGGCCTCGCCGCCGAGGGCCGGACGGTCTTCGTCTCCTCGCACCTGATGAGCGAGATGGCCCAGACCGCCGAGCATCTGATCGTGGTCGGCCGGGGCCGGCTGATCGCCGACGTGTCGCTCGCCGAGTTCACCCGCCGGGCCTCCCGCGGCACCGTACGGGTGCGCTCACCCCAGGCCACGGCGCTGCGCGACCTGCTGGCCGGCCCGGACGTCACCATCACCGGCGGCGAGCCCGGCGTGCTGGACGTCAGCGGACTGCGCCCCGAGGCGATCGGCGACCGGGCCGCCGCCGCCGGGCTCACCCTGCACGAGCTGACCCCCACCGAGGCGTCGCTCGAAGAGGCGTTCATGACCATGACCCGCGACGCCGTCGAGTACGTCGGCGCCACCGAAGGAGCTGACCGATGACCACCGCGGCCCCACCCGCCACGACCGTGCCGACCGACGCCCGGATCACCGTCCCCCGGGTGGTCCGAAGCGAATGGATCAAGTTCCGTTCCCTGCGCTCGTCGCTGATCATGCTGGCCGCGACCGTGGTGGTGTTCGCCGCGCTGGGGCTCGGCTTCTCGGCGTTCCTGGCCGACGCCACGATCGAGCCGGGCACCCCGGCGCCGCCCGGCGGGCCGTCGTCGCTCGACCCGCTCGGCGCCAGCCTCGGCGGCGTCAACCTCGCCCAACTGCTCGTCGGCACGCTCGGCGTGCTGCTGGCCGCCGGCGAGTACGGCACCGGCATGATCCGCTCGTCCCTCGCCGCGGTGCCGACCCGCTGGCCGGTGCTCGCCGGCAAGGTCGCCGTGCTGGCCGGCGTCGTGCTGGCCGTGCTGGTGCCGACCACGCTGCTCACCTTCCTCGGCGGGCAGGCGATCCTGGGCGACCAGGGCATCTCTCTCTCCGACGACGGCGTGCTGCGCGCGGTGCTCGGCACGGCCGGCTACCTCGCGGCCGTCGGTGTGCTCGGCGCGGCGCTCGGCTCGCTGCTGCGCACCACCGCCGGCGCGCTGACCAGCGTGGTCGCGCTGCTGCTGGTCGTGCCGGGAGTGGTGTCGCTGCTGCCGGAGAGCTGGTCGGAGCGGATCTCGCCGTACCTGCCGTCCAACGCCGGGCAGGCGTTCACGAGCGTGGGCGGGGGCGGTGACCTGCTCTCCCCGGGCGCCGGCGCGGCCGTCCTCGCGGCCTGGCTGGTCGTCCTGCTCGGCGCCGCCCTGGTCCTGCTGCGCCGCCGGGACGCCTGACCGGCGCCGCCGGCCGGTCGCGGAACCGCGCGGCCGGTCAGCGGCGGAGGATGCCGAGGTCGATGGCGGCGGCGACCGCCGCGGTGCGGGAGTCGACGCGCAGCTTGGTGTAGATGCGCGACAGGTGCGACTTGACCGTGCCCTCGGTCAGGTGCAGGCGGCGGCCGACGGCCTGGTTGGACAGCCCGTCCGCGACCAGGCCGAGCACCTCCGTCTCCCGCCGGGTCAGCGCCGTGTCCGGCGTGCGCAGCCGGTTCACCAGCCGGTCCGCGACGGCCGGAGCCAGCGCGGTACGGCCGGCGGCGGCGGCCCGCACGGCGGCGGCCAGCTCGTCCGTCGAGGCGTCCTTGAGCAGGTAGCCGGTCGCGCCGGCCTCGATCGCGGGCAACGTGTCCGCGTCGCTGTCGTAGGTCGTGACGATCAGCACCCGGGGCGCGTGCGGTCGGGCGGTGATGGCGGCGGTCGCGTCGACCCCGCTCAGGCCGGCGCCGAAGCGCAGGTCCATCAGCACCACGTCGACGTCGCCGCCGGCGGCGCGGGCCACCGCCGCCTCGGCGGTGGCCGCCTCGGCCACCACGACCAGGCCCGGCTCGGTCTCCAGCACCGCGCGCAGCCCGGCCCGGACGACCGGGTGGTCGTCGGCGATCAGCAGCCGGACCGGCGCGCCGGTCACGGCCGCCCGCCGGGCGGGGTGCGGGGGAGCCTTGCCGACACGGTGGCGCCGCGGCCGGGCGCGGCGGCGACGGTCAGGGCGCCGCCGAGCGCGCGGGTCCGCGCCCGCATGGCGGCGAGGCCGAACCCACCGCCGTCGGGCCCCGGACCGGGCAGCCGCTCCGGGTCGAAACCGCCGCCGTCGTCGGTCACGTCCAGGGTCACCCGGTCGGCGCGGTAGCCGAGCGTCACCTCGACGGTGGTGGCCCGGGCGTGGCGCACGGTGTTGGCCAGCGCCGCCTGGGCGACGCGCAGCAGCGCGACCTCGTACCCGGTCGGCAGCGGGACCGGGTCCCCGGTGACCGCGAACCGGGCGGCGAGCCGGTGCCGGGCGGCGGTGGTGGCGCAGAGGCGTCGCAGCGCGTCGGCCAGCGTGGTGTCGTCCAACGCCGGTGGGGTGAGCGCGGCGACGAAGCGCCGGGCCTCGGCGAGGTTGTCCGCCGCCGCCTGCCGGGCCTGCTCGACGTGGCGGGCGGCGGTGTCCGGCCGGTCCGGCAGCACCCGGCCGGCGGCGCGCAGCAGCAACTGGATGCTGGTCAGGCCCTGCGCCAGCGTGTCGTGGATCTCGGCGGCCAGCCGCTCGCGTTCCGCCGCCACCCCCGCCTCGTGCTGCGCCCGGGCCAGGTCGGCGCGGGTGGCGGTCAGCTCCTCGATCAGCCGGCGGCGGCGCTCGCTCTCCCGGTAGAGCGCCTGGTAGCCCCGGACCACCGCCACCGCGACCGCGGCGCCGAGCACCGGCCCGACCGTGCCGGCCACGCTGACCGCGCCGCGATGGGCGGCGAAGGCGACGACGGCCACCACGGCGGTCACCGCGACGGCGACCGGTCCGGCGCGCCGGGACAGCAGGTGCAGTTGCAGCAGGTAGAGCGGGAACGCGAGCCACAGCCCGTCCACGGTGAGCACGGTCAGCGCCAGCCACCCGACGCCGACCGCCGCCAGCCACCAGCCGGCGGCCCGTCGGGAGCGGTGGACGCCGGGCCGCAGCGCCCCGGCCGCGTACGTCAGCAGGCCCGCCGCCGCCACCGCGGCGATCACCGGCGCGTGCGGCTGCCCGGTGACGACGGCCCGGAGGCCGGCGAGCGCGAAGAGGACACCCACCAGCAGGTGCAGGCACCAGGCCAGCACGCGGGCGGTGGAGGTCAGGGCGGGAACGGCGGTCACGGCCCTCCCAGCGTAGAGGAGGCGCAGGTCGGCGGGGATCTGTCGAAAGTTGTAACCGGCCCACCGCCGTTCCGCCCGGGAAGTGCCGTCCGCCGCCGGATGCCCGGGCCGGCCTCCGGCGACGACCGTGGGAGCGACCACCCCGCCGTCGAAAGGACCGCGTCGCCCGTGTTCGTCGCCTGGAGAGACCTCAGGTTCGCCAAGGGGCGCTTCGCCCTGATGGGAACCGTCATCGTGCTGATCACCCTGCTGGTCGGCCTGCTGTCCGGGCTGACCGCCGGGCTGGGCCGGCAGAACACCTCCGCGATCACCGGTCTGCCCGCCGACCGGATCGCCTTCGGCGGCCCGCAGCCGTCGTACGCCGACTCGACGGTCACGCGCCGGCAGTGGCAGCGCTGGGCCGACACGCCCGGCGTCACCGCCGCCGAGCCGCTGGGCATCGGCACCACCCGGGTCACCGCCGGTGGCCGCAGCGCCGCCGTCTCCGTGTTCGGCGTCCGGGCCGGCTCCCGGCTCGCCCCCGGCGACCTCGACGACCGCACCGCGGTGCTGTCCACCCCGGCCGCCACCGACCTGGGCCTGCGCGTCGGCGACCGCCTCACCGTGGCCGGCCGGGAGCTGACCGTGGCGGCGGTCCGCGGCGACGCCTCCTTCAGCCACACCCCGGTGGTGTGGACCAGCCTCGACTCGTGGCGGCGGACCGGCAACGCCGACGCGGACACCGCCACCGTGATCGCGCTGCGCACCGCCGCCGACGTGGACGTGGCCGCCATCGACCGGGCCGCCGGCACCCGGACCGTCCGCACCGGCGACTCGCTGGCCGCGATCGGCTCCTACCGCTCGGAGAACGGTTCACTCCAACTCATGCGCGGCTTCCTGTTCGCCATCTCCGCCCTGGTCATCGGCGCCTTCTTCACGGTGTGGACGATCCAGCGCGGCGGCGACGTCGCGGTCCTGAAGGCCCTCGGCGCCTCCACCACCGCCCTGCTCGTCGACGCGCTCGGGCAGGCCGGCGTCCTGCTGGTCGGCGGCACCGCGCTCGGCACCGGCCTGGCCGCCGGGCTCGGCGTGCTGGTCTCCGGCTCGGACGTGCCGTTCGTGCTGACGCCCGCCACCGTCGCCGTCCCGGCCACCGTGATGGTCGTCCTCGGCATGCTCGGCGCCGCCCTGTCCGTGCGCCGCATCACCGCCGTCGACCCGCTCACCGCACTGGGGAGCGCCCGATGAGCCTCGACCTGGCCGACGTCACGCTCACCTACCCGGACGGCGAGAACCGGCTCACCGCGCTCGACCACGTGACGCTCTCGGTCGCGAAGGGCGACCTGGCCGCCGTGGTCGGCCCGTCGGGCTCGGGCAAGTCCAGCCTGCTCGCGGTCGCCGCCACGCTCGTCACCCCGGACGCCGGCGCCGTCCACGTCGACGGCGTCGCCACCACCGGGATGGGCCGCGGCGCGCTCGCCGCGCTGCGCCGGCGCGCGATCGGCATCGTCTTCCAGCAGCCCAACCTGCTGCCGTCGCTGACCGCCGCCGAGCAGCTCCAGGTGATGGCCACCCTCGCCGGCCGGTCGCCGGCCGGGGCCCGGGACCAGGCGCGGGAGCTGCTCGACGCGGTCGGGCTCGCCGCCCAGGCCGGCCGGCGCCCGCACCAGCTCTCCGGCGGCCAGCGCCAGCGGGTCAACATCGCCCGCGCCCTGATGAACGACCCGGTCGTCCTGCTCGTCGACGAGCCGACAAGCGCGCTCGACCACGAGCGGGGCGCCGCCGTCATCGACCTGATCGGCCGGCTCACCCGCGAGCGGGGCACCGCCACGGTGCTTGTCACCCACGACCGCGACCACCTCGCCGCCGCCGACCGGATCGTGGCGATGCGCGACGGCCGTCTGCACGACGCGACCTGAGCGGTACAGCAGGCGCTACCTTCCGCCGCCGGCGCTGCCGGCCGCAGAGGTGCTGCTGGACGACGTCGGGTCGCTCGGCCCGGGTGGGCGCGGCGGACGCGGCGGGCACGCCCAGGGCGGTGGCGGTCAGCACGGCCAGCGCGCCGGCGGCGAGCGGAACGGTTCGGCGGGTCGTGGGAACTCCTCGTCCCGGCTTCGTTTACGGCTTCCAGCCTCGGCCGGTCGCGGCCGGTCCGGAATCCCGCCTGCTGCCCGGTCCGGGTACCGCAGGCACCACCCCGGGCCGTCAGCGGTGGTGGCCGGCGTCGGCTACGGTGGCCGGCGTGACGACGCAGGACATCAGGCCATCGTTCGCGCCGGACGCCGTGGTCGTGCTCGGCGCGCTGGTGGCCACCGTGGGCTATCTGTCGCCGTGGTTCCGCGTCTCGGCCGGCTACTCCTGGTCCTTCTCCGGCTGGGCGTACGCGTCGTTGAGCACCGGCGGCGGCTGGACCCTGTTGACGCTGGGCTGGCTGCTGGTGGCGCTGGTGGCCGGCGGTTGGGCGCGGGCGTACCCGGGCGCCGCGTTGACCGCGTTGACGGCGGCCGTCGGCGCGCTGACGTTCGCGCTGGCCGTGGTCGCGGCGAGCTTCGCCGAGTTTCGGGAGCGCGGCAGCATCAACTGGATCGCGGACCTGCCGTTCGGGGTCGGGCTACCGCTGATGGCCACCGGCTTCGGCCTGTTGGTCGCCGGCGGGGTCCGCGCCGTGGTGCGCTCGACGCTCCGGGCGCACGACGCCCCCGCCGAGGGCTAGCCGCCGGCCCCGCTCCGCGGGTTTGCCGGGGCCCCTTCCTATCGCCCAGGCGATAGGAAGGGGCCCCGGCAATCACCTCAGTTCAGGCCGCAGGCGGCCAGCGCGTCCAGGTTCGGGCGCTGCGCGCCGACGCGGTTGAAGGCGATCTCGATGCGGTCGAGCGCGGCGCCACGCTTGCTCTTCAGCGGGCCGAGGATGGCGTTGTCGATGAACGCCGGCCCGCCCTCGGGCCGGACCGCGAGCCGGGCCAGGCGGGCGTTCGCCTCGGCGATCTGGTTGTCCAGTGTGGCCAGTTCGGCCCGCACCTGGGCCGCCGCCGCCGCGGGGACGGCGGGGAGCCGCACCCCGGGGCAGTTCACCGTCCGGGCCGCCCCGGCCACCGCCCCGCCGTTCTGTCCGCCGGCCCCGTTCTGTCCGCCGGTCGCGCCGCCCTGGCCGGCGCCGCCGTTGACGGCGCTCGGCACGCCTGCGGCGTTGAGCCCGCAGCCGGCCAGCGCGTCCAGGTTCGGGCGCTGCGCGCCGATCCGGTTGAAGGCGATCTCGATCCGGTCGAGCGCGGCGGTGCGCTTGTTCCTCAGCGGGCCGAGGATGGCGTTGTCGACGAAGTTCGGGCCGCCCTCGGGCTTGACCGCGAGCCGGGCCAGCCGCTCGTTCTGCCGGGCGATCTCCTGGTCCAGGTTGGCCAGTTCCCGTTCCACCTCGGCGTTCGCCGCCGCCGGCACCGGGGGCAGCTTGTCGCGTACCGTCGGGCAGTTCACGGTCTGTGCCGCGGCGGACGGTGCGGCCGAGCCGCCGTTCTCGTCGGCGGACGCCAGTTGCAGTCCGCCGGCGAGCAGGAGCGCCGCGAGAGCGCCCACCCCACCGAGCTTCAGGACCGCGTTGTTGCGCGTACCCCTGGCCATGCACCTCTCCTTTGGTTGACCTGGAGGGCCGGCGCGGCGTGTGCCGCGCCGCCGCTCCGCGGTGCGAAGTGAGACGCAGGAATCGCCTCTCGTGCCCGCTCCGGCATCGCGGTTCCGGACGATGTCCCGGTCGGGGATGGGTACGGTCGGCGCGGCCGGATCGTTCACCGTCAGGTCGGAGATTGACCGCATCGACGTGCGTCAGTAGACTGCGCTGAAAGCGCTTTCACAGCGGGAGGCGTGACGGGCCCGTCGAGCACACGGCGTCCGGGCAGCAGGAAGGCCCGCCGGCGGCACCGACCGGGCATCGGTGTCGACGCCGGCGCGGCACCGAACCCACCACCCGCAGGAGAATTCCCATGATCAACCGACACCGCCGTGCGGCGTTGTGGACGTCCACGCTCGCGGCGGCCACGCTCGCCGCCGCCGGCCTGGCGATGGGCGCGAACCCCGCCCAGGCCGCCGCCGGCTGCCGGGTCGACTACGCGGTGACCGCGCAGTGGTCCGGCGGCTTCACCGCGAACGTCAACCTCACCAACCTCGGTGACCCGCTGAACGGCTGGACCGTCACCTGGAACTTCAGCGGCGGCCAGACCGTCAGCCAGGCCTGGGGCGCCGACATCACCCAGACCGGCGCGTCGGTCCGGGCCGCCAACGTCAGCTACAACGGCAGTCTCGGCACGAACGCGACCACGTCGTTCGGCTTCAACGGCGGCTGGAACAACACCAGCAACCCGGTCCCCGCCTCGTTCGCGGTCAACGGCGTCCTCTGCGGCGGGGCCATCCCCACCGACCCCGGGGGGACCCTCACCCCGCCGCCCGGGCCGACGACCCCGCCGCCCTCGCCCACCACCCCGCCACCGTCGCCCACCACGCCGCCGCCGACCAGCGGCGCGGTGTACGCCGCGCCGAACGGCACCGCCGGCGCGGCCGGCACCCAGGCCAACCCCACCACGATCGCCGCCGCGATCACCCGGGTCGGCGCGGGCGGCACCGTCTACCTGCGGGGCGGCACCTACAACCTGGCCCAGACCGTCACCATCGCCGCCGGCAACAACGGCACCGCGAGCGCGCGCAAGAGCCTGTACGCGTACCCGGGCGAGACGCCGATCCTCAACTTCTCCGCGATGGGGGAGGACCCCGCCAACCGGGGCCTCGCGTTGAACGCGTCCTGGTGGCACGTGCGGGGCATCGTGGTGGAACGCGCCGGTGACAACGGCATCTTCGTCGGCGGCAGCAACAACGTCATCGAGCGCACGGTGACCCGGTTCAACCGCGACAGCGGCCTGCAACTGTCCCGGATCGCCTCCAGCACCCCGCGTGACCAGTGGCCGGCGAACAACCTCATGGTCAGCGTCGAGTCGCACGACAACGCCGACTCCGACGGCGAGGACGCCGACGGGTTCGCCGCCAAGCTCACCGTCGGCACCGGCAACGTCTTCCGGTACGCGGTGTCCCACCACAACATCGACGACGGCTGGGACCTGTACACCAAGACCGACACCGGCGCGATCGGCCCGGTGACCATCGAGGACTCCCTCTCCTACGGCAACGGCACGCTGAGCAACGGCACGCAGAACGGCAACGGTGACCGCAACGGCTTCAAGCTCGGCGGCGAGGACATCGCGGTCAACCACACCGTCCGGCGCACCATCGCGTACCGCAACGGCAAGCACGGGTTCACCTACAACCGGAACCCGGGCTCGATGACGATCTCCAACAACCTGAGCATCGACAACACCGAGCGCAACTTCTCGTTCGACGCGGGCACCTCGGTCTTCCGCACCAACACGTCCTGCCGCAGCGGCAGCGGGTCGAACGACAAGACGGTCGGCAACGTGGACGGCTCGAACCAGTTCTGGTCCGGCGCCAACGGCTCCCGCTGCGCCACCTACGCCGGCGCCCTGGGCTGGTCCTTCGCCGCCGACGGTCGCCTGATCGTCACGCTCGGCGGCCGGGTCGTCTCCCTCTGATCCGTTCCGCCGCCGGCGCGATCCGGGTGCGTTCGTTGTCGTCCCGGCGGCAGCGAACGCACCCGGACGGATGTCGGGACCGGCTTGACAGGATGATCGTGGGTTAGGTTAGCCTAACCTTCGTGACGAGCGGAACGATGCGGGCCGACGGCCTGCGGGGCAGTGAGCTGCGCCTGGGCTACCACGGCACCACCGTGGTGCACGACGCGGCCATCACGCTGCGACCGGCGGCGGTGACCGCGTTGGTCGGGCCGAACGGCAGCGGCAAGTCCACGCTGCTGCGCGGGCTGGCCCGGCTGCACCCGCTCCAGCACGGCGAGATCGTGCTCGCCGACGGCACCCCGGCCCGGGCGCTGTCGGCGCGCGACTTCGCCCGCCGGGTCACGCTGCTGGCGCAGAGCCGCCCCACCCCGAGCGGTGTCACCGTCCGGGACGTGGTCGGCTACGGCCGGCACCCGTACCGGCAGCGGTGGCGGGCCGGCGACCCGGACGGCCCGGCCGCGATCGACCGGGCCATGACGGTCACCGGCGTGGCCGCCATGGCCGCCCGACCCGTCGACGCGTTGTCCGGCGGTGAACTCCAGCGGGTCTGGCTGGCCACCTGCCTGGCCCAGGACACCGCCGTGCTGCTGCTGGACGAGCCGACCACCTTCCTCGACCTGCGCTACCAGGTGGAGATCCTCGACCTGGTGCGCGACCTCGCCGACACCGCCGGCGTGGCCGTCGGCGTGGTGCTGCACGACCTCAACCAGGCCGCCGCCGTCGCGGACCACGTCGTGCTGCTGCACGAGGGTCGGGTGCGCGGCACCGGGACCCCGCGCGAGGTGTTCACCGAGGCGGCGCTCACCGAGGCGTACGGCATCCGCGTCGAGGTGACCGCCGACCCGGTCACCGGCCTGCTCTCCACCCGTCCCGTCGGCCGGCACAACGTCCGCTGATCCACGTCCTGACGACAGAAGAGAAACCCATGTTGCGTACCCGCCTGACCCTGCTGGCCGCCGCCGCGACCGCGCTGCTGATCGCCGGCTGCGGCACCACCGAGACGCCCGCCGCCGCGCCGTCCCCCTCCGACACCACCGCCACCGGCCCGGTCACCGTCACCGACAGCCGCGGCAAGGCGATCACGCTGAAGAACCCGGCCGCCAAGGTGGTCGGCCTGGAGTGGGGCGAGGTGGAGATGCTCGTCGGCCTCGGCGTGATGCCGGTCGGCGTGGCCGACCCCAAGGGGTACGCCACCTGGGTCACCGCCGCCCCGCTCGACCCGGGCGTCAAGGACGTCGGCACCCGGGGCGAGCCGAGCGTCGACGCCATCGTGGCGCTCCAGCCGGACCTGGTGGTGATGGAGGCCGAGCGCGGCGCCGCGATCGTCACCCAACTGGAGAAGTACGTCCCGGTGCTGGTCACCAAGGGCAGCGACGCCGCCGACAACCTCGCCCGGATGCGGTCCGACCTCACCATGATCGCCACCGCCACCGGCCGCACCGCGCAGGCCGAGAAGCTGCTCGCCGACTTCGACGCCGCGCTCGCCGACGGGCGGAAGAAGATCGCCGACGCCGGCGCGGCCGGCCGGCAGTTCGCCTTCGCCGACGGCTGGAAGGAGGGCAGCACGGTCTCCATCCGGATGTTCGGCCAGGGCGCGCTCGTCTCCCAGCTCGGCATCCAGCTCGGCCTGAAGAACGCCTGGACCGGCAAGACCGACGCCATGTGGGGCCTGGGCCAGACCGACGTCGAGGGGCTCGGCGTCCTCAAGGGACAGGACCTGCACTTCTTCTACAACGCCTCGGACGGTCAGGACGTCTTCGCCGACGGCCTCGCCGGCAACGCGATCTGGCGCTCCCTGCCGTTCGTGCAGCAGAACAAGCTGCACAAGATGCCGAACGGCATCTGGACGTTCGGCGGCACCCTGTCCGCGAAGCAGTACGTCGACCAGCTCGTCGCCGTCTACACGGCCTGAGCCCGATGATCGCCACCGCCGTACCGGAGCCGGCCACCCGGCCGGCCCCGGTCGGGCCGCCACCGGCCCGCCGCCGCCGGGTCGCCGGCGCGTTCCTGCTCGCCGCCGCGCTGCTGGTTGCGGTCACCGCGGTGCACCTCACTCAGGGCACGTCGTCGGTGGGCGCGCTCGACCTGCTCCGGCTGCTCACCGGCGCGGACGACGAGACCGCCCGGGTGCTTGTCGCCTCCCGGCTGCCGCGCCTGCTCACCGGCCTGGCGGTCGGCGTGGCGCTCGGGTTCGCCGGCGCGGCGCTCCAGTCCACCACCCGCAACCCGCTCGCCTCGCCGGACACGCTCGCCGTGAACGCCGGCGCCCACCTGGCGATCGTGACCACCGCCGCGTTCGGCATCGCGCTGCCGGCGCTGCCCGCCGGCGGACTGGCGTTCTGCGGCGGGCTGGCCGCCGCCGCGCTGGTGATGCTGCTGTCGGCCGGCGGCCAGGCCGCGACCACCCGGCTGATCCTCGCCGGCTCGGCCACCGCGATGGCGCTCGCCTCGCTCACCATGTTGCTCCTGCTGCTGTTCGAGCAGGCCACCATCGGGCTGTTCGCCTGGGGCAACGGCTCGCTCGTGCAGGGCGACCTGGTGGCGGTCACCCAGCTCGGCCCGGTGATCGTGCTCGCCGCGCTGCTGCTGGTCGCGCTCGGGCACCGGCTGGACCTGCTCGCCCTCGGCGACGACACCGCCACCGTGCTCGGGCTGGACGTACGCCGGACCCGGCTCGTCGTGGTGCTGCTCGCGGTGCTGCTCTCCGCCGCGGCGGTCACCCTCGCCGGCCCGATCGGGTTCGTCGGACTCGGCGCGCCGGTGATCGTCCGGCTGCTCGGCCGGTGGGTGCCCGAGGTGCACCGGCACCGGGTGCTGCTGCCGCTGGCCGGCCTGGTCGGCGTGATCATCGTGCTCGGCTCCGATGTGCTGCTGCGCGCCGTGCTCGGCGGCCAGGCCGGGGTGGAGGTGCCCACCGGCGTGGTCACCACGCTGTTCGGCGCGGTGCTGCTGGTCTGGCTGGCCCGCCGGCACCGCGACGCCGGGCCCACCCGGCAACCCCCGGGCGGCCACGCCGCCGTCCGCTCCCGCGCCGTGCACACCTCGGTCGTCACGGTCTGCGCGGTGGCGGTCGTCGCGGCGCTGGTGGTGGGCATGCTCGCCGGGGACACGTGGGTGCTGCTCGGCGACATCGTCAACTGGCTCCAGGGGCGCACCGGGCCGGCGTACACCTTCGTGCTGGACGCCCGCTGGCCGCGCGTCGCGGCGGCGCTGCTGGCCGGCGCGGCCCTCGCCCTGGCCGGCACCACCGTGCAGGCGGTCTGCCGCAACCCCCTCGCGGAGCCGGGCATCCTCGGCATCACCGGCGGCGCGGGGATCGGCGCGGTGGCGCTGCTGACGTTCGCCCCGACGGCCGGCGTGCTCATGCTCTCCGGCGCGGCCGGGCTCGGCGCGGTGGCCGCGTTCGCGCTGGTCTACGGGCTGGCGCGGCGGCGCGGGCTGAACTCCGACCGGCTCGTCCTGATCGGCTTCGCGGTCTGGCAGGGCGGCGCCGCGGTCATCACGTTCATCGTGGTCTCCTCCGACCCGTGGAACACCGGCAAGGCGCTGACCTGGCTGTCCGGCTCCACCTACGGGCGCACCGCACCGCAGGTGCTGCCGGTGGCGCTGGCGCTGCTGGTCGCCGTGCCGGTGGTGGCCGCGGTACGCCGGGAACTGGACCTGCTGTCGCTCGACGACGACACGCCCCGGGTGCTCGGCGTCCGGCTGGAACGCGCCCGGCTGGTCGCGCTCGGCCTGGCCGCGCTGCTCACCGCCACCGCCGTGTCGGCGGTCGGCGTGATCGGCTTCGTCGGCCTGGTCGCGCCGCACGCCGCGCGGGCGCTGGTCGGCGGCCGGCACACCCGCGTGCTGCCGGTGGCGGTGCTGCTCGGCGCCACGCTGGTCAGCCTCGCCGACACGCTCGGCCGCACCGTCATCGCCCCGGCGCAGGTCCCCGCCGGCCTGGTCACCGCACTGATCGGCACCCCCTACTTCGTCTGGCTGCTGTGGCGCTCCCGCACCGCCGCCGGCACCCGCTGAGCCCGAGAGGAAATCACCATGACCAGCACCCTGGCCGCCGCGCCGTGGCGCGTGTTCACCGTCGAGGTCCGCGCGCTGCGCCGGCTCGGCCCGTCGTTCCTGCGCGTCACGTTCACCGGACCGGACCTGGACCGGTTCGCCGACAACGGCTACGACCAGCGGATCAAGCTGGCGCTGCCGCTGGTCGACGGCGGCGCGGCGGAACTGCCCGACGGACCGGACTGGTACCAGCGGTGGCGGGACCTGCCGGCGGAGGAACGCAGCCCGATCCGCACCTACACGGTCCGGGCGGCCCGGCCGGCGGCGTACGAGATCGACGTGGACGTGGCGCTGCACGGCGACGGCGGCCCGGCCACCCGGTGGGCCCGCCGCGCCCGCCTCGGCGACCGGCTCGCGCTTGTCGGCCCGGACGCCGGCTGGCCGGGCGGGCACGGCGGCGTCGAGTTCCGGCCGCCGGCCGGTGCCACGCTGCTGCTGGCCGGCGACGAGACCGCCGCGCCGGCGATCTGCGCGATCCTGGACCGGCTGCCGGCTGACGCGCACGGCCACGCCGTGGTGGAGGTGCCGGCGGTGGGGGACGAACTGCCGTGCCGCGTTCCGGCCGGCGTGACGGTGACCTGGCTGCCCCGGGGCGGCGCCCCGCACGGCAGCCGGCTCACCGAGGCGGTGACCGCCCTCGCCGCCCGGCTGTTGCCGCCGCCGACCGGGTCGCCGGCCGGCCCGCCGCCGGCCGAGGTGGACGTCGACCGGGACGTCCTCTGGGAGGTGCCGGAGCGGCCGGCCGACGCCGCGCTCTACGCCTGGCTGGCCGGCGAGGCGGCGGTGATCCGGGGCCTGCGCCGGCACCTGGTCACCGACCGTGGGCTCGACCGTCGGGCGGTGGCGTTCATGGGCTACTGGCGGGCCGGTCGGGCCGAGTGCTGACCGGTCACCCGCGCAGCGTCTCGTGCGGCGGCCGGCCGTACGCCTCGCGGTAGGCGGCGGCGAAGCGGCCGGGGCTGGTCCAGCCCCAGCGGCGGGCGATGCCGGCGACCGTCTCGCCGCCGGCCGGGTCGGCGGTGAGCAGGTCCCGGTGTGCCCGGTCCAGCCGCACCTGACGGAGGTAGGTGAGCGGGCTGTAGCCGAGGTGCCGTTGGAAGGCGGCCTGGAGTCCGCGCGGTCCGACGCCGCAGGCGGCGGCGACCTGGGCCACGGTGACCGGTGCGGCGGCGTGCTCGTCCAGGTACGCCTGCGCGCGTCGGACGACCGAGGGCGCGACCCGGCGGGGTTGCGGCACGTAACTGCTGGTCATGGTGGTGTTCGGGAAGACGGTGAGCGAGGTGGCCGCGGTCAGGTCGGCCAGCGACGCCTGGATCAGCGGCTGGTCCAGGCCGTCGTCGCCGACGGCGGACATCCGGTACAGGAACGCGGACAGGTGCGCCCAGGCCCGGGCCATGGCCGGCGACACCGGCGCGAGGCCGAGGAAGCGGAACGTGTGCGGGGCCGCATCCACCCGACTGGCCGCGACGTGCGCCACCAGGTCCATCGGCAGCCGGACCATGGTGGCCACCGGGTCGGTCCAGTACAGCACGAACCGGCGCAGCGGATACCGGCCGACGCCACCGGCCGGCACCTGCAGATCCTCGTCGCCGTCGGCGAACCGGCACCGGCCCCGGACCACGTGCACGGCCAGGAAGTCGGGGTACGGCCCGGCCTCCGCCCGGGCGTCCATGGAGTGCGCGGCCCGGGTGAGGCCGAGCGGTCCGGCCTGCACGCCCCGCCACGCGAAGTGGAACTCGCGTCGGGTGCCCCGGAAGTGCGGGCGGTGCTCGCCGCACATCCCGGCGATGGCCCGACGGGCGACCTCCGGGTCCCGGGTGGACAGCTCGAACCGCCGCGCCGAGCGGCCGTCGGTCACCGCTCCCGCTCCGTCGGCGCCAGCACTCCCGCCGCGCGCAGCGTGTCGCCGGGGTGGCAGCCGTAGGTCTCGCGGTACGCCTGGGCGAACCGCCCGGCGTGGGTCCAGCCCCAGTCGCGGGCGGTGCCGGCCACGGTCTGCCCCGCTCGGGCACGGGTGAGGTCCTGGTGTGCCCGGCGGAGCCGGACCGCGCGCAGGAACGCCATCGGGCTCTGCCCGTGGTGTCGCTGGAACGCGGCCTGCAACGCGCGCGGGCTGACGTCGCAGGCCGTCGCGATCTGCGCGACGGTCAGTGGTCGGGCGGCGTGCGCCTCGATGAACTCGGCGGCCCGGCGCACCGACGCCGGACGTACGGCCGGTGGGGCGGCCAGGTAGGGCAGCGTCATGGTGGTGTTCGGGAACACCGCCAGCGCGGTGGCGACGGCCAGGTCCACCAGGCCGGCGCGGGTCAGCGGGCTGGCCGTCACGGCGTCGTCGACGAGCTGGTGCCGGAGGAACGCCGCGGTCGACTGCCACAGCGTCGCCATGGTGGGGGACAGCGGCGCGAGCGCGGTGAAGCGGAACGCGGCGGCGGGCAACCCGGTGCGGGTGGCGGCGACCGCCGCGATCCGGGGCGTCGGCAACCGGACGACGGAGGCCGCCACGTCGTCGGCGAGCAGCGTGAAGGACACGTCGGGATAGCGGCCGGTGGTGCCCGGGCCGAGGTGCAGCTCGTCACCCCGGTGCAGGAAGCCGTACCGGCCGCGTGCCACGGTGAGCGCCGCGAAGCCGGGATAGGGCGAGTTCTCGGATCGGGCGGAGAGCGTGTACCACACCTCGTCGAGGTGGAGTTCGTCCGCGCCCCGGGTCTCCCGACGGTAGCGGAAGCGATCACGGGAACCGGAGATCCGGGCCCGGTGGGCACCGAACCGGCGGGCCATCAGGTGGTGCGCGTGCTCGGGGTCGTCCGTCTCCACCACGTCGCGGTCGGCCGACTCCGGTCGGCCCGTCCCCTGCCCGGTCACGTGTCACCTCCCGCTGCACCGTTCCGGCGCTCGTACGCCTCATTGAACGGGTCACTTGCCGGAGGGCAACGGCCCGACACGAACGGATGCACCGCCTCAGACACGCCGAATAGAACAGCCGATCCACTTTCCGCAATTCACCGACCGATTTGCGAACACGGGCGCGATGCGACGGGTCGGATCGATTCTTCGGCCGGCAACACGATATCCGCTCCACACTCCACGTTCCCGTAGCAGGGCCGATCAGGACGGGAGAAAACGACAATGTGGTTACGCAGTGCGACGGGCGAGATTGTCGGGTAGCTGACTGTTCGGACGTTCCGGCGGGCGTCGTCGCCCGGTTCTAACGTCTGCCCTGTCCGAGCCGTTGCACCCGGCCCGGCGCAGACGGCCGGCCGATCGGAGTCACGCGACGATGCCGACCCCGGTCGGCCGGTCCCCGCCCCGCAAGGGTCGCGGTCCGGTCGGGTGCTCACCGCCGGGAGGAGATGCGGATGAGGGGCGTCGAGGCATCGGTCGCCGTACCCGGGACTCCGGCTGCCCGCGGCGTGCCGTCTCGGTGGCGGCTCGCCGGGCGCGCGGTGGCGGCGCTGCTGCGCCGGGACCTCACCGAGCGCCGTGGGCTGCGTGTGCCGTTCCTGCTGGACCTGGTGTTCGGCGTGCTGAACCTGCTGGCGTTCCTGTTCGTCTCCCGGGTGCTCGTCCCGCACCCGGGCGCCGGCTTCACCGGCCCTGGCGGCTACTTCGACTTCGTCGCGGTGGGCATCGTGTTCCTGCTGGTGCTCCAGTCCGCGATCGTGCAGGTGGTCACGCGGGTGGCCGCCGAGCAGCGGGACGGGATGCTGGAGCTGTGGGCGGCGCAGCCGGCGCCGGGCTGGTCGCTGGCGCTGGGGCTGGTGGCGTACCCGTTCGCGTTCGCGCTGCTGCGCGCCGGCCTCTACCTGGGCCTGCTGGCCGGCGTCCTGGGCCTGCACGTCGCCGACACGTCCTGGCCCGGGGCGGTGGTGATGCTGGTCCTCGCCGTGCTGGGCGCGCTGCCGTTCGGAATGGCGCTGATGGGCCTCACCGTGGCGGTCGGGTACGGCGACCCGGCGGCCCGGCTGCTGGTGGTGGCGCTGTCGTTCCTGTCCGGTACCTACTTCCCGATCTCGGCGCTGCCCGGCGTCCTGCACCCGGTGTGCGCGGTGCTGCCCACCCGGGTCGCGCTGGACGGGCTGCGGGCCGCGCTCGCCGGCGGCGACTGGGGCCGGGCCGCCGGGACGCTGGCCGTCGCCGCCGCGGTGCTGCTGCCGCTCGCCGCCTGGATCTTCGACCGTGCGCTGTGGCTGGCCCGGCGCAGAGGGGTGCTCACCCGTGACTGACCTGATCCCGCGTCCCACCGCCCGCGACGTGGCGTACGGCGTCGTGCTCGGCCTGGACCCGGCCGCGCCCACGCCGGCTGCCCGGTCCGGTCCGGCGCTGTCGCCGCTGGTGGCCCTGGAACGGGCCGTGCTGCCGGCGCTGCGCCGGCCGCCCTGCCTGGTCAGCTTCTCCGGCGGGCTGGACTCCTCGCTGGTGCTGGCCATCGCCGCCCGGGTGGCGCGGCGGGAGGGGCTGCCCGACCCGGTGCCGGTCACCTGGCGGTTCACCGACGCGCCCCGTGCGCAGGAGACGCCCTGGCAAGCCAAGATCATCGCGGAGCTGGACCTGACCCGGCAGTGGCAGATCCTCCAGGCCGGTGACGACCTGGACCTGGTCGGGCCGGTCGCCCGCCGGCTGCTGACCCGGTACGGCCAGGTGCACCCGCCGAGCCGGCACCTACACCTGCCGATCGTGGAGCTGGCCCGCGGCGGCGCGCTGCTCACCGGCGTCGGCGGCGACCAGATTCTCGACGGTTGGCGGCGGCGTCCGGCCTCGCTGCGGGCCCGGCTCGGCCGGCTCCGGGCCGGGCTGCGACGCCGGCCGCCGGATCCGCTGCCCTGGCTGCGCCCGGAGGTGGCCCGGCAGGCGCGCCGCGCGTTCGTCGCCGAGCAGCGCGCCGAGCCGCACCGGCTGGCCGCCCGGATCGCCTGGCACCTGCGCCGCCGGGACCTCACCATGACCCGGGTCGGCCTGGCCGCGATCGCCGCCGACCACGACGTGCTGGCCGTGGCGCCGCTGCTGGACGAGCGGTTCGCCGCCGCGCTGGCCGCCCGCCACGGCCGGCTGCGGTCCCCGTCGCGTCGGGAGCTGCTCGCGGTGATCGCCGACGCCGCGCTGCCCCCGGTGATCATCACGCCGCGCCGCAAGGCCACCTTCGACGAGGTGTTCCTCCGGGCGGCCACCCGCGAGCTGGTGAGCGCCTGGGACGGCAGCGGTGTCGACGACTCGCTCGTCGACGTGGCGGCACTGCGTCGGGAGTGGTCGCGCTGGCGGTTCGACTCACGCACGGCGGCGCTGGTGCAGCAGGTGTGGCTGGCCGGCCTGTCGGCCACCGAGGGACGACCCGATCTGGAGGCGCCGAGATGACCAGTGAACCGTCCGTGTTGTACCGGGTCCGCGGCGACCGGGTGGCGTGGCGGACCAACGGCGACGAGACGGTGCTGCTGGACGTCGGGCAGTCCGTCTACTTCGCGCTGGACCGCGCCGCCACCGCGCTGTGGCCGTATCTCGTGGCCGGCGCCTCCACCGCCCAACTGGCCGAGGTGCTGGTCGGCCAGGCCGAGGTCGAGCGGGAGCGAGCGGTCGCCGATGTGCGCTCGTTCCTGGCCGACCTGGAGGCCGCCGGGCTGCTCGAACGGCTCTGACTCCGGTCAGGGCAGCCAGGCGGGCGGCACGGGCCGGCGCAGGATCTCCGCCAGCTCGTGCCGGTGCGGGTCGGGGTCGCCGTCGAGCCAGGCGTGCGCGTGGAAGCCGGTGCCCGGCGCGCTGACTCCGATCACCACGGTCCGCAGCACCCGCCGCCGGGCCAGGAAACGCTGGCGCACCAGCGCGCTCTCCAGGCAGTTGCCGCCGCCGCGTCGCAACGCCTGCCGGACCAGCGCGTCGGTGCCGCCGGGCGGCGGCGCGGGCAGACGCACCGCGCCCAGCCCGCCGCGGGCGAGTTGCCGGCGCACCCGTCGGCAGGCCAGCAGCGTCCACGCCACCAGCGCCAGGCCGAGCGGCCCGTGCCGGCGCGTCACCCGGGCCAGCGCGCGCAGCGCGCGTACCGGGTCAGCCATGACGCCGCCGCGCGGTCCGCAGCTCCCGCACCCCCCGGGGCAGCCACCGGACGTGCCGCCAGGTCCGGCGGGCGTACGCCCGCACCAGGCGCCACCGGCCGCCGCGCGCCGCCGGGTCGACCTGCCGGAGGTACGCCGGTGCCGGCAGCGCCAGCCGGGCGAGCAGGCGCAGCCGGCGGGGCCACGGGCCGGGCACTTCCACCGCGCCGGCCAGCCCGACCGTGGTGGGGGTGGCGCGTCGGGCGGCGAGCCACGCCGACGCCGGCTCGGCCGTGGCGGACAGACCGAGCCGGTCGGCGACCGTCGCGCCGGCCGGCCGCAGCCGCATTCCGACGGTGAACGCCGGGACGGCGTCGCAGCGGGTGGCCAGTCGACCGGCGACGGCCCAGGCGGACGGCGGCAGCACCGCGAGCGCGCGGTCCAGATCGAGCGCGGGTTTGTCGCTGCCGCCCGGGCAGGCGGCGTGCAGCGCGGCCAGCAGCGCGGTCCCGGCCTCGTCGGGGACGAGGACCCGTCCGCCGGCCAGGTCGAGCGGTTCCGCCGGGTCGCGCAGCGACCGCCACAGCGCGTCCGGGTCGCCGACGCCGGCGAAGCCGCGGTGCAGGTCCACGGTCAACGGCAGCGCGCCGGGGGCGGTGAAGGGCTGTTCGTGCCAGCGCGCCGCGACGTCGTACGGCTCGGGCGGCAGCGTCGGTCGGTAGCCGGCGGCGTGCAGGGCGTCCCGCACGGCGGGCACGGTCGCTGGCGCGACGAGCAGGTCCACGTCCCCGTAGACCCGGTCGACGCCGAGCCGGCGGGCCAGGCCGGCGCCCTTGAGCAGCAGGCAGTCGACGCCGTGCCGGCGCAGCAGGTCGCTGGTGGCCACCGCGAGGGCGTCCAGGGCCAGGCAGCGCATCGCGAGGCCGGCGGTCACGACCGTGCCCCGACGGACCCGGGGTGGCGTCCAGGAGCCGCCGGGGTGGCGCCCGGTGCGGTCCGGTCGCGGAGACGGAGCAGCGGTGACATCGAGCGCGCCTTCCGAGTCGGATTCACATAAATCGATACTGTGCTACCTCCGATATACCACTTCGGCCGGCCCGGCTCGCTAGGATCGGCAGGTCATGCTGCGACTGCACGATGCCGGGCGCGCCTTCGGACGGCGCGCGATCTTCTCGGGCCTCGATCTGGAGGTCGCGCCCGGCACCCGGCTGCTGCTCGCCGGCGGCAACGGCACGGGCAAGACCACGCTGCTGCGCTGCCTGGCCGGCGTCCTCACGCTGAGCCGCGGCCGGGCCACCGTCGCCGGTCACCCGGCCGGCTCCGCCGCCGCCCGCCGCCTGGTCGGCGTCGCGCTCGCCCCGGAGCAGACGCTCTGCGGCGGGCTCTCCGCGCACGACAACCTGATGCTGGTGGCCCGGATGCGCCTGCCCACCCGCCGTGCCGCCGACGCGGTCGCCCGGGTCGAGCAGGAGTTCGCCATCGCCTCGTACGCCCGGCAGCCGGCGAGCCGCTGCTCGGCCGGCATGCGGGCCCGGGTCAGCGTCGCCCGCGCCCTGCTCGGGGACCCGCCGGTGATCCTGTTGGACGAGCCCGGCCGGTCCCTCGACGCGCAGACGCGGGCGCTGTTCTGGGCCGCGCTGGACCGCCGTCCGGAGTCGACGGTCGTGCTCGCCTCGCACCTGCCCGAGGACCGGTCCCACTGCGACCGGACCCTGGCCATGCCGATCCACCACTGACCGCCGCACGCCACACCTCCCCGAAGGTGAACCGGAGTGCTGTCGCCACCACCGGCCCGGAGCGCGGGGTGCAGTGCAAGCGGTGGGTGGAACGGCATGAACGTCAAACGGGCGCGGAGACAGCCATGCCGTTCCACCCACTCGGCCTGCGCGCCATGAGTGGAACGGCGTGGACGTCAAACGCCGGCCGGTCCGTTGTCGTCATCGGACCTGCCCTGCCCGCCGTGACGAGCAGAGATTTTGGCATCCGGCTAGCTGCGGGGCTCGCCGTCGACATGGCCGAGCTGCTGCACGAGGCTCGGCTGGGTCCGCCGCCTGACGGTTGACCGGCCACCGTGCCACCCCCCCGGCTTCCGGGGTGGCGGGCGAGATCTTGGAAAGGAACGGCCCCCATAGGGGCCTTTTCCTACCAAGATCTCCACGGCGGGGGCGCCTAGCGTGGCGGCGCGAAGCGGGCGATCGGGTTTGTCAGCGTGCCGGCGAACTGGAGCGCGGCGGACGGGTCGGTCAGGTCCACCATCTGCTGGTTGTTCCGGAGCTGGAGCCGGTTGAGGCAGGACAGCGGGAACTCCGGCGCGAACAGGTCGTGCCGCCGCATCCGCTCGGCCAGGTGCGGCACCGTCGCGGCGTAGCCGGCGGCGCACTCGGCGACCGTGCGCCAGAAGTCGTCCTGATCGAGCACGCCGGCGGTGTGCAGGGTGGCGCTCAGGTGCCGCAGGAAGCAGTCGAACACGTCGGTGAAGATGGCCAGGATCTTCTCGTCGTCCGGCACCGTCGCCCGTACCCGGCGGACCCGCTCCGGCAGGTCGGCGTCCGGGTCCATGACCACGATCTCCTCGGCGATGTCCTTGAACACCACCCGCTCCACGATGCCGCCGTCCAGCACCAGGATGACGTTCTCGCCGTGCGGCATGAACGCCAGGTCGTAGGCGTACAGGCTGTGCAGCAGCGGCACCAGGTAGGCGTCCAGGTAGCGGCGCAGCCAGTCCACCGGCGTCAGCCCGGAGGCCGCGATCAGCGCGCCGGCCAACGGGCGGCCGTCCCGGTCGGCGTGCAGCAGCGACGCCATGGTGGCCAGGCGCCGGCCCGGCGCCAGGCCGGGCACCGGGCTCTCCCGCCAGAGCGCGGCCAGCATCTTCCGGTACGGCGACCCGGGCGCGGTAGCCGCCTCGTACTGCCGGTGCCGGTAGCCGATCGCGGCCCGCTCCCGCAGGATGGTCAGCCCGGCGCGGGTGAACACCGGGTCGTCGGCGACCAGCGCGGCCAGCCAGTCGTTGATGGCCGGCGTCGCCTCCATGTACGCGGCGGACAGCCCGCGCATGAAGCCCATGTTCAGCACCGACAGCGCGGTCTTGACGTAGTGCTTCGCCGGGTCGGTGACGTTGAAGAAGGTCCGGACGGACTGCTGGGCGAGATACTCGTCGGGCCCCTCGCCCAGGCAGACCAGCCGCCGCGCGGCGACCTCACCGGCGAACGTGACGGCGAGCTTGTGCCACCACTGCCACGGGTGCACCGGGACGAGCAGGTAGTCGGTCGGGTCGAGACCGAGCCCGGCCAGCGTGGCGGCGAACCGGGCGAGCGTCTCCGCGCCCAGCTCGGCCCGGACCAGCGTGTCGTAGTCCAGGTCGTCGGCGCTGGTGAACGTGGTGTGGTCGCGGTGCGCGGCGAGCCAGAGCAGCCGGACCGGTGCGGCGGCCTCCGGGGCGTACCGGTGATGGTCGTGGACGCCGAAGCCGAGCCGGCCGTTGTTGGCCACGAAGCACGGGTGTCCCTCGGTCATGCCGGTCTCGACGGCCTGGAAGTCGGCGGCGGCCAGCTCGGCGGCGGTGACCGCCGGCCGGCCCAGCTTGTACGCGGTGCCCGCGAGCGTGGAGGTGATCTCCTCCAGGTAGACCGGCAGGACCGCGTCGGTGAGGCCGAGCTGGCCGCGCAGCTCCAGGCAGAGGTCGACCGCGTCGGGAGGCAGCTCCCGGCCGTCGCGGCGCCGCGTGATGCTGGCCGCGTCGACGTGCCAGTGGTCCAGCGCGAGGCGCTGCGCCGCGAAGCGGTATTCCACCGCGTCGCCGCGCACCAGCCACCACCCGTCGCCGGCCGGCTCGGGGGTGATCAGACGTTCGTGGGCGAACTCGGCGAGCGCCTTGCGGACCAGCAGCCGGTTGGCGGTCGCCCACGCCTCGGGGGTCAGGTGGTCGACGGATGCGAGGGGGTTCACGCCGGCTTGTCTCCTTCGGTGGCGTCGCGGAACTGGTCCCGGGTGACGACGCTGAGCAGCGCGTCCTTCTCCGGCTTGCGGATCTCGCCGACGACGGTGAAGCCGACGGCAGCGTTGAGCGCGTGCACGGCGTGGTTGCGCACGTCCGGCTCCACCACCACCCGGCGGGTGGCCGGGTCGGCGAAGAGCCACGCCAGGACCGTGGTGATGACGGCACGGGTGAAGCCGTGCGCGGGCGCGTCGGTGGGCGCGCAGAGGAAGTGCATGCCGACGTCGCCGGGCTCCGGCGGGTAGAGGCCGACCAGTTCCACCCGGGCCGGGTCGTAGCGTTCGGCCAGGAACGCCGGTCGGCCGCGCCAGGATCCGAGGTACGCGTCGTGGTGCGGGTGGGCGGCGATCCGCCGGTACTCCTCGGCGACGCCGGCCACGTCGGCGTCCTGCATCAGCCAGAACGCCGACTTCGGGTGGGTGACCCAGCGGTGCAGCAGCGGCGCGTCGGCGTCCGGGTCCAGCGGGCGCAGCGCGAACAGTCCGAGTCGCGCGTCGATCCGCGTGAACACGCTCATGCTGTGCCGGCTGGGCATGCGCTCACGGCCCTCGCTGCGCTCGGTGCATTCGCTCATGCTGTGCCGGCTGGGCATGCGCTCACGGCCCTCGCTGCGCTCGGTGCATTCGCTCATGCCGGCACCCCGAACTCCTGGAACGCGATGGCCTTCTCGATCGGGTAGTGCTCCCGGCCGGTCAGCTCCCGGATGATCCACGAGTTGCGGTACGCGCCCATGCCCAGGTCGGGCGAGGTGATGCTGTGCGTGTGGGTGCCGCCGTTCTGGAGGAACACGCCCCGCCCGGTGCGGTCGACGCTGTAGTTGCGGGCCACGTCGAGGCGGCCGTGCGTGTCGAAGCGCAGCCGGTCGCGCACCGGCGCGAGGAAATCCGGCAGCCGGTGGCGGTAGCCGGTGGCCAGCACCAGACCTTCGGTGTCCAGCGTGAACGGGCGGTCCTGCTCGGTGTGGCGCAGCTCCAGCCGGTAGCGCCCGTCGGCGTACGCGGCGTCGACCAGTTCGGTGTTGGTGAGCAGCCGGGTCGGGGCCGGGCCGGTCAGGCTCCTGGCGTAGAGCGTGTCGTAGATGTCGTTGATCAGGTCGGCGTTGACGCCCTTGAACAGCGGCTTCTGCGCGGCCTCCAGCCGGTAGCGGGTCTCCTCCGGCAGCGCGTGGAAGTAGTCCACGTAGTCCGGTGACGTCATCTCCAGCGTCAGCTTGGTGTACTCCAGCGGGAAGAACCGCGGCGAGCGGGTCACCCAGTTGAGCTGGTAGCCGTAGGTGTCGATGTCGTTGAGCAGCTCGTGGTAGATCTCGGCGGCGCTCTGCCCGCTGCCGACGACGGTGATGCTGCGCTTGGCCCGCAACGCCGCCCGGTGCTCCCGGTAGCGCGAGGTGTGGATCAGGTCGCCGCCCAGGCCCGCGCACGCCGGCGGCAGGTGCGGCGGGGTGCCGGTGCCCAGCACCAGGTGCCGGGCCCGGTGGGTGACCGGCCCGTCCGGCGTGTCCGCGTGCACCACATAGCGGTCGTCGGTGTCGTCGTACTCGACCCGGGTGACGGTGTGCCGGAAGCGCAGGTTCGCCAGCTTGGCGGCGGCCCAGCGGCAGTAGGCGCTGTACTCGGCGCGCAGTGGGAAGAAGCTCTCCCGGATGTAGAACGGGTAGAGCCGACCGGTCTCCTTGAGGTAGCTCAGGAACGAGTACGGCGAGGTCGGGTCCGCGAGCGTGACCAGGTCGGCCAGGAACGGCGTCTGCAACCGCGCCGATTCGAGCAGCATCCCGGGATGCCAGTCGACGTCGTCGCGGGTCTCCAGGAACAGCCCGTCCAGGTCGTCGATCGGCGCGGTCAGGCAGGCCAGACCGAGGTTGTACGGGCCCAGCCCGACGGCGATGAAGTCGTACGTCGACATGGTGCTCCTCAACCGACCGGGGACAGCGTGGCCGCGGTGCGGGCGTACCAGGCGGCGTGCTCGGCGATCAGGTCGCGCACCGCGAGCACGTCGTCCACGGTGGTCTCCGGGTTGAGCAGCGTCAGCTTCAGCCAGTGCGCGCCGTCCACCTTCGTGCCGGCGACAAGCGCCGCGCCGGAGGCGGCGAGCGCCTCCCGGGCGTGCAGGTTCGCCTCGTCCACCAGGTGCGGCGGCGCGTCGGGTGGCACGTACCGGAAGACCACGGTGCTCAACTGGGCGGGGGCCGCCACCTCGAAGCGGGGATCGGCGTCGAGGTGCCGCCAGGCGTCGGCGGCGAGGTCGACGACGCGGTCGAACAGCGCGCCGATCGCGTCCGGTCCCATGATCCGCAGCGTCAGCCACAGCTTGCCCGCGTCGAAGCGTCGGGTGGTCTGGAGGCTCTTGTCCACCTGGTTCGGGATGCCCTGCTCGGCCGCGCGGGCCGGGTTGAGGTAGTCGGCGTGCCAGGTGGCGTGCCGCAGCGTCCGGCCGTCGCGCACCAGCAGCGCGCTGGAGCTGACCGGCTGGAAGAACGACTTGTGGTAGTCGACGGTCACCGAGGCGGCCCGCTCGATGCCGTCGAGCAGGTGCCGGCGGGTGGGGGAGACCAGCAACCCGCACCCGTACGCGGCGTCCACGTGCAGCCAGACGCCGGCGGCGGTGCAGATGTCGGCGATCTCCGGCAGTGGGTCGATGGTGCCGAAGTCGGTGGTGCCGGCGGTGGCGACGACCGCCATCACCACCTGACCGTCGCGCCGGCAGCGGTCGATGGTGCGGGCCAGCTCGTCGGTGCGCATCCGCCGGCCGGCGTCGGTGGGCACGGTGAGCACCGCGTCGGCGGCGAGGCCGAGCAGCTTGGCGGCCTTCTGCACGCTGAAGTGACCGGCCGCCGAGGTGACGACGCGCAGCCGGGCCAGCACCTCCGGCCGGGCCGGCCGGGTGGCGGCCGAGCCCACCTCCCGCCGGTACGCCTCCTCCCGGGCCAGCAGCATCGCCTGGAGGTTCGACTGGGTGCCCCCGCTGGTGAACACGCCGTCGGCGGTGGCGCCGAGGCCGATCCGTTCGGCCGTCCAGTCGATCAGCCGGCGTTCCATCAGCGTCGCGCCGGCGCTCTGGTCCCAGGTGTCCAGCGAGGAGTTGACGGCGCTGAGCACCGCTTCGCCGAGCAGCGCCGGGATGACCACCGGGCAGTTCAGGTGGGCCAGGTAGCGCGGGTGGTGGAACCAGATCGCGTCGCGTAGCCAGATGTCGTGCAGCTCGTCCAGGGCGGCGTCGGTGTCGCCCAGCGGCCGGTCCAGGTCGATGCCGCCGACCAGCGGCGCGAGCGCCTCGGGCCGGACGCCGGTGCCCGGTCGGTCCACGTCGGCGACCCGGCGGGCGACCCGTTCGACGCCGCGGGTCAGCACGTCCCGGTACCGCTCGACGGATCCGGTGTGGAACAGGTGGGCGCGCGCGGCGCTGACGGTCGAACTCATGCGGCTTCCCGGTGGTCGTGCGGACAGGGGCGCGGCGACGGCCACGCGGCAGTCAGATTAGGTTAGGCTCACCTAACTATCAAGGAGGGGTGGTCGGATGCGTGTCGAACGCGACCGGTGGGGCGTACCGCAGCTGTGGGCCGACGACGTGGACGCGCTCGCGTACCTCCAGGGCCGCGTCACCGCGGGCGACCGGGCCTGGCAGCTCAGCGTCGAACGGTGGCGGGCGGAGGGGCGACTCGCCGCCCACGTCGGCGCCACGGAGCTGCCGTGGGACCGGTTCGCCAGGCGCGCCCGCCTGGACGACACCGCCCGCCGCTGCCACGACCGACTCGACCCGGCCACCCGCCGGTGGGTCGCGGCGTACGTCGACGGCGTCAACGACGGGCTCGCCGAGGGTGCCGCCGCCACGCCCGAGTTCGCCGCCACCGGCAGCGCGCCGGAGCCATGGCGGCCGTGGACGCCGCTCGGCGTGTTCCTGGTCCAGCACGCGCTGTTCTCCACGTTCCCGAACAAGCTCTGGCACGCGCACGTCGCCCGCACGCTCGGCCCCGACGCGGTCGGCCGGTTCGCGGTGGAGGGGCCGGCGTCCGCCGGCAGCAACGCCTGGGCGCTGCCCGCCGACCCGGCCACCGGACGCGGCCCGCTGATCGCCGGTGACCCGCACCGGCTGCTCGAACTACCCGGCGTCTACCAGCAGATCCGGCTCGCCTGCCCGGAGTTCGACGTGGTCGGGCTGGCCTTTCCCGGCGTACCCGGGTTGCCGCACTTCGGTCATGCCGGCGGGGTCGCCTGGGCCGTCACCAACGCGATGGCCGACTACCAGGACGTCTACCGCGAACAGCTCCGCCGCGACGGTGACCGGCTGCTGGCGCGCGACGCCGCCGGCTGGGTGCCGGTCGCGCGGCACGTCGAGGAGATCGAGGTGCGCGGCGGCCCGGTCGAACGCGTCGAGATCGTGGAGACGGCGCGCGGCCCGGTCGTCGACCACGACCGGGTCACCGGCGAGGCGCTCAGCCTGCGCACGCCGAGCCGTGTCGAGGCCCGGCTCGGCTTCGAGGCGCTGCTGCCGCTGCTGCGCGCCCGACACGCCGGCGACGTCGCGGACGCGCTGCGCGACTGGGTCGAGCCGGTCAACAGCGTGCTCGTCGCCGACCCCGGCGGCACGGTCCGGCGCCTGGTCGCCGGCCTGGTCCCGGTACGCGACGACCGCTGCCGCCGCGAGCCGGTGCCCGGCTGGGACCCGCGCCACCACTGGCGCGGCGACTACCTGCCGATGGTGGACGACAAGGTCGAAGGGGTCGCGGTCTGCGCCAACGACCGTCGCCCGGACGTCGCCGCGCACGGCGTCGACTTCGCGCCGCCGCACCGCGCCCGGCGGATCCGCGCCCTGCTCGCCGACGGCGTCGAGGCGTCCACCGTACACACCGACGCCCGCCTCCCCGCGACCCCGACGTACCGGCTGCTGCGCCGGCTCGACGCCGTCGGGCTCGGCGCGCCGGCCCGCGCGCTGTGCGACAGGCTGCTGGCCTGGGACCGCGAGATGGTGGCCGAATCGCCCGACGCCGGGGCGTACGCGGCCTGGCGTGCCGCGCTCGCCCGCCGGTTGATCACCCATCCGTCGCTGCGGGCGTTGCACGAGCCGTCCGGGTACGACGAGCTGTTCACCCCCTGGACCGACCCGGCGACCCGGATCGGCCTGGCCCTGGAACACCTCGTCGAGGAGCCCGGCGTCGACGTCGTGTCGCTCGGCGTCGACGCGCTGGTCGAGGTGGCCGCCGGGCCGCCGCCCGAGCCGTGGGGTCGCCGGCACCTGCCGCACCCACTGCACCTGGGCGTGGCCGCCGGGACCTCGGCCGCCGTCGCCGCGATGCGGGAGCGGGCGGCGCTCGGCGGGGACACCGACTGCGTGCTGGCCACGTCCGGTGTTCCCGGCGTCTCCGACACCTGCTGGCGGGGCCCGGTCGCCCGCTACGTCTGGGACCTGACCGACCGGGCGGCCAGCCGCTGGATCGTCCCGTTCGGCGCGTCCGGGCGGCCCGGCGACCCGCACTTCACCGACCAGTTTCCGCACTGGGCCGCCGGGACGCTGATCCCGGTGCCCGCCGACCCTCTTCCGAAGGACGACACCATGACGATTCCCCTGGAGCGCGACCCCGACCTCGGTGAGCTGGCGCTGGCGCCGGTGCGCCCGGACCGGCACGCCGAGCTGCTGCACGGCTGGGTCACGTTGCCCCGCAACCGGTTCTGGGGCATGGGCGCGCACACCCGCGACGAGGTGCGCGAGGTCTACGCCTTCCTGGACGGGCTGGACACCCACCACGCCTACCTGATCATGCTGGACGACGAGCCGGTCGGCCTGTTCCAGACCTACCGGCCGGAGGCGGACCCGGTGGGGGAGCGGTACCCGGTCCGGCCCGGTGACGTCGGCATGCACCTGCTGCTCAACCCGCCCCGACGGTACGCGCGCGGCCTCACCTCGGCGGTGGTGCCCGCGCTGATCCGGTTCCTGCTGCGCGACCCGGCGGCGCGGCGGGTGGTGGTCGAGCCGGACGTACGCAACGAGGCCGCACTGCGTCGTCTGCGGACCGAGGGCTTCGAGCCGGCCGCCGAGATCGACCTGCCGGGCAAGCGAGCCCAGTTGGCGTTCCTCACCCGCGAACGGTTCGAGGCCGCCGCCCCGGCAGACGACCCGGTCAGACCTCGGTGAGCCGGACCGCGTCGGCGATGATCAGGCCGGCGGCGGAACTCCACCGGCTCACCGCCACCCGGTCGGCGTCGCCGGCGGCCAGCGTGAACGTGCCGAGGGTGCGCCACTGCCCGCCGGTCGCCCGCTGGTCGACGTAGACGGTCCGGTTGCCGGTGGTGGTGGCCACGACGTACGGCGTCGAGGCGTTGTAGCCCGCGTTCGCCGGCCACCACGCCTCGACCCGGTAGTTGCCGGTGCGCGGGACGTTGAACCTGTACCAGGCGGCGTCGCTGGCGGCGACCGGGTCGGCGTAGCGGTAGTCGGCGCCGTAGCGCTGCCCGGAGAAGGACGAGACGCCCCAGTTGCCGCTGGCGGAGAAGCGGCCGGCGGTCGCGTTGTCCACGATCGAGGACCAGCCGCCGCCAGCGCCGGACATCTTCGCCGCGACGTCGGCCCGCATCGTGTTCAGGTCGATGAAGGACGGGTCGATCTTGCCGGTGGTGCTGGTCTCCCGGTGCCCACGGGCATAGCTGGAGTCCTTGCCGAGCCGGGTGAGCACGGCGGCGGTGGCGGCGATGCTGGCGGTGTACTGCGCGGTGGTCATCCGCTGGTCCACGCCGTTGTAGTCGATCTCCCACCCGATCATCAGGGTGTTGCCGTCGCCGGCCGGGATCGGCCCGCTGCCGCCGCTGACACCGGCGTGGTTGCACCGGCCGGCGGAGATCACGTGGAACACGCCGTGGTAGTCGACGAGCGCCTGGCAGAGCGGGCCGGCCAGGTCGGGGCGACCGTTGATGCAGATGTTCAACGCCGGGTGCGGGTTGGTGGCGCTGGAGGTGGCCGCGGTGTGGTGCCACAGCACGCCGATCGGGTCGAACGAGCCGGGGCGGGCCCGGTTGAGCCAGTCGCCCTCCACGACGACCTGCACGCCGGCGGCCCGCAGCACGTCCACCAGCCAGGGAATCGTGGCCATCACCGCTCCTGGAGCAGGTCGGCCAGGCACTCCGCCTTCGGCGCGGCGACGGCCGCGCCGGGACGGGCGACCACGGTCAGCGCGGCGGCCACCAGGGCCGGGATGCCGAGCAGACCTCGGCGCCGCAGACGGACGGATCGGGACGTGGGCATGGCGCTCCTTCGGCGACGACGCTCGGCATCCGATCAATCGACGGATGTGAGTGCGGGCACGCTATCCCGACGCGGGCCCCTCTGTCGATACCCTTCACCCCTACTCTTCCGAGCGAAAATATCTGCCGGCGATCGGGGTGCGCCGAACGGCGACGAGCCGGCCCCGCCGCTCGGCGGGACCGGCTCGACCGGGGGATCGACTCAGTTCAGGTGCGCCAGCAGTGCGGTGGCCATGCCCTGCTCGCCCCGGGCGTTCGGGTGGAACGGCGCGGCCGAGTTCTGCGGCACCAGGCCCTCCACCCAGCGGGTGCCGCTGCTCTTGCACGCGTCCTTGCCGATCGACGGGGTGTAGACGTCGGCGTAGCTCGCGCCGTTGGCCGCCGCGGTGTCGGCCAGCATGCTGTTCAGCGCCTTCTCCACCCCGCGCAGGTACGGCACGTCCTGGTAGGCGATCGGCACCACCGGCCAGCAGCCGTACCCGCTGTCCGGCAGGATCGCCGGGTAGCCGAGCACCACGACCCGCGCGTTCGGCGCGGCCTGCCGGACCGAGCGCAGCACGGTGGTCACCTTCGGCACGGTGGCCGCGATCCGGGCCCGGAGCTGGTCCGTGCCGCCGGCGGTGAACCGGTCCTTGCACGGCGAGCCGAGCGGGCTGCTGACGCTCGCCTCCGCGCAGTCGCTGATGATCCCGGAGAACCCGATGTCGTTGCCGCCGATCTGCACCGTCACCAGCGCCGTGGCCGAGGTGACGGCGTTGAGCTGCGGCGGCAGGTTGATGCCGAGCTGGCCGTCGCCGCCGTACAGGATGTCGTCGGTGGTGGCGCCGGAGCAGCTCACGTCCGCGAACGACGACGACCCGGCCGACGCGGCGACAAGCGTCGGGTAGTTGCGGTTGGACCGCAGGCAGTTCAGGTCGACCTGCGTGGGGATCAGTGGGCCGGCGGTGTACGAGTCGCCGAGCGCCACGTAGCGCCCGGCGGGCACGGCGGCGTTGGCGGGCGCGGTGACGGCGAGCAGCACGCCGGCGGTGGCCGCGGCGAGCGCGGCCAGTCGTGCGGCCGTACGCCTCAGCGGCAGGTGGGGACGGTTCATGGCGCCCTCCCGGGAGCGGGATCGGGGGTGGTGGTGGTCCGAGAGTCTGCCGCTGCCGGTGATATCCGTCAATATGTACGAACGCCATTAAGGGGTGGTCGGGGTGGTGGGCCGGCCCCGAGGAGGGGCCGGCCCACGCCGATCCCGTCAGGGACCGCTGACGATGCTTGTCACCTGGTGACCGCTGTCGACGGCGGCCCCGGTGTCGTTGATGACGTGGCTGATGGTGCCGACACCGCCCAGCGAGACCGTCACCATGTTGCGGAACCGCACCCCCGGGCGCGCCGGCACCTCGAACGCGCGGGCGCTCACCACGGCGGGGTTGACGTTGAAGAAGCAGTAGCTGCCCAACCCCCACGCCTGGTGGTTGGTGACCGAGTCGGCCACCTTGTACGCGGCCCAGCCCCGGGTCGACCCGTTCATCCAGGCGGCCTGGTTCGGCGGGTCGTAGGGCATCTCGTTCTGATAGAAGTAGGTCCGCCCGTTCTCGCCGTTCCAGATGGTCTGGTACTGCTGGTAGTGCTCCACGAACAGGCCGTAGAACGTGACGTCGTCGCCGTCGACGACCAGCCCGTTGCGGCCGGTGTTGACGGTCCAGCCGACCGTGCCGCTGTTGCCGTGGTCGGCCCGCCAGATCCACGCGTGGTCACCGATCACGTCGTCGCTGTTGATCTGCATGCTCACGGTCGCCCGGCCGGCGATCGCGCCGCCGACCCGGACGAAGACGTCGGAGAGCACGGTCGGGTCGGCGGCGTGGTCGGCGCTCGACCCGGGCGGACCGACCTGGAGCAGCACGTTCGAGTTCGTGGTGCCGGCGTCGAAGAGCACGCCGGCCAGCCGCACCCCGTCGACGTCGGCGATCGTCATCGCGGTGACCCCGTTACGCGGCACGAACGTGGCCAGGCCCAGGCCGAGCACGACGGTGCCCGGCCGGGTCACGTTCAGCGTCTGGTCGAGCTGGTAGACGCCGGGGGTGACCAGCAGGTGCCGCCCGGCGGCCAGCGCCGCGTTGATGCTCGCCGCGGTGTCGCCGGGCCGCACGATCTGGAACTGGCTCAGCGAGATCGACCGGCCGGCCGGGGTGCCGGCGGCCCAGGTGGTGCCGGCGGTGTCGGTGCGCTTCGCGGGCACGAACACGCGGTACGCGCCGGCCGCGTCCACGTACAGGTAGGGCTTCTCGGCCACCACCGGCGCGGTGCTGATCGTGGTGTACGGCGGGGTCGGGAAGCTGTTGCCCGGCGCGCCCTGCACCCCCACGAAGACCTGGTTCCAGTTGGACCCGGTCCAGCCGCCGATCTGCGAGCTGCGGGTGATCCACTGCTGCTGCGAGCCGGACTGGATCTGCCCGTCGACCTTGGTGTCGGAGATCCAACCCCCGGAGGACCAGCCGCCGTCGGAGAGCGCCAGGTTGCCGCGCACGTGCATCCGGCGGTACGGCGCGGCCTGCGACACCGACCACCGCTCCAGCCCACCGGTCGGGTTGACGGTCAGCCCCTCCGCCGAGCGCCAGAAGTTCTGGGTGGCGTTCTGCGAGCCGTCCGGCCACCAGTCCGCCTCGACGTGCACCCGGCCGTTGACGGTGGTCTGGCCGGGGGTGAGGCCCAGGCCGGCGACCTGGGTGAAGAAGCCGACGTTGGCGTCCACCGCGTAGCTGCCGGGCTTGAACAGCAACGCGTACCGGGCGTTGCCGAACTGGTTGGTCTCCTGCTGGGCGAAGACCGTGTTCAGCCGGTTCTGGATGGTCGAGGTCGACATCGACGGGTCGAAGACGCTGACGTTCGGGCCGAGGTCCGGATTGGTCACCGGCGTGTCCGAGGGGGGTGGCCCGGTGGGGGTGCCGGTCGGCGGCGGGGTGGTCGGGGTGCTCACGCCGGTGAGTGTCCACTTCTGGTTGGCCGAGCCGGCGCACGACCAGATCTGCATGGTCGCGCCGTCGGCCTGGTTGTTGTCGCGGATGTCGAGGCACTTGCCGGACGCGGTGTTGACCAGGTCCCCGGCGGCGGTGAGCGTCCAGCGCTGGGTGGTGACCGTGGCGTAGCAGGTCCAGATGTGCACGGCGGCGCCGTTGGCGGTTCCGTTGTTCGCGACGTCCAGGCACTTGCCCTGGGACCGCACCGAGCCGTCGTCGGCGAGCGTCCACTTCTGGCTGGCGACGGTCGGGTAGCAGGTCCACATGTGCACGGTCGCGCCGTCGGCGGTGGAGTTGTTCGCCACGTCGAGGCACTTGCCGTTCGCGGCGCTCACCAGCGAGCCGGTGCTGGCGGCGTACGCCCCGGTCGGGGCGAGGACGGCGACCGCGCCGACCGCGCCGAGCACGGCGGCGACCCCGCCGCACGCGGTGAGCCGGCCGGGCCATCGTCGGTACGCCGCTCCGAATCGCATCATTTCGGGCACCTTTCGTCGCCGGCACGCGGCGCGGGCGGCACGTGTGCCGTGGGGGTGGTGGGGTGGGGGTGCTACCGCCACGTAACCGCGTGAGAGTGACCGGAGTCAATGAAATCGGACGGTTCCGGAACTCGGTACACGCTCGGTCACCGCCGCGCGACGATACTCAGCGGGTCAGGCCGACGAGCGCCGCGATCCGGGCGACGTCGGCCGCCGCCGGGTCGAGCCGGGCGATGTCGGCGAGCAGGGTACGCGCGACCGGGCGGCACCGGACCTCGGCGGGCGCGATCCGATCGGCGTCGACGAGCGCCCGCCCGGCGGCGGTGAGATCGCCGGTGGCGACCTGGGCGCCGGCGGCGTCGACCAGATGGGCTGCTCGGTGCTCGGCCGGAAGCCGCCGCCACCCGTCGGTGCGGACGGCGTGCTGGTGCCGGCGCACCGCCTCGGCGTCGTCGCCCAGGGCGAGTGCGGCGAGGAAGCGGCCCAGCAGCACGACGGTGGGGCAGAACCCGACGTGGTGCGGGTCGTTGTCGGGCGTACCCCGGTCGGCCAGTGCGGCGGCGCGGCCGAGCAGGTCGTCGGCGTGGTGGCGGTCGTCGGCACCGGCGGCGGCGATGCCGGCCTGCACCAGCAGCGTGCCGCGTACCCCCGGATCGGTGGTGGTGTCGACGGCCGCGAGGGCGGCGGTGCGGGCGAGGCGGTGGCGGCCCAGCGCGCGCAGCGCCTGCGCGACGGCGATGCTCGCGGTGGCGGCGCGGGTCGGGTCGTCGTTGGCGGTGGCGACGGCCCGGTCCGCGGCCAGCCAGGCCAGATCGGCCTCGCCGAGCTTGACGAGCACCGAGGCGGTGATCCGGTACGCCGGCAGCAACAGCTCCGGGGTGCCGTGGGCGGCGTCGAGCAGGGCGGGCAGCGCGCGCAGAAGCTGGGCGTAGTGGGCGTGCTGGTAGGTCAGCCAGGCGTGCGCGACGTGCCGGCGCACCTGCTCCGCCTCTGCTGTCGGGGAGGGCGGTCGGTGGTAGCGGGCGAGCGCGGCGCGGACCGCCTCCACACCGTCCAACCCGGACGCCGCCGTCGGCACGGATCGGCGCGGATCGAGCAGGACCGCCGGGTCCACGCGGAGCACCTCGGCGATCTCCTGGATGACCGAGTAGCGGTCCAGTGCGCGTACGCCGCGTTCGACCTTGTCGACCCAGCTCTTCGACTTGCCGAGCCGGTCGGCCAGCATCTGCTGGGTCATCCGCCGCCGCACCCGCCAGCGGGACACCCGCCGCCCGATCGGCGCCTCGTCGGTCTCCCGCAGACGTGGCCCGGTCACCGCTGCCGCCCCATTGGCGGGCGCATGGCCTCGGTGGACGCTCCACAGCGCGGACACCAGCGGGACTTCACCCGGAACGCGAGCAACCCGAGCAGAAAGCCCGGCACCAGCCCACCGAGGACGATCGACACGACTACCGAAGCCAGTTCCCTCACCTCCTGTGTCGTAGGTTCTACTTAGAGTGAAATCCGGTGCGCTGATGGTCGGTAGACCGGCTAGCCATCGGGCATGTTGAACGCGTTGAACAGAGACCAGTGGCACGGAAGGCCGGCGAATGACGCGGGCACCGAAGCAGCGCAACGAGCGGTTGCGGAACGCGATCTCGGAGTGCAGATGGTCGTACGAGTCGTGCGCTTCGGCCGTACGCACCGTCGCCCGCGAGAACGGCGAGGCGCAATTCTCGTGCGACCGATCCCATGTCGGACATTGGATCGCCGGCGTGAAGCCCCTCGGTGGCACCGCCCGATATCTGGCCGAAGCGATCTCCCGCCGACTCGGTCGGGTGGTTGATCCGGCCTGTCTGGGGCTTCTCACAGGCGGTAGTCTTGAGGCCGACCTAGGCGGCCTGGATTGGTGGGGACGTGCACCGGCCATCGATCTCCTGACAGTCGGGAGGGCCGACTTGGAGCGACGAGCGTTCGGGCGCACCGCCCTGTACTCGCTGGCGGCACTCGCCGTCCCACTCGAATCCTGGCAGGAGATTGCGGATCGGGGCCGGCGTGCGCAGGGTGGCGACGCTGCCGTCGGCCGTCGAGAGATCGACGCCGTGCGGGACATGCTGACGGTGTTCAGCACGGCTGACGAACGGTTTGGGGGAGGGCACGCCCGTCTCGCCGTGGTCCAGTACCTCACCTCCGATGTGGCCGGTCTTCTTCAGGGGCGTTTCTCTACCGATCGCGACCGGGTGGCGATGTTCAGTGCTGCCGCCGAAATGACCTACCTCGCCGGCTGGAAAGCCTTCGACTCATCCCTGCACGGGCTGGCCCAGCGCTACTACGTCCAGTCGCTGCGCCTCGCGAACGAAGCAGACGATCGGGCCCTCGCCGGCTTCACGCTGCGCGCGATGGCACACCAGGCGGTGGACCTCGGCCACGGGCAGGAGGCACTAAGACTCGCCACCTCCTCCCTCGAATGGTCGAAGGGAAGAACGACCCCCGCCGCGACCGCGCTCTTCACCATCCTTGCCGCCCGGGGGCACGGTGCGACGGGTGACCGCGCACGCGCGTCAGCGGCGATCCGCGCGGCGGAGGCACATCTCGCGGACGCCTCGCCCGACGACGAGCCGACCTGGATCAGGACCAGCGGTTTCACCGAAACCTCCCTCGCCAGCCAGGCCGGCCAGGCGTTGCGGGACCTCGGTGACCTTCCTGCGGCCGAAACTCAGCTCCAGCGGTCGATCGCCACGCGGGACACCGAGGCGTACCGCCGCACTCACACGCTGACGCTTGCCAACCTCGCCGACGTCCAATGCGCTCAGGGACGGCTACGGGACGCCGCCGAGAACTGGAACCATGCGATGGACGCGATGGCGGGGGTTCGGTCCGGGCGGGCATCCGCAGCGGTGACGAACATTCGGACGCGCCTTGGCAGCCTCGGCCAGCGGCTGCCCTCCTTCGCCAAGCGACTCGATCAGCGAGCCGCCGCATTCATCAAGGAGTTGAGCAAGCATGGAACGTGACGCCTGGCGCAAGTCGAGCCGCTCCGGGAGCAACGGGCAGTGCGTCGAGGTGCGCGATCGGGGCGTCATGGTCGACGTGCGCGACTCCAAGGCCCCCGCGACCGGGGTGTTGAGCTTCGACGCCGCAGCCTGGAGCGCGTTCGTCGACAACCTGAAGCAGCGGTCCCCGCTCTCATAGATCTTGGTAGGAATTGGCCCCTGTGAGGGCCCTTTTCTTCCAAGGTCTACACGCCCCGTGCGGTGGAACGTGTTGAGCGGCTGGGGAGGCGTGGCGCGGGGTTGGCTACGCGGGTGCCTTTCCTCGCGTGCGCGCTGCCGTGGACGACGTCGCGGCCAGTTCGGGCCGCGCCGGTAGGAAGACGGTGGGGACGCCCAACGACTGGTTCATCGCGGCGAGCCGCTGTTCGGCCTGGAGGTCGGTGGTGTTCCGCACGCCACGGATGATCACTCCCGCACCGTGGCGACGGCAGTAGTCGGCGGTCAACCCGCGCCACGCCGCCACGGTGACGGTGGTCCACCCGGCCGGCAGGGCGGTCCGGACGGCGGCTGCCCGCTGCTCCTCGCCGGTGCCCGGCTGTTTGTCGCCGTTGACCGCGACGAGCACGACCACCTCGTCGAAGAGGCCGCGCGCCCGGTCCACCACGTCCAGGTGTCCGGGCGTGACGGGATCGAAGGTGCCGGGATAGACGGCCCGGACAGGCGCGCGCCCCGCAATCGCCCGCGCCGGATGTGAACCTGCCGCTGGTTCGGCTGTCCCGGCCGTGTCGGTCCGCATGGCCCGACTGTAGGTGGCCGGCGTCCCGGCCTGATGATCGGCCGGAGCGAGGCAGGGGCCGGTCGAAGGTGCGGCCGGTGAGTCGTTTCTGCTCTCAGCTCGACAGGCGCCGGGCGTCGGAGGGTTGCCGGCGGCTGGCCGACGCCCCGGCCGGAAGGGTGACTGTCCTCAATGGCAGGGTCATCACGGCGCTCAGGAGAAGGGCGCGACGGTATTTCTTCGTGACGCGAACTAAAGGCGGGTTGATCGTGGGTGCCGAGGTGGTGGCATCGACGGAACCAGCCCTGTCCGGACGCGTCCAACACTGCCATTTGTCCAGTTCGCGGCTCGGGGTGCCGCGCCCGCGAGACCAGATCGTGACTTGACGCAATAGTTCGTTCGCCGTAGGAAGGAAGTGTGACAGACGTGGTGACCCCACCGACGAGCCCGGTCAGCCGGGAGCGGTCGAAGGAGATCAAGCGCAGCAGCGTGATCTCCGCCGCCCGCTCCGCCCGGGTGCTGTCCCGTGCCGAGCTGACCGAGCTGACCGGGCTGAGCCCCGCCACGCTCACCCCGCTGGTCCGGGACCTGATTGCCGAGGGCTACCTGATCGAGCGCGGCCCCGGCGCCTCCCGGGCCGGCCGCCCCCGCGCCATCCTCGAGTTCAACCCCCGCGCCGAGCTGGTCGCCGCCGTCGCGCTGGAACCGGCCCGGATCAGCTGCGAGATCGCCGACAGCGACGGCGCCGTCATCGCCCACCGCACGGTGCGGCGTACCGGCGACATCGTCGACCTGATCTGCACCGCCGTGCCGGAACTGGCCGGCGACGGGCTGCCCGCGCTGCGGGGCGTGGCCATCGCCGCGCCCGGCGTCTCCACCGGCGGCGCGGTCCGGCTCGCCCCCTCGGTCGGGCTGGTCGAGGCGCGCCCGGTGGGGGAGTCGGTGCAGCGGCGGCTCGGCGTGCCGGTGGTGGTCGACAACGACGTGAACCTGATGGCCGCCGGTGAGCACGCGGCCGGCGCCGGGACCGACGTCGCCGACCTGCTCCTGCTGCACGTCGCCGACGGCATCGGCGCCGGGCTGGTGCTGGACGGGCAGGTCCGTCGCGGCTCCGGCGGCGCGGCCGGCGAGGTCGGCTTCCTGCCGCTCGACCCGGCCGACCGGGGGCACGACGGCATCGGCCCGTTCGAGGCCCGCTGGTCCGCCGGCGCCATCGCCGAGCGGGTGGTGGCCCTGGCCCCGGGCCGACGGCCGGCCGCGCCGGTACGGGCGCTCGTCGAGCTGGCCGCCGCCGACGAGCGGGCCGGCGCGTACCTGGCCGAGGTGCTCGCCGCCTGGGCCCGGCTCATCGTCTCCTGCGCCTGCGTGATCGACCCGGGCCGGGTGCTGCTCAGCGGCGCCGCGGCCGACCTCGACGACGCCGCCGTGGACCGGCTCCAGGCGCTGGTGTCCGCCGGCGCGCCCAGCCCGACCGAGGTCCGCCGCGCGGTCCTCGGCGACCAGGCGGTGCTGCACGGCGCGGTCAGCTACGCGCTGTCGGCCGCCGCGTCCGGCCTGTCCACCCTGCTACCCGCTCCCTGACCGCTCCACCCCCCACAACACCCCTCGGAGGTACCCCATGAGACGTCGACTCCTGCTCGCCGGTGCGCTCGCCACCGTCCTCGCCGCCGGCACCGCCTGCGGCGGCGGCTCCGGTGACTCCGGCTCCGGCTCCGGCGAGGCCGAGAAGCTGACGATCTACACGGCCCGCGACAAGAAGGTCACCACCTTCGTCGTCGACAAGTTCACCGCCAAGTACCCCGAGTACAAGGGCAAGGTCGAGGTGCTCAACCTGGGCGCCCAGGAGATCCTGGAGCGGGTCCGGGCGGAGAAGGCCAACCCGCAGGCCGACGTCTGGTGGGGCGGCACCCAGCAGGGCCTCGCGTCGGGCGCCTCCGAGGACCTGCTCACGAGCTGGAAGCCGTCGTTCGCCGACAAGATGGACGAGAAGTACAAGGACCCGCAGGGCCGGTGGTTCGGCGAGATCCTGCTGCCCGAGGTCATCATGTACAACAACAAGGCGCTCACCCCGGAGCAGGCCCCGAAGGACTGGGACGACCTGCTGAAGCCGGAGTTCAAGGACAAGATCATCATCCGGGACGTGGCCGCGTCCGGCACCATGCGGTCGATCTACGCCTCGATGATCGTGCGGCAGTCACCGGACGGCAGCAACCCGCAGCCCGGCTACGACTGGCTGAAGAAGCTCGACGCCAACACCGGCGCGTACGCCGCCAACCCCACCGACCTCTACCTGAAGCTGTCCCGCCAGCAGGGCACGCTGAGCGCCTGGAACCTCCAGGACATCCTGCTCCAGGCCAACCAGGCCAACATGCCGTTCGGCTACGTGATGCCGACCTCCGGCGCCCCGGTGCTGGTCGACGGTCTGGCCCAGGTCAAGGGCGGCAACAGCGAGGGCGCGCAGAAGTTCCTGGAGTTCCTCTTCGACGACTCGCTCCGCGCCGAGCTGGCCAAGGACTACTACCAGATCCCGGCCGTGGACATCGCGGAGAAGCCGGAGTGGCTGGCCCAGCTCAACCTCAAGCCGCTGGACGTCGACTGGGACGTGATCGGCAAGAACGAGACCGAGTGGATCAACCACTGGAACAGCCAGATCAAGAACAAGGGCTGACCGGCCGGGACGCCGGGTGCCACGCGCGCCCGGCGTCCCGCCGTCGCCGTCCCGCACCACCCACCCCGTCACCGGTCCGATCCGGTTACCGGACGCAAGGAGAGACATCATGATCGATGTCACGCTGGAGTCGGTGAGCAAGCGCTTCCCGCGTGCCGGCGACACCGCGGCGGTCGACGACGTCGACCTCCGCATCGGCGCGGGGGAGTTCTTCACCCTGCTCGGCCCGAGTGGCTGCGGCAAGACCACCACCCTGCGCATGGTCGCCGGCTTCTACTTCCCCAGCTCGGGCCGGATCCGGTTCGGCGCCGAGGACGTCACCAACCGCCCGCCGAACAAGCGCGACACCGGCATGGTGTTCCAGAACTACGCGCTCTTCCCGCACCTGAGCGTCGCCCAGAACGTCGCGTACGGCCTGAAGATCCGCAAGGTCGGTCGGGCCGAGGCGAAGCGCCGCATCGACGAGGCGCTCGGGCAGGTCCACCTCGCCGGGTACGGCGACCGCCGCATCGACCAGCTCTCCGGCGGCCAGCAGCAGCGCGTCGCGCTGGCCCGGGCGCTGGTGATCCGGCCGCGCACGCTGCTGCTCGACGAGCCGCTGTCCAACCTCGACGCCAAGCTGCGCGAGGAGACCCGGGTCGAGATCCGCCGGATCCAGAAGGAGTCCGGCACCACCGCGCTCTACGTCACCCACGACCAGGCCGAGGCGATGGCCATGTCCGACCGGATCGCCGTGATGGAGTCCGGCCGGGTCCGGCAGGTCGGCACGCCGCAGGAGATCTACCACCGGCCGGCCACCTCGTTCGTGGCCCGGTTCATCGGCCGCAGCAACGTGCTCAGCCTGCCGGTGGTGACCGCCGGCCCGGAGCGCCTGACGGTGTCGCTGCCCGGCGGCTGGGAGGTCCCGGTCGCCGCGCCTGTCGACCACGGGCTCCGCGAGGGCGGCACCGCGCTGGTCAGCGTGCGGCCCGAGCACATCACGCTCGGTTCGGCCACCGACGAGGGCGCGCTGCCCGGCCGGGTCACCGAGCTGGAGTTCACCGGCATGGCCACCAACCTGCTGGTCGACGTCGCCGGCGAGCCGGTGCAGGTGGCCGCGATCGACGTCCCGGCCGGGCTGGCCGTGGGCGACCAGGTCGGGCTGCGTCTGCCGCCGGAGCGGATGTGGGTGGTGGGGGCGTGAGCGCGAGGAGTGAGCCGGTTTTGCGAGCCCCGCAGTCGCGAACTGAGGTGACGCTGTGAGCACCATCCCCGCGACCCCGAGCGCGGCCACCGTCCCGCCGATCACCGAGGACCCGACGCCCCCGGGCGGCCGGCGGTCCCGCCGCCCGCAGCTCAACGCCAACTCGCGCTGGTTCCCGTACCTGCTGGTGTTCCCGCTGGTCCTGATCCTCTTCGGTTACGTGGTGCAGCCGATGCTCGCCACGTTCGGCGAGAGCGTCGGCGTGGACGGCCCGGAGAACTGGGCCAGCTTCCTCACCGGCGACGGCGTGGCCCGCTCCGCGCTGCTCACCTCGCTGATGATCAGCGCCGCGAGCGTGTTCCTGTGCGGCGTCGTCGGCGTGGCCATGGCGTTCCTGCTGAAGCGGTTCTCGTTTCCCGGCCGGCGGCTCATCGAGGCGATCATCCTGGTGCCGGCGGCGCTGCCGCCGCTGATCGGGGCGATCTCGTTCCAGCTCCTCTACAGCGAGACCGGCATCCTGCCCCGGGCGCTGCAACAGCTCCTCGGCACCGAGAACCCGGTGCTGCCGTTCAGCGGCATCGCCGGCGTGCTGGTGGTGCACACGTTCACCATGTACCCGTTCTTCTACCTGGCCACGTCCGCCGCGCTGATGGGCATGGACCCGTCGGTGGAGGAGGCCGCCTACAACCTGGGCGCCGGCCGGGTGCGGGTGTGGCGGACCGTGCTGCTGCCGATGCTCACCCCGGCGCTGGTCTCCGCCTCGCTGCTGGTCTTCATGACGTCGCTGGCGTCGTACACCGCTCCGCTGCTGTTCGGGGTGGACCGCACCATGACCATGCAGATCTACATCAACCGCACCAACGGTGACCTGCCGATGGCCTCGACCTACGCGTCGGTGCTGGCGGTCGTCTCGGTGCTGTTCCTGCTCGGCATGCGCTGGTACGAGGGGCGGCGCAGCTACCGCTCCCAGTCCAAGGGCGTGGCCAGCCACCGCCGCGAGCTGACCAACCCGTTCGCCCGCTGGCTGGCGCTGGCCGCCTCGCTGCTCGCCGTGGTGGTGCTGCTGGCCCCGGTGGCGACCATCGCGCTGGTGGCGTTCTCCGAGGACGGGACGTGGACCACCGAGGTGATCCCGTCCGGCTACACCACGCAGAACTTCGTCACCATCTTCTCCGACCCGGACGCGTACCGGCCGATCGTCAACTCGCTCCAGATGAGCCTGCTGGCCACCGTCGGCTGCGTCGTGGTCGGCGTGCTCATCGCGTACGCGGTGCGCCGGCTCGACTTCCGCGGGCGTGGCCTGCTCGACGTCGCGGTCATGCTGGCCTGGGCGCTGCCCGGCACGGTGGTGGCGATCAACCTGATCTCGGCGTTCAGCACCGGTAACGCGTTCAGTTTCGGTCAGGTGCTGATCGGCACGTTCTGGATCATGCCGCTGGCGTACTTCGTGCGGTTCCTGCCGCTGGTGTTCCGGTCCAGCTCGGCCACGCTGGCCCAGCTCGACCCGTCGCTGGAGGAGGCCGCCCGCAACCTCGGCGCGTCCTGGGCGCGGGCGTTCGGCACGGTCACGCTGCGGCTGATGCTGCCGGGCGTGCTGGCCGGCGCGCTGCTCGCGTTCGTCAACGGGGTCGGCGAGTTCGTCGCCTCGGTGCTCATCTACACCTCGGAGACCGCGCCGATCTCGGTGGAGATCAACAACCGGATGTACTCGTTCGAGGTCGGCACCGCCGCCGCGTACGGCATGCTCCAGGTTGTGTTGATCTTCGTGGTGATGGTGGTCTCCGGCCGTTTGCAGAACGGCGGCCGGGCCGCCCGGGAGGCGACGAAGTGGACGGCGTGACGAACCTGTGGCCGGCCGGCGGTGGGCTGCTGCCCGCCGCCGAGGTCCCCGGCGGCGAACTGGCCGACGTCGTGGCGGCGGCCGACTTCGCGGTGCTGCCGGTCGGCGCCGTCGAGTGGCACGGGCCGCACCTGCCGCTCGGCGCCGACCTCATCCTGGCCGAGGGCTTCGCCGGCGAGAGCGCCGCGCCCGGGCCCGGCCCGCGCGGCGTGCTGTTCCCGCCGGTCGCGTACGCGGCCTGCCCCGGCCAGACCCGCCCCTGGCCCGGCACGGTGGCGATCCGGCCGGAGATCGCGGTCGGCTACCTCGCCGACGTGATCGAGGGCATCGTGGCGGCCGGTTTCCCCCGACTGCTGGTGGTCAACGGCCACGACGCCAACATGTCCACCGTGCGGGCCGCCATGGAGTGGGTCTCCGGGCGGCGCACCGCCAGCCTGCTGCTGGTCAACTGGTTCCAACTGGTCACCCCGGCGGAGACCGGCGCGCTCTACGGCGACGTGGTCGCCCGCGGGCACGGCGGCGCGTACGAGACGTCCGGCGTGCTCGGCTTCGCGCCGCAGACGGTACGCCTGGACGCCGCCACCGACCTGCCGCCGCGCCCCAAGCTGCCGGTGACCCACCCGTACGTGCTCGTCGAGTCGCGCCCCGACCCGTGGCAGGGCTGGTCCGGGCACGTGTCGCGGGCCACCGAGGAGGCCGGCCGGACGGTGCGCGCCACGGCCGGCGCGCGGCTGCGCGAGATCGTGGCCGCCTGGGTGGCCGCCCCGCTGCCGGCCCCGCCCACCGCCGACCCGCTACCTCAGGAGGACGTGTGACCGTCGACCGGGGACTGGACGTCGTCGACTTCCACCTGCACTTCCGCATCGGCGCCGACGAGACGATCCACGCCTGCGAGGACGCGGCCGGGATGCACCCGGGCGGCACGCACGAACGCGAGGTGCGGGCCGCCGGGTCCGCGCCGTACGCCCGGCAGTGGCGTCGGGCCTGGAGCTTCCCCGACCCGGAGCCGCCCGCCGAGCGCTGGCAGGACGAGGCGGACCGGTGGGCCGAGGAACTGCGCGCGGTACGGGTGCGCCGGGCGGTCTTCGTCACCGGCGGCGGCAACGACGCGCTCGCCGACGTGGTCGACCGCCACCCCGACCTGCTGCTCGGCCTCGCCCACCACGACCCCTACGGCGCAGCCGCGGCGGCCGAGCTGGAGCGCGCGGTCACCGAGCGGGGGCTGCGCGGGTTGAAGCTGTTCGCGCCGCTGCTGCGCGGCCCGCTCGACCACGCCGACCTCGATCCGCTCTGGGCCACCGCCCAGCGTCTCGGCGTGCCGGTGCTGATCCACATCGGTCACTACGGCAGCGCCGGCGGCTTGTCCGTCGGCCGGTACGGCGGCCCGGACGAGCTGGTCCGGATGGCCCGCCGGTTCCCCGAGCTGAACGTGGTGGTGCCGCACTTCGGCGTCCAGCACGTGCAGGAGCTGTTCTTCGCCGCCTGGGGCTGCCCCAACATCTCCATCGACACGTCCGGCTCGAACCAGTGGGTGCGCTGGATGCCGTACCGGCTCACGCTGGAGGACCTGTTCCGCCGCTGCTACGAGACGATCGGCCCGCACCGCATCGTCTACGGCAGCGACTCGTCCTGGTTCCCGCGCGGCTACGTCACCCGCTACCTCGACGACCAGCTCCGCGTCTGCCACGAGCTGGGCCTGCCCGAGGACCACCTGCGCGCGATCTTCGCCGGGAACGCCGAGCGGCTGCTCGGCCTGACCGCGAACCGGAAGGAAACCCGATGAGCACGCTGACCACCTACCAGCGCCACCACCTGGCCCCGACCTACGACCACCACGTCGGGCACCTCTACCCGGCCATGGTGCGCGCCAGCCAGGCGCACGTGGTGATGCTGACCGAGCAGCGGCTGATCCCCGCCGACCGCGGGGCCCGGCTGCTGCGCGGCCTGGCCGAGCTGCGCGCCGACACCACCGCTCTGCCGGCGTACGACGGCAGCTTCGAGGACACCTACTACCTGCTGGAGAAGCGGCTCGCCGCGGCGTGCGGCATTCCCACCTCGGAACTGGACGTGCAGCTCGCCCGCAGCCGCAACGACCTGGACGCCGGCGTGTTCCGGATGCTGCTGCGCGACCAGCTCGTCGAGGTGCTCCAGCGGGTGCTGGACACCGGCCGCACCGCGCTGGCCCAGGCCGACCGGTACGCCGACGTGGTCATCACCGGCTACACCCATCGCCGGCCGGCCCAGCCCACCACCATCGGGCACGCGCTGGCCGGCTACGCCGAGGCGCTTGTCAACCAGGCCGCCGCGTACGCCGACGTGATCGACCAGCTCAACGTCTCGCCGCTGGGCTCCTGCGCGTTCGCCGGCACCGACCTGGACATCGACCCGGCCCGGGTGGCCGAGCTGCTCGGCTTCGCCGGCCTGGTCACCAACTCGTACGAGGCGGTGGCCGGCGCCGACCACCTGGTCCGGGTCGGCACGCTCAACGCGCGGGCGCTGGCCACCGGCGCCCGGCTGGCCCGCACGCTGATGGACTGGCTGAGCTGGCAGTGGGTCACCACGCCGGGGGACTTCACCCAGGGCAGCAGCATCATGCCGCAGAAGCGCAACCCGGTGGTGCTGGAGCACCTCGTCTCGTACGCCGGGCAGGCCGCGGCGGACGCCGCGTCGGTGCTCAACAACGTGGGCGCCGCCTGGTGGGAGGACTCCAACAACGCCACCACCGACGTGCAGGTGCGGCTCTGGGAGAGCAACGACCGGGCCGAGCGGTTCTTCGCGCTGGTCGGCGGCTTCCTCGCCGAGATCGCGCCGCTGAGCCCGCCCAGCCGGGAGGAGATCGTCGCCTCCGGCGCGACCACCACCGCGGCGGCGGACGCGTTGACCCGCCACGGCGTGCCGTTCCGGGCCGCGCACTCGCTGGTCGGCCGGCTGGTGCGCGACGGCGGGCCGGACACCTGGACCCCGGACGGTGTCCGCGCCGCCGCCGACGGGATCACCGGTGCGCTCGACGACACGGCGGTCGCCGACCTCATCGCCGCCGCGGTCCGGCCGGAGCTGGTGCTCCAGCGGGCGCAGGCCGACGGGCCGGGCGCCCGCGCGGTCCGTACCCAGGTGGGGGTGCTCTCCGCCGCGCTCGACCCGGTCGCCGACCGGCTGAGCGCCGTCCGGGGGTTGCTGCGCCAGGCGGACGACCTGCTGGACGCCGTGGCCGCCGAGCTGGGGGCGCGGTGACCGTGCGGCTGTCCGATCCGTCCGTCACCGGCACGCGCACGCCGGGGCTGCTGCTCGGCATCGACTTCGGCGGCACGAAGATGGCGGTCGGGGTGTCCGACGCCGACGGCCGGCTGCTGGCCCACCGGCGGGTGCCCACGCACGCCGAGCAGGGTGCGCCGCAGGCGCTGTCCCGGGCGCTGAAGCTCGCCGGTGACCTGGTCGGTGAGGTCGGCGGCCCGCTCGCCGCCGCGGGCGTGGCGTCGCCCGGCGTGGTCCGCCCGGACGGCATCGACCTGGCGCCCAACGTGCCCGGCTGGGAACGGCTGCGACTGGCCGACGCGGTCCGTGACGCGCTGGACGTGCCCCGGGTCGCGGTGGACAACGACCTGAACGCCGCCGCGCTGGCCGAGCTGCGGCTGGGCGCGCTGCGCGGCGTCGACCCCGGGCTGGTGGTGGGCATCGGCACCGGGATCGCGGCGGCCGTGACGGTCGGCGGCGCGGTGCTGCCGGGCCATCGCGGCGCGGCCGGCGAGATCGGGTACGCGGTGGCCGGCGCGCCCTGGCCGGGGACGATGCTGGAGCTGGACTTCTCCGGCCGGGCGCTGGACCGGCTCGCCGCCGACCTCGGCGTGCCGGACGGGGCGGCCGGCCTCACCGCCGCCGCCGAGGCGCCGGGCGCGGCGCGCGACGCGCTGGCCGCCCGCGTCGACGAGGCGGCCCGGACGCTGGTGACCTGCTGCCTGCTGCTCGATCCGCAGCGGATCGTGCTGGTCGGCGGCGTGACGCGCAGCGCGGTGATCCGGCGGATGCTCGTCGACCGGCTGACCGAGGCGCTGCCGCACCCGCCCGACGTGGTGCGTTCCCGTTTCGCCGACGACTCGGCGTTGTACGGCGCGCTGGCGCTGGCCCGGGACACGGTGCCCGTCCCATACTGAGCGCTTTACCGATGTAGCGTGTGTCACAGTTTTGTATACCCCCGGTGACCGGCCCCGACGTCGACATCCGTTGTGCCGCAACGGATCCGGCCTGGTGGGGTGCGGTCGCCGGGCGGGCCACGCGCCGCGCCGGGCACGCACCGGAACCGACCCGGCACCGGTGGTGAAGACCGATCGAACTTCGGTGATCGCGGATTTGCACCCGTCATTACGCTGCGGGGTGGTTGATCGCCGGAACCACGGACGACAGGTGGAAGAACCTCAGATGAGTGACAATCACCCTCCCTACGGAGGTTATCCGGACCCGAACGCCGGAGCGTGGGGCAACCAGCCCGACCCCAACGCGCCGTACGGCCAGCAGCCGGCCTCCGGTGCGCCCTACGGCCAGCAGCCGGCGTCGGGTGCCCCGTACGGCACGCCGCCCGCGTCCGGCGCGCCCTACGGCACGCAGCCGGCCTCCGGTGCGCCGTTCGGCGCCCAGCCGGGTGCGCCGTACCAGGGGCAGCCCGGCTATCCCCCGCCGGCGCCGTTCGCGCCGGTCCCGCCGCCGGCCAAGTCGAAGAAGGGGCTGATCGTCGGCCTCGCCGCCGGCGCGGTGACGCTCACGCTGCTGTGCTGCGGCGGTGGGCTCGCCTACGTCGCGTTCGGTGGGGACGACAAGGACGACCCGACGCCGATCGCGTCCGGCAGCACGACTCCCGGGCCCGACACCTCGACGCCCGTCCCGAGCCAGTCCGGGCCGGAGTCGACCGGGCCGGACGAGCCGTCCAACAACGACGCGCTGACCGCCCGCTACTCCAGCGAGATGTCCGCGGTCTGCGACGGCGGGGCGATCCTCAACGCCGCCCCGTACACCACCCCGGCGAACGCGAAGGCATACGTCTTCTCGAACTCCCCGGACCGGCCGTCGTACTGGTCGCAGAAGTCCTTCAGCTCGGAGAAGCCGTACTACGCCAAGTCGGCGGACTTCGCCACCGTCTCGGTGATCGGTTGCCTCAAGATGGTCGACGGCAGCGAGGGCACGCCGAAGAAGTGCCAGTACAAGGCCAGCGACGGCAAGGCCGTCACGGTCGACTACATCTCCTCGCGGTACACGCTGACGTTCCACGCGGCGAAGACCGGCGAGAAGATCGGCGACGGCGGCACCGTGACCGCGCCGGCCGCCCGCTGCCCGAGCTTCATCTCCTACAACAAGGTGACGATGAGGTCGTACGCGGCGCCGGACAGCGGCACCATGGAGGCGGCGCTCGACCGCTTCCTCAAGTAGGCAGGTGTTAACCGGGGGCCCCGCTCATGCGTAATGCGTTGGGCGGGGCCCCCTCCTTTCCTGTTGGGAAGGCGACCGGTGTCGGCTTGCCGACGTGGGAATCCCGTGCCGACTCCTAGGGTCCGCTCGTGACGCTTCCCACCGCCGCGGCGGACCAGGCGTGGATACGCGAGATGGCGACCGGGATCGGGGCGCTGCGCGGCGCCGCGCTCGTCGACACCGTGCTCGCCGCCGTCGCCCGCCGGCTCGACAGCGAGCTGTCCACCTACGCCGAACTCGACCTGGCCACGCTGCGCCTGCCCGACCTCGCCGCCGACCGGCCGGTGGACCGGGCGCTGGTCCACCGGATGCACCACCAGGTGACCGACCATCCGCTGTTCGCGCCGACGGTCCGCCGCTCGCACCGGTACCCGGGGGAGCCGGCGCAGGTGACCGACGTGCTGTCGGAGCGGCAGTGGCGGCAGCACGCGCTCTACCGCGAGGTGCTCGCCCCGCGTGGCATCGGCGCGCACACCGTCACCCTGGTGGTCGCGCCCACCCCGGTGCTGAGCTGGTACCAGTTCAACCGCGACCGCGCCTTCGACGCGCGTGAGATGGACCTGCTCACCCGCCTGCAACCGGCGCTGATCCCGGTGCACCGGCGGGCCTGCCTGCCCGCCGGCGTCGCCCTCCCCGGCGGCGCGACGCTCACCGGGCGGGAGGTGGAGGTGCTGCGCGGCATCGCCGACGGGCTGACCGTGCCGGCCACCGCCCGCCGGCTGGGCCTGGCCGCCGGCACGGTCCGCAAGCACCTGGAACACGTGCACCGCAAGCTGGGCACCTCCGGGCCGGTCGCCACCGTCATGAAGGCGGTCGAACTCGGCATCCTGGAGGTGCCCGGCCGGCGGTCCTAGATGGTGGCGCAGGGCAGCGGCGCGCCCTGGCAGGCCCGGATCAGCGACCCGATCTCGACCTGGCCGACCCGCCGGTCGGCCAGGATCACGTCCACCACGGCCGCGGTGTCGGCGACCGGCAGGTCCACCACCACGTCCGCCTCCTTGACCCGGGGCGTGTCGTGCGCGTTGCGCTTGCTGTCGTACACCCGGACCGCGAGCGGGTCGTCGAGCGCCAGCGTGTCCAGCACCGCCCCGGCGGCGTCGCGTACCACGAGCTGGAACGGCCCGCCGGAGTCGCGCAGCGACGAGGGGAAGCCCCGGTCGATCTCCAGCAGGGTCGGGGTGGCGGCCCGCGCCGACACGCGCAGCCCGAGCCGCAGGTGGGTGCCGGTGGTCGGGTTCGCCGGGTCGACGGTCGGCGCCGGCACCACCGGCGCCGCGCCGGCCGCCGTCGGCGCGGCCTGCGAGGCGACCGCCACGGCCCCGAGGAACGGCAGCGCCAGTGCGGCCACCACCAGGGTACGGAGACGTCGGTTCAGCATTGCCCTCTCCCGCATCGTGCGAAGGTCGCCTCGGCGGCCCGGATGTCGTCGGCCCGCTCGACCGAGTTGTCGATCATGACGTCGGCCATCGGGCCGTCGCTGCGCCACCAGCCGGTTGGGGTCACGCCGTCGGTGATCTCGTTGCAGGTGCCCGCGTCCGACCCGCCCCGCCGGCAGTCCGTCAACGAGTGGTAGGTGTTCTTCCCCTCGCCGTACCAGTAGCCGCCGTCGCAGCAGTACTCGTCGCCCTCGTGGTAGGCGCTGTGGTGCAGCTCGTGCCAGCCCACGGTCGGCGAGTCGGCGCTGAACACCGAGCCGGAGGCGTTGTCCCGGCAGTTGACGGTGTGCAGCACGCCGTTGGTCTCGGCGAAGCTGACCGGGCTGAAGGCGCCGCGCCGGCACAACGCGTCGCCGTCCGGGCTGACCGTCACCTCGACCGGCACGTTCTGCACCCAGATCCCCACCTGCGACCAGTGCGTGCCGATCGAGCTGGGGAACACCCGCGACCGGATGCCCAGCAACTGCCACGCGTTGTCGTCCACCGCGTTGCCGAACTGCCGCGCGCCGTCCAGCGTGGTGGTGTCGTAGCCGGTGCCCGGCGCGTACGCCACGTCGATGCTCTGGTTCAGCGGCCGGGTGTTCACCCGCCCGTTCCCGTCCACCACCGCCGGCACGCTGGCCCGCCACAGCGGCACCAGGGTCACCTCCGGCGTCTGCGACGGCGCCGGCGGGTTCAGGTCGGTGATCCGCCAGTCCGCCGTCGCGGTGCGTGCCTCCGGCACCCCGTCCGCCTCGCTGGCGGTCACCCGGTAGGCGACCGCCGCGCCGGCCAGGATGTCCGCCGGGATCACCGCCTGGCACTCGCTGGTCTGCTCGCAGGTCTTCAACACGCGGGGCGCGAGCGTCACCGGGCGTCCGATCCAGCCGGCCGGGCTCATCTCCACGGTGATCCGGGCCGCCGGCCGGGCGGTGTGGTCGGTGGCGACCACCTTGGCGCGGATCGACGTGCCGGGCACCGCCTGCGGGTTGACCGCCGGGACGCCCGGCTCGGCCAGCGCGTACACCTCCAGGCCGGGCGGCGGGTCGCTGACCGGCACGGTACGGGAGGCGGCCGGGAACGCCCGCCCGTCGTCGGCGGTGCCCTCCAGCGTGAACACGTAGCTGCCGGGCGTGGCCCAGGAGCCGTCGGCGTGCCGGCCGGTCCAGGAGAACGAGATCGGGCCGGCGGCGCGGCGCTGGTCGGCGCTGCGGAACACCTCGACGCCGCCGCGCGTCACCCGCATCCGGAACGTGCCGGCGGCCGTCGCCACCGCGCTCACCACGATCGGGCCGCTGCGGTACTGCCAGTTCGTGGCCGGCTGGCTGGTCATGCCGGTGAACGCCAGCCCGACCCGCTGGATGACCCGGGCCTGGGTGGTCCGTGCCGAGCCGGCGTCGACCGGGTCGACCACCGTGATCGTGTACCCGCCCACGGCCGCGTACGACCCGTCGGACCAGCGGCCGTCCCAGTCGATGTTGAACGCGCCGCCGTAGAACGGCGCCTCGGCCAGCACGATCGATGCCCCGGTGGCCTGCGAGGTGACGGTGAACCGCAGCGCCGACGGCACCGACAGCGATCCGCTGATCATCAGCCGCTCGCCGAGCCGCGGGTCGAACTCGCGCGGCGTGCCGGTCGGCGACGGCGACGAGATGGCGATGCTCGTCGGTCGGGCCGCGACCGTCACCGTGAAGATCGCCCGGGACGGCCCGCCGCTGGTGGTCCACCGGGACACCCCGGCCCGGCCGCCGAGCAGGTTCGTGGTCGCCCAGTCCTTCGCCGTGCCCGGGTTGAGGTCGGCCTGCTCACGGCTGCCGCCCTCGGTGGAGTCGTCCTCCCACAGCTCGAAGTTGACCCGGAAGTTGCCGGTGACCGACCGCCCGGCGCAGACCGTGCGGTCGCCGACGATGTCCGTGCCGGAGGCCGCCGGCAGCGCCATCTCACAGCGTTGCTGCTGGCCGTCGTCCTGCGTGATGATCGCGACGCCGAACAGCTCCGGCGGGTCGCAGACGACCAGCCAGACCCGGTCCAGGCACTCCGTGGTGTGCATCTCGTTCGCCGTGACGGTGACCGTGGAGCCGTAACTCGCCGCGGCCGGCGCGGCCGGCAGCGCGGCGGCGAACGCCACCCCGACCACCGTGGCCAGTGCCGCCGCCAGCAACGGCCGCAGCCGTCGACGTATCCGTTTCATGGTGCGGTTCCCCCCTCGTCCGCCGACGCCCGGGTGGGGATCGGCGCAGACAACTGTGCGGATCGGAGGCGCCGCGGGCGATACGCGCATGCGCGTATCCGGGGACGGTCCCGTCCCGGCCGTGAACGGCGGCCGGGACGGGGACGCGGGGTCAGAAGTCGTCGTCGAACGTGACGCTGCCGGTCACCCCGACCTGGTACGCCGACACCCGCCGCTCGAAGAAGTTCGACAGCTCCTGCACGTCCTGCAACTCCATGAACGCGAACGGGTTGCCGCTGCCGTACCTCGGCGCGAGGCCCAGCGCCGCCAGCCGCCGGTCCGCCACGTGTTGCAGGTACTGCCGCATGTCGGCCGGCGACATCCCGGAGACGCCCTGGTCGAGCAGGTCCTCGGCGAACTGCGCCTCGCACTCCACCGCCTCGGCGAGCATGTCCCGGACCTGCTGCTCCAGCTCGGCGTCGAACAGCTCCGGCTCCTCGGCGCGGACGGTCTCCACCACGTCGAACGCGAACGCCATGTGCATCGACTCGTCCCGGAACACCCAGTTGGTGCCGGAGGCCAACCCGTTGAGCAACCCCCGGGACCGCAGGAAGTAGACGTAGGCGAACGCGCCGTAGAAGAACAGCCCTTCGATGCACGCGGCGAAGCAGATGAGGTTGAGCAGGAACGCCCGCCGGTCGGACCGGGTGCGCAGCTCCCGCAGCTCGTGGATCGAGTCGATCCAGCGGAAGCAGAACTCCGCCTTGCGGGCGATCGACGGGATGTTTTCCACCGCCGCGAACGCGGCGAACCGCTCCCGCTCGTCCGGCACGTACGTGTCCAGCAGGTTCAGGTAGAACTGGACGTGCACCGCCTCCTCGAAGAGCTGGCGTGACAGGTAGAGCCGCCCCTCCGGCGAGTTGACGTGCTGGTAGAGGTTGAGCACCAGGTTGTTGGCGACGATGGTGTCGCCGGTGGCGAAGAACGCGACCAGCCGGGACACCAGGTGCCGTTCGGCCGGCGAGAGCCGCTCCAGGTCGGCCAGGTCGGCGTGCAGGTCCACCTCCTCGACGGTCCAGGTGTTGCGGATGGCGTCGCGGAACCGGTCGAAGAAGTGCGGGTAGCGCATCGGCCGCAGGGTCAGGTCCATGCCCGGGTCGAGCAGCATCGGGCGGTTCTCGGGCACGGTGGTCACTGGCAGGCCTCGCAGCTCTCGGGGTTCTCCAGGGAGCAGGCGAGCGCCTCGTCGTCGCGGGCGGGCACCGGGGTGAGCACCGGGGCCACGGTGGCCTGCTGGATCCGGGTCGCCGGACGCGACCGCAGGTAGTACGTGGTCTTCAGCCCGGCCCGCCAGGCGTACCGGTACATCGAGGAGAGCTTGCCGATGGTCGGCGCGCTCAGGAACAGGTTCAGCGACTGCGACTGGTCGACGTAGGGCGCCCGCGCGGCGGCCAGGTCGATCAGCGCCCGCTGCGGCAGCTCCCACGCGGTCCGGAACAGTTCCCGCACCTCGGCGGGCAGCTCGGTGATGCCCTGCACCGAGCCCTCGGCCCGCTTGATCCGGTCGCGGACCTGCGGCGTCCACAGGCCACGCGCCTTCAGCTCCCGCACCAGGTACGTGTTGACCTGGAGGAACTCGCCGGACATGGTCTCCCGTTTGAACAGGTTCGACACCTGCGGCTCGACGCACTCGTAGCAGCCGGCGATCGAGGCGATGGTGGCCGTCGGCGCGATGGCCACCAGCAGCGAGTTGCGCAGCCCGTACGCGGCGATCCGCGCCCGCAACGCCGCCCACCTGTCGACCTGGGTCGGCGTCGCGCCCCACAGGTCCGGGTGCAGGTCGCCCTTCGCGGCCCGGGTCCGCGGGTACGCGGGATGCGGCCCGAACCGCTCGGCCAGCCCGGCGGAGGTCTCCAACGCGGTCAGCAGGATCTCCTCCTGCACCCGGGTGGACAGCTCCCGCGCCGCCGGTGAGTCGAACGGCAGGCGCAGCGTGAACAACGCGTCCTGGAGGCCCATCAGTCCCAGCCCGACCGGCCGCCAGCGCGGATTCGACGCCGCCGCCTGCGCGGCCGGGTAGTAGTTGATGTCGATCACCCGGTCCAGGAACACCACCGCGGTACGCACCGTGGCCCGCAGCTTCTCCCAGTCGACCCCGTCGGCGGTGACGTGCGCGCCGAGGTTCACCGAACCGAGGTTGCACACCGCGGTCTCGGCGTCGTCGTTGACCTCCAGGATCTCGGTGCACAGGTTGGACAGGTGGATCACGTTGCCCGGCTCGCCGGTCTGGTTGGACAGCCGGTTCGCGGCGTCCTTGAACGTCATCCACCCGTTGCCGGTCTGCGCGAGCGTGCGCATCATCCGCCCGTACAGGTCACGGGCCCGGACCGTGCGGACCGCCTTCTTCTCGGCCGCCCGGTACGCGGCGTCGAACGCCTCGCCGTACAGGTCGGGCAGTTCCGGCGCGTCGGACGGGTCGATCAGCGACCAGTCCTCGTCCGCCTCGACCCGGCGCATGAACTCGTCCGGGATCCAGTTGGCCAGGTTGAGGTTGTGGGTCCGCCGGGACTCCTCGCCGGTGTTGTCCCGCAGCTCCAGGAACTCCTCCACGTCCGGGTGCCACGGCTCCAGGTAGACGCAGGCCGCGCCCTTGCGCCGGCCGCCCTGGTTCACCGCCGCCACCCCGGCGTCGAGCGTCTTGAGGAACGGCACGATGCCGTTCGACCGCCCGTTCGTGCCCCGGATCAGCGCGCCCCGGCCGCGCACCCGGGACCAGGAGATGCCGATGCCGCCGGAGAACTTCGACAGCTTCGCCACCTGGTGGTAGCGCTCGTAGATGGAGTCCAGCTCGTCGCGGGGCGAGTCCACCAGGAAGCACGACGACATCTGGGTGTGCCGGGTGCCCGAGTTGAACAGCGTGGGGGAGCTGGGCAGGTAGGCCAGGCTGGACATCAGCCGGTAGAGACCGACCGCCTCGGCGGGGGTGTGCGACAGCCCGCAGGCCACCCGCAACAGCCAGTACTGCGGCGTCTCCACCACCAGCCGCGACTCCGGGTGCCGCAGCAGGTAACGGTCCGCCACGGTCCGCAGTCCGAAGTACTCGAACCGCAGGTCACCGGCCGGGTCCACGGCGTCGTCCAGCTCACCGGCGTGGCGGGCCACGAACGCGGCGGTGTCGTCACCGATCAGCCCCAGCCCGTGCGCGTACCCGATCGACTCGCTGAAGCGCGTCACCTGCTGCCCGCGGACCTCCTCGGCCACGTACGCGGCCAGCAGCCGGGCCGCCAACCTGGAATATTGCGGCTCCTCGCCGATCAGCTCCGCCGCGGTCCGGATCGACAACCGGTCCAGCTCCGCGGTGCTCGCCCCGTCGTAGAGCCCGCTGATGGTCCTGGTGGCGACCCGCAGCGGATCGACCTCGTCCAGGTCGGCGACCCAGCGCTCGACCGCCCGGACGATCCGGTTGACGTCGACCGGTTCGGTGTCGCCGTCCCGCTTGCGGACCCGCATCGCCAGCCGGCGCTGCTCCGGCCCGGTGGCACCGGACCGCTGACTCTCCCGCACGACCGTCATGACCTCTCCCTCGCTGTCACCGATGGTCTCGGCCGGCGGGAGAACGCCAACGGGCACGGCACGCAGGACCGGCCCGGCTGCTGGCGTCGGTCGTCCCGCGCGACCTTCGACCGCCGCGCGCGGCAGCGCACGGCGCGCTGGCAGGTCTTCGGACTCGCGGGCGTGACACGAGGTCGCCTACTGGCCGTCGCTTCCCAGGCCGGTGGCCCAGTGCTGATGACGGCGGTCGTTCCCACTCACCGCTGCGGGGCAGTCCCGGACTTCCACCGGGTTCCCTCTTGCCTCGGCCGCGCCGTTCAGGCGCGGCCGAACCAGCTGCGGGGACACCATATATGGCGGCGATGGCCGGTGGGCAACACCAGATGTCGCGTCGGGCGTGTCGGCTGCGTCTCACCGCTGGAGGTGAAGGCGGGGCCCCTTGTTAACGCCTCCGGTAGAGGAGGGGGCCCCGCTTAACACCGCCGCCCACCGATCGGCTCAGGCCACGAACGACACCTCGGGGAAGGAGCGGCTCGGGCCGCGCAGCAGGTGACCCCGGTGCCGCAGGTGCCTGTCGAAGAAGGCCAACGGGTACGCCTGTTGGATGCGTACCGCGCGGGCGGGGTCGAGGGTGCCGATCCAGCCGGTGAGCTCCTCGTCGCTCATCCCGATCACCCGCGCCAGTTGCGGCACCAGCCACTGGTTGTCGCCGTACGACTGGTGGAGCGCGCCGGCGGCCTGAACGTTGAGCCGCCAGCCGCGCAGGTGCGACCAGAACTCGGCGACGGCGGGCTCGGTGACGCGCGTGTACTCCGCCGTCATCAGCATGAACGGCCGGTCCAGGTCGATGGTGGGCCGCGGCTGTGACAGCATCGGCCCGTCGAAGCTCAGTCCGGCGCGTACCCGCGGGTCGGTGCCCATGGTGAGCGCGGTCGCGGTGCCCCCCTTCGACCAGCCGAACATGCCGATCCGGTGCGGGTCCAGCGCCGCGCCCAGCCCGACCGGGAGCGGCCGGCGGTCGACGTCGGGGTTGCCCCCGGCGGCGAGGACGCCGATCTGGTCCAGCACGAACCGAACGTCCCGTGTGTAGGTCCAGGGCGTCGAGTCGTACGCGTCCTCCCGCACGGTCACCCGGCCGTCCGGGAACTCGACGGGCCCGTCGTACGTGTGGTCCACGGTGACCACCGCGTATCCGTGGCTGGCGAGTTCCTGGACCGCGATGGTGGTGTCCGAGCGGTGGCTGCCCGCGCCGTGCGAGTAGACCACCACCGGCAGCCGACGGGCGGCACGTCGCACCGGCGCGCCCTCGTGTCCGGCCGTCAGCGGCGCCCGCACCGCGTCGGGATCGAACCCGGTGGACCCCAGCAGCGCGCGGAGTGACGCGGCGGTCATCCACGGGGCGCGCGGGTGCCGCCACACGTCCCGGGCGGGATACCAGACGTTGACCATCAGCTCTCGATACCGTCCCGGCCCGGCGAGGGGGTCCGGTTGTGACCGGTCGACCAGGTGCAGCGCAACGGTGCCGACCGGGTGGGGTCCGGTCGGTGTGGGCAGTGTGAGCCGGGCCGGCCCCGGTTGGGCCGTGGCCGCCGGCGTGCCGCCGGCGACGCCGATCGACGCGCCGGCTCCCACCGCCAACGCGGCCCGGACCAGGGTGCGGCGGGTCATGCCGTGTTCGGGGACGGATGTCTCGGTCATCAGTGATCCTCCTCGGCAGCTTATTCACTCAGTATATATACCGAGTGTATAGATGCAAGTGCGTGCCCCGGTCCACGGCCGGGTGCCGCGCCTACCAGGTGACCGGCAGCCCGACCGGGCCGAGGATGGCATGGCCCGGCTTCCACGGCACCTCGTCCGGCGGCACCGCGAGGCGCAGGCCGGGCAGCTCCCGCAGCAGCAGGGCGAGCGCGGTGCGGACCTCCAGCGCGCCCAGGTGGGCCCCGATGCAGTAGTGCGCGCCGTGCCCGAAGGACAGGTGCGGGGTGGGCGCGCGGTCGAAGTCCATCCGCTCCGGGTCCGGGAACACCGCCGGGTCGCGGTTGGCGGCGTCGTGCGAGGGGACCACGATGTCGCCCGCCGCCAGTCGGGCGCCGCTGGGCAGCGTCACGTCCGTCATCACCCGCCGCGGCATCTCGTCGCCGTTGGCGGTGGAGTGCAGCCGCTCCAGCTCGGCGACCGCGCCGTCCAGCCGCTCGGGGTGCGCGACAAGGTACGCCCAACCGGTGCCGGCCGGCCCGTACGGCTCGGTCTGGAGCACGTGGAAGAACGTGGCGATCGAGCTGGCCGTGGTCTCCCAGCCACCCACCACGAGTGAGATCGGCAGCTTGATCTGGACGTCCACCGGCTGGTCGGCGGCGGCGGTCGCGATCCGGCCGAGCAGGTCGTCGCCGGGTCGGCGGCGTCGCTGTTCGAGTTGCTCCCACAGGTAGCCGCCCATCTCCTCGGCGGACCGGGCCGCCTCCTCGCGGCTCAGGTCGCCGGCGCCGAGGAACATGTCGCCCCACCGGCGGAACCGCATCCGGTCGTCGGCCGGCAGGCCGAGCAGGTCGCAGATCACGTCCAGCGCGAACGGGACGGCGAAGTCGCGGACCAGGTCCGCCGGTGCGCCCCGGCCCACCATGGCGGTGAGCCGCTCCTGCGCCGCGGTGCGGACCGCGTCGCGCAGCCCGTCGACGGCCGGTCGGGTGAACGCGTCCTTCACGGTGCCGCGCACCCGGGCATGCTCGGCCCCGTCCATGCCGAGCATGGTGCCGGACACGTCGACCTCGTCGGCGTACGCGGCGGCGGCCCGGGAGAAGACGTCCTGCCGGCGCAGCACCTCGCGTACGTCGGCGTACCGGCAGATCAGCAGCGCCGGAACCGGCTCGCCGCGGACCCGGCGCACGATCGGCACCACCGGAGAGCCGGCGGCGAACCGGGCGTAGTCGGGGTGCTTGCGCGGGCCGGGCGGCCGGTTGACGCCGTCGGCGTCCTGGTAGAAGGGGTGGGGCCGGCGGGCGTCGGTGTCCGTCATCCGTCCACAGTGCCAGCTCGGTCCCGACGGCGGGGGCCCCGCCGTCGGGGTCGGACGCCTAGCCGGCCGACCGGCTCGACGCGCGGGCGCGGCCGTACTCGGCGAGGGCGTGGAAGGCGGCCTTGGGTGTCCACGAGCCGTCCGGCAGCACGCGCACGATGCCCCGGGCCGCCAGGTCGTAGTCGTGCTCCGGGTCCCCGGTGGTGGGCAGGTGCCGGTTCGCGAACGTGTAGACGAACGCCGCCTCCACCCCGCCCGCCTCGTAGTCGCGCAGCAGGTCGACGAGGTAGCGGGCCTGGCCCTCCTCGTCGCGCTCCAGCGTCGCGGTGAGCTTCTCCGCCCGGCCGTGCTCGTCGTAGGTCACCGGTTCCGTCGCGCCCGCGACGTCGGCGGCGCCCCGATACGTGCAGCAGCCGAACTCCGTGGCGGCGTACGGCTTGCCCTGGCCGACCGCCGCCGCGAGGCTCTGCGGAAACGCTGCCGCGTTCGTGGCGTCGCGGTAGCCGGCGTCGCTGGCGATGATGTCGAACGGAGTCCAGTCGACGCCTTCGAGGGGGATCGAGGCGTATCCGACCGGGCCACCGAACCGCTCGCGCACCGCGGGAACCGCGTCGGCGAAGAAGTCGCGCACCGCGGCCCGCGCGACCGGGACCGCCTCCCGCATCCGCATCGGATCGGTGAACAGCGTCAGGCGCTCGGTCAGGTCGCGGCCGGGCAGGAAGCCCTCGGTGAACATGGAGATCTCGGAGCCGGTGAGGTAGACGACCGAGGCGCCCTCGCGTCGCAGCCGCTCGGCCCGTTCGGCGCCGTCGAGCAGGAACGCCATGAGCCCGGCGCGGTCCAGGCCGTTGGTGAACGGGCAGTACCACACCTCCAGCCCCGTCTCGGCCGCCAGGCGCGCGGTCAGCTCCAGCCGGTCCTGGACGCCGCCGGTGATCCGCACCGCGTCGCAGTGCAGCTCGTCCCGGATGACCCGCAGGTCGCGCCGTACGGTCGCCGGGTCGAAGGGTTCGTGGGTGGTGGACCCGGCGCTCACGAAGCCGGTGTCGTAGTTCATGCCGAAGACGCGCATCTCGCGTTCCTCCCCGTTCGTAAGGTACGCCGCGTACCCTACAGGGTACGTCGAGTACCCTGCAAGCCATGGGCACGAGGCGCCGGGGCGAGGAACTGGAACGGGCGATCCTGCACGCCGCCGCGGCGGAGCTGCGCGAATCCGGATATTCGGGGATGACGATGGACCGGGTCGCCGCCCGTGCCGGCACCAACAAGAACGCCATCTACCGCCGGTGGCCGCACCGGGCGGCGCTGGGCATCGCGGCGTACCGCCACCTGTCCGACGCCGCCATGCCGAACCCGGACACCGGAACGTTGCGCGGCGACGCGCTGGAGATGCTCCGGCGGGCCAACGAGACGTGGTCCTCGCCGCACGGGACGATCCTGCGCGGCCTGCTCGCCGCCGCGGCCGACGACCCGGAGCTGCTCACCCTGATGCGGGAGCGGTCCGGTGCGGACACCATGGACCGCGCGTGGCTCGGGATGCTGGAGCGGGCCGCGGCCCGGGGCGAGGCGCCGGCGGCGGCCGCCCGGCCCCGGGTGGCGACGGCGCCGATGATGCTGCTCCGCGCCGAGTACGCGATGCGCGGCATCCCCTCGGTCCCCGACGAGGTGCTTGTCGAGATCGTGGACGAGGTGTTCCTGCCCCTGGTGCGCGGCCACGGCTGACCCGGCGCCGACCCGCACGGCGGCCCCGGCTGGACCGGCAGTGGCACCGGCCCGCCGGACGGTTCGCGGATCGGCGGTCGCGCGGCCTCAGGACCCGCTCGGCACCGGGGCCGGGCGCTTCCGGCGGAGCAGCCCGAGCACGCCGTCGAGCACGAGGAAGCCGAGCAACGGGCCGCCGAACCAGGGCAGCGCCCAGCCGAGCGCCACCACCACCGGCACCCCGACCAGCAGCACCCCCCGGCGCACCCCGCGTACCGCCCCACGGGTCGGCGGCGCGCCCAGCGGGGTCCGGCGGTCGGTGCGGGTGGGGCGGCGCTGCCACCACATCCGGTACCCCCAGACGACGACGCAGAGCAGACCGAGCGCGAGCGCGGCGAGCAGGGCCTGGTTGACCGGTCCGAAGAGCCGGCCCATGTGGGCCTGGATGCCGAGTTTGCTGAGCTTCGCCAGGACCGGCCAGTCGGCGAAGTCGCTGCGGGCGGTGACCGTGCCGGCGACCGGGTCGACGGCGACCCGGTCGTACCCGACCGGCCACACGTCGTCGGTCTGCGCGACCGTCCACGCGGTGCCGTCCTCAGCCGCGGGGGTGATCGCGACCGGCCCGGACAGGCCGGCGGCGCGGGCACTGCCCAGCACCCGGTCGTAGGTCGCCGGGTCCGCCGCCGGGGCGACGGACGACCCGCCGTGCTGGTGTCCGCCACCGGCGGCCGGTGGCGGGCCGGCGAGTGCGGTGGAGATCGCGGGGGCACCGGCGCGCAGCGCGTCCAGGCCGGCGCCGAAGTTCGCCCCGGCGTAGCGCGACCAGGTCAGGCCGGTGGCGGAGAGGAACAGCAGGCCGACGGAGAGCCAGACGCCGGTCGTGGCGTGCCAGCCCCGGGTGCGCCGCACGCCCCGACCGGCGGACAGATCGGGTACCAGCAGGTGCCGGACGCGGGCCCGGCCGGCGGCGCGCCGACGCCACCACAGCACCACGCCGCCCAGCGCCAGCACCCACAGCCAGCTCGCCGCGATCTCCGAGTAGTGCCGGCCGACATCGCCCAGGTGCAGGTTACGGTGCAGGTCGTCCAGCCAGGTGGTGGCCGGCGTCGAGCCGAACCAGGTGGTCAGCTGCCCGGACACCCGGGCGGTGTACGGGTCGACGTAGACGGTGTGCTGCCGGTCGCCGAGGTCGTCGCGGGCGAACACCACCCGGGTCGTCCGGTCGCCGTCGCCGGGCTGCACCCCGGTGAGCGTGCCGTCGGGGTGCGCAGCACGGGCGGCGGCGATCTGCTCGGCGAGCGGTCGGGGCTGCTCGCCGACGGTGGAGACGGTGAGCTTGTCGCCGTAGAGCGCGTCGTCGAGCTGCGGGGTGAGCGTGTAGGCCAGCCCGGTGAGCGCGGCGACCAGCAGGAACGGCGCGACGAGGATGCCGGCGTAGAAGTGCAGGCGGGTCAGCAGCGCGGTCAGCGGCGTGGGCCGACGCGCCGGCCGGGCCGGGTCGGCCGGCGCGGTGGGGGAAGCCGGCGCGCGGTCGCCGGGCAGTTCGGTCACGGACACGTGGGCAACTCCGATCGGAACGAGGAACGGGGAATGGCCGGCCCGCTGCCCGTCGAGCCGTGCCGTGGTGCGCGGTTGCCGCCTCCCGGGTGGATGGTCGGGCCGGGTCGCGCGGAAGTTCCCGCCGATGTGCCGATCAGTTCCGGTCGGGCTCGCGTGCGGCGGCGGCGAGGAACGCGTTGTAGCGGGCCAGGTCGTCGTCCTCCCCGGTGGCCTCGGCCCGGTCCGCGGCCCGGTCGAGGCGGCGCTGCTCGCGCTGGTCGGCTCGGATCCACTGCCGGACCAGCAGGACCATGACGACGGCGGCCGGAATCTCGCCGAACGCCCAGGCGATGCCGGCGCCCAGCCTCTGGTCCTCCAGTGGTGATGCGGCCCAGCCGGGGTGCACACCGAGGTACCAGTCCGGGGCGATGACGGTGGTGGTCTGCATCAGCGCGAGCCCGAAGAAGCCGTGCGCCATCATCGAGGCCAGGTGGATGAGCACCAGGATCGGGTGGGGGAGCCGGGGTCGGCCCGGATCGGTGCCGACGAGCACCCAGAACAGCAGGTAGCCGGAGACCACGAAGTGCCCCAGCATGGCCAGGTGCCCGAGGTGGGACCGCATCAGCGTGCCGAGCAGGTCGCTGAAGTAGAGCCCGAACAGGCCGGCGGTGTAGCTGCCGAGCGCCACCAGCGGGTTCGTGAGCAGCCGGGTGGCCCGGCTGTGCAGGGCGCGCAGCAGCCACTCCCGGGCGCCGCGTACGCCTGGTTCGGTCGGACGGCGCAGCGCCCGCAGCGCGAGCGTGACCGGGGCGCCGCCGACCAGCAGGATCGGCACCACCATGGACAGCACCATGTGCTGCGCCATGTGCGCGCTGAACAGCACGTAGGCGTAGCGGGCGAAGCCGAGGCCGGTGGCGGCGGCCAGCACCAGCAGCCCGCCGACCCAGCTCGCGGTGCGGGCCACCGGCCAGTGGTGCCCGCCCCGGCGCAGCCGGCGCACCCCGGCCAGGTAGCCGCCGACACCGACCACGGTCACGGTCAGGAGGAACAGGTCGGGCAGCGGCTGCCCGAGCAGGTGTGCCGCGGTGGGCGCGGCCGGCATCGGGAAGCCGAGCACCTCGGTCACCGGGTCGGCGTCGACTGGTTCGGCAACCGGGGTCGGGCTGCGTGACAGCGCCACGGCCAGGCCGACCGTGGCGGCGAAGACCACCAGTTCCCCGGCGGCGAGCCGAGCGAACGCACCGCGCCGCCCGGCGCTGAGGTCCGGCAGGGTGCGCGTGCGGTGGGCGGCGCCGAGCAGGCCGAGCAGCACGAGCGCGGCCAGCTTGCCGAGCACCAGCCACCCGTACCGGGACTGCCAGAGCTGGTCCACCGCGCCGAGGCGGACCGCGGCGTTGGCCAGGCCGCTGACCGTGACGGCGACGAAGCAGGCGAGGGCGAGCCGGCTGTAGCGCCCGGCGGCGCCGGGCAGGTGCCGGCTGCGGCGGACGGTCAGGAGCGCGGCCAGGCCGCCGGCCCACAGCGCGGCGGCGAGCACGTGCAGCGCGAGGCTGGACACCGCGATCTGGTGGTTGCCCGCGCCGGCGGCGTGGCCGGTCAGCGCCGGAGGGAGCAGACCGACCAGCGCCAACCCGGCGGCGACCGCGGCCGTGCGACGGGACACGCCGACCCGGGCCGCCACCGCCACGACCGCCGCCAGTCCGGCCTGCACCAGCAACGACCGCCCCTGCGTGATGTCGACGCCGAAGCTGACCACGCTCACCGCGCCGAGCCGGTCGAGCGGCACGCCGAGAAGGTCGGACACGGTGAGCACCAGCAGCGTCAGGGCGGCCACGGCCCAGCCGGCCGCGGCCAGGCCGGCGCGGCGCAGCAGCAACCAGCCGTGCGCGGAGACGCTTGTGCCGTCGCCGGGCAGCAGGAACGCGGCGGTCACCGCGAAGCCGACGGTGAGCGTGGCCAGCCCGTCGACTGACAGCCGTACCGCCGGTAGCGCCCAGGTGGTCACCGGGCCGGGATCGGGCAGGCCGGGGATCGCGGCGGCGAGCGCGCCACCGGCCCGCAGCGCGAGCAGCAGCACGGCCACCGCCGAACCGGCCGCCACCAGCCCGACGAGCCAGCCATGCGGACCATCTCCCAGCGGTCCGGCTCCGGCCCCGGGACGGCTGGCCCCGGGCGCGTCGGCGGTCGCCGCTGGGCCGGCTGCGGACGCGGCGACGCCCGTCGCGGCCGGGACGGCCACGGCGGGATCGGACCGGTGGTGGGACGAGGGCGACGTGGGCTGGTGCACGGTGCGGAACCTGGTTTCGAATCGGGGTGCCGGGACGGCTCCGGCCGGTGACTCAGGAGGCGCGGCGGCGCCGCATCAGCAGCGCGAACGCGCACAACACGGACAGGCCGGCGACCGCCCCGCCGGCCAGGAGCGCCATCGGCGGGCCGTCGTCGGCGCCGCCGGTGATGGCCACCGGGCTCGCCGCGGTGTCGCCGCGGGGCGTGCCGGCCGCGTCGGGTGCGGTCGACCCGGCGGTCGGGTCGGCGACGGTGAACCGGTACGAGCCCTGCACGGGGTGACCGTCGGCGGAGACCACCCGGTAGGCGACGGTGTAGGTGCCGTCGGGCAGCGCCTGGTCGACGGTGATCGTGCCGGTGGTGCCGTCGACGGCGGGTGCGCCGGTGGGGATCTTCCGTCGGTCGGCGTCGCTGAGGACGATGGTGGTGAACTCCGGGTTGAGTCGCTGGAGGAAGCGCAGCGTGACCGAGGCCGGCGCGGTGGTGAGTCGGGCGTCCGGGGCCGGCGTGGCCGTCTGGAGCGCGTTGTGCGCCGAGGCCGGCGTGGCGGGCAGCAGCAGCGCGGCGATCACCAGGGCCACGACGGCGGCGGATCGGGTGCGCATCAGGGTAGGAGCCTTCCTGGTGGTGGTCAGTCCAGCACCTGCTGGCCGAGCCAGCCGCCGTCGGGGCAGCCGGGTGGTACGGCGAACACGGCGGAGCCGATCGGGGTGGTCCACTCGTTGAGCAGGTCCCGTTCGGCGAGGCGGCGCTGGATGGGCAGGAACTGGCGGGTGATGTCGGCCTGGTACGCGGCGAAGACGAGGCCGCTGTCGGCGTGCCCCTCGGCGGTCGGTACGCCGTCGTAGTTGTAGGGCCGGCGCAGGAGCTTGAGCCGGTCGTCGGTGATGTGGGCGCGGGTCAGGTGGGAGAAGTCGGGGATGACGGTGAGCCCATCCGGTCCGAGGGCGGCGAAGTCCGGCTCGTCATGCTCGGCGGTGCCGGTCAGCGGCGCGCCGGTGTCCAGTCGTCGACCCACCGCGATCTCCCGGTCGGTGCGGCCGAGCAGGTCCCAGGTCTCCAGGTTCATGCTGATCCGCCGCACCACGAGGGTGGTGGAGTCGCGCAGCCAGGCCGGCCCGTCGGTGACCCACACGGCGGTGTCCGCGGGGGCGCCGGGTTTCGGGTTGGCGGTGCCGTCGAGCTGGCCGAACAGGTTGCGTTGGGTGCGTCCCGGTTCGGCGCCGGCGGCCCGCCGGAAGCCCTGCTGCACCCAGCGGACGGTGGCGAACGGTCGGCTGTCCTTGACCAGGACGCGCTGGGCGTGGGCGACGGTGAGCGGGTCGTCGGCGCAGATCTGCAGCAGCAGGTCCCCGCCGGTCCAGCGGGGTTGCAGCCGGTCGATGCGGAAGGCGGGCAGGTCGGCCACCGAGGCCGGGCGGCGGTCGGTGCGCCCGGCGGCGGCGTAGAGGCCGGGGCCGAAGCCGAACGTGACGGTCAGCCGGGCGGGCAGCAGGCCGAGTTCCGGCTCCGTGTCGGCCAGCGACGGCCGACCCTGGGTGAGCCGGGCGGCGTCGTCGGAGAGCAGGCGCAGCATCCGGCCGAGCGCGGCCCGGTCGATGCCTGGTTTCAGGGTGAGCGCGACGAACGCGGCGTGCGCCTGCGGCTCGGTGGTCACCCCGGACTGCCGCGCGCCGTGGAAAGGCTCGACCGCGCTGCCGAGCTGCGCCACCGGTACCGGCTGGTCGCGGCGTATCCCCGGGTCGGCGGGACGGGCGGCGGCGGTCGCGGCGCCGCCGGCCAGCGCGCCCCCGACGGTGAGCGCGCCGCCGGTGAGCAGGCCACGCCGACTCACCGCACGGCCCGTGGCGTCATCCTCCGTCATGAGGTCGGGCTCATGCTCATCTCCGGCATTGGGGAGTCGCCGTGGCCCGGGGCATAGGACTCCTGGGCGCCGGTGAACGGCTTCGCGACGGCGGTGAACGTCTGGGTGCGGCCGTCGGTGAAGGTGAGTGTGAAGCTGAGTTCGTCGCCGGCCTTCACGGGCTTGGCGATGTTCATCAGCATCAGGTGGTCGCCGCCGGGCTCCAGCGTGGTGCGGGAGTGCGCCTTGACCACGATGCCGCCCGCCTTGGGCTGCATGACCATCTTCCCGTCCTTCATGGTCATCTCGTGCAGCTCCATCGGGGAGACCTCGGTGGTCGCCCTGGTGATCGTCACGTCCGCGTCGCCGTCGTTGACCAGGGTGCCGAACGCGGCGGTCATGCCCTTGTCGGCGGCCTTCACCCACGGGTCGCTGACGCCGAGCACCCCGGCCGCCGCGCTCGCGGAAGTGGTCACCGAGGCCGACGGCGCGGCCGTCGTCGAGCCGTCGGCGGAGCCGCAGGCGGCGACAGTCACGGCCAGCAGGGTCGCGCCGATCAGGGCCGCCGGGCGTCGAAGCCGGTCGATGGTGGTGCTGGGCATGACAGTGTCCCCTCGACGATCGGTGTTCGAACCGTTGGTCGGGACGCCGGGGGAGATAGTTCCGGCCGGTGTGACCGGTCACGTCGGCCGGCGGCGAGCCGGCAGGGCATGCCGGCTCGCCGCGCGCGGCTCAGCAGTTGCGCAGCGTCGGGGACTGGTTCAGCAGTTGGCCGCGGCTGGAGGTGAACCGGCGGTACGCGTCGGAGCCGGCGGCGGACGGCCGGAACGCGGCCACCCGGTGACAGTTCTGGAACGCCAGCCGCACCCCGAAGTGACGCTCCAGGCCGGCGCGGATCGCGTCGCTGGCCAGCGCGCGCAGCAGTTGCCCGCGCTCGGTCTCGCCCGGCGGCGGGACGACGTTGTCGGTGAAGTCGGCGTCGGACGTCGCCAGGTCGGCGACCACCCGGCTGACGGTCTCCCAGGCGTACGGCAGGGAGTCGCGGACGCAGGCGACGAACGCCTCCTCGTCGACGGGGCCGGACTCGGCGGCGCGGAGCAGGGCGGGCGGCACGGTGAGCGACATGTCTCCTCCACTTCCGGAAACGACAATCGTTTCCATTAAGATGATGTGGTGAGCACATCACGGCGGGTCACCACCGGTCAAGCACCGCCACACGCGAAGCGGCGGACGGGCCCCGTGGCCCGTCCGCCGCCGTCGACGCGTCGTGGGGTCAGCCCAGGCGCGCCTCGATCGCCTCGATGATCCGGGGCCGCAGCTCGGCGGCGCGGATCACCGCGTCCACGGAACCGACCTCGACGGCACGCTGGATGCTGTGCACCCGGTCGAACTCGGTGGCCACCTCGCCCAGCTTCTCGGCCCGCACCGACGACCGCAGCTCGTCCAGCTCCCCGGTGAGCGTCGCGCGCTCGGTGCCGGTGGCGGCCCCGACCCGGCTCTCCAGCTCGCGTACCCGCGGATCGGCGGCGGTGCGCGCGGCGACCTCGCCGGCGAAGACCACGGCGGCGGCCGGCGCGCCACCGAGCACCGAGGCGAACGAGCCCTCGATCGCCAGCACCGTCATGGCCGGGTTGAGCGCCTTGGAGAACACCACGAACGCGCCGCCGTGGTAGCGCGAGATCACGCAGAACACGATCGGGCCGCGGAAGTTCACGATCGCCCGGCCGATCTCCGCGCCGTACTCCAGTTGCAGCTTGCGCATCGACTCCGGCGAGCCGTCGAAGCCGGACAGGTTGGCCAGCACGACGAGGGGCCGGTTGCCGCTGGCCGCGTTGATCGCCCGCGCGGCCTTCTTCGACGACCGGGGGAACAGCGTGCCGGCGGTGTAGGTGTCCGGGCCGTCGGTGGGCGGGAAACCGTGCCGGGGCACCGACCGGGACTCGATGCCGAGCAGGCACACCGGGATGCCGCCGAGGTGCACGTCCTGCACCACCGCGGTCTCCGCGTCGGCCATGCCCGCCCACCGCTCCAGCACCGGGTGGTCCTGGTCCGCGAGGGCCCGCATCACGGTACGGATGTCGAACGGCTTCTTCCGGTCCGGGTTCGCGGTGGCGGAGAAGATCTCCCCGACCGTGGTGAAGTCGCTGCCGGCCACCGTGTGCGGGAACGTCGACACGTCCCGGTCCACCGGGTCGGTGGTGGTGGCCCGGCGCGGCGCGTCCTCACCCGGCGCCACGTACGTGTGGTCGTAGTGCGCCATCAGCACCTCGTGCGCGGCCGGCAGGTTAGGCGCCCAGTACTGCGCCTGCCCGTTCGGGCCCATCACCCGGTCGTAGCCGCCGATGCCGAAGTTGTCCTCGGCGGACACGCCGCCGGAGAAGTCCAGCGACTGCTTGCCGGTCAGCACCATCGCCGAGTCCGGCGTCATCACCAGCACACCCTTGGTGTGCATGAGCATCGTCGCCTCGGCGTTCCAGTACGGCTGGGCGCCGACGGTGATGCCCGCCACCACGATGTTGATCTCGCCGCCGTCCTGGGTGAACTCGACGATCCGCTTGAGCGCGGCGGCCACCCAGTCCATGTTCTCGGTGCCCGAGGTCATCGAGATCCGGGCACCGGCGGAGAGCGCGTACCACTCCAGCGGCACGCCCATCCGCTGCGCCAGGTCCAGCGCGGCGATCACCCGCCGGCACTCCGGCTCGGAGAGCGCGCCGAGCGACTTGGTCGGGTCGCCCAGCAGCACCACCCGCGTCACCCCGTCCGGGTGCCGTGGCGTCGGCGTACGGACCACGCCGGCCACGATCGCGGCGGTGTTGCGCCCCTTCGGCCGGTCCACCGGCACCAGCGTGTGCTCGGCGTCCAGGTCGTGCTCGGTGAACTCGCCGAGCAGCCCGGTCAGCTCGTACGGGTAGACCGTGTTGCGGCTGGCCGCCCGCAGCACCTTGAGCCGGTAGTCGTCGAGCGGCTCGACCGGCTCGGTCGGCGGCTCCCCGACGGAGAGCCGGGCCTGCCCGGTGACGTCGAACGCGATCCGCACGCCGACCTTGGTCAGCTCCCCGGTGCGGCGGTCCCGCTGCCGCCCGATGAACAGGATCTCCTCCAGATCCGCGCCGACCGTGGTCGGGCGCACCCGGGCCGCGATCCGCTCCATCTCCTCGCGGGTCAGCTCGCTCGGCGGCCAGACGTAGATGACGATCCGGTTGGTCGGGAACCGGACCTTCGACGGTCGCCGGGACTGCGCCCGACGGATCGAGTCGATGCAGGCGGTGACCGCGTCCTCGGTGGTCGGCAGCGCCACCAGCCGGCCGTCCTGCTCGCGCAGCTCGGTCAGGTCCCGGACCTGGGCGAACGCGACGAGCCGCTGGTCCGTCGGGTTCTCCTGGGCGACCGCCTGGAAGAGGTAGACCTCCTCGTCCAGCGACGGCAGCCGGGTCAGGTCGAACCGGTGCAGCCGCTCCAACTGCATCCGCTGCGCGATGTACGGGTGCAGGCCCCGGATCAGCCGCTCCTCGACCATCGCGGTGCCGTCCGGACGGAACGTGAAGTGGTGGTGCATCACCGCGCCGCCGCGCCCGGCCACCGTGGTGGTGAGCCGGCGCACCCGGTCCGGCAGCGGATGCGCGTTGATCACGTCGAGCAGCGCGGCGGCGGTGGCGTCGAACTCCTCGGGCTGGTTCTCCCAGGCCAGGTAGACGTCCGCGTCGACGGCCGCGCAGTCCGCGGCGACCTCGGCCAGCCCGCGCAGCGCGTCGCCGAGCGCGTCGAACCGCACCGCGGCCGACACCACGCTCGACTCGGCGCGGTCGGCCACCACGAACACGCAACCCCCGGCCGTACGGGTGCGGACGCCGGTGAGCGCCTTGTTGCCGTAGTAGCGGCGGGTCAGCACCTCCAGCATGGTCGCGTTGTCCAGGTTGTCCCGGACCAGCCGCTGACCGAGCAGCCGGACCAGCGGCTCGGTGCTGCGGACCATCTCGGCGACCCGCTCGTCGCGGTCCGGCGCGTCCGGCTGGCGGTCGAGGTGACGCAGGTGCGACCGGACCCGCGCGTACACCCGGGCCCGGTTGCGGCGCAGCAGCGGCTGGGCGAACCAGGCGAACACCACGCCCCGGGCCAGGTCCGCGACGACCGGGAAGCGGACCTGGGTGGCCGCGATCAGCCGCTCCAACGCGAGGCCGGCGGGCTCGCGCAGTGCCTCGTCCGGCGGCAGCTCCCGCAGCCAGGAGCGGAGCAGCGCGGCGATCACGGCGGCGTCGACGGTGGCCCGCTGCTGGGCCAGGAAGATCCGGAACACCGCGGCCTCGAGCGCGGGGGAGCGGTCCAGCTCGCGCACGCCGTAGTGACCGAGCGCCTTGGCCAGCCGGGCCCGGAACGCCTCCGGCGAACCGGCCCGCTCCACGTCGAGGCTCTGGAGGTAGATGTGGAAGTGCTCGCGGGCGCTGTGCAGGTGCCCGCCGGGACCGTCGTCCCCGCCCGGCCGGTTGCGGCTCAGCTCGGCCAGGTCGGCGAAGACGTCGACAAGTTCCAACTCCTCGGCCAGTGGCCGGTGCCCGGCCTCGGTGGCCGCCCGGCGCGCGTCGAGGTAGTCGTCGAGGACGCGGCGCTCGTCGTGCGGGTCCACGTCGAAGCCGAGCAGCAGCCCGCGCAGGTCCTCCTGGCCACGCTCGACCCGGGTCCGCGCCGGGACGTCCGCGGGCGGGTCCGGCAGATCCAGCTCCACGGCCGCCTCGGCCGGGGCGGCGGCCTCGGCGCCCTCCTCGGCGACCGGCTCCAGGCGCAGCAGCGGCGCGCCGGCCTCCACCTGGGTGCCGACCGCGACGGCGCACTCCTTCAGGCGGGCCCGGAACGGCGCCCGCAGCACCGTCTCCATCTTCATCGCCTCCAGCACCAGCACCGGCGCGCCGGCCTCGACCTCCGCGCCGACCTCCAGCGGCGTGGCGACGACGAGCGCCGGCATCGGGGAGCGCAGCACGCCGCCCTCGTCGCGGCTGATCCGGTGCGTGACGCCGTCCACCTCGACCAGGTGGACCGGCCCGTGGGTGCCGGTGAGCAGGCGGTAGCGGACGCCGTTGACGGCGATCTGCCCGGTGTGCCGGTCGAAGCGGTCCAGTTCGACGTCGGCGGTAAGCGCGTCGCCGCCGGCCTCGATGCCGACCCGGAACCGGTGCGCGCCGACCCGGGCCACCCGCATCCGGTAGCTCGCGCCGCGCAGCTTCAGGTCCAGCGGCCGGCCGCTGCGGTGCTGCACCTGGGGCCGGCCGCCGGCCGCGGTGGAGAGCAGCCGCTGCCGCTCGGCGCTCTCGTCCTCCTCGTACGCCTCGATCGCGGCGGCGGCCAGCGCCACCGCGGAGTGCCGGTGCCCGACCAGCCGGCCCTCGCCGCGGACCCGGTCGATCCAGCCGGTGTCCGCGCTGGCGTCGATCACCTCGGGCTGGTCGAGCAGGTCGAGCACGAAGCTCTTGTTGGTCGCCCCGCCCTCGATGACCACGGTGGTGTCCGCCATGGCGCGGCGCAGCCGGCCGAGCGCCTCGTCCCGGTCCCGGCCGTACGCGATGATCTTGGCGATCATGGAGTCGAAGTCGGCGGGGATGGTGTCGCCTTCGCTGACTCCGGTGTCCACCCGGATGCCGGGGCCGGCCGGGAGGTCCAGGCGGGTGATCCGCCCGGGGGAGGGGGCGAAGTCCCGGTCCGGGTCCTCCGCGTTGAGTCGCGCCTCGATGGCGTGCCCGCGCTCGGCCGGCGGGGCGCCGGTGAGCCGGCCCCCGCCGGCCACGTGCAGCTGCGCCTTGACCAGGTCGAAGCCGGTGGTCGACTCGGTGATCGGGTGTTCGACCTGGAGCCGGGTGTTCACCTCCAGGAAGGCGAAGAGCCGGTCGCCGGGGTGGTAGAGGAACTCCACCGTGGCCGCGCCGCGGTAGCCGACCGCGACCGCCAGCCGTTCCGCCGACGTCTTCAGCTCGGCGACCTGCGCCGCGTCGAGCAGCGGCGAGGCCGACTCCTCGATCACCTTCTGGTTGCGCCGCTGCACCGAGCAGTCCCGGACGCCGAGCGCCCACGCGGTGCCCTGCCCGTCCGCGATCACCTGCACCTCGACGTGGCGGGCGCCGGTGACCAGGCGCTCCAGGAACACCACGCCGCTGCCGAACGCCCGGGCCGCCTCCTGGCTGGTGCGCTCGTACGCGTCGGCCAGCTCCGCGTCGCTGCGGACCACCCGGATGCCGCGCCCGCCGCCGCCGGCGGTCGCCTTCAGCATCAGCGGGTAGCCGATCTGCGCCGCCGCGGCCACCGCCGCCTCCAGGCTCTCCACCGCGCCGCGGCTCCACGGCGCGACCGGCACGCCGACCTCCTCGGCGATCAGCTTGGCGCCGATCTTGTCGCCGAGCTTGCGCATCGCGTCCGCGCTCGGCCCGACGAACGTGACACCGACCTTCTCGCACAGCTCGGCGAAGGCCGGGTCCTCGGCCACGAAACCCCAACCCACCCACGCGGCGTCCGCGCGGGTCTCCACCAGCGCGCGTTCCAGCGCCTTGAGGTCGAGGTACGGGCGGGCGGACGCGGGCCCGAGGTCGTACGCGACGTCCGCCTCGCGGACGAAGGTGGCGGTGCGGTCGACGTCGGTGTACAGCGCGACGGTCTCGATCCGGCTGCCGGTCTCCGCGGCCAGTTCCCGGACCGCGTGGATGAGCCGCATGGCGGCCTCACCACGGTTGACGATGGCGACACGGGTGAACACGTGACCGTCCCCTTCGGTAGACCCACGGTGTTGCGCCGGGTGGCGGCGGTGCCCCCGGCTTGCCTCACCCTTCCGTCTGCCGGCGGGCCGCGCCATGTCGTAATCGCCGAACCCTGAGCGGCGACCGTTGTAGGAACCACACAAAAGTTTTTATGCCAATACGCTGGACAGCGCCGTCCCCGAGCGGGTCCGGCGCTGTCCAGCGGTGACGTGGGCGGTTCAGCCCGGGATCTCGCGCGGGTCGCGGCTGCGCGGGTAGGTGTTCTTCTCTCCGATCGTGCCGTCCTGCTTCTTGATCACGTGCTCGGTGCCGCGCTCGGCCGCCATCTCCCGGCCGGCGGCCTCCGCCTCGGCCTTCGTGTCGTGCCGGCTGCTGGCGCGCTCGTTGCCCTCCGGACGGTTCTTCCACTGCCCGTCCTGCTGGTAGGTGTCGATGTCACCCTTCGCCATGTCGTCAGCCCCCTCGGATCCGTGGTCGATGACGAATGTCTGCCCCCACCCCCGCCCCCCTAATCCTTCCGCCCCCTCCCACCGCGCGCAGATTCACGGAAAGAGTGGCCATTCCGGTGGCAACAGCCACTCTTTCCGTGAAACAGGCGTCGGGTGGGTGGATGGGCGCGCCGGGGCGGCGCGATTTTGTGGGTTTCGATCTCGTCCCGGTATCTGGTCGGGGAGCCGCGCCGGGGGGTCGGCGGGGGTGGTGCGGAGCGTGTTACTGACCAGTAAGGACGCGCGTGAATGCCGCCAACCGCCCGAGTCGCCGTCGATCGGTCCTACCCGACCCAAGTGCTGAGATCGGGGCCAGTCGACGCAAGCGGAACTCTTGCCATCAATGACAAACGTGTGACAACTTCGACGAAGCCCGATCGGCCGAGCCTCACCGGCCGAACGGCTGCCCGGGGCTGCCGAAAGGCCGCCCGTGCTCAGCTCCAGGAGGTATCCATATGCGACTCTCCGGGTCATCGCGGCGTACCGCCACCGCCCTCACCGTGGCCGGCGCGCTGATCGTCGGCTCACTGGCCGGCGCTCCCGCAAACGCCGCACCCGAGACGTCCGCCACCCCCGAGAAGGCCACCGCGCTCGCCGCCGCACTCGGCGACCGCTCCGCCGGGACGTACGCCGACGCCGCCGGCGCCATGGTCGTCACGGTGACCGACGCCGCCGCCGCCCAGAAGGTCCGCGCGGCCGGCGCCACCCCGAAGCTCGTCACCCGGGGCGCGGACGACCTCGCCCGCGCCACCTCGGCGCTCGACAAGTCCGCCCGCATCCCGGGCACCGCCTGGTGGACCGACCCGGCGACCAACCAGGTGGTCGTCTCGGTCGACAGCACCGTCACCGGCGCGAAGCTGGACCGGGTCAAGGCCGTCGCGAAGCAACTCGACGGCACGATCCGGATCGAGCGCGAGGCCGGCACGCTCGGCACCCGGACGGCCGGCGGCGAGGCCATCTACGCCCAGGGCGGCGGACGCTGCTCGCTCGGCTTCAACGTGCGCAGCGGCAGCACCTACTACTTCCTGACCGCCGGGCACTGCACCGCGATCGCCGCCAACTGGTACGCCGACTCCGGGCAGAGCAGCCAGCTCGGCACCGGTGGCACCGGCAGCTTCCCCGGCAACGACTACGGCATCGTGCAGCACACGAACGCCGGCGCGGCCGAGAGCAGCGTCTCGCTCTACAACGGCAGCACGCAGGCCATCACCGGCGCGGCCGACGCGTTCGTCGGGCAGTCGGTGCAGCGCTCCGGCAGCACCACCGGCCTGCACGGCGGCACGGTCGAGGCGCTCGACGCCACGGTGAACTACGCCGAGGGCAGCGTCTCCGGCCTGATCCGCACGAACGTCTGCGCCGAGCCGGGCGACAGCGGCGGCTCGCTGTTCAGCGGCAGCAGCGCCATCGGCCTGACCTCCGGCGGCAACGGTGACTGCTCCTCCGGCGGAACCACCTACTTCCAGCCGGTGACCGAGGCGCTCAGCGTCTACGGCGTGAGCATCGCCTGAGCACGTCCGCGTACGGGAAGGGGTCGTCGGGAAACCGGCGGCCCCTTCCGGCCTCCTTTGCCGGAACGGCAAGGATCCTTGCTGCCGGCCCGGCCCCCGCGCACGATGGCGGAGCCGGGCCGCCGACGTGCCCGGCGGCGAAGGAGGCAGGCATGACCGGGCACCACCACCAGCACCACCAGGACCCGCCGGCGGACACCGACCCGGCCCGGTTCTGGGACGAGCGGTACGGACAGGCGGAGCGGATCTGGAGCGGCCGGGTCAACCCGGTGCTCGCCGAGGTGGCCGCCGACCTGCCCCCGGGCACCGTGCTCGACCTGGGCAGCGGGGAGGGCGGCGACGCGGTCTGGCTGGCGACCCGGGGCTGGCACGTCACCGCCGTGGACATCTCGACCGTGGCGCTGGAGCGGCTCGCGGTCGAGGCCGCGCGCGCCGGCGTGGCGGACCGGATCACCACCGCCCGGCACGACGTGACCCGGGACTTCCCGGCCGGCCGCTTCGACCTGGTGTCGGCGCAGTTCTTCCAGTCCCCGCTGGTGCTGCCCCGGGACCAGGTGCTGCCCCGGGCGGCCGGGGCGGTGGCGCCCGGCGGCCGGCTGCTCGTCGTCGAGCACGGCGCGCCGCCGCCGTGGTCCGGGCTCGACGCCGACGACCCGCGGTTCGCCAGCCCGGAGCGGATCCTCGCCGCGATCGACCTCGACCCGGACGGCTGGCGGATCGAGCGGCTCGGCGCGGCACGCCGCACCGCCACCGGGCCGGACGGTCACCCGGGAGAGCTGGTCGACCACGTGGTCCTGGCCCACCGCCGCTGACCGTCCGCCCCGGGCCGGGTCAACAGCAGCACCAGCGTGCCGGCCGCGCACAACGTCGCCGCCATGGCGTACGCCCAGCGGAAGCCGACCTGCGCGGAGAGCCCCAGCAGCGGGCCGGCGAGCACCGCGCCGATCGGGAACGTGTTGGTGAACAGCGTGGTGGCCCGGCCGGGCTGACCGGGCAGCAGATCCTGCACGTACGAGATGCCGACCCCGGAGACCGCGGCGATGAACAGCGCGTTGACCGGCTGCGCGAGGAGCAGCACCGGCACGCTCGTCGCCCCGGCGGCGACCGCGTAGTAGGCGATGCCGCAGCCGGCCCCGACCAGGATCAACGGCCGGAGCCGGACCCGCGCGGTGAGCGCGCCCAGCCCCAGCATGAGCGGGATCTCCAGTGCGGCGCAGAGGCCAAGCACGAGGCCCGCGTCCGCCGGGTCGCCGCGCAGCACCCGGCCGATGAACAGCGGCAGCACCTGCACGCCGAGCGTCAGCGGGCACTGCAACATGGTGAAGGCGGCCACCGTCAGCGCCAACCGCCACCGCGACGCGCCCGGCGGGCCGGCGGCCGGCTCGTCCGGGGCCGGCCGCGGCGGCACCGGCAGCTCCTCCAGCCGGAGCACGGCGATCAGCGCGGCCAGCGCGTACATGACCGCGGCCGCGCCGTAGACCAGCCGGAAGCCGCCGACGGAGAGCAGGATCGCGGCCAGCGGCGGCCCGGCCACCCAGGACAGCGAGAAGATGGTACGCATCACGCTGACGCCGAGCGCGGCCCGCCCGGGACTGTCCCGGTCGAGCAGTTGGCGGGTGTAGGCGAACGACTGCGGGAACAGCGAGTTGGCCAGCGCCATGACGGTCGCGGTCAGCACCATCAGGACCCAGTAGTCGCGGACGAACGCGATCAGGCCGGCGCCCACCATCCCGGCCAGCGACGCGCCGATCAGCAGCCGACGCCGGATCGGCCACCGGTCCGACAGCCGCCCCACCAGCACCGCCACGGCCACCCCGGACAGCGGCGTGACGACCAGGAAGACGGTGACCCGCACCGGATCGGCCCGCACCTCGGTGTCCAGGAACAGCGACAGGAAGGGCATCACCACGGAGACGGAGGTGCCGACGGTCAGGAACAGCAGGGCCAGCGGAAGCAGCCGGAAGCGGCCGGCGCGCACCGCCGGCCTGGTGTCGACAGCCATGCGGCGCACGGTACGCCCTACCGGTGACAAACCCGGCCCGGACGTGATTCTTACCGTCCTCGAACACCACGCCGCTAACGTCGGCGGCATGAGGGAACGGGAAGCGGTGGCGCACCTGTTGCGCCGGGCGACGTTCGGGCCGACCGCCGACGAGGTGGACGACGCCGAGCGGGCCGGGCTCGCCGCCACCCTCGACCGGCTGCTCGACCCCGCCGGGCCGGACCGGGGCGCGGCGGCCACCCCGACGCCCGCGCTCGGCCCCGACCCGGCGGCGGCGCTCGGCCAGGACGCCACCCGTGAGCAGCGCCAACAGGTCAACCGCGAACGTCGTGAGCAGGTGAGCACGCTGACCGCCTGGTGGCTGGCGCGGATGATCGCCGCCGAGCACCAGGGCGACGAGAAGCTGCTGTTCTTCTGGCACGGGCACTGGGCCACGAGCGTGCGCAAGGTCCGGTCGGCGCCGCTGATGCTGCGTCAGTTGGAGACGCTTCGACGGTTCGGTCGAGGCCCGCTGGCGCCGCTGCTCGACGCCATGGTCCGGGACCCGGCGCTCATCCTCTGGCTCGACGGCCAGCAGAACACCCGGCGGGCGCCGAACGAGAACCTGGCCCGTGAGCTGCTGGAACTGTTCACGCTCGGCATCGGCGGCGGCTACGGCGAGGCCGACGTCAAGGAGGGCGCGCGGGCGCTCACCGGCTGGACGGTGGACCGGCGTACCGGCGTCGCCCGGTTCGTCGCCCGGCGGCACGATCCCGGGCCGAAGACGATCCTCGGCAGCCGTGCCTCGTTCGACGCCGGCTCGTACGCGGCGCTGCTCGCCGGCCGCCCGGAGACCGCCCGGTTCGTCGCCGGCCGGCTGTGGTTCCGCTACGCCGGCGCGCAGGTGCCGCCGCCGGCGGACCTCGCCGGCCCGGACACCGTCGGCACGCTGCGCCGGATCTTCACCGCGCCGGCGTTCGCGCAGACCCGCGACACGCTCGTCAAGCAACCCGTCGAATGGCTGGTCGGCGCGGTCCGGCAGCTCGGTGTGCGCCCGGCGGCGTTGTCGGAGGCGGGCCGGCGCCGGCTGCTGGCCGGGCTCAACGCCCTGGACCAGGTGCCGTTGCGGCCACCGAGTGTCGGCGGCTGGCCGGCCGGCACGGCCTGGCTGACCACCTCGTCGTTGCAGGCCCGGATGAGGGTCGCCGACCAGGTGGCCGGCGCGGCCGATCCGGCGGTGCTGGCCCGGCTCGCCGCCGCGCCGCCGGCGGGTCGGCCCGACGCGTTGGCGCGGCTGCTGGTCGTCGACCGGTGGAGCGATCGCACCCGGGCCGCCCTGGCCCCGCTGGCCGGACAACCCCGCCGGCTGTTGGTCGCCGGCCTGGTCAGCCCCGAGTACGCGGTCAGTTGAGAGGAGCGATCCGTGGACGTCCTGACCCGACGGCGGTTCCTGGTGGCCAGTGGCGTGGTCGGCGCGAGCGCCCTGGCCGGCGGCGCCGCCGCGTACCGCCTGAACGACCTGCTCGCCACCGCCGGGGACCGGGATCCGCAGGCCCGCACGCTCGTCCTGGTCACGCTGTACGGCGGCAACGACGGCCTGAACACCGTCGTGCCCCACGCCGACCCCGCCTACCGGAACGCCCGGCCCGACCTGGCGTACTCGGCCGAGGAGGTGCTGCGGCTCGACGACGGCACCGGTCTCAACCCGGCGCTCGGCGGGCTGCACCGGGCGTACGGCGCGGGACGGCTCGCGGTGGTGCGCGGCGTCGGCTACCCGAAGCCGGACCGTAGTCACTTCCGGTCCATGGACATCTGGCACACCGCCCAGCCGGACCGGCCCGGCACCACGGGTTGGCTGGGCCGCTGGCTCGACCGGGCCGGCGCGGACCCCCGGCTGGCGGTGTCGTTCGAACCGGCCCTGCCGCCACTGCTGGCCGGGGAACGGGGGGCGGGGGCGTCGGTGCCGGTGACCGAGCGGGAGGGCCCGCCCCGGCTCGCCGCCGAGACGCTCACCGCGCTCGCGGCCGTCGCGCCGGACGACTCACCGGCCCGGGCCCGCGCGGCGGCCTGCTTCGCCGACCTGGGCGCGGTGGACGCGATGGTCCGGCAGGTCCGGGCCACGCCGGCGGGGGAGGACGCCGAGGACGACGGGGAGACCGCGTCGGCCACCGCGACCGGCGGCGCCCGGGCCTCCCTGGACGCGCAACTCGACCTGGTCGCCCGCTGTGTCGAGGCGGGGGTCGTCACCCGGGTCTTCTCCGTCTCGCTCGGCGGCTTCGACACGCACGCCGACGAGAAGCAGCTCCAGGAGGTGCTGCTCGGGCAGCTCGACGGCGCGTTGAGCCGCTTCACCGACCGGATGTCGCGCACCGAGGCCGGCCGCAAGGTGGTGGTGGCGGTCTACTCGGAGTTCGGCCGCCGGGTCCGGGCCAACGCCTCCGACGGCACCGATCACGGCACCGCCTCGAACGTGCTGCTGCTGGGCGCGCCGGTCGACGGCGGCCTGTACGGCGAGCCGCCCAGCCTCACCGACCTCGACGACGGCGACCTGAAGTTCACCACCGACTTCCGGGACGTCTACGCCACGCTGTTGGAGCGGGTGCTGGACACCGATGCCGGGGCGGTCCTCGGGGGCTGGCGGGGGCGGCTCGCCGACGCGCTCTGAGCCGGCGACCCCGGTCAGCCGACCGCGGTGGCCGACGGCGGCGCGCTGCCGCCGCGCGGCGCCTCGGCCGTCATCAGCCGGATGATCTCCGCCCGGTCGGCTTCCGACGGCAGCCCCCACTCCGGCCGGTAGCCGTACACCTCATCCAGCGGGGTGGCGGCGGTCCGGCCGTCGACGATCTCGACCGAGTCGGTGCCGATCAGGCCGGGATGCTCCACGCCGCACGCCTCCGCGACCTTGACCAGGTCCCGGCGCAGCGTCCGCACGTAGTTGGCGGCCCGCACCGACTTGCGGGCCGGGTCAAGGCCCCGGGCCAGCCAGGCGTTCTGGGTCGCGACGCCGGTCGGGCAGGTGTCGGTGTGGCACTTCTGCGCCTGGATGCAGCCGATCGCCAGCATCGCCTCCCGGCCGACGTTGACCATGTCGGCGCCGAGCGCGAACGCGACCACCGCGTTGTCCGGCAGGCCGAGCTTGCCCGCGCCGACGAAGACCACCTGCTCGTGCAGGCCGCGCTCGGCGAACGTCCGGTAGACGCGGGAGAAGCCCTGCTGGAACGGCAGCGACACCGAGTCGCTGAAGATGAGCGGGGCGGCGCCGGTGCCGCCCTCACCGCCGTCGACGGTGACGAAGTCGACGCCCCGGCCGGTGTCCCGCATCAGCGTGGCGAGGTCCTCCCAGAAGCCCAGGTCGCCGACCGCCGACTTGATGCCGACCGGCAGGCCGGTCTCGGCCGCGAGCAGCTCCACCCAGTCCAGCAGGCTGTCGCAGTCGGAGAACTCGGCGTGCCGCGACGGGCTGACGCAGTCCTGCCCGGCCGGGATGCCCCGGGTGGCGGCGATCTCGGCGGAGACCTTCGCCGCCGGCAGCAGACCGCCCAGGCTGGGCTTGGCGCCCTGGCTGAGCTTGATCTCCAACGCCCGCACCGGCGCGCCCGCCACCAGTTCCTTGAGCCGGTCCAGGCTGAACCGGCCGTGGGCGTCGCGGCAGCCGAAGTACGCGGTGCCGAGCTGGAAGAGCAGCTCACCGCCCTTGCGGTGGTACGGCGACAGGCCGCCCTCACCGGTGTTCTGGAGGCAGCCGGCCAGCGCGGCGCCCCGGTTCAACGCCTCGATCGCGTTGCCGGAGAGCGAGCCGAAGCTCATCCCGGAGATGTTGACCACCGACTCCGGCCGGAACGCCCGCGCCCGCCCGCGTGCCGCGCCCAGCACCTTGGCGCAGGGCAACGCCACGTCGTGCCCGGCGCCCGGCGCGGACGGCGGCACGGCCCGCCCGAACGTGCGGTGCTTGATGATCGGGTAGCCGCGGGTGTGCTCGATGTCGTTGTCGGTGCCGAACCCGAAGTAGTTGTTCTCCTGCTTCGCCGAGGCGTACACCCAGCGCCGCTGGTCGCGGGTGAACGGCCGCTCCTCGTCGTTGCCGGCCACCACGTACTGGCGCAGCTCGGGCCCGATCGCCTCGATCAGGTAGCGGGCGCGGCCGAGGACGGGAAAGTTGCGGCGCAGCGCGTGGTCACGTTGCAGCAGGTCCCGTGCGGCGAGCGCGGCGACGGCGGCGACGGCGGCGGGTACGGCTCTTCTGGCCCAGCTCATCACGCCACTCTTTCCGCCCGGGCCACCGATCAAACTCGGGCGGGAACCCGAGCGGCGCGAGCGGTGTCAGGGAAGTGCGCCGGACCGTCCACCGTCCACCGTCGACCTGCCGGCGGCCGGCTGCTGGCACCTGCGGCTGGCCTGGTCCGGCCGGTCCGACGCGATGGACCTCGGCTACCGGGCCGCCGGCTGAGGCCGGGGTCGGCGACGGGTTCGTGCCCCGGCGGCGGGGCATGGGCCGGTCCGGTCCGGGTAACGCCGGGTCATGGCGAAGTACACGAAGCCGGAACTGCGGGAGCGGCTGAAGGAGGAGATCAAGGCCTCCGACAAGGGCGGCCGGCCGGGGCAGTGGTCGGCCCGCAAGTCGCAGTTGCTGACCAACGAGTACAAGAAGCGCGGCGGGGGCTTCGCGGGCCCGAAGGACGCACGGCAGCGTTCCCTGCAACGCTGGGGCGGCGAGCAGTGGCAGACCCGGTCCGGTGACACCCGTGCCCGACACAACGGTGAAACCGACCGTTACCTGCCGAAACAGGCCTGGGATGAGCTGTCGGAGCAGGACCGGCGGGAAACCGACCGCCGCAAGCGGCGCGCGTCGCGCACCGGTCGGCAGTACGTGCCCAACACCGGCCCGGCCAAGCGGGCCCGCCGGGACGCGACCGCGGCCGAGCAGGTCAACGAGCTGCCGGTGGCGGAGGCGGCGAAGCTGGTGCGCGATCTCGACAAGCGCCAGCTCGACGCGGCGTTGCGCCGGGAACGTGGTGGCAAGGCCCGCAGCACGCTGATCCGGCGGCTGGAGTCGGAACTCCGCCGCCGGACCGCGTGAGCACCGACTACCGGCGCGGCTGCTGCGGGACGCGGGGCAGCACGAACGGCGGCCCGGAGAAGATGAGGTCGGCCTTCAGCTCCTGGTACGACCGCTTCGGCTGGTAGTTCTCGTCGTACACGGTGGCCAGGCCCTCCGGCGGGTCCGAGAACGCGCCCGGCACCCAGGAGTGCTTGTCGGTGAAGCCCCAGAGCGTGAACGACAGGCAGTGCCGCTCGGCCAGGCAGGCGCGCAGCAGCGTGCTGAAGTTGGCCGCGGACGCCTGCAACCGGGGGTTGATCTCGGCGGAGTCGCCGGCCCGCACCCCGGCGGTCAGCTGGCTGCGCACGTCCACCTCGGTGAACGCGGTGGCCAGGCCCAGGCCGGCGAACTTCCGCAGCGCGGCGGCGACCTGGAGCGTGTCGTAGTTGCCGTACTGGGTGCCCAGGTGGCCCTGGCTGCCGACGCCGTCGATCGGCACGCCCCGGGCCCGCAGGTCCCGCGCCATCTCGTAGACGAACTGCGTCTTGTCGTCGGCCGGGTTGCCGGAGCCGAACGCCTCGATGTTGTAGTCGTTGTAGAACAGCAGCGCGTTCGGGTCGGCGGCGCGCGCCCAGCGGAACGCGTCGGCGATGTAGCCGGGGCCGAGGTGCTCGGCCCAGAAGCCCTTGTAGTGCAGCGTGGACGGGGTGTCCCAGGGGTCGCTGACCGCCTCGTTCACCACGTCCCACTGCCAGATCCGGCCCTTGAAGTGGCGGACCACGGCGGTGATGTGGTCACGCAGGATGCGGCGCAGCTCGGCGGTGTCGATGGAGCCGTCCGCGACGCCGCTGGTCAGCCACGCCGGCAACTGGTTGTGCCAGACCAGCACGTGACCGCGGACCCGCTGGTGGTGCTGGCGGGCGAACGTGACCAGCTCGTCGGCCGGCCCCCAGTCGTAGGTGCCGCGGGTGGGTTCCAGGCTCTCCCACTTCATCACGTTCTCGGCGGTGACGGTGGAGAACTCGGACCCGACCAGCTCGCGGTAGCGGGGTTCGGCGGCGTTGTCGAGCGCGGCCATGTCGACCGCGGTGCCCACGTACAGGCCGTGCCGTTGGGCCAGGGCCCGCAGGCTCTGCGCGGTCGGGTCGTAGGGGCGTCCGGCGGTGGCGGGTACGGCGTTGAGGGCGGCGGCGGTCGCGACGGCGACCAGGCCGGCGGCGATCCAACGGCTCGGCTTCACAGGTGTCCTTCCGGCAGCGGGCGAAACTTCCGGGAACTTTTCCGAAACTCGGCCGGAACATTACGGCCGTCGATGTGGCGTCGTCAATCGCCCGGCGCGCCGGTGTCTTGACACCTGCCGTTGTGAACGTAAACATAGATGGTTGTCTGTATGAGGAGGTCTTCGCGTGAACGAGGTGCGGCGTAGTCGGTTGCTGATCGCGCTGGTGGGCGCGCTGATCGCGCTGGTGGGTGGCGTGGCGGTCGCCCCGACGCCGGCCGCCGCCGCCACCGACGGGTTCCGGGGCATGAACTGGGCGGTCCTGGGGGACAACTTCAGCACCGGCCCGCTCGTCGTGCAGGGCCTGAGCATGTCCGACAGCAACGCGACCGTGCGGGCCAAGGCCAACGCCCTCTACGACGACATGGCGGCCACCATGGGCGTCAACACCGTCCGGCTGCCGATCAACACGCACACCGTGGGCACGGCGTGGTGGGAGGCGTACCGGGGCGCGATCGACGCCGCCACCGCACGGGGCTTCAAGGTCATCCTCGCCTACTGGGAGGACGGCGCCGCCTCCGGCGGCCGGATCACGAACCTCGCCGCCTGGAACGCGATGTGGTCCACGGTGACCAACACGTACGGCGCGAACCCCAACGTCTACTTCGAGCCGATGAACGAGCCGCACGGCTACAGCTCGGCGGAGTGGCGCGACGTCGCGGCCAACTGGCTCAGCTACCACTACTCGGCGGTGCCGGGCCGGGTGCTCGTCGGCGGCACCGGCTTCAGCCAGGACCTGCGCGACGTCTGCAACGACCCCCGCTTCGCCGCGACGCTGTTCTCCTTCCACCACTACGCGTTCTTCTACGAGGCGATGAGCTACGACGCCTTCCGGAGCCACATCCAGACCCGCCTCGGCAACTGCGCCTCCCGCGCGGTGGCCACCGAGTTCGGCGCGCCGATGAACGACGGCCGCGACTACGCCGACGCCGCCAGCACCGACAACTTCGTCCGCCACATCCGCGCCATGGCCCAGGTCATGCGCGACAACCGGATGGGCGGCACCTACTGGCCGGCCCTCGGCGGCAAGCCCGGCACCATCGGGTACGACTGGTACTCGATGTTCTCGCTCAGCGGCAGCGGCACGAACCTCGACCTGACCGTCCGCAACCCCTCCGGCGCGGACCGGATCCGTTACGGGTGGGGCGACACGGTCGGCGGCGGACCCACCACGCCGCCCCCGTCGACCGGGACGTTCTACCGGGTCACGGTGCGCCACAGCGGCAAGGCGATGGACGTCCAGGCGCCGAACACCGACAACGGCGCGCGCGTCGGCCAGTACACGTACGGCGGCAACGCGTGGCAGCAGTGGCAGTTCGTCGACGCCGGCAGCGGCTGGTGGCGCCTCGTCAGCCGGCACAGCGGCAAGTGCCTCGACGTGACGGGCGCCTCGACCGCCGACGGCGCGGAACTCATCCAGTACACCTGCGGCAGCGGCGCGAACCAGCAGTTCCAGATGGTCGCCAACGGCACCTGGTTCCAGCTCCGGGCCCGACACAGCGGCAAGTGCGTGGACGTGCCGGCCCTGTCGACCGCGGACGGCGTGGTCCTCAAGCAGTATCCGTGCAACACCGGCGCGAACCAGCAGTGGTCGCGCACGCCCGTCTGACCGTGGTCTAGTCGAGCGGGCGGCAGGAGGCCCGCACCACCAGCTCGGTGGGCAGCCGGATGTGCGCGTCGCGTTCGACGCCGGCGATCAGGTCGATCAGCAGGCGCAGCGACTCCGCGCCCATCCGTTGCAGCGGCTGCCGGATCGTGGTCAGCGGCGGGTCGACGAGCGCCGACTCGGGGACGTTGTCGAAGCCGATCACCGACAGGTCGTCCGGCACCGGGATGCCCATGCTCCGGGCCACGTCCAGCGTGGAGATCGCCGAGAGGTCGTTGCCGGCGAAGATCGCGGTCGGCCGGTCGGGGAGCGCGAGCAGTTCCGCCGCCGTGCCGGCCGCGCCCTCGATCCGGAAGCCGCCGACGCGGACCAGCCGCTCGTCCACCGCCACGCCGGCGTCGGCCATGGCCTGGCGGAACCCGGCCTCCCGCAGGCGCGCCGACTCCAGGTCGGGCCGACCGCTGATGTGCCCGATCCGGCGGTGGCCGAGCGACAGCAGGTAGTTGGTGGCGAGCACCGCGCCGGCGAAGTTGTCCGAGTCGACGGTGGGCAGCCCGGACGGGCCGGTGTGTGGGTCGACGGCCACGACGTGGAAGCCGTGCTTGGTCTCGACCACGGTCGGCGTCACGATCACCGCGCCGTCGATGAGCGTCCCGGACAGGCGGGCCAGTGACCGACGTTCCCACCCGATGGCGGCGCCCTCGCCGTCGCCGCTGGAGTAGGCCAGCAACTGGTAGCCGCTGCCGGCCACCTCGCGGGAGGCGCCCTTGAGCAGCTCGGTCGAGAACGGCTCGAACTCGGCGACCAGGATGCCCAGCACGTTCGTCCGGTGGCTACGCAGGCTCTGCGCGCCCAGGTCGGCCTCGTACCCGAGGTCGTGGATGACCTGCCGGACGCGCTCGACGGTGGCCTGCGCGACGCCGTACCTCCCATTGACGACCTTTGATACGGTCGCCACCGAGACGCCGGCGGTACGGGCCACGTCCGACATCTTGACGCGCTGCGGGAAGGTCACGACGACGATGATAGAGGTCTCGGAGGGCTCTGGCGCGACGGTTCGAAAACGTTATCGATACCGATTGACATCGAGTTACGTGGCTGTAACACTCCCCGACAGGTAACCCGACTGAGTGGTCGAGGAGACATCTAATGGCGATGAAACGCCGCGCCGGTGCCGTGCTGGCACTGTTGATGACCAGCGCCCTCGTCGCCGCCGGATGCAGCGGCGGTGGCGACGACGACAAGGCGGCTCCGGAGAGTGAGCTGTACAAGAACCCGGTGACGCTGACCTGGTGGCACAACGCCTCCCAGGACGGCCCCGGCAAGACGTACTGGGAGAAGGTCGCCAAGGACTTCTCCACCGCCCACCCGACCGTCAAGATCGAGATCGAGGCGATCGAGACCAACCAGCTCCAGCGCACCCGGCTCCCGGCCGCGCTGCTGAGCAACGACCCGCCGGACGTCTTCCAGGCCTGGGGCGGCGGCGAGATGCGGGAGCAGGTGGAGGCCGACTACCTCAAGGACATCACCGACCAGGTCAAGACCGAGGTCGCCGACATCGGCTCCGCCGCCGAGATCTGGCAGGTCAACGGCAAGCAGTACGGCCTGCCGTACCGGATGGGCATCGAGGGCGTCTGGTACAACAAGGACATGTTCGCGAGGGCGGGCATCTCGGCGCCGCCGACCACCTTCGAGGAACTCAACGCCGCGGTCACCAAGCTCAAGGCCACCAACGTCATCCCGATCGCCCTCGGCGCCGGTGACAAGTGGCCGGCCGCGCACTGGTGGTACAACTTCGCGCTGCGCGCCTGCTCGGTGGACACGCTGAAGAAGGCCTCCACCGACCGGAACTTCGACGACCCGTGCTTCGTGAAGGCCGGCCAGGACCTCAAGACCTTCATCGACACCAAGCCGTTCCAGAACAACTTCATCGCCACGCCCGGTCAGAACGACCCGACCAGCGCCAACGGCCTGCTCGCCAACGGCAAGGCCGCGATGGAGCTGATGGGCGACTGGAACCGGGGCACGCTGGACACGGTCGCCACCGACAAGGCGAAGCTCGGCAAGTTCCTCGGCTGGTTCCCGGTGCCGGCGATCTCCGGGTCCGCCGGTGACCCGAAGGCGGCCCTCGGCGGTGGCGACGGCTTCGCCTGCGCCAAGCAGGCTCCGGCGGAGTGCGTCGAGTTCCTCAAGTACCTCGTGAGCCCCGAGGTGCAGAAGGGCTACGCCGCCACCGGCACCGGCCTCCCGGTCGTCAAGGGCGCGGCGGACGGCGTGACCGACCCCGCGCTGAAGTCCATCCTGACGGCCACGTCCGAGGCCACCTACGTGCAGCTCTGGCTGGACACCGCCTACGGCAGCACCGTCGGCAGCGCGATGAACGACGCCATCGTCGCCATCTTCGCCGGCAACGGCACGCCGGAGAAGGTCGTCTCCGCCATGAAGGCGGCCGCGAGCAAGTGACCTCCACCGACCAGACCCGGTTCCCCGCCGGCGGCGTCACCGCGCCGCCGGCGGGCTCCCGGCCCACCGGACGCGCCTCCTCCCGTCGGGCCGAGACCCGCCGCAAGTGGTACGAGATCGTCGGGCTCACCACGCCGGCGCTCGTCGTCTACGTGACGTTCGTGCTGGTGCCGATGGGCTTCGCGTTCTACTACAGCCTGTTCCGGTGGCGCGGGGTGGGCCCACCCACCGAGTTCGTCGGCTTCAAGAACTACGTCCTCGCCTTCCAGGACCCGATCTTCCTCGACGCGCTGCGCAACAACGCGATCGTCGTGTTCGGGTCGCTGCTGGTCCAGGGTCCGCTCGCGCTCGGCGTCGCGCTGCTGCTCAACCGCCGCTTCCGCGGGCGCGGCGCGTTCCGCCTGCTGGCGTTCGTGCCGTACGTGCTCGCCGAGGTCACCGTCGGCATCATGTGGAAGCTGATCCTGACCGGCGACGGCACGGCCGACGAACTGCTGCGGGCGCTGGGCCTGGGCGGCCTGGTCCAGGCGTGGCTCGCCGACCTCGACGTGGTCATCTGGACCCTGCTGTTCGTCCTCACCTGGAAGTACGTCGGCTTCGCCATCATCCTGCTGCTCGCCGGCCTGTCCAACGTGCCGGAGGAGCTGACCGAGGCCGCCGCGATCGACGGCGCGAGCTGGTGGCAGACCCAACGCCACATCACGCTGCCGCTGCTCGGCCCGACGATCCGGATCTGGATGTTCCTGTCGGTGATCGGCTCGCTCCAGGTCTTCGACGTGGTCTGGGTGACCTCGGTGCCCGCGGTGCGCTCCCTCGGCGCGTCGGCCACCATGGCCACCTACATGGTGGACAACGGCTTCTTCGCCCGGCTGTGGGGCTACGGCAACGCGGTGGCCGTGATCCTGTTCGTCATCTCCTTCGTGGCGGCGCTGCTGTTCCAGCGCTTCCTGCTCCGCCGCGACATCGAGGGCGCCATCACCAGAAGGGCGAACTGACCGTGACCGCGAATTCCGTCCTGCCCCCGTCCGCCGGGCGCCGGCCGATCTCCTGGGGCACGCCGCTGACGTACGCGCTCGCGCTCGCGGTCGCGGCCGTGTCGATCGCCCCGATCGTCTACGTCATCGTCGGCGGTTTCCGCACCACGCCGCAGATCGTCGCCGACCCGGCCGGGTTGCCCGACCCGTGGGTGTGGGACAACTACGCGCGGGTGCTGACCCAGAGCGACTTCTGGCGGCAGGCGTTCAACAGCGCGGTGATCGCGTTCGGCACCACGCTCGGCGTGGTGGTGCTCGGCCTGTGCGCCGCGTTCGTGATCGCCCGCTACACGTTCCGCGGCCGGGAGGCGCTCAACACGTTCTTCACGCTCGGCCTGCTCTTCCCGGCCGGCGCGGCCATCCTGCCGCTCTACCTGATGCTGCGGGACCTGAACCTGATCAACTCGTACTACGCGGTGATCCTCCCGCAGGTCGCCTTCTCGCTGCCGATCACGATCGTCATCCTGCGGCCCTTCCTGGCGGCCATCCCCCGGGAGTTGGAGGACGCGGCCTCGATCGACGGCGCGGACCGGCTCGGCTTCCTCTGGCGCATCGTGCTGCCGTTGTCGCGGCCCGCGCTCGTCACCGTCGGGATCCTCGCGTTCGTCGCGAGTTGGAACGCGTTCCTGCTGCCGCTGCTCGTCCTCGGCGACGTCAGCCTGCACACCCTGCCGCTGGGGGTGCAGAACTTCTCCAGCCAGTACACCACCGACACCGCGGGCGTCCTCGCCTTCACCTCGCTGGCGATGCTGCCGGCACTGCTCTTCTTCACGCTCGCCGAGAAGCAGATCGTCGGTGGCCTGCAGGGTGCGGTCAAGGGCTGAGCGGCAGCGGTACGAGCACAACCGAGGGAAAGGCACACCATGACAGAGGTCCACGCGGTGGTGGACGGGCCGGCGCCGGCCCAGCAGCGCCGGGACGGGCAGGCCGGCGAGACACGCGTACGCGAGCTGCTCGGCCGGATGACGCTCGACGAGAAGATCGCGCAGCTCGTCGGGTTCTGGGAGAAGGAGGACGGCGAGGCGGTCGCGCCCCTGCAGGGCGAGTTCGCCGACACCGGCCGGCTGGAGGACTTCTCCCGACACGGGCTGGGTCACCTCACCCGCGCCTACGGCACCCGCCCGGTCGACGCCGTGGCCCGCGCGGCCTGGCTGTGGAAGTTCCAGCGGGACCTGGTGACCGGCACCCGGCTGGGCATCCCGGCGCTGGTGCACGAGGAGTGCCTGACCGGCCTGGCGGCGTGGAAGGCGGCGACCTTCCCGACGCCGCTGGCCTGGGGCGCCGCGTGTGATCCCGATCTTGTCACCGAGATGGCGGCGGCGATCGGGGCCTCGATGCGGGCGCTCGGCATCCACCAGGGCCTGTCCCCGGTACTGGACGTGATCCGGGACCCGCGGTGGGGGCGGGTCGACGAGTGCATCGCCGAGGACCCCTACCTGGTCGGCACCATCGGCACGTCGTACGTGCGGGGGTTGCAGTCGCAGGGCGTGCACGCCACGTTGAAGCACTTCGCCGGCTATTCCGCGTCGCGCGCCGGGCGGAACTTCGCGCCGGTGCACGCCGGCCCCCGGGAGCTGGCCGACGTGCTGCTGCCGCCGTTCGAGATGGCGATCCTCGACGGCGACGCGCGCAGCGTCATGCACTCGTACGCCGAGATCGACGGCGTGCCGGTGGCCGCCGATCCGACGATGCTGACCGGCGTGCTGCGGGACCGCTGGGGTTTCGACGGCACCGTGGTCGCCGACTACTACGCGGTCGCCTTCCTGAACCTCCTGCACCACGTGGCGGCCGACAACGCGGACGCGGCCGCGCAGGCGCTCGCCGCCGGCCTCGACATCGAGCTGCCCACCGGCGACGCCTACCTGACGCTGCGGGAGTCGGTGCGGACCGGCGCCGTCGACGAGGCGCTCGTCGACCGTGCGGTGCTGCGCGTCCTGCGCCAGAAGCGGGACCTCGGGCTGCTCGACGCCACGTTCGACGACGAGCCGCCCCGCGTGATCGACCTCGATCCGCCGGAGCACCGGTCGATCGCCCGCCGACTCGCCGAGGAGTCGGTCGTCCTGGTCGCCAACCAGGGCGTGCTTCCGTTGGCTCCGGGCCGGCGGGTGGCGGTCGTGGGCCCGAACGCGGACCGGCAGGGCGCGCTCTTCGGGTGTTACTCCTTCCTCAACCACGTGCTCGTCCAGCATGCCGGCGTGGAGACCGGCATCGAGGTGCCGACCGTCCTCGACGCGGTGCGCGGCGAGTTCGGCCCGGACCTCGTCACCTGGGCCGGCGGTTGCGACGTGGACAGCGACGACCGGTCCGGTTTCGACGAGGCGGTCGCCACCGCGTCCGCTGCCGACGTCGCCGTCCTGGTCGTCGGCGACCACGCCGGTCTCTTCGGGCGTGGCACGGTCGGGGAGGGCTGCGACCGGGACGACCTGGAGCTGCCCGGCGTCCAGCGGGAACTGGTCGAGGCGGTCCTGGCGACCGGGACGCCGGTGGTCCTGGTGCTGCTCACCGGCCGGCCGTACGCGGTCGGCTGGGCGCTGTCCCGCTGCGCGGCCGTGGTGCAGGCGTTCTTCCCCGGCGAGGAGGGCGCCGGCGCGATCGCCGCCGTGCTCTCCGGGCGGGTCAACCCGTCGGGCCGGCTCCCGGTCAGCCTGCCCGGCTCGGCCGGCGCGCAGCCGTACTCCTATCTGCACCCGACGCTGGGTGAGGGCAGCAACGGCACCAACCTGCCGGCGACGCCGGTGGCGCCGTTCGGGCACGGCCTGTCGTACACCACGTTCGCGTACACCGATCTCGCCGTGCCGGCCACCGTGCCGACCGACGGCGCGCTGCGCGTCACGGTGCGGGTGACCAACACCGGCGCGGTCGCCGGCGACGACGTGGTCCAGCTCTACGGCCGCGACGTGGTGGCCTCGGTGACCCGGCCGGTGGCGCAGTTGCTGGGCTACCGGCGGGTCCGTCTGGAGCCGGGGGAGTCGGTCACCGTCGCGTTGACGGTGCCCACCACCCGCCTGGCGTTCTCCGACCGCACGCTCACCCGGGTGGTGGAGCCCGGCGAGGTCGAGGTGTGGGTCGGCACGAGCGTGCGGCGGGACGCGGGGGCGTCCACCACGCTCACCGGGCCCACGGTCCCGGTGACCAACGCGTCCGCGCGCTGGACGACCACGGAACTGAGCTGACCTCCGGGCCGCCGGTCGTCCACGGGGACGACCGGCGGCCCGGCCCACCGCACGTCCCCGCGGTGGGGTAATTCGCCGGAAAACGACCCTACGTCGGTTTTGCACTCCGTAGGCTCCGGACGTCGTTCAGCCCTCGCAAGGTGGGCTCCTGGTGCCGGGCCGCAGGGGATGCGTGAGTCACGATGATGGACGCGGACACCATGGTCCTGCCCCGGCTCGGGCCGGCCGACGGCGGCGTCGAGGACCCGTGGGGAGAGGACCGGTCACCACGCCCGCGCCGGGCCGCCGCCCGCGTGACGGCCGGCGCCACCCGGTGGCGGATCGCCGCCTGGCTGCTGCCGGCGCTGCTGACCGGCGGGCTCGGCGGGGCCGGGCTCGGGACGCCGGGGCTGCGGACCGAGGAGCTGGCGACCTGGCGCGCCGCCACCTCCCCGTGGCGTGACGTGTGGGCCGGGGACCGGACGCTGGCGCCGTACCACCTGCTGATGCGCGGCTGGGCGGAGCTGTTCGGCGCGGGCGACGTCGCGCTGCGCGTACCGTCGCTGCTGGCGATGACCGCGGCCGCGGCGCTGGTCGGCGCGCTGGCCGCGCGGATGTTCGCGCCCGGTACGGGGGTGCTGGCCGGCGCGCTGTTCGCGGTGCTGCCGTCCGCGACCCGGTACGCGCAGGAGGCCCAACCGCACGCGTCGGCGCTGTTCGCCGCCGTGCTCGCCACCTGGCTGCTGCTGCCGGTCCTGGACCGGCCGACCGCGCGGCGGCTCGCGGCGTACGCCGGCGCGGTGGTCCTGCTCGGCCTGTGTCAGGCCGGGGCGGTGCTGCTGCTCGCCGGCCACGGTTGGGTGGTGCTGGCGTTCCGGCGCGCGACGGCCGGTCGCTGGCTGGCCGCGGTGCTGCCGGGCCCGCTCGTCGTCGCGGCGTTGCTCCGGTCCGGCGCGCGGGTCGACGGCGGGTTGCTGCCGCCCGGCGTCCGCGTCGATCCGGGCGCGCTGGCGGCCACCCCCCGGGAGCTGTTCGGCGTCACCGTGCTGGGTGCGGTGCTGGCCGGGTTGGCGCTGTTCAGTCTCCCGCTCCGGTACGCCGCCGCGATCTGCACCGCGTGGGCGTTGGTCCCGGCGCTCGGGCTGCTGCTGGTGGCGCGGGTGGTCCCGGTCTGGTCGCCGGCCGGCCTGCTCTTCACGGTGCCGGCCTGGGCGGTGCTCGCCGCGGTGGCGCTGTCCCGGCTGCGGGCCCACGGGGCGGTCGCGGGGCTGGCGGCGGTCGCGCTGGTGGGCGCGCCGGCCCAGGTGGCCGTGCGGGGGCCGGACGGGCACGGCCAGGACCCCCGCCGGGTCGCGGCGATCGTCGACGGGCTGGGGCGGCGCGGGGACGGCGTGCTCTACGGCGACCCGGCGGCGCGGACGCTGGTGGCCCGGTACGTGCCCGCCGACCGCCGCCCGGTCGACGTGCTCGCCACCCGGTCGGTCGACGTGTTCGCCACCCGGCCGGGTCCCGACTGTGGCGGGTGCGACGTGGCCCCGCGCCGGCTGTGGCTGATCCAGCCCGGTCACCCGACCGTCGGGTGGGCGCCCGGGAACGGTGACGGCGCGGCGGCGCGGGCCCTGCGGGCCGGGTACCGGCCGGCGCAGGTCTGGCGGCCCGCCGGGTTCACGGTGGTCCTGCTGACCGACCAACGGCGGACATCGCCCTGATTCGCGCCTTTTCCACCTGTTTGTCTGCTTAGCATCGGTCCGGGTTCCTGGCGAGCCCGATGCAGACCATGGGGGAAATGTGGCTGTCGCCGCTGATACACGCCTGTCCCGCGCCACCCGGCCGGCGCCGTCGGGTGACCGCGCTCGGTCGGGCGTCCCGCCCGGGCGGCCCGTCCCGCCGGGGACCGACCGCCGGCAGCGCAACATCCGGGCCCGCCTGGCGTACGCGCGCTGCGGCGCCACCGCCGGCCCGCTGCGCCCACCTCGACGCCCCGACGCGCCCGTCGAACTCCGTCCCGCCGCCTCGGTCGCCGCGCGGGCGGTGCTCACCCTGCTGGTGCTCGTCAACAGCGCCGCCGGCCTGCTCCTCGTCGGCTGGCTGCTGCTGCCGCAGCACGTGCCCGGAGCGGGCGTCGTCGGGCCGGGCGGCTGGTCGACGCTCGCCGCCCGGCTCGCGTTCTGCGTGGTCGTCGGCGTCGAGCTGATCCGGCTGGCGCAGAACGTGGTGGTGTGGGTGTTCGCCTTCCACGCCAAGGATCCGGTGCCGGTCGATCCGCCGGTCGGCCTGCGGGTGGCGCTGCTCACCACGATCGTGCCGAGCAAGGAGCCGCTCGACGTCGCGGAGCGGACGCTGCGCCGGCTCCGGGAGATCGTCTACTGCGGGCGGGTCGACGTGTGGATCCTCGACGAGGGCGACGACCCGGCGGTGCGGGCGATGGCGGCGCGGCTGGGCGTCCGGCACTTCACCCGCCGGGGGCGGCCGGAGTACAACCAGCCGCGCGGCGAGTTCCGGGCCCGGACCAAGTCCGGCAACCACAACGCCTGGCGGGCCGAGCACGAGCACCGCTACGACGTGGTGGCCAACGTGGACCCGGACCACGTGCCGCTGCCGCACTTCCTGGAACGGACGCTCGGCTACTTCCGCGACCCCGACGTCGCGTTCGTGGTGACCCCCCAGGTGTACGGCAACATGCACCAGAACTTCGTCGCCCACGGCGCGTCGGTGCAGCAGTACCTCTACAACGGCCTGATCGCCCGGGGCGGCAACGGGCTGGACGCGCCGCTGCTCACCGGCACCGGGCACCTCTACCGGCCGGCGGCGTGGCGGACCATCGGCGGCTACCAGGACTCGATCATCGAGGACCACCTCACCAGCATCCGGATCCACGCCGCCGTCAACCCGACCACCGGCCGTCGGTGGAAGGGCGTCTACACCCCGGACGTGGTGGCGCTGGGGGAGGGGCCGACCTCCTGGGCCGACTACTTCAACCAGCAGCGCCGCTGGGCGGCCGGCATCTGCGAGATCCTGCTCCGCCGCGAGCTGCGCGCGCCGCGCGAGCTGCCGTCACGCCGCCGCTGGCAGTACCGCCTGCTCCAGTTCTACTACCCGAGCGTGGCGGTCAGCCTGCTGCTGGGCAACGCGGCCACCGCGCTGTACCTGCTCACCGGCATCGACGCGGGCCGGCTCGACCCGCAGGTGTGGGGCACGCTGTGGGGCTCGACGATCGGCACCTGGTTCCTGCTCTGGCTCTGGCTGCGCCGCTTCAACATCGCCCCGCACGAGCGGGAGGAGGTGGGCATGGTCGGCATGGCGCTCGCGTTGTTCGCCGGGCCGGTCTACCTGGCCGCGGCCGTGGGCACGGTGCTGCGCCGTCGGCTCGGCTTCGTGGTGACCGCCAAGGGGACACTGCGCACCGCCGAGTCGCCGCGTACCTTCCGGCTGCACCTCTGCTGGGCGGCGGCCGCCGCCGGCCTGCTCGGGGCCAGCTTCGTGCTGGACCACGACCACCCGCTGCTGCGGGTCTGGCCGGCGCTGACGCTGGTCACCGGGCTCGCGCCGCCGCTGATCGCCTGGGCGGAGAACGCGCGCGCCCGCCGGGACGAGCCGGCGCCGGCGCCCGAGCGGCCGAGGCCGGTCCGCGAGGGAGCGCCGTGCTGAGGTTGACCGTGCCCCGGGTCGGCCTGGCGCTGGCCGGCGTGCTCCTGCTGGCGTACGCCTTCGTGGTGGCGCCCGGCCTCCGGCACGACACGGCGCCGGGCCCCGCGCCGGCCCCGCCCCGGGCCGCGTCGCTGGCCGACGCCCCCGCGACCACCGCGTCCCCTTCCGCCACCGGGGTGTTCCCGCCGGCCGGCCGGGCGTTCGTCGGGGTGATGACCGACAAGGGCCCCTACGACCTCACCGCCGTGGACCGGTACACCACCGCCGTGGGACGGGCGCCGCAGGTGATGCTCTTCGGCACGTCCTGGGCGTCGGCCACCTTCGACCGCGCCCTGTTCGACCGGATCGCCGACCGGGGCATGATGCCGATGCTGGGCTGGGAGCCCTGGGACCACGCCGTCGACGAGGCGGCCCGGGACACCGGCCTGCCGGCCCGCCAGGTCGACCGGCTGCGGTCCACCCAACCGGCCTACCGGCTGGCCCGCATCACCGCCGGCCACTTCGACGGCTATCTGCGCTCCTGGGCCGAGGGGGTGCGGACGCTGGGCTACCCGATCGCCATCCGGTTCGCGCACGAGATGAACGGCGACTGGTACCCGTGGAGCGAGCGGGCCAACGGCAACCACCCGGGCGACTACGTGCGCGCCTGGCGGCACGTGCACGACGTCTTCGCCGCGGCCGGCGCCACGAACGTCACCTGGGTGTGGAGCCCGAACGCCAGGTGGGACAAGACGACCGCCGGGCTGACCGGTCTCTACCCCGGCGACGACTACGTCGACTGGGTGGGCGTCACCGGCTACTACGGCATGGGCGCCTTCACGAAGACCTACTCGTCCTTCGACCAGATCTTCGGGCCTACCGTCGCGGAGATCCGCGCGATGACCCGCAAGCCGCTCGTCGTCACCGAGACCGCTGCCGCCGAGAGCAGCGGACACAAGGCCCGGTGGATCCGGGAGACGTTCGCCTCGCTGCCGCGCTACCCGAACCTGATCGGGCTGATCTGGTTCGAGGTGGACAAGGAACAGGACTGGCGGATCGCCGGTTCGCCGGCTGCTGCGGCGGCGTTCGCCGAGGCGGTCGCCACCGACCGGTACGACGTGACCTGGTCGCCCTTGTCGCGGCCACGCGCCGGGCCCTGAGCCCGGCCCGCGCCGGGGGAGGGTGGCGTCCCGACGGCGTCACCGCACGCAGACACCGCCCGGTGCGCCGGTGACGACCGGGTGACGCGGACTCCGGCAGGGTCGCGGCACGAGGCGGCACGGCGCGAGGGGGCGGCATGGTCAGGACGATGCTCTTCAGACGCGCGCGCCCCGGCTGCGAACCCGCCGTCGGGCCGGCCTGGGAGACCGTCGCCGGCCAGGTCAGCGCAGCGTCCGGCAGCCTCCGGCGCGAGCTGCTGCGCGACGCCCTGGACCCGTACGGGTTCGTCGTGGTCACCGAGTGGGTCGACGAGGCGGCGCTGCGCGCGTACCGGGACGGGCCGGTGGCGGCGCGCCTGACCGAGCTGCTCCGGCCGCTGACCGAGCCGGCCGGCCCGCCCGCCTACCCGACGATGACCGAGGACGTCGACGGGGCCGGGCCGGTCTACGTCGACGTGGAGCTGATCGTGCCGAGCGCCCGCCTCGCCGAGTTCCACCGGGGCTACCCCGAGGTGGTGCGGCGGATGGCGGCCGTGCCGGGCTACCGGCGGGAACGGCTGTTCCGCGAACCCGGGTCGGACGTGCACCACATCTTCGCCGAATGGGACGGCGCGGCCGAGTTCCTCGACTGGATCGCCGACCCGGCGCACGCCTCGGCGCAGGCCGGGCCGATCGCCCCGTTCCTCCTCGACATCCGACGCCGTCTCTTCCACGTCGTGCCCGACGCGGACGACCGGCGACACCACACCACGGTCAGGGAGGCCGACGTGCAGAGGACAACTGACGTACTGGTGGTCGGGGCAGGCCCCACCGGGCTCACCGCCGCCGTCGAGCTGGCCCGGCGCGGCCTCGACTGCCGGGTGATCGACCGGCTGGCTACCCCGCCCGACCAGGCCGACAAGGCGATCGGCGTGCACTGCCGCACCATGGAGATCTGGGAGGAGCAGGGCGTCGTCCGGGAGGCGATGGACGCCGGCATCTGGCTCACCGGCAACATGGTCTTCGTCAACGGCGTGCAGACGCACCGGATGAGCTGGGAGCTGCCCGGCCTGCCGTACGCCCACCTCGGCCTGCCGCAGTACGAGACCGAGCGGATCCTCACCGAGCGGCTGGCCACGCTCGGGGTGCGCCCCCGGCGCGGCGCCGAACTGGTCGACTTCACCCAGGACGCGGACGGCGTCACCGCCACCGTCCGCACCGCCGACGGCGGCACCGAGTCCGTCCGCGCGGCGTACCTGATCGGCTGCGACGGCGCGCACAGCCGGGTCCGGGAACGGCTCGGCCTCACCTTCACCGGCGGGCTCGGCCGCTTCCCGCAACTGTTCATGCTCGTCGACGTCGACGTGGACTGGGACATGCCGGACGGGCACCTGCTGCGGTTCCTGCACACCACCGACGGACAGATGGACGGAATGCTGGTCTGCGTCCCGCTGCGCGGCGAGCGCCGGTACCGGATCGCCACCCTCGCCCCGCCCCGGTTCTTCGCGCAGACCGGCGGTCGGGACGCCCCGCCCGGGTTCAGCGAGGAACTCGCCTCGCCGACGCTCGACGACGTGCAGGCCGCCCTCGACCGGCTCGCCCCGCCCGGGACCCGGGCGTCGAACCTGCGCTGGTCGTCGGTGTTCCGGATCAGTCACGGCATCGTCGACCGCTACCGGCAGGGTCGGGTCTTCGTCGCCGGCGACGCCGCCCACCTGCACCCACCGGCCGGCGGCCAGGGCATGAACACCGGCATCCAGGACGCCTGGAACCTGGCCTGGAAGCTGGCCCTGGCGGTACGCGGGCGCGCCGCCCCCGGGCTGCTGGACAGCTACGAGGCGGAGCGGCGGCCGGAGGGCGAGGAGATCGTCGGCCGCGCGGTGCGGATGGCGGGCACCGAGGAGGTGGACCGCGCCGACCTGGAACGGCAGTTCCTCCAGGAGATGTCCCTGCTGCTCAGCTACGCCGGCAGCCCGCTGGTCGGGGAGACCGTCGCCGACCCGGCCGCGCTCGGCGACGCGCCCCGCCCCGGCGACCGCGCGCCGGACGTCGAGGGGCTGCGGCGGCGCGGCGTCGGGCACCCGCTGCGGTTGCGGGACCTGACCCGGGGCACCGGGCACACGCTGCTGCTCTACGCCGATGCCACGGCCGACGCGGCGGAGCTGGCCGGGTTCGCCGACCTCTGCGCCGACGCGCGGCGGCAGGCCGGCGGGGAGCTGGACGCGTACCTGTTGCTCGACCCGGACGTCGCCGAGCCGCACCTGGCCGACCCGCCGGTGCTGCGCGACGCCGACCGGCGGTTCCGCGCCGGGTACGGCCTGGCCGGCACCGGGCTCTATCTGATCCGCCCGGACGGGCACGTCGGGTTCCGGGGCGCCCCGGTCGACGCCGACACGCTCCGCAAGCACCTGTGCCTGGTGTTCGGCGGTGTCCGATGAGCCGGGTCCGGACGGTGCTGGCGATGCGCACCCGGGAGGGCTGCGAGGAGCGGTTCGAGGCGGAGTGGCGGACCGCCGCCGAGGAGATCCGCACGCTCGACGGCTGCCTGCACCAGGACCTGGTCCGCGACGCCGACGACCCGCGGGTCTATCTGGTGATCAGCGACTGGGCCGACCGGGAGCGGCTGGACGCGTTCGGCCGCAGCGCGCACCGGGACCGGCTGCTGCGCGTGGTCCGGGAGCTGCGCGAGTCCGCGGAGCGGCACACCTACCAGGTGCTGCACAGCGTGGCCGGCGAGACGGGGGAGGCCCGATGACCGACGACGTGGTGCCCGCCGGCGAGCTGTACACGGACGCGTTCGCGGCCGACCCCTATCCCACCTTCGCCCGGCTGCGCGCGCAGCGGCCGGTCTGCCCGGTGGGGTCGCCGCGCTTCGACTCGTGGTTGATCACCCGCTTCGACGACGCGCGTGCGGCGTTGACCGACCCGCGGCTGTCCAAGGACCTCTACGGACCGGACCGGCACTTCCTGCGGATCTTCGGCCCGAACTCGGAGGGGCTGAACCGCAACATGCTCAACTCCGACCCGCCCGAGCACACCCGGCTGCGCCGCGTGGTGTCGCAGGCGTTCGCGCCCCGGCGGATCGAGGCGCTGCGACCCCGGGTGGCCACCGTCGTCGACTCCCTGCTCGACAAGATCGTGCCGCGCGGCGAGGCGGACCTGATGCGGGACTTCGCCATCCCGCTGCCGATGACGGTCATCTGCGAGCTGCTCGGCGTGCCACCGGCCGACCACGACCGGGTGCTCGACTGGACGCAGGTCATCCGCACCTCCGGCTCGACCCGCCGGCCGCCGGAGGAGGAACGCGCGGCGGTGCAGGAGGCCCAGGCGCGGCTGCACGACTACCTGACCGAGCTGGTCCGGGCCAAGCGGGGCGACCCGGCCGACGACATCATCGGCGCGCTGGCGCGGGCCGTCGACCGGGACCGGACGCTGTCCGAGGCGGAGCTGGTGACCACCACGTTCCTGCTGCTGTTCGCCGGCCACCAGACCACCGCCGACTTCCTCGGCAACGCGGTGCTTGCCCTGCTCACCCACCCGGAGCAGTTGGCGCTGCTGCGCAGCACGCCGCGCCTGCTGCCCACCGCGATCGAGGAGCTGCTGCGGTTCGACGGCCCGCTGCCGGTGGCCAGCCCGCGCGTCACCACCGAGGACGTCGAGTACCAGGGGGTACGCATCCCGCGCGGCTCGATCGTCGGGGTGGCGATCAACGCGGCGAACCACGACCCGGCCCACTTCGCCGACCCGGACCGGCTCGACCTGCGCCGGGTCCGGGGGCCGCACCTCGGCTTCGGCCACGGCGTGCACTACTGCCTGGGCGTCTCGCTGGCCCGGATGGAGGCGCTGCTCGCGCTCTCCGCGCTGCTGCGGCGGCTGCCCGGGCTGCGGCTCGCCGTGCCGCTCGCCGAGGTACGCCGACTGCCCGCCGCCTCGCCCTTCCGTGGCCTGCTGGAACTGCCGGTCACCTTCTCCGCCTAGCCCGCCTAGCCCGCCCACCCAGCCAAGGAGCACGTCATGGTCTTCCGGAACGTGATCGTCTGCCACATGGTCCCCGGCAGCGACGAGATCGTCGGCAACGTCTTCGGCCACTACGACCAGATCACCCGACCGCAGGACCTCGGCGTCGTCGGCCGGTACCTGCTGTCGCACCACGACCTGTACCTGCACGTGATCGAGCGCGAGCAGGACCCGAGGATCTCCGGGCAGACCCGCGGGCTGCCCGCGTTCCAGAAGATCGCCGAGGAGATCGGCCCGTACGTGACGCCGTACCCGCGGTACTGGAAGAACCCGTCGGACTCGGTGGCCAAGGAGTTCTACCACTGGGCGCCGGAGGGGGAGCCGCCGGACGACACCACGCTGACCGTGATCGTCGGACGGATCAAGCCGGGCGCCGAGCCGGACGTGGCCCGGGTGTTCGCCGAGTCCGACGCCGGGTCGCTCCCGGCCGAGCTGGGCGTCACCGGGCGCTGGCTCTACTCGATCGACGACGTCTACGTGCACCTGCTGGAGCAGGAGTCCTCGGCCGCCGAGGCCACCCGCGACCAGCACGCCGACACGCCGACGTTCGACAGGGTGCGGCGGGAGCTCGGCCCGTACGTCGAGCCGTACCGGCCGGACCTCTGCCACGGCCCGCAGGACCAGGTGGCCACCGTCTTCTACCGCTGGCGCGCGCAGGACTGAGCCGGGTGGAGTTTACAAGCCGGTAACGCTGTGCCAGCCTCTTGGGCGCGCTCCCACGATCGCCGACGGTCGGGATCCCGCGGGGGCCGGAGGGCGGTGCGCGGTGACCGCGGAGGCGGACGTCGACCTGGTGACGGCCGCGCGTCGAGGTGACCGGGGCGCGCTCACCGCGTTGCTCGCCGCCCACCTGCCGCTCGTCTACAACGTGGTCGGCCGCGCGTTGGCCGGGCACGCCGACGTCGACGACGTGGTGCAGGAGGTCATGCTGCGGGTGGTCGAGCGGCTGCCCGCGCTGCGCGAACCGGAACGCTTCCGGGCCTGGCTGGTCACCATCGCCATCCGCCAGGTGCGGGAGCACACCCGCCGGCGAGTCGTCGCCCGGCAGGTGCCGTTGAACCCGTACGCGGACGCGCCGGACCCGGCCGTGGACGTGGCCGGCGAGGTGCTGGCCGGGGCGGAGCGGGACGCCGAGCGGCGGGACGTGCTCGCCGCCGTCGCCTGGCTCGACAGCGACGACCGCGAGGTGCTCACGCTGTGGTGGCAGGAGCTCAACGGCGAGCTGAGCCGGGCCGACCTGGCCGAGGCGCTGGCGGTCGGCCCGGCACACGCGGCGGTCCGGATCCAGCGGATGCGCACCCGGCTCGCGCAGGCGTACACGGTGCTGGCCGCGTGGCGGGCCCGGCCGCGCTGTCCCGACCTGGCCCGCACCGCGCGGGGCTGGGACGGGGTGCTCGTCCCGCTGTGGCGCAAGCGGCTGGGCCGGCACGTGTTCGCCTGCCCGGCGTGCCTCGCGGCCGGCGGCCGTCGGACCACGCCGGAGCAGGTGCTGCCCGTCCTGGCCGGGCTGGCGGTGCCGGCCGGGCTGCGCCTGGCGGTCGAGGCCCGGGCGGTCGCGCCGACGGCGTCGGCCGCCGTGTCCGGCGTGACGGGCGGCCTGCGGAGCCTGCTGTCGCACAAGGCCGCGGTGGCGGCGGGCACGGTCGCGATCCTGGCGGTCGGTGGCCTCGTGCCCGCCGTGCGCCACACCCCGGACGGGCGCGACGGCGTGGTCGCCGCCGCGCCGACGATCCCGGGGTACGGCGGCCCGTCGGCCCCGCCCGCGCCGTCGGGACCGCCGGGCGGCACCCCGACGCCTCGGCCGTCGCGGGCGCTCACCGGCGTCACCGACGCCGACATCGTCGTCGCCCCGGACGGCCACGACGACGGCGACGGCAGTCTCCGCCGTCCGTTCGCCACGCTGGGCCGGGCGGTCGAAGCGGTCCGGCCCGGCCAGACCATCGCGCTGCGCGGCGGCACCTACCGGATGACCGAGCCGGTGACCATCACCACCGACGGCACCGCGGACCGGCGCATCGTGCTCGGCGCCTACCGGGCGGAACAGCCGGTGCTCGACGCCGCCGCGATCCCCGCGGACAGGTGGGCGGTCACCCAGCGGACCGCGTGGTGGACCGTGCAGGATCTCGAGGTACGCGGCTCCCGCAGCCACGCCTGGGTCTGCCGGTCCTGCGCCCACACCGTGTTCCGCCGGCTCTCCATGCACGACAACGTCCGCTCCGGTCTGACGCTGCGCGACCCGGGGACGGTCGACAACCAGGTGCTCGACAGCGACTTCTTCCGCAGCTACGACCCGGCGGACCCGGGCGGCTCCGGGATCGGGCTGGCGGTCAAGTTCGGGGCCGGCGCCGGGAACGTGCTGCGCGGCAACCGGGCCTTCCACAACGCCGACGACGGCGTCGACCTGGGCGGGTTCGCGGACCCGGTGACGGTGGAGCGGAACTGGTCCTACGGCAACGGGCAGGACCGCTGGGACGTGGCCGACTGGGACAGCAACGGATGTGGCTTCACCCTCGGCGGCGGTGAGTCGATCCCGGTCGGGCACCGGGTGCGGGGGAACGCGGCCTGGGGCAACCGGGGACACGGGTTCGGCGTGGAGGCCAACACCGGTCCGATCGACCTCACCGGCAACACCGCGTTCGGTAACGGCGGTGTCGGCTTCGACCTGGCCGACGGCGGGGCCACCGCGCGCCGGAACCTGGCCGTGGGGAACGCCGCACCGGCGCGTGGCGCCGCGGACACCGCCGGCAACTCCTGGGACGGCGGGACCGCCGTACGGCTGCGGTCGACCGACCCGGGTGCGGCCGAGGGACCGCGCCGGCCGGACGGGACGCTGCCGTCCACCCGCTACCTCGGCACCGGCACCGGCATCGGCGCCGACCTGACCGCCTCCTGAGAAATCCGCCGGAAAACCGTTGCCGCGGTCGTGGTGGCCCGTCTGTGTGCTGACGGGGTCGCCGGGCAGCACCCGTTCCGGGCACCGCTCCCTGCCGTGCGGGCCGCCGCCAGCCGCTGGCGGTGACGGTCGGGGAGACCACACCGCATCCGCACCGAACCCCCCCGGGAGAACCGTGAGAATCCTCCTCCGACGACGGACGGCCACCGTGCTCGCCGTGCTCGTCACCACCGCCATCGCCGCCGTGGGCGTCGCCACCGCCGGCCCGTCCCAGGCTGCCGCGGGCTGCCAGGTCGACTACCGGGTCACCGCGCAGTGGTCCGGCGGCTTCAGCGCGGCCATCACCATCCGTAACCTCGGTGACACGCTCACCGGCTGGCGTCTCGGCTGGACGTTCCCGGCCGGGCAGACCGTCACACAGGCGTGGGGCTTCACCGCCGGTTCGTCCGGCGCGGCCGTCGTCGCCACCAACGTCGACTGGAACGCGACCATCGCCGCCGGCGCGAGCGTCGAGGTCGGCTTCAACGGCGCCTCGACCGGCACCACCAACCCGAGCCCGACCGCGTTCACGCTCAACGGCGTCGCCTGTGCCGGCTCGTCCACCCCCACGCCGACCCCGACCCCGACGCCGACCTCCGGGCCGACCACCCCGCCGCCGACCACCCCGCCGCCGACCACCCCGCCGCCGGCCGGCACGCCGACGGTGGCCGCGGACGGCAGCGGCAGCTACCGCACCGTGCAGGAGGCGGTGGACGCGGTGCCGGCGAACAACACCACCCGCCGGGTCATCACCATCAAGCCCGGCACCTACCGGCAGGTGGTACGCGTGCCGGCGAACAAGCCGAACATCACCTTCCAGGGGCTCGGCTCGTCCCCGTCGAACACCACGATCGTCTACAACAACTCGGCCGCCAGCAACGGCACCTTCGCCAGCGCCAGCATGTTCGTCGACGGCGCCAACTTCGTCGCGGAGAACCTGACCGTCGCCAACGACTTCGACGAGAACTCCTCGACCGTCAACCAGCAGGCCGTCGCGTTGCACCTCAACGCCGACCGGGCCGTGCTGCGCAACGTGCGGCTCCTCGGTGACCAGGACACCTTCCTGGTCAACGCGCGCACCCGCGCCTACGTGGTCAACTCCTACATCGAGGGCACCACCGACTTCATCTTCGGCGACGGCACCGTCGTCATCAACGCCTCCACCATCCACGAGAAGCGCTCCACCGGCAGCGCCATCACCGCCGCCCGAACCGACCCCGCCAAGACCTACGGCTTCCTGATCTACCGGTCCACCGTCACCGGCACCGGCACCAACAACACCACGCTCGGCCGCCCCTGGGGCCAGGGCGCGCAGGTCCTCTACCGCGAGTCCACGCTCAGCAACACCATCAAGATCAGCCAGCCGTGGACCAACATGGGCGACGCCACCTGGCAGAACGCCCGCTTCTCCGAATACCGCAACACCGGCGCCGGCGCGACCGTCAACAGCAACCGCCCCCAGCTCAGCGACGCCCAGGCGGCGAACTACACGCCGCAGAAGTACCTGGCCGGCACCGACGGCTGGAACCCGCTGTGAGCACCACCCGGGGGAGGGACATGACGCACCCGATGCCGCGCCGGTCCTGGCGTACCGGCCTGGTGCTGGGCGCCACCGCGGCGCTCGCCGTGGCCGGCGCGGTCACCGCGGTCACCGCGCAGGCGGCGGCCGGCTGCCGGGTCGACTACCGGGTGTCCAGCGAGTGGAGCGGTGGCTTCAACGCCGACGTGACGGTCACCAACCTGGGCGACGCGCTCACCGGCTGGCGGCTGGCCTGGACGTTCCCCGCCGGCCAGCAGGTGAGCCAGGCATGGAACGCGACGATCCCGACCGGTACGTCGAGCGTCACCGCGACCGATGTCGGCTACAACGCCGCGGTGCCGACCGGCGGCAGCGTCTCGTTCGGCTTCACCGGCTCGCGCGGCGCCACCAACCCGGCGCCGACGGCGTTCACGCTCAACGGCACCGCCTGCACCGGCGGGGTCACCCCGACGACCGGCGTGCCCGGCCCGACCCCCACCGCGCCACCGTCGACCACACCGCCGTCGAGTGGGCCGTACCCGAACGCGCCGGACGGGTTCGCCGGGGCGGCCGGCACCACCGGTGGGGCCGGTGGCACCACGGTCACCGTCACCAACCAGGCCGACCTGGAGCGCTACGCCGCCGCCAGCACGCCGTACGTGATCCGGGTCGGCGCGGCCGTCACGATCACCCCGTACGGCAGGGAGATCCCGGTCAGGTCCGACAAGACCATCGTCGGCGTCGGCAGGAACGGCCAGATCGTCAACGGCGGCTTCAACCTCGGCACCGGCACCAGCAACGTCATCATCCGCAACCTCACCATCCGCGACACCCGGATGACCTCCGACGACCCGGACGACAAGGACTTCGACTACGACGGCATCCAGATGGACACCGCCGACCGGATCTGGATCGACCACAACCAGATCGTGCGGATGAACGACGGCCTCATCGACAGCCGTAAGGACACCACCAACCTGACCGTGTCCTGGAACGTCATCGCCGAGGGCAACAAGGCGTTCGGCATCGGCTGGACCACCAACGTCACCGCCCGCATCACCATCCACCACAACTGGATCCACGACACCAACGTGCGCAACCCCAGCACCGACAACGTGCGGTACGCCCACCTCTACAACAACTACATGCAGAACGTCCGCGGCTACGGCAACTACTCCCGCGGCGCCACCAGGATGGTCATCGAGAACACCTACTACGACACCGTCAAGGATCCCTACTACCGCGACGACACCGCCGAGCTGCGCCAGACCGGCAGCGTCTGCGTGAGCTGCACCGGCCAGCGGGAGACCGGTGGGTCGGCCTTCACCCCGTCGAGCTTCTACAGCTACCGGCTCGACGCCGCCGACCAGGTCCCGAACCTCGTCCGGACCTACGCCGGACCCCAGGCCGCCATCGGCCAGTGAGGGCCGCCGGCCGGGGCGGTGCGGTCCACCGGACCCACCGCCCCGGCCGACGTCCCCCACCGGCTGCCGGGTCGCGCAAACCCGCTCGCCGCCCCCGCCGGATACGCCAGGCTGAGGCGGACGGAGGTGTCGGGTGCCGACCAAGGAGATCATCCAGCACATCGGCGCGTTGCTGGACCTGACCGGGGTGCTGGTCATCGCGGTGGGCGTCACTGTCGCCACGGTGGTGTTCGCGGCGCGCTGCGGTCGCACCCGGCAGGTGGTGGCGCACTACCGGGCGTACCGGCAGGGGGTCGGCCGGGCCATCCTGCTCGGCCTGGAGTTCCTGGTCGGCGGCGACATCATCCGTACGGTCGCGGTGTCGCCCACCTTCACCAGCGTGGGCGTGCTGGCGTTGATCGTGGCGGTCCGCACGTTCCTCAGCTTCTCGCTGGAGGTGGAGCTGGACGGCCGCTGGCCCTGGCAGGGCAAGCTCCCGCGGGCCGGGCAGGCGGGTGCCGACTGATGGGCCACGCGCACCACGCCGGGCACGACCCGGAGCAGTTCCGCCACCGGTTCTGGCTGAGCCTGGCGTTGACCGTGCCGATCGTCCTCACCAGCCACATGGTGATGGACTGGTTCGGCTACTCGCTGGCCGTCCCGGGCGTGCGCTGGGTGGGCCCGGTGCTCGGCACGGTCGTCTTCGGCTACGGCGGCTGGCCGTTCCTGGCCGGCGGTCTGCGCGAGCTGCGCGACCGCGCGCCCGGCATGATGCTGCTGATCTCCATGGCGATCGTGGTGGCGTACCTCGCCTCGGTGGCCACCAGCCTCGGCGTGTTCGACCTGGACTTCTGGTGGGAGCTGGCCGCGCTGGTCACCATCATGCTGCTCGGCCACTGGCAGGAGATGCGGGCGGTCGGGCAGGCGCGCGGCGCGCTGGGCGCGCTGGCCGCCCTGCTGCCCGACGACGCCGAGCGCCTGGACGGGACCGGCCGGCCGCAGCCGGTGCCCGTCGCCGAGCTGCGGGTGGGTGACCTGGTGCTGGTCCGCCCCGGCGGTCGGGTGCCGGCCGACGGCCGGATCGTCGAGGGCGCGGCCGAGCTGGACGAGTCGATGATCACGGGGGAGTCCCGGCCGGTGCCCCGCGCCGCCGGGGACCGGGTGGTCGCCGGCACCGTGGCCACCGACGCCACCCTGCGGGTACGCGTCGACGCGGTTGGCGCGGACACCGCGCTGGCCGGCATCGGCCGGCTGGTCGCCGAGGCGCAGTCCTCCGGCGGGCGCGCGCAGGTGCTCGCCGACCGGTTCGCCGCGCTGCTGTTCTACCTGGCGGCGACCGCCGGCCTGGTCACCTTCGTGGTCTGGCTCCTGCTCGGCGACACCGACCAGGCCGTGGTGCGGACCGTGACCGTGCTGGTGATCGCCTGCCCGCACGCCCTCGGGCTGGCCATTCCGCTGGTGGTGGCGCTCTCCACCGCGCTCTCCGCGCGCGCCGGCATCCTGGTGAAGGACCGGCTGGCGCTGGAGCGGATGCGCACCGTCGACACCGTCCTGTTCGACAAGACCGGCACGCTCACCACCGGTCGGCACACCGTCACCGGGGTGGTCGCCACCGGCGGTCTGGACCGCGACGCCGCGCTGGGCCTCGCCGGCGCGGTGGAGGCCGACAGCGAGCACCCGCTCGCCCGGGCGCTCGTCGCCGCCGCCGACGCGCGGTCCATCCGCCCGGCCGCCGCCGACGCGGGCCCACCCGGTCCGGCCGCCGGGGACGCGGGCCCGCCCGGTCCGGACGCCGCCGATCCGGGTCCGGGGCGCCCGGCCGCGCACGGCTTCCGCGCGCTCGCCGGTCGCGGCGTGCGAGCCACGGTGGACGGCGTCGACTGGGCGGTGGGCGGTCCGGCGCTGCTGCGCGAGCTGGACGCCGCGGTGCCCGACGACCTGGCCCGGGCCGCGGCGGACTGGTCCCGGCGGGGCGCGGCGGTGCTGCACCTGGTCCGGCTGCCGGCCGGACACGGCCCCGAGGTGACCGCCGCGTTCGCGCTTGAGGACCGGGTCCGACCGGAGGCGCGGGCCGCCGTGGCCGAGCTGCGTGAGCTGGGCGTACGCAAGATCGTGATGATCACCGGCGACGCCCGCCCGGTGGCCGGGGCGGTCGCCGCCGATCTCGGCTTCCGGCCCGGCGTCGACGAGGTCTTCGCCGAGGTGCTGCCGGCCGACAAGGACAAGGCGGTCGCCGACCTGCAGGCGCGCGGGCTGACCGTGGCCATGGTCGGCGACGGCGTCAACGATGCCCCGGCCCTGGCCCGCGCCGACGTCGGGGTGGCCATCGGCGCCGGCACCGACGTGGCGATCGAGTCCGCCGGGGTGGTGCTCGCCGGCTCCGACCCGCGCGGCGTCGGCGGGGTCATCCGGCTGTCCCGGGCGTCGTACCGCAAGATGCGGCAGAACCTGGCGTGGGCGGCCGGCTACAACGTGATCGCCATTCCACTCGCCGCCGGCGTGCTGGCCGGGGCCGGTGTGGCGCTCAGCCCGGCGGTCGGCGCGGTGCTGATGTCCGCCTCCACCATCGTGGTGGCGCTCAACGCCCAACTGCTGCGCCGGGTCCGGCTCGTGCCGACCGGGACGTGAGATGTATTGCTGGCCGGCACCTGCGCACGGGTGAGAGGTTTGATGTCGACTCACCGGGTCACTGACACCGGGAGTGACGAGGGAAGGGGAACACCGGTGCCCGACACGATCCGGACCAGGTCCAGTCAGGACGCCGTCCTGCCACGCGGCGTCACCGACCCGTTGCTGTGGCGCAGCGCGTACGACGTGGCCGCCGCGCACCGGTCGGACGCCGACGGCCGGTGCGCCAGCCTGCTCTGCGCCGGTGCGCCGGCACCCTGCGAGCCGCTGAACGCCGCCCGCCGGGCGATGCGCCTGGCCGGGGACGCCGGCCGCCGCGCCGAGTCGGACACCCGGCCGGCCGGGGAGCGGCGGCGGGCCGCCTGAACGGCCGGTGGGCCGGGCGGTTCGAACCCGGGTCGTCCCGCTTCCGTGTCTATGATCGACAACCCGGCCGGAATGCGGAGAACGAGGAGGATTCGTGACCGTCGACGCCCACGCGTTCTGGCTCCGCACACCTGGCGAGGGCGAGATCCGGCCGGTCCGCCTCGACCCGCCCGGCGACGGTGAGGTGCTGGTCCGCACCCGGTTCACCGGCGTCAGCCGGGGCACCGAGACGCTGGTCTTCACCGGCCGGGTCCCCGCCGACCAGCACGCCGCCATGCGCGCGCCGTTCCAGTCCGGCGACTTCCCGGCGCCGGTCAAGTACGGCTACCTCAACGTCGGCACGGTCGAGGCCGGCCCGGCGGAGCTGCGCGGGCGCACCGTGTTCTGCCTGTACCCGCACCAGAGCGCGTACGTGGTCCCGGCCGGATCGGTGGTGGTCGTGCCGGACGGCGTGCCGGCGGCCCGGGCGGTGCTGGCCGGCACCGTGGAGACCGCGGTGAACGCGCTCTGGGACGCCGCGCCGCTGGTCGGGGACCGGGTCACCGTGATCGGCGGTGGCATGGTCGGGTGCAGCGTGACCGCGCTGCTGGCCCGCTTCCCGGGCGTCCGGGTCGAGCTGGTCGACGCCGACCCGGGCAAGGCCGGGGTCGCCGAGGCGCTCGGGGTCGACTTCGCCCTGCCCGCCGACGCGACCGGGGGGCGCGACCTGGTGGTGCACGCCAGCGCCAGCGCCGACGGGCTGCAACGCGGCCTGGAGCTGCTCCGCCCGGAGGGCACCGTGCTGGAGCTGAGCTGGTACGGCGACCGCCCGGTCACCCTCGCCCTGGGCGGCGCGTTCCACTCCCGGCGGCTCGCGATCCGCAGCAGCCAGGTCGGCACCGTCTCGCCCCGGCGGGCCGACCGCAGCTACGCCGACCGGCTCGCCGTCGCCCTGGACCTGCTGACCGACCCGGCCTTCGACGCGCTGCTCACCGGCCGGTCCCGCTTCACCGACCTGCCCGACGTGCTGGACCGGCTCGCCTCGGGCCGGCTCCCGGCGCTCTGTCATCTCATCACCTACGGCGAGGAGTGAACGTGTTCAGCGTGACCGTCCGGGACCACATGATGGTCGCCCACAGCTTCCGCGGCGAGGTGTTCGGCCCGGCCCAGCGGCTGCACGGCGCCACCTTCGTCGTCGACGCCACGTTCCGCCGGGCGGAGCTGGACGCCGACGGGATCGTGGTCGACATCGGTCTGTCCACCGAGCAGCTCAAGGCCGTGCTCGGCGAGCTGACCTACCGCAACCTGGACGACGAGCCGGCCTTCGCCGGGGTGAACACCACCACCGAGGTGCTGGCCCGCACCGTCGCCGACCGGCTCGCCGACGCGGTGCACGCCGGCCGGCTGGGGGAGGGGGCGCGGGGTCTGGCCGGGATCACCGTCACGCTGCACGAGTCGCACGTCGCCTGGGCGAGCTACGAACGGCCGCTGTGACCGGATGACCGCCGTCCACGTGGTGCTGCCGGGCGACATCGACGACCCGGCGAACCCCAGCGGCGGCAACGCCTATGACCGGCATGTCTGCCGTGGGCTGGCGGCGCTCGGCTGGACCGTGCGCGAGCACCAGGTGCCGGGCCGCTGGCCGCACCCGGGGGACCGGGAACGATCCGCGCTGGCCGGGCTGCTCGCCGGGCTGCCCGGCGGCGCGACCGTGCTGCTCGACGGCCTGGTCGCCTCGACCGTGCCGGACGTGCTCGCCCCGCACGCCGCGCGACTGCGCCTGGTGGTGCTGGTGCACCTGCCGATCGAGGACGAGGCCGAACGGCGGGCCCTCGGCGCGGCGACCGGGGTGGTCGCCACCAGCGAGTGGACCCGCCGGCGGCTGCTCGACCGCTACCCCCTCGACCCCGCTCGGGTGACGGTCGCGCCGCCCGGCGTCGAGCCGGCGCCGGTCGCCCCCGGCACGCCCGCCGGCGGGCGCCTGCTCTGCGTCGCGGCGGTCACCCCGGTCAAGGGCCACGACGTGCTGGCCTGCGCGCTCGCCGGGGTCGCCGACCTGGACTGGACCTGCGACTGGATCGGCCCGCTCGACCGGGACCCGGCGTTCGTGACCCGGCTGCGCCGGTGGCTCACCGGGGCCGGGCTGGCCGACCGGGTCCGGCTGACCGGCCCGCGCGCCGCACCGGAGCTGGCCGCCGCGTACGCCGCCGCCGATCTGCTGGTCCAGCCCTCCCGGCGGGAGACGTACGGCATGGTGGTGACCGAGGCGTTGGCCCGGGGCGTACCGGTGCTGGCCAGCGACACCGGCGGCCTGCCGGCCACGCTCGGGCACGCCCCCGGCGGCGACCGGCCCGGCCTGCTGGTGCCACCGGACGACCCGGTTCCGACCGCCGACGCGTTGCGCCGCTGGCTCACCGACCCCGCCCTGCGGGACCGGCTGCGCCGCGCCGCCCGGCAGCGGCGGCACACCCTCACCGGCTGGCCGGTCACCGTGGACCGGCTGGCGACGGCGCTCAAGGAGGCGACCGCGGCATGACCACCTCACTCCCGCCCGACTTCGCGGACTGGCTGCGACTGCGCGAGCCCGCCGACGCGGCCGCCCGCTCGGTCGAGCTGGCCGACGCGGTCCGCGACCGGCTGCCCGCCGGACGCCCGCTGGTGGTGCACGACCTGGGCAGCGGCACCGGGTCGATGGCCCGCTGGCTCGCCCCCCGGCTGCCCGGCCCGCAGCGCTGGGTGCTGCACGAACGTGACCCGCACCTGCTGGCGCTGGCCACCGGCGGCGGGCTCACCGCCGCCGACGGCGCGGCGGTCACGGTGACCACCCGCGGCTCGGACATCACCCGGCTGACCCGCGCCGACCTGGCCGACGCCCACCTGGTCACCGCGTCGGCGCTGCTGGACATGCTCACCGCCGAGGAGGTCGACCGGATGGTGGCCGCCTGCGCCGGTCACCCGACGCTGTTCGCGCTCACCGTGTCCGGCCGTGCGGAGTTCACCCCGGCGGATCCGCTCGACGCCGAGCTGGCCGACGCGTTCAACGCCCACCAGCGGCGGACCGTCGACGGGCGGGCCCTGCTCGGGCCGGACGCGGTGGCCGCCACGGTGGCCGCGTTCGGTCGGCACGGCGTCGAGGTGGCGGTGCGGTCCACCCCGTGGCGGCTCGGGCCGGAGCAGGCCGCGCTGACCGCCGAGTGGCTGACCGGCTGGGTGGACGCGGCCGTCGAGGAGCGACCGCATCTGAACGGCCCCGCGCGGACGTATACCGAGTGGCGGCTCGCCGAGGCCGCCGCCGGCCGGGTCGAGGTGGTGCTGCACCACGCCGACCTGCTCGCCGGCTGAACCGTACGGCCCGCCGACACGTGACATCCGGTGGGAACGAGGGAGGACCGTTTGTCACATGTCGCCGTCGCCGCGCCCGTGCCCGTACCGGTCCGGCCGCGTCCGGCCCGGGTGCGCTGGGCCTGGACCCGCCGGGCCTGGTTGCGGCCGGCCGCCGGGCTGGCCGTGCTCGCCGCGCTGGTCGCCTTCGTCGGCACCGGTCCGTTCCTGGCCGGGCTGCGGCTGATCGACGCGCCGGCGCTGGCCGCCGCGCTCGGCATCGGCGTGGTCACCACCGTGAGCGGCGCCTGGCGCTGGTCGCTGGTGGCCGGCGGGCTGGGCGTACGGCTGCCGATGCGCGCCGCGGTGGCGCACTGCTACCGGGCGATCTTCCTCAACTCCACGCTGCCCGGCGGTGTGCTCGGCGACGTGCACCGGGCGGTCCGGCACGGCCGGGACGCCGGGGACGTGGCCCGGGGGGTCCGCGCGGTGGTCTGGGAGCGTGCCGCCGGCCAGGTGGTGCAGGTGGTCATCGCGGTGGCGGTGCTGGCCGCGTTCCCGTCCCCGGTCCGCCGGTACCTGCCGGCGTTGGCCGCTGTCGGGGCGGTGACCGTGGTGGCGCTGGTGCTGGTGGCCCGTGCGGTGCCGCGTTCCGGGGCGTCCCGTCTCGCCCGGCTGGCGCGTACCGCGCTGGCCGACGTCCGCGCCGGGCTGCTGGCGCGGCGGACCTGGGCCGGCGTGGTGATCGCCTCGACCGTGGTGTTCGCCGGCCACCTGGCCACGTTCGTGGTGGCCGCCCGCACCGCCGGGGCGGACGCGCCACTGTCCCGCCTGCTGCCGCTGACCCTGCTCGCCCTGCTGGCCATGGCCCTGCCGCTCAACGTGGGCGGCTTCGGGCCGCGCGAGGGCGTCGCCGCCTGGGCGTTCGCGGCGGCCGGCCTGACCGCGGCCCAGGGCGTCGCCACCGGCACCGTCTACGGCGCGCTGGTCCTGGTGGCCAGCCTGCCCGGTGCCGTGGTGCTGCTGTTGCACCCGACCGGCAACTGTCGGTGATCCCGCATACGGTGAGGTGCGAGGTGTGAGTCGTCGGTCAGCCCGGCGACCGGACGGAGGAGAACCATGGACGAATCCCTGCCCAGCGCGACGGTCCGGACCCGGGTCACGGTCCCGCTTCGGTTCCCCGACGGATACGCCACCACCGCCCTGGTGCACACGTTCCACGGCCTGGTGGACGGCCGGGAGCACCTGGCGTTCGGGCTCGGCGGGTACGCCGACGCCGACCCGCCGCTGGTCCGCCCGCACAGCGAGTGCCTGACCGGTGACGTGTTCGGCAGCCAGCGCTGCGACTGCGGCCCGCAGTTGCGCGAGGCGGTCGAGCGGATCGCCGAGGCCGGTGGCTACCTGCTCTACCTGCGTCAGGAGGGGCGGGGCATCGGCCTGTACGCCAAGCTCGACGCGTACGCCCTCCAGGACGACGGCCTGGACACGTACGAGGCGAACCTGGCGCTCGGCCGGGGCGCCGACGAGCGGGACTACACGGTGGCCGCGCAGATGCTCACCGCGCTGGGCGTGGACCGGGTGGCCCTGCTGAGCAACAACCCGGACAAGGCGGCACAACTCGAAGGGCTGGGCGTCGCGGTGGCCGACCGGGTGGTCACCGGCGTGCACCTGTCCCCGGCGAACGCCGACTACCTGGCGGCCAAGGTCACCCGCGCCGACCACGCCCTCGACCTGCCGTTCGTGCCGTGACCACCCGCCCGTACGTGCTGCTGAGCTGCGCGATGTCGATCGACGGTTACATCGACGACGCGACCACCGAGCGGCTGCTGCTCTCCAACGACGACGACCTGGACCGGGTCGACGCGACGCGGGCAGGGTGCGACGCGATCATGGTGGGCGCGGCCACGGTCCGCCGCGACGACCCCCGCTTGCTGGTACGCAGCGATCGGCGGCGTGCCGACCGGGTGGCCCGGGGCCTGCCCCCGTCCCCGGTGAAGGTGACGGTCACCGGCAGCGGCGACCTCGACCCGGTGGCCCGCTTCTTCACCGTCGGCGACGGCGTCAAGCTGGTCTACTGCCCGAGCGGGGTGGTCGACAAGGCCCGGGAGCAGGTCGGCGCGGTGGCCACCGTGGTGGACGCCGGCGAGCCGGTCACCCCGGAGGCGGTCGTCGCCGACCTGGCCGGGCGCGGGGTCGGCCGGTTGATGGTGGAGGGCGGCGGCACCATGCACTGCCAGTTCCTCACCGCCGGGCTCGCCGACGAGCTGCACCTGGTGGTCGCGCCGTTCTTCGTGGGGGACGGCCGGGCCCCCCGGTTCGTCGGGGAGGGCCGCTTCCCGTGGCACCCGGGTCGCCGGGCCCGGGTGGTCGAGGTGCGCCAGATCGGCGACGTGGTGTTGACGCGCTACGCGCTCTCCGACCGCTGCCGGGCCTGACCAACGCCGCTCCGGTTCGCTCTTGTGCAAGCTCACGGTCGAGATTAGTTTGTTGCTCATCCATACGAATGCATCCCTCCCGAAGGGGTATCGATGAGCGTGCACCACCCCGATCCGGGCGCCACCCGTCGCCGTTTCCTCGGCCTGGTCGGCCTCGGCGTGGCCGCCACCGCCGGCGGCCCGCTGCTCGCCGGATGCTCCGAGAAGCCCGCCGGCTCCGGCGCCGCCCAGCAGCTCGACGCCGTCTCCGGCCTGCTGCCCACGCGAAAGGACCTGCCCGGCGCCGTCAAGCCCGACATCGTCGGCACCCGCCCGGTGCCCGACGGCTACACCAGCTACCCGGCGACCCTTGTCGACGCCATCACCGACAAGCCCGGCACCAGCGGCAAGCAGATCACCGCGATGACGCCCGCCTGGGGCGCGGCGCCGCCCGGCATCGCGCAGAGCGCCTACCTCCAGGCCGTCAACGCCGAGCTGGGCACGCCTGTCAACTTCACCATCCAGGACGGCAACACGTACGCCGACAAGCTCAACGCCATGCTCAGCGCCCGCGACGTGCCGGAGCTGCTCTGTGTGCCGGGCTGGGAGGTGGAGAAGATCCCGCGCTTCGCCGAGGCGATCAAGGCGCTCTTCGAGGACCTCACCGACCACCTCCGGGGCGACGCCGCGAACGCGTACCCGATGCTGGCCAGCTTCCCGACCGGGGCCTGGCGCCAGGCGGTGTGGAACGAGCGGCTGATGTCCGTGCCCAATCCCACCGACGGGCCGTTCCCCTGGGCGCTGTTCGCCCGCAAGGACCTGCTCGACGCGCGCGGCCTGGGGGTGCCGACCAACCTCGACGAGCTGCTGACCGCGGCCAGGCAGGTCACCGACCCGGCTCGCAAGGTGTGGGCGTTCGACGACGTCTTCGCCATGATCCAGATGTTCCACCGGGTGCCCGGCGCCAACCAGGGGTGGCGGCTGCGCTCCGACGGGACGCCGGAGTTCAAGTACGAGACGCCGGAGTTCCGCCAGGCGCTCGAGGTGATGGCCAAGATCTACAAGGACGGCCTGGTCCACCCGGACATCGTGGCCAGCCGGGGCGCGGACGCGAAGCAGCTGTTCGCCAAGAACGGCGCGATCGTGTTCAAGCAGGACGGCATCGGCTTCTGGCAGGGCGCCCAGGCCGAGCACCAGAAGACCAACCCGACGTTGAACATCCAGCCGGTGCCGGTCTTCTCCGCCACCGGCGGCGACCCGCTGGTCTGGGGCGAGGACAAGCCGATCTCCTTCACCTTCGTCAGGAAGGGCCTCGGCAAGGACCGGGTCCAGGAACTGCTGCGCGTCATCAACTGGTGCTCCGCGCCGCTGGGCAGCCAGGAGGCCCAACTCCGGGACTTCGGCGTCGAGGGCAAGCACCACACGAAGTCGCCGAACGGGCCGGTCAAGACCGACCTGGCGTTCAAGGAGATCGCCAACCAGTACTTCTTCATCAGCGGTCGCAACCCCACCATCGGGCCGTACCCGGACACCCCCCGCTACGTGCCGGACGTGCTGAACTACTCCAACCAGATGGTCAAGTTCCTGGAGAAGAACCCCTGGGCCGGGGTCAAGCTGGAGATGCCGGCCGCCTACAAGGCCAACCAGGTGCCGACCGAGGACAAGTTCACCGACGTCCTGCGCGGCCGGCGTCCACTGAGCGACGCGGACGCCATCGTCGCGGAGTGGAAGGCCAACGGCGGGGAGGAAGCCCGCAAGCTGCTCGCCGACTCGCTGCCCAAGGCGGCCAAGTGAGCGAGCCGGCCGTCGCGGTCGGGCCCGGGCGGGCCCGACCCGACGAGCCGGCCCCACCGGCCCGCCGCCGGCCGCCCCGCCGTCGCCGGGTGCCGCTGCGCAGCCGGCTGCGCCGCGACTGGCAGTTGCTGGCCATGGTGGCGCCCGGCTTCCTGGTGCTGCTGATCTTCAGCTACCTGCCGATCGCCGGCAACGTCATCGCGTTCCAGGACTACAACCCGTACCTGGGCGACAATCCGTGGCAGGCGTTCACGCACAGCAACTGGATCGGCTTCGGCCAGTTCCAGCTCCTCTTCGACGACCCGGCGTTCTGGGACGCGTTCCGCAACACGCTCGCCATCACCGCGTTCCAGCTCGTGTTCTTCTTCCCGCTGCCGATCCTGCTCGCGGTGATGCTGCACAACCTGCTCTCCAGCCGGCTGCGCGGCCTCGTCCAGACCATCGTCTACCTGCCGCACTTCTTCAGCTGGGTGTTGGTGATCAGTTTCTTCGTCGCCATGCTCGGTGGCGCGGGGCTGCTGGCCCAGACCATGCGCGACGCCGGCATGCAGCCGTGGAACGTGATGACCAACCCGGACACGTTCATCGTCCTGGTCACCGCCGAGGCGGTCTGGAAGGACGTGGGCTGGGGCACCATCGTGTTCCTCGCCGCGCTGTCCACCATCGACCAGAGCCTCTACGAGGCCGCCGCGGCGGACGGCGCCGGCCGGTGGCGGCGGCTCTGGCACATCACGCTGCCCGGGCTGCGTCCGGTGATCGTGCTGCTGCTGATCCTGCGCCTCGGTGACGCGCTCTCGGTCGGCTTCGAACAGTTCCTGCTGCAACGCGACGCGGTCGGCCGGCAGGCCGCCGAGGTGCTCGACACCTTCGTCTACCACTTCTCCATCGCCACCGGAAACTACGGCTACGGCGCGGCGGCCGGCCTGTTCAAGGCCGTCGTCGGCCTGGTGCTGATCCTGGCCGCGAACCGGGTGGCGCACCTGCTCGGCGAACGAGGGATCTACTCGAAGTCATGACCGTGATCATCCGACGGCCGCCGCGCGCGCGGCCCCACCGCCCGGTGTGGGAGGAACCCCCCACCCGCGTCGGCCAGGCGCTCAAGGCCACCCTGCTCACCCTGCTGGTGCTCGGCGTCCTCTTCCCGCTCTGGGTGGTCCTGGTGACCAGCCTCTCGTCGCGCCGGACGATCGCCGACGCGGGCGGCCTGGTGGTGGTGCCGAAGGGCATCGACACCTCGGCGTACGCCACCATCTTCGCCGGCGGCGCGGTCACCCGGGCGCTGTGGATCAGCACGCTGGTCACCGTCTGCGGCACCGCGATCGCGCTGACCGTCACCGTGCTGGCCGCGTACGGGTTGTCCCGGCCGGGCACGGTGGGGCACCGCTGGCTGCTGGCGTACTTCCTGATCCCGTTCCTGGTCTACCCGCCGCTCGTGCCCCGCTACCTGGTGGTCACCGGGCTCGGGCTCAAGGACACCATCTGGGCGCTGGTGCTGCCGTCCGCGATCAGCGTGTTCAACCTGGTGGTGGTGCGCGGCTTCTTCCAGGGCATCCCGCAGGAGCTGCTGGACAGCGCGCGCATCGACGGCGCCAGCGACTTCCGGACGCTGGGCCGCATCGTGCTGCCGTTGTCCCGCGCGGTGATCGCCGTGGTCGGTCTCTTCTACGCGGTCAGCTACTGGAACGTGTGGTTCGACGCGCTGCTGTTCATCGACCGCAACGACATGTACCCGATCCAGCGGGTGTTGCAGAGCTACCTGCTGGCCGGGCAGGCGCCGCACACCTCCGGCGCGGCCAGCGGGGTGACCATGCCGCCGACCGAGGCGATCAAGATGGCGGTGGTGGTGCTGACCGTCGCGCCGATCGTCGCGGTCTACCCGTTCATCCAGCGGCACTTCATCAAGGGGGTGCTGATCGGCGCCGTCAAGGGCTGATCAGAGCACCTGGGACAGGAACCGCCGCAACCGGGGGTGTTCGGGGGCCTCGAACACGGCGGCCGGCGGCCCGGCCTCCAGCACCCTGCCGGCGTCCATGAACGCGACCGTGTCGGCGACGGTGCGGGCGAAGCCCATCTCGTGCGTGACCACCACCATGGTCATGCCGGCGGCGGCGAGGTCGGCCATCACCGCGAGCACGCCCTTGACCAGCTCCGGGTCCAGCGCCGAGGTGGCCTCGTCGAAGAGCATCACCTGCGGGCGCAGCGCGAGCGCGCGGGCGATGGCGACGCGTTGCTGCTGGCCGCCGGAGAGCTGCGCCGGCCGGGCGTCGGCCTTCGCGGCGAGCCCGACCAGGTCGAGTTGGGCGCGGGCCACCGCCTCCGCCTCGTCCCGGTCGAGCTTCTTCAGCTTCCGCAGCGCGAGCGTGACGTTGCGCAGCACGCTCAGGTGCGGGAAGAGGTTGAACTGCTGGAACACCATGCCGACGCGTTGCCGCAGCGCGTCCGGGTCGTCGCGCAGCACGCTGCGCCCGTCCAACAGCACGTCGCCCCGGTCCGGCTCGATCAGCCGGTTGATCGTGCGCAGCAGCGTGGACTTTCCGGAGCCGGACGGTCCGATCACGCAGGCGGTGCCGCCCCGGGCCACGTCCAGGTCCGCGCCGCGCAGCACCCGGTGCGCGCCGAACGCCAGGTGCACGTCGCGGACGGCGAGGCTGACCGAGGTGACGGTGCTGGTGCTCATCGCGGGTCCCTTCCGGTCGGGGTGACGCCGGCCGGCGTCAGGTCGGTGTCGGGCTCGGACGGCGGGGTGGCCGGGCGGCCCTGGCGCAGCCGCCGGTCCAGCCAGTTGACCGCGTGCGTCAGCGGCACGGTCAGCAGCAGGTAGCAGAGGCCGGCCAGCAGCAGCGCGGACTGGTTGCCGGTGTTCGCCGCGTAGTCCTGGCCGATCCGGAACAGCTCCCGCTGGCTGGCCAGCAGGCCGAGGAAGTAGACCAGGCTGGAGTCCTTGATCAACGCGATGAGCTGGTTGACCCAGGCGGGCAGCACCCGGCGTACGCCCTGCGGGATGATCACCAGTCGCATCGACTCGGCCCAGGAGAAGCCGAGCGCCCGGGCGCCCTCCAACTGGGCGGCCTCCACGCTCAGGATGCCGGCCCGGAAGATCTCGCCGAGGTAGGCGGCGGCGATGAGCGACAGCGCCAGCACGCCCAGCGGGTAGGGGTTCGGGCCCCAGACCTCCATGCCCAGCGGCGCCAGGCCGACGCCGATGAGCAGGATGGTGGCCGCGGCCGGCAGGCCGCGGAACACGTCGGTGTAGACCCGGGCCGGCCACCGCAACCAGCGGGTACGCGAGATGCCGGCGACCGCCAGCAGCATGCCCAGCACCGAGCCGAGCAGGGCGGCGGAGGCGGCCAGGATCAGCGTGTTCGGCAGCCCGACGGTCAGCATCTCGGGCAGCGCCTCGCGCATCGACCCCCAGTCGAAGAACGTCTCCCAGAGGGTGCTCAGTGGATCCATGTCCGCTCCGTCCGTCCCGCTCGTGCCCGGTTACCGGTTCGCAGAGGCCGCCGACGGCGACGGCACGGCGACCGATCCGCTGCCGGGGGTGAAGTCGGCCGGGATCGGCCGGCCCGGGTAGTACCGCGCCTGGAGGCGGCTCCAGGTGCCGTCGGCGATCACCTGGTCGAGGCCCTTGTCCAGCGCCTCGCGCAGCCTGTCGTTGCCCTTCGCCACCGCGTACGCCGTCGGCGCGGGGCTGAGCTGCTTCGCCGCGACCTTGATCTTGCCGGTGCTGTCGGCCGCGGACTTGTCGCCGATCTCGGCCGGGGCGATCCAGGCGTCGGCGGTGCCGGCCTTGAGCTGGTTGACCGCGCCGTTGTAGTCGGGCACCCGCACCGGGTTCAGCTTCTCCCTCGTGGCGAAGTCGTCCTGCACGGTGCCCTGGACCACCACCACGCGCTTGCCGGCGAGCTGGTCGAAGCCGGTGATCGCGGAGCCGGCCGGCACGTCCAGGCCGAAGTAGCCGAAGTCGTAGCCGTTGCCGAAGTCGACGGTCTTCTTCCGCGCCTCGGTGACCGTGATCGAGGAGCTGCCCACGTCGAACTTGCGTTTGTTGACCTGGGCGAGCAGCGCGGAGAAGTCGGTGCCGACGAACTCCACCCGCAGACCGACCTTCCCGGCGACGGCCCGCAGCAGGTCGTTGTCGAAGCCGGTGAACTCGCCGTCCTTGAGGAAGACGTTCGGCGGGGCGTCGGTGAGCGTGCCGGCCCGGATCACACCGGGTTGCAGCAGGCCGTACGGGTTGTCGGCCGCGTCGTCGGCCGACCCGCCGCAGGCGGTCAGCGCGGTGGCGGCGAGCACGGCGGCGGCGCCGAGCGCGGCCACGCGGGTCAGGGCGGTACGGATACGCACGATGTCTCTCCAGAGTGGACGGACACGCGGGACGCGTGCCGGTGCCGGCGCCGCCGGGCACGGCGAAGCCGGAAGGGTGGATCGGGAAAGGGTGGAGCGGTCGCTCAGCGCGCGTCGCGACAGCGGTCGCTGCACACCCGCATCAGGTCGACGTGGCGACGCGTGACCAGCATGAGGCGGGTCGGAACGAGGGGCGGTGCGAACATCGGGTCTCCCTGGCCGGTTGGTGCTGACCTGGGTGCCAGGCCACGCTTGCGCCGGCTGCGGCCGACGCCTGGTCCTCACCCGGAGCACCCCACCGTGGCGGAGGGTTGCCGGCCAGCGAGCCGGGGCTTGACGCTGGCGCTCATGACCTGCCGAAAGGCTAGCAGCACCGGTGCGCCGGTCGTCCAGCCGTTATGACCACCCTCACGGCCGTGCCTTACCGGGCGGGGTCTTGCTATGCAACAAAGTGCATAGCAAGATGACCGGCATGTCGCTGGAGCACGCCATCCTCGTCTCGCTGCTGGAGCAACCCGCCTCCGGCTACGAGCTGGCCCGTCGCTTCGACCGCTCGATCGGGCGCTTCTGGACCGCCACGCACCAGCAGATCTACCGGGTCCTCAAGCAGCTCGCCGAGGACGACCGGATCACCGGTGAGGAGATCGGTCAGGAGAGCCTGCCGGACAAGAAGCTCTGGTCGGTCACCCCGACCGGCCGGGCCGCGCTTGTCGGCTGGCTGCACGCCCCGGTGCGCCCGGAGGCGGTCCGGCACGAACTGGCGGTCAAGATCCGGGGCGCCGCGTTCGACGACGCGGCCGGGCGCGCGCTCCTGGTCGCCGAGGTCGAGCGCTATCGCGCCGACCACCAGACCGTCCTCGCCGGCTACCTGGCCGGCGAGCGCCGCGACTTCGGCTCCGCCGCACCCGACGCCCGGGCGGCGTTGCAGCACGTGGTGCTGCGCGGCGGCATCGCGTACGAGCGGATGGTGCTGGCCTGGCTGGACGACGTCCTGGCCACCCTCCGCGACCTCGACCCGGAAAGGCCCCCCGCGTGAGCGACCCGCTGCTGTTCCACCCGCACCACTACGACCCCGCCGACCTCGACGAGACCTCGCGGCGGCTGCTGCGCGCCACCATCGACTGGTTCGAGACCCGGGGCAAGCGCGCCCTGGTCGACAGCTACCACGCCCGCGAGTGGTATGGCGACTTCCTCGACTTCGCCGCCCGGGAACGCCTCTTCGCCACGTTCCTCACCCCGTCCGCCGACGGCGGCGACGACGCCGACAAGCGCTGGGACACCGCCCGCAACGCCGCGCTCAGCGAGATCCTCGGCTTCTACGGGCTCGGCTACTGGTACACCTGGCAGGTCACCGTGCTCGGCCTCGGGCCGGTGTGGCAGAGCGGCAACGCCGCCGCCCGGGCCCGCGCCGCCGAGCTGCTCGACCAGGGGCACGTGATGGCGTTCGGCCTCTCCGAGCGTCCGCACGGCGCCGACATCTACGCCACCGACATGCTGCTCACCCCCGACGGCGCGGGTGGGTTCCGGGCCACCGGCGGCAAGTACTACATCGGCAACGGCAACGTCGCCGGGCTGGTCTCGGTCTTCGGCCGGCGCGCCGACGTCGAGGGCCCCGAGGGGTACGTGTTCTTCGCCGCCGACAGCCGGCACCCGGCGTACCGGCTGGTCCGCAACGTGGTCGCCGCCCAGATGTACGTCTCCGAGTTCCGGCTGGAGGACTACCCGGTGCGCGCCGAGGACGTGCTGCACACCGGGCCGGCCGCGTTCGACGCCGCGCTGAACACGGTCAACGTCGGCAAGTTCAACCTCTGCACCGCGTCCGTCGGCATCTGCGAGCACGCCATGTACGAGGCGGTCAGCCACGCCCACGGCCGGGTGCTGTACGGCCGGCGGGTCACCGACTTCCCGCACGTGCGCCGCGAGCTGACCGACGCGTACGCCCGGCTGGTGGCGATGAAGCTGTTCAGCGACCGGGCGGTCGACTACTTCCGCTCGGCCGGCCCGGACGACCGCCGCTACCTGCTGTTTAACCCGATGACCAAGATGAAGGTCACCACCGAGGGCGAGAAGGTGATCGACCTGCTCTGGGACGTCATCGCCGCCAAGGGCTTCGAGGCCGACACCTACTTCGACAAGGCCGCCAAGGACATCCGCGGCCTGCCGAAGCTGGAGGGCACCGTCCACGTCAACCTGGCGCTGATCCTCAAGTTCATGCCCAACTACCTGTTCCGGCCCACCGAGCACCCGGCGGTGCCGACCCGGCGGGACGCGGCCGACGACACGTTCCTGTTCCGGCAGGGCCCGGCGCGCGGCCTCGGCGCGATCCGGTTCCACGACTGGCGCGCCGCCTACGACGCGCACGCCCACCTGCCCAACGTGGCCCGGTTCCGGGAACAGGCCGACGGGCTGGTCACGCTGCTCGCCGCGCACGCGCCGGACGAGACGCAGCAGCGCGACCTGGACTTCCTGCTCACCATCGGCCAGCTCTTCGCGCTCGTGGTCTACGGTCAGCTCGTCCTGGAGCAGGCGGAGCTGACCGGCCTCGACCCGGACCTGCTCGACGAGATCTTCGACCTGCTGGTCCGGGACTTCTCCGGCTACGCCACCGAGCTGCACGGCAAACCGGCCACCACCGACGAGCAGGCCGCCTGGGCGCTCGCCCACATCCGCCGCCCGGTGGTCGACGCCGATCGCAGCGCCCGCACGTGGCAGCGGGTGGCCGACCTGGCCGGCGCGTACGAGATGCGACAGTGAGCGGCGAAATCGGCGGGCGGGACCGCACGGTGGGCCGGTAGGTTGCACGGATGTTCGCGCTTGCCCTGACCGACGACGCCGAGCTGCGCCCGTTGCAGCCCTGGCACGCCGACGAGTTCCTCGCCAACCTCGACCGCTGCCGGGAGCACATCGCGCCCTGGGTCGGCGCGTCCTTCGTGGCCACCGACGCCGAGTCGGCCCGCCGGGTCCTCCAGGCGTACGCGGACCGGTGGGCCCGCGACGACGGCGGGATCTGGGGCATCTGGCAGCGCGGCACGCTCGTCGGTGGCGTGCTGCTGGTGTCGCTGAGCACCGCGCGCGGCGTCTGCGAGGCCGGCTGCTGGCTGGAGGCCGACGCGGAGGGCCAGGGCCTGGTCACCCGGGCCGCCCGGGTCGTCATCGACTGGGCGGTCCGGGAGCGCGGCATCCACCGCGTCGAGTGGGTGACCCGGGCCGGCAACGAGCGCAGCATCGCGGTCGCCCGCCGGCTCGGCATGCGCCGCGACGGGGTGCTCCGGGACGCCGCGCCGGTGCCGGAGGGCCGGGCGGACATGGAGGTCTGGTCGGTGCTGGCGCCGGAATGGACGGCCTGAGAAGGGTTCTTGTCGTACCCGGACGTCAACATGTGTCCATGGCTGTCCCCGCACTGGCCGACCGGTCCCCCCAGCCGCGCGCCCTGCCGCTGCGCGAGGTCCGCACCCGGCTCACCCAACTCGTCTCCCTCGCCGAGCTGACCGACACGGTCACCGTCGTCACGCGTGACGGCGACCCCCGCCCGATCGCCGCGATCGTGCCCGCCCCGGCCGCCCGCACCGGGGCCCAGGCCCGGGCCGACGCGGAGCGGATCGCCGCGATCAGCGCCGGCTGGGCCCGCCGCCTGGAGGAGCTGCACCGGCAGTCCAGCCGGCGGCACGCCGCCGAGTTGCGGGCCCTCACCGACGCGCTCGCCGAGGCGTGGGCCGAGCTGGACCGGCGCGCGCCGGCCGGCGACGCGGCCCTCACCCGGCTCCGTGCCGCCCACGCCGACCTGCTGCGCCCCTGACCGGCCGGGCCGACCGACGCCCGGCGGCAAGCGCCGCCCGTGCCTCGGCCGAGGGCCAGGTGCCACCGGCCCCGTGGCGTGGGTCGTCCGCACCACGCGCCCGACCCCGGGAGCCGCCCGGCCCGACCCCGCCGGCGCCGCCGTGCCGCGCGCACCCCCGTGGCGCGCGGCACGACGGCCGTCCGAGCGGCGGCCCGAGCGACCGCCGCCGCTTCCGGGCGGGTCCCGGCCGCCGCCGTTCACGGCTCGACCGGGCCGCTGCCGTTCACGGCTCGACCGGGCCGCTGCCGTTCACGGCTCGACCGGGCCGCTGCCGTTCACGGCTCGACCGGGCCGCTGCCGTCTCGCGGCCTGACCGGGCCGCTGCCGTTCACGGCTCGACCGGGCCGCTGCCGTGTCTCGGCGTGACCGGGCCGCTGCCGTTCACGGCTCGACCGGGCCGGCGGCGGCGTCGGCGCGCAAACCGTGCGTGGCCAGGTCGTCGGCCACCTCCAGGCCGAGGCGCACGCCGCCGACGTTCTGCCCGAGGTCGACCCGGCCGTCGTCGTCGAGCGCGAACGCGTCGAACGACCAGTGCACGCCCAGATAGACGCGGCTCAGGCCGTTCTCCTCGATCATCTGCCACAACCCGTCCGGGAAGCGGCGGGCCCAGCGCGGCCGGACCGTGCCGGTGTTGTCCACGCTGACGCCGTTCAGCTCGTCGGAGACGAACTCCAGCCCGTCGGCGAGGTCGTCCGGGCCGCGCCCGCCGCGCCCGTGGAACTGGCGCACCGTCTGCAACGCCGCCGCGCCGAACGTGGCGTGGCCGGAGGGGTACGCCGGGAAGTTCGGCGTCCGGTTCTTCTGCCCGACGCTGTTGGTGTTCGGCGCGCCCAACGGCAGCCAGCCGACGTCGCCGGCCGGGTCGAGCGCGGCCTCACCGGTGCCGGTCGGCCCCAGCGAGCTGTCGTGCTCCCGGATGCCGAGCACCGGTCGCCACAGGTCGTGGCGGTACTTCTCCGCCCAGCAGAGGATGCCGGCATCGGCCATCGCGGCGTTGACGAGCGCGAAGAGTCGCGCGTTGCGGGCCGTGTCGTGGCCCTGGGCCCGGGCCACGGCCCGGACGATCTGGTTGTAGAACCGGGGCGGGGTGCCGACGCCACGCGCGCCGTCGTAGGCCCAGAACAGCCCGACGGCGGTCTCGGCGGCGGTCCGGCGCGGCAGCCGGTCCGGCAGCGTGCCGGCCAGGTGCGGCGCGACGCCCTTGCCCCGCACCTGGCGCAGCGCCCGCTCGTACGCCCGGTCGCCCGGGCGCGGCGGTGCGTCGAGCTGGTGCCGGGTGGTCACCGCGAAGCAGCGTGACCGCGCGCCGTAGAAGGGCGCGTGGTAGCCCTGCCCCGGGTTGTCCGGGTCGACGCGGTGGTGCGGGCGCGCCAGGGACGGCACGTAGCCGTCGTCACCGAGGCCGGGGTCGCCGGCCCGCAGCCGCAGCACCTCCTCGGCGACCTGTCGGCCGTAGGCGTGCCCGGCCGCGTCGTGCTTGCCGGCGACCAGGCCCGCGGCGAGGTGCCGGGCCTCGAAGAACGCCCGCTGTGCCGGGTGCAGCACGGCCAGCGTGGTCCGGGCGGCGGCCGCCACGGCGCTGTCCGGGTCCGCGTCGGCGGGTGCCTCCGGCAGCCGGTCGCCCAGCCACGGCTCGTACGCCCCGGTGAGACCGACGTACGCGTCGTGCATGGCCAGGTGGACGATGGCCAGCGCGCGGGCGCTGCCCACCGGCCCCTGCGACTGTGCCTCGGTGACGTCGCCGGTGGTGTGGGTGACCCGGTTCGCCTCCAGGGCCACCTCGTTCCAGTACAGGATCTGATCCACGATTTCCCCCGTCGTGATCCGCTGTCGAATGGCGGCGGCAATGCCGTTTCCGCAACGGATCACGGGTGCGGGAGAATAGGCGCGCGCCAGCGCATCCGGAATGCCGTCCGGATCGGTGACGTGCGGAAAGCCGTTTCCCCGTCGAGCCCCCGTTGCGAACCGACGCCCCACTGCTCAGGTGGTCCGCCGCGCCGTCGTCGAAATGTGAATCGACGTCGGCTCATCCATGGTTGCGGCGGCCGACGCGCGGGGTCAAGGTGAGGCGCGGGTAAATGTGGCGACTGTCGGGGAGTAAGCAGTCGAGCAATTCGTGCAACCGAATGGCGGGTTCACGTCACCGCAGGTCACGACGACGCCCGGGCGGTCAGGTCACCCGGGCGTCGTCGGCGGAGGTCAGCTCCGGCCGCGCTCGGCGCGGTAGCGGCGGATCAGTTCCGCGGTCGAGGTGTCCACCTCGGCCAGGTCCGGGGCCGCTCCGGTGAGCTTCGGGGCGAGCTGGTTGGCCATCACCTTGCCCAGTTCCACGCCCCACTGGTCGAAGGCGTTGATGTCCCAGACCGCCGCCTCGGTGAAGACGATGTGCTCGTAGAGCGCGATGAGCTGGCCCAGGGTCGCCGGGGTGAGCTTCGGGGCCAGGATCGAGGTGGTCGGGTGGTTGCCCGCCATCACCCGGTGCGGCACCACGTCGGCCGCGGTGCCCTCGGCCTCCACCTGCTCCCGGGTGCGCCCGAACGCCAGCGCGGCGGTCTGGGCGAAGAAGTTCGACATGAACAGGTCGTGCATGTCGCCCAGGTCGTGGTTGGGCCGGCTGAACGCGATGAAGTCCGCCGGGATCAGCCGGGTGCCCTGGTGGATGAGCTGGTAGAAGGCGTGCTGACCGTTGGTGCCGGGCTCGCCCCAGAAGATCTCCCCGGTCGGGTACGTCACCGGGGAGCCGTCGACGCGTACCGACTTGCCGTTGCTCTCCATGGTGAGCTGCTGGAGGTAGGCCGGAAACCGGTGCAGGTACTGCGCGTACGGGAGCACGGCGTGGGTCTCCGCGCCGAGGAAGTCCGAATACCACACGTTGAGCAGCCCGAGCAGCGCCGGCACGTTGCGCTCCACCGGAGTCGAGCGGAAGTGCTCGTCGACGGCGTGGTAACCGGCCAGCATCTCGCGGAACCGGTCCGGGCCGATCGCCAGCATCACCGACAACCCGACCGCCGAGGGCAGCGAGTACCGCCCGCCCACCCAGTCCCAGAAGCCGAACATGTTCTCCGGATCGATGCCGAAGTCGCGCACCCGCTGCTCGTTGGTGCTGACCGCGACGAAGTGCCGGGCGACCGCGTCGTCGTCCGCGTCCAGCCCGGCGAGCAGCCAGCGTCGTGCCTGGTCGGCGTTGGCCAGCGTCTCCTGGGTGGAGAACGTCTTCGAGACCACCACGAACAGCGTGCGCGCCGGATCCAGGTCGGCGGTCTTGTCGTGGATGTCGGTCGGGTCGATGTTGGACACGAACCGGCAGGAGATCCCCGCGTCCCGGTACGCCTTCAACGCCTCGTACGCCATCACCGGACCCAGGTCGGAGCCGCCGATGCCGATGTTGACCACGGTGGTGATCCGCTCACCGGTGTGGCCGCGCCACCCGCCGGAGCGCACCCGGTCGGCGAACGCCGACATCCGGTCCAGCACGGCGTGCACGTCGGCGACGACGTCCTGGCCGTCCACGTGCAGCGTGGCGTCCCGGGGCAGGCGCAGCGCGGTGTGCAGCACGGCGCGGTCCTCGGTGACGTTGATGTGCCGGCCGGCGAACATGGCCGCGATCCGCTCGGCGAGGCCGACCCGCTCGGCGAGCGCGGTGAGCAGCGCGACCGTCTCGTCGGTGACCAGGTTCTTGCTGTAGTCCACGTGCAGGTCGGCGACCTCGCCGATGAGCCGCTCGCCCCGCTGCCCGTCGGCGGCGAAGAGGTCGCGCAGGTGGGTGGCGCGCATCGCCTCGGCGTGCTTGCGCAGCGCCTGCCATTCGTCGGTGGTGGTGACGTCCACAGCCATCGGGTCGATCTTCTCCTTCACGACGGGGCGGTCGGCGGGCCTTCGCCGGCGACCCCACCAGCCTGCCATCCGGGGCCGGTCACCGCGACGCGACCCGGCATCGCCCCACCTGGTGGGCGCGTCCCACGCGGCGTCGAGCCCGACACGAGCCTGGCGCGTCCGTTCGACACGCCGGTCACCGGCTGACACCGGTCGATTGCCGAACGTAATATCCTGCTGCCCGGTCCCCGTGTGGGAGGTGCCATGCCCCGAGTGGTCCACCCTCGTCCCCCGTCCGACCCGGACGAGCCGGCCGGTGAGTCGGCGCTGCCGGAGCTGGTCGATCCGCACTGGATGCACCGGGCCACCGAGCTGGCCCACACCGGCTTCTGGTCGGTGGCCCGTCGGCTGCCCGCGCTGGTCCGCGAGGCGGTCGGCCTGGCCTGGGCGACCAGCCGCCGGGACACCGCGGCGTCGCTCGGCCTCAACATGGCCGCCGGCGTGCTCACCACGCTCGGCCTGCTCGCCACCACGGGTGTGCTCCAGCAGCTTTTCGCGGCCGGTCCGACGCCGGCTCGGATCCGGGCGGCGCTGCCCGCCCTGGTGCTGGCCGCGGCGGCCGTCACCACGCGGGGCGCGCTGACCGTCGCGGCGGGATGGGCGCAGGCCCGGCTCATCCCACAGATCAACTACGCGGTGGAGCGGCGGCTGTTCGAGACCACCTCCGCGGTCGAGCTGGCCGCTTTCGACGACGCCGGTTTCGCCGAGGAGATGGACCGTGCCCGCGACCGCGGGCTGGCCGAGGCCGGGTCCCTGGTCGACGACACGGTCAACCTGGTCACCGGCGTGGTGGGGGTGGTGGCCACCGCCGTCGCGGTGGCCGTCGTTCACCCGTCGCTGCTGCCCTGTCTGCTCGTCGCCGCCGCCCCGGAGGCGGTGACGGCGGTGCGGATGGCCCGCCGGCAGCACGTCGACTGGCTCGCCCGGATCACCCGGCGCCGCCGCAAGTGGATGCTCGCCGACCTGATGGCCAACCGGCACACGGCGGCCGAGATCCGCGCCTACCAGATGCGCGACTTCCTGCTCTCGGAGTACCGCCTGATGACGCGCCTGGAGACCCGGGCCGAACTGCGCCTGGCCCGGGCTCAGACGATCACCCGGGGTGTCGGCCTGTCCGTCACCGGGATCGCCACGTTCGGGCTCTACCTGGTGCTGGGCGCGTTGCTCATGGGAGGCGTGGTGGCGCTCGCGGCGGCGGCCACCGCGCTGCTCGCCCTCCAGTCCGCGCGTGGCAGCCTGCGCACCGCGATCTTCGCCACCAACTCGCTCTACGAGGACGCCCTCTACTACCAGGACTACCGGGACTTCCTCGACCGGGCCGACCGGCGGGTCCCGGCCGGTGGCGAGCGGCCGGTCGACGGGTTCGACCGCATGGAGCTCGACCGGGTCAGCCTGCGGTACCCGGACACCGAGGGCGTCGCCGTCGACGAGGTCAGCCTCACGGTCCGGCGCGGCGAGGTGGTCGCGCTGGTGGGGGAGAACGGCTCCGGCAAGACCACGCTGGCCAAGCTGATCGCCGGCCTCTACCGGCCCACCGACGGCACGATCCGCTGGGACGGGGTGGACATCGCCGAGCTGGACCCGCGCCAGGTCGCCGCCCAGGTCGCGGTGATGAGCCAGGACTGGTGGAAGTTCCCGTTCACCGCCCGGCAGAACATCCGGGTCGGTCGCCACGACCGGGGCGGGCGGCCCGGCCCGACCGTGGAGGCCGCCGCCCGGGACGCCGCCGCGCACGACATGATCAGCGAGCTGCCGTTCGGGTACGACACGCTGCTGGACCGGCAGTTCAAGGACGGTCAGGACCTGTCGGGCGGGCAGTGGCAGCGGCTGGTGGCCGCCCGCAGCCTCTACCGCGACGCCCGGCTGCTGATCTGCGACGAGCCCTCCGCCGCGCTGGACGCGCGCGCCGAGCACGCCCTCTTCGCGCACCTGCGGCGGCACCCGCAACGGGCCGTCGTGCTGATCACCCACCGGCTGGCCAACGTGCGGCACGCCGACCGGATCTTCGTGCTGGACCACGGTCGCCTCGTCCAGCAGGGCGACCACGGCACGCTGATGGCCTCCGACGGCCCCTACCGGCAGCTGTTCGAACTACAGGCGGCCGGTTACCTGGCCGGCACCGGCGAGCCGGCCGCCGAGCGTTGACCGCCAGCTCACGCGTGGGGCAGGATCGCCGGGATGCCCCGCCCCCGCCGCGCCGCCGTCGTCGTGCTGGCCCTGTTGACCGCCGGCTGCTCCGCGTCCGGGGCCGATCCCGCCGCGTCCACCGCCGCGCCCGGGTCCGCCGGCGTGACGCCGGGTGCGCCGTCCGCCACGACAGCGCCGTCGCCCGTGCCGGCCGCCCGGGCCGGGATCGGCGCCCGGCCGAGCGCCCCGGCCCACCCGTGCACCGTGTTCCCGGCCGACAACGTCTGGCACGCCGACGTCTCCCGGCTGCCCGTGCACACCCGGTCCAGCGCGATGATCGGCGCGATCGGGGCCGGCGCGACCGTGCACGCCGACTTCGGCTCCGGGCAGTGGGCGGGCGCGCCGATCGGCATCCCGGTCACCGTCGTCGCGGCCGGGCAACGGAAGGTCCCGGTCACCTTCGGGTACGCCGACGAGAGCGACCCGGGGCCGTACCCGATCCCGCCCGACGCGAAGGTCGAGGGCGGCCCGGCCGGCACCGGCGACCGGCACGTGATCGTCTGGGACCGGGCCGCCTGCCGCGCGTACGAGCTGTTCGACGCGCACCGCTCCGGCGCCGGCTGGCGGGCCGGCTCTGGCGCGGTCTTCGACCTGCGGGCAAATCGGATGCGGCCGGCCGGCTGGACCTCCGCCGACGCCGCCGGGCTGTCCGTGCTCGCCGGGCTGGTCCGCTACGAGGAGGTGGCCGCCGGTCGGATCGACCACGCGATCCGGGTGACCGTGCCGCGTACCCGGACCGGTTGGACGTGGCCGGCCGGTCACTCCGCCTCGTCGGCCACCGACCCCGCCCTGCCGCAGCTCGGTCAACGGCTGCGGCTCAAGCGCTCGGTCGACCTGTCCGGGCTGCCCCGGCAGGCCCGGATCGTGGCCGAGGCGATGCGCCGCCACGGGCTGATCGTGGCCGACCACGGCTCGGCCTGGTACGTCTCCGGCGCACCGGATCCGCGCTGGGACAACGACGCGTTGCATGCGCTGGACCGCCTGCGCGGCAGCGACTTCGAGGTGGTGGACGTCGCCGGCCTGATGGCCGACCCGAAGTCGGCCGCCGTCCGCTGAACCCCGCCGGCTACCGAACCCGGTCGACGCGGCGCGGCCGAACGCCCACACTGTCCGGATGGAACACCGTGACCTGGTCCGGGTGAGCAGACGGATGTCGCTGGCGTTGCGGCACCGTCCCGACCGGTTCGGCCTGACGCTCGACCGGGCCGGCTGGGCGCCGGTCACCGACCTGCTCGCCGCGATGCGGATCAGCCGCGTCGAGCTGGACGCCGTGGTCGCCGGCAACGACAAGCAACGCTTCGCGGTGGAGCCCGGCCCGGACGGGGCCGACCGGATCCGCGCCAACCAGGGCCACTCGGTCCCGGTCGACCTCGGTCTGACGCCGGCGTCGCCGCCCGGCCGGCTCTACCACGGCACCGCCGACGAGGTGCTGGACGCGATCCGGGCCGAAGGACTGCGGCGGGGACGCCGGCACCACGTACACCTGTCGTCGGACGTGGCGACGGCCCGGCGGGTCGGCGCGCGGCGCTCCGGCGCGGTGGTCGTGCTCGCGGTCGACGCCGCCACCATGGCCGACCACGGCTACCTGTTCTACCGGTCGGCGAACGGGGTGTGGCTGACCGACACCGTCCCGCCCGGCTACCTGACCGTCAGCACGCCGTGACCGGGTGCGCCACCACGGCGTCGAAGGCGTAGGCCAGCGTGTTCGGCTCGGCCCGGTCGGGCTGGCCGGCGCCGGTGCGGTCGGTGGCGCGGGCCCGCAGCGTGTGCCGGCCGGCGACCGGTGGGCGCCAGCGCGCGGTCCAGCGCTGCCAGGGGCCGCCCCGGTCGGCGGCCACCAGGTCGGCCGCGCGCCACCCGTCGCCGGTGTCCACCTCGACCCGTTCGATCGGGCCGTTGCCGGACCAGGACCGGCCGCGCAGCAGCAGTTCCTCGCCGGCCGGCACCCGGGCGTCCCAGGCCAGCTCGAACGCGCTCTTCACCGGCTGTGCGCCGAGCACCGCGCCGCCGTCCGGGTGACCGGGGCCGAACAGCCGGTAGAACCGGGTGTTCCAGGGTGAGAACAGCGGCGTGGTGGAGACCTCCACCGGCCCCACCCACTTGATCGAGGAGATGCCGATCCAGCCGGGCACCACCACCCGCACCGGGAAGCCGTGGTCGGCCGGCAACGGCGCGCCGTTCATCTCGTACGCCAGCAGCACGTCGTCGAGCGCCTTGGCGACCGGCAGCGGCCGGCGGACCCGGCCCAGGTCGATCCCGCCGGTGACGTAGTGCGGGTCCAGGCCCTCGGGCATCACGTCGACCGCGTCGTCGCGCAGGCCGGCCCGGCGCAGCACGGCGCCGAGCCGGACGCCGCGCCAGCGGGCCACGCCCACACCGCCCAGCCCCCAGGCCACGCCCGGGGCCGGCTCGCCCTGCTGCGCGGCGAAGAACCGCCGCCCGTTGCCGGCACACTCGACAAGCGCGGTGCTCTCCTCGGCCGGCAGCCGGCGCAGCTCGTCGAGGCTGAACTCCACCGGCGCGGTCCGGGTCGGCGCGCCGTGCAGCCCGTCGCCGAACAGCGACAGTCGCCAGGTTGCCGGGTCGAGTCGCGGGGTGACGGTGTGGTTGCGGACGAAGAAGCGGTCGGTCGGGACCACGTATCCCTGACCGGCCATCGCCGACCAGTGCATCTCGGCGTTGGTGTCCAGTCGACGCAGCAGCTCCGGCGGCAGCGGCTTGGCGATCGGCGGGTCGACGCCGACCGGGACGGCGGTCACCGCGACCGGCTCGCGTTCCGCGGCGGCGGCGGTGACCGCGGCCATGGCGGCGCCCAGCTCCCGCAACGCGTCACGGTCGACGCCGTCGCCGCGTGCCGCACCGGCGAGCCACTGCCGGCTCCGTTCGGCATCGTGGGCGGCTTCGGTGGGGGACAGGCTCACGGGGACCTCCGGGCTCGGCGACACTGCCTTTCCTATTGAATCAGTAGGAGTTGACTGTCGTCGACGTGGGCCTGCCTCGCCCCGCGGTGCCTATCCCCGACAGGGAGTGGTTGGCGCAGGGCGGGGCTGGCGATACTTCGAGTCATGAACGCGAGAGGACAGCTCGGTGACTTCCTCCGGGCCCGGCGCTCCCAGCTACGGCCGGAAGACACCGGCGTGCCGACGTACGGGGAGCGGCGCCGGGTTCGCGGCCTGCGCCGCGAGGAACTCGCGCTGCTGGCCGGGGTGAGCGCGTCGTACTACTCCCGGTTGGAGCAGGGGCAGGCCGGGAACGCCTCACCCGAGGTGCTCGACGCGCTCGCCCGGGCACTGCGGCTCGACGACGCGGAACGCCGGCACCTGACCGAGTTGGCGGCCGGGACCCGTCGGCGGCCCGCCGTGCGCCGCCCGGCCCCGGAGCGGGTGAGCCCGGCGGTCCGCCAGCTCGTCGCGACGCTCGGCGACGTGCCGGTGGTGGTGCTCGGTCGTCGCGCCGACGTGCTGGCGTGGAACACCCCGGGGCATGCGCTGTTCGCCGGCCACCTGACTCCGGAGATCCCGGAACGGCCGGACCGGTCCCCGAACATGGCACGGCTGGTGTTCCTGGACGCGCACACCCGCGACCTGTACGCGGACTGGCCCACCAAGGCCCGCGCGGTGGTGGCGACGTTGCGGATGGCCTCCGGGCAGGATCCGGACGACCCGCTGATGGCCGCGTTGGTCGGCGAGTTGAGCCTGCGGAGCCCGGAGTTCGCCGCCATGTGGGCCGACCACCGGGTGAAGGCCGGCGGCGACACCGTTTACCGGATGCGTCACCCGCTGGTCGGTGCCATGGACGTGACGCAGCAGGTCCTGCGGACCGAGGGTGGTCAGACCGTCGTCGTCGCCACCACCGAGCCCGGCTCGGCATCGCACGCGGCGATGACGTTGCTCGTGCACAGCGTCACCACCGCCCGTGCCGACGCTGCGCGCCCGCCTGTCCGGCGCGAATAGCACCACCCCGATCGTGCGACGCGAGGTGCTCCGCGAGGAGCGCCGGACCCGTCGCGCCCGTTTCACGCCCACCAAGCAGACCGTCAGTAAGGAACAAGAATGCGTAAGAGAATGATGACCCTCGCCGTCGCGCTCGCCGCGGCGGGGATCGGCGTCGTGACCGCCGTGCCGCCGAACGCCGCACCGGCCGCCACCGCACGGGCCCTGACCGTCGGTTCGGACCGACCGTCCGACCCGTCGGTGACCTCGCGGATCGCGGTCCACTTCGACCTGACGAAGGGGCAGATGCCGGAGAACGTCGCGACCGGCCCGGACGGCACGGCCTACGTCACCTTCGCGGCCTCCCGACAGGTCGCCGCGGTCACCCCCGCCGGGGGGACGCGGATCCTGGCGACCCTGCCGGCCCCCGCCGACGGGGGCGTCCGCACGCCGGTGCTCTCGTTCGCGCTGACCACGGGCATCGTCCGAACGGCCGAAGGCACGCTCTTCTTCCTGTACGCGAGTGGCGACGCCGCCTCGACCGGTCTGTACCGGCTACGCCCCGGCCAGGCCCCGCACCGCATCGCGGCCCTGCCGGCCGACGGACTGCCCAACGGCCTGGCGTTCGACGCGACGGCGAAGCGGTTCTACCTCACCGACTCGGTGCTCGGCACGATCTCGACAGTCGCTCTGGACGGCGGCCGGGTCGAGGTCTGGTCCTCGGCGCCCGAACTCGCCGCGACGGGTTTCCTCGGCGCCAACGGCATCAAGGTGCGCGCCGGCGCGGTGTGGGCGACCAACCTCGACCAGGGCACGCTCCTGCGCATTCCGGTGCGGCACGGTCGGCCCGGTCCGGTCCGGGTGGCGGCGGCCGGCCTGGTCGGCATCGACGACTTCGCGTTCGTCGGTGCCGGTGACCGGCAGGTCGTCGCCGCGTTGAACGGGCCGAACACGGTGGTGGGCATCGACGCGGCCGGCCGGTCACGAACGCTGCTGACCGCCGCTGACGGGCTCCAGAACCCGACCTCGGTGGCCGTGCGGGGTCGCACCGTCGTGGTGCTCAGCGCCGCGTACACCACAGGCGTCGACCCGAACCTGGTGCTGGCCACCCTGCCGGGCCGCTGACCGGGTCGTACGCCGCGACGCGGTGCGGGCCGCCGTCCCGCGATGCTGAACACCGGATCGCCCGCCACCGTCGGATGACGGCGACGGGCGGTCCGGCGCTCAGGTGGCGCCGAGCAGGGTCACCACACCGGCGGCCACCAGCACGCCGGCCCACAGCCGGTCGACGTTGAACCAGGCCCGGCGCAGCACGCCGACGCCGAGCACCTCGTACACCAGCAGCGCGACCGTCAGCGCGACACCGAGCATGGCCCCGGTGTGCACGGCCGCCGCGGCGAGCCCGGTCAGCGCGCCGGCCGGCGCGGCGGCCAGGTGCCCGGCGTGCGGCCCGGCGCCGACCGCCGGCTCGGCGAGCAGCACCGGCAGCAGCATCAGCCCCGCGCCGTGCGCCGCCGACATCAGGAACGACCAGGCGGTGAGCTGGGCCGCCGACAGCCGCATCCCGGCCCAGCGGAAGTGCCGGTCGGACAGCAGCCGCCACAGCCCGAACCCGACCAGCAGCACCCCGCCGCCGACCGCGACCGCCGTGCCGGCCGTCACCGAGCGGGTGGCGCTGACCAGCGCGGCGACCACCGCCACCGACGCCAGGTGCCCGGCCGCGATCGGCGGCAGAGCGGCCAGCAGCGCGGCCCGACGGCGTTCCTGCAGGCCCCGGGCCACCGCGAACAGCCAGCCCATCGCCGGGTTCAGGCCGTGGAACGCGCCGAGGCCGACAAGCGCCGCCCAGGTCGCGCCGGTCACGGGAAGCAGTACGAGTCGGACGAGGCGTCGCCGCCCTGCAACCGGGTCTGGTGCACCCGCCGGCCGCGGAACTCGTCCCCGCGCGGGAAGAACCGCGGGTCCGGCACGAGGCCACCGTGCTCCTCGTCGACGTCCAGCTTCGCCACCCAGGCGCCCACGCCGTCGGGATAGAACTGGTCGTCCCAGGCCCCGTAGAGCGAGTTGCTGACGTAGACGCGGCGGCCGTCGCGGCTGATCTCCACCATCTGCGGGCCGCCGGCCAGCGGCTCGTCCGGGAACGCCGGGTGCGGGGTGCGGTCGACGATGCCACCGAGGCGCACCGAGCCGACCCGCACCGGGTGGAACGGGTCGCTGACGTCGTAGCGGATCAGCTCGCCGGTGCCCCAGCAGGAGACGTGCAGGAACCTGTCGTCCACCGACAGGTCGATGTCGGTGACCAGCGGCGGCACCGCCCCGAACGGTTTGAGCAGCTCGGGCAGGTCCGCCGCGTCGGCCGGCTCGGCCGGGATGTCGATCACCTTGGTCACCGCCCAGGCGTCGCCGTCGCGGTGCCACAGCCAGACCGAGGCGGACAGGTCCTCGACGCTGATCACCACGCCGACGAAGCCGTACGACTTCGTCGGGTCGTGCGCGGGGCGCAGCTCCAGCGCCATCTGGTACGCGTCGCCGAGGTCGACGCGTTGCACGTGCCGACGCTTCGCCAGGTCCCAGAAGTGCAGCGCGTGCCCGTAGCGGCGACCGAGCAGCAGCTCGCCGACGATGCCGTCCTCGATCATCGACGGGGTGCCCCACTCGCTGGTGACCAGCACGTCCTGCGTGTAGTGCCACCAGAAGTCGTACGCCAGGAACTGCGGTCCCCGGTCGGCCTCCCACGCGCCGCGTACCTCGAACGTGGTGTGGTCGAGCACCGCGATTCCGCCCGGCCCCTCCTCGCCGTCGGCGCCGCCGAGCGCGGAGACGTAGATGCCGTCCGGCCCGCAGTGCACGGTGTGCGGGCGGGAGTACCCGGCGCGCTCGCCCAGCTCTTTCGCCTCGATCACCTTCACCAGCTCGGGCCGGCGCGGGTCGGGCTTGGTGTCCAGCACGTGGATGCGGGACGAGCGCAGGCCGGGCACGATCAGGTAGCGGCGTTCCACGTGCGGGTGCGGCGCGGTCGGGCAGAGCGCGCTGCTGCACGCGTTCCAGCCGAAGTGGTGCAGCTCGTCGCCGGTGTGCGGCAGCTCGGTCCAGCCCACCACCCGGCCGTACGTGTCCGAGTCCGGGTCGGTGTCCAGCACCGCGATCGCGTCCGGTTGCCGCCCGGCGCGGTCGAACGCGGCCACGTACGCCAGCTTCTCGGCCGGCGCGGCGGCGGCCAGCGTGGGGGAGGGGTAGAACGTCGGGTCCGGGGTCCAGCGGGTCATCGGTGCTCCATCATGGTCACGAGGTGGGTACGCCGAGGCGGTCGAGCAGCCGACGGCGCAGCGCGCCGAGGGCCGGGTCGTCGGGGCTCGGGGCGGGGCCGAGGCCCACCGGGACCTCCTCGGCGATCACGCCCCCGTCGAGCAGCAGGACGCGGTCGGCGAGCAGCAGCGCCTCCTCCACGTCGTGGGTGACCAGCAGCGCCGCGAAGCCGTGCTGGGCGCGCAGCCGGCGCAGCAGCCCCTGCATGCGCAGCCGGGTCAGCGCGTCCAGCGCGCCGAACGGCTCGTCGAGCAGCAGCAGGTCCGGCTCCCGGACCAGCGCGCGCGCCACCGCGACGCGCTGCGCCTGCCCGCCGGACAGCTCGGCCGGCCAGGCCCGGCCCCGGTCGGCGAGCCCGACCTCGGCCAGCGCGCGGCCGACCCGGTCGCCCACGCCCGGCCCGGTGAGGCCGAGCGCCACGTTGTCGGCCACCCGCTTCCAGGGCAGCAGCCGGTGCTCCTGGAACACCACCGCGGCGGTGCCGTGCACCGCGTGCTCGCCGCCCGCGTCGTCGTCCAGCCCGGCCAGCACCCGCAGCAGCGTGCTCTTGCCGGAGCCGCTGCCGCCGAGCAGCGCCACCGTCTCCCCGGCGGCGACGGTGAGGTCGACCCCGGCCAGCACCACGGCGGGGCCGAAGGACCGGGTCACCGCGTGGGCGGTGAGCACCGGTGGCGTCAGGTCGCGCGCAGCCCGCGTCGCCACGTCAGCGTCCTCCGTTCCGCGTACCGGATGAGCAGGTCCGAGGCCAGGCCCAGCAACGCGTAGACGAGCAGGCCGAGCACCACCACGTCGGTCTGGCTGAACTCGCGGGCCTCCATCATCAGGAAACCGACGCCGGTCTGGGCGTTGACCTGCTCGCCGACGACCAGGCTCAGCCAGGCCGCGCCGATGGCCAGCCGCAGCCCGAGGAAGAGCGCGGGCAGCGCGCCGGGCAGCACCACGTGCCGCAGCCGCGCCGCCGCACCGAGTCCGCAGGTGCGGGCCGCCTCGACGAGCCGCTCGTCGATGTCGCGGATGCCGGCGTACAGGTTGAAGTAGATCGGGAAGAACGCGCCGAGCGCGACGAGCGTGACCTTCAGCGACTCGCCGATGCCGACCCAGATGATGAGCAGCGGGACCAGGCCCAGGTGCGGCAGCATCCGGGCCATCTGCACCGGCGGGTCGACCAGGTCGTCGCCGAGGCGCAGCAGCCCGGCCGCGGCGCCGAGCGCCACCGCCAGGCCGCCGCCGATGAGCAGGCCGAGCGCGGCGCGGGTGAGCGAGTCGAGCAGGTGCGTGCCGAGCGTGCCGTCGGCGGCCAGCCGCGCCCCGGTGGCCAGCACCGTGCTCGGCGCCGGCAGCTTCTCCGCGGAGAGCAGGCCGACCCGCGCGGCGGCCTCCCAGGCGACCACCAGCGCGACCGGGCTGACCAGCCGCCACCACCGCCGGCCGGTGCGGGCCCGCGGTCGTCGGGGCGCCGGCGACGGTACGGCCGGGGTGGGCGCCTCGGCCAGCGCCGGGCTGGTCACCGGAACGCCTCGGTGAACCGGTCGTCCACCCGGCCGGCGATGTCCACCGGTCCCGGCACCAGCTTCAGCGCCACGAAGCTGTCCGCGATGGCCTGCAACTCCCGGCCGATGTCCGGGGTGACCGGGGCGAGCGGCCGGGCGCTGCGGGCCAGTGCCCGGGTGGTCACGTCCAGCGGGATCTTCAGCTCCGGGGCGAGCACGGCGGCCCGTTCCGCCGGGTGGGCGATGCCCCAGTCGGTGGTCTCGCGGTAGGTGTCCAGGAAGGCCCGGACGTCGTCGGTGCGGTTCTTCACCGCGCCGGGCGCGGCCAGCACGTACTCCCGGTTGCCGGCCAGGCCGGTGGCGTCGGCGAGCACCCGTACGCCGGGCCGCTCGGCCAGCGCGAAGTAGGGGTCCCAGATGATCCACGCGTCGACCTGCCCGTTGTCGAACGCGGGTCGTCCCTCGGCCGGCTTGAGGTACTTCACGTTGAGGTCGGCGAGCGTCATCCGGTTCGCCTCCAGCAGCTTCACCAGCAGCCAGTGCACGTTGGAGCCCTTGTTCAGCGCGACCGTCCGCCCGCGCAGGTCGGCGAAGCTCCGGTACGGGCTGTCCGCCCTGACCAGCACCGCCTCGCCCTGCGGGATGGGCTCGGACGTGCCGATCACGGAGAACGGGATCTTCCCGGCGGCGGCGAAGACCGGTGGGGCCTCGCCCACCTGTCCGATGTCGATGGAGCCGGCCTTGAGCGCCTCGGTGAGCGCGGGGCCGCTCTCGAACAGCGACCAGGTGACGTTCTTCGCGGTGCCGCGCGCCTTGACCAGGCTGAGCCCGCCGAAGCGTTGGTAGCCGATCCGCAGCGGTCCGCCGTCGCCGTCGCGGGCGTCGGCGGCCTCGCCGCCACAGCCGGTCAGCGTCGCGGCGGCGAGCAGCACGAGCGTGGTGAGCAGCGCGGTCACCCGGCGGCGGGGTCTCGACGGGGTACGCATGACGACTCCTCGGAAGGGGTGGGGCCCGGCACCTCGGCGGGCGTCAGCAACCTACCAACCCGATAGGTTTTATGGGTAGTCTGTCGGCGCGGTCGTCCCACCCCTCAGGAGGCGGCCCGCCCGACCCGCGCCGGAGGCCCCCATGTCGCTCACCTTCCACTGGTTCCTGCCGACGTACGGCGACAGCCGGGACATCGTGGGCGGCGGGCACGGTGTGCCGGTGGGCACCGCCGGGGGCGCCCGCCCGGCCGACGTGGCCTACCTCGGCCAGATCGCCCGCAGCGCCGAACAGCTCGGCTTCGTCGGCGCGCTGACCCCCACCGGCGCCTGGTGCGAGGACGCCTGGCTGACCACCGCCATGCTCACCCAGGTGACCGAGCGGCTGAGGTTCCTCGTGGCGTTCCGACCCGGCCTGCTCTCACCCACGCTCGCCGCGCAGATGGCGTCCACCTTCCAGCGGCTCTCCGGCGGCCGGCTGCTGCTCAACGTGGTCACCGGCGGCGAGTCCACCGAACAGCGGGCGTACGGCGACTACCTCGACAAGGACGCCCGGTACGCGCGTACCGACGAGTTCCTGCACGTGGTGCGTGCGCTGTGGCGCGGCGAGACGGTCGACCACGACGGCGCCCACCTGCGCGTCTCCGGCGCCCGGCTGGGCCGGCTGCCCGACCCGGTGCCGCCGGTCTACTTCGGCGGGTCGTCCGCCGCCGCCGGGCCGGTGGCCGCCCGGCACAGCGACGTCTACCTGACCTGGGGCGAGCCGCCCGCGCAGGTGGCCGACAAGCTGGACCGGATCCGTGGCTTGGCCACCGCGGCCGGCCGCGAGCTGCGCTACGGCATCCGGCTGCACGTGATCAGCCGGGACACCGCCGACGAGGCGTGGGCGCAGGCCCGCCGGCTGCTCGACGGCATCGCCGAGGACGACATCCGGGCCGTGCAGGAGGGGCTGCGGCGCAGCGAGTCCGAGGGCCAGCGGCGGATGCTGGACCTGCACGGCGGCTCCCGGGACGGGCTGGAGATCGCGCCCAACCTGTGGGCCGGGGTGGGGCTGGTCCGGGGCGGCGCGGGCACCGCGCTGGTCGGCAGCCACACCGAGGTCGCCGACCGGATCGCTGACTACCACGCGCTCGGCATCGACGAGTTCATCCTCTCCGGCCACCCGCACCTGGAGGAGGCGTACTGGTTCGGCGAGGGCGTGCTGCCGATCCTGCGCCGGCGTGGCCTGTGGCGGCACCCGGCCGGCGAGCCGGCCGTCGAGGCGTCGGTCGGGGTGCCGTTCGCACCCCGGCCGGTGCCGGCCCGGGGCTGAGCCGCCACCGTGGTCAGCGCGGGCGCCGGCCGGCCAGGAAGTCGGCGAGCACCCGGGTGTGCGTGGAGAACGCCAGCTCGACCGGCTCGGTGAGCACCAGCCACTCGGTGGCCTCCTCGGTCGGCGCGGACGGCGGCAGGTCGCCGACCGGCCGCTCGGGCAGCACGCCGAAGACCATCATGGTGCCGCCGGCCGGCGTGCCGTGCACCGCGAACAGCCGCGCCTCGCCGGCCTCGGCGAGCAGCCCGGTCTCCTCGCGCAGCTCCCGCACCAGCGCCTCTTCCCACTCCTCACCGAGCTCGATGTAGCCGCCGGGCAGCGCGAGCTGGCCGCGGGCCGGCTCGATGTCGCGGCGGACGACCACCACGCCGAGCCCGTCGGGCGTGCGGACCGGCAGCACCGCCACCGCCACCGGCAGCGGGTTGCGCCACACCGTCTCGCCGCAGGCCGGGCAGACGCGGGGCCACCCGGCGTCCGCCGGGTAGGCCGCGCCGCAGAAGGAACAGTGCGAGTACGCGGTCACGTCGCGCACGTTACCCGGCCCACCGGCCGCCAAGTTGCCCCGTCGGGTGGCGCACCCGGCGCGGAACCCGGTGCCGGAACCGGGCCGGCCGCCTTCACGCCCGGCCCGCCAACTGCTCGCGTGCCTCCATGAGGGCGAAACCGAGCAGGTTCTCGCCCCGCCACGTCGCCGGGTCGGCGGCACGCGGATCGTCGGCGGTCAGACCGATGCCCCAGACGCGGTCCGTCGGACTCGCCTCGACCAGCACCCGGTCACCGGTGCCGAGCAGGAACCGCCGCAACGGCTCGTCCTGGCCGAACTTGGCCACGCTGCCGGCCACGACGATCTCCCGGCGGCGGGCCACCCATACGGCCTCGTCGAAGTCGCGCACCTGCCGGCCGAGCGCCTTGGCCCGGTGCGGGTGCGTGGCGGCGAGCACCCGCTCGGCGATCGCGTGGTCGTCGAAGAGGGTGGCCTTGTGCCACATCATCCAGTGCTCGGCGGTGGCGAACTCCCGACCGTCCACGGTGAACGCCGCCGGCCACCACTGGCTCAGGCAGCCGGCGCCGACGCCGCCGTCCCGTTGCGGCCGGTGCCCCCAGAAGTGCAGGTATCTCACCGACTGGCCGGCGTCGAGGGCGGCGGTCAGGTCGGCGACGGATCGGATCGGCATGCCCCGCATCCTGCCTGCCCCCACCGACGTTCCGCACGCCGCTTTCCGGGCGGGCCCGTCGAGTCGAGCGGGGGCCCTTCCTCTACCGAATACGTGAGGAAGGGGCCCCGCCTTACCTCAGGGGTGGGTGTGGAAGGCGGCGACCCGCTCGCCGGGGGCGTCCCGCGGGGACCGTCAGGCGCCGAGCCGGCCGGCGACGGTACGCCGCAGCTCGGGCAGCCGGTCGTGCAGCAGACCCGGACACTGCGTGGAGTTGAAGTCCTTGTGCCCGTAGATCTCGGTGGGCGCGATGCCGTACTGCTGGCAGGTGAACGCGCAGAACCAGACCAGGCTGTCCCAGAGCGCCTGCGGCGGCTGCACGTCGAGGTAGATGCCGTCGTTCTCGATGCCGATGGCCTGGCTGTTCTGCCCGACGCAGTGGGCGCCCTGCACCATGCTCTGCCCGTGCAGCAGCCCGTACAGGCTGCCGTGCCGGCCCTCGGTCAGGTAACCGCCCCGGCTGTTGGTGAAGTGCTGCCCGGAGTCGAGCCAGCCGTTGCTGTCCATGTGCAGGTTCTGGATGTCGCGGGAGTTCCGGTAGGCCTGGGTGAGGCTGTAGTCGGTGGTGTTCGGGAACGCGGTGTGATGAATGATGATCTTGTTGGGTCGGCTCTGCACCACGCTCACCGGCGACGACGGGGGACGGGCGCCCCAGGTCGCGCAGTTGGCGATGGTCGGCTGGTCGACCCGGGTGGCGGCGGCCCGGGCGTCGTGGCCGGCGCCGACCTGGGTCAGCGCGCCGGCGCCGGCGGCGGCGCCGAGCAGGACCGCGCCGCGCAGCACGGCCCGCCGGGGGAGAGGAACGGACATCGGGGCCTCCTCGTCGGGTTCGGACACGGCGGCGGGGCGGGCCGCAGCGACCCGCCCCGCCGCAGGGTCAGCAGGTGCCGTTGCAGGCCAGCACGCGGAGCCGGTCCAGCGTGCCGTTCCAGACGTTCTGGTCACCCGGGAACACGCCGGAGGAGGACCACTGCCAGAACGAGTACGTGCCCCAGCCGGCCGGCAGCGTGCCGACGCTGCTGGAGTACCGCGCGATCCACAGCGGGTTGTTGGCCGCGAACTGCGACGTGTTGCCGGTGCAGGTGCTCCACCAGTCGGTGGTGGTGTAGATGGTGGCCCACCGGCCGGTGCGGGCGTAGTACTGGTTGACGAACGAGGCGATCCAGCTCCGCATCGACGCCTGGCTCAGCCCGTAGCAGGTGGCGCCGTACGGGTTGTACTCGATGTCGAGCGCGCCGGGCAGCGTCCGGCCGTCCCGCGACCAGCCGCCGCCGTGGTCGACGAAGTAGTTCGCCTGGGTCGCGCCGGTGGTGGTGTCCGGGCGGGCGAAGTGGTAGGCCCCGCGGATCATCCCGACGTTGTAGGAGCCGTTGTACTGCTGGGCGAAGTAGGCGTTGGTGTAGTACGTGCCCTCGGTCGCCTTGACGTACGCGAACCGGGCGCCGTTGGCCCAGGCGCCGGACCAGTTCACGTTGCCCTGGTAGCTGGAGACGTCCATGCCGGGCAGTCCGGCCGGGGCGGCCTGGGCGGGCGCGGCGCCGGCCAGGGCCGCGGCGGCGGCGGTGACGGTGGCGAGCAGGGCGGCGCCGGCCGCGCGCAGCGCCGATCGCAGGTGACGGTGCATCTTTCCTCCCTGGGGGTTGCCGCCTCGCGGCGGCGGGAGTACCGAAAGGAACTGTCAACATTAGGTCACAGGGTGGAGAAACTTTTCAAGAGACGCATCGAAGATTTTCTTTGAATTCGGGTCAGCCGAGGCTGCCGAGGGCCTCGGCGGCGGCGCGCTCGCCGGCGGTCACCGCGCCCTCCAGGTAGCCGCTCCACCGGGTCGCGGTCTCCGTCCCGGCCCAGTGCACCCGGCCCACCGGCGCGCGCAGCTCCGGGCCGTAGTCACACCAGGAGCCGGGCGACACCATGCCGCAGAAGCAGCCCCGGGTCCACGGGTCGGCCGACCAGTCGTACTCGACGAGGTCCACCGGGTCGGCGGCGGTCGGGCCGAACAGCGTGGCCAGCGCGTCCCGCAACGCGGCTCGGCGCGCCCCGTCCGACAGCCGGCGCAGCGCCCGCGCCTGCGCGCCGTAGCTGAACGCGGTGAGCACCCCGCCCGGCGAGCCGGGCAGCGAGTTGTCCACCGTCTCGGTGAGCGGCCCGGTGTCGGTGGTGGCCACCCCGGAGCGGCCGTCGGCCCGCCAGAACGGCTCCGGATAGCGCGCGTGCACCTTGACCGCCGCGCCCATCGGCATCCGCTGGGTCAGGCCGTCGCGCAGCGCCGGCAGTGGCGGGTCGTACCGGATCCGGCCGGCCAGCGCCGGGGCCACCGCGACCACCACCGCGTCGCCGTGGTGCGCCTGACCGCCGGCGAGGACCCGGACGCCGGTGGCGTCCTGGGCGATCGCGTCCACCGGCGTGTCGAGGCGCAGCCGATCCGGCGGCAGCGCGTCGGCCATCCGCTGCGCCAGCGCCGCCGGCCCGCCGACGATCCGGTCCTGCTGGGCGCCGCCGGCCATGCCGAGCAGCGACCCGACGCCGCCGCCGCTGCGCAGGTAGAACAGCATCTGCAACAGCGACACCTCGGCCGGCGAGGCGGCCAGCAGCCCACCGGCCAGCAGCCGGCCGGCGTACCGGGCGGTGGCCGGGTCGGGCGCGGTGACGGCGAGCCACCCGCCGAGCGTGGTCCGGTCCCACTCCGCCGCCCCGGCGGCCCGCCAGGGCGCGACCGGGTCGACCCCGGCCGCCAGCGCGTCCAGCGTGTCGAGCAGCCCGGCCAGCCCGGCCGGCGGCCCGGCCACCGGCGCACCGTCGAGCACCAGCGTCGCCGCGCCCCGGGCCGGCGAGGGGAACGTCTCCAGGCCGTACGCGGCGACCAGCGCGTACATCCGGTCCTGGGTGGGGCCGATCCACTGCGCGCCGAGGTCGAGCCAGCCACCGCCGGGCAGCGGTCGGCTCAGCGTCCGGCCGCCCACCCGGTCCCGGGCCTCCAGCAGCAGCGACCGCGCGCCGGCCGCCTCGACCGCGAGCGCGCAGGCCAACCCGGAGAACCCCGCTCCCACCACGATCACCCGGCCGTCGCCCACGGCCGGGCATACCCGGATCCCGGCGGGAATCTCGCCCGCCCGGCGTGTCGAGACCGGCGTCCGCCGTTCGTGTGAAGGGTGGAGGGCGGCAGGGGGTCGCCCGTGGTGTCGAGGAGGAACCGTGAAGCAGTACCTGATCAGCATGTACCAGCCGGCCGGCGCGCAGCGGCCGGACCCGGCGTTCCTGGCCGGGGTGATGCGCGAGGTGGAGGCCATCGGCCGGGAGCTGCGGGAGGCCGACTGCTGGGTGTTCGGCGACGGCCTGCACGCGCCGGAGACCGCGACCGTGCTGCGGGCGGCCGGCGACGACGTGCTGGTCACCGACGGGCCGTTCGCCGAGGGCAAGGAGTACCTGGGCGGCGTCACCATCATCCGCGCCCCCGACCTGGACGCGGCGCTGGACTGGGGCCGCCGCTACGCCCGCGCCACCACGCTGCCGATCGAGGTCCGGCCGTTCCAGGGCGAGGGATGACCGCTGTCGAACGCGTCTTCCGGGCCGAGTACGGCCGCGTGGTGGCCATCCTGGTCCGCCTGCTCGGCGACATCGACCTCGCCGAGGAGGCGGTCCAGGAGGCGTTCGCCGTCGCGGTGCGCCGCTGGGCCGTCGACGGGCCGCCGGCGAGCCCGGCCGGCTGGATCGTCACCACCGCCCGCAACCGGGCGATCGACCGGCTGCGTCGCGAGTCCACCCGCGCCGCCCGGCACGCCCAGGCCGCCCTGCTGTACGCCGCCGACCCGCCCGCAGAGGAGGGGCCCGTGACCGACGACCGGCTGCGTCTGATCTTCACCTGCTGCCACCCGGCGCTCGGCCCGGCCGCCCGGGTGGCGTTGACGTTGCGCCTGCTCGGCGGCCTGAGCACCGCCGAGATCGCGCGGGCCTTCCTGGTGCCGGAGTCGACCATGGCGAGCCGCCTGGTCCGGGCCAAGGCCAAGATCCGGAACGCCGGGATCCCGTACCGGGTGCCCCGCGACGCCGACCTGCCGGACCGGCTGCGCGCGGTGCTGGCCGTGGTCTACCTGATCTTCAACGAGGGGCACACGGCCAGCGCGGGGGAGCGCCTGGGCCGTGTCGAGCTGGGCGCCGAGGCGATCCGGTTGGGCCGGCTGCTGGTGACCCTGATGCCGGACGAGCCGGAGGCGCTCGGACTGCTCGCGTTGATGCTGCTCACCGAGGCGCGGCGGGCCGCCCGGACCGGCCCGGACGGGGTGCCGGTGACGCTGCCGGAACAGGACCGCAGCCGCTGGGACCGGACGCTTGTGGTCGAGGGTCAGGACCTGGTGCGCCGCTGCCTGCGGCGGGACCGGCCCGGCCCGTACCAGATCCAGGCCGCGATCAACGCGGTGCACGCGGACGCGGCCACCGCCGCCGCCACCGACTGGGGTCAGGTCCTCGCGCTCTACGACCGGCTGGCAGCCTGCGCGCCGGGGCCGGTGGTGGCGCTCAACCGGGCGGTCGCGCTGGCCGAGGTACGCGGACCGGCCGTCGCCCTGGCCGAGGTGGACCGGCTCGACCTGGCCCGGTACCACGTGTGGCACGTGGTCCGGGCCGACCTGCTGCGCCGCCTCGACCGGCCGGCCGAGGCGCGGGCCGCGTACGACGAGGCGATCGCCGGCACCGGCAACGAGGCGGAGCGGACGTTCCTGCGCCGCCGCCGGGACCGGTTGGCCGGGTAGCGCCACGGCCGGCCGGTTGGCCGGGTGGGGCTACTCGTCGCGCAGCCGGCGCAGGATCCGGGTCAGCTCCGCCCGGTCGCCCGGGTCGAGCGCGCCGAAGAACCGTTCCGCCTCGGTGGCCCGGGCCGCCCGGATGGCGGCGCCGACCCGTTCGCCCTCGGCGGTGGGCGCGACGAGCGTGGCCCGCCGGTCGCCCGGGTCGGGCCGCCGCTCGACCAGGCCGCGCTCCTGGAGGCCGTCGACCACCTCGGTGGCCGAGCGGGGCGCGATGTGCAGGTGCTCGGCGAGCGCGCCGGGGCGTAACGCGCCGTGCCGCAGCAGGACGCCGAGTGCCCGCGCCTGCCCCGGGCTGACCTCCCACGGCTCCAGCGCGCGCTTCGTCTGGTGGCGCAGCCGTCGGGCCACCGCCCAGAACGTCTCGGCCGGGCTCTCCTCGTCGCTGCCGCTCACCCGGAATACGGTAGCAGCCGATCCTGTTGTTCCCTCATGATGAGGTAACCTCAGTATTACCCTCGACGAAGGAGCGCCCCCTTGGATCGCATCCCCGACGGCCGCGGAGCCGGCCGAACCGTGTCCCCCACCGAGAAGGCCCAGGCCCGCGACGTGTCGCTACGCCGCATCGGTGGCCTCTTCACCGCCCACCGCGGCCCGCTCGCCGCCGTGGTGGCGATCATCGTGGCGTCGTCGATCATCGCGATGGCCTCGCCGTTCCTGCTGCGTACCGTGATCGACCGGGCCCTGCCCGACCGCGACCTGACGCTGCTGGCCTGGCTGGTCGCGGCCATGATCGCGGTGGCCGCCGTCACCGCCGTGCTCGGCGTCGTCCAGACCTGGATCTCCACCCGCGTCGGCCAGGAGGTCATGCACCGGCTGCGCACCGACGTCTTCGCCCACCTCCAACGGCAGTCGATCGGCTTCTTCGTGCGCACCCGCACCGGCGAGGTGCAGTCACGCATCACCAACGACATCGGCGGCATGCAGTCGGTGGTCACCTCCACCGCCACCTCCATCGCCGCCAACCTCACCACGGTCGTCGCCACCACCGTCGCCATGGTGGCGCTGAGCTGGCGACTCACGCTCGTCTCGGTGATCGTGCTGCCGCCCGCGCTGTGGCTCACCCGCCGCGTCGCCCGGCTGCGCCGGGAGATCACCGCCCGGCGCCAGCGCGAGCTGGCCGACCTCACCGTCACCATCGAGGAGGGGCTGTCGGTCAGCGGCGTCCGGCTGGCCAAGACGCTCGGCACCGGCGCGGCGCTTGTCGACCGGTTCACCGCCTCCTCGGCCCGCCTGGTCGACCTGGAGCTGCGCTCCGAACTGGCCGGCCGCTGGCGGATGGCCGCCATGACGGTGGTCTTCGCCGCCATCCCCGCCGTGATCTACCTCGGCGCCGGCCTGCCCGGCACCGCCGGCACGCTCACCATCGGCACGCTGGTCGCGTTCACCGCGTTGCAGGGCAACCTGTTCCGCCCGCTGATGGGCCTGCTCAACGTCGGCGTCACGCTGACCGCCTCGCTCGCGTTGTTCGCCCGCATCTTCGAGTACCTCGACCTGCCGGTCGAGGTCGCCGAGCCGGCCCGCCCGACGCCGCTGGACCCGGCCACGGTCCGCGGCCACCTGCGCGTCGAGGACGTCACGTTCAGCTATCCGGGCAGCGACACCGCCGCGCTGGCCGGCGTCACCCTGGACGTGCCGGCCGGCACCAGCCTGGCCCTGGTCGGTGAGACCGGCTCCGGCAAGAGCACGCTCGCGGCCCTGATCAGCCGCCTGCACGACCCGGACGCCGGCCGGATCACCATCGACGGCGTCGACCTGCGCGACCTGCGCCTGGCCGACCTGGCCGCCGTCGTCGGCGTGGTCAGCCAGGAGACGTACCTGCTGCACGCCACGGTGCGCGACAACCTCCGGTACGCCCGGCCGGACGCCACCGACGCCGAGATCGAGGCCGCCGCCCGCGCCGCCCGGATCCACGACCTGATCGCCGCGCTGCCCGACGGGTACGACACCATGGTCGGCTCCCGTGGCCACCGCTTCTCCGGCGGCGAACAGCAGCGCCTGGCCATCGCCCGGACGCTGCTGCGCGACCCGCGGATCCTGGTGCTCGACGAGGCGACCAGCGCGCTGGACACCGAGACCGAACGCGCGGTGCAGCGGGCCCTGGACGAGCTGGCCCGGGGCCGGACCGTGGTGACCATCGCGCACCGCCTCTCCACCGTGCGCGACGCCGACCGGATCGCCGTGCTCGACCACGGCCGCATCGTCGAGTCCGGCACCCACACCACCCTGCTCGACCACCGGGGCCGCTACGCCACCCTGGTCGGCTGACCCCCGCCCCGCCCCGCCACCCGGCGTACCCCGCGCGCCCCGCGCGTGCCCGGCGCGTCGATCTTGGAGTTGTGGCACCTCCGAATTCCCATCAGAAAGAACATTCCATGGCACCACAAGTCCAAGATCGGCGGGCGCGGGCGCGGGAATGGGCGCGGGAGTGGTGGGTGGTGGTTCAGGGGGTGGGCGGGTTCGGGTCGTTCGGTGAGGACGGATAGGGCCGCTGGTGGGGAGTTGGGCGTGGGGTTGGTGGAGGCAGCAGCGGCTCCAGCGGGGTGAACGCCTCCACCGGAGTGCCGGGGCGTGGTCCGCCCCGAGTCGCGGGACGGCTCGCTTGTCTGGTCGGCCGCGTCGGGTCCGTCCGGTCCGCCGGATCCCTGGGTGGGCGGCTCGCGTCCGGGTGCGGCCCGGACGGGGTGGACGGCGGGTCGCGCCGGTGGCGTTCCTCGGCGTACTCGGCGCGTCGGCGGGCCAGGTCGCGTTCGCACTCCAGCGCGATGCGCTGCTCCCAGTACGGCTGGAGCAGCCGGCGGACCCGTTCGTCCAGGTGCACCGTCACGTCGGGCTCGCAGGTGAATGTCACGTCGCCCCGCGCGTACGCCCAGGGTGGTGGATCGTGCTCGGCGAGCGCCGCGGTCAGCGCGGCGAGCAGGTCGCGCGGACGGTGCGGCGGCACCTCCGCCGCGCAGCGGACCGCCAGCCGGTGCAGCCGCTGCGTCGCCTGCGGCTGAAAATAGTCGACGTACCAGCCGAACAGTTCCGGCCGGGCGGTCTCCGACGACCAGGTGTAGGTGGCCCGGACGCCGAACACGTAGACCTGGCCCTGGGCCGGCACCACCAACTGCTCCGGTTGTCGCCGGTCGACGGTGGTCACCGGCGTCGCCGGCTCCTCGGTCCACCACAGGCCTCGCAGCGTGGGCTGCGCGCCGGCCCAGAACCGCCGGGCGCGCCGGCGCGCCGCGTCACCGACCGCCCGGGCCCGTCCGGCCCAGCGTCGCCGCCGGCCGTCGACAGGTGCGCCGGGGCCCGGTCGCCGGCCGGTCGGGCCGGGATCCGGTGGCATCGCCGTCATCGCACCCCTCTCCGCCGGACGGCAGCCGGCCGCCCGGCCGTCGTGGGGCGGCGGGTCGGTCGGGTGAGGGGTGTCCCGGAGTCAACCTAACAACCGGGTACGGCCGGGGTGGGCAGCCGCGCGGGCGGCCCGTCGCTCGCGTTCGGCCGATCGGACGACGTGTCGGGTAGTCCGATCGACGGGACTTGCCGCCGGGTCTGTTAACGTGCTCAGTGCGGTCGGTCCCGTCAACGGGACCGACCGTCCAGACCGGACCCTGATCTCAGGGTGATGTCTTGATTCCGCTACGTCGCGCTTCGTAGCGTGAGGCTTCCGCGAACCCCTCGGGTGGTGGGGCGCCACCGATGGCCGCGGTCGTTCCCGTGGGGGGCGAATGCTGATCGCCGGAGCCGTGCCGGTCACGACCGTCATGGCGTGGTTGCGTGCCGACAAGCCGACGTCCGCCGGGCCGGGCGCGGGAGGGACTGAACGCATGGGCGTGGAAGCTCGCCGGGCCGCCGGCCGGACCATCGAATTCCTCAGGTCGCTCGCGGAGCGGCAGTACGACCGGGTGTGGACCCCGGACTTCCTCACCCTCACCCCCGACGTGCAGGGTTTCGTGGTGTACCACCACGGTGGGCTGGTCCTGGTCTACGGCGCGGTGGTCCAGGGCGACCCGACCCGCTGGTTCTTCCAGATGGCGTGCGCGCCCGGCGCGGACGTCGCCGACATCTCCGGCGCGATGACCTGGGCGAACATCCGCAACCGGCTGGCCGACACCGGGCGCTACTACTGCGTGGTGAAGGCCGACCAGAGCGCCTGCCACGTGGTGTTCACGCTCGACGTGTGGAGTCCGCTGCTGGAGGACGTGACCGCGCCCGAGTCGCAGGCCGTACGCGACCTGCTCGACGGCGCGCTCGCGGTGTGCGTCCACAACGCGACCGCTGACTTCCGGGACCTGTCCGCCTACCTTCCGGGGGCCCGGCCACTCAACCCGACCGAGGTCGACGCCTGGACCCTGTTCGCCTGCACGCAGGACTGACCGGATGATCCCAGGGCCGGCGGCTGCAAGCTCGCCACCGTCAGCCGGCGGATCCGGGTCCGCCGGCTGGCGGCCTAGCATCTCCTGCATGCAGGAAGGCCGGTGGACGACGATCACCCCGTCGCAGTTCGCGCACGAGCGGGAGGCGTTGGCGTACATCCAGGCGCTGCTGCCCGACACCGAGCCCTACCGAGCCTGGTCGAACTTCACCTTCACCGCCCCGACCGGGCATCCCTACGAGGTCGACCTGCTGGTGGCGGGCCCCGGTGGGCTCTACCTGATCGAGATCAAGAGCCTGACCGGCCGGCTGACCTCGAGCGGCTCCAACTGGATCCAGACCAGCCCGAGCCGTACCCGGACGTTCGACAACCCGCTGCACCTCGCGGACATGAAGGCCAAGAAGCTCAAGGGGCTCCTCCAGGCAGCCGCCGCCCGGCGTAGGGGCACGCCGATCAGGGTGCCGTTCGTGCAGGCGGCGGTCTTCCTGTCCAAGCCGGGCCTGCACGTCGAGCTCTCCGAACACCACCTGCACGGGGTCTACGGGCCCGAGCCGTCGCCCGGGCACCAGTCCGGCCCGTTGCCCGCGATCGGCTCGCTGCTGCAACGGCCACCGCAGGACGAACGGCAGCGGGTCGGCAAGGAGGTCTCCGCAGCGCTGCCCGGCCTGCTCGAAGCCGTGGGGGTGGCCCGCAGCCGCAAGCACTACCAGGTCGGGTCGTGGGAGTTGGAATCGCGCCCCTACGATCTCGGCCCCACCTGGCAGGACCATCACGCCCGCCACCGCGAGTTGGAGCGGGAGCACCGCCGCATCCGCATCTACCTGGTGGAGCGCAACGCCGTCCAAGCCGACCGGGCCAGCATCGAGCGGGCGGCCCGGCGCGAAATGACGGTGCTGCACGGCATCAACCACCCCGGCATCGTGCGGGTCGACTCGATGGAGTCGCACGAGGCCGGACCGGCGCTGATCTTCCGGCACGATCCCCGAGCCGTCCGGCTCGACCACTACGTCGCCCAGTACGGTGAGCGGCTCGACCCGCTGGCCCGGGTGGCGCTGATCCGCCAGATCGCCGACGCCGTCGCCTACGCGCACCGGCGTCACCTCCACCACCGCGCGTTGTCGGCCCGCAGCGTGCTGGTGACGCCCGGCCGGCGGCGGCGCGGAGGCAGTGAGGAGGAGGCGTGGCTCACGCCGCAGTTGCAGCTCAGCGACTGGCAGGCCGCCACCCGCGCGGTGGACACCAGCGGCGGCAGCAGTGGCGACCCGGTCAGCATCTCCTCGCACGCCGCCGCGCACATCGAGCTGTCCGCGGAGGCGTACCTCGCGCCCGAGCTGACCGCGCCGCGACCGGACCCGATCGCCATGGACGTGTTCGGTCTGGGCGCGCTCGCCTACCTGATCCTCACCGGCCAGCCGCCCGCCGCCAAGCGGCAGGAGCTGCTGTCCCGGCTGGCCCGTGACAACGGCCTGCGTCCCTCGTCGGTGACCGACGGGATCAGCGAGTTCGCCGACGATCTGGTCCAGGCGGCCACCGCCCCGGTGCCCGCGCAACGCCTCACCACGGTCGCCGACTTCGTCGAGATGCTCGAAGAGGTCGAGAACGAGCTGACCGCCCCGCCGCCGTCGACGCATCCGGACGAGCCGGAGCCGGCGGAGACCGATCCGCTGGAGGCACGCGGCGGGGACCGGGTCGGGGAGTGGACGATCAGGAAGCGGCTGGGCACCGGCTCGACCTGCCGCGCGTTCCTCGCCCACAACGAGCGCACCGGCCGGGACGAGGTGCTCAAGGTCGGCCTCTCCGACGAGAAGGCCGCTCGGCTCGCCCACGAGGCGAAGGTGCTTCGCCCGCTCACCGACTCCCGGATCATCCGGCTGGCGAGGCCGGAGCCGCTGCGGATCGCCGACCGCACCGTGGTCGTGCTGGAGCACGCCGGCGAGCTGACCCTGGCCCGCAAGCTCCGCGACGAGGGCCGGCTCACCGTCGACGAGCTGGAGACCTACAGCGAATACCTGTTCGGCGCCCTCGACTACCTGGAGGGCGAGGGCGTCTACCACCGTGACATCAAGCCGGACAACATCGCCGTCCGGGTCCGGCCCAACCGGACCCGCCAGCTCGTGCTCTTCGACTTCTCACTGGCCGGGGTCTCGGTCAAGGAACTCGCCGCCGGCACCCCCCGTTACCTGGACCCGTTCCTTGGCACCGCCAACCGGCAGGTCTACGACAAGCACGCCGAGTGGTACGCCCTCGCCGTCACGCTGCACGAGATGGCCTCCGGCGAGCTGCCGGTCTGGGGTGACGGCGGCACCGAACCGCAGCTCACCGAGGGCCCTCCGGTGCTGGCGGCGGAGGCGTTCGACCCGGCGGTGCGCGACGGCCTGGTCGAGTTCCTCCACCAGGCCCTGCACCGCGACCACCGCCGGCGCTTCGGCTCGCTGAAGGACATGCGCGACGCCTGGCAGCAGGTGTTCCGCCGGTCCGACGCCAGCACCCCGGTCGGCTCGGAGCACCCGGAGACCGAGGCCGAGGAGCCCGACGAGCAGGTCGCCGAGCAGATCCGCGAGGAGGCGGCGGCGCGGGCCACCCGGGCGACCGCGCTGGAGGCCGCCGGGCTCACCCCGCGGGCGGTCTCCGCCGCGCACCGGGTCGACGCCACGACCGTCGGCGAGTTGCTCGCGGTCGGCAACAACACCTTCGCCACGCTCCCCGGCCTGGGCGCCAAGACGCGCAAGGAGTTGCAGCGCCGGGTCAAGGAGTGGCGCAGCCGGCTGGGGGAGCGGGAAACCATCCCGACCTCGCCGGCCGCCCGCCGGGCCGCCAGCGTCGAGGCCGCCACCGAGACCACGGCCGGTGACACCGACCCGGTGCGCGTCGGTCTGGACGCCATCGCCACGCTGCTCGTACCGGCCCGCACCAGCCGCAACACCGCCGAGGCCGAGGCGACGCGGCTGCTGTTGAACCTGCCCGACGACACCGGTGCGCTGCCCGCGCTGCCGCTGTGGCCGCGGCAGCCGCTGGTCGCCGCCGCCGTCGGGGTGACCCCCGGCCGGATCGCGCAGGTCCTCGGCAAGCAGCGCAAACGCTGGCACGAGCTGTCGGTGGTGCGCAGCGTGCGTACCCAGATCGTCGAGTTGTTGCGCGACGGCGGCCGGGTGATGGGCGGCGCCGAGCTTGCCGCGGCGCTGCTGACCAGCCGCGGCTCGGTGCGCACCGGCGACGCGCTGCGGCTCGCGGTCGCGGTCGCCGCCGTGCGGGCGGCCGTCGAGATCGACGCGCTCGAGGAGGAGCCGCGCCTGCTGCTGCGCCGGCACGCCCGCGCCGACATCGACGGCAAGCCGCACCCGCGCGGCGACCGCCTGCTCCTCGCGCTGGAGGCCGGCGAGGACGACGCGCCGGACACCCCGGCCGCGCCGGCGCTGCTCGACTACGCCGACGCGCTCGGCGAGGCCGCCGACCGGCTCGCCGCCAGCGAGGTGCTGCCCAGCGCCGCGACGGTGATGCGAACCCTCGCCACGGTGACCGCGCCCGGCGGCGCGGCCGACGTCATCGACGAGCGGCGGCGGGTCCTGCTCGCCGCGGTGGCCTCGGAGCGTGCTGCCGCCACCGCGCGGCTGGAGCTCTACCCGCGCGACCTCGATCCGGTGCGGGCGCTGCGGCTCGCCCAGGCCGGCGTGGTGCCCCCGGCGTCGGACAACCAGCGGGCCCTGAGCCCGGAGCTGGTGCAGCAGCGCGTGTCGGCGCGTTTTCCCGAGCTGGCGCCCCTGCCGACGGACCGGAGGCTGGATCGCCTGCTGGACGAGGCGGGCTTCGCGCTGCGACGGGACGGCGACCGGTTCCTCCCGCCGCCGCCGCGCGCCGGCTCGTCATCCATGTCGATCATCCAGCGACAGGCGTCCGCCAGCACCGTGCCGAGCCGGTGGGCGGCCGAGTCGCCCGAGCTGGCCGAGGCGATGCGGGCCGAGGAACGCCTGACCGGGGCCAGGTCCGCCGGCGGGTTCCGGGCCCTGACGGTACGCCTCAACCGCTACGCGCCGGCCCGCGAGGAACTGGTCCGCCGCTTCGACGCCCGCCCGGTCAGTGTGGCCGAGGAGTTCGTGCGGGAGCTTCGCGGTCTGGTCGACGCCCGACCGAAACCCACCTGGGAGACCGTGGTCGCCGCCGACAACGCGCCGGAGAACTCGCGCGCCGCCATCAAGCTCGGCGAGTACGTCGAGCAGGCGTGGCAACTCGTCGTGCCGCTCCTGCGCGCGCGGTTGAGCGTGGACGCCGGGCCGGTGCTGCTGCACGACGCGGCGGTGCTGGCCCGCTACCGGGCGATGGAGCGGCTGCACGAGCTGGCGGACGCGGCGCGCGCCGGGGCGGGCGGCGTGTGGGTGCTCTGCCCGATGGACGACCCGGCGCTGCTGCCGAAGCTGGACGGCTCGGTGGTGCGGGTGGGCGACAACGAGTGGATCGCCCTGCCGGACGCCTGGGTCGTCAACGCCCATCGCAGCACGGTGAGCGCCTGATCGTCGAGCACCCGTGACGGCGCTCAGGCGAGACTCAACGCCCTCTCGGCGCCATCCAACAACTGCTTGTACGTGACGACCTCGATCCGCGCCAGGTGGCTGCTGTACGTCCGCAGGACCTCGTTCGTGTCCGCCTCCTCGACGCTCGGCTGGAAACGAGGGTGGCCGATGACCACTGTCGCACTCGCCCTGCGCACGTCTACTCCGTGTTGGTCGAGGATGCGTGAGCGGTCCTCGTCGAGAGCGAGGAGGTAGTTCATCACCTGCCCGACCGCGCGGTGCACCTCGGCGTTGGGGATCAGCCCCCGACGCTGACGAGTCATGATCGCCAGGTTGGCCTTTTTCAGCTCGACCACGTGCAGGGAGCCGTCCGGCCGCAGCAAGGGGATGTCCAGCTCGTCCCCGGCGACGAGTCGACGGCGGCCGAGAGCTGGCAAGAAGGATCCTCCGAAGATCCAGAGGTTCCTCTCCAGAGTGCTCTGCAGGTCATGTTCGGAGCTGTGGGGGTTGTGCACGACAGCTCGCAGCTCTCGAAGGCCGGCGGTCCGGGCTCTGATCTGGGCGAGCCGGACAAGATCGTCCAGGCTCAGTCGTTCGACCTCAGCGGGCCTGTGCCCGGCAGCGTGCGTGGTTGGCTCGCTGGGTCCCTCGACGACAAGGCGATTGCTCAGCACCTCGCTGAACCACGCCGAATGCTCTCGCATGCCGCGCAGGATCCGGTAGTGCCCAGGCTGCTCCTCAGACTCCGACGTTTCCTTCGCAGAATCGAAGAACTCGACGAGGTGGGCCTGCACTTCGGCAGCAGAGGCAGTCGGATTGTCCGACAAGAAGTCCTCGACCGACTTGAGAACGAGCTTGCTCATGCCGTCGAAGGTGTTTCGGACGAACCGGAGCGTGCTCCACCTGGCACCCTCGAAGAGCTGATACTTGATCTCGATGTCCGGTCGCAGCATGGTGTTCATGGCGTAGGCCAGAGCATCCTCGATGCGTTCGCTTACGAGGGCATCCTGTTCCTGGCGGGCGGCGGACTCGGCATAGCGGAGCAGGGACACCAGCTCCTTGCCCCCGCGATACGGGCTTCGTTCGCCCATGTGACGGAGCACGTCCTGAAGGACGCTCCCGACGTGGTCAGAGACGCCGAGGGAGACGATCTTCTTGATCAACTTACGGAGGGTGTAGTCGGACCGGGTTGCCATTGGACCCTCCACCTCACGCCTTCAGTCGATACCAGCGCGACGATCATCGTGGGTGCCACCGACATTTCATTGCCGGGCCTGTCGGAGGGCAGTTGTCCGACGCTGCTCACGGCCTTCGTGTCTTGCTTTGCGGAGGGTTGCAGACTCGGCGACCGCTGGGAAGGTCGCGCGGGTGTGGCGGGACGGAGGCCGGCAAGTTGGACGAAGATCTCGCGCTTCGCGGTGGCGAGGCCATGACGGTCGAGGACGTAGCCGGTGAGCCAGATCCAGCCGAGGTGCGTCAGCTCAGGGCCGACCGAGACGACCCGGAGCGTCAAGGCGCGGTCGCCGCCGAACTGCACCGAGGCGCGGCCGTCGATTCGCAGCAGGTCACCCGGTTGCGGACGCACCGCTACCAGTGACCCTGGTTCGGTGGTCGGCACTCGCGGGCGTGCATGGCCTGCCAGTCACGCACCGCCCGCTTCAGCCGCTCGTTCTCCACGGTCAGCCGGCGGATCTGCCGGTGCAGGTCGGTTAGCTCGTCGGCGACCTCGGTCTGGAACGCGCGTACCTGATCCTGGTCGACACCTCGACGGCGCGGGTCGAACGCGCGGTTCCGCGCCTCGTGCGGGGTCATCCGGGCCGGCAGTCCGGTCCCGTAGAGCTGGCCGGAGCGATACACCTCGGTCACATCGGTCCCTTCTGAGGGCAGGCGGAAGCGCGGAGGGTCGGTGCGGTGGGTCTGGAAGGGCGGGCCGTCCGCGGCCGGCGTGCGGACGGCCCGCCCGCTCCGCCGCCGCAGCCCGGATCGGCGGTACGGGGACGAAGCGCGTCGGTGGGTCGGGACGGGCACGCGCACCCGCCCCGACCGGGGGAATGAGCCGAACTCGTTGCCACGCGAGGACCGGCTCCGCTCCAACATAACTAGGGAACACAGGGAAGTCAAAGTGCATTGCTAAGACATTTGGGTTGTGATCGAATTCGGGTTGCCACGCGAGGAGTGCAATGCCCGAATCAGCCGAGTACCTCCGCATTGCTGACGACGTGATGTCTGACGTCAAGTCAGGGAAGTTCAAGCCCGGCGATCGACTGCCGTCGGTCGCGCAGACCCGCGCGGACTACGGCGTCAGCTACGGAACAGTGCAACTGGCCTACGTTCGCCTCGAAGCGCTGCGGGTGATCCGGCGGCAGCAGGGCAAGGGCGTCTTCGTGACGGATCCGAAGACCTGGATGAGAGAGCCGTAACCAGCGTCAGTCCAGCAGAGCCCTCATCCGTTGGTCGGTGCGCCGCTCGGTGTACTCGGCGTCGGCTCGCCACGTGTCGCCGTGCCCGGTCCGCCAGTGCGTCGTCCAGGGCTCGACGCCGAGCGCGGCCTGGTCGCGCAGGAAGTCGTGCATCGCCAGGGCCCGCACGGTCAGCAGCGGCACCAGGTCGCGGCGCTGCCGCTCGTCCAGCCCGTACGCGTCCACGAGTGCGCGCAGTCGCTGCCCCGCGTCGGCGCGCTGCCAGTCGGGGTGCGCCGACAGCGGGACGAAGCCGTGCGCCGCGTAGGCGAGATCCCACAGGCGTGAGCCCGGCCCGGCATTGTCCCAGTCGATGACGACCCAGCGGTCACCGATCACGAGGTTCCACGGCGCGAGGTCGTGGTGCACGATCATCTCGTTCCGGTCGGCCGGGATCAGGGCGTTCCACCGCGCGTACCGGCGGCGGCGTGAACTTGGCGAGCGCGTCGTGCAGCTCGCGCGCCAGTCGACCCAGCCGGGCGAGCTGTTCCAGCGGTTCGAGCAGGTCGAAGCGGTGCGGCCAGGGCACCTCACCCACCGCGTAGGCGAGCACCTCCCGGCCGTGCCCGTCGATTCCGAGCGGCCGGGGCGCGCCCCGGAAGCCGACCGACCAGAGGTGGTCGAGCAGCGCGTGCACCGCCGGGGTCCAGGGACCGGCCTGCCGGCGTACGGTGTCTCCGACCCGCACCACGCCCGCCGACACGTTGCCGCCGGCGAGCGGGACCTCCTCGGCACTCATCCGCCCAACGTGCCACATCGACCGTCGCGCCGCAGGCCCCGCCGGCCGGCGCACGGGTCGCCATACTGTCGCGATGACCGCAGACGTGCGTACCGATGACGGTTGTCGCCTGTGGGCCGACCAGGCCGGCGCCGGGTCGCCGCTGGTGGTGTGTCACGGCGGTCCGGGCATGTGGGACTACCTCGGCCCGGTCGCCCGGCTGCTCGACGACCACGTCCGCGTCATCCGGTGGGACCAGCGTGGGTGTGGGCGTTCCGAGCGGCGCGGGCCGTACACGGTCGACCGCTTCGTGGCCGACCTCGACGCGGTGCGCGAGCGCCTGGCCGGACCGCGAACGGCGCTGTTGGGACACTCGTGGGGCGCGCACCTGGCGCTGCGGTACGCGCTCGACCACCCCGAGCGGGTCAGTCACCTGATCTACGCCTCCGGCACCGGCATCGACCCCGAACGAGGCTGGCACCCGCACTACGAGCGGAACCTCCGGCGGCGGCTCGAACCCCACCGGGATCGGTGGGAGGCGCTGGACGAACGCGCCCTCACCCCGGCCGTGGAGCGCGAACGGGCGGTCCTCCAGTGGTCGGCCGACTTCGCCGATCCGGACACCGCGCTGCGGCACGCCGAGGACATGGCCACGCCGTGGCTGGGTCTCAACCGGGACTGCAACCAGGCCATCAACGCCGAGGTGAAATGGGAGCTGAGGGACGCCGACATTGCCGCGCGGTGCCGAACGCTGGAGGTGCCCGTGCTGATCATCGATGGACCCGAGGACATCCGTCCCCGCTGGGGCGTCGACTCGTTGGAGCAGGCGTTGCCGAACTGCGAGCGGGTGAGCCTCCCCGGATCCGGTCATCTGCCGTGGGTCGAGAATCCGCGCGACTTCCGCCGAGCGGTGACCACCTTCCTCGCCGCGACGGCGTGAGCCGTCGTCCGAACCTGACTCGGTAGCGGCCTGTCGATCAGATCGGTACTTACGGGTACCCCCGTCCCGTGCACGGGACGGCTAGAGTCTTCGCGTGATCGACCGGAAGCTGCTCTTGTCCGACTTGCAGAAGCAGGTCAAGAATCTGGAAAAAGACCTGCGGGAGCAGGCCGAGTCGGTCGAGGAGGTGCGCCTCAAGCTGCGCGGCGAGTACGACCACGCGTTCAAGGTCGGGCGCACCGCCGCCACCTGGACAACCTGGCGCGACGAGCGCGTGACGCAGGCCGCCGTCGCCTGGGTGCTCGGCACCGTCTTCGTGCGCTTCTGCGAGGACAACGGCCTGCTGCCCGACCCCTACCTGTCCGGCCCGGGGGACCGGCTGGTCCTCGCCGAGGAGGCCGAGGCGCAGTTCTTCCGCGACCAGCCGAACGAGACGCTTCGCGGCTGGCTGAAGCAGGGCTTCGCCGCGATCGCCAGCACGCAGGCCGGTAAGTCGCTGTTCGACGAGCGGCACAACCCGCTCTACCAGATCCCGCTGTCGCACGACGAGGCGAAGAACCTGATCGCGTTCTGGCGTCGGCGCGGCGAGGCCGGCGGGCTGGTGCACGACTTCACCGATCCGGAGTGGGACACCCGCTTCCTCGGTGACCTCTACCAGGACCTGTCCGAGGCGGCCCGCAAGACGTATGCGCTGCTCCAGACGCCGGAGTTCGTCGAGGAGTTCATCCTCGACCTGACGCTCACCCCGGCGATCGCCGAGTTCGGCCACGACGTGGTCAAGATGATCGACCCGACCTGCGGCTCGGGCCACTTCGTCCTCGGCGCGTTCCACCGGCTGTTGAAGGAGTGGGAGCAGCACGCCCCCAACCGGGACTCTCGGGAGCGGGTGCGGCTCGCGCTCGACGCCGTCCACGGCGTCGACATCAACCCGTTCGCTGTTGCCATTGCCCGCTTCCGTCTGCTTGTTGCCGCGCTCAAAGCTTGTCGGATAGACACCCTCCGCGAGATTGGCGATCTCACCCTTCCGCTGCATTTAGCTGTTGGTGATGCTCTAGTTAAGAATAGGCAACTTGCTCTTTTTGGCAGTGATGCTAATGATCCAAGCGCCTTTTTCTATGCAACGGAAGATGTCGAGGAGTATCCTGAAATTCTCGCTGCCGGCCGCTATCATGTGGTTGTAGGCAACCCGCCGTATATCACTGTCAAGGACAAGAAACTCAACAAACTATACCGAGATATTTATGACTCGTGCGCTGGCCGCTACCCCCTCTCGGTTCCTTTCGTTGAACGTCTTGCTCAGTTGACTATGTCTGCACGGCCCGGGCGAGGTGCTGGCTACTTCGGTCAAATCACGTCCAACTCGTTCATGAAGCGCGAGTTCGGGAAGCAGTTGATTGAAGAAGTGCTGCCAAAGCAGGCGTGCCTTACGTATGTCGTCGACACCTCTGGTGCCTACGTCCCGGGCCATGGCACGCCCACTGTGATTCTCGTCGGTCGGGGACGTCATCACGGTGCAAGTCCATCTATCCGGGTGCTCGCGGGTCTTCGTGGAGAGCCGGGTGAGCCACTGGTGGCAAGCGAGGGCAACGTTTGGAGTGCCATCGAATATCAGATCGATAAGCCCGGTTCGCAGAGTGAGTGGATCGAGGTATTGGAGGTTCCCCGGCTGGAACTCTCTAAGTACCCGTGGAGCCTTGGCGGTAGTGTTGCAACTGGCGTAGTGGCGAGGCTCGAAGATTCTGGGCGGCGTTTGATCGACTTCGTAGACGGCGCGATTGGGGTTGCAGCCTTCTCTGGATGTGACGACGTCTTCTATCTCCCGCGCAGCTGGCACCGGCGGTTCAGCACCCCGTCGGAGCTAATGCGATCAATTGTTGCTGGCGAGGATATTCGTGATTGGGGTGCCTTCGGTCAGTGGATCGCATTGGCGCCCTATGATTCCTCAGGCGAGTTGATGTCTATCGGGGATGTGTGCAATCCCTGGATTCGGCATATCTGGGCGGCAAGGCAGATCATCGGCGCCACCCTAGATTTTTCTGGTAAGACAAGATCGCAGGCGGGCGTGCCATGGTGGGCGTGGTATCGATGGATCCCCGCTCGCACCAAGGGCTCGATCGCTATCAGCTTCGCAAAGGTTGCGACACATAACCGCGCCTTCGTGAACCGTGACAATCATGTCACTAATCAACATGTCCCTACCTTTGCGCTCAGTTATGGTGAACTACCTGCCGATGAAGTGGGTTTCGAGGGGCTTCTGAACAGTTCCACCGCTTGCTTCTGGCTCAAGCAGGTCAGTCATGGCAAGGGCAACGGCGGCGTCAACGAGGGCTACCGTGGCGACGAGTGGGAAGAGTTCTACGAGTTCACTGGTACCAAGCTGCAGGAGTATCCGCTTCCGTCCGCGTACCCCCTTGAACTGAGCCGGGAGATCGATGGCCTGGCGCAGCGGCTCGCTGCGGTGAGCCCGGCGGCGGTCGCGGATTCTGGCGTGCCCACCCGTGAACGGCTGGCCGCCGCGTCCGACGAGTGGCGCTCGGTCCGGGCGCGCATGATCGCGTTGCAGGAGGAGTTGGACTGGCAGGTCTACTCGCTCTACGGACTGTTGGACGAGGAGTTGACCGCTCCGGCCGACGCAGTGCAGGAGTTGAAGCTGGGGGAGCGGGCGTTCGAGATCGTGCTCGCCCGGAAGATGCGCGACGAGGGCCTCGAGACCCAGTGGTTCGTGCGGCACGGGTCGGAGCCGATCACTGAGCTGCCGGCGCACTGGTCGCCTGAGTACCGGGCGGTCGTGGAGCGGCGGATCGCGGTCATCGAGGGCAACCGCAACATCGGGTTGATCGAGCGGCCGGAGTGCAAGCGGCGGTGGGCCACCGAGGGCTGGGAAGCGATGCAGCGCAAGGCGCTGCGCGACTGGCTGCTGGACCGGTGCGAGGCGCGGGAGCTGTGGTACCACCACGTCGACGGTCTGGAGCAGCCGCGCCCGCTGACCACCGCGCAGCTCGCTGACGAGTTGCGCCGCGACGCCGACGTGCTCACCGTCGCCGGCATCTACGCCCCTGGTCAGGATCTCGGCAAGGTGATCGCCGACCTGGTCGCCGACGAGCACGTGCCGCACCTGGCCGCGCTGCGCTACAAGGATTCCGGCCTGTCCAAGCGGGCCGACTGGGAGCAGGTGTGGGACCTGCAACGGCAGGAGGACGCGTTGCCCGACGAGGCGGCGAAGCGGGAGTTCCGCAAGCGGATCCCGGTGCCACCGAAGTACACCTCGGCGGACTTCCTCAAGGGCAGCTACTGGAAACACCGCGGCAAGCTCGACGTACCCAAGGAACGCTTCGTCTCGTACCCCGGTGCCAGTCGCGACGGTGACCCGTCGCTGCTGGTCGGCTGGGCCGGCTGGGACCACCGCGAGCAGGCCCAGGCCCTCGCCACCCTGGTCGTCGCCCGCGAGCAGGAGGACGGCTGGGCCGCCGACCGGCTGTTGCCGCTGGTCGCGGGGTTGCGCGAGATCCTGCCCTGGGTACGCCAGTGGCACGGCGAGTTCGACCCGATGTGGGGCTCGTCCCCGGCGGACATCTACGCCGGTTTCCTCGCCGAGACCACCAACCGGCTGCACCTCACCGACGAGGCGCTCACCTCGTGGCGCCCGCCGAAGGCCACCCGCGGCCGAGCCGCCCGGGCGGCGAGCAGATAGAAGTCGACGCTGACTCCATCCCACCGATTCGTCTCGGAAGGACGGTGAATGGCACAACGGGACGGGCCCGCGTACCGGATCATGCGGGCTTATCCGGCTCGGGGGAAGTTGCAGCGGTTCACCCTCGACCGGTCGATCACCCTGCAGTGCTCCGGTTGTGGGCACGCGTCCATGTCGAATTCTGTGGTCACCGTGGGCGGCAACTGGTCCAAGCTGCTGTGCAGCAGATGCTATGGCCAGAAGTCGCACCCTTCGGCACAGGAGATGCAGAAGGCTGCGCGACCCGCCCGACGTGACGTGCCGGACAGCATCAGTCCGCTACCCCGGGACATGACATGGCTGGCCTCACTTCACCGGTCCATCGCCGAGGGCGGCCCGCTGTCACCGCCCGAACGGAAGCTGCTCGAACGCAGGACCGGCGAACCGACCACGGTCGCCGCGCTGCGCTTCGCGGAGTTGACGGTGGATACCGAGGCGCGCATCGCCGCACTGTCCGGCAACAACGGGGTCGCGGCTGAGCGATCCCGGGTACGGGACGTGCTCGCGTCGTCCTGCCAGCGCGCCGCCCTTGAGTTCAAGGACTCCTACCAGCGCGAACGCGAAACGGCTGCCGCCTTGACGATCGTCGAGCCGTTGCCGGCGGCGCTTCTTCGCGCCGTTGCGCCGAACGAGTTCGAGAAGGCGTTGACGCGGGCACTCCGCCGGCGACGCCTACCTCCGCACGCGCTGTCCCTGCCGGACCGCGACGTGTTTGTGTGGCTCAACGCGCACGAGTCGTCCAGGAACGGATCAATGCCGGGCACCGTTCGGGAGCTGAGTCGGCTTCCCGATGCGGAGTTCATCCGAAAGGCGTTGGCAGACGTTCAGGGCCACCGACGCGACGTCGACCTCTTCCACCCGGCGGTGGCAGAGCGGTGGGTCGCCTGCGCCGAGGAGATCTTGTCCCCGCTCAAGAGCGCCCGTCACGCGTTGGAGACCGACATACGAGCGGCGGTGACGCCGGCCAGAGGCAAACTGCTGGAGCGTCTGCGGGAGGTCGCCGAGGCGTACGCCCGGGCGAGCGCCAGGTGTCTGGAAGCGCGACTGATGGTCGGTGCGTTCCATGTTCGCGCCGCCCGCATCTGGGTGGGGGCGCCGCTGCGCCAGCTCCGTGCCGAGTGCCTGGCCGAAGCGGTGGTGCTGGTGGGCGAGGCAGATCCTGTGCTGGGCGGGCTGGCCGCGGACCTCTGCCGGGAGCACTCTGCTGGCTGCGCGCACGTCGATGAGACGCCACCCTGCGCGGGCTGTGTGCCGGAGCTGGCGAACGTGCTTCGTGAGCGGAGGAAGGCGGCGCCGATCACGGATTCCCCTTCCCCGAAGAAGGAGGTCGAGCCTCCGAAGACGAAGGCCGCACCGAAGGTGGACGCCCTCTTCACCTGTGTCCCGCCCACCGGGGCGAGTGGCACGACAGTCGTCGCGGTCGAGACCCACGACCGAGAAGACAGGCCGTCCGGCTATGGATGGGCGACCGCGAACGGGCCGCAAGGTCAAAGCGTCGCCCGTCCGGCGAACGCGCTCGACTCCGCGCTCGGGGCAGCGTGCGATGCCGCGCTCCGGGTCACCCAGGTTTCCAGGCGTGTCCTACTGGTCATGCGGCACGAGCGGGCGGCCAACCTACTGCGGGTGACGCTCGCGGCCCGCCAGGCCTATCCGCCCATGGACACTCCACTCTCGCCGCTTACGGGACAACACCTCGATGCGCTCGTCCGGCTCAGCCATCGCGTCTCCGTCTTCCACTGTGCCTGCCCCACGCTTCATCGGGGTTTCGTGCAGGCGGAGAGACTGGCGCGGCATGCCGTGCGAGACGGGGAAGCGACGGACGACGTAGACGTCATCCCGGAGACGCCGCGAGGCAGGAGCCGCCTGACCGGGCCGGGGGACGATGACGCGGCGGCGAGTTGGCTGCGTACCGAGGGACGCGAGCTGACCTGGTCGGTCGCCCTCCGCCAGGCGCACCTCGACGGCGGCTGGTGCCCGCTGCCCGATGACGCACAGCTCGGCATGTCGCAGGCCCGTCGACTTCACTTGCGAATCGACCATCAGGTTCGGGGTTCGTCCGCCAACCTGAACTGTCAGACGGCCCTGCGGACCCGGGGCGACCGGTGGGAACTGGCCGGGATCCCTTGGCCGGCCGAGCTACCGGCGGGCACGATCGTCGCCGTGACCTGGCCCCGTGGCGGCGACCGGGTGAGGATCAGCGCCACCCCGCTGACGACGTCCGAGCGCATCGACGGCGTCCATTTCGCCCACCGGTACGACGCGCGGGTGGTGACCCGGGAACACGCCCCAGGAGCCGGCAGGCCGGGACGGGTGCCCGATCTCAATGACATGAGCTGGGTGATGCACACCGTGCGCAAACTCGGCTACCTGACCGAGGACGGGGAAGCGATCCTCGCCGAGGACGCGCTCGTGCACAACTGCTTGAGGTTGGGACTTCCGCCGCGCCGCGCCCGCGACATTCCCCGGGCGGTCAAGCGGCTCATCGCCAGTGGTGCGCTCCGGCGGGTCGGCGGCTCCGTCGATGTCGACGGTCGTCCCTGGTATCCGCCACGCTCCGGTAACCGTCGGGTGACCCTGCTGCGTTACGTTCCCCGGGTGGAGCCTGCCCCGACCCCGCATGAGCCACCTGGGCATGTGGGGACGCGCCGTCGCCACAAGGTCGCGCCGCACCTGCGGACCCTGCCACCGGGTGCCCAGGCGTCACCGGAGAAGGAAGAGGAGTACCTGGAGATGGTCCGGGACGCCAGGATCGTGGACAGAGGTGGTGGTCTCCCCAGGGGCAAAACTTTGGTAAGCGGGCATGAACGCGACGGTTGATGGGAGGAACTGTCTTGACCAATGTGAGCGATTCCAAGACCTGGTGGACGGCGGCAGACGTGGAAGACGTGGCCGAGATGCTGTCGGCCCGACGCTCACGCCTCTGGCAGATGCTCCACCCGACGGATCTGGCCGCCTGGGTCTTCGCCGAGCCGGTCGTCGCCCCGTTGGCGCCCGCACCGGCTGATGCCGAGGAGGACTGGGCCGCTGGCCTCGACCAGTCCCGCCGTCGTGCCTGGGCGATCGCCGGGTGGGTCGCCCGCACCGTCGTCCCGGAGGCGGCCCGCACCGCGGGCCGATACTGGATTCTGTCCCGCCTGGATGACGGCGGCACACCGATGCTCCGGCTGACGGTCGGAGTGCTGGAGATCCTGGGCCTGTACGAGTCCGGGGCGGCGCTGTGGTTGCGCCTGCACGCCGCGCCGATCGGCCTCGTCGTGGAGACCGGGGGCATCGACCTGGAAGAGTGGCAGCGGTGGGGCATCGAGGTGCTCGACGACGATACGAAGACCCTTGCCGAGGAAAAGCTACTCATCCGCTGTCCCGACCTGGACACGGCGCTTTGGCTGCTGCGCCAACCGCCGGTGGTCGCCGGTCTGCGTCTGCTGAGCTGCTGGTTGGCCGCCGGGCCATTTTCCTTCGGGGGGCGATACCGCGCCGACGTGGTGGCTCGGGCATGGCAGGCGGCGGAGTGGCTGACGGGCGACGCCACCGAAGCCACGACGACCGATCCTCAGGGCTTTGACCGGCCCTACACCCGGGCGGCGGCATCCGCCGGCTTGCCGGCGCAGCGCGCGTTCGACGCGGAGAGATATCGAGCCGGCGTCGACGAACACGATCGGCTGTGCCGCTCGCTGCTCGATCATCTCGCCTCGATCGGTGTGCCGTGCGGGACCGGCCTGCGCGGAGTGCCGGTGGACCTCGCCTGGCGGGACAGCGACGGACGGCAGTTCATCGCCGAGGTGAAGAGCATCGTCGGCGGTAACGACGTGGAGCAGTTGAGGCTCGGCCTCGGTCAGGTGCTGGAATACCGGCATCGCCTCGTCACTCGTGACCTGCCAGTCCACGCGGTGTTGCTTGTGTCCGGCGACACGGAATCTGTGTGGTGGGACATCTGCGCGGAGAACGGCGTCATCCTGCTCGCCGGTGACGAGCCGTCGTCGAGGTGGGCGGAGCTGCTGGGAGTCACGACCGGGCGCTTGTAGGATAAGAATGGCCGTGAAGGCGTCATGTCTACACGCGAGTGTCTTGTGATCACGCACCACGGGTGGCCATCCTCTCGGTATGGCGAAAGACGATTGGCTCGAAAAGGCAGTAGGGGATCTTGCGGAGGCGGCTGCGGCGCAGGAGGCATCTCTGCAGCAGCAGCGGCTGGAGGAGGAGGAGCGCAATTCTCTCGCTGCTCGAAACAAGACCCACCACGCCAATGCCGTGCGAGTCGTTGTGGCAGCAATCAATCACACTCAAGAAATTCTCGGTCGTGTGCCGGATCCGAAGATGGTGCGGTTGTTCGATCGTCCCGGACGATTCCAGCGAGCCGCGTGGGGATGGAATCTGGAGATGCCTTCCTGGTCTGATATAAGCAGATCCGACAGCGAGGACAGGGTGGCGTTTGGTGGGTCCAGTAGAGTGTCGGAAAGTCTGTACATCAGCTACACGCCGAATACTCATGAAGATTCTTTCTATAATCGCGAGATGCGGGGAGAGGTCAAGATTCCTGATGCCATTTGCATGCTCGCGGACCGACGTTTTGTCGTCGAGCCCAAGGCGGTCGTCGACAACCACGACATCCTCAGTGCAACCGAAATGGTCGGCCGCATCTTGCCCACCAAGGTGGTCGTCTCCCGCTTCATAGACGACCGAAACAGCGCCACCGAGGTGGTCCCCCTCTTCCCGTTGGTCGCTGAAGCGCGGTATGCCGACCATGTCGAGCGTGTCGCCCGGCGATTCGCCGCAGGAATGCTTGCCATCCTCACAAGAAGAGGCCTGTCGATCAAATTGACTTGAGTACCTCTTCTGCGTCCAGAATTCGGCTATTTTGCCAAGCGGTGACCAAGAGTTGCGAACCTTGGACCGCAAAGGAGCAAGCCGCCCAGTACAGTGCGGAAATTAGCAGAATCGCGCCTGGCGGCAGGAGAAGTGAATGGTTGACCGAAACAAAAGAAACGACCGCGATGTCCTCGCCGAACAATTTAGCAAGCAGTGTAAGTGCGACGCTCAGCATCAAGAGGATGACCAGAGCCGCCAGTGTCACCGCCGCAGCGAGCCCGAGTAGAACCGCGGGCCACGCGAGGAGGGCGGCGCTCGACGCCGATGCTTCATGTATCGGCTCAGATTTTCGCGCGAGAAGATAGGATCGACCAAGAATAAAAAGAGCTAGCACGGTGTAGCTGCCGGATATCCAATCGACATGCAGAGACGCGATGTATTCGGCTGCGGTCTTTGGGCGCGGGTCGACTGAGTTCGGAAAAAGAGCGATTGATATGTAGTTGCCGGTAATGAAGCACAGCGTCACCGTGAGTAGCTGGGCCACGGGCACGACAACTGTCGTGATTACGAGGACTGGGAGGCGCTTGGGCCTGGTCCTCTGCAAATAATCCGTACCGCGACCGGCAGCCGCTCGGGCCTTCCTTGTCAGCGAGATCAACGATCTCACCTGCTCGTACCAACCCCACACGAACGAGATAAAAAGGAACAAGGCGACAATAGTCCCGCTCACGCCGAGGAGCGGGAATATCCTGCCGACCACATCTAAGACTGACGATGGCAGTCCATCAACGTCCATAAGTCGGATGGTAGTGGGTTGCTGGCATGTCGTCGGCGTGTGACGCCTTGACCTGGCTCACGGCCAACGGGACGATTCGTTGGTTGTCGACGGCACTCGTCGCTGTGGTTCGTGCGAGCCGGGGAGGTCGTATGGTCAAGAAGGTTTCCCACGCCGCCCCGGATGTGCGCCCGCTCCTGCGCCGGGCGCATCGCATCGTCAACGCCGGCGAGGGTGAGTACGCCTTCACGGACCTTCGCCGGACCAAGCTCGGCAACGTGCAGACGCGGCAGTTCCGCCTCTTCACCCCGGTCAGCCGCCCCCGGATGCGCCTTCCGACCGCCCTGCCGGAGTTCACCGAACTCCGCCACATGGCCAACCTGTCGGACAGCCCGGTGACGGTGGCCGCCCATCTCGGCGGCCACTGGACCGATCACAACCTGGCGGCCATCACCCACGTCGCCGCCTGCAATTTTCGGTGTTCCTACTGCTACGTCGACTACACGCACTTGGCCGGCGCTGATCACTTCGTGGCGAGCGCCGACGCTGTCGTCGCGGAGTTCGTCGCGCTCCGGGAGGCGCTCCTGCGGACCGGCCGGAGGCTCAACCTGTTGCGAATCAGTGGCGGAGAGCCGTTGCTGGCGCCATCGCTCGTCTTCGAGATTCACCATGCGCTGGCCGTGCGTGACCTGCTCGACTCCGTGGTCCTCAAGGTAGAGTCGAACCTCTCCACGCTGGCGTACGCTTGGCGCCTGAGCGGCGCTCATCCCGCAGCGCGCGATCCGGCGGCGATCCGCGGCATCAAGCTGCACACCACGCTGCACCATCCACCCGACAGCCGGGAATGGCCAGCCATTCGCGACGGGCTCGCCCTGGCGATCGAGATCGGCCTCGACGTGTACCCGGCGATCGGCGCGAGTGACTGGACCGCCACACAACTCGAATCGCTCTACGCCGAACTGGTCCGGATCAGCACCGGGCTTCCGCGACGACTGGCGGTGCGGCCCTTTCATCTCGACTACCCGGCATTGGCCGATCGCCGGCGACTGCCTCAACCAGGCCCGGGCGAGGCTCCCTCAGTCACCTGGGAAGGAATTCTTCGGCGGCACGCCGGTGTCGGGTACCTCGCGATGCCGCGACATCTGGTACCGCTCACCTGAGCCCATCACATGTCGCCCGCACTCGGAGGAACGATGTCAGAGCTCAGGTCCGTCACGATCTGCAGCAGCTCGAAGTTCTATGACACGGCCCGCCAGGCGGAGGCGGCCTTCCGTGCTCTCGGGATGATCGTCTACACGCCGCGATACGACTACAACGAGCAAGTGGTCACGGTCGGCGAAGCAGACAAGTTTCGCCTCACCCACGAGTTTCTCGCGAAGATCGCCAAGTCGGACGCCGTGTTCGTGGTCGCCAACGGCGGCTACGCGGGCGCGAGCGTCTGCATCGAGGTCGGCTACGCCGCAGGGCAAGGGAAGACCGTCCTGTTCTCCGAGCTGCCGGCCGAATTCGCGTTGCGCGCACTCGTCGACGCGGTGGTGCCGGTCGACGGTATCAGCGACACCATCCGATCTGGGAGGTATCCCCAAGGCGTAGCGAGGACGTCACCGTGATCATCGCCGCCCCGGGGCCGTCCAGCCGACTGTTCGAACCGGTCGCCGACATGTTCGGTCACCTCCTCGCCGCGCCGCAAGGATCGCACCCACGCTCACTGTGGCAGCGGTCCGGCACGGATGTGCTCGTCCGGTGTCGTGGCTTCGACATCCCCGAGCTGGTGGCCTCGGGCGCCGTCGACCTGGGCATCACCGGTTATGACGTGTGTGTCGAGTTCTGTCTCGCCACCGGCGAGCCACTGATCATGCGAGCGTTGCCCGCGGCCCGCACCTCCTTCGTCACCTACTGCACCGTCGCGGGCCGGGACGTCGAGACGATCTACACCGAATACCCGGCCATCACCGAGGCGTGGTTGAGCGCTCGTGCCGACCAGCGACCAGTGCGTATCGTACGGCTGCACGGCTCAACCGAGGGTGTGATCCGCGCCGATGACCATGGTGCCGGCGTGTTGCTCGTGACGTCGGGGGAGACGCTTGCCGCGAATGGACTGGACATCGACGTACCCCTTCTCGCCACCGACATGTGCGTCGTGACTCGGTCCCAGTCCGTCAGATGGCCGGGGACGGGCGATCTGACGGCCCTCACCCTGCCGAGCTTTACCTCGGGGAGATGAGCAGTGGAGATGGAGATGGCCACCGTCGCGGCCGGCTGGGCGGACGTCCTGTCGATCTTCGCCCGTGGCGGCCCCGCCCGGGTCACGACCCGGCACGGCATCTGTTTCGACATTCCCGGCCTCACGGTCCGGCTGCGCAATGCGGCGGATCTGACACCGCCGTCCGGCTACCTATACCCGGAACTCATCAAGGACTACCGGGACCGGATCTTCGGCGACCAGCGCGAGTCCTCGTTGCTCTACCAGCGACTGCGCGGCTGGATCGGCCCGGACGATTCACCGATCGACCAGTTCGCGCACGCCACGGAACTGCTTCGTCAGGACGCACACAGCCGGTCGGCGGTCTTCTCGATGTGGCGGCCGGAGGAGGACCTGGGCGGCCGCTTCCCGGTTTCACCAGTGGGTGGCGCCCTCCGGATCGTCGGCGACGACCTCGTGCTCTTTCTGACCGCACGCAGCGTCGACGTGTGGATCGGGTTCGTGCCGGAGATGCTGACCTTCGCGCAGTTGGCGGCCGACGCCGCGCTCGCTCTCGGCGCGAAGGGCGCCAAGGTCTGCTACCACGCGTGGAGCGCCCACATCTACGAGGTTGACTACCTCACCTATCTCGCAGGCGCGTCATGACCCGCTCGCTCACGCTGCTGGACAGCGGCCTGGTCGACCCGCACACCATCGACCGGGTCCTGCAGTCGGTGGTGTTCTTCTCCGACCGTGTCGTCCTGCGCGCGTCCTTCGAGGTCGCATCCGTCTACCGCGAGCGTGCCGGCGAGATCAACCGTCGGGTCGACGAGCTGCACGAGGCCGGGCTCCTGCGGCTGTGGGGCCACGAGTACGAGGTCGATGACGGCGGCCGGGTGCGCTACGGCCCGTCCTCGGGGCGGCGGCGACGTGCCGACCTGGTCATCCCGCAGGGGCAGATGCGCACGAGCCTGACCCGCATGGACGAGGTGATGCGTGCGATCCGGGAGGAGGCGTACCGCCGCCACGACGGCGACCGTGGCTCGCTACGCCAGGGCGCGGCGGAGATCGTGAGCCTGCGGAACCACATGGCTTCCCTCGTCATCTCCTCCGAACTGGGGCAGGACGGCATGCTGTCCAACCCGGCGGTGCGGACCGAACTGACCCGGCATCTCGGCCGGCCGCAACCCGAACGCTTCGAGGCCGCGGTGGTGCGGGATGTGCTTGCACAACTCCAGATCGGGACGCTGGACCAGCTCAACGTCGACCAGATCCTCGAGTCACGGCGGTACAACGCGGGCTTCCGAACACTGCTCGACGAGTCTCTGTCGGCAGTCGCACGGGGGCACGACCCGGTCCTGACCCCGGAGGCGACCGCTCGTGAACTGGCACGTCGATACCGGGAGACCGTTGCCGAGTTCGCTCGACCGCGCATCGGCGGACAGGTAATCCAGGAGGTTGTCTGGGACGTCCTCGGTGCCACCGTGCCGTCGACGGTCGTCCTCAAATACGGACTACGTGCCCTGACCTGGCGGAAGGCCGTGCAGCGGGCGAGGCCGTTCCTGCTCCTGATGCACCTGGAGAGGTCCCTCCGGCAGTCGGGTCACGCCCCTGGCCGGCTCACCTGAGGCCGGCGACCGCATGTCGGGGCGGCCTGCCAGCACTTCGCAGCGCGTCCTCGATGTCCGGCAGTACGCGGTGCGCCGACGCCGGCAGGAGGTGGGTGAGGTGCCACATTGCCACCCGCACATGATCTCGACCCGACGTCTCGGCCGCCGTGTCGGTCGCGGCAAGCGACCAGACCAGGACGAACGCCAACGCGTAGCCGGCCTCCGGGGCGTCGAAATCCAGGTCGAACCAGTCTCGAGCCTCCCGTGGAAGGCGAAGCGTGGCGTCCCGTCGTCCACCACGACGTAGAGCGTCGGCGCACGCTGTCGCGCTCCGCTGCGGGACCCGATCCTCGACCGTCCACGCGACCCCGAACATCGAGGAGAGCGAGGCGGCCGCCGAGACGATCGCCAGGCTCTCCTCGCGACTGACGCGACGCCGCGAACGGAACAGCGTCATGACGGAGCCTCACGAGCGAAGATCGGCACCGACATGAGGGAAGAGTGCCACGCGGCCGACCATGGCTCAAGGACCCTCCCGCGGGCCGACGAGGACGGGTCATGGCCTCACCCGGTCGGGTGATCGGAAGCGCTGTTCAGGACATCCAGGATCGCGGCGGCAACCTGCTCGATGTAGTCGATGGTCCGGGTGGTTTCGGCACCGTCGATGGGCCGCTTTCCCGTCGGGTTGTCGGGGTCATCGTCGTACTCGTGGGCGATCTTGTGCCGGCGTTGCACGATCTGCCGAAGCTGGTCCTGCACCTCCTTGCCGGTGAACGAGACCCCGTCGCCACCCTGCTGGGTGAGCACCTGTGCCACGCGATCCCAGAAGCCCTTGACGTCGTGGACGAGGGCGAAGCCTTCCCGAATCTTGTCCGGGTTCTGGTAGACGAGGTGGCCCTGGTCCCGCAGTTGCTGGTCGAGGGCGTCCACGAGGGTCTTCGTGCCGAGCTGGACCTGCTCGACCAGCCCGAGTGCCATCTGGAAAGTGGCGAACGCCTTGGGCTTCTGGACCGAGGGCTGAGCGACCAGTTTGAGCATCCGGGCGCGGACCTCCTGCCGTACCCAGTGGTCGAGCGCGGCCACGCTCTGCACCCAGGCGGCCCGGAAGACGTCGGACACCTCGAAGGCGCCCACCTTGAGCTGAGCGAGATGCTGGCCAGCGGTGGCAAGGCTGCGGGCGTAGTTGAGGTTGCGCTTGAGGTTGGTGAACGGTGCGACGTCGTGGTCGCGTTCGGCGGCGTTGACGGGCTCCTCGGGCAGGACGAGCATCGGCGCCGTCGAACCCAGGAGTCGTTCGAGGCGCGCGATGCTGTCGGCCTGGTTGATTCGGTAGACGGTAGTGAGCGACGGCAGCGCGAGCACCTCTCGCTCCACCGACGCCCGTGGCACGTCGGTGCGCGACCAGCTCACCGCGCGCGCGTGCCGGATCCCCGACGGGAGGTCCGTCCGGTACTCGTAGGGCCCCACCACCTTGCCGATGGCGACATCGGGGCTCGTCGCTCGGAGGAAGAGCACAACGTCGCCCACGGCCATCCGCGATCGGAACGCGATCAACTGGATCGCAAAGTTCTCCACCGCACGCCCCTCGACGTCCGGATAGGCCGCTCGGACCCGGTCCTTGATCTCCACGGGACTCACGGTGCCGGTCAGGTCTCCCGCCGCCGACCAGCCGACCGCGATCAGGTGCTTGTCGAGGGCGAGTGCATCGTAGTTGTCGTCACGGCCGGCCCGGACGATCCATGCTTGTGCCATCAGGTTCCTCTGTGCGAGTGCGTGAGCGGTCAGTCCGTGCTGGTGATCGGGAACTTCACCGAGCTTCCGTCCCAGGGCTTCGTCTCGATGACGGGCAGGGTCGAGAGCGGTTGCGACGTGTCGAGCTCCCGGTCGAAGACGGTCCGCCATTCGTCCGGCGTCCCGGTGACCAGGAACGGCCCGATCCGCACCTGCAAGGAGTCCTCGATCATCTCGACCGGAACGGACTCCCCGGCGATCGTCACGTCGCTGTCGATGCCGGAGACCCGGGCCGACTCGATCGCGCTGTCCATCTCAGCCATGCTCGCCGACCCGGCCCAGGAGATGCCGTCGCCGGAGGCGGTAAGCACGATCTGGCCACCGTCACGGAGTCCGCCATACAACGCCAGATCGAGCGAATAGCCGGCACTTGGGTCGGCGCTCTCGGAGGTCACCTCGCCGAGGAACGAAGGACGGAAGCGGTCCAGGAGCGAGTTCATGGCATCCGTGAGCAGGGTGCGGCGCGCGTTGAGGAATCGTTGGTAGCCGTCCGGGTCCCGCAGCGACTCGTCAAGCGGCACGAGGTGCGCCCGCAATTCCTCGTTGCTCAGCTCGCGGAAGTAGTCAGCCGGGCTTCGCCCGTTGATCTTCTTGTTGGCCTGGCTGGAGATGAACACCAGGTTGGCGAGGTCATTGATCATCGCCTTGTCGAACCGGGTGTCGTCAAGCGTCGAAGGCGGGTGAACGTGGTGGTGCTCGAGCTTCGGCGCGTCTGCGGCATCCGGGAGGATGTCACCGCCATACCACCAGTCATGGGCGTCGCCGGCCAGCGCCACCAGCAGGCTGAGGAAGAAGTAGGGACTTTCCTTCGTCCGTCCGCGCAGCGCTCGTTCGGTCACCTCGGCCCGGGAGTTCTCGACGTTGAGGCCCTCCAACAGGGAGCGGACCGGATCAGGCTGTCGGGCGGCACGGATGTCCTGGCTCAGCCGGGTGTCGGTGGATCCGCTGTAGCGGGTGCGGATGGTGGCCAGCAGCAGCCAGTAGATGATCCCGTTCGAGGTTTCCGGGTCGATGGTGTCGTCCTTGCGCTCGCCGAGGAGTACGACCAACGGGATCAGGACGATCATCGAGGGCAGGGGGTCGGAACGGGTCAGCCCGAGGTGCGACCGGAGCAGCGGGATCAGCCGTCGTAGGCCGTACTTGACCACCCCCCACCCCCGCTCCAGATCGGTGTCACTGGTCTGCCGCAGCTTGCTGTGGGACCACACCGACAGGCCCCGTCCCAGGACCACCCCCGCCAACGCCCGGGACAGGAAATTGACATCGATGTGTCCGTAGCCGTGGCGGAGCCAGTGCTCCGACTCGCTCTGCAGTTCGGCCAGCACCCCCTTCCACCGCGTCGACAGGGTGGCCATCGCCAGGTCGAGAGTGCCGAGGCGGCGACCGCCGCTGTTGACCCGGACGAAGATCTCCGCGACCTCCTCGTACGGAAAGCCCTTCAGTACCTCCATGACGAATCGACGATTGCGCAGGTCCTTGATCCGGCTGAGTCGATCTTCGATCTCGTGGTCCTCCAGGGACGACTTGGCATCGAGCAGCCGCTGGGTCAGGCGCACCATCGAGGTTTTCTGATCGAGCACGTCCGCCACCTTGACCCACTTCGGATCGCGTTGGGTGGCCGCACTCTGGTTCTGGAACTTCTGGTTCTCCACGTGGAAGACGACCTGTGCTTCCGGGTGGTCGGTGAACACCCGGTGCAGCGACGTCAGGCGTTGCTGGCCGTCGAGAAGGAAGAGCGGCGGCTTGCTCGGGACCGCCTCCGGTCCGCTGATGAACATCTCGCGGGTCTCCGGTGCCTCGTCGGTCTCCCAGAACAGCAGGGATCCGAAGGGATAGCCCCGGTAGATGGAGTCCATCAGCTTGGCCACCTGTGTCGGCTTCCAGACATATTCGCGCTGGATCTCGGGAAGCAGGATCTCGGCATTCGAGATCTCGTCGATCAGCTTTCCGATGGACCGTTCGATCCTGTCCACGTGCATCAGTCAGTAACCTCTTCATTGCCGAGAAGGTAAAAGCCGAGCCAGGGCCTCTGCCGCGACGTTGAACGAGACAGGCCGCTCTCCGACGGTGAGACGCCGACGGCGGCGGTACGGAACGGCCCCGACTGTTGTCCTACCCTGTCTGGTTTCGGGTGTCCACCCCATGATCAGCCGTTCTATCCCAGCCCTACGCCGCCCGGGACGATTGTCCGGTTACGCCTGGGTCCGCCGTCGGTCCATGTCGCTTCCGGCACTGCGCGCCCACGCTCAGGCAACCGACCGTGATCGGTACGGTGTTCAGCATGTCTTCGCCCACGCCTGCGCCGCTGCTTCGAGAGTTCATCGAGATCCCGGAGCGCACGAGCACAAGCGATTTCGTGCTCAAGCTGGCCGACAGTGTCGCTGATGCCGATGCAACCCTTCGCGACTACGTCGTCACGGACCGGCTGCTGGCGAACTTCGACGAGGCGCTCGGACTGATCCGCTCCGCCGTCGAGGGCCATGCCTCAAAGGCCGCCTACCTGCATGGCTCGTTCGGTTCCGGCAAGTCGCACTTCATGGCAGTGCTGCACGCGCTGCTGCGCGGTGAGCCGGCGGCGCGCGGACGGGACGAACTGGCGCCGTTGGTCGCCAAGCACAGCGTCTGGCTGGATGGGCGAAAGTTCCTACTCGTCCCCTATCACCTGCTCGACGCCCGATCGCTGGAGCAGCGGGTCCTCGGCGGATACGTCGATCGGGTGCGTGCCCTGCACCCGGAGGCACCCATCCCGGCGGTGCACCGCACCGACGCGCTGCTGGGTCAGGCAGCCTCGCTGCGGGAGAAGATCGGCGACGCGCAGTTCGTCGCCGGCCTGCCCGGCGGCGACGTCGAGGACGAGTGGGGTGACACCGAGGCGTTCTGGACGCCGGAGCGGCTGGACCAGGCGTTCAGCGGGACCTATTCCGACGACCTACGCCGGAAGCTGGTGAACGACCTGCTGACCAGCTGGAACGTCGGCTTCTTCAGCAATGCCCGCGAGGACGCCGAGGCCTTCATCTCGCTCGACCCGGGGCTCACCGAGATCAGCCGGCACGCCAAGGAGCTCGGCTACCACGGCCTGATCCTCTTCCTCGACGAACTGATCCTGTGGTTGGCCAACTCCATCGGTGACCAGCAGTTCGTCTCCCGGGAGATCCAGAAGATCACCAACTTCGTCGAGGGTGGCGACACCCGGCGGCCCATTCCGGTGATCAGCTTCATCGCCCGGCAGCGCGACCTGCGCGAACTGGTCGGTGAGGAGGTGGTCGGTGCGAACGAGCTGAGCTATCAGGACACCCTCAACCTGGCCAGCGGTCGCTTCGACGTCATCAAGCTGGAGGACCGAAACCTCCCCGAGATCGCCCGTCGCCGACTGCTCAAGCCGCTGACCGCCGAGGCCGGAGAGGCGATGACGCGCGCGTTCGAGAGCACCACGAAGGTCCGGCGGGAGGTGTTCGACACCCTGCTCGGCACCGACTCCGGCAGCGGCGCCGACATCGACGCGTTCCGGTCGACGTACCCGTTCAGCCCCGCCTTCATCTCCACCCTGGTGCACGTCTCCAGCGCACTGCAGCGCTCCCGTACCGCGCTCAAGCTCATGCGGCAGCTCTTGGTCGACCGGCGCGAGACGCTCCGGCTCGGGCAGTTGGTGCCGCTCGGCGACCTGTATGACGTGATCAGCAGCGGCGGAGACCAGCCCTTCACCGAGAAGCTCAAGGCCGAGTTCGAGATGGCCCAGAAGCTCTACGACCTGAAGCTGCGACCACACCTGCTCAGCCAGCACGGGCTCGTCGAGGAGGACCTCGACGCCGCACGTCGCGGCGACCGGCCGAGCCCGGAGGTCGCCGGACGGATCCGCGCCTTCACCGGCGACGACCGCCTGATCAAGACGCTGCTGCTGGCAGCCCTCGCGCCGAGCGTCCCGGCGCTGCGCAACCTCACCGGTCGGCGCCTCTCCGCGCTCAACCACGGCAGCATCACCAGCCCCATCCCCGGCGGCGAGGTGGCCCAGGTCAACCGGAAGCTCGCCGACTGGGCCGGCCAGTTCCCCGAAATCCGCATCGGGGAGGGCGACGACCCGGTGGTGTCGCTGGAACTGGTCGGCGTCGATGTCGACAGCGTGCTCGCCACCGCCAAGCACTACGACAACGAGGGCGCGCGCAAGCACATCGTCCAGCGGCTGCTCTGGACGCAACTCGGGGTGCCCTGGACCGACTCGTTCTTCGCCGAGGCCGGGCTGACCTGGCGCGGCAGCCGGCGCGCGATCGAGCTGGTCTACGGCAACGTCCGCGACCCCCACGACATCCGCGACGAAGCCTTCCATCCGGACGATCCGACCGGCTGGCGGATGATCGTCGACTATCCCTTCGACGACGGCACCCACGGGCCGGCCGACGATCGGCAGCGGGTACAGAACCTGCTCAGTCGCACCACCGCGCGGACGATCTGCTGGATCCCGGCGGCCCTCACCGTGGAACGGCGCAACGAGCTGGGCAAGCTCGTCATCATCGACAAGCTGCTCGAGGGGCAACGATTCGACAGTCACGCCGAGCACCTCAACCCCGACGACCGCCGCCGCGCGCACGGCGCGCTGACCAACCAGCGCAGCGCGCTGCTGGCCAAGATGCAGGGCGTGCTGCGCCAGGCCTACGGGCTGGCCACCAAGCAGTCGTCCGACGTCCAGCTCGGCTTCGACGACCATCTCCAGTCGTTGACCCGGGCGTTGGAACCCACGTTGCCGATGGGCGCCACCTTCAACGACGCCCTGCGCAGCCTCGGCGACCAGATGCTCAGCCAGCAGTATCCGGGGCACCCGGACTTCGACCCGGACCGCAAGGGCGAACCGCTGCGACTTCCCGAGGTCAGGACGGTGTTCGGCTACGTCCAACAGGCGGTGGAGTCCCCGGAAGGCCGGGTAGAGGTGGAGCGTGCCCACCGGCTGACCGTGCGGCGGATCGCCAACCCGCTGCGGCTCGGCACGATGCACGAGGCCGCCTTCGTCGCCGAGGGGGAGTGGGCGCAGCACTTCCACCAGAAGGCCGCCAGCGAGGGCATCACCGGCGAGCTTCGGGTCGCCGACCTGCTGCGCTGGATCGACGAGCCAAAACCACGCGGCCTGGACCCGATCGTGGCGCAGCTCGTGGTGGCCGCCTTCGCCGAGCAGACCGACCGGGCGTTCTATCTGCACGGCAGTCAGATCATGCCGGCACCGGAGATCGGGCGGATCACCGCCGACCATTCCCTACGCGAGGAGAGCCTGCCGAGCGAGGAAGACTGGGAACAGGCGCGCGCTCGGGCCGCTGCCATCTTCGGATTCCAGCCCCTCGCCCTGCGGCGAGGCCGCCTGGTCGCCCTGTTCGGCCGGGACCTGAAGGCGGCGGCACTTCGTTACGGGAACGACGTCGGTGCGCTGGTGAGTCAGCTCGAGCAGCGGGCGGACCGGCTGACGCTTCACCGGGAGGCGGGCCGGCTGCGGACGGCTCGCGCAGCGGCTGATCTCGTCGAGGCACTGACGAGAGTCGGCTCGGCTAAGGAAACGGTCGAGCGGCTGGCGCGGATGGAGCTGGCCGGCCCGGCGGACCGCCTGGGCAGGAGCATCCGCAGCGCGAGTGACGTGTCGCTGGCCCTGAGGTCTGCTCCCTGGGACAACTTCGAGATCGTCGCCGGTCTCACCGGCAAGCACGCCCCAAGGGCGACCGCGATCCTGGCCGAACTTCGCCGGGTCGCGCAGGCTGATGAGCTCACCGCCCCGCTGGCACCGGCCCTCCGTCGCGCGCAGACCGAAGCCACCGCGCTGCTCCGCGAGGTTGCGGTCGGCTCGGGCTCAGGTGGCGGGACTGGCGGTGACACGGGAGCCGGCGCCGGCAGCGGAGGCGGCTCCGCCGGGACCCCCTCGGGTTATCCGGGTGGTGACACGGCAGCCGGTGCCCGACGTGTGCCGGCAAGCGGCCTCGATGGAGCACTGGCTGATCTTCGTCGGTTCGCCGACGCGCACCCTGCGGCGACCATCGAGGTGACCTGGAGAATCGTGCGATGACTCAGGCAACCGTTGCCTCCCTGGTGTTGCGGATCAGCCCGGCGGCTCTTGCCCAGAAGGTGGCTCAGGAGCTCGGCCGGCATCGCAACGGCGACGCGTACCCGGTCATGGTGGTGGCAGCGGAGCCGGACTGGCCGCACGATCCCACGTTGCCGCTGCCCGACGGACGTCGGATCCGGGTCGTCCCGTGCGTCTCGCCGCTGGGGATCTGGGAGCAGCTCGTCGCTGAGCGCGGGCCGGAGGTGCTGGTGCTGCTCACCGCCGCTGCTGAGTCGAAGCTCGGGCCGGGCATCCTCAGCCAGGTCTTCCGGCAGCGGGTGCTCACCGTCGAGCCGTGGGACCTCGTGGTCGACGCGTTCGGTGCCCGCGTGCCTGACTCCGCGTTGGAGCGGGAGGAGTGGGCGGGGCAGGCGTTGCTCGACGCAATGCCGCCCGGCGGGTGGCCCCGGGTCGCCACGAAGGTGCTCAGCCGGGACATCGCGTTGCGGCACCTCGCGGCGGTGCGGCTCGGCCTGACCCGGCGAGGGGACGACCCGGACGCGCTCGACGTGCGAACCCTGTTGAGGTGGAGCGTCGAACCCGCAGCGGTGGAGGCGTTCACGTTGTTGACCCGAGACGAGCAGGCCGGCCTCACCCAGTGGTTGGTGGACGAGTTCCGGCGTCCGGCCCAAGCCCTGTTCGCCCTCGTCGGTGTGGGGCGAGGTACGGACGCGCTACCACTGGGCCTGGTGTGTGATGCCCTGTGGACCGTCGACACGCCCGAGGCGCTTCGCGCGCGGGGCCGGATCGAGCAGTACTTCGGCGGTCTCGACGACGATGCCACGGTACGCGGGGTCGCCGACGCCACCGTCGGTGTGGTCGGCGGGATGCTGACCGATCGGGATCCGGCGGTGCGGCGGCAAGGGCAAGCCGTCCTGGACCGGGCCGAACAGCTACTCATCCAGTTCAACGCCGTGGGCAGCGCCGGCCACAGTCAGATCCTCCGCACCGGTTTGTCCAAGCGGATCGAAGACGTCGCCGCGGCCCTTCTTTCCGCGCTGGGAAATGCGGACGCCCCTGATCTGGAGCCTCAGGTGGACCGGCTCGCCACGCACCGGTTGGCTGGGGAGGAGACGGAACGCGTCCGGCGGGTAAGGATGGCCCAGCGGCTGGTCCGATGGCTGGGCGTTCCGGTCGAGCCGCCAGCCAGTGTCGCTGACGGCGTGCAGCGGCAGGTCGCGGAGTGGGGCTGGGTCGACTTGGCGCTGAACCATGTCTGGGCCGGCGAGGACGTCCACCCGGAGCTGCAACGTGCGTTCGGTGCCATCCATGAACGGGCGTACCAGCGGCGCCGTGATCTCGACCGGGCGTTCGCGAGCCGGCTCGCGGCGTGGGCGACCGCCGGCCCGAGCAACGACGGTGACCTCCTGACGGTCGAGAACCTCCTGCCACGGGTCGTCGATCCGCTGATCCGCGCGCACCGGCAGGTGCTCCTGGTGGTGCTCGACGGCATGAGCGCGGCGGTCTCGGTCGATCTCGCCGCCGTGCTGTCGCACCAGTGGGTGGAATACGACGCCCTCGCCGGCAGTGGTACCGCCCGGCGGCGCGGCATCGCGGCGGCGTTGCCCACTCTGACGGCGGTGTCCCGGACCTCACTGTTCGCCGGCGCGCTTCGTTCCGGCACCCAATCCACCGAGGAGCAGATCTTCGGCAAGCGCCGGTGGGGTGACGATGCCCGGATCTTTCACAAGGGGCCGGCTCGTGGCGGCGCGGGAGAGGTGCTCGCGGGCGAACTGGCGGACGCGTTGGCGAGCACCGCACGCCTCGTCGCCGTGGTGATCAATACCGTCGACGATTCACTGTCCCACGGCAGGGAAGGAAGCGAGGCAGGTTGGCAACTCAGTGACCTTGGCTTCCTCGGCAGCCTGCTCGACCTCGCGCGGTCGTCTGGCCGGATCGTCGTGATCACCAGCGACCACGGGCACGTGCTGGAGCGGGGTGGCGAGCTGGTCAAGGCCGATGATGCAGCCTCGGCCCGGCACCGGACGGGCGCCCGGCCCGCCGGCGACGGGGAGGTGGAACTCACCGGTCCTCGGGTCGTGGCCGAGGGAAACCGGATCATCGCGCTCTGGGATCCGCTGCGGCGCTACCGTCCCACCAAGGCCGGTTACCACGGTGGAGCGTCACTGGGCGAGGTGACGATCCCGCTGTTGACCTTCCTGCTGCCCAACGCCGACGAGATCCCCGACGGGTGGGTGCCCCTGGCCGCGGACCGCCCTCACTGGTGGGAGACGGACGAAACTTCGGCAGCGCAGACCTCGCCGCCGCCGGTGGCGGCACCGAGACCTCGCCGCAAGCCGCAGGCGAAGTCGGGCGAGCCCGCGCTGTTCGACCTGCCGGAGGTGGCGTCGACACCTGTGGCGGCCGAGAGTGACCTGGTAACGATCCTTCTGGGCTCGGACATTTTCCGTGCGCAGCATGGCCTGACCCCACGGAGGCTCGACCTTCGCAAGGTCGAGGCCGCACTGCGGGCGCTCGTCGAGGCCCGGGGTGTGCTGGCGCTGGCCGTCCTGGCCCAGCGGGCGGGGGAACTGCCCGTACGGGCGTCCGGCTTCCTCGCCACCCTGCAGCGGATCTTCAACGTCGACAACTATCCGGTGTTGTCCCTGATCGACGAGGGACGCACCGTCCGTCTGGACATCTCGTTGCTGCGGACCCAGTTCGGCCTGCCGCCAGGTGCGCCGTGACCACGGTCAGCCCGGCCCGGCGGCGGGAGGTGATCGACGCCCTGCGGCGTGGCGCCGTGCCGTCGGCCGGCCTGGACCTTCTGGCTGTCGGCCTGGACCGTTTCCTGACCTCGGTGAGCGAGGATCTGGAAACGGTCGCCGCCGGAGGATCGGTGTTCAAGGCGGTCCGCGGTGAGTACGGCTCCGGCAAGACGTTCTTCACCCGCTGGATCGCCGAGCGGGCGAAACGCGCCAACCTGGCCGCCGCCGAAGTGCAGATCTCCGAGAACGAGACACCGCTGCACAAGCTGGAGACGGTCTACCGACGGCTCACCGAGCGCCTGAGCACTGCTACGTTTCCGCCCAGCGCGCTGCGGCCGGTGGTCGACAGCTGGTTCTACGCGCTCGAGGAGGACGTGCTCGCGACCGGGGAGGTCTCGCCGGAGGACGGGGGTGCGTTCGACCGGGCCGTGACGGCGCTGCTGGAGCAGCGACTGGCCGCCGTCAGCCGGGGCGCGCCCGCCTTCGCGGCCGCTCTACGCGGCTACCGCAGCGCCGGTCTCGACAACGACCCGGCCACGGCTGACGCAGTGCTCGCCTGGCTCGGTGGCCAGCCGCACGTCGCCGCGTCGGCCCGCCGCGTTGCGGGCGTCCGGGGCGACCTCGACCACTTCGCCGCGCTCAGCTTCCTTCAGGGGATGCTGACCGTGCTGCGCGACAGCGGCCATCCGGGTCTGCTCCTGGTCCTGGACGAGGTCGAAACGCTGCAGCGGGTCCGATCGGACGCGCGGGACAAGGCCCTGAACGCGCTGCGTCAGCTCATCGACGAGGTGCACTCAGGCCGATTTCCCGGCCTGTATCTGGTGATCACCGGAACCCCGGCCTTCTACGAGGGCCCGCAGGGAGTCCAGCGGCTCGCACCCCTTGCGCAGCGGCTCGCGGTCGACTTCACCACGGACCCGCGCTTCGACAACCCGCGCGCGGTCCAGGTCCGGCTGCCCGGCTTCACCGTCGACTCGCTTGTCGAACTGGGCGGTCGCGTGCGGGATCTGTACGCGGACGGGTCGACCGCGCCGGATCGGCTGTGCACCCGTGTGGACGACGCCTACCTCGGTGACCTCGCCCGGGCCGTCGCCGGTGGGCTGGGCGGCAAGGTGGGCGTGGCACCGCGGCTGTTCCTCAAGAAACTGGTGGCCGACGTGCTCGACCGGGTGGACCAGTTCGCCGAGTTCGACCCACGGCGCCACTACGCGCTGACCCTGTCGCCGGCGGAGATGACCGACGTGGAACGCAACGTCACCAGCGCCGCCGACGTCGATCTGGACCTCTAGGGAGCGGAATGTCGACGGACGCCGAGCTGCTGCACCCGGTGGTCCTGCACCACGTGGTGAACTCGCTGCAGTGGCCGGCCCTCCGACCCATGCAGGAGGCAGCCGTGCGACCGCTTCTCGACGGCGAGCATGCGCTGCTTCTCGCACCCACCGCCGGCGGCAAGACGGAGGCGGCCATGTTCCCGCTGCTGTCCCGGATGGCGCGGGAGGAATGGTCCGGCACGTCGGTGCTCTACGTCTGTCCGCTCAAGGCCCTGCTCAACAATCTGCTGCCTCGCATCGAGACCTACACCGGCTGGTTGGGGCGTCGGGCCGCGCTCTGGCACGGTGACGTGACCGCGGGAAGACGACGCAGGATCCTCCGGGAGCGGCCGGACGTCCTGCTGACCACTCCGGAGTCACTGGAGTCGATGCTGGTCAGCGTCACTGTCGATCACGACGAGTTCTTCCGAGGGCTTCGGGCGGTCGTGGTGGACGAGGTGCACGCGTTCGCCGGCGACGACCGGGGCTGGCACCTGCTGGCCCTGCTGGAACGGCTCAGCCGCGTCGCCGGTCGACCCGTGCAGCGCGTTGGCCTCTCCGCCACGGTCGGCAATCCCGAGACCCTGCTGACCTGGTTGCAGGGGGCCGGCCGGGACCGCGAGCCCGGTCGCGTCGTCGCGCCCGACGTGCGGCCGGCCTCCGCCGGGCTCACCGGCCGGCCACCGGGCGACGTGGAGGTCGACTATGTGGGCTCGGTGCACAACGCGGCCAAGGTGCTGGCCGCGTTGCACCGGGGAGAGAAGCGTTTGGTGTTCTGTGAGTCCCGTGCGTTGGTCGAGGAGTTCGGGCAGCGGCTCCGCGCGCTCGGGGTGACGACCTTCCTGTCGCACGCCTCGTTGTCGGCGGAGGAGCGGCGTCGCGCCGAGGAGGCGTTCGCCCAGGAACGCGACTGCGTCATCGTCGCCACCAGCACACTCGAACTCGGCATCGACGTCGGTGACCTCGACCGGGTCGTCCAGATCGACGCGCCACGCAGCGTCGCCGCCTTCCTGCAACGGCTGGGTCGGACCGGTCGTCGGCCGGGAACCAACCGGAACTGCCTGTTCCTGGCGCTCGACGGCGACGGGCTGCTTCAGGCGACCGGGCTGCTCCACCTCTGGGGCCAGTGGTGGGTCGAGGAGGTCGTCCCGCCGCCCGAGCCTCGACACATCGTCGCCCAGCAGGTGCTCGCGCTCGCGTTGCAGGAGCACCGGATCGGCGACCGGCTCTGGCGGCACGGATGGAACGACCTGCCCCCGTTCGACGGGAACGCCGAGGTCATCGTGCGGCACCTCGTCGACCACGGATACCTCGACTCCGACTCCGGGATGCTCTTCGTCGGTCCGGAGGCGGAACGGCGTTTCGGTCGGCGGCACTTCATGGACATGCTGGCGGTGTTCACGGCGCCGCCCCAGTTCACGGTGATGTCGGGACGCTCCGAGATCGGCCGCACGGATCCGGCGCTGCTGACCGCGAGGGTGCAGGGACCGCGACTGTTGCTGCTCGCCGGACGCAGTTGGCGGGTCACCCACATCGACTGGAAACGTCATCGATGCTTCGTGGAGCCGGCGGAGAGCGGGGGCAAGGCGCTGTGGATGACCGGCGGAACCCCGACGGGGCGATCGTTCCCGATGCTGCGCGCCATGCGGGATGTCCTGCTCGGCGTTGACCCGCCGGTCGCCATGACCGGGCGGGCCGCGAGCCGGCTGGCCGGTCTGCGCGAGGAACACTCGTCGCTGGTCCATCCGGGCGGCACGTTGGTGGTGCAAGATCGTGACGGCGAGGCGCGATGGTGGACCTGGGCGGGCTACCGGGCCAACGCCACCCTGATCTCCACACTCAGTGGGCTGACGGACCCGACCCAGCGCCCCGACGACGCGTCGATCCGGCTGCGGGCCGGCCTGAGCCGGGACGAACTCCGTTCCGGGCTCGCCGCGACCGCCGGACGGGTATGCCTGCCGGTCGTCGACGACGCCGCCGTCAACGGTCTGAAGTTCAGCGCCGCACTGCCACCCCGCCTTGCCGTGGCGACCCTGGCCACCCGGCTCGCCGACGTCCCGGCCGCGGAGGCGGTCCTCGGCGAGCGGGTGCGCGTGACACACCTGGGCTGACTCGACCTGACACATCGAGGTACTGCCGCTAACGGATCTTCGAGGCGCCGACGGCCCTATCATTCTAGGTCGGCGGTTGCGAGGGACATTGCTGTTCGGCAATGACAGGAGGAGTCGTGCGTATAGCATCCCGTTCGTTGACGCGGACCGCGGCTGAGCGTCAACCGGGGCTGCAACCGGACAGCAACGCCGGGGTGAAGCGAGAATTGCGGGACGCTGACATGGTCGCGCGGTGCCGCGCTCTGAACGGCCGGTCACCTGCCCTGGGTCGGGGATCCGCAGGGCTTCCGCCACGCGGTGACCGCCTTCCTGGCGCGCGATAGCGTGTGACCGCGCGGACGGACGGGTGAGGTGGAGTCGATGAGCGTGCTGGGAAACCTCGGGACGCAACTACCGGCTCTGCTCGGCGTCCTGATCGGGACGGTGGGCACGATGTTCGCCACGGGCCTGAACGAGCGGACCCGGTGGCGCCGGAGCCAGACCGTCCGGTGGGACGAGCGGCGTCTCGACGCGTACGTGGAGCTGACGAAGGCGGTCAAGGAGATCCACGCCGTGGCGACCCAGATGCTCGGCGAGCACCGTCCCGGTGCGCGGCGGCCGGCGCTCGACCACACCGAGGGAGTGGCGCGACTGGCCGAGGCGGACGTCCGGCACACGTTGGCGTGGGAGTCGGTGCTGCTGCTCGGTGACGAGGCGACGGTCCGGGCCGCCGCCGAGTGGCGGCACGCGGTCCGCGACATCGAGTCGGCGGCCCGGGACCTGCCCCGGCCGCCGACGGACGTGCCCGGAATGGTCCATCGGGCCGACGTGGGACGTGACCGGTTCTACCGAGCCGCCCGGGAGAGCCTGGGGGTGCGAGGCGGTTCGGTGGAGCAGGTGAGACATCTGCTCCCGGGGACTGGCCGGTCGGGACCGGCGGCGCTGGCGCCCCGCAGCCCGCGGGATGGAACCCCCGGCCGGACGGCGGACCCGAACGACCGACCCCGTCCGACTGCCTGATGGTCGCGGGCGTCCGGGCCGGGACCTGTTCCAAGTGAGGGCCGCCTGATCGGGCGGCCCGAGTCGCCGTCGAGGCCGGTCGATTCGGCCGATCAGGCGCGGTGGCCCGCGACCGCGCCGTTGATTGCGGCCCGGCAACCGATCCCGCCGACCGTCCCTCGTGGTCGGATCAAGGTCCGCTCCGCCGTCGAGGGAAGGAAACACCCATGAGCCGGAACAGTCCCGCGCTCGGCTTCCTGCTGTGTCTGCTGATCGGGGGTGCTCCGCTCCTGCTCGGCGTCATGGCGGCCCGTCGCGGCAAGCGGAGACTGCGCACCGCCCCCACGGGTGGGGACGCCGCGCCGCTCGTGACGTTCGAGGGGTTCACCGCCGGCCTCGGCGCTCGCGCCGACGCCAGCCGGATCCACGCGGTGATGCGGGTCTTCGCCGACCACCTCGTCGTGACGCGCAGCCTGATGGCCGGCGGACGGCTGGTGACCGACCGGCTCGCCGCCGGCGACATCCTGTCGGCGCGCGAGGACGAGTTCCACATGACGGGTCTCGCGGGAGCCGTCGCCGACCGCAACGTCCGGCATCCGGTGAGCCGCCTCCTGGGGGCGTCCAACATGCTCCCGGGTGTCCTGTTGCGCACCCGCCGGGGCGACCTCGTGTTCGTGGTCGAGCGGAAGGACCAGATCCGCCGTCGGGAGGTGTACCTGGCGGTCTGCGCCCTGATCGGCCAGCAGCCGCACTGACGGGCGTCCCAAGGCATCGACGCACTGTCATTAATGGATGTTCGGCGGGTGTCGGCCGGTCGATCATCCTGGTCGGATGGCGGCACGGACATCGCCGTTCGACGATGACAGGAGGGACCGTGCGCACACCATCCCGTGCGTTGACGGGGACCACCGCGCTGCTCATGGCAGCCGGCATGGTCCTGACCGCCGGAGCCGGCGGTCAGGCCGCACCCCGGGATCAGGCCCGCACCGGGGCCGTACCCGACCACCTGCCGGGGGACCGGCACGACACCCGGGCCAAGGACAACCGCAAGGGCCGCGTCGCCGCCAGCGCGCGGCAGCGGGACCGGGTCGCCGCGCTGGGCGCGCGGGTCCGCTGGACCGACTTCGGTACGCCGGCCACGCTCACCTCGACCGGGAAGCCGCTCGCCACCGGGCTGCCCGCCGACCCGGCCGCCGCCGCGCGCGCCTACGTGACGGCGAACTCCGACGTGCTCGGGCTGACCGCCGAGGGCGCCGCCGCGCTGGAACAGCTGACCGTGGCGCCGATGGGGCCGGGCGCGACAGTGCTGTTCCGGCAGCGCTTCGGGGACCTGCCGGCCGCCGTCGACGGCATGCTGGCGATCGGCGTACGCGACGGGGCGGTCTGGCACGTCAGCTCGTCACTGGCCCGCGACGCCGGCACGCCGGCGCCGGCCACGGTCGACGCCGCGCAGGCCCGCAAGGTCGCCGTCGCCGACGCCGGCCGCGCCGACGCGCAGGTCCTGCGTACCTCGCTGGTCGCGGTGCCCACCGCGGACCGCGGGCCGCGCGCGGCCTGGGAGGTGGTGCTGGGCGCGGACACCACCGGCGCGGACCCGGCCGCCTACTCCACCTACGTGGACGCCCGCGACGGCGGCGTGCTGGTCCGCGAGGACCTGATCGACCACGCGGAGGACAATCCGTCCTGGGACGTGTTCCCGAACTCGCCGCGCGTCGACAGGTCCTCGGCCGACACCCGGGTGCGCTGGTGCGCCGTGCCGGCGGCCGACTGCCGCGAGGTGGTCGGCGTGCCGGGGCACCCGGCGTGGGACGTGGACCCGGCCACCGGGGTGTCCACCACCACCACGAAGGGCAACAACGCGGTCGCGGTGCAGAACTGGTTCAGCAACGACCCGTTCAGCGTCGGCACCGAGACCGCCACGCCGCGACCGGACCGCGGCTACGCGTACCCGTGGACCAACCAGTGGCAGGAGCGGCGCTGCGACCCGGAGGTGTTCACCTCGCCGCAGGCCAACGACATCGACGCGGCCCGCGCGAACCTGTTCGGGATGCACAACCGGATGCACGACTGGACCTACCACCTGGGCTTCACCGAGGAGACCTGGAACCTGCAACAGGACAACCTCGGCCGGGGCGGTCTCGGCGGCGACGCCGAGCAGGGCAACGCGCAGGCCGGCGGCGTCAGCGGCGGCCCGCCGACGTTCCCGGCCCGCAACAACGCCAACCAGATCACCCCGCCGGACGGCGTCGCGCCGACCACCAACATGTACCTGTGGCAGCCGGTCGCCGGCTCGTTCTACGCGCCCTGCGTGGACGGCGACTTCGACATGTCGGTGATCGCCCACGAGTACGGCCACGCGGTCACCAACCGCATGATCGCCGGCCCGAGCGCGGGCGTCAGCTCGCCGCAGGGCATGAGCGAGAGCTGGTCCGACCAGCTCGCCATGGAGTACCTGTTCGAGCACGGGTACGCCGCGCCCGGCCGGCGTGGCTTCACCATCGGCGAGTACACCACCCAGGACCCGAACGCGGGCATCCGCAACTACAACATGAGCGACAGTCCGCTCAACTACTCGTCGGTCGACTACGACGTGACAGGCCTCCAGGTGCACGCGTCCGGCGAGGTGTGGAGCGCCACCAACACCGACATCCGGGCGGCCATGATGCGCCGCTGGGGCGCCGGCACGCCGGCCGTGCAGAAGGCGTGCGCGACCGGGGCCCGCGACGTGACGGCCTGCCCGGGCAACCGGCGCTGGATCCAGCTCGTCGTCGACTCGTTCCTGCTGATGGCGGTCAGCCAGGTCAGCATGGTCGACGCCCGGGACGCGATGCTCGCCGCCGACCGGATCCGCTTCGGCGGGGCCAACCAGGACCTGCTCTGGAACGCGTTCGCCGCGCGGGGCCTCGGCGAGACCGCGGCCAGCGTCGGCAACGCCGACCCCGATCCGACGCCGGGCTTCACCTCCCCGTACGCGGAGGAGGGCTCGCTGCGGCTGCTGCCGCTCGGTGACCGCGGGCCGGTGGCCGGCGCGCAGCTGTTCGTCGGGCGCTACCAGGCGCGGGCGGTGCCGGTCGCGGACACCGACGCGGCCACCCCGCTCACCGACCGGGTGGACCTGGTGCCCGGCACGTACGAGTTCGTGGTCCGGGCGCCCGGGTACGGGCACACCCGGATCGGCCCGGTGACGGTGCGGGCCGGCCAGAGCCGGACGCTGCCGGTGGTGCTGCGGCCCAACCTGGCGTCGACGACGGCGGGCGCGACGGTCGCCGGCGACGGCATCAACCTGGCGTCGGTCGCGGACGACGACGAGGCCACCAACTGGGCCTCGCTCGGCGCGCCGGTGGCCGGGCGGCAGGTCACCGTCGACCTGGCCGGCGGCCCCCAGCAGGTACGCCGGGTGCAGGTCAGCGCGATGCTGCGCCCGCCGGTGACCGGGGACCCGGACGCCGGCACCCAGAGCCGGTACTCCGCGGTGCGGCAGTTCCGGGTCCTGGCGTGCACCGCCGGCGGCACGGTGAGCTGCGCCGACGCGGCCGACTTCCGGCCGGTGTTCACGAGCCGGCCGGACGCGTTCCCGGCGGTGGCGCCGCGCCCCCGGGCGCCGGAGCTGATCCTGCGCTCGTTCGACATCCCCCGGACCCGGGCCACCCACCTGCGCGTCGAGGTGTTGACCAACCAGTGCACCGGCGCGCCGGACTACGCCGGTGAGCAGGACGCCGACCCCCGGGCGGCGACCGACTGCGCGACGGCCAGCCCGCAGGCGCAGAACGTGCGGATCGCCGAGTTCCAGGCGTTCGCGCGCTGAGCACACGGCGGGTGCGGGCGGCTCGGTCCGTCCGCACCCGCCACCGCCTGTTCACCCGGGATTCGGGGCACGGTCGCCGGGTGAGGGCTGTACGCCGGGCAGGATCCTGGGCAGACTGAGCGCCGACCGGCCAACGATGTCGGTCGATGTTCTGTCGGCTCGCTCAAGGAGGATCCCTTGACCCCGTTCCGCGCCGTCGTCACCCGCGTACGCCGCGCCCTGGCCGCGTCCGCCCTGGTCACCGCCGTGGCCGCCGCCGCGCTGGTGGCCCCCGCCACGGTCTCCACCCGACTCGCCGAGCCCGCCGAGGCGGCCGTCTACAGCTCCTGCACGCTGTCGCGCTGCGCGGACGCCCGGACGGCCCGCTCCGGCTGGTCGGCGAAGAGCTTCCCGACCAGCCGGGGCTGGTACTCGTGGAGCGGCGGACAGTGCAACTTCGCCGGCGGCCAGTTCTACAACCGCGAGGGCCAACTGCCCACCAACGCCACCTACTACGAGTACGACGTCTACCCGCGCGCCTGCAACGCCGCCCGCGACGCGTACCGGATCGTGGTGAACAAGAGCACCGGGGCGACCTGGTTCTCACCCGACCACTACGCCAACTTCTACCGGCTCTGAGTTCTGTCGGCGCCGGCCTCCCCGGCCGGCGCCGACGGTCGGAAAGGACAGATCCCATGGGCGCAGCGTCCCCCCAGCCGCCGGCCTGGCTCACGCTCGACGCCGACTCGGCGCCCGAGCCGGCCGGCGTGCCGGTCCCCGGCCCGGCCACCCGCACCCGGGCGGCCCTGCACGAGACGCTGGCCGGGGCGCTGCCGCTGCCCGACTGGTACGGCCGCAACTGGGACGCGCTCGCCGACGTCCTCAACGACCGGATCTTGGAAGGGCCGCTCACCCTCGTCGTGCGCGACGCGGCGAACCTGCTCGCCGACGAGCCGCCCGCCCAGCTCGGCACGCTGCTCGACGTGCTCGGCGCGGCAGCCGCCGGCGGACACGCCACCCTGCGGGTGGTGCTGCGCGAGCACCCGGAACGGCTGCCCGCGCTGCGCGCCAGGGTCGCCGCCGCCCTGGGCGCCCCCGACCCCGCCTGAACACCCGCCGCCCCTCCGTGCCCCACCCCTGGCCGCTGTTGCACGGAAAGCGGCCGCCTGGGGTGGAAAGGGTGGGGGTGGGGTGGGTCAGTTCGGAAGGTCGAGGATGGCGCTGAAGCGCTCCTCGGCGAGGTCGAGCTGGGCGAAGATGTGCTGCTTGACCGGTGCCGACAGGGGCGTGTCGGGGCGGGCGACCAGCTCGCGGAAGACCGGCACCAGCGGGCGGTACTTGGTGGCCGCGCGGGCCACCTTCGGGCCCACCGCGTGGATCACGCCGACGCCGTTGTCGGTGAAGTCGGAGACCTTGATCACCCGCGCCCAGGGCTCCCGGTCCAGACTGCTCGCCACGTGCTCCCGGTACTGCGCGTCCCGGTCCCGACCCGGGTCGTACTCCGGGTTGGTGACCGCCGCGACCAGCCGCGCCACCCGCGGGCCGAACCGCGCGGCGAGCGTGGCCAGCGCCGCCGTCGTCACGTCCCCGTCCCCGTCGACCGTTGGTCCGGCCAGCTCGACCGGATGGTCCTCCACCGCGTCGTGCAGCAGCCCCGCCACGATCACGTCCACGTCCCGCACCTGGTAGTGGTGCATCAGCCGGATCGCCACCCGCAGCAGGTGGTTCAGGTACGGCTCCCGGACCCGCCGGTCGTCGCGGTGCAGCTCGGCGGCGAGGTCCAGCGCCTCGGTCAACCGGTCGCGGGCCGCGTCGTCGAACGCGGCGACCTCCAGCCGGAAACGGGCCAGCAGGCCGGGTTCACCATGGATCTCGGTGATCGCGTGCATCGGCATGGTGGCGAGGTGCGCGGGGAACTCCATACGTCCCTTATAGCTGATCTTCGCTCGCCGGGGACAGGCGACAGGCACCCCGGTTGGCGTCAGCCGGCCGGGGTGAGCCGCTTGACCAGGCGTACGCAGGTGCCCTCCGGCGTGCCGACGATGGTCGCCTCGTCCATCACCCGCGCCATGATCAGCCGCCCCCGGCCGCGGTCGCTCTCGTCGCCGCCGTCGGCCGGCCGCCAGGCGCCGTGGTCGCGTACCTCGATCTCCAGCCGGTCGTCGCGCAGTTCGACCCGGAGCGTGGTGATCCCGTCGGGGGCGAAGCGGTAGCCGTGCTCGATCGCGTTGGCGCAGGCCTCCCCGGTGGCGATCAGCACCGTCTCGACGTCCCACTCGCCGATGCCGTGCGCGTGCAGCCAGCCGCGCAGCCGCTCCCGGGTGGGCGCGAGCCGGCCGGGGTCGGCGGGCAGGTCGATGGTGAGGACCCGGCCGGATGTCCCACCCGTCACGTCCGGCCTCCGTCCCGTGCCCGTCTCCGGGCCTGGGCATCCACTCGCGCTGTCACCGCCCGGTTCTCACCCTCTTGTCCCCGGTGACCGCCGATTCATGCCACCGACGGCGGGTCCCGTCAAAGGTGATCATCGCGCATCGGGGCCGGCGTGTCAGCCGACACCCCGACGGACGCCGCCGGGCCGGCGTCCGTCGGGTGCGGACGCCGGCCCGGAGCGCGGTGGGTCAGCGGTCAGAGCGGGAGCCGGCCGGCTCCCGCCCAGGCGCCGACGACCAGCGGCACCAGCGGCGTCGGCAGCGGCGGCGCGGCGCGCAGCGTGGGCGTCCAGCCGGCGTCGCCGCCGAGGTCGGGGTCGTGCACGGCGTTGTACGCGGCCAGCAGGTCCACCGGCCGGGCCCGGCCGTCGCCCTGCCGCACCCAGCTTCCGCGCTCGGTGAGCGCGGTGCCGCCCCAGTCGCGGATGAGGTCCGCCGGGTCGACGTCGTCGGCGAGCGTGAAGAAGTTGTGCTCCGCGACGATGGCGGACCGGACGCCGACGCCGAGCGCGTACTCGAAGCCGAGGCCGCCGAGCCGGTAGTGGTTCTCGTGCACGTCCACCTGGCCGAACCGCACCCGGGGCAGCCGCTGGAGGTCCCCGTCGAACAGGTTGTGGTGCACGCTGACCTTCAGCCGGTCGACATCCGGGCCGACCGTGTTGGAGGAGCCGATCAGCATCAGCTTGTCCCGCCCGACGAACCGGTTCCAGGACGCGGTGACCAGGCTGGCGGTGTGCGTGACGTCGAGCGAGCCGTCGTGCACCTGGTAGGGCCGGCCGAAGTAGCTCGGCTGCGCGCGGTCCGGGTTGTCGCCGTCGGTGAACGTGTTGTGGTCCACCCAGACGTGCTCGCTGCGCCGCACCGAGATCTGGTCGTACTGCGAGTTCCAGTTGCCGGCGTCGCCGTCGGTGGGGGACCAGGCCGGGAAGCAGTCCCGGGCATCGGCCAGTTCCAGGTTGCGCACGATCACGTTGGCGACCCGGTCGATCATCAGGGTCAGCCCGGTGAGCCGGGCGCCACGCAGCCCGACGATCGTGGTGTTGGAACCGACGTTGATCTGCGTCTGCCGGGTCTGGGCGGCCACCGACCGGACCCGGGCCGCCTCCAGCGGGCCGCTCGGGTCCACCCGGCCCCAGACCGCCGGATCGTACGCGGCCAGGTAGGCCGGCAGCGAGTACTCCGGGTCGGCCAGGTCGGCGCAGTCCAGCGGCGTGCCGTCGGGCCCCTCGAAGCCGTCGATCGGGCCGGCGACGTACACGATCTTGGGGGTGGCGTCGGCCGCGTTCGTGGCGTTGTCGCCGCCGAGCGCGGCGACCAGCTCGGCGCGGGTCCGCACCACGCGTACCCGGTCGATGGTGGCGGCCCCGCCGCCGGTGGTGCCGACGCCCTCGGCGGCCCAGCCGTCGTTCGCCGGCAGCGCCTGGCGGCCGAGCAGCTTCGTCGCCGGCTCCTGGCGGCCGATCGGCTCAGCCGCGCGGGACGACCGCTGCCCGGTCGGCGCGGCTGACGCCGGGGCGGCGGTGGTGGCCGCGAGCGCGGCGGCGAGGATCGCGGCGGTGACCGTTCGTCTACGCATGATGTGTTCCGTCCTGTCTGTCGGGGATGTCGACGCCGAGGTCCACCAGGTACGGCCGGACCGCCCACGGCACGCCCGCCTCGGACGGCAGCACGCCGGTCTCCGCCGCGTCCCGCAGCACCGCGTTGACGCCCCGGAGCACCCGGACCCGCTCCGGTCCGTCGCCCACGGTGCGCACCAGGTCACCGTCGAGCAGCGTCGGTTCGGGCGCGTCCCGCAACGCGTCCAGCACCTCGGTGAACGGCCCGGTACGCGCCAGCGGCGCGATCAGCGGCACGCCGGCGGCGCGGTGGTCCAGCAGGTTCGCCAGCAGCCCGACCCGGCCGGGCACGGCGCGCGGGCGGGCGTCACCGGGCAGGCGCAGCCGGTCGGTCGGGTACTCCAGCACCGCCCGTCCCCGTTCGCCGGTGACCAGCACGTCCCCGGCGACGTGCTCCTCGGCGGCCAGCGTGAGCGCGGCCAGCACCGGCGGCCCGACCTCAGGGGTCAGCCGCAGCACCGTGGTGTCGTCCACCTCGATCGGGCGGACCCGGTAGCGCTCCACCTCGATCCGGGCCGGTCGCACCGGCTCGCCGGCCACCGCCCCGGCCACCGCCAGGCACTGCATCAGCGCGTGCGCGAGCGGGTTGGCCAGCGCGCCGTCCAGCGCCGGCCGGCCGTCCATCGAGCGCCGGCCGGCCCACGGGGAACGGGCGTAGTAGGCGTCGGGACGCTGCCAGGCCGCGACGGTGGCGATGCCGGTGACCGGGCCGAGCCGCCCCGCGGCCAGCGCGGCGGTCAGCTCGGCCAGCGCCGCCGAGCCGAGCGCCTGGAAGTTGACCTGCACCGCCCGCCCGGCGGCGGTGGCGGCGTCGACAAGCGCCCGGTGCTCGGCCAGGTCGAGCACGGGCGGCTTCTCCAGCAGCAGGTCCGCGCCGGCGGCGAGCACGTCGCGCGCGATCGGCAGGTGGGTGTGCGGCGGCGTGCACACCACCACCACGTCCGGCCGGGCCGCGGCCAGCATCGCCCGGTGGTCGGTGAAGGTCCCGGTTCCGGGCGGCGTCGGCGCGTCCGGTTCCTCCTCCGGGGGCCGCACGTCGACAAGCGCGACCAGCCGCAGCCGGCCGGCGCCGTGCAGCGCGGCGATCACCCGCCGGTGCCAGCGGCCGTGCCCGTTCGCGCCGACCAGCGCCACCCGCGGCGGCGCACCAACGGTCACCGGGCGCCGGCCAGGGTGGCCCGGACGCCGTGCCGGTCCAGTGCGGTCAGCCAGCCGGTCACGGTCGTCCGGAACTCCTCGTCGGCGGCCAGCTCGGCGGGGAAGACCTCGCGGACCGCGAACACCGCGTCGACCACGCCGGCCGGGGTGTGCCGGCCGTCGGCCAGCGCCGCGCGCAGCCGGTCGGCGAGCGGGTCGTCCAGCGGCAGCGGCCGGCCGTCGTCGGCGTGTCCGTGCAGGAACCGCAGCCAGGCGGCCACCACCAGCGCGCTCCACCGCGCGGACCGGCCGGCCGCCCGCAGGTCGACGGCCGTGTGCAGCACCCGCTGCGGCAGCTTCTGCGAGCCGTCCGAGGCGACCTGCGCGGTGCGGTAGCGGATCGCCGGGTTGGCGAAGCGGGCGAGCACCTGCTCCCCGTAGTCCGGCACGGAGACGCCGGGCGGCGGGGTGAAGCTCGGCGCGATCTCCTCGGCGACCAGCCGGCGCAGCACCGCGTCCAGGTGCGGCAGCGCCAGCGCGTCGAGCACCGTCTCCGCGCCCGCGAGGGCGCCGAGGTACGCGGTGGCGGAGTGCACGCCGTTGAGCGCGCGCAGCTTCAGCCGTTCCCACGGGCCGGCGTCGTCGGTGAGGACCGCGCCGGCCCGCTCCCAGGCGGGTCGGCCGCCCGGGAAGTCGTCCTCGATCACCCACTGCGACCACGGTTCGGCCGCGACCGCCGCCAGGTCGGTCACGCCGAGCGCGCGCCGCGCGGTCTCCCGGGTCTCGTCGGTGCTGGCCGGCACGATCCGGTCGACCATGGTGCCGGGGCAGGTGACCTGCGCCGTCACCCGGTCCAGCGTCGCGTCGGGCACCCGGGCCAGCGCCAGGCACTGGTCGACCAGGCTGCGCAGCCGGCGCCCGTTGGCCGGCAGGTTGTCGCAGCTCACCAGCGCCAGCGGCCCGGCGTCGGCGGCGGCCCGGGCGAGCAGCCCGCGGACCAGCAGCCCGGGTACGGTGCGCGGCGGCCGGTCGGTGGTCAGGTCGGCGGTCAGTTCCGCGTCGGCGGCCAGCGCGCCGGTCACCGGATCGAGCTGGTACGCCTTCTCGGTGACGGTCAGCGTGACCACCCGGATCGCCGGGTCGGCGAGCAGGCGTACCACCGCGTCCGGGTCGGCGGCGGCGTGCCGCACCCCGGCCAGCGCGCCGATGACCCGGGTCGACGCGCCGTCGGGGGCGAGCGTGGTGACGCTGAACAGCGCGTCCTGCGCAGCGAGGGCCTCGACCACGTCGGTGCTGCGCGGCGCGATGCCGACGATGCCCCAGTCGCCGCCGGCGGCGCCGACCGCCGCCTCGGTGTGCACGGCCTGGTGGGCGCGGTGGAACGCGCCGAGCCCGAGGTGGACGATGCCGGCCGGCACGGTGCCGGGGCGCACCAGCGGCCGGCTCTCCTCGGGCAGCCGGCGCAGCGTGGCCAGGCCGAGCCGGTCGGTGTCGACGGTCAGCGCCATGCCGGTCCCTCCGGGAAGCGGAACTCCGCGATCGACTCCGGCCGCATGGTGGCGCTGTAGCCGGGCGCGGTGGGCAGCAGGTAGCGCCCGCCGCGGGTGCGGACCGGGTCGACGAAGTGCTCGTGCAGGTGGTCCACGTACTCGACCATCCGGCCGTCCAGGCCGGTGCTCACCCGCAGGTGGTCGAAGACCGCGAGGTGCTGGACGTACTCACACAGCCCGACGCCGCCGGCGTGCGGGCAGACCGGCACCCCGAACTTCGCGGCCAGCAGCAGCTCGGCGAGCACCTCGTCGACGCCGCCGACCCGGCACGCGTCGACCTGCATCACGCCGATCGCCTCGGCCTGGAGCAACTGCTTGAAGATGACCCGGTTGGCCGCGACCTCGCCGGTGGCGACCCGGCACCGGCCGCCGGACAGCTCGGTCACCGCGCGGGCGATCCGGGCGTGCCCGAGCACGTCGTCGGCGTGGGTGGGCTCCTCGATCCAGTACGGGTCGACCTCGACCAGCACGCTCATCGCGGCGATCGCCTCGTCCACGTCCCATACCTGGTTGGCGTCCATCATCAGCAACGCGTCCGGGCCGATCTCGGCCCGGATGATCCTCCCCCGGCGCAGGTCGTCGTCGAGCCGCCCACCGACCTTCATCTTCATCGCCCGCCACCCCGCCGCGTACGCGTCGCGGGTCAGCGCGCGCACCTGCTCGTCCGGGTAGCCGAGCCAGCCCACCGACGTGGTGTACGAGGGGAAGCCGTCGCGTTCCAGCCCGGCCAGCCGCTCGCCGAGCCCGTCGCGTCCCTTGTCCAGGATGGCCGCCGCCTCGTCCGGGGTGAGCGCGTCGGTGATGTGGTGGAAGTCGACGGTGGCCACCAGCTCGTCGGTGGGCAGCTCGGCGAGGAACCGCCACATCGGCTTGCCGGCCAGCTTCGCGCGCAGGTCCCAGACCGCGTTGACAAGCGCGCCGGTGGCCATGTGGATCACTCCCTTCTCCGGCCCGAGCCAGCGCAGTTGCACGTCGGCGGTGAGCGACCGCCAGAACGCCACCGGCTCGGCGGCGATCTCGGCGACCGTGCGCCCCCGTACGTGGTGGGCGAGCGCGCGGACCGCCGCGCAGGTGATCTCGTTGCCCCGGCCGTTGGTGAACGTGAACCCGGTGCCGGTCGGCCCGCCGTCGGTGGTCAGCTCCACGTAGGTGGCCGAGTAGTCGCCCCGGTTGATCGCGTCGGAGCCGTCGCCGCTGGCGGCGGTGGGGAAGCGCACGTCGTGCACCTCGACGTCGACGATCCTGGTCATGAGCGCCCTCCGGAGAACTTGAAGACCTGCTTGGGCAGCCGGTACGCCAGGTCGACGATGGTCTCGGCGGCCTCGTCGGCGTCGAGGCGGTGCTCGGCGACCAGGCGGGCCAGGAAACCGGCGTCGACCCGGCGGGCCACGTCGTGGCGGACCGGGATGGAGCAGAACGCGCGGGTGTCGTCGACGAACCCGGCGGTGTTGTAGAAGCCGGCGGTCTCGGTGACCGCCTCCCGGAACCGGCGCAGCACCTCCGGCGAGTCGAGGAACCACCACGGCGCGCCGAGCCGCAGCGCCGCGTAGCCGCCCGCGAGGGGTGCCAGTTCCCGGGTGAAGGTGTCCTCGTCGAGCGTGTACAGCACCACGGTCAGCCGCGGGTCGTTGCCGTGCGCGTCCAGCAGCGGGGCCAGGCCGTGCACGTAGTCGGTGGCCTGCGGCACGTCGCCGCCGACGTCGCGGCCGTGCCGGGCGTGCAGCCAGCGGTTGTGGTTGCGCACCGCGCCCGGGTGCAGTTGCATCACCAGGCCGTCGTCGAGTGACATCCGGGCGAACTCCAGCAGCATGTGCGCCCGGAACGCCTCCGCGTCGCCCGGGTCGGCGAGGCCGCGCCGGCCCTTGTCGTACAGCGCCGCCGCCTGCGCCGGGTCGAGATCGAGGGTACGGGCGGTGGGGTGCCCGTGGTCGGTGGAGGTCGCGCCGGCCGCGACGAACGCCGCCCGGCGCTGCCGCAGCGCGGCCAGGTAGCCGGCGTACGTGCCGGTGTCCTCGCCGGAGACGTCGGCGAGCCGGTCCACGTTGGCCGCCCAGCCGTCGAACTCCATGTCCACCACGTCGTCCGGGCGGAACGTGGTGACCACCCGCCCGCCCGGCCCGCCCCAGCCGTCGGCGGCGAGCTTGGCGTGCCGGCCCAGGTCGTCCAGGGGCGACTCGGTGGTGGCGAGCACCTCGATGCCGAAGCGGGTGAACAGCTCCCGGGGCCGGAACGCCGGCTCGGCGAGGCGGGCGGCGAGCGCGTCGTAGACCGTGTCGGCCGTGGCCGGGGAGAGCGGCGTGTGCACGTCGAACACGTTCCGGAACGTCTGTTCCAGCCACAGCCGCGACGGCGTGCCCCGGAACAGGTGCCAGTGCGCGGCGAAGCGCCGCCAGATGGTCCGCCCGTCCGTCTCGACCGGGCTGCCGTCGACGCTCGGCACGCCCAGGTCGGCCGGCGGCACGCCCTGGCTGAGCAGCATCCGGGTCAGGTAGTGGTCGGGCACGATCAGCAGCCGGGCCGGGTCGGGAAACGGGCGGTCCTCGGCCAGCAGCGCCGGGTCGACGTGCCCGTGCGGGGAGATGATCGGCTGCGTGGCCGCCAGGGCGTACAGCTCGCGGGCCAGCGCGCGTTGGCCGGGCTCGGCGGGCAGCAGCAGATCGCTGGGGGAGATGATCGGCACGGAAGCGGTCTCCTCGGTCAGGGCAGGGTGAGCAGGTCGGCGACCCGGACGGGCGCGCCGGTCTCCAGCGAGCGGTTGGCGGCCAGGCCGGTGAGCAGCGCGAGCGCGCCGTCGTACGCGGCGGCGGCGCGGCCGAGCGGGTCGGGTTCGCCGCCGAGCAGCACCCGGGTCATCCGGGCGTCCGCGCCGCCGTGCCCGCGCCGGGTCCAGCCCTCCACTGCGATCTCCACCGGCGGCGCCCAGAACGGGCGCAGCGTGAGCCGGGCCGCGCCGCGTTCCACCGCGGCCTCGTCGCCGTGCAGCGCGGCGCCCTTGAGCGCGGACGCGCCGCCGGGGCTGACGTGGTCGCTCTCGGTGACCTCCAGTTCGAGGCGGCCCCGGCTGCCGTTCACCATCACCCGGTAGCCCTCCCAGGGCGCGTACGCGGTGAGGTGGTAGGTCATGGTCGCGCCGGTGGAGTAGCGGGCCAGCACCGCGAGGTCGTCCTCGATGGTCACGCCGGGGGCGAACACGTTGCGGTCCCGGTGGTAGCCGTCCTCGGCCTCGGCGTCGAGGTACAGCTCACGCAGCCGGGGGTGCTCGGCCAGTCGCAGCGCGAACGGGTCGTCGGCGGCGGCGGGGGCGCCGTGCGCCCGGTCGTAGTCGCGGGCGTAGCCGTGCCGGCGGCCGGTCTCGCCGTAGAAGAACAGCCGGCCGGCCGCGTACACCTCGACCGGTCGGGCGTCCAGCCACCAGTTGACCAGGTCGAAGTGGTGGCTGGCCTTGTGCACGAGCAGGCCGCCGGAGGTGGCCTTGTCCCGGTGCCAGCGGCGGAAGTAGTCGGCGCCGTGCCGCACGTCCAGCAGCCACTCGAAGTGCACCGAGCCGATCTCGCCCACCGCGCCGTCGGCGAGCAGCCGGCGGAGCTGCTCGTGCAGCGGGTTGTAGCGGTAGTTGAACGCGACGGTGACCTGCCGGCCGGTCTCCGCGACCGCGTCCAGGACGCGCCGGCAGCGCGGCGCGTCGACGGTCATCGGCTTCTCGGTGACCACGTCGCAGCCGGCCCGCAGCGCGGCGGTCACGTACTCGTCGTGGGTGACGTCGACGCTTGTCACCAGCACCACGTCGACCCGCTCCTGCGCCAGCATGGTGGCGAAGTCGGCGGCGGCGTAGGTGGGCACCGGCGGGTGGCCGAGGTCGGCGAGCCAGCGGTTGTGCGCGTCCATCCGGGCCTGGTTGACGTCGGCCAGGGCGACCAGCTCGGCGGTGTCGGCGTGGTCGAGCGCGAGCGCGCGGACGAACATCTCGGCGCGCGCCCCGGCGCCGACCAGGGCGTGGCGGACCCGTTTCCGGGCCGGTGGTGACATGACGTCGGCCTCCCGCGGTTCTGCAAAGGTTTGCAGCCGAAGAAACCACGTCGGCCGAGACGTCGTCAACGGTCGATGAACATCCCGCCCTATGAATCCATATTAGTACGTTTTTGTGCGCCCACCGGGAGCGGTACCGCAATCGAGACGTAACAATGGACCGTTGACACCGGCGCAACCGTTTGCATTAATTGGCGACACCCCGTGACCCCCACCACATCGGACGAGGGAGCCCGCCGTGCCAGCCACCATCCGGGACGTCGCCCGGGCCTCCGGCGTGCACATCTCCACCGTCTCCCGCACGTTCTCGGCCCCGCACCTGGTCAACCCGGAGACCCGGGTCCGGGTGCTGGCCTGTGCGGAGGACCTCGGCTACCGGCCCAACCGGGCCGCCCGGGCCCTGATCACCGGCCGGACCCACAACATCGGCCTGATCGTGGCCGACATCGCCAACCCGTTCTTCCCGCCGCTGATCAAGGCCGCGGAGGGACAGGCCCGGCACCGCGACTACCACGTGTTCGTGGCCGACACCAACGAGGACGTGGCCGCCGAGGAGGACCTGGTCCACGCGCTCGCCAAACAGGTCGACGGCGTGCTGCTGTGCAGCCCCCGGATGAGCAACAGCCTGATCGAGCAGGTCAGCCGCGAGGTCCCGGTGGTGGTGATAAACCGCCAGGTCGCCGGCCTGCCCTGCGTGATGATGGACGTCGGGCAGGGCGCCCGTTCCGCGATCGAGCATCTGCTCGGCCTCGGTCACCGGCGGATCGCGTTGCTCGGCGGCCCGCGCGGCTCCTGGACCGCCCGGGAGATGCGCCGGGCCGCCTCGGCGGCCGCCCGGGGCGGCGGCGCCGAGCTGACCCTGCTCGGGCCCAACCAACCCACCGAGACTGGCGGCGGCGCGCTCGCCGACCAGGTACGCCGCAGCGGCGTCACCGCCGTGCTCGCCTACAACGACCTGATGGCGATCGGCCTGATCGAAGGGCTGGACGCGCTGGGGCTGCGGGTGCCGCAGGACGTCAGCGTGGTCGGCGTCGACGACATCGCGCTGAGCCGGCTCACCCGCCCCAAGTTGACGACGGTGGCCACGCCGACCGCGGCCGCCGGCCGGACGGCCGTCGACATGCTGCTGCAACTCGACTCCGACGCGCCGCGTGGCGTGCGGGGCCGGGGCGCGTCGGCCGGCGACCGTCGCACCACCGCACAGGTAATGCTCCAGACCGTACTGGTCGTCCGCGACTCGACCGGGCCCGTTCCCGGTCGGGACGGCACCGGGGCCTGAGCAGGTGGCCCGGGCCCGCATAGCGGTGCGGACCCGGGCGACCCGTGGACGGCCGCCGGTGACGTCGTCGCCTCCCACAGCCGAGGAGTGAGCGCAGATGCACCCCGCAACGCCCCCCACCGCCGGCGCACCCGCCGGGCGGGATCACCGTACCCCCCTGTCCCGACGTCGATTCGTCCGCGGCCTGGCCGTCGTCGCGTTGGCCGCGCCGCTCGCGCTGGGCGCGGCCGGCTGCGGCGACGACGACGCCGCCGGCGACGGCGGCCCGGTCAAGCTCTCCGTCTTCTGGTGGGGCGGCGAGGCCCGGGCCAAGCTCACCGAGGACGCCCTGGCCCTCTACACGAAGAAGCACCCCGACGTGACGTTCGAGAAGACCTGGCAGGCCAACCAGGGCTACTTCGACAAGCTCGCCACGCTGACCGCCGGCGGCAACCCGCCCGACCTGTTCCAGATCGACGACAACTACCTGGCCGAGTACGCCGCCCGCAGCACCACGCTCGACCTGGGCAGCTACCGCGACTCCGGCAAGCTCGACGTGTCGAAGTTCCCGAAGAGCCTGCTGGAGTACGGCGTGGTCGACGGCAAGCTCGCCGGGGTGGCCGCCGGGGAGAACACCCAGGGCCTGGTCTACAACAAGACGCTGCTGACGAAGAACGGGCTGCCGGAGCCGACCACCGGGATGAGCTGGGAGGAGCACATCGCCTGGGCCGAGCAGGTGGCGAAGAAGACGAAGGTGCCCGGCACCCAGGACCCCAGCGCCGACTACAAGGCGCTCTGGGTCTGGCTGCGCCAGCAGGGCAAGGACCTGTACAAGGGCAAGGAACTCGGCTTCACGGTCGAGGACGTGACGAAGTGGTTCGAGCTGTGGAAGGGCGCCCGGGACTCCGGCGCCACCCCGACCGCGGACGTCATCCACCAGGGCAACGCCACCGACATCACCAAGCAGCTCGTGGTCACCGGCAAGGCGGCCACCTCCTGGGTCTGGGCCAACCAGATGCCGGACCTGAAGAAGAACACCAAGGACGAGCTGGGCGTGGTCGCCTACCCCGGTGACCCGAGCGCCCAGTGGGCCCGCGCCTCCATGTACTGGTCGGTGTTCAAGGGCAGCAAGCACCGCGACGTCGCGGTCGACGTGATCAACTTCCTGAACAACGACCCGGAGGCGGTGGCGCTGCTCGGCACCGACCGCGGCCTGCCCTCCAACATGGACCTGCGGGCCAAGGTCAGTGAGACCGCCACCGACCCGGCCATGAAGCAGTCCATCCAGGTCGAGTCCGAGCTGGCGCAGAAGTTCGGGCCGTCCCCGCAGGTCCCGATCAAGGGCCACAGCAAGGTCAAGTCGGAGCTGACCAAGGCCGCCGAGAACGCCCAGTACGGCCGCGCCACCCCGGCCCAGGCGGCGGAGCAGTTCGTCACCGCCTGCAAAGCCGCGATCGCCTGACCCCTCGACGGAAAGGAACCGGACCCGTGGCCCTCACCACGGCGCCCGGCCGGAGCCCGCGAACCGGACCGGTCGGCCCCCGCCCCACGCGGCGCGGGGCCGGCCGGGCCCGGCTCGGCGAGGGCCTGGCAGGGTACGTCTTCCTCTCGCCCTGGCTCATCGGACTGATGGGCGTCACGGCGATCCCCATGCTGCTCTCGCTCTGGCTGAGCTTCACCGACTACGACATCCTCACCCCGCTGTCCGAGGTGCGCTGGGTCGGGCTGGCCAACTACGAGCGGATGTTCACCGCCGACCCGTCGTACTGGCACGCGGTGCGCGTCACGCTGACGTTCGCGCTGGTCGCCGTGCCGCTGAAGCTCGCCGCCGCGCTCGGCGTGGCGCTGCTGCTCAACCGCACCTGGCGCGGCGTCGGGCTGTTCCGCGGCCTGTTCTACCTGCCGTCGCTGCTCGGCGGCAGCGTCGCGCTGGCCATCGTCTGGGTCAACATGTTCAACCGGGACGGCGCGTTCAACTCGTTCCTCGCGCTCTTCGGCATCGAGGGGCTGCCCTGGGTCGCCGACCCGGACTGGGCGCTCCAGACGCTGATGGTGCTGGCGATCTGGCAGTTCGGCGCGCCCATGGTGATCTTCCTGGCCGGGCTCAAGCAGGTCCCGGTCGAGCTGTACGAGGCGGCGGCCGTGGACGGCGCCGGCACCTGGCGACGGTTCCGCGCGGTCACCCTGCCCATGCTCTCCCCGGTGATCTTCTTCAACCTGGTGCTGGAGACCATCCACGGCTTCCAGGGCTTCACCGCCGCGTTCGTGCTCAGCAACGGCACCGGCGGCCCGGTCGACTCCACCCTGATGTACACGCTCAAGCTCTACATCTCCGGCTTCACCGACCTGGAGATGGGCTACGCCTCGGCGATGGCCTGGGTGTTCCTGCTGGCCATCGCGCTCATCACGGCCGTGTTCTTCAGCACCGGCCGGTTCTGGGTGCACTACTCGGACGGAGGGGACGACTCATGACCGCGGTGACCGCCGTCGCCGGCCGCCGCCGCCCGCGCAACCGGCAGGCGCTGCGCCTGGTGGTGCTCGTGGCGATCGTGGCGGTGGTGCTCTACCCGCTGATCTGGATGCTCGGCACCTCGGTCAAGTCGCCGGCCGAGATCGTCAACAACATCGGCCTGCTGCCGAAGGAGTTCACCCCCGGCAACTACGCCGAGGGCTGGACGAACTTCGACGTCAGCTTCGGCCGGTTCTTCCTCAACAGCGCCATGGTCAGCCTGCTCACCGTGGTCGGCAACGCGCTGTCCTGCCTGCTGGCCGCGTACGCCCTCGGGCGGTTGCGGTTCCGGTTCCGCAAGGCGTGGTTCACCGTCATGATCGGCACCCTGCTGCTGCCCGGGCACGTGCTGATCGTGCCGCAGTACATCCTGTTCCGCAGCCTCGACCTGGTCGGCGGCGACTGGCCGTACCTGCCACTGCTCATCCCGCACTTCCTGGCCACCGAGGCGTTCTTCGTCTTCCTCATGGTGCAGTTCATGCGCGGCATCCCCCGCGAACTGGACGAGGCCGCCAAGATCGACGGCGCGTCGCCGTACGGCGTCTTCCGGCACGTGATCCTGCCGCTGAGCCGCCCCGCGCTGGTCACCACCGCGATCTTCTCGTTCATCTGGACCTGGAACGACTTCTTCCGCCAACTGGTCTTCCTGTCCACGCTGGAGGACTACACCGTCCCGGTGGCGCTGACGCTGTTCATCGACTCGACCAGCCAGAGCGCGGTCGGCCCGATGTTCGCCATGTCGGTGCTGTCGCTGCTGCCGGTGTTCCTGTTCTTCCTCGCCTTCCAGCGGATGCTGGTCGAGGGCATCAACACCAGCGGGCTGAAGGGATGAGCGCCGAGGCCCCCCGCCGGGACTGGCGGGACACCGTGGCCGAGGCGGCCGACCTGGCGCTGCTCGGGCTCGCGGTGGCGGCGGCGTCGCTGCCGGTGCTCACGCTCGCCCCGGCCGTCGCCACCGCCTCCGCCGCGCTGCACGACCGGTCCGGCACCGGGAGCTGGCCGCCGGCCCGGACCAGCCTGACCCGGTTCGGCCGCGCCGTGCCCGCCGGCACGGCGGTCAGCGCCGTCGCGCTCGCGGTCGCCGCGCTGCTCACCGTCGACATGTGGGCGCTGGCCACCGGCCGGGTCCCCGGCGGGGGGCCCGCCCTGGCGGTCACCGCCGTCGTGGTCGCGGCCCTGCTCGGGTACGCCGGCCTGGTCGCCGTCGCGGTCGGGCGCACCGGAGGCCGGGGCTGGCGCCGCGCCGCCCGCGAGGTGGCCCGCGTCTGCACCCGACACCCCGGCGGCTGGGCCGCCGCGGCCGGGATCGGCGGGCTCGCCGCGCTGCTCGCCGCGCTCGTCACCCCGGTGGCGGTGCCGATCCTCGGCGGGTACGCCCTCGCCGCGCTGCACGCGGTCGACGCCCGACGCCGGGCGCGCGCCCACTCCGCCGCGCTCGGGCCGGAGGCGTCGTGACCGCCGGTCCCGGCGAGGAGCGGCTGGTCGTGGCCGGGGTCGAGGTGGCCCGCTACCTGGTCCGCCCCGACCTCGACCCGCGCCACGGCCCCCGGCCCTACCTGCATCCGGTGCGCACCCGCGCCGGCACCCCGGTCACCGACGCGCTCCCGGCCGACCACCTCTGGCACCTCGGCGCGTCCCTCACCGTGCCGGACGTGGCCGGCGCCAACTTCTGGGGCGGCCGGACGTACGTGCGCGGCACCGGCTACACCTGGCGGGACGACCACGGCGTCATCGCCCACACCGGCTGGCGGGAGCGGGCCGCCGACCGGCTCGACCACGACCTCGACTGGCGGGACGCCGACGGCCGGACGCTGCTGCGCGAGCACCGCCGGCTCACCGCCGCGCCGGCCGGGGACGACGCCTGGTGGCTCGACCTGTCCGCCACGTTCACGTCCGCCACCGGCGCCGACGTCCACCTGGGCAGCCCGGCCACCAACGGTCGCCCCGGCGGCGCCGGCTACGGCGGCTTCTTCTGGCGGGCGGTCGCCGGCCCGGAACCCCGGGTGTGCACCGTGGACGCGGTCGGCGAGGAGGCGGTCAACGGCTCGGCCGCGCCCTGGCTGGCGCTGTCCGGCACCGCGCCCGGCGGCGCCGCGTACACGTTGGTGTTCAGCGGGCTCGGGCCGGGCGACAGGTGGTTCGTCCGCACCGCGATGTACCCGGGCGTCTGCGTCGCGTACGCGTTCGACCGCCCGGCGGTGGTCGCCGCCGACCGGCCGCGCCGCAACCGGCACCGGGTCCTCGTCGTCGACGGCCACCTGGACCGGGCCGAGGTCGCGGAACGGATGGCGGCTCCCGTGAGCGCGAGGAGTGAGCCGGGGTTGCGAGCCCCGCAGTCGCGCACAAAGGACACACCTTGACCGGCCCGGAGGTCGCCTGCGTGGGGGAGACCATGGTGGTGCTCGCGCCCGACGACGGCGGGCCGCTGGAGCACGCCGACCGGCTGGCGGTCGGCGTCGGCGGCGCGGAGTCCAACGTGGCCATGGGCCTGGCCCGGCTCGGCCACCGCGCCGCCTGGGTCAGCCGGGTCGGCGACGACCCGTTCGGCCGCCGGGTGGTCGCCGAGATCGCCGCCGCCGGGGTGGACGTCCGCACGGTCACGGTCGACCCGGCCGCCCCGACCGGCGTCTACCTCAAGGACCCCGGCCCGGCCGGCACCCGCGTGCACTACCACCGCGCCGGGTCCGCGGCGAGCCGCCTCGGCGCGTCGGACCTGGCCGACCCGCGGCTGGCCGGGGTGCGGCTGCTGCACCTGTCCGGGATCACCGCCGCGCTCTCCGACTCCTGCCGGGAGTTGCTCGCGCACGCGCTGACCGGGCGGGCGCTGCCCGGGGCCCGGACCACGTTCGACGTGAACCACCGTCCGGCGCTCTGGCCCGCCGACCGGGCCGCGCCGGCGCTGCGCGACCTGGCCGACCGCGCCGACGTGGTGCTCGTCGGGCTGGACGAGGCGGCGACGCTGTGGGGCAGCGCCGACCCGGCCGCCGTCCGCGACTTGCTGCCCGGGCCGGAGCTGGTGGTGGTCAAGGACGGGCCGGTCGGCGCGACCGCGCTGCCGCGTAGCGGGCCGGCGGTCTTCGTGCCGACGCCCCCGGTCGACGTGGTGGAGCCGGTCGGCGCCGGGGACGCGTTCGCCGCCGGCTTCCTCGCCGGGCTGCTGCGCGACCTCGACCTGTGCGCCTGCCTGCGGATGGGGCATCTCACCGCCGCGCCGGTGCTGGCCACGCCGGGCGACACCGCGTCGCCGCCCGATCCGGCCGGGATCGCCCGGGCGCTGGCGCTGACGGACCGGGAATGGGCGGCGCCGGCGAGGCGCCGCGACGAAGGGAGCGGCACATGACCGAGCACGACTTCGCCCCGCTGTTCGGCGACGGGCGGGTCATGGTGATCCTGCGCGACCTGCCGCCGGAGGAGACGGTCCGGCTCGCGGAGCTGGCCTGGGATCTCGGGATCGACGTGGTGGAGGTCCCGATCCGTACCCCCGCGGCGGTGCCCGCGCTGAGCGCCGCGGTCACCGCCGGACGTCGCCGGGACCGGCTCGTCGGCGCCGGCACGGTCCGCACCCCGGCGCAGGTCCGCCAGGCGATGAGCGCCGGCGCGGCGTTCACCGTCGCCCCCGGCCTGGACCTGGTCGTCGCGGACACGGCGCGCGGCTACGGCATCCCGCACCTGCCCGGCGTGGCCACCCCGACCGAGGCGCAGCGGGCGCTCGACCACGGCCTGGTCTGGCTCAAGGCGTTCCCGGCGGTCAGTCTCGGCCCGGCCTGGTTCCGGGCGGTCGCCGGGCCGTTGCCGGAGGCACGCTTCGTGGCCACCGGCGGCATCGACGCCGGCAACGCGGGCGACTTCCTGGCCGCCGGCGTACGCGTGGTGGCGGTCGGCTCGGCGCTCACCGACCCGGCGCAGCTCCCGCGCCTGGCGGCGCTCGCCACCGGCGACCCGGTCAGCTGACGGTGCGGCCGGACGTCGTCGCGGTGGTCCGCACCGCCTTGACGATCGCCGGGATCGAGCCGACCAGCAGCACCAGCGCCCAGATGACCGCGACCACCGCGAAGACCACCGCGCCCAGGTCGTCGACGACACTGACCAGGATCACCGGCACCAGGCCGTGCAGGAACTGCAACACCACGGTGCACAGCAGCGTGGTCGACGCCAGCAGCACCAGCCCCTTGTTGCGCAGGAAGCGCGGCTGCGCGGCCAGCAGCAGCCCGGCCCAGACCAGCTTGAGCAGCAGCGCCAGCCCGAGCAGCACGGCCGCGTCGCCGACCGGGAAGAACCCCCACACCGCGAGGTACGCCAGCGTGCCGAACGGGACCGCCAGGAACAGCGAGACCATCACCGTCAGCTCGACGAACGCGACGACCAGCAGCACCAGCGACACCACCAGCAGCACCACCGAGAAGACCAGCGTGGCCGCGCCCTGCACCCGGCCCTGGACCCGGTCCGGCAGCACCAGGCTCAGCGCGAACAGCCCGGTGGTCCAGAGCGCCACCACGTCGATCAGCGCCAGGTAGCCGGTGCCCCGACCGGACGGCTCGGCCACCGCGCCGACGTCGCCCAGCTCGACGCCGAGCCCGCCGGCGCTGTCCCGCAGCGCGGCGCCCGCGTCCCCGCCGCCGGTCAGCGCCGCCGCGCCCAGCTCCACGCCCACCACCAGCGCCACCGCCAGCAGCGCCAGCAGCAGGAACGGCTTCCGCAGCTCACCCATGTCGCGCCTCCCCGCAGTCGGGCCCGGTCAGGACCGGGCGAGCGTGACCGTGCACCCGCCACCTCCCGGGCACCGCAGGAGCACCTCGGTCTCCCGGTCCACCGCCACCTTCGCCACCGTCGCCCCGTCCGGGCCGGGCGTGACCTCGTCGGTGACCGTGACGTCCGCGTCGCCGGGCGCGCGGGCGGTCACCTCGAACGGCGTCGCGCCGCGCAGCACCAGCGTGCGCAGCGCACCCGGGTCGGCGACGCGCAGCCGGCAGGTGGCGCCGAACGCGACCACCACCCCGTCGGCGGTGGCGGTCGGGGCGGTGGCCGGCGGCACGCACGCCACGCCCACCGTCGCCGGGTCCACCGTGCCGACGCCGCGTCCCAGCCAGGCCAGTGGTCCCGGCCCGGCGGCCGGGTCACCCGGGCCGTCGTGCCGCCCGGCCACCGCCACCACGTAGAGCACCACCAGCAGCCCGGCCAGCGCGACCACCAGCAGCTTCTGCCGACCACTCATGGTTGGCCGACCGGGGTGAACCGGATCTGGTCGACGCCGGCGAAGTAGCGGTCGGTGCCCTGGGTCCGGCTCACCACCACCAGCGTCAGCCTGTGCGTGCCCCGGGTCAGCTCCAGCGTGCCCACCTCCACGTCGTCGGTGCGCACCACGGTCGGCGTGAAGCCGAGGAACGTGTCGCCCACCTGCCGGCCGTCGACCAGCCAGATGGTGTTCGCGTAGTCGAACGAGGTGGTGCGCACGGTGGAGAACCGCCAGGCGCCGTCCGCCGGCACGTCCACCGGCACGGTCACCCGGTCACCGACCGCCCGGCCCAGGAAGAACAGTTGCGAGTCGCCGGACCACGTCACGTCGCAGCAGTTGTCCTGCGCCACCACCTCGGCCTTCGCGGCCGTGGTGGACCGGACCTCGGCGGCGGCCACCAGCGTCTCCGCCTCCACGGTCACCGCCGCCGGCCGAGGCGGCGACGGCTGCTCCGGGCGGGTCACCAGCCAGACCGCCACGCCGGTCACCACCAGCAGCAGCACCGCCGCGGCGGCCAGCCACGGCCACGGCGTACGCTTCGGCGGCGCGACCGCCCGCACGTCGTACGTCACCCGGCCGCTGGACCGGGAACTCTCCTCCGGGGCGGTGTTCGCCGAGTACGCGAACCCGGTCATGTCGTACCGCCGGGGCGGGGTGCCGGCCGGCACGGCGAGGCGGACCAGCACCGACACCGAGCCCTGGCCGGGCACCACCCGCTGCGGTTCGGTGACCGTGAACCAGGCCCGCTGGCTGCCCTCGCCGGGCGCCACGTCGAACACCACGGTGTCCGGCGCCGGGCCCGGGTTGGACACGGTGAAGGTCAACTCCCCGGCGTTGCGGGCGTCCAGGGTGAACTGTTCGGCGGCGGCGACGACGGTCCATTCGGTGGTCATGACGACTCCTCCGGCGGCTCGTGGGGCAGGGGTGGGGGCACGGGCGCCCGGCCGACCGCGCGTACCGGCCCGGGCGGGGGCGGGTCGTCGGCCGGGCCGGCGGGTGGGTCGTGGGGCGGGCCGGCCGGGGCGGCGACCACCTCGACGGTGACCGCTGCCGGTTTCTCCGCCTCGACGATCCGGCCGATCAGCGCCAGCCGGTCCGCGGCGGCCGCCGGCACGCGCACCACCAGGTGGAACGGCCGGTCGGCCGGTTCGTCCAGCACGAACCCGGTCACCCCGGTGGCCAGCTCCAGCGCGGTGCGCATCCCGTACGGGGTGCCGCGCCAGCGGGCCAGCAGCGCGCCGTGCGCGACCAGGTCCCGCAGCCGGCCCAGCGGCAGCGGCGGTGGCGCGTCGGCGCGCGGCGCGGCGACCACGTGGTCCATCGCCACCCAGCGGGTCAGGTACGCCACGAACCCGTCCGGTGTCCGGTACGGCCCGAACAACGCGTCGACGTCGGCGAGCACCGCCTCGTCCGGTTCGTGCAGCGCCTCCATCACGTCCAGCAGCGCGCCCAGCACGCTGCCCGGGCCGGCGGCCCGCTGGTACGCGGCCGGCAGCAGCCGCTCAATCGCGGTTCGGCGCATCCTGCCGCACCACCTCGATGTCGTGCTCGCCGGAGCAGAGCAGCCAGGTGCCGGGGACGGTGACCACGTCGGCGGTGGCCTGGTTGGCGCTGGCCGTCCAGTCCTCGCCGTCACCGCTGCGGTACACGCCGCGCTCGCCGCCGGCCAGCACCAGCCGACCGGCGCCGGACGGGTCGGCCGGCGCGGTGGCGGCGATGGCGTCGACAGGCGAGAACCGGGTCCGGTCCCGCAGCGGCAGCCCGCAGTTGACCATCACCGGCCGCCACTGCGGCTGCCCGGCGAGGGTGTCCAGCCGGACCACGCCGCCGCTCTGCGTGGCCGCCAGCGCCAGCGGCCCGCTGAACGCCAGGTCCCGGCAGGTGCCGCCGATCCAGCCGGCGGCCATCGACTGCCACTGCACGTCGGACTCGAACAGCCGGGTGCGGTGCGCGCCCTGGCCGGGTTTCTTCGGGTCCGGCTCGCCCGCGCCGCACCACAGCAGCGTGGCCGGGCCGTCGTACTGCACCGCGAGGACCCGGTTGTCCACGTTGGCCAGGCCGACGTGGCTGAACGTGCCGGGGCGGCCGGCCGCGACGGACAGGTAGACGCCGAAGCCGGCCTGCGCGGCGACCGCCACGCCGGGCGCGCCGCGCTCGGAGACGAACGACCGCACCGCGTAGAACCCGCGGTCGGCGTCGGCCGGGTCGACCAGGATCTGCAACGGCACCGCGCCGGGCAGCAGCGGCACCTCGTACAGGCCGGCGTCGGTGGCCAGCAGCAGCGCGCCGGTGCCGTCCCGGTCGATCCAGGCCAGGTCCCGCACGCCGGAGTCGAGGTCGGTGAGCAGCGTCCATGTCTCGCCCAGGTCGGTGCTCAGCCGCACCCGGGAGCCGCCGGCGTCGCGGGCGGTCACCACGGCCACCGAACCGGCCCGGGGCACCACGCCGGGGCGGGTCGGGGCGGGCGCGGGCGCCACCCGGACCACCGTCTCGTCGTCGAACCGGCCGGCCGGCTCCCAGCCCGCGCCCGCGTCGGTCGAGCGGAACAGCACCGGCCCGCGCCCGGCGTACCAGGTGTCCGGCTGGTACTGGTCCACCGCGACGGTCCGCACCTGCGCGTCCGGCGCCTCGTCGACCACGAACCGCACCGACTCGACGTACCGCACGCCCGGCTCGGCGTGCTCCAGCATCCGGTAGACGTTCGACGCGCGCAGCGGCTCGCCGAACGCCCAGCCGGTCGGGTTGAGCGTCGTGGGCAGCGGGCTGAGCGTCTGGTGCAGCCGGTCGTGGATGCGCCGGCGGACCGCGTCCACGTCCTCCTCGCGGCGCACCACCACCCGGGCCCGGACCGAGACCGCCTTGTAGCGGGCCCAGCCGGCCCGCACCGCCGTGCCCAGCGCGCGGCGGCGTTCCAGGTCGGCCTCGACCCGGCGGCGCGCCTCCTCGACCTCGTGCTCGCGCAGCACCGCCACCGGCAGCCGGCCGCCGGGGCGGGCCGCCTCCGGCACGTACGGCACCAGCACCACCTCCACCTCGCCCGGCCGGGCGAAGCTGTAGACGGCGGCCCGGGTGAACGCCCGCGCCCGCGCCACCGCGCCGGAGCCGGTGGCGAGGACCTCGAAGTCGCGGGCGGTGACCGCGCGCTGCTGGGCGAAGAACTCGTACGGCCCGCGGGCCAGCACCGACTCCAGCGACTCCAGTTCCCGGCCGCCGGTGGCCGGCAGCGGGTTCGCCACCCGCAACCCCGGCAGCGGGTCGCGCAGGCTGGTCAGCACGCCGGCGGCCACGTTCCCGGCCGGCCCGCCGCCGCACCGGTACCAGAGCCGCACCTGCCGCCCGGCCGGCGGCACCGCCGCCACCGTGGTCACCCCGGCTGTCCCCTCGTCGGCCGGGGCGCTCCCGGTGCCGCGCCCGGCGTCCGGCCCGCTCCCGGCGCCGGTGGCCGGGCGCAGGTCCAGCGCGGGCGCGAACGTGACCACCCCGGAGGCGCGGTCGACCAGGTAGACCCTGGCCTGCGGGCCGACGCCGGCGAAGCTGTCCACCGGCCGCCAGATCTCGTACGTGCGTCCCTCGTGCTCGCGGGCCGCGGCGCCCAGCTCCACCGAGCCGGCCGGCACCTCCACGCCGAGCAGTAGGTCCAGCGCCTCGGTGGTGCGGGTCAGCGGCGCGCGGGCGGCCCGGAACGTCTGGCCGGGCTGGCCGGTGCCGGTGCCCAGCAGCTCCGCGTCGACCGGCTCGCAGTGGTGCACGCGTACCGTCGTCTCGGTCTCGCCGGCGGGCAGCAGGGCCGGTTCGGTGGTCACGAAGACGACCGGCCGGGGGTCGGCGCCGCGGGCCGCGGCGATCCGGGTGCCGGCCGGCACCCGCACCGGGCCGCGGTCGGGGCCGGTGCGGGTCAGGCGCACGTCCGCCCAGGCCGCCGCCGGCGGGTGCCGGGTCGCGCCGAGCAGGTTCAGGAACGCCACGTACGCCTTCTCCGGCAACTGGTTCAGCCGGTAGATCATCACCTCGGTCAGGTAGGCGAACGCCTCCAGCAACGCCATCCCCGGGTCGTGCGCGGACAGGTCCGTCCAGTCCGGGCAGGAGCGGCGGATCCGTTCCCGGGCCTCGGTGACCAGGTCGAGGAAGGCGCGGTCGTCCAGGTGCGGCACCGGCAGCGTCATGGCGTGGCCTCCTCACCGGGCCGGCCGGCGGAGCTGCCGCCGGGCCGGTCGCCCGGGTCGTCGCCCGGGTCGTCGGGCTCGTCGTCGGGCGGCAGCAGGTCGACGGAGAAGACGAGCTGGCCGGGGGAGAGGCTGGCCCGCACCCGGTAGTCCAGCCGGATCACCAGGCGCCACGGGTCGTCCGGGTCCGGGCCGGCGTCCACGTCGAGCACCTCCACCCGCGGCTCCCAGCGCCGGATCGCCTGCCGCACATAGTGGATGGCCAGCCCGGCGGTGGTGTCGTCGTTCGGCGCGAAGACCAACCGGTGCAGCCGCGACCCGTACCCGGGACGCATCAACCGCTCGCCCGGCGTGGTGGACAGCAGCAGGCACAGCGCCTGGCGTACCGTCTCGTCGCCCTCGGTCATGGCGAGCCCGCCGGCCGCGGTCAACGCCAGGCCGCCGGCGCGGCCGGCGTCGAAGCCGGCGCCGACGAAGCGGAAGGCCCTCATCGGTCCGCCCCCAGGAACATCTGCCGCGGGTCGCGGACCTGGTGGTGCACGGTGCCCGGCGGCGTGCCGTCGGTGAGGCCGTCCAGGTGCGACAGCACCACCGGCTGCCGGTCCACCCGCACCCAGGCGCTGTAGCCGACCGTCACGGTCATCGTGTGCAGGCAGGGTTTGACCGTCGGGCCGTAGTTCGGGCAGGCGGTGACGTCACGTCCCACCGGGTCGGGCCGCACCAGCGCCGGCACGCCCCGCACGGTGACCCAGTGCTGCGACGGGCGGTTCGTCACCCGCCCGTCGTGGCCGCAGGTGATCAACGAGTCGCGGTGGATCCAGCGCATCAGCCACCTCCGGAGGAACGGGCGAGCGTACGGGCCTGGGCGGCGGCGGTCTGCGCGTCCTCGGCCGCCGGGGCGTGCAGGAAGTCGACGGTCTTCGCGCGCACCACCATGGCCCGACCGGGCGCGGAGAGCACCAGGTCACCGGCGGCGTGCACGGTGGTCAGTTCGGGACGCAGCTCGACGAAGCTGCCCGCGTCGGTGGCCAGCCGCAGCGTGCGCCCGTCGTCGTCGATCACGATGGACTGGCCGGTGCCGGTCCGCATCGACCAGCGGCGGGACCGGCCGGAGACGATCCCCGCGTCGTACGGCTCGACGGCGCCGAACAGCGAGCCGAGCACCACGCCCGAGGTCGGCTCGCCGCCGGGCAACGCCACCAGCACGGTGTCCTCCGGGTCGGGCAGCGCGACGATCCCCTTGCCCCGGCCCGCCCCCGGACACAGCACGGCGAGCCAGCCGGCGTCCAGGTCCCCGTACGCCGGCAGCGTCACCCGGGCCCGGCCCAGCCCGTCCGGGTCGTCGACGGCGGTGACCGTGCCGAGCGTGACGGTCGCCGCCGGCGGCGCCGCGACCGGCGGCGGCTCGGGCGGGGCGGTGGAGAACCGGGTCAGGTGGCCGTCCGCGTCCACCGTGTGCACCACCTCGGTCAGCACGTACACGCCGGCCACCGGCTCCGGGACGCCGGCCAGCGCGATCCGCCGGCCCGGTCGCAACGCCGGGTCGCCCTCGGCCGTGCCCTCGACCGTGACCAGCGCGGCGACCCGCGCGTCCAGCCCGGCCTGGGCCAGCGCGGCCAGCTCGTCGTCGCTGCGCCCCGGCTGGTCCACCGCGGTACGCACCCCGTCCGCGCCGACGTCGCCCGGCTCCGGGCGCAGCGGGATCCGCCGCCCGCTGCGCGCCTCGCCGGCCCGCTGCCCGAGCGGCTCGGCGCGCTGCGGGTGCCAGCCCAGCGCCGCGCACTCCGCCCCGGCCCGGTCCAGGTTCTCGACGATCCGCAGCGCGTGCACGGTCCCGCCGAGCGTCAACGGCACCGGCTCGCCGTGCCCGTCGAGGGTGAGCAGCCGCAGCCGGTCCCCGTCCACGCCCAGGTGCAGCCCGGCCCGGCCGGCCACCTCGCACAGCAGTTCCAGGTCGGTGTGCCGGTGCTGGAGCAGCCGGTCCAGGCGCGGCCCGTCGACCTCGGCGACCACCGCCAGCCCCAGCCCGGCGCACAGCTCCCCGGCCAGCTCGGCGGCCGTCACCGACTCGAACACCCGCAGTTCCTGCCGCTTGCGCAGCCGGTGCAGCGGGTCGTACGCCCGGATCCGCAGCAGCGCAGCGCCGTCGCCCGCGTACTCCACCTCGACGGCGGTCACCTCGCCGGTGAACAACGCGTCCGGGTGCCCGTCGAGGCGGACGTCGAGCGCCGCGCCGGGGCGTACCGGTGGGTCGAGGGCACCCGGGCCGGGCGCGGTGGCCAGCGCCAGCTCGCACTGCGTCGGCCGGTCCAGCCGGGCGGCGACCCGGACCCCGCGCAGCCGCGTCGGGTCGGCCAGCGGCCGGCCGTCCACGCGGACCGCCGCCGCCCGGTTCACCGCACGTCTCCGGTCGTCGCGTGGTGCGCCCCCGGCAGGCGGCCGGCGGGGTGGCCGCCGCGCGCCACCGGCGCGGGCGGGTCGGATGCGGTCACGGCGTACCTCCCGTCGTGGTGGTGGCGTCGAGCGGAGGCGTGGCGAGGACGGACGCCGGCACCGCCAGCGCGGTGCCGGCCGGAACCGTGAGCGGGTCGGCGATCCGGTTGTGTTCGGCGAGCAGCCGCCAGCGCAGCGGGGAACCCAACGCGTCGTGGGCGAGCAGGTCGAAGCGCACACCCGACCAGCCCGGCTCGGCCGCGCCGTCCGCGGCGGCCACCACCGCCGAGCCGGGCGTCACGGTCGGGGTGCTCGCCGCGGCCAGCTCCGCCTCGAAGCCGGCCTGGGCCGCCTCGGCGCTCTCCGCCACCCGGACCAGCCGTAGCCGCAGCCAGGAACGCCGGGGCGTGCCGGTGAGCGTGAACGCGTCGAAGCGTTCCGCGATCGCCGCGATCACGCCCGGCACGTTCCAGGTCTTGCCCCAGACCAGCCGGACCAGCGGCGGACGCGGCCAGCCGTGCTCGACGGTCGAGTTCTCGGCGAGCATCCACAGCGGACGGGTCAGCGCGCGGACGTCGTCGGGGCGGGCCGGGGACTCCACGAAGTCGATGTCGAAGAGCAGGTCCAGCACCAGTTCGGTGCGCCCGCCGCCGGTGAAGACCAACGGGTCGTCGGCGAGGCCGGCGCCGGTGAGCGACCCGTCCGGTCCGCCGCGCGGGCGTATCCCGGCCAGCCGGGTGACCTGCACGGTCTCCGGATTGAGCAGGCAGTCGACCCGGGTGCCCGACTCGTCCACGAGGAAGGCGACGCGTTCCATCAGCCACCCGCCTGTTCCCGGTCCAGCAGGGCGTCCCGGAACCGGGCGCCCCGCGCGGCCGACGCCCGGGGCGACGGCTCGTCCGGCAGCGCCGGCCACGGGTCCCGGTGCGCCGTGCCCGGCTCCGTCGTCCCGTTCGCGCCCGTCGGTTGTCCCGCTCCGAACGGTCGCCCCGCGCCGCAGGCCCGACCCGTGCCGGTCTCATCGGGCAGGGCCGGCCACGGTTCGACCGGACGATGCCGGCCTCCGTCGTGCTCCGTCGACGCCGACGGGAGTGGTCGCCGCCACGACGGCGGCACCGCAAACCCGCCGCCTTGCACCCGGTCGGGTCCGTCGTGTCCGGCCCGTTCGGGCCCGGCCCGGTCAGGCCCGTCGACCGATCCCCGTGGCGCGGGTCCGAACGAGAGCGGAAGCACGGACTCCCGGACCGACCACCCGTCCGCCCCGGCGCGCGTCGGCCCGGCGGTGGCGTCGGCCCGGCGCCCGTCCCGGCCGCCACGACGGGAGTCGGCCGCCGCGTGTCGGCCCGGCGTCCCCGCCCGGTCCGGTCCGGCTCCACCGGGTACGTCCACCCGGTCCGCGCCCTGGTCGGGCCGTCGGGTGTCGCTCGGCGATCGGGTGTCGCCTGGCCGTCCGGTGTCGGCCGGCCACCCCGTGTCGGCCGGTTCCGCGGGATCGTTCCGCCTCGGTGTGCCGTGGTGCCTCGTGGCGCCGCCAGCGGATGCCGCGGAGACTCCGGAAGCCGCTGCGTCAGGCGCCGGTGATCCGGCAGCCGGTGATCCGGCGGTCGGTGATCCGGCGGTCGGTGATCCGGCGGTCGGTGATCCGGTAGAGCGGGAGCCGGCATTGGTCCGAGGGCCGGGGGACATCGCCCCGGATGCTGCCCCCGTCGGGTCGGCCCAGGCCGGCGGCATGCCCCGGCCTACCGGTGCCGTGCCGCCCGGATCCCATCCTGTCGGCACCCGGGTCGGTCCGGCACCCGCCTCCCTCGGACCCGGGCGCCACTCCGAGTCGATCCACGCCGCCCCGCCGTCCAGGTCGGAGCCGGTCACCGCCGCCGCATCCGGCCCGCCGGGCCGCCCCCCTCCACCGCCCTCCTCGCTACCACTGGACGGGACACTCGTCCCAACGCTCGGGCGCTGGTGAAGATCTTGGTAGGAAGCGGCCCCTTGGGGGGCCCTTTCGTACCAAGATCTCGGCGAGCCGAGCCGCCGGGCCCCGCCGACGCCATCGGTCGGGCGCGCTCTCCACCCACGCCACAGCCGTCCCACCCGGCCCCATCCCGCCCCGGCCCGCGCGGAACGCCCGGTGATCAAGGAGTTCGTGTCGGCGACGGGGTCAGAGCCGACGCCCACTCCTTGGTCATCGCCGACGGGCGCGGGGTGGGGGAGGTCCCGGAGGAGGCCGGGGGCGTGGGCGGCCACCAGGCGGAGCCAGTGTTCGGGAGGTTCGCCGGGGCGACGCGGCGGCAGGGCCGCCGACGGCACGCCGGGAGGCCGGTGGGCGTCGGGTGACGGGTCCGTCAGACGGTCGGCGGTGGCCCGCAACGCGCGGGCCAGCCGGTCACGCGGTCGCCGGGGCGGTCGCACTGCCGGACTCCAGCTCCAGCCCCTCGTACGCCAGGGTCAGCGCCTCGATGGCGATCTCCTGGGAGAGGGTGTTCAGGTGGGCGCCCCGCCACCGGGTCGGCCAGGCGTTGATCATGTTCCAGCGCAGCACCTCGGCGGTGCCGGCCGGGTCGAGCAGCACCACCGAGACGTTGCGCCGGTTGACCGTGCCCTTCGCCGCCGCGTTCACCCAGTCCCACAGCTCCCGGGCGTTGGTCAGGCCGAAGTGGAGCGTCACCGGCGCGTACTCGACCTGCCCGGGCACGGCACGGATGCGTTCGTTGCCGGCCTCCCGGTACGCCAGCGACGGTATCGCCACCTCGAAGCCGCTGACCTCGGTGAAGTGCCCGTTGGTGATGCCGTTGATGAGCAGCTTGAAGTGGTACGCCCGGTACGGGTCGACGGGCGCGCCCGGCTGCGGGGTGGCCGTGGTCGGCATGTCAGCCTCCGATCGTCTCGGTCTCGGTGCCGCCGGCCCACTGGCTCAGCTTGAACACCACGAACTCCGCGGGCTTGACCACCGCGATGCCGATGTGCGCCACCACCATCCCGGCGTCGCGCACGTCGGCCGGGTTGGTCTCCTCGTCGCACTTGACGAAGAACGCCTCCTCGGGCGTACGGCCGAGCAGCGCGCCGTCACGCCACACCCGGGTCAGGAACGCACCGATGTCGCGCCGGATCGAGCGCCACAGCGTGAAGTCGTTCGGCTCGAACACCATCCACCGGGTGCCGTTGGCGATGGCCTGCTCGATGGAGATGGCGAGGCGCCGTACGTTGAGGTAGCGCCACTCGCTGGCCTCGGCGGCGAGCGTCCGGGCGCCCCAGAGCCGGATGCCCTCGCCGGCGAAGAACCGGATCACGTTGACGCCCTTGGGATTGAGCACGTCGTGCTCCGGCCGGGTGACCCGGTACGCCAGGTCGACCGCGCCGCGTACCGGCTCGTTGGCCGGCGCCTTGTGCACGCCGCGCAGCGCGTCGGTGCGGGCCCAGATGCCAGCCACGTGCCCGCTCGGCGGGGTGAGCACCAGGTCGCCGCCGAGCGGGTCGCGGACCCGGATCCAGGGGAAGTAGAAGGTGGCGAAGTCGGACTGCCGGGGCCGGTCGCCGCCGGTGCCGGGCGCGTCGTCGTCGCCGTCCTTCGGCGTACCCTCGGCGGGTTTGCCGGTGGTGGGCTTGCCGGGTGTGGCGACCCGGGTGAGCCGGGAGACGTCGGTGACCTCGGGCGGCGGGTCGCAGATCGCCACCATGGTGCGCAGCCGCTCGGCGGTGCTGATCAGCGCCTCGTGCGACACCGGGTCGTGGTAGCCGGGCGCGGCCAGGATGGCGATCTCGTCGATCGCCTCCAGCAGTTGCAGGCCCCCGCGCCGCCCACCGGTGCCGGTGAGTTGGCCGCCCTCGCCGACGTTGACCACCCAGCACCGGGTGCCGCCGTTGTCGAGGAAGCCGAAGACGGCCCGGGCCAGCGGGGTGCTCTCCAGGTGCTCGCCGTCGGCGTAGAGACGCAGGAACTCGGTCCAGCTGTTGACCGCCATCGGCCGGTCGACGTGGGCGGTGCGGTCCGGCGCGACCCCGACGAAGGCGGCCGTGCTGGTGCCGACCGGGCCGATGGGGCGGGCCCCGGAGGGCACCTCCTCGACGTAGATGCCGGGGGAGAAGTAGGTGGGCATCGGTCCTCCTCGGGGAGTCAGTCGGGGGCGGGCACGACGATCAGGTCGTCGGCGGCCGGGTCGAGCTCGGCGGTGTGCACGCGCCCCCGACCGACCAGCCGGATCCGTACCGGACGGTCCGGGGCGTCGGGGTCGTGCGGCACGCCGACCAGCCGGAACCGGCCGGTGGCGTCGGTCTCGGTGGCCTGCGCGGTGCCGACCAGCTCCACCCGCATCGCGGCGAGCGGCTGGTCCTGCGGCCCGACCACCCGGCCGTCGAGCGTGCGCATGCCGAGCTGCCGTAGCCGCAGCGGCTGGCGCACCGGCGGCGCGGTCGGCGCCGGCCGGTCGATCCGGGCCGGCACGTCGAGCAGCAGCGCCGGCCGGGGCGGCACGCCGAACGCCCGCCACAGCGCCGGGTCGCCGGCGGCCAGCACCAGCTCCGCCCGGCCGCCCCCGCTCGTGGCGGCGGCGAGCACCCGGTCCAGCGCCGGCACCGCCGCCGGCCCGCCGCCGCTGACCAGCAGCCGGACCACGAAGCGGTACGGCTCGCGCGCCGCGCCACCGGCCGCGGTCTGCCGGGCCGGCCGCAGCTCCAGCGGCCAGACCGTGAGCCCGCCGGTCGGGTCGTCGCGGGGCGGGCCGACCGGGACGGGCTCACCCGCCGTCCCGGTCAGCCAGGCCGCGACGTCCGCGACGGCCGCCTCGATGGCGCCGGTCATCGCGGCGGCGTCCCCTGGATCCGGTACGCGATGGCCTCGTTCCAGACGTGCGGGTAGACGCCGATCTCGAAGTAGCGGGTGAACCTGTTGATCGGCGCGTTGGTGTGGTCGTGCCAGAGCAGCCACACCGGGGCGACGGTGAACAGCACGTAGTTGAGCGCGACCAGCGGCAGGTAGAACGGGCCGAGCAGCCGGGCCTGGAACACGTGCACGTCCTCGTGCCGTTGGATGCCGGGGCTGGACCCGGCGCAGACCGTGCCGATGGTGGTGGCGTACCGGGGTGAGACGCCCTCGACCACGTTGACCCGGCCGCTGCCGGCCGAGACGACCCGGTCGAGCTGGTGGCCGACGACCAGGTGCAGGGCCAGGTAGAGCGCGCCGGCGAACGTGTTGAGCAGGCTCCACGTGTGGTCGACCACGAAGCGGAGGATGCCCTTCGCGTCGGCGCCGTAGGTGCCGGCCGAGGCGGTCGCCCAGCCGAAGGGCGCGCCGACGAGCAGCCCGACGACGGCGCCGACCAGCAGGCCGACGGTGCCGGCGGCGGCCTGCCCGAGCACCGCGCCGAGGACGATCTGCGCGGCGGCGCTGAGAATGCCGAAGACCATGGCGGACACCTCCCTCAGACCCAGGAGCGGACGAAGCGGGGCTCGTGCCCCTGGGCGAGCTGGGTCGGCGACGCCTGCGTCGCCTGCCGGTTGCCCGGGGGCAACTGGTTGATGCCGAGCGCGGCGGAGAAGATGACCAGGCCGTTGAAGAACGCGATGATCCACTTCTCCGGACCGGCGTCGTCGGCGAACGCGGCGGTCAGGTACGACAGCAGGAGCGCGACGCCCAGCGCGATCCACTTGCGCGCCTTGTCGCCGCTCGGCCCGATCAGGCCGCCGATGACGTTGGTGGCGAGCAGGGTGGCGGCGCTGGCGCCGGTCAGGCTGCCCAGGGCGGCCCAGGTGAAGAGATCGTTCACGGCGATCCCCCTTTTCGACGGTGCGGTGGTGCGGTCGGGGTTCGGTGGTGCGGCGGCCCGGGGATGGCGTCCACGGGTTGCGCCCGGTGCGCGGTGGGGGACCGGCGGTTCGCCGCCGGTGCGGCGGAAAAGCTGTGGCCGGGGCCGGGGCGTCGGTGACCCAGGTCGGGGCAGAGGCCGGGTGGCCGGGGTCGAAGCGGGGCGTCGGTGGCCGGTGGCCTGGGGTCGGAAGGTCGATGGCCGGTGCGGTCGGTGGCACTCAGGTCGGCCGGTCGGCCGGGGGCGTCGGCGCGGGGGTCGCGGTGGGCGCGGGGGTCGTCGAGGACGCGGGCGGCGCCCCGGCCGGGCCGCCCCGGGAGCGGCGCCGCAGCAGGACGACCACCACCACCGCGGCGACCACCAGCAGCCCGACCGCTCCGCCGACGACCGGCAGCCAGGGGAAGGAGCCACCCCCGGTCACGGCGGCGACCGCGCTGGCGGATGGCGTGGGTGGGGCCTCGGCGACGGCCCGCAACTCGGCCGGCTTGGGCTGATTGGCGACGACCTGCCAGCTCACCGAGCGCCCGTTGACCGTCCCGTTGCTGTCCAGCACCCGGCCGGGGAACGTCACGGAGATCTCGAACGCCATCAGGGTCATGAACGCCTGCTGATTCCGGGGATCTTGCTCGGCCACCTTTCCGCCGTATTTCTTCGGGTCCAGCGGAAGGGAGAAGCGATAGAGATCGCCATCCCGGACAAGATTCACACTCTCGCTGGTGAATTGTGACAGCGGTGTTTTTCGGTAGGCGATCTGAATGCCGTAGGAGGTGGCGTCCTCGTACCGGCTCTCGGTGCCGACGGGGAGCGTGGGAATGTTCTGCCGGAGTTCGGCGAAGGCCGCCGCGACGTCCGGGTTGCGCTGCTTGAGCACGGACTTCTGGGCGGTCAGCAGGAGCTGGCCGGAGACCGTGTCGTCGGGGTTCACGGTCAGCCCGAGGTTGAGCTGCATGCAGCCGCTCAGCGTCGCCACAAGGGCGAGACACACCGCGAGGCGGAATGCCCGGCTGCGGCGGAGTCTCGTATTCATGGTCCCAGTGTGCGCGGTCGCGCCGTGGCCGGCAGTCAGCGATCAGCCGCCGCTTTGTCGCCGATCTTACCGGCCACCTCTCCCATTCGGACGACCCCGGGAACGTACGCGATCGATATCCTGAAAGGTTGTCACTCCGCCTTTCCCGGCACCGGCTCCGCCGACGTGATCCGGAAGACCGGAATGCCGGCGGCCACTTCCAGCGTCACCCAGGTCCGGGGGGCCGAGCCCGGCGGCGTGCTGCCGGGCGGCGAGCCTGTTCCACACCCGGGCGAGCCGGTTCGGCCGGCCGCCCCGGTACATCCACCGCACGTGCCGTCGCCACAGCCCCGTACGCATGAGCTGTCCCCTTCCTCTCCGTCCATCTCCACCGGACCGGCGCGGACGGCGACGACCAGGGTCGATCGGCACCCGACGCGCCGATCTTGCGGTTCCTGCCCCGACAAAGCGGCTGAACCACCCGAAGCGCGGGCCGGAACCGCAAGATCGCGCGCGGGGTGCGGGCCGGTCCCGCAGGATAGGGCCGGGTGGAACGGGAGGCGGGGATGAGCGGGGTACGCGAGGGCCGGCGGCGGGTCGGCCCGGCGGTACGGACGGCGGCCGGGCGGCTGCGGCGGGGCTGGCTGCCGGTGGTCGAGGCGACGCTCGCCGCCACCGTCGCCTGGATGCTCGCCACCCGGCTGGTCGGGCACCCACAGCCGTTCTTCGCGCCCGCCGCCGCGCTGATCGTGCTCGGTCAGGCGCGGGGCCAGCGGATCCGCCGGGCGGTGGAGGTGGTGCTCGGCGTGGCCGCCGGCGTGCTCGTGGCCGACCTGGTGGTCCAGGCGCTGGGTCCGCGCACCACCTGGACCGTGTTCACCGTCATCCTGCTCACCGTCGCGCTGGCGGTGGCGGTCGGCGCCAGCTCGGTCACCGTGGTGCAGGCCGCGGTCTCCGCGCTCTACCTGGTGGTGGTCTCGCCCCCGACCGAGTCGCTGATCCCGTTCCGGTTCGTCGACGCGCTGATCGGCGGCGCGGTGGCGGTGGTCGCCAGTCAGCTCGTCGACGCCCGCCGGCCGCTCGCCCCGCTGGTGGCCGAGTTCCGGCACACGTTCACGGAGCTGGCCGGCGTGCTCGACGAGATCGCCGACGCGCTCGACCACGCCGACGACGAGGCCGCCCTGGCCGCGCTGGACCGGGCCCGGCACGCCGACGCCGGGGTGGAACGACTGCGGGACGCGGTCCAGGCCGCCGGCGAGGCGCTCCGGCTCAACGTCCGGCGTCGCCGGCACCTCGGCCGACTGCGCTCCGTGACCGGTTCGATCCGGCAGATCGACTACGCGGTGCGCAACGTGCGCGTGCTGGCCCGGGCCGCGGTCACGGTCACCCGCGGCGACGCGCCCGTCCCGACCGACCTGGGCGCCGCCGTACGCACGCTGGCCGCCGCCGTCCGCGCGGCCGGCGACGCGCTCGCCGCCGACCTCAACGGTGCGGAGGAGACCGCCGACGGGCACGCCGCCCGGGCGGACGCGGCGGCGCTGGCGGCGGTACGGTCGGTCGGCCGGCTCTTCGCCGCCGGCCCGACGCTGCCGCTCGCGCTGGTCATCGGGCCGGTCCGGGCCACCGCCATCGACCTGCTGCGCGGCGTGGGCGTGGACGACGACGCGACGGTGCTCAGCCGGGTCGACGCGGCGGTCACCGGGCCGGAGCGCTGAGGGTGCCGCCGGCGGCGGGTGGCCCGGAACGGCGGGACCGGCCGCTGACCGTCGCCGCTCAGGCGCTCTCCCGGGTCACCAGCGTGGACGCGAAAGCGGTGCTCGGCGCGACCGGCGCCCGGGTCAGCACGGCGGTGGCCGCGGCGGTGGCGATCCGGTCGACCGGGTGGGTCGCGGTGGTCAGCGCCGGACTGCTCATCGCCGCGTACGGCAGGTCGTCGAAACCGCCGACCGCCACGTCGTGCGGCACCCCCAACCCGTGCCCACGCAACGCGGCGATCACCCCGAACGCGGTGGCGTCGCTGGCCGCGAAGACCGCGTCCAGGTCCGGCCACCGGCGTAGCGCCGCCAGCGCCGCCGCGCCGCCCCGCGCCGCGGTGAAGTCACCGGTCACCAGCCGCTCCGGCGACCCCGCCTCCCGCATCAGCTCCCGGTACGCGGTCACCGACCGCTCCGCGCAGGTCAACCAGCGCGGGCCGGTCACCATGGCGATGCGGCGGCGGCCGGTGGCGTACAGGTGGCGCAGCACCGCGCCGGCGCCGGCCGCGTTGTCCACGTCGAACGACGGCACGGTCGCCGAGCCCTGGCCGATCGAGACGACCCGGCCGCGCAGCCGGGCCGGCACCGCGTCCAGCGCCGCCCGCGTGGTGTTGACCAGGATCACCCCGCAGACGCCCCGGTCCGCGCCGAGCCGGCCCAGGCCGGACGGGTCGCCGAGCGGCAGCCACTCCAGCGCCACCCCGATCCCGTGCGGCGCGCACACCCGCGACGCGGCGCTCACCACCCGGTGCACGTACGGGTCGTCGAAGACCGCGTCGGTCCGGCCCACCACGGCCACCACCAGCCGGACGCCGGCGCCGCGCACCAGCGCCCGGGCGGTGACGTCCGGCACGTAGCCGAGCTGGTCGGCGGCGGCGCCCACCCGGGCCCGGGCCTGCGCCGAGGCGAACCCGTAGCCACCGAGCACCCGCGAGGCGGTGGCCCGGGACACCCCGGCGGCCCGGGCCACGTCGTCGAGCGTGGCGGGTCGTGCGGTCGGCGTACCCATGTGCGCATCATGCCCGGTCCGGACCGGGCATGGTAAGGGGTGGGAGCGCTTGTGGTGGTAGCGCTCTCAGGTGTGCGATGGTCGTCGGGAACCATTCGGGGAAGGGACTACCGCACCGTGAGCAACGCCCTCGACGCGCCGGCCGCGTCACGGCCACCGGCCTTCCGGCCGGTGCTGGCCGCCCGCAACGGCGTCGCCGTCGTCTTCGCCCTCAACGGGCTCGCGATGGCCAGCTGGTTCTCCCGGGTGCCGGCGGTCCGGGAGGCGCTCGGCCTCAGCCCGAGCCGGCTCGGCCTGCTGCTGCTCTGCATGTCGGTCGGCGCGCTGCTGGCCATGCCCGCCGCCGGTCTGGTCACCCAGCGGATCGGCCCGGCCCGCACGGTGGTCGTGGCGACCGTGCTGGTCGCGCTCGGCATGACGGTGGCCGGTCTCGCCACCGGCCTGGCCGGCTGGGCGGTCGGCGTCGGGCTCGGGATCGCCGCGTTCGGCTTCGGCTCCGGTCTGTGCGACGTGGCGATGAACGTCGAGGGCGCGGTCGTGGAGAGGCGGATCGGCCGGACGATCATGCCCCGCTTCCACGCCGCCTGGAGTCTCGGCTCGGTGGCCGGGGCCGGGCTCGGCGCGGGGGCGGCCCGGCTCGGCGTGCCGATCGAGGTGCATTTGCCGGTCCTGGCGGTGCTGATCCTGACCGGCACGCTGCTCGGGGCGCGGGCGTTCCTGTCCGCGCCGGCCGAGTCGACGGGCGCGGGTGAGCCGGCGGCCCGGCGGCGGGCGCTGCTGACCGCCTGGCGGGAGCCGCGCACCCTGCTGGTCGGCCTGCTGGTGCTGGTCATGGCGTTCACCGAGGGCAGCGCCAACGACTGGCTGGCGGTCGCGTTCGTCGACGGGTACGGCGTCGACGAGGCGGTCGGCGCCGCGGTGTTCGGCGTGTTCGTGGTCGGTATGACGCTGGGCCGGACCCTCGGCACGATCGCCATCGACCGTTGGGGACGGGTGCCGGTGCTGTTCGGCACCATCGGGCTCGCCGCCGTCGGCGCCGCCCTGGCCGTGCTGGCCGGCTCCGGTCCGCTGGCCGTGGTCGGCGTGGCGTTGTGGGGGATCGGCGCGTCGCTCGGCTTCCCGGTCGGGATGAGCGCCGCCGCCGACGACGAGGAGAAGGCCCCGGCCCGGGTCAGCGTGGTCGCGGTGATCGGCTACACCGCGTTCCTCGCCGGGCCGCCGCTGCTCGGCTTCCTCGGCGACCACCTCGGCGTGCTGAACGCGCTCGGCCTGGTGCCGCTGCTCCTGCTGCCCACGCTGGCGCTGGTGCCGGTGCTGCGTGCGCCGGCCGGAGCGGACCGGCCGGCCCGCTGAGCGGCTCAGCCGACTCCCACTGCGCTCCCAGGCCCCCTCCAGGCGCGCGTGCTGCACTGGACTCCGACGCCGAGGAGAGGAGGCGGGCATGGGCTGGTTCAGCCGACGGGCCGCCGAGCCGACAACGCCGACGAAGCTCGACCGCGAGGCGAACCGGGAGGATCTGGCGCAGCTGGAGGCGTTCGTGGCCAGCCGGCGCGGGGTCGAGTTCTATCTGGAACCGGAGACCACCGCCACCGACACCACGGTGGTCGCCATCGCCCACGACGGGGAGTGGATCCGCCGCCGCACCGGCTCGCCCCGGGTCGCCGGCAAGATCGCCCAACGGCACGCGGTGCCGCTCTACGAGGCGGCCCGCACCGGCTACCCGGAGCGGATGCGGGCCTGGAACCGGGCGCACCCGGAACGCCACGCACGCTGACCTGCGGGCCGGCCCGGCCCAGGCGGGAGGGGTCCGCGCCAGGGGCGGTGCGCTCCGGGCCGGTCCGCGCCGGACGGGTCCAGGCCAGGGGCGGTGCGCTCCGGGCCGGTCCCCGCCGGGTCATTGCGGTCGCCGGGTCATCGCGGTCGCGGGGTGTGCCGGCGGCCCCTCACTCGCCGAGCGCGGCGCGGGCCTGGTCCCGGCCCAGCGGCTCGTCGTGCGCGGAGACGTACCACTCGACGTGCTCGGAGAGCAGGCTCCGGGCCAGCGCCAGATCCGGCCCGTCGGTCGGGCCGCGCTCGTGCAGCGGCGGCGGGTACCAGCAGTCGCCGAGCAGCAGCACCCGGGAGTCCGGCACCAGCACCACCGTCGAGTCGGGGGCGTGCCGGCCACCGACGTGCCGCAGCACCACGCCGGTGGGCAGCATCAGCTCGTCGGTGAACGTGCGGGTCGGCGGCAGCACCGCGAAACCGTCCCAGTCGTCCACGGCGAGCGCCCGCGCCCGGTAGCTGGGCCCGAGCCGCGGCTCGGCGCGGACCCGCTCCCGCAGGTGACGGTGGCTCCACGGGCGGGCCGCCTCGGCGCGCAACGGCGCGACCCCGGCCTCGTGCCCGACGATCTCCACGCCCGGCCAGGCGCAGGCGCCCCAGACGTGGTCCCAGTGGTGATGGGTGTAGACCAGCCAGCGTGGCTCCGGCAGCCGGGCGGCGGCGATCCCGGCACGGATCTCCCGGGCGTGCGCGGGACTGTGGCCGGCGTCGACGAGCACGCTGCCGCGATCGTCGGCGACCACCGCCACGGTGGGCCGCACCGCGCCCGGGTCGGGGTCGCCGGGGAACAGCCAGACCCGGTCGGCCAGGTGGCGCAGCTCCATGGCGGGATGCTATCGCCGCCCGCCCCCACCGGCTGCCCCGTCAGCCGGTGAACGCGGCCGTCAACGCGTACCCGACGAAGGCCGCGCCGAGCCCGGCGACCACACTGACCAGCACATTCGCGTACGCGTGGAGACGCGCGCCGGTGCGGGCCAGCCGCAGCGTCTCGTAGCTGAGCGTGGACCAGGTGGTCAGCGCGCCGCAGAAGCCGGTGCCGACCAACGCGGTCACCGCGGGATCGGCCGGCACCGCCAGCACCGCGCCGAGCAGCAGCGAGCCGGCCACGTTGACGGTCAGCGTGCCCCACGGGAACGCGGAGTCGTGCCGGGCCTGCACCGCCCGGTCGGTGAGGTAGCGCAGCGGAGCGCCGAGCGCCGCGCCGAGCGCGATCCAGAGGACGGTCACCGGGCCTCCCCGTGCCGGTTGGCCAGCAGCCGGCCGGCCACCACGTCCCCGGCGGCGACCGCCAGCAGCGCGGCGAGCACGGTCATGGCCAGGTAGACCAGCGCCGTGCCCGGCGCGCCGGCGGTCACCAGACGTTGCGCGTCGACCGCGTACGCGGAGAACGTGGTGAACCCGCCGAGCACGCCGACGCCGAGGAACGGCCGGACCAGCGGCCCGGCCGGCCGGGCGGTGAGGACCGCCATCAGCACGCCGATCAGCAGGCAACCGGTGACGTTGACGCCGAACGTGGCCCAGGGGAGACCGGTGGGCGGGTGCGGCGCGGCGGCCTGCGCGCCGGCGCGGGCCAGTGCGCCGAGCACGCCGCCGGCGGCGATCACGCCGAGCACCGCCGCCGGGTGCGCGGTCAGCTCCGTCCGGTCGGCGGGTACGCAGAGATCGACGTCCGGATCGACGCGGGACTCGGGCGGTCGTCTCACGGTGCCTCCCACCAGGACGGGCATCACTGGCAGGGACCGTTGGCGTGGTCGCGGTTCTCCCGGCGCCTCCCGGGACGGCGGGCCCCACCGCCGACTCCCCGAGCATAACCCGCCCTGCCCCGCCCCACCCCGACCCCGCGCCTCCTCGTCGATCTTGCGGTACCGGCCCCGGCAAAGGGCGCGAACCGCCCGCGCGAAGGGCGGTAACCGCAAGATCGGCGAGGAGGTGGCGTTGACCTGGCAGGGTGGGCCGTACGGGCGTACGGTGAGCGGGTTCCCGCCCGGCGCGGCGGCGTCGGGCCCGTCGCGCAGGAGGCAACCGTGCAGGACCGCACCCCTCGTCCGGACGAGCTGGATCCCGCCGAGCGGATCGGCGTCGACGAGCTGCGGGCGCTCCAACTGGACCGGTTGCGCCACTCGCTGCGGCACGCGTACGCGCACGTGCCGCACTACCGGCGCGCGTTCGACGCCGCCGGCGCCCACCCCGACGACGTCCGCGACCTGGCCGACCTGGCCCGCTTCCCGTTCACCGCCAAGGCCGAGCTGCGGGAGAACTACCCGTTCGGCATGTTCGCCGTGCCCCGGGAGCGGATCGCCCGGCTGCACGCCTCCTCCGGCACCACCGGACGCCCCACCGTGGTCGGCTACACCCGCGCCGACCTGGACACGTGGGCCACCCTGATGGCGCGCTCGATCCGGGCCGCCGGCGGCCGGCGCGGCGACCGGGTGCACGTCGCGTACGGGTACGGCCTGTTCACCGGCGGCCTGGGCGCGCACTACGGCGCCGAGGAGTTGGGTTGCACGGTCATCCCGGTCTCCGGCGGCATGACCGAGCGGCAGGTCATGCTGATCCGTGACCTCGAACCGGAGGTCATCATGGTGACCCCCAGCTACATGCTGGCCATCGTGGACGAGATGGAACGCCAGGGCGTCGACCCGCGCGCCACCTCGCTGCGGGTGGGCGTCTTCGGGGCCGAGCCGTGGACCGAGGACATGCGCCGGGAGTTGGAGCAGCGGCTGGACCTGCACGCGCTGGACATCTACGGCCTGTCCGAGGTGATGGGCCCCGGCGTGGCGGTCGAGTGCGTGGAGACCAAGGACGGCCTGCACCTGTGGGAGGACCACTTCTACCCCGAGATCATCGACCCGGTCACCGGCGCGGTGCTGCCCGACGGCGAACGCGGCGAGCTGGTGCTGACGTCGCTGACCAAGGAGGCGATGCCGGTGGTCCGCTACCGCACCCGTGACCTCACCCGGCTGCTGCCCGGCACGGCCCGCCCCATGCGGCGGATCGAGAAGATCGCCGGACGCACCGACGACATGATGATCGTCCGGGGGGTGAACGTCTTCCCGACCCAGATCGAGGAGCTGATCCTGCGGGCGCCCGCGCTGTCGCCGCACTTCCAGTGCGTACTCGACCGGCAGGGACGGCTGGACACCCTCACCGTCCACGTCGAGCGCCGTGCCGGCGCCGCGGTGGCCGACGCGGAGCGGGCCGGGGCGGCCCTGGTCGAGCAGGTCAAGAACACCATCGGCGTCTCCGTGGCGGTCCGGGTGATCGAGCCGGACGGGGTGGAGCGCTCGATGGGCAAGATGCGCCGCATCGTCGACCAGCGGCGGGAGCGCTGAGATGACTGATGACGGCGGGCGTACCGCGGCCCACGACATGTTCGACGCCGATGTCGCCTCGACCGGGCTCGGCATCGAGCTCGTCTCGGCCGGCGACGGCGCGGCAGTGGCCCGGATGCGGGTCACCCCGGCGATGCTCAACGGGCATGCGATCGGCCACGGCGGTTTCGTGTTCCTGCTCGCCGACACCGCGTTCGCGCTGGCCTGCAACAGCCACGGCCCGGCCACCGTGGCCGCCGGGGGCGAGATCACCTTCCTGCGCCCGGTGCGCGCGGGCGACGTGCTGGACGCGTACGCCACCGAGCGGGTCCGGCACGGCCGCAGCGGCATCTACGACGTCACCGTGCGACGCGGCGACGAAGTGGTGGCCGAGTTCCGGGGACGCAGCCGGGTCATCGCCCGCGACTGAACCCCGCCCCCGCCCCCGCCCCGGCCACTTCGCCGATCTTGGACTAGTGGCGCCAAGGTATGTCGGTTCACTCCTGGTATCGGAAGTGCCACTACTCCAAGATCGATGGAACGGCGCGCGTGGCGCCACCGGACGCTTGCCGGGCGCGACTGCTTCGGCCGCTGCCCGGGCCGGAGTGGCCCCGTGCCCGCTCCGACCCGGACGCGACCGTCAGGCGGCCAGCCCGAGCGCGGCGTCGGGCGGCGTCGGTGTTCGCCGGCCCCGGTCCGCTCGTTCGGGCGGGCCGGTCACCCAGCCGACCCGTGCCGGGCCGTCAGGTGCGACCCGCGCCCGGCCGCCCGGTATGACCCGCGCCGGGCCGTCAGGTGCGACCCGTGCCGGACCGACCGCTGCGACCTGCGCCGCACCGCCTGGCCTGTACGGGGCCGGGGAACCCGGTCCGGTCCGCCTGTCGCCGCTGACCGGAGCGTCCGGTCGCCCGATGCTGACGGCGCCGTTCCGTCGCCCGGCGCCGGTCGGAGTGTCCTGTTGCCCGAGGGCGGCCGGCGGGTTCCGCTGTCCGATCTCCCCCCGTGACGGGTCGGCCCGGGTGCCGGCCGCGTCGGCGTACCCCGATCGCTCCGTCGCCGACCGGAGTTTGCCGGCCCCGTCCGGTCCGGACGGCGGGACGGGTGCCGGTCGGGCCCCTCCACCCGACCGGCGCGCCCGCCCCGCCCCGAGCGGGCAGGTCACCCGCTCCTCGGCGTCCCACCCGGGGACGCCGGCCTCCACCGGCGCCGGCAGGCGTGCGGCGGGAGCCTCGCCCGGCCGATCGGCCACCTGGCGCACCACGCCGACACCCGGACGGCCGCTGATCCCCCGGTCAGCGACGCCGGCCCCCGTGCCGATACCCGGACGGCCGCTGATCCCTCTGCCAGCGACGCCGGCCCCCGTGCCGACGCCGGCCCCCGTGCGAGCCCCCCGCCCGAGGCCGGTTCCCGTCCGGGTCCAGGCTCCCCACCCGACATCGGTTCCCGCCCCGATGCCGAACCCGGCGTCGACGCGCGCTTCGACGACCGCGCCGGAGCGCGCGACGGTCGCCGGCCCAGGGGTGGCCCCGGACCGGACGGCGACGGGTACGCCGATGCGGTCGGCGCGGATCGCCGGCACCGGCCCACCGCTGGTCAGCCGGCGGACGAAGTCCGCCCGCACCGCACGCGGCAACCGGTGCGCGGCCACCCGGGCCACCACCGGCTCGACGATCGTCCAGCCGCCCGAGCCGCCCGAGCCGCCCGAGCCGCCCGAGCCGCCCGAGCCGCCCGAGCCGCCCGAGCCGCCCGAGATACCCGAGATGCGCGAGCCGCCCGAGGCGGCGGCGCTGCCCGAGCCGATACCGGTGCGCGGGACGCCCACGCCCGCTCCGGTGTCCGAACCAGCCCACTCGCGCGCACCGCCCGGCACGGTCCCGTCCGCGCCCGCGTTTGCGTCGGCTCCCGGTACGGCGCCGGCGCCGGTACGGCGGAGCAGGCCGGCCGCGGCCAGGGCGCGCAGCACCGGCCCGGCCTGGCCGGCCGGCCAGGCGAGCATCCGCTCGACGGTCGCCGTGGTGACCGGGCCGCCGACCACCGCGCCCGCCATCAGCGCCGCGCGCTGCGCGCCGTCCAGCCGGTCCAGCCGGGCGTCCACCAGCCGGCGGACCGGTGCGGGTACCCCGGCCGGCTCATCCTTCGCCGCGTCGGCCGCCGCGTACGCGTTCGCGACGGCCGGGTTGCCGCCGACCAGCGGCAGCAGCGCGGCGGCCAGCGCGGCGGGCCGGCCGGTCCGGTCCAGCAGGTGTCGCAGCAGGCGGCCGGTGTCCCGCGCGCCCAGCGGCGGCAGCCAGATCCGCAGCCGCCGGGCGACCGGCGCCGGCCGCGGGTCGGCGTGGCCGGCGCCGTGGGTGGCGACCACCGCGAGCGCCAGCCCGCGGTCGCCGGCCGCGGCGTACAGCTGGCCCAGGAAACGGTGCAGTGCCGGCGCGGCCCGGTCCAGGTCGTCCACCGCCACCACCACCGGGCTTCCGGCGGCCCGGTCGAGCAGCAGCTCGCGGGCGGCCACCGCGGCCCGGGCCGCCGCTGCGGCGTCGCGCGGCGCGGCGAGGAACGCGGCCAGCGCCGGGCTGGTCGCGGCCCATCCGGCCGCGCCCGGGGCCGAGCCGGGCAGCGGGCGTACGGTGGCCGGTCGGTCGGTCGCGTCCGGGGTGAGCAGCGCGCGGACCAGGTCGGCCAGCGGCGCCAGGTCCCCCTCCGGGAACGGCGGGCAGTGCGCCACGCACCAGCGCACCGCCGTGCCGTCCACGCGCGTCACGGCGCGGGTCAGCTCGTGCAGCAGTCGGCTGCGGCCGCTGCCGGGCGGCCCGGTCACGGAGATCCACCGTGGCCGGCGTTCGCGCAGCGCCCGGGTCACCGCGTCGGCCGCGCCGGCCAGTTCACGCCGGCGGCCCACCAGCGGGCCCCGGTGCCGGGTCGGCCGGTACGGGGACACCCCGGTCACCCGCCAGACGTCCAGCGGCAGCGTCTTGCCGGGTATCGTCGCGGTCGCGAGTGGACGCTGCTCCACGAGGCCGGCGACTGCCCGCCGGGTGACCGGGCAGACGACCACGCCGCCCGGCGGCGCGTACTCCTGGAGCCGGGCGGCGGTGGTGATCACCGCGCCGCTGGCCGCGCCGTGGCCGCCGTCGCGGGCGCCGGTCAGGTCCACCAGCACCTCGCCCGTCGCCACGCCGACCCGCACCCGCAGCCGGGCGTCGCCCGGCGACCGCCGGTCCAGCGCCGCCTGGATCTCCAGCCCGGCCCGCACCGCCCGGTACGCGTCGAAGCCGTCGCAGCCGGGCGCGCCGAACAGCGCCATCACGGCGTCGCCTACGTACTTCTCCACCACGCCCCGCCACCGGCGCAGCACGCCGGCGACGGTGCCGAAGTAGACCCGTTGCAGCGTCCGCACGTCCTCCGGGTCGAGCCGTTCCACCAGGCCGGTCGAGCCGACGATGTCGACGAAGAGCACCGTGACGGTGCGGCGTTCCTCCGGGACCGGCCAGAGCGCCGCGCGGGCGGCTTCCCGACTCGCCACGGGCGTGGTGATCACCATCGCACCCACCCTTTCCCTGGTCCGGTGCCCGACGACCTCCGGACACTTTCACCACCGGGCCCTCGGGGGATCGGTAGGACGACGTATGTCGGCCACGCGCAACCGTTAGTCGTGTTGTCGACGCGGGAGGTACCACAGGGCCCGCAACGCCGTAGAACAGTGCGGGGACCTGTGACTAGGCTGCCTCCCATGGCCAGCGACGTGGACTCCGCACCGCTCGTCGGCCGCGCCGGGACCGTGGCGACGCTGCGCTCGGCGCTGCTCGACGACGTCGCCCCCGGGCACACCGCGGCGGTCTTCCTCACCGGCGAGAGCGGGGTGGGTAAGACCCGGCTGCTGAGCGAGGTCGGCGAGCAGGTGCGGCAGGCCGGCGCACTGGTGCTCACCGGCACCTGCCTCGACATCGGCGACGCCTCGCCGCTGCACCCGGTGCGCCAGGCGCTGCGGCGGCTCGACGCCGATCTGGCCGAGGCGCGCACCACCTCGGCGGTCCGGGGCCTGTTGCAGGTGTTCGACGAGGAGACCCCCGGCCCGGACGGTGCGGGCGCACTGCTGGAACGGGTCGCCCAGGGGCTGCACCTGGTGGCCGGTGGCCGGCCGCTGGTGCTCGTGCTCGACGACCTCCAGTGGGTCGACCGGAGCACCCGCCAGCTCCTGCTCTATCTGCTCGCCGGCCTGGGCGACCTGCAACTGTCCGTGCTGGCCGCGATCCGTGCGGAGTCGCTGCGCGGCGCGCACCCGCTGCGCCGGGTGCTCGCCGAGCTGCGCCGGTTGCGTTCCGTCCAGGTGGTCGACCTGCTCCCGCTGGACCGGGCCGGGACGGACGAGCTGGCCGCCGCGATCGTCGGCGCGCCGCTGCCGCCGGAGGCCGCCGACCAGCTGTGGCAGCGCAGCGGCGGCAACCCGTTCGTGGTGGAGGAGCTGGCCCGCGACCGGCGGGACGGTCGCGACGGCCTCTCCGACACGCTGCGCGAGGTCTTCCTGGGCCGGGTCGACGCGCTGCCCCAGCCGGCGCACGCCGTGGTCCAGGCGGTCGCCGCCGGCGTCGAGCCGGTCGAGCACTGGCTGCTGGCGCAGGTGGTGCGGTTGCCCGAGGACGAGCTGCTCGACGCGGTGCGCGAGGCGGTGGCGCACCGCCTGCTGGTCGGCGCCGACGACGGCTACCGGCTGCGGCACCGGCTGGTCGCCGAGATCCTGGCCGGCGAGCTGCTGCCCGCCGAGCGGGCCGCGTTGCACCGCCGCTACGCCGAGGCGCTCACCGCCGCCCCGGCGGAGCTGCACCAGGCCCGGCTGGCCCACCACTGGCGGCAGGCCGGCGAGCCGGCGCGGGCGCTGCCGGCGGCGATGGCCGCCGCCCGCGAGGCGGAACGGCTGCACGGGTACGCCGAGGCGCACCGCCACTGGTCGACCGCGTTGACGCTGGCGGCCACGCCGGCCGTGGTGCCGCCCGACGGCGGGCGGCCGGCACCCGTCGACGTGGACCGCGCCGAGCTGCTCAGCCACGCCGCGGAGGCCGCGCACCACAGCGGCGAGCACGCCCGGGCGCTGACCCTGCTGGCGGAGCTGTCGGCCGATCCGGCCGGCCCGCCGACCTGCGCGCTGCACATCCGGCGGGCCCGCTACCTGGCCGCCGCCGGTCGGTCCGCGCCGGCCGAGGAGGAGTACCGGCGGGTGCTCTCCGCGACCGACTGCTCGCCGCACGAGCGGTGCACCGCCGCCGCCCGCCGGGCCGAGTTGCTGCTGCACCTGGGGCGCTACGCCGAGGCCGGCGAGCAGGCCCGGGAGGCGCTCGACCTGGCCGCCGGCGTGCCCGGTTGCACCTCCGAGGTGGTGCTGGCCAGCTCCGCGCTCGGCTTCAGCGAGGCGTTCCTGGGCGACCCGGCGGACGGGCTGACGGTGATGCGCCGGGCGCTGGAGACCGCCGAGTCCTCCGGCCGGCCGGAGGACGTGGCCTGCGCGTACCTGCACCTGGCGGAGCTGCTCACCGGGCCGCTCAACATCCTGGAGGAGGGCGTGGTGGTGGCCCGCCGCGGCGCCGAGCGCGTCGCCGAGCTGGGCCTGGGCCGCACCTGGGAGACCCGGCTGCTGGCGGTGGCGACGAACGGGCTGTTCCGGGTCGGGCAGTGGGCCGAGGCGGAGAAGGTCGTCGCCGCCGCGCTGCGGCACCGGCCGTCCGGCGCGGACGCGGTCGAGCTGCTGCTGGCCCGGTGCCGGCTCTCCGTCGGGTACGGCGACGTCGAGGCCTCCGACCGTGACCTGGAGGCGGTCGCCACGGTGCTGGCCGGGGGCGGCGCCCGGCACGTGCTGCCGATGCTCATCCTGCGCGCCGGGCTGGCCATGTGGCAGGGCCGGCACGACCTGGCCCGGCAGGCCGTCCAGCGGGGCCTGACCGAGAGCCGCTCCGACGACGTCATCGTGCTGGCCACGCTGGCCTGGCACGGGCTGCGGGCCGAGGCCGAGGCGGCGGCCAGCCGGACGGTGGAGGTGGACCCGAACGCGGTGCGCCGGCTGCGCGAGGTGGTCGACCGGGTGACCCGCAAGAGCGCCCGGGCGGGCGCCCCGGTGCGGTACGTCGCGGACGGTTTCCTGGCGCTCTGCGACGCCGAGCTGAGCCGGCTCGACGACGGTCGGGGCGACCCCGAGCTGTGGGGCCGCTCGGCCACCGAGTGGGACCGGCGGCACCACCCCTATCCCGCGGCGTACTCCCGCCTGCGGCAGGCCGAGGCGCTGCTGTCCCGCCGCAGCCGGATGGCGACCGCCGGTAAGCTGCTGCGCCAGGCGCACGCGACGGCACAGGCGCTCGGCGCGGTGCCGCTCAGCGCGGAGATCCGTACCCTGGCGGGTCGGGCCCGGGTGACCCTGGACGACGCGCCGACGCCGGCGCCCCGGCCACGCGCGGCACCCGCCGTGCCGGCGGTGGACGAGCTGGCGGTGCTGACCGCGCGCGAGCGGGAGGTGCTCGCCGCGGTCGCCGAGGGGCTCACGAACAAGGAGATCGGCCAGCGGCTGTTCATCAGCGAGCGGACCATCGGCGTGCACGTGTCGCACATCTTCGACAAGCTCCAGGTCCGGACCCGGGTGCAGGCCAGCGCCATCTTCCTGCGCAACCGTCCGGAATAGACGTACGCCGAATACGTCGTTCTACTGATCCGACCCACGCCCGGCGGCTGGCAGGCTGTCCGGCGGAGTCGGATGGCGTCGTGGGGGGCGCCGACCATCGTGGAGGAGAGATGACCGAACCGGTCTGGGGTCCCGTGCACCAGGACATCGTCGGGTTGCTCGCCGACCACCCCGCCGACGTGCCGGCGGTGGTCGACCACCTCACCAAGTTGCAGGACCTGCTGGTCCGGCTCCCGCCGCTGGAGGCGAGCTGCCCGCTCGCCGATTTCAACCGGCTCTACCTGGTCATCACCAGCACGGTGCTCGACGGTCTCTACGAGGACCGGTTCGTCGATCCGGCGTTCCTGGCCCGGCTCGACGTGGAGTTCGCCGCCCGCTACTTCGAGGCGCTGCGGTTCTGGACCGACTCCAGCCCGAGCACGCCGCGCGCCTGGTCGTGCCTGTTCAAGCGGATGCGTGGTCCGGACGCCCGGCCACTGCCGTCAGCCGCCGCCGGGGTCAACGCGCACATCAACTACGACCTGCCGTTCGCGCTGGTGACGACGCTGGAGAGCCTGGAGTCCGAGCCGGTCGACGGCAGCGACCAGCACCGCGACTACCTGGAGATCAACAAGATCTTCGCGGAGCGGATCCCGGAGCTGCGCCGGGGCTACCTGGACCACTGGCAGCTCATGATCGACATGGTGAACGGCGACATCGACGACTGGTACCAGGGCGAGCTGGTGGAGTACACCCGCAACGTGGCGTGGCGCAACGCGCAGAAGATCTGGCACTGCCGCCACGACCCGGACGCCCGTGAGTGTGAGCGGACGCGGCTGGACGACAACGCCGCGCTGCTCGGCCGGCTGCTGCTGTCGCCCCTCGGGGCGTTCCTGCAGTAGCCGGGACGGGGGGTCCCCGCGTCCCGCCGTCCGGGCGCGGGACGCGGGGACGCCGTCCGGTGGGTGTCGAGCCGGTCCGGCCGGGTACGACGGGGCCGTGTCATATCCCGAACCGACCGGCCCGCCGGGTCCGGTCCGTCACTTCCCGTTCCGCTTCGACCCCGCGTTCCGGCTGCCGCTGGCCCTGCTCGGGGTGCGGTCGGAGACCGCCACGGTGGAACTCGCCCCGGACGCGCTGGTCGTCCGGTTCGGCCCGTGGCGGCTGCGGACCACCCCGGCCAACGTCGTCGACGTCGAGCTGAGCGGACCGTACCGCTGGTGGCGGGCGGTCGGCCCGCACCTGTCGTTGGCCGACGGCGGCGTGACGTTCGGCAGCAGCGTCGCCGGCGGTCTCTGCCTCCGGTTCGACGAACCGGTGCCGGCGCTGGCGCCCGGCCCTTGGCCCCGACACCCGGCGGTCACCGTGACCGTCGCCGACCCGACGGCACTGCGCGACGCGCTGGCGCCCGGTTCTTCCGGTGGTGCTTGACCGGTTCCGCCGGGCCACGCCCCGGCCACCGCCTACCGTGATCAGGGGGCCGGAGGGGAGCAGATGGCGCAGGCACGGGACGGGGAGCAGCCCCGGCGTACGCGGGACCGCCGCCGCGAGGCGCACGCCGCCGCCGCGGCCCGGGCCGGCCGGCACGCCGAGCCCGGCGACCGGGCCACCCGCGCCCCGGGCACGCTGCCGGAGCGGGTGGCCGCGCCGGCCCGTCCGGCGGCCCCGGCCGACCGGCTGCACCGTTGGCTGTTCCAGCACCGGGTCGAGCCGGTCGGCCCGGAGGTCGGGGAGCACCAGGCACGGGCCCACCCCTGGTGGCAGGTGATGTGCCTGACCGGCGTCGACTACTTCTCCACGCTGTCCTACCTGCCCGGCATCGCCGCGGTCGCGGCCGGCGCGCTGAGCCCGCTGGCCACGCTGCTCATCGTGGCGCTGACGCTGCTGGGCATGCTGCCGATGTACCGGCGGGTGGCCCGGGAGAGCCCGCACGGGCAGGGCTCGGTGGCCATGCTGGAGCGGCTGCTGCCGTTCTGGCGCGGCAAGCTCTTCGTGCTGGTGCTGCTCGGCTTCGTGGCCACCTCCTGGATCATCACGATCACGCTCTCCGCCGCCGACGCCAGCGTGCACCTGCTGGAGAACCCGGTGCTGCCCGCGTCGTTCCCGCACGGCACCAGCGCCGCCGTGCTGGTGACGGTGGTACTGCTGCTGGTGCTCGGCGGCGTCTTCCTGCTCGGGTTCAGCGAGGCCGTGCAGGTCGCCATTCCGCTGGTGGCGGTCTTCCTGGCGTTGAACGCGGTGGTGGTGGTCGCCGGGCTGGCCCAGGTGGCCGCGGACCCCGGGCTGCTCACCGACTGGACCGCCCGGCTGACCCGGGTCGGCGGCGCCGGCGACGTGCTGGCCACCAGCGTGCTCGCGTTCCCGCTGCTGGTGCTGGGACTGTCCGGCTTCGAGACCGGGGTGAGCATGATGCCGCTGGTCCGCGGCGACGGCGGCGACCCGGAGCGCCGGCTCGCCGCCCGGATCCGCAGCACCCGTCGGCTGCTCACCACCGCCGCGCTGATCATGTCGGTCTACCTGGTCGCCACCACCTTCGTCACCACGGTGCTGATCCCGCCGGCGGCGTTCGCCCCGGGCGGGGCGGCGAACGGGCGGGCGCTGGCGTTCCTCGCCCACGAGCGCCTCGGCGAGGCGTTCGGCACCGTCTACGACATCAGCAGCGTGCTCATCCTCTGGTTCGCGGGCGCCTCGGCGATGGCCGGTCTGATCAACATCGTGCCCCGCTACCTGCCGTCGTACGGGATGGCGCCGGAGTGGGGCCGCGCGGTCCGCCCGGTGGTGCTGGTCTACACCGCGATCAGCATCGCCATCACGGTCGCCTTCTCCGCCGACGTCAACGCCCAGGCCGGCGCGTACGCCACCGGCATCCTGGCCATGATGGTCTCCGGCGCGATCGCGGTGACCATCTCGGCGGCGCGGGCCCGGCACCGGCTCGCCGCGGCCGGGTTCGCGCTGCTCACCACCGTGCTGCTGTACGCGCTCGCGGAGAACGTGGTGGCGAAGCCGGACGGCATCACCATCTCCGGCTTCTTCATCGCCGGCATCATCGCGGTCTCGTTGATCTCCCGGGTCACCCGGACCACCGAGCTGCGCGCCGAGCGCATCGAGTTCGACGAACCGGCCCGCCGCTTCGTCGACGAGTCCGTCGCCCGGGACGGGCGGCTGCACGTCATCGCCAACAAGCGGCAGAGCGGGTCGGTGAAGGAGTACCGGGTCAAGGAGCGGGCGCAGCGGTCGATGAACCCGGTTCCCGGCGCCGCCGACGTGATCTTCCTGGAGATCGACGTCAGCGACCCGTCGCAGTTCAGCCACGTGTTGCGGGTGCACGGGGTGGAGATCGGCGGGTACCGGATCCTGCGAGCCCGCAGCCCGGCCGCGCCGAACGCCATCGCGGCGATCCTGCTCGCGCTGCGCGACGCCACCGGGGTCCGCCCGCACTGCCACTTCGAGTGGTCGGAGGGGAACCCGATCGCCCACCTGCTGCGCTACCTGATCCTGGGGCGCGGCGACACGCCGCCGGTGGTCCGCGAGATCATCCGCAAGTCCGAGCCCGACCCCACCCGCCGCCCCGGCATCCACGTCGGCGGTTGAGGTTGAAGGACGGGCCCCCTGTTAACGCCTCCGGTCGAGAGGGGAGCCCCTCTCACGCCCCGCGCCGAAAGCCCAGCCTCCTAGGATGGCTTAGCGGGAGTGAGGGGCGCCGCCGGGGACGCGAAACGGCCCGCGCTCGCTGGGCGGGCGCGGGCCGGGGCAGTGCGGGGTACGGCGGGCGGCGGACCTACTTGGACGGCTCCGGAAGCTTGCAGTCGATCTTCGGGTTGGCGCCGATGTAGTTCAGCGGGCCGGCGACGATGGTGACCAGGATCGTGCCCGCCTCCGCGCAGTTGGTGTCGTCGTTGCCGTAGTAGCCGCGCTGGCCGGCGGCGATCGCGCCGATGATGAGCCAGATGACGACCAGGACGCCGACTATCGAGGTGCCGCGCATCAGTTGCCTCCACGGGGTTGTGGTGAGTTCGAGGTGGAGGGCATGTACCCCGCGCGGGTGATCCGCCAAACGGCGTGTCGGCCCCGGTGCGGCCGATTCCGATTACCGGCCGGGGAACTCAGTACGGCGGCGCCGGCTCCTCCGGCGGGCGGCCCCGGCTGCGCCGGTGGTCGGCCGCGGCCACCCCGGCCAGCACCAGCATGGCGCCGACGGAGGCGTACACCGGTGCGAGGAACAGCAGCGCCGGCGCGATGCAGAGCAGCGCCAGGACACCACCGGGGCGGGACAGCGACACCCGGCTGAACACCTCGTACTCGAAGGCGGCCCGACCGGTCAGGAACAGCGCCGGCCCACCGAGGATGACCGCCAACCAGGCCGGCGGCGTGTGTCCGGTCGGCTCCAGGAGCACCAGGTCGAAGCCGGTCGCGGAGGTCACCACCCCGGCCACCATCAACAGGTGGGTGTACGGAGCGGTGATCAGGAACCGGCTCGGTTGGCTCGACCGGGCGATGGCGGCCGGCAGCAACTCACCGGACTTGTGCACGTAGACACGCCAGAGCAGCAGCGTGGTGGCGAACGCGGTGGTGAACGCCGCGATGTTCTCCACCTCGGAGTGGTGCAGGCTGAACACACTGCCGGTGACCAGCACCGCGTCACCCAGCGCGATGATGAAGAACTGCTGGTAGCGCTCGGAGAGGTGCTCGGCGGTCACGTTGCGTTGGGCGTCCGGCACGGCGCCCAGACCGGGCACCGGATAGGCCAGCCGGAAGCCGAGGTAGTCGACGGCCAGCGCCGAGGCCCAGAACCACGTCCGGGCCGTGCCGTGCGCCGCGACCGCCCCGATCAGCCAGGGCACCGCCGACACCGCGAACCAGGCGGAGATCCGGATGGCCCGGCGGCCGGTCTGCGGGTGCCGGCGGACCGCCGGCATGAGGAACAGGCCGCGTCCGAGATGGATCGCCACGTACGTGCCGGCGAAGACCAGCCCCCGTGCGCCGAACGCCTCCGGAATGGCGGTGGTCATCAGCAGCGCGCCGAACATCACGGCCACCACCAGCAGCTTGATCTCCGCGCGCTGCGGATCGTAGAGGTCGGTGACCAGGGTGGTGATCGCCCACGTCCACCAGATCGCCATCAACATGATCAGCGACTCGGCGGCCCGCTCCCAGCCGACCCCGCCGACCAGGTACCGCGAGATCAGCGCGAGCCCCACCACGTAGACCAGATCGAAGAAGAGCTCCAGCAGCGTCACCCGGCGGGGCGCCTCGGGATCGCGGACCGGCGGTGGCCGGCCGGCGGGCTCCGGCGTCCGGGTGGGCACGAGTTGCTCCTGCGGTGGCGGGCTCGGCGTCGGCCGTCCCGCCCCTGCACAGACCGTAGCGAGAGGCCGTCGCCGTTCGTCGGATTTCCGGCATTCCGCCAGGGCCCGCCCGCTCCGGCGAGCCCGTGCGCCCGCTCCGACGGCGTGCGTCGGCCCGGCGGGGAGGTGGCGGGTCGGGCCGCCGGTCCGAGGCGGTCGCCCTGGTCCGGCGGTGTCGGCGCGGGCCCCAGCCGCCGGCGCCGCGGTGGGCACACACGTCGGGCCGGTGGCGACGATCGGTCACCACCGGCCCGGAACGGGTACGGACTACTCGGCGCTGGCCGGCAGCACCTTGTCGGCCTCGGCGCGGGCGCCGGCCAGCACCTTCGCCTGCTGGGGCCAGGTCGCCAGGCCAGGGGCGGCGCGCAGGCCGGCGGCCTTCACGGTCTCGCGCAGCGCGGCCTCGTCCAGCCCGGCCAGCTGACGGTAGGTGCGGATGCCGGCGTCCTGGAGGGCGGCGGCCAGCTTCGGCCCGATGCCCTGGATGCGGCGGAAGTCGTCCGGCGCCTCGGTGTCGGCCTGCGGCGGCGCGTCGTTCTCGACCGAGGTCCGGGGCGTCGGCACGACCGGCGTGACCGCCGGCTCGTCGGCCACGGGCGCCGGCTCGTTCGCGGGCTCCGGCTCGGCTGCGGCGGTGACGGGCTCGGCGGTGACGGGCTCGGCGGTGACGGGCTCGGCGGCGACGGCCTCGGTCTCGGTCTCGGGCGCGGTCACGGGCGTGCCCGTGGTGGCGACCGTCTCGGGCCCGGTCGCGCCGACGGGCCCCGGCGTGGCGGTGACGGGCTCGGGCGCGGGAGAAGCGGCTACGGGCTCCAGCTCCGGCCGGGTCGCGACGGGCGCGGCGGCGGGCTCGGGCTCGGCGACGGGCGCGGAAGGAGCGGCGGCGGGCTCGGGCTCGGCGGCAGGCGCGGGAGAAGCGGCTACGGGCTCCAGCTCCGGCCCGCTCGCGACAGTCTCGGTCTCGGTGGCGGCGGGCTCGGGCTCGGTCTCGATGGCGACTGGCGTCGGCTCGGTGAGTGCCGAAGCGGTCCCGGCCGGTTCCGGCGAGTCGGAGGTGACCGAGTCGGAGGTGACCGAGTCGGAGGTGACCGAGTCGGCGGGCGTCGAGGCGGTCACCGGCTCGTCGGCGGTACCGGCGGCGGTGACCACGACCGGCTCGGGCTCGCCGGTCGCGCCGTCGGCGGAGGCGTCGGCATCGGCGGCATCGGCGGCGGGGGTGGCGGGGGTGGCGGGGGCGTCCGTGTCGGCCGGGGCGGGCCGGTCGGTCACCGCGGCGGGGGCCGGCGTCTCGTCGACCACGGCGGCCGGCTGCGGTTCGTCGACGGTGGCGGTCACCGTGGCCGGGACGGCGGCACCGTCCACGGTGGGCGTGACGGCGCCGGCGCCGGCCCGGCGGCCGCTCACCACCCAACCGACGCCAAGTCCGATGAGCAGGGCCAGGATCACGAGCAGCCACTGCCCGAAGCTCGACGGCATGGCCAACCTCCTTGTATGTACGTGCACGACGGTCGCGAGAAAGCTCGGGGCAGCTTTGCACACGTGCGCGCGGCACGACAGGCAGGTCGGCGCCGGGTGCCGACGGTGGGACCGATCCTGCCGGCCGGTGGCCGGAGGATGACCGTGGGTGCGGGAGGCACCCCGGGACCTGGTGCCGTGCGCGGTCCCGGGGTGCCTCGTCCGTGGCCCGGTCCGGTCAGCGGATCCGGTCGGGCATGGGGGCGTCGGCGGTGTCCCAGCTGTAGAAACAACCTGCCACGGCGTCGCGGGGCGAGTGCCAGGTCGGCAGGTACGGCGAGGTGTGCGCGGAGAGCCGTTCGTTGACGCGCTTGTAGAGCGGGTGTTCGCGCAGGTCGGCGGTCGGGTCCGGGGCGACGTCGACGGTCTCCATCAGATGGACGCACAGGTCGTGGAGGTAGTACAGCGACCGGTGCCGGATCCCGGTGAGCCGGGGCAGCTCGGTCGCGTCGGACTCGGCGAAGATCTGGGCCACCCGGCCCTGCGATCCGGGCACGATCCGGCTGACCACCAACAGTCGACTCATCGCAGACCCCTTCCGCCGCGCTGCTGCCGCGTCGACCACCGGCCGGACGGCGGCGGTCGTGGGTCCCACGATGCCGGGGCGGGTGTCACCTCGCCGTCACGGCGTACCCCTGGGCATTGATGGGGGTGGCGACGTCGCGCCGCGCGGGTGCGGCGCCGGGCCGCGCGGCGCGGCGTTGGCGGGCCGACCGGCAGGCCGCTGCGGCGGATCCGGCCGGCTGGCCCGGCGGATCGGGGCGAGCGTGTCGTCGAGCAGCGCGGTCATGGCCGGGGAGGGTTCCAGGCGCAGCTCGCGCAGGAGCAGGTCCCGGTAGACGTAGAACGCGTGCACGGCCTCGAACGCGTTGCCCTCGGCCAGGTGGATGCGGACGACCAGGCGGTGCGGGGTCTCGCGCAGCGGCTCGGCGGCCAGCGCCTCCAGCGCCGCCTCGAGCGCCTCGCCGTGCCGGCCGGCGGCGAGGTGGTTGCCGGCGAGTTCCTCCAGCATGTGCAGGCGTAGCTGGCGCAGCCGTTCGCGTTCCAGCAGCACCCAGTCGTCGTACCAGCCGGGGAGCAGGTCGTGCCGGCCGGTGCCGGCGGCGCCGCGGGGCGTCATGCCGTCGCGGACCCGGGCGGCGGCCTCGACCAGCTCGTCCACGTCGAGGTGGACGGTGGCGCCGAGGCGGACCGTGTCACCGTCGGTGCGCAGCGGGCAGCACGGGTCCTGGCGGAGGCGCCACAGCGCGGTACGCAGCGACGAGAGCGCCCGCTCCTCGGGGGTCTCGGGCCAGAGCAGTCCGGCGAGGTGGCTGCGGGTCGCGGCCGGACGCAGGCCGATCAGGGCGATGACCCGTTGCAGGCCGCGGGGCACCACCACCGGCACGTCGTCGTGCAGCAGTTGGAAACCGCCGAGCAGGTGCAGCGCCACGCGGGGGGCGGGATCCCCCGCCGTCGGCATCCTCGATCCACCGGACACGGCGCACCCCCCAGCACCGGAACCTGAGTCCCGACTGTCCTGTCTGCCCGGATCTTCTCGCCCGCGACGCCGTTGTCGGAACGCCTCCGCCGCGGTCGCCGGACGTGTGCCGTGGCCGGGTCGACCAGAACGGAGAATATCAACGTCTGTTACTCTGAGTCAACAGGCGGTGACTTCGTTGACCCTCCGTAACGTATTCGTAAGTGGCCCGTGATCTGCGAATAAGTGTCGTCAATGGACGAGTGTCGGTTGATCTTCGCATAGCTGACGCACAGGTTGCGTCAACGCAGCGTCACCATTTCTGCGGTCCGATCGAGCCCGGTTGACGCCCGGTTGACGGCCCGGGCGGCACCGTGGGCCAACCGTGCGGCGTGACCGGTCCGCCGCGCACCGGGACGCACCAGGGGAGGCCGCGCATGGACCGCTCGCTCATCGTCGCGAAGGTGGTGCCCACCGCCGAGGACCGGGTCGCCGAGATCTTCGCCGAGTCCGACGCGACCGAGCTGCCCGGCCTGGTCGGCGTGCGGCACCGGTCCCTCTACCGGCTGCACGACCTCTACGTGCACCTGCTGGAGACGGAGACGCCGGCGCACAGCGCGGTGGAGGACGCCCGGGGCCATCCCGAGTTCGTCCGGATCAGCGAGCGGCTGCGGCCGTACATCTCGCCGTACCTGCCGACCTGGCGTTCGCCGCGCGACGCCATGGCGCACTGCTTCTACCGGTACGACGCCGGGCGGCGGCCGTGACCACCACCGCGCCCCGCGACGAGCAGCTCTGGTCCCGCTGCGACGGCTGCGCCTCGCTGCTCTACCGCAAGCGGCTACGCCGCAACCTGGACGTCTGCCCGGAGTGTGGCACGCACACGCGGCTGGACGCCCCGGACCGGGTGGCGCAGCTCGTCGACCCGGACTCGTTCGTCCCGCTGCCGGACCGGGCGGTCCGGGTCGACCCGATCGACTTCGTCGACGCGCTGCCGTACCCGCACCGGCTCGGCGCGGCCCGCGCCGGCACCGGCCTGGACGAGGCCGTACTCTGCGGCACCGCGCGGCTGGGCGGGCATCCGGTGGCGCTGGCCGTGATGGACTTCCGCTTCCTCGGCGGCAGCCTCGGCTGCGCGGTCGGTGAGCTGATCACCCGGACCGCCGAGCGGGCGCTGGCCGACAGTGTCCCGCTGGTGCTGGTCACCGCGTCCGGTGGGGCGCGGATGCAGGAGGGCGCGCTGTCGCTGATGCAGATGGCCACCGTCAGCCAGGCGGTGGCCGGGCTGCGCGAGGCGGGTCTGCTGACGGTCAGCGTGGTCACCGATCCCACGTACGGCGGGGTGGCCGCGTCGTTCGCCACCAACACCGACGTGGTGCTCGCGGAGAGCGGCGCCCGGCTGGGCTTCGCCGGCCCCCGGGTGATCCGCCAGGTCACCGGCGCCGCGCTGCCCGAGGGTTTCCAGACCGCGGAGTACCTGCTCCGGCACGGACAGGTCGACATGGTGGTGCCCCGGCACGCGCTGCGGGGGCGGCTGGCCGCGTTGCTCGCCGCCGCCGGGGCCGCCCGCCGGCCCACCCCGCCGGCACCGCGACCGGCCGCCGCCGGGGCACCCGCCGTCGCCCGGCCGGCCCGCGACCCCTGGGAAACGGTACGCACCGCCCGGCACCCCGGCCGGCCGACCACGCTCGACTACCTGGAGACCGCGTTCGACGGCTTCGTCGAGCTGCACGGCGACCGGCTGGGCGCGGACTGTCCGGCGGTCGTCGGCGGCGTCGCCCGGCTCGACGGCCGGCCGGTGATGGTGATCGGCCACCAGAAGGGACACACCACCGCCGAGCTGGTGGCCCGGAACTTTGGCATGGCCAGCCCGGCCGGGCACCGCAAGGCGCTGCGGCTGATGCGCCTCGCGGCCCGGCTGCGGCTGCCCGTGGTGACGCTCGTGGACACGCCCGGCGCGGACCCGGGGGTGGCCGCCGAGCAGCAGGGCCAGGCCGCGGCGATCGCGGAGAACATCCTCGCGCTGAGCGTGCTGCCCACCCCGGTCGTCGCGGTGGTCACCGGTGAGGGCGGCAGCGGCGGCGCGCTGGCCCTCGCCGTCGCCGACCGGGTGCTCATGCTGGAGCACGCCGTCTACTCGGTGATCAGCCCCGAGGGCTGCGCCGCGATCCTCTGGCCGGACAGCGCCGCCGCCCCGCAGGCCGCCCGGGCGCTGCGGCTCACCGGCGCCGACCTGTGCCGGCTCGGCGTGGTCGACGAACTGGTGCCGGAGCCGTACCCGGCCGCGCACGGCGACCCGGCGGGCGCGGCCGAGCTGCTGCGCCGGGCGGTCGCGGCGAACCTGGCCCCGCTGCTCACGGTGCCGCCGGCCACGCTCGTGCGCCGCCGCCGGCAGCGGTTCCGCCGCTTCGGCGCGGCGCGATCCGTGGACCCGTCGGCCCGCGCCACGGCGCCGCCGCGTCGCACCGCCGTCGACGACCGGCCGGAGGTGGCGTGATGGCGGACGCCGGGGCCGAGCAGGTGCTGGACGGGCTGCGCCGGCAGGCCCGCAAACTCGTCGACGACCTGGCCGGGCCGGTCCGCCGGGTACGGCTGCGCAGCGGCGACGCGGCGCTGGAGGTGGAGTGGCACGACCCGGTGCCGCCGACGCCGCGTACCGGCGGGGAACCGGCCGGTGAGCCGGGGTCGCGGCCCGTCGCGCAGGTGACGCCCGACGCCGACCGGACGACCGTGCGGGCGCCCGTGGTGGGCACGTTCTACCGCGCCCCCGAGCCTGGCGCGGCGCCGTTCGTCGCGGTCGGTGACCTGGTCCGGCCGGGCCAGGTGATCGGCATCGTGGAGGCGATGAAGCTGATGAACGAGGTGACCGCCGGTCAGGCCGGCCGGGTGGTCGAGGTGCTCGTCCCCGACGGCAAGCCGGTCGAGTACGACCAGCCGCTGGTCGTCCTCGACCCCGACCCCGGTCAGGACGCCTGATGTTCGACAAGGTGCTGATCGCCAACCGGGGCGAGATCGCGCTACGGGTGCTGCGGGCCTGCCGGGAACTGGGCGTCCGTACGGTGGTGGCGCACTCCAGCGCGGACGCCGACTCGCTGCCGGTGCGGCTGGCCGACGAGGCGGTCCGGATCGGGCCGGCGGCCAGCCGTCGCAGCTACCTCAACGCCGCGGCGATCGTCGAGGCGGCCCGGCAGACCGGCGCGCAGGCCGTCCACCCCGGTTACGGTTTCCTCTCCGAGGACGCCGACTTCGCCGAGATCTGCGCGGAGAACGGGCTGGTCTTCGTCGGTCCGCCGCCGCAGGTGATGGCCGCGCTGGCGGACAAGTCCACCGCCCGCGCGCTGATGAGCCGGGCCGGCCTGCCGCTGCCGCCGGGCAGCGTGCGGACGCTGCCGACCGTCGCCGAGGCGCAGGCGGTGGCCGCCGAGGTCGGCTACCCGGTGATCGTGAAGGCCGCGGCCGGCGGCGGCGGACGCGGCATGACCGTGGTGCGCTCCGCCGCCGAGCTGCCCCGGGCGTACGCCCGCACCCGCGCCGCCGCGCAGGTCGCCTTCGGCGACGACCGGGTGTACGTCGAGCGCTACCTCGTCGACGCCCGCCACGTCGAGGTGCAGGTGCTCTGCGACAACCACGGCAACGGCGTGCACCTGGGCACCCGGGACTGCTCGGTGCAGCGCCGGCACCAGAAGCTCATCGAGGAGGCGCCGGCGCCCGCGCTGCGACCGGCCACCCTGGACACGCTCGCCGAGGTCGCGCTGCGCGGCGCGCTGTCGGTCGGCTTCACCGGCGCCGGCACCGTCGAGTTCCTGGTGGACGACGCGGAACGCGCGCACTTCCTGGAGATCAACTGCCGGATCCAGGTGGAGCACCCGGTCACCGAGATGGTCACCGGCGTCGACCTGGTGCAGGAACAGTTGCACGTGGCCGCCGGCACGCCGCTGCGGCTGCGGCAGTCCGACGTCCACCTGCGCGGGGTGTCGATCGAGTGTCGGGTCAACGTGGAGGACCCGGACCGTGACTTCGCGCCCGCCCCCGGCCGGCTGGAGCGGTTCCGGCCGCCCGGTGGCCCGTTCACCCGGGTCGACACGCACGGCTATGCCGGCTACCTGGTCGGCCCGCACTACGACTCGCTGCTGGCCAAGGTGGCGGTCTGGGCGCCGGACCGGGCCGCCGCGCTGGACCGGCTCGACCGCGCGCTGGCCGAGTTCGACGTGGCCGGACCCGGCGTGCGGACCACCATCCCGTTCGCCCGGCGGGTGCTGCGCGACCCGGCGTTCCGGGCCGCCCGGCACACCACCGCGCTGGTCGAGCGCCTGCTCACCCCGGGCGACGCCGGCACCGACACCAGCGACGCCGACCACGCCGCCGTGCCCGACCCGCGCGCCGGGGACGACCCGACCGGCCGTACCCCCGTTCCCGCCGTTCCCGCCACCGGCCCGACCACCTGGAGGAACCCATGACCGTCGCCCCCGACCGACCGCTCGCCAGCGAGATCACCGACATCCTGGTGACCCACTGCGGCCTGGACCCCGACGTCGCCGCCACCACCCCGGCGGCGAGCCTGGAGGAGCTGGGCATGGACTCGCTGGCGCTGCTCGAACTCGCCGCGGTGGTGGCCGACCGGTGGCGGGTGAAGATCCCCGAGCAGGCCGGCGAACTCAGCATCGCCGGCGTCGCCGACCTGGTGGCCCGCCGCGCGGACCCGCCGGGGCACACCGAGAACGCGGTGGACATCCTCGCGCCGCTGCCGCTGGTCTGGGACATCACCAACGACGTGGCCCGGTGGACCGAGCTGTTCACCGAGTACGCGGTGGCCGAGATCCTGCACCGCGACGGCGACACGGTCCGCTTCCGGCTCACCATGCACCCGGACGAGAACGGCGTGGCGTGGAGCTGGGTCAGCGAACGCACCGCCGACCCGGCCGCCCGCGAGGTGCACGCCCGGCGGGTGGAGACCGGTCCGTTCGAGTACATGCGCATCCACTGGCGCTACGAGGAGATCCCCGGCGGCACCCGGATGACCTGGACGCAGGACTTCGCCATGAAGCCCACCGCGCCGGTCGACAACGCCGGCATGACCGCGCGGATCAACACCAACAGCGCGATCCAGCTCGCTGTGATCAAGGACAGGATCGAGCGGGCGTACGCGGGAGGCGCGCGATGACCGACACCACCACCGCCCGGGTCTCCGTCCACGACGTCCCCGCCGACCGGCGGCGCGGCGGCGAGCTGCGGGTGCTGCTCGGCCCGAAGACCGTCGGCAGCACCTCCGGGTTCATGGGGGTGGCCGCGCTCGCGCCGGGGGAGCGGATCGCCGAGCACTACCACCCGTACAGCGAGGAGTTCCTCTACGTGGCGCGCGGCGCGATCACCGTCGACCTGGACGACCAGCCGGTCCCGGTGGCCGCCGGGGAGGCGCTGTACGTGCCGAAGGACGTCCGGCACCGGCTGCGCAACACCGGCGACGAGCCGGCCGAGGTGGTCTTCCACCTCGGTCCGCTCGCGCCCCGCCCGGAACTCGGGCACGTCGACACCGAGAGCGCCGCCCCACCGCCACGGGAGCCGTCGTGACCGGCCGGCGCACCGTGGTCACCGGCGTCGGCGTGGTGGCCCCCGGCGGCGCCACCCGGGACCGGTTCTGGAAGACCATCACCGAGGGACGGACGGCCACCCGGCGGATCAGCTTCTTCGACCCGTCGCCGTTCCGCTCGCAGATCGCCGCCGAGTGCGACTTCGACCCCGACGCGGCCGGCATCACGCTCGCCGAGCGGCAACGCGCCGACCGGTACGTGCAGTTCGCGCTCGCCTGCTCCGCCGAGGCGCTCGCCGACAGCGGGCTGACGCTCACCGACGCCGAGCGGGAGCGGGCCGGCGTGGTGCTCGGCACCGCCGTCGGCGGGACCATGGCGCTGGAGCAGGAGTACGTCCGGGTCAGCGACTCCGGCCGGCACTGGCTCGTCGACCACGCGCTCGGCGGGCCGTACCTCTACCAGGCGCTGGTGCCCAGCAGCCTGGCCGCGGACGTGGCCTGCCGGCACGGCCTGCACGGCCCGGCCCAGGTGGTCTCCACCGGCTGCACCTCCGGCATCGACGCGATCGGGTACGCCCACCAGCTCGTCGCCGACGGTGAGGCCGACATCGTGCTGGCCGGCGCCGCCGACTCGCCGATCTCCCCGGTCACCGTCGCCTCGTTCGACGCGATCGGCGCGACCAGCCCGGACAACGACGACCCGGAGCACGCGTCCCGGCCGTTCGACGCCGACCGGCACGGCTTCGTGCTGGCCGAGGGCGCGGCCGTGCTGGTGCTGGAGGAGGCCGAACACGCCCGCCGCCGGGGCGCGCACGTCTACTGCGAGGTGGCCGGCTACGCCAGCCGCAGCAACGGCTTCCACATGACCGGCCTGCGCCCGGACGGCGCGGAGATGGCGGTCGCCATCACCGACGCGCTGCGCCAGGCCCGGCTCGCCCCGTCGGCCGTGTCGTACGTCAGCGCGCACGGCTCCGGCACCCGGCAGAACGACAGGCACGAGACCGCCGCGTTCAAGCGGGCGCTCGGCCCGGCCGCGTACCGGGTGCCGATCAGCTCGATCAAGTCGATGGTGGGGCACTCGCTCGGCGCGATCGGCTCGATCGAGATGGCCGCCTGCGCCATGGCCATCGAGTACGGGGTCGTCCCGCCCACCGCGAACTGGACCACCCGGGACCCGGAGTGCGACCTGGACTACGTGCCGAACGAGGCCCGCGAGGTGCCGGTGGACGTGGCGCTCTCGGTGGGCAGCGGCTTCGGCGGTTTCCAGTCCGCGATGGTGTTCCGCCGGCTCGCCGTGGCGGCATCGTGAGCGCGAGGAGTGAGCCGGTGTTGCGAGCCCCGCAGTCGCGAACAAGGACGGCATCCGTGAGCGCGAGGAGTGAGCCGGTGTTGCGAGCCCCGCAGTCGCGAACAAGGACGGCACCGTGACGGCCCGGGCGGTGGTGACCGGCATCGGCGTGGTCGCGCCCAGCGGGGTCGGCGCGGACGCGCACTGGGCCACCGTGCTCGCCGGCACCCGGCGCACCGGCCCGATCACGCTGTTCGACCCGGCCGGCTATCCGACCCGGGTGGCCGGCGAGGTGGCCGACTTCGACCCGGCCGGGTTCGTCGGGACCCGGGCGCGGGTGCAGACCGACAGGTGGACGCACCTCGGGTTCGCCGCCACCGGGCTGGCGCTGGCCGACGCCGGACTGCCGGAGGTCTCGCCCGACCCGTACCGCTGGGCGGTGACGCTGGCCAGCTCGTCCGGCGGCAACCTGTTCGGGCAGCGGGAGCTGCAACGGCTCTGGGGCGGGGCGACCCGCACCGTCGGGGCGTACCAGTCGATCGCCTGGTTCTACGCCGCCAGCGTGGGGCAACTGTCCATCCGCCACCAGTTCAAGGGGCCGTCCGGCGTCACCGTCTCCGAGTCGGCCGGTGGGCTGGACAGCCTGGCGCACGCGGTACGCACCGTCCGGCGCGGCACACCGGTGGTGATCGCCGGCGCGACCGAGTGCCCGCTGAGCCCGTACGCGCTGGCCTGCCAGCTCCGTTCCGGCCTGCTCAGCGACGTCGCCGACCCGGCGCGCGCGTACCGGCCGTTCGACGCCGCGGCGAGCGGGTACGTGCCGGCCGAGGGCGGCGCGGTGTTCGTGGTGGAGGAACTGGGGCACGCGCTGGACCGGGGCGCCCGGATCTACGGGGAGATCACCGGCTGGGCGGCCACCCACGACGCCACCCCCACCGACGTGGCGGCCGGCCCCGACCCGACCCACTACGCCCGTGCGCTGCGGCTGGCCCTGGAGCGGGCCGCGGTCCGGCCGCACGACGTGGACGTGATCTGGCCGGACGCGCTCGGGGTGCCGGCGTACGACCGGGCCGAGGCGAGCGCGCTGCGTGCCGTGTTCGGCGACCGGACCCCGCCGGTGACCACGCAGAAGCCGCTGACCGGCCGGGCCCACCAGGGCGGGTCGGCGTTGGACGCGGCCACCGCGCTGCTGGCGTTCTCCCGTGGCGTGCTGCCCGCCTCGGCCGGGCCGGACGAGCCCGCGCCCGGCTGCGAGCTGACGTACCTGCGGGAGCCGCGCCGGCCGCGCAGCCGGATCGCGCTGGTCGGGGCGCGCGGCTTCGACGGGTTCAACAGCGCGCTGGTGCTGCGTGGCGCCGCGCCGCCGCCCACCGTCGACCGCTGACCCGTCCTCCCCGGGGCACCGGCGGTCGCGCACGGCGACGCGGCCGGCGGGCCACTGTGCCGGCGTGCGCCCGATCCTGCCTGTCCGATCGAGCCTGAGCAATCCACCCAGCCGCTGTTTTGGATCTAGCCATTTGCATCTGGTGATGCCGAGAAGGCCCTCGTAGTGTTCCGGGCAGCGAACGCGAAGGGCATTCTTCTCGGGCGGGTTCCCCGCCCACTTTCAGGCTGGGCGGTGGCGGGTCGTGACCGGGGCGCAAGATGCCGTATCGACGGCGGGCTGGGTGGACGACATCCTGCTCGCCGGGCGCGACAGCGACGTCTGTCTCCGCCTGCCCGACCCGGTCGACCGGGGCACGTTGCGCCGGCTGGTCGGCGAGGCGCAGGCCCGGCTGACCGGGGCCGGGCTGCGCGCCGGCGGGGCGGCGGCGCTGCGCCTGCCCCCGTCGCTGGCGTACGTGGCGCACCTGCTGGCCACCTGGCGCACCGGCGCCCAGGCGGTGCTGCTCGACCACCGGCTCACCGACCACGAGGTCGACCGGGCGCTGCGTCGGCTCACCCCGCAGGTGGTGGTCGCGCCGGTCCGCTCCGGCGGCGGCGCGCTGCGCGTCTTTGTCGACGTCGACGCCGGCGTCACCGCGTACTCCGACCGTCCGGCCGGCAGCCCGCACGCGGTCATCCAGCTCAGCTCCGGCTCCACCGGCCCGTCCAAGGTGATCGGCCGCACCGCCGCCGACCTGGTCGCCGAGGTGCGTCGCTACACCGAGATCGACGGGGTGGCGCGGCCCGGCGAGCGCATCATCCTGCTGCCCAGCATGGTGCACGTGCTCGGCCTGGTCGGCGGCCTGCTCTACGGCCTGCACGCCGGCGTCGAGCTGTGCCCGCCGGAGCGGCTCAGCGGCGACGCCGTGCTCGCCGCGATCGCCGCCCAGGACACCCCGGCCACCGTGCTCGGCGTGCCGTTCCACATCGGGCTGCTCGCCTCCACCGTGCCCTCCGGCCCGCTGCCCCAGTTCGCGCGCATGACCACCGGCGGTGAGCTGGTGCCCGCCGCGGTGGCCCGGGCCTTCACCGACCGCTACGGCGTCCCGCTGGGCAACATGTACGGGATGACCGAGGTCGGCGTCATCGGCACCGACCTGTACGGGCGGAACCGTCCCGCCATCGCGCCGGCCCCGGGCATCCGGGTCCGGGAGCAGGACGGCGAGCTGTGGGTGAGCTGCCCGGCCAACCCGTACGTCGGGCTTTCCGACCCGACCCGCTGGGCCGACGGCTGGCTGCACACCCGCGACGCCGGCGTGGTCGACCCGGAGACCGGGCTGGTGACGATCCGGGGCCGGCTCGACTCGCAGGTGTCGGTGGGTGGCCTGAAGGTCGACCTGACCGAGGTGGAGGCCACCGTCGCCGGCCTGCCCGGGGTGACCGCCGCGGTGGTGGTCTGGGACGACGGGATCAGCGCCTACGTGCAGACCGACGGCGCGACGACCGAGGAGACGCTGGACCATCTGATCGCCGAGCGGCTGGCCGGCTTCAAACGGCCCCGCACGCTGCACCTGCTCGACCAGTTGCCCCGCACCACCACCGGCAAGCTGGTCCGCTCCGCCCCGGCGCTGCGGGACGCGGCCACGTGACCGGCCCGCTGCGCGAGCACCACCGGGCGTCCGCCGGCCGCCCGGCCCACCCCGATCCCCGCCCCGGACCGGCCGGCGCGCCACCCGTGCGCCGGAGCAGCCGCCGCGTCAGCTCCCGCTGGACGCCGGCGGCCCGGCCGGCCCATCCGGACACGGTGTCCCGACCGGGCACCGGAAACTGGTTACCCCGAAATGAGGTCCCACCCATGCGCGACGAGGTCCGCACCTTCGTCATCGACCAGCTCGCCGACATGAACTACGACGTCGAGGACCTCGACGACGGCACCACCCTCGGCCCTTCCGGCGTCGACCTGGAGTCGCTGGCGCTGGCCGACCTCGCCGTCCGGGTCGAGGACCGGTACGGGTTGAAGTTCGCCGACGACGAGTCGGAGAAGCTGGCCCTGATGACGGTCGGCGAGTTCACCACCATGGTCGCCGACCGGGCGGCTGCGAACAGCGACAACTCCTGATGTCCGGTCAGCCCGACCTGGGGCGAGCTGACCTGGTGCAGATGCTCGCCGAACTGACCGCGAAGCCCACCGACCAGGTCCCGGACCGGCTCGGCTCGATGGAACTGGCCTGGCTGGTGCACCTCGTCGAGCAGCGGTTCGACCGCCGGCTGGACCTGACCGACGACCAGGTCGCCGGCGTCCGCACCGTCGACGACGCGTTGACCGTGTTCCGCGCCTCGCTGACCGCTCCCGCAGATGGCTGAGCGGGGTCCCGTACGGATCATCGGCATGCACGCGGTCAGCGCCCTCGGCCGGGGCGCCGACGCGCTGCTGTCCGGGGTGCTCACCGGCGCCCCGGCGTTCCGCCCGGTGCGCCGATTCGACACCACCGGCCGACGCGTCACCGTGGCGGCCACGCTGCCGGAGGTCGGCACGCTCGCCGACGAGCTGGCCGACGCGATCGACCGCGCCGGCCGGGCCGCCGGGCTGGACCCGACCGACCGGGCGGGCACGGCGCTGTTCCTGGCCACCCACGGCGGGCCGCACTCGCTGCCCGTACCCGAGTGGCCGGCGGAGCCGTCGGACGTGCCGGGCGCGGCGGACGGCGGGCGGCTCGGGCCCCCGGTGCCGGCGCTCGCCGGTCACCTGGCGGACCGCTGCGGCCTCGGCGGACCCACCCGGGTCTACACCAGCGCCTGCGTCTCGGCGAGCACCGCGGTCGCCGACGCCGCCGCGCTGATCCGGCGCGGCGACCTGGAGCGGGTCGTGGTCGCGGCCGGCTACCTGGTCGAACCCGACCAGTACGCGCTCTTCGACGCCGGCCGGGCGCTCGCCGCCGACGGGGCGGTACGCCCGTTCAGCGCCGGCCGGAAAGGACTGCTGCTCGGTGACGGGGTGGCCGCCGTGGTGCTGGAGTCGGCCGACGTCGCCGCCCGACGGGGCGCGCCGACGCTGGCCACGGTGGCCGGTTGGGGCCGCGCCGGGGACGCCTACCACGCCTGCCAGCCGCACCCGGGCGGGCTCGGGCTGGCCCGGGCGGCCGAGTCGGCGCTGCGCCGCGCCGGGCTGCCCCCGGCCGAGGTCGGCTACGTCAACGCCAACGCCACCGGCACCCCGTTCAGCGACGCCTCGGAGGCGGCGGCGCTGGTCCGGGTCTTCGGCGACCTGGCCGGGCGGCTGCCGGTCAGCGCCACCAAGTCGGTGCACGGGCACGCGTTGGAGGCGTCCGGGCTGCTCGAACTGGTGGTCACCGTGCTGGCGCTGGGGCGCGGCAAGCTGCCGCCCACGGCCGGCTGGCTGGCCCCGGACCCGGACTGCCCGCTCGACGTCATCCGTGACGCCCCCCGACCCGCCCCGACCCCGTACGCGCTGACCCTCAACGCCGCCTTCGGCGGCGCCAACACCGCGCTGCTGGTGGGTGCCCCGTGACCGCGGGGCAGTCGGCGTGGGCGGTGCTGGCCGAGGCGCGCTGGCCGGAGGACGGGGACGGGGCGCCGCCCGGGGTGCCGGGGTTCGTGCACTCGCCCTTCCACCCGCTGGTGGTGGCCGTCGCCGAGCGGTGCCTCACCCGGCGGTACGGCGCCGGGCCGTTGCCGGCCGACAACCGGACGGCGGTGGTGCTGGTCAGCGCCGCCGGCGACACGGCCGGGGCGGTGCACGTCCGGCAGACGGTGGCCGCCGGCGGGCGGGTCGGCCCGCTGTTCTTCTTCCAGTCGGTGCCGAACAGCGTGGCCGGGCACGTGGCGGCGCGCTGGGGACTGGACGGGCCGGTGGTGTGCCTGAGCCCCACCGGGGACCCCCGGGCCGAGGGTGCGGCCGAGGTGGACCTGCTGTGCCACGACGGCGACGCCGCGCAGGCGTTGCTGATCCTGATCGAACCGGCACCGGACGGAGCGCCGGGCGAGGCGACCGCGGTGCTGCTGGGGGAGGAGACACGTCAATGAGGACGAAAGGTCTACGCGGCGCGCTTGCCGCCGACACCGAACTGGGCGCGGGCAACGTGCTGGCCCGGGTGCTGGCCCACGGCGCCGACCCGGACGGGCCGGGGCTCACCTTCGACACCGCTGTCGACGGCCACCCGGCCGAGACCCCGCTGACCCTGGGCGAACTCGACCGGATGGTCACCGCCCGGGCGGCCTGGCTGCACGAACGTGGCGTGCAGCCGCGCGATCCGGTCGCGGTCTGGGCCGGCACCGCTGCCGACATGGTGCTGTCGTTCCTGGCGCTGACCCGCCTCGGCGCCATCCCGGCGCTGATGAACGGCCGGCTGCGCCCGGAGATCGCCGCCGAGTACATTCGCCGGCTGCGTGCCGCCGGCGTGCTCGCCGACGCCGACCACGCCGCCGCGCTGGCCGGGCACGACCTGGGCGCCCCGCTGCTCGGTGAGCCGGCGCACGCCGGTGCCGGCGATCCGGCCGCCGCGCCCGCGCACTACCGGCACCACCCCGACGACCCGATCGTCATCACGCACACGTCCGGCACCACCGGCGTGCCGAAGGCGGTGCTGCACTCGCACGCCAGCCTCTTCGCCGCCACCCGGCACCTGCTGTCCATGCCGCAGGCGCAGGGCACCACCCGGATCCTCAACGCGCTGCCCGCCCCGCACACCGCCACCGTGCTCATGGTCAACCAGGCGTTGGGCAACCGCGCCCAGATGTACCTGCTCTCCGAGCAGGGCGGCGAACGGGTGCTCGACGCGATCCAGCGGTGGCGGCCGGACGGCGTCTTCGGCTTCTCGATGACCTGGGCCGAACTGGCCCGCTTCGACCTGTCCGGCTACGACCTGGACTCGGTGCGGCTGTGGTTCAACACCGGTGACTGCTCGCACGAGCCGCACGTGCGCCGGCTGGTCGCGGTCGGCTCGCGGGACGTGGTGACCCGCGCCGGGGTGACCCGGGTGCCCGGCTCGGTGTTCATCGACGGGTTGGGCTCCAGCGAGATGGGCCACTCGATGTTCCACATCACGCACACCGTGGACACCGACCGCTACGGCCGCTGCGTCGGCCGCCCGTACCGGTTCGCGCGGGTGGCCGTGCTCGACGCCGACGGCAACGAGCTGCCGGCCGGGCAGGTCGGCTGGCTGGGCATCGACTCGCCGTCGCTGTTCCGGGGCTACTGGAACGACTCGGTCACCACCTACCGGTTCCGGCTGCGCGGCTGGTACCTGACCGGCGACCTGGTGTACGCCGACGACGACGGCCGCTACTACCACCTGGACCGGGCGGTCGACTCGGTCGAGGTGGCGGGCGGGAAGCGGTTCTTCACCGCGCTGTCCGAGGAGCGGATCCTCGCCTCCTGCGCCGACGTCACCGACTGCACCGTGGTGATCGTCAAGGAGGCCGACGGGACGGTCACCACCGACGTGCTGCTGGAGCTGGCGGCCGGCGCCGACCCGGCCCAGGACCGCACCGCCGCGATCCGCGCGGCGCTCGGCCCGGACGTGGCCGCCACGCTGCGCCGGGTGGTGCCGGTACGTGCCGAGGACATCCCGGTCACCGTGACCGGCAAGGTGCGCAAGGTGGCGCTGCGCGAGCGCTACCTGACCGAGGCGCCGTCATGACCGCCGTGATCACCGGCATGGGGCTGTTCACGCCGGCCGGTCGCGGCGTCGCGGAGACGTTCGACGCGCTGCTCACCGGCCGCTCCGGTCTGCGCCGGCCCCCCGAGGGGCACCCCGCGCGGGACAGCCTCGAGGTGGCCGGGGTGCTGCCCGACATCGACCCGCGCAGCGTCGCCTCCGGACCGGAGACGAAGGTGCTCGACCGGGTCGTGCTGCTCGCGCTGCTCACCGCCGCCGAGGCGCTCGCCGACGCCGGCATCGAGGTGGGGCGCGACGTCGACCCGGAGCGGATCGCGGTGATCGTCGGCGGGGTCGGCGGGATGGCCACGCTGGAACGTCAGGTCGTGGCCCGCGCCGAACGTGGCCGGGCGGCGGTCAGCCCGTACCTGCTCACCGGCATCCTGCCGAACATGCCGTCGGCCCGGATCGCCATCGCGCACGGCATCCGCGGCTACAGCTCGTCGGTGGGCACGGCCTGCGCCTCCGGCGCCCAGGCCGTCGCCGACGGGGTACGCCTGATCCGCGCCGACGAGGCCGACGTGGTGGTCTGCGGGGCGAGCGAGGCGCCGCTGTTCGGCACGTTCGCCGACACGTTCGGCAACGCCCGGGCACTGGCGCGCGGCTGGGACGAGCCCACCGAGGCGAGCCGCCCGTTCGACAAGCGGCGCAACGGCTTCGTGCTCGCCGAGGGTGCGGCGCTGCTGGTGCTGGAACGGGCCGGGCACGCCGCCGCCCGGGGCGTCACCGGGTACGCCGAGGTCGCCGGCTACGGCACCAACACCGACGCGTACCACCCGACCGCGCCGCGGCCGGACGGCGCCGGGGCGGCCGCGTGCATGCGCCGGGCGCTCGCCGCCGGTGGGATCGGGCCGGCGGACGTCGGCTACGTCAACGCGCACGGCACCGGCACCAAACTCGGCGACATCGCCGAGACGACCGCGTTGGCCGACGTGTTCGGCGTCGGCGGCGTGCCGGTCAGCTCCACCAAGGCGCTCACCGGGCACCTGCTCGGCGCGTCCGGCGTGCTGGAGGCCGCGGCCACCGCGCTGGCGCTGCGGCGCGGCCTGCTCCCGCCCACCTACCACCTGGACGACCCGGACCCGGAGTGCGAGGCGGACCACGTCCGCGCCGTGCCCCGGCCCACCCGGACCGACCACGCGCTGTCGAACTCGTTCGGGTTCGGCGGCCAGAACGTCAGCCTGCTGCTGCGCCGGGTCGCCACCCCGGCCGCGGCCTGACCGGAGACTCCATTCCCGGGCGACGAGCCCGGGTCGCCACCACGGGGGGAACAGGGGGAAGCCCATGCACATCAACGGCATAGACCATCTGGAGCTTTACGTGGGGGACGCCCGGCAGGCGGCCTTCTACTTCGACACCGCGGTCGGGTTCCGGCTGCACGGCCAGGGCGGACCGGAGACCGGGCTGGCCGGGCAGCGGTCCCTGCTGCTGGCCCAGGCCGGCATCCGGCTGCTGCTGACCACCGGCCTGTCCGCGGAACACCCGGCCGCGACCTACGTGCACCGGCACGGCGACGGCATCGCCGTGGTCGCGCTCGCGGTCGACGACGCCGCCGGGGCGTACGCGGAGCTGGTGGCCCGCGGCGCGACCGGGGTGACGCCGCCGCGCGCCTACACCGGCGCGGACGCCGAGGTGGTGATCGCCGAGGTCGGCGGCTTCGGCGACGTGCTGCACCGGCTCGTGGAGCGGCGCGGGGACCGGAGCGTGTTCCTGCCCGGCGCGATCGAGCCGGTCGCCGCACCGGACGGCGACGCGCTGCTGGCCGAGGTCGACCACCTGGCGGTCTGCGTGCCGCCCGGGCAGCTCGACGAGACGGTGGCCCACTACGAGAAGGTGTTCGGCTTCGCGCACATCTTCACCGAGCACGTCGAGGTCGGCGGGCAGGCGATGAACTCCAAGGTGGTGCAGAGCCCGTCCGGGCAGGTCACCCTGGTGCTGCTGGAGCCGGACACGGGCGCCCGACCCGGGCAGATCGAGGACTTCCTGCGCTGGCACGCCGGCGCCGGTGTGCAGCACCTGGGGCTGCGAACCGACGACATCGTCGCCACCGTCGGCGCGCTCGCCGGCCGGGGAGTGCGTTTCGCCCGCACGCCCGGCGCCTACTACGACGACCTGGAACAGCGGGTCGGCCGGCTGGACGCGCCGGTGGACCGGCTGCGTGAGCTGAGCATCCTGGTCGACTCCGACCACGACGGCCAGCTCCTGCAGATCTTCACCGAGTCGATGCACGTGCGTCGCACGCTCTTCCTGGAGGTCATCGAGCGGCGCGGGGCGCGCACCTTCGGCAGCGGCAACATCAAGGCGCTCTACGAGGCGAAGGAACGTGAACTGGCCGCGGCGGGGGCGACCCCCGTCGTCGCGGCCGGAGGGGTAGGAGGGGTAGGGGCATGAGTGAACGCACCGAGCGAAGCGAGGGCCGTGAGGCCATGCCCGGCCGGCTCGGCATGACCACCATCGATCCCGGGCTGACCGCCGAGGAGGAGGCGCTGCTGCCCTCCGACGACGACGTCCGGCACTACGTCGAGCACGGCTGGTACCTGTCGAAGAAGCTGTTCACCGACGACGAGGTGGACGAACTCGTGGCGGCGACCGACGGCTACTACGCCGGGGAACGTGACCGGCTGCTGCCGGTACGCCCGCCGAAGCTGGCCTACTGGGAGCCGTCGCGCGGCGACGTGCAGCGGCACAACGACTACGTCCACCACGAGCACGACGGGATCGCCCGCATCCTGCGCAAGCCGCTGATCGGGGCGGTCGCGGCCCGGCTGGCCCGGGCCGTCGAGATCCGGATCTTCCAGTCCACGCTGATCTGGAAGCCGCCGATCGCCGGCGAGCCGTCCAACATCGTGCCCTGGCACTTCGACAAGCACTACTGGGCGTCTTCGTCGTCGGAGGAGATGCTCACCGCGTTCATCCCGTTCCACGACTGCGGCGTGGAGATGGGCACCATCACCATGGTCGACGGCTCGCACCGGTGGCGGGAGATCGGCGCGGACGACACGGTGGTGCGGCACTTCGCCGACCGGGACCGCGACCAGCTCGAGGCGATGCTGGCCGAGAACGCGGCGTACAACCACGCCGAGATCCGCAAGATCCCCATGGTGATCCCCAAGGGGCACATGAGCTTCCACCACTGCCGTACCTATCACGGCAGCGGCGCGAACGTCAGCGGTCGCCCCCGGCGGGCGATCTCGCTGCACCTGCAGGACGGCGAGAACGCCTGGCGGGAGTATCCGCTCTCCGACGGCTCGCTCGCCGCGTACAACCACGACGTGCTGGTCCGCCGCACCCACGAGGGCCGGCCGGACTACGCGGACCCCGATTACTGCCCGGTTATCTGGCGCGATCGCGCCCAGCAGGGAGGCTGACAAATGTCACGGTACGACTGGGGGAAGACGCACCCGGGCATCGAGCGGCTGGAGCGGGCGGTGACCGAACGCCGCGACGTGGTGGTCAACCACCCGCTCTACGCCAACCTGGACACCCACGAGGCGCTGGTGACGTTCATGGAGCACCACGTCTTCGCGGTCTGGGACTTCATGTCCCTGCTGAAGTCGTTGCAGCGCCAGCTCACCTGCGTCACGGTCCCGTGGATCCCGACCGGCCCGACCGGCAGCCGCCGCCTGATCAACGACATCGTCATGGTCGAGGAGAGCGACGAGCTGGGCGAGGGCTACATCAGCCACTTCGAGCTCTACGTGCGCGGCATGACCGAGGCCGGCGCGGACACCACTCCCGTCGACAAGCTGGTGGACCTGCTGCGCGCCGGTCGGCCGGTGACCGAGTCGTTCGGCGAGGCCGGGGTGCCGGCGCCGTCGGCGGCCTTCGCGGGCACCACCTGGCGGATCATCGAGACCACCCCGGTGCACTGCCAGGCGGCGGCGTTCGCGTTCGGCCGGGAGGACCTCATCCCGGAGATGTTCACCCAGGTCGTCGCCGTCAACGAGCGCAGCAACCGGCTGAACACGTTCGTCGACTACCTGGAGCGGCACATCGAGGTCGACGGCGAGCAGCACACCCCGATGGCCATGCAGATGCTCGCCGACCTGTGCGGCGACGACGACACCAAGTGGCAGGAGTGCGCGGACACGGTGAACGACGCGCTCGCCGCCCGGGCCCGGCTCTGGGACGACATCCTCGCGGCGATCAAGGAGGGCCGTCCGGCGTGACCGGCCCCGACCCGGCCGCGCTCTACCGGACGGTCCGGCTGATCCGCCGCTTCGAGGAGCGCGCGATCGAGCTGGTCGACGCCGGGGAGATCGTCGGCGGCATCCACCCGTACCTGGGTCAGGAGGGGATCGCCGCCGGGGTCTGCGCGGCGCTGACCGCCGGCGACCTGGTGACCGGCACCCACCGCGGGCACGGACACGTGCTGGCCAAGGGCGCCGACCCGGCCCGGATGCTGGCCGAGCTGTGCGGCCGGGTCACCGGGCTCAACCGGGGCCGCGGCGGGTCGATGCACGCCGCCGACTTCGGCGTCGGCGTGCTCGGCGCCAACGCCATCGTCGGGGCCGCCGGCGCGATCCTCACCGGCGCGGTGTGGGAGCGCCGGCGGCGCGGCGCCGACCTGGTCGGCGCCACGTTCTTCGGCGACGGCGCGGTCAACGAGGGGATGCTGCTGGAGGCGTTCAACCTGGCCGCGCTCTGGCGGGTGCCGGTGTTGTTCGTCTGCGAGAACAACGGCTACGCCACCACCATGCCGGTCGCCGGCGCGGTTGCCGGCACGATCGCCGGGCGGGCCGAGGCGTTCGGCATGCCGGCGACCGCCGTCGACGGCCAGGACCCGGAGACGGTACGCGCGGCGGCAGCCGCCGCCGTCGCGCGGATGCGCGCCGGCGGCGGACCCGAGCTGATCGAGGCGCACACCTACCGGTTCGACGCCCACCACACCTTCGAACACCGGGTACGCCTCGACTACCGGCCGCCGCAGGAGGTGGCCGACGGCCGCTCCCGCGACCCGGTCGAGATCGCCGGCGCGCGGCTGGACCCGGCGACGCGGGCCGAGATCGACGCCTCCGTCGAGGCGGTGCTGGCCGCCGCCGTCGACTTCGCGCTGGCCGGCCCGCACCCGGACCCGGCGACCGCCCTGGACCACCTGTACGCCAGCGGGCTGACCGCCCGGACCGGAGGTGGCTGATGCCCCGGCTCTCCTACCGTAGGGCGCTCACCCGGGCGCTCGCCGACGAGATGACCCGCGACGAGTCGGTGGTGGTGCTCGGCGAGGACATCCGGGTGGCCGCCGCCAACGTCACCACCGGGCTGGTGAAGAAGTTCGGCCCGGAGCGGGTGCGCGACACGCCGCTGTCGGAGCAGGCGTTCACCAGTTTCGCCACCGGCGCGGCGCTGGCCGGGGCCCGGCCGGTGGTGGAGTTCCAGATCCCGTCGCTGCTGTTCCTGGTCTTCGAGCAGATCGTCAACCACGCGCACAAGTTCCCGCTGATGACCGGCGGCCAGTGCGCGGTGCCGGTCACCTACCTGGTGCCCGGCTCCGGCTCCCGTACCGGCTGGGCCGGGCAGCACTCCGACCACCCGTACGCGTTGTTCGCCCACGTCGGGGTGACCACCGTGGTGCCGGCCACCCCGGCCGACGCGTACGGGCTGCTGGTCTCCGCGATCCGCTGCGACGACCCGGTGGTGGTCTTCGCCCCGGCCGGCGCGCTGGACCTACGGGAGGACGTGGCCGACCCGGCGCCGGTGCCGCTGGGTCGGGGCGTGGTCCGCCGGGCCGGCGACGACGTCACCGTGGTCGCGGTCGGGCACCTGGTGCACGAGGCGCTCGCGGTCGCCGAGGAGCTGGCCGGTCAGGCGTCGGTGGAGGTCTTCGACCCCCGCACGCTGTACCCGTTCGACTGGGACGGACTCGTCGACTCGGTGAGCCGCACCGGACGCCTCGTCGTGGTCGACGACGGCAACCGGTCCTGCGGCATCGCCGGGGAGATCATCGCGACCGTGGTGGAGCGGGTCCGGCTGGCCGCCCCGCCGCGGCGGGTCACCCGGCCCGACGGCGCGGTGCTGCCGTTCGCGCCGGCCCTGGACCGGGCCGTGCAGCCCGGCCGGGACCAGCTCACCGCCGCCATCCAACTGACCCTCAAGGACGGATGAACGATGGACCCGAACTACCCGTGGCCGCCGCTCGGCGCGGCGTGGACCGACCTGCCCGAGTCCACCCGGTCGGCCATGGTGACGGCCGGCGCCGGCGCCTGGGAGAAGATCTTCCACGGCCGGGCCACCTACAACACGCGGTGGCGGCTGGCCCGCCCGCCGGTGCTCACCGCGGACGCGTTCCGTGAGCTGAACGAGGTCTGCGACCGGATCGCCCAGCTCATCCTGGAGGCGTGCCAGCGGCGCGCCCGCACCGCCGGTGAGCTGCGCCGGCTGCTCGACGTGCCGGACGGGGAGACCCGGCTGCTCGACCCGGACGAGGAGCTGCACGACGGGCTGCTGGCCGCGTACCGGCCGGACGTGCTGTTCTCCGGCGGCGTGCCGTGCATCGTGGAGTACAACATCGACAGCAGCCTCGGCGGCGGCTTCGACGCCGACACCGTGATCCAGCGGTACGCGGAGCTGTACCGCGACGCCGGCCTGCTCGACCGGGTACGGCCCGCGCCGTCCCTGCTGGACCAGCGGTTCGTCGCCATCCGGGACACGCTCGGCCTGCCCGACGCACGGGTGGCGCTGCTGATGGACTTCGAGGCGGAGTATCCGGGGCTGGACGACCCGGAGACGTTCATCCGGATCCTCTCTCCGCTCGTCGACCAGGCCCGGCCGTTCGGCATCGACCTGGTGATCGCGCCGGTCGCCACCGCCACCTTGGACGCCGCACGTCGGCTGGTGGTCGGCGGCGCCCCGGTGGACGCGCTGTTCCGGCTGTTCGTGCCGAACCGGGTCACGCCCGGCGCCGGCCTGGACGCGGTGGCCGGCGCGCTGGCGGCCGGCACGCTGCCGATGTTCGTCAGCAGCGCCGCCTGGCTGCTCAGCAACAAGCTGAACTACGCCTGGCTCTGGGCCGACCTGGACCTGCTGCCGGAGCCCGACCGGGTGCTGGTCCGCCGGTACGTGCCGCACACCGTCGCGCTCACCGCCGACCAGCTCGACCGGGCGCTGGCCGAGCAGGCCGAGCTGGTCGCCAAGCCGGCCGGCGGATCGGCCGGGCACGGCGTGCTGATCGGGCCGGAGCTGAGCGCGGTGGCCTGGGAGGACGGAGTACGCGCCGCGATCGACGCGGGCGGCCACATCCTCCAGCGTTACCACGAGGCGGACCGGGTGGCGATGGACTTCGTGCGGATCGAGACCGGCGAGACGGTCACCGCCGACGTCCCGTACAGCCTCGCGCCGTACCTGTTCGACCGCACCGCCTCCGGCGCGTTGGCGCGGGTCGGCTACCCGGGCTGCGAGGGCGTCCTCAACCTGGCCCGGGGCGTGCTGATGTCCGGCATCCTGCTCACCGACTGATCCCACCCTGGGCCGGGGTGGTGAAGAAGGCGGTCAGGGGGGTGATCAGGGCGGGCGGCGCCACGGCGATGCCGTTGTGCGGGCTGCCGGGCACGCGCAGCGTGCGGGCGTGCGGGAGGACGGTGGCCAGCAGCTCGTTGGTCTCGGTGAAGAACGGCGCGGCCCGGGCGCCGCTGATCAGGAGCGTGTCGGCGGTGATGCCGGCGTACTGCTCGGCCGGCCCGTCGTGCACCACGATCTGCCGTGACTCGGCGAGCGTCATCCCGACCAGCGCGCCCATGGTGCGCCCGATCTCGGTGCGCAGGAAGAGCCGGGTGATCGCGGCCCGGACCGGCAGCGGCAGCCGCGACGCCGGGTTCTGCGGGTCGACGGCGGCGGCCACGATGGCCAGGGCTCGGGCGTTCTGCCCGGCCCGGACGGCCGCCTCGGCCGGCTCGAGAAACGCCATAGGCATGCCGTGTCCGGCCAGCCGCAGCGGGGCGTCGTAGACCGCGATCCGCTCCAGCGGCAGTCGCAGCGCGGCCCGCAGCACCACGAACGCGCCGTAGCTGTGCCCGACCGCCCACCGGGCGCCGGTGTGCGCGAGCACCGCGCCGAGGTCGTCGATCTCCTGCTCCACCGTGTACGGCTCGCGGCGGGGAGGGGCGTCCGCCCGGCCCCGCCGGTTGTAGAGGTGCACGGTGAACCGCTCGGCGAGCCGTGCGGCCAGCCGGCGGTACTCCGCGATCGTCACCCCGCCGCCGTGCACCACCACCAGCCCCGGCCCGGTGCCTGTGGAGTGCAGGACGATGCCCGCGCCGTCCGTGGCCGTGATCCGTTGCATGACCGCTCCCTCCGACCCCATGAAACTGCGAACGCCGTTTGCAGTTTACAGTGGGATGGTGAGCGGCGCATCCACGAATCCGGCCGGCGGCGGATCTCCCGGCCCGTCGATCTGGAGCCGGCCGCCACGCGGCAGCCGCGGGCCGACCCCGACACACGGCCGGGACGAGATCGCCGCCGCCGCGGTCACGCTCGCCGACGCCGGCGGGCTGGACGCCGTGTCGATGCGGGCGGTGGCCGGCGCGCTGGACATGGCCGCCGGCTCGCTCTACCGGCACCTGTCGTCCCGCGACGACCTGCTCGACCTGATGGTCGACAGGTGCGTGGGGGAGCTGCGGCCCTACCCGAGCGACGACGGCGACTGGGTCGAGCAGTTCCTGCGGCTGGCCCGCCGCCAGCTCGCGCTGCACCGGCGGCACCCGTGGCTGGCCGACGCGCTCGGCCGGCGCGCGGCCCCCGGGCCGAACACGCTCGCCTACTTCGACGCCTGCCTGCGCATCCTGCAACCGGTGCCGGCCGGGGTCGCCGCCAAGTTCGAGGCGGTCGCCATGGTCACCGGCGTGGTCACGCTCTTCGCCCGCAGCGCGGCGGCCACCGGCGTGGTCACGTTCGACCACGTCGACCTGGCGGCGTACCCCCATCTGGCTGCCGCGTTCGCCGACGCCGCCACCCCGCCCGACGGCGACCTGTTCGCCCGCACCCTGCGTGCCCTGCTCACCGGCCTCCTGACCCCCGACCGCCCCGGACCGCCTCCGGACGCCCCCGCCGGGCGGTGACGTGATCGAAGAGTTCCCGTCCCGTATCGCGGTGGACCCGACGCCGACTCCTTGGTCAACGGGCGGGCGGCGAGGGCGGCGGCCAGGGCAGTGCGGGGTTGAGGGCGCGGGGTGCTGAGTCGTCTACGCCATCAGCTCGAAAGGCGCTCGTACGCCCGCCCGTCGCTCGCGGCGAGGGCCGGTCTGGCGGCGGGTCGGCCGGCCCACGGCACCCGCCGGTGTCACCGCGGCCGGGCCGGGCCGATCGGCCGACGGTGTTCGCGGAACCGGCCCGTCACCGGTGGCGGGCGTCGCCCTACCGATGACGGGTGTGGTGGGTGGCGAGGACCCGGAGCGTTTCCGCGGTGGCGACGGCGTCGCTGCGGGCGCTGCCGTGCCGGCCGTCGCCGCTGTAGAGCGAGGGGTCGGCGACCAGCGGATGGTCGGTGAGGTGCACGTGCAGCGTGCCGAGGCGCTCGGCCACCGCGCGGGTGTGCCGGGCCAGCCGGCGCATCCGCGCGCCCAGCCCGGCCCGCAGCGTGTCCCGCACCGCCGGGCTGTGCGAGACGTCGAACATGCCCACCGTGATCACGTCCGCCCCGGCGTCACGTAACGCGGTGATGATCGCGACCAGCTCCCCGTCGACCGCGTCGGGGTCGTAGCCGGGCCGGAACGCGTCGTTGCCACCGCACACCACGAGCGCCAGGTCCGGCCCGAACGCCAGCGCGTCGGCCAGTTGCGTGGCTCGCACCTCGTGCGCCCGCAGCCCGCGCCGCCCCAGGTTGAGGTACGCCAGCTCCGGGCGCACCGCCCGCAGCTCGGCCGCGACCCGGTCGGCCCACTGCACGTCGGGGTAGCCGTCGAGCGGCTCGCACAGGCCCTCCGCGACGCTGTCGCCGAGCACCGCGAACCGGTGCCACGGATGGTCGCGCAGCAGGTCGGCGGCCTCGCCGGGGCGCAGACACCAGGGATCCGTGGCCTCGGTCAACGTCGATGACATGACCGGGAGGCTAGCCGAGCGGTCGGGACGGGGAAAGCGGTCCGCCGCCCCGACCGATCGGACGGTCGGGGCGGCGGACACCGGTCGTACGGCCGCTCAGGCGGTCGGCGGCCTGTTGAACCAGCCGTGCAGCGTGACGATGACATGCGTCGTGCCACCGCTGACGTTCAGGATCCGGATGTTCCTGGTCGCGTAGCGCGGGCCGGCGTCGTTCACCCTGACCATCACCATCGTGGTGCGTGCGATCTGGCCGGCGGCGAAGTTCGCCACCGACTGGCTGGTCACCACCGGCCCGTCGGGAGTGGTCGCGAACGGGCCCGCGCCCGACTCGACGGTCAGGTAACCCGAGCCGGTCGGGCCCACCGTGGTCACCGAGAGCAGCGCGCCGCCCATCGCGTCCGGCGAGATGCCCACCGGGTCGGTCAGGTTGACGAACAGGGCACCCCGCGCCGTCATCGGCGTGCCGCCGTTGGCCCGGGTGTCGACCACCTGCAGGGCCGGGACCGGCCGCAGTTCGGCGCCACCCGACGCGGCGGCGGTCACGTAGCCCTGCACGGAGATCACCAGGTCGACCGCCGGGCCCTTGTTGAAGAAGGTGGCCCGACCGGCGGAGGAGAGCTTGACCGCGACGCCCTGCGAGGTGACCCCGCTGACGTAGTCGAGCACGCTTGTCGCGTCGGCCCCGCCCTCCGGGTAGGCCCGCAGGAAGCTGGCGCTCGTCGAACCGACCACGGCCACGTCCAGGAACACGCTTGTCGCGCCGCTCGGGACGACGCCGCCGGTGAACGTGAACGTCCGGGATCCGTTGGTCGGGATCTTGCCGACGGTGGTGCCGGTGCCGTCGCGGGTGTCGACCACCCGGGTGTGCGGCACGGCGACCAGCCCACCGCCCGCCCCGGCGGTGAAGTAGCCGTGCACCTCCACGACGACGTGGACGTTGCCGGCGGGGTTGTGGACCGAGACGCGGCCGTCCGGGCCCGGACGCACCACCTGGGTCGTCGAGATGATCCCACCAGCCGACGCGTTGAGCGACGACGTGGCCGGCCGGGTGGAGCCCGTCGGGAACACCGTCAGGAACGTGTTGGCGGTCGGGCTGACCGCGGTCACGTCGACCAGGACCGCGGAGACGCCCGCCGCGGGGACCCCGCCGACGCCGAGGACCGGAAAGTCGGTGGTGCTGTTCGCGCCGCGGAGCCCGGCGGGGGCCCCGGTGCCGGTGCGGGTGTCCAGCAGGAGCCCGCCGGGGGAGAGCGCCACGTAGTTGTTGTTGCTGGTGCTCGCCGCGATCCACGGGGCCAGACCGTCCACCCGCACCTCGGTCGCGGCGCGCCGGGTGTCGGTCTCGCCGAGGCAGCCACCCTGCCAGGAGGTGTCGTGCAGGGCGACCAGTTGCGGCTGGCCGGCGCCGGTGCGCAGCAGCGGCCCACCGGCGTCGCCCCGGCACAGGCTGGCGGCCGAGGCGCTGCCGTCGACGGTGAGCGTGTCGGTGCTGACGCCGGTGACCGCGAACGTGCCGGCGTGCAGCTTGTCCGGCACCCACTCGGTCGCGGTCCGGCCGAAGCCCGCGGCCAGCAGCTCCTCGCCCGGCGCGGCGGACGCGCCGACGGCGACCGGCGGCACCCCGTCCGCCGGCTTCTCCACCTGGGCGAGCGCGACGTTGCGGGTCGGGTGGGGGAGCACGGCCGTGACGGCGAGGACGTGCCCGGCAGTGGTGCTCAGATCCGTTCGGCCGACCGTGACGGTGGTGCGTCGGCTGGGCGGGCCGGCGACGAGCTGCTGGCCCGGTTCCGCCAGGCAGCTCGCGGTGGTCATCACCCAGCTCGGCGCGACCAGCACCGCGGAGCAGGCCCGCAGGTCGCTCTGAATCTTCGCGGTGAACGAGTAGCTCCCGGCCGGCACCGGGCTGACGCCGCTGACCGCCTGCGCGGCGCCGCCGCTGATCATGCTTGCCGCCACCACGACGACGGCCGACGCCGCGATCCTGCGGGCGCGGCGCGTTCGGATGAAGCTCATGCTCCTCTTTTCCGGTTGTACGAGCGTCGGCGACGCCGCCGGGCGAACCGGGAGAGAGGTCGAGCCGTGGACAGCATGCGCCCGCTGCGGCGACAGGTGTGCCGGACGCGCCGGGGCGCGTTCGTGCCGGTACACCATCGACGTTCCCCCGTGTGGCTACCGCAGGCATTGCCCGTGGATCAAGAGGGTAGCGAAAAGCCACCCGTCGTGCTGCCCCGTGCGTCGGCGCGGGACCTGCTCAGCTACCCGCCCGGAGGCGCTACGCCGAGCCACCGACACCACCGGTCAGGCCGGGGTGGGGGCGACCGGCTCCGGCGCCGGCCGGCCGGCGCCGGAGCGGAGGAACAGCAGCGGCGCCACGGTGAACACCAGGCAGGCCACCGACATCACCAGCAACGCCGGACCCAGATCGAACAGCGCCACCGACCAGCCGCCGAGCAGCGCGCCCACCGGCAGGCCGAGGAACGCCACCGAGCCGGAGATGCCCAGCACCCGGGTCTGCAACGCCGCCGGTACCCGTTGATAGAGCGCGGCGCCGAGCAGCGGGTTCACCGCCGCGATCCCGATCCCGGACAGGAACGTCACCACCAGCACCACCACCAGGTCGTCGCTGAGCGCCAGCGCCAGCAGCCGGGGCGCGCCGCTGAGCGCCAACCCGAGCGCGAACACCGCCTGGCCGGGCAGCCGCGCGCCGACCAGCGTGAACAGCAGGTTGCCCAGCAACGCGCCGGCCGAGAAGACGCCCAGCAGCAGCCCGAACCCGGCCGGGTCGCCGAGCACCTGGCTGACCCAGAGCGGGATCCAGACCGCGACGCTGGCGTTGGCGAACATGTTGGACGCGGAGACCACGATCAGCATGACCAGCAGCGTCCGGTCGGTACGCAGGTACGCGAAGCCGCCGCGCAGCGCCCGCAGGTACGGCTCCCGGGGCGCCGGCTGCGTCGGCGCGGGCGGCCGGACCAGCACCCCGATCAGCAGCGCGCAGACCGCGAACGTGGCCGCGTCGATCCAGATCGCCGGCGTCAGCCCCACCCAGTCGATGAGCAGCCCACCCAGCACCGCGCCGAACAGCGTCATGCCCCGCGCCAGCCCGTCGTAGGCGGAGGTGAGCCGGATCAGCGGCACCCCGGCCCGCTCGGCGGCCGGCTTGAACAGCACGTGCTTCACCCGGTCGCCGATGCCACGCAGCCCGCCGGCGATCGCCACCAGCACCAGCAGCGTGCCGAAGCCGAGCCAGGGCGCGAGCGCCACCACCGCCATCGCGACCGCGCTGGCCGAATCCACGAAGATCGAGGTACGGCGGACGCCGAACCGGTCCGCCCACGGCGTGGCCAGCGCGCTGGAGAGCATGTACGGCAGCGTCTCCGCGGCGGCCACCAGGCCCATCCGGGTCGGGCTGCCGGTGGTCTCCAGCACCAGCCAGGGAATGGCCACCACCGAGATCCGGGTGCCGAGGTTGGACAGCAGGTCGGCGCCGACCAGGGTGTACAACTCCCGGCGCGGGTTCACGCCGGACTGCCGATCGGGTCCGCGCCGGCCGGGTGCTCCTGTGCGTACCGGGCCCGCAGCGCCCGTTTGTCGACCTTCGCGGACCGGTTCAGCGGCAGCGCGTCGACGAACTCCACCGCGCCGGGCGCCCAGGTCTCGCTGAGTTCCCGGACGACCAGCGCGATCAGGTCGTCGCCGGTGACCGACGCGCCCGCCGCCGGCACCACGTACGCGTGCGGCAGCTCCCCGGCCACCGGGTCCGGCACCCCGATCACCGCGGCGGCCCTTACCTCGGGGTGGCCGGCGAGCACGTCCTCGATCGGGCGGGAGTAGATCGGCCAGCTCCGCTGCCGGGTGAGGATCCGGTCCTGCAACCGGTCGACCAGGTAGAGGAAACCGTCGTCGTCGAGGTGCCCGATGTCGCGGGTGCGCACCCAGCCGTCGACGAGCGTCTCGGCGGTCAGCTCCGGCTGGCCGTGGTAGCCGGCGAAGCTCAGCTTCGTCCGGGCCCACACCTCGCCGTCGACGCCGGCCGGCAGCACCCGCCCGTCGGCGTCGCGGATCTCGACGGTCACGTCCCCGTACGGCCGGCCGCAGGAGCGCAGCCGCTCCGGGTGCTCCGGATCGTCGGTGAGCCCGGGCAGCGCGCAGATCACCACCGCCTCGCTGAGCCCGTAGACGATGCGCAGGCACGGGCCGAACCGGGTGATCGCCTGGCGCAGCCGGGCCGGCGCGGCGGGCCCGGCGCCCACGTTGAACATGACCATCGCGGAGAAGTCGGCGCCCGGCAGGTCGGGATGGTCGAGCACCTCGTAGAGCATCGGCGGGGTGACGAACGTGGAGGTCAGCCGCTCGGCGTCCACGGTCGCGATGAACGCCGCCGGGTCCCACCGCTCGCGCAGGAACAGCACCCCGCCGGTGAACAGGTTGACAAGCGTGGTGATCTGGCCGCTGGCCAGCCACATCGGGGAGTGCGACAGGTGCCGCAGCAGCGGGATCCCGGCGGACCGGATGCCGGCGGCGAGCACCAGCACCTGCCGGTAGAAGCTCTCCCGGTGGTGCACCAGCTTCGGCGTGCCGGTGGTGCCGCTGGTCTGGAGGAACGACTCCGGCGCCGGCCCGGGGGCCGGCAGGTCGGTCGAGTCGTCGCCGTCGCCGCCCGCGGTGAGGTCGGGCCCGGCGCCGCCGGGGCCGAGACACAGCACCGGTACGCCGACCAGGCCGGCCGCGACCTGCCCGGACTCCGGATCGCGGGGATCGTGCACGAACACCTCCGGCGCGGCCAGCGCGACGAACTCGTCGATCTCGCGGCGGGAGGTGACCGGGGCGACCCACATGGCCCGGCAGCCGAGCAGGTGCAACGCGAGGTGCAGCAGTGGGCCCTCGACCGTGTTGCCGAGCATCACCAGCACCGCCGCGCCGGGGCGTACGCCGTGCCGGCGCAGCGCGGTGGCCAGGCCGCGCACCTCGGCGGCGACCTGCCGGTAGGTGAGCCGGCGGTCACCGCCGACCAGCGCCTCCCGGTCGCCGAACCCGGCGAACAGCTCCAGCGCCTCGTGCACGTAGTTCGGCCGGTCGGTCATCGGGCAGCCCCCATCGTTGTCCGCGAGCGGCGCCCGGCCCAGGTCAGGGCCGGTACTCGGACGGCGGGTGCCGGGTCGGCGACCGCACCGCCGCCGGTTCCGAGCCTAGGCAGCGGCGGTCCACGGCGGACAGAGCCGAACGTCGGGGCCCGGCATCCCGCGGGCATTTGATCATGTCGATCAGGTTGATTGACGCTCGTCACCAGCGGCGGCTAGTTTCCGGTCCATCGCCCGGGCAGGTGGCGCCGACCGCGCCGCGCCCGGGGTTGGGCGAACATGGAGGATCGATGCCGACCCCGAAGAGATGGCACGTCATAGCTTCTGCCGCAACGCTGCTGATCGCCGGCACCCCGGCGGTCACCGCGAGCGCCGGCCCCACCGACACCGACCGCGCCGGGCACGGGCGCGCCGAGTGGGCGGGAAGCTGGGCCGCCGCGGTGACCCGCGGGAACACCGTGGGGCTGACCAACACCGGCCTCAACGACCAGAGCATCCGGATGACGGTGCAGACCACGGTGGGCGGTCCGCGCCTGCGGGTCCGCCTCACCAACCTCTACGGCGAGCAGGCCGTCAAGGTCGGGCACGCCACGGTCGCCCGGCCGAACACCGCCACCGCCGACGACCTGTCCGACGTCGACCCGGCCAGCGTCCGGGAACTGACGTTCTCCGGCGGCACGTCGGCCACCATCAACAAGGGCGCCGAACTGCTCAGCGACCCGCTGGCCTACCCGGTGGCCGAGCAGGAGGACCTGGTGGTCACCCTGTACTTCCCGGTGCTCACCGGACCGGTCACGTTCCACGGCCAGTCCCGGGTCACCAACTTCATCGGCGCCACGGACCTGACCACCGCGGCCGGCGGCGCCGGCTTCACCATCAAGCCGAACTGCTGCTGGATGTTCCTCTCCGGCATCGACGTGGAGCGCAAGGTCGCGCCGGGCTCGGTGGTGGTGCTCGGCGACTCCATCGGCGACGGCAACGGCAGCACGGTCAACGCCGACAAGCGCTGGCCGGACCTGCTCGCCGCGCGGCTGATCGACGCCCGCCCGGAGGTCCGTACGCCGGGCGTGCTCAACCTCAGCCTGGCCGGCAACCGGCTCAACCACGAGGGCCCGGAGCCCGGTGCGGGCGGCTTCCCCGGCTACTACGAGCTGGGCCCGAACGCGCTGGCCCGACTGAACGAGGACGTGTTCCCGCAGACCGGTGTCCGGACCGTCATCACCCACCTGGGCATCAACGACATCTGGATGAACGGCGACAGCGCCGAGGCGATCATCGCCTCGCTGCGCCAGCTCAACCAGCAGGTCAAGGCGCGCGGGCTGACCAGCCTGGTCGGCACCATCACGCCGTACGAGGGCAACGGCGGGCCGGGCGTGTGGACCGAGGAGAAGGACGCCACCCGCAACGCCGTCAACGCCTGGCTGCGCGGGGCCGGCCGGGCCGAGTTCGACGGCGTGCTCGACTTCGACGCCGTGCTGCGCGACCCGGCGCAGCCCAGCCGGCTGCTGCCGGCGTACGACGCCGGGGACCACATCCACCCGAACGACGCGGGCGCGCAGGCGATGGCGAACGCCGTCCCGCTGCGGCTGCTCGGGCTGTGACACCGGGCGGGGGCGGCGTCGACACGGCGGCCGCCCCCGCCGCCTTTTCCTGGGGAGGAAGAACGCCGTGGACGTCAGCGAGATCCTGACCGGCCTGTACAGCGAGCAGGGCCGGCAGAACCCCTATCCCTACTACGCGGCCCTGCACGCGCACGGGCCGATCAACGCCGTTCCCACCCGCGCCGAGCACAGCACCGTCACCGCCGTCGCCGGCGGCTACGACGTGGTGGACCGGATCCTGCGCGATCCGGAGTGGTACAAGGGCTTCCCGCCCGGCTGGGAGGAGCAGGAGATCCTGCGGACGTTCCTCACCTCGATGATGTTCGTCAACCCGCCGGACCACACCCGGATGCGCGCGGTGTTCGCCAAGACGTTCACCCCGCGCCGGCTGGGCGCGCTGGAGCCGGTGGTGGTGCGGATCGTCACCGAACGCCTGGACGCGATGGCCGAGGCCGGCGCGGACGGCACCGAGGTGGACTTCGTCGCCGACTTCGCGTACCCGGTCCCGGCGCTGGTGATGGCCGAGTTCATCGGCCTGCCCGCCGCCGATCTGGCCTGGTACCGGCAGCGGGTCGACTGGATCGACGAGTACATGGACGTCGCCGGCAAGACGCCGGAGCGGCTGACCCGGGCCAACCAGGCCGCCGAGGAGCTGCGGGCCTACTACCGCGACCTGATCGCCCACCGCCGCCGGGCCCCCGGCGAGGACCTGATCAGCGGGCTGGTCGAGGTGCTCGACGCGGGCGGTGTCGACCTCACCGAGGACGAGCTGATCAGCAACCTGATCGTGCTGTTCAACGCCAGCTTCGTCACCACCGTCTACATGTTCAGCAACGGCCTGCCGCTGCTGCTCGACCATCCGGAGGTGACCGCCGCGCTGCCCGGTGACGACGCGCTCGCCCGTGGCTGCGTGGACGAGGTGCTGCGGATGGAGAGCCCGGTGCACTTCCTGGCCCGTTCCGCGCCGGCCGACGCCGACCTGGACGGCGTGTCGGTGGCCCGCGACGACAACGTGCTGCTGCTGATCGCCGCCGCGAACCGGGACCCGGCCCGCTTCCCCGACCCGGACCGCTTCGACCCGCACCGGGACGGCCCACCGTCGCTGGCCTTCGGCGTCGGACTGCACTTCTGCCTGGGCTCGGCGGTGTCGAAACTGGAGGGCCGGATCGCGCTGCCCCGGTTGTTCGCCCGTTTCCCCCGACTCGCGGTCACCCAGCCGTACACCTACAGCGGCAGCCTCTTCCTGCGCGGCATCGACAAGCTCTTCGTCACCACCGGGGAGGCCGGATGACGCTCGATCCGCAGGTGGTCGCGTGGCGGGCCGCCCGGGCGACGGCGGGCGCCGTGCCGCTCTACACCCAGACCCTCGCCGAGGCCCGCGCCGCCGACCTCGCCGCGATCCGCGCCGGCGGCGGCGCGGTCGAGCCGGTCGCCGAGGTACGCGACAGCCAGGTGCCCGGCCCGGCCGGGCCGCTCCCGGTGCGGGTGCACCGGCCGGCCGGCGACAGTCCGCTGCCCACGCTGGTGTGGTTCTTCGGCGGTGGCTGGACGCTCGGCAGCGTGGACACCGCCGACGGGATCTGCCGGCGGCTGGTCAACCTCGTCGGCTGTCAGACCGTGACGGTCGGCTACCGGCTCGCCCCCGAGCATCCGTTCCCGGCCGCGGTCCAGGACTGCCACGCCGCGCTGCGCCACCTGGCCACGCACCCCGACGAGTTCCGGATCGACGCGGGCCGGCTGGCGGTCGGCGGGGACAGCGCCGGCGGCAACCTGGCCGCCGCGGTGACGCTGCTGGCCCGTGCCGACGGTGGGCCCCGGCTTGCCGCCCAGGTGCTGGTCTACCCGAACACCGACCAGCGCCCCGGCCGTCGCCCGGCCGACGACGAGGACCCGCTGCTGTTCAACCGGCACTCGGTGGACTGGTACCGCGGCCACTACCTCGCCGACCCGGCGGACGCGTCCCATCCGCTGGCCTCGCCGCTGCTCGCCGAGGACCTGTCCGGCCTGCCGCCGGCGCTCGTCGTCACCGCCGGGCACGATCCGCTGCGCGCCGAGGGCGAGCGGTACGCCGAGCGGCTGGGCGGGGCCGGCGTGCCGACCGAGACGGCCGACTACCCGGGCATGATCCACGGCTTCTTCGCCATGCCCGGCGTGTTCGACGCCGGCCGCGACGCCCAGGACCGGGTGGCCGCGTTCCTGCGGGCACACCTCGGCCTCGATCCGGCGTCGGCCGGGGCCTCGGTCGGGACCGACCGTGGCTGACCCCGCCTCGGCCTTCATGCCGCCGGCCGGCCTGGCCGACTTCGCCGGGCTGGCCCGGGCGGTGCTCCCGGCCGACGTGTGGGACTTCGTCGACGGCGGCAGCGGCACGGAGACCGCGCTGGCCGCCAACCGGGCCGCGCTGGACCGGGTGGCCCTGCTGCCCCGGATGCTGGCCGGTGTGGACACCCCGAGCACCGAGGCGACGCTGCCCGGGGGCCGGGCCGCGCTGCCGGTGGCGGTCGCGCCGATGGCGTACCAGCGGTTGCTGCACGCCGACGGTGAGCCGGCGCTCGCGGCGGCGGCCGGCGCGGCGGGCGTGCCCTACGTGGCCAGCACGCTGTCCAGCACGCCGATCGAGGAGATCGCCGCGGCCGGCGGAACGGTGTGGTTCCAGCTCTACTGGCTGCGCGACCGGGGCCTGGTGGCGGAGCTGCTGGACCGGGCGCTGGGCGCGGGCTGCGCGGCGGTGATGCTCACCGTGGACGTGCCGGTGCTCGGCCGGCGCCTGCGCGACGTGCGCAACGGCTTCACGCTGCCGGCGCACGTCACCGCCGCCAACCTGCCCGGCGGCCGGGACGACCTGGCCCACCAGGGCACGCCCGGCGTCTCGGCGGTGGCGGTGCACACCGGCGCGGTCTTCGCCCCGGCGGTGAGCTGGGCGGACCTGGCCTGGCTGCGCGCGCGTACCCCGGTGCCGTTGCTGGTCAAGGGCATCCTGGACGCGCGCGACGCGGTCCGCGCGGCGGACGCCGGCGTGGACGCGGTGGTGGTCTCCAACCACGGCGGCCGGCAGCTCGACGCCGCCCCGGCCAGCGCGAGCGTGCTGCCGGAGGTGGTCGACGCGGTGGGGGAGCGGTGCGCGGTGCTGCTGGACAGCGGCATCCGCGGCGGCGTCGACGTGCTGCGCGCGCTCGCGCTCGGCGCGGCCGGCGTGCTGGTCGGCCGGCCGCTGCTCTGGGCGCTCGCGGCCGGCGGCCGGGCCGGCGCCGAGGCCGCCCTGGCGCTGCTCGCCGCCGAGCTGCGGGACGCGCTCATCCTCAGCGGCTGCCCCGACCCGGCCTCGGCCCGGCGGCTGCGCACCCGGATCGGAGCCTGACGTGGAACCGGTGGACCTGACCGTCGAGGCGCTGCACGGCAGCGTCGGCGACCCGGCGTTGAACTCGATGAACTTTCTCAACGAGGTGGCGCAGCACTATCCCGACGCGGTGTCGCTGGCCGCCGGTCGGCCGTACGAGGAGTTCTTCGACTCGGCGCTGCTGCCCAACCACCTGGACCGGTTCCGCGCGCACCTCGCCGACGACCTGGGGCTGAGCCCGGCCCAGGTGGACCGGACGCTGTTGCAGTACGGCCGGACCAAAGGCATCGTGCACCACCTCGTCGCCCGCCACCTCGCCGTCGACGAGGGGCTCACAGTCGACCCGGAGACGATCGTGGTGACGGTCGGCTGCCAGGAGGCGATGTTCCTGGTGCTGCGCGCGTTGCGGGCCGACCCGGCCGACGTGCTGTTCGCGGTGACGCCCACGTACGTCGGGCTGACCGGCGCGGCCCGCCTGGTCGACCTGCCGGTGCGTCCGGTGGCCGGCGGCCCGGACGGCGTCGACCTGGCCGACCTGCGGGCCGGGTTGCGCCGGGCCCGCGCCGAGGGGTTGCGCCCGCGCGCCTGCTACGTGATGCCGGACTTCGCGAACCCGTCCGGGATCAGCATGGACACCGCCCAGCGCCGCCGGCTGCTCGACCTGGCCGCCGAGGAGGAGCTGCTGCTGATCGAGGACAACCCGTACGGCCTGTTCCCGGCCGCCGGCGTGGACCGCCGCCCCACGCTCAAGGCGCTGGACACCGCGCGTCGGGTGGTCTATCTCGGCTCCTTCGCCAAGACGGTGCTGCCCGGCGCGCGGGTCGGCTACGTGGTCGCCGACCAGCGGGTGGGCGGCGCGGACGGCACCGTCGGCCCGCTCGCCGACCAGCTCGCCAAGATCAAGAGCATGGTCACGGTGAACACGTCCCCGATCAGCCAGGCGGTGATCGGCGGCGCGCTGCTGGCGCACGACTGTTCACTTGTCGCCGCGAACGTCCGGGAGCGGGCCGCGTACGGCCGCAACCTGCGTCACCTGGTCGACGGCCTGGCCCGCCGCTTCCCGGCCGGCGGGCCGGTGGGCTGGACCGTGCCGGCCGGCGGTTTCTTCGTGGTGGTCACCGTGCCGTTCCCGGTCGACGACGCGCTGCTGCACCGCTCGGCCCGGGAGTACGGCGTGCTCTGGACCCCGATGGCGCACTTCTACGACGCCGGCACGCCGGTGAACGCGTTGCGGCTGTCGGTGAGCGCGGTCACCCCGGCGCAGATCGACGTGGGCCTGGACCGGCTCGCGGCGCTGGTCGCGGACACCACGGCCGCGGTGGGCGCGCCGGCCTGACGCCGCAGGGTCGTGGTTCCGGCACCACCCGTGTTCCCCGGCGACCCGGTGTCCGTTGATAATGGACGGATGGTTGCCTGGGAGTACGCGTTGCTGGTCCGCCGCTATCAGGGGCAGGGCCGGAATTTCCACGTCTCGTTCGTCTGGTACGGCCCGGACGGGTCCCGCACCGACGTGACCGCGTACGGCGACACCGCGGTCGCGCACCTCAACCGCGTCGGCCGGGAGGGCTGGGAGCTGGTCACCGCCGCCGAGGACGTGAACAACGTGCAGGGCAGCACCGAGGTCCACCGCTACCACCTCAAACGCCCCCTGCGCTGACCCACCCCCCACCCCCTCGTTGATCAAGGAGTTTGCGTCGGTTCCGGCGTGCCGGCTGACGCAAACTCCTTGATCGACTTCGATGGCGGGCGGGCTCAGGTCAGGTTCACCTCGGGGTAGAGGGGGAACGGGGTGAGCAGGTCGGCGGCCTGCTTGCCGACCTGCTCGGCCACCGCCGGGTCCAGGACGTACTTCGCCTTGGACGGGGCGCCGTCGGGGCCGGTGCCGGGGCTGGTGCGGTCGAGCACGGTGTGCATCAGCTCGGCGGTCGCGTCCATCTCGGCGGCGCCGAGCCCCCGGGTGGTCAGCGCCGGCGTGCCGATCCGGATGCCTGAGGTGTACCACGCGCCGTTCGGGTCCTGCGGCACCGCGTTGCGGTTCGTCACGATGCCGGAGTCCAGCAGCGCCTGCTCGGCCTGCCGGCCGGTCAGGCCGTAGCCGGACACGTCGATGAGCACCAGGTGGTTGTCGGTGCCGCCGGTGACCAGCGTCGCGCCCCGGCGCAGCAACCCGTCGGCGAGCGCCTGCGCGTTGTCCACGATCCGCTGCGCGTAGTCGGCGAAGTCGGCGCGCCGCGCCTCGGCCAGCGCCACCGCCTTGGCGGCCATCACGTGCGGCAGCGGACCGCCGAGCACCATCGGGCAGCCCCGGTCGACCTGGTCGGCCAGCTCCGGGCCGCAGAGCACCATGCCGCCGCGCGGGCCGCGCAGCGACTTGTGCGTGGTGGTGGTGACGATGTGCGCGTGCGGCACCGGGTCGAAGTCGCCGGTGAAGACCTTGCCGGCGACCAGACCGGCGAAGTGCGCCATGTCGACCATGAACGTCGCGCCGACGGAGTCGGCGATCTCCCGCATGATCCGGAAGTTGACCTTCCGGGGATACGCGGAGTAGCCGGCGACCAGGATCAGCGGCCGGAACTCCCGGGCCGCCTCGGCCACCCTGTCGTAGTCGATCAGACCGGTGGCCGGGTCGGTGCCGTAGCTGCGCTGGTCGAACATCTTGCCGGAGATGTTCGGCCGGAACCCGTGGGTGAGGTGGCCGCCGGCATCGAGCGACATGCCGAGCATCCGCTGGTCGCCCAACTCCCGGCGCAGCGCGAACCAGTCCTCCTCGGTCAGGTCGTTGACGTGGCGCTTCTGCGCCTTCTTCAGCGCGGGGGACTCGACCCGGTCGGCCAGGATCGCCCAGAAGGCGACCAGGTTGGCGTCGATGCCGGAGTGCGGCTGCACGTACGCGTGGGTGGCCCCGAACAGCTCCCGGGCGTGCTCGGCGGCGAGCGCCTCGACGGTGTCGACGTTCTGGCAGCCGGCGTAGAAGCGACGACCGACGGTGCCCTCGGCGTACTTGTCGCTGAACCAGTTGCCCATCGCCAGCAGCGTCGCGGGGGAGGCGTAGTTCTCGCTGGCGATCAACTTCAGCGACTCGCGCTGGTCGGCCAACTCCGCCCCGATGGCGTCCGCCACCCGCGGCTCGACGGCGCGGATCACCTCCAGCGCGCTGCGGAAGGCGGTGGACTCGGCGTTGTGCGACATGCGACCTCCTGGTGACGTGCGGAAGGCCCAGGCGCTCGGCATGCGTCCTCATGACGAGGCCGCTCCCCGATGGTGCTCCATCTCCACGCGCCAGTCACGGCCCGGGTCGATCCTAGCGGTCGACCCCGGACCGGACCTGCGGGCCCGGCCGGCCCGGGTCCAAGGGCGGGCCCCTTCTTAACGCCTCGCGTCGAGAAGGGGCCCCTTCTCACCTGCGCGTCAGGCGTCCACGGCGTCGCGCGCCTTCTTCAGCGGCTTCGGGGCGGTCGGCGTCTTCGGCGCCGTCGGCCGCAGGTCCAGCATGCGCTGGCCGATCTCCTGGAGCTGGTTCCGGCCGAGCGCCTCGCGCACCTTCGGGAACCACTCCTGCTCCTCCTCGACGTGGTGCAGCACGTTCTCCATCAGCACCGTCGTCCTGGCCACGAACCGCTCGTCGTCGGCGTTCATGGCGTGCAGTTCGAGGCAGAGCACGTCCGCCATCACCTCGTTCTCCGGGTAGGTGTGCACCGTCAGCGCCTCGAGGATCTGCGTGACCACCTTCCCGCGCCGGCTCGCCGGCCCGTCCTCGGCGTCCGACCAGGACAAACGGACCGGGCCCGGCAATCACGCCGGGCCCGGTCCGTGGTTGCGGTCGGTTACTTCACCACGGTGTACGCGTCGACGACGCCGGCGCCGTAGAACCCGTTACGCGCCCCACCGGAGCAGGTCGCGTCGTACGCGTTCGGGCCCGTCGGGATCAGCGGGACCGGGTTGTAGACGCCCGCCGGGCAGGGCTTGGCGGTCGCCGTGCGCTCCAGGAACGACGACAGCTGGCCCGGGGTCATGCCCGGGTGCGCCGACAGCGCCAGCGCCGCGACACCGGTGGCGTGCGGGCCGGACATCGACGTGCCCTGCTTGTAGCCCCACCCGTTGGTGCGGGTGACGGTGTTGAAGGTGGTCGACAGGATGCCGTCGGTCGACGTGGAACGCGCGCCCTGGGTCCGGAACCGGGTGTCGCCGCCCGGCGCCGTCACGTCGATCACGCCCTGCCCGTACGAGGAGTAGTAGCTCTTCGCGCCGGTCGGGCCCACCGCGGCCACGGTCACCACGCCGGGCGCCTCGGCCGGCAGGTCGAGGCAGGCGTTGGTCAGGTTCTCGCGCTCCTCCGGCGTCCCGTTGTTCGGGCTGCCGGTGTCGGTGATCTTGTGGGCGAGGTCGTAGTTCGAGTTGCCGGCGGACGCCACGTTGAGCACGCCCTTGGACTGCGAGTAGCGGATCGCCCGCTGCACGGCCTGCCACACCGGGCGCTGCCGCGCGTCGTTACGGCAGTTCAGCTCCCACGGGTCGATGTAGTAGCTGTTGTTGGTCAGCCGCATCCCGTGGTCGGCGGCCCAGAGGAACCCGCACACCGCGGCCTCCGGGAAGATGTAGCCGTCGTCGTTGACCACCTTGACGGCGGCCACCTTGACCCCCGGCGCGACGCCGGTGACACCGACCCCGTTGATCGCCGCGGCGATGGTGCCGGCCACGTGGGTGCCGTGGTCGCTGTTGGTCGGGTTCCAGGCCGCCTCGGTGGTGTCGGTGACGCCGCCGACGCAGGACGTGCTCTTGTCCTTGGCGATCTGGGTCGCCAGGTCCGGGTGGGTGCTGGAGATGCCGCTGTCCAGGACGCCGACGACGACGTCCGGGCGGCCGGTGGTCACCGCGTGGGCCTGCGGGACGTGGATCATGTCCATGTCCCACTGCTGGCCGTAGAGCGGCTCCTTGGTGGGGTCGCCGGTGGCGTCGGCGGCCTGCGCCGCCGAGACCTCGACGGTCTCGCCCTCGTCGAGGGCGGTGCCCAGGCCGGCGGTGGAGGCGACCGACTCGACGCCCGCGCCGGCCACCCGGGCGGCGAAGTCCGGGTTGGTCGAGCGGGCGACGAGCACGCCGATCTGGTCGTAGGCGGCCACCACGGTGCCGTCGGCGGCGGCCACCCGGGCGGCGGCCTTGCCGGTGGTGGCGCCCTGCGGGGCGAGGACCAGGTACGACGTCTCCGGTCCGGCGGCTGCCGCCGGCGCCAGGCCGCCGGTGACGGCGAGGCCGGCGCCGAGCGTCACGGCGGACGCGGCGGCCAGTGTCTTGCGACGAAGGTTGTTCACACGTACTCCCAGGGGGCCGATCCGGTGGAGGACGCGCAGACTGCACGCCCTTCACCGGCTCAGCGCGCGAGCGTGGTGTGGTGTTACACACACCCTCGTCGTCGCGTGTCGGCCGTCAGACCGTGGCGAGCGGTCGATCAGTTCGGCGCCGGACGTCGCGGCCGCGGTGGCCGCGACGTTCGCGGTGCTCTCACCGTGCCGGACGATCCAGAGCGCTGCCAACTCCGCCATGCGGCTCCCCGTACCCGACGCCCGGCGCGGGTGACCGCGCCGGCGCTCCGTCGAGCGGAAGTGCCGGACGGTGCCCGGTGCCTGGCCCGCCGCCCAGTAGCCGGTGGACTGTGCCGCAGGCCGCCACCCGCCAGCCGGACGGGGCAGCGCGGTGCGCATCGATCCGGCAAGATGTCGGCCGGGTCGGGCGGCCCGGCCGGGGGAGGTGCGCATGTCGACGGTGGTTCAGGGGCTGCGGGAGGCCCTTGTGCTCTTCGTGGTCGCGGTGGTGGCGATCACGGTGGCGGTGGGCGTCTGGGTGGCGCTCAGCGGCGGCGACTTCGTGCACCGGGTCGGCGTGGCGTTCATGCTGGTCGGGGCCGTGATCGGGATGACCGGTGACCTGACGCTGAGCCGGATCGGCATGCTGCCGGCCCGGTCCACGTTCGGGCTGGCGCCGGAGCGGGAGGACGGCGGCGGCGGCCGGGTGCTCACCGGCGTCGGCATCTTCCTGTTCGTCTCGGTGCCGCTGATCGTGGTCGGAATCCTGCTGATCACCTGACGGATGCCCGCGCGCCGGCGGTCGGTGCCCTACGGTGGGTGGGATGGCGACCACGGCGGCCGAGGAGATCCGGGTGGGGGAGCGGCTGGTCCGCGTCTCCAGCCCGGACAAGCCCTACTTTCCCGAGCGCGGGCTGACCAAGCTGGACGTGGTGCGCTATTTCCTCTCCGTCGGCGACGGCGTCCTGCGCGCGCTGCGGGACCGGCCCACCATGCTGGAACGCTGGCCGCGCGGCGTGTTCGAGGGCGCGACGATCGCCACCCGGCAGACCAACCGGGGCGACGCGTTCTACCAGAAGCGGCTGCCGGCCGGGGCACCTGACTGGGTGCGTACCGCGCACATCACGTTCCCCAGCGGACGGACCGCCGACGAGGTGGCGCCCAGCGAACTGGCGGTGGTGATCTGGGCGGCGAACCTGGGCACGCTGCGGTTCCACCCGTGGCCGGTGTCGACGGCCGACGTGGAGCACCCCGACCAACTGCGCATCGACCTGGATCCGATGCCGGGCGTGGAGTTCGCCCAGGTGGTGCCGGTGGCCCACGAGGTGCGTGCGTTCCTCGCCGAGCTGGGCCTGGAGGGGTACCCGAAGACCACCGGCGGCCGAGGCCTGCACGTCTACCTGTCGGTCGAGCCGCGGTGGAGCTTCGGCGAGTGCAGGCGGGCGGTGCTGGCGCTCGGCCGGGAGATGCAACGCCGGCGACCGGACCTGGTCACCACCACCTGGTGGCGGGACCAGCGTGACCGGCCGGTCTTCGTCGACTACAACCAGATGGCCCGCGACCACACCATGACGTCGGCGTATTCTATCCGGCCCACGCCCCGGGCGCTGGTGTCGGCGCCGCTGGACTGGGCCGAGCTGGACGACGCCCGGCCGGAGGACTTCGACGTGCTCAGCATGCCGGCCCGCTTCGCCGACCGCGGTGACCCGCACGCCGGCCTGGACGGTCGGCGACACTCGTTGGCGCCGCTGCTGGAGCTGGCCGACCGCGAGGGCCTGGAGTCGCCGCCGGAGCGGTGAGCCGTCAGGCCCAGGGGCTCAGTGTCCCGTCGAACTCCTCGAAGACCAGCCAGGTGCGGGTGGAGAGCACCCCGGCGATGCTCTGCACCCGGTCCAGCACCACGTCGCGCAGCGTGGCGTTGTCCGGCGCGCGGACCAGCGCCAGCACGTCGTGCTCGCCGCTGAGCAGCGCCGCGTGCTCGATGTAGCGCACCTGGGCCAGCTCGGCGGAGACCTCCCGCCAGGTGTTCTGCTCGATCGTCAGCGCGATGTACGCCGAGGTGCCCAGCCCGGCCGGCTCCGGCGCGACCCGCGCGGTGAAGCCGGCCAGCACGCCGTCGCGCAGCAGCCGCTCCACCCGGGCGTACGCGTTGGTGCGCGAGACGTGCACGCGGTCGGCGAGCGTCCGGATGGAGAGCCGGGCGTCCGCGACCAGTTCGCGCAGGATCCGCCGGTCGACCTCGTCGAGCGGGCCGGCCGAACGTCCCGTTCCGCCCGTCGCGCCCGCTGTGGTGCCGGTCTCCTGGCTCACTTCGCTCACCCTCCCGTGCCATTCGTCCCGCGTTCAGCGCGGATGTTGAGTCAATCATCCATGGGCAGGAGCATAGGTCCACCACACGTCCAGGAGGTCCCCGCCGTGACGACCACACCCCAGGCGGTCCGCAGGGCATCCCCGCGCACCCGCCGGCCGGCCACCCCGGCCGTCCCCGACCCGTCGGCCGGCCTGCTGCCGCAGCCCGAGCCGGTTCGGCTGCTCGACCCGGACGGCACCCCGCTGCCGCCCCGCGACGACTATCCGGAACCGCCGGTCGAGACGCTGCGCGAGATGTACCGGCGGATGGTCGTCGGCCGCCGCTTCGACACCCAGGCCACCGCGCTGACCAAGCAGGGGCGACTCGCCGTCTACCCGTCCGCCCGTGGCCAGGAGGCCTGCCAGGTCGGCGGCGTGCTCGCGCTGCGCGACTCAGACTGGGTCTTCCCCACCTACCGGGAGTCGATGGCGCTGACCGCGCGTGGCCTCGACCCGGTCGAGGTGCTCACCCTGCTGCGCGGCGACTGGCACTGCGGCTACGACCCGGCCGTCACCCGCACCGCGCCGCAGTGCACGCCGCTGGCCACCCAGTGCGTGCACGCCGCCGGTCTCGCCTACGGCGAGTCGTACCAGGGCCGGGACACCGTGGCGCTGACGTTCATCGGCGACGGCGCCACCAGCGAGGGCGACTTCCACGAGGGGATCAACTTCGCGGCCGTGTTCAAGGCCCCGGTCGTCTTCCTGGTGCAGAACAACAAGTACGCGATCAGCGTGCCGTTGTCCCGGCAGACCGCCGCGCCGAGCCTGGCGTACAAGGGAGTCGGCTACGGCGTGCCCAGCGAGCAGGTCGACGGCAACGACCCGGTGGCCGTGCTGGCGGTGCTGAACCGGGCCGTCGCGCACGCCCGCGCCGGCAGGGGCCCGTACCTGATCGAGGCGCACACCTACCGGATGGAGCCGCACACCAACGCCGACGACCAGACCCGCTACCGGGACGCCGACGAGGTCGAGGCGTGGCGTGACCGCGACCCGATCGCCCGGCTGGAGGCGTACCTGCGGGCCCGGGGCGTGCTCGACGACGCCGCGGTCGCGGCGGTCGCCGAGGAGGCCGAGGCGTACGCCGCCACGCTGCGCCGCCGGATGGACGAGCAGCCGACGGTGGACCCGCTCAGCCTCTTCGAGCACGTCTACGCCGAGCCCACGCCGCAGCTCGTCGAGCAGCGGGAACTGGTCCGGGCCGAGCTGGCCGCGGCCCGCGACGAGGAGGGGGACGCCTGATGGCCACCGTGACCATGGCGAAGGCGCTCAACGCCGCGCTCGCCGACGCGCTGCTCGACGACGAGCGGGTGCTCGTCTTCGGCGAGGACGTCGGCCAGCTCGGCGGCGTCTTCCGGATCACCGACGGGTTGCAGGCCCGCTTCGGCGACAAGCGGTGCTTCGACACCCCGCTCGCCGAGGCCGGCATCGTCGGTTTCGCGGTCGGCCTGGCCATGTCCGGGCTGCGGCCGGTGGTCGAGATGCAGTTCGACGCGTTCGCGTACCCGGCGTTCGAGCAGATCGCCTCGCACGTGGCGAAGCTGCGCAACCGCACCCGTGGCGCGCTCAGCGTGCCGATCGTCATCCGGGTCCCGTACGCCGGCGGCATCGGCGGCGTGGAGCACCACTGCGACTCGTCCGAGGCGTACTACGCGCACACCCCCGGCCTGAAGGTGGTCACCCCGGCCACCGTCGACGACGCGTACTCGCTGTTGCGCGCCGCGATCGACGATCCGGACCCGGTGGTGTTCCTGGAGCCGAAGAAGCTCTACTTCTCCAGCGGCGAGGCGGAGCTGCCGGCGCGTACCGCGCCGATCGGCACCGCCGTGGTGCGCCGGCCGGGCACCGACGCGACGCTCGTCGCGTACGGGCCGGCGGTGCCGGTGGCGCTGGCCGCCGCCGAGGCGGCCCGCGAGGAGGGCTGGGACCTGGAGGTGGTCGACGTGCGCAGCATCGTGCCGTTCGACGACGCCACGGTGACCGCGTCGGTGCGCCGTACCGGCCGCTGCGTGGTGATCCAGGAGGCGCAGGGCTTCGCCGGGGTGGGCGCCGAGATCGCCGCCCGGGTGCAGGAGCGCTGCTTCCACGCGTTGCACGCGCCGGTGCTGCGGGTGTCCGGGCTGGACATCCCCTACCCGGCGCCGATGCTGGAGCACACCCACCTGCCCTCGGTGGACCGGGTGCTGGACACCGTGGCCCGGTTGCAGTGGGACGACCAGCCCGACACCCGGTGGGCAGCCGCATGAGCGAACGCACCGAGCGGAGCGAGGGCCGTGAGGGCATGCCCGGTCGGCTCGGCATGAGCGAACGCACCGAGCGGAGCGAGGGCCGTGAGGGCATGCCCGGCAAGCACGGCATGAGCGAACGCACCGCCGTGGGGACCCGTGACTTCCTCCTGCCCGACCTGGGTGAGGGGCTCAGCGAGGCGGAGATCGTCGAGTGGCGGGTCGCGGTCGGCGACGTGGTCACCGTGGACCAGAGCGTGGTCGAGGTGGAGACCGCCAAGGCCGTCGTCGACGTGCCCTGCCCGTACGCCGGCCGGGTCGTCGCGCTGCACGGCGTGGCGGGTGAGGTCCGCCCGGTCGGCCAGCCGCTGATCACCATCGCGCCGCTCGACGGCGGCGACGCCCCCGACCCGCACGCCACCTACCGCGAGGAGGAGCGGGCCGGCTCCGGCAACGTCCTGATCGGGTACGGCACCGGGCACGGCGGTGCGGGCCGGCGGCGTCGCCGACCCCGCCTGGCGCTGGCCCCCGAACCCGGCGCACCCGCCCCGGCGGAGCCCGGTCCCGCGCTCGCGGCCGGCTCGCCGGCAGGGACCGACCCGCTGACGGTGGCCGGCTCGTCGGTCCCGGCCGGCTCGACCGCGTCGCCGGACCGGACGCCCGATCCGGCGCGGACCGGTGACCCGGCGTCGGCGCCGCTTGTCATCTCGCCGATCGTGCGGCGGCTGGCCAGGGAGCAGGGGATCGATCTGGCGTCGGTGCGCGGCAGCGGGCCGGGCGGTGTGATCCGTCGGGCGGACGTGGAGACGGCGCTGGCCGCGCCGACCGCCCGGCTGGCGGCCGTGCCGGACGCGCCGGACGCGCACGTCGGGCTCGTTCCGGCCGGCGACGGCGACGTGGTCGTCCCGCTCACCGGCATCCGTAAGGCGATCGCCGACAAGCTCTCCCGCAGCCGCCGGGAGATCCCCGAGGTGACCATCTGGGTCGACGTGGACGCCACCGGGCTGCTGGAGACCCGGGCCGCGATCAACGCCGCCACCCCGGACGCGCCGGTGAGCATCCTGGCTCTGCTGGCCCGCGTCTGCCTGAGCGGCCTGCGGAGGTATCCGCAGCTCAACGCGCGCGTCGACACCGAGGGGCAGCGGATCGTGCAGTCCGCCGGCGTGCACCTGGGCATCGCCGCGCAGACCGACCGGGGCCTGGTCGTGCCGGTGCTGCGCGACGCCCAGCGGCTGACCACCGGCGAGCTGGCCGCCGCGCTGGCCGAGACCACGGCGGCGGCCCGCGCCGGCACGCTGCCCCCGGCCCGGCTGACCGGCGGGACGTTCACGCTCAACAACTACGGCGTGTTCGGGGTGGACGGCTCGACGCCGATCATCAACCATCCGGAGGCGGCGCTGCTCGGCGTCGGCCGGATCGTGGACAAGCCCTGGGTGGTCGACGGGCAGTTGGCGGTCCGGAAGGTGACCCAGCTCAGCCTCACCTTCGACCACCGGGTCTGCGACGGCGGCGTGGCCGGCGGGTTCCTGCGCCACGTGGCCGACTGTGTCGAACGCCCCGCCCTGCTGATCGCCAACGTCTGACCGCGACGGCCGCAGCCCTCGGACCGGGGGCTGCGGCCGTCCGCAGGGGAGCGCCACACCCGGGACGGGCGATACCGGTCGTCGGGCCCGCCGACTCCCGATCCGGCCGCCACCGACCCATTTCACGCAGCCGTTTCCGAGCAATTCCGCCGAAGGCGCCACACCGTGACGACGGGCCTACAGAATGTGGGCGAGGGGGTGCCGAAATGGGGGACGGAATATGTTTGTGAGGCGGCGACTGACGCTTTTCGCGATGACCGTCGCGGTCGCGCCACTCGCGGTCGGCGCGTGCACCGCCGGCCCGAAGTCGGTGGCGAAGCGGGCCGAGGCGGCCCCGCCGTCGGTCACGGTGACGCCGGCCGACCGGGCCCGCGACGTGCCGATCAGCGCGGAGGTGGGCACGAAGGCCAGCAACGGCAAGGTGACCGGCGTCAAGCTGACCGACGACAAGGGCCGCCCGGTGCCGGCCCAGGCGCGGGAGGACGGATCCGGTTGGGTGCCGGACCGCCCGCTGGCGAATTCCCGGACGTACACGGCCGAGGTGACCGTGAGCGGCGATTCCGGGAAGACCACGACGCGGAAGACGACGTTCACGACGATGGCCAAATCCACCAAACCGGCCGTCACCAGCGAATTGTATCTCCAGGACAAGCAGACGTACGGAACGGCGATGCCGGTCGTACTCGGTTTCGATCCGCCCATTCCGGAACAGGCGCGGGCGGACGTGCAGCGCCGGCTGTTCGTCAGGACGGACCCGCCGCAGCCGGGCACCTGGTCGTGGATGGCGGACGGCAAGCAGGCCGAGTACCGGGCGCCGGACCGCTGGAAGCCCGGCACCCGGATCAGCGTGCGCAGCGCGCTGGAGGGGTTGCCGATCGGGAAGGACGCGGTAGGTGACACCGACCGGGTGGCCACCGCCAGGGTGGGCCGGCAGGTGTCGCTCGACATCGACAACACCACCAAGCAGATGACCGTCTACCAGGACGGCAAGGTGCTCAGGAAGTTGCCGGTCAGCCTCGGCAAGCCGAGCACGCCGAGTTCCAGCGGCACCATGGTGATCATGGAGAAGCACGAGCACACCACGTTCGACACCCGCGGCGAGCCGGACGGCGGCTACGTGGTCGACGTGGACGACGCCCAGCGGCTGACCTGGGGCGGCGAGTTCATCCACTCGGCGCCGTGGTCGGAGGGGGAGCAGGGCTACAACAACACCTCGCACGGCTGCACCAACGTCTCCGCCGCCGGAGCGGACTGGCTGATGGGCGTCACGCAGGTCGGTGACCTGGTGACCGTCAAGGGCACCGAGGTGCAGCTCCAGCAGGGCAACGGCTTCACCGCCTGGAACGTGAGCTGGGACGAGTTCGCCAAGGGCAGCGCGCTGCCCGTACCGGCGGGGTTGAAGCCCACGCGGAGCCCGACGCCGCACCCGGGCGCGGTGGCCGGCGGGTCGTCGCCCGCGCCCACCCCGTCGGCGAGCAACAGCGGCGGCTGAACCGGGGGAGGAACGGCCACGGGCCGGCCCGCGTCCGCGCGGGCCGGCCCACGTCGACCTCAGTCCAGGTCGACGCGGGCCACGCCGGTCGCGGTCAGACTGCCCAGCCAGAGCTGCCGGCCGTGTTGCCGGACGCCGGTCACCATCGGGTACGCGCCGCCGGGGCCGTGCAGCGTCCGCAGCACCCGCCCGGCGCCGTCGACAAGCGCGACCAGCCCGTAACGGCGCGGCTGCGGCTGCACCGCCCCGGGCAGCAGCGCGACGAGCTGCCGGACCCGGGGGTGGGGCAGCAACCGTTCCATGATCGGCAGTCGGGGGCTGGGCAGCGCGATCCAGTACGTCCCGTCGCCGACGGCGGAGACATTGTCCGGGTACGCCGGCAGGTCGGTCAGCACGGTGGCCCGCCCGGTCGGCAACTCCACCCGCAGTAGCCGGTGGGTGGCGGTCTCGACCAGCATCAGCGCCGACTCGTCCGGGGTGAGCGCCAGCCCGTTGGGGAAGTAGAGCCCGTCGGCCACCACGTCGGTGCGTCCGGTGCGCCTGTCGTACGCCAGCACCCGCCCGTTGGGCCGGTGCTCCAGCAGGTCCCGCTTCCAGTGCGAGAGCGGGAAGCGGTCGGACGAGTCGGTGAAGAACACGGTGCCGTCCCGGGCGACCGCGGCGTTGTCGGCCAGATGCACCGGCGGCGCGGTGCCGGTCAGCTCGTGCACCGTCCCGGTCGGGTCGACCCGCAGCAGCCCCCGGTACGCGTCGCAGACCAGCAGCCCGCCGTCGACCGGGTCCAGCTCGATGCCGAGCGGCCGGCCACCGGTCTCGGCGAGCAGCGTCGGGCGGGTGCCGGCCGGCGCGTCGGCCGGCCACCACCAGAGCCGGCCGTTCTCGTCGCCGCTGACCGCCCGCCCCTCGGCGTCGATCACCACGTCCTCCGGGCCGTGGCCGCCCTCGGGCAGCGGCAGCAGGTCGGCCCGGTCCAGCCGGGTGTCGGTGGCGGCCCAGGCCCCGGCCAGCGGCGGCGGCACGGTGGCCGGCTCACGGACCGGGCGGATCAGCAGGGGGACGCGCGGGCGGGGAACGGCCATCGGCTCATTGTGACCCGGCCGACGCGGCGCGGGGGAGTCCGCCGCGGCGTGTCCGGTCCGCCGGTCCGCCGGTCCGCCCCACGGTGGTCGGGGGCGCTCCCCGCGGGCCGCGCGGCCGGGCCGGCGGGCGGCTGCGGGATGACCCTGAGACGGCTCGGGGTCGGCACCCGGGCGCAACCCGGAACCCCGGGGCCGAGCAGCGGAAACTGTCGGTGGGGGAGGGTAGGTTTGGGGCATGACAGACGACCGCTTCGAGGTGGCGACGGAGGTGCTCGACCACGTGGTCGAGCTGCGTCCGGTCGGCGAGATCGACATCGCCACCGTGGCGGCGTTCCGGGCCGCGTTGTGGGCCGCGCCGGCGCGGCCGGTGGTGCGGGTCGACCTGTCCGGCGTGCGGCTGCTCTCCGCCGCCGGGGTGCGCACGCTGGCCGCCGCGCACCTGCGGGTCCGGGCGCGCGGTGGCGAGCTGGTGCTCGTCGATCCCGCGCCGGTGGTCGCCCGGGTGCTGCGGGTGACCGGCCTGCACCGGGTCGTGCCGGTGCGTGAGTCGGGCCCCGCGCGGGCGCTGCTGACCTGCGCCGCGGCCTGACCACGGGACCGGGCCGCCGGCATCGCGCCGACGGCCCGGCGGCCGGTGGCGGGGCTCAGCGCACGCCGAGCAGGTCCACCACGAAGACCAGCGTCTCGTTCGGCTTGATGACGCCGCCGGCGCCCCGGGCGCCGTAGCCCAGGTGCGGGGGGATGGTGAGCCGCCGCCGGCCGCCCACCTTCATGCCGATCACGCCCTGGTCCCAGCCGGCGATGACCTGGCCGCCGCCGAGCGGGAACTCGAACGTCTCGCCCCGGTTCCACGACGCGTCGAACTCGCGGCCGGTGGAGTGGGCCACGCCCACGTAGTGCACGCTGGCGAGCTGGCCGGCGTGCGCCTCCGGGCCGTCGCCGACCGTGAGGTCCTCGACGACGAGATCGGCGGGCGGCGCGCCCTCGATCGGGCCAACCTCGGGCTTCTCCATGAGCGGGTCTCCTCGGTGCTGACGGTGTGGTCACCGTCGATCCTGCCGGATCGCGACCGGCCGATACGCGCCGGTCCCCCACCCGGGCCGCGTCGGCGGGGCGGAGCCGGTCGCACGACGGGGCGGGCGCCGCCTGCCGGCGACGCCCGCCCCGGGGGCGACCTGCGCTCACCTCAGCCAGGGGAGGCGCTGGACCAGGGGGAGCTTCGCCCAGGCCCGGCCGAGGCCGAGGGTGTTGCCGGCGCCGACCAGGGCCAGGCCGGCGAGCAGGCCCGCGTAGATGAGGTGGTCGTCCATGACGGGGTTGTTCTCCGGGGGCAGCACCGCCGTCCACATCAGCACCAGGAGCAGCCCACCGGCGACGGCGGCGATCCGGATGCCGATGCCGAGCAGCAGGGCCACGCCGATGCCGAGCAGGCCGAGCATGAACAGCCAGTCCGCCCAGGCCGCGCCGGCGATGTCGTGGTAGACGCCCTCGAACGGGCCGGCCACGCCGAAGCCGAGGAAGCCCTTGGTCGGGCTGCCACCGTTGATCCAGGCGTTCTTCGCCGGGGTCTCGTGGCCGAGGCCGAACATCTTGTCCAGGAACGCCCAGAGGAAGATCCAGCCCAGGGCGATCCGCAGCCCGGCCCAGACGAACCGGGTGGCCTTCTGGCGGGGGGTCTCGACCGCCGGAGCGATGGTGTCGGCGGGGGTCCGCTCGATTGTCGCGGTCATGGTGTCCACGTCCCTTCTGTGCCTCGCACCGCGCTTCCCGGTGGCAGTTCCATTCCACTCCCGCGCGGTGATCCGGAGCAGGGCCGTCGGGGCCCTGAGGACCGGGTCCTTGGTCCCGTCCCGACCCGGTCCGGTCGACCCGTCCGCAACCGGTCCGCCGCCCCTGCCGCGCCGTCCGTGGGCCGCCTAGCGTCGCCGGGTGAGGGACCCGTGCGAGGAGGTCGTGATGAGGACATGGCAGGTGACCGACGTGATGACCAGGGACGTCGCGACGGTGGACGCGGAGACGCCGTACCGGGACGTGGTGGACGTGCTGGTGCGGGAGCGGGTCAGCGGGGTGCCGGTGGTGGACTCGTTCCACCGGGTGCTCGGCGTGATCTCCGAGGCGGATCTGCTGCACAAGGTGGAGTGGTCCGGCCGCCTCGAGGAACGCCGGGTGTTCGAGGGGCGGCGCCGGCGGGCCGCGCGGGAGAAGGCGGGCGCGCTGGTGGCCCGGGACCTGATGACCGCGCCAGCGGTCACCACCCACGGGCGGGCGTCACTGCCGGCCACCGCCCGGCTGATGGACCGGGAGGCGGTCAAGCGGCTGCCGGTCCTCGACGACCTCGGCCGGCTGGCCGGCATCGTGACCCGCGGCGACCTGCTCCGGGTGCACCTGCGCTCCGACGCGGAGATCCGCGAGGACGTGGTCCAGGAGGTGCTGCGTCGGGTGCTCGCCGTCCGGGACGGCCTGGTCACGGTCCAGGTCCGCGGCGGTGAGGTCGCCCTGGACGGACGGCTGGACCGACGCAGCGCCGTCGAACTCGCCGGCCGGCTGGCCGGTCAGGTCGCCGGCGTGGTCGCGGTGCACAACGCCGTCGGGTACGACGTGGACGACACCACGCTGAGGGAGCTGGACCCGGTGCACGCCACCCCGATCGCCTGACCGGGGCGCCGCCTCAGACCGGCGAGGCGAGCTGCGCGGCGAGCAGCGCCGGCGCCTCGGCCAGCGACGGGCCGTACCAGGTGAGGTGCCGGCCGGAGACCAGCGCCGCCGGCACCCCGGGGAACGCCTCCGGTCCGTCGTCGGCGGTGAACCGGTACGGCTCGTCCGGCAGCACCACCAGCTCCGGCGACCGGGCGCGCAGCGCGTCGAGCGCCGGGCGGGGATAGCGTTCGGGGTCGTCGGCCCAGGCGTTGGCCACGCCGAGCCGACGCAGCACGTCCCCGGCGAACGTGTCCCGGCCCAGCACCACCCACGGGCGGCGCCACACCGGCACCACCGCGGTCCGGACGTGCTCGGGGACGGGCGGCGCGGCCCAGGCCCGGCGGGCGGCCCGCAGCCAGGACGGTTCGACCGACACGCCGAGCGCCCCGACCAGCGCGCCGAGCTGGTCGAGCGCCTCCGGCACGGTACGCGGGAAGGTGACCCGCACCGGCACCCCGGCCGCGCGCAGCGCCTCCGCGTCGGCCAGCCGGTTCTCCTCCTCGTTGAGCAGCACCAGATCGGGCGCGAGGGCGAGGACGCGATCCAGGTCGGGATACTTCGTCCCGCCGACGCGGGCGACGTCCAGCCCGGCCGGGTGCGTGCACCAGTCCGTGGCGCCGACCAGCACCTCCGGCCGGGTCGCCGCGACCGCCTCGGTCAGCGACGGCACCAGCGACACCACCCGCACGACGTGCTCCCCTCGCCCCGGTGCCGTGGCGTGACAGTGGTGGGCGGACGACCGGTCAGCGGGCGCCGGCCGGGGCGGGCTCCGGCGGCAGACCCGCCACCGGCACCCCCTCCCGCACCGCCCACTCCACGGCGGCCCGCAGGTCGTCCGTCGGCAGCGGCCGTCGGGTGGTCACCGCGACCGCGGCGTGCATCGTGTACGCGACGAACGGGTACGACCGCGCCAGCGCCGAGATCGCCTCGTGCAGCCGGCCCACCACGGCCAACGCCTCCGGTTCGGAGAGCGCGGGCAGGACGAGGTGGAACTCGTTGTCGGCGACGCGTACCGCCCGGTCCACCGGCCGCAGCACGCCGGTGACCGCGCCGAGCACGGCCTGGCCCTCCCGGGCGGTGCTGCGTCGGCCGAAGCGTTCCGGTGCGCCGGCCGGCTCGTCGACCCGCAGGCCGACCAGCGCCACCGGCAGCGTGCCGGAGGCGGTCACCCCGTCCGTGCCGGTCCACCGGCGCAGGGCGGGCTCGTCGAGCATCCCGTCCGTCGGCTCGGCCGGTCGCGCGTTCCGGTCGCCGCGCCGGGCCAGCAGCCGGAGCGCCGCCTCGGCCCGGGACTCGCCCGGCGCGGCCGGGATGTCCCGTACCCGGGCGACCGCCTCGTCCAGCGCGGTTCGGGCCGGGCCGGGCAGTCGCTCGGCGAGCTGTTCGCGCAGCCGGATGACCTCGTGCAGCGCCGCGTCGCGGCGGAACCCCCAGCGGCCGTCGAAGAGCCGACCGGCCTCCAGCGTCGGCGCGGGCGCGACCTCGGCCCGGTCGTACGCCACCAGCGTGCCGCCGAAGCGTGGGGTCAGCGCCACCACGCTCCACTCCCGCGCCAGATCCTCCGCCTCGTCCAACGCCACCCCGTACACCCGGTCGGGCAGGTCCGGCGGCGGGCCGCCGACCATGGCGACCACCGTCGCGGCGGCCCGGTCGGCGATCCGCCGGTAGATCTCCCGTTCCCGGGCGAAGTACGGCAGCCGCTGGAACAGCGCGAACACGACGAGCGGGCCGTCCTCCGCCTCGGCCAGCGCCGCTCGTTCGATGGCGTGGGATACGGCGACGAGGCTGCGTTTGGTGAATCGCTCCGGGGTCCGTCCGCTGTGCACCCGCCGAGCCTAGAGGGCCGACCCTGACGGCGCACCGCCCGACGGGTGCCCGGATTCCTCCGCACCGCCGAGGCGATCGCCATGATCGACGCCATACACTCGGACGTCGACCGAGCGACGGACGGATTGTGCGAGATGACCAGCACCGGCAGCGTGGCCGCCTCCTGGCTGCGGCCGATCCCGACCGCCACGCCGACGCGGCTGGCCCGCGCCGGCCACCTCGGGTACGCCGACCGGCGCCTCGGCGAGCTGGTCCAGGGCCGGCCGCCCGGTGTCACCGGCAGCCAGTGGAGCACCGCCGGCCGGGCCGGCCTCGACCTGGTGGTGTGCGCCGCCGACACCGGTCGGCCACGGTTCGCCGTACGGTTCGCCGCGCCCGTGCCGGACGGTTCGCCGGCCCGCCGGGCCGAGCGGCTGACCGACGCGGTCTGCGACGCCGTGGGCCTGCCGTTGCTGCGCGTCGAGTCACCGACGCTCGGCGGCGAGCAGGTTCGCCGGTTCGTCGAGTACGTGCTCGACGCCCGCGCCTACGCGGCCGGCACCGGGCCGGACGGCGGGGAGACGGTCGGGTTCCGCGACATCGTGGGCCGGTTGCCGGACGGCCGGCGCGGCCCGGTCAACGACCTCGGCGCGGTGGCCCGCGCCGCCGCGGTCCAGGCGTACGTGGCGGGCCGGCTGGCCGACCCGATCGTGCGCGGCCTGCACGTGCGGTGGACCGGTGGCCCGGCCGAGGGCTGGAGTTGGGTCGAGGTGCGGCCCGGTCGCTGCCGGGTGGAGCGGGTGCGACTGACGTCCCGCGGCTTCTCCTGCGGGGTGGATCCGGGTCGGCTCGCCGAGGACCTGGCCGTCACGGCGTTGGGGGAGAAGCTGCGTGACCCGGCCGCCGACGAGGCGTCCCTGATGGACCGGACCGAACTGCGCGAGCAGGTGCGGCGCCTCGCCGACCGGCGGGAGTCCTTCGACGGCGGCTTCGCCTTCGACCATCTCTGCGTCGACTGACCGGCCCGCTCCGGCCACCGGCCGGCCCGCCGATTTTTTTCCGATCCCCGGTTGAACCTTCGCCGTCGGCCCTCCGTACCTAAGCGGGAATGGACGCAGATCTTCCGCCGCGCCCGGACGGCGCGGAGACGGTGCGGAAAGGGCACCGTCGGCCATTGACGCGCGGCTCCGACGTCGCAGTGATCTCACCCCGAAGAATTCCGCCGGGATCACCAGTCAACTACCGGATCGAGAAGGAGAACAATTCGATGCGCAGGTCCACACGGGCGCGCCGGTCATCCGGTAACGCGCGGAGCAAGCGGATGCTGGCCGTGGTCGGCACGCTCGCGGTCTTCGGCGGCATCGTCGCCGTCACCCAGATCTCGTCCGCCCAGGACCGGCGGACGACCACCCGCGCGGCCTCGGCGTCCTGCGTGGCCCCGAGTGCGGGCGCGACCGCGCCGGGCGGCCAGGGCAGCACCACCCGGACCTGGCAGAACGGTCGCTGGGTCCGGAACCACTGGGGTGACGGCCAGATGTCGGCGGCCGAGTGCCAGCAGACCAAGGGGGGCGGCGCCGGCGCCGGCACCCCGACCGTGACCTGCCCGGACGTGAAGAGCAAGCTGCCGCAGGTGCCCGCCCGGGCGCGCGCCGAGGTGGACCGCAACCTGGCCCTGCTGGACAACCAGATCGCCGAGGCGAACCGACGTCTCGCGGCGGACGGCCGCAACGGCGGCGACTTCATCAACAACGCGATCCTCCGGCCGCTCGCCGACAAGCGGACCGCGACGTTGAACCGGATCGCCACCGCCATCGGGCGGGGCGGCCAGCGTCCGCAGGGTCTGGACAAGCTCGCCCCGTGTGCCCTGGCCGACAACGCGCAGAACGGCGGCAACACCGGCGGGGCCAACAACGGCGGCCAGAACGGCGGCAACACCGGCGGTCAGAACGGTGGCAACAACAACGGTGGCCAGAACGGCGGGAACAACAACGGCGGCGGTCAGAACAACGGCGGCAACAACGGCCTGAACGTGCTGGCCAAGGACTGCGCCAACAGCAAGTTGGAGGCGCACAACGGCTTCCAGAACGGCAACCGTTGCGTGAGCACCGCGTTCGGTGAGGTCGGCGCCGCGGCGAACAACCCGTCGCTGCTCATCACGCAGTTCCCGAACCAGGTGCAGCGCAACCAGCCGTTCACGCTCCGGGTCACCACGAGGAACCTGGTGCGGGACCGGTTCCTCGCCGCCGGGCAGGGCGGCTACTACCTGGAGAGCTCGCTGCTCAACGACCAGGGCCTGGTCCGCGGTCACTTCCACACCGCGTGCCGGATGCTCGGCAGCACCCGGCAGCCCCCGAACCCGCAGGACGTGCCGGCCTTCTTCGTCGCCACCGAGGACGGCCGGGGCGGGTCCCAGCCGGACGACGTGCTGATCCAGATTCCGGGTCTGCCGGACTCGGGCCTGGCCCAGTGCTCGGTCTGGGCCGGCGACGGCTCGCACCGGATCCCGATGATGGAGCGGGCGAACCAGACCCCCGCCATCGACGTGGTGCGCATCCAGGTCAACTGACCCGCACGCCGACGGCCGGAGCCGTCCGGGTACGCCCGGGCGGCTCCGGCCGCTTCGCGGGTCGGTCCGGTCGCGGCGGGGTCGCCGGTGGGTCTTGCGGGCTGAGTCGTCGGTGCCGTCGCTTCGGTGTGCGGCCGGTGGCTCGCCGCCCGTCGCGGAAGCACGCGGCTGCGCTGTCCGTCCGACCGTCCGGCGGCCCCCGGGTGCCGGCGACGGGACCCGGGGGGCGGCCCGTGCACCGGCCGCGTCGTCGCTGCGGTCAGCGCGGAAGGCTGGGTGCGGCAGGCTCGCGCACCGCGCGGTGCGCCCGCCGAGAAAGTTGCTGCCGAGTCGATCGAGCCGGATGAAAATTGTCGACCAAAAAAGCCGGCCGGGGCCCCGCTGATTCCCAGCGTGACCCCGTGGCGCCCGACCGTGAACCGGGAGCCTCAGCGGCCCTTGTACGCCTCCACCACGGAGACCGGGATGCGCCCGCGCTCGGAAATCTCGTAGCCGTTCTTGGCGGCCCATTCGCGGATGGCGCGGTTCTGCTCGCGGTCCATTCCCGAGGTGCTCGGCCGGGTGGCGCGCCGCGCCGCGCGGCCGGCGTCGACTGGTCCGCGGCCGATGCGCCGGCCAGCGTTGATGTACGGGTCCAGCGCTTTACGCAGGACGCCCGCGTTCTCGTCGGAGACGTCGATCGTGTAGGCCACGCCGTCCAGGCTGAACTCGACGGTCCGATCGGCCTTTCCGCCGTCGAGGTCGTCCGTCAGAACGGTGATTACTTTCCTTGCCATCGCCATTACTCCCTGTGTCGGGCGGGGTGTGGCTAAGAGTTTGACCTACCTGGCGGTAATTCCGCAACAATACCCGACACTTTCCATTCGGCGGGTCGGGGTAAACGATGGACCGCCAATAGGGCCGGAGGGGGTGGACGTGGCCTGGGTCACAAGCCGGAACAAGGTGCACGGTTTGTTACTTGAGTCAGACACGCTCAACCAACTGATGGCAGGTGTTCGATGGCAACTCTTCCGGTACTTCCCCTGACCGACGCCGTCCTGCTGCCCGGGATGGTCGTCCCGGTGACCCTCGACCCGACCACCCAGTCCGCTGTCGACGCGGCCCGCGCCACCGGCGACAAGACGCTGCTGGCGGTGCCCCGCATCGACGGCGAGTACGGCTCGGTCGGCGTGGTCGCCACCCTCGAGAAGGTGGGCCGACTGCCCAGCGGCGAACCGGCGGCCGTGGTGCGCGGCATCGCCCGCGCCCGCATCGGCTCCGGTGTGCCCGGCCCGGGCGCGGCGCTCTGGGTCGAGGCGACGACCCTCGACGAACCCGCGCCGGCCGGCCGGGCCCGGGAACTGGCCCGCGAGTACCGCGCGCTGATGACCTCGGTGCTCCAGCAGCGCGGCGCCTGGCAGGTCATCGACGCCATGGAGCGGATGACCGACCTCTCCGAGCTGGCCGACTCGGCCGGCTACGCGCCCTGGCTCAGCCTGGCGCAGAAGACCGAGCTGCTCGCCGCGCCGGACGTCACCGCCCGGCTGGAGCTGCTGGTCGGCTGGGTGAAGGAGCACCTGGCCGAGCAGGAGGTCACCGAGCAGATCAACACCGATGTCCGGGAAGGGCTGGAGAAGTCCCAGCGGGAGTTCCTGCTCCGGCAGCAGCTCGCCGCGATCCGCAAGGAACTCGGCGAGGACGAGCCGGACGGCTCCGCCGACTACCGAGCCCGGGTCGAGTCCGCCGACCTGCCGGACAAGGTCCGCGAGGCGGCCCTGCGCGAGGTCGGCAAGCTGGAGCGGGCCAGCGACGCCTCGCCCGAAGCGGGCTGGATCCGCACCTGGCTGGACACGGTCCTGGAGATGCCGTGGAGTACGCGTACCGAGGACAACACCGACCTGGCCGCGGCCCGGGCGGTGCTCGACGCGGACCACGCCGGCCTGGCCGACGTGAAGGACCGCATCCTGGAGTACCTCGCGGTGCGCAACCGCCGCGCGGAGCGCAACCTCGGCGTGGTCGGCGGACGCGGCTCCGGCGCGGTGCTCGCCCTGGCCGGCCCGCCCGGCGTCGGCAAGACCAGCCTGGGCGAGTCGGTGGCCCGGGCGCTGGGTCGCACCTTCGTCCGGGTCTCGCTCGGCGGGGTGCGGGACGAGGCCGAGATCCGGGGCCACCGGCGCACCTACGTCGGCGCGCTGCCCGGCCGCATCGTGCGGGCGCTGCGTGAGGCCGGCTCGATGAACCCGGTCGTGCTGCTCGACGAGGTCGACAAGCTGGCCGTCGGCTACTCCGGCGACCCGGCGGCGGCCCTGCTGGAGGTGCTCGACCCGGCGCAGAACCACACCTTCCGTGACCACTACCTCGAGGTCGACCTCGACCTGTCCGACGTGCTCTTCCTGGCCACCGCCAACGTGGTGGAGAACATCCCCGGCCCGCTGCTGGACCGGATGGAGCTGGTCACGCTGGACGGCTACACCGAGGACGAGAAGGTGGCCATCGCCCGGGACCACCTGCTGCCCCGGCAGCAGGAGCGGGCCGGGCTGACCGCCGACGAGGTGACCGTCGCCGACGAGGCGCTGGCGCTGATCGCCGGGGAGTACACCCGGGAGGCCGGCGTCCGGCAGCTCGAACGGGCCCTTGCGAAGATCCTGCGCAAGGTGACCGTGGCGTTGGCGTCCGACCCGGCGCCGGTCCGCGTCGACACCGCCAACCTGGCCCGCTACCTGGGGCGGCCCAAGTTCACCCCGGAGTCCGCCGAACGTACGGCGGTGCCCGGCGTGGCCACCGGCCTGGCCGTCACCGGCGCCGGCGGGGACGTGCTCTTCATCGAGGCGACCAGCATGGAGGGCGAGCCGGGCCTGACCCTCACCGGTCAGCTCGGGGACGTGATGAAGGAGTCGGCGCACATCGCGCTGTCCTACCTGCGCTCCAACGGACGACGCCTCGGCATCGACCCGAACGCCCTCGCCGGGCGGCGGATCCACGTGCACTTCCCGGCGGGCGCGGTGCCGAAGGACGGTCCCAGCGCCGGCATCACCATGGTCACCGCGCTGGCGTCCCTGGTCACCGGCCGGCCGGTGCGGCCCGAGTTCGGGATGACCGGCGAGGTGACGCTCTCCGGCCGGGTGCTGCCCATCGGTGGCGTGAAGCAGAAGCTGCTCGCCGCGCACCGGGCCGGCCTCACCGAGGTGATCATCCCGAAGCGCAACGAGCCGGACCTGGACGACCTGCCGGCCGAGGTGCGCGAGGCGCTGACCGTGCACACCCTCGCCGACGTGGCGGACGTGCTCGCGCTGGCGCTGCGTCCGGCCGAGGTGGACGCCCAGAGCCTCGGCGGCCAGCCGCTCACCGCGGCCTGACCGGCCCCGTCGAACCCCCGTCGCCCGCCGGGCGGCGGGGGTTCGTGGCCCGGAACGCGAGACGCGGGGCACGCCACCGTGCCGGACCGACCATCTTCGGGCCGAGCCGGCGCGGTGGGCCGGCTACCGGCGGTCGCGCCGGTCCCGGGGGTCGAAGCGACGCTCACCGCCACCGTCGCCCTCACCGTCCCGGTCCCGCCGGACGGTGGCCTTGCGACCCTTGATGGTGCTGTCCCGCAGACCCTGGATCACCTCGTCGGCCATGCCCTGCGGCACCTCCACCAGGGAGAACCGGTCGGCGATCTCGATCGAGCCGATGTCCCGCCCGCTCACCCCGGTCTCCCCGGTGATCGCGCCGACCAGGTCCTGCGGTCGTACCCCGGCCCGACGGCCCAACCCGATGAAGACCTGGGTCGTGCCGGCGGCGCGGGACCGGCCGCCACCGCGCCGGTCCCGACCCTCGGAGCCGGGCCGGCCCTCCCGGTTCGGGCGGACCGAGACCTGGGGGATCTCCTCCTCGTCGGCGGTGCCGGGCAGCGTGGCCTCGTGCGCCAACCGCACCGCGGCGAGCGCGACCTCCATCAGGTCGAACTCGTCGGTCAGCGACTCGACGACCGCCCGGAACGGCTCCAGGTCGTCCTCGAGCACCGACTCGCGCACCGCGGCCTGGGTCAGCTCGAACCGCCGGGTCCGCAGGTCGGCCACCGTCGGGATCTTGTCCACGGTGATCCGCTGGCCGGTGACCCGCTCGATCGTCTTCAGCATCCGGTGCTCGCGCGGCTCGGCGAGCGTGATCGCCACGCCCTCCCGGCCGGCCCGGCCCACCCGGCCGATCCGGTGCACGTACGACTCCGGCGCGGACGGGACGTCGTAGTTCACCACGTGGGTGAGCTGCTCGACGTCCAGCCCGCGGGCCGCCACGTCGGTGGCGACCAGCAGGTCCGCGGTGCCGGAGCGCAGCCGGCCCATCACCCGGTCCCGCTGCTCCTGGCTCATCCCGCCGTGCAACGCCTCGGCCCGGTAGCCCCGACCGTTCATCGTCTCGGTGAGCCGGTCCACCTCCTCCCGGCTGCGGCAGAACACGATCGCCGCGGTGGGCGACTCGACGTCCAGCACCCGGCCCAGCGCGGCCGGCTTGTGCGCCCGCGCCACGATGTAGGCGCTCTGCCGTACCCGCGGCGCCTCGCCGGCCACCTGGCGTTCGCGTTCGATCCGGATCCGCACCGGGTCGGTCAGGTGCTGCCGGGCCAGCCCGTCGATGCGGGCCGGCATGGTGGCCGAGAAGAGCACCGTCTGCCGGCCCTCGGGGGCGTGCTCCAGGATCGCCTCGATGTCCTCGGCGAAGCCCATGTCGAGCATCTCGTCCGCCTCGTCCAGCACCACGGTGGTCAGCGAGCCGAGCCGCAGCGTGCCGCGGGCGATGTGGTCGAGCGCGCGCCCGGGCGTGGCGACCACCACGTCCACCCCGTGGTCGAGCGCGCGGAGCTGCCGGCCGATCGGCTGGCCGCCGTAGATCGGCAGCACCCGGGCGCCCAGATCCTTGCCGTAGCGGTGGAACGCCTCGGAGACCTGCACCGCCAGCTCCCGCGTCGGCACCAGCACCAGCGACACCGGGTCGCCGTCCGGGCGCGGCGTGGGCATCCGCTGCAGCAGCGGCAGCGCGAACGCGGCGGTCTTGCCGGTGCCGGTCGCCGCCTGCCCGAGCAGGTCCCGGCCGGCCAGCAGCGGCGGGATGGCCTCGCTCTGGATCGGCGTGGGCTCCTCGTAGCCGAGGGCGGACAGCGCGCCCAGCAGTTCGGCGCGCAGCCCGAGATCCGCGAAGGCGGCGGTGTCCTCGGCGACGGCGGGGGTGGTGGGCTCGGTCGGGGTCGGTGCGGCGCTCATGCGGCAAGCCTTTCATCACCGCCGGGCGCGGGTCGCGGCGACCGGCGCAAACGTTCGCCGCACCACGCGCGACCCCGTCCGGGCCCGCTGCTCCGGCCGGCTCACCCCGACGCGACGGCCAGCAGGGTGGTCACCCCCACCACCACGTCGAGCGCCCCGCACCACTCCGCGTACCCGCGTGGCACCACCCGCTCGGCGCGGTGGTGCCAGAGGTCCCAGCCGGCGTGTCCGAGCCAGCCCAGGCCGACAAGCGCGCCGGCGACCTGGGCCGGCGCGGCCAGCGCCACGGCCGCCAGGCCGCCCCAGACGGCCAGCCCGACGAGTTGGACCGTGAGCTGCCACCGGTCGCCGAGGTGCCGTCGCCACGCGCCGATGGCCAGGTAGCCGGCCGGCAGCACGAGCAGCGACCACGGCGACACCACGCCCGGGGCGAACCACATGTCGGCGGTCATCAGCAGCGCCAGGCCGACCGGCCAGCGACGCGCCAACGCCGCCACCACCGGGTGCCGGCGGGGCGGCGCGGTCGCCGGGTGCCGGTGCCGCAGCGCCACCAGCGCCATCGCCGGCAGCATCAGCAGGTGACCGCCGAGCAGCAGCACGTCGTCCCCGACCCACCCCACCCACCAGGCCGGGAGGAGGAGCAGGAACGGCACGTACATGGCCGCGCTCATCTCCCCGGCGGCGGGCCACCCGTCGCCCCGGTACCACATCCAGGCGACCATGCCCGCTGCCATGTTCGTGGCCATCAGCAGCGCGTCCACGTCCGGCCGGGCGAGCACGCCCGCGCCGCCCAGCATTTCCCCGCCGATCCGCCACAGCGGGCCGAGCACCACCATGCCGGCCACCATCGCCACGACCATCCCGGCCAGGTGCCGGGTCCGCGCCCAGCCGGCCCACCGCCGGGGTACGCCCACCGTCATCTCCGTCATGCCCCGACCCTGCCGGCGCGGGACGCACCGGGCCAGGCGCGTCCGTCATCGGAAAACCGTGTGGAACGCACGGGTCACTCGTGACCTGAGGCATGGACGCGGCCGTGCGGCGACGCTCCCGACCGGTGCGGAGGGAGCGTCGCCGTACGGGCTGTTCGGATCAGTAGTTGAGGGAGCAGAACTCCGGGTGGCCGACCGCGGTGCCGGTGCACTCGACCCGGGCGTCGGTCGGGTACACCTTGACCGTCATGGTCGAGGTGAAGTTCGCCGGTGTGAACGTCAGCGATCCGCCGACGCCGAACGGCTGTCCGCTGACGGTGCCGGAGAAGTTGCGCCCCCAGGTGGCCGCCGTGCCGAGGGTGTACGGCCCGCCGACGGCGGTGGGCGGCGTGCCCGACTTGGTGTAGCTCTTCCGCTCGAGGTTGGTGGTGACGCCACCGCTGGTCCGGTCCGCGTTGCTGGACACGATCTTGGCGTAGGTGACCGCGCTGCCGTTCGAGCACCACTCGACGTTCATGGTCATGAAGGCGGTGGTGGCGCTGACCGTGCCGGTGCTGCCGTTGGCGTAGACGACCGGCACGTTGAGCTCGTTCACCGGGATCTTCATCTGGAGCCGGTAGGCGCTGCCCGAGGCCTGCGCGCAGGTGCCCTGAAGGTATCCGGTGTACGTCGCGGCGCTGGCCGGCGGCGCGGCCACCGCGACCAGGCCGGCCGCGCATCCGGCGGCGAATAGCGAACGAATCATGTTGCGGGTGACTCGCGACATTTCCTCTTCCTCTTTCTCGTCCCACGCGAGGTGGAACACCGGCAATTGTTCCTGCGTCGGGGCGCAGGGTGGGGTGGAAGCGTCCGGCGTTCGCCCGGCTCGCATCAGCGCTGGTCAAGCCGCTTCCCGGTGGTGGGTCGCCGGGCCGGCGGTGTGCCGAGCGGCCGAGCAACGCGAATTCCGTTCCCCGCTTCCATTCGTATCATCCGATCCCGGGAAATGCACCCGGAGAAAGGTGAATTGATTTTGCTGCCACAACAGTTGACCCGGAAACTGTCTTAGCATTTTCCTTTCCGCGTCACTGAGCTGGCACGGGCCCGCGGTGCCGATCGCCGGGTCGGGTGCCGGCGTGCCACCCCTAGGATCGGCGGGCATGACTGTCGATCCGGCGGACCACCGGCTGCGCCGGGCCCGGCGCATCACCCTGCTCTCGCTGGGCACGAACGGGTGGACCACGGTGCTGCTGCCCGCGGTCGGCCTGCTCCGCGAGCCGGACCCGGTGCGGGCGGTGCTCGGCGTGGTGGGGTTGCTCGGCTTCACGGCGGCCCAGGTGGCGGTGCTGCACGCGGCGGTCACGCCCTGGCTCGCCACCCCGGCCCGGCGCCGCCGGCACCTCGCGCTGGCGGTGGTCGCGCTGCTCAGCCTGCCGCTGGTCGGCCCGGTGGCGGCCGGCGCCTGGCCGACCTGGGCGTGGTTGGGCGCGTCGCTGGTCGGCATGACGCCGTTGCTGTTCCGGCCGGCGGTGGCGGTGGCCGCGGCGGTCGGGGTGCTCACCGCCGCGGCCGGGGTCACCGTGGCGACCGGCGGACCGCTGCCCACGGCGCTGCTGGTCACCGGCGGGGTGGGCGCCGGGATCGCGCTGCTCACCTGGGTCCAGGTGTGGTTCTGGGACCTGCTGGTCGAGGCCCGGCAGGGGCAGGCGGCCGGGGCGCGGCTCCCGCGCGAACTGGAGACGCTGCGACTGGCGGAACTGGGCACCCCGGTCGCGGTGATCGCCCGTCGGACCCACCTGGCCGCCGGGACCGTCCGCAACCACCTGAGCGCCTGCGTGCAGAAACTCGGCGCCGCCGACCGGGCCGAGGCGGTCCGGCGGGCCCGCGAGGCCGGTTGGCTCTGACCCGTGTGGTCCGCAACCGGGTACCGGACGTCCCCGCTGTCCGCCGGGGACTAGCCTGATCCCGTGCGGACGGTGGAACTGCTCTGCTCACCCGAGCTGGACGCCACGGTGCGGGCAGCCTGGAGCCGGCTCGCCGCGGCCGGCCTGCCCAGCCTCGCCCGCAACACGCACCCGACCAACCGGCCGCACCTGACGCTCGCGTCGGTCGACGATTTCCCGCCCGGCGTCGAGCAGCGCCTCGCCGACCTCTGCGACGCCGCGTTGCCGCTGCCCGTCCGGCTCGATCGGCTGGCGGTCCTCGACGGCAGCGCGCCGCTGGTCTGGCTGGTCCGTCCGACGCCGCAGCTCGTCGCGCTGCACGGCGCGGTCTGGGACGTGCTCGCCGAGGCGTCCGGCCCGCACCCGTGGCACCTGCCCGGTCGCTGGGTGCCGCACCTGAGCCTGGCGTTGCGTTTCCGGGGGGCGGACCGCCGCCGTGCCCGGGCGGTCGCCGGCGCGGACCGCCCGGGCGGGGAGTTCGTGGCCGCCCGCAGCTACGACGGCGACACCCGCACCGTCACCGAGCTGACCGCCACCTGCCCGCGCCCCGGCGGCTGAGCCGGGGCCGCCCCCGGCGGTGGGGCGGCCCCGGACGCGGTCAGCGGTGGAAGCGGAGGTAGTCGAACTCCGCCGTCACCGCCGGCGTCGCGCCGCCGTGGGCGACCAGGCCGATCCGCGGCGTGGTGTCGGCCGGGAAGGTCCACACCGCGCCCCACGTCCAGTGCGTCCCGTCCCGGCTGGAGCCGGCGCGGAACTCGTGCTCGCCGGTGACCCGGTCGACGTGGTGGGCCAGTCGCAGCCAGGTCGTGCTCCCCGGGGTGCCGACGATGCTGCCGCCGTAGACCGGCTGGCCGGCGAAGGGCAGCTCGTAGCCGAACTCGACCTGCCGGGTGTTCCAGATGGCCACCTGGCTCAGCCGGGCGAACCGGTCGTCGTCGACGTACGCGACGAGGCCGGCCTGCTGGTAGTTGCGGACCGTCTCCTCGCCCAGGTCGAGCGTCACCTTGGTCTCCGCGACGTAGTCACCGGCCGGCGCGTCGCGCAGCAGCACCCCGGCGGTGTTGCCGGTGCCGGAGAGGTCGGCGTCCTGGACCGGCCAGCGCAGCGCGCCGCCGGACACGCTCGCGGCCGGGTCCTGGCGCACCCACCGCCAGGCCGGGTCGAGGCCGCCCGAGAACTCGTCGGAGTAGTCGCGCAGCACCGGGCCGACCCGGGGCGGGGCGACCTCGTGCCGCACCGGGCGGTACAGGCGGGTGGCGCTGACGTTGTCGAACTCGGCCGGTCCGCCCTCGGCGCGCAGCGCCAGTGGGCCGTTCGCCGGCCGGGGGAGCCGCACCGACACCCGCGCGACCGGGTCGCCGAGGCGGGACGGGCTGAGCGTGGCGACGAGCTGCCGCCCGCGGACCTCCACGGCGAGGTTGTGCCGGTCGCGCGGGTCGGTGCCGGCGGGCAGCGGCACGCTGGCGGTCCCGGCGGCCAGCCGGCCGCCGCCGACCCGGACGTCCACCGTGCCGAGCCGCAGCCCGGCCGCGGTCGCGCCGGTCAGCCGCAGGTCGGTCTCGACCCGCAGGTCGCCGCCGAGGCCGGTACGCGAGGTGAGCGTCCCGGTGCCGGTCAGCACGCCGCCGGCGGCCCGCCACGAGCCGGACCCGGTCGGCCAGCCGCGCAGGTCGGCGGTGTCGAAGCGGGCGTCGACGCGACCGCTGGTGACCGGCGCGGGACGGGCGCCGTCGGAGGGGCCGGCGCCGGCGTTGACGGTGGGCCATCCGTCGATCCAGTCGAGGCGGTCCAGCAGCATCGGCCGCTCGTTGACGCCGAACGGCTCGTCCAGGTAGGGGTCGGCCCGGTCGATCGCGTGGTAGGCGATCCAGTCCTGCCCGGACAGGTCGGTGAGCACCGCGTTGTGGCCGGTGCCGATCCACCGGTTGCCGTTCTGGGTCAGCACCGGCGTGCCGCCGGCCCGGGAGACGTCGAGGCGCTGGCCCTCGCGGTCGACGAACGGGCCGCGCGGGTCACGGGCGCGGCCGACCTGGACGGAGTAGCCGGTGGCCGGGCCGGCGCAGCAGTTCGCGGTGGAGGCGAAGAGGTAGTACCAGCCGTCGCGGCGCAGCGCGTAGGCGCCCTCGAACTTGTTGTCCACCGCGACCGCTGTCGACGTGCCGACCGCGTGCAGCCCGTCGGGGGTCAGCTCGGTGACCGAGATGCCGCCGTAGTAGCTGCCGTGGTAGAGGTAGGAGCGGCCGTCGGCGCCGGTGAGCTGGCTCGGGTCGATGGTCCACAGGTAGCCGCCGCCGGCGCCGGGGCGCGGGGCGACCACCGGCGTGTCGACGAACGTCCAGGGGCCGGCCGGGCTCGGCGCGGTGGCCACGCCGACGGCGGTGTCGAACGTGTCGTCGGAGACGGTGGTGTCGGTGACGGTCAGGTACATCACCCAGCGCCCGCCGATCCGGCGCACGTCGGGCGCCCAGAACGCGGAGCCGGGCGCGGCGTAGGCGGGCCGCTGGTCGGCGCTGAACGCGTCGCCCACGTAGCTCCAGTCGACCAGGTCGGTGGAGCGGGCGATGGGCACCCGGTGGGCCCGGCCCTCACCCTCGCGCAGCGGGTCGGAGGTGCCGAAGGCGTACCAGACGCCGTCGTCGCCACGGACCACGACCGGGTCGGCGAAGGTGTCGGCGAACCCGGCGGAGACCGGGTTGCGGTAGCGGTCGGGCCCGGCGGCGGGCGCGGGCGCCGCCCCGGCGAGCGTCAGGGTGAGTACGGCGGCGAGCACGCCGCCGCGGTGGAGGTGTCGCATCGGGCCTGCCTGGGAGTAGACGGAGGTCACTGCGGTGCACACGTTTGTACAGCGTTGGATACAACGTTGTAAAGAACCGTTCGAAGGAGAGTGGGCGCATTGCCCCCGGCGCTCCCGTCCCGGGTGGTTACGTGAGGTGCAGACCCAGTTGCACCGTGTCCCGACGAGAGGGGACGGAGACCATGCGAGTGCCCAGCCGTAGCCCCGGTCGCCAGCCCGGCCCCACCGCCACGTCCACCGCTCCCGCCCGCCGGCTGCCGGCCGTCGACCGGCCTGCCGCCGGGCCCGACCTGGCCGCCTACCGGGCGGCGGTGGCGGACCTGCTGGTCGAGGTGGGCGCGTTGGCGGACGCGCCCTCGACCACCGCCCGACAGGTGCTGCTCGACCAGCGGCTGCGCGAGCCGGCCATCGCCGCGGTCCTGGACGCCACCCCGCAGGGACTGGTCGGCGCGCGGGAGACGCTGCTGCTGGAAATGGCGCGCTACCAGCCCAACGCGCGCAGCTCGGCGCACGACCTGACCGCGCTGGTCCGGATCTTCCTGCTCTCCCGCGTCGACGTGCTGTGGTGGCGGGACAGCCCGACCTTCCGCACCGACGGCCAGGTGCGCACCAGCACCGAACTCGTCGACCTGGAGTGGCTGCGCCGCCGCGGGCTGCTGGAGTTCCGCTACCGCGAGCAGCCCGCCACGGTGCTGGGACGCGGGCTGCAGGCGGTCCGGCGCCGGGTCCGCCCGGGTGCCAGCCCGCGTACGGCGGGTCTGCTGTTCCGCCGGGCCCGTCGCGAGATGATCGCTCTCCTCAACGACCTGGCCCGGGAGTTCGCCACGGTCACCCGCGCCGGCACGCCGCCGCTCTGGGTGACCAGCCTGGCCCGCAGCGCCGAGCACCAGTACCGGCTGCGCCGGCTGGGGTACGCCGCCATGGTGCCCAGCGGGCACTGCCTGGGCTGGGCGGCCGACGTCGAGCTGGACTGGTACGAGCGGTTCGGCGCGCGCACCGCCCTGGCCGGGTTGCTGCTGGGCCGGCAGGAGGCCGGCGAGATCAACGTGGTCGACGAGGGACAGGCCTGGCACCTCTGCCTCGCGCCCTCGGCCCGTCGCCGGTACCGGCGGGCGTACGAGGCCGAGATGGGGTGCTGACCCGATGTGCGGGATCGCGCTGAGCACCGGCCCGGAGGCCGACCCGGCCACCTTCCGGCGGATGCTGGCCGCGCTGGCCCCACGCGGCGAGGTGACCGAGACCCGGCAGGAGAACGGCCTGCTGGCCGGCGTACGCCGGTTGCGGATCGTGGACCGGGACCGGTCCGTGCAGCCCTGGGTCTCACCCGACGAGCGGCACCTGCTCTGCTTCAACGGCGAGGTCTTCAACCACCACGAGCTGCGCGCCGAGCTGACCCGGCTCGGCCACGTCTTCCGCACCACCGGCGACACCGAGGTGGTGCTCGCCGCGTTCCGCCAGTGGGGCGAGGGCGCGGTGCGCCGGCTGCGCGGCGAGTACGCCTTCGTGGTGGCCGAACGTGCCGGCGGTCGGGCGTACCTGGCCCGGGACCCGCTCGGGGTGAAGCCGCTCTACTGGTCCCGCGGCCCGGGTTGCCTGCACCTCGCCTCCGAGGTCAAGGCGCTGGTCGGGCACGGCGCGCCGATCAACGAGGTGCCGCCGGGTCACCACGGCTGGGCCGGGCCCGACGATCCGGTCCGGTTGCGCCCGCACGTGGACCTGCTCACGCTCGGCGCCGGACTGCCGGTGATCGACGACCCGGACGAGGCCGCCCTGCTCGTCCGCGCCGCGCTCACCGACGCCATGCGGATCCGGTTGGACACCGACCTCACCGTGGGTGTGGTGCTCTCCGGCGGCCTGGACAGCTCGCTGGCGTTGCTGCACGCCCGGGAGCTGCATCCGGACTGCGTGGCGGTGACCGTCGGCGCCCCGGACAGCCCCGACGTGGCGTACGCGCGGCGGCTCGCCGCCGACCTCGGCGTGCCGCACGAGGTGATCGAGCTGCGTCCGCGCGACATCCGCCGCGCCGACGTGCGCGAGGCCATCCGGATCTCGGAGCTGACCGAGTACGGCGACATCATCAACGCGGTGGTCTCGGTGCCGATCTTCCGGCGCCTGCGCGAGCTGGGCGTGAAGGTGGTGCTCACCGGCGACGGTTCGGACGAGCTGTTCGGCGGCTATCCCATGTACCACCAGGTCGGGCCGGAGCGGTCCCGCCGGCTGTTCCTGCACAAGATCCGCAACCTGTGCCGGACCGAGTTGCAGCGGGTGGACCGGGCCAGCATGGGGCACGGCGTGGAGGCGCGGGTGCCGTTCCTCGACCTCAGCGTCGTCGAGCTGGCCATGCGGCTGCCGCTGGGCCTCAAGCTGCGCGACGGGCAGGAGAAGTGGATCGTCCGCCGGGCCTTCGCCGACGTGCTGCCCGACTACGTCCGGCGCCGGCCGAAGAACCCGATGTCCTACTCGTCCGGCCTGCACGAGCGGGCCAGGCTCTACAAGCCGCTCTTCGCCCGGCTGCACCGCTCCTTCGGCTACGACCTGCTGGAGCCGGTCCGGCGCGACTTCGACAGCGTGCTCACCCGGTGCGGCAACGACCTCGACCGGGCCATCGCCGACGGCGTGGCCCGGCCCGACTACACCGTGCTGGAACACGCCCGGGACCTGGTCGGGGCGGCCCGGTGGAACGCCGCGCCGATGGTGCGCCGGCTGGTCAACCCGCGGCGTACCCGCGGCGGCGACGAGGCGTCCCTGCCGGGGTGAGCCGTCCGCGATGGACATCCGGGCGTGTCTCTTCTAGCGTCGCGGGCATGCGGAGGACGCTCATCGCCACCGGTCTCGCACTGCTGCTGCTCGGCACCGGCTGCGGGGAGAGCCGCCCGTCGGCCGGCCCGGCCGGCGTCGGCACGCCGACCGCGTCCCGGCAGGACCCGGGTCAGGCCGAGCGCACGCTGGCCAGCCTGCGCAAGGTCGACGACCTGCCGCTGTACGAGATGACCTACGTCGGCGACTACGACCCGACGGCCGGGGTGGCCGACAGCACGCCGCCGAGCCCGTTCGGCTGCTCGCTGTTCGCCGCGCTCGCCGACCGGGACCGGCCGCTGTTCGCCCGCAACTTCGACTGGCAGCCGAACCCGGCGCTGGTGTTGCGCACCGACCCGCCGGACGGGTACGCCTCGATCTCGCTCGTGGACATCTCGTACCTGGGGGTTCCCGCCGACCCGGCCGGTGACCGACGGCTGCTCGACGCGCCGCTGCTGCCGTTCGACGGAATGAACGAGCGCGGGCTCGCCGTGGGGCTCGCCGCCGACGACGGCGCGCGGGCCGAACCGGTGGCCGGGCGGCCCACCGTCGGCTCGGTGCGCATCCTGCGCCTGGTGCTCGACGCGGCGGCCACGGTGGACGAGGCGGTCGCCGTGTTCGAGCGGTACAACCTGGACTTCGACGGCGGCCCGCCGCTGCACTACCTGCTCGCGGACGCCACCGGGGCGTCCGCCGTGGTCGAGTTCGTCGACGGGAAACTGCGCGTCGACAAGCGTCGGGGCCCCTGGCAGGCGCTGACCAACGTGCCCGCCGTCGGCGTGCCGGACCGGGAGCTGCGCCAGGACCACCGGTACGGCGTGCTGGCCCGGGAGCTGGACCGGTCCGGCGGGACGGTCGACGCCGCCGGCGCGCTGCGCCTGCTCGACGCGGTCCGCCAGTCGCACACCCGCTGGTCGGTGACGTACGGGCTGCGCAGCGGCGAGGTGCGGCTGGTGACCGCCGGTGGCGGCGCCCGCGACTACCGGCTGCCGATGCGTTAGCCGACCGGGTGCCCGTGCCGGCGGGCGAGCACCGCCAGGTCCGGCTCGCCGAACCGCTCGACGAGCGCCGCGAACCGGGCGACCTTGTCCGCGCCGAAGCGCCGCACGGCCGCCGAGTACGAGGCGGCGGAGACGAACGTCGGCGGCGTCGTCTTGCTGTGGAACTTGTCCGCGTACATCACCAGCACCTCCTCGTCGGTGCCCGGGGTCCAGTCCGCGACCGGGAGCGGGAGCCGCTGCCGGAGCACGTCCTCGCGGGTGAGGCCCACCCCGGTGTGCCGGGAGCAGAACCGGCCGAGCGTCTCGGGCAGGCCCGCCTGGAGTAGCAGCGCGTGGCCCAGCACGCCGTGCCGGACGTAGTTCGCCCGGTCGAACCGGCCGGCGGCGTCGTGCAGGCGGTAGACGCCGATGTCGTGCAGCAGACTGCCGGCCCGCACCAGGGCGACGTCCAGGCCCGCGCCGTGTCGCTCCAGCAGTTGCTCCGCCACCTCGCACACGATCCGGCAGTGCGTCCAGACGAGGTGGAACGCCGCCTCCGTCGGCGCGTGCCGCTCGTGCAGCGCCCGGATCTGCGCGTCCGTCGGCATCGCGGTCCGCTGCTCGATCGTCATGTTCCCGGGGTCCCCTCGCATGGGCCGGGCCCGGCCCCCCTCGGGGTGCCGGGCCCGGTGCAGCCGTCGTCAGGTCACCAGCTCAGGTAACCCGCCTGGGTCTGCGCGTTCAACTCGGGCACCAGCAGGAACTGCGCCAGCCAGGTGCGCGGGTCGCGCAGCTCCAGCACGTCCAGTCCCTTCTGGATGTCGCTGGAGTAGATGTGGCCGTTGTACCAGTAGGCCGACCAGGAGCCGCCGGTGCGCAGCTGGGTGGCGTCCAGCGGGCCGCGCTCCCAGTAGGCGATCTCCTTGGGCGTGCGGGAGTCGGTGAAGTCCCACACCGAGATGCCGCCCTGGTACCACGCCTGGACCATGATGTCGCGGCCGGGCACCGGGATCAGCGAGCCGTTGTGCGCCACGCAGTTCTCGGTGTCCGCGTTCACCCGCGGGATCTTGTAGTAGCTGCGGAACACCAGCTTGCGGGCGTCGCCGCGCCCGGTGATGTCGTAGATGGCGTCCGCGCCCCGGTCCGGCCCGACCACCTCGTTGCAGGTGGCCGCGCCGCCGCCGCCCAGCTCGTCGGTGAAGACGACCTTGGTGCCGGCGTTGTTGAACGTGGCCGAGTGCCAGAACGCGAAGTTCTCGGTGTCGGTGACCCGCTCGATGACCCGCGGCGCCTCCCGGTCCTTGATGTCCAGCAGGATGCCGTCGCCCATGCAGGCGCCGGCGGCCAGGTCCTTCGACGGGTACGCGGTGATGTCGTGGCATCCGGTGGTGGCGGACTTCTCACCCGGGATGCCCGGGTAGCCGCCGTCCGGGAAGAGGTTCGGGGTGGCCACCACCGAGGCCGAGGTGGGGTTCTTCACCGGCACCTTGACGATGGAGATGGAGTCGTGCGGCGGCTGGCAGTCGGGGAACTCGGCGCGCGGGCTGTACGACGAGACGTACAGGTAGACGTCGCGCCGGTCCTTGCCCGGCACCAGCGTGTGGGTGTGCGAGCCGCACGCGGTCTCCACCGACTTGATGTAGCGCGGGTTGCGCTTGTCGCGGATGTCGAAGATCTTGATGCCCTCCCAGGACTCCTTGACGGAGGCCGGCTGGGCGGTGCTGGCGCACGAGTCGTCGGTGCGGGACGAGTCGGTGGACAGGAACAGCAGGTCGCCGCTGACCGAGATGTCGTTCTGCGAGCCGGGGCAGAGCACCTGCGCCACGATCGACGGCCGGCTCGGCCGCGACACGTCGTAGATGACGAAGCCGTCGTAGTTGCCGACGAACGCGTACCGGCCCTGGAAGGCGATGTCGGTGCCCAGGGCGGCCGTGGTGTCGAACGGGGCCTGCTTCGGCAGGTTGGCCACCTGGCGCAGGTTGGGGCTGCTGGAGATCTCGTCGACCCCGGGGACGGCGTTGTCCGCGGTGGCCGGCGCCGCCTGGGCGCGGGGGAGTTCCTGGGCGCTGCTCGGCGGCGCGGCGACCACGCCGGCGAGCAGCAGGCCGGCGGCGGCGAGGCTGACGGTCCGGGTACGGGACATGCGGATGTTGATCATCGGCAACACCCTTCGAAAGGGGATGATGATTCGCCACACCTTACCGATCGGCGACCGTCATCAATGTGACGCCGGTCACATCGAGGAACTTTACGCTCTGGATAGGATCGCTGTCACCTCGACCGGAGGGAGAGTCGTATGACCGGCCGGCAGGCACGCGTGTGGCTTCCCGTCACAGCGCTGGTGGCGCTCCTGGTGCTCGGCGGCCTGGCGCTGGCCGGGCGCGGCGACAGCCGTCCGGCGGCGGCGCGGCTCAGCCCGGCCGCCACCGCCCCGACCACGCCGGCCGCGACCGGCTCGGCGCCGCCGGTGCTGGTGCCGGGACGCCCGGGGGAGCCGGCCGCCACCCGCGACGGCGGGCAGGTCCGCAACGCGGCGCCGCGCTTCAACAGCCTCGACGTCTGGTACGTCCGGATGATGATCCCGCACCACGAGCAGGCGCTGGAGATGGCGACGCTCGCCCCCGACCGGGCCGCCGACCCCCGGATCCGCGCCGTCGCCGACCGGATCCGGGCCGCCCAGGGGCCGGAGGTCGGTGTGCTGCGGGCCTGGCTCAGCACCCGCGACCTGCCCGCCGAGGTCGCCGGACACGATCACGCCACCATGCGCGGGATGCAGTCCACCGAGGCGGTGCGGCAGCTCGCCGCCGCCCGGGGCGCGGCGTTCGACCGCCTCTTCGTGCAGATGATGACCGCCCACCACCAGGGCGCGGTGGTGATGTCCACCGACCTGCTCAAGGTCGGCGCGGACCAGGCCATGCAGGAGTTCGCCAACGCGGTGGCCGTCGAGCAGTCCGCCGAGATCACCCGCATGCGGGCCCTCCTCACCCGCTGACCGGGCCCGGGCAGCACGCCCGGCCCGCCCCGTACGCTGGGTGACCGTGGACCGCCTGATCCTCGGCCGCCCGGTGCGCGGCGTCGCGTTCGACGCCGCCGTCTCCGGGCTGGTCGTCGTGTTCGCCGTGCTCGGCCTCCTGGCCGAGCAGGGCGGCCTGCCGGCGTTCGCGGTCGGCGTGGCGATGGCGGCGGCGTTGTTCTTCCGACGCACCCACCCGTCCGCGGTCGCCGTCGTGGTGGCCGCGCTCGCGCTGGCCCAGGTGATCGTCGGCTGGGGGCCGCTGGGCTACGACATCGGCGTGCTGATCGCGCTCTACAGCGTGGTCAAGTACGCCGACCGGTCCGCCGACGGCATCCTGGCCGGGATCGGCGCCGCGATCGGCGTGCTGCTCTCCGCGCTCTCCTGGCCCGGACCGTCGCCCTGGTGGGCGGGCGCGCTCTACTACGGCCTGGTCACCGGCGCGGTCTGGCTGGTCGGGCTGAACGTCCGCACCCGGCGGCTCTACGTGCTCAGCCTGGAGGAGCGCGCCGCGACGGCCGAACGCGAGCGGGAGGCCGAGTCACGGGCCGCGGTGGCCGAGGAACGCACCCGGATCGCCCGCGAGCTGCACGACGTGGTCGCGCACAGCATGGCCGTCATGATCGTGCAGGCGGACGGCGTGCGGTTCACGCTGGACCGGGACCCGGCGACCGCGCGCGAGGCGGCCAAGGTGGTGGCGGACACCGGCCGGCAGGCGCTGGAGGAGATGCGGCGGCTGGTCGGCGTACTCCGGGAACCCAGCCGGCCGGAGCCGGCCGCGATGGCCGACGAGCCGGCGCACCGGCGTCCCGCGCTCGTCGAGCTGCCCGCGTTGCTCGACCGGTTCCGCGCCGCCGGGCTGCGGATCGACCGCGGCGGCGCCGGCACGCCGGTGGCGTTGCCGCCCGGCCTGGAGCTGACCGTCTACCGGGTGGTGCAGGAGAGCCTGACCAACGCGCTCAAGCACGCCGGCGTGGGCGCGTCGGTCGAGCTGACGCTCGACTGGGCCGCCGACGCCGTCGCGGTCCGGGCCGTCGACGACGGGCGCGGTCGCCCGGTGGTCCGGCCGGCGCCGTCCGGCGGGCACGGCCTGGTCGGCATGCGGGAACGGGTCGGGGTGTACGACGGCAGCCTCGCCGCCGGCCCCACGCTGGCCGGCGGATGGCGGGTGGAGGTCCGGCTGCCGTTGCCCGCGGCGACCGGCGCCGAGGAAGGGAGCGCGGCGGCATGACCGTGCGGGTGATGATCGTCGACGACCAGGCGCTGGTGCGCGCCGGCTTCCGGATGGTGCTCGACTCCCAACCGGACCTGGCGGTGGTCGGCGAGGCCATCGACGGCGCGGACGCGCTGCGGGTGCTGGACCGGGTCGAGGTCGACGTGGTGGTGATGGACCTGCGCATGCCCACCATGGACGGGGTGGAGGCGACCCGCCGGATCTGCGCCCGGTCGGCCGCACGCCGGCCGCGCGTGCTGGCGCTCACCACGTTCGACACCGAGGCGGACGCGTTCGCCGCGCTGCGCGCCGGGGCGAGCGGCTTCCTGCTCAAGAACGTGCCCCCGGAGGAGCTGCTGGCCGCGATCCGGGTGGTCGCCGAGGGCGACTCGGTGGTGGCGCCGTCGATCACCCGGCGGCTGCTCGACCGGTTCGCCGGGCAGCTCGGCGCGGCCCCGGCCGAGGACCCGCGGCTGGCCCAGCTCACCGAGCGGGAACGGGAGGTGCTGCTGCTCGTGGCGCAGGGGCTGTCCAACGCCGAGATCGCCGCCCGGGTGCACGTCGCGGAGGCGACCGTGAAGACCCACGTGGGCCGCATCCTGGCCAAGCTCCAGCTCCGCGACCGGGTGCAGGCCGTCGTGCTGGCGTACGAGAGCGGGCTGGTCACGCCCGGCGGTTGACCCGGCGTACGCCTCGGGGCGTACCGGCGCGACCGGGCGGCGCGACCGGAGGCGTACGCGGGTCGAGCGCGCCGGTGGAGATCACCGCCGGGGTGCCGGCCATAGCGTCGGAAGGGTCACCAGACCGCGTCCGACAGGAGCACCACGTTGCCCGCAACCCCGACCACAGGCGTCGCGCTCGCCGCCCGTGACCTGCGCAAGGAGTACGGCGTCGGGCAGTCCCGCGTCGTCGCGCTGGACGGCGTCGACCTCGACCTGGCCGCCGCCCGGTTCACCGCCGTGATGGGTCCCTCCGGCTCCGGCAAGTCCACGCTGCTGCACTGCCTCGCCGGCCTGGACCGGCCGTCGAGCGGCACGGTCCGCATCGGCGAGGCGGAGCTGTCCCGGCTCGACGACCGTCGGCTCACCCGGCTGCGCCGGGACCGGATCGGCTTCGTCTTCCAGCGGTTCAACCTGCTGCCCACGCTGACCGCCGAGGAGAACGTCGTGCTGCCGCTGGCCATCGCCGGCCGGCGGCCCGACCCGGCCTGGCTGCGGCAGGTGGTGGCCGCGGTCGGACTGGCCGACCGCCTCGGTCACCGGCCGGCCGAGCTCAGCGGCGGCCAGCAGCAGCGGGTCGCGGTGGCCCGGGCGCTGATCACCCGCCCCTGGGTGATCTTCGCCGACGAGCCGACCGGGAACCTCGACTCGCGCGCCGGCGCCGAGGTGCTGCGGCTGCTGCGCGAGGCGGTGGACACGCTCGGCCGAACCGTCGTCATGGTCACCCACGACCCGGCCGCCGCGGCGTACGCCGACCGGGTGGTCTTCCTGGCCGACGGCCGGCTCGTCGACGAACTGCACCGGCCGACCACCGGCCAGGTCCGCGACGTGCTCAACCGGCTCGACCGGGCCGTGACCCCGGTGGGGCGGTGAGCGGGATGCTGCGCCTGACCCTGCGCCAGGTACGCGCCGAGGGCCTGCGCCTGCTGCTCTCCTCGCTGGCCATCGTGCTCGGCGTCGCGTTCGTCGCCGGCACGCTCATGCTCACCGACGGCATGCGGACCGGCGCGTACGAGCGGGCCGGCGCGTTCGACAGGCACACCGACCTGGCCGCGTACGCCGGCTCCCGGCCGCTGTCACCGGCCCTGGTCGACCGGGTCCGCGCGGTCGACGGGGTGGCCGCCGCCGCGGGGGAGCTGACCGGCACCGCCGGCGTGGTCGGCGCGGCCGGCCGGCCCGTGCTCGGGTACGCGGTCCTCGCCGCGATCCCCACCGAACCGGCCCTCCAGTCGTACGACGTGGTCGCCGGGCGGTTGCCGCAGCGCGCGGGCGAGCTGGTGCTCGACGAGCGGACCGTCGCCCGGCAGCGGTTCGTGCTCGGCGCACCGGTCTCGGTCGGCGGCGCGGGCGGCGCGGCCCGCCCGTACACGCTCGTCGGCGCCGTCGACGTGGCCGGCACCAACCGCGACGTCGGCGGCCCGTTCATCGGCCTGACCGGCGCGGACGCCCTCGCGGTCGACGGCGGGCGCGGATACGGGCGGATCATGGTGGCCGCCCGGCCCGGGGTGGACCCGGCGGCGCTCGCCGACCGGGTCCGGGCGGTGGTGGGGCCGGGCGTGCCGGTCCGGGACCACGCGGCCGTGCTCGACGCGGCGGTCGCCGACGCGGTGCGCGACCTGCGGCAGTTCGAGCTGCTGCTGGGCACGTTCGCGGCGGTGGCGGTGGTGGTGGCCGGCTTCGTGATCGCCAACACCTTCGCCATCGTGCTCGCCCAACGCTCCCGGCGGACCGCGCTGCTCCGGCTGGTCGGCGCGACCCGGGGGCAGGTCTATCGGGCCACGCTGGCCGAGGCGGCGCTGACCGGGCTGTTCGCCTCCGTGCTCGGCGTGCTGGCCGGCACGGCGCTGTCCGCCGGGTTGGGCGCGTTGCTGGGCGGCACCGGGGCGCCGGTGGCCGACGGGATCACCGTGACGGCCCGTACGGTGCTGCTCTCGCTCGGGTCGGGCGTGCTGCTCACCGTGCTGGCCGCGGCGCTGCCGGCCTGGCAGGGCACCCGGGTCGCGCCGGTGGCCGCGTTGACCGACGCGGCGACCCGGCCGGCCCGCCCGGCCGGCCGGGTCCGCCTCGCGGTCGGGGCGCTGGTTCTCGCCGCCGGTGTCGCGGCGCTGCTCGGCGCCGGGACCACCGGGCAGGTGCCGCTGGTGGCGGCCGGTGGACTGCTGGCCTTCGGCGGCATCGTGGCGTTCGGTCCGGTCCTGGTGCCGGCGCTGGTCCGGGTGCTGGGCGTGCCGCTGGGCGCGCTGTTCGGCGTCCCGGCGACGCTGGCCGTGGCGAACGCGGTGCGCAACCCGCGCCGGGTGGCGGCCACCGCCACGGCCATGGTGATCGGGATCGGGCTGGTCTCGTCGTTCGTGGTCGGCGCCGGCAGCGTCAAGGCCGGCATCGAACGCGCGGTGGACGCCCGGGTCGGGGTGGACTTCCTGGTCACCGGCATCGGTGGGGAACTGCCGGCCCGGCTCGTCGACGAGCTGGCCGCCCGGCCGGAGCTGGGCGTGGTGCACGAGCAGCGCAGCCGGGTGACCGACGGCGTCGAGGTGCGGGCCGCGCACCCGGCGCTGGTCCGCCGGACGCTGTCCGCCGTGGACGCCGGCGACCCGGGCGCGTTCGGGCCGGGTTCGGTGCTGGTGCACCGCGAGCTGGCCGCCGCCCGGGGCTGGACGGTCGGCGCGACGGTCACCGTCGCCGGCCGGCCGTTCCGGGTCGCCGCCGTGGTGGCGGACGACCGGCCGGCGACGGCCGGCGGCCGGGTGCCGACGGGGTACGCGGTAGAGCTGGTGGACGCCGACTTCGGCCGCCTCTTCCCCGCCGAACGCGGCTACCTCGCCGAGATCGACCCGGCGGACGGGGTGAGCCCGGACGTCGCCCGGTCCGCCGTCGAGTCGGTGGTCACCCGCTACCCGACGGTCAACGTGCTGGACCAGGCCGCCTACAAGCGGATGCTCACCGGCACCGTCGACCTGGTGCTGGGCTTCGTCACGGTGCTGCTCGGCCTGGCGGTGGTCATCTCGCTGGTGGGGGTCGCCAACACGCTGAGCCTGTCGGTGGTGGAGCGGACCCGGGAGACCGCCGTGCTGCGCGCGGTCGGCCTGAGCCGCGCCGGGATGCGGGCGGCGCTCGCGGTCGAGGCGGTGCTCACCGCGCTGGTCGGCACCGTGCTCGGCGTCGCGCTGGGCATCGCCGTCGCGGCGGGCGCGATGGCGGTGGTGGCCCGCGTCGGTGGCGACTTCACCGTGGTGCTGCCGTGGGGGCGGCTCGGAATGATCGTGGCGGTGGCGGTGCTGGCCGCGCTGCTCGCCTCCGTCCTGCCGGCCCGGCGCGCGCTGGCCCGGCCGGTGGTGGCGGCGCTCGGCGCGGACTGACCCGGCGCCCGGCGAGCCGGTCGGCCGTCAGCGACGGGACCGGCTCGCCGGAACGGTGGTGGCTCAGCGGCCGGCGGCCGGCTGACCGCCCGCGTCACCGCCGCCGTCGCCGCCGGCCGGGGCGGTCGTGGTGGTGGTGGTCTCGGTCGGCGCGGTGGTCTCGACCGGGGGCGCGCTGGTGGTCGGCGCGGTGCTCGGCGCGGTCGGCGCCGTCGACGGCACGCGCGACGGGCTCGGCTCGACCGACGCGCTGGGCGAGGCGCTCGGCGTCGCCGAGGCCGAGGCCGAGGGCCGCTCGTTCGGACCGACCGGGCGGTAGGTGTAGTCCTCGTCGTCCGCCGAGGGCCCCCCGGTGACCGCGGTGTCCGCGACCGAGTTGCTCGGCGCCACCGCCGGGCGGGTGGAGTCGATCCGGGTGGCCGGCGCGTCCGCTTCCCGGGCGGCGGCCAGCAGCGCGCCGAGGGCGGTCACCGCCACCAGCACCGCGCCCGCCGCACCGACCAGCGCACCGCGCCGGCCGGGGCGGCGCGGCGGCGCGACCACGGCCGCCGGCCGGGCCACCGGCTGCTCGTCGCGGGTGTGCCCGGGCCCGGCCGCGCCGCGCAGCGCCGTCACGGTCGCGGTGGGCGAGTCGGTACGCGCCGCCCGGGCCGCGTCGGCCATCGCCGCGGCGCTCGGGTAGCGGTCGGCGGGGTCCTTCGCCAGGGCCCGGGCCACCAGCTCGCGGACCGGTGCCGGGATCTCCGCCGGCAGCTCCGGCGGCTCGTCGTCGAGGTGGCGCACGGCGACCTGGAGCGGGTTGTCGCCGGTGAACGGCGGGCTGCCGGTCAGGCAGCAGTACGCCACCGCGCCGAGCGCGTAGACGTCCGTGGCGCCGGTGACCGGCCGGCCGGCGGCCTGCTCGGGCGCCATGTAGAGGGCGGTGCCGGGCACCGCGTTGGTGCTGGTGATGCTGGTGACGTTGGTGGACCGGGCCACGCCGAAGTCGACCAGGACCACGGTGCCGTCGTCCTGCACGAGCAGGTTGCTCGGCTTGACGTCGCGGTGGACGATGCCCCGCCCGTGCGCCCCGTGCAGCGCCTGCGCCGTCTGGGCCACGATCGACATCGTCTCGGCGACCTCGAGGTGGCCGGCATCCTCGATCCGTCGGGACAGCGGCTCGCCGGCGACGAACTCCATGACCAGGTAGTCGGCCCGGCTGCCGTCGGGCAGCTCGTCCTCGCCGCAGTCGAAGACCTGCACCACGCCGGGGTGGCGCAGCGACGCCATGATCCGCGCCTCGGAGCGGAACCGGGCGATGAAGTCCGGGTCGCGGACCAGGGCGGGAAGCAGCACCTTGACGGCCACCTGGCGGCCGAGCACCAGGTCCTTGGCCCGCCAGACGTCGCCCATGCCGCCGGTGGCGACACGGTCTTCCAGGCGGTACCGACCGCTGAGTACGACGTCGGAGGAGAGCATCCCCATACCGTACCCACAGCGGCCGCGGAGTATTTCCGGCGATCTCTCCTGCTGCCGACGGCGAGCGGCTGCGCCCCGGTCGGCCGAACGGTCGAGGGCACGACGGCGGTGGGCTGACCGTGACCGGCCGGGTACGATCGGCCAGAAAATGCCGGTCTCCCGGCGGCTGTCCGCTTCCCGCGCGGGAGCAGCGACTCGACGGTGGCCTTCGTTACACCGACACGCCGTACTCGCCGGTAGACATTTCTCTCGGTTTTTCAGCCGTCCGGGCCATGCCACCCGCCCGGTCGCGCTCCCGACGTCGGCCCGGCTCCCGGTCGCCCCGCGACGCCGGTACGGTATGTCCCGCCGCCGGGCGTGCCGGGCGGCGTTGTCAAGCGTGCGTCCCGGGCTCGGCCCGGCGTCGATCAGTTCAGCGGGGGGCCGGGGGTGCGGATGGCGGTGTGGTCTCCCGCGTCGACGGACGCCCGACCCGCGATCGCGGGGTCCGGGCGGCGACCGTGACCAGAGAGCTGAACGAGGCGGTCACCGCGGCCCAGGCCGGTGACGAGGAGGCGTTCCGCTTCCTCTACCGCAGCCTGCAACCGGCCCTGCTGCGGTACCTGACCACGCTGGTGGGGGGCGACGCCGAGGACGTCGCCTCGGAGACCTGGCTGCAGATCTCCCGGGACCTGCCCTCGTTCACCGGCGGCGAGTTCCGCGCCTGGTCGGTCACCATCGCCCGGAACCGGGCCATGGACCACCTGCGGCGGCAACGGCGTCGGCCGGTGGTCCCGGTGCCCGTGCAGGCCCTCAACGACCTGGCCGGGGACGCCGACACCGCCGACCGGGCCGGCGAGGCCCTCGGCACCGAGAGCGCGCTGGCGCTGATCCGCACGCTGCCACCGGCCGAGGCCGAGGCGGTGATGCTGCGGGCTGTCATCGGGCTCGACGCGGAGACCGCCGGGCGGGTGCTGGGCCGGCGGGCCGGCGCGGTGCGCACGGCGGCGCACCGCGGGCTGCGCCGGCTGGCCGCGCTGCTGGAGCGCGCCGCGCCGGAGGACGTGCCGGGCGCGGTCCGGCCCCGTACCGACAGCCAGGCGCCGCACGCGTCCGAGGCCGAGCCGGCGGAGGGCTGACGTGAGGGGAGACGGCATGGGACCTCACCGGTCCGACGGGCCCGCCGATCGGGCGGAGTCCGACCGGCTGCTCGACGCCGCGCACGCCGTGCCGCCGGCCGACGCCGACCCGCTGACCCGGCTGCTCGCCGCCGCGGCGGCCCCGGCCACCGCGGGGGAACTCGACGGCGAGGAACGGGCGCTCGCCGCCTTCCGGGCCGCCCGGGCCGCGCCGGCGGTCGCCGCGCCGGTTCCGGCGTCCCGTCCGCGTCGTCGGCTCCGCGTCGCCGCCGCGCTGTCCGGGCTCGCCGCCACCGCGGTCGCCGGGGTGGCGTTCGCCGCCGTGCGGCTGGACCGGAGCCCGCAACCGGTGGTTCCGCCGGCCCCGACCACGGCGGGCCCCGCCCCGACCGCCGCCGGTCCGTCGCGGTCGACCCCCGCCGGTCCGTCCGGTGCGGCCTCCGGTGCGGCCTCGTCGCCCGGGACGCCGTCCGGGAGCCGGCCCGCCGTGCCGCCGTCGGTCGGCGGCGCGCTCGTCGGTCACTGCCGCGCCTACCTCGCCAAGTCGGAGCCGCAGCGCGCCCGGGCCCTCACCACGCCGGGCTTCGCCGACCTGGTGGCCGCCGCCGGCGGGCCCGACCGGGTGGAGAGCTACTGCCGGACCCTGGTGCCGGCGGCGTCCCCGAAGACGCCGGCGGGGAAGTCGTCCCCGAAGGCCCCGAAGACGCCGGCCGATCCGTCGTCGAAGAAGCCGGCGGACGACGCGCGGAAGCCCGGGCCGGGCGGCCAGGACGACGACGAGGACTGAGCCGGCCGGCGCAATCAGATTCCGGACAAAAATTCATCTCTCCGGGCGCGCGAATTCCGTCTGCTAGACAGAGGATGGGGAAGGCGCGGGCCCCGTGCCGGACCGGCCGGGCCCAGGGCGACGGTGTGTCGCCCGTCCCCGGGGAGAGGAGCCGCCTCAATGGTGATGTCGCCGGAGCTGGATCGTGCCACCGTCCTGGGGGACGAGGCCGCGGCGCGCGGGCACCTGGCCCGGATCTGCTTCAAGACCGGCCCACCCACACTCACCGGCGTCGAACTGGAATGGACCGTGCACGACGCCGCGGACCCGACCCGACCGGTCGACCGTGAGCGACTGCGCGCAGCGTTGGGACGGCACAGCCCCGTCACCCTCGACCCCACCAGCCCGACCGACGAGCTCCGGCGCGGCGGCACCGTGACCGTGGAGCCCGGCGGGCAGGTGGAGATCTCCACCCCGCCGCGACCGTCGGTCGCCGCGCTCGTCTCGGCCACCGAGGCCGACATCACGCAGCTACGCACCCGGCTGGACGCCGCCGGCCTCGTGCTGGGCCGTACCGGCATGGACCCGTGGCGTCCGCCCCGACCGGCCGTGGAGACCGCCCGCTACCGCGCCATGCGGGACGTCTTCGACAGGCGTGGCCCGGCCGGGCGGGCGATGATGTACAGCACGGCCGGGCTCCAGGTCTGCCTGGACGCCGGCGAGCCCGACCAGGTCGCCCAGCGCTGGGCCGCCGCGCACGCCGTCGGGCCGCCGCTGCTGGCCGCGTTCGCCACCGCCGACCGGCACGCCGGCCGGCCCACCGGTTGGGCGTCCGCGCGGATGGCCGCCTGGCTGGCGATCGATCCGGCGCGTACCCGTCCGGTCTGGTCGCCGGCCGATGCCGACCGCGACCCGGTGGCGGCCTGGACCGACTACGCGCTCGCCGCGCCGCTGCTGTGCGTCCGCGGCGACGGACCGGACTGGACCCCGCCGGCGGACGTGACCTTCACCGACTGGCTGGCCGGCGCGCTGCCCCGCCCACCCACCACCGACGACCTGGAATACCACGTCAGCACGCTCTTCCCGCCGGTACGCCCACGCGGCTACCTGGAACTGCGCTACCTGGACGCCCAGCCGGGCCGGGCCTGGACGGTGCCGCTGGCGGTGCTGGCGGCGCTGTTCGCCGACCGGACGACCACGGGCGACGCGCTCGCCGCGGCCGGTCCGGTCGCCGACCGGTGGCACGACGCGGCCCGGCACGGGCTGGCCGACCCCGCGCTGGCCACCGCCGCGGCGGCCCTGTTCGACCTGGCCCTGGCCGCCCTGCCGGCGCTGGACCTGCCGGCCGGCCTGTACGACGAGACGCACCGAGCGATCCGGCGGCGGCGCGCCGCCGCGGAGAGGGGACAGCGGTGACCACGACCGAGCGACCGGGCACGGACGCCGAGCGGCTGCGCGACCGGATCGCGGCCGAGCTGGAGCGCACCCGGGCCCGCACCGCGCTGCTGACCGACGCGGTGGACGACGACGACCTGGTCCGGCAGCACTCCACCCTGATGTCGCCGCTGGTCTGGGACCTGGCGCACGTCGGCAACCAGGAGGAGTTGTGGCTGGTCCGCGACGTCGGCGGGCGCGAGCCGGTGCGCCGCGACATCGACGACCTCTACGACGCGTTCAAGCAACCCCGCAAGGACCGGCCGGCGCTGCCGCTGCTGCCCCCGGCCGAGGCCCGCGCGTACGTGCGGACGGTCCGGGACAAGGTGTACGACCTGCTGGACGGCATCCGGTTCACCGACCGCCGGCTGGTCGAGGACGGCTTCGCGTTCGGCATGATCGTGCAGCACGAGCAGCAGCACGACGAGACGATGCTCGCCACCCACCAACTGCGCGCCGGCGCCCCGGTGCTGGACGCGCCACCGCCGCCGGAACCCCGGGTCGACGTCGGCGGCGAGGTGCTGGTGCCGGCCGGGCCGTTCACCATGGGCACCTCCACCGACCCGTGGGCGCTGGACAACGAGCGTCCGGCGCACACCGTCGACCTGCCCGCGTACCGCATCGACGCGACGCCGGTGACCAACGGGCAGTACCGCGCGTTCATCGCCGACGGCGGGTACGACCAGCCGCGCTGGTGGAGCGGGGCCGGCTGGCAACACCGGGTCGAGGCCGGGCTGAGCGCGCCGCTGCACTGGCGGCGCGACGGCGACGGCTGGGCGTACCGCCGGTTCGGCCGCTGGTCCGCGGTGCGCGACGACGAGCCGGTGGTGCACGTCTGCTGGTACGAGGCGCAGGCGTACGCGGCGTGGGCCGGCAAGCGGCTGCCCACCGAGGCGGAGTGGGAGAAGGCGGCCCGGTGGGACCCGGCGACCGGCCGTTCCCGCCGCTACCCGTGGGGCGACGAGGACCCGGGGACCGCGCACGCCAACCTGGGCCAGCGGCACCTGTGGCCGGCGCCGGTGGGCGCCTACCCGGACGGCGCGTCGCCGCTGGGCGTGCACCAGCTCGTCGGCGACGTCTGGGAGTGGACCGCCAGCACGTTCCGGGGGCACCCCGGCTTCACCGCGTTCCCGTACCGGGAGTACTCGGAGGTCTTCTTCGGCGACGACCACCGGGTGCTGCGCGGCGGCTCGTTCGGCACCGACCGGTCGGCGTGCCGGGGCACGTTCCGCAACTGGGACTACCCGATCCGGCGGCAGATCTTCAGCGGGTTCCGCTGCGCCCGCGACGCCGGCGACGGGGAGTGAACCGGCCGGATGTGCCGTCACCTCGCGTACCTCGGCCCACCGGTCACCCTGCGGAGCCTGCTGTTCGACCCGCCGTACGGGCTGCTGCGGCAGTCCTGGGCGCCGCGTGACATGCGCGGCGGCGGCACCATCAACGCCGACGGCTTCGGCGTCGGCTGGTACCCGGACGGCGCCGATCCGGTCCGCTACCGGCGGGCCCAGCCGATGTGGAGTGACACGACGCTGCCGGAGCTGGCGGCCGTGACGTCCGCCGGGGCGGTGCTGGCCGCCGTCCGCTCGGCCACGGTCGGCATGCCGCTGCACGAGACCGCCGCCGCGCCGTTCGCCGAGGGGCGCTGGCTGTTCAGCCACAACGGCGTGGTCCGGGGCTGGCCGGACAGTCTCGTCCCGCTCGCCGCCGGGCTGCCGGTGCGGGACCTGCTCACGCTGGACGTGCCGACCGACTCGGCGGTGCTCTGGGCGCTGGTCCGGCATCGGCTGCGGGCCGGCGCGGCGCTCGGCGACGCGGTGGCCGACACCGTCGCCGCGGTGGCCGCCGCGGCGCCCGGCTCGCGGCTGAACCTGTTGCTCACCGACGGCGTCACGGTCGCGGCGACGGTGGCCGGGCACGCGCTGTCGGTGCGGCGCGGCCCGGGTTCGGTGCTGCTGGCCTCCGAACCGTTCGACGACGATCCCGGCTGGCAGGCGGTGCCGGACGGGCGGCTGGTGCTGGCCACCGCGGCCGGGCTGGACATCCGCGAGCTGGCCCCGACCGGGGCCGGCTCATCCACCGATGGCAGAGAGGACACCTGATGGGCGCGGAGCCACTGGAGATCCACCTGGAGGAGCAGGACCTCGACCGGGCGCTGCGGGAGGACGTCCGGGTCGGGTTGACCGCGTCGCCGAAGTGGCTGCCGCCGAAGTGGTTCTACGACGCCCGGGGCAGCGAGCTGTTCGAGGAGATCACCCGCCTGCCGGAGTACTACCCGACCCGGGCCGAGCGGGCGGTGCTGGCCGCGCACGCGGCCGACGTCGCGGCGCTGACCGGCGCGAAGACGCTGATCGAGCTGGGTTCCGGCTCGTCGGAGAAGACCCGGCTGCTGCTGGACGCGTTCACCCGGCACGGCGACCTGGGCACGTTCGTGCCGCTGGACGTCTCGGTCAGCGCGTTGCGCGGGTCCACCGAGCAGATCGCCGCCGCGTACCCGGGGCTGCGGGTGCGGGGCATCGTCGGCGACTTCACCCGGCACCTGGACCGGCTGCCCACCGGCGGCCGACGCCTGGTCGCGTTCCTCGGCGGCACGATCGGCAACCTGCTGCCGGGGGAGCGGGCCGGGTTCCTCACCGCCATGCGCGCCGCGCTGGAGGTCGGGGACTGGCTGCTGATCGGCACCGACCTGGTGAAGGACCCGGGCGTCATCGTCCCGGCCTACGACGACGCCGCCGGCGTGACCGCCGAGTTCAACCGCAACGTGCTGCGGGTGATCAACCGGGAGTTGGGCGCGGACTTCGACGTCGCCGCGTTCCGCCACGTGGCGGTCTGGGACCCGGACCGGGAGTGGATCGAGATGCGGCTGCGCGCCGAGCGTCCGACCCGGGTGCGGGTGCTGGATCTCGACCTCGCGTTCGCCGCCGGGGAGGAGCTGCGCACCGAGGTCTCGGCCAAGTTCCGGCCGGCGGGCGTCGCCGCCGAGCTGGACCGCGCCGGGTTCGCGCGGCAGGCGTTCTGGACCGACCCGGACGGGTTGTTCGGGGTGAGCCTGGCCCGGGCCGAGTGACGGCCGGCGCGACCCCGGTCACACCCGACGACCGGGGTCGACGGTGATCGGCTAGGCTGGTCGGCGCGAAGGGGAGTAGCCCCCAATGTCGTGGTCGACACACTGGTGCGTTCCGCATCCGGCCACGCGGCCCCGGTCCCCGGGGCGGGCGAGACCTTCGACTCAGGCTGTCGCAGCCGGGTCGAGGGCGTCCCTGTCTCTCCTCCCGGCTTGATCGGGAAGGTTCACATGGAGGGTTTCCTCGTCGCGCTGGTGGTCAGCTTCGGCGTCATCTTCGTCGCCGAGCTGGGCGACAAGTCCCAGCTCATGGCGCTGACGTTCGCCACGCGCTTCCGACCGCTGCCGGTGCTCATCGGCATCACCATCGCCACCGCGATCGTCCACCTGGCCTCGGTGGCCATCGGCGTCGGCCTCAACAGCGTGCTGCCCACGGGCTGGATCTCACTCATCGCCGGTCTGGCGTTCCTCGGCTTCGGCGCCTGGACGCTGCGCGGCGACAAGCTCACCGAGGAGGAGAAGCGGAAGGCCGAACGCAGCACCAAGTCGGCGATCATCGCGGTCGGCGTGGCGTTCTTCCTGGCCGAGCTGGGCGACAAGACGATGCTCGCGACCATCACGCTGGCCACCAAGTACGGCTGGTTCGGCACCTGGCTCGGCTCCACGCTCGGCATGGTCGCGGCGGACGCGCTGGCGATCCTGGTGGGCCGGATGCTCGGCCGGCACCTGCCGGAACGGACCATCCGGTACGGCGCGGCCGTGCTGTTCGCCATCTGCGGTCTCTGGCTCGTCTTCGAGGCGGTCCGGGAGCTGACCTGAGCGGCGCTCGGATGATCAGGGACCGGCGCGGTGGGTAAGTGTCCTGGCGGTGGTGTCACGGCACCGCCGCCAGGATTCGGACGACCGGGAGGTTCCGCGCATGAGCAGGCACGATGAGCCCAACGAGTACGGCTTCGCCGGGGGCGCCACGGCGCCGGAACCACCTCCCGGTGGTCGCGCGGACGAGCAGGACCGCGCCGAGCGGGTCGCGGTGCCGGGTGACGACCTCACCGAGCCGTTCGCCGACGCGCTGGAGGAGACCGAGGACGGCGCCGACCGTCGCGCCGAGCGCCACGGCTGAGCCCCGTCCCGCGCCGGCCGTCGCCCCGACCGGGGGCGGCGGCCGGCGCGTTCCGGCTCAGGCCGGCCGTTCCTGGTAGACGTCCGGGATGCCGTCGCCGTCGTCGTCCCGGCTCTCCCGTTCGCTGATCCGGCGGTGGACCCGGTTGCGCCGCAGCAGCACCCCGGCGGCCAGGCCGGCGGAGATCAGCGAACCGGCCAGCACGGCGGCCTTCACCCGCTCGTCCTCGGGGCTGCCCGGGCCGAACGCCAGTTCCCCGATGAGCAGGGAGACGGTGAAGCCGATGCCGGCCAGCAACGCCAGCCCGACCAGGTCCGCCCAGGTGATCTCCTCGTCCAGCTCGGCGCGGGTGAACCGGGCGAGCAGGAACGTGGAGCCGAACACGCCGATCACCTTGCCCAGCACCAGGCCGCCGGCCACGCCGAGCACGACCGGGTCCCGGACGACCGCGCCCAGGTCCACGTCGACGAGCGAGACCCCGGCGGCGAAGAACGCGAAGACCGGCACGGCGAGGCCGGCGGAGATCGGCCGCCAGCGGTGTTCCAGCCGTTCGGCGAGCCCGGGCTCACCGCCCCGCCCGGTCAGCACCGGCACGGTGAAGCCGAGCAGCACGCCGGCCACGGTGGCGTGCACCCCGGAGGCGTGCACCAGCACCCAGGCGGTCACCGCCAGCGGGATCAGCGCCCACCACCAGGTGCGCCGCCGCTGCACCAGCAGCCCGAACACGGCGATCGGCAGCAGCGCGCCGAGCAGCGGCAGCGGGTGGAAGTCGGCGGTGTAGAACACCGCGATGATGGTGATGGCCAGCAGGTCGTCGACCACCGCGAGGGTGAGCAGGAAGGCCCGCAGCCCCTGCGGCAGGTGCGAGCCGATCACGGCCAGCACGGCGAGCGCGAAGGCGATGTCGGTGGCGGTGGGGATCGCCCAGCCGCGCAGCCCCGCGCCGCCGGCGCTCGCGGTCACCGCCAGGTAGATCAGCGCCGGCGCCGCCATGCCGCCGACGGCGGCGACCACCGGCAACGCGGCCCGCCGGGGGTCCCGCAGGTCCCCGGCGACGAACTCACGCTTGAGTTCCAGGCCGACCACGAAGAAGAAGATCGCCAGCAGCCCGTCGGCGGCCCAGGTGGCGAGCCCGAGGTCGAGGTGCAGCGCCGCGCCGCCGGGCCAGGGCACCCAGTCGCCCAGCGCGGCGTAGGCGGCGCGCCACGGCGAGTTCGCCCAGACCAGGGCGAGGACCGCGCCGAGCAGCAGCAGGCCGCCGCCGACCGTCTCGGTGCGCAGCACGTCCGCCAGGAAGCGGGCCTCCGGCCAGGAGCGCCGAGCCAGCAGGCGGGAGGGCGGGGTGTGATGGGGCATACGGCGTCCGTCCGGGAGCAGGGGTCGGTGGATCCATCGCCGACCAGGCTTCCCGGCACACCGCCGCCAACCCTACCGGTCCGCCGGACCGGCGGCGAGCGCAGCCGCGGCGGGTGCCGCCGCACCCGCCGTCGGCGGCGGTCAGCGCTGGCCGGGCAGCGCCGGCAGCACCGCGCCGATCGTCTCGCAGAACGCCGCCATCCGTTTCACCAGCTCCTCCGGGTCGGCGTACGGGTCCAGCGCGCGCACCTCGTCCGGGTCCAGCGGGGGCACCGGGACGTGGGAGATCAGCGGGTGCAGCGGCCGGCTGTCCGCCTCGTCCGCGCCGAAGAGGTGCTCGTGCAGCTTCTCGCCCGGCCGGAGCCCGGTGTAGACGATGTCCACCGGGTGGTCCGCCTCGGCGGACAGCCGCCGCGCCACGTCCGCGATCCGGACCGGCTCGCCCATGTCGAGCACCAGCGCCTCGCCGCCGCGGCCGATGGTCGCGGCCTGGAGCACCAGGTGCACGGCTTCCTGCACGGTCATGAAGTAGCGGGTCACGTCCGGGTGCGTGACGGTGATCGGCACGCCGGCCCGGATCTGCGCCTGGAACGCGGTCAGCACCGAGCCCCGGCTGCTGAGCACGTTGCCGAACCGGACGCTGAGGTAGGTGCCGCCGAGCTGCGCGGCTTGGTGGGCGGTGAGCCGTTCGGTGATCCGCTTGGAGTAGCCGAGGACGCTCGTCGGGTTGGCCGCCTTGTCGGTGGAGATGTTGACGAACTCGGCGACGTCCCGGCACGCCTCCAGCACGTTCAGGGTGCCCCAGATGTTGGTCTTGATCGCCTCGCCGGGGTGCCGCTGGAGCAGTGTCAGGTGCTTCAGCGCCGCCGCGTGGAACACCACGTCGGGCTGCCGGTCGGCGATCACCCGGGCGATGCCGTCGGCGTCCCGGATGTCGGCCAGGATCAGTTCGGGGCCGTCCAGCAGCGCCCGGCCGTGCAGGGACATCTGGAGCGCGTGCAGCGCCGACTCGTCCCGGTCGAGCATCATCAGCTCGTCCGGCTCGCAGCGGGCGATCTGCCGGCACAGCTCCGAGCCGATCGAGCCGCCGGCGCCGGTGACCAGCACCCGCCGGCCGGCCAGCCCGCCGCGCTCGACGGCCAGCTCGGCCACCCGGTGGGCGCGGCCGAGCAGGTCGGTGAGCTGAACGTCGCGGACGTCGGTGGCGTGGACCGGGCGGTCGAGCACCTCGCGGACCGGGGGCAGGACCTTGAACGTGGCCCCGGCCTCCAGCGTGCGGGTGCGCACGTCGCGCAGCAGCCGCGGGTCGCCGCCGGTCATCGAGAAGATGACGGTACGCGCCTGGGTGGCCCGGACCACGGCGCCGACCTGCTCCCGCCCGCCGAGCACGCGCAGCCCTTCCAGCCGGAGCCCGCGGCTCTCCGGGGCGTCGTCGAGCAGACCCACCGGACGGTAGCTGCTGTCCGGGTCGTGCAGCAGCACGCGGACCAGCCGTTCGCTGGCCGCGTCCACGCCGTAGACCAGGCACCGCTCGGCGTGTCGCGCCGCCGGGCGGTGCCGGTCGGCGTGCAACCGCCACAGTCCGCGGCCGGCCGCCATCAGCACCAACGCGACGGTGCCGCCGACCAGTGGGGTGGTCGCGGGGACCGGTCGTTCGGCCCAGGGCAGCACGCCGGCGAGCGTGATCGCGGCGGCGATCGCCGCGGTGCCGGCCAGCCCGCGGGCGTCCCCGGCGCTGCCGATCGGATAGCGGCCGTAGAGCCGGGAGCGCAGCAGCGTGAGCAGCGCGTAGAGCGCGGCGCAGGCGAGCGCGACGGTGAGCACGCGGCCGGTCGCGGCGGCGGTCAGGTCGAACTCGTAGCGGGTCCAGGCGGCGCCGAGAAATCCTCCGCACCACGCGGCCGTGTCCAGCGTTAACAGGGAGAGAGTGGCGGCGCGGTGGGTGGTGTGACTGCGTGTCCGCAGCGCCTCGTCTGCGGCGGTGGCTTCACGATCCATGGTTGCCCTCTACGTGTTCATCCGGAATGAGCGGATTTACGTCGTCCGTGCTTTCCGGTCGTTTACATTCGTCTGGTCACCTAACGGGGTGAATAGGCGATTCGATCCTGGCACGGCTACTGGGGCTTTTAGGGGGCTTTTGTGCAACTTCTTCGGCAGGTCGGCGTGTCGCGAGGAGGAGCGGGATGAGCATCCTCGGCTACCTGCGCCTGGTCCGACGCCACTGGTGGATCGTGCTGGTCACGGTCATGCTCACGCTGGGTGTGGCCGCCCTGGTGACGGTCCGCTCCGTGCCTCGGTACCAGGCCTCCGTGACGTTCTTCGTCACCACGGCCAGTCCGGGTGTGATGGACGCCTACCAGGGCAGCCTGTTCCTGCAACAGCGGGTGAAGTCCTACGCTGACCTGCTCACCAGCGACCGGCTGGCGCAGAGCGTGGTCGCCGACGCGCCGCTCGGACTCACCGCCGACCAGGTGCGCGGCAAGATCTCCACGGACGTGCTGCCCGACAAGGTGCTGCTCAAGGCCTCGGTCACCGACACCAACCAGACCCGGGCGCTGAAGCTCACCGAGACCCTGGCGACCGAGTTCACCGAGCTGGTGCGGAAGGTGGAGACCCCGGCGGACGGCAAGGCCCCACCGATCAAGATCGAGGTGGTGAGCGGCCCGCGGGTCACCTCCAGCCCGGTCTCGCCGCGACCGGCGCGCAACCTGGCCCTGGGCGGGCTGCTCGGCCTGCTGGCCGGCGCCGCGCTGGCCGTGCTGCGCGGCATGGCCGACGTACGGATGCGCGACGCCGTGGCGTTGCAGCGGGTGACCGGCAGCCCGCTGCTGGGCGAGATCCCGTTCGAGGCCGGCGCGAAGGCCGCCCCGCTGATCGTCGGTGACGCGGCCACCTCGGTCCGCGCCGAGGCGGTCCGCAAGCTGCGCACCAACCTGCGCTTCGTGGACGTGCACGAGCCGGCCCGGGTCATCGCGGTCACCAGCGCCCTGCAGGGCGAGGGGAAGACCACCATGGCCTGCAACGTCGCCATCGCGCTGGCCGAGGCGGGCTGGCGGGTGCTGCTCATCGACGCCGACCTGCGCCGTCCCAAGGCCGCCGACTACCTCGGTCTCGACGGCGGGGTCGGGCTCACCGACGTGCTCGTCGGCGACGTGCAGGTCGGTGACGTGGTGCAGCGGTGGGGCGAGAAGTCGCTGCTGGTCCTGCCCAGCGGCGCCACCCCGCCGAACCCGAGCGAGCTGCTCGGCTCCAAGGCGATGGCGGACCTGCTGGTGGCGCTGCGCGAGTCGGCGGACATCGTGATCATCGACACCGCGCCGCTGCTGGCGGTCACCGACGGCGTGGTGGTGGCCGTGCAGGCCGACGGCGCGCTCCTGGTCACCCAGCAGGGGCGGACCTCGCGCGGCCAGGTGGCCGCCGCGGCGCGGGCGCTCAGCTCGGTGTCGGTGCGCCTGCTCGGCTGCGTGCTCAACATGGCCAAGGTCGGCAAGGCGGACGCCTACCAGTACGAGACGTACAAGGTGGTCGTGCCGCCGGCCGCGCCGACCGTGCCCACCGGCCGGGTCGGGGCGACCCAGCGGGGCGCGCAGACCGCGGTGGGTGACCGGACTCAGGAACTCACCCGGCTGTCGCGATGAGCGCGCGCAGGGGCCGGATCGACCGCTCGATCTCCTCGGCGCACCGGCGGAAGTCGGCCGGGGAGCCGCCGATCGGGTCCCGCAGGTCGTCCGTGCCGCCGGGGGCGGGTTGCAGCCGCCCCCGGGCACGGACGGCCGCCACCACGGCCGCCCGCAGCGGGGTGGTCCCGGGCGCGCCGTCCGGCCGGGCCGCGGCGGCCAGGCGGGCGAACTGGTGCAGCGTGAACATCCGGCCCAACGCGGCCGGGGCCAGCGCCGAGCAGGCCGAACGCTGGCGACGGGTCGCGGTCAGCACCAGCGCCGCCGAGGTGAGGTGCTCCGGGCGCAGCCGGCGGGTGCGGAAGGCGGTCACGTCCGCGCCGTCCCCGGCGGCCACCTCGACGGCGTACGGGTGCATGCCCGCCCCGTCGATCGCGTCGGTGCCGGCGCTGGCCACCGTCACCGGGAGCCCGGCCAGCAACCGGCGGGCGACGAACTCGGCCATCGGTGACCGGCACATGTTCGCGTGGCAGACGAAGAGCACCCCGTCGGGCATCTGGACCCCTCTGGTCGGCGCGGTCGCGCGGGGCGGCGCCGCGACGGTGGGCTGCCGGCGGTCGCGGCCGGACGGCGAGGGGATGCCGGCATCGTACGCGCCACGGTGGACCGGGGTCCGGCAGGCCGCGCCGGGAGCGCGGCCATGAGGATCGGCATCCTGTCGTACCACTTCCCGCCGGAACCGGCGTTCATCCCGGGCAGCCTGGCCGAGGAGCTGGCCGCCCGGGGCCACGAGGTACGCGTGCTCACCGGGTTCCCGGACCACCCGGGTGGCCAGCTCTATCCGGGCTGGCGGCAACGGTGGGGGCACCAGACGCGCAGCGAGCGGCTGACGGTCCGCCGGGTGCCCCGGTACGCCGGCGGGGCGGGCTCCGCCCGCGCGCGGGCGGCCGGCTGGCTCTCCTTCGCCGGCAGCGCGACGCTCGCCGGCCGGCGCTACCTGCGGGGCCTCGACGCGCTGTACGTCCTCCAACTCCCCGCGGTGACCTTCGCCGCGGCCGGCCTGCTGCGGATGCTGGGCGGGGTGCCGACGGTGCTGCACGTGCAGGACGTCTGGGCGGAGGAGGAGCCGGCCCGGCCGGGGGCGGCAGGTGGCTGGTCGGGGCGGCTGGACGCCGGCCTGCGTCGGCTGTACCGGGAGGCGGACGCGATCGCGGTCAGCGCACCGTCCATGCGCGAGCTGGTGCTCGCCGGCGGGGCCGAACCGGATCGGGTGCGCACGGTGCTCAACTGGACCGACGAGCGACTGTTCCGCCCGGCGCGGCCCGGTCCCGCCGCACGTCGGCTGATCCGCCGGGACGACCGCTGCGTGGTGATGCACGCCGGCACGATCGGCGTACGGCAGGGTCTGGAGACCGCGGTCCGGGCGGCGGCGGCGCTGCGGGACCGGATGGACCTGGTCCTGGTCGGCTCGGGCGCGGAGGAGCGGCGGGTGCGGGACCTCGCCGCCGAACTCCGCGCGGACAACGTCCGGTTCGTCGAGCGGCGCTCGCCGGCGGACATGCCCCAGCTCTACGCGGCCGCCGACTACCAGCTCGTCATGCTGCGCGACCGGCCGGAGCTGCGCGGCACCGTGCCCGGCACCCTGCCGGCCGCGCTCTCCTGCGCCGCGCCGGTGGTCGCCTCGGCCGGCGGCGACACCGCGGAGCTGGTGGAGCGGGCCCGTGCCGGGCTGTCCTGCCCGCCCGAGGACTGGGCGGCCCTGGCCGACCGGTTCTGGCTGGCCGCGGCGATTCCCGCGGCCGCCCGGGCCGACATGGGCCGCCGGGGGCGGGACGCCTACCTCCGGCAGATGTCGCTGCGGGCCGGCGTCGACCGGATCGAGGCGCTGCTGCGCGACGTGGCCACGGTTCGCATGAAAAACACGAAAACCGACTAGAGGCATAGTTCATCCGATACATACTCCTATCCGACACGAGCACCGAAAGGTGATCGCAGGCCGGTCGACCCCGAGGAGAGTGGCGTGACGGAACACGCGGCGTCGCACCGCCGACGCCGACACTCACGGCGACGCCGCCGGGCCCGCGTCCGTCGTGTCCTGCTGGTCGGGCTGGTCGTCGTCTCGGTGCTGGCCACCGCCGGCGGTTGGGTCACGTTCCGGGGCTGGCAGGCCCGGGCCCACCTGGTGAACGCCGCCGGCCTGGCCAAGGACCTCAGCGCCCAGGTGCTCGACGGTGACGTGGCCCGGGCCCAGCGGACCCTGGCCGCGCTCCAGGAACAGGCCGGCGCCGCGCGCGGCGCGACCGGCGACCCGGTCTGGTGGCTCGGCCAGGGCATCCCGTACGCCGGGGACAACCTGACGGCGGTGCGGCAGATCTCGGTGGCGGTGGACGACCTGGCCCGGCTCGCCTTCCCCACCCTGCTCCGGGTCGACCTCGCCTCGCTGGTGCCGAAACAGGGCCGGCTCGACGTGGGCCGGCTGCGCGCGGTCGCGGCCGAGGTGTCGGCCGCCGACCAGGCGGTCCGCCGGACGGCGGACCGGCTACGCGCGGTGCCGACCCGCGGCCTGGTGGCCCAGGTACGTGACGCGGTCACCGCGTTGCGGGAGGAGTTGGACCGGTTGGGCGGGCTCACCTCCGCCGCCGACCGCGGCGTCCGCCTGTTGCCGCCACTGCTCGGCGCGGACGGCCCGCGCAGCTACCTGCTCGTCTCGCAGAACCCGGCCGAGCTGCGGGCCACCGGCGGCATGTTCGGCGCGTACGCCGTGCTGCGCGCGGACTCAGGCCGGATCCGGTTGGCGGGGCAGGGCAACGCCACGGATCTGCAGTACTTCGATCCACCGCTCAAGGTGGACCCGGAGATGCGCCGGCTCTGGTCCGAGCTGCCGGGGATGTATCCGGCGGACGTCAATCTGAGCCCGAGCTTCCCGACCGCCGCCGCGCTCTACCGCGAGATGGTGCGCCGGCGCACCGGGATCACGGTGGACGGTGTGCTGGCGGTCGACCCGGTGATGCTGTCGTACCTGCTCAACGTCATCGGCCCGGTGAAGGTGCCGGACGGTCCGGCGCTGGCCGGCGGCACCGCCGTGCGGACGCTGCTCAGCGACTCGTACCGGGACCTGGACGTGAAGGCGCAGGACGCGTTCTACGCGCGGGCCGCGTCGGGGGTGTTCGACGCGCTGTTCACCAGGACGGTTGACCCGCGAGCGCTTTTAACCGTTATTAGCCGCTCGATACAGGAACGTCGGATATTGTTCTGGAGTGTCCGTTCTGACGAGCAACGCGCGGTGGCCGGGACCCGGCTGGCCGGGCAGCTCCCGGAGCGGGACACCGTGCCGACGGTCGGCGTGTTCCTCAACGACGGCAGCGGCGCGAAGCTCGGCTACTACCTCAGGTTCTCGGCCACCCTGACGGTCGGCGCGTGCCAGCCGGACGGACGCCGCGAACTGCGGCTGCGGGTCACGGTGCACTCCACCGCCCCGCGGTCGGGTCTGACGGAGTCGGTCACGGGCATGGCCCTGTCCGGCGACAAGTACACCGCCCGCACGTTCGTCTCGGTGCACACCCCCAGCGGCGGCGCGGTCCTCGCCGGCCGGCTGGACGGCCGCGACACCGCGATGGGCAGCGGGCTCGACCGTCGGCGTCAGGTCGCGGTGGCGAACGTGGAGGTCGGCCCCGGGCAGACCCGGACGCTCGACGTCACGCTGCTCACCGGCCAGAACGGCGCCGGCACGGCCGATCTGGTGCTCACTCCCACCGTCACCCCGTGGACCACCCAGATAACCACCGCACCCAGATGTGAACAGTAGGAGGGAAACCATCATGCGGCTATCCCGCATCATCATGGCGCTCTCGGTGGGCCTGGCCGTCGTGGCCGCGCCGACCGCGGCCGGAGCGGCGCAGCCGCAGCCACCGGTCTACCCGCCCGGACAACCACCGGCGACCCTGACCGTGACCCCATCCACCATCACCCTCGGTGAGACCTTCACCCTTCAGGGCCAGGGCTTCGGTTCGAACGAGCTGGTGGACATCGACGTCACCATCTCCGACCTTCCGTTCGCCGCGCCAGCCGAGGGAACGGCGCGGCGCAGCGACGGCAGCACGGTGGCGATGGCGTCGGTGGCACACACGTCGAACCTCGCCGCGCCGCAGTCGCCGCCGACGCACTTCACCGTGCGCGCCGACGGGAGCGGCAACTTCACCGTCAACTACCGTCCGACCCGCGTCGGTCGCTACACGTTCACCGCCACCGGTCAGACGACCGGCCGGACCGCCAGCACGACTGGCACGGTACTCCCGGTGCGGCCGACGCGTCCGCCACACCACGGCGGGCACCTGCCCGTCACGGGTGGCAGCATCGGCACGCCGCTGAAGCTCGGCGGTGGCCTGGCCGCTGCCGGCGCGGTGCTGCTGCTGGCGTCCCTGGCCTGGCGCCGCCGTCGCCTCGGCTGACGCCAGGCGCGCCGGGGGAGACCCCGGGCCGATCGCGAGTGCCCGCCGGAGAAGCTCCGGCGGGCACCCGCGTGTCCGGGGTACGCCGCACAATGGGCCGGTGCACCCGACGCCACCGTGGACGGATCCCGCCGGTCTTCTCACGCTGCCCGGCGGCGCCACCGTACGGGGACGCCGGGTCGCCGCCCCGGCCTCCCCGGCCGACTTCGCCCTGTTGCTGGCGCGCGGGCCGGAACCGGCCTGGCCGGTCCGGCGGATCCGCTGGCCCGACTTCTGGCTCCCGCTGGACCGCGCCGACGCCCTGGACGCACTGCGCGAGGCGCGGCGACGCGCGTACGCCGGTCAACGGGTCGAGGTCGCCTGCCACGGCGGCGTGGGCCGCACCGGCACCGCGCTCGCCGCCCTGGCGGTGCTGGACGGGCTGGACCCCGGGCGGGCGGTCGCCTGGGTGCGCGCGCACTACCATCCGCGTGCGGTGGAGACGCCGTGGCAGCGACGGTGGCTGCGCGGCGTCCACTGACCGACCCGCCGGTCCCGGCGGGCCGCTCGGGACAGCCCGGCTCCGCGACTCGACCACGGCGCGGGGCCGGACGATCGGCGCACCGTCACCGGCCCGGTGAGCCGCGCCGCCGGCGGAGCCGCGCTGGGTAAGGTGCCTCTTCATGAGAGCCCGGGTCCTGGCCGCCGTCACCGCCGTCACCCTGCTCGCGGCCGGTGCGCCCGCCCCGGCGCGGGGCGCTCCCGCGCCGGCTCCCGCTCCCGGCGCCGTGGCGCCCTGCCCACGGCTGCCCGCGCCGAAGGTGTCCCGGCCGCCGCGTCCCGTCCCGCCGGCGTCGGTGCCCGAACAGCAGGTGGTGGGCGGCGAGACGCTGGCCGGTCCGGGCCTCGTCACACCGCCCGGCAGTCCCGCGCCGCCGGCGGTCACCGCCACCACCTGGCTGGTCGCCGACCTGGACAGCGGCGCCGTGCTGGGCGCCTGCGGACCGCACGCGTACGGCACCCCCGCCAGCACCCAGAAGCTGCTGCTGGCCGCCACCATGCTCAACCGCCTCGACCCGAAGCAGGTGGCCGTCGCCACCGCCGCCGACCTGGACATCGAGCCGGGCAGCTCGGCGGTGGGCCTGCTGGTCGGCGGGCGCTACCCGGTGGAGACACTGTGGCTGGGCCTGCTGCTCCAGTCGGGCAACGACGCGGCGAACATGCTGGCCCGGCTGGGCGCCGGCAGTGCCCGGGCCGGGGTCGACCAGATGAACGCCGAGGCACGCCGGCTCGGCGCGCTCCAGACCCACGCCGTCACGCCGTCCGGCCTGGACGGCCCCGGGCAGTTCACCAGCGCGTACGACCTGGCGCTGATCGCCCGCGCCTGCTTCGCCGACCCCCGCTTCGGCCGGTACGCGGTGACCGAGCGGGCCCAGATCCCGGCCCAGCCCGCGCTGAAGAAGGGCGGGTTCCAGATCCAGAACGAGAACCAGCTCATCTACCGCTATCCCGGGGCGCTGGGCGGCAAGACCGGCTTCACCGAGCTGGCCCGGCACAGCTATGTCGGCGCCGCCCAGCGCGGCGGGCGCCGGCTGGTGGTGACGCTGCTCGGCGCCGAGGCCCGCCCGGTACGCGGCTGGCAGCAGGGCGCGCAACTGCTCGACTGGGGCTTCGCGCTGCCCCGGGACGCGTCGGTCGGCCGGCTGGTCGACCCGGGTGAGCTGGACCAGCCGGCCGCGCCGGCGGCGACCCGGGAACCCGCGGCCGACGCGCCGGCGACGCCGACGCCGCGGCCGTGGCGAGGGCCGGCCGGCACCGCGCTGCACCGGATGGCCGACGGTGACTGGACGCTCATCGTGCCGGCCGCCGGCCTACTGGCGCTCGCCGTCGGCGGGACCGTGGCGGTGCTCGTCGCCCGGCGGGGCCGGCTCCGGCGGCCCGCTCGCCGCCGCGCCTGACCGCCGCGCCGACCCCGCTCGGACCCCGCCGCCGGGCCGCGTTGACCGGGCTCGGTGCCCGCTCGGACCGCCCGGCCGGGCCTGACCGGTCCCGGTCCCGGTCGCGCCGCGTGGACGCCGTCCGGGTGGGTATGCGCCGCCCATGGCGCACCCGGGACGGATCGTGGTGGTCTCCGCGGACATCGGCGCCGGACACGACCGGGCCGCCGACGAGTTGGCGGAGCGCCTGCGCGGTCGGGGTTTCCAGGTGGACCGGTTGAACCTCCTCCACCTGCTGCCGGGACCGGTGCACCGGGCGGTGCGGGAGACGTACCGGGGGGTGTTGCACCGGCTGCCCCGGGGCTACCACCTGCTGTTCCGGCTGACCAGCCGGTCGCGGGTGTCCGTTCGCGCCATCCGTGCGCTGCTGCGCCCGTTCCGGGCCCGGATCCGCCGCCGCATTCCACCGGACACGAGGGCGGTGGTGACCACCTACCCGTTCGCCAACCAGCTTCTCGGCCCGCTGCGGCGCGGCGGCCGGCTCCGTGTTCCGATTTTCACCTACGTGACCGATTTCGTGGTGCACCCCACCTGGCTCGCGCCGGGCGTGGACGTCTACTGCACGATGCGGCACGCCGAGCTGCAACGGGACGCCGACGCCGACGTCGCGGTGGTCGAGCCGCTGGTCTCCCGGGCGTTCGCCGGCGGCGCCGGCCTCGACCGGCAGTGGGCCCGGGAGCGGTTCGGCCTGCCGCACGACGGCGTGCTCGCTCTCGTGGTGGCCGGGTCCTGGGGCGTCGGCGAGGTGGCGGCCACGGTGGCGGAGGTCGGCGCGACCGGGGCCCGACCGGTGGTGGTGTGCGGACGCAACCGCGCGCTGCGCCGGCGACTGAGCGGTCCCGGCCGGCACGTGCTGGGCTGGGTGGACGACATGCCGACGCTGATGCGGGCCGTGGACGTGGTGGTGGAGAACGCCGGCGGGCTGACCTGTCAGGAGGCGCTCGCGGCCGGGGTGCCGGTGGTCACCTACCGTCCCCTGCCGGGGCACGGGCGGGCGAACGCCGACGTCCTGGCCCGGTCCGGCCTCACCCGGTGGGCGGGCACCCCGGAACAGCTCGGCCCGGTGCTCGCGGCGGTGCTCGACGCCGGCCCGCCGGCCCCGCCGCCGCACCGCGCCCCGCCGCCGGGGACCGCCGTGCCGCGCCCCGATCCCGGGCCCGAGGACCCGGCCGGGGCGCGCGCCGGCCCGGTGTCGGAGGACCCGGTCGGACTGGTCGCCGAGGCCGCGCGCCGGGCTGCCCCGGCCGGTCCGGCCGACCCGGGGCGTCGGCCGCTGCTGGATCCGGTCGGTGACGCGGTGGCCGTCGTCGCCGCGCTGCTCCAGTCCACCGGCGGACTGCGGTGAGGACGGCCGCCCTGGCCGCGGCGGTGGCGCTGCCGCTGGCCCACGCGGCGCCGGCGGTCACCACGCTCCCGGCCCTCCGGCAGCGCCTGCTGCCCGGCCTGCACGGCCTCGGGGCACCCGACCGGGTCGCGCTGACCTTCGACGACGGCCCGGACCCGGAGTCGACGCCCCACTTCCTGGACGTGCTGGCCGCGCACCGGGTCCGGGCCACGTTCTTCGTGCTCGGCGTGATGCTGCGGCGCCGACCGGACCTGGGCCGCCGGCTGGTGGCGGCCGGGCACGAGGTGGCGCTGCACGGCTGGGCACACGACAACCTGTTGCTGCGCGGGCCGGCCGGCACCGTCCGCGACCTGACCCGGGCGTACGACCTGGTGGTGGACGTGACCGGCCGGCCGCCGGCGTTCCTGCGCCCGCCGTACGGGGTGCTCACCGGCGCGGCCCTGGTCGCCGCCCGGCGACTGCGTCTGCGGCCGGTGCTGTGGAGCTGCTGGGGGCGGGACTGGACCACGTCGGCGACCGGGGACGGTGTCCGCCGCCGCGTCCTGGCCGGGTTGCGCGGCGGCGGCACGGTCCTGCTGCACGACTCCTCCTGCGCCGCCGCGCCGGGCGCCTGGCGGGCCGGGCTCGCCGCGCTGCCCGGACTGCTCGCGGAGTGCCGTCACCGGGGGTGGAAGGTCGGCCCGCTCGGCGGCCACGGGCTCGCGGCGCGCTGACCGCAGAGCCGGGACCCTACGCCACCACAACGCCGCCGGGGCGCGAATCCCGGAGCCGGCGACCCGTTCGGGTCGGCGTGGCTAGCGTCCGGGGCATGGGGACCTGGCGACCGTCCGTGGCGCTGGCCGCCGTCCTGCTCCTGCCGCTGTCGACGCCGGTGACACCCGCCGTGGCGGCGACCCGGACCGGCGGGCCGGCCCGCCGGCTGCCCGGTGGGGCGCCGCCCTGCCCGAACGTGCCGGCCCCGGCGACCCGTCCGCCGCAGGCCCCGCCGCCGCCCGACCCGGCCGCGCGGTCCGTCGGCGGCGCGGCGCTGGACACCGCCGGACTCGTCGTGCCGCCCGCGGCGACCGCGACGCCGCCGCCGGTGACCGCGACCTCGTGGCTGGTCGCCGACCTGGACACCGGCGCGGTACTCGGCGGCTGCGGCCCGCACGAGTACGGCGTCCCGGCCAGCGTGCAGAAGCTGCTGCTGGCCGCCACCATGCTGCCCCGGCTGGACCCGGACCGGGAGGTCACCATGACCGCCGGTGACCTGGCGATCGAGCCGGGCAGCTCGGCGGTGGGGCTGGCCGAGGGCGGGCGCTACCGGATCGAGACGATCTGGCTGGGCCTGCTGCTGAAGTCGGGCAACGAGGCGGCCAACGCGCTGGCCCGGCTCGGCGGCGGCCCGGACGGGCTGGCCGGCGGCGTCCGCGCGATGAACGACGAGGCGCATCGGCTCGGCGCCCGGCAGACGCACGCGGTCACGCCGTCCGGGCTGGACGGCCCGGGGCAGTTCACCAGCGCGTACGACCTGGCGTTGATCGCCCGGGCGTGCTTCCGCGAGCCGGCCTTCCGGCGCTACACCGCCACCCGCACCGCGCAGGTGCCCGCCCAGCCGGCGCTGCCCGAGAAGGCGTTCCAGATCCAGAACGACAACATGCTGCTGGACCACTATCCGGGCGCGCTCGGTGGCAAGACCGGCTTCACCGATCTGGCCCGGCACACGTACGTCGGCGCGGCCGAGCGTGGCGGGCGCCGCCTGGTGGTGACGCTGCTCGGCGCGGAGATCCCCACCCAGCGCGGCTGGCAGCAGGGCGCGGCGCTGCTGGACTGGGGATTCGGGCTGCCCCGGGACGCGGCGGTCGGCCGCCTGGTGGAGCCGGGCGAGCTGGACCGCTCGCCGACGCCCGCCACCGGGGCCGCGTCGGCGCTGGCCGGGCACGCCGACCTGGGCGGCGGCGCGGCGCGGCCCGGCACCGGGTCGGGCGTCGGCGTGCCGCTGACGGTGGGCGCGGTGGTGGTGGCCGGGGGAGCGGTGCTGCTGGCCCGTCGCCGTCGGCACGCCGCGGCGGTGGCACTGTCGGCCGCGCCCGGGCTGCGGAAGCCGGAAATTCCGGAAGGCGACTGAGAAGTCCGACTGGTCAGCGGCCGGCGGGGGCCGCGGTGCTGTCCCGCACCACCAGTTCGGTGGCCAGTTCGATCCGGGGCGACTCGATCTCCTCACCCTGGGCCAGGCGCAGCACGGTGCGGGCCGCGAGGCGGCCCATCTCCACCAGCGGCTGGCGCACGGTGGTCAGCGGCGGTGAGGCCCACCGCGCCTCGGGCAGGTCGTCGAAGCCGACCACGGAGACGTCGTCGGCGACCCGCAGGCCGCGGCGGCGCACCGCCTCGTAGACGCCGAAGGCCATCTGGTCGCTGGCCGCGAAGATCGCGGTGGGCGGGTCGTCGAGGTCGAGCAGCGCGCCGCCGGCCGTGTAGCCGGCGGCGTGGTAGAAGTCGCCCGGGTGCACCAGCCGGTCGTCGGCCGGCACGCCGGCGGCGGCCAGCGCGGCCCGGTAGCCGTCCAGCCGGGCCCGGCTGCACAGCAGGTGCGGCGGGCCGGCGACGAACCCGATCCGCTGGTGGCCCAGGCTCAACAGGTGCTCGGTGGCGGACAGGCCGCCGGTCCAGTTGGTGGCGCCGATCGCCGGCACGTCGGTCCCGGCCACGCCGGCGTCCGGGTCGACCACCACCACCGGCACGTTGAGCCGGCGCAGTTGCGCGTGCACCGCCGGGCTCAGGTGCGAGGTCACCACGATCACCCCGTCGGAGGCGCGGGCGCGCAGGTTGTGCAGCCACTGCCGGGTGGAGCTGGACTCGCGGTGCACGGCCGAGACGACGATGCCCACCCCGGCGGCGTGGCCGACGTCCTCCACCCCGCGGATGATCTCCACGGCCCAGGGGCTGTCCAGGTCGTTGAAGACCAGGTCGACCAGGTCCGCCCGGCGTACCGTGCGGCTGTTGCGGCGGCGGTAACCGTGGTGGCGCAGCAACTCCTCGACCCGCTCCCGGGTGTCCGGCGCGACGTCGGAACGCCCGTTGAGCACCCGCGACACGGTGGGCACGGAGACACCGGCCTCCCGTGCGATCGCGGTGATGGTCACCCTGCGCTCGTCGTCCGCGCTCACCCGTGTTCCCTTCGCCGGCTGCCGGACCGACCGGAAAACCGTTCCGCCCCACGGACATCTTGCCGTACGCCGAGGGCTTGACGACAGATCGACCCGGCCCTAGCGTTCGGACAACTTGCGGAAACCTTCCGGAAACGCGTCGGCGACCGTGCCGCGACGTGCCCATGCCGACCCGACGAGGAAGCCCAGGCGTGTTCACCGACCTGACCGAGGCCGAGCTCCGCCAGCACCGCAGCGACCTGCGCGAACCCTCCGACTTCGACGCCTTCTGGGCCGAGACGCTGGCCGAGGCCCGCTCCTGCGGCGACCCGGTGACCGCGACCCCGGTGCCGACCCCGCTGGCGGCCGTGGACGTCTTCGACGTGACCTTTCCCGGGTTCGCCGGGCAGCCGGTCCGGGCCTGGCTGCGGGTGCCCCGCGGCGCGCCCACGCCGCTGCCGACCGTGGTGCAGTACGTCGGCTACGGCGGCGGCCGCGGTCACCCGCTGGAGAACCTGCTCTGGTCCGCCGCCGGCTTCGCCCACCTCCAGATGGACACCCGCGGCCAGGGCTCGGGGTGGAGCCGCGGCGACACCCCGGACGTCGCGGCGGCCGGGCCGCAGGCGCCCGGCATGGCCACCCGGGGCGTGGAGGAGCCCCGCCGCTACTACTACCGGCGCTTCCTCACCGACGCGGTCCGGGCCGTCGACGCGGCCCGCGAGCTGCCGGGCGTCGACCCGACCCGGATCGCCGTGCTGGGCCACAGCCAGGGCGGGGCCGCCGCGCTGGCCGCCGCCGCGCTGGCCCCGGGGGTGCGCGCGGCGGTGGCGCACGTGCCGTTCCTCTGCGACATCCCCCGCGCCGTGGGGCTCACCGACTCGGCGCCGTTCCGCGAGATCCGGGACTACCTGGCCGTGCACCGGGACCGGGCGGAACAGGTGTTCCACACGCTCGGCTACGTCGACGGGGTCGCGTTCGCCAGGCGCGCCGAGGTGCCGGCCCGCTTCTCCGTCGCGCTGATGGACGAGATCGTCCCGCCGTCGACGGTCTACGCCGCGTACCACGACTACCGGGGCGAGAAGGAGCTGACGGTCTGGCGCTTCAACGGCCACGAGGCGGGCGGCATCGACGACGACGCCGCCGCGGTCGACTTCCTCCACGCGACGCTGGTGTAAGGAGGGGCCCCTTGTTAACAGACGTCTGTTAACAAGGAGCCCCTCCTTACACCGTGGTAGACACGGCAGCGTGCGCAGACGTACGGCAATGGTCCTGGTCGTGGTGGTCACGGCCCTCGCCGCCGGCTGCCAGCGACCCGCGCCGCGCCCGACGCCGTCGGCCACCCCGACCGGCCCCCGTGCCCCGGCCGACATCGTCGACCTGGCCACCGTCGACGCGGGCGTGCGCACCGACATCCGGTACGCGGGCGCGCACAACTTCGTCGGCCGGCCGATCGACGGCTATGCCGAGCCGCTCTGCCTGCTCACCCGCCGGGCCGCGGAGGCGCTGAGCCGGGTGCAGGCCGCCGCGCTCGGCCGCGGCCGAAGCCTGAAGGTGTACGACTGCTACCGCCCGCAGCGGGCCGTGAACGAGTTCGTCGCCTGGGCGAAGCGCCCGCAGGAGCAACAGACGAAGGCGGAGTTCTACCCCGACGTGCCGAAGGACCGGCTCTTCGCCGACGGCTACCTCGGCGCGCCCACCGCGCACAGCCGGGGCAGCACGCTCGACCTGACCCTGGTCCCGGTGCCCACCCCCACGCAGCCCGGCTACGCGCCGGGCCAACCGCTGCTGCCCTGCACCGCGCCCGCCGGCCGGCGCTTCGCCGACGACTCGGTCGACATGGGCACCGGGTTCGACTGCTTCGACCCGCGCGCCCACACCGCCGCCCCGGGGCTCACCGACACCGCCCGCCGGAACCGGGCGTTGCTCAAGGAGTTGATGACGGCGCAGGGCTTCGAGAACTATCCACGTGAGTGGTGGCACTACCGGTACGTGGACGAGCCGTACCCGGACACCTGGTTCGACTTTCCGGTGGCCCGCTCCTCGCTGCGGTAACCCGGTTGCCTCATGATCCACGACGGTTAGGCTCCGGGGGACCGACCCCGCCCCGGAAGGACGTCCCCGGTGACCATCGAACGGATCGGCCCGCCGCTGCGGGCCGGCGAGCGGGAGACGCTGCGCGCCTTCCTCGACTTCCACCGTGCCACCCTGGCCCGCAAGTGCGAGGGGCTGACCGACGAGCAGCTGCGCCGGCAGTCCTCGCCGCCGTCCACGCTGTCCCTGCTCGGCCTGGTCCGGCACATGGCCGAGGTGGAACGCGCCTGGTTCCGTCGCGTCATCGCCGCCGAGGACGTGCCGCTGGTCTGGTCGGAGACCGACGACTACCAGGCGGCGTACGACGCGCGCGACGCCGACCGCGCGGAGGCGTTCGAGGCGTGGCAGCGGGAGGTCGCGCACGCCCGCCGGATCGAGCTCGCGGCCGAGTCGCTCGACGTGACCGGCCACCAGGCCCGTTGGGGCGAGGACGTCTCGCTGCGCCTGGTGATGCTGCACATGATCCACGAGTACGCCCGGCACAACGGCCACGCCGACCTGCTCCGGGAGGCCGTCGACGGCACCGTCGGCGTGTGAGTGTGCCGGTCAGCGACCGCGCAACGGCAGCCAGGTGAGCACGTTGGCGATCTGGGCGTCCCAGTAGGGCCAGTCGTGGTCGCCGGGGGCGAAGTCGACGGTGAGCGGCAGGCCGCGCCGCCGGGCGGTGTCGACGAACCGGACGTTGTCCTCGTACAGGAAGTCCTCGGTGCCGCAGGCGACGTAGAGCGCGGGCAGGTCGTCGCCGGCCCGCTCCAGCAGCGCCACCGTGTCGTCCTCGTCCGGCGCCGGGCCGTCGCCCCAGACGGTGTGCCACACCGCCGGGTCGAGTGGGCTGGTCGGGTGGTGCCGCCGGTGCACCACGTCGAGCGCGCCGGAGAGGCTGGCCGCCGCCGCAAACCGGTCCGGGTGGCGCAGCGCCCACTTCACCGCGCCGTAGCCGCCCATCGACAGGCCGGCCACGAACGTGTCCTCGCGGCGGGTGGAGAGCCGGAAGAACGAGCGGCACACCTCGGGCAGTTCCTCGCTGAGGAACGACCAGTACCGGTTGCCGTGCGCCTCGTCGCAGTAGAGGCTGCGCTGCGCCTGCGGCATCACCACGGCCAGCCCCAGCGGTGCGGCGTACCGTTCGATCGACGACCGCCGGGTCCACGCCGTGTCGTCGTCGCTCAGGCCGTGCAGCAGGTACAGCACCGGCGGATCACCGTCGCCGGCCGCGCCGGCCAGGCCGATCCCGGCCGCGCCCCGGTCGGGCAGCAGCACCGTCATCGAGGTGCCCACGCCGAGCGTCTCGGAGAAGAAGTCACACCGTATCCGCGCCATGAGCCGGCAGCGTACCGGTGGCCCGATGGGGGCGGATTGACCGTTCCTATTGCCGCGGGCCTCCGCGCGGGACAGGATGGGCATGCGTGCCGGAAACGTGTTCGTAACCTGCGCGTTGCTGGTCTCTGTCACGAGGAAGTGGGAGTCAGTCATGAGCGACGTCTCGGCGGCACTGGGTGTGCGCCTCTACCCGGATCTGGTCGAGCCCGGCGGTCTGGCTCCCGCGCTCACGCAGACCGCGACCGCCCACCAGCTCGACGTCGGGCGGGTCAGCGCTCCCGAGCAGGGCCGCAGCCGGTTCACCTGCGCCGAGCTGACCTCCGACCGGGGCGTGGTCTGCGTCAGCCTCGGCGCCCAGGCCCGCTACTTCATGATCGACCTGCGGGTCGACGGCGAGGTGCAGGCCCGGGGGGACGCCACCGACCTGCTCCAGGTCGCCCAGGTGGCCGCCGCCTGGCGGTCCGGCACCACGCTCGCCGACCTCACCGCCCGTTTCCCCTTCATGGAGGAGATGAAGCGCCACCCGGTGGCCCAGGCCGGCTAGGGCCGGCGGTCCGGTCCGCGTCAGCGGGTGAGGCCGACCGCCGTCGCCAGGTGCGTCACGCCGGCCGGCGCGGGTCCGCCGCGCGCCACCTCGGCGAGCACGGTACGCGCCGCCGGCCGCATCCGGACCTCGGCCGGCGCGAGCCGGTCGGCCTCGGTCAGGGCCCGGCCCGCCCGCAGCAGGTCACCGATCTGGAGGTACGCCCGCGCGGCGTCGACCAGGTGCGCGGCGCGGTGCTCGACGGGCAACCACCGCCAGCCCTCCGACCGGATGGCCGTCTCGTGCCGGCTGACCGCCTCGCCGCCGTCGCCGAGTTCGACAGCCACCGCCACGTGTGCCACCTGCACGGCCGCCGGCCCGAATCCGTCGAGGTGGGGGTCGAGCCGGGGGTCGGCCCGCCCGGCGATCCCGGCGGCCACCCCCAGCCACTCCGCCGCGCTGCGCGCGTCGCCGCAGGACGCCGCCGCGAGCGCCGCCTCGACCCACAGCGTCCCGGACAGCGCCGGTTCGACGGGCGACCCGGGGCGCGCCGCCACCCCGATCCGGTGCGCGGCGGCGACGGTCACCGTCGTCGCCAGCCGCCCGCGTCCGGCGGCGCGCAGCGCCTGACCGAGCGGCACCGCCGCGACCGCCGTCCACCTGGGACAATCGGCGGCCACCGTCACCGCCCGGTCGGCCGCCAGCCACGCCAGATCCGGCTCACCGAGCTTCACCAGCACCGACGCCGTGATCCGGTACGCCCGCACCAGCAGCCCGTCCGTACCGTCCCGGCCACCGGCGGCGTACGCGTGACGGGTCGCGTCGAGCAGCTCGGGCACCAGGTGCAGCACCTGCGGATAGCGCGCGTGCCGGTACGCCGAGCAGGCATGATCCACCCGTCGGCCCAGCTCGTCCGTGGCCGTCGACGACCGGCGGTCCGGGCCGGCCGGGCACAGGTCGTAGCGGGCCAGCGCCGTGCGTACCCCGTCCACCCCCTCGTCGGCGCGGGCCGGCGGTGGCTTCTCCCCGCCGAGCAACGCCGCCGGTTCCACCCGCAGCACCCGGGCGACATCCTGGATGACGGAGAACCGGTCCAGGGCGCGCACGCCGCGTTCGACCTTGTCGACCCAGCTCTTGGACTTGCCCAACCGGTCGGCCAGCATCTGCTGGGTCATCCGACGCCGGACGCGCCACTGCGCGACGCGGCGGCCGACCGGCACCTCACCGCCGGTCATGCCGCCGGTCCGGCACCGCCCGCGTGGTCTCCTCGACCGGTATCCGGTCCGCCTCGGCCTGCGCGAGCAGCCGCTGCCGCGCCGCCTCCCGCTCGGCGGCCTGAATCTGCTCGCCCCGGCTATCGGCGGTCTTGCGCTTCGACCTGTCCACGTGTCCTCCTCCGGAGGCATGCCGGTGCTGCGAAAGGACCCGATCACCGCCATGCCGAACGACGGACGCGGCTCGCGATGGAATGCTGCTCGACGAGCCAGGCCCGGAGATCAGCATTCAGTCGTCGGGCAGTGACGTTCGAGCACCGCCGCGTCCGCTATCTGCGTGCGGACAACGTGCGGACGGCGGCCTCGGCCTGGTCGATGAGCGTGGCGGTGCGGGTGACACGTCCGAGAATCCGGACCCGTTCATAGATGTCGAACGCCTCGTCGGCGTCCCCGGTGTCCGCGAGCGCAGCCGCCAGGCGCAGGAGATAAGGTCCCGTCCACGCGGCGCTGGCGGACTCCGCCGGCAGCCCGGCCAGCCCTCGCCGGAGGTGGTCGATGGCGTCCGCGTCCCGGCCGAGCAGCCGGTAGGCGAGCCCACGCTGCATGGTCAGGTAGGCGGGCGAGTGGAAGTAGATCCACGGCGGCTCCCGGTCGGGTGCCCGACCGGCAGCCTCGTGCAGTTCGGCGGCTCGATCGAGCAGGGCGATGGCGGCACTCGTCTCACCTGTCAAGGCATGACCACGGGCCTGCTGCTGGGTCGCTATCGCTCGCACGCCGGGGCTTGCCGGCTGCCGGGCCGCCGCTGCGGAAAGGTCGACGACCGCATCCGCACGGCGTTCCGACCAGGCCAGATGCCCCCGCAGGCTGAGTACGGTGGCGACCATGTCCGGGTTGCCGGCTTCCGTGCCCCACTCCAGCGCGGTGCCGTACCAACGCCCGGCGAGACGACGCTGATCGCTCGCGGCGTACAACCAACCGCCGAACTGTGCCCACTGCGCGGCGACGTCAACCACCTGTGGCCGGAGAACACCGGCGGTCTCGGTCACCAGCGTGATCATCATGTCCAGTTGGGCACGGATCGTTGGCAGCAGCGACGTGGAGCCGAGGGTGTCTTCGAGCCGGCGGTGGGCGGTCAGCGAATCCGCCAGGGCATGCAGCGTCGCGGGATCGATCCGGCGCGGATGCCGGGCGACGTAGGCCAACCGCTCCGGATCTGCCGAGGAGGCCACCGGGCGCCGCATGCCGGACAGCAGGCCGTCGGCCCCGAGCGCGGTGTCGAGCCGGGTGGCCAGGTCGATGGTCGGTTGACGTCGCCCCGTCTCCAGGTCGTGCAGGTGTCCCCGGCTGGACAGCACGAGTGGAGCGAGCTGCCGCAACGATAGCCCCGCCGACATGCGGAGCCGGCGCAGCTCTGCACCGAATCGACCATCCCAGACAGGTGACACGGGCGGCACCCCCAACCGGTCGCGGACCAACCCGCCAGGCGCACCACGGGCAGCCACTTCGGACGGTACACCTCTGGTCACCGATGTGTGACTGCGCGCGCCGATCGGAGAGCCGACGTGGGGGCCGGCCGGACCGGAGCGGGTCGCCCGTCCACGCGATGGTGGCGGTAGATTCGTCAGGTGGTCGTCCTCGACGTTTCCGGGTCCCGGAATGGAGCGGGCCGCCGTGCCGGGCCGCGCTTCTGAGGGTCGGGGCGGCATGCGGGAGGTGGCCCGGGTCGCGGGTGTCTCGGTCTCCACCGTCGCGAACGTGTTGAGCCGGCCGTCGATCGTGGCCGCCGAGACCCTGGCCCGGGTGCAGGCCGCGATCGAGGCGGTGGGCTACGTGCCGCACGGGCCGGCTCGGCAGCTACGTGGCTTGCCGAGCCCGGTCGTCGGGAGCGTCACGCTGGATCTGGCCAACCCCTTCTACGCGGAGTTGAACCGGGGTATCGAGGACGGGTTGGCCGAGGCGGGCTGCGTCATTCTCGCCTGCAGCACGGACCTTCGGCGCACGCGTGAGCGGCGACTGCTCACGCTACTGCACGCCCAGGCGGTGCGGGGCATCATCATCTCGCCGATCGACGACGACCCGGAGCCGCTGCTGCGGCTGAGCCGCGACGGGATACCCGTCGTCCTGGTCGACCACCCGCGCGGCCGGCTGGACCTGTGTGCGGTGACCGTGGACGACCTACTGGGCGGGCGGTTGGCGGGGGAGCACCTGGTCGCGCTCGGCCATCGCCGCATCGCCTTTCTCGGCGCCACCGTCGATCCTGGTCCGGTGCTGGCGCGACGGGAGGGCGTGCGGCAGGCGGTGGCGGCGGCCGGCCTGGACCCGGCGGTGTCGTTCGTGGACGTCCGTCTGCGGTTGCACCCGCCTCCGCTGCTGGACGCCGCCGCGCAGGCGGCGAGGCGACTGGTGGATCGGGCGGCGCCACCGACGGCGGTGGTGTGTGTGAACGACACCGCCGCGCTCGGCCTGCTGGACGGACTGCACGCGTTGGGACTACGCGTTCCGCGGGACATCTCCGTGGTCGGCTACGACGACCTGCCGTTCGCGCGGCGGCTGGCGCCCGCGCTGACCACCGTCCACCAGCCGCCGTACCGGCTCGGCCGGGCCGCCGCGGAGTTGTTGCTGGACGAGTCCCGACCGGGCCACACCCACCGGGAGACGCTTTTCCAACCGTCGCTGGTGGTTCGTTCCTCGACCGGGCCGCCTGGCACGGAGGCGGCTGGCGACCGCTGACCGCCCGCCGTATATAGACGGACACCTATTGCCCTGTCGGATGCGGACGGATAGGGTGGGGAAACCGTCCGAGCGCCCGAGCCGGCCTCGTCGCAGCATCCTCTTACAAACGTCACAATCGCGTCGCGTACGGCCGTCGAGCGGTACGTCAGGGCAGGCGCGTCACACCCCGGCACCTGCCGGGCTCAACGCGAGGTAGATCATGAAGAGAAGACTCATCGCGGTCGGCGCTGCCCTGCTCGCCGTCGCCGCGTCGGTCCTGATGTTCGTTCGGCCCGCGGACGCCGCGGTCGGACTGCACGTCAGTGGCCGTGCCATCGTCGAGGCCAACGGAGCGCCGTTCGTGATGCGCGGGGTGAACCACCCGCACGTCTGGTACACCGGCCGGACGAGAGCGTTCGCCGATGTCAAGGCGCTCGGCGCCAACACCGTGCGGGTGGTGCTGGGCAGTGGGAAGCGGTGGGGACCGTCCAGCGACGTCCCCGAGGTGATCGCGCTGTGCAAACAGAACCGGCTCATCTGCGTCCTGGAGGTGCACGACACCACCGGCTACGGCGAGGAGGGGGCCGCCGCCTCACTGGACGAGGCGGTCGACTACTGGATCGGTCAGAAGAGCGCGCTGGTCGGGCAGGAGAGGTACGTCGTCATCAACATCGGCAACGAGCCGATCGGCAACGTCAACGCCGCCCAGTGGACCGACGCCACCGCCGCGGCGGTGCGCAAGATGCGCGCGAACGGGTTCGAGCACCTGCTCATGGTGGACGGACCGAACTGGGGCCAGGACTGGCAGCACGTCATGCGCGACAACGCCCAGACGATCCTGGACGCGGACAGCCGGCACAACACGGTGTTGTCGATCCACATGTACTCGGTCTTCAACAACGCCGCCGCCATCACCGACTACCTCGACCTCTTCGAGTCCCGCGGCTGGCCGCTGGTGATCGGCGAGTTCGGCTGGCAGTTCGCACCCGGCGAGGTGGACCACGAGACGATCCTCGCCCAGGCACAGGCCCGGGGCCTGGGCTACCTGGCCTGGTCGTGGAGCGGCAACAGCGATCCGATCCTCGACATGGCGACCGACTTCGACCCCGCCCGGCTCACCACCTGGGGTCAACGGATCTTCAACGGCGTCAACGGCATCAAGGCCACCGCGAAGGAAGCCACCGTCTTCGGAGGTGGGGGCCCTACCTCGACTCCGTCGCCCACCGGCACCGCCACTCCCGGCCCGACCGCGACCCCGACCGCGACCCCGCCGCCGACCGGCGGCCGGAGCTGCACGGCCACCTACCGGGTCGCCGGTCAGTGGCAGGGCGGCTTCCAGGCCGAGGTCCAGGTCAAGGCCGGTGGTGCCGCGATCAGTGGCTGGACCGTCACCTGGACGTTCGCAAACGGTCAGGCCGTCACCCAGGCGTGGAACGCGACGGTCGGCAGCAGCGGGGCCGCCGTGACCGCGCGTAACGTCGGCTACAACGGCAGCCTGGGTGCCGGGGCGAGCGCCACCTTCGGCTTCCTCGGCTCGTGGAACGGCACGAACGGCGTACCGACGCCGTCCTGCTCCGCGACCTGAGACCGACCGGGTGCGGGCCGCCTCCACAGGTGGCCCGCACCGGGCTCTCGTCAATATCGCGTTGCCGGGCCGGACTCCGTGGTCGTACCGTGAACGGGCAACGTCAACCGGTTCCAGTCCTCAGGAGCACGCCGTGTCGCAGCAGAATCGCACCCGAGCCGAGCGGCCCGTGCCGCGCGCCGGTGCCCTGCTGCCCGAACCGGGCCGCGGTGGCCGCCGGGAACAGCGGCGGCAACCGGGGTGGTGGCGCGTCTAGCGCCGACGCGACGATCCGCGCGAACCGCCCGCCCCAGACCGGAGCCGGGCGGTTCTCCGTGTCCGGGGCGAATTCCCGGGACGTCCGTCCCGGCACGGGCCGTTGGAGCAAATGGGCAGCTCACCCGGTTCTCGCCCGGGAGGCTACGGGTTCGAGTCCCGTACGGCCTACATCCCACGAGCAAGGAGACGATCATGGGTTTCACCCCGCTGGCCGGTACCCGGGCGCCGGTCCGGGTCTGGACCGACCCGTACGCGATCGAGGCGCAGGCGGCCCGGCAACTGCGCAACATCGGCGCGCTGCCCTGGGTGCAGGGCGTCGCGGTGATGCCGGACGTGCACTTCGGCAAGGGCGCGACGGTCGGCTCGGTCATCGCCATGCGGCAGGCCGTCTCGCCGGCCGCGGTCGGCGTGGACATCGGCTGCGGCATGTCCGCGGTGCGCACCTCGCTCACCGCCGCCGACCTGCCCGACGACCTCGGGCCGCTGCGGTCGGCGATCGAGGCGGCGATCCCGGTCGGGTTCGCGATGCGCGACGACGCGGTCGACCCGCGTCGGGTCCGGGGTCTGGAGCAGGCCGGCTGGGTCGACTTCTGGCGTCGGTTCGGCACGCTCGACCGGAAGGTGGCGCAGCTCGAGACGCGGGCGCAGCGGCAGCTCGGCACGCTCGGCGGCGGCAACCACTTCATCGAGGTCTGCCTGGAGCAGGGCGGCCCGGACGACGGTCGGGTCTGGCTGATGCTGCACTCCGGTTCCCGCAACATCGGCAAGGAGTTGGCCGAGCGGCACATGGCGGTGGCGCGCGGGCTGCCGCACAACACCGACCTGCCCGACCGTGACCTGGCGGTGTTCCTGTCCGGCACGCCGGAGATGGACGCCTACCGCCGGGACCTGTGGTGGGCGCAGGAGTACGCGCGGCGCAACCGGGCGGTCATGCTGGCGCTGCTCTGCCAGGTGGTCCGGGACGCGTTCCCGCGGGTCGGCTACGACGAGCCGATCTCCTGCCACCACAACTACGTGGCGGAGGAGCGGTACGACGGCGTGGAGGTGCTGGTGACGCGGAAGGGGGCGATCCGGGCCGGCGACGGCGACCTGGGCATCATCCCCGGCTCGATGGGCACCGGCTCGTACGTCGTGCGCGGCAAGGGCAACCTCGACGCGTACTGCTCGGCGTCGCACGGCGCGGGGCGGCGGATGTCGCGGGGGCAGGCGAAGCGGACGTTCAGCACGGCCGACCTGGCCGCGCAGACCGCCGGCGTGGAGTGCCGCAAGGACGCCGGGGTGGTCGACGAGATCCCGGCCGCCTACAAGGACATCACCGAGGTGATGGCCCAGCAGGAGGACCTGGTCGAGGTGGTCGCCCACCTCAAGCAGGTCGTCTGCGTGAAGGGTTGACCGGCGGGGCCGGCGTCGAGGGGGCGCCGGCCCTACCGGGTACGCCGGGCGACGCGCACGGCGACGCCGAGCGCGACGGCGAGGACGGCCAGGGCGGTGAGCGCGTATCTCATGCCTCCTCCCCGTCGGCGACCCATTCGAGTAGGTCGCCGGGTTGGCAGTCGAGGACCCGGCACATGGCCTCCAGGGTGCTGAAGCGGACGGCCTTGGCGCGACCGTTCTTGAGCACCGCGACGTTGGCCGGGGTGAGCCCGACCCGCTCGGCGAACTCACCGACGCTCATCTTGCGTTTGGCCAGTTCGACGTCGATGCGGACGACGATGGGCATCAGATCACCGCTTCCATGTCGGTGCGCAGCGTGGTGGCCTGCCGCAGCAGCGCACGCATCACCACCATCAGCAGCCCGAGCACGCTGACGCCGGTGGTGAGCAGGAACAGCAGCAGCGGCAGTCCCGGGTCGTTCGCGTGGAACCCGACGTAGAGGAAGACGGCGACCAGGCTCGCCCAGGCGGCGGCGACGGCCCAGACGATCCCGTCGACCCAGGCCAGGGACGCCTCGGTGAAGATGCGGTCGGTGCGGACCAGGGTGAGCAACTGCCAGGTGCACACGATCACCACCTGCACGCAGAGCACCCAGAACACGGTCACGGCGGTGGCCGGCCAGCGCAGGTACGCCATCTCCGGGTCCTCCCGGGCCAGGTGCGCGAACTGGCCCGGCAACGACATGGTCTGGAACAGCAGCAGAATGCCGAACAGTAGGACGAGGAAGGCACGCAGTGCGGTCACCGCACGCTCGGTAGTCACCATGCATCGACTATCACTCGGAAGCTATCGAAAGTCAATCGGTTCAGAATCAGTCGTGCACCGGATGCTCGGCCTGGAAGGCGAGCCGGTGGTCCGCGCCGGCGGCCAGGTCGGCGAGCACGTCGTCGAGGTCCAGGAACGTCTGCCAGGGCTCCTGCCCGGTGATGTCGGCGAGCCGGTCCACCACGAGCTGCTCCAGGTCGGTGACCCGGCGGCCCTTCCACACCTTGTCGGCGAGGCTGACCAGCAGATCCTCCAACTGCACGCCGGGGGAGTGCCAGGCGGCGTGGGTGACCGCGAAGCGGGCCCGCTCCTCGGGCACGCCGAAGCGCAGCAGCAACTGGTAGCCCGCCTCCTCGTGCGCGGAGCCGGGACCGGTCAGCTCGGCCGGGTGCTCGACCTTGCCGAGGTCGTGCACCGCGGCGCCGAAGAGCACCGCCTGCCGGTCGAACGGCACCGCGGCGAAACGCTCGGCGAACGCGGCGGTGAGGTGCCAGGCGACGTCGTGCACCAGCCGCAGGTGCGCGCCGAGCCGAGGCGGCGCGGACAGGGCGGCCAGCAGTTCGACCGCCACCCCGGGCAGCGGGAGCAGCGGCGGGTCACCCGGTTCGGTCAGGGCGCGGCGCAACGCGTCGGAGGTCACCGGGGCGAGGGTACCGGGCGTCGCCGCCGCTCACCCCGCGTCCTGGCCGAGTGGCCGACGGTGAACGGTCCGCTCGCCCGATCCCGGCGTCTCCGTCCTGTCAGGAGGGTGGAGCGATGTCTACCACGGGGGATTTCGCATGATCGAGTTGAACCGTCGTCATCTGCTGCGCGCCGCCGCCTTGACCGGTGTGGCCGCCACGACCGGACTGGCCGGCGGGACGGCCGCCGCGACACCGGCCGCCGCCGCCGAGACCGTCAACGGGCCGTGGCTGGTCAGCGTCGGCTGGGGCGTGCGCCAGGTCGACCCCGGCCGCACCACCCCGCGCTGGCTGCTGGAGGACGGCGACAACGCCAAGACCTCACCCGACGGCCGGTACGTGGCCTGGGAGAACACCGCCTGGTCGGGCGACGGCACGCTGCTGCCGTACGTGGCGGTCCACGACCGGGTCACCGGCCAGAAGCGCACGCTCCTCGCCGACCCGCCCGGCGTCCACTACGGCGCCCCGACCTGGTCGCCGGACGGCCGGGAGATCGCCCTGGTCACCGGCGCGCAGGACGACACGCTGATCGCGGTCGACGTGGCGACCGGCGCCACCCGGGTGCTGGCCCAGGGGCACGTCATGCGGGACCCGGACTGGTCCCGGGACGGCTCCATGATCGTCCTGCACTGGCTCAGCCGCTCCGAGGGCTGGCAGTTGCGGGTGCTGGAGCTGGCGACCGGCACCGTCCGGCGGCTCTACACGCCGCAGGCGGGAGAACGGGTCAGCGGGCCGGTGTTCACGCCCGACTCCGAGCGCGTGGTGTTCTGCACCACCCGCTGGTATCCCGACCGGGACACGTACAACCAGTCCCTGGCGTCGGTGCGGCTCGGCGGCACCGGGTTGAAGAAGCTCACCGACCAACCGCGGTTCTACCTGTCGCCGGTGTTCTCCCCGGACGGCCGGTACTGCGCGGCGCTGTCCATCCCGCCGGAGAACACCGAGCCCGACGGCGGCAACATCATCGTCTCCACCAGCGGCTTCGGTGAGCCGTGGTGGATCCCCGGCGACGAGTACGACGACTCCTCCCGGCTGGACTGGGCGCGGGCCATCTGACCCACCCGGACGACGCGGCGGCCGGACCACGGCCGCCGCGTCGGCGTATCCGGGGTGGAGATCCCCGCAACCGGGCGCGCGCGGTGCGAGGCTTGGGTGGACGCCGCCGACGGGGCCGGCGACCGCTGTGGAGGGTGCGATGGCCGAGCCGCCGACCGGGACTTCGGCGCACCGCGCGCAGGCGCACGGCCGGCACGCCAACCACCACAGCTACCACGACGGCGCGCAGGTCGACGGGTACGTCGACGACCCGTACCACCGGGTGCGCCGCGCCGTCGCGGCCCGGCTGATGGCCGACGGGGTGACCGGCGACGGACCGGTGCTGGAGTTGGGCTGCGGGTCGCGCGGCATGCTCGACCCGGCCGCGCTGCCCGGCCCGCTCGTGCTGGCCGACATGGCCGAGACCGCGCTGGGCACCGCCCGGCGGGCCGCCGGCGGGCCGGCGCTGCCGGTCTGCCTGGACGCCACCCGGGGCCTGCCGTTCCGGGCGGGCAGCTTCGCCGGGCTGCTCGCCGGCGAGCTGATCGAACACGTCTACGATCCGCTGGCGCTGCTGCGGGAGTGCCACCGCGTGCTGGCCCCGGACGGCCTGCTGGTGCTCACCACCCCCAACCTGGCCCCGGTACAGGACCGGCTGGCCTTCCTCGCCGGCCGGGCGCCGCGCCAGGTCGACCCGCTGCACCCCTACCTCTGGCTGCACATCCGCCCGTTCACCGCGTCGCTGCTGCGGCGCACGCTGCGCCGCGCCGGGTTCCTCCCGCTGGCGATGCGCTCCAACGAGGTCGGATGGCGGCTGCCGGGCGGTCGCTGGGTCACCTCGCGGTGGCTGGCCCGGGCCGCGCCGGGTCTCGGCGGGTCGCTGATCTGCGCCGCCCGGCGACGCGGCACACCGCCGCCACCGGCGAAACGGGGCGTGATCGCGCATTGACAAAGGGCTATCATGGAGGCTCCGTCGTCGACCGGGGGATGTCATGGCGCGCCTGCTCGGCTGGGTCGTCAGCAATCTCGACGCGTTCATCGGTCTGCTGCTGGCCGTCACGGTCGCCGTCCTCGGCCTGACCAACACCGTCAGCCAGGACGTGGTCAACAGCGCCATCCTGCTGGTCCTCGGCCTGCTCGCCCAGGCGGTGCTGCGCGACCGGCTGCGCCGCCGGACCGCCGAGCAGGAGGTCCGGCAGGTCATGGTGGACGTCCGCGCGCGGCTCACCGACCTGGTCCCGCCGATGGCCGCGCTCACCGGCCCGGAGGGCGCGCTGACCCGCTCCCGGGAGGCGATCCAGAGCGCCTCCATGGTCCGGGTGCTGCACGGCAGCGAGGTCGGCCAGGCGCTCGACGAGGCGCGGCAGCACACCGACCAGTGGCACTTCAAGGGCGGCACCGGCACCTACCTGCGCGCCGTCACGCTGCCCGAGTGCCTGAAACACGCCCGCCGCCGCAACGCCACGCTCAGCCTCGCCATCGAGATCATCGACCCGACCGACGAGGAGGTCTGCGAGCGGTACGCGTGGTTCCGGCGCAGCCTGGAAGCCGACGAGCCGACCGAACCGAAGGAACCGTGGACGGTCGACCGCACCCGCAAGGAGTCGTACGCGACGGTGCTCGCCGCCTGCTGGCACATGCAACGCTCCGGCCTGCTCACCGTCGACATCCGGCTCTCCGCGCAGATGACCACGTTCCGCTACGACCTCTCCTCCTCCTGTGTGGTCATCACCCAGGAGAACCCGCAGACGCCGGCGCTGCGCATCGACCGCGGCGAGGTCTACTACAACCGGTTCAACATCGAACTCGACTACAGCCGCCGGCAGAGCCGCCGGGTGCCGATCGAGTCCGCCGGCCAGGTCCGCCTCGACGACGAGCCGTCCGTCGAACAGGTCCGCCGGCTGTTCGCCGCGCTCGGGCTGACGCTGCCCCGGTCCTTCGGCGACCGGGAGGTCGGCGAGATCGTGCGCAAGGCCCTCCAGGCGAGGAACCCGTACGCATGACCAGCTACGCCGACCTGGCCCGCGAGATCGACCGGGGCACCCGGCCGGAGCTGCTGCGCGACTGGGTGCTGCACGTGCTCGCCGACGTCGCCGACGGGCGGCGACCACTGCGGGCGGTCCGGCACCCGCTCGGCTTCACCTGCCTGCCGGTGGAGCGTGACGGCCCCGACGGGATCTGCGTGCACGCCTGGCCGGCCGACCCGCCGCCGGTGCGCCCCACCACCTCGGCCATGCACTCGCACAGCTGGGACCTGCTCAGCCACGTGCTGTACGGTACCGTCCGCAACGAGCTGATCGACGTCACCGACGCCCCCGCCGACCCCTCCTGGCGGATCTACGAGGTGCACAGCCTCGGCGAGGTCGACGAGGTGGCCGCCACCGACCGTCTGGTCACCGCGATGACCGCCACCGTGGAGACGCACACCGCCGGCGACTCGTACGCGCTGCGCGCCGGTGGCTTCCACACCTCGGAGGTCGCCGCCGGCACGCCCGCGGTGACCGTGGCGCTCGGCCGGACCACACCCGGCGCGTGCGACCTGAGCCTCGGCGCGGTGGACGGGCGCAGCCACCGGGTCCGCCGGGACCGCTGCGACGCGGCGGAGACCGCGCGGATGGCGCGGGAGATCGCGCGACTGGTGGCACGGGGCTGACTGGCTGGAGGAGCCATGGACGTGGAGCCGAACAGGGGCAGGCCCGACCTGCGCGACGCGCACCGGTTCGCGGTGGGCGCCGCCCGGGCGGCCGGCCGACTGCTGCGCCGGGGCATCCGGGGCGAGGTGCACGCCCGGGCCAAGGACGACTCCGGTGACCTGGTCACCGACCTCGACCTGGCCGCCGAGCGGTTGATCGTCGACCGGATCCGGGCCCGCTGGCCGGAGCACGGGGTGATCGCCGAGGAGGGCGGCGAGTACGCCCCGGACACCACCTGGGCCTGGCTGGTCGACCCGCTCGACGGCACCAACAACGTGGCGATCGGCCTGCCGGCGTACGTGGTGGGCATCGCGTTGTGTGAACGCGGCTCACCGGTGCTCGGCGTGGTGCACGACCCGGTCGCCGGCCGGACCTGGTCCGCCCTGCGCGGCCACGGCGCGTTCGTGCACGGTGCGGACCCGGCCGGCCGGCCGCTGCGCACCGCACACCGGCCGGTGCCGGCCGCGCCGGTGCTGGCCTGGACCCAGGGCCACGGCGTACGCCGCGACGACAGCACCGCCCGGGCGCTGAAGGTCGTGCTCGACACCACCGCCCGCCGGGTGCTGCAACTGTGGGCGCCGCTGCTGTCCTGGGTGATGCTGGCCCGGGGCGACATCGACGGCATCGTCGGCTACCGCCCGGAGGCGGTCGACCTGCCGGCCGGGCTGCTGCTGGCCGCCGAGGCCGGCATGGTGGTACGCGCGCTCGACGGTGGCCCGTTCGACGACCGCTACGGTTGCCCGGCCGACCGACGCAGTTTCGTCGCCGGCCCACCGGAGACGATCGACCGGCTGGTCAAACTGGTCACCGCGGCGCAGTGGATCGAGCCGCAGGTCCGCCAGCTCACCCCGATCAGCCTCGGCACGGTCGGCTGGTGAACCGGGGCGCCAGCGGGATCCGGTAGCGTCCCGCCGATGGCCGCCAGACAGCTCAAGCTCGGTCTCCGGGTCCGCGACCTGGACCGCTCGCACCGGCTCTACCAGCAACTCGGCTTCAAGCAGATCCCGCAACCCGACCAGCCGCACCTGCGCTACCTCACGTTCGGCCACACCTGGCTGATCCTGTCCGACCTGCACCGGCACGGGCACCACAACGCCGAGCGGGAACGTGCCACCAAGGACGGGCCGCCCGGTCTCGGTGTGGTGCTCACCGTCCCCACCGCCGACCTGGCCGCCACGTACGCGCTCTGGCGCGAGGAGGGGCTGCCGGTGACGCTGGAGCCGGAGGACGTGGGCTGGGCCCGCATCTTCTACGGGCTCGACCCGGACGGCTACGAGGTCATGTTCGAACAGTTTCACCCGCCGGCCGGTCAGGGCTGACCGGCGCCGGACCGCAGCCGCCCGGCCAGGAACTCGTCCCAGGTCCGAACGCCCCGGGTAGCGCCCGGCCGGGCCAGGTTCGCCCCCTCCAGGTACGCCCGCCCGGCCCGCCCGGTCAGGCGTACCGGCAACCGCAACCGGCGCCGACCGATGGCCGTCAGGTAGCCGGTCAGCAGGTCGTCGAGGCCGTGCGTGGCCGGTCCGGCCAGATCGGGCACCAGGCCGGCGGGCGCGTCGAGCGTCAGGTCGACCAGCCGCGCGGCCACCTCGGCGGCGTCGACCGGTTGCAGCCGCAGACCGCCGGGGACCGGCACCACCGCACACCACCGTGCTCACCGGCGCGGCCGAGGTCGCGGCGCAGGCCACCACGTTCGGACGGCTCTTCCCGTACGCCCGGCCGGTGCTGGTCAACGGTGCCGCCGGCGTGCTGGTCAGCGCCGGCGGCCGGCCGCTGTCGGTGATGGCGTTCACGGTCACCGGCGGCCGGATCGCCGCCGTGGACGTGATCGCCGACCCGCACCGGCTGGCCGCGCTCGGCCTCGCCGACTGAGCGGCGTCAGGAGACGACGGTCAGGATCTGTTCGGTCATGTCGGCGAGGCGTCGCGCTGCGGCGGGGTCGAGGGTCTCCAGGTCGAGCGGCACGGGCCTGCCGCGGTCGACTGCCGTCAACGGGACCGTGGGTGGCGAGTCGAGAAATTCGTGCACCGGCGCGATCGCCCGTTCCACGGACCGGGCGGCAACCGAGGCAAGGGCCTTGACGACAGCCCGAGTCAGGGGGTTGACCTGCTCCATCGCGGAGGCGCCGCTGCGGGTGAACCCGGGGTGGTAGAGGACGTAGGGAACCCGCTCGCCGAACCGGCCCGCCATCGACACTCCCAGGAGATCGTTGGCACGTGCTGCCTGGAGTTGCGCCGCGATGGTGCGATATCGGTTCCGCAGCTGCGGGTCGTCCCAGTTAATTTTTTTTCCGGAGGTGAGTCCGACACCGGCGATGTTGACGATCACCGGCTTCGAGGCGGCCGACAGCGCGGGCATCAGGCCGTGGCCCAGGAGGTAGCGGCTCAGGTAGTAGAGCGCGAAGGTCGATTCGAATCCGTCGCTGGTCTCGACGCGCCGAGGTGAGTGGCGGTTCGCCGCCAGCACCAAGCCGTCGACGGTCCGGTAGGTGGCCGCGACGTGGTCGATCACCGCCTGGTTGCCGGCGATCGTGCTGAGGTCGGCAGCCAGGAACTCGACCCGGTCACCCACCCCGGTCGCCGTGGCCTCGGAGAGCAGGGACTCGCCCTTGGTCGGGTTGCTCCCGATCGCGAGGACTCGGTCGCCGCGTGCCGCTCGGGCGAGCACGACACCTCGTCCCATGCCGTCGCTGCCGCCGGTGACGACAACGGTCCGGCCCCGCGCTGTCTCATCCCGGCCTCTGCCGCCGTGATGGTGGGTGACCATCGCTTCCCCCTAGTTACTCTTCGTAAGGACCTCCATCATCAGTAACCCGTCCGGCTCGTGGAAGAAGGCAGTTCGATGTCAGCAGCGAACACCGGTGTGCCTGCCCCACTCGACACCGTGTTGCCGAGCCCGGTGCCCGGGGACGAGCACGATCAGTGCCCGGTGACCGACGTCCTGCGCCGAGTCGGGGACAAGTGGACAGTGCTCGTGGTGGTCCTGCTGGGGCAGCGACCGCATCGGTTCAACGAACTTCACCGTGGCATCGAGGCGATCAGTCAGCGCATGCTCACCCGCACGCTGCGCGGGTTGGAGAAGGACGGACTGGTCCACCGGGAGGTCTTCGCGACGATCCCACCCAGCGTCGAGTACCGCCTCACACCCCTCGGCAGATCTCTGTTGGAGCCGCTGTCGGGCCTGGCCAGATGGGCCATCGAGCATCAACCAGCCATCGCGGCGAGCAGGCGCGTCAACAACCTCCCGCCCCGCACCAGCTGACGGGCGGCGCACGAGCGGCGGTAGCGCCGTTCCACGGTGCGGGGTCGGCGGTCAGGCCACGGCCAGCTCCGCGAACCACCGGCCGCCCGCCGAACGCAGGTCCCGCACGGACAGCCCGGTGGCCGTGGCCGGACCGTGCACCGCCCGGGTGTCCAGCCGCGCCCAGCCGAAGCTGGGCCCCCGCCGCCGGCCGGAGACCACGTGCGCCCGGCCCTGCCAGGCGCCGCTGCCGGGTGGGTCCAGCTCGACCAGCACGGTGCCGTCCGGGTGCAGCAGCTCCCGGCACCGCCGCAGCAGCCGCGCCGGGTCCCCGCCGATGCCGATGTTGCCGTCCAACAGCACCACGTGCCGCCACCGGCCCTCGGCCGGCAGCGGGTCGAACAGGTCGGCGCGCACCGCGACCGCGCCGCGCGCCCGGGTCGACGCCACCGCCCGCGGGCAGACGTCGACGCCGAGCGCGGCCAGGCCGGCCCGGGTGAGCGCCGCGGTGAGCCGGCCCGGCCCGCACCCCAGGTCCAACGCCGGGCCGTGGCAGCGGGCCACCACCGTGGCGGTCGCCGCCTCCGCCGGGCCGTGCCACCGTTCCACCGGCAGCCGCCGGCGAACCCCGTCGGCCTGCACCAGCCAGTGACTGCCGGTGCGCTCGCGCAGCGCGATGTCGAAGGCGTCCACACCGGCCGGCACACCGGTCGCGCCCGCCGGGCTGGTCCGGGTCGGCGACTGGCGGGCCCGCAGGCCCGGCTCGCTGGTCGCGCTCGCGGGGCCGGCGCTCATCGAACCGCCTTCGGTCGACGATCGGGCGACATCGCCACCAGGGCGGGTCGCAGCGCGGCGACCTCGCGGGCGAACCGGCCGCCGGGCACACCCCGGGCCACCGCGCGGGCGTCGGCCCAGTCGTCCACGTCGCGCAGCGTGGGCAGGGCACCCACCCGCAGTCCCGCGTCGAACAACGCCGCGTAGGTGAGCCGCCCGGTCTCGGCGGTGGACATCGGCACCGCGCGCAACGCCGCCGCGCGGCGCGGGTCGCGTAACCCCAGTGCCCACCAGCCGCCGTCCGCCGCCGGGCCGAGCACCGCGTCGACGCCGGGTGCGGCCAACCGGCGTACGCCGTCGGCGAGCAGCGCCGGCGTCACCTGCGGGGTGTCCATGCCGATCTGGAGCACCGGCCGCCCCGGGTACGCGTGCGCCACGTCGGCGTGCGCGTGGGCCAGCCGCTCGGCGAGGCCGTCGCCCCACTGCGGCAGCACCTGCCAGCCGGCGACCGTGGCGGCGAGGTCCGCGCCGTCCTCGGCGTCGGCCAGACGCCCGGCCAGCGCCAGCACCGGCGTCACACCGCCGGTGGCGGTGACCGCGTCCAGCGTGTCGCGCAGCGCGGCGGCGGCGATCCGGGCCGCCTGCGCCGGGGTGGCCGGCGGGCACAGCCGCGTCTTCACCGCCCCCGGCACCGGGGCCTTCGCCACCACCAGCAGGACGGTCACCGCCGGCCGTCCACACTGCGCAGCACGGTGAGGAAGTCCCGGGTGGCCCGGACCGTGCCGCGTACCGAGCCGGACACCTTTGACTTCGTGCCGGCGGCGCGCGGGGCGTAGCGGACGTCGTGCTCGTGGATCCGCCAACCGGCCGCCGCCGCCCGGATCATCAACTCCAACGGATAGCCGAACGCCCGGTCGGTGACGCCGAGCGCCAGCAACGCCTCGCGGCGGGCCACCCGGATCGGGCTGAGGTCACGCAGCGGCACCCCACGCTGCCGGAGCAACGCGGCGACCAGCGCGGTGCCGGCCCGCGCGTGCCACGGCCAGGCGCCGGCCGACACCGGTCGACGGCGCCCCACCGCCAGGTCGGCCGTGCCGGCCGCGACCGGGGCGACGAGCGCCGGCAGCTCCGCCGGGTCGAACGAGCCGTCCGCGTCCAGTACGCAGACCAGCTCCGTCCCGGCGGCCTCCAGCCCGGTGTGCACGGCCGCGCCGTAACCGCGACGTGGTTCGCGTACCACCCGGGCGCCGTGCCGGGCCGCCACCTCGGGCGAGCCGTCCCGGGAGCCGTTGTCCACCACGATCGCCCGGTAACCCGGCGGTAACGCGTTCAGCACGCCGGGCAGGGCGGCGGCCTCGTCCAGGCACGGCAGCACCACGTCGATCTGTGTCCGCATGCCGCCGACGCTAGGCCGACCGCCACCCGACCGAGCCCTCGATCGTGCTTACGGAACCGTTACGAGCAGGCATTTCTTACCATCCCGTGACGGGCCGGCGGTTGCGGCCCCGTCCCGCGCCGGCCCCCCGTACCGTGCGGTCGTCATGAGATCCGCACCCACCCTGCGTCGCGCCCCCGCCGCGGACCGGACCGGCTCCCCGCACCGGGGCGACCTGGTCGTGGTCGCGGTCGAGGCGGCGCTGCTCGCCGCCGCCGTCGTGGTCGGCCTGGTGCTCAACCGGCGTGGCGTGGGCCTGCACGCCGACGCGGCGCCGCTCTACGCCACCTGGCGTCCGCACGCCGGTTGGGGTACGCCGCTCGCGGCGCTCGTCGCGCTCGCCGTGCTCGGCCCGGGACTGCGCTGGGCCCGGACCGCCCGATGGGGCCCGCTGCTGGCCGTCGGCTGGCTGGCCGCGGTGGCGTGGACGCTGGCGCTGGCCCTGGTGGACGGCTGGACGGCCGGGCTGACGCGACGGTTGACGCCGCAGGCGGAGTACCTGCACGAGGTGCCCGGGGTGACCGACATTCCCCGCATGCTGGCCGGCTTCACCGACCGCATCCTGGACTTCCAGCCCGACTCCTGGTCCACCCACACCGCCGGGCACCCGCCGGGCGCGCTGCTGGTCTTCGTCTGGCTGGACCGGGTCGGGCTGGGCGGGGGCGCCGCCGCCGCGCTGTGCTGCGTGCTGGTCGGCGCGACCGTGGTGGTCTCCGTGCCGGTCACGCTGCGCGCGCTGGGCGCCGCCGACGCGGCCCGGGCGGTGCTGCCGTTCCTGGTGCTGCTGCCCGGCGCGGTGTGGCTGGGCGCCTCCGGCGACGCGGTGTTCACCGGCGTGGTCGCCGCCGGGCTCGCGCTGCTGGCGGTACGCGGACCGCTCGCCGCGCTGGCCGGCGGCCTGTTGCTCGGCTTCGCGCTGCACCTGTCGTACGGGTTCGTGCTGGTCGGCGCGCTGGCGGTGACCGTGTCGGCGTTGCGGCCCGACCGCCGCCGGGCCACCCTGGTCGCCGCCACCGCCGGTGTCTCGGCCGTCACGGCGCTGTTCGTGCTCTCCGGTTTCCGGTGGTGGGAGGGGTACGACCGGGTCGTCGAGCGCTACTACCAGGGCTGGGCGGCCGACCGCCCGTACACGTACTGGGTGTGGGCGAACCTGGCCGCGCTGCTGCTCTCCGCCGGGCCGGTGCTCGGGCCGGCGCTGCGCCGTACCGCCGTCGCGGCGCGCGCCGCCTGGTCGGCTGCCCGCCCGGCCGGCACTCGCCGCTCCGGGTGGACCGGGTGGACCGGACGGCTGGTCGGGCTCGGGCCGACGGTGCTGCTGCCGGCCGCCGCCGCGCTGGTGGTGGCCGCCGCCGACCTCTCCGGGATGAGCAAGGCCGAGGTGGAGCGGATCTGGCTGCCGTTCGTGGTGTGGCTGCTCGTCGCCGTCGCAAACCTGCCTCCGTCGACACACCGCCGCTGGCTCGCCGCCCAGGCCGTGACCGCCCTCCTCGTCAACCACCTCCTCCGCACCGTCTCCTGAACCCGCCCTCGCCCCTACCGGCAAGGCCGCACAGCTTCCCCGAAAGAGTGGCTGTCGCGGGCGGAATGGCCACTCTTTCCGGGAAACTGTGCGGCCCGAGAAGAGGGGGAGGGGTCAGGCGGGCTGGGGGGAGAGGGTGGCGGGGGAGCGGAGGGGGTCGGTGGCGAAGGCTTTGACGCCCATGGTGAACGTGACCCGCGCGGTGTAGCCGAGCAGGTCGCGGGCGCGGGTCGGGTCGGCCACCACGTGCCGGACGTCCGCCGCCCGCGCGCCGCCGGCGATCTCCGGCGCCGGACCGCCCATGGCCTCGGCCAGCACGGTGGCCAGGTCGCCCACGGTGTGCGGTTCGCCGGAGCAGACGTTCACCGGCACCAGGCCGTCCGGCGGCGGCGCGGTCAACGCCAGCAGGTTCGCCCGCGCCACGTCCGTGACGTGCACGAAGTCCCGCCGCTGCCGGCCGTCCTCCAGCACGACCGGGGCGCGACCGGCGGCCAGCGCCGAGCGGAACAGCGAGGCCACCCCGGCGTACGGGGTGTCCCGGGGCATCCGGGGACCGTAGACGTTGTGGTAGCGCAGCGCCCACACGCCGCCGCCGGTCTGCCGGGCCCACGCCGCGGCGTAGTGCTCCTGGGCGAGTTTGCTGGCCGCGTACGTGCTGCGGGGCTCCAGCGGCGCGTCCTCGGGCACCAGCGCCGGGGTGAGCGGGTCGCCGCAGCCGGGGCAGGTCGGGTCGTAGCGGCCGGCGGCCAGGTCGGCGGCGCGGCGCGCGGCGGGGCGCACCACGCCGTGCCGGGCGCAGGTGTAGCGCCCCTCGCCGTAGACCACCATCGAGCTGGCCAGCACCAGCCGGCGTACCCCGGCGCGGTGCATGGCGGCCAGCAGCACCGCCGTGCCGAGATCGTTGTGCCCGGCGTAGTCCGGCGCGTCGGACGGGTCGAGCCCGTGCCCGACCATGGCCGCCTGGTGGCAGACCGCGTCCACGCCGGCCAGCAGCCGGTCCAGCAGCCCGGCGTCGCGGACGTCGCCGACGGTCGGGTCGTGCCGCCGGGACCATTCCGGCAGCGCGCCGCCGTGCGCCTGCGGCAGCAGGGCGTCCAGGCAGACCGGCTCGTGGCCCTCGGCCGCCAGCAGGTCGGCGATCTGCGATCCGATGAAGCCGGCCGCGCCGGTGAGCAGTACCCGCATACCGGCCCACGCTAAAGCACCCGGGTCGGGTCGGCGGCCGGTTCACGTCCGACGTCAGCGGTCCGTAAGGGACGACGGCGGTAAGGCTTCGGTAATGCGGCAAACGCCGTCGCGGGCGACCGGCGGCGTCTAGCGTCCCATCCCGTAAGCACCGGCCGGTCGGTCGGCCCCGTCGCCGGAGGAGGTGCCCGTGCCCACCGACGTCCCACCGCCGGACGACCCCGCGCCCGCCGCGATCGAGCCGCGGTACGCCGCGCCGGCCCGGCTCTGGCGTGTCCTGGACCGCCACCGTCCCCCGGGCGTCGACGCGGTCGACCGCGCCTGGCGCAGCCCGGTACGCGGACCGTGGCTGACCTCCGTGCTGGGTGCCGTGCTGCTGGCCACCCTGCCGCTGGTGATCGTCACCGGGCTGCTCGACTGGATCGCCTACGGCCCCCGCTTCGACCAGGCGTTCCCCCGGGACGTGGGGTGGCTGCACCCGCCGGTGTTCGACTGGCCGACCCGGCCGGCGTGGCTGTTCCGGGTCACCCAGGGGCTGCACGTGACGCTCGGGATCGTGCTGGTGCCGGTGGTGCTGGCCAAGCTCTGGTCGGTGGTGCCGAAGCTGTTCGCCTGGCCACCCGCCCGTTCCGTCGCGCAGGTGCTGGAGCGGCTGTCGTTGTTGCTGCTGGTCGGCGGCATCCTGTTCCAGAGCGCCACCGGCCTGCTCAACGTGCAGTACGCGTACCTGTTCGGCTTCGACTTCTACACCGCGCACTGGTACGGCGCCTGGATCTTCACGGTGGCGCTGGTGGTGCACGTGGCGGTCAAGCTGCCCCGGCTGGTGACCGCGCTGCGCGGGCCGGGCTTCGCGCGTACCCCGCTGGCCCGGACCCGACCGGAGCCGGCGGACCCGGACGGCCTGGTGGCCCGTCGCCCCGGCCCGGCGACGATGAGCCGGCGCGGCGTGCTGGCGCTGGCCGGCGGCGGCGCGTTGCTGCTGGCCGCGCTGACCGTGGGGCAGGGCGTGGACGCGCTACGCGGCACCGCGCTGCTGCTGCCGCGCGGCCGGCGGATCGGCGACGGGCCGACCGGTTTTCCGGTCAACCGCACCGCCGCCGCGGCCGGCGTCACGCCGGACCGGACCGGGCCGGGCTGGTCGCTGACGGTGCGCGCCGGCGACCGGGCCGAGACGCTCGACCGCGACCGGCTGCTCGCGCTGCCGCAGCACACCGCCACGCTGCCGATCGCCTGCGTGGAGGGCTGGTCGACGTCGCAGACCTGGACCGGGGTACGCCTGCGGGACCTCGCCGCGCTGGTCGGCGCCGCGGAGCCGGCCACGGCACGGGTCCGTTCGCTGGAACGCGGCGGGCTGTTCAGCCGGGCCACCCTGCACGGCGGCCAGGTCAGCGACCCGGACGCGCTGCTCGCGTTGCGGGTCAACGGCGTCGACCTGAGCCCCGACCACGGCTTCCCGGCCCGGATCATCGTGCCGGCGCTGCCCGGCGTGCACTGCACCAAGTGGGTCGAGGAGATCGAGTTCGATGGCTGAGCTCCGGCGGGCGTACGGCGCGGCGTGGTGGCACCTGGCGCTCCTGGTCGGTTGCTTCACGGTGACCGGCTGGATCGCGCTGCGGCTGGCCGGCGAGCCGACCGCGGGGCGGATGCTGCTCTGGTTCGTCGGCGCGGTGGTCGCCCACGACCTGGTGCTCTTCCCCGCGTACGCGACCCTCGACCGGCTGCTGCGGCGCGTCGGCCCGGCGGTGCGCAACCACGTGCGGGTGCCGGCGCTCGGCTCGGGGCTCCTGCTGCTTGTCTATCTGCCCGGCGTGCTCGGGCTCGGCGACGGCACGTACTCGGCGGCCACCGGGCTGACGCCCGAACCGCTGCTGCGACGCTGGCTGGCGGTCAGCGCCGTGCTGTTCGCCGGAAGCGCGCTGCTTTACACGGTCCGCCGGTTTCGCCACCGCGAGCGTTGACCTCCCGACGCGCGGGACGGGTCAGGCGCCGGGGCCGATCAGCAGCGCGGCCACCGTGCCCGCCGTGGCGAGGGCGGCCAGTGCGGCGCTGGTCGCCACGAACCGGCCCAGCGGCACCGCCACGCCGGCGGCCCGGCAACGCTCGTACCAGATCAGCGTGGCCAGGGACGCCCATGGTGTGGCCAGCGGACCCACGTTCGTGCCGATCAGCAGCGCCAGCAGTTGGGTGTGCCGGTCGGCGGCGATCACCGCCTCGCCGGCCACGTACGCCGGCAGGTTGTTGACCACGTTGCTGAACAGCGCGCCGACCGCGCCCGCCCGCAGCGCCCCCTCCGCACCCGGATCGGCGCCGATCAGCGCGCCCATCACGCCGTCCAGGCCGTGCCGGCCGATGGTTTGCACCACCAGGAACAGGCCGGTGACGAACACCAGCAGCCGCCACGGCACCAGCGCCGGCCGCAGCCGGTGCCGGGCGCGTGCCGCGAAGCCGGCCACCACGATCGCGGCGGCCACCCCGGAGGCGACGCCGATCTCCACCCCGGCCAGGACGCCGCCGACGAAGAGCAGGCAGGCGGCCAGCGCGGTGCGGTAGAGCAACCGGTCCGGCGCCACGTACGGCGGCGGCGGGACGAACGGGTCGGCCCCGGCGCGGGCCGGTCGCCAGTACCACCACCACAGCAGCAGCATGGTGATCGCGATGGCGACGAGCTGCGGCCACCACATCCGGGCCGCCCACGGCACCGGGTCCAGGCCGATCCGGTCGCTGGCCAGGATGTTTGTCAGGTTGGACACCGGCAGCAGCAGGCTCGCCGTGTTGGCCAGCCAGACCGTGGTCATGGCCAGCGGCGTCGGCGGCACGTTCAGCGTCCGGGCCAGCGCGATCATCACCGGCGTCAGCAGCACCGCGGTGGTGTCCAGGTTGAGCGCGATGGTGGTGACCGAGGCGAAACCGACGCAGAGCCAGAACAGCGCCCGGAAGCTGCCCCGCGCGGTGATCGCCACCCGGGCGGCGAGCGCGTCGAACACACCGGCCACCGCGGTCAGCTCGGCCAGCACCACCACCGTGCCGAGAAAGATCAGAATGGGCACGATCCGGCGTACGGTGGCCTCGGCGTCGGCGCGGGGGAGCAGCCCGGTGAGCACGCAGAACACGCCGACCACGGCCAGCCCGATCGCGATCCAGTCGAGCACGTGCAGCCGGCTCCGACGGGATCGGTCCGGCGCGGCGGACGGCGGATCGCCGACGGTCTCCACGAACGACGATCCTCGCACATCCGCCCCGACCGGTCCGGACCGACGTGGGACGGCATGCCGAGCTGCCGAGGGTGTCGATCTGTTGACCGTCGGTGGTCATAATGACCACGTGGCTGTAGGCGCGCACCCCACCCGGTCCGACCGCCCCATCGACTTCTTCATCAGCTATTCGCCGGCCGACGAACGCTGGGCGACGTGGCTGGCGTGGGAGTTCGAGACCGCCGGCTACCGCACGATGATCCAGGCGTGGGACTTCGTGGCCGGCACCAACTTCATCGACTTCATGGACCGCGGGGTCCGTGAGGCCGAGGTGGTGGTGGCGGTGCTGTCCGAACGCTACCTGCACTCCACGTACGGCAAGCTGGAGTGGCAGGCGGCGTTGCGCGCCGACCCGGACGGCACCGGCAACAAGCTGGTCACCGTGCGGGTCGAGGACTGCCCGATCGACGGTCTGCTCGCCACCATCACCTACGTCGACCTGGTCGGCGTGGACGACCCGGCGCAGGCGCGCGCCCGGGTGCTGGACCGGATCCGGGAGGCGCTCGACGGTCGGGCCAAGCCGATGCGGCAACCGGCGTTCCCGCACCACCCGGACGATCCGGCCGGCCTGCTCGCCGCGCCCGCCGCCGGGGCGCCCGCGCAGCGTCGCCCCCGGCGTACCCCGATCAACCCGCCGCCGTTTCCGCCGGCCGCGGTGGCGCCGCCCACGGCGCGCGACACCGTCACGGTGCTCCAGGTGGCCGGGCCCCGGTTCGGTCGCGGCGTGCTCGACCCGGGCGCCCCGGTCACCCCCGGCGAGGTGCAGGAGCACCTGATGGGTGACCTGACGCTGCTGATGAACGACGGGGTGCCCCGACCCGACCTGCTGGTGGTGGCCGGCAACCTGACCGAGTCGGGCACCCCGCGTGAGTTCTCCGACGCGTTGAGCTTCCTCACCGGGCTGCGGGTGCTGCTCGGCCTGGAACCGCACCGCCTCGTGGTGGTGCCCGGCCCGCGGGACGTGACGATGGCCGCCTGCCGGGCGTACTTCGCCACCTGCGAGGCCGACGACGTCGACCCGCAGCCGCCCTACTGGCCCAAGTGGCGGCACTACGCGCGGCTCTTCGACGACCTCTACCAGGGGCTCGACGACCGGCTCTTCGACAGCGAACAGCCCTGGACGCTGTTCGGAATCCCCGACCTGCGGGTGGTGGTGGCCGGGCTGAACTCCACCATCGCCATCACCCACCGTGAGGAGGACCGCTACGGCTTCCTCGGCGAGGCCCAGTCGAGCTGGTTCGCCCAGCGGCTGCGCCACTACCAGCAGTCCGGCTGGCTGCGGCTGGGCGCGATGGCGCACGCCCCCGGCCCGCGCAGCCCGTACGCCGACGAGGCCCCGCCGGACCGGGTGTCGCTGCGCGACCGTGGCTCGGTCAACCGGCTGGTCGGCCCGATGCTCAACCTGCTGATCTCCGACGCGGCGCCGGCCGGCCGGGTCGACCCGGTGGTGCCGCTGGCCGCCGCGCCGCGCGACGGCCGGGCGCAGGTGCTGCGACTCGGCGCGGACGGGATGACCCGCTGGGTGCTGGGCCGCGACGACCGTGAGGACGTCGGCGAGTCCACGGCGGTGAGCTGGCCGCGCGCCGAGGCCACGTTCGGCGCGGCCGGCCCGGCCCAGGTGCCCGACCCCAGGCGGCCGGCCCTGGTGGAGGGCGCCACCCAGGGCGGGGCGCCGGCCGCGGCGGCGACGCCGGCGGCGCCGGTGGAGCGGCTGCTGGACCGGCTCGCCGAGGTGTGCGAGGCCCGCTACGACCGGGTGGTGGTGCGGCGTGTCGACGGCGACCCGCCGCACCTGTACGTCAGCTACCGCTCCGACGGGGTGGTCCGGCAGCAGCGGGTCGGCGCGCACGTGGGCACGCCGGGGCCGGACGACGTGGACCGGTTCGCCCGTCGGGTGCACGCCACCGACCCGGACATCGGGTCCGAACTGGTCTACGACGGCGACCGGGTGCCGCGCGGGCTGGCCGAGGAGGCGCAGCGGCGCGGCGTACGCGTGCTGCACCTGACCGAGTTCCAGGGCCTGCTGGACCTGCGCGACTACGTGGCCGCGCAGACCGCCCGGCTCCAGGCCGACCGGCTCTACCCACCCGGGCAGTACGTCCCCCAGCGCTACCGCCACCTGGTCGGCGCGGACCAGCGGGTCCGCGAGGACGTGGTGGACGAGCTGCTGGAGACCGTCTCCGCCCCGGACGGCCGGTTCGTGCTGGTGCTCGGTGACTTCGGTCGGGGCAAGACGTTCGCGCTGCGGGAGGTGGCCCGCCGGCTGCCCACCGCCGCACCGGACCTGATCCCGATCCTGGTCGAGCTGCGCGCGCTGGACAAGGCGCACTCGGTGGACGGCCTGGTCGCCGCGCACCTGGCCAACCACGGTGAGCAGGTGATCGACCTCAAGGCGTTCCGGTACATGCTGCGGCAGGGCCGGATCGTGCTGCTCTTCGACGGGTTCGACGAGCTGGTGGCCCGGGTGACCTACGACCGGGCGGCCGACCACCTGGAGACGCTGCTCCAGGCCGCCGAGGGCGCGGCGAAGATCGTGGTGAGCAGCCGGACCCAGCACTTCAAGACCAACTCGCAGGTGCTGACCGCGTTGGGCGAGCGGGTCGGCCTTCTGCCGCACCGCCGGGTGCTGGCGGTGGAGGACTTCACCCCCGGCCAGATCGAGGCGTTCCTGCGGCACCGCTACGACGGCGACGAGGCCGCCGCCCGCGAGCGGATGAGTCTGCTGGCCGGCGTCAAGGATCTGCTCGGCCTGTCCCGTAACCCGCGCATGCTCGGGTTCATCGCCAACCTGGACGAGGGCCGGCTGGCCGCGGTGGCCGGCGCCGGCGGCACGTTCAGCGCCGCCGCGCTCTACCGGGAGATCCTGGAGTCCTGGCTGGACTTCGAGGAACGGCGCACCCAGGGCATCCCGGGGGCCCCGGTCAGCCTGCGCCGGCCGGAGCTGTGGCAGGCGGTGAGCCGGCTGGCGTTCCAGCTCTGGGAGAGCGGCGAGTCCTACCTGCGGCTCGCCGAGCTGACCGAGTCGACCGGCCAGCTCGCCGGGCGGGCCGAGTCGAGGCTGTCCGGGCCGCAGGCCGCGCACGCGGTCGGCGCGGGCAGCCTGCTGGTCCGCACCGACGACGGGCTGTTCGGCTTCATCCACACCTCGGTGATGGAGTGGCTGGTCGCCGACGGCGTCGCCGAGCAGCTCAACCGGGGCGAGGAGCCGACCGCGCTGGCGGTCCGGTCGCTGTCCGCGCTGGCCGTGGAGTTCCTCGGCGACCTCGCCGACCCGGCCCGCTGCACCGCGTGGACGGCCCGGGTGCTCGGCGACGAGTCGGCCGGCGAGACGCTGCGCGCGAACGCCCTGCGGCTGTCCGCCCGGCTGCGCCTGCCCGACCGGGCCGACCTGCGCGGCGCGGTGCTGCGCGGCGAGGACCTGTCGCACCGGGAACTGGCCGGCGCGGACCTGACCGGCGCGGACCTCACCGACACCCGGCTGGTGGCGACCAACCTGACCGAGGCGCGGCTGGAACACGCCCGGCTGCGCGGCGCGCGCCTGGACCAGGCGCGGCTCGCCGGGGCGGACCTGCGCGGCGCGGAGCTGGCCGGCGCCCGGCTGTTCCGGGCCGACCTGCGCGGCGCGCGGATCGCCGGCAGCAGCTGGCACCGCACCGCGCTGATCGACGTGAGCGCCGACCCGGCGTTGCTGCGCGCGCCGGAGCTGCGCGGCGCGGTCGTCGCGCCGGGCCGGCCGGTCGCGCCCGGGCTGGCGCCGCCCGCGGTGGGCGTCGGGTACGGCTTCGAGGTGGGCCGGCTGCCGGTGCCGGTGGCGTACAGCCCGGACGGCGCAGTGCTGGCGGTGGGCAGCGACGACGGCGGCGTGCTGCTCTGCGACACGGCCACCGGACTGCCGGTGCGCACGCTCCAGGGGCACCGCTCCCGGGTCTACGCGGTCCGCTACGACGCCGCCTCGCACCAGCTCGTCACCGGCGCGGCCGACCTGACCGTACGGCTGTGGGACGCCGACCACGGCGACGTGCGGCACGTCATCGAGGACGTCTTCGCCGGCTGGGTGTGGCCGCTGCTCACCGACGAGCGCCGGGGCCGGCTGGTGGTCGGCGACGCGGCCGGCGTGGTCCGGCTCTTCGACACCCGCACCGCGCGGCTGCGCCACGAGTGGCCGGGGCACGACGCGCCGATCTGGGGCACCTCGTTCAGTCCGGACGGCCGGCGGGTGGTGGTGGTGGACAGCGCCGGCGCGGTCCGCGGCTGGGACATCCACACCGGCCGGCTCGCGTTCGAGGTGCGGGAGCCGGAGGTGGTCTACCGGGTGGTGCACTCGCCGGACGGCCGGCTGCTGGCCGCCGTCGGGCAGCACGGCCGGGTCTGGGTCCGCCGGGCCTCCGACGGCGAGTTGCTGCGGCAGCCGCGCGGCCACGAGGCCGACGTGTACGCGCTGGACATCAGCCCCGACGGCACACTGATGGCCACCGGCGACACGCACGGCGCGCTGCGGCTGTGGGAGACCGAGACCGGCCGGCCGGTCCGGGTGCTCGGCCGGCAGCGCGGCGCGATCTACAGCGTCCGGTTCAACGGCGACGGCAGCCTGCTCGCCACCGCCGCCAGCGACGGCGCGATCCAGCTCTGGGACACCGCCGACGGCCAGGTGCGGCACGAGTTGACCCGGCACCGCGGCTCGGTGTGGCCGGTGGTCTGGCGGCCGGACCAGAACCAGGTGGCGACCAGTAGCAACGACGGCACCACCCGGCTGTGGGACGTGCGCAGCGGGCAGCTCCAGCACACGCTGCGCGGGCACGGCCGGCGGGTCACCGCGCTCTCCTTCCGCGACGACGGGGAGGTGCTGGCCGCCTGCGGCAACGACGGCGTGGTCCGGCTCTGGGAGCCGCGCACCGGTCGCCTGCTGCGGCAGCTCGCCACCCCCGCCGACCGCCTGCTCTCGGTGGTCTTCTGCCCGGACGAGGCGCTGGTCGCCACGCCCAGCGGCGACGGCGGCGTGCACCTGTGGAACACCGACACCGGCGCGGACGAGCGGGAACTCAACGTGGACACCGACCACGTCTGGGCGGTCGCGTTCAGCCCCGACGGCGACGCCCTGGCCACCGCGAACGACGACGACACGGTCCGCCTCTGGTACCGCCGCACCGGCCGGCACTTCGCCACGCTCACCCCGCACCGGGGCCGGGTCCGCACGGTGGCGTTCAGCCCGGACGGCGAGACCATCGCCACCGGCTGCGACGACCAGATGGTCCGGCTGTGGGACGCGGCCACCGCCACCTGCCGGCTGACCCTGGAGCACCACACCGAACGGGTCTACTCGATCGGCTTCAACAGCGAGGGAACGCTGCTGGCCAGCGCCGGCAACGACGGCACCGCGGTGGTGTGGGACGTGGCCACCGGGGAGGCGCGCACGGTGCTCACCGAGCACACCGGTCGGCTCTGGTCGTGCGCGTTCAGCCCGGACGGCAACCTGCTCGCCACCGCCGGCGACGACCTGGTGATCCGGCTCTGGGACCCGGGCACCGGGCGGCTGCACGGCACCCTCGCCGCGCACACCCGGCGGGTCTGGTCGGTGCACTTCAGCCCGGACAGCAGCCTGCTGGCCAGCGCCGGCGACGACGGCACGGTCCGGCTGTGGGACGTGGCCGACCCGGAGCACGCCCAGTTGCGGACCACGCTGATCGGTCTGCCGGACGGCTGGGCGGCGGTCAGCCCGGACGGCCGCTACAAGCTGGACGGCGACCCGGGCGGCCAGTTCTGGCACGTCATCGGCACCTGCCGCTTCGAGGTCGGCGAACTGGACCCCTACCTCACCCAGGTCCGCCGTCTGGCCGTCGACGCCCCCTTCTGACCGCCCCCGCCGGGCCCGTCCAGCGGACCTCGCCGTCGTGCCACACGTCCGTCCGGGCCAGACCGCAGGCGGTGGCCACCGCCGCCGACGCGCGGTGGTCGGGATGGATGTGGGCCACGAGGGTACGCACACCGCGCCGCCCGAGCCAGCCGGTCATTCCCCGGGCGGCCTCGGTGGCGATCCCGCGTCCCTGCCAGGGCGTGCCCACCACCCAGGCGATCTCCGCGACCGGCCCGGCGTCGACCGGCTCCGTGTCGTCGCGGTGCCGGTGCCCGACCGCCCGGGCGCCAGCCGTGGCCGGGTGCCGGGGCGGGCCCACGGGCGCGGTGACGGTGGCCTGGACGAACCCGGCCAGCGCGCCGTCGTCGCGGAGCTGGATGACCCAGTTGCACCACGACTCCGCCGGGTCGGGGGAGCCGGCGACCAGCCGCTCGTAGCGGGCGCGCAGCCCCGCCGGGTCGGCGGGGCTGCCGCCGATGAAGGTGTGCAGCGCCGGGTCGGCGAGCACGGCGGCCATCTCCTCGGCGTGCGCGACGGCCAGCGGCAGCAGGAGCAGCCGGTCGGTGGGGACGACTCCGGTGGTGAACCCGCTCATGGCGTCGCCGTCTCGGGAGAGGGGTGGGGATGGCGCCGCGCCATCGTACCGGCGGGGCGGGCGCCGGGGCGGGCGGTGGGCGCCGCCCGCCCCGGCTCACCGGCCGGTCAGCGCTTCCACTTCTGGTTGGCGCCGCCGGTGCAGTCCCAGATCTGCAACCTGGTGCCGTCGGCCGAGCTGTTGCCGGTGGCGTCCAGGCACTTGTTGGCCTGCGGGTTCACGATGTCGCCGGCCGCGCTGAACACCCACTTCTGCGCGCCGGAGCCGTTGCAGTCGTAGAGCTGCACCTTGGCGCCGCTGGCGGTCGACCCGGAGGCCACGTCGAGGCACTTGCCGAGCGCGCGCACCGAGCCGTCGGCGTTCCAGGTCCAGCGCTGGGCGGCGGTGCCGTTGCAGGTCCAGAGCTGCACGGCGGTGCCGTTGGCGGTGTTCGCGCTCGCCACGTCGACGCACTTGTTGCCGAACCCGACGATCGGCCCGCCGGTGCCCCCGCCGCCGGCGTCCCAGGCCTGCACGCGGACGTAGTCGACGGTCATGGTCTGCGGGAACGTGGTGGAGCCGTCCGGCGAGCCGGGCCAGTTGCCGCCGACCGCCACATTCATGATCATGAAGAACGGGTGGTCGAAGACCCAGCGGTTGCCGCCCGCGTCGGCCGGCGTCTTGCGCGAGTAGGCCACGCCGTCGAGATACCAGGTGATCGAGTCGGGGGCCCAGTCGACGGCGAACGTGTGGAACGCGTCGGCGAGCGCCTGGCCGTTCGGCAGCGAGGTGGACGCGCCGATGCCGTTGGCCCCGGAGTAGCCCGGGCCGTGGAGCGTGCCCCACACCGTGGAGGGGGCGTAGCCGACGTTCTCCATGATGTCGATCTCGCCGCTGTTGGGCCACGGGTTGCTGCCGATGTCGTTGCCGAGCATCCAGAACGCCGGCCACAGCCCCTGCCCGCGCGGGATCTTGATGCGTGCCTCGAACCGGCCGTACGCCTGGGCGAACGTGCCGTTGGTGAGCAGCCGGGCCGACGTGTACTGGCAGCTTCCGTACCAGCAGCCGTAACCGGCCGGGTTCTCCTTGCGGGCGGTGATGACCAGGTTGCCGTTGCCGTCGAGCGCGGCGTTGCGGGTGCTGTTGGTGTAGTACTGCAACTCGTTGTTGCCCCAACCGCCGCCGCCGATGTCGTAACGCCACTTGCTCGCGTCGGGGGCGGCGCCGGCCGGGCCGGTGAAGTCGTCGGACCAGGTGACCGCGCCGGGGGCGGCCATCGCCGGGGTGCTCGGGACGGTGGTGAGGGCGGCCGTGAGGCCGACCGCCGCCATCGCCAGGGCGGCGACGGTACGGATACTGCGCACGGGGTGCCTCCTGCGGTGGTGGGTCCGCCTACCGTCCGGGCGGCCGGCCCCGCAGAACGGTAAACAAACTATAAAGATAACCTTCGATGAAGGTATGAACGAAGTCACCCGTTGTCAAGAGAGCGCTTCCTCCGGCACGGCGCGCCGTGGCGCCGGCACCGGTCGGCGCATCCCGCGCCACGGGCCGCCGAGCAGCGGGGTCAGCACCACCAGCAGGTAGCAGGCGCCGATGGTGAGCAGCGTGGGCGTGGTGCCGAACCGGTCGGCGGCCAGCCCGGCGCCCAACGCGCCCAACGGCATCGCCGCCCAGGCGCCGGCGCCGATCACCCCGTACACCCGGGCCCGCATGGCCGCCGGCACCCGCTCCAGCTCCACCGCGCCCATCAGCGGATTGAGCGCGCCGGCGGCCAGCCCGGCCACCGCGACGACCGCGACCACCACCGGCAACGGCGGCGCGGCGGCGAGCGCCCACAGCGGCGGTGCGCCGCAGATCGCGTACGCGGTGACGAACGTGGCCCGGCGGGGCAGCCGGTGCCCGATCGCGCTGAACACCAACGAGCCGACCAGCGCGCCGCCGCCCATGACGCCGACCAGCAGGCCGAACGCGGCCGGCCCGCCCAGCTCGCGGTCGGCCACCACCGGCAGCAGCACGTTGCTCTTGGCCGCGTCGAACAGGTTCGTGACCAGCACCAGCAGCACCATGGCGCGCAGCAGCGGCTCCCGGGCCAGGAAGCGCAGCCCGGCGGCGAACTGTCGCCAGTAGCCGCCGGTCTCCGGCTCGGCCTCCTCGGTGGACGGACGCAGGCCGCGCGGCACCAGCAGCGTCACGACCAGCGCCGAGACGGCGAACGTGGCCGCGTCCACGGCCAGCACCGGCAGCGCGCCCAGCACGCCGACCAGCAGACCGGCCACCGGGGCGCCGATCATGCGCGCGCCCCGCGACGTCGCCTCGTGCCAGCCGATCGCCCGCTCGATCGGCACTCCGGCCGCGCTCGCCGCCTCCGGCAGCAACGCGGTGCGGGCGGTCTGGCCCGGCGTGTCCAGCAGCCCGCTGACGAAGACCAGCGCCAGCAGCGCCGGGAACGGCAGGCCGACGGTGGCGTGCAGCAGCGGCACGGCGGCGACCGTCACGCCGGAGACCACGTCGGCCAGCACGCTGGACCGGCGGTAACCGATCCGGTCGACCAGCACGCCGCCGAACGCGCCGCCGAGCACCACCGGCGCGGTGGCGAACGCGCCGGCCAGCCCGGTGGCCGCCGGTGAGCCGGTCTCGGCGAGCACGTAGAGCGGCAGCGCGATGAGCGTCAGCACGTTGCCGGTCAGCGAGACGGCATGCCCGATCAGCAGCCCGGCCAGCGGCCGGCGGTCCCGGGTCACTGTGGCCCCCGGTAGGCCTGCCAGATCAGCGTGACCATCTCCGCGCCCGGCCGGCCGGACGCGCCGCGCGCCTGCCAGCGTCGGCCCAGCTCGGACAGCTCGTCGCGCAGCTCGCCCAGCTCGTCGGGGGTCAGGTGCAGCACCGTGTCGCTGCTGGTGGTGCCGCGCACCCAGGCCAGATCGAGGCTCGCCTCCGACTCCAGGTAGGCCTGGTAGCGGGCCACGTACCGCTCCATGGCGGCGCGGCGCAGCAGGTCGCCGGCGAGCCGGCGTTCCGGGTCGTCGAGCAGCTCGACCGGGTCCCAGTCGGTGGTGGCGTGCGCCGCCCGCCACCACCGTTCGCGGCGGTCGCGGGCCAGGTCGGGAGCCTCGGTCACGAAGCCGTGCTCGGCCAGCTTGCCGACGTGGTAGCTGACCGAGCCGACCGCCTCGCCGGTGCGCTCGCTCAACATGCCCACGGTCTGCGGGCCGCGCAGGCGCAGCTCGCCCAGCAGCCGCAGCCGCGTGGGGTGGGCCAGCGCCCGCATGGCCCGTGGGTCGGTCAGGTGCACGTGGTTCGGCCGGTCCGCCATGCCGCCACGCTAGACCGACAAGAGATGAAGTACAAGATGTCTTGTATTAGTCGAGGCAGAACTCGTTGCCCTCCGGATCGGCCAGCACCAGGTGCCCGGCGCCGAGCGGCGGAGCGGGCTCGTGCCGGGCCACCCGGGTCGCCCCGAGCCCCACCAGCCGGTCGGCCGCCGCCTCCAGCGCCGCCATCCGGGCCGCGCCGGTCAGCCCGGGTGCGGCCCGGACGTCGAGGTGCACCCGGTTCTTGCCCCGTTTCGGCTCCGGCACCCGCTGGAAGAACAGCCGTGGTCCGGTGCCCTCGGGGTCGACCACGGCCGAGGCGTCGCCGTGCCGCTCCGGCGGCACGCCGAACGCGGTCAGCGCCTGCTCCCACGAGTCGAAGCCGTCCGGCGGCCCCTGCACCCGGTAATCGAGCGCCTCGGCCCAGAACGCGGCCAGTGCGGCCGGGTCGGCGCAGTCGAAGGTGAATTGCACGTCGAGGCCCATTGCGGCTCTCCTCTTCCTCGGGTCCCGGCCAGCCTTCCCGACGTAGCGGTCAGGAACTGACCGCGACCCGCGGGAGCGTCACGTCCGGCGCGTCGCCGCCCGGCCCTTGAGCCGGCGCCCCATCTCCCGGGCGATCTCCCGCTTGGCGTCCCGCTCGGCGAGCGCCTGACGCTTGTCGTACGACCGGCGTCCCCGGGCCAGGCCCAGCTCGACCTTGGCCCAGCCGTCCGCGAAATACATCGACAGCGGCACCAGCGTGACCCCGCCGTCGCGCAGCTTCTCCAGGATGCGGGCGATCTCCACTCGGTGCAGCAGCAACTTGCGGGTGCGCCGGGGCGCGTGGTTCGTCCAGGTGCCGAAGCCGTACTCGGCGATGTGCAGCCCGTAGAGCCAGAGCTCGCCGTCGCGCTCCTGGGCGAACGCGTCGACGAGCGACACCCGCCCCTCGCGCAGCGACTTCACCTCGGTGCCGGCCAGCACGATGCCCGCCTCGTAGGTCTTGAGGATGTCGTAGTCGTGCCGCGCCTTCTTGTTCGAGGCGATCGCCTTGCGCCCGTTCTCCCTGGCCACGCCGGCAGGATACCCGTCGGAGCGGGCCACGAGCGTCCCCGCGTGCCGGCCGTCCGGCCGCGGTCGGCGTTCGGAGTGCCCCCGCCCGGGCCGGCACCTAGGCTGGCCCGGACGGCGACGAGGGGAGCGGCGGATGACACGCGTGGCGGTGCTCGGGCTCGGCGGCATGGGTACGCCGATGGCGGCGAACCTGATCGGCGCCGGGCTGGACACGGTGGTGTGGAACCGGCACCCCGAGCCGGCCCACGCCCTCGCCGGGCGGGGCGCCGAGGTGGCCGCCGACCCGGCCGGGGCGGTCCGCCGGGCCGACGTGGCGGTGACCATGGTGACCGACGCGGACGCGGTGCACGCGATCGCGGTCGACCAGGGCATGCTCGCCGCCCTGCCGGCGGGTGCGGTGTGGGCGCAGATGAGCACCATCGGCGTGGCCGCGACCGAACGCCTCGCCGACCTGGTCGCCGCCGAACGGCCCGACGTCAGCCTGGTGGACGCGCCGGTGGCCGGCAGCCGCGGTCCCGCCGAGCAGGGCCGCCTCACCGTGCTCGCCTCCGGCCCGGAACAGGCCCGCGAGCGGGTCGCCCCGGTGTTCGACGCGATCGGGCAGCGGACGCTCTGGCTGGGCCCGACCGGCGCCGGCTCGCGACTCAAACTCGTCAACAACCTGCTGCTGGCGTTCGTCAACGAGGGGGTCGCCGCCGCGGTGGCGCTCGGCGACACGCTCGGCCTGGACCGCGACACGGTCCGGCAGGCGCTGGACGGCAGCCCGCTGGTCTCGCCCTGGGCGGCGGAGAAGCTGGCGCGGGTCGTCCGCGACGAGCACGGCGCCCAGTACTCGCTCGCGCTGGCGCTCAAGGACGTCGAGCTGGCGCTGGGCGAAGCGCCGCCGGGCAGCTTCCCGGCCGCCGAGGCGCTGGCCGCCGAGTGGCGGCACGCGGCGGAGCTCGGCCTCGGCGGCGACGACCTGACCGTGGTGACCCGCGCGCTCGGCGGGGGCGCGAACCGCTGATCCTTAACCGGAACCAGAGCTTCTCTTGGCCCGGCCCTACAGCGACAACCTGGCCGGCACCGCGACGCGCTCCCGGCGGACAACGAACTGCTCTCCGTGCCGGTCCGGGTCCGCTGAGGCGCGGGTGGCGGTGGGCGACTCCCGCGCACCGCCACCCACCCCGGTCAGACGGGCGCCACCTCCGGCTCACGGGCGGCCTCGACGCGGGCGGCCACCCAGCCGGTGGTGATCAGCAGCAGCGCGGCGCAGTAGGTGCCCATCACCAGCAGGCCCGCGCCGGGCAGCTCGGTGCCGGCCGCGCCCACGCCGATGAGCAGGTCGGAGACGAGGAAGAACGCGCCGCCGACCGCGACCCGCGCGGACACCCCGGTCGCGGCGGCGGCCATCAGGCAGAGCGCCAGGCTGTAGCCGAGCACCGGCAGCCGCAGCGGTCCCAAGGCGCCCCACAGCAGCGCGTTCCCGGCCGCCCAGGCGGCCAGGTAGCCGGCCCAGGCCAGCACCGGCGGCCGACCGCGACGCAGGAAACCGGTGAGGAACGCGAGCTGCGCGACCAGGAAGCACCCCATGCCGACCAGGAACGCGGCCGGTCCGGGCACGAGCAGCGCCACGTCCCCGGCGGTGGCGGCGACCAGCCCGGTCGCCACCGCGTCCCACCGGCGTCGGCGCTGAAGGAGGTACGCCAGCAGCACCGGCGCCAGCAGCGGCTTGGCCAGCCACTGGAGCACCGTCGAGTCGAGCGCCACCCCGACCAGCTCGACGGCGGCGACGAGCCCGAACAGGGGCAGCCAGGAACGCCTCACCGGGCCGGCTGCCAGCCGGGACGGCCCAGCAGGTAGCCGAGCCGGTGCCGCCAGCACGTCGCCCGGCGGACGTCGGACCAGATCGCCGCGAACTCGTGCGTCGCCACCCGCAGCGGGTTGTAGGTGCCGATGTTCGTCGTCAGCCCGTAGCGCACCGCGGCCCGCTCCGGCTCGAAGCTGCCGAACAGCCGGTCCCAGACGATCAGGATGCCGCCGTAGTTGCGGTCCAGGTACTCGGTGTTGGAGCCGTGGTGCACCCGGTGGTGCGACGGGGTGTTGAAGACCCACTCGATCGGCCGGGGCAGCTTGCCGACCCGCTCGGTGTGCAGGAAGAACTGGTAGAGCAGGCTGATCGACTGCTGCAGGAAGATCATCCAGGGCGGGATGCCGAGCAGCGCCAGCGGCAGCCAGAACGGCAGCGAGGTCATCGGCGTCCAGCTCTGCCGCAGCGCGGTGGAGAGGTTGTAGTGGACGCTGGAGTGGTGGACCACGTGGCTGGCCCAGAGCACCCGCACCTCGTGGTGGGACCGGTGGAACCAGTAGTAGGCCAGGTCGTCGGCGAAGAAGAGGATCGCCCAGGTCCACCAGTCGCCGGGGGAGAGGTGCATCGGCGCGACCGTCCACAGGGCCGCGTAGAGGCCGACGGTGAGCAGCTTCCACGGGAAGCCGATGAGCTGGCTGCCTAATCCCATCGACAGGCTGGTGGTGGTGTCGCGCAGCTCGTAGCCGCGCTCGTCGTCGTCGGGCAGGAATCGGTAGGAGACCGCCTCGATCACGATCAGCAGCAGGAACGCCGGGACGGCGTACAGCACGGCGGGGATCATGCGCGCGCTTCCCTTCCGGTGGTGGTGGGGGTGGTGACCGGGGCGGTCAGCAGTGCCCGGGCGTGCCGGGCCGCCGCCGCGCCCTGACCGGACGCCACGGCGGCGGCGAGCCGGCGGTGACCGGCCACGTCGAGCAGTTCGGCGGCGCGGGCGTCCGGGGGGACGTCGCCGACCGCGAACGTGCCGGCCACCAGGCTGTTGAAGGCGAGCTGGTAGGCGGTGTTGCCGCTGCCCCGCACGACGAGTCGCCAGATGCGGATGTTCGCCTCGGCCATCCGGTCCAGGTCCGGCGCGAGCGCGCCGTACTCCTCGGCGGCCCGGACCAGCGCGGCGACCACCGCCTCGTCGCCGCGTTCGGCGCAGAGCCGGGCCGCGTCGACGCCGACGCACGCCCGCATCTCCAGCATGTCGCGGACCAGCGTCTCCACCGGGAGTACGTCGCCGGAGCGGGCCAGCGACAGCGCCAGGTCGAGCCCGGCGTGCACCCGCCAGTCGAGCACCCGGGTCGCGCCGCCCTGGCTGACCCGGACCAGGCCGAGCTGTTGCAGCCGGCGTAGCGCCTCCCGGACCGCGTGCCGGTTCACCGCGAACGCGGCGGCCAGCTCCCGCTCGCCGGGCAGCGTCTCGTCCGGGCGGTGCCGGCCGGCCACGATCGCGTCGCGGAGCTGGCCGAAGACGTGGTCGGAGACGGAGGCGCGCGGCGCGGGGGTGAAGGCCATGGCCAGCAGTGTGGCCCCGGACACATCAACCCGTCAACTGGTTGGACCAGTTCGATTTCCCGGGCCGGCCCGGCCGGTGGGTACCGTCGCGGTCACGCCTCGTATCCTTTTCCGCGGTAGGACCGCCACGGTGAAGGGAGTCGGTGTGAGCGACCGGGTCGAGACGTTGGAGTTCCAGGCCGAGGCGCGTCAGCTGTTGCAGCTGATGGTGCACTCGATCTACTCGAACAAGGACGTCTTCCTGCGTGAACTCATCTCGAACGCGTCCGACGCGCTGGACAAGCTGCGGCTGGAGTCGCTTGTCGACAAGGAGCTGTCGGCCGACACGTCCGACCTGCACATCGAGATCGAGACCGACGCCGAGGCCCGCACGCTGACCGTGCGGGACAACGGCATCGGCATGTCCCGCGACGAGGTGGTGGCGCTGATCGGCACCATCGCCAAGTCCGGCACCGCCGAGATGCTGCGCAAGCTGCGCGAGTCCAAGGACGCCGCCGCCTCGCAGGAGCTGATCGGCCAGTTCGGCGTCGGCTTCTACGCCACCTTCATGGTCGCCGACCGGGTGACGCTGCTGACCCGCCGGGCCGGGCAGACCGGTGGCACCCGTTGGGAGTCCACCGGCGAGGGCACCTACTCGGTGGAGGCGGTCGAGGAAGCGCCGCAGGGCACCTCCGTCACGCTGCACCTCAAGCCCGTCGACGCCGAGGACAACCTGCACGACTACGCCGCCGAGCGGACCATCCGGGAGATCGTCAAGCGCTACTCCGACTTCATCGCCTGGCCGATCCGGATGACCGTCGACAAGCCCGGCGAGGACGGCGAAACCACCCGCGAGGAGCAGACGCTCAACTCGATGAAGGCGCTCTGGGCGCGGTCCCGGGACGAGGTCGACGAGGCGGAGTACAAGGAGTTCTACCGGCACGTCGCGCACGACTGGGCGGACCCGCTGGAAACCATCCACATGCGCGGTGAGGGCACCTTCGAGTACGAGGCGCTGCTCTTTCTGCCCTCGCACGCCCCGGTCGACCTGTTCTCCCCGCAGGGCCGGCGCGGCGTGCAGCTCTACGTCAAGCGCGTGTTCATCATGGACGACTGCGAGGCGCTGATCCCGAACTACCTGCGCTTCGTCAAGGGCGTGGTGGACGCGCACGACCTGTCGCTGAACATCTCCCGCGAGATCCTCCAGCAGGACCGGCAGATCAGCGCCGTGCGCCGGCGGTTGGTCAAGAAGGTGCTCGCCACGCTCAAGGGCCTGTCGGCCGAGTCGTACCGCACGTTCTGGACCGAGTTCGGGCCGGTGGTCAAGGAGGGCCTGCTGGAGGACGCGGACAACACCGACGCGTTGCTCGACCTGGTTCGCGCCGCCTCCACCCACGACCCGGCCGAGCTGACCACGCTGCGCGACTACGTGGAGCGGATGAAGGACGGCCAGACCGAGATCTACTACGCCACCGGCGACAACCGGGCCACCATCGAGAACTCCCCGCACCTGGAGGCGTTCCGGGCCAAGGGCTACGAGGTGCTGATCCTCACCGATCCGGTGGACGAGGTGTGGGTCGAGCGGGTCGGCGCGTACGACGGGAAGACGCTGCGGTCGGTGGCCAAGGGGCAGGTCGACCTGGAGACCGAGGAGGAGAAGGAGAAGGCCGAGGCGGAACGGCAGGAGTACGCCGAGCTGCTCACCTTCCTCGGCGGCGCGCTCGCCGACAGCGTCAAGGAGGTGCGCCTGTCCACCCGGCTGACCACGTCACCGGCCTGCGTGGTGGGCGACGCGTACGACATGACGCCGACGCTGGAGAAGATGTACCGGGCGATGGGCCAGGAGGTGCCCCAGGTCAAGCGCATCCTGGAGCTGAACCCGACCCACCCGCTGGTCACCGGGCTGCGCAAGGCGCACGGCGAGGGCGGCGACAGTGCCGCGCTGACCGAGACCGCCGAGCTGCTGTACGGCATGGCGCTGCTCGCCGAGGGCGGCGACCTCGCCGACCCGGCGCGCTTCACCCGGATCCTCGCCGACCGCCTCGCCCGCGGCCTCCAGAGGTGAAAGGAGGGGCCCCTTCTTAACGCCAGGCGTTAAGAAGGGGCCCCTCCTTTCACAGCTGGCCGGGGAAGAAGCCGTAGCGGGCCAGCGGCTCGACGATCTGGTGCTCCTCGTACGACAGGTGCGACAGCAGCGTGTCGGTGAGCAGGTCCACCGCGTCCTGGAGTTCGGTGAAGTCGCCGGGGGAGCGGATCAGTTCCACCAGCGCCCGGTCCACGCTCTCCACCACGTCGTGGATCACCATGTGTTCCTCCGTCAGGCGGTCCAGCACCGGCGCCAGCCCGCCGTCGGCCCGGCGCAGGTGCGGGAAGATGGAGGCGTCCTCCAGCCCGTGGTGCTGGGTCACCACGGTGCAGTAGGCCGCGCAGTAGGCGCCCAGCGTCCAGTTGTTCTGCCGCATGGTCATCTCGTTCAGCGCGGCCCGCGCCCCACCGGGCGAGACCGCGCCGCGCCTGACCTGGTCGAGCAGGTCGCGCACCTGGGCCAGCTCCCGGCGCAGGTGGTCGTGCACGTCCACCAGGTGCTGTCCGGCCGCCTGCCCGCCGGCCGGGTAGACCTGACCGGCCGGCGCCGGCGGGGCGGTCGGCCGGGTCGACTCGTCCCAGGGGCGGCGCGCGCTCAGGCGTACCCCGGGGTCGGGGGTGGGGGTGACCGCGAGCGCGGTCGGACCGCCGGTCGCGGCCTGCTCCCCGGCGACGGCCCGGGCGCCGCTGCCGGGCGTGGTGCGCTCGGCAGCGACCAGCTCCCGCACCGCCGGCGCCACCTCCTGCGCGAAGAGTTGGATGGCGCGTGGCTCGTCACCGGCGAGGATGAACGTGGTGATGCCGTGCGCCAGCGTGAGCCCGGCCAGCTCCTCCACCCACTGCTCCGGCGGCCCGGCGAGGAAGCCGGTGGACGAGCGGGCGAACGTGCCGTTGACGTTGAGCATCCGGCGGATCGCGCCCGGGTCCCGGCCGGCGGCCCGCGCGCCGTCGTCGACAAGCGCGTTGAGCGCCGGCAGGTCGTCCGGCCCGTTCGGCAGGTACGACAGCGACGGCAGCCAGCCGTCCGCGGCGCGCCCGACCAGCCGCAGCATCCGCGGCTTGTACGCGCCCACCCAGATGCCCACCGGATGCGCCGGGGCCGGCCCGCGTTTCGCCCCGACCACCCGGTAGTGCTCGCCGGGCAGGCGGATCATGTCGCGCCGGTCGGCGTCCCACACCGCGCGGATGACCCGGATCGCCTCGTCGAGCGCGTCGACCGCCGCGCCGGGGGAGAGCCGCCGCCCGCCGGCCGCCTCGATCCCGTCCCAGAACGCGCCCGCGCCGAGCCCCAGTTCGACCCGGCCGCCGGTGAGCAGGTCCAGGCTGGCGACGCTGCGCGCCAGCACCACCGGTTGGCGCAGCGGCAGGTTGAGCACGTTGCCGGCCAGGCGGATCCGGTCGGTGGCGGCGGCCACGTACGACATCAGCGTCCAGGTGTCCAGGAAGGCCGGCAGGTAGGGATGGTCCTGGAACGTGACCAGGTCCAGCCCGGCCCGCTCGCAGAGCGTGGCGAGCGCCACCACCTGCTCGGGTTGCCCGGCGGCCGGCGTGAGGAAGCTGCCGAAGGCCAGCTCGGGTCCGTGGTCGGTCATCCACCCGCTCCTCGCGCGATCTTGTCCGGTCCCGCCCACGGTAACGCCGCGGCCCGCCCGGCGTCCGCCGTCCCGCGACACGCCGGGCCGTCGGCGTCCGTGCTGCTCGGGGCGCCGGTGACCGGCCGGGGTGGCCGGTGACCGGGTTCCGTCGCCGCCGGTTGCTATGGTCACGGGTGCTTGGCTAAGACGTGAAGAAAGCGCGGATATGACCAACGATGCGTTCTCGGCCGCCGCGAGCCTCGACGAGCTGCTGACCCGCACGCAGCAGGCGTTGGCCGCGATGCGGTCCCGGGCCACCGTGCACGCCGACGGCGAGCCGGGCGACCTGCTGCGGGCCGAGGGCGTCGCGGCCGGCGGGCGGGTCCGCGCGGTCGCCGTCCAGGGTGGCCGGCTGGATTCCGTCGCGGTCGACCCGGAGCTGGCCGGGGAACCGCTGGAGGCGCTCTGCGGGCACGTCGTCGCCGCCGTCAACGCCGCGCTCGCCGAGTTGGACGCTCAGGTCAGCGCCTCGGCCCGGGCGGACGCCGACGCGCTCGCCGCCCGGCTCGGCGGGCTGCCCGACCAGGCGGAGCTGTTCAGCGCGACGATGCACGAGGTGGCCGCGCGGATCCGCCGCGACCGCGCCGCCGCGTCCCGCGCCGCACGCCCGGTCTGATCGGCGGTCAGCGCCCCGCCCGCCCGTCCGTCCGGCCTGACCCGTGCCGCTCGTCCGTCCGGTCTGATCGGCGCTCAGCGCCCCGCGCCGCCCATCCGCCCGTCCGTCCGGCCTGACCGGCGGCGGCCGGTCACCGGAGACGACGGAGCGGCCGGCCGTCTCCGAGGATGACGACCGGCCGCTCGCGCTGCGGTCAGCTCAGGTTGACCGCGGTGTCGTCGACGACGAAGGACGTCTGGAGGGAGGCGTCCTCCACGCCGCTGAACGAGATGGTGGCGGTGGTGCCGGCCAGCGACGAGATGTCGAAGGACCGCTGCACGTAGCCGGTGGCCTTGTTCAGGTTGGAGTAGGTCGCCAGCGTGGTGCTGCCGGCCTTGACGGTCAGCTTGTCGTACGCGGTGCTCGTGGTGGACTCCGCGCTGTCGACGTGCAGCCAGAAGCTCAGCGTGGCCCGGCAGCCGGCCGGGATGCTGACTGACTGGCTGAGCGTGTCGGTGTGCGAGGAGCCGTAGCCGTCGAGCCACGCCTTGTACGAGCCGCCGTGCGCGGCCTGGCCGCTGTCGGTGGTGATGACGCCGGACGAGGCGGTCCAGTTCACGTTGCCCGACTCGAAGCCGGGGTTGGCCAGCTTGTTGCCGGAGCAGCCGCCCGACGGCGGGGTGGAGGTGGTCGGCGTGGGCGTCGGGGTGCCGCCGCCGGAGCAGGTCGGGTCACCCGACTGCGCCGGCACGCTGACCGCGTCCCAGGCCGCCTTGACGGTGTTGAACTCGGTGCAGCCGCTCGGGTAGAGGTTCTTCGCCGCCTGGAGCGTCCAGGTGCGGTACTTCAGGTACGACGAGGACGAGGTCTTCAGCAGCATCGCGTTGTACATGATCTTGATGGCCTTCTGGATGCCCAGGCCGGTCACGCTGCCGCCGTTGCAGGTCGAGCTGGACGGCTGCCCGTTGGTCGGGCTGTTGCCGTTGGCCAGCAGGTAGAACCAGTGGTTGCCCGGCCCGGCGGAGGCGTGCACCTCGCCACCGGGGACGCTGCTGGAGTAGCAGTTCGGGTCGCCGAGCGCCCCCGGGTTGTACATGTTCCGGATCGGGCCGGAGCCGACCAGGTTGATCTTCTCGCCGACCAGGAAGTCCGGCGCGTCGTAGCTGGACGGCTCGTTGGCGAACCACTCGGTGGCCGCGCCGAACGTGTCCGCCACGAACTCCTGGGTGCCGCCGCCGGAGATGCCACCGGGGGTGTGGTCGTCGATGCCGTGGCCGATCTCGTGGGCCACCACGTCGAGCGAGCCGATCCACTGACCGGCGGTGTTCTTGCCGATCTGGACCTGGGTGCCGTCGTAGTAGGCGTTCTGGTCGTTCAGGCCCACCCGGATCGGCCAGTAGCCGCCGTTGCCGTCGGCGCCGTTGCGGCCCAGCCACTGGTTGAGCATCTTGTGTTCGGTCTGGGCGGAGAACAGCGCGTCGACGCAGCCGGTCTCCTTGTTGGTGCCGGTGCCGTTGCCCCAGGCGTCGTCGGTGCCGCTGAACGTGGTGTTGTTCGCGGCGTCCTGGCAGCTGAGGTTGGTGACGGTCGGGTCCTTCATGGTGTACGTGCTGCCCGACTGGGTGGTGTTCAGCGTCAGCGGGCTGGGCCCGTTCCAGGCGCCGGTGCCGGTGCCGGCGACGATGTGCTCCTGCTTGCGCAGCACCGCGCCGGTGCGGGCGTCGACGTCCACGGTGAGCCGGCTGGCGCCGTCCGCGCCGGTGCCGCGCACGGTGGTCTCCCAGGCCAGCGTCGGGCTGGCGCCGAGCGTGTAGACCACGAGCGTGGTGCCCTCGACCGCGCTGACGGTCTTGAGCTGGGCGCGCGCCGTCTTCGCGGCGGCGGCCGAGGTCAGCTTCGGGGTGGTGGCGAGCGCACCGATCGGCCGCTGCTGGGCGACCGAGGCGTACTTCAGGTTGCCGGCGGCGTCGGTGGCGAGCACGAAGTCGCCGCCGACCACCGGCAGGCCCCGGTAGGTCCGCTCGTAGGGCACGTACTGGGTGCCCTCGGAGGAGATGACGGGCTTCTGCACGAACGCGTCGTCGGAGCCGGCCTGCAGGTAGGCGGGACGGTTCGCGACCAGCGCGCGGGCCGAGTCGGCGGCTGTCGCGCGGGCCTGGGCGGGGTTCGGGGCGGCGGGCCCGGGGGGCGCGGCCTGCACGGCCGCGGCGGTGCCGGCGGCCAGCACGCCGGCCGCGGCCGCGCCGGTGAGCGCGGCGAGGCGGGGTGAGAGCTTCAAGAGGGTGTGCTCCTGTTCCTAGGCGCGCCGCACGGAGCCCGGTGGGGACGGGCGGCGCGATGGTGCGAGGCGGGGTGACGGTCGGTCACCGGAGCTGCCGGCGTGGCTCCGGGTCGACAGATCGACCGTCCGGGCCGTCGGGGGTCGGCGGCTCGTTGGGTGCACAATCACACGGCGCGCGAGCCGGGAGCAATGGGTGACCGGGGCAACCGACATCTGCCGGACAGTCGGCCGTCGACGCGAATTCAGGAAGCCATGATCTTCAATAGCCCCTGATCAGGGTGAACATTGTCGTCCGTGGACGATGGTCGGTCCGAGATGCGAGGATTGCCGCTCTACGCAACCTGTGCACATAGATTCAGCGTGAACGAGCGGCCGGGCCGGTCACGGTGGCAGGCGTGGGCCGGGCGCGCTCCGGGTACGAGGGCGCCATGAGAACGAGCACCACCGACCGCCCGACCCGCACGGGCGTGATCGCGGTCGTGGCCCACCGGAAGAAGACCTTCGGCGGCGGCCTGGACGAGCTGCGCGCCCGCCTCGTCGGCGCCGGCGTCGGCCGGCTGCTCTGGTACGAGGTGCCGAAGAGCCGCAAGGCGCCGAAGCGGGTCCGCGCGGCCCTCGACGAGGGCGCGGAGCTGGTGCTGGTCTGGGGCGGCGACGGCATGGTGCAACGGTGTGCCGACGCGCTGGCCGGCACCGACGTGCCGATGGGCATCCTGCCCGCCGGCACCGCCAACCTCTTCGCCGTCAACCTCGGCATCCCGGCCGACCTGCCCGAGGCGGTCCGGGTCGCGTTGCACGGCCCGCGCCGCCGCCTGGACCTCGGCCGGATCAACGGGGAGCACTTCGCGGTGATGGCCGGCGCCGGGTTCGACGGCGACCTGATCCGCGACGCGGACCGCCGGCTCAAGAGCCGGCTCGGCCGGGTCGCCTACGTCTGGACCGGGCTGCGGCACGTGCGCGGCGAGTGCGTGCGCACCCGCGTCCGGGTGGACGGCGCCGACTGGTTCGACGGCGAGGCGAGCTGCGTGCTGTTCGGCAACGTCGGCACCATCACCGGCGGCATCCCGGCCTTCGACGACGCCCGGCCCGACGACGGCGCGCTCGAGGTGGGCGTCGCCACCGCCAGCGGCGCCGTGGACTGGGCCCGCACGCTGGGGCGGATGGCCGCCGGGCGCTCCGACGAGTCGCCGTTCGTGCGGATCACCCGGGGTCGGAAGATCACCGTACGGTTCGCCGCGCCGAAGACGTACGAGCTGGACGGCGGCGCGCGGGGGACGGCGAAACGGCTCAAGGTCAAGGTGGTGCCGGGCGGGCTGACGGTCTGCTGCCCGGAGCCGGAGGACTGACCCGGCCGTCGGCGCCGGCAACCGCGCCGGGCAGGATGCCGGCATGCGTGACGACGTCCGCGACTACCTCGCCGACCTGGTCGAGCGTGCCCGCGGCGTGCTCGGCGACGACCTGACCGGCGGGTACGCGGCCGGTTCGGTCGGGTTGGGCGCCTACCATCCGGGGCGGAGCGACGTGGACGTGGCGTTGCTGGTCGCCGGCCCGGTCCCGGCCGCCGCGAAGCGGGCGCTGGTGGACCGGCTGCGGCACGAGGCGCTGCCCTGCCCGGCGCGCGGCCTGGAGCTGGTCGTCTACCGGCGGGACGTGGCCGCCTCCGGCACGCCCGAGCCGGGCTTCGAGGTGGAGCTGAACACCGGCGCCGCGATGGCGTTCCGGGCCACGTTCGACCCGGCCGACCGGCCCGCCGCCGACGGGCGGTTCTGGTACGCGCTGGACCGCAGCATCCTGCGCCAGTCCGGCCTGGCCCTGCTCGGCGCACCCGCCGCCGACGTCTTCGCCGACCCGTCCCCGGCGGCGCTACGGGCGCTGCTGGTGGACGCGCTGCGCTGGTGGCTGGCGCGGCCCACGCCGCCCGGCGACGGGCCGGCGCCGGGCGCCGAGGACGCGGTGCTCGGGGCCTGCCGCGCGCTGGTGCGCCACCGCGACGGGGTCTGGCTGGGCAAGGTCGACGCCGGCCTGCGGGTGGCCGCCACCGACCCGGACGCCGCGTTGATCCGGGCGTCGATCGCCGCCCGCCGCGGCGCCCCGCCCCCGGCCGGCCCGGCCGCCCGCGCGTTCCAGCGCCGCGTCCTGTCCTGCCTCACCGCCGGCGGCGACCCGCCCGACCGACCGGGGCGGACCGGGGACGGGATTAGGGTGGGGTCGGGAGGTTGGTGATCATGGGAGAGTTGAGCGCGTCGGTCCGGGCCGGGCTGGAGGCGGCGGTGCCCGGCGGGGTGAGCACCCGGGCCGCGGACCGGCTGCGGCTGGCCCACGACGCGTCGCACTACCTGCTGCACCCCGGCGCGGTGGCCACCCCGGCCGACGCCGGCCAGGTCGCCGCGCTGCTGACGCAGAGCCGCCGCTCCGGCACCCCGCTGACGTTCCGCTCCGGCGGCACCAGCCTCAGCGGCCAAGCGGTCACCGACCGGCTGCTCGTCGACGTCCGCCGGCACTTCCGCGACCTGACGGTGCTCGACGACGGGCGGCGGGTGCGGGTGCAGCCGGGCGTGGTGCTGCGGCAGGTCAACGCGCGGCTCGCGCCGCACGGCCGCCGGCTCGGCCCGGACCCGGCCAGCGAGTCCGCCTGCACGGTCGGCGGCGTGGTCGCCAACAACTCCAGCGGCATGACCTGCGGCACCGAGGCCAACACCTACCGCACGCTGGAGTCGCTGGTGCTGGTGCTGCCCAGCGGCACCGTGCTGGACACCGGCGCCCCGGACGCCGACGCCCGGTTGCGCGCCGCCGAGCCGGCGCTGCACGCCGGCCTGCTGCGGCTGCGCGACCGGGTCCGCGGCAACCCCGACTCGGTGCGCCGGGTCCGCGCCCAGTTCGCCATGAAGAACACCATGGGGTACGGCGTCAACGCGTTCCTCGACCACGACGACGCGGCCGACCTGCTCACCCGGCTGGTGGTGGGCAGCGAGGGCACGCTCGCGTTCGTCGCGTCCGCGACGTTCCGCACCGTACCCGTGCACCGGCACGCCGCGACCGGCCTGCTGGTCTTCGACACCCTCAACGCGGCGATGGCCGCCATGCCGGCGCTGGTCGCCGCCGGGCCGGCGGCGGTCGAACTGCTCGACGCCGCCGCGCTGCGGGTGGCCCAGCGCGACCCGAAGGCGGACGATGCGCTGCGCGCCCTGACCGTGCGCGGGCACGCCGCGTTGCTGGTGGAGTGGCAGGAGTCCGCGCCGGACGCGCTGGCCGACCGGGTCGCCGCCGCCGGCCCGGTGCTGGCCGACCTGCCGCTGACCACCCCGGCCCGGCTCAGCGGCGAGCCCGCCGCCCGGGCCGCGCTGTGGCACATCCGCAAGGGGCTGTACGCGGCGGTGGCCGGCGCCCGCCCGTCCGGCACCACCGCGTTGCTGGAGGACATCGCGGTGCCGGTGGCGGCGCTCGCCGACACCTGCGCGGCGCTGGCCGACCTGTTCGGCCACCACCGCTACGCCGACAGCGTGATCTTCGGGCACGCCAAGGACGGCAACCTGCACTTCATGCTCAACGAGCGGTTCGCCGACGGCGCGGCCCCGGCCCGCTACGCCGACTTCACCGAGGAACTGGTCGACCTGGTGCTCGGCCACGGCGGCACGCTCAAGGCCGAGCACGGCACCGGCCGGGTGATGGCCCCGTACGTGCGCCGACAGTTCGGCGACGAGCTGTACGACGTGATGCGGGAGCTGAAGACGCTCTGCGACCCGCACGGGGTGCTCAACCCGGGCGTGCTGCTCAGCGACGACCCGACGGTGCACCTGCGGCACCTGAAGACCGTGCCGACCGTCGAGGAGGAGGTGGACCGCTGCGTCGAGTGCGGCTACTGCGAGCCGGTCTGCCCCAGCCGCGACCTGACCACCACGCCCCGGCAGCGCATCGTGCTGCGCCGGGAGATCGTCGCCGCCGAGGCCGCCGGCGACGCCGCGCTGGCCCGGGAGCTGACCGACGCGTACGACTACGACGCGGTACAGACGTGCGCCGTGGACGGCATGTGCGCCACCGCCTGCCCGGTGCTGATCAACACCGGTGACCTGGTCAAGCGACTGCGCGCCGAGGAGCAGGGCCGGGCGACGCGGGCCGGCTGGCGCGGCGCGGCCCGCCGCTGGGGCGCCACCACCCGGGGCATGGCCCGTGGGCTGGACCTGGCCGGCGCGCTACCGCCGGCGCTGCCCGAGGCGGCCACCCGGGCGGCCCGCGCCGTGCTGGGCGCCGAGCGGGTGCCGCAGTGGCGGCGGGACCTGCCGCGCGGCGGCACGCCCCGTCGGCCGCACCCGGCCGACGAGCCGGACGCGGTCTTCGTCCCGTCCTGCCTCGGCACGCTGTTCGCCCCCGCCGAGGGCGGGACCGGCGTGGCCGACGCGCTGCGCACCCTCGCCGACCGGGCCGGCGTACGCCTGCTCGTGCCGGATGGCGTCGGCGACCTGTGCTGCGGCACCCCCTGGTCGTCCAAGGGCCTCACCGACGGGTGGCGGGCGGTGCGGGACCGGGTGCCGGCGGTGCTGCGGGCGGCCAGCCGGGACGGCGCGCTGCCGGTGGTCAGCGACGCCGCCTCCTGCACCGAGGGCTTCGACCGGCTGCTCGCCGACGCCGGCGGGCTCCGCGTGGTCGACGCGGTGGAGTTCACGGCCACCACGCTGCTGCCGCGGCTGACCGTGCGCCGCCGGCTGGGCTCGCTGGCGCTGCACCCGACCTGCTCGTCGGTGCGGCTGGGCCTGGACGACGCGGTGCTCGCGGTGGCCCGGGCGGTCGCCGACGAGGTGGTGGTCCCGGAGGGCTGGCAGTGCTGCGGCTTCGCCGGCGACCGGGGTCTGCTGCACCCGGAGCTGACCGCGTCGGCGACCCGCGTGGAGGCCGCCGCCGTCACGGCCCGGCCGTTCGACGGGTACGCCTCGGTGAACCGCACCTGCGAGATCGGCCTGACGCGGGCCACCGGGCAGCCGTACCGGCACCTGCTGGAGCTGCTGGCCGAGGCCACCGTCGGATCCGGCGGGGCTGCCGGGCACGGCGATCGTGTCTAGGCTCGGGCGATGCACCGGTCCCGCCTGTACGCCCTGATCATCGACGCGCCGAAGGAGTCGGCCGGGGAGGTGAGCGCGTTCTGGTCCGCCGCGCTCGGCGCCGAGGTGCGCACCGACCCGTCGGAGCCCGAGTTCACCGGCCTGGCCGACGTGGTGCCGGGCCTGGTCACCGCCGTGCAGGCGGTGGACGACACGCCCCGGCACCACCTCGACATCGAAACCGACGACGTGCCCGCCGAGGTCGAGCGGCTGCGCGGGCTGGGCGCCACCCCGGTCTCCCGCTGGCAGGACTGCCACGTGCTGCGCGCCCCCGGCGGTCACCTCGTCTGTGTCATCCCGGTGGCCAGCGACCCGGAGCTGTTCGAGGCCACCGCCAGCCGCTGGCCGTGACGGCCGGCGCCCCGACCCGTCGACGGGTCGGGGCGCCGGTCCTCGGTCACCGGGAGTAGGGCAGGGTGATCGTCGAGCGGTCGCCGGTGCCGACCGTGGTGGGGTTGTTGCCGATGGCGTTCCACACCTCGACCTTCACCGTGCCACCGGCCAGGTTGCCCAGCGTGCCGGTGGCCGAGGCCAGGCCCTGGGTCTGGCGGTAGCGCTCGAACCCGACGATCGGGTCGGTGGCGAAGTACCGGTAGGTCTCCACCCGGTCGAAGCTGCCGTCACCGGTCAGGTCGTACGAGACCCGGGCCTGGACGCCGTTGCCGACCGCGATGCCGGCGTCGACGCCCAGGTCGAAGGCGGTGGCCCCGCCGGTGTACGTGCCGGTCAGCCCGGTGGCGGTGAAGACCTGCGGGCTGGTCGGCGTCCCGTCGTGGTTGCCGTTCGCGGCGACGACGGTGACCGTGCCGGCCGGGCCGGCGGTGCCGTCCAGCCCGCCGCCGGCAGCCAGGTAGCGGGTCGGCTCCAGCGTCGGCGTCGAGGGGCTCGGGCTGGGGCTCGGGCTGGTCGGCGTCGGGCTGGCGGTGGTCGGGGTGGGCGTCGGGGTGGTCGGGGTGGGCGTCGGCGTGCCGGTCGGCGGGGGACCGGTCGGCACGGTCACGCCGCCGGTGGCGTTGCCGCCGCTCCAGGTGTACGCCCCGGAGGTGGCGGTCTTCCCGGCCGGCACGGTGAGCCGGGTGCCGTCGGAGAACGTGACGGTCAGCGGCGCCGCGGTGATGTTCGACGCCACGTAGGTGCGTGCGGTGCCCTTGCGGAACACCTTGGCCAGCGGGTGGTTCGCGGTGACCGTGGTGTCCACGTTGCCGAGCGCGGCCAGGTTGCGGATCCAGTGGAACGTGTGCGCCTTGCTCTCGCCCTCCTCGCTGGCGAACGTGCTGTTGGCCCGGAAGTTGCGCAACGCCTCGTCGCCGTCGCCGAGCGCCAGGAACTCCCAGATGATGTCCTGCCACACCGTCGGCGGGCCGTTCTTGTTGGTGAGCAGCTCGGCGTAGTTGGCCTTGACGTACTCGGGGTGGTCGCCCAGGTAGAGGTGGCCGCCGGTGATCGGCAGCATGTTGATGCCCTGGATCATCTCCGGCGCGGAGGAGAACCAGGTGGAGTACGCGCCGCCGTCGCCCCACACCATGCCGACGGTCTTGTGCCCGAAGCCGGCCGGGAAGTTCTCGTCGTGCACGTCGAACCAGTATTCCGAGATGGCCGCCGACTGCGTGGTCCACAGGTAGACGCCGGCGTCCCGGACGGCGGTGTCGCCGGTGGCCTGTCCCCACTGGATCAGGGCGTTGGCGAAGTTCATCCCCTCCGAGGAGGACTCCTGGTTGTTGCCGGCGAAGAACGGCGCCAGGCCGGAGGCCCAGTCGTGGCCGGCGTAGATGTCGAAGTCCCGCAGGTACGGGAAGCGCCCGTCGGCCCGGTCGTAGTTGTTGGCGTCGCGGATGAGCAGGTCGACCATGCCGCCGTAGCGGGTGTCGTCGGCCCAGCCGGGGTCGAACTTGGCCACCGTGGCCGCCGCGGCGACGAAGTAGCCGTAGTGGAAGTGGTGGTCGTTGAGGTCCTCGTCGGAGCCGTAGGAGGCGGGGTAGCCGATCAGCGTGCCCCAGTTACGGTCGTAGTAGAAGAGCTGGCCGGTCTCGCCGGAGCCGGCGGTGAGCCAGTTGGTGAGCCGGGTCTTCATGGCCGCCACGGCCGCGTCACGGACCGTGGTGATCCCGAGCTGGTCGGCGATCTCGGCGATCCGGGCGGCCCGGCCGAGGCCCTTGCCGGCCCAGTAGGTGTCCTTGCCGCTGATCCCCTCCGGGTTGGCCAGCTCGGCGTTGAGGTAGTTGGTGACCGTGCTCAGGTCCGCGCCGGCGGCGTCGCCGACGGCCGGCACCTCGGGCAGCGCACCGGTGAAGCGCATGGCGGTGGTGAACGACGGCACGCCGGCGAGCACCCGCATGGCGCCGCGGGGCGAGACGTACGTCGGGGTGATCGGCGTGGCGCCGGTGAGGCTGCGCCACTGGTGCGGGTAGAGCGCCACCACCGTCTTCGTCTCGGTGCCCTCGCGGGGCGTGGTGGTGAACGCGTACGTGGTGCGCACCGAGCCGGTCGCCGGGTCGTAGGCGTAGCTCATCCGGGTGCCGGTGACGTGCGCGTGGGCGTACCGGCCGTACGTGTCGGCCAGGGCCGCCTTGTCCGCGCCGCCGGGCAGCACCGCCACCGAGAAGTAGCCCTTGCCGGCCAGCGTGGAGCTGATGCCGGCGCCGTTGACGGTCCAGCTCGACCCGGTCGGCCCGTACGCGACGTAGTCGTGGCCGTTGACGGTGAAGCCGATGGTGGCGCCGGAGTTGCGCCACACGGTCGGCGTCGCGGTGGCGGTGAGCTGCGCGGCGCCGCCGCCGGTGACGGTGTAGTAGCTGAACGGCAGGCCGTGTCCGATGGTGGCCCGCATGCTGCGGTTGCCGTCGCTCCAGTCGGCGGTGACGGTCCAGTCGGTCCAGCCGGCGGCCTTGACCACCGGCGCGGCCAGCCCGGCCACCCCGACGCGGACGTCCTCGGTGTACGGGTAGTGGTACTCGCCGACCCCGGTCGCGGTGCCGCTGATCGCCGGTGTGGTGGTGTAGGACAGCCCGAGCCCGTTGTTCTCGGCCTTGAACGCCAGCGGGTGGGCCTGGAGGTTCTCACTGGTCCCGCAGTTGTTGCGCTTCCAGATCAGCGAGGACCACCAGTCGTTGGTGGGAATCGCACCGGCCGGCGCGTCGGCGGTGGCGAAGATGCGGGGATTGGTGCTGACCGTGCCGCAGCCCCTGGGCAGCACGGCCCCGGGCGGCAGCGTCTCGGTGAAGCTGCCCGCGCCGACGGTGCCGGCGGTGGCGGTGCCGCCACCGCCGACCACGACGCCGAGCAGGCCGGCCGCCAGCAGGGACGCGGCGGCGAGGGCGATGGCCCGGCGGCGCCGGGGAGTGGACGGGAGCGGGGTCGGCGGCGGTGCGGCGCCGGGGGAGACGTCCCGCAGGGGGAGTGTCATGGAGGTCCCCTTCAGAGGAGAAGGTGGTGTCCGGATGGTGGTCCGACGGCTGAGAGAGCGCTCTCTTGAGAAGCGAGATTAGGTTCCGGTTACGCGTCCGTCAATGTTTTGTTACCCAAGAGAGCGCTCTCTCGCCCCCACCAACACCTCCACGAGCGCCCCCTTTTTCCCGGAAAGAGTGACTATCCGGGCCCGGATAGTCACTCTTTCCGGGAATTTGGGTGGGGCGGGTGGGTCAGGCGGCGGGGGCCAGGCGCTGCGGGGTGGTGGTGGGTGGCGCGTCGGTCGCGGACGACCCGGGGCGGGCGGCGCTCAGCCCCATCTGTGCGGTGTCCCAGGCGGCGCACGGCCAGGCCGCGCCGGCGCAGCTCGGGCTGGCGCACGCCCGATCCTCGTCCGGCTGGTGCGCGTCGGCCACCGCGGCGGACAGATCCCACAGCAGTGGGTCGGTCACTTCCGCCGGACGGGCGGCGGCGCGGGCGGTGCTGGATTCGGACATGGTCGATCCCCCCTGTGGTGAACGGCCCCCACCTGTTTCCGGAACCGGCCCCCGGCAAACCTGCGGATGATCGGGACGGGGCATAGGCTGGCCGGCGTGGCGCGGTACTACGACCTGCATCCGGACAACCCCCAGCCCCGGGTGATCCGGCAGGTGGTGGACCTGCTCCGGTCCGACGGCGTGATCGTCTACCCGACCGACTCCTGCTACGCGCTCGGCTGCCGGCTCGGCAACCGGGCCGGTGTGGAGCGGATCCGGGAGATCCGGCGGCTCGACGAGCGGCACCCGTTCACGCTGGTGTGCCGCGACTTCGCCCAGCTCGGTCAGTTCGTCAAACTCAGCAACGCGGTCTTCCGGCAGGTCAAGTCCGTGATCCCGGGCAGTTACACGTTCCTGCTGCCGGCGACCTCGGAGGTGCCGCGCCGGTTGCAGGACCCGCGCCGGCGGGTGGTCGGCGCGCGGGTGCCGAAGCACACCGTCACCCAGGCGCTGCTCGCCGAGCTGGGCGAGCCGCTGCTCTCCAGCACCCTGCTGCTACCCGGTGAGACGGAGCCGATGACCCAGGGCTGGGAGATCAAGGAACGCCTCGACCACCTGGTCGAGGCCGTGGTCGACGCCGGGGACTGCGGGCTCGAACCGACCACCGTGGTCGACCTGTCCGGCCCGGAGCCGGAGATCCTGCGCCGGGGCGCCGGCGACCCGTCCCGCTTCGAGTAGCGATCGGTCCGTTCCGCCGCACCGGGCCCACGAGGTGCGGCACGGTGGTTCCGGCGGACGGTGACGGGGGTACGGCGTGGACGCACTGGTGCTGATCGGCGTGCTCGGCGCCACCGTGCTCGTCGGCACCACGATCGGCGGCCGGTACAGCGTCGCGCCGCCGGTGCTGCTGATCGCCATGGGCGCGCTGCTCGGCCTGCTGCCCCCGTTCGAGAACGTGGTCCTCGAACCCGAGGTGGTGCTGGTGCTGTTCCTGCCGGCGATCCTCTACCGGGAGAGCCTGGTGATCAGCCTCCGGGAGATCCGGGCCAACCTCGCGGTGATCGTGCTGCTGGCCGTCGCGCTGGTGATCATCACGATGGTCGCGGTCGCGTACGTCACCCGGGCCCTCGGGGTGGAACCGGCCGCCGCCTGGGTGCTCGGCGCGGTCCTGGCGCCCACCGACGCCGCCGCCGTCGCCGGCCTGGCCAAGCGGATGCCGCGGGGCATCCTCACCACGCTGCGCGCGGAGAGCCTGGTCAACGACGGTACGGCGCTGGTGCTGTTCGCGGTGGCGGTGGGCGTGATCGCGGGCGGGAAGGTGCCCGGGGCGCTCTCGCTGACCGGGCAGTTCGTCGGCAAGTCGCTGGGTGGGGTGGCCGCCGGGCTGCTCGTCGGCGGGCTGGTCGTGCTGATCCGCAAACACGTCGACGACGCGATGCGCGAGGGCGGGCTGAGCATCATGACCCCGTTCGTCGCGTTCCTGCTCGCCGACGCGGTGCACGCCAGCGGCGTGCTCGCGGTGGTCGTCTCCGGCCTGCTGCTGTCGTGGGCGGGCCCCCGGGTGATCCGGGCCCGCTCCCGGGTCACCGCGTACGCGTTCTGGGACCTCTCCACCTTCATGATCAACGGCAGCCTGTTCGTGCTGCTCGGCATGCAGGTGCCGCGTTCGCTGCGCAGCATCACCAGCCACCCGCCGGTGGCGTCGTTCGGCATCGCGGTGCTGGTGGCGCTGGTCGTCGTGGTCACCCGACTGGCCTGGGTGCACCTGTCGGTCTCGGCGTTGCAACGCGTGGACCGGCGGGAGTCGCGGCGGTCGCGCCACTTCGACGCCCGGATGCGTACCGCGGCGGGCTGGGCCGGGTTCCGGGGCGCGGTCTCGCTCGCCGCGGCGCTGGCCGTGCCGGTGACCACGCACGCCGGCACGCCGGTGCACGAACGTGACCTGATCATCTTCGTCACCGTGGTGGTGATCGTGCTGATCATGGTGGTGCAGGGCACCACGCTGCCCGCGGTCGTGGGCTGGGCCGGCCTGACCGGCGACCGGGAGCGCGCGGACGAGATACGGGTGGCCCGGATCCGGGCCACCGAGGCGGTGCTGGAGGCGCTACCGGGAACCGCCGCGGAGCTGGGCGTCGCGCCGGGCACCGTGGAGCGGCTCCGCGCCGGTTACCAGGACCACCTGGACGACGTCCGCAACCCGCGCGACGAGGCGACGGACCGGGAGCGGGAGCTGGCCCGGCGACTCCAGTTGGAGATGCTGGACCGCAAGCGTCGGGAGGTGACCCGGCTGCGCAACACCAACCAGATCGACGAGGCGGTGCTGCGGGAACTCCAGGCGGCCACCGACATCGAGGAGCTGCGCCTGCTCGGCCCCGAGCTGGAGGACTGAACGGCGCGTCGATCGCCAGCCCCGCCCCCCGCTCGATTCACGGAAGGAGTGGCTGTCCGGGCCCGGACAGCCACTCCTTCCGTGGAACAGGGGGAGAGGGATCAGCCGGCGGTGCAGCTCGCGGTGCCCGCGGGGGCGGTGCCCGTCCCCTGGAACCCGAACTCGGTGCTGCCGCCGGCGCCGACCTGGCGGTTGTAGTCGACGTTGCGGAACGTCACCGCGCCGCTGGAGCCGCTGGCCTGCGCGCTCCACGCGTTGGTGACCGACGAGCCGGAGGGCAGCGTCACCGACACCGACCATCCGTTGAGCGGGCTGCCCCCGGCGGTGACCCGCACGGTGGTGACGAAGCCGCCCTGCCACTGGTTGGTGGTCAGCGTCGCGGTGCAGGCGCCGGCCGGCGGGGGCGTCGACGGCGGCTCCGACGTGGGCGGCGTCGTGGTGGGCGGCGTGCTCGTCGGCGGCGTCGTGGTCGGCGGGGTGCTGGTCGGCGGCGTCGTGCCACCGGCGTTCAGCGCGTTGAGCACCGACGTGTACGCCGCCTTCTTGTTGCCGTTGCCGTCGAACAGCAGCGGCGTGCCGCTGGCCCGCCACGAGTCGCTGTCGCGGATGCCCCAGACCGTGATGCCGTTGCAGCGCGCCACGGCCAGGCAGTCCTTGACCACGTTGCCGTACGTGGTGGCCTGGGTGCTGCCGGAGCCCTCGATGTCCAGCTCGGTGATCTGCACGTCGACGCCGAGGTCGGCGAAGTTCTGCAGCGTGGTGCGGTAGTTGCCCGGGTAGGGCGAGCCGCTGTTGAAGTGCGACTGGAAGCCGACGCAGTCGATCGGCACGCCGCGGGCCTTGAAGTCCTTGACCATGTTGTAGACGCCCTGCGTCTTGGCCCAGGTCCAGTTGTCGGTGTTGTAGTCGTTGTAGCAGAGCTTGGCGCCCGGATCGGCGGCGCGGGCGGTGCGGAAGGCGACCTCGATCCAGTCGTTGCCGGTGCGTTGCAGGTTGGAGTCGCGCCGGCCGCCGTTACTGTCGTCGAACGCCTCGTTGACCACGTCCCAGGCGTAGATCTTGCCCTTGTAGTGCGTGGCGACCTGGGTGATGTGGTTGACCATGGCGTTGCGCAGCGCGGTGCCGGACAGGCTCTGCGCCCAGCCCGGCTGCTGCTGGTGCCAGGCCAGCGCGTGCCCGCGTACCCGCATGCCGTTGGCCTGGGCGTGCGCCACGATCCGGTCGGCGCTGCTGTAGTTGAACTGGTTCTGGGACGGCTCGGTGGCGTCCCACTTCATCTCGTTCTCCGGCGTGACCATGTTGAACTCGCGGTTCAGGATGCCGACGTACGTGCTGTCGGACAGCTTGAACGCGGCCACCGCGGTGCCGAAGTAGCGGCCCTGTTCCGCCGCCGACGCGCCGAGCGTCGTGCCGGCGCTGGCGCTTGTCGCCACCGCGATCGTCGCGGCCACGGCCGCGGCTCCGGCCACGATCGACACCACCGCGGCACGCGGACGCGACCGGGCTGCCGCGCTTCCGCTGTCGCGGGCGAGCACCTTGTCCATGTGAAAGCCTTTCCTAGCTTGGGCGAATGGGAGGTCGCCCCGACCACCGCCCGTCACGGTGTCGGCTCGTGCGCGGCCGCCCGGAGGCCGCGCGGGATGGGGAGTGACTCCCCGCCACCGTGGGTCGATCGAAGCAGATCCCTGGCCGGAGAGCCTACCGGAATCATTCCGAAAACTTAACGCCGTCGATACCCGAATCTGCCCGGCGCAGCCGGCGGCCGAGCGCGTGAAGATGCGGCTCGGGCGGTCGGCCCGACCGGCGTGCCGGCTCCGGAAGTTTCGGCGCCGGGCATACCGAGGCGACCCGGTCGCGCCGCTGTCCGGCACCGGACGGCGGCCGGCGCTTGAACACCGGCGGGCCGGGGTCGATGCTGAACGGAATCGACTTCCACCGATGGAAGGATCCTCCGGATGCGCCGACCGTCGCTCGTCGTCCTCGTCCTCACCGCCCTGCTGGCCGCCACCCCGGCCGCCGCCCGTGCCGCCGCGACGACGCCGCCACCGGCGCCGTCGACGCTCGCCGAGGCGCGCACCGTCGGCACCGCCTGGGGCCACGACCCGGCCACCGGCCGCCTGACCGTCACCGTCGACGACACGGTACGCGGGGCCGCGCTGGCCGCGGTGCGCCGCGCCGCCACCCGATCCGGCGCGGTGCTGCGGCACGAGCCCGGCCGGCTGCGCCCGCTCATCGCCGGCGGCCAGGCGATCTACAGCGGCGGCGGGCGCTGCTCGCTCGGCGTGAACGTCCGCAGCAGCAGCGCCTGGTACTTCGTCACCGCCGGACACTGCACCACGCTCGGCGCGACCTGGTACGCCGACAGCGCCCGCACCACGGTGCTGGGCAGCCGGACCGGCAGCAGCTTCCCCGGCAACGACTACGGCGTGGTCCGCTACACCGGCACGGTCACCCATCCCAGTGCCGTGTACACCTACCCGGGCCAGGTGACCATCTCCGCCGCCGGCAACGCGTACGTCGGGCAGGCGGTCTGCCGCAGCGGCGCCACCACCGGCGTCCGCTGCGGCTCGGTCACCGGACTGAACGCGACAGTCAACTACGCCGAGGGCAGCGTCACCGGGCTGATCCGCACGAACATCTGCGCCGAGCCGGGGGACAGCGGCGGCCCGCTCTACGTGGCGGCGACCGGCACGGTGCTCGGGATCCTCTCCGGCGGCAGCGGCAACTGCACGAGTGGCGGCACCAGCTACTACCAGCCGATCCTGGAGATCCTCGCGGCGTACGGCCTCAGCATCCCGTGACCGACGCGGGCCGGGCGGGCGCGGACCGACCGCCCGGCCCGGCGGGCACCCGGGTCAGTCGTCGCCCGGCACGGCCATCTCGCCGAGGCGCGACCAGTCCTGCTGCGGCACGGTCGCGTTGACGACCCGTGGCGTCTCGACCAGGTGCGGCGGCAGCGTGCGCTGGGCCTCGCGGAAGTGTGCCGACTGCACGTGCGCGGCACCGGCCTCGTCGTCGCGGAACGCCTCGACCAGCACGTACTCGGTGGGGTCGGCCAGGCTGCGGGACCAGTCGAACCACAGACAGCCGGGCTCGGCCCGGGTCGCCTCGGTGAAGTCGGCCGCGATCCGCGGCCAGCGGTCGGCGTCGGACGGCCGGACCCGGAACTTGGCGGTGATGAAGATCATGGGTCCAGGCTACCCAGGCCGGGCGCCCCGATCCCTGGTCACCGGCCCCAGCAGCTCGCCCGCCGCCGGTCGGTGAACGCGGAGGGCATCGGGCGCGTCTACCGATCGGTAGCCTGACCCGGTGACCGTCTACGCCCTCGCGCAGCTCACCGTCCACGACCGGGCGCGCTACGACCGCTACGTCGCCGCCTTCCTCCCGGTGCTGGCCCGGCACGGCGGCCGGCTGCTCGCCGCCGACACCGCCCCCCGCGTGGTGGAGGGCGACTGGCCGCACGACAAGGTGGTGCTCATGTCCTTCGACAGCCGGGAGGACTTCGAGCGCTGGTCCGCCTCGCCGGAGTACCAGGCGATCTCCCGGGACCGGGAGGCGGCCACCGGCGGGGTGGTCCTGCTGCTCGACGGGATCGGCCACGCCTGGCCGGCCTGACCGACGCCACCGGCGGGCCCCGGGCGGCCCCTCGGTGAGCTAGGGTTTACCGGTCCGTCGAGGATCGGAGTGGTCATGGCAGGTGACGACGACATCTCCGGGTGAGAGCCCCGGACGGCCGCCGACGCGCGCATCCCGCGCCGTCGCCGCGGCCCCCTTCGTCGTCCCCTGTCCACGCCGGCGCACCGCGCCCGCGGCTCTCCCTCCTGAGGTTGATCATGTCCGACGCCTACGTCGTCAGCTCCGCGCTCTCCTTCTCCTGGCCGGACGACACACCGGTCCTCACCGACCTGACCTTCTCCGTGCCCGGCGGCCGTACCGGCCTGGTGGCGCCCAACGGCAGCGGCAAGACCACCCTGCTGCGGCTGATCGCCGGCGAGCTGCGCCCGACGGCCGGCGCGGTCACCGTCCGGGGCGTGCTCGGCTACCTGCCCCAGCACCTGCCGTTCGCCGTCGACCAGACCGTCGCCCAGGTCCTCGGCGTCGACCGGGCCGTCGCCGCGCTGCACGCCATCGAGGCCGGTGACGCCCGCGAGGAACACTTCACCGCCGTCGGCGACGACTGGGACGTCGAGGAGCGCACCCACGCCGAGCTGGTCCGCCTCGGCCTCGGCGGGCTGGCCCTGGACCGCCGGCTGGGCACGCTCAGCGGCGGTCAGGTGATCTCCCTGGGGCTGGTCGGGCAACTGCTGCGGCGGCCGGACGTGCTGCTGCTCGACGAGCCGACGAACAACCTCGACGAGGCGGCCCGCGAGCGGTTGACGGCGGTGCTGCGCGGCTGGACCGGCTGCCTGCTGGTGGCCAGCCACGACCGGGCGCTGCTGGACGAGATGGACCGCATCGCCGCGTTGGCCCCCGACGAGCTCCGCTGGTACGGCGGCGACTTCACCGCGTACGAGCAGGCCGTGCGCGCCGAGCGCGAGGTGGTTCAGCGGCAGGTCCGCGGCGCCGAGCAGGACCTCAAGCGGCAGAAGCGCGAACTCCAGCAGGCCCGGGAACGCGCCGCCCGCCGCGCCGCCACGGCCGCCCGTAACCTGCCCGACGCCGGGCTGGCCCGGATCGTCGCCGGTGGCCTGAAGCGGGACGCCCAGGTCTCCGCCGGCCGGGCCGCCGAGACGCACGCCGCCCGCCTCGGCGACGCGCAGCACCGGCTGGACCAGGCCAGCCGGGCCGCCCGCCAGGACGACAAGATCGTGATCGACCTGCCCGACACCGCCGTGCCGGCCGGCCGGACCGTCTTCCACGGCGAGCGGCTGTGCGCCGAGTACGCCGGCCGTCAGGTGTTCGACGGCATCGACCTGACCGTCCGGGGGCCGGAACGGATCGCGCTCACCGGCGCGAACGGCACCGGCAAGTCCACACTGCTGCGCCTGGTCAGCGGTGACCAGCAGCCCACCGCCGGGACCGCCACCCGGGTCGAGGGGCGGGTGGCGTACCTGTCGCAGCGGCTGGACCTGCTCGACCCGGCGCGTACCGTCGCGGAGAACCTGGCCGCCTTCGCACCCGGGCTCGCCGACGCCGAGCGGATGAACCTGCTGGCCCGGTTCCTGTTCCGGGGCGACCGGGTGCACCTGCCGGTCCGCGTGCTCTCCGGCGGCGAGTTGCTGCGCGCCACCCTGGCCTGCGTGCTGAACGCCGAGCCGGCGCCGCAGCTGCTGCTGCTCGACGAGCCCACCAACAACCTCGACCTGGACAGCGTGGCCCAGCTGGCGGGCGCGCTCGGCGGCTACCGGGGAGCGCTGCTGGTGGTCAGCCACGACCCGCGGTTCCTGGCCGACCTCGGGGTGGACCGGTGGCTGCGGCTGGCCGACGGCGCCCTGACCGAGACCGGCGGCCCGGAGCGGTAGCCCGTCAACCTTCGGCGCGCAGGTAGGCGAGCACGGCCAGCACCCGGCGGTGGGTCTCCTGGTCCGGCGGCAGGTCCAGCTTGGCCAGGATGTTGCCGACGTGCTTGCCGACCGCCGCCTCGGTCACGTGCAGCCGGGCCGCGATCGCGCCGTTGGAGTGCCCCTCCGCGACCAGCCCCAGCACCTCCCGCTCGCGCCGGGAGAGCGCGTCGAGCGGGTCGCGGGGGCGGCGCAGCAGGTGCCGCACCACGTCCGGGTCGACCGCGGTGCCGCCGGCGGCCACCCGGCGCAACGTGTCGGCGAACTCGGCGACGTCGGCCACCCGGTCCTTGAGCAGGTAGCCGACCCGCCGGCCGTCGCCGCTGTCCAGCAGCGCCGCGGCGTACCCGCTCTGCACGTGCTGGCTCAGCACCACCACCGCGAGATCCGGCCGCTCCGCGCGCAGCGTGACCGCCGCGCGCAGGCCGTCGTCCCGGTGCTCCGGCGGCATCCGGATGTCGGTCACCAGCAACTCGGGCCGGTGCGTGCGGACGGCGTCGAGCAGCGCCGGTGCGGAACCGACCGCGGCGGCCACCGCGAACCCGAACCGGGTCAGCAGGCCGACCAGACCCTCCCGGAGCAGGACCTCGTCCTCGGCGAGGACGACCCGGATCACGGACGGCACGGCAGCTCCACCCGCACGAGGGTAGGCCCGCCCGCCGGGCTGGCCAGCAGCAACCTGCCGTCCACCGCGGCCACCCGGTCGGCGAGCCCGGTCAGGCCGGTGCCCCGCGCCGGGTCGGCGCCGCCCCGGCCGTCGTCCTCGACCTCCACCACCAGCAGGTGGCCGGTCCGGGTCAACCGCACCACGGCGCGCGTCGCGTGGGCGTGCCGGGCCACGTTGCCCAACGCCTCGGAGACCACGTACCAGGCGGTGGTCTCGACCAGCTCCGGCACCGGGCGGGGCAGCTCCGCGCGTACGGTGACCGGGACCGTCGAGCGGGCCGCCAGGTCGCCGACCGCGCCGGCCAGCCCCAGTTCGGTGAGCTGCGGCGGGCGGAGGCCCTGCACGATGCCGCGCAGCGTCACCATCAGCTCCTTGGCCTGCTCGTGCGCCAGGTCCAGCGGTCGTGCCGCCGGCGAGTCGTCCGGCACGTCGAGGCGGGCCAGCCCGAGCTGGAGCGTGAGGCTGGTCAGCCGCGGCTGCGCGCCGTCGTGCACGTCCCGCTCGATGCGGCGGCGTTCCGCCTCGTACGCGCCCATCAGTCGGGCCCGGGACCGCGTCACCTCGCGCAGCGCGGTGGCGTCGGGCGCGTCGTCGAGCAGCCACCGGGCCACCGCCGCCTGCCCCGCGACCAGCAGGCCGGCGAGGTAGCCCAGGGCCGGCACGGCGAGCACACCGGCGACCGCGTACGGGACCGCCCCGGCCGGGGAGTCGACGGTGGCCCAGACCAGCACGATCCGGTCCTCGCCGCCGGCCAGCCACGGGCCGGCGACGAGCGCCGCGTCGAGCAGCACCAGCAGCGCGAACGTGCCGTACGCCACCGGCACCACGGTGCCCAGCCAGCCGGCGTACGCGACCTCCCGCCAGGCGGCGGCGCCGGTCCAGCGGGCGGCCGGGCCACGCCGCCCCGGCGCGCGTACCGGCCGGCGGTCGACCAGGCCGAGCCGCCACCGCTCGACCGCCGCCACCGGCGCGCCGACCAGCGGGGCGACGGCGAGCCCGGCCAGCGACACCAGGGTGAGCACGACCAGGACCGGGACGTCGACCGGCCGGCCCTGCCGCAGCGCGCTCACCACCAGCAGCAGCGGCGCGGCGAGCACGCCCGCCGCCACCGCCAGCACGCCGGCGACCGGCAGGGTGGTCACGGCGTACGCCAGGGCCCGCCACGGCCAGGCGGAGCGCAGGTATCGGCGCCGGCGCAACGCCCCGGCCAGGTACGACGGTCGGTCCACGGTCATGGGCTGACGCTAGCCAGGCGGCGGCCGGCCGGCCCAGCCGTCCAGACCCCGGTTGTCGGGTGGGGCTGGCCCCACCCCGCCGGGCCGGGCACGTCGTACCCCGTCCCTATCCTGAGCGGATGGAGCTGGCGTTCAGCGGCGAGGTGTGGTTCTGGCGCGGCCCGGCGCCCTACCACTTCGTCACCGTGCCCGACGAGCAGTGCGCGGCGTTGGCGACCGCCGCCGCCTCGGTCAGCTACGGCTGGGGCATGGTCCCGGTCGGCGTCCGGGTCGGCGCCACCGACTGGCGGACGTCGCTGTGGCCCAAGGACGGCCGCTACGTGCTGCCGCTCAAGGTGGCGGTGCGCCGCGCGGAACGGATCGAGCTGGGCGACCGGGTGGGCGTCCGGTTGACGGTGGACGGGTGAGCGCCGGCGACCTCGCCGCGGCGGCCCGGCTGCTGGCCGCCGCGACCCGGCCGGTGGTGTTCACCGGTGCCGGCATGTCGGCCGAGAGCGGCGTGCCGACGTTCCGGGACGCGCAGGTCGGCCTCTGGCAGCGCTTCGACCCGGCGCAGTTGGCCACCCCGGCCGCGTTCCACGCCGACCCGGCCCTGGTCTGGGGCTGGTACGAGGGCCGGCGGCACGGGGTGCGCCGTGCCGCGCCGAACCCGGGGCACCGGGCGGTGGCCGCGATCCAGGCCCGGCTGCCGGACACCGTGGTGGTCACGCAGAACGTCGACGACCTGCACGAGCGGGGCGGCGCCCTCGCCCCGGTCCGCCTGCACGGCAGCCTGTTCGCGCCCCGCTGCTCCGGGTGCGCCCGGTCGGCGCCGCTGCCCGACGCCGCGGGGGAGCCGGCCGGGCCGCTCGACCCGCCGGCCTGTGCCCACTGCGCCGCACCGGTCCGGCCCGGCGTGGTGTGGTTCGGTGAGGCGCTGCCCGATGCGGCGTTGGCGGCGGCGGTCGAGGCGGCGTCCCGCTGCGACCTGCTGCTCACCGTCGGCACCTCGGCCCTGGTCCACCCCGCCGCGGAGATCCCGCTGGTGGCGGCCCGCCTCGGCGCGCCGGTGGTGCAGGTCAACCCGGTGCCGACGCCGCTGGACGCGGTCTGCGCGGTCAACCTGCGGGGGCCGGCCGGCGAGGTGCTGCCGGCGCTGGTCCGGGCCGCCTGGCCCGACGCGTCCGCCGGCTGAGAATGGTGGTTCGTCGAGGGCATCGCGACCACCGGCCGTAAGGGGTGAGCGTCAGACGTCGCGGGGCGCCCGCTTGGGGAACACGGTGTAGGCGACCGGCCAGAACACCAGCCAGGCCGCCATGGCCAGGGTGAGCCGACCGGCCCAGGCCCACAGCTCACCGGTCCGCTCGGCGTCGCCGACCAGCGCGACGCCGCCGAGCAGCACGGCGCAGGCGACCGCCCAGCCGAGCATGCCCTTGCCCCACTCCCGCCACTCGTGCCGGGCCCGGGCCCAGCCGTGGCGGGGGGCCCGGCGCGGCGGCGGCCCGCCGGCGAACCGGTGGGCGAACCGCTCGTCGGCCCAGCGCACCATGCTGTGCCCGAAGGCGACGGAGAAGCCCAGGTAGGCGGCGGCGAGGCCGTGCGCGAACGTGGCGGTGCCCCCGCCACGCAGGTCGATCATCGTGGCGGCCAGCAGCACGAGGTCGACGGCGGGCACCGCGAGCAGCAGCGCGGCGCCCAGGCGGGGCCGCCGCAGCGGGTAGCGGGCGACCAGCCCGGCGACCAGGAACAGCCAGAACGCCACCTCACAGGCGATGATCACTCCGATGAGCACGTGGCCTCCAGGTTTTAGTACGCTGTGCGACAACAACCGTAGCAACAGTCGTCCACCCGCCGCCGGAGGGGCCGTGCCCAAGATCGTCGACCATGACGCCCGCCGCGCCGAGCTGGCCGAGGCGATGTGGCGGGTCGTCTACCGCGACGGCGTCGGCGCCGCCACGGTGCGCAGCATCGCCGCCGAGGCCGGCTGGTCGCCCAGCGCGCTGCGGCACTACTTCGCGACCCAGACCGAGCTGCTGGTCTTCGCCATGGAACATGTGATGGCCGAGGCGACCGAGCGGTTCACCGCCGGGGACCGCACCGGCACCACCCGGCAGGTCGTCCAACGGATGCTCGAGGAGCTGCTCCCGCTGGACCGGCAACGGGCGCGGGAGGCCGAGGTGTGGCTGCTGCTCGCCGCCCGGGTGCCTGTCGACCCCGCCGCCCGCGAGCGGATGACCGAGGCCGACGACGGCGTACGCCGGGCCGCCGAACTCGCCGTCGCGCTGCTCACCGGCGCGGAACCGGCCGACGAGGCCGCCACCGCCCGGCTGCACGCCCTGCTCGACGGCCTCACGCTGCACGCGTTGCTGCATCCCGACCGGATGCCGCCGGCCCGGATCCGCGACCTGCTCGCCGCGCACCTCGACCAGCTCGCCGAGGGGTCGGACACCGGCGTCGGCGGATAGGGTCGCACCCGTGCGGACCAAACAGGAGCTGTCGACGGCGATCCGGGAACGACGGCGGGCGGCGCTGGTGGTCAACGCCCACTCCCGCCGGGGCCGCCGGCTCTACGACACCGTCCACGCGCGCCTGCGCGCGGCCGGTTTCACGCTGCTCGGGGCGTACCCGGTGGACCGGCCGGGCGAGCTGGACCGGGTGCTCGCCGAGGCCGCCGACCTCGGCCCGGACCTGCTGGTCACCGGCGGCGGCGACGGCACGGTCGGCGCGGCGGCCCGGCTGCTCGCCCACCGGGACGTCGCCCTGGGCCTGCTGCCACTGGGCACCACCAACAACTTCGCCCGCACCGTCGGCGTCCCGCTCGACCTCGACGCGGCGATCGCCGTGCTCACCGGCGGCAAGGTGATCGACGTCGACCTCGGCCTGATCGGTGACACCCGGTTCACCAACCACGTCGGGATCGGGCTGTCGGCCGACATCATGCTGACCGCGCCGCCGCGGCTGAAGCGCGCCGTGGGCCGGCTCGCCTATCCGCTGACCGCGCTGGGGCTGCTGACCCGGCACCGCCCGTTGCGCGTGACGGTCCGCGCCGAGGGCCGGGACCACGCGTTCCGCACCCACCAGGTGTACGTGGCCAACGGCGGCTTCCACGCCGGCCGGCCGATCACCGCCGACGCCAACGCCGACGACCGGCTGCTGGTCGCGTACCCGGTCGGCGGGCCGAGCCGGCGCGGGCTGCTGCGCGACACGGCCCGCAACGCGGCGGCCGGCCGGCGTCGCACGCTGCGCGACGAGCCGTTCCTGGCCGTGCGTCAGCTGTGGCTGGAGACCGACCCGCCGGCCCGCATCGAGGTCGACGGCGAACCGTACGGGCGGACGCCGGTGCGCATCGGCCTCGACCCGAACGCACTGCGGCTGATGGCGCCCGCGGACAGCCCGGACCACTGACCGGCCCGGCCTCGACGTGCCGGCCACCGACGCCGGGAGTAGCGTGCGACGCGGAAACCGCAGCGAGGAGGTTCGGACCGTGCAGCCGACGATCGTGGACGTGCCCACCCCCGACGGGACGGCGGACGCCTACCTGCTCCGGCCGGACTCCGGCGGCCCGTTCCCGGGCGTGCTGCTGTTCATGGACGCGTTCGGGCTGCGGCCCCGGCTGGCCGAGATGGCCGCGACCATCGCCGCCCGGGGATACGTGGTGCTGGTGCCCAACCTGTTCCACCGCGCCGGCCCCGCCGCGCCGGTCGACACGTCCGCGGTGGCCGACGACAGCCGGCGTCTCGAGCTGTTCGCGCGGCTCGGCCCGCTGATGGCCGCGCTGACGCCGGACGTGGTGGCCCGGGACACTGCCGCCTACCTCGACTTCCTCGCCGCCCAGCCGGATGTCGCACCCGGCCCGGCGGCGATCACCGGCTACTGCATGGGCGGCACGAACGCGTTGCGGGCCATCGAGGCCCACCCGGACCGGATCGCCGCGGTGGCCGCCTTCCACGCCGGTCACGTGGTCAGCGACGCGCCCGACAGCCCGCACCGGGGCGTCGGCGCGGTGACCGGCGAACTCTACTTCGGTCACGCCGACCAGGACGCGTCGATGACCGCCGAGCAGATCGCGACGCTGGAGCAGGCGCTGGACGCGGCCGGCGTCACCTACCGCTCGGAGGTCTACCGGGGCGCCCGCCACGGCTACACGCAGGCGGACACGCCGATGTACGACGAGCAGGCCACCGAGCGGCACTGGGCGGCCCTGTTCGACCTGCTAGACCGCACTTTCCCGGGCTGACCCGGCCGGTCGGCGCGGCCACAATGGGTTGGTGGAGACCGACCTGTTGCCGATGATCGCCGCCGAGCGGCGCCGCACGGCCGACCTGATCGACTCGCTCACCCCGGCCCAGTTGGACACGCCCAGCCTCTGCCAGGCGTGGACCGTCCGGGAGGTCGCCGGTCACCTGGTGTCACCGCTGGTCTCCACGCCGTGGCGCATGCTGCCACTGCTGGTCGGCGCCGGGTTCCGGCCGCACGTGGCGAACGCGCGGCTGGCCCGGCGGGTGGCCCGGCGGCCGCCGGCCGAACTGGCCGCCGCGCTGCGGGAGCACGCCGACCACCGGTTCCGCCTGCCGGTGGTCGGCTGGCCCGGCCAGCTCACCGGCCTCCAGGTGCACGGGCAGGACATCCGCCGGCCGCTCGGCCTCCCCGCCGACCTGGACCCGGAGCGGCTGCGCATCTCGCTGGACTTCCTCACCGGTGGCCGGGCGGTCGGGTTCGTCGACCGTCGGCGGGTCGCCGGGCTGCGCGTCGAGGCGACCGACCTGGGCTGGTCGGCCGGGGACGGGCCGGTGGTGCGGGGCACCGGCGCCGCGCTGCTGCTCGCGCTGACCGGCCGCCGGGTGGCGCTGGCCGACCTCACCGGGGACGGCGTGGCGCGGCTCGCCGCCCCCTGACCGGCCTCCGCCGGCGCGGGCACAGGCCACCGGCGCGCAACTGGCACCTGCCATCCCCGTCCCCGGCTGGCTAGCGTCGGCCCATGGACGTCGACCACCCCGCCCCGGCCGGGCCTTTCGCCGCGCTGACCACCGCCCACGTCGCTGACGCCTGCCTGCGGGCCGGCGTCGCGGTCCGCTGCGCCCCGGCCGCCGTACGCCCGGTGCTGGCCGGGCGGCGCCTCGCCGGGCGGGTCCGGCCGGCCCGGCACGCCGGCAGCGTCGACGTCTTCCTCGAGGCGATCGACCGGGCCGAGCCGGGGGACGTGCTGGTGGTCGACGACGGCGGTCGCACCGACCGGGCCTGCGTCGGGGACCTGGTGGCGTGGGAGGCGCGGGCCGCCGGCCTGGCCGGCCTCGTGGTCTGGGGCGCGCACCGGGACACCGCGGACCTCACCGTCGTCGGGCTGCCGGTGTTCAGCCTCGGCGCCACGGCGAGCGGGCCGCTGGAGCTGGACCCACGGCCGGCCGGCGCGTTGGACGCGGCGCGGGTCGGGCCGTGGACGGTCGACGGCGGTGATCTGGTGCTGGCCGACGAGGACGGTGTGCTCTTCGTGCCGGCCGACCGGGCCGGGGAGCTGTTCGACCTGGCCGGGTCCATCCGGGACACCGAGCGGCGGCAGGCCGACCGGATCCGGGCCGGCCGGTCGCTGCGGGCGCAGCTCGCGTTCGACGACTACCTGACCGCCCGTGCGGCGGACCCGACGCTGACGTTCCGGGCGCACCTGCGGGCGGTCGGCGGCGCGATCGAGGAGTGACCGCTCAGCCGCCGCGCGCCCACAGCGCCAGGCGGACCCGGTTGGGGCTGCCGGTCTTCGCCATCAGGCTGGTGATGTGGGTCTTCACCGTGGTCACGCCGATGTGCAGCCGCTCCGCGATCTCGGTGTTGGCCAGCCCCTCCGCGACCAGGTCGAGCACGTCCTGCTCACGGGCGGTCAGCCCGGCCGACCGCCGGGGCGTGCCGGCGCGGGCGTGCACCGCCCGCTGGACCAGCCGGCGCAGCACCTCGGGGCTGAACGGGCTGTCCCCGGCGGCGGCCCGGCGGAGGCCGTCGAGCAGGTCGGCCGGGGGCGCGTCCTTGAGCAGGAAGCCGCAGGCGCCGGCGGTCAACGCGGGATAGAGGTGGTCGTCGTCGCCGAACGTGGTGAGCACCATGATCCGGGTGGCGGGCCGGTCGGCGAGGATCCGGCTGGTCGCGGTGATCCCGTCGACGCCGGGCATCCGCAGGTCCATGACCACCACGTCCGGCCGCAGCCGGGCGGCGGCGGCGATCGCGTCGCGGCCGTTGTCGACCTCGCCGACGACCTCCAGGTCGGGCTGCGCGTCGCAGAGCATCCGCAGGCCGGCGCGGATCAGGTGCTGGTCGTCGGCCAGCAGCACGCGGATCACGCCGGCTCCGGCGCGGCCGGCCGCGACCCCGGCGCCACCCGGGCGGGCCGGTCCGGGGCGCCGCCCGGCGGCAGCACCGTCCGCACCCGCCACCCGTCGCCGGTCGGCCCGGCCTCCAGCCGCCCGCCGAGCACCTCGACCCGCTCCCGCATCCCGACGATCCCGTGGCCGCCGCCGACCGGCACCACGGTCGGCGCCGCGCCGCGCCCGTCGTCGGAGACCGCCCAGTGCACCGCCCCGTCGACCACCGACACGGTCAGTCGGGCCCGGGCGGTCGCGCCCGCGTGTTTCGCCACGTTCGTCAACGCCTCCTGGGTCAGTCGCAGCACCGCCTGGCCGCGGACCGCGTCCAGGGTGCCGATCGCCGGGTCCACGTCGGCCTCCACGGTGACCCCGGCCTGCCGGGCCCGGTCCACCGCCACGCCGAGCGCCGCCGGCAACGCCGCCGGATCGATCGCGGTCAGCGCCGCGTCACCGCGGACGCCGTCCGGGTCGCGCAGCACCGCGACCAGCCGGCGCAGGTCGGTCAGCGCGGCCGTGCCGGTGCGGTGCACGTCGTCGAAGACCGCGCCGACCCGCGGGTCGAGGTCCGGCAGCACGTGCCGGGCCACCCCGACCCGCAGCACCATCGACGCGACGTGGTGGGCGATCACGTCGTGCAGTTCCCGGGCGATCGCGGCCCGCTCGTCGGCGCGCGCGGCCCGGCTCTCCGACTCGCGTCGGCGCTGCTCCGCCACGGCCCGTTCCTCGGCCTGCCGGCCGAGTTCCCGGGTGGTCCGCACGACCAGGCCGATCAGCAGCGGCAGCCCGACGGTGACGGCGAGGCCGAGCAGACCGGCGAGCGCCTGCCGGAGCGGGTCGCCGATCAGACCGGTCAGGTCGACGGCGGCCAGCAGCCCGGCGGCCAGCCAGAACGTGCGGGGCCGCGCGGCCCGCATGGTCAGCTCCAGCAGCGCCCAGCTCGCCCCGACCTGGTTGATCATCACGTCGTCGACGAGCGGGAACGCGACCGCCAGCAGGGCCGACTGGAGCAGCAGGTTCAGCAGCGGCCGGCGATGACACAGCAGCGCCAGGACGAACGCGCCGAGCGCGAGGATCCACTGCGTCGTCGTCGGCCCGGGCCGGCCGTGCACGCCGACGACCAGGTAGCCGACGCCGGCGAGATTCAGCAGCAGTCGCCGCGCGAGCGTGTCACTTGCGTCGAGCAGTCGACCCACCCAGCCCACGACGTGAGCCTAGGCAACCGGCGCGGCCGGGGCCACCACCACGGTCCGCCGCCGCCACCCGGCCCGCAGTCCGAGGTGGACGGCCAGCCCGAGCGGGCCCAGCAGGATGGTGAGCACCAGCACCGGCGCGGCGAGCAGCGCCGGGATGCCCCGCTCCCGGCCGTCGCGCCAGATCCACCGCCCGACGAACAGATCGAAGCCGATCATGTGGGCCCAGGCCGCCGCCGCGCCGCTGTCGGTGCCGAGCAGGTCCCGGACGCCGTCCAGGGTGGGCAGTGCCACCACCGGCAGCACCGTGCCGAGCGCCGGCAGCACCAGGATCGCGTAGATCAGCAGGACCGGTGCCACGATCAACGGCGAGTCGACGATCCGCGCGGTCCACGACCAGCGGGGCGCCACGATCATCAGCGCCCAGAACGGCGCGGCGAGGGCGAACGTCAGCCCGAACAGGATGGCGGCCATCAGACCAGCACCGCCGTGGCGTGGTCGGACCGGCGCGCCAGGACCAGGCCGGTGGCCGCCGCGGTGGCGGCCACCAGCACCCCCGCCGCGGTCAGCGTGATCTCGTCCGGCCGCAGCAGCGGCTGTCCGCGCAGCGCCTGCACGGTGGCCAGCAGCGTCAGCCCGGCGTAGGCGAACCCGCCGACCAGCACCAGCCGGGCCCGGACCAGCTCGTCCAGGCGGGCGCCGAGGAACCGGTCGAGCAGGATCGCCAGCAACGGCAGCGCCTGCAACGCGTGCAGCCCGATGAAGTGACCGACCCGCAGGTCGCCGCCCGTGGTGCTCCAGCCGACCACCGGCAGCCCCGGGCCGCCGTCCGGCACGCCGACGCTGTGCGCCCCGGTGATGCCGGGGGGCGTGCCGTCCGGGTGCTGGGTCAGCATCGGGAACGCGACAAGCATGCCGAGCAGCGACACCGCGAGCCCGGCCCGGATCGCGTACCCGCCCGCGCGGTCCGGCAGGGGCCGGCGCGCCAGGACGACCGCGAGCACGACCTGGGCCAGGAACAGCACCGTGATGGCCGTGCCCATGACGTTGTAGAGCACCGCGTCCAGCGGCGTGCCCGTGTTGAAGTGACTGGTGGTGCCGCGCAGCACCTGGACGACGATGAGGGCCATCTCCAGCACCGCCGCGGCCACGATCACGGTGACCGCCCGTTCGGCGAGCCGGCTGCGTCGGGGCAGCAGGGAGAGCATCCAGGCCAGGGTGCCGCCGTAGAGCGTGAGCGAGACCGCGAACTTCAGCGGCTTGAGCCAGACCGGCGCGCCGGTGAGCACGCGGGCATCGGTGACGAGGCCGATCGCGGCGACGACGGTCAGCGCCGCCATCATGGACACGAGGAGCAGCAGGGGGCGGGGCCAGCCGGCCGCCCGCTTCCGTACGGTAGTCATGTCTGTAGATGCTCGCGGCCGGCGACCGTGGTCGCGCCCGACCGGGGGTCGCGGTCGCGGCCACCGGTGGGAGCCGGGTCTCCTCCCGGGGGAGGAGGCGGTCAGTCGGGCAGTCGGGGCATCTCCACGCCCGGGTCGCGGCCGAGCAGCACCCCTCGGGTCAGCGCCCGTGCGCCGAAGCGGTCCCGGACGGCGTCGACGGCGGCGTCCAGCGCCGGCCCCGGCTGGGCGGTCAACGGCAGGGTGAGCTGGGTGTGCCCGGCGTCGAGGTTGGCCACCGAGACGCCCAGCAGGGTGATGCCGCGCTGCTCGATCTGGGGCAACGCGGCGCGCAGCAGCGCCCGGGCGGTGGCCCGCAGCGGGGCGGTCTGCGCGGTCGGCTTGTCCAGCGTGTGCGAGCGGGTGGCCCGGGTGTAGTCGGCGAAGCGTAACCGAAGCGTCACCGTGCGGCCGGTGCGCCGGGCGTCACGCATCCGCCCGGTCACGCGGTCGACCAGGCCGGCCAGGACCGCGTCCAGCTCGGCGGGGGAGTGCGGCTCGCGGCTCAGCGCGTGCTGCGCGCCCATCGAGGAGCGGCGGCGGCCCACCTGCACCGCGCGCGGGTCGCGGTTGTGGGCGAGGGCGTGCAGGTGCCGGCCGGCGCCGCCGCCGAGCAGCGACACCAGGGTCGGCTCGTCGAGCCGGGCCACCTGCCCGACCGTACGGATGCCGCGCTCGCGCAGTTTCGCGGCGGTGATCGGGCCGACGCCCCACAGCCGCTCGACCGGCAACGGGTGCAGGAAGGCCAGCTCCCGCGCCGGCTCGACGACCAGCAGGCCGTCCGGCTTGGCCACCCCGCTGGCCACCTTGGCCAGGAACTTCGTGCGGGCCACGCCGACCGTGATCGGCAGGCCGACCTGGCGGCGGACCCGGTCGCGCAGCTCGGCCGCGATGCCGGCGGGTGGCCCGACCAGCCGCCGCAGCCCGCCGACGTCGAGGAACGCCTCGTCGATGCTGATGCCCTCCACCAGCGGGGTGGTCTGCCGGAAGATCTCGAACACGGCCCGGCTGGCGGCCGTGTAGGCGGCCATCCGGGGTGGCACCACGATCGCTTCCGGGCACAGCCGCCGCGCCTGCCGGCCGCCCATGGCGCTGTGCACGCCCCGCGCCTTCGCCTCGTAGCTGCACGCGAGCACCACGCCGCCACCGACGATCACCGGCCGGCCGCGCAGCCGGCTGTCGTCGCGTTGCTCGACCGAGGCGTAGAACGCGTCCAGGTCGGCATGCAGGATGGTGGCCTCGCCCGACACCCGACCATCTTCGCACACCTGTTCGACGGATGGGTGCTGACCTGCGGGGAAATGGTGACCGGCCGGCGGAGGTTCCCACCGGCCGGTCACCGTCGTCACCGCCCGTAGACCTCGAACTCGTAGAGCGAGAAGCCGTACGAGGTGGCCCGCTTGACCCCGTACACCCGCACGTAGCGGGCACTGACCGGGGCGAAGGTGACGTTGTCGACGCCGCCGTTGCCGGTGGTGGTGGCGAACACCGGCGTCCAGGAGTTGCCGTCGCCGGACACCTCCACCCGGTACGACGTGCCGTACGCGGACTCCCAGCGCAGCACCGCCCGGCTCACGGTGCGGGCCGCGCCGAGATCGACGCGCAGCCACTGGTTGTCGTTGTAGCTGCTGGCCCACCGGCTGCCCAGGCTGCCGTCGACCGCCTTGTCCGGCGTGTAGCTGGTCAGGAACTGGGTGCTCGACGCGCTGGCCGGGCGGCCCTGGGCCAGGTTGGTGACGTCGTCGCCCCGGCGCGCCGGGAACGAGACGACCTGCTGGTAGGTGGGCCGGTTCTGCCAGGCGATCAGCGGGTGGGTGATGCCGCCGAGCCCGGACTGGGCGATCGAGTCGGCGCACCACTGGTCGCCGGCGCCGCAGGACTTGTCACCCGGGTAGACCGTGGTGGCGGGCACCGCGGCGGCCTGGCCGAGCGCGCCGAGCAGCGCCGTCCGGCAGGCGCCGAGGTCGCCGTTGCCGCAGTACGCGCGCCCCAGCCCGCCGGCCACCGGGTCGCCGAGCACGGTGCGCACGTCCTTGTCGACGTAGCCCCACCAGCCGTACTGGAACGACGAGCCCTTGTGCGCCTGGCCCTGCAACGCCCAGCTCGCCGCGCCGTCGCGCCCGCCGTTCTGGCCACCGGAGGGCGCCTCGTTGACCTCGATGGCGTCCACCAGCGTGGCGTACAGGTCCGGCCCGAGGCCGGGCCGGAACTCGGCCGAGGCCAGCAGCGGCCACCAGGCGTCGAAGATCCGGATGGCGTCGGCGTGCTGGTAGACCTTCGAGCCGGGCGACGTCTCCACCCGCCTGCTGCCGGCCTGCTGCCAGGCCCGAAGCTTGCCGACCGCGTCGGCCAGCGCCGGGTCGGTGACCGGCGCGCTGTCCAGCACCCGCAGCAGGTCGCCGAGGACCTGCTGGCCGCGCAGGTCGGTCACCGCCGCGTCCGCCATGATCTTGACGACGTCGGCGCGGCCGAGCTTGCGCTGGGCGATCGCGGCGCGCACCGGGCCGTCCAGCAACTGACCCCGGTGTACGGAGCCGAAGCTGAAGTTGCCGTCCGCCGCGCCGAAGTCCCGCGCCTGCTTGTTGTTCCAGCTCACGTAGTAGTCCTGGTTGACCGACTGCGGATGCGCCGACGCCGGGGCGTAGCTGGCGTCGTTGGTGTCCGGGTTCCAGCCGGCCCACTCGTACGCCGGTTCGGCCTTCGTCGGCAGGTTCGGGTCGGTGACCGACGACCGGACCGGGTTCGAGCCGGAGTTGTAGTACGCCGCCTCGGTCGAGTTGACGTAGAACCAGTTGAACGCGTACCCGACGCTGGCCGCGGACGCCTGGAACGCCGCCGCGCTGCCCATCGCCGACGGGTCGTTGAACGCCTGGAAGCCGATCGCCGAGTCGGCCTCGTGCCGGTAGGTGGAGCGCAGCTTGGTGAACGCGGTCGGCTGCCCGTTCACCAGCCCCCGGTACGCGACCAGCCCGTACTTCGTGCGCAGCGCGCGCAGCGTGTACGAGCCGGCCGGGGTGGAGTCGGCCACCGTCGGCGACCACGAGTTGCGCTGCTCCAGCGCCTCCATCGCGAGGCACTGCCCGTGGTAGAGGTAGCGGTTGGTGCGCAGCGTCGGCGCGCTGCCGTCGGTGGTGCACAGCGGCACCGCGTACGTGTCGGTGAGGTCCTGCGAGGCGGACGTGGCGCTCCACGCGTAGTCCTGGCCGCGTCCGAGCAGCACGTAGAGGTTGAGCCCGGCGAACGCCGCGCCGCGCGCGCTGATCCCGGGGCCCTGCAACTCCTGGAGCATCAGCAGTTGCGGCGCGAAGTAGCCGGTCTGCGGCCCGAACACGGCGACCGGGTTGCCGGTGGTGGTGTGCCGGCCGGAGACCACGACCGCGTTGGACATGCCGTGCGCGCGCAGGTTGGCCAGGCCGCCGAGCAGGTCCTTGGTGGCGGTGCTGGCGCCGGTGCGGGCGGCGGCCCCGCCGGTGGCGTCGTAGGCGAGCGGTTCGGCGACCACGGAACCGGCGTCGGGCAGCACCGCGCTGGTCGCGCCCGGCGGCGTCGCCCCGTACGGGAAGCTCTGTCCGTCGTGCAGCGTGAGCACGGTCTCCGGGTCGTTCTGCGACCGGAACGCCGCCCACACCCGGTCGCCCTCGGTGGCGCCGTACTTGGCCCGGGCGGCGACCCGGACCAGCGCGGACTGGATCTCGCTGCCACCCCCGCCGCCGAACAGGCCGCCGATCACGCCGGCGGTGGCGATCAGGTCGGTCATGGTGAAGTGCTTCGGCTTGCCGGCGCCGGCCAGCACGTACTCGCCGGGGTAGTTGTCGTCGGCGATCGACTTGTCGATGTAGGCGTTGATGCCGGCGATGTAGTCGACGACGTCGGTGTAGAGCTGTTGGCCCCGCGTGCCCTTGGTGCGCAGCGCGTCCACCTGGGCCTGGAGGTCCGCCTCGGTGTAGGGCGAGTTGGCCCAGACGCTCTGCTCCAGCTCCCGGTTGCCGGGGGCGCCGCCGGCGAACGAGGTGACGTTGCCGCGGCCGACGTGCCGCAGCAGGTCCATCACCCAGAGCCGGTCCTGGGCCCCGGCGTAGCCGGCGCCGAACATGGTGCCGCCGCGGGTGGTGCCGGTGACGTGCGGGACGCCGGTGGCCTTGTCCCGCACGATGGTGACGTCCGAGCGCGGCGAGACGGTGCTCTCGACCTGCGCGGCGGGGACGCCGAACGAGGAGTCGTTGTAGAACTGGGCGATCTGCTCGTCGGTCAGCCCGGCGTAGTTGTAGACCAGGTTGGCGTACTCGTCGAGCTGGTCGCTGGAGTGCGCCGGGCGGGTGCCGAGCGTCTGGTGGGCCAGGATGGCGACGAGCGTGGCGTTGCCGTTCTGCCCGGGGGGCAGGATGTCGGCGCACTGGCCGAGGCAGTAGTCGTTGGCGGCGAACGTGGTGGCCGCCAGCGCCGGTGACGGCGGGGTGACGGTCAGCACGCTCGCGGTCAGGGCAGCGGCGGTGAGCGCCGCGAGCCGGGCACGGAGTGGGGGTCGGGGCATGGCGATCCTCCGGGGACGCGGAGTCGGGCCTTCGGTACGCCCGGCTGCCGGTTGCCGACGTCTCGCCCTCCGCGCCCGGGCGATCCACCCGGAGGTGAGAATGACTCACATCTATCTCCGGGCAATGATCGGCGGCGGACCGCCGTCCGGGATACCCGTTGTTCACCAGCCGCGAATGCCGACGTTTCGCTCCAGGCGCGGGGTCCGGACGCGACGGTGGGGGGCGGCGCCGTTGCCGCCCCCCACCGTGCTCCCCGCCGGTGCGACCGTCAGCCCTTGTGGAACGACTGGCGCACCACACCTCCCACCAGCGCGCACCAGGTGCTGGTGCTGAGCTTGCCGGTGGGCGGCAGCCCGTGCAGGCGTTGCAGGTCCTTCACCGCGGTCCGGGTCACGTGGTCGTACTCGCCGGTCGGGAGCACCTCCGCGTAGCCCTTGGAGGCGAGCATGAGCTGCGCCGCGACCACCGGAACGCCGGTGTCGTGCTGGTCCAGCTCCGGGGCGAGCGTCTCCCAGGTCGGCGCCGTGAGCGTGGCGTCCACGTCGACGCCGATGCCGTTGCGGGCCTGCCAGTCCTGCACGGCCGCCACGGTGGCGGCGTCGAACACGCCGGTGACCGGCACGGCGTAGCCGCGGAACGTGAGCAGGTACTGCGCGACCTGGACGACCGGGCCGCCGACGAAGCGCCAGATGTCCGGCCAGCGGCGCGCCGGCACGTCACCCAACCGGGTGCCGAGCTTGCGGAAGACCTCGCGGCGCAGCCGGGGGAACTCCCGGTAGAACATCGCGCCCGGGCACTGGGTGGCGCGGAAGTCCCAGTGGCCGAAGATGTCGTGCGCGTGCAGCCCGTACTGCCGGCAGATCGCGGTGCAGAGCCGGACCAGGCCGTCGAGCAGCTCCTCCGGCGGCGTCTCGGTGACGTAGGTGCCCTCGTTCTCGATGCCGATCGCGCGGCCGTTCTCACCCGGGCAGTGCGCGGCGATCATCTGCCGGTCGCCGGCCTGCAACCGCTCCAGGCTGCCGTGGCGTCCCTCCAGGACGTGACCGCCCCGGCTCACCGTGAAGTGCTGCCCGGTGTCCGACCAGCCGTTGCCGTCCATGTGCAGGTCCTGGCAGTCGCGGGCGAGCTGCTTGGCGTGTTCCTCGGAATAGTCGGTGACGTTCGGGAACGCCATGTGGTGCACGATGATCTTGTTGGTCGGGATCGCGCTGACCGACAGCGGGTCGGCCGGCGGACGGGCGGCCCACTCGTCACAGCTGATGATCCAGTCGAGGTCCGCGCCCGGCGCGGCCTGCGCGGCGGCCGGGATCGCGAGTTCGCTCCCGACGACCGCGACCGCGGCGGCGCCGAGGCCGGCCCGCAGCAGCGTACGGCGGTCCAGCTCGGGGTGGTCGAAGTGCATGGCATCTCCTCGATGACCCGACCGACGCCGGGCGATGTAAAGGAACTACAACTTAAGCGCGCGAGATGGAGAATATTGCCACGGCGGCGCGGCGCGCCAGAGGACAAATGCCACTCGTGTCGGCCGACTCCTACCGGACAGGTAGGCGATGTCACATCCGTCGACCGGAACGGACCATGTCCCGCCGCCTGTCGTCGTGGCAGCCTGGAGCGGTGCAGTCGCCCAACCTGACCGGCCTCTCCGTGCTCGTCGCGGTGATCGCGGCGGCCACCGCGTTCGGCTGGTGGCGCCGTCGTCACGACGGCCGGTTGCGTGCTGTCCGCGATCGGCGCCCGACCGCCGCCGGCGACGCCGCCACGCTCGCCACCCTCGGGGTACGCGCCGGCGCGGTCACCCTGGTGCAGTTCTCCGCCCCGGTCTGCGCCCCCTGCCGGGCCACCCGCCGGGTCCTCGACGACGTCGCCGGTCGGCTCGACGGGGTCACCCTGCTGGAGATCGGCGTCGACGAGCACCTCGACGCCGCCCGCGCGCTGGATGTCTGGCGCACGCCGACGGTGCTGGTGGTGGACGCGACCGGTCGGATCGTCCGACGGGCCGCCGGCGTGCCGGACCGGGACGAACTGCTCGGCATGCTCGCCCCGCTCGCCGCCGGGGCCCGCGGATGACCGGGGCGTGGCTCACCCGGCGCCGGGTGGTGGACCACGGCCGGCTGGCGGCGAGCCTCTGTGCGTCGGCCCGCCCCGCCTGACCGACCGCCCCGCTCGCCCTCGCCGGAACGGAACCCCCATGCTGCTCGATCCCCGGGGAGCGCGGTTCGCCGCCGCCCTCACCACCGTCGTCCTCGCCGTCGCCCTGCTCACCGGATCGGGACCGCTCCTGCTCGCCCAGGCCGCCGTCTTCGCGCTCACCGCCGCGAGTCCGCGCCTCGCCCCGTACGGGCTGCTGTTCCGGGCGGTGGTGGCGCCCCGGCTGGACCCGCCGACCGAACTGGAGCCGGTCGCCCCGGTCCGGTTCGCGCAGCTCGTCGGGCTGGCCTTCACCGTCGTGGGCGCGGTCGGCTGGTTCGCCGGCCTGCCCGCCCTCGGGCTGGTCGCCACCGCCGGGGCGCTCGCCGCCGCGTTCCTCAACGCCGCGTTCGGGCTCTGCCTCGGCTGCGAGGCGTACCTGGCGGTCCGCCGGCTCACCGGCCGTCCACTCGCCGCCCGGGTCGCCCTGCCCCCACGCTGACCCCCCGCCGTCCCGGTGCGTCGATCTTGCGCTCGGTGCCCCGACGAAAGGGGCGATCCGCCCGCACCGAGGGCGGCAACCGCAAGATCGGCGGGTGGGGCGTTCACCGGATTCCGATCGACCCGGGTCGCCCGTACGCTGGGCCGGCTGATGCGGGGACGGGGGAGCGGCATGGGTGGTCGGGTACGGCTGGACCGGCGCAGCGTGCTCGTCGCCGCGGGTGGGCTGGCGGTCGCCGGGATCGGCGTACCGGTCGGGCTGGCCGCCACCCGCGACCGGCCGCGGGAGGCCCGCGGACGCCGGCCGGTCAGCATGGCCATGCACCTGCACGCCTCGTTCAGCGAGGGCGTCGCCAGCTACGCCGCCCACCTCGACCAGGCCCGCCGTAACGCCGTCGACGTGCTCTGGTGGACCGACCACGACTTCCGGGTGGCCGCGCACGACCACCGTCGCGTCGTGCACTTCGACGGGCCGGAGGAACCGGAGGGCGGGCTCGCCTGGACCTGGCGTCCGGCCACCGAGGGGCGACTCACCGACTCGTCCGCCGACTTCGTCGTCGTCCCGGACGCCGCCGACGGACCCGGCCGGGCGTTGCGCCTCACCGCCGCCGGCGCCGGCACCCACTGGTACGCCGGCAAGGCGTGGAACTGGACGCACACCGGGAACATCGCCGACACCACGCTCCACCTCGACGTGCGACCCGAGTCGACCGGGCCGGGAGCCACGCTGACCGTCGAGATCGCGTTGTCCCACCACCCGGCCGGGCCCGGCCGGCACGCCGGGCAGTTGGTGCTGCGCTACCGGCTCGGCGGCACCGACGCGGCCCGGCACACCGTCGACGGCCGGCACGGCACGGTCGACCGGCCCGCCCCGGCCGGCGTCTGGCGGCGGCACACGTTCGACCTGCTCGCCGACGTCCGGCGGCTCTGGCCCGACCTGGTGGCCGGCGACAACTCGCTGCGCGGGCTGCGCCTCGGCGTCACCGTCACCGACGGCGCGCGGGGCGCGTACCTGGTCGACCGGCTGGTCTTCGACCGGGCCCGCCGCGCCGGGCAGGCCGGCGAGGAGTTGCGCGCCGAGGTGCTGCGCGGCTACGCCGGGGCGTACCCGGAGGTGACCCACCACCGGGCGTACGAGGTGTCGATGGTGCGCCACCTCAACTGGTTCGGCGGCGACGGCACACTGCCCCGCTTCCCGTCCCCGCCGGTGCGGGACAACGACGTCGACGCGACCGAGCGAATGGTGCGGTTCCTGCACGCCCACGGCGGCGTGGTCTGCTGGAACCACCCGCTGGACGTGGAGCGGCGCGACTCACTGGCCCGGCTGCTGGTGGCGCGGCGCGGGCTCGGCGTCGACCTGATCGAGATCGGACGGGCCCCGGTCGAGGACCACCTCTGGGCGTACGACGTGGCGGCCCGCAACGCGATCCCGCTGACCGCCGTCGGCGTCACCGACGACCACGACGGCACCGACTGGCGGGCCGGGCGGGACCGGTGGATCACCTCCGTCTGGGCCGGCTCCACCCGGCGGGACGACCTGGTCGCGGCGCTGCGCGCCGGGCAGGCGTGGTTCGCCGACCTGGCCGCCTATCGGGGCGCGCTGGACCTGGAACTGGGCGGTCGCAGCGCCATGGGCGCGTTGCCCACCGTCGCCGACGACACCGTGACGGTGCGGGTGCGCGCCACCGACCTGCCGGCCGGGGCCGCCCTGGAGGTGGTCACCGGCGACGTCGACTCCGCCGGCGTCGCGGATCCGAAGCCCGCGATCCGGACCGGACAGGTGCCGTGGCGTCAGCTCCGCCAGGGCTGGCACGACCTGCCGGTGCGGGTGGGCGCTGGGGCGTACCTGCGAACCCAGGTCCGTGACCGTGAGGGCGACGTCGTCGCGGCGAGCAACCCGGTCTGGCTGCTGCGCCGACCCCCACCCGGCGGCGTCCCCCCGACCCGCCGCTTCTGACCGTCCCACCGGGTCGCGCCGTCGACCGGGAGCGACCGGCGGGCTGACGCTTGCCGGTGTCTGCTAGCACTGGCGGTGTGTCCGTTACCGACCATCCGTCGCCCGCGGCCGGATCCGGGGCCGCCGTCCGGCGAGTGGAAGCATCCGTTGCGCCGATGGCCGGCAGCCCCGACGCGACCAGAATGGCCAGCGAGGCGGCCACCGACATCCGCCCCTGGAGCGCCGTGGAGTGGGTCGCATGAGCGGCTGGCAGCTGTCCGGCTACACGCCGGTTCGCACGCTCGGCTCCGGGGCGTCCGGCAGCGTCGTGCTGGCCACCCACGACAGCACCGGCACCCCGGTCGCGATCAAGTACCTGGTCCGTGATCTCGGCGCCGACTCCTCGTTCCGGGCCGCCTTCCGCGACGAGGCCCGGCTGCTCGGCGAGGTCGACGACCCGCACGTCAGCCGGCTCTACGAGTACGTCGAGTCCCCGCACGGCGCGGCCATCGTGATGGAACTGGTCGACGGCGTGTCGTTGCGGCAGATGCTGCGCGCGCACGGCCCGACCACGCCCGAGGCCGCGCTCTGCGTGCTGAAGGGCTCGCTCGCCGGGCTCGCCGCCGCCCACGCCCACGGCGTCGTGCACCGCGACTACAAGCCGGAGAACGTGCTCGTCTCCGGTGCCGGGCTGAGCAAGCTCGCCGACTTCGGGATCGCCATGCCGATCGGTCGGGGCAGCGACACCACGGTCTCCGGCACGCCCCGCTACATGGCGCCGGAGCAGTGGACCGGCGCTCCGGCCAGCCCGGCCTGCGACATCTACGCCGCCACCGCCACGTTCTTCGAGTGCCTCACCGGGCGACCCCCGTACCAGGGACCCGACCTGCTCTCCCTGCGCGACCAGCACGCCAGCGCGCCGATCCCCACCGACCCGGCGCCCGCGCCGGTGCACGAGCTGCTCCGCCACGGCATGGCCAAGCGCCCTGACGACCGGCCGCAACCGGCCGCGGTCTTCCTGGAGCTGCTGGACCGGGTGGCCGGCACCGGATACGGGCCCGACTGGGAGGAGCGCGGGCTGCACGAGCTGGCCCGGCGGGCCGCCCTGCTGGCCGCGCTGTGGCCGTTCCCCGACCGGGCGGAGGGCGCCACCGCGCTGGCCAGCACCGCGCTCGGCGCCACGACCGACCGGGGCCGCCTGTTCCGGCGGGGACGCAAGCGCGTCCTGCTGGCGACCGGCGCCGTGGTCGCCGCTGTGCTGGTCGGAGGCGCCGGCTACAGCTACGCCGCCCGCGAGACCCCGGCCGCCGAGACGTCCACCGGCGCGTCGCCGGCCGGCCCCACCGGCCCGGCCGCGCCGGACCCGACGGACACCGCGACACCGGACACCACCGCCACCGCGTCGCCCACGCCGTCCGTCCCGCCCGACCCGCCGACGGGCACGCCGTCCGCCACCCCGGACGGCACGCGGTCGCCGACCCGGCCACCGGTACGCACCAGCGCGCCGGCCCCCACCCCGTCGCGCCGCACCGCGCCGCCGCCCCCGCCGGACGTCAGCGCGCCGGCCGTCGGTGGGGTGACGGTCGACCCGGGCCAGCTCGAACCGAAGGGCTGCCCGTACGGTGCGCAGAGCAGCACCGTCACGGTCACCGTCACCGACGACCGCAGCGGCCCGGCCGCCCTGACGGTCACGTTCCGCTACCTGCTGGGGGGCGCCACCGGCACGGTCCGGATGGCCGCCGCCGGACGCGGCGTGTTCACCGGCACGCTCGGCCCGCTGGCCGCGCCGAAGCAGAGCACCCGCATCCCGATCGAGGTCACCGCCGTCGACGCCGCCGGCAACGCGGCCACCTCGGCGTCCCCGGTGTACGTGACGCTCTACAACTACTGCACCCCCGGCTAGGAGGACGACGTGCCCGCTGCCCCGCACCGTGGCCCGGACCGGGGACGGCCGGCGTGACCCGGCCGGAGGAGCCCACCGAGGCGCTGCCCACCCGCGCCCTGCCCGCCGACCCGGCCCGGGACGAGCCCACCGTCCACCTCGTCCCGCCCCGGCCGCCGGTCGACGCGGACGCCACCGCGCCCCTGAGCGTCGACCCCGCCTGGCAGCCGACCGCGCACCTCGCGCGCCCGCCCGCGGCAGCCGACGCGACGGCGCACCTCGCCGGCCCGGCCATATCCGGGCCGGTGGACGGGGCGCCGACCGTGTACCTCGGCAGCGGCACCGCCGGCGGCGCGGCACCGACCGTGCACTTCGGCGGTACCGCCGGCGGCGGGGAGCCGACCGTGCACCTGACCGGGCCGTGGTCGGCCGGTGGGCAGCCGACCACCGGGTACCTGCCGACGGCCACCGGACCGACCGGGCCGACCGCCGGGGCGTACCGGGAGACGACTGTGGACGCGCGGGCGGTGAGCGGCGTTCCGACGCCCCCGCCCGGCGGCGAGCTGCGCTTCGGGCCGGGTGTGCCGGCGACGCCGCCGCCGGCCCCGGCCTGGCCGGCCGCACCGCCGGCCCGCCCGCCGCGTCCGGTCTGGCGCCGCGTCGTCTCGGTGCTGTCCACGCTGCTCACCGCCGCGTTGCTGGTGACCGTCGGGCTCTACCTGTGGCAGCGGCTGCGACCGTTGGAGATCGAACAGGTCGCGGTGGCGGTGCCCCGACCGGCCGGGGTGGCCTGCGACGTGACCGTCGACGTCGTCGCCACGGTACGCACCAACGGGCGCGCCGGCACGATCCGCTACCAGTGGTTCCGTTCCGACGCGCCGCCCGGCGCGCTGCTCGCCGAACGGGTCGGCAGCGGCCAGCGGACCGCGACGCTCACCCTCAGGTGGACGTTCAGCGGCGTCGGCGCCACGACCGGGACCGCCACCGTCAACATCGTCGAACCGACGCCGGTGCAGGCCGGCACCCGGGTCAGCTACCGCTGCCCCGGCGGCTGAGCGTTTCCCCGCGCGCCGCCCAGGGTAGGCCCACCCGGGATGAACATGAACCCATGCGTGGAGGCCCTTCGATGAAAGACAACTTCGGTGACGCGGTGGGCGACGCGTTCCGTTCGGTGATGCTCTTCCTGCCCAAGGCGGTCGCGTTCGTCGCGATCCTGGTCGCCGGCTGGCTGATCGCCAAGGCGGTGCTGAAGCTGGTGGACAAGGTCCTGGAGCGGGTGCACTTCGACCGGGCGGTCGAGCGCGGCGGCATCAAGACCGCGCTGGCCCGCTCGAAGTACGACGCCAGCGACATCGTCGCCAAGCTGGCCTACTACGCGGTGCTGCTGGTCACGCTCCAGCTCGCGTTCGGCATCTGGGGGCCCAACCCGATCTCCGACCTGATCGCCATGGTGGTCGCCTGGCTGCCGCGGGCGTTCGTCGCGATCGTCATCGTGGTGGTGGCCGCGGCCATCGCCCGCGCGGTGAAGGACATCATCTCCAGCGCGCTCGGCGGCCTCTCCTACGGCCGGGTGCTGGCCAACCTCGCCTCGGTGTTCATCCTCGGCCTCGGGGTGATCGCCGCGCTCAACCAGATCGGCGTCGCCACCGCGGTGACCACGCCGGTGCTGATCGCGGTGCTCGCCACCGTCGGCGGGATCCTGGTGGTGGGCGTCGGCGGCGGTCTGGTCCGGCCGATGCAGAGCCGCTGGGAGAGCTGGCTGACCCGGGCCGAGGAGGAGTCCCGGACCATCGCCACGCACGCCCGCGCCTACCAGGCCGGTCGGCGTGACGTCGAGGCCCGGCTCGCCACGACCGGCCCGTACCGCGAGGCCGAGCTGACCCAGCCGGTGGCCGGGGACGCCGAGGCGGACCGCGCCCAGCCGGTGTCCCGGGACGCCGAGCCGACCCAGCCGGTGCCGGCGTACGCGGGTGCCGCCGAGCCGACCCAGCCGGTGCCGGCCCCGGGCGCCGAGGACGCCACCCAGGTGATCCCGCCGCTCGGCGACTCCGGGCGCACCCCGCCGGCCGCGCCGCGCCAGCCGACCGCCGAGCAGGCGGCGGACAGCGAGGCGACGATGGTCATCCCGCCGGCTGACGTGGACAAGTTCCGCCGCTGAGCCGAGCGCACGACCGGGGCGGGATCCGATGCGGGTCCCGCCCCGGCGCGTGTTCAGCCGGGGGGTAGGGGCGCTCGGCCCGGCCGCCGGCCGCTCGAGGGTGGGCGCAGCTCCGCGTGTTCGTCGACGCGGAGTCCGGTTAGGATCGTCGGCATGACCTGGCGATGTTGATCCCCGCCTGACCGACGAGGCCGCGGGCCGCCGCGGACACCGTGCACTCCGACCGGTGTCCGTCACGTCCCGTGGGAAGGCCCCATGCTCGTCGCCCCTGCCCGCGTGCCCGCGACCCGCCGACTGGCGGCGACGCTCTACGGCTACGCGTTCCTCACCGACCTCGTCCTGCTGTATCCGCTCTACGTCCTGCTGTTCGCCGACACCGGGCTGTCGGTCGGGCAGATCTCCTCGCTGTTCGTCCTCTGGTCGGCCGCCGGCATCCTGTTGGAGATCCCGTCCGGCGCGTGGGCCGACGCGCTGTCCCGGCGGCTGCTGCTCTGCCTGGCGCCGCTGCTCACCGCCGCCGGCTTCGCGCTCTGGGTGCTGCTGCCGTCGTACCCGGCGTTCGCCGTCGGCTTCCTGCTCTGGGGCGCGGGCGGTGCGCTGCGCTCCGGCGCGCTGGAGGCGTTGGTCTTCACCGAGCTGGACCGCCTCGGCGCGGCCGACCGGTACGCCCGCCTGATCGGTCGCGCCCGCACCGCCGAGGTGCTCGGCGCGGTCGGCTCCGGGGTGCTCGCCGGCCCGGTGTTCGCGCTCGGCGGCTACCTCGCGGTCGGTGCGGCAAGCGTGCTGACCTGCCTGCTCGCCGCCGCCGTCGCGGCGCGCCTGCCGGAGCGCCGGGCGCCGGTCACCGTGCCGGCGGCCGACCGACCGGTGCCGGGCGGCGCCGGCCCGGGGGAGACCGCCCCCGGCGTCGGCCCGGGCGAGGACGCGGCCGACGACGAGCCCGGCTGGCGGGAGAGCCTGCGCGGCGGGCTGGCCGAGGTGCGGGCCGACCACGCGGTCCGCGCCGCCGTGCTGCTGGTCGCCGCCGTGGCCGCGATCTGGGGCGGACTCGACGAGTACACCGGGCTGCTGGCCCGCGACACCGGCGTCACCGAGGCGGCCGTGCCGCTGCTGCTCCTGCTGGTGTGGGGCGGGATGAGCGTGGGCGGGCTGCTCGCCCCGCTGGGCGAGCGGCTGTCGCACCGCGGGTACGCCGGCCTGCTGGTGGCCGCGGCGGTGGCGACGGCGGCCGGGGCGTTGCTGCGCCACCCGGCCGGGTTCCTGCTGCTGGCGGTCGCGTTCGCCGCGTTCCAGCTCGCCACCGTGCTCGCCGACGCGCGGTTGCAGGCGCGGATCACCGGCGACGCCCGGGCCACGGTCACCTCGCTGGCCGGTATGGCCACCGACCTGACCACCGTCGCCTGCTACGCCGGGTACGGCCTGCTCGCCGGTGCGCTCGGCAACCCGGCCGCGTTCGCGGTGGCCGTGCTGCCGTACCTGGTGGTGGCGTTCTGGTTGCTCACCGGACGGGGGGTGACTCACTGGAAAAAGGAACAATAGCCGCATTCGCCACTACGGTGAGTGGCGGACCCGACCGACCGCGGGAGACGATTGCGGTGACCCTGGAAGCAGAGCGCACGCTGCGCGACGAGGACCTCAGCGGGCTGGCGGAGCTGGCGGCCCAGCTGCGGGTGGACGCGATCCGGTGCAGCACCATGGCCGGCTCCGGCCACCCCACCTCCAGCCTCTCCGCCGCCGACCTGCTCGCCGTGCTGGTCGCCCGGCACCTGCGCTACGACTGGTCCTACCCGGGCAACCCCGGCAACGACCACCTGATCTTCTCCAAGGGCCACGCCTCGCCGCTGCTGTACGCGGTGTTCCGGGCCGTCGGAGCGATCAGCGAGCAGGAGCTGCTGGAGACGTACCGCCGCGCCGGGTCGCGCCTCCAGGGCCACCCCACCCCGGTCCTGCCCTGGGTGGACGTCGCCACCGGCTCGCTCGGCCAGGGCCTGCCGGTCGGGGTGGGCGTGGCGCTCGCCGCCCAGTACCTCGACCGGTCGACCGCCCACGTCTGGGTGCTCTGCGGCGACAGCGAGACGGCCGAGGGCTCGGTCTGGGAGGCGCTGGACAAGGCCGGCCACTACGGCCTGCGCAACCTCACCGCGATCGTCGACGTCAACCGGTTCGGCCAGCGCGGCCCGACCGAACTGGAGTGGGACCTGGACACCTACCGTCGGCGGGTCGAGGCGTTCGGCTGCCGGGCGATCGTCGTCGACGGCCACGACCTCGGCGCGGTCGACGACGCGTACCGGCAGGCCCGGGACGCCACCGGCCCGACCGTGGTGCTGGCCCGCACCGTCAAGGGCAAGGGCGTGCCCGAGGTCGAGGACGACCCGTCCTGGCACGGCAAGGCGTTCGACCCCGAGCTGGCCGACCGGGCGGTGCGGGCGCTCGGCGGGCCGACCCGGATCCGGGTCACCGGGCCGCGCCCGCCCGCCGCGCCGCGCGCCACCGGGGCCGAGCCCGGACAACCCGACCTGCCCCGCTACGAGCGCGGCGCGAAGGTCGCCACCCGGGACGCGTACGGCGACGCGCTGCGCGCGCTCGGCGCCGCCCGGCCGGACGTGGTCGCGCTCGACGGCGAGGTCGCCGACTCCACCCGGGCCGAGCGCTTCGCCGACGCGTACCCCGACCGGTTCTTCCAGATGTTCATCGCCGAGCAGCAGCTCGTCGCCGCCGCCGTGGGCCTGGCGGTCCGCGGCCGGCGGCCGTTCGCGGCCACCTTCGCCGCGTTCTGGTCCCGCGCCTACGACTTCATCCGGATGGCCGGCGTCTCCCGCGCCGACATCGCCCTGGTCGGCTCGCACGCCGGCGTGGAGATCGGCCCGGACGGGCCCTCCCAGATGGGGCTGGAGGACATCGCCGCGCTGCGCGCGGTCCCCGGCTCCACGGTGCTGTGCCCGTCCGACGCGGTCTCCTGCGCGGCGCTCGTCGCCCAGTTGCCGGACCGGCCGGGCGTCAGCTACCTGCGCACCACCCGCGGCGCGTACCCGGTGCTCTACGACCACGGCGAGGCGTTCCCGATCGGCGGCAGCCGGGTGGTACGCGACGGCGCCGACGTGGCGCTGCTCGGCACCGGCGTCACCGTGCACGTCTGCCTGGCCGCCGCCGACGAGCTGACCCGGGAGGGGATCGACGCCCGGGTGGTCGACCTCTACTCGATCAAGCCGGTCGACCGGGAGCGCCTGATCGAGACCGCGCGGGACACCGGCGGCCGGCTCGTGGTGGTCGAGGACCACTACCCCGAGGGCGGTCTCGGCTCGGCCGTGCTGGAGGCGTTGGCGGACCGGGCCGACCCGGTGCGCGTCCAGCACCTCGCGGTACGCGGACTGCCCGGCTCCGGCACCCCGACCCAGCAGCTCGACCGCGCCGGCATCGGCGTGCACGCCGTCGTCGCCGCCGCCCGCGCCCTCGCCTGAGGCGCAAGGAGGGGCCCCCAGTTAACGCATTCTGCATAACAGGGGGCCCCGCTTAACACGCGTGGGCCGGCGCGCCGGCATCGTCACCCGGGCAGCGCGTCGACGTAGACCCACCGGCCGTCCTCCCGGGCGAAGCGGCTGTGCTCGGTCAGCACGCCGGGTCGACCACCCTCCCGGTAGTGGGCCCGGAACCGCACCGTGCCGGTGCTGTCGAACAGGCCGCCCTGCCCGGTCTCCACCACCTCCAGCTTGGTCCACCGGGTGCCCGGGTCCAGCTCCAGCCGATCGGGCCGGGTGCCGGAGTGCCAACTGTGCCGCAGGTAGTCGGCGTCGCCGAGCGCGAACGCGCTGAACCGGGACCGCATCAACGCCTCGGCGGTGGCCGCCGTCGCGACACCCCGGTGTACCGGGGCGCAGCAGTCCTCGTACGGCCGGACCGACCCGCACGGGCAGGCCGTGCTCCGTTTCGCCATTCCCCGATTCTCACCTGCCGCCGACAGGTGCGAGCAGGGGGCCCCGCTTAACACCGGCAGGTCAAGCGGGGCGCCCTCCTCTACCGGATGCGTTAAGCGGGGCCCCCTCCTTACCTCAGGCCGGGCGGATGCCGGAGGGGCAGCGGGGGCTGGAGGGGCGCACTAGTGTCCGAGGCACCATGAGTGGCAGTCCGACCCGGCGCGACCTCGACCCGGAGCAGGTCCGCCACTACCTGACCGCCTCGCTCGGGCCGGCCGGCGAGGTGGCGGCCTGTGGTCCGCTGACCGGCGGCGGGTTCGCCGCGGTCTGGTGGGTACGCCTCACCGACGGGCGTGAGGTGGTGCTCAAGGTCGGCCCACCGCCGGGCGTGCCACTGCTGCGCTACGAGCGCGACATGATCGGGGCGGAGGCGCGCTACCTACGGCTGGTGGCCGACCGCGCGCCGACCGTGCCGGTGCCGTCGCTGCTGCACCACGGACGCCATCCCGAGCTGGGCGACTGGTTGCTCACGGCGCGCCTACCCGGCCGTACCCTGTGGGACCTGACCCGGGCCGGCGCGGACGTCGCCCCGCTGCGGGCGGAGTTCGGCCGCGCACTGGCCGCCCTGCACGCCGTGCCCGACGGACGGTACGGCGACGGCGGACGGCACGGCGACGGCGGACGGCACGGCGACGGCGGTCGGTACGGCTACGACGGTGGGCGGGCCGCCGCTTCCACCTGGCGGGGCGCGTACCTCGCGATGGTGGACGACCTGCTCGCCGACGCGGCGGACTGGGCGGTGCCGCTGCCCACGTCCCGGATCCGGGCGTCGGTCGCCCGGCACGCGGCAGTCCTCGACGCGGTCCGCCGTCCGGCGCTGCTGCACGTGGACGGCTGGGCCGGCAACGTGCTGGCGGTCGAGGGCCCGGACGGCACGCCCCGACTCAGCGGCCTGGTCGACGGGGAACGGTACCTGTGGGGCGATCCGCTGCTGGACCTGGTCTCGCCGCTACTGTTCCGCCGCGCCGAGGACGAGCCGGACGATCCGCTGGTGCGGGGGTACCGGGCGGTGGCGCCGTTCCCGTTCGACGCGGCGGTGCGGCGGCGGCTCGGTCTCTACCGGCTGCACCTCTATCTGTTGATGACCGTGGAGATGCCCAGCCGTGGCATCACCGCGGCGTCGGATCCGGGCCGGGTGGCACGGCTGGCCGAGCTGCTCGACGCCGAGCTGGCCGACCTGTCCGGGCCGCTCAATTGACCGGCGGCCGGCGGAGCCCGGGCGCGCCGCCGACCGCCGCTGACCCGGGAGCACATCGTGGACGCGGCGGTCTCCCTCCTGGACCGGCACGACGTCGACGGGCTGACGATGCGCCGCCTCGCCGAGCGCCTCGACGTGACACCCACGGCGCTCTACTGGCACGTGCGGATCCGGGACGACGTCCTGGACCTGGCCGTCGACCGGATCTTCGGCGAGGTGCCGATCCCGCCGGTCAGCGACGACTGGCGGGACGACGTCCGGGCTCTCGTCCGCGCCTGGCGCGCCGCGATGCTCGACCACCCCTGGGCGCCGGGGCTGGTCGGCCGGCCGATGCTCGGCCCCAACGTGCTGGCCCGCACCGAGTTCCTCCAGGCCACGCTGGTGCGCGGCGGTTGCCACGGCCGTCAGCTCGCGGTGGCCACCCGGATGCTGGCCAACTACGTCATCGGCGCGTCGCTGACCGAGGCCACCTGGCGCCGGACCACGCACCCCGATGCGCGGGCCGCCGCCCGCGCCCACGTGGCGGCGAGTGCCGACGCCTATCCGACGCTGACCGCCTCCGGGCACCTCGACGACGGCCGGTGGAGCGACGACCTGCTGTTCGAGGAGGGCCTCACCGGCCTGCTCCGGGCCGCGGCCGGGCCCGGAACGCCGCCCGAACCGCGGTGAACACGGCCGGTCAGAGCCAGCCGGAGCGGCGGAACAACCGGTGCAGCGTCACCGCCAGCGTCGCCATGAGCAGCAGCGCGCCACCGTAGCCGTACCGCCAGTGCAGCTCCGGCATGTGCGCGAAGTTCATCCCGTACACGCCGGCCACCGCGGTCTGCGAGGCGGCGATCGCCGCCCACGACGCGATTTTGCGCATGTCGTCGTTCTGTTCCACCGCGAGCTGCGCCAGCCGGGACTGGACCAGCGAGGTGAGCAACTCGTCGTAGGCGCCGATCCGCTCGACCACCCGGGCCAGGTCGTCGGCCACCGCGGCGAACCGGGACCGCAGCGCGGTCGGCGGCCCGGCGTCGGCCGGGTCCAGCAGCGCGCGCAGCGGGGCGCTCAACGGCAGCACCGCCCGCTTGAACTCGACCACCTCCCGTTTGAGCTGGTAGAGGTGCTGGATGTCGGCGCCGTGCTCGCGGGCGAAGACGCTCTCCTCGACCCGCTCCAGATCACGTTCCAGGTGCTCGGCGACCTCCCCGTACAGCTCGACCATCCGGGCGCAGACCGCGTACGCCACCGCCCAGGGTCCCTGGGCCAGCACGTCGGGGCGGTGCTGCACGGCCTCGCGTACCGGGGCGAGCGCGCCGGTGGCGCCGTGCCGGACGGTCAGCGCGAAGCGGTCGCCGAGGAACACCAGCACGTCCCCGGTGTCGACCACCTCCGAGGTGGCGGTCAGCTCGCCGTGCTCGACGTACCCGGCGCTGCGCAGCACCAGCAGCGTCACGTCGCCGAGACGCCGCACGGTGGGCCGGTGCCCGTCGGCGAGCGCCTGCTCCACCGCCGCCTCGTCGAGACCGAACGTCCGGCCGACCGCGGCCATCACCGCCGCGCCCGGCTCGTGCAACCCGAGCCAGACGAACGCGCGGCGGCCGTGGCGGGCCCGGGCGTACGCGTCGGCGTAGTGCGGCCGGCCCGGCTCCCGCCGCCCGGCGACGTAGACCGCGCAGTCGACCACCGCGTCCGGGTTGGTCCGGCGTGGACGTTTCCCAGCCACCGGAAGGTCGCGCCCGAGCAGGCGCCCCACGACGCCGGGCAGTCGATCCCGCCACCGGATCCGGTCCACCGCACACCTCCGCCCGCCGGGAAACCGACGGCCTACCGTACGGCCCGGCGGTGCGGCGGTGGGGTCCGGGCCGGGTCAACCGGCGGCGGTGGCGAAGACCACGATGTTGTCGGGGTAGCTGCCGGTGCGCGGGTCGAACCGACCACCGCAGGTGATCAGCCGCAGCCGGGCCGCCGCGCCGCCGCCGTACACCCGCTCGGTGGGGAAACGCGCCTTGGGGTACGCGCCGACACCGTCCACGGTGAACGCCGCGGTCCGGCCGTCGGCCCGGACCACCCGGACGGTGTCGCCGGGACGCAGCCGGCCGAGGTCGAAGAAGACCGCCGGCCCGCGGGTGGAGTCGACGTGCCCGACCAGCACCGCGTTGCCGGCCTGCCCGGGCGCCGGCCCGGGCCGGTACCAGCCGGCGACCTCCGGGTGCTCCAGCGGCGGCACCTCCAGCGCGCCGTCGTCGTCGGTGGCCACCGCGACGATCTCGGCGTCGACGCCGATGCGGGGGATGACCACCCGCAGCGGCGCCGCGCGGGGGAGCGCCGGACCGGCGGAGCCGGGGCGCTCGGTGGCCGGCGCGGCGGACGCGCCCGGTTGGGGCGGCGACGCCGAGGTGCTGCCGAGACCGGCCGAGAGCAGGCCGGCGCCGGTGGCCCCGGCCAGGGTGACGGCGGTGACGACGGCGGCGGTGCGGGCCCGCGACGGCCCACCCGTCCGACGCTCTGCTGGGGACAGGGTCCTACCTCCGTCCGGCGAGGACGCGGGGCCCGCGCCGGACGGACCGGCGCGGGCGACCCACTCGACGAGCTGTCAGGCGGTGACGCCGGCCCGGCGCCGGCGACGGACCAGGACGTACGCCCCGCCGGCGAGCGCGCCGGCGGCCAGCGCGCCGCCCGCGACCAGCACGCCGGTGTCGCCGTCCCGGCCGCCGGCGCCGGCCTGCGCGCCGCCGATCGGGGTGACGGTGAACGTGGCGCTGCCGCCGTCGCTGCCGTCGCCGCAGGTCGTGGCCACCGTGTACGTGCCGAGCGTGAACCCGGCGGTGAACAGTTCCGCGCTCAGCCCGCCGCCCGCCGCGGCCGTGGTGGACCTGACGTTCTGATCCCGGTCCGGCCCGGTGACCCGGAAGATCGCGTCACCGGCCTTCGGGTTGCACGTCGAGGTGAGCACCACCGTGCCGCCGACCGGGGTGGTGGCGGGTGAGACTCTGGTGTCCGCCAGCGCGGCGGCCGGGAGCAGCAGTGCGCCGAGACCCACGCCGACCGCCGCCGATCCGAGAATTGACTGTGCCTTCATCCGCGTCTTCCCTCACTTTTCGTCCGCTGTCTGCGTGGGACGTCGTTCGGGTGGCCAACTCCGTGACGAGCACCGGTGTGGCCAACACTAGGAGGGTTGCGGCGGTCACTGGGGGTAATTGAGAAATCTTCGTTGCCGTCCGGTGTCCCCCCTCCCGCCACCGGACGGCGGACATGCCGGCACACGCGGCGCCACGGCGGACAAAACGCCGAGCCCGCCCCGCGAGGTGAGCGCCGCCGCGCGCCCGGCGCGGCTCAGCCGGCCGGCCGGACCAGCCCGACGTCGTACGCGAGAACCACCGCCTGGATCCGGTCCCGCAGGCCCAGCTTGGTGAGGATCGCGGAGACATGGGTCTTCACGGTCGCGGTGCTCACATGCAGCCGCTCGGCGATCTCGGCGTTGGACAGCGCACGGGCGGTCAGCGTGAGCACCTCCACCTCGCGGGCGGTCAACGCGGCGAGGGCCCGCTCGGCGGTGGGCGCCGGACCGGGCAGCCGGTCGGCGAACCGGTCCAGCAGCCGCCGGGTCACCGTCGGCGCCAGCAGCGCCTCGCCCCGGGCCACCACCCGTACCGCCTCGGCCAGGTCCGCCGGGCGGGTGTCCTTGAGCAGGAAGGCGCTCGCCCCGGCGCGCAGCGCGGCGTAGACGTGCTCGTCGACGTCGAACGTGGTGAGCATGACGATCCGGGCCGGACTGCCGGCGGCCACCAGCTCCCGGGTGGCGGCGATGCCGTCCCGCCGGGGCATCCGCACGTCCATCAGCACCACGTCGGGCCGGGTCCGGGTGGCCACCGCCACCGCCTCCACGCCGTCCGCGGCCTCGCCGACCACGGTCAGGTCGGCTCGCGCGTCGAGCACCGTACGCAGCCCGGCGCGGATCAGCTCCTGGTCGTCCACGACCACCACGCGCACGGTCACCGGATCCCCTTCTGTCCGCGGCTGCGGGGCTCGCAACCCCGGCTCGCTCCTCGCGCTCGCGGGGCCTCGTTCGTTCGCGACCGCGGGGCTCGCAACCCCGGCTCGCTCCTCGCGCTCACCGGGGCCTCCTTCGTTCGCGACTGCGGGGCTCGCAAGCCCGGCTCGCTCCTCGCGCTCACCGGGCCGCGCCGACCGGCAGTCTCGCGTGCACCCGGAAACCGCCGGTCGGCAAAGGGCCGGCGTCGAGGGTGCCGCCGAGCAGCCGGGCCCGTTCCCGCATGCCGACGATGCCGCGCCCACCGGTCGTCCCGGGCCGGCGGGTCGGCGTCGAGCCGTCGTTGACCACCTCGAGCCGCAGCACCCCGTCGTCGTACCGGACGTCGACGTCGGCCCGGGTGGCGTGCCCGTGCCGCAGCGCGTTGGTCAGCGACTCCTGCACGATCCGGTACGCCGAGAGCTGCACTCCGCCGGGCAGCTTCCCGCAGTCGCCCTCCCGGCGCAGCGTCACCGGCAGCCCCACCGCCCGCACGGCCTCGACCAGCGCGTCGAGTTGGGCCAGCCCGGGCTGCGGCCCGTTCGGGTCGGTCCCGTCGTCGGCGGTCAACGCGTGCAGCATGGCGCGCAGCTCGGTGAGCGCGGACCGGGCCGCCGTGTGGATGGACCCGAGCGCGGCGCGCGCCTGTTCCGGCTGTTCGTCGAAGACGTCCTCGGCGGCGACGGCCTGCACGGCGATCACCGCCACGTGGTGGGCGACCACGTCGTGCAGCTCGCGGGAGATCCGCTCCCGCTCCCGTGCGCGGACCTGCCGCTCCCACTCGCAGCGCCGCTGTTCCCGGGCGCGCAGCAACTCGCCGACCGACCAGCTCAGGCCGAGCGCCGTCACCGCGAGCAGCAGGTCCCGCCAGTCACCGGTGACCAGCTTCCACGGCGTGCACGCCAGCAGCAGGCCGAGCGCGACAAGCGAGAAGCGGGGCGGCCGCAGCCGGGCCACGTAGGACAGCGGCGCGGCCACCAGCCCGAGCCAGCCCAGTGCCGGGCAGAGCGCCTCCAGGCCCACGCCGGCCGCCGCGGCCATCGCGAGCGCGTACCCGGGTCGGTAGCGGATCCACAGCAGACAGCTGGCCTGCCACGCGGCGAGGCCGACCGCGACGGCGGTGCCGCCCGGCGTGGTCGGGCGGGTGTCCGACGTCAGCAGCACGAGCAGCGACACGCCGAGCACGACGGCGGCGATGCCGCCGTCGATCAGCAGCAGCACGGACCGGGACCGGGACGGGCACCTCATGCCCCGGATGCTAGGCCGTCGGCCCACCGCCGTTCATCGGCCGGGAGACGGAGATGCGGCGGGGCGCTGGGTCCCGGGACGGAGGCGGGAACCGCTCCCCGGCGTGATCCGCGCGGTGCCCGGCCGGACCTAGCGTTTCCGCCAGTAGATCCGACCGGGAGGTACGCACCGATGGAGACCACGATCCCGAGTGCCGGCGTCCGTCCGGCCCGTCGCCGTGACCGGCTGCTCACCGTGCTCGCCGCCACCGTCGCCACGCTGCTGGGCTGGGTCGTCTCGGTGCCGCTGGCCGGGGTGGAGCTGGTGGCGCGCAGCGGCGACGGCGAGCAGCGCGTCACGCCGTTCGCCGTCGCGGTCAGCACGCTGCTCGCCGGCCTGGCCGGTTGGGCGTTGCTGGCCCTGCTGGAGCGCTTCACCGGGCGGGCCCGGACCGTCTGGACCGCGGTCGCGGTGCTGGTGCTGCTGCTGTCCCTGCTCGGCCCGCTGGGCGGGGGGGCGAGTGGGCCGGCGACGGTGACCCTGGTGGTGCTGCACCTGGTGGCCGGCGCCGTGCTGGTGCCCGCGCTGCGGCGGACCGCCGCCGGCTGAGCCGTCGGGTCGGGGTCGCCGGCACGGGGGTGGGCGACCCCGACCCGACTATAATCCAGGATCCTAGGATGCCCTACGGGGTGTGGCGTCGGCGACCGCGATGTCGAGAACCGGCGGCCGGCTCCGTCCCCGGGGTGAACGCGGCCAGAATGGGCCGCACCCGCACCGAGGAGACCCACGATGGCGAAGTACCTGCTGCTGAAGCACTACCGTGGCGGCCCGACCTCGGTCACCGACATGCCGCTGCTGGACCGGTGGACGCCGGAGGAGGTGACCGCGCACGTGCAGTACATGAAGGACTTCGCGGCCCGCCTCGAGGAGACCGGCGAGTTCGTCGACTCGCAGGCGCTCGCCCCGGAGGGCACGTTCGTGCGCTACGACGGCGAGGGTCGCCCGCCGGTCACCGACGGTCCGTTCGCCGAGACGAAGGACCTCATCGCCGGCTGGATGGTGATCGACGTGGACAGCCACGAACGCGCCCTCGACCTGGCCGCGGAGTTGTCGGCCGCGCCGGGGCAGGGCGGCAAGCCGATCCGCGAGTGGCTGGAGCTGCGCCCGTTCCTGACCGCGCCGCCCACCATCACGGAGTGACCCGACCGATGGACGAGGTGCTGCTGCGCAGCCTCATCCCGGGCGTCCTCGGCGTCCTCGTCCGCCGCGGAGCCGACTTCGCGACGGCCGAGGACGCCGTGCAGGACGCCCTGGTCGAAGCGTTCCGCGTCTGGCCGGCGGACCCGCCGCGCGAGCCGAAGGCGTGGCTGGTCACCGTGGCCTGGCGCCGGTTCCTCGACACGGCCCGCGCAGACGCCGCCCGGCGTCGGCGCGAGGACGCCGTCGACGAGGAGCCGGCGCCCGGGCCGGTGCCCGGGGTCGACGACACGCTCCGGCTCTACTTCCTCTGCGCGCATCCGTCGCTGACCCCGTCGTCCGCGGTGGCGCTCACCCTGCGCGCGGTCGGCGGGCTCACCACCCGGCAGATCGCCCGGGCCTACCTGGTGCCGGAGGCGACCATGGCGCAGCGGATCAGCCGCGCGAAGCGCACCGTGTCCGGCGTCCGGTTCGACCAGCCCGGTGATGTCGCCACCGTGCTGCGCGTGCTCTACCTGGTCTTCAACGAGGGCTATTCCGGCGACGTCGACCTGGCGGCCGAGGCGGTCCGACTCACCCGGCAGCTCGCCGCCGCCATCGACCATCCCGAGGTGGCCGGGCTGCTCGCCCTCATGCTGCTGCACCACGCCCGCCGGGCCAGCCGGACCGCGCCCGACGGCAGTCTGGTGCCGCTGGCCGCGCAGGACCGCCGCCGCTGGGACACCGGCCTGATCGGCGAGGGGGTGCGGATCCTCCAGGCGGCGTTGGCCCGCGACCGGCTGGGTGAGTTCCAGGCCCAGGCCGCCGTCGCGGCGCTGCACGCCGACGCGCCCACCGCGGCGGAGACCGACTGGGTGCAGATCGTGGAATGGTACGACGAACTGGTGCGCCTGACCGACAGCCCGGTGGTACGGCTCAATCGCGCGGTCGCCGTCGGCGAGGCGGACGGTCCGCGGGCCGGGCTGGCCGCGCTCGCGGCGCTGGACGAGGCGCTGCCCCGGTACGCGGCGGTGGCCGCGTACCTGCACGAACGCGACGGTGACCGGTCGACGGCGGCCCGCCTCTACGCCGAGGCCGCTCGTCGGGCGACCAATCTGGCCGAGCGTGACCACCTGATCCGCCAGGCCGCCCGCCTCAACACTCGGTGACCTGGCCGTTCCGGGGCGGACGTCGGCCGGTTCTCGGGGGTGCGCTCCGCAGGGGCCGTCGGGTCGGTCGCACGCTAGCCTGCGGGCATGGATCTGGGGCTGGACGGCGAGCGGGTGGCCGCGTCCCTCGCGCACCGACTCGACGGGCTGACCTTCGTGGATCTGACCACCGACGAGGTGACCGCCCGGCTGGTCGACGCCGTGGCCGAGTGGGCGACCGGCGAGGGTTGGCGGGTCTACCGCCGGGCGGCGAGCGTGGTGCCGTTGCCGCCGCCGCTGTCCGGGCGGCAGTCGGTGCTCGACGTCGCCTGCGCCCGGCCGGACCGTCCGCCGGTCGTCGTCGAGGTCGACCACACCGACCGTCGACGGACGGTGGAGAAGTTGCTGGCCGAGGCCGGCGCCGGGCGGGTCCCGATCTGGTTGCGCTGGGGCGTACCCGGGTTCACCGCGCCGCCCGCGCCGATCCGGATGGTGGCGGTCGAGGTGTCCCGCCGCAACGGTCCGGTCGGCCAGGGGCGGCTGTACTCGCGGCGACCGGCGGTGGACCGGCCGGCGCCGCCGCACTCGGTCCCGGCGGGCGGTCCCGGCGACCCGGTCGCGCTGCCGATCCCCACCCTCGACGAGGCCGACTGAGCTGAGCGGGGACGCGGCCGGCCCGGAAGTGCCCCGCCCCGCTGTCAAGCCGCCATTGTCGTCGGCGTCGTTCCGGGATCGGCGCGAGGCGTCGGCGGGGTGGGTGGCTCCGGCAGGCCGAGGGCCTCGTCGACCCGGCCGAGGACCGGGTCGTCGGTGCCGACCGCGCGCAGCAGGTCGATGGCGGTGGCCCGGATCTGCCCGATGATCATGATGAGTGGCAGGGGCGGCTGGGACTCGAACAACTGCGCGGCGATCCGGACCGCCTCCAGGGCGGCGGCGTCGGCCCGTTCGGCGCACTCGGTCGCGTCCTCGTCGCCGGTCAGGCTGTGCACCATGGCCTCGCCGGCGGCGCGGAGCGCGTCGGCGAGTTCGTTGATCGCCACGGCCAGTTCGGGTGGGGTGGCGGTGTGCAACCGGGTCAGGTGCACCCCGGCGCGGGCCAGCACCCGGATGTTGCGGGCGGCGTAGTCGAGTTGCCGGGTGGTGGCCTCGACCTCCCGGACCTGGCCGATGTGCCGGCGGCGGCGGACCCGTAGTCGCAACGTCTCACCGGTGGCCGCCACCGCCTCGCGCAGCCGATCCACGCAGTCGTCCACCTGGCGGGCCCGCTCCAGGGTCGCCCGGGCGGCGTCCTCGTCGCACCGGCGCAGCGCGTCGTTGATCCGGTCGAGCAGGTCGGCCAGGTCGGCGAAGGTCTGCCGGGCCTCGGCCACCAGCGGCGCGAGCGGGTCCCGGGCGACGATCAACTGGCTGGCCGCGATCGCCACCGCGCCGCCGATCAGCGCGTCGACGAACCGGAACGGCATCAGGCTGCCCTTCGGTGCGGCCACCACGACCAGGTACAACGCCGAGACGGCGGCCTGCACGGTCAGCGTGGTGCTCGCGCCGAGCACCACCATCAGCCCGAGGGTGCAGCCCAGGACCAGGAACACGGTGGTGGTGGTCGGGCCGAGGGCCTGCACGACGACGTCGGCCACCAGGATGCCGGCGGCCACCCCGAGCAGGATCTCGACGGTCTGCCGCAGTCGCTTGCCCCGGGTCTCGCCGAGCACCACCAGCGCGGCGGACGGGGCGAAGAACGGATCGGGGTGGCCGATCACCCGGGAGGCGAGGACCCAGGCGACGGTGGCGGCCACGGTCGCCTCGACCACCGACACCCAGTCCCGGCGTACCCGCCCGGCGGCGGCCCGCACCCAGTTCCGCATGTCCGTACCTCACCTTGGTCGCACCGGTCGGGTTCACCGGGTCGGCCCGGTCGTCGCCCGCAGGTACCCCGACCGGCCCGCGTCCTAACGAGAGCACGCCCACGTGTGAGGTGGGGCCCCGTCTCTACCGGAGGCGTTGACAAGGGGCCCGGCCTTACCGAGCCGGCGGGTGGGTGGTGGTGGTCAGTGCAGCGGGGGGACCGGCAGCGTGAGGTTCTGCGCGGCGGCCTCGTGCGCCAGCTCGATCAGTTCGACCACGGCGACCGCGTCGGCCGGGTCGACGGGCATCGGTGTGCCGTCGCGCAGCGCGGTCGCCACCTGGGCGTAGAAGTCCGGGTAGCGGCCCGGTTCGGTGGGTACGGCCCGCAGGTCGTCGTCGGCGCCGAGCCGCCCGTACCGTTGCGGGTCGACCTCGCCCCAGCCGGGTTCGTCGGGGCGCCGGCCGGCGCGCAGCGCCGCCTCCTGCGGGTCCAGGCCCCAGCTCGTGTAGGCGGCCCGGTCGCCGAGGACCCGGAAGCGGGGGCCGGGCTGCGCGGTGACCGCGCCCGTCCAGAGGTGTGAGCGCACGCCGCCGGTGTGGGTGAGCGCGACGAACGCGTCGTCGTCCACCTCGGCGCCGGGCCGCCGCCGGTCCACCTCGGCGTAGACGTGTTCCACCGGCCCGAACAGTCGGACCGCCTGGTCGATGAGGTGGGCGCCGAGGTCGAACAGCGCGCCGCCGGCGTCGCCGGGCGCGCCGCTCTCCCGCCAGCCCGGTTTGATCGTCGGCCGCCATCGTTCGAACCGTGACTCGAACCGGGTGACCCGGCCCAGTTCGCCGGCCTCGACCAGTCGGCACACGGTGCGGTAGTCGCCGTCCCAGCGTCGGTTCTGAAACACGGTGAGCGGCACGCCGGCGGTTTCGGCGTCGGCCAGCAGCGCCCGGCCCTGTGCACCGGTCGGGGCGAGCGGCTTGTCCACCACGACCGGTAGCCCGGCGGCCACCGCGGCCCGGGCCAGCGGCACGTGCTGCCGGTTCGGCGCGGCCACCACCACCAGGTCGAGCTGGTCGGCGGCCCGCCACAGGTGGTCCGCGTCGGCGACGACCCGGGCGTCCGGGTGGTCGGCCTGGGCCTGCGCCCGGCGCTGCGGGTCACGGGTCACCACCGCGTCCAGCCGCAGGCCGGGAGTGGCGGCGATGAGCGGGGCGTGGAACACCCGCCCGGCCGTGCCGTACCCGAGCAGTCCCACCCGCAGCGTCATGCCGCCGAATCTACGCGGCGCGGCGGTGCCGGGCGGCGGGGTCCCCGACGGCGCTGCCCGCCGGTGTGACAGCGTGGGCGGATGCCCGCATCCTCCCCGGTCGACGTCGACCTCGCGCTGGTCGGTGGCGGCGGCGCCGCGTCGCTGGTCCTGGCCGCCCTGGATCGGCACGGGGTGACCGGCGTCCGGGTCGCGGTGGTGGACCCGGTCCGCAAGCGGGGCCAGGACCGCACCTGGGCGTTCTGGGGCACGCCGGGCGGTGACCTGGACCCGCTGTTGAGCGCGAGCTGGTCGCGGGTGGAGGTGGTCACTGCGGCGGGCCGCCGCGTCCTGCCGCTGGCACCGCTGCGGTACGCCATGGTCCGCTCCGCCCCGGTCTACGACCGGGCTGCCGAGGCGGAGCGGCGGCTGGACGCGGTCCGGATCGCCGCGCCGGCGGGGGAGCTGCGCGACGACGGGGAGCGGGTCACCGTGTGCGACCCGTCGGGGCGGGCGTTGGTGCGCGCCGGTTGGGTGCTGGACTCCCGGCCGCGCCCGCCGTCGCGGCCGGGGCGGACGAGCTGGTTGCAGCACTTCCGGGGCTGGTGGTTGGCGGCGGAGCGGCCGACGTTCGATCCGGGTCGGGCGGTGCTGATGGACTTCCGCACCCCGCAGCCGGCCCGCGGGGTGTCGTTCGGGTACGTGTTGCCGGTCGACGACCGGTTCGCGCTTGTCGAGTACACCGAGTTCGGGCCGGCGGTGCTCGACGACGCCGGCTACGACGCGGCGCTGCGCGGCTACGCCGGGCTGCTCGGGCTGGATCTGGGCGCGTTGCGGGTGCGGGAGGTGGAGAACGGGGTGATCCCGATGACGGACGGCCCGTTCGTGGTCCGGCCGAGCCGCCGGGTGGTGCGGTTGGGCACCGCCGGCGGGGCGACGCGCCCGTCCACCGGGTTCACGTTCTCCGCGATGCTGCGCCAGGCCGACCAGGTGGCCCGGGCGGTGGCGGCGGGCCGGCCGCCGGTGCCTCTGCCGGCGTACCCGGGGCGGCACCGGTGGATGGACGCGGTGGCGTTGCGCGCGCTGGACCGGGGGCACGTGGCCGGGGTGGAGTTCTTCGACCGGCTGTTCGACCGCAACCCGCCGGAGCGGGTGCTGCGGTTCCTCGACGGCGCGACCACGCCGGCCGAGGATCTGGCGGTGATGCGGTCCAGCCCGCTGCTGCCGATGACCGGCGCGGTGCTCGGCGACGCCGCCGGGCGGCTACGCGCCCGTCTGCGCCCCGCTCAGGGTCTCGGCGACCCGGTCGCGCACCAGCGCCCGTAGCCGCTCCATCGGGTCGCCGTCGCCGGCGCCGAGCCGGTTGCGGACCGCCGCCACGGTCAATCCCAGTTCCGGGTACGCGAACGCGAGGCTGCCGCCGCTGCCGGCGGTGCCGAACGAGCCGTCGTCGTCGACCGCGTAGCCGAGCCCGAACGTGCTCTCCTGCCCGAACACCCACTCCTGGGCGCGGACGGCCGGCGCGGACACCGCGCGCAGCCGCGCGGCGGAGATCAGCCGGACGCCGTCGACGGGGCCGAGCAGCGCCGCGTACATCCGGGCGACCGCGCGGGCGCTCATGGTGCCGACCGAGGGCACGTCGGCGCGCAGCACGTCGGGGTCGCCGCCGGTCGTGGTGTCCGGGCGGACCGCGGGCGGTGCCACCGCGTCGAAGTGTGGCAGGTGCGCGCCGGCCCAGGTCATCAGCGCGGACAGGCCGGCGTCCTCCAGCCGGGCCAGCCTGGGCAGCTCCGCGTCGGGTACGCCGAGGAACAGTTCCCGGGTCACGCCGAGCGGCCCGGCCACCTCCTCGGCGAGCACCTGGGAGACCGGTCTGCCGGTGACCCGGCGGACCACCTCGCCGAGCAGCCAGCCCCACGTCCACGCGTGGTACGCCAGCCGCTCCCCGGGGGCCCACAGGGGTGTCGCGTCGGCGAGCAGGTCGCACATCCGGGACCAGTCGGTGAAGTCGGCGGGGGTGACGTCGGCGGGCAACGCGGGCAGGCCGGCGGTGTGGGTGAGCACGTGCCGCAGCGTGATGCCGTCCTTGCCGTGCCGGGCGAACTCCGGCCACACCCGGGCCAGGGGCAGGTCCTCGTCGAGCCGGCCCTGCTCGGCCAGCACGTGCACCACGGTGGCGGTGAGGCCCTTGCCGGTGGAGACCGCGTGCACCGGCGTGTCGGCGGTCATCGGCCGGCCGGTGGCGGTGTCGGCGAGCCCGGCCTGCTCCTCGACGATCGGTGTGCCGTCGAGGTACGCGGCCACCTGCACGCCGGCCTCCCGCCCGGAGGTCACGAGGTCGTCGAGCGCGGTGCGCACCTCGGCCCGCAGGTCGTCCCAGCGACTGTCCACGATCAGCGAGCCTGCCAGAGCGCCGCGTCGCCGTCGTGCGGTTTTTCGTCGTCGGTGAGCAGCCGGGCGCGCAGCGCGGCGATGGTCTCCTCGCCCACCCCGAGCCGTCCGGTGACGTAGCCGTGGATCGAGCCGTGCGCCGCGGTCAGTTCGGCCAACACCAGCCGGATGAGCGCCTCGGGCGCCCGCCCGTACGCGGGCCAGCGTGGCGTCGCGCCGCCGTTGCGGTCGCGCCACTCGGCGACCAGCCGCCCGGTGGCGTGTTCGGTGCGCGCGAAGTCCGCCGCGATCTGGTCGGTGTCCACGCCGAGCAGGGCGAGCACCAGCGCGGCCAGCAGCCCGGTGCGGTCCTTGCCGGACGCGCAGTGGAACACCAGCGGGTGCGCGTCGTGGGCGATCACCTCCACCGCCCGGCGCAGCTCGACCACGCCGTCCTCGGCCACCTCGGCGTACCGGTCGGCCAGGTAGCGCCACGGGTCCACGTCGGGGTCGATGTCGGCCTGGACGTAGGTGCGGTGCTCGATGCTCAGGTTGTGCCAGGTGACGCCGGGGCTCTCCGGTGCCCGGCCGCGGTCGGCGATCTCCCACGGGTAGCGCAGGTCGATCACGGTGCGGACGCCGAGCGCCGCGAACCGGGCCAGGTCGTCGCCGGCGAGTTTGGCCAGGGAGTCGGAGCGGTAGAGCCGGCCGCGGGCCACGGTGCGACGGTCGTCGGTCCGCCAGCCGCCGAGGTCTCGGAAGTTGCACAGGGTGCTGAACTCCAGGGGTGCGGTCATGGCTCCGCACGCTAGTCGGGCGACGCGCCGCGGGTGGTCCCGCCGGGGCCCCCGGCACGCGGGCCGGGCGGTCGGGTCGGGCGGCGTACCGGGTAGGTTGCCGGGCATGGTGGAGGCGGAGAGCGGCCGGGTCGTGGAGATCTGGACCGACGGCGCGTGCAGCGGCAACCCCGGGCCGGGCGGCTGGGGCGCGGTGCTGCGCTGGGGCGGGCACGAGCGGGAGTTGTGCGGCGGCGAGGCCACGGCGACGACCAACAACCGGATGGAGCTGACCGCCGCGATCCGGGCGTTGGAGAGCCTGACCCGGCCGGTCACGGTGCGGCTGCACACCGACAGCACCTATGTGCGCAACGGCATCACCGGCTGGCTGGACGCGTGGAAGCGCAACGGTTGGCGCACCGCCGCGAAACAGCCGGTGAAGAACGCCGACCTGTGGCAGCGGCTGGAGGCCGCCTGCGCGCGCCACGACGTCACCTGGCTGTGGGTGAAGGGCCACAACGGGCACCCGGAGAACGAACGCGCCGACGCGCTGGCCAACCGGGGGATGACCGAGGCGCGGGCGGCCGGCGCACCGGCCGCCCCGCGCGCGGCTCAGCGCAGCGGCCGGCCCTCCTCGATCTCCTCCGGCTCGTCGGCCGGGTCGCCGGTGCCGGAGACCGCGTCGACGTCGTAGCCGGCGCGGCTCGTGTCCTGCGCCGAGCGGCGGTCCTCGGCGGGCAGGTCGGCGAAGTCGTCGCCGGTGTCGTTCGTGGTGTGCAGGGACTCGCCCGGCGGGCGTAGGGACGCCTCGTGGGCGGTGGCGCCGTCGGGTTCGTCGCCGGCGGCGCGGCCGAAGGACTCTTCACTGGTCATGTCGCACTCCTGCCCGCCCGCGGTGACGGCAAACGTTCAGCGGGCCGCGTCGGGGTGGGTCGGCATCGACGAGCCGCCCGAGCTGCTGCCGGACGCTCCGCCGGCCATCCCGGACCCGTCGTCCTCGGTCACCTCGTCCGGCGCCGGCGTGTCCGGGGCGGGGGCCGGCACGTCCGTGTCCGCCGCGACCTGCACCAGGCGGGCCTGACCGGCGGCGTCCTCGGCGTGCGCCGGGTCGACGGGTTCCTCACCGTCGCGTGCCCGATATCCCATCGTTGCGCCTCCCGATCGCGTCGACCCGTGCCGCCGCCTACCCGCCCCACCCCCACCAAAACCCCACCCCACCCCACCCCACCCCACCCCACCCCACCCCCCACCCCACCCCCGGCCGGTGGTCGTCGATCAAGAAGATTGCGTCTCGACGTGGCGGGCTTCCCGACGCGAACTCCTTGGTCAACACGCCGGCGTGCGCTGCGGGGTGGCTGGTCGCGCGGGAGCGCGTGGGGAGGTTCGGCGATCTCCTTGATCACCGGGGGCGGCGGCGGGACGGGCGGGTGGGAGTGGGGAGCGGGGTGGGGGACCAGTGGGTGGGGCGGTGCAGGCCGGCGGGCAGGAGCGTGCGCTGGTCGCCGCGGGCGGCGTCGAGTTGGGACTGGTGCACGAACAGGCACCCGCTCAGGTCGGTGCCGCGCAGATCCGCCCCGCGCAGGTCGGCGCCGGTCAGGTCGGCGGCGCCGAGCCGTACGCCGCGCAGGTCCGCGCCGATCAGCGTGGCGCCGCGCAGGTTCGCCCCGGCCAGCGCGGCGCGGCGCAGGTCGACGCCGATCAGCGCCGCACCCCGCCGGTCGGGGCCGGCGCGGCCGGCCCGGGCCCGCTCGCCGGCGCTCGACAGCAGCCGGTTGACCCGGCCCCGGTGGGCGTCGACGTCGACGGCGAGCAGGTCGTCGGGCGTGCCGTCGGTGAGCCGGCCCGTCTCGTCGAGCGTGGCGACCAGGTCGTCGCGCAGTGGACCGGGTGGGGTGATCCGCACCGCCTCGGTCAGGTACCACAGCAGCTCGTGCAACGGCCGCAACACGGCGAACGTGTCGAACATCCGCCGTGCGGTGACCGGATCGGCCCGCCAGTCGCGGCCGGCGAACGTGCCCTGGGTGAGGTGCTGGCCGGCGCCGAAACAGTCGAACACGGTGCACCCGGGGAAGCCGCGTTCCCGCAGCTCGGAGTGGATGCCGCAGCGGGAGTCGGCGCGCAGGTTCGGGCAGGGCTGCCCGGCCGGTTTGTCGACGGCGAAGTCGGCCGAGGCGGCGAACGCCGGCGCGACGCAGCAGACCCCGGCGCAGCGCGCGCAGTCCGCCCGCAGTTCCCGACCCACGCCCGCCCCGACCCCTTCGGTCGTCACCACGCTGTCCCCGTTCCGCACGCCCAGCCCCGCCCGGCCCCATTGTCCGCCCACCCCGCCCCCGTCCCGCACCCCACCCGGGCGTCTCCGCCGGTGATCACGGGGGTGGCGGCGACGAATCGGGCGGAGAACGCGGTCAACCGCATGACCGGCGCCGGCCGGGGCGCGGAATGGCTGAACGGGTGACAACCGTGGCCGTGATCCGTGGCAACGTATTGCAGAATCAGCGGCACGAATGGCTGAACGGTTGACAACCGGATAGCGCCGTTATTGCGCCGATGCATTCCGTAGGCCAGATCGTTGTCGATGTCCGACAACCGGAACGGCCGTTACCGTAACGATTCTTTTCACCGTTCCAACTCGCATTACCGTCAGATGGCAGGGACATTTTCGTTCCCCGGGAGGATCCTCATGAGCGACCTTTCCCATCCGCCGTCGGTGGCCACACCCGTCGACCCGGCCGCTCCGGAACCGGTGGCCGGAACCGCCGCCGGCCGCCCGGAGATCGTCGGCCGGTCGCCCAACCAGCTCGCCTGGCTGCGGCTGAAGCGGGACCGCACGGCCCGGGCCAGCGCCGTGACGCTGGCCGTCGCCGCCGTGGTCGCGCTCGGCGCGCCGCTGCTGGGCCACCTCACCGGAATCGACCCCACGGACAAGTTCGTCGACCGGCTCAACGATTTCGGAATGCCGATCGGCTATGCCGGCGGGATCAACACCGACCATTGGCTCGGGTTGGAACCCGGCAGTGGTCGCGACATCGCACTCCAGCTGGTGTACGGCCTGCGTACGTCGCTGTTCATCGCGTTCGCCTCGGCGCTGCTGGCCTCGGTCATCGGGGTCGCGGTCGGGGTGCTGGCCGGCTGGGCCCGGGGCTGGCTGGACAGCGTCGTCAACTGGCTGGTCGACCTCACGCTGGCGTTCCCGTTCCTCATCTTCGCGCTCGCGGTGATCCCGATCCTCCAGGACCGCTTCTACTCCGACCGGGAGTCCCCGTCGCCGGCGTTCCGGGTGGCCCTGATCGTCGCCACCTTCGGGCTGTTCAGCTGGACGTACACCGCGCGGCTGGTCCGCGGGCAGGTGATCTCGCTGCGGGAGCGGGAGTTCGTCGAGGCGGCCCGCGCCGCCGGCGCCGGCACCGGGCACATCCTGCTGCGGCAGCTCCTGCCGAACATCTGGGCGCCGATCCTGGTCACCGTCTCGCTGATGGTGCCCCAGTTCATCGCCATCGAGGCGGCGCTGGCCTTCGTCAACATCGGCGTCACCGAACCCACGCCCGACCTGGGCCGCATGATCTTCAACAGCATCGGCTACGTCGCGAGCGACCCCTGGTACACCCTGTTCCCCGGGTTGACGATCTTCCTGCTGGTCCTGGCGTTCAACCTGCTCGGTGACGCGCTGCGCGACTCGCTGGATCCCCGCTCCACCCGGTAGTCCCACCCGGCCACCACATGCCCGGCCGGCGGGGGCCGCCGGGCAGGAAGGGAGCACTCCGTGCGTACCCGAACCCGGACACTGACCGGTGTCCTCGCCGCGGCGGCGCTGGTCGCCGCCGGTTGCAGCCCCACCACCGACGGCGGTGACGGCGAGGACCAGCAGACGAAGACCCAGAGCGGCTCGATCTCCTACCAGGCCGCCGACAACCAGGGCCCGGCGAAACCCGTCGACGGCGCCGCCCGGGGCGGCACGCTGACCGTCATGCAGCCGGCCGACTTCGAACACCTCGACCCGGCCCGCAACTACGTCAACACGCAACAGGTGACCGGCGGGCAGCTCTACCGGGCGCTCAACGGCTACAAGGAGGACGGCAGCGGCAAGCTGCTGCTCGTCGGCGACCTGGCGACCAACCCCGGCAAGGACGTCGACGACGACTGCAAGGTCTGGGAGTTCACCCTCCGCGACGGCGTGAAGTACGAGGACGGCTCGGCGGTGACCAGCAAGGACGTCGCCCACGGCATCGCCCGGTCGTTCGCGCCGGCGCTCAACGAGGGCCCGCACTACATCCAGCAGTGGCTCTACCCGGGCGGCACCTACAACGCGAGCTACCAGGGACCGTACGACGGGGGCCGGCCGATGCCCGACGGCGTCGAGACCCCCGACGACAGGACGATCCGGTTCACGTTCCCGCAGCCGCACTGCGACCTGCCGTACGCCGCCGCGCTGCCCACCAGCGCGCCGGTGCCGGCCGCCAAGGACACCCGGGCCAACTACGACCTGCGGCCGTTCTCGTCCGGCCCGTACCGGGTGAAGTCCTACCAGCGGGACGTGGCGCTCGAACTGGAACGCAACCCCCACTGGGACGCGGCGACCGACCCGATCCGCAACGCGTACCCGGACGCGATCCGGGTGACGTTCGGGCTGGAGCAGGCCCAGATCTCCGAACGCCTGGTCGCCGACGGACCCGCCGACCAGACGGCGCTGAGCTGGGCCGACGTGCCACCGTCCGTGTTGCCCCGCACCACCGGCTCCGGCGTCGCCGACCGGGTGGTCAAGGGCCCCACCCAGTACACCTGGGTGCTCAGCATCAACACGCAGCGGGTCACCGACCTGGCCGTCCGGCGGGCGCTCAACTACGCCGTGGACAAGGACGCGCTGCTCAAGGTGCTCGGCGGGCAGGCCGCCGGCTCCCCGGCCACCACCCTGATGTCACCGACCACCGCCGGCTTCCAGAAGTACGACCTGTTCAACGCGCCGGTCACCGGCGACCGGGCGAAGGTCACCGAGCTGTTGGCCGGCAAGCGTCCCAAGCTGGTGCTCGCCCACTCCAACCTGGAGCTGCGCACCCAGCAGGCCGAGGCGCTGCGCAAGAACCTCACCGACATGGGCTTCGACATCGTGATGAAGCCGATCGACAACAGCAGCTACTACGACGAGATCGGCCGCCGGAACAACCCGTACGACATCTACCTCAGCGGCTGGGGCTCGGACTTCCCGTCCGGCTCGACGATCATCCCGCCGGTCTACGACGGCCGGGAGATCGTGGCCGAGGGCAACCAGAACCTGTCGTACCTGAACGAGCCGTCGATCGGCGCGGAGATCGACCGGGTCCGCAGCCGGCCCGCCGCCGAGCAGGACGCCGGCTGGATGGCCCTCGACCGCACCATCATGCAGGAGTACGCCCCGGTCGTGCCCTGCTACTACGACGCCACCTACGAACTGCACGGCTCCAAGGTCGGCAACGCCTTCCTCAGCGACGCGTTCGGCATCATCTCGCTCAACGGGATCCACGTGAAGCAGTGACCGTCGGCGGGGGCGGCCACGCCGGTCGCCCCCGCCCCACCCGGGGGAGGTGTTTCCGTGCTCCGTTTCGTTCTCCGGCGACTGCTCGTCGCCGTCCTGACCCTGGTCGTCGTCAGCCTGGTCACGTTCGGACTGTTCTTCGCGGTGCCGAGCAGCCCGGCGAAGGTGATGTGCGGCAAGAACTGCACCGCCGCGGACATCGCCCAGGTCGAACAGCGGCTCGGCATCGACCGGCCGCTGCCCCGCCAGTACGCCGACTTCGTCCACGGCGTCTTCGCCGGCCGCAGCTACGGCGAGGGCGACTTCCGGCAGGACTGCCCGGCGCCCTGCCTGGGCTTCTCGTTCCGCAACAACCAGCCGGTCACCGAGATCGTCGTCCAGCGTGCCCCGGTGACGTTCAGCATCGTCCTCGGCGGCGCCGTGCTCTGGCTGGCCCTCGGCATCTCGCTGGGCATGGTGTCGGCGCTGCGCCGCGGTACCGCGTTCGACCGGGCCGCCATCGGCCTCACCCTCGCCGGGGCGTCCATGCAGGTCTACTTCTTCGGCCTGATCCTGCTCTACCTGCTCGTCTACTCCACCGGGCTGCTGCCGTTCCCCAGCTACACCCCGCTGACCGAGAACCCGGTCCGCTGGGCGGTCGGACTGGTCCTGCCCTGGATGACGTTGGGTTTCCTCAACTCGGCGCTCTACGCGCGCCTGTCCCGCGCGCAGATGCTGGAGACGCTGTCGGAGGACTTCGTCCGTACCGCCCGGGCGAAGGGACTGTCGGCGCGGCAGGTGCACACCCGGCACGCGTTACGCGCGGCGATCACCCCGATCGTCACCATCGCCGGGTTGGACATCGGCACCAGCCTCGGCGGCACCTTCATCACCGAGACCATCTTCGGCCTCCAGGGACTCGGCAAGGCCACCGTGGAGGCGGTGCAGTTCCTCAACCTGCCGGTGGTGATGGCGACCGTGCTGCTGGCGGCCGTGTTCATCGTGGTCGCCAACATCGTCGTCGACGTGCTGTACGCGGTGATCGATCCGCGCGTCCGGTTGAGCTGAGCGGGAGGAGTCGACATGGTCGAGCATCGGATGCCGCGGGACCCGTACCTGCGCGTCACGGATCTGCGGGTGCGGTTCGACACCGAGGACGGCGTGGTCAAGGCCGTGGACGGGGTGTCGTTCGCCGTCGAGCGGGGTCGCACGCTCGGGATCGTGGGGGAGTCCGGTTCCGGCAAGAGCGTGACCTCGCTGGCGATCCTGGGTCTGCACAACGCGAGGCGGACGGTCATCTCCGGGGAGATCTCGGTGGGCGGGCGTCAGCTTGTCGGCCTGCCGGAGGAAGAGGTGCGGCGGCTGCGGGGCCGGGACATGGCGATGGTGTTCCAGGATCCGTTGTCGGCGCTGCATCCGTACTACTCGGTGGGGCGGCAGATCGCGGAGGCGTACCGGGTGCATCACCCGAGGGCGGGGAAGCGGGAGGCCCGCAGCCGGGCCGTCGACATGCTGGACCGGGTCGGCATCCCGCAGCCGGCAAAGCGGTTCGAGCAGTACCCGCACGAGTTCTCCGGTGGGATGCGGCAGCGGGCGATGATCGCGATGGCGCTGGTCAACGACCCGGATCTGCTGATCGCGGACGAGCCGACGACGGCGCTGGACGTGACGGTGCAGGCGCAGATCCTGGATCTCCTCGCTGATCTGCAGGAGGAGTTCCGCTCGGCGATCGTGTTGATCACCCACGATCTGGGTGTGGTGTCGCAGGTGGCTGACGACGTCCTGGTGATGTACGGGGGGCGGGCGGTGGAGCACGGAAGTGTGGCGCGGGTGTTGCGCTCGCCGCAGCATCCGTACACCTGGGGTCTGTTGTCGTCCGTGCCGTCGTTGCACGGTGACGCGGACCTGGTGCCGATTCCCGGCAATCCGCCGTCGTTGATCAATCTGCCGTCGGGGTGCGCGTTCCATCCGCGATGCCGGTGGGCCGACGACCGTTCCCGCCTCGATGCGCCGGGGTTGCGGAACGCCGGTGAGTCGGGGCACCTGGTCGCCTGTCATCTGTCGGCGGGGGACCGGGAGCGGATCTACCGCGACGAGATCGCCCGGGTGGGGGTGGCCCGATGAGCACCGAGACCGAGCCGCTGCTGTCGGTGCGCGGGCTGACGAAGCATTTCCCGGTGCGGGACGGGCTGCGCGGCAGGGGGGCGGTGCGGGCGGTCGACGGGCTGGACTTCGACGTGCGGCCGGGTGAGGCGCTCGGTCTGGTGGGGGAGTCGGGGTGTGGGAAGACCACGACGGGGCGGATGTTGGTGCGGTTGTTGGAGCCCACCAGCGGGTCGATCACGTTCGCCGGTCGGGACATCACCCACGTCGGTCGTCGGGATCTGCGTGACCTGCGGCAGGATTTGCAGATCATCTTCCAGGACCCGTACGCGTCGTTGAACCCGCGGCACACCGTCGGGCGGATCGTGGCGATGCCGTTGCAGGTCAACGGGATCACTCCGCCCGGCGGGGTCAAGCGGCGGGTGCAGGAGTTGCTGGAGCTGGTCGGGCTCAACCCGGAGCACTACAACAGGTATCCGCACGAGTTCTCCGGCGGGCAACGTCAACGCGTCGGTATCGCCCGCGCCCTCGCGCTGGAACCGAAGCTGATCGTCGCCGACGAGCCGGTCTCCGCCCTCGACGTCTCCATCCAGGCGCAGGTCATCAACCTGCTGCGCGGCCTGCAACGCGACCTGGACCTGGCGTTCGTGTTCATCGCCCACGACCTCGCCGTGATCCGTCACTTCTGCCACCGCGTCGCGGTCATGTACCTCGGCAGAATCGTCGAGATCGGTGACCGGGACGCCATCTACACCCGGCCGCAGCACCCCTACACCCGGGCGCTGCTGTCGGCCATCCCGGACGTCACCACCCTCGGCCCCGCCGGCCGCATCCGCCTCACCGGCGACGTCCCCACCCCCCTCAACCCGCCATCGGGCTGCCGCTTCCGCACCCGCTGCTGGAAAGCCACCGACCGCTGCGCCACCGAGACACCCGCACTGACCACCCGCGACGGCGGCACCCAACTCACCGCCTGCCACCACCCGGAGAGCGGCCCGATCACCGTCTCGACCGACGTGGGCACCTGACATGCGACGATGACGCGCAGAGGCAGCCGGGACGGGGGTGACGCGGGGTGGCACGGCTCGTCCATCTGAACGGCCCGCCCGGGATCGGCAAGTCCACCCTGTCGGCGCTCTACGCCGACCGGAATCCCGGTGTCCTGCACCTCGACGTCGACACCGTCCAACGTCTGGTCGGCGGGTGGCAGGATGACGCGATCGACACGTGGCCGATGGGGTGGGCGCTGGTGCGGGCGATGGCGGAGACCCACCTCGCGGGCGGACACGACGTCCTCCTCCCGCAGTACCTCGCCACGGTGGACGAGATCACCGGGGTCGAGGCGCTCGCGCGTCGGCACGGCGCGACGTTTCGCGAGGTCGTCCTGCTCGACGACCGGGAGGCGGCGATCGAACGGTTCGGCCGCCGGGTCCGGGGCAGTGCCGACCCGTGGATCCTGCACCACCAACGTCTCATCGAGCGGGGTGGCGGGCCCGTGATGCTCGGGTCCATGTACGACCGCCTGATGGACGTGGTCCGCCTGCGCCCGGGGACGCTTGTGGTGCCGAGCGCGGCGGAGGCGATCCAGGAGACCTACGACCTGTTGGCCGAGGCGTTACGCGACGCGCCGCGAGCCGGGTCTACCCGCCCCCGACCCTAGACGGCGGGCCGCGTCCGCCTTCGGGACCAAGGTTGACCAAGGAGTTCGGGTCACGGTCGGCCTCGACCCCGGACGCGAACTCCTTGGTCAACGGGCGGCCGGAGCGGGGGCGGCCGAGGAGTAGAGAGCGGCCAGCGCGGCGGCGGTCCCGGCCAGGCGGGCGCGCAGGTCGGCGGGGGAGAGAACCTCCACGTCGGCGCCGAGCCGCAGCAGGTCACCGTGCGCGTGGGTGAGCGACTCGATGGGGATCACGGCCCGCACCCAGCCCGCCGCGTCGGGCGGGCCGGCGCTCGCCTCGGCGGCGACGACCACCACGTCGCTGCCGATCTCGCGCAACCGCTCCCGCCCGCGCGGGGAGAGCCGGATGTGGGCCTCGTCCCGGTGCAGCCCGGCCCGGAACGCGACCACGTGCGCCCGCCACCATTCCGGCAGGTCGAACTCCGGCCGCTCGAACGGCTCGTGCAGCGGGGCGAGGTCGAGGATCTGGTTGATCCGGTAGGTGGCCGGCCCGGCACGATCCGGGCGGGCCGCGACCACATACCAGCGGCCACCCTTGAGCACCAGGCCGTACGGCTCCAGCACCCGGGTCACCTCCTCGCGCCAGCTCCGGTAGCGGACCCGGATCCGGTGTTCCCGCCACACCGCCTCGGCCACGGCGGCCAGGTGCGGCGACGGGTCCCCGTCGGAGTACCAGCCCGGGGTGTCCAGGTGGAACCGTCGCTCCAGCCGGGCGGCCCGGTCGGCCAGCGGGGCGGGAAGCGCGGCCCGCAGTTTGAGCTGCACGGCCGCCGCGACCGACTGGTAGCCCAGCTCGGCGGCCGGCCCGGGAAGCCCGGCGAAGAGCAGCCGGTCGGCCTCCTCGGCGGTGAGCCCGGTCAGCCGGGTCCGCCAGCCGTCGACGAGCCGGTAGCCGCCGGCGTGTCCGGCCGCGCCGTACAGCGGGATGCCGGCCGCGTGCAGCGCCTCGACGTCCCGGTAGACGGTGCGCGCCGACACGTCGAGCCGGGTGGCCAGGTCGGCGGCGGTGAGCCGGCCGTGCGCCTGGAGCAGCAACAGGATGGACAGGAGTCGACTGGCCCGCATTCCGCTGACACTAGCTGTCAGGGAAGTGGCCCTACCGTCCGCGCATGGCCTTCCACGACAAGGAGCTGACCGTGCCGGGGACCGTCGAGGTCGCCGGCCGGCACGTCAAGCGCTACCACATCGACCAGCCCGAACGCCGTCTCGAACCGGAGGTGGTCACCGCCGCGTACGCGTACCTGCCGGCGCTGCTGCCCGACCCGGACGGCGCCACGCCGCCGGTGAGCTGGACGGTGCTGCACCGGGGCACGGACACCGGTGCGTACCTGCTGGCGTACAGCTGGTTCTTCGACAACGTCGTCGAGTGCCACATCGCGATCGCCGGGCAACCGGCGCTGGCCTGTCCGGACGACGACCCGGCACACTTCGTCGACCTGACGCGGCCCGGCGTCGGCTGCGTCTGGGAGCTGGGCGTGCTGGAGCACGAGCGCGCCGCCTGGGTCCGGCACCTGCTCGCGCCGGACGAACCCGACCTGGCCGGCTACCTGGCCGACACCCGCGCCGAGGGCCCGGTGGGGCGCTGATGGGCGACTTCGACTTCCTCGTCGGCGCCTGGGACGTGACCAACCGGCGGCTGCGCGAGCGCCACGTGGGCAGCGACGACTGGGACGAGTTCGCCGGCGTCAGCGAGGCACGGTCGTTCTTCGACGGCGCCGGCAGTTTCGACGAGATGCGCTGCCCGAGCCGGGGCTTCTCCGGCTCCACCGTGCGACTCCTCGACCCGGCGACCGGCCTCTGGTCGATCTACTGGATGAACAGCCGCCGCGGGGTGCTGGAGCTGCCGCCGGTGGTGGGCCGGTTCACCGACGGCGTCGGCACGTTCCACGCCGACGACTCCGACGAGGGACGGCCGGTGCGCTGCCGGTTCCTCTGGTCGGCGATCACCCCTGCCTCCTGCCGCTGGGAGCAGGCCTTCTCCACCGACGGCGAACGCACCTGGGAAACCAACTGGATCATGGAGTTCGCCCGGCGGCGCTAGTGCGCACACCACGGCTCAGGGCGGCCCGACCGGGGGCGTGGTGGTGCGGTAGATCGCGGTCAGCCAGACGTCGAGCAGCACGTCGACCACGTCCCGCTCGGCCACCGCCGGGCCGTCGCCGGCGAACGTCGCGTACCAGACCCGCTCGTTCATCGAGTTCAACGCGATGGACAGGTCCCGGGCGGGCAGCCCGCCCGGGGCCGCGCCGCGCACGCGTTCCATCTCGATCGCGGTCTGCACCGCGCGGACCCAGCGTTCCAGCACCTCGGCCCAGAGCCGCCGGACCTCGGCGTTGGTGCCGCGCACCTGGGCGCAGGCGAGCACCACATCGCGGTGACCGCCGAAGGTGGCGTGGAACCGGGCGATCAGCTCCCGCCACCGGGCGCGCGGATCCTCGGCGAGCCGGTCCAGCACGTCGCCGGCGGCGGCGTCGGCCTCCTCGGTGACCCGGTCGAGCAGGGTGAGCAGCACCGCGTCCTTGGACGGGAAGTAGAAGTAGAACGTGGGCCGGGAGATGCCGGCGCCCCGCGCCAGGTCGTCGATGGAGATGTCGCCGAACGCGCGCTCCCGCAGCAGCCGCTCGGCGGTGGCCAGGATCGCCACCTCCCGGTCGTCGCCGGTGGAGCGGCCGGCCCGCCGCCCACGGTTCGGCGTGGCGCCGGTCGGCGTCCGGGCGGTGGTCATGTCGGCCGATGCTACACCCGCTCAACACCCTGTCGATCGCACTCGACAGGGTGTTGACCGGGGTCCGGGGCGGTGGATAGGGTCCGGTCACCGCGGGAGAACGGGAGAAGCCATGGCCTCCGACCACGTCGACGTTCTCATCGTCGGCGCCGGCCTGTCCGGCATCGGCGCCGCCGTCCACCTGGGACGCGAGTGCCCCGGCAAGACCTACGCGGTGCTGGAGGCCCGGGGCGCCATCGGCGGCACCTGGGACCTGTTCCGCTACCCGGGCGTCCGCTCCGACTCGGACATGTACACGCTCGGCTACTCGTTCAAGCCGTGGACCGACCCGAAGGCGATCGCCGACGGTGAGTCGATCCGCCGGTACGTCCGGCAGACCGCCCGCGAGCACGACGTGGAACGGCACATCCGCTTCCACCACCGGGTCACCCGCGCCGAGTGGGACAGCGCCACCGCCCGCTGGACCGTGCACGCCCGCCGCGACGACACCGGCGAGGACGTCACGGTCACCTGCGGCTTCCTGTTCACCAACTCCGGCTACTACCGCTACGACGAGGGCTACACGCCCCGGCTGCCGGGCGTCGAGCGGTACGCCGGCACGCTGGTGCACCCGCAGCACTGGCCGCAGCGGCTCGACTTCACCGGCAAGCGGGTGGTGGTGATCGGCAGCGGCGCCACCGCGGTGACCCTGGTCCCGGCCATGGCCGAGCGGGCCGCCCACGTCACCATGCTCCAGCGCTCCCCGACGTACGTCGTCGCGCTGCCGTCGCGCGACAGGTTCGCCGAGGCCGCGCGGCGCTGGCTGCCCCCGCGCACCGCGTACGCGGTGGCGCGCTGGAAGAACGTCACGCTGGGAGTGGCGAACTTCCAGCTCAGCCGCCGGGCGCCCGGCCTGGTGAAGCGGTTCCTGCGCCGCGCCGCGAAGGGTCGACTGCCGGTCGGGTACGACGTCGACAGGCACTTCTCGCCCCGCTACGACCCCTGGGACCAGCGGCTGTGCGTGGTGCCGGACGGCGACCTGTTCACCGCGCTGGCCGAGGGCCGGGCGTCGGTGGTCACCGACACCATCGACACGTTCACCGAGCGCGGCCTGCGGCTCGCCTCCGGCGACGAGTTGCCGGCCGACGTCGTGGTCACCGCCACCGGCCTCAACCTGCTGGCGCTCGGCGGCATGACGCTGACCGTCGACGGCGCCGACGTCGATCTCGCCGCCACCATCGCCTACAAGGGCATGATGCTCTCCGGCGTGCCGAACTTCGCCATGACGATCGGCTACACCAACGCGTCCTGGACGCTGAAGGCCGACCTGGTCGCCACGTACGTCTGTCGGCTGCTGCGCCACCTCGACGACACCGGCCAGCAGATCGTCACCCCGCTCGCCCCGGACACCGACGATCTCGTGCCGATCATCGACCTGAAGTCCGGGTACGTGCTGCGCGCGGTCGACCAGTTGCCGAAGCAGGGCCCGCGCGCGCCGTGGCGGCTGCACCAGAACTATCCTCGCGACGTACGCCTGATGCGGCACGGGCCGCTGACCGACGGCGTCCGGTTCGCCCGTGCCGGCGCGCCGGCCACCGCGGCCGTGGCCGCCTCCGGAGGTACCGATGCGTGATCTCGACTTTCCCGGTGGCACCGCGGTCGTCACCGGCGCGGCCAGCGGCATCGGCGCGGCGCTGGCCGACGGCCTGGCCCGGCGCGGCGCGGACCTGGTCCTGCTCGACCGGGACGCCGACCGGCTGGCCGCGGTGGTCGCGTCGATCCGGGCCCGGCACCTGGACCGGGAGATCCACACCTACGTGGTCGACCTCGCCGACGCCGAGGCCACCGACCGGGTCGCCGCCGAGATCCACCACGCGCATCCCCGGATCCGGCTGCTGATCAACAACGCCGGCGTCGCCTTGGGCGGCCGGTTCGACCAGGTCACACTGGACGAGTTCCTCTGGGTCATCGAGATCAACTTTCGGGCCGTGGTGCGGCTGACCCACGCGCTGCTGCCCTCGCTCAAGGCGGAGCCGGGCTCCCACCTGGTCAACGTGTCCAGCCTCTTCGGTCTCATCGCCCCGCCGGGGCAGACCGCGTACGCGGCCAGCAAGTTCGCCGTGCGTGGGTTCACCGAGGCGCTGCGGCACGAGCTGGTCGACGACCGGATCGGCGTCACCTCGGTGCACCCGGGCGGCATCCGGACCCGCATCGCCGCCAGCGCGCGGGTGGGCAGCGGCGTCTCCCGGGAGGAGTACGAGGTCGGCCGGCGGCAGTTCGAGAAGCTGCTGACCATCGACCCGGCGGTCGCCGCCGAGGTCATCCTGCGTGGTGCGCAGCGGCGGCGCGGCCGGGTGCTGATCGGCTGGTCGGCCAAGCTGCCCGACCTGCTCGCCCGCGTCGCCCCCGCCGGCTTCGGCAAGGTGCTGGCCCTGGCCATGCGCCCGCGACCCGCCCGGGTGCCCGCACCCCGACCGGCGCCGACCGCCCCGCCGGTCGGTGCGCATGACGCGCCCGTGCCAACCGGTGCCGCCGACGCGGCCGGGTCGGTCTCCGACGGCGCGGTCGGGCGGGAGCCGGGACGCCTGGCGTGACGGTCGGGCTGCCGCCGGCCGACGAGCACACCGTGGCCGGTCTGCGGATGCGCTGCCGCACCACCGGCGACGGGCCGCCGGTGGTGCTGTTGCACGGCATCGGCCGTACCCTCGACGACTTCACCGCGCTGCACGCCGCGCTGGCCCGCGACCACCGTGTGCTCGCCGTGGACCTGCCCGGCCACGGCGGCTCCGCGCCGCTGCCCGGACCGCACACGCTGCCGGCCCTGGCCAGCGCGGTCGCCGGGTTCCTCGACGCCGCCGGGGTCACCGGCCCGGCCCAACTGGTCGGCAACTCACTCGGCGGGGCGGTGGCCATGCGCCTGGCCGCCGACGCGCCGCACCGGGCGGCCGGCCTGGCACTGCTCAACAGCGCCGGCTTCGGCCGGGAGGTGACCGTGGCGCTGCGGCTGCTGGCGGTGCCCCCGCTGGCACGGCTGCTGCTGCGCCCGCACCCGGCGATCGCCCGCCGCACCGAGCGCGCCATCTTCGTCGACCCGGCCCACGTCACCGAGGAACGGATCGCCACCGCGCTCGCGGTGGCCCGGCAGCCGCACGCGGCCCGGGTGATGCGGGAGCTGGTTCGCGACCTGGGGACATGGCGCGGGGTACGCCCCCGCTGGCGCGCCGAGCTGCTCGACGCGGTGGCCGCGCTCGACCTGCCCACGCTGCTGGTCTGGGGCGAGCGCGACCTGATCCTGCCGGCCGCGCACCTGGCGTACGCCCGGGCCCGGCTGCCCGGGGCGCGCAGCCACCTGTTCCGCGACACCGGGCACATGCCGCAGATCGAGCGGACCGTCGAGGTGGCGGCGCTGCTGCGCGACTTCTGGGCGTCGCCCGGCGGGTGACGCTCCGCCCGGCGTGGTCCAGGCCACCGTCCGGCACACCGGCGGAGACTCCCGAGCGGCCCGGCCCATCATAGATACATGACGTATCCCAGCACCGGGACCGGCCTGTCCGCGGCCGAGCGGGCCTACCGCCACCTCAAGCGCGCCGTGCTGGAGCAGATCTACCCGGGCGGCCAACTGGTGAGCGAGGGGGAGATCGCGGAGGCGACCGGGGTGTCGCGTACCCCGGTCCGGGAGGCGCTGCTGCGGCTGGAGTCGGAGGGCCTGGTCAAGCTCTACCCGAAACGCGGCGCGCTGATCCGGCCGGTGTCCGCCCGGGAGACCGCCGACGTGATCGAGGCCCGCCGCCTGGTGGAGCTGCACGCCGCCGAGCGGGTGTGGCCGCGGCGTGCCGCGCTCCGTGGCGAGCTGGCCGACCGGCTCGACGAGATGCGCCGGGCGCACGCCGCCGGGGACCTCACCGCCCTGATGGCCGCCGACCGGGCCTTCCACGCGGCGGTCGTGGAGGCCGCCGGCAACGAGATCCTGGCCGAGCTCTACCACCGGCTGCGTGACCGGCAACTGCGGATGGGCGAGGCCGGCTTCCGGCTCTCGCCCGGCTGGGCCGAGGTCGCACTCGCCGAGCACGCCGCCCAGCTCGCCGCGCTCGACGGCGACGACCCGGCGGTGTGGCGCGACGCGGTGGCCGGGCACATCGACTCCGCCGCCACCATGCTCGGGAGGCTCCGGTGACCGTCGCCCGCCGGCCCGCCGCGCTGATCTACGCGGTGGCCGTGACCGCGTACGTGGCCGCCGTGTTCCACCGCAGCTCGCTCGGCGTCACCGGGGTCGACGCGGCGGACCGCTTCGGCATCAACGCCGCCGCGCTGGCCACCTTCTCGGTGGCGCAGCTCGCCGTCTACGCGGCCATGCAGATCCCGGTCGGGGTGCTGCTGGACCGCTACGGGTCACGCCGACTGCTGCTGGCCGGCGGCACGCTCATGGTCGCCGGACAGCTCGTGTTCGCGGTCGCCACCGACGTCCGCCTCGCCGTCGCCGCCCGGGTGCTTGTCGGTCTCGGGGACGCGATGACGTTCATCAGCGTGCTGCGGATCGTGGCGTTCTGGTTCCCGGGCCGGCGCAACCCGCTGCTGGTGCAGCTCACCGGCACCATCGGCCAGCTCGGCGCGGTGCTCGGCGCCGTACCCCTGGTGGCGCTGCTGCACCACGCGGGCTGGGCCCCGGCGTTCCTGACCGCGGCGGCGCTCGGCGGCACCGTGCTGCTGCTGGTCCTCGTCGTGGTCCGGGACACCCCGCACGCCGCGCACGTCGCCGCGCCGGCGCCCGGCCCGGCGGCGGTACGCCGGCAGCTCGCCGACGCGTGGGCGCAGCCCGGCACCCGGCTCGGCCTGTGGACGCACTTCGTCGCCCAGTTCTCCGGTTCGGTGTTCGCGCTGCTCTGGGGCTACCCGTTCCTGGTGCAGGGGCAGGGTTTCACGCCGACCGCCGCGGCCGGGCTGCTCACCCTGATGACCGTGGTGACGCTGGTCTGCGGCCCGGTGGTCGCGCACCTGTGCGCCCGGCACCCGTTCCACCGCTCGGTGCTGGTCTTCGGCATCACCGCCGCCACCGCCGCGGTCTGGGCGGTGGTGCTGCTCTGGCCCGGCCGCGCCCCGCACGCGCTGCTGGTCGCGCTGGTCGTGGTGCTCGCGGTCAACGGCCCCGGCTCGGTGATCGGCTTCGACTACGCCCGGACGTTCAACCCGGTGCACCGCATCGGCAGCGCCACCGGCATCGTCAACGTCGGCGGGTTCGTCGCCTCCATCCTGCTGATCCTGGCCATCGGCGTGGTGCTCGACCTGGCCACCCCGACCGGCCGGGACGCCCCGCCGCTGTCCGCGTTCCGGTGGGCGTTCGCGGTGCAGTACCTGCTCTGGGCGCTCGGGGCGGTGCAGGTGCTGCGCTACCGCAACGCCGCCCGCCGCCGGTTGGCCGACGAACGGATGCCGGTGGCGGTGCCGGCCTGAGCGGGCCGGCGACCCCCGCCGCCGGACAATCCGCCCAGCGGACACACGTCAACCGGCGGGCGTCGCGCCGGCGGTCATGATCGGCGGTAGGTTCGGTGGGGGACCGAGAACGAAGGAGAACTGCCGTGAGTCAGGAAGTCCGGGGAGTCGTGTCGCGGCGCAAGGGCGCGCCGGTGGAGGTCACCACCATCGTGGTGCCCGACCCGGGGCCGGGTGAGGCGGTGGTCCGCGTCCAGTCCTGCGGCGTCTGCCACACCGACCTGCACTACCGCGAGGGCGGCATCAACGACGACTACCCGTTCCTGCTCGGTCACGAGGCCGCCGGCGTCGTCGAGCAGGTGGGCGACGGCGTCACCGACGTGGCCCCCGGCGACTTCGTGGTGCTCAACTGGCGGGCCGTGTGCGGGCAGTGCCGGGCCTGCCGGCGCGGCCGTCCCTGGTACTGCTTCGCCACCCACAACGCGGCGCAGAAGATGACGCTCACCGACGGCACCGAGCTGACGCCCGCGCTGGGCATCGGCGCGTTCGCCGAGAAGACGCTCGTGCACGCCGGCCAGTGCACCAAGGTCGACCCGTCCGCGCGGCCCGCCGCCGTCGGCCTGCTCGGCTGCGGCGTCATGGCCGGTCTCGGGGCGGCCATGAACACCGGCAACGTGACCCGGGGCGACTCCGTCGCGGTGATCGGCTGCGGCGGTGTCGGCGACGCGGCGGTGGCCGGCGCGGCGCTGGCCGGCGCGACGACGATCGTCGCGGTCGACACCGACTCCCGCAAGCTCGACTGGGCGCGGAAGTTCGGCGCCACCCACACCGTCAACGCCTCCGAGGACGACCCGGTCGAGGCGATCCGCGCGGTCACCGGCGGGTTCGGCGCCGACGTGGTGATCGACGCGGTCGGCCGGCCGGAGACCTGGAAGCAGGCGTTCTACGCACGCGACCTCGCCGGCACCGTCGTGCTGGTCGGCGTGCCGACCCCGGAGATGACGCTGGAGCTGCCGCTGCTCGACGTGTTCGGTCGCGGCGGCGCGCTCAAGTCGAGCTGGTACGGCGACTGCCTGCCCAGCCGCGACTTCCCGATGCTCACCGAGCTCTACCGTCAGGGCCGGCTCGACCTCGACGCGTTCGTCACCGAGGAGATCGCTCTCGACCGGGTCGAGGACGCGTTCGCCCGGATGCACCACGGCGACGTGCTCCGCTCGGTGGTGGTCTTCCCGTGACCGCGCACGTGGACCACACCGTCACGTCCGGGACGTTCTCGCTGGACGGGCAGACGTTCGACGTCGACAACAACGTCTGGGTGATCGGCGACGACCACGAGTGCGTGGTGGTCGACGCGCCGCACGACGTGGCCGCCATCCGCAAGGTGGTCGGCGACCGGCGGGTGCTCGCGGTGCTGGCCACCCACGCCCACGACGACCACGTCCGGGTCGCCCCCGAGCTGGCCCGCGTCACCGGGGCCCCGGTGCTGCTGCACCCCGCCGACCGGGTGCTGTGGGACCAGGTCCACCCGGACACACCGCCGGACGGCGACCTCACCGACGGGCAGACCGTCACCGTCGGCGGCGCCACGCTGCGGGTCCTGCACACGCCCGGGCACAGCCCGGGAGCGTGCAGCCTGTACGCCCCGGAACTGGGCGTGGTCTTCACCGGCGACACGCTCTTCGCCGGCGGGCCGGGCGCGACCGGCCGGTCGTACAGCGACTTCGGGCTCATCGTCGAGTCGATCCGCACCCGCCTGCTCACGCTGCCGCCGGAGACGGTGGTGCACACCGGGCACGGCGACGACACCACCGTCGGCGCGGAGGCGCCGCACCTGGACGAGTGGATCGCGCGCGGTCACTGAGCACCCCGCCTGCCCGGCCTCGACGACCGGCGGTGGCCACCGGCTCCTGGCCACCGGCGGCGCTCGTCCAGGCGGGCGGTGCGCCGGTGGCGGCGCTCAGGCCGGCACGCCGTCCAACACGCGCAGCAGCCGGTCCAGCGCCGGCCGGCATCCCACCAGCCGGATGCCGGTGCGGCTGGCCCGGCCGGCCCGCGCCAGCTCGGTGGCCGCGCCGGCGTCGGCGAAGCTCAGCTCCGTCAGATCCAGCACCGGGGCCGGGCCGGCCAGGGCGGTCAGCTCGCCCAGCAGCGCCACGAACGCGTCACGGTTGCTGCGGTCCACCTGCCCTACCAGCCGTAACCCGGGCGGATCCCCGGTCCGGTAGGCACGCAGCAGCGGCGACCAGGTGCGCGGCGTGAGCGGCCCGGCGGTGCCCGGGTGGGCGGCGGTGAGCAGGCGGAGCTGCTCGGCGGGGAAGCGTCGGCGGTCGTACAGACACAGGCCGGCGACCCGGCCGTCGGGAAAGAGCGGGGCCAGCGCCTGCTCGTAGCGTCGTAGCTCGTCCAGGCTGACGCCGGACCGCAGCACCCACGCCATGTCGCCGCTGAGGCGTACCCCCGGGTAGCCCTCGTGCCGGGCCCGGTCGACCTCGCGGCGGACCGTGTCGGCCAGGGCGGCCGGGGTGGGTCGCCCGGCGCCCGGGAACGCGTCCAGGGCGGGCAGGATCCGCAGCTGCCCGGCCGCCACGGCGGCCTCGGTGGGGACCCCGACGGCGTCGACCCGCAGGCGGACCGCCTGGGGAGTCGACGTCTCGGTGAAACAGACCACCTTGTGGCCGCGGCGGAGACCGGCTGCGGCGAAGCGACCGACGGCCTCCAGCGCGTCGCTGTCGTCGTCGTGGATCCAGCAGACGTGATCGCCCAGATCGACCTGGTCGACCACGGTCGTAGCAGTCACGGTGCGGGCCTTCCCGGTGCGGCGGGGCCCTCACTCTAACGAAGCGTCCGGCCCGGCGGCACCGGTGATCTGGTTGCCCGCCGCGGCGGGTCGGGTTAGCCTGCTCGTGGACCCGGATGCCGGCGCCAGACGCCGCCCGTCGTCCGCCATCTCCTCTGTGGCCGGTCACCGACCGCCCTCTCCGCCGCTCGGCTGTCCGAGCGGCTTCTCCACCGCTCGGCTGTCCGACCGGCCGGCTCCTCCGTCGCGGTGACACCGCCCCCGGCCCGCGCCGGGCCGGTCCCGACCCGCGCCGTTCCCCGGTGTCCGCGTCCGCCGACACCACTCCCGACGAAAGGCCACCCATGATTCCCGCGCACCGTCCCGTCAGCGGTGTCCTCGACACCGTCGGCGGGCACCACACGCTCCGGGTGGACGGATACCTGCCGTCCACCGCCGACGTCACGCTCAGCGCCGGCCAGGTCCGCCGGTACGGTCTGCGCCGCGGCGACCTGGTCACCGGCACGGTCACCGGCGAGTCCCACCCGGGCCGGCCGGTCCCGCTGGACCGGTTGGACACCGTCAACGGCCTCGACGCCGGGCCGGCCCGGCGGCGCCGCGACTTCCACCAGCTCACCCCGGTGCACCCGCGTGAGCGGCTACGGCTGGAGACCGAGCCGCACGTGTTGACCACCCGGGTCATCGACCTGGTCATGCCGATCGGCAAGGGCCAGCGGGCGTTGGTCGTGGCACCGCCGAAAGCCGGCAAGACGATGGTGTTGCAGGCCATCGCGAACGCGATCACCACCAACCATCCCGACTGTCACCTGATGGTGGTGCTGGTGGACGAGCGACCCGAAGAGGTCACCGACATGTCCCGGTCGATCAAGGGCGAGGTCGTCGCCGCCACGTTCGACCGCCCGCCGCGGGACCACACCGCCGTGGCGGAACTGGCGATCGAACGGGCGAAGCGCCTGGTCGAGCTGGGGCAGGACGTGGTCGTGCTGCTCGACTCGCTGACCCGGCTCGGCCGCGCCTACAACCTCACCGTGCGCTCCGCCGGGCGTACGCTCTCCGGCGGCATCGACGTGGCCGCGCTCACCCCGCCCAAACAACTGCTCGCGGCGGCTCGCGCGGTCGAGGAGGGCGGCTCGCTGACCATCCTGGCCTCCGCGCTGGTGGAGAACGGCTCGGCCGCCGACACGCTCATCTTCGAGGAGTTCAAGAGCACCGGCAACGCGGAGCTGAAACTGGACCGGGGGCTCGCCGACCGGCGTACGTTCCCGGCGGTCGACGTGCGCGCCTCCGGCACCCGGCGGGAGGAGGCGCTGCTGTCCGACCTCGAACGGCAACGCCTGCGCGCGTTGCGGTCCGCGTTGTCCACGCTGGACCGGCAGGCCGCCCTGGAGCACCTGCTGCGCCAGCTCGGCGCCACCGGCGGCAACGCGCACCTGCTCGCCCGCCTCGGCGCGACCGGTCGGTAGCCGTACCTCAGGTCGGTAGTCGTACCTCGCGGAATTCCTCTGGCCCGGCGGGCCCGGCCCGGCGATACTCGCCGGCATGCCCGGACCGACGCTGACCGCCGCGCAGTCCGCCGCCCTGCGACACGTGCGCGGCGTCGCGCTGCGGGACCGCCCGGCCGCGCTCGCCGTGATCGCGGAACACCTCGCCGGCTCCGGAGCCGACCTCCGCGGCGACGAGGTCGGCGCGGTGGTGACCGGGTACGGCCGGCTGACCGTCAACTTCCACCCCGACCGGCTGCTGCACGACGGCCGGACGGTGGTCGAGGCGCTCGACGACGAGGGCGTGTACCGCAGCCAGTTCGAGACCGGCATCGGCAACGGCGGGCTCACCGCGTTCCCCGGTGGTGACCGGGACCGCTGGGAGGAGGCGATGTTCGGCGGCGCGTACCAGCGTCCGGGCGTGCCCGCCGCGGAGCGTCCGAAGTACGGCGGCCTCAACCTGCTCGACCATCCCGACGGCGCCTGCCCCCGGTTCGGCTCCTGCCACCTGCGGCTGCGCCCGGAGGTGGTGGCCCGGACCACGTTCACCTTCGGGGACAGTCATCTCGGGCCGACCGAGGTCGGCACCGCCACCGTCTTCGAACCGGTCCTCGCCGCGCTGCTGGTCGCCACCGCCGGCACCGGCGTCAGCCTCGGCGTGTCCGGGATGGACACCGGCACGCTGCTGCGGACGCTGCTGTCCCGCCGGGAGCGGGCCTCCGAGCGGGCCGGTCGCGCGCTCGACGACTACATCGAGGCCCAGGTGCACGGCGAGCTGAGCCTCGCCCGTGACGTCGAGGCTCTCGTGGCCGACCCGTCGTTCCGGGACACCGGAACCGGCCGCCGCCTCGCCGGTCTCGCCCACCGGCACGGTTTCCCGCTGCGCTGGCACTGCGGCTTCCAGCTAGCCGTCGACGGCGTCGACGCCGACTTCCGCGGCCCGGACATCCCGCCGCTGGCCGTCCGCGTGCACGCCGAGTTCGGCCGGCCGGGGGAGCCGCTGCACGCCGCCCTGATCGGCCGGGCCGCCGCGTCGCTGGTACGCGAGCCGCACCGCTGGGCCGACCGTGGACCGGCGGAGCTGACCTGGCAGCACCTCAAGCAGCTCTGGCACGTCCTGGTCCGTTTCGGCGGCCCGGCCTGATCGTCCCGTTTCCCCGCGCTCGCGGAGTGACCTGGACCGCAGCCTCCGCGCCCACCCGACATCTCCGGAATGACCGACAGGCCGGCCTGGTTGTGCCCCGGTACGCCGGCACCCGACCGGTGCCGGCACCCCCGAGGGGCGCTCACCCCGGAGCGCGTCGTAACGATCGAAAGGGCAACCATCGTGCAGCAGCACCTCACTCGATGGCTCCCCGCCATCGCGAAGACCGCCGTCGCGAGGACCACCGTCGTCGCCCAGAACCGTCGCGCCGCACTCGCCGTCGCGGGCGTGGCCGCCCTGGGCGGACTGGCCTTCGCGCCCACCGCCGTCGCCGCGCCGGTGACCAGCGGACCCCACGCCGGCGCCAAGGCCGCCATCGACCTGGCCACCGGCAAGAAGACCGCCACCTCCGGCCTGACCACGGGCAGCGACAAGGTGCCCACCAAGGCCGACCGGCCCGCCCGGGAGAAGCTCGTGCCGCACGGCGTCGAGGGCGCGCAGTCGCGCATCCCGCTCGACGACGCGCAGCTCGACAACGCCAAGGCCATCGTCCGGGCGGCCAAGGAGACCGGCGTGGGGGAGCGGGGCGCCGTGATCGGCGTCGCCACGTCCCTGCAGGAGTCCAAGCTGTACAACCTGGGCCACCTCGGCGCGTACAACGACCACGACTCGGAGGGTCTGTTCCAGCAGCGTCCGTCGTCCGGTTGGGGCACGTCCGAGCAGATCACCGACCCGGAGTACGCCAGCAAGGCGTTCTTCGGCGCGCTGAAGAACGTCGGCGGCTGGCAGAACCTGCCGCTGACCAGCGCGGCGCAGACCGTCCAGGTGTCCGCCTACCCGTACGCGTACGCGCAGTGGGAGGAGCAGGCGGCGGACATCGTCCAGCAGCTCTGGTGAGACGTCGCCCGTGACCGGCCGGCCCCGATTCGGGGCCGGCCGGTCCGTCTGTCCGACAGCCGGTCGACGCCCGCACAGTGCTCGGACGCCCGAGGTGTTCCCTTCGCGACGTTGGGTGGAACGCCACGGGTGTCCCGGGCGCTCCGAGGCGCCGGGTGGTGCGCTCCCGAACGGACCTGGTGGGTGGTTTGTCCGGTTGGGTGGTGGTGGGCGGCACGCTGGCGGTGGAATGGGTCGGGGGGTCGCGGCGTTGTATCCCGGTGCACGGCCGAGGAAGGCAAGCACCCGCCGATCCCCGCCCGGGAATGACGGTGGGTCCCCGGTCGTTGCACATACTTCCGGCGCCGCGTCGAGGCCCCCGCCCCGCGAGCAGCCGGATCCCCCGAGAACTTTGTTGTGCGCCTGACGGTGCCCGCACCCCCCGGTGCGTTGACCCCCGAATGGAGCCCCCGCCATGAACACGATGCTGCGTAAGAGCGTGCTGGGTATTGCTGGTCTGGCTTTCACCGGTGGTGTGTTCGCCGGTCCGATCGCCGGTCATGTCGAGTCCGCGCACGCGGCCACCGCCGGCAAGCCGGTTGCGGTGGCGAGCGTGCAGGGTGAGCAGTCGACGATCAACCTGAACGACGAGCAGACCGCCAACGTCAAGGCGATCATCGCGGCGACGAAGAAGGCCGGGCTGCCCGAGCGGGCCGCGGTCATCTCGATCGCGACCGCGTTGCAGGAGTCGAAGCTGGAGAACCTGGGCCACCTCGGCGACCGCAACGACCACGACTCGCTGGGTCTGTTCCAGCAGCGCCCCTCCTCGGGTTGGGGCACCCCGGAGCAGATCACCGACCCGGAGTACTCGACCCTGGCCTTCCTGAAGGGTCTGAAGCAGGTCGACGGCTGGCAGGACATGCCGCTGACCAAGGCCGCGCAGACGGTGCAGGTGTCGGCCTACCCGGACGCGTACGCGCAGTGGGAGAAGCAGGCCACCGACCTCGTCGGCAAGCACTGGACCAAGTAAGACGGCGCGAAGGCCGGCACCCCGGACCGGGGTGCCGGCCTTCGCGTGCGCGGTGGGTGTCAAGCGGGGCGCCTTGCTCTACCGGAGGCGTTAACGGGGGGCCCGGCCTTTCACCCGGCGGCCGGCGACGATGTCGACCACGGCGGCGATCAGCGCCAGCACGATGATGCCGGCGGCGAGCAGCAGCGAGTGCCGGAACGCCACCGACCAGTCGCCCCGGTTGTCGGCCAGCGTGGAGAAGAACAGCGCGCCCACCGCCGCGATGCCGGCGGCCGAGCCGATCCGCTGTCCGGTCTGGAGCATGCCGGCGCCGCTGCCCGCCATCGGCACCGGCACCTCCGACAGCGTGAGCGTCTGGTTGGGCGCGATCACCAGGCCGCTGCCCAGCCCGGCGACGAGCAGCGGCAGCGCGGTACGCAGCGGCACGTGCTGGTGCGGCCCGCCGGTCAGCACCAGGTCGGTGGCGACCAGCCCGACCACCACGGCGAGCAGCCCGATCGCGACCAGCGGCCGGCCGTACCGGGTCACCACCCGCCCGCCCAGCGCGGAGGCGACCGCCGAGCCGAGCGCGAACGGGGTGATCGCCAGGCCGGCGACAAGCGCGCTGTAACCCAACCCGATCTGGAGGTACAGCGTGAAGATGAAGAAGATCGCGGTGAAGCCGGCGAAGTAGATCAGCCCGATCAGCGAACCCAGCGTGTACGAGCGCAGCCCGAACAGCCGCAGGTCGAACAGGGGTGTGGTGTGCCGGGCGTACCGGCGTTCCCAGAACGCGAAGCCGGCGAGCAGCAGCAGGCCGAGCGGGATGAGCAACCACTTGGTCGAACCCTGCCACTGCTCCCGCTGCACCAGCGGCAGCAGGATCACGGTGACCCCGGCGCCGAGCAGCAGCACGCCGACCGGGTCGAGCCGGTGCCGGTCGGGCTGCCCGGCGGGCCGGGCGGGGATCAGCCGCCAGCCGAGCACCATCGCGACGATGCCGACCGGGATGTTGACGAAGAACACCCACCGCCAGCCGTGCTCGGCGCCGCCGAGCTGGATGAGCAGCCCGCCCAGCAGCGGCCCGACCGCGGTGGAGATGCCGATGGTGGCGCCGAGCAGCCCGAACGCGCGCCCCCGGTCGGCGCCCCGGAAGAGCTGCTGGATCATGCCGCTGACCTGTGGGTTGACGATGCCGGCGGCGGCGCCCTGGACGAGCCGGGCGACGATCAGCCAGGTCGCCGACGTGGCCAGCCCGGCGAGCGCGCTGGTCAGCGTGAACAGTCCCACCCCGACCACGAACGCGGTCCGCCGGCCACGCGCGTCGCCGAACCGCCCGGCCGGCACCAGCACCAGGCCGAACGTCAACGCGTACCCGGACAGCACCCACTGAAGGTCGCTCGGGGTGGCGTGCAGCGCCCGGTCGATCGACGGGACGGCGACGTTGACGATGCTGACGTCCAGCAGCGTCATGAACGCCGCGACCAGGCCGACGCTCAGTGCCCGCCAGCGACGCCGCTCGTCGTACCCGGTGTCCGCCGCCGGCGTCGACGGCCGGTCCCCACTCATCGTGCCCCCCACAGACCGTCGATCACGCATCCCCGATCGCTACCCGGACCCCGGTGGGGCAAACGAGGCGGTCAGGCCGTCTGGCGCGCGCACCAGCGGGGCCCGAAGTCCAGGCCCGTCATCGGCGAGTCCTCGCGGTGCAGCAGTCCCCGCTCGGTGAGCGTGTGCAGCGGCTCGCGCAGTTCCTCCTCGGGCATCTGGGCCTCCTCGGCGATCAGGTCCGGGTAGGGGACGTGCCCCCGCACCTCCAGCGCGGTGACCGCCTGGTAGACCCGCTCCTCGACCGCGGACAACTGGACCTGAGGCATCGCTTCCCTCCTCGGCGTGGACCGCCCGGCCGCCGGACGGTCGGCGACCGGCGCTTACCCGGCCGACCGGCGATGATGCCCACCCGATCGAGGGTCGTGTCGGGCCACCCGGCCCGCCGGTGCCCTAGGCTGCACCAGTGATCATCTGGGATCTCGTCGTGGTCGGTGGCGGGCCCGCCGGCCTCTCCGCCGCGCGTGCCGCGGCCCGGGCCGGCGTGCGGACGTTGGTGGTCGAGCGGGCGACCCACCCCCGGTACAAGACGTGCGGCGGCGGCCTGATCGGCACCTCGCTAACCGAGGCCGGCGACGTGATCGAGGTACCCGCGCAGGACCGGGTCGACCGGGTCACGTTCACCCGGGACGGGCGACGCGCGTTCACCCGCCGTCACGGCGCGCCGGTGATCACGATGATCCGCCGCGAGGAGTTCGACGACCGGCTGCGCGCCGCCGCGGTGTCCGCCGGCGCCGAGGTCCGCGAGGGCGTCGCGGTCCGCGCCGTGGAACAGGATCCCGACGAGGTACGCCTGCGGCTGGCCGACGGCGACGTGGTGCGCGCCCGTGCGGTGGTCGGCGCGGACGGCTCCTCCGGGGTGACCGCCCGACACGTCGGGGTGCGCTTCCGCCAGGTCGATCTGGGGCTGGAGCTGGAGCTGCCGGTGTCCGCCGTCGAGCGGGACCGCTGGCGGGGCCGGGTGCTGCTCGACTGGGGCCGGGTCCCCGGCTCGTACGCCTGGGTCTTCCCGAAGGGTGACCGGCTCACCGTGGGCGTCATCTCCGCCCGCGGCGACGGCGAGCGGACCCGCGCCTACCTGCGCGACTTCGTGGCCCGGCTGGGGTTGTCCGGGATCGCGCCCGAGCACGACTCCGGTCACCTGACCCGCTGCCGCGCCGAGGACTCCCCGCTGCGCCACGGCCGGGTGCTCGTCGTCGGCGACGCGGCCGGCCTGCTGGAGCCGTGGAGCCGGGAGGGCATCAGCTACGCGTTGCGGTCCGGCCGGCTGGCCGGCGCGGCGGTCGCCGGCGGTGACCTGGACGCGTACCCCCGGGAGGTGGCGCGGCTGCTGACGCCGGAGATGCGGGCCGGGCACCGGCTGCTGGACGCGTTCGAACGGCGACCGGACGTGTTCCACGCGATGCTGGCCAGCCCGCTCGGCTGGCGGATGTTCGTCCGGTTCTGTCAGGGGCGGATCGGCTTCGCCGAGGCGCTCGACCGGCGGCCGGTACGGGCCGGGCTGGCGCTGATCGACCGCCTGCCCCCGGTCAGGGGACGATGACCGCCCGCCCGTGGATGTCCCCCCGGCGCAGCGCCTCGTACGCCTCGGGCGCCTCGTCCAGCGGGAACGTCCGCACGTCGGCGTGCAGCCGGCCGTCCCGGGCCAGCGCGATGACCTCCTGGAGTTCGGCGCGGGTGCCCCAGAACGGCACCACCACACCGGTCTCCAGCGGCACCGGGGGCGGCGCGTCGGCGACCGGCCGGACCGGCAACGTGCCCCCGGCCAGGCCGACCAGCAGCAGTTGACCGCCGGTGGCGACGACCTGCCGGGCGGTGTCCAGGGTGGGCTGCGCGCCGACGAAGTCGAGCACCACGTCCGCGCCGTCCGGCGGCGGACCGACCAGTTCGCGGATCTTCTCCACCGCGTCCGCGCCGGCCCGCACCACGTGGTGGGCGCCGAGCCGGTCGGCGAGGTCCAGTGCGGCGACGTTGGTGTCCACCGCGACGATCCGCACCGCGGTGGTGGCGACCAGGATCTGGAGCGCCATGTGCCCCAGCCCGCCGATGCCGATCACCACGCAGGTGGTGCCGGGGCGCAGCCGGGGCCGGGCCAGCTCCACCGCGTGGTACGGGGTCAGCCCGGCGTCGGTCAGCGGCGCGGCCTGGGTCAGGTCCATCTCGCCCACGTGCAGCAGCCGGGACGCCGGCACCACGACGTGCTCGGCCAGCCCGCCGTCGCGGCTGAGCCCGATGCCACCGACCGGGGTGACCCGGCAGCGGTTCTCCTCGCCGCGCAGGCAGGCCCGGCACCGGCCGCAGCCGATGATCCCGTAGACCGCCGCCCGGTCCCCGGGCGACCAGCCGTCCACGCCGGGACCGGCGGCCTCCACCGTGCCGGCGATCTCGTGGCCCAGCGTCATCGGGGTGGGGAACATCCCCGCCTCGGCGTCGAGGATGTGCAGGTCGGAGTGGCAGGCGCCGACCGCGCCGACGCGCAGCAGCACCTCACCGGGGCCGGGCTCCGGGGTGGGCACCTCGGTCAGCTCCAGCACCCCCGGAGCGGTCATCCGTACCGCGCGCATGTCGCCCTCCACCTCGTCGCCAGCGGCAGTCGAGGCGGCATACCCCTGCCGTCGCGGTTGATACCGCGTCCGGTCGGGCCACGAGTGGAGCACGGTGGCTGTCTCCGGGGCGCGAAGACACCCATACCGTTCCAGTGGCGGGTCATCCGGCCCATGGGTGGAACACCACGGGTGTCTCCGGCCCGGTTTGACACCCATACCGTTCCACCCGTGCTCCACCCAGCCCGCGAGTGGAACGCTATGGCTGTCTTGGCGCGCGTGGCGCACAATGCGGGCATGAGCGAACCGGTCGCGTCGTTCACCGACGAGGAGTACGCCTTCCTGCGGCATGTCCGCTTCGGCGAGCTGCCACCTCGGACAAGCCCCGAGGAACGCGCGGAGTCGACCGAGACCGACAGTCGCCCGTACCGCCCGGATCCGGCCGGCGGCGAGTCAGAGTGGCACCTGCGCGCCGGCGGCTGACTCTCAGGCCACGAAGATGCCCCGACCGACCCGGCCGATCAGCTCGTCGGACTGGATCATCGAGTCGACAGCCCGACGAACCGTCATGTGCGAGGTGTCGTACTGCTCGGCCAAGAGCCGCACCGACGGCAGCTTCGCGCCGGTGGGGTAGATACCCGCCTTGATCTTGGCACGTAGGTCATCCCTGATCTGCATCCATAGTGGTTGCTCGTAGGGCATGGATGAAGCCAACCAGCAGCGTTTCAGATCATGTACGGCTACCCCTGATTGTCTTTACAGGCTTTATAGGTTGAGTAAGCTGAGTGCCTCCGGTACGGAAAGGGGATCATGAGAACACACCTGGTAGGCCTCGTAGACCTCATTCGCAGAGGGCGCGACGAGCCGGCCTTCGGCCTCGGACGACCCGACACCCACTACGTCGATCAATCCAACGTCTATCCGCGCGAGGTGGGGGAGGGGCGCCATCGATGACCCCCGAACTGGAAGAACTCCCTGTCATCCGGGTGGCAGAAACTCCGACGATCCTGGTTCTCAAGAGTGGTGAGGGAATTGCCGGCTGGGCGTTTGTCTTCTCGGACGGTTCGGCGTGGATTGTTCGGCCAGACGCAAGAACCATGGTCCACTCCGGCTCGGTGCGGACTCTCGTCAACTTCTGGGCGCAGGTCTTCGACTGTGAGGTAGGGATTCCCACGGAAGCCGTCTGACGGCAGCGACCGGGAGGGCGAGGGCCCCGGTACGACGCCGGGGCCCTCGCCCGAGGATCAGAAGACCGGCACGCCCTCGCGGACCAGCTTCCAGTTCGGCACGAAGAAGTCGGCCGGGTCGATGGTGCCCTTGGCCTGCGCCCAGTCGATCAGCAGCTGGCGGATCTCCTGCTGCGCGTTGTAGACCTGCGTCTTCACGATGCCGGGGAAGTTGCCGCCGCCGCTGCGCCGGTAGTTGTTCACCGCCACCACGAACTGCGCGTCCGTCGCGACAGGCGTGTCGGTGCCGGCCAGCACCAGGCGGGTGATCCGCTGGCCGACCGGCTTCGAGATGTCGATGTCGTAGTCGACGCCGGAGAACACGTCGTAGTTGTAGTCCGGCACGTTCGTGTCGTTGATGGTCGCCGGGTCGACCGCGGCGCCCACCGGCACGGTGAGGAAGTACTTCGCCGAGTACTCCAGGTACGCCTTCACCTCGGCGCCGGTCAGCACGACCGCCTCGAGCGTGTTGTCGTAGACGTAGAGGCCGGCCACGTCGCGGATCCGCACGTCGCCCTGCGGGAAGACCGCGGTGCGGCTGAACGGCGCGGCGATCGACAGCACCGGCAGCCCCGCGTACGCGCCGCCGGCCAGCGCCTCGGTGACCACCTCGGTCTGGACGTGGTTGATGAAGTCCAGGATCGGGGTGTCCTTGTAACGCGACTCGGCGGCGGACAGCTCCACGCTCGACTGCGCGACCACCCGGTTGACGTACTCGACCGTCTTGGCGTGCTGGCCGCGTACCGCCGCGAGCACCGCCGGGTCCTCGACCACGGTGTTGGTGTTCAGCGTGGTGGCCGACGAGTCGACGACCTTCCAGCAGCCCTTCTCCCGGGTCAACGTGAAGTCCATCCGGGTGAGGCGCTGGCCCCACTTCGACGGCTCGGAGGTGAGCACCGCCTTGCCGGTCTTCAGGTTGGTGACGAACTTCTCCGGCACCTCGTTGTGGGCGTGACCGAACAGGATCGCGTCGATGCCGGGCACCTGCTCGGCGATCAGCGCGGTCGGGTTCTCGTTCGGCAGCTCGGGGCCGTAGCTGGAGGTGCCGCTGTCCCCGCCGTGGGCGGAGATGATGACCACGTCGGCGCCGCGCCGGCGCATCACCGGCACCCACTTCGCCGCGGTGGCGACCATGTCGGCGAAGACCAGCCGGCCCTCGACGTTGGCCTTGTCCCAGATGGCCACGCCCGGGTTGGTCAGGCCGAGGATGCCGACGCGCAGCTTCGGCGCGCCGTGCCCGCCGAGCCGGACCTCCTTGATCACGTACGGCAGGAAGGCCGGCTTGCCGGTCTTGGAGTTGATCGCGTTCGCGGCGAGCGCCGGGAAGCCGAGCTGCTTGATCCAGGTGGCCAGCAGCGGCAGGCCGTAGTTGAACTCGTGGTTGCCGAGCGTGACGGCGTCGTACCGCAGCACGTTCATCGCGTTGGCCATCGGGTGCGTCTCACCGGTGCTGGTGATCGGCTCCTGCTTGGCGTAGTAGGTGGCCAGCGGCGTGCCCTGGATGGTGTCGCCGGCGTCCAGGACCAGCGTCGCCTTGCCCGTGCGCTCCGCCCGGATCTGGTTGACCAGGGTGGCCAGCTTCGCGACGCCGACGTCGTTGTGCTTGCTGTCGTCGAACTCGGCGTCCTTGTAGTAGTCCCAGTTGTAGACGTTGCCGTGGGTGTCCGAGGTGCCGAGGACGGTCAGGTCCCAGGTCTTCGGCTGCTTCGGCTTCGCCTCGGCGGGCGCGCCGGCGAGCAGCGGAGCGGTCGCCGCGGCGGCGGCGACGGCCAGCACCTGGCGGCGCGAGGCGCCGGAGGAGGAGGTCATGAGGTGCCTTTCCATGGGGGTACGCGCCTCGTGGGCGCCGCTGCGCACCATAACCACCGGCTGTCACGCACGCCACAACACCCCCAGATGTCGCCGAGCGGCAGCAGTCCACCCCCGCACCGGCAAACAGGCGGTGACTCCGGCATCGGCCGCGCGGGGAGATCCTCGGCGTCACCGGCGGCAGGCCGACGAAGTGACCCGTCGGTGCGTCGTCCGGTCCCGCCGAGTCAGCGGGGCCAGACGGACATCCGGCGGCGCACCTCGGCGATCCGGGCCGCGTCCAGGCCGTAGCGGCTGAACCGGCGGTCGGCCAGCCCGTCGAGGTAGCGGCCGGCCGCCCGGACGTCCACGTCCTCCAGCGCCGGATCCACCTGGCGGGCCAGCTCCAGCAGCTCGGCCACCGGGTAGCGGTCCAGCGCGGCGGCGACGTCGATGTAGTCGCGTACCTCCCGGCGGTTGACCAGCGCGGCGGTCTTGTTGGCCAGCAGGTCCCGCACGTCCATCACCGGACCGAAGTCCATCACCACCGGGCTGCGGTGCCGGTCCAGCCGGGCCAGGCTGAGCCGGATCTGCCGGCCGCCGCGGCTCACCACGAAGTCCCGCAGGTCCCGGTCGAAGCCGTCGAAGACCTCGCCCAGGCCGCCCGGGTCCGCCTCGTCCACCCGGTAGCCGGCCCGTTCCAGGGCGGCGCGCACGTCGGCCGCCGCCGCGGCGGCGGCGCCCTCCACATCGGCGAACAGGTCCACGTCTTCGGTCGGGCGGGTGACCAGGCCGTGCGCGGCCCAGGCCACCCCGCCGCCGAGTACGAACCGGTGCGGGCCGGCGGCGGCGAGCGCCACCCGGGCCACCTCCCGGTAGAAGTCGTGCGGATGCGTCACGCGGTACGCAGGCTCCGGTGCCGGCCCTCCCAGGCCAGGCGTACGCCGCGCGGCAGGTTGAGCAGCGGCCACACCCGGCGCAGCGTCGGAGCGTGGATCAGCTCCCGCAGGTCCGTCACCCGGGTGGTCTCGCGCAGCACGTTCTCGTACATCCAGAGCAGCTCGTCGGGGTCGGCGAGGTCGAAGGCGCGTTCGCTGTTCCACATCAGGCGCACCGGCAGCTCGACGATGCCCCCGGTGGGGCCGGCCAGCTCGTCGAGCGTGCGCGGGACCACGGCGGGACGCCCGGGCCGGGCGAGGTACGCGCTGGCGGTGGCCGACATGCCATGAGGGTAACCCCTGACCGGCGTGTCGAGTGCCAAGGTCGGTGACCGGCGTCACGACGACCGGCGGAAGAACGGCCGCCCCGGTACCGTTGTGCAGAGCGTCGGTGTGACCAGTGTCCCCGGGCCTCACCTAAATTGCCTTCGCGGAATACCGTTCGGCTGGAGCCGCGTCGCGCCACTCGCCGAGAGGCGACCTGCACACCGACGCCCAGCGCCGCCCCGGCCCACCCGGCCGGGGCGGCGCTGTTTCCCGCTCGACTCGCGGGCGCCGGACGGCTGGCCTAGTGTGCAAAGGGTCAGCCGATCTTCGAACGGGGAGGGGTGCCCGGGTGGGTCTGAAGACGTTCATCCAGGGGTGGCCGGTCTACCGGCAACTCACCGGCACCGACCCGCTGGGGCGCGGCGCCGCCGCCCGGTCGGCGCGCTCCGCCGGGCTGACCGCCCGCACCGAGACCGCCGACGGCGTGGCCCGCTCGGTGTGCCCCTACTGCGCGGTCGGCTGCGGGCAGCGCGTCTTCCACTCCGAGGGCCGGGTCACCCAGATCGAGGGCGACCCGGACAGCCCGATCTCCCGTGGCCGGCTCTGCCCGAAAGGTTCCGCCAGCAAGAGCCTGGTGACCAGCCCGCTGCGCCAGACCAAGGTCCGCTACCGCCGGCCGTACGCGACCGACTGGGAGGATCTGGACCTCGACGTCGCACTCGACATGATCGCCGACCGGATCCTCGCCGCCCGCGAGGAGACCTGGGAGGACGTCGACGACGAGGGACGCCCGCTGAACCGGACGCTCGGCATCTCCAGCCTGGGCGGCGCGACGCTGGACAACGAGGAGAACTACCTCATCAAGAAGCTGTTCACGGCGATGGGGGCGCTCCAGATCGAGAACCAGGCGCGTATTTGACACTCCGCCACCGTCCCCGGTCTGGGGACCAGCTTCGGTCGCGGCGGCGCGACGGACTTCCAGCAGGACCTCGCCAACGCTGACGTCATCGTCATCCAGGGCTCGAACATGGCCGAGGCCCACCCGGTGGGCTTCCAGTGGGTGATGGAGGCGAAGAAGCGCGGCGCGAAGGTCTTCCACGTGGACCCGCGGTTCACCCGCACCAGCGCGCTCGCCGACACCTACCTGCCGATCCGGGCGGGCACCGACATCGCGCTGCTCGGCGGCGTGGTGCGCTACATCCTGGACAACGAGCTGGACTTCCGGGAGTACGTGCTGGCCTACACCAACGCGGCCAACATCGTCAGCGAGCAGTTCGCCGACACCGAGGACCTGGACGGTCTGTTCTCCGGCTACAACCCGGAGACCGGTTCCTACGACCACGCCAGCTGGCAGTACGAGGGCCAGGAGGAGCACACCAAGGTCCGGGGCACCGGCAAGGAACGCGACTCGGCCTCCGGCATGGAGCACGAGTCGCACGGTGAGCCGGTGCCGGCGCGGGCCAGCCGGGACGAGACGCTCCAGCACCCGCGCTGCGTCTACCAGATCCTCAAGCGGCACTTCGCCCGCTACACCCCGGAGATGGTGGCCCGGGTCTGTGGCATACCGGAGGAGAAGTTCCTGGAGCTGGCCCGCGCCTGGACGGAGAACTCGGGTCGGGAGCGCACCGGCGCGCTTGTCTACTCGGTGGGCTGGACGCAGCACAGCGTCGGCGTGCAGTACATCCGCACCGGTGCGATCATCCAGACGCTGCTGGGCAACATGGGCCGGCCGGGTGGCGGCATCCTGGCGCTGCGCGGGCACGCCAGCATCCAGGGCTCCACCGACATCCCGACGCTGTTCAACCTGCTGCCCGGCTACCTGCCGATGCCGCACCACGCCACCCACCCGACGTTCGACGAGTGGGTCGACAGCATCCGCCACCCGGGCCAGAAGGGCTTCTGGGGCAACTCGCGTGCGTTCGCGGCGAGCCTGCTCAAGGCGTACTGGGGGGACGCGGCGACGCCGGACAACGACTTCGGCTACGGCTACCTGCCCCGGATGACCGGTGACCACGGGACGTACCAGCAGGTCCTGAACATGATCGACGGCAGGATCAAGGGCTACTTCCTGCTCGGTCAGAACCCGGCGGTCGGCTCGGCGCACGGCCGGGCCCAGCGCCTCGGCATGGCCAACCTGGACTGGCTGGTGGTCCGCGACCTGTTCCTGATCGAGAGCGCCACGTTCTGGAAGAACAGCCCGGAGATCGCCACCGGGGAGATCGTGCCCCAGGAGTGCCGCACCGAGGTGTTCTTCCTGCCGGCCGCCTCGCACGTGGAGAAGGAGGGCACGTTCACCCAGACCCAGCGGCTGTTGCAGTGGCGGGAGAAGGCCGTCGACCCGCCGGGCGACGCCCGCTCCGAGCTGTGGTTCTTCTATCACCTGGGTCGGGTGCTGCGGGAGAAGCTGGCCACCTCCACCAAGCCCCGCGACCGGGCGCTGCTGGACCTGGTCTGGGACTACCCGACGCGCGGCGCGCACGCCGAGCCGAGCGCCGAGGCGGTGCTCAGGGAGATCAACGGCTACGACGTCGCGACCGGCCGCCCGCTGAACGCGTTCGCCGAGGCGAAGGACGACGGCTCCACCGCCGTCGGCTGCTGGATCTACACCGGCGTCTACGCCGACGGGGTGAACCAGGCGGCCCGCCGCAGGTCCCGGCACGAGCAGGACTGGGTGGCCGCCGAGTGGGGCTGGGCGTGGCCGGCGAACCGGCGCACGCTCTACAACCGCGCCTCCGCCGACCCGGACGGGCGGCCGTGGAGCGAGCGCAAGAAGTACGTCTGGTGGGATCCGGACGCCGGCGAGTGGACCGGCTACGACGTGCCGGACTTCGAGAAGACGAAGCCGCCCACCTACCGGCCGCCGGACGACGCCTCCGGCCCGGCGGCGCTCGCCGGTGACGACCCGTTCGTCATGCAGGGCGACGGCAAGGCCTGGCTGTACGCGCCGAGCGGCGTGCTCGACGGCCCACTGCCGACGCACTACGAGCCGGCCGAGTCGCCGATGCGCAACCCGCTCTACGGGCAGCAGGCCAACCCGACCCGGAAGATCTACGAGCACCCGGTGAACCGGATCAACCCGAGCCCGCCGGAGCCGCACAGCGAGGTCTTCCCGTACGTGTTCACGGTCAGCCGGCTCACCGAGCACCACACGGCCGGCGGGATGAGCCGTACCGTGTCGCGCCTGGCCGAGCTGCAACCGGAGATGTTCGTCGAGGTGTCCCCGGAACTGGCCGCCGAGGTCGGGCTGGCGCATCTCGGGTGGGCGCACCTGGTCAGCGGGCGGGCGGTGATCGAGGCGCGGGTGCTGGTCACCGACCGGCTCACCCCGCTGCGGGTGGACGGCCGGATCATCCACCAGGTGTGGCTGCCCTACCACTTCGGCAGCGAGGGGCTGGTCACCGGCGACTCGGCGAACGACCTGTTCGGCATCACGCTGGACCCGAACGTGCTCATCCAGGAGAGCAAGGTCGGCACGTGCGACGTCCGGCCCGGGCGGCGTCCCACCGGACCGGCGCTGCTCGACCTGGTCGGCGACTACCAGCGGCGGGCCGGGATGACCGCGGACCGTAAGGTGCCGATCGTCACCACCGACGTGCTGGGCGGTGAGAACGCGGCCGGCAGCACCGACGAACAGACCCCCGAGGCCGCGGCGCGGGACGGAGACGGGAATGCCTGACCCCAACAGCCTGTACGGCCCGCTCGACCCGGCCCCGGACGCGGGCTGGGTCGCCGCCCCGCCCCGGATGGGGTTCTTCACCGACACCAGCGTCTGCATCGGCTGCAAGGCGTGCGAGGTCGCCTGCAAGGAGTGGAACGGCGTCCCGGACGCGGGCTTCGACCTGCTCGGCATGTCCTACGACAACACCGGCGCGTTGACCGCGAACTCCTGGCGGCACGTGGCGTTCATCGAGCAGCCCCGCCCGGCGGGGCACCGGACGCCGCCGTTCGGCGGCGACCCGACCGGCCCGGTGGCCAGCAGCCCGGCGTCGGCGTCGGTGGGCGCGGGCACGGTCCCCGACACCGGCACCAACCCGGGCGGCCCCGCGGGGCGTCCGGAGGCGGCGGCGCGGATGGCGGCCGGCCCGGAGTTCCTCGGCATGCCAGGCGCCCAGCCGCCCGGGCGGGACACCGGCGCGGAGAGCCGCACCGACTTCCGCTGGCTGATGATGTCCGACGTCTGCAAGCACTGCACGCACGCGGCCTGCCTCGACGTCTGCCCGACCGGTTCGCTGTTCCGCACCGAGTTCGGCACCGTCGTGGTGCAGGAGGACATCTGCAACGGCTGCGGGTACTGCATCTCGGCCTGCCCGTACGGCGTGATCGACCAGCGCAGGGACGACGGCCGGGCCTGGAAGTGCACGCTCTGCTACGACCGGCTGGGCGCCGGCATGACGCCGGCCTGCGCGCAGGCGTGCCCCACCGAGTCCATCCAGTACGGCCCGCTCGACGAGCTGCGGGACCGGGCCGCCCAGCGGGTCGCCACGCTGCACGAGCGCGGCGTGCCGGAGGCCCGGCTCTACGGCCACGACCCGACCGACGGGGTGGGCGGCGACGGCGCGTTCTTCCTGCTGCTCGACGAGCCCGAGGTGTACGGGCTGCCGCCGGACCCGGTGGTCACCACCCGGGACCTGCCGAAGATGTGGAAGCGTGCCGGCCTGGCCGCGTTGGCCATGGCGGCGGCCACCGTCGCCGCGTTCGTCGGAGGATCGTCGTGAACCCGGACCGCCCGGTGGGTGCCCTGTTCCGCCGCTTCCGCGACCGCCTGGCCGCCGACCGGGCCGCCGTCGCGGAACGGACCGGCGACGGTGGGCCCGCCACCGGGGAGCCCGGCGGCGCGCCGTCGACCGGCTCGCCCACCGCCCGCGTGGTGGGCCGTGCCGAGAGCGGCAGCCGGGCCACCGGCACCGGACCCGGCGTCGGCCGCACCGATGCCGGCGCCCACGACGCGGGGCTGACCCCGCACCCGCCCCGCGACACCGCGCCCACCGCCCGTCGCCGACGCGGCGGCAAGGGCGGCCGAGGCGGCGAGCAGCTCACCGTGCCCCCGGTGGAGTTCACCTCCTACTACGGCCGGCCGGTGCTCAAGCCGCCGGTGTGGCGGTGGGACATCGCCGCGTACCTGTTCACCGGTGGGCTCGCCGCCGGCTCCTCGATGCTGGCCGCCGGTGGGCAGCTCACCGGCCGGCCGGCGCTGCGGCGCGCCGGCCGGGTCACGTCGCTGGCGGCGGTGAGCGCCAGCGCGTACTTCCTCATCAACGACCTGGGCCGGCCCAGCCGCTTCCACCACATGCTGCGGGTGGCGAAGGTGACCTCGCCGATGTCGGTGGGCACCTGGATCCTCAGCGTGTTCGGCCCGGCCGCCGGGCTGGCCGCGATCGCCGAGGCCGCGCCCCGCCTGCCGGAGCGCGGGCTGCTCGGACTGGGGCGGCGGCTGCTGCCCCCGACCGGGCACGCGGCCGGCCTGGTCGCCGCCGTCACCGCGCCGGCGCTGGCCACCTACACCGGGGTGCTGCTGGCCGACACGGCGGTGCCGTCGTGGCACGAGGCGTACCCGGAACTGCCGGTCATCTTCGCGGGCAGCGCGCTGGCCAGCGGCGCCGGCGTCGGGCTGCTGGCCGCGCCGCCCGGGCAGGCCGGCCCGGCGCGGCGGATGGCGGTCGCCGGCGCGGCGCTGGAGCTGTGGGGCGCGCACCGGGTGGAGAACCGGCTCGGCCTGCTCAGCGAGCCCTACGCCGACGGCACGCCCGGGAAGCTGCTGCGTGCCGGCCGCGCGCTCACCGCCGCCGGGGTGGCCGGCGCGCTGGTCGGCCGCCGCAGCCGGCTGCTCTCCGCCGCCTCCGGCGGCGCGTTGCTCGCCGCCGCCGTCTGCACCCGCTTCGGCATCTTCCACGGCGGCGTCGCCTCGGCGCGGGACCCGAAGTACACGGTGGTGCCGCAGCGCGAGCGCGCCGACCGGCGGGCCTGACGCTCGCCGGGCGGCCGGCGGGCCGCTGTGGTTGACTGCTGCGTGGAGGCGTTCAGGCGGCTGGTGCCCCTCCCGGTCTTCAAAACCGGTGTGGTCCGGGACCCGGGCCAGGCGGGTTCGATTCCCGTCCGTCTCCGCCACACCGTCCCCGGGGGAGCGTGCGATGCGTGAGGTGGACCCGCGTCGGCGGGTGCCGCGCACCGACGCGTTGCTCGCCGACCCGGCGCTGTCGGCCGCCGCCGGCACGGTCGGCCGCGACCGGGTCAAGGCCGCGATCGTCGCCGCCCAGCACCGCGCCCGCCGCGGCGAGATCACCCCCGATCAGGTACGCGACGCCGCGCTGGCCGACCTGCCCGGGCGTACGCCCCGGCCGGTGCTGAACGCCACCGGCGTGGTGCTGCACACCAACCTGGGTCGGGCCCCGCTCGCCCCGGCCGCCGTGGACGCGCTGGTCGCCGCCGCCGGGCACACCGACGTGGAACTCGACCTGGCCACCGGCCGGCGGGCGAGGCGCGGCCGGGAGGCGCTGGACGCGCTCGCCGCCGCCGTGCCCGATGCCGCCGCCGTGCACGTGGTCAACAACGGCGCCGCCGCGTTGGTGCTGGCCGCCACCGCGCTCGCCGCCGACCGGGAGATCGTGGTCAGCCGCGGTGAGCTGGTCGAGATCGGCGACGGGTTCCGCCTGCCCGACCTGCTGGCCAGCACCGGGGCCCGGCTGCGCGAGGTGGGCACCACCAACCGCACCAGCCGGGCCGACTACGCCGCCGCGATCGGCCCGCGCACCGGCTTCGTGCTCAAGGTCCACCCGTCGAACTTCGTGGTCACCGGCTTCACCTCGGCGGTGCCGGTGGGGGAGCTGGCCACCCTCGGCGTGCCGGTGGTCGCCGACATCGGCTCCGGCCTGCTCCGGCCGGACCCGCTGCTGCCCGACGAGCCGGACGCCGCGACCACGCTGCGCGCCGGCGCCCACCTGGTCACCGCCAGCGGCGACAAGCTGCTCGGTGGGCCGCAGGCCGGCCTGCTGCTCGGCGCCGCGGACCTGGTGGAGCGGCTGCGCCGGCACCCCCTCGCCCGGGCGTTGCGGGTGGACAAGCTCACCCTCGCCGCGCTCGCCGCCACGCTGCACGCGCCCGCCACCCCCACCGGGGAGGCGCTGCACGCCGACGCGGGCCGGCTGCGTGCCCGCACCGAACGGCTGCGTGACCGGCTCGGCGCCGACGGGTGCAAGGCCGAGGTGGTGCCGGTCGCCGCGGTCGTCGGCGGGGGCGGCGCGCCCGGGGTGGAGCTGGACTCCTGGGCGCTGAGCCTGCCCGAGCGCTACGCCGTGCCGCTGCGCACCGGCGACCCGGCGGTCCTCGGCCGGGTGCTGCACGGCCGGCTCCTGCTGGACCTGCGCGCCGTGCCGGTCGGCGACGACGACCGCGTGCACGCCGCGATCCTGCGCGTGGCGGGCTGACCCGTGTGGGTGGTGGCCACCGCCGGGCACGTCGACCACGGCAAGTCCACGCTGGTGCGGGCGCTGACCGGGATGGAACCGGACCGGTGGGCGGAGGAACGCCGCCGGGGCATGACCATCGACCTCGGCTTCGCCTGGACCACGTTGCCCTCCGGCGGCACGCTGGCGTTCGTCGACGTGCCCGGGCACGAACGGTTCGTGCCGAACATGCTGGCCGGCGTCGGCCCGGTGCCGGCCGCGCTGATCGTGGTCAGCGCCGACGAGGGCTGGATGCCGCAGTCCGCCGAGCACCTGGCCGCGCTGGACGCGCTGGGTGTGTCGTACGGGCTGCTGGCGGTGACCCGCGCGGACCTGGCCGATCCGGGGCCGGCGACGGCGCGGGCGCGGGCGGAGATCGCCGCGACCTCGCTCGGCGAGGTGGAGGCGGTGGCCGTCTCGGCGGTCACCGGCGCGGGCCTGCCCGAGCTGCGCGCCGCGCTGGACCGGCTGGTCGCCCGGCTGCCCGACCCGGCCCACGACGCCCCGGTCCGGCTCTGGGTGGACCGGTCCTTCACGGTGCGCGGCAGCGGCACGGTGGTCACCGGCACGCTCGGCGGCGGTCGGCTGCGCGTCGGCGACGAACTCGAACTCGCCGCCACCGGCGAGCCGGTGCGGGTACGCGGTCTGCACTCGCTGGGATTCGCGCGGTCGGACGTCGACGCGGTGGCGCGGGTGGCGGTGAATCTGCGCGGCCTGCCCCGGGACCGGGTGGGGCGCGGCGACGCGCTGCTGCGCCCCGGCCGGTTCGGTCGCACCGACCTGCTCGACGTGCGGCTGGCCGGCGACCCGGCCGCCGACCTGCCGGCCACCCTCACGCTGCACGTCGGTTCCGCCGCGGTGCCCGCCCGGGTCCGGCCGCTGGGCCCGGACACGGTCCGGCTGCGCCTGGCCCGCCCGCTGCCGCTGCTGATCGGTGACCGGGCGCTGCTGCGCGACCCGGGCCGGCACCACGTGGCCGGCGGCGTGACGGTGCTGGACGTGGATCCGCCGCCGCTGCGTCGCCGGGGTGCGGCGGCTGCCCGCGCCGCCGTGCTGGCCGGGCTGGACGGCCGGCCCGACCCGGTCGGTGAGCTGCGCCGGCGGCGGCTGGTCCGGGCCGGGCAGCTCGCCCGGATGGGTGTGCCGCCGGCCGCCACGCCGGTGGCCGGCGACTGGCTGGCCGACCCCGACCACTGGCGCGACCTGGGCCGCCGGCTCACCGAGGAGGTCGCCCGGTACGCCGCCGAGCACCCGCTCGCCGCCGGCGTGCCGCTCGACGCGCTGCGCCACCGCCTCGGCCTGCCCGACCGGGCGCTGGTGACCGCGCTGCTGCGCCCGCCGCTGCGGCTGCACGCCGGCCTGGTCACCGCCGCCCCGGCCGTTACGCTGCCCGACCCGGTCGCCCGCGCGGTGGCGACGGTGCGCGCCGAATACGGCGACCGGCCGTTCCAGGCGCCCGAGGCGCACCACCTCGCCGGCCTCGGCCTGGGCCCGAAGGAGATCGGCGCGGCCGTGCGGGCCGGGGCGCTGGTGCGGCTGGCCGAGAACGTGGTGCTGCTGCCCGGCGCGCCGGACGACGCGGCGCGGGTCCTGGCCGGGCTGCCGCAGCCGTTCACGCTCAGCGCCGCCCGGCAGGCGCTGGGCACCACCCGTCGGGTGGCGGTGCCGCTGCTGGAGCTGCTGGACCGGCGCGGTCTCACCCGCCGCCTGCCCGACGACGCCCGCGAGGTGGTCCGCCCGCCGGGCTGAGTGGTTGCGCGTCGATGGCAGGCTGGCCGCATGATGGACGTGCGTCGCGCCCTGCGGGCCGACCGGGCGTGGCCGAACCGGGTGTTTCCGCCGGCGGTGCTGGTCTGCTGGCTGGTCTGGGCGGCGCTCGCCTGGTGGTCGGCCCCGCGCTCGGTCGACGCGGCCGACCTGGAACGGGACCTCGCCGCCGGCCGGGTGCTGACGATCGCCCGCGCCGACGGGTGGGACGACTCCGGCCCGTGGGCCCGCCGCCCCGAGCCCCGGTACGCCCAGGGCGGCTCGACGGTGGTCTGGGCCCGTCCCGACGGCCAGTTCCGCTACGCGTACGTGCCCGCGTCGGTCCCGGACGGCGGCCTCGTCGCGGACGACCCGGACGCCGGCCCGGCCACCGGCGACGCCGATCCCGGCTCGGCCGGCGGCGACCCCGGCCCGGCCACCGGTGACGCCACCCAGGCCACCGGCGACCCACCCGGCGACGCCGACGCCGGGTGGCCCGACCCGGGCCCCGACCCGCTCGCCGACCCGCGGGCCCGGGACGCCACCACCCACGGCGGCGACACCCGCGCCGACACGATCGCGAACACGGCCGCGCTGTTCGCCCTGGCGATCGGTGTCGGCTGGCTGCTCACGCTGGTCGCCGGCCCGCCACCGGTGCTCGGGACGCGCTGGTACTGGTTCTGGATCGGGTTGCTGCCGTTCGGCCTCGGCGTGCTCGCCTGGGCGTACCGGGAACGGTGGCGCGCTGACGTGCCCGCGGCCCGGCCACGCCGTACCGGCTGGGCCGGGCTGGGCTGGTGGCTCGTCGGCGGCATCGCGGTGTCGATCGCGGTGGCGGCGCTGCGCATGCTGCTCGGCGGGTACGTGGTGCCGGGCGGGTGAGCCAACCGGCGACGACGGCCCGCCCGGTCACCTACCGTGACGCCATGGACCCTTCCGCGGTCTGGCGGGACAAGAACCACAGGTGGCGGATCGAGGCGTACCGGGCCCCGGACCTGCGGTTCGCCATCTTCGCCACGAACGGCACCACCGAGTCGGCGCCGCTGTGGCTGTTCGGGATGGCCGCGTTGGCCCGCTGGCTGATGACCCACGCCGTCTCCCTCGACGACCTGGAGACGGACTGACCCGGACGGGGGACAACCGGGGCGAACCGGCCCTCCGTGCCGGTCGGTGGCCGTACCGTCCGGGGCGTGAAGGACCGAGGCATGCGGACGTTCGTCACCGTCCTCGCCGGGCTGGCCGTGATCTACTTCGGCGCCACCGGGCACCGCGCGAGCGGCGGGGAGGGCGGTGGCATCTCCGGCGGCGTGGTGCTGCTCGCCCTGCTCGCCTCGCTGCTGGCCTGGCACCTGACCCGGCCCGGCCCGGCCAAGTAGCCCGCCGGCTCAGCGGGCCGCCGCGGCGGAGCGGCTCACCTCACCGGCCGACTCCTCGCCGAGCGCCACCCGCACCAGCGCCGACGCCAGCCGCCCGAAGTCGGCCTCCCCGACCAGCCCGACCAGGCTGCCCGGATTCGCCGGCAGGCCCAGCCGCCGCGCCCCGGCCAGGGTGCGGCGGTCCGCGTACGGGCGCACGTCGGGCCAGACCGCCTGCGCCTCCCGCAGGAAGATGTCCGCCCCGGTCGGGCCGATGCCGGGGAACTCGGTGAGGAACCGGCGCAGCACCGTGCGGTCCGCGCCGGCCTCCCGGTGCAGCCGGCGCAGGTCGCCGTGCCACCGGTCCAGGCACAGCCGGGCCCCGGTGCCGAGCATGGTGGCGGTCCGCTCGTCGTAGCGCCGGTAGTGGCCCCGGCCCAACGCGTCGACCCGGTCCTGCCAGCTCGCCGCCTCCATCGCCTGCGGGGTCCGCCAGCCGGCGGAGAACAGCTCCCGGGCCGCGGCGACCGCCACGCTCGCCCGGATCCGGGTGCTCAGCAGTGTGGTGAGCACCAGCAACTGGTAGAGCGGACCGGGCCGGTCCGCGAGCGTGATCCCGGCCTCTTCCGCGTACGTGCGGGACTGCCGGTCCAGCAGGGCCCGCGCCACGTTCCGATCGTCCGGCATTCGACCGGGTTACCCGCCCGGGGCCGGCCCAGACCCGTCGGCGGCATCGGAATGCGCCGGTCGGCGGCGGGTACCCGGACGACGTGCGTGGTCGACGGCCGCGCGCTCCCACCGGGAAGGGAGAGACCTGTGGTCAAGCCCCAGCAGGAGGAGTTGCGCCGGAACGATCTCGGCGCGACCAGCCAGGACAGCCGGAAGTCCGCCGTCACGGGCGGCGACCGCTCGCGGGGCGGGGGCACGTCCAACGCCGACGCCGGCCGGCGGGTGCCGAAGGGACAGGTGTCGCCGTACGGCCCGGCCGGTGAGCCGGTGGCCGAGGACGCCAGCGACCGCTAACCGCGCGGCGACGACGGCCGCAGCCTCCGCCAGGTGGCTGCGGCCGCCAGCCCGTACGCCAGGTGCGGCACCAGGTCGGACGCCCAGTCGACGCGTCTCCAGGTGCGCGGGTCGGTCACGCCGAGCAGCGTCATCGCGCTGTCGGAGGTGGCCATCACGCCGCCGCCGAGCAGCGTCACGGCCACCGGCAGCGGCACCCGGCGACGCACGGCGAGCAGGCCGAACACTGCGCCGGCGGCGATGCCGGTGGCGTATCCGAGCACCGGCCCGAGGCCGGCGCGGCGGTTCGCCGCCTCGTCGGCGGGCCCGAGGTCGACGTGCGCCACGTCGGCGAGGCGGCCGGCGGTGGTCTCCGGCGTGGTGCTGGCCGGACGGGCCCGCAGCGTCATGTCGAGGTAGCTGGCCACGTTGAGCACGGCGCTGCCGACGGCGCCCGCGATGGCGCCGTCGACCAGGGGCGCCGCTCTCACTTCGGGTCGCCCGGTTCGCGTTCGCCCTTGGGCCCGTAGGTCCGGTCGCCCCGGACGACGCCGCGCTGACCCCGGTCGTCCTGCAGGATCCGGTTGGCCACCTGGTTCGCCTCCTGGTCGGCGGCCCGCCCGGACTGTTCGACGCGGTCGCGCAACCGCGCCCGCTGCTTGTCGTACGCGTTGCTGCCCGGCCGTGGTCCTGGCATCGCTGCCTCCTCCGGTCGCTGTCGCTGTCGGCCCCGTCTACCCGCCCCGGCCGGCGCCAACCGTGGGCCGGACACCGCAGCGTCCGCCGCCTGGCCCGGCGCTCACTCGGGGGCGCGGACCACCGCCACCGGGCAGTCGGCGCGGTGCAGCAGGGCCTGGCTCACCGAGCCGAGCAGCAGCCCGGTCAGCTCGCCTCGACCCCGCCGGCCCACCACGACCAGCTGGGCGTCGCGGGCGGCCGCGACCAGCGCCGCGACCGGCCGGGCGTGCGTCACCTCGCGGGTCACCGGCACGTCCGGCCAGCGTTCCGCGATGCCGGCGAGCGACTCGGTCAGCACCCGGTCCTCCTCGCCGCGGAGCTGGTCCTCGTCGTGCACCAGGGGCTGCATGTCGCCGGGCCCGGTCGAGGCCGGGTGGGTGTAGGCGAGCACCGCGTGCAGCCGGGCCCCGCGTGCGGACGCGGTGCCGGCGGCGAACTCGACGGCGGCGCGCGACAGCGGGGAGCCGTCCACGCCGACCACCACCGGGCCGGCGTCGCGGGCCGTCCCACGGGCGACCAGCACCGGGCAGTCGGCGTACGAGGCGACCTGCACCGCGACGGAGCCGAGCACCAGCGCGGCGAAACCGCCGAGGCCCCGGTCGCCGAGCACCACCAGGGCGGCGCTGGGGGACTCGCCGAGGAGCACGGCGGCCGCCTCGCCGTCGATGATCTCGCCGGTGATCCGCAGCCCGGGGCACTCCGCCTCGGCCGTCGCGACCGCGTCGCCGACCAGTTGTTCGGCCTGGTGGCGCAGGCCGGCGCCGGGTGGCGCCTGCGCGGGCGCCGACACCGGCACCCGCAGCAGCGGCCAGATGAATCCGTGCACCACGCGCAGCGGACGGTTGCGGCGAGCGGCCTCCCGGGCGGCCAGCCGCACGGCCCGCGTCGCCGACTCGGAGCCGTCCACGCCGACCACCACCGCCGCGCCGTTCGCCGAGTTCACCGGTACCTCCTCGCCGCCGGCCGCCCCGCCGGCCCGCGCCGCCAGTATCGCGGCCGGCGTGGCCCCGCCGGGGCGATACCGCGTGAGTCGGCTGCTCGGTACGCTGACGCCAGCGCGCACGGGAGGGAGCCCCGTCGATGGTCGAGCCGGTCCTGCCCAGCACCGCCCGCATGATCGACCACTGGCTCGGTGGCCGGGACCACCGCCCGGTGGACGTGGCCGCGGCGACCGCGTTCGAGGCGGCGTACGGGCCGTGCGCGGTGATCTTCCGCTCGTTGCGGGCCTTTCTCGGCCGCACCGTGCGGGCCGTCGCCGCCGCCGGGGTGGACGAGTTCCTCGTCTTCGGCGCGGGCGTGCCGACCTGCGGAAACGTGCACGAGGTGGCGCCGGGGGCGAGCGTGCTCTACACCGACGCCGACCCGGAGACGGTCCGGCTCGGCCAGCGCCTGCTGGCCGGCAACGACCGGGCCGGCTACGGCTACGGTGACGCCACCGACATCGGTACGCTCGATCCGGCCCCGCTGCGCCGCTTCGTGCCGGGCTGGGGGAGCGGACCGGTCGGGGTGGTCTTCCTGGGCCTGGCCGCGTTCCTGGACGACGACACACTCGCTCGGACGCTCGACGAGCTGTACCGGGCGGCGGCGCCGGGCAGTTGGCTGGCGATCGACTTCGACGGCACGGAACTCGCCGCGTACCCGGAGGCGCTGGCCATGATGGGGCCGGCGTTCCGGATGCGCGAACCCGAGCGGTTCCCGCCGCTGCTCGGCCGGTGGCGTCCGACGGCCGAGGGCGTGGTGCCGGTCGCGCGGTGGCGGCCGGTGGGCGAACCGGAGCCGGTGCCGGACGCGTTTCACGGCGCGCTGGCGTGGCGACCGGCCGGTTGAGCCGCCGGTCGAGGTGGCGCGTCCGGTGTCGGTCCTCCTCCGTATGATGTTTGCCCTGTAGCAATAGTCGTCATCGGAGGATGAAGCATGCCGGAGGCGTCCGGATCGGTGTCGCGTGCCCTGCGCACGGCGCCCCCCGACCAGTTGGCGGAGACCGCGGACGCGGTGTTGCGCCACACGCTCGGCGCCGCGCGTGCGGAGGTGTTCGTCGCCGACTACCGGTCCAGCGGCCTGTGGCCGGTGCTGGACCCGGAGCGCCCCGACGGCGGCCCGCTGCGCTCCCACGGGGTGGCCCAGCGCTGCTTCAGCAGCCAGGAGCCGGTCCTGGACACCGCCGACGACGGCCGGTGCCGGGCCTACCTGCCGCTGTCGGTGTGGGGCGAACGGCTCGGGGTGCTGATGGTCGAGCTGCCGGCCGTTCCGGACGCGGCGACGGTGGCGGCGGCCCGGGACGCCGCCGGCGACCTGGCGGTGGCGATCCGCGCGGCCGACCGGGAGACCGACCGCTACCGCCGGGCGCGTCGCCGGGAGCGGCTCAGCATGGCCGCCGAGATGCAGTGGGACCTGCTGCCCGGGCGCAGCGTCCGGCACGGCGACGTGCTGCTGGCCGGGCAACTCGAGCCGGCGTACACGGTGGGGGGTGACCACTTCGACTGGTCCGTCGACGGGGACCGGCTCACCGTCACGGTGCTCAACGGTGCCGGCAACGGGTTGTCCGCGTCGCTGCTCACCGCCGTGACCGTCAACGCGATGCGTAACGCGCGCCGCTCCGGCGGCAGCCTGGTGGAGCAGGCGGAGCTGGCCTCGGACACGATCTTCTACCAGCACCGGGGGAGCCGGCACGTGGCCACGCTGCTGCTGGAGCTGGACGGCCGGCGGGGCGTGGTCCGGGCGGTGGACGCGGGTTCCCCGCACGTGCTGCGGCTGCGCGGCGGCCGGGTCACCCCGGTCACGCTGGACCAGCAGCTGCCGCTGGGCATGTTCGCCGAGACCCGGTACGACGTGCAGGAGTTCGGCCTGGAGCCGGGCGACCGGCTCTTCGTGGTCAGTGACGGGGTGTACGCGGCGGAGCCGGACGAGCAGGAGCCCTACGGCGCGCGGGCGATGGCGCGGGCGATGCGGTCCACTCGGCTGCAGCCGGCCACCGAGGCAGTTGGTACGGTGATGCGCGAACTGCACGCGTACCATGCCGACGCGGATCTCCGCGACGACGCGGTCGTCGTCTGCCTGGACTGGCGCGGTTCCAGCCGGCCGGACGACGCCTCGCGGCGGTGACCGGGGCGGCGGGGCGAACACGAGCGGGACGATCGCAGGGGACAGCGAGTGGAGCGACCTCCGAATCTTGCCGCGGCCGTCGAGGCGGCTGCCGAGGCGCTCATCGGTGTGCTCGACTCGGCCACCTCGCGGCACAACCTCAGCGTCTCGCCCACCCAGTTGCGGGTGCTGTCGCTGATCATGTCCCACCCGGACACCAACGTGAACCGGCTGGCCGAGCTGCTGGACGTGGTGCCGTCGTCGGCGAGCCGGCTCTGCGACCGACTGGAGGCGGTCGGGTTGCTGCGCCGGGTGGCCGACCCGAGGGACCGGCGCGAGGTGCGGCTGCTGCCCACGAACGCGGCGGAGTCGCTGCTGCGCGAGTTGCAGGAGCGGCGGCACCGGGCGGTGCAGGCGGTGCTCGACCGGATGCCCAACCGGGTGCAGCACGAGTTGTTGCTGGCGTTGCTGGCGTTCGGTCAGGCGGCCACCATGACCGCGCCGCAGTCGGGTTCCGACTCCACCGCCCGCTCGGCGTGACCTCGGGTGCCCGAGCCGCAGCCGCTCCACTAGTGTCCTAGGACGCCCTACGCGATGTGACGCTGCCCACCGCCGCCACGCTGAGCAGCCACGCAGCACGACAGCCGGAAGAACGCGCGAAGCCCGATATAGTGGCAGCGCAACTGGCCGGCCCGGGTCGCTGTGACCGCGGGCCGCATCGGGGAGGTCCCAGCCCGGGATCGCAGAGGCTGCCGGCGTCTGACCGGCCGACAACGCGCACGTTCCTCCGGCGGCCGTTCGACGGCCGCCGGACCGTGCTGCGGAGGGAGGGTGAGGGGTGTCGCGTCGGCCGGCTCCAGCGGAGCACCCGGGGGACACGGCTACGGTCGCGGCGGACCGCGTCCTCACGTTGCCGAACCTGATCAGCTTCGTCCGGCTGCTGGGCGTGCCGCTGTTCCTCTATCTCTTCCTCGTGGTCCGCGCCGACGTGGTCGCCATCGTGGTGCTGGCGGTGGGCGGCACCAGCGACTGGGTGGACGGCTGGATCGCCCGGCGCCTGCAGCAGGTCAGCCGGTTGGGTGAGCTGCTGGACCCGCTTGCCGACCGGCTCTACATTCTCGCCACGCTGCTCGCCTTCACGGCCCGCGAGGTGGTCCCCTGGCAGTTCACCGCGGCGCTGTTGGCCCGGGAGCTGCTGCTGCTCGGCTCACTGGGGGTGCTGCGCCGGCACGGCTACGGCCCGCCGCCGGTGCACTACGTGGGCAAGACCGCGACGTTCCTGCTGCTGGCGGCGTTCCCGATCCTGCTGCTGGCCGACGCCGCGCCGGGCGCGGCCACCGTCGCCGGGGCGATCGGCTGGGGGCTGGCCTGGTGGGGGCTGGTCCTCTACTGGGCCGCCGGGGCGATGTACGTGGTGCAGGCGCGCCGGCTGGTCCGGGCGATGCGGGCCCGGCGCGCGGGGGTGTCGGCGTGACGGCGGCGCCGCCGCGGGACGGGGAACGCGACCCGTCGGCGCGGGTGTACGCGCCGGACTTCCTGACCGAGTTGTTCCGCAATCCGTTGGATCCGGGGTACGGGGACGCCGCGGCGCGGCGTGCGGTCGGTCCGGTGTCGCGGGTGCGGCAGGTGCTGGCCCGGCCGGTGAGTCTGGTGGTCCTGGCGGTGATCGGGTTCCTGTTCGCGGTGGCGTACCGGGAGACAATGGCGGAGGAGCCGAGCCGGGCGACGGCGCGGGCCGGGTTGATCGCGGAGATCAAGCAGCGGGAGGCGGAGACCGACCGGTTGACCCAGCGGGCGGAGCAGTTGCGCGTGGAGGTCGGTCGGCAGCGGGACGCGGCGTTGAGCGGCTCGCAGGCGTCCCGGTTGCGCAATCTTGAGGCGGGGACGGGCCTGGGGCGGGTGCGGGGCGACGGTGTGGTGGTGCGGTTGGTGGACGCGCCGCGTGACAAGGACGCGGTGACGGGTGCCGAGGCGGGTCCGTCGCAGGTGTTGTACTCGGATCTGCAGAAGGTCGCGAACGGTCTGTGGGCGGCGGGTGCGGAGGCGGTGTCGATCAACGGGCAGCGGCTGACGGCGACGTCGACGATCCGGCAGGCCGGGGAGGCGATCCTGGTGGACTACCGGCCGGTGACGAGTCCGTACGAGGTGCAGGCGATCGGGCCGGGGTCGATGCGGGACCGGTTCGACGACGGTCGGGCGGCGGCGTTGATGCGTGAGGTGGCGAAGACGACGGGGTTGTCGTTCGGGGTGAAGGAGGTCGACGGCCTCACCCTGCCGGCGGCTCCGGAGCCACGGCTACGCTACGCCGAGTCGCCGGCGAGTCCGGGCCCGGTGCCGTCGGGTTCGGGTGTCGTGGGCTCGTCCAGTCCCGGGCCGTCCGGCTCGGGTGTTTCTCCCAGTCCCTCCGGAGGTGGCCGATGATCGCGGTGCTGGCGTTGCTCGCCGGGGTGGTGCTGGGGGTGTATCTGGATCCCACGGTGCCGGCGGCGTTGCAGCCGTATCTGCCGATCGCGGTGGTGGCCGCGTTGGACGCGGTGTTCGGTGGGGTGCGGGCGAAGCTGGACCGGATCTTCGACGACAAGCAGTTCGTGGTGTCGTTCATCTCGAACGTGCTGGTGGCGGGTCTGATCGTGTACCTGGGTGACCAGCTGGGGGTGGGCGGTCAGTTGTCCACCGGTGTGGTGGTCGTGCTCGGGGTGCGCATTTTCGGGAATGTGGCGGCGATCCGCCGGCACCTGTTCCGGGCGTAGGTTGGTGGGGATGAGCGAGGAGCACAGGGAGACGGGTACGGGCTGGCCGTCGCCGGTGGGGCCGGGGCGGCCGTCGGGTCCGGCGGGTGAGCCGGATCCGCGTCCGGACGCGCCCGATCCGGACGAGTTGAGCCCGTTGGCGCCGGTGGAGCCCGTGGAGCCGTTGGCGCCGGGGGAGCGGGAGGACGTGCCGGCGCCGGCGGAGGAGCCGGGGGCCGCGGCGGCGCCGGATCGTGCGCCGGTGTCGCGGCGGTTGACGTCGGCGGGCGCGATGATCGCGGTGTTGCTGGCGTTGTTGGGCTTCACGCTTGTGGTGCAGTTGAAGACGACGTCGACGGATCCGACGCTCGCGGCGACGCGGGAGGAGGACCTGGTGCGGATCTCGTCGGATCTGGATTCGCGGGAGCGGCGGCTGCGGCAGGACATCGAGGCGTTGGAGGAGAGCCAGCGTCAGTTGCGCTCCGGTGAGCTGGGGCGGCAGGCGGCGTTGGAGGAGGCGACGCGGCGGGCGGACGAGCTGGGCATTCTGGCGGGGACGCTGCCGGCGGTGGGGCCGGGTCTTGAGGTGCGGTTCTCGGGGCCGGAGAAGGCGATGTCGTCGACGCGGATCCTGGACGCGGTGCAGGAGTTGCGGGGTGCGGGCGCGGAGGCGATGCAGATCCAGGGCGCGGACGGCACCGCGGTGCGGGTCATCGCGTCGACGTATTTCGTGGACGCGTCGGGTGGGGGTCTGGTGGTGGACGGGCGGCGGTTGAGTGGCCCGTACACGATCCTGGTGATCGGTGACCCGGCGACGATGCGTACGGCGTTGAACATTCCGGGCGGGGTGGTCTCATCGGTGCGGGACGCCGCCGGTAACGTGACGTCCGAGGATCGTGAGGTTGTGGAGGTTTCGCAGCTGCACGCGCCGATCAAGCTGGACCACGCCCGGCCGGTCTCCTGACCGGTCGCGGCCCGCGCCGGTTCGTCCGGTGCACCGATGACGAAGGACGCAGCTGGTGATTCCTGAGGATCTGCGGTACACCGCCGAGCACGAGTGGGTGGTCGGTGGTGACGGTGGTGTCGTCCGCGTCGGTATCACGCACTTCGCGCAGGATGCCCTGGGTGACATCGTGTTCGTGCAGCTGCCGGACTCCGGTGCGGTGGTGGCGGCCGGTGAGTCGCTGGGGGAGATCGAGTCGACGAAGAGCGTGTCGGAGATCTACGCGCCGTTGAGTGGCACGGTGTCGGCGCGCAACGAGGCGTTGACCGACACGCCGGAGGTGATCAACACGGATCCGTACGGTGCGGGTTGGTTGGTGGAGATCACTCCGGATGATCCGGCGGCGGTCGAGGGTCTGTTGACCGCTGACGCGTACCGCGAGCTCACCGAGAGCTGAGTTCGTGTCGTGCCGGGCGGGCGGGGTTGGTTCCGCGCGTCCGGTTGCCCTGCATTTCGGCGCTGGCTAGGCTCGCCCAGTCGACCGAGAACCAATTGTTTGAGCGTTGCGGAATGCGCCTTCCCGGGCATGGGGAGCCAGCCGCCGGGTGTGGGTTAGCCCGGCGGCCAGACCCGCCATTCCCCGACGCCGACCGAACAGATCCGTGAGGTGGTCCCATGACGCGGCCCGACGACGAGTTCCCCCCGCTCGACGTCACTTCGACGCTCAATCTCGGTTCGCTCGACGAAGTGCTGGAGGGGCCGGACACCGATGTGGTGCCGAGCCGCATGTCCGGTTCGTTGCCGCCGGGAATGGCGTTGCTGGTGGTTCGGCGGGGCCCGAATGCGGGTGCCCGGTTCCTGTTGGATCACGATGTGACGACGAGTGGTCGGCACCCGGACAGTGACATCTTCCTCGATGATGTGACGGTGTCGCGGCGGCACGCGGAGTTCCATCGGGACGGCGGCACGTTCACGGTGCGGGATGTGGGCAGCCTGAACGGCACGTATGTGAACCGTGAGCGGGTCGAGGCGGCGACGTTGAGCAACGGTGACGAGGTGCAGATCGGCAAGTTCCGGGTCGTGTTCATCGCTGGTCCGCGCCCGGAGGAGGAGGCCGGCCGGGGGTGAACGAGCCTGCGGCTTCGACGCCGTCCGGGGCGGGGCGGGCGCCTGCGCTGATGAGTATCGGCGAGGTGCTGGCGCAGTTGCGGGCGGAGTTTCCGGACGTGACGATCTCGAAGTTGCGGTTCCTGGAGGCCGAGGGCCTGGTGGAGCCGCAGCGGACGCCGGCGGGTTACCGGAAGTACGGCTGGGACGACGTGGCGCGGTTGCGGTTCGTGTTGTCCGCGCAGCGGGATCAGTATCTGCCGTTGCGGGTGATCCGGGATCAGTTGGCGCAGTGGGACGGCTCGGACGCGTCGCCGCCGGGGCGGGCGCGGCCGAATCTGGTGGCGGTCGGTCCGGGTGGTGTGGTGCCGGGTCGGGAGCCGCCGGAGCCGGTGGAGTCGCCGGAGGTGCGGCTGGGTCGGGCGGAGTTGATTGCCCGTAGCGGGGTCGACGAGTCGACGTTGGTCGAGTTGGAGCGGCTCGGTGTGCTGGTGTCGGATCCGCCGGGCTGGTACGACGGGGATGCGTTGATCATCGCGAGTGCGGTGGCGGGGTTGGCGGCGTACGGGTTCCAGCCGCGGCATCTGCGGGCGTACCGGTCGGCGGCGGATCGGGAGGTCGGTCTGTTCGCGCAGTTGGTGGCGCCGTTGGCGCGGCAGAGTGATCCGGCGGCGCGGGCGCGGGCGGCGGAGACGGCGCGGGAGTTGATGGCGTTGTCGCAGCAGTTGCACGCGGCGTTGGTGCGGGTGGGGCTGCGGTCGACGTTGGGTCGGTGAGGTTGTCGGTGGGGGTCGGGTGCCGGTGGGTGCCCGGCCCCTTTCGTCGTGGATGGGCGCGGAAAGATCGGCCGGGATGGGCGTGTCGTAGGCTTGCCGGGGTAAGCCCGTCTGTCGAGGCGTGGTGCACGTAGCGCGTGGGACTCTCGTGTCCTGGTCCGTGTACCGTGCAGGGAAGGGCGCGGTGCGCAGGTGACGACGACACGGAGGCGGCGGTGCGCGAGCTGAGCGTGGTCGGAGTTCGGGTGGAGTTGCCGAGCAACCAGCCGATCGTCCTGCTGCGGGAGGTCGAGGGGGACCGCTATCTGCCGATCTGGATCGGTGCGGTCGAGGCGACGGCCATTGCTTATGAGCAGCAGGGGGTCAAGCCGGCGCGGCCGTTGACGCATGATCTTCTGCGGGATGTGTTGGCGGCGTTGCAGGCGCCGTTGCGGGCGGTGGAGATCACCGAGTTGAAGGAGAACGTCTTCTACGCGGATCTGCTGCTGGGTGACGGGGTGCGGGTGTCGGCGCGGCCGAGTGACTCCATCGCGTTGGCGTTGCGGGTGGGTGCGCCGATTCGTTGTGCGGAGCAGGTCCTGAGTGAGGCGGGGATCGTGATTCCGGACGAGCAGGAGGACGAGGTGGAGAAGTTCCGGGAGTTCCTGGAGCAGGTGCGGCCGGAGGATTTCGCGGGCTGACTGGTGGCCGGCTGGGTGGCCGGGGTGCGCGGCGGTGGTTGTCACGGTGGTGGCGGCTGACCGCCGTGTGTGCTGTCGTGGATTGGTGGCGCGGCGTGTCGGGGTTCTCCTGCCGGTGTTGTCGGCTGTCCGGCGTTAGGGTTGCCGTGTCGAGGGGTGCGCGTACGGGGAAGTCGACGTGGCGCCGCACGGGCGGGGAGGTTGGTCCGGATGCACGAGCCGCGGGATCCTGGTCCGAGTTCGGAGCAGCAGGCGGGTGTGGGGCCCGAGTCGTTCGGTGACGGCGAGGTGGGTTATCGGGGTGTGACCGCGTGTTCGGCGGTGGGCATCAGTTACCGGCAGTTGGACTACTGGGCGCGGACGTCGCTGGTGGTGCCGAGTGTTCGGGACGCGTCGGGTTCGGGGACGTCCCGGTTGTATTCGTTCCGCGATCTGGTGGTGTTGAAGGTCGTGAAGCGGTTGTTGGACGCGGGGGTGTCGTTGCAGAACATCCGTCGGGCGATCGAGGCGTTGCGGTCGCGTGGGGTGGATGATCTGGCGGGCATCACGTTGATCTCCGATGGGACGACGGTGTACGAGTGCCGGTCGCCGGAGGAGGTGGTCGACCTGTTGCAGGGTGGCCAGGGCGTGTTCGGCATCGCGATCGGTGGGGCGTTCAAGGAGATCCAGGGTTCGTTGTCGCATCTGCCGGCGGAGCCGGCGGGTGGGTCGGGTCGGGAGGTTCCGGTGGAGCCGGAGCCGGAGGCGGATTCGGTGGGGGACGAGTTGGCGGCGCGTCGTGCGCGGCGTCGTGCCGGGTGATTCGTCGGCGTTTCGGTTTTGGGATCGCGTCGTGGCTTTTCGGCCCGGCGCGATCTTTTGTTTGGTGACGGTGGGTGAGCGGGTGGGGTGGGGTGGGGTGGTTTCGGTGGTGGGTGGGGTGTGCGCAGGTCGCGATGGGTAGTGGTGCGGTGTCCGAAAGAGACTGTGGGTTGCTCGGGTGGGGTCCCGGGGGCGTTTTGTTGACTGTCCGTAGTTGAGGGTTGTCGGGATGGGGTTGGGGCAGGCGTGAACGGTGGCGGTGGGCGCGCTATGGTCCGTCACTGTCGTCGACGCGTCGATGTCACGGTGCGTGTTGTCGCGTCGACTGGCGTTGTCCCTGCCGCGGCGTCGCCGCGGGGCCCCTTTGGCGGAAGGACCGAGCATGACGGTGACGAATGAGGCCACCCCGATCTCCCACTACGACCGCATCGGTGGTGCGGCGGCGGTGAAGGCGGCGGTGGAGCTGTTCTACGACCGGGTGTTGGCGGATCGGGAGTTGGCCGGCTACTTCGCCGACGTGGACATGGTGGCGCAGCGGCGGCATCTGGCGTTGATGTTGACGGTGGTGCTGGGTGGGCCGGACGAGTACGCGGGTCGGGGGTTGGCGGAGGCGCATCAGCCGTTGGGTATTCCGGGGGCGCACTACGCGCGGGTCGGTGAGCACCTGAGCGCGACGTTGGTGGAGTTGGGTGTGCCGGCGGAGGTGATCGCCGACGTGCAGGTGGTGTTGGGGCAGGTGCGGGATCAGATCGTGTCGGCGGGGAACGCCTGAGCGTGGACGTGGATCGGCTCAGGCAGAGCTGGTCGGTGGTCGCCGGGCACGGTGACCAGGTGCCGCTCTACTTCTATTCGACGTTGTTCCTGGCGCATCCGGAGACCCGGCAGATGTTCGGCACGAACATGGCGGGGCAGCGGGACCGGTTGGTGTCGGCGTTGGGGCACATCGTGTCGCACGTGGACCAGGTGGATCGGCTTGTTGGTTTCCTGCGGCAGCTGGGTGCGGATCACCGTAAGTTCGCGGTGCGTGCCGAGCATTACCCGGCGGTCGGTGAGGCGCTGGTGGAGACGCTGCGGCATTTCTGCGGTGACGGGTGGTCCGAGGAGCTGGCGGCCGACTGGGTGGCGGCGTACGGGTTGGTGTCGCGGGTGATGACGGAGGCCGCGCAGGCGGCGGAGGCGCATTCGCCGCCGTGGTGGGTGGCGGAGGTGTTGACCCACGAGCAGCGCACGTTCGACGTGGCGGTGTTGACGGTGCGGCCGCAGTATCTGTTGCCGTTCGTGCCGGGGCAGTCGATCGGGGTGTCGCATCCGGCGGTGCGGTCGTGGCGGTACTACTCGCCGGCGAACGCGCCGCGCGCGGACGGCACGGTGGAGTTGCACGTGCGGGCGGCGCCGGGTGGCGCGGTGTCGTCGCGGCTGGTGTACGGGTGCGCGGCGGGGGATCAGATCCATCTGGCGGCGCCGGTGGGGGACGGGTTGACGTTGCGGCTGGCCGGGTCGTCGGATCTGCTGCTGTTGGCCGGTGGGACCGGTTGGGCGCCGGTGAAGGCGTTGGTGGAGCAGGTCGCGGCGGAGGGGTCGGGCCGGCGGGTGGACCTGTATGTGGGGGCGCGGTCGAGGTCGGAGTTCTACGACAGCGAGGCGATCGACAAGGTGGCCGCGTCGTGTCCGTGGTTGCGGGTGTCGTACGTGGCGGGGTCGGATCCGGTGCGGCCGGGTGAGCCGGCGCGGATGGTGGACCGGGTGTTGGCCGACGGGGACTGGCGGTCGCGGCACGTGTACGTGTGCGGGTCCGACGAGATGGTGGGCCAGTCGGTGGCGGCGTTGACGGGGGCCGGTTACCGGCCGGGTCAGTTGCACCACGAGGGTTTCGGCAAGCAGTGGTACGGGCCGGCGTGGCGTGCCGTCACGGCCGCCGACGAGTCCGGGGTGGTCCGGTGAGTGAGCCGGTCCTGCGAGCCCCGCAGTCGCGAACGGAGGTGGTCCGATGAGTGCGACCCCGATCAGTGGTTACGACGCGCAGCAGGTGTCCGGGTCGGTGCAGGTGCGGTTGACCTCGGACCGGGTGCGGCGGTGGGAGTTCGGGTCGGCGGCGTTCACCAGGCGTGGCTATGAGCAGGCCGATGTGGACCGGTTCCGGGTGCAGGTGGCCGACGAGTTGGATCTGCTGGCTACCCAGGTGGCGAATCTGCGGGCGGAGAACGAGCGGCTCAACGATCATCTGGAGTTGCACCGGCACGGGGTGATTCCGAGCGCGGAGGCGCCGGTGCGGCCGGCGGCGAAGGAGGTGAATCTGCTGTCGGCGGCGCAGCGGGAGGCGGAGCAGATCATCGCGCAGGCTCACGACTATGCCCGTCGGGTCGCCGAGTACGCCCGGACGCAGTATGAGAGTTATCTGCGGGCGGCGGCGGAGGAGGCGAAGCAGGAGGCTGAGCGGGCGGTGGTGGAGTACCGCCGGGCCGCCGGTGGCGACGTGGACGATTCGGTGGCGACGCGGGAGGCGTTGCGGATCTTCGGCGAGATGATGATGTCGCACATGCGGGCGGCGGCCCGGCATCTCGACGACGGCAGTGAGCAGTTGGCGCGGACGATGGAGCGTCTCACGCGGGAGGCGCCGCAGCCGGCGTTGCCGCGTCACCAGCGGTGAGCGCCGGTCCGGCCCGCCGTGCGGGTGGGCCGGACCGGCGAGGCCGGCGGTGGGTGGTGGGTCAGCGGGTGAGCGCGTCGACGGCGTCGGCGACGGGGGTGTCGCCGGCGACGAGTTCGACGGTGTGCCCGGCGGTGCCGGGGGTCTCCAGCAGCGCCAGGAGGACGCGGGCGACGTCGGCGCGGCTGATCGCGCCGGGTGGGACGTGTCGGGCGAGGGTGATCCGGCCGCCGGGTTCGTCGTCGGTGAGCCGGCCGGGCCGTAGCACGGTGACGTCGAGGTCGCGGCCGGTGACGTCGTCCTCGGCGGCTTTCTTGGCCCGCAGGTAGGCCGCCCACACGTCGTCGGTGCCGGGGGCGGGCGCGTCGTCGACGCCCATCGAGGAGACGAGCAGGTAGCGGCGGACGCCGGCGTGGACGGCGGCGTCGGCGAGCAGCACGGCGGCGCCGCGGTCGACGGTGTCCTTGCGGTCGGCGCCGCTGCCGGGGCCGGCGCCGGCAGCGAACACCACCGCGTCCGCGTCGGCGAGGTGCCGGGCGAGCGTGTCGGCGTCGGTGTGTTCCAGGTCGCACACGACCGGTTCGGCGCCGGCGGCGCGCAGCGCGGCGGCGTGGTCGGGGTTGCGGATCAGTCCGACCGGGGTGTCGCCGCGTCCGGCGAGGTCCCGTTCGAGCAGCTTGGCGATCTTTCCGTGGCCTCCGGCGATGACGACGCGCATGTGCTCAACGTAGCCCGCCGGTGGTCGTCGTGCCGGGCGACCAGCGTCGTTGATCATGAGGTTGGCGGTGGGTGGCGCGTCGGATCGTGCCGCCAATCTCATGATCGGCCCTGGCGGGGTGGGCGGGCGGGGGTGCGCGAGGCAGCATGGTGGGGTGAGTGATGCGTTCGAGGGGTTGGCGCGGCTGCTGGCCGGCGGGGGTGTGGTGGTGCTCAGCGGCGCCGGCCTGTCCACCGAGTCGGGCATCCCGGACTATCGGGGGCCCAGCGGCGCGGCGCGGCGGCACACCCCGATGACCTACCAGGCGTTCACCCGGGACCCGCAGGCGCGGCGACGCTACTGGGCGCGCAGCCATCTCGGGTGGCGGACCATCGCGCGGGCGGCGCCCAACGACGGGCACCGGGCGGTGGCCCGGTTGCAGCACGCGGGGCTGCTCGACGGCATCGTCACGCAGAACGTCGACGGGTTGCACACCGCTGCCGGCGCGACCGGGGTGATCGAGTTGCACGGCCGGCTCGACGAGGTGACGTGTCTGGACTGCGGCAACCTGACCGGCCGTGACGAGCTGCACCGGCGGTTGACCGAGGCGAACCCGGGGTTCGACGCGCGGGTGGCGCACGTGAACCCCGACGGTGACGTGGAGCTGCCGGACGAGGCGGTGGCCGGGTTCCGGGTCGTCGACTGCGGGGTGTGCGGCGGGGGCATGCTGAAACCGGATGTGGTGTTCTTCGGCGAGACGGTGCCGGCGCCGCGGGTGGCGGACTGTTTCGCGTTGGTGGAGGGGGCCCGGGCGGTGCTGGTGCTGGGGTCGTCGTTGACGGTGATGTCGGGGCGGCGGTTCGTGTTGCGGGCGGCGAAGCGCGGCATTCCGGTGGCGATCGTCAACCAGGGCGTCACCCGCGGCGACGGGTATGCGGCGGTGCGGCTGGACGCGCCGCTGGGCGCCACGTTGACCGCGTTGGCCGCCGGGTTCGCCGAGCCGGCGCCGGTGTGATCACACCCTGGGACATGAGCGGGAAACACGGCCGCTGGTAGCGTGGGGGGTGCCGGTACCACCCACGTGGGAGAGACCGTCGACCCGACGGCGCCGAAGGGGCAGATTCTCCCCGGAACCTCTCAGGCAAAAGGACCACGTGGGCAGGCGCTGTGGAGCGCGTCAGCGTGACTCAGGGGGAGGCCGACCCGTCGACCTCGCCCCCACAAGGAGCGCCGCGCATGACCGCTGAGCAGTTCGCCGATCGGCACATCGGCCCCGGCCCGGACGACGAGCGCCGCATGTTGGAGGCCGTCGGCTACGGCTCCGTGGACGAGCTGATGGACGCCGCGATTCCCGAGGTGATCCGCTGGCACGGGACGCTGGACCTGCCGGCGCCGGCCTCGGAGCGGGAGGCCCTGGCCGAGTTGCGGGCGCTCGCGGCTCGCAACACGGTGGCCGTGTCGATGATCGGCCTGGGTTACCACGGCACGCACACTCCGGCGGTGATCCGCCGCAACGTGCTGGAGAATCCGGCCTGGTACACCGCGTACACGCCGTATCAGCCGGAGATCAGCCAGGGTCGGCTGGAGGCGTTGCTGAACTTCCAGACGATGGTCACGGACCTGACCGGGTTGGCCACCGCGAACGCGTCGATGCTCGACGAGGGCACCGCCGCGGCGGAGGCGATGACGCTCGCGCGCCGCGCGTCGAAGAGCAAGAGCCCGGTGTACGTGGTCGACGCCGACGCGTTGCCGCAGACCGTCGCGGTGATCGCCAGTCGCGCCGAGCCGCTCGGTATCGAGGTGCGGGTCGTCGACGTCGACGTCGAGGAGTTGCCGGCGGAGTTCTTCGGCCTGCACCTGCAGTACCCGGGCGCGTCGGGGGCGGTCCGGGACCACGCCCCGCTGGTCGAGGCGGCGCATGCGGTGGGCGCGTTGGTGACCGTCGCGGCGGACCTGTTGGCGTTGGTGTTGCTGCGCCCGCCCGGGGAGATCGGCGCGGACATCGCCGCCGGCACCACCCAGCGGTTCGGGGTGCCGATGGGGTTCGGTGGGCCGCACGCCGGCTACCTGGCGGTGCGCGCCGGTCTGGAGCGGATGTTGCCGGGCCGTCTCGTCGGGGTGTCGCGTGACGCCGACGGCAGTGCCGCCTACCGGTTGGCGTTGCAGACCCGTGAGCAGCACATCCGGCGGGAGAAGGCGACCAGCAACATCTGCACCGCGCAGGTGCTGCTGGCGGTGATGGCCGGCATGTACGCGGTCTATCACGGCCCGGACGGGTTGCGGGCGATCGCCCGGCGTACCCGTGCGGCGGCGGCGCGGTTGGCGGCCGGGCTGCGTGCCGGCGGTGTCGATGTCGCGGACGTGGCGTTCTTCGACACGGTCACCGTGACGGTGCCGGGTCGGGCCGCGCAGGTGGTGGCCGCGGCGGCGGCGCGCAACGTGAACCTGCGGCTGGTGGACGCCGACCGGGTCGGGGTGTCCTGCGACGAGACGACCACCGACGCGCACCTGCGGGCGGTGTGGGCGGCGTTCGGCGTCGACGGTGTCGACGGTGACGTGGAGGTGGCGCTGCCCGACGGGTTGGCCCGCACCGGTGACGTGCTCACCCATCCGGTGTTCCGCAGCCACCACTCGGAGACGGCGATGCTGCGGTACCTGCGGCGGCTGGCTGATTTCGACTACGCCCTGGACCGGGGCATGATCCCGTTGGGGTCGTGCACGATGAAGCTGAACGCCACCACGGAGATGGAGCCGGTCACCTGGCCGGAGTTCGCGCACCTGCACCCGTTCGCGCCGGACGCGCAGACCGCCGGCTACCGGGAGTTGATCGCCCAGTTGGAGGGTTGGCTGGCGGAGGTGACCGGCTACGACGCGGTCAGCGTGCAGCCCAACGCCGGGTCGCAGGGGGAGCTGGCCGGGTTGCTGGCGATCCGCGCGTACCACCGGGACCGGGGTGAGGGGCACCGGGACGTGTGTCTGATCCCGTCGTCGGCGCACGGCACGAACGCCGCGTCGGCGGTGATGGCCGGCATGCGGGTGGTCGTGGTGGGCTGCGACGCCGACGGCAACGTCGACCTCGTCGACCTCGACGCGAAGATCGACAAGCATCGGGACGCCCTCGCGGCGATCATGGTGACGTACCCGTCGACGCACGGCGTGTACGAGACGGGCATCGCCCAGTTGTGCGCGAAGGTCCACGACGCCGGCGGTCAGGTGTACGTCGACGGGGCGAACCTCAACGCGCTTGTCGGGTTCGCCAAGCCGGGGCGCTTCGGCGCGGACGTGTCGCACCTGAACCTGCACAAGACGTTCTGCATTCCGCACGGCGGCGGCGGGCCGGGGGTGGGTCCGGTGGCGGTGCGGGCGCACCTGGCGCCGTTTCTGCCCGGTGACCCGGTGGGCGCGCCCGTCGACGGCCGGCCGGCGATCTCCGCGGCCCGGTACGGGTCGGCGGGGATCCTGCCGATCCCGTGGGCGTACCTGCGGATGATGGGCGCCGACGGGTTGGCGCGGGCCACCGCGGTGGCGGTGCTCGCGGCGAACTACGTGGCGGTGCGGCTGCGGGAGCACTTCCCGGTGCTGTACGCCGGCAACAAGGGCCTGGTGGCGCACGAGTGCATCCTGGACCTGCGGCCGTTGACGAAGGCGACCGGGGTGAGCGTCGACGACGTCGCGAAGCGGCTGATCGACTACGGTTTCCACGCGCCGACGATGTCGTTCCCGGTGGCGGGCACGTTGATGGTGGAGCCGACCGAGAGTGAGGACCTGGCCGAGCTGGACCGGTTCTGCGACGCGATGATCGCCATTCGCGCCGAGATCGACCAGGTGGGGTCCGGGCAGTGGCCGGCGGGCGACAGTCCGCTGTCGAACGCGCCGCACACCGCGGCGATGGTGTCCGGCGACGAGTGGCCGCACCCGTACCCGCGGTCGGTGGGCGCCTATCCGGGGGCGGTGGACCGGGCGGGGAAGTACTGGCCGCCGGTGCGGCGCGTGGACGGCGCGTACGGGGACCGGAACCTGGTCTGTTCGTGTCCCGCGCCGGAGGCGTTCGAGGACTGAGGGCGTGCACGCCGGGGCGGTGGTGGATCGCCGCCCCGGCCGGCGCGCCGACGGGCTTCGTCGGCGCGTACGCTCACTGACGCTGTGTGATTGCTCAGGCGACGAGGGCGTGGCGGGCCGGTCCCCGGTGCGGGGCGATGGTCCGCCCGTCGGGGAGCAGCTCACCGGTGTCCTCGAAGATGATGACGCCGTTGCAGAGCAGGCTCCAGCCCTGCTCAGGAAAGCAGGCGAGGACGCGGGCGGCCTCGCGGTCGGTCGCGTCGGCGGAGGGGCAGGTGGGCTGGTGCTGACACATCGGGTTCTCCGGACTGTGGGGGCACTGTGTCATGGTTCACATGACCAGTGACGCACAGTACCAAGCTCAACCGCGCAACACCGAGCAAGGTCGCGGCTTGTTCACCCAGAATCGGCTGAACGGATGAGGCGGAACGGTCCAGACGGTGTGGAAGCGCTCCCACACGTGCCGGTCGCGGTGCCCGGCGCGCCACCCGGCTGCCGGTCCCGGCTGGTCGAGACCGCCCGGTTGCAGTGGCGCCTCGGCGACGGCGGCGACCCCACCGACCTCGCGCAACGCTTCCTCACCGCGTACGGCGTCGACGTCGACGACCTGTCGCGGCCCGGCCGGCACACCGCCGACGGGCCGTGCGGGGCGGCGCTGTTCCTGTCCGCCGCCGCCGGCGCGTACGCCGTCGGCGCGCCGACCGGCGCGCCCACGCCCCTGCCGGCGCTGCCCGACCTGGTCGTGGTCGTCTACCACCACGGCGACCGCCCGCACCGGCCACCGTCGCCGACCGGCTGGCGGCTGGGGGACTGGCGCGACAGTTGGACGCCGGACGCGCACGCCACCGCCGTCGAGTCGGTCCGCGCCGCCATCGCCCGCGGCGACGTCTACCAGGTCAACCTCGTCGGGCACGCCGCCGCCGACTACACCGGCGACCCGCGCCCGGCGCTGCGCCGCCTCGCCGCGCTGCCCGGCGCCCGCTACGGCGGCGCCCTCACCGGGCCCGGCTGGGCGCTGGGCTGCGCCTCCCCGGAGACACTCGTCGCGACCGAACACGGCCGGCTGGTCACCCGCCCGATCAAGGGCACCCGCGCGGCCACCGCCGCCGGCCGCCGCGACCTGCTCGCCTCCGCCAAGGAACGCGCCGAACACATCATGATCGTCGACCTGGAACGCAACGACCTGGCCCGGGTGGCCCGCACCGGCTCCGTCCGGGTCGACGAGCTGTTCGCCGTACGCCGCTGGTGCGACCTGTGGCAGGCCGAGTCGACGGTCTCCGCGGCGCCCGCCGACGGCCTGGGCCTGGCCGACCTGCTGCGCGCGGTCTGCCCCGGCGGGTCGGTCACCGGCGCGCCGAAGCACGCCGCGCTCGCCGAGGTGGCCGCGCGGGAGCCGGTCGGACGCGGCGCCGGCATGGGCGCGTTGGGCTGGGTCGGGCCGGACCGGCTCGACCTGGGCCTGACCATCCGCACCGCCGCCGCCGACGCCCACCGGCTGCACCTGTGGGCCGGCGGCGGCATCACCTGGGACAGCGACCCCGCCGCCGAGGTCGCCGAGGCCGCCGCGAAAGCCGCCCCGGTACGCGCGCTGCTGGCCGCCGGCTGACCCGCCCGGCCGCGGGCCTCAGGCGGCGGCGAACGCGTCCAGGGCGGCCACCACCCGCTCACCGACGCCGTGGCCGCGGCCGTGCCCGCCGGACTCGACGATCTCCATCCGGGCGTCCGGCCAGTCCCGGGTCAACCGCCACGCGATGTCCGGCGGGCCACTGACGTCCAGGCGGCCCTGCACGAGCACCCCGGGGATGCCGGCGAGCCGGCCGGCGTCGCGCAGCAACTGACCGTCCGGCACGAACCCCAGGTTCGCGAAGTGGTGGGTGACCAGCCGGGTGAACCCGTACCGGAACACCGGGTCGGCGTAGCGCAGGCTGGGCGCGTACCCGCCGGCGAGGGAGACGTGCACGTCCTCCCAGTCGCACCAGTCGCGCGCCGCCCGCTCCCGCACCGCCGGGTCGGGGTCGTTGACCAGTCGGGCGTACGCGGCGGCCAGGTCGCCGTCCCGCTCGGCCTCGGGCACCCCGTCGCGGAACCGCGCCCACTCCTGCGGGAACACCCGGCCCATGTCCCGGGTCACCCACTCGATCTCGCGGCGGGTGTTGGCCACCACGCTGAACAGCACCAGCGCGGTGACCCGCCCCGGATGCGCCTGCGCGTACGCCAACGACAGCGCCGAGCCCCACGACGCGCCGCACAGCAGCCACCGCGGCACGCCCAGGTGCACGCGCAGCGCCTCCATGTCGGCCACCAGGTGGCCGGTGGTGTTCACCGACAGGTCGGTCCCCGGATCGGCGGCCGACGGGGTGCTGCGCCCGCAGCCGCGCTGGTCGAACAGCACGACCCGGTAGGCGGCCGGGTCGAACAACTGCCGCCACGACGCGTCGGCGCCCGAGCCGGGACCGCCGTGCACCACCAGCGCCGGCCGGCCGGCCGGGTTGCCGCAGGTCTCCCAGTAGACGCGCTGGCCGTCACCGACGTCCAGGTGCCCCGACGCGTACGGCTCGATCGGCGGATACATGCCCCAGGTCCTCCCCGCACCGAAAACAACAGCGCTGTTACATTAGCGGACGTGACCGCCCCCCACCGCGACGCCCTCGGCACCCTGCTGCGCCACGTCCTGGAACTGCTCGACGGCGACGTCGCCGCCGTCCACGACCGACTCGGCCTCACCGACTACCGGCCCCGCTACTCACCCCTGGTCCGCGCCCTGGTCACCGACGGACCACTACCCATCCGCGACCTCGCCGCCCGCGTCGGCGTCACCCACTCCGCCGCCAGCCAGACCGTCGCCGGCATGCGCCGCGCCGGCCTGGTCACCCTCACCCCCGGCACCGACGCCCGCCACCGCATCGTCACCCTCACCGACCGCGCCCACACGCTGCTGCCCGCCGTCGAAGCCGAATGGGCCGCCACCACCGCCGCCATGCGCCACCTCGACACCGAACTGCCCGTACCCCTCGCCGACGAGCTGTACGCCGTGCTCACCGCCCTACGCCACCGCCCACTACGCGACCGCATCGCCGACACCGGCCTGCTCCCACCGGCGGGTGGCACCCCCGCACCGGTAAGCAACGGATAGCCTTCCGGGCATGACCATGCGCCCGATCCGGATCATCGGCGACCCCGTCCTGCGCACCCCCAGCGAACCCGTCACCACCTTCGACACCGAACTACGCGCCCTCGTCGCCGACCTGATGGACACCCTGCTCGGCGCCCCCGGCCGCGCCGGCGTCGCCGCCCCCCAGATCGGCGTCAACACCCAGGTCTTCGTCTACGACGCCGACGGCCACCGCGGCCACCTCGTCAACCCCACCCTGGAACTGTCCGAGGAACTCCAGGACGACGACGAGGGCTGCCTGTCCATCCCCGGCCTCTACTTCCCGACCCCCCGCGCGCTGCACGCCACCGCCCACGGCTACGACCAGCACGGCGAACCCCTCACCATCACCGGCAGCGGCTTCCTCGCCCGCGCCCTGCAACACGAAACCGACCACCTACGCGGCCGCCTCTACGTCGACACCCTGCGCGGCGACACCCGCCGCCACGCACTCCGGGAGATCCGCGCCGGCCGCTTCGACTCACCCAGCCGAGGCCGCTGACACCCCAGCGCCCCCGTCAGCCGGGCAACCGGGTCAACGCGCACTCGGTGAACCCGGCCACCCGGGTGAATCCCAACCGCTCGTACAACCGCACCGCCGCGACGTTGTCCACCCGCACGTTCAACGTCACATGATCCACCGACGCCCGCAGCCGCGCGCACAACGCCGCCACCACACCCGCCCCCAGACCACGCCCCCGCACCTCCGGATGCGTCGTCACATTCCCCACCGCCGCCACCCGCCACCGCGGCGAGAACACGTGCACCCCCGCCACCGCCACCAACCGGCCACCCGCACGCACCCCCACGTACTGACCGGTGTCCACCATCCGCGCGTCGAACCAGTTCCCCGGATACGCCACCGCGTACAACTCCCGCAACAACGGCAGATCCGCCCGCCCCAACGGCTCACCCACCGCCGGCACCGCCGCCAACCGCCCCGGCTCCGTCAACGCCATCCGCACATGCGCCGCCGCGTCCGACACCGCGTACCACCGCGCCACCGTCGCCTCCAGACCAGGGGACAGGTGCGCCCACAACCGCGCCGGCAACACCGGCGCCGCCGCCACCAGCAACCCCGACAACGCCGCCACCCGATCCGGCGCTGCGAACGCCAACAACGTCGGCAACTCCACCCCGTGGTACAGCAACACCACCTCGTCACCCGACCGGAACCACGACGTGTACGGCCAGAAGAAATCGTCCAGATCACCCAACTGGTAGGCGTGCAACACCGGATCCCGACCCAACAACCCGGCCAGCACCGCCCGGTCGTGCTCCGCCCGCACCACCATCACCGCACCGCCACCCACTGGTCGTAACCCAACCGCGCCACCAACGCCAACACCACCACCAACAACACCACCCGCACGAACCCCGCACCCCGCCGCAACGCCATCCGCGCGCCCACCACCGCCCCGGCCACGTTGCACACCGCCATCGCCGCCCCCAACAACCACCACACGTGCCCCGTCACCCCGAACACCACCAACGCCCCCAGATTCGTACCCGCGTTCACCACCTTCGCCATCGCCGACGCGTGCACGAAATCCGCACCCACCAACGCCGTGAACGCCAACACCAGGAACGTGCCCGTACCCGGACCGATCAACCCGTCGTACAACGCCACCCCCAACCCCGCCACCACCACCGCCACCACCACCCGCCGCCGGGTCCGCCGCGACGGCGACGCCACCACCCCCAACCGCGGCCGGGTCAGCACGAACACCGCCACCACCACCAACACCACCAACACCACCGGCCGGTACGCCCCCGCCGGCACCGCCCCCGCCAACGCCGCCCCCAACCCCGCCGTCACCACCGCCAACCCCGCCGCCGGACCCGCCACCACCCAGTCCAGCCTCGTCCGCCGCGCATACGTCACCGCCGCCGTCGACGTCCCGAAGATCGCCGCCAACTTGTTCGTCCCCAACGCCGTCGCCACCGGCACCCCCGGCGCCGCCAGCAACAACGCCGGCAACAACAGCAACCCGCCACCACCCACCACCGCGTCCACCCAACCGGCCAACGCCGCAGCGGCCAGCAACGTCACCAACGACCCGGCATCCACGGCCGCATTCTGCCCACCCCGCCACCACCCGCGAGCACCCCTGTGGCCAGCCTCACCGCCCCCGACGACGCCGCACCCACAACCCGACCGACGCCACCGCCACGAACACCAGCACCGAACAACACAACAGCTTCACCATCCGACCAGCCTGCCACCACCACGTAGGGTGTGCAGGTGCGCCTGGCCACCTTCAACCTGCTGCACGGCCGCTCCCTCACCGACGGGCTCGTCGACCCCGACCGACTCGCCGCCGCCGTCACCGCCCTCGACGCCGACGTGCTCGCCCTCCAGGAAGTCGACCGCGACCAGACCCGCAGCGGCAAACTCGACCTCACCGCCCTCGCCGCCCACGCCCTGCACGCCGACCACCACCGCTTCGCCGCCGCCGTCGTCGGCACCCCCGGCGAACACTTCCGCCCCCTCACCCACGACGACGACGGCCACGGCGAACCCCTCTACGGCGTCGGCCTCATCAGCCGCCACCCCGTCCGCTCCTGGAAGGTCACCCGCCTACCCGCCGCACCCGTCCGCTCACCCATCTACATCCCCGGCCCCCGCGGCGGACTCGTCCTGCTCCGCGACGAACCCCGCGTCGTCCTCGCCGCCCTCCTCGACACCCCCCACGGCCCACTCACCGTCGCCGCCACCCACCTGTCCTTCGTCCCCGGCTGGAACATGTGGCAACTACGCCGCGTCGTGCGCGCCCTGCGCGCGCTGCCCGCCCCGCGCATCCTGCTCGGCGACCTCAACCTCCCCGCCGGCCCCGCCGCCGCGCTGTCACGCTGGCGCCCCCTGGGCCGACTCCCCACCTACCCGGCCGGACAACCCCGCGTCCAACTCGACCACATCCTCGCCGACCCCCACCACCTCGACCGGCTCCCACCCGTCACCGCCGTCGACACCCCACCCTCCACCGTCTCCGACCACCGCCCCCTCATCGTCGACCTCGGCTGACCCTCACACCACGCCGGTCAGCCGCTGGGCCGCCCGCACCGCGTTACGGAACAACATCGCCACCGTCGTCGGACCCACCCCACCCACCCGCGGCGTGATCGCACCCGCCACCCGCGCACACGACTCGTCCACATCCGGCAACAACCGCCGCCCCTCATACCGCACCCCACCACCGACCACCACCGCGCCCGGACGCACATGCTCCGGCCGCACGATCCCCGGCACCCCCGCCGCCGCCACCAGAATCTCCGCCCGCCGCGTGTACCGAGGCCAGTCCGCCACCCCCGTGTGCACCACCGTCACCGCCGCGTTCGCCGTCGGCCGCTTCTGCGCCAACAACATCGCCAACGGCCGACCCAACGTCGCACCCCGACCCAGCACCACCACCTCCCGGCCCGACACCGGCACCTGGTGAAACGCCAACAACGCCTCGATCCCCGCCGGCGTACACGGCAACGGCCCCGGCAACCCCAACGCCAACCGACCCATGTTCACCGGGTGCATGCCGTCGACGTCCTTGTCCGGATCCACCACGGCGAGGGCCCGGTCGTAGTCCAGACCCCCCGGGATCGGATGCTGCACCAGCACCCCGTGCACCGCCGAGTCGGCGTTGAAATCCGCCACCACCGCGTGCAGATCCGCCTGCGACGCCGACGCCGGCAGATGCACGTGCGGCGACGCGAACCCCAACGCCGCCGCCTGCCGCTGCTTGATCCGGATGTAACCCGCGCTCGCGTCGTCGTCACCCACCAGCACCGTCGCCAACGCCGGCGTCACCCCCACCGCACGCAGGTCCGCCACCGACGCGGCGACCTCACCCAACACCCGCTCCGCCACCGGCCCACCCGGCAACAACCGCGCCGACGAACCCGCAACCACCGAAGAAGAAGACATGCGACACCTCGCCCGCGGAGGCCCAGGCGGTCGACCCCCACGACGAGCTCCCCGATGGTTCACCCATCCCCGTGCCGCCAGTCGCGTCCCCCTCACCCTGCCACAGCGCGCGCCACGATCGCATCCACCACCAACTGCCACCCCGGCAACGACGCCAACACCGCGTCCGCGCGCCGCCGCCGATCCGCCGCCGACACCACCTGAAGATCCGCCAACACCGCCACCAACCCCGGCCGCAACGCCCGCTCCCGCTCCGGCGCCACCACCCCCAACACCACCAGACACCGCGCGTACGTCACCACCACCCAGAACATCGCCTCCCGATGCCGCCCCGCCGCCACCAACGCCGCCCCACCGTCGAACACCACCGGCCGCCCCGCCGCGCCCAGATCCGCCCCGAACGCGAACCCCTCCCGCGGCAGCCGCGCCACCTCGTCGAACACCACCGCCAACCCGGCCAGATGCTCCCGCACCTGCCCCGCGCCCAACCCGCCCCCGTCCACCGCCGCCAGCAACCGCGGATACCGCGCGCCGAACCCGAACCGCGTCAACACCTCCGACGCCCGCACGAACCGCCGTCGCACCGTCGGATCCACCAACCCCGCCACCGCCGGCCACACCGCCACCAGCGACGTCGGGAACACCCACGCCAACACCTGCTCCGCGAGCGGCGCCCCGGCGTCCAACACCCGCAACCCGTCCTCGATGCGCCGCCGCACCCCCGCGCACCGCCGCCGCACCCACACCGGATCCGCGTACCCCACCGCCACCCGCCGCCGCACCGCCGCCAACCGCCCCGACGGATCCGCGATCACCGCATCGGTACGGAACATCGGCGCGAACACCCACGACCCCAGCACATCCTCCGGCTCACCCACCTCCGCCCAGGTGACCGAACTGACCTCCAACAACACCCCCCGATGGACGAACTTGCCCACCTTCACGCCGGGGGAGTCCCGCACAAGCAGCACGTCCACGTCCGACCACACCGGCAACTGCGCGTCGCCCGGCAACCCCACCGTCGAGCCACTGAACAACGCCCCCTCGACCGACGGATCCGCCCGCATCCGCTCCCGCACCCAGTCGACCGCCACCGCCCGCGCCGCATCCACCCGCATCCGACCGATCCTGCCACCACCACGACCACCAGCCGCACACCTACGGTTGCCGATCGGACACGAAGCGTGGACCATCGATGACAGTAACTGTCGGTCGGATCGTGTGGGGCGATGCGCAATGGCGGACTACTTCCCGATACTCCACGGCCGCGCCGGCGAGTTCGACGCCCTCGACCAGGTCCCCGACGACCTGGCGCCCCACATCCTCCCGGTCTTCGACGTCGCCGCCACCACACACGGACCCATCCAGGACGCCCACACCTTCAGCCAGCACGCCCGACGAACCGTCCACCGCGACATGACCATCGCCGTCGACGCCCACCGCCTACCGGACCCCGCCACCGGAATCCGACGACCGCTGCCCGACATCGCCGAAGACCTGCACCAGTGGGGCAACCCGATGCTGCCCGTCGCCCACCCCCACGACAGCCCCGCCCGACTGGCCGACATCCGCGACGCCGCCGCCCTGCACGGACACGGCGCCGTCCTGCGACTCGACCCCACCGACGACGACGCCGAAACCCGCGCCAACGCCTCCTGTCCGCCATCGACCTGCGCGCCGAACACGCCGTCCTGCTCCTCGACGCCGCCCACCTCCGCTCCGAACACGACCTCACCCGAGCCGAACCACTGGTCCGCAAACACCTCTCCTGGACCCACCGGCACCCCTGGAAAGCCATCGTCGTCGCCGCCGGAGCAATGCCCCGCAGCATCGCCCACCTACCCCCCAACACCGCCACCCCGCTCCGCCGCCTCGACCTCGACCTCTGGCAACGCCTCCACGACCACGACATCCGATTCGCCGACTACGGCATCGCCCACCCCCGACCCGCCACCGGCGGCTGGGGACCACCCCCGAACCTCCGCTACACCGACCACGACGTCTGGTGGACCTACCGGGCCGCCCGCGACGACAACGGCAACAGCGCCATCCACGACCTGTGCCGGACACTCGTCACCGCCGACCACTGGCCCACCCTCGGACGACACTTCTCCTGGGGCGACGAACAGATCGCCCTGCGCGCCGCCCGCCACGCCACCCCCGGCACCGCCCGACACTGGCTCGCCTGGGGCACCTCCCACCACCTGGCCCACGTCGCGAACCACCTCGGCCTGCCCGGCGCGCCCCCCGCCCCCTAGAGACCCAACCCCGACAACGCCCGGTTCGTTCGGTTGGCCGCCACCGCCGCCCGCTGCTGACCCGCCGTCACCTCGATGTACGTCTGCGACGACGCCAACGACGCATGCCCCAGCAACCGCATGATCTCCGCCGCGCTCGCCCCGTCCTCGGCCAACCGCGTCGCGAACGTGTGCCGCAACGCGTGCAACCGCGCCCCGCGCGGCACCCGGTCACCGATGCCCGCCCGCCGGAAACACGACTCCACCAGATACTGCAGACCACCCCGACGCAACGGCTCACCCTGCCGGTCCACCAGCAACGACCCGTCCGGACGCACACTGCGCGCCCCGAACCGCCGCCGCCGGCTGTCCAGGTAACCACCCACCACCCGGTCCACGCCCACCTCGATCGGCACCGTACGCGGCCGACCACCCTTGCCGGCCACGTCCACCCGCCGCTCACCCTCGCGACCGGCAAGCGACGACACCCGCAGCGCCAGCAGCTCCGACAGACGCAACCCGGCACACAACGCCAACGCCAGCACCGCCACGTCCCGCTCCGGCCACGGGTCGCGCTGCCGGCCCTCGGCCCGCGCCACCGCCGCCAGCAACTCCTCCGGGGTGTCCTCGCCCCGCAACGGCTTGGGCCGGGGGAGCGGCGTACGGGGCCGCCCGACCGCGGGCATCGGGTTCCCGGCCACCACCCCGTCAGCCACCAGGAACGTGAAGAAACTGTTCCAGGTGGACCAGGCACGGTGGACCGACGCGGCGGCGCGGGGAGCGGCGAACCGGGCGAACGCCGCGCGCATCAGCCGGGGGGACAGGCGCCCGACCGGCAGCCGGCCCAGGGGGAGGGGAGTGTCGTCACCGTCCGCCACCTCCAGCGCGGCGACGCCGGTGAGGTCCCGCCGGTAGGCGGCCAGGGTGTGCGGTGAGGGCTTGCGGGTGGCCCGGGCGGTCAGGAACTCCTCGATCAACGACCCTACCGTTTCGTCCGCTTTGTCATGCATAAGGGATATTATGCATGATTCTCGCGTTCCTGCCAGGCCGCCACTCCGGGGGAGCGCACCGACAAAAACGATTGCCGTACCCCGCAGACTGGACCGCATGGTGCAGATCGACGCCGCACTCGTCCGCGCCCTGGTCGCCGCGCAGTTCCCGCAGTGGGCGCACCTGCCGGTCACCGCCGTCGCGCGCCAGGGGTGGGACAACCGGACGTTCCGCCTCGGCGAGCACCTGCTGGCCCGGCTGCCGAGCGCCGAGGGCTACGTGCCCGGCGTCGCCAAGGAGGACCGCTGGCTGCCCGTCCTGGCCCGCCACCTGCCGCTGCCCGTACCCGAACCGGTCGCCACCGGGGCGCCCGGCGCCGGCTACCCGTACCCCTGGTCGGTGCGGCGGTGGCTGCCCGGCGACACGCTGGAGGCCGCCGACGGCCTGGACCGCGTCGCCGTGGCCCGGGACCTCGGCGGCCTGCTGGCCGCGCTGCGCGAGGCGCCGACGGCGGGCGGACCGGTCGCCGGCCGGAACTCGGCTTTCCGGGGCTGCCACCCGAGCGTCTACGGCGACGAGGTGGAGCAGGCCCTGGCGGCGCTGGACGGCCGGGTGGACGCGGCCGCCGCGCGCAAGGTGTGGGCGGGCGCGGTGACGTCCGCCTGGCCGACGGCGCCGGTGTGGTTCCACGGTGACGTCTCGGCCGGGAATCTGCTGGTCGTGCGCGGCCGGCTCGCCGCGATGATCGACTTCGGGCAGTGCGGGGTGGGTGATCCGGCCTGCGACCTGGTGCCGGCCTGGACGTGGTGCGTCGGCGTCGAGCGTGCGGCGTTCCGGGATGCGGTCGGGTTGCCGGTCGACGCGTGGCGGCGGGCTCGGGGCTGGGCGTTGTGGAAGGCGCTCGTCACGATCGTGTCCGGGTCGGGGCCGGTCGCGGAGCCGTCGCGGGTGTTGGCGGCGGTGTTGGCGGACCCGGTGGTGGAGTGACGGGGGACCCCGACCCCGCCTTACTTGACATAATGTAGATTATCGAACTGCTTGGTCGGGGCGGCGGTGTCGGTGCCGGACACCGCCGCCCCGGGTTTCGCGGGTCAGGCCCCGACGTAGGCGGCGAGGTGTTCGCCGGTGCGGGTGGACCGCTTGGTCACCAGGTCGGCCGGGGTGCCCTCGAAGACGATGCGACCGCCGTCGTGGCCGGCGCCCGGGCCGAGGTCGATGATCCAGTCGGCGTGCGCCATGACCGCCTGGTGGTGTTCGATGACGATGACCGACTTGCCGGATTCGACCAGCCGGTCGAGCAGGCCGAGCAGTTGGGCGACGTCGGCCAGGTGCAGGCCGGTGGTCGGTTCGTCGAGGACGTAGACGCCGCCCCTGTCCCCCATCCGGGTGGCCAGCTTGATCCGCTGCCGCTCCCCTCCGGACAGCGTGGTCAGTGGTTGACCGAGCGTGAGGTAGCCGAGCCCGACGTCGGCGAGCCGGTCGAGGATGGCGTGGGCGGCCGGGAGGCGGGCGTCGCCGGCGCCGAAGAACTTCTCGGCCTCGTTGACCGGCATGGCGAGGACCTCGCTGATGTCGCGACCGCCGAGGTGGTAGTCGAGCACGGCGGCCTGGAAGCGCTTGCCTTCGCAGTCCTCGCAGGTGCTGGCGACGCCGGCCATCATGCCGAGGTCGGTGTAGATGACGCCGGCGCCGTTGCAGGTGGGGCAGGCGCCTTCGGAGTTGGCGCTGAACAGGGCGGGTTTGACGCCGTTGGCCTTGGCGAAGGCCTTGCGGATGGGGTCGAGCAGGCCGGTGTAGGTGGCCGGGTTGCTGCGGCGGGAGCCGCGGATGGCGGTCTGGTCGATGCTGACGACGTCGTCGCGTTTGGCCAGGGAGCCGTGGATGAGGCTGCTCTTGCCGGAGCCGGCGACGCCGGTGACGACGACCAGGACGCCGAGCGGGATGTCGACGTCGACGTCGCGCAGGTTGTGGGTGGCGGCGCCGCGGATGGGCAGGGTGCCGGTGGGGGTGCGGGTGGTGTCCTTGAGGGTGGCCCGGTCGTCGAGGTGGCGGCCGGTGACGGTGTCGCTGGCGCGCAGGCCGGCGACGGTGCCTTCGTAGCAGATGGTGCCGCCGTCGGTGCCGGCGCCGGGGCCGAGGTCGACGACGTGGTCGGCGATGGCGATGGTTTCCGGTTTGTGCTCGACGACCAGGACGGTGTTGCCCTTGTCGCGCAGGCGGAGCAGGAGGTTGTTCATCCGGGCGATGTCGTGCGGGTGCAGGCCGATGGTGGGTTCGTCGAAGACGTAGGTGACGTCGGTGAGGGACGAGCCGAGGTGGCGGATCATCTTGGTGCGTTGGGCCTCGCCGCCGGAGAGGGTGCCGGCGGGGCGGTTGAGGCTGAGGTAGCCGAGGCCGATCTCGACGAAGGAGTCGAGGGTGTCCCCCAGTGCGGTGAGCAGCGGGGCGACGGAGGGTTCGTGCAGGTCGCGGACCCAGGTGGCGAGGTCGCTGATCTGCATGGCGCAGGCGTCGGCGATGGAGATGCCGTTGATCTTCGAGGAGCGGGCCTCGGGGGCGAGGCGGGTGCCGTCGCAGTCGGGGCAGGTGGTGAACGTGACGGCGCGTTCGACGAAGGCGCGGATGTGGGGCTGCATGGCGTCGACGTCCTTGGCGAGCATCGACTTCTGAATGGCGGGGATGAGGCCGGTGTAGGTGACGTTGATGCCCTCGACCTTGATTTTGGTGGGTTCCTTGTGGAGCAGGTCGTGGCGTTCGCGGTCGGTGTAGTCGCGCAGGGGTTTGTCGGGGTCGAACATGCCGCTGGCGCGGAAGATGCGGCCGTACCAGCCGTCCATGCTGTAGCCGGGGATGGTGATGGCGCCCTCGTTGAGGGTGCGGTCGGCGTCGTAGAGGACGGTGAGGTCGAAGTCGGTGACGCTGCCGCGGCCTTCGCAGCGGGGGCACATGCCGCCGAGGCGGTGGAAGGTGCCCTTCTTGGTCTGGGTCTTGTCGGGGCCGCGGTCGACGGTGATGGCGCCGGTGGCGCGGACGGAGGGGACGTTGAAGGAGTAGGCGTTGGGTGGGCCGATGTGGGGTTGGCCGAGGCGGCTGAAGAGGATGCGGAGCATGGCGTTGGCGTCGGTGGCGGTGCCGACGGTGGAGCGGGGGTCGGTGCCCATGCGTTCCTGGTCGACGATGATGGCGGTGGTGAGGCCTTCGAGGATGTCGACGTCGGGGCGGGACAGGGTGGGCATGAAGCCTTGGACGAAGGCGCTGTAGGTCTCGTTGATGAGGCGTTGGGATTCGGCGGCGATGGTGCCGAAGACCAGGCTGCTCTTGCCGGAGCCGGAGACGCCGGTGAAGACGGTGAGGCGGCGTTTGGGCACGTCGACGTCGACGTTGCGCAGGTTGTTCTCGCGGGCGCCGTGGACGCGGATGACGTCGTGGCTGTCGGCGCGTGCCTGGGGCATGGGTCTCCGTCCGGTTGGTGCGGTGTCGGGGCCGGCCGGCGTACGGCGCGCCGGCCGGCGTACATAGTACGGTACGTCGTGTCGGGTCAGCGTCGTTGGTTGATGCGGATGAGGTTGCCGGTGGGGTCGCGGAAGGCGCAGTCGCGGACGCCGTAGGGCTGTTCGGTGGGTTCCTGGACGACGTCGGCGCCGCTGGCCTGGAGGCGGTCGAAGAGCGTGTCGAGGTCGTCGGTGGCGAGGGTGAGCGCGCCGTAGGTGCCCTTGGCGATGAGTTCGTAGATGGTGCGGCGTTCGTCGTCGGTGATGCCGGGGTCGACGGCCGGCGGGTGCAGGACGATGCCGGTCTCGGGTTGTCCGGGTGGGCCGACGGTGAGCCAGCGCATGGTGTCGCCCTGGCCGACGTCGTTGCGCAGGTCGAAGCCGAGGGTGTCGCGGTAGAAGGCGAGGGCGGCGTCGGCGTCGGTGTGGGGCAGGAAGGCGTAGTGGATCGTGACGGTCATGGTGGTCACGCTAGTTCGGTCAGGTGGCGGGGGCTTCTCGATTCCTGATCGGTCGGGTGGCGTGTTTGGTGAGGCACGGGGGTGGTTCGGCGGCGCCGGGCGCATGGCGGGCACGGTAGGCGCTGGGGGGTTCGCCGACGAGTTCGGTGAAGCGGGTGCTGAAGGTGCCGAGCGACTGGCAGCCGACGGCGAAGCAGACGTCGGTGACGCTGAGGTCGCCGCGGCGCAGCAGGGCCATGGCGCGTTCGATGCGGCGGGTCATGAGGTAGGAGTACGGGGTTTCGCCGTAGGTCTGGCGGAACTGGCGGCTGAGGTGGCCGGCGGACATGTGTTCGCCGCGGGCGAGGGCTTCGACGTCGAGGGGTTGGGCGTGTTCGCGGTCGATGCGGTCGCGGATGCGGCGTAGGCGGGCGAGGTCGCGCAGGCGGTGGGCGAAGGCGGGGTCGTCGGTGGCCGGGTGGTGGGTTGGCACGTTGGCATTTTCGCTGGCCGGGGCGGGGGCGTCCAGGTGTTCAGCGCAGTTGGCGGGCGGTGAACCGGGTGGGTGGGTCGGCGATGGCGTCCTGGGCGGCGACGAGTTGGAGTTCGCGGGTGCCGGCGGCGAGGGTGGCGTCGAGGACCGCGTAGATGGAGTTGGTGGTGCGTTCCAGCGCGGTCGCGGGTGATCCGGTGGTGGCGAGGTGGGCCAGGTAGAGGGCGGCGGTGACGTCGCCGCCGCCGTTGGGGCTGATCGGCAGCAGCGGGGTGGTGACGGCCCAGGCGCCGTCGGTGGAGACGGCGACGACGTCGAGGTGGTCGTTGGGCAGGTCGCCGTGCAGGACGCTGGTGACCAGGACGTGGTCGGGGCCGGTGGCGCGGACGGCGTCGACGGCGGTGAGCAGGTCGTCGAGGGTGTCGGTGCGGCGGCCGGCGAGGAACTCCAGCTCGAACTGGTTGGGGGTGACGATGTCGGCGCGGGGCACGACGGTGTCGCGCAGGTATTCGGGGATGCCGGGGCGGACGAACATGCCGCGGCCGACGTCGCCCATGACCGGGTCGCAGCAGTAGAGGGCGGCCGGGTTGGCGGCTTTGACCTGGGCGACGGCGTCGAGGATGACGGCGCCGACGGCGGGGTCGCCCTGGTAGCCGGAGAGGACGGCGTCGGCGGTGCCGAGCACGCCGCGGTCGGCGATGCCGGTGATGACGTCGGCGACGTCGGTGGGGGCGAGCAGGGGGCCGCGCCAGGCGCCGTAGCCGGTGTGGTTGGAGAAGTGCACGGTCAGCACCGGCCAGACCTCGTGGCGCAGGCGTTGCAGCGGGAACACGGCGGCGGAGTTGCCGACGTGGCCGTAGGCGACCGAGGACTGGATGGACAGGATCTTCACGGGCTCATCCTCGCACTTCGGCGGGTGGTCACGCTCGGTGGTCGTCGGGCGACGGGTGCGGGTACGGTCGACCGTTCGGCTCCGGGTTTCGACCGTCGGGCGCGTGGCGGGTTTGGGCACTGCATGCGCGGGGGGCATGAAGCGAGGGGTTCTCGCCATCTGGACGGAGGAAGCACTGATGCTTTCCGCACTCGATCGTCGGCACACCGTCGCGCCGCCGGGGTACAGCCGGTGGCTGATCCCGCCGGCGGCGCTGGCGATCCATCTCTGCATCGGGCAGGTCTACGCGACGAGCGTGTACAAGAACTCCCTGATCGCGCATTTCGACTCGGGGCAGACGGCGATCGGGGTGATCTTCAGCATCGCGATCGTGATGTTGGGGTTGTCGGCCGCGGTGGCCGGTACGTGGGTGGAGGCGAACGGGCCGCGGAAGGCGATGTTCGTCTCGGCGTGCTTCTGGGCGGCGGGTTTCCTGGTGGGCGCGCTGGGCATCGCGACGTCGCAGTTGTGGCTGCTGTACCTGGGGTACGGGGTGCTGGGTGGGATCGGGTTGGGGATCGGGTACATCTCCCCCGTCTCCACGTTGATCAAGTGGTTCCCGGACCGGCCGGGTCTGGCGACCGGGCTGGCGATCATGGGGTTCGGTGGCGGGGCGATGGTGGCCTCTCCCCTGTCCCGGCAGTTGTTGTCGTTGTTCGACCCGGGGTACGACCCGTCGAACAGCGGGTCGACGGCGTCGGGGTCGGCGTTGGTGTGGTTGTTCGTCACGCTCGGCGTCGGCTACTTCGTGATCATGATGTTCGGGGTGTTCAACGTGCGGGTGCCGGCGGCGGACTGGCGGCCGGCCGGGTTCGACCCGGCGAAGGTGGCCGCGAAGCCGATGGTGACCACCGCGAACGTGTCGGCGGCGAACGCGGTGCGGACGCGCTCGTTCTGGCTGCTGTGGGTGGTGCTGTTCTGCAACGTGACGGCGGGCATCGGCATCCTGGAGCAGGCCAGCCCGATGATCCAGGACTTCTTCCGGGACAACGGCACGTCGGCGGTGTCGGTGGCGGCGGCCGGCGGGTTCGTCGGGTTGCTGTCGCTGTTCAACATGGCGGGCCGGTTCGTCTGGTCGTCGACGTCGGACGTGATCGGCCGTAAGCCGATCTACGTGGTGTATCTGGGTGTGGGCCTGGTGCTGTACCTGGTGCTGGCGCTGGTCGGGCAGAGCGCGACGGCGTTGTTCGTGCTGCTGGCCTGCGTGATCCTGTCGTTCTACGGCGGCGGGTTCGCGACTGCGCCGGCGTATCTGCGGGATCTGTTCGGCACGTTCGAGGTGGGCGCGATCCACGGTCGGCTGTTGACCGCGTGGTCGGCGGCGGGGGTGGCCGGCCCGTTGATCGTCAACGCGTTCCTGGACGCGCAGGGCGAGCCGGGCTCGTTGACCGCGTCGGCGTACCGGCCGGCGTTGTTCACGATGGTCGGGGTGCTGGCGGTGGGGCTGGTGGCGAACCTGCTGATCCGGCCGGTGCCGCGGCGGTTCCACGAGCCGGCGTCGGGCCGGGACGAGATGGTGGACGGGCAGCCGGTGACGGCGGAGCGGAGCGGGTCGTGAACGAGCGCAGCGGTGGCGGGCAGCAGGTCCGTCTGGTGGTGTCGTGGCTGGTGGTGGCCGTGCTGTTGGGCTACGGCGTGGTGCAGACGCTGATCACGGCGGCGAAGTTGTTCACGCACTGACGCGTGGCGGCGGCCCGGGGTCTGCTCCGGGTCGCCGCGCCGGTCAGAGGCCGCCGGCGACGCGCAGGACCGCGCCGGTGGTGTACGAGGCGTCGGGGCCGAGCAGGTGCACGATCGCGCCGGCCACCTCGTCGGGTTCGCCGGCGCGGCCCAGCGGGATGCGGCCGGCGGCGCGGTCGGGGCGGTCCGGTACGCCGGAGCGGGCGTGGATGTCGGTGCGGATGATGCCGGGGGCGACCGCGTTGACGCGGATGCCGCGCGGGGCGAGTTCCTTGGCCAGGCCGACGGTGAGGGTGTCGGTGGCGGCTTTGACGGCGGCGTAGTGGATGTACTCGCCGGGGCTGCCGAGGGTGGCGGCGGCGGAGGACACGTTGACGATGGCGCCGCCGGCGCTCATCCGGCGGGCGGCCTGCTGGGCGCAGAGGACGTAGCCGATCAGGTTGATGTCGACGACGTCGCGCAGGTCCTCGGCGCGCAGGTCGGTGAAGGGGCCGATGGGGCTGGTGACGCCGGCGTTGTTGACCAGGCCGGTGAGCGGGCCGAGCTGGTCGGCGGCGGCGAAGAGCTGGCGTACCGCGTCGGGGTCGGTGGTGTCGGCGGCGACGGTGACGGCGCGTCGGCCGGCGGCGCGGACGTCGGCGGCGACGGTCGCGGCGGCGTCGTGGTCGGCGCGGTAGCCGATGACGAGGTCGTGGCCGGCGGCGGCGAGCCGGCGGGCGGTGGCGGCGCCGATGCCGCGTCCACCGCCGGTGACGATGGTGACCGAGGTCAATGCGTCCTCCCCTGCCCTGCTGCTGGGGGCGACGTTACCGTGGGCGGCACCGGCGGCGACGGAGAGGACTGTCACATGGGGCGGGCGTTGGTGCTGGGCGGCGGTGGGGTGACCGGGGTGGCCTGGGAGTTGGGGCTGCTGGCCGGGTTGGCCGGGCGGGGTGTGTCGCTGGAGGACGCGGATCTGGTGGTGGGCACGTCGGCGGGGTCGGTGGTCGGGGCGCAGGTGTGTTGCGGGGTGCCGCCGGCGCAGCGGTACGCGGCGCAGTTGCGGCCGCCGGGTGACGAGGTGCAGGCCCGGCTCGGGTTGGGGGTGCTGGCCCGGTGGGCGTGGGCCGGCGGTCGGGGGCGGGACGCGGCGCGGGCCCGCGCGCGGGTGGGTGCGGTGGCGTTGGCGGCGCGTACCCCGTCGGAGCAGTCGCGGCGGGCGGTGATCGCGGCGCGGTTGCCGGCGCGGCAGTGGCCGGCGCGGCGGCTGTTGGTGACCGCGGTCGACGCGGTGTCGGGTGAGTTCGTGGTGTTCGACGCCGGCAGTGGGGTGTCGCTCGTCGACGCGGTGGGGGCCAGTTGCGCGGTGCCGGGGGTGTGGCCGCCGGTGACGGTCGGGGGTCGGCGGTTCGTCGACGGTGGGGTGCGGTCGCCGGTGAACGCGGATCTGGCCGCCGGGGCGCGGCGGGTGGTGGTGTTGGCGCCGACGAGTGCCGCGGTGGGGCCGATGCCGCGGGTGTCGGCGCAGGTGGCGGCGTTGCGGGCGGCGGGGGCGCGGGTGGCGGTGGTGGTGCCGGACCGGGCGGCGCGGGCGGCGATCGGGCGTAACGTGCTGGATCCGACGCGGCGGGCGGCGTCGGCGCGGGCGGGGTTCGCGCAGGCCGAGGTGGTGGCCGACGAGGTGGCGGGCGTCTGGCGCGCCTAGGCTCACCGCATCGACGGCGAGGCTCGGGAGGTATGTGGTGGGTGTGGGTGTCGGTGACCTGGTGGAGGATTTCACGCTGCCGGACCAGACGGGTGCGCCGCGGCGGCTGTCGGAGTTCCTGGCCGCCGGGCCGGTGGTGGTGTTCTTCTATCCGGCGGCGATGACGCGGGGGTGCACGGCGGAGAGCTGCCACTTCCGGGACCTGGCGGCGGAGTTTGCGGCGGTGGGCGCGTCGCGGGTGGGGATCAGCCGGGACCCGGTGGAGCGGCAGGCGGAGTTCGCCCGCCGGCACGGTTTCGACTATCCGCTGTTGTCCGACGTCGACGGCGCGGTGGCGGCGGCGTTCGGGGTGCGGCGGCGGTTGCCGCTGGGCGCGTTGAGCACCCGGCGGATGACGTTCGTGATCGGTCCGGACCGGCGGGTGCTGGCGGTGGTGCACAGCGAGGTGAGCATGAACGCGCACGCCGACGCGGCGTTGCGGGCGCTCGGGGGTTGACCGTCGGGCTGTCGTGCCGGCCTGGTATCAAGGGCGGCAATCAAACAGGTGTACGGAAGAGGGCGTGATGGCGGTCCAGGGGTTGTCCACTGACGAGGTACAGCAGATCCGTGAGTCGTTGGCGGCGGGCCGGAAGCCGCGGGTGGTGTTCACCGAGGCGGCGGGGCAGATGGCCGGGCAGCTCGGGCAGGTGGTGGAGCTGACCGATCCCGAGCAGTCCGAGGAGTTCGTGGTGGTGCGTTTCGGCCGCGACGAGTTGCCCTTCTCCCCCGCTGACGTGGCGGTCGCGCCGAAGGGCGCCGGGCGGCGGCCGGCTGCCGAGCCGAAGCCCGAGCCGGAGGTGGCCGCGCCGGCCGCGCCGGCGGCGCCGGAGTTCGTGTTGGACACGCCGCGGGTGCCCGCGCCGCGTCGGGAGGAGCCGAAGGTGGAGCAGCAGGCGGAGCCGAGGCCGGCGAAGCGGGCGGTGAAGGCGGCGAAGCCGAAGACGCCGGCGGGGCTGACGGTGACGCTGGCGTACGCCGAGGGCGAGTGGACGGTGGCCGCGCAGCAGGGCGCGAAGGCCCTCGCCAGGCCGTACGTGGTGAAGCCGGCGGAGGCGCTGCGGATGGTGGCGTTGGTGGACGTGCCGGGGGTGCAGGAGGCGGTGGAGCAGATCCTGGGCGCGGAGCGGGCCGAGGCGGAACAGCAGGCGGAGAAGTTGCGTGCGGAGCTGGCGGAGATCGAGGCGCGGCTGGCGGAGTTGCGCGAGGCCCGCTGAGCGCTGTCCCGGGCACCCCGCGGGGCCGGTGCGACCCCCTCGCACCGGCCCCGCGCCACCCCTGCGCCCGCAGGTCCATCAGTGTTGCGGAATGTTCTGTACCCCGATTCGGCGGCGGAACACCCAGTAGGTCCAACCTTGGTAGGCGAGCACGATCGGAGTGAACACCACCGCGACCCACGTCATGATCTTCAGGGTGTAGGGGGTGGACGCGGCGTTGGTGGCGGTGAGCGTGCCGGCCGGGTCGAGCGTGGACGGCAGGACGTTCGGGAACAGCGCGGCGAACAGGGTCGCCACGGCCAGCGCGATGGCCAGCGCGGTGCCGGTGAACGCCCAGCCCTCGCGGCGTGCCCTCGCCGCGGCGAGGCCGCCGAGCAGGGCGAGGGCGGCGCCGACGGCGAGCACGACGGCGGCGGCGTTGGCGCGGATGCTCAGCGACCAGCCGAGGAACGCCACGGCGGCCACGGCGGTGCCGGCGCCGAGGCGGACCGCGAGCGTGCCGGCGCGCTGCCGGATGTCGCCGGTGGTCTTGAGCGCGAGGAACACCGCGCCGTGGGTGGCGAACAGGCCGAGCGTGGTCAGGCCGCCGAGCAGCGCGTACGGGTGCAGCAGGTCGAGCAGGCCGCCGGCGTACTCGTGGTCGGCGTCGAGGGGGACGCCGCGGAAGATGTTGGCGAACGCGACGCCCCACAGCACGGCCGGCACCGCCGAACCCCAGAAGATGGCCTGGTCCCAGCGGCGTTTCCAGGACGCCTCGGGCCGCTTGTGCCGGTATTCGAAGGCGACGCCGCGGGCGATGAGGGCGAGCAGGATGAGCAGCAGCGGCAGGTAGAAGCCGGAGAACAGGGTGGCGTACCACTCGGGGAACGCGGCGAACATGGCGCCGCCGGCGGTGATCAGCCAGACCTCGTTGCCGTCCCAGACGGGGCCGATGGTGTTGATCAGGACGCGGCGTTGCCGGTCGTCGCGGCCGAGCACGGGCAGCAGCATGCCGACGCCGAAGTCGAAGCCTTCGAGGATGAAGTAGCCGGTGAACAGCACGGCCACGAGGAGAAACCAGACGGTGGTCAGTTCCACGGTGGGCTCTTTCGGTCAGTAGGCGAACGCGAGGGGGCGCTGCGCGTCGTCGGTGTCGTCGGCGGGGGGCGGTGTGACGTCGGGGACGCCGGCGCGGGCGTAGCGGACCAGCAGCTTGAACTCGATCACCGCGAGGGTGGCGTAGATGAGGGTGAAGGCGGTGAAGGAGGTGAGCACCTCGGTCAGGGAGACGCTGCGGGACACGCCGTTGCGGGTGAGCATCTCGCCGAACACGATCCAGGGTTGGCGGCCCATCTCGGTGAAGATCCAGCCGAAGGAGTTGGCCAGCAGCGGCAGTACCGGCATGACCAGGCCGGCGCGCAGCAGCCAGCGGCTGGTGGGGGTGCGGCCCTTGCGGTGGCTCCAGAGCACCAGCAGCGCGATGGCGGCGGCGGCCAGGCCGAAGCCGATCATGAAGCGGAAGCTCCAGTAGGTGACCGGGATGATCGGGGCGTAGTTGCCGGGGCCGTACTGGCTGGCGTACTGGGCCTGGAGGTCGTTGATGCCCTGCACGGTGCCGTTCGGGTCGCCGGTGCCGAGGAACGACAGCAGGTAGGGGATCTTGAGGGCGAAGACCTCGCGGCTGCCGTCGAGGCTGCCGACGGTGAGCACGGAGAACGAGGCGGGGCTCTCGGTGGTGTAGAGGCCCTCGGCGGCGGCCATCTTCATCGGCTGCACCTCGGTCATGATCTTGCCTTGGATGTCGCCGGTGAGGACGACGAGGGTGGCGGAGACCAGGACCACCCAGGAGCCGAACCTGGTGGCGAAGCGGTAGGCGCCGGTGTCGGCGCTGCCGCGGTTGCGCATCACGTGCCACAGCCCGACGGTGACCACGAGGGATCCGGCGACCAGGAACGATCCGGCGAGGGTGTGCGGGAAGGTGACCAGCGCGACCTTGTTGGTGAGCACGGCGACGAAGTCGGTCAGTTCGGCGCGTCCGCTGTCGGGGTTGATGCGGAAGCCGACCGGGTTCTGCATGAACGAGTTCGCGGCGAGGATGAAGTAGGCGGAGAGGTTGGTGCCGATCGCGGCGGCCCAGATCGCGGCCAGGTGCAGGCGTTTGGGCAGCCGGTCCCAGCCGAAGATCCACAGGCCGATGAACGTGGATTCGAGGAAGAACGCGACCAGGGCCTCGATGGCGAGGGGCGCGCCGAAGATGTCGCCGACGAAGCGGGAGTAGTCGCTCCAGTTCATGCCGAACTGGAACTCCTGCACGATGCCGGTGACCACGCCCATGGCGAAGTTGATGAGGAACAGCTTGCCGTAGAACTTGGTGAGTTTGAGGTACCGCTCGTTGCCGGTGCGGTGCCACATGGTCTGCAGGATGGCGACCAGCACGGACAGGCCGATGGTCAGCGGCACGAACAGGAAGTGGTAGACGGTGGTGACACCGAACTGCCAGCGGGCGACGTCCAACGCGTCCACCTGAGAACCCCCAGCCTTCTTACTACGAGACGTAGTAAATACTACTCGGCGTCGTAGAAAAAAGTTCAGAGTCGGAGGGCCCGAACCGACCCGGGACCAATGACCCTGATCACCTCCACCGGCGCGGTCGTGCGACCATCCAGCACTGATGGACACCTCCCCCTGGCGCGCGCCGCTGCTGTGGCGCGGCGCGCAGACGCTCGCCCGGGCCGCCGTCGCGCTGATCGGCCGCCTGGAGGTCACCGGCGACGTGCCGGAGGCGCTGCGCCGCGGGCCGCTGATCCTGGCCGCCAACCACATCAGCCCGTTCGACCCGGTCGTGCTCGCCGCCGCCTGCCGGGTCCGGCGCGTCGCCCCCCGGATCATGGCCACCGGCGGGCTGTTCCGGGCCCCGGTGCTCGGGCCGCTGATGCGCCACGCCGGGCACATCCGCGTCGACCGCGGCACCACCGCCGTGCACCGGTCGCTGGAGATCGCCGCCGAGGCGGTCGCCGGCGGGTCGGTGGTGCTGGTCTACCCGGAGGGACGCATCGGGCTGGCCCCCGGCATGTGGCCCGAACGCGGCAAGACCGGCGCGGCCCGCCTCGCGTTCGCCAGCGGCGCCGCCGTCGTCCCGGTCGCCCAGTGGGGCTCGCACGAGGTCCTGCCGTACCGGGCGCCGAAGGGCATGCTGCGCGGCCTGGCCCGGGCGCTCGCCCGCCGGCCGGTCATCCGGGTGCACTTCGGCACCCCGGTGGCCCTGGCCGACCTGGATCCGGGCGCGCCCGGCGCGGCCCGCCGCGCCACCGACCGGATCATCGACGCGATCACCGACCATCTGGCCCCGCTGCGCCCGCACGAGCCCGACGGGCCCCGCCACGTCGACCCCGGCCGGCCGGTCGACCCGAGCCGCGCGCACCGCCGGCACCGAACCGGCTGAATCCGCCGCGCGGCCCCGACATAGGGTGGGACCGTGGCAGACGTGAACGCTCCCGTCGTGCTGATCACCGGCACGTCCACCGGCATCGGCCTGGAAACCGCCGTGGGCGCGGCCCGCGCCGGCTGGCGCACCGTCGCCACGCTGCGCGACCCCGACCGGGCCGGCCCGCTGCGCGCCGCCGCCGACGCCGCCGGGGTCGGCGACCTGCTGGAGGTACGCCGACTCGACGTGGTCGACGAGTCCTCGGTGACCGCCTGCGTGGCCGACGTGGTGGCCCGGCACGGCCGGCTCGACGCGGTGGTCAACAACGCCGGCGCCGGCCACGTCGGCACGCTGGAGCGGGAGACCGTCGACGACGTGCGGGCGGTGCTGGAGGTCAACTTCTTCGGCGTCCTGCACGTCACCCGTGCCGCGCTGCCGCACCTGCGCGCCGCGAACGGGCGGCTGATCACCGTGACCAGCGTCGGCGGGGTGGTCGGGCAGCCGTTCAACGAGGCGTACTGCGCGGCGAAGTTCGCCGTCGAGGGGTTCATGGAGTCCCTGGCGCCGGTGGCGGCCACCGTCGGGGTGAGCGTCTGCGTGGTCGAGCCCGGCGCGGTGGCCAGCGAGTTCGTCGCCAACGTCGGGATCGACGCGGACACCGCGGTGGCCGCCGCCGGGCCGTACGGGCCGGCGCTGCGGGCGTACCTCGGTCGCAGCGCCGCCGCGTTCGCCGCCGCGCAGTCGCCGGCCGAGGCCGCCGCGGCGGTGGTGGCGACACTGACCGACCCGGAACCCGCCCCCCGCGTGCAGACCTCCCCCGCCGCCCGCCAGTTCGTCGCCGTCAAACTCGCCGACACCGACGGCCTGGGCGTGACCGCCCTGACCGCCGGCTGGCTGCACTGACCTCCCCCGCCCCCCACCCCCAACCCGCCCCCGCGATCTTGCACTTGCTGCCCGGGCGTATCGGGCAGAACCGCCTCGAACGAGGGCCGGAAGTGCACGATCGCGTGGGGGTTACGGGACGGCGGCCAGGCGCGCGTCCAGGGCGGCCAGGTCCGGGACGAACCACACCTGGTCGTGGCGGTTGGACTCGGCGACCAGGGCGCGCAGCGCGCCGCTGGCGGCCAGGTACGCGGAGATGTCCCCGACCACCACCAGGCGCAGCCGGTAGTTGACGAACTTCTGCATGACCTCCCCGGCGAAGCGGGTGCCCAGCGTGAAGAAGCTCGGGTCGAGCCGGGCGGCGGGCACCGCCACCACCGTGGCGCCGGCGAACGCCGCGCCGATCAGCTCCAGCGCGTCGGCCTCGGTGACGATCGGCGGGCCGGCCGGGTCGCAGACCAGCACCGTGACGCCGGCGCGCTCGCGCAGCTCGTCAGCCACGGTCGGCCTCCTTCCCGGCGAGCAGGCCGTTGTCGCCGTCGAGCACCGCGTCGAGCAGGCGCAGCAGCTCGGCGGTGGCGCCGAGGTCGCCCAGGACGATGATCTTCATATGGTGCCGTTCCTCGTCGTGGACCGTCTGCACGCGCAGCGGACGGTCCGGGTCGGGGTGGGTGGTGACGCCGGCCAGCACCAGCGTGGCGAGCCGGTCGGCGGCGGCCCGGTCGACGCCGTCGAGGGCCACGATGCTGGACACCTCCGCCGCCGGGCCGGCCGGTCGCGCGGGCCGGCCGGTGAACGCGTCGAGGTCGGCGCGGGCGATCCGGTACTGCTTGCCGATCCGCGTCGCGGGCAGCCGGCCGGCGCGGATGTAGCCGCGGACCGTGCGCACGTGCAGCCCGAGCCGCGCCGCGACCTGCTCCACCGAGTACATGTCGTTACCCATCGCACCCTATGCTAGCGACAACAGGTAACGATAGGGAATTTCACCGGCCGGACACCCGCTGGCCGTCTCGGCCCGGCATACTGCCGGCGTGCAGCCCCGTCACGGCTACCTCGACGCGCCCGCGCCGCTGGCCTTCGCCCACCGCGGCGGCGCGGCCGACGGCGACGAGAACACCGCCGCCGCGTTCGCCCGCGCGGTCGCGCTGGGCTACCGGTACGTGGAGACCGACGTGCACGCCACCGCCGACGGCGTGCCGGTGGTCTTCCACGACCCGACGCTGCGCCGCGTCACCGGCGAGGGCGGGCGCATCGCCGACCTGCGCTTCGCCGACCTCGCCTCGGTACGCGTCGGCGGCGCCGCCCTGGTGCCCCGCCTCGACGACGTGCTCGGCGCGTGGCCGCAGGTCCGGTTCAACGTCGACGTCAAGGCCGACGGCGGGGTGGCGCCGACCGTCGAGGCGGTGGTGCGGGCCGGCGCCGGCGACCGGGTGCTGCTCGCCTCGTTCAGCGACGCCCGGCTGACCCGGCTGCGCGCCCTGGCCGGCCCGACGGTCGCCACCAGCCTCGGCATGCGCGGCGTGGCCCGGCTGCGGATGGCCTCCCTGCACGGCCGGTCGCTGCGACTGCCGCCGTCGGTGGCCGCCGCCCAGGTCCCGGTCTCCTACGGGGGAATCCCGGTGGTCGACCGGCGGTTCCTCGCCTACTGCCACCGCATCGGCCTGCAGGTGCACGTCTGGACGATCGACGAACCCGCCCGGATGCACCAGTTACTTGATCTTGGGGTGGATGGCATCATGACCGATCACGTCGGCGTGCTCCGCGACGTCTACCGCAGCCGCGGCCACTGGGCCGCCTGAACCCCGAGGACCGCCCCGATGGCCGAAACGGTCACCCCCGCCGTCGCCGAGCCCGCACCCCCGGGCAGCACCCGCCGCGAACGCACCGGCTGGTACCTCTACGACTGGGCCAACTCCGCGTTCCAGACCACCGTCATCACGGTCTTCCTCGGGCCGTTCCTGACCACCGTCACCGAGCTGGCCGCCGGCTGCGAGCTGGGCGCCGACCGCTGCGACGGCGTGGTGCACCCGCTGGGCATCCGCATCGCCGCCGGCTCCTACTACCCGTACCTGATCTCGCTGTCGGTCTTCCTGACCGTGTTCGTGCTGCCCGTCATCGGCGCGATCGCCGACCGGTCCGCGCACAAGAAGCGGCTGCTGGCCGCCGCCGCGTTCACCGGCGCCGGCGCGACCATCGCGTTCGCGTTCGTCACCGGCGAGCGGTACCTGCTCGGCGGCGCGCTGTTCCTCGTCGCGAACATCTCCTTCGGCGCCGCCGTGGTCGTCTACAACTCGTTCCTGCCGCAGCTCGGCGGCCCGGACGACCGGGACGCCATCTCCAGCCGCGGCTGGGCCATCGGCTACCTCGGCGGCGGGCTGCTGCTCGCGCTCAACCTGGTCGCCGTCACCGCGCTCAGCGAGGAGGGCAACGCCCAGCGCACCCTCGACCTGGCCCGCTGGTCGATCGTCTCGGCCGGCGTGTGGTGGGCCGCGTTCACCCTGCTGCCGCTGCGCTGGCTGCGCGAACGCCCGCCGGTCGCGGTGCCGCTCGGCGGCGGCAACGTGCTCACCGACGGGTTCCGGCAACTCGGCCGCACGCTGCGCGAGGTCAAGGCGTACCCGCTGACGCTGTTCTTCCTGCTCGCGTTCCTGGTGTTCAACGACGGCATCCAGACCGTCATCACCCTCGCCAGCCAGTACGGCACCGAGGAGCTGCGGCTGGAGCAGAGCACCCTGATCGTGACCATCCTGCTGGTGCAGTTCCTCGCCTTCGGCGGCGCGCTCGCGCTCGGCGCGCTCGCCCGACGCATCGGCGCCTGGAAGACCGTGCTGCTGTCGCTGGTGCTCTGGACCGGCGTGATCATCGCCGCGTTCCGGCTGCCCGCCGAGGCGCCGGTGCCGTTCATGATCCTCGGCGGCTGCATCGGGCTGGTGCTCGGCGGCAGCCAGGCGCTGAGCCGATCGCTGTTCAGCCAGCTCATCCCCGCCGGCAAGGAGGGCGAGTACTACGGCTTCTACGAGATCAGCGACAAGGGCACCAGCTGGCTCGGCCCGCTCGCGTTCGGCCTGGTGTTCCAGCTCACCTCGTCCTACCGGGTGGGCCTGGTGTCGCTGCTGATCTTCTTCGTGGTCGGCTTCGCGTTGCTGGCCGCCGTGCCGATGCGCCGGGCCATCATCGCCGCCGGCAACACCCCGCCCCGGGTGCTCTGAGCGCACCCGGTCGATCATCTCGGCCGGTATGCGGCGGCGTCGATCGGCTAGGCTGCCCCGACGTGACCGACGACGCCGCTGCCGCCCCGACCTGCCTGGCCCGCCCCCTGCCGGGGCCCGGCGACGACCGTGCCGGCGGCTGCGCCGCCGCCCGGGGCGTCGACGGCCGGCCGCTGCACGCCGCCGCGCTGAAGTTCTTCTGGGGGCCGATGGACTGCGGCAAGTCCACCATGGCGTTGCAGATGAACTACAACCACGCCCGGCAGGGTCGCCGCGGCCTGGTCACCACCCGCATCGACCGCTCGCTGGGCCCGCAGGTCACCACCCGCATCGGCCTGGCCCACGAGGCCATCGAGGTCACCGACGGACTCGACCTGCGTGACCTGGTCCGCGACGCGTGGGCCGAGGGGGTACGCGTCGACTACCTGATCTGCGACGAGGCGTCCTTCTACGACCTGGACCACGTCGAGCAGATGGCCGAGCTGGTCGACAAGTTCGACGTCGACGTCTACGCCTTCGGCTTGGCCACCGACTTCCGCTCCTGCCTGTTCCCGGCCGCGCAACGACTGTTCGAGCTGGCCGACGAGGTGGCCCGCATCCAGGTCGAGGTGCTGTGCTGGTGCGGCCGGGAAGGGCTGCTCAACGCCCGGGTGGTCGACGGCCGGGTGGTCCGCGAGGGCGCGCAGGTCGTCATCGGCGACACCGTGGACACCGCCGATGTCCGCTACCAGGTGCTGTGCCGGCGGCACTACCGCTCCGGCGACCTGGGCCCGCGCGCCTGAGGCTCAGAACGGGTCCCCGCACACCCGCCAGCCGCCGTCCTCCGGCACCACCGGCAGCTCCCGCTCCTCGCTGCCGCCGCCGTCGCGGTTCAACCGCACCAGCACCGTGCCGCGTGGCCGACCCGCCCGGGTCGACACCGACACGTCGACGATCTCGTAGCCGCTGACCAGCGGCGGGGTCCGCACCCAACTGCCGAACCCGGCCTGGCTCCACCGGCTGCGCGCCTCGGCGCACAACCGTCCGTACGCCCGGTCGGTGTCGCCGGCGGCGACGTCCCGGAAGAACCCGTCCGCGGTCTCCCGCACCGGCCCGTCGGCCTGGAGCACCACCTGCGCGTTCCACACCGCCAGCCCGGCCACCCCGATCAGGCAGGTACCCAGCCCGAGCACGGCGACCAGCACACCCGCGCGCATCGGCCGGCGACGCCGGGCCGGTCGGTGCCACACCTGCTGACTGCCCATCACCACCGACGGTAGGCAACCGGCGACCGGCGCGCAGCCGGTTGCGCCGCCCGGCGGTGGACCGGGCACCGTCGGCGTACGCCCCGGAGCAGCCGTCAACGACGCGTGCCGCGCCGGTCGCCGGTACCTGACAGGAGGTGACAGGTACCGGCGGCAGACTGCCCGACATGACGACGCACGCCGACCTCGCGATGGTCAACCTCGACAGTTCCGACCCGGCCGCCCACGCGGCGTTCTACGGCCACGCCCTCGGCTGGGAGATCACCCACAGCGAGGCCGAGTACGCCATGATCACCTCCTCCGGCGGCACGTCGATCGGGTTCGGGCTGGTGCCCGGCTACGCGCCGCCGGCCTGGCCGGACCCGACCGGCGTCAAGCGCTACCACCTGGACCTGACCGTCGACGACGTGTCGGCCGCGGAGCGGGACCTGGTGGCGGCCGGCGCGACCCGGCCGGGGCACCAGCCCGGCGGCGGAAGCTGGACCGTGCTGCTCGACCCGATCGGGCAGCCGTTCTGCCTCTGCCCGCGCCGCCCGGAGTGAGACCGGCTCAGCGCAGCGGGCCGCGGGCGACCGCGGCCCGCATCGCGGCCGGGTCACCGGCGGGCACGTACTCCAGCCACCAGGTGGCGCCCGCCGCCGCCAGGTCGGCCAGGTAGGCGCGCTCGGCCCGCTCGTCGGCCCGCCGCCGCCGGCCGCCGACCGCCACGTCGAACGGCGCGCCGTCGGCGCGCGTCGCCGGCAGCGCGGCGACCAGGGCGGCCACCTCGTCGGCGGTGAAGTCGGACCAGCCGTCGGTGTCGGTCAGCTTGTAGGGCACGATTCCGTCGGCCCGGGCCGCCCGCCGCAGCACCGCCTTGGCCTGGGTGCTGCCGCCGACCCAGACCGGCACCCGGGGCGACTGCACCGGCGCCGGTCGCAGCGCCACGCCCTCGGCGCGGTAGTGCCCGCCCCGATGGGTGACCCGCTCGCCGCCGAGCAGCGCGACCAGCAGGTCCAGGCCCTCGTCGAGCATCGCGGCGCGGGTCTTCACGTCGGTCGGCTCGCCGAACGCGGCCAGCCCTCGGTCGGCCGGATCGCCGAGACCGACCGCGACGCCGGCCCGGCCGCCGGAGAGGTGGTCGAGGGTGAGCACCTCCCGGGCCAGCTTCGCCGGGCGACGCCGGGGCAGCGCGGTCACCGTGGTGCCCAGCCGGATCCGGTCGGTGCGCCCGGCCACCGCCGCCAGCACCAGCCACGGGTCCCAGGTCGGCGGGTCGTCACCGGCGTGGTGGATGAGGTAGTCCTCCAGGAAGACGCCGTCCCAGCCGGACCGCTCGGCCAACTCGCCGAGCGCGACCAGGTCGCCGACCGTCACCGAGGCGCCGCCGCAGGAGATCTCCAGGCCGTGTCGCATCCCGGCACCCTACGGCCGGGCTCCGACGCTCAGCCGCGGCGGCGGGCCCGGGCGGCCCAGATCGCGTACGCCGGGTCGCGGTCCAGGTTGTGCCGGTCCCGGTCGTAGCGACGGGTGGTCCGCGGGTCGGCGTGACCCATCGCGTCCTGCACGTCCTCCAGCGGCACGCCCTCCGAGCGGGCCGTGGTGGCGAACGCGTGCCGCAGCGAGTGCGGCGACAACCGCGCCCAGGCGGCGATCCCGGCGGTCTGCGCCAGCCGACGTACCAGCCGGAACACGGCGTGCCGGTCCAGTCGCCCGCCGGTGGCGGTGACCAGCAGCGGGCCGGTCAGCTGCGGCACCGTGACGCCCTGGGCGGCGGCCCGCTCCGCCAGGTAGGCGTCCAGCGCGTACGTGGTGCCGGGGGTGAGCGCGCGACGGCGTACCTTGCCGCCCTTGCCGACGAAGCGGACGCTGCGGTGACCGCGTTCCGCGCCCAGGTCGGCCAGGTCCAGCGAGACCAGCTCGCCGACCCGCAGGCCCAGGTCGGCCAGGAGCGCGAGGGTGGCGCGGTTGCGGGCGGCGGTCGGGCCGGCGTCCGCCTCGGCGGCGGCCAGCAGCGCGTCGACCTCGTCCGGGCTGAGGCCGACGGTGGCGGAGTGGTCCCGGTCGACCCGGGGCCGGTCGGCCGCGGCGACCGGATTGGCCGGCACCGCGCCCAGCTTGACCAGAAAGTCGTACCAGCTCGACAGCGCGGACAGCCGGCGCGCCACGGTGGCCGGGGTCAGCGGGCGGCCGTCGCGTCCGCGCGGGGTGGACTCCAGGTCCCGGCCGTACGCGTTGACGTCGAGGAAGGTGACCCGCAGCGGCTCCAGGCCCCGCTCGGCGCACCAGCGCAGCCAGCCGGTCACGTCCCGCCGGTACGCGTCGCGGGTGTGCTCGGACAGTCGCCGGTTACGCAGCCACGCCTCGGTGAAGTCGGCCGGAGCGCCGGACACGGCGACACGGGCGCGGGGCAGGACCTCGGGACGCAACATGCGAGAAAGGTTCTCAGTCGGCGGCGCGTTTCGCGACGAGGCGCGCCGCGACCGGATCGCCGGCAGGGGTTACCGTCGTGCGGTGCGCGCCAGCCGGCTGGTCTCCCTGCTGCTGCTCCTGCAGGCCCGGGGGCGGATGACCGCCCAGGAACTCGCCGACGCCCTGGAGGTGTCGGTGCGGACCGTCTACCGCGACGTCGAGTCGCTCGGCGCCGCCGGCGTCCCGGTGTACGCCGACCGCGGCCCGGCCGGCGGCTACCGGCTGCTGGCCGGCTACCGCACCCGGCTCACCGGGCTGACCGGCCCGGAGGCCGAGGCGCTGTTCCTCGCCGGCCTGCCCGGGCCCGCCGCGGAGCTGGGCCTGGCGACCACGGTGGCCGCGGCCGAGCTGAAGGTGCGGGCCGCGCTGCCGGAGGAACTCGCCGACCGCAGCGGCCGGCTGCGGCAGCGGTTCCACCTGGACGCGCCCGGCTGGTTCCGGCACCCGGAGGCCACCCCGCACCTGGCCACGCTGGCCGGCGCGGTGTGGGAGGACCGGCTGGTCCGGCTGCGCTACCGGCGTTGGCGCGCCCCACGGGAGGTGACCCGGCTGGTCGCCCCGCTCGGCGTGGTGCTCAAGGCCGGCCGCTGGTACCTGGTGGCCCGGTGCGAGGAGCAGGTCCGCACGTACCGGGTCGGCGCGGTGCTCGACGCGGTGGTCACCGACGAGCGGCACCAGCGCCCGGACGGCTTCGACCTGGCCGCCTACTGGCGGGAGTGGACCGCCCGGTACGAACGCGACGTCTACCGCGGCGAGGCGCGCATCCGGCTCAGCACCGCCGCGTTGGAGTTCATGCCCTACGTCTTCCCGCCGGAGATGGCACGGGCGGCCCGGGCGGCGGCCGGCGAACCCGGCCCGGACGGCTGGCGGGAGACCACCGTGCCGATCGAGTCGACGCGGCACGCCCACGCCGAACTGCTCAAGCTCGGCGCCGAGGTGGAGGTGCTGGCCCCGGCCGAGTTGCGGGACCGGTTCACCGCCACGGCGCGCGCGCTGACCCGGCTCTACCCGTCGGACACCGACGCGGGGGCGGCCGGCGCGCCGGTCTCCCCCGCGTCGGCGTGACGCGCGTTCAGACGGTGGTGAGCTGCCGGTGCCCGTTGCCCTCCGCGGTCGAGGTGACCGCGATCCGGCGCGGCTTGGCCCGCTCGGCGATCGGGATGCGCAGCGTCAGCACCCCGTTGTCGTAGCCGGCCTCCAGCCGGTCGGTGTCCAGCGTGTCGCCCAGGAACAGCTGCCGGGTGAACGTGCCCATCGGACGTTCGGCCGCGACCAGTTCGACGTGCTCGCCGGTCGGGCGACGCCGCTCGGCGCGGACGGTCAGCACGTTGCGCTCGACGGTGCAGTCGATGCTGTCCGGGTCCACGCCGGGCAGGTCGAAGGCGGCGTAGAAGTGGTCGCCGTCGCGGTAGGCGTCCAGGTGCATCACGGCCGGGCGGGCGGTGGTGCCGAAGAACTGCTCGGCGATCCGGTCGATCTCGCGGAACGGGTCGGTACGCATCAACATGGTCCTGCCTCCTCGGTTCTCCTGGCCCAAGGTCTCGACTTGAGTCTGAGTGACTCAACTTCCGGTTTCTGTTTTAGCGCGGCGACACGCCGTCGTCAACCTCTGTCGGCCGCTCCCCCGAAAGGGCGCTCAGGCGCTCACGGCCCGGTCCGCCAGTAGACGCCCTGCTCGCGGGTGAGCAGCACGTCGTCGACGAGATAGCGGCGCAGCGTGACGTGGTCCGCCGCACCGCCCTCGCACCAGGGGCGCAGCGCCTCGTCCACCAGCCGCTCCGGGTAGCGCCGCCCGGGCTCGAAGGTGCGCTCGGTGATGTGCTCCAGCAGCACCCGGCGGCGACCCCGCTGCGCCGGCAGCCGGATCAGCGCGCCGTCGCGCAGGAACGTGCGCAGGACCGTCTTGCGCCGGTCGGCCGGCGGGAGCGCCGGCGACGACGCCCCGGCCCGGGCGAACTCGCGCAGCCGTTCACCGTCGACGCGCAGGCCGTCGGCGTCGGTCAGCACACCGGCGTCGGTGAGCCGGCGCACGGCGGTGGCGACGTCGCGGGCCGGCAGGCCGGTGCGCGTCACCACCGACGCGACGTCCCGGGCGCCGAGCACGATCGCGGCGAACACGGCCCGGCGACGCTCGTCGGCGAGCGCCCCCGCGAGAGCTTGAGCGGTCATGGCCGGCAGCCTGCCAGCAGCCACCGGGGACGGCCAGGCGTTTTCCCCGACCACACCGCGGGTGGGCGGTTCCGGACCGGCCGCGCCAGCGGCTCGACTGCCGGTCGGGGACCGGACGGCTCGGCTGCCGGTCAGGCCGGGACGGCGGCGGTGAAGTCGACGTCGGCGGTGTCGACCGTGCCGGCGCGGCGGCCCGGGGCGCGCTGGAAGCCCCAGTAGAGGTTGGTGTGCGCGATCACCTGCGCCGGCGGGGGCGCGCCGTAGGCCGACAGGTCCTCGGTGGTGTGGGCGTCGGCGACCAGCGTGGTGTCGTAGCCGCGGGTGAACGCGCCGTGCAGGGTGGAACGGACACAGGCGTCGGTCTGCGCGCCGGTCACGACGAGCCGCCCGACACCCCCGGCGGCGAGCACCTGCTCCAGGTCGGTGGCCTCGAACGAGTCGCCGTAGGCCTTGTGCACGAGCGGCTCGTCGTCGCGGCGCACCAGCTCCGGCACGATCCGCCACTGCTCACTGCCGGTGGGCAGCTCCTCGCTGTGATGCTGCACCCAGACCACCGGGACGCCGGCCGCGCGGGCGCGCTCGACCAGGGCGGCGATGTTCGCGACCACCCGGTCCCGGTCGTGGGCGCCGCGCACCACGCCGTTCTGCACGTCGACGACGAGCAGCGCGGTGTGCGGGCGGTCGGTGAGCGTGGTCATGACGAGGCTCCTTCGACGGCGGCGATCCCCGTCAACCTAACGACGGCCCCCGACACTTTCGCCGTACCGCGCGACGGTCACAGGAAGCGGTGCATGACGTGCAGGCCCACCCGGCCCAGGGTGGGATGGGTGAACGCCTCCGGCACGGTGCCGACCACCGTGAAGCCGAGCCGCCGGTAGAGCCGCACCGCCACGGTGTTGGTCTCCACCACGGCGTTGAACTGCATCGCGGCGAAACCGGCCCGACGGGCCCAGTCCAACGCCTCCTCGCACAGCGCCCGGCCCACGCCACGACCGCGTGCGTCCGCGGCCACCAGGAAACTCGCGGTCGCCACGTGCGCACCCGGGCCCGGCCGGTTGGCGCCCATCTTGGCGCTGCCGAGCACGACGCCGTCGTCGTCCACCGCCACCGAGGTACGCCCCGGCGGGCGTTCCACCCACACCTCGCGGGCCACCCCGGCCGACCAGGCCGGGTCGTAGGCGAACGTGTCCCCGGCGGTGATGACACACTCGACGATCGGCCAGACCTGGCCCCAGTCGGCGTCGACGTGCTCCCGGATGCGCATCGTCGGCACGCTAGCCCGCGACGTCACGCGCGGCCACCCGTTTCCACCCGCCCCCGCGCCGGATCACCGTACGGCCATACTTGTCGCCATGCTCTGGGGTGTCAGCGGACCGATCTTCCTCCTCGACTACCTGGGCGCGGTCGCCGTGGCCGTCGCGGTCGCCGTGGCGGTACGCGAGCTGACCGGCCGCCGGGCCCGGGGCGCGACACCCGACCGGGTCGAGTTGGCGTACCTCACCGACCGGGCGCTGCTGGCCTGCCAGGTGGGCGTGGCCGCGCTGCGCCGCGCCGGCGGGGTGACCGTCGGCGAACTCGCCACCCTGCACGCCGACGGTCCACCACCGTCCCGGCCGCCGGCCCTGGTCCGCGCCCTGCACACCGCGCTGCGCCGCCCGCAGACCTGGGCCGCCGTGCTGGCCGACCCCGACGTCGCGCGGGCGCTGCGCCGGATGGTCGGCCGGCTGGTCCGCGACGGCTGGCTGCTCACCCGCGCCCAACGCCGACGGGTCGCCCTGGGCACGCTGCCGCTGTTCCTGGTCGCCGCCGTCGGGGTGACCCGGCTGGTGGAGAGCGCGGTCGAGGGCCGCACCGCCGGCGGACCCGCCTCGGTCGCCGGGCTGCTGCTCTGCTGCCTGGCCACCGCGCTGGGCGGCTGGTGGCTGACCGAGGTGCCGGAGACCGGCGCCGCCGCACGGCGCCTGCTGCGCCTGCTGCGCCGCGAGCACGCCGACCTCGACCCCGAACGCCGTCCCACCTGGCAGGGCCGGGACACCGACGCGTTGCTCACCGCCATGGCGCTGTTCGGCCCGCGTCCGCTGCTCGCCGTCGACCCGGCCTTCGCCGTCCAGGTCGGCGTCGACCCGGAGCGGGGCCGCCCCCGACCGGAACGCCGCCCCGCCCGCCGCTGAGCGGCCCTCGACGGGCGACGCCGTCGCCGATGCGGCAGAGTGACCCCACGACCGCAGGGCAGGGAGGTGAGCCGTGGACGGAGTGGTGTTCCCCGCGACCGGCGACGGCCGGCGCAGCACGACCGCGCTGGGCCGCGCCGTGGTCGCCGACGCGCTACGCGCCGTCGACCCGGTCGGCGCCCGCTCCGCCGAGCACGAGACCGACTGGCGGCGCGGCTACCTCACCCACTTCCGCCGACTCGTCGAGGCCGGCCTGCTCTCCCGCGCCGCCGCGCTCACCGTCGCCCGTGACGGCCTCACCGCGCTGCACACCCGCATGCGGTACGCGCCGCCCGGCGGCGGCCCCGACGTCGCGCTCGACGCGGCGCTCACCTCGACCGGCCCGGAACCGCCGCTGCACACCGCCACGGTCACCGGCGCCGGGCCGGTGGAACGGGAACTGTCCGTGCCGTACCGGGGGCACCGCCTGCGTGGCGACGACCTGCGCCGCCGCCTCGACGCCTGGGTGGACGCGGGCGTGGTCGAACCGAGCTGCGCCGAGGCGGTCGGCGCGGTGCTCGCCAACCCCGACTGGCTGGACCTGCGCGACCAGCGGGTCGTGGTGCTCGGCGCGGGCGCGGAGATGGGCCCGCTGCCGTCGGTGCTGCGCTGGGGCGGCGACGTGGTCGCGGTCGACCTGCCCCGTCCGGAGATCTGGCGCCGGGTGCTGCGCACCGCGCGGCGTCACGGTGGCCGCCTGCACCTGCCGGTGCCGGCCGGCACCGGCGACGACGACGCCGCGCTGGCCGCCGCCGCCGGCGCGGACCTGCTGCACCGGCTGCCGCAGGCCGCCCGCTGGCTGGCCGGCATCGACGGCCGGCTGGTGCTCGGCAACTACGTCTACGCCGACGGCGCCACCAACGTCCGGGTGGCCACCGCCGTCGACGCGCTCACCGTCGAGCTGACCCGGCACCGCCCGGACGCGGCGCTGGCGTTCCTGGCCACCCCCACCGACGTGTACGCGGTGCCCGGCGACGCGGTCGACCACGCCGACCGCGGGTACGCCGCCCGCGGGCCGGCCCGCCGGTCCCTGCGGCTGATCTCCGGCGGCCGGCTGTTGCGCCGCAACTACCCGCCCGGCGCCGACCCGGGCGTCAACGACAGCCTGGTCCCCCAGCAGGGACCGAACTACGCGCTGGCCAAACGGCTGCAACGCTGGCGCGCGGCGGTGGCCCGTGACGCCGGCACCACGGTGTCGTTCACCGTCGCGCCGCCCACCCGCACCCGGTCGGTGCTGCGCAACCGCGCGCTCGCCGCCGCGTACGCCGGCGCGCACCGTTTCGGCGTCGAGGTGTTCGAGCCGGCCACCAGCAACACGCTGATGGCCGCGCTGCTCGTGCACGACCTGCGCACCGGCGGCGGGCCGACGCAGGAGCACCCGTGGCGGGACGAAGCGTACGCGGCGGCACACGGCGGGCTGTGGCGGATCCCGTACGCGCCGCGCAGCGCGCTCGGCCTGGCCGTGCTCCTCGGCCTCGGCGGGGCCCGCGCCTGAGGCGGGTTTCCTTGTCTTGGCCGCCGGGAAGGCTCCGGCATGGCCGAGACATTCGCGAGCGAAGACCTGAAGACGCTGCGGTCCATGGCGCGCGGGGCCGGGATCCCGGAGGCCGAGCGCCTGTCGCACGACGACCTGGTCGAGGTGTTGCGCCGGGCCGGCCTGGCCGACGGCACCTCGGACGACTGGCCGGACCAGCCGATCGAGGACCCGGCACACCTGGCCGGGCTGCCGCGAAGCTCGCTGCGGCAGGGCGACGAGAGCACCGGAGGCCGGGCCGCCGAGGAGGCGATCGGCGCCCGACCCGGTGAGTCCGGCACCGAGGTCGACGACCGCACGCAACGCTGACCACGTACGGCTGGGGGGCGCCGCCGGTCCGGCGGCGGCCCCACGTCTCGTCGCGGTGGGAGGTCCCGCCGCGACGATGCCGCCGGCCTATGCTCGCCGGATGCTGTCTGAGGTGACCGGACTGTCCCGACACTTCACCGAGGAGTCACTGCGGGCCCACCTGCTGGCGCGCTCGACCCGCACGCCCGGCGGCTGCCTGATCGTCCGCGGCTACGGCACCCGACGTGGGGTTCACCAGAAGGTGGCCGGCCGGGCGTGGGCGCACGTCGCCGCGTACGCGGTCTTCGTCGGCGGCTACCGGCCGGGTCTGGAGGTGCGGCACGACTGCGGCGTGCTCGACTGCATCGAGCCGACGCACCTGCGTCAGCTCAGCCGTGGCGACAACCGCCGCGCGCGGCGGCAGCAGCCGACCTGCCGCAACGGGCACGAGCGGGAGGTCGACCCCGGCACCGGTCGGTTCCGGAAGGTGTGCCGGCACTGCAACAGCGACGCCCAGCGGCGGTGGCGCGAGCGCCGCGCCGCCGAGGTGGCCGCCGCCCGAGCCGGTTACCGACCCTGAGCCGCGATCCGGTCGTCAGCGAAGCTGGTCGGCGCGGTGCAGGTGATCGAAGTCGCTCTGGTCGACCGGGGAGACGCGGTGCCGGTCGGCGTAGGTCAGCCAGGTGATCTCCTCGATCTCGTGGGCCGGCCGTAGGGCGCCCCGGTAGTCGCCGGTGTAGCAGCGCATCCGTACGACGGTGCCGCGTCCTTGCCGCGTGAGGTCCGGACCGGACGGTGCGCGGGCGATGACACCAGCTCGAAGCCTTACGCACAAGAACTGTCATTATGGTGCATGAACGTTTTGCGGCATTTGCCCAGCGGATTTACTGGTTTGTTGTAACCGGTAATCCTTTAATTAGCGGGATAACCGGTTGAGCCGCTCCTCCGTGTCTCCTAAGTTGCCTGGCACACCGAGGAGAGAGGACACGAGCCGCATGACCCCGCCCGCTCTCCGGATCTGACACGTTCCACCGCGCACCGGAACCCGACGCGTCCCGTCGGTTCCGCCGGGCTGCCCTCGCGCGCCCGGCCACGCGGCGTTCGAGGTCGCGGTGTCAGGTCCAGAGAGATCGGGTCTCGAAACTCATGTCCTCACCACCTCATATCGTGCTGCCCTGGGTCGTCCGCCGGACCAGGCTGCCGCTGCTGTCGCGGCGGTGCGTGGACTGCCCGTCGGAGTCCGCCACCACCGGCTACGGCCGGTTCCGGGTCAACGCCAACGGCAAGCTGTTGGACGTGTGGCTGCTGGTCCGGTGCGTGCGCTGCGACCGGACCAGCAAGCTCACCGTCCACGAACGGACGACGGTCGGCTCCCTCGATCCGGCCGAGCTGCACGGCTACCACACCAACGACGCGCGGCTGGTGGCGTCCACCCTGCTGGATCCGGCGTTCGCCCGGCGTAACCACGTCGTCCTCGACTGGACGGACGCGTGGCGGTTGGACGCCGTGCCGGTACCGCTCGGCGAGGCGTGGCCGATCCGGGTGGAGGTGGTGTTCCACGATCCGGTGCCGGTACGCCCGGACCGGCTCGTCGCCCGCGGGCTGGGCCTCAGCCGGGCCGAGGTCCGGCGCCGGGTCAAGTGCGACGTGCCCGAACGGCGGTCGAGGAACACCGTCTTCACGTTCACGCTGATGTCCGTGAACTGACGGGGACCGGTCGCGGCGGGCACCCGGCCCGCCGCGACCGGTACTACGGTGGCGGGGACAACGCCGATCCACTCCGGAGGCAGCGATGACGACATCGGCGCGTCAGGTCGTCGAGCGGGTACTGCGGGCCGGCCGCGAGCAGGACGTCGAGGCGTTCCTGGCGCTGATGGACCCGGCCGGGCACATCGAGTGGCCGTTCCGCCCCGCCGGCGTGCCCGGCCGGGTGCGGGGGCACGCCGAGATCCGCCGACACCTGACCGAGGCGGCCAACGCCCTGATCACCATCGACGAGCACCGCGACGTGGTGCTGCACGAGAGCACCGACCCCGAGGTGGTCATCGTGGAGTACGCGGCCCACGGCGCCGTCGTCGCCACCGGCGCGCCGTTCGAGCAGACCGTGATCGCGGTGTTCCGGGTCCGCGACGGCCTGGTCGTGTCCTACCGCGACTACATCGACCCGCTGCGCCTGCTCGCCGCGCTCGACGAGAGGAAACCCTGAATGCGGCAGCCCGACCACGCCCGGCACTCCTCGTCGTTCGGAGCCGCGGCCACCGCGTACGCCCAGCACCGCCCGGACTACGCGCAGGACGCGGTCCGGTGGGCGCTGGAGGCCGCTCCCGGCTCCCGGGTGCTCGACCTCGGGGCCGGCACCGGCAAGCTGACCGCCACGCTCCGGGCGGTCGGCGCCGACGTCACGGCCGTCGAGCCGGACCCGGCGATGCTGGCCGAGCTGCGCGGCGCGCTGCCGGATGTCCGCGCGCTGTCCGGCAGCGCCGAGGCGATCCCGCTGCCCGACGCGTCCGTCGACGCCGTGCTGGCCGGCAACGCCATGCACTGGTTCGACATGGCGGTGGCGGGCCCGGAGATCGCCCGGGTCCTCGCCCCCGGCGGCGTCCTGGCCGGCCTGTGGAACGTGCTTGACGACGAGGTCGACTGGGTCGCCGGCCTGGCCGAGGTCAGCGGCAGCGCCGTCGTCGGCCCTCGCGACACGCCCGCGAGCTGGCGGGTCGAGACGGCGCGGACGCACCTGCCGAAGAACGGCGCGCCGGCCCGCTTCGACGCGCCCGAGCAGGCCACGTTCCGGCACGGGCAGCAGCGCACCGCCGACTCGCTGACCGCGACGCTCGCCACCCGGGCGGGCCTGCTGGTGATGCCGGCGCCGCAGCGGCAGGCCACGCTCGACCGCATCCGGGCGTTCCTGGCCAGCCGGCCGGAGACCGCGCACGGCGAGTTCACGCTCCCGATGCGCACCTGCGTGCTGCGCGTCCGCCGACGGTGATGCCCCCCGAGGGACCCTCCCACAAGTCCGGGATGACCGGCGCGGACGTCCGCGCCGCCGCCGCCGCGATGACCGCCGTGCTGCTGCCGGCCGCCGGCCGGGACTGGACGGTACGCGCGGGCGACCTGGACTGGTCCTGCTGGACCACGACCGCGCACGTCGCGCACGACCTGGCCGGGTACGCCGGTCAGGTGGCCGGCCGCCCCACCGACGGCTACCTGCCGTTCGACCTGCGGGTCCACCCCGACGCGCCACCGGAGCGGGTGCTGACCGTGGCGACCGCCACCGCCGGGATGCTCGCCGCGCTGGTGGACACCGCCGACCCGGACGACCGGGGCTGGCACTGGGGGCCCTGCGACCCGGGCGGCTTCGCCGCGATGGGCGTGGCCGAGATCCTGCTGCACACCCATGACGTGACCCGTGGTCTCGACGTGCCCTGGTCACCGCCGGCCGGGCTGTGCGCCGGGGTGGTGCGTCGGCTGTTCCCCGACGCGCCCGCCGGTGCGCCGGCGCCGGTGCTGCTCTGGCTGACCGGCCGGGCCCCGCTGGGCGACCGGCCGCGCCGGACGTCGTGGACGTGGCGGGCCGCGCTCGGCTGAGGAGCAAGCTGGCTCAGGTCGCCGGATCGGCCGCTGCGGTGAACGCGGTGACATGGTCGGCGGCCCACTGACGGAACGTGCGCGCCGGCGTGCCGAGCAGGCGCGACACCGTGGTGGTGACGTGCGCCGGATGCCCCAGGGTGGCGCGCCACGCGGCCAGCAGCATGTCCACGGCGGGACGCGCGGCCTCCGGGGCCTGGCGACGGAACTCGTCGGGCGGCAGGTCCTCGAAGGCGATCGGCCGGCCCAGGGCGGCGCCGATGAGGCTGACCTGTTCGGCCTGGCTGAGCGACTCGGGGCCGGTCAGGACGTAGTCGCCGCCGGCGTGCCCGTTCTCGGACAGGACCCGCGCGACGACCGCGGCGACGTCCCGGTCGTCGACGGGGGCGGTCTGGGCCGCGCCGTACGGCCACCGGACCACCGCGTCGCGACGGATCGCCGGGGCCCACCAGTGCAGCGCGTTGGAGGCGAACATCCCCGGCCGGACGATCGTCGCGTCGAGACCGGTCGCCGCGATGAGCTGCTCGATGCGAGCGTGCAGCGTCGCCATCGGGTTCGGCTGCTGGAAGAACGGGTGCGGGGTGCGGTGGGGCGCGGACAGGTAGACGACCCGTCGCGGGTGGGCGGCCAGCCGGTCGACGACCGACGGCGCGGTGTGCGGCGGGGCGGTCCAGACCAGGAAGACGGCGCGGACGGCGGTCAGGGCCGCGTCGAGCGACGCGGGCACGGTGAGGTCACCGGTGACGACCTCGACGGCGGTGGGCAGGGTGGCCGCCGACTCGGGGCGGCGGACGAGGGCGCGGACCGGCACGCCCGCGTCGACCAGTTGATCGATCACGGCGCGCCCGATCCGGCCGGTCGCCCCGGTGACGAGCACCGCGTCTGTACGTTTCATGCCCACCATCGAACCGTTACCCGGTTAAAAACGCAACCAGGTAACACTTGTTACCCTGACGCGGTGAGTGAGCCGGGCGGGCTGCGGGCCCGCAAGAAGGCGCAGACCCGGGGCGCGATCGCCGACGCCGCGATCACGCTGTTCCTGGCGCGCGGGTTCGAGCAGGTGTCGGTGTCCGACATCGCGGCGACGGCCGAGGTGTCGAAACCGACCCTGTTCCGCTACTTCGCGACCAAGGAGGACCTGATCCTGCATCGGTTCGCCGACCACAACGGTGAGGCCGCACGCGTGGTACGCGACCGCCGGCCCGACGTCGCGCCGATGACGGCGCTGCGCCGGCACTTTCGGGCCGGCCTCGACCGCTTCGAGCCGGTGACCGGCCTCAACGATCATCCCCAGGTGGTGGCGTTCCACCGACTGGTGTTCAGCACGCCGAGCCTGGCCGGACGGCTCATGCAGTACCTGCACGACGACGAGGAGGCGCTGGCGGCGGCCCTCGGCCCGGGCCTCGGGCCCCGACTGCTGGCCGCCCAGGTGATCGCCGTGCACCGCGTGCTGGCGCGCAACAACTGGCAGAAGATCGCCGACGGGCGGACCGCGCACGAGGTCCACCCGGAGGCGGTCGTCGACGCGGACCGCGCCTTCGCCGGACTGGGCCGGGCGGCCGGCGACTCCTGACGCGTTCTGCGGCGACCTGCGGTCGGGCTCAGCGACGCCACCAGCGTCATCCCGGTGTGGTCGCGGCGGCTGAGGCGCCAAGGCCGGCCTCTGCCGATCGCTGGCAGTGCAGCTATCCTCGGGGCCAGTCGGTGAAGGCCGCGCGAACCTCGTTGATCTGCGCGGGTGCAAGGCGGTAGAGCACGAAGACGGTATCGGGTAGGCCGTCGAGCCGACGTATAGCGTCGTGAATTTCGTCGTCAGTGATGTCAGGGTCTGCTTTGCGGGCGAGCGCGATCAAATTCTGGCGGTCATAGCGGTCGAGAACTGCCGCGACGTCGATGTAATCGCGTGGCTGCGCTCGTGTGATCATGGCAGCCACCTTGGTGCCGACGACATCGTCGAGGTGGAGGACGGGTCCGATGTCGAGCACCACCGGGGTGCTGAACCGGGCGAAGCGGACGAGTTGCACGCGGACGGCTTGAGCGTCGCGGTGTACCTCGAACTCGACCATGTCCTGATCGAATCCGTAGAAGACCTCGTCGAGTTCGCTGGGATCACTCATGATCTCGACCTGGAGGCCCGCGTCGCACAAGGCGTCACGAACCAGTTCCGAGGCGGCGGTGACGCCGCCCTCGGTATCAGTGAAGAGATCGATGTCTTCGGTGGGCCGGGTTCCCAAGCCGTGGGCGATCAGCGCTTGACCCCCGGCGAGCGCGAAGCCGTGGCGAGCGGCCGTGGCGAGCGCAATGCGGGTGACCTCGTGCTGAAAGGGATCGGGAACATGCGGCATCAGGCGGCGATGCCCCGGACGCGAAGCACATGATGGCGTTCCTCCCAGGCGCGGCGGACGCCGCGAGGCAGGTGCAGCGTGGGCCAGATCCGCGTAAGGGTCGGCCCGTGCAACCAGCTCCGCAGTTCCTCGGGACGGACGGCCTCCGCCAGCACCGTCTCGTACATCCAGGCCAACAAGCCGGGCTTGTCGAGGTCGACGTGCCGGTCGGGCTGCCAGAACAGGCGGTGCGGCAGCTCAACGATCCCGGTGGTCGGTCCGTTCAGTTCACTCAGATCAGCCGCCACGATCGCCCGGCGTCCCGGGCGGGCCTCATAGGGTCTTCGCGATTTGCGAACGGAGCCGATCGGGTCCATGCCGTACAGAATAGTCGCTTTGACGTGCGGTCGGGCTCAGCGACGCCACCAACGCCACCGGCGGCGGGCGCGGGCCGCGGGCGGGGCGGGCGGCGCCGGCTCGACCGGCGTCGCGGTCACGACACGCTGCTGCCGGTCGGCCCGCCACTGCCGTACCGCCTCGTCGACGTTGACCGGCCGGACCACCACCCGAGGGCCGGTCGGGGCACGCAGCCAGGCCACCACCTCGGCGTTGAGCGCCGCCACGTACGAGCGGACCGCGTCCTCGGTGGGCAGGTCGCGCAGCTCGGCGGGAAGCTGTTCGACGCGACGGCGCAGTTGCAGCGGGGTGGGCAGCATCAGGTCGGACGGGATCTGCTCCCGCTCCATGAAGCTGCGGATCCACCAGCCCTCGTCGTAGGGCTGGTCGCGGCCCGGGATCGGTTTGCCGGCGCCCGGCAGGTTGTCGAACTCGCCGCGTTCCTGCGCCGAGCGGATCTGCGCCTCGACCGCGGCCTCCCAGCCTGTCGTCACCGCCGTCACCTCCCGCTCCCACCGTATCCGCCGGTTGCCGACCATGGTCAGCGTCGCGGCGCGCGGAAGTGTTCCCGGCGCGTAGTGTTCCGCCGACGGGAGGAGCGGCGACGTGCGTGACTGGCTGATCGGCCTCGGCGTGGCGACCGGATGCCTGGTCGCGAGCTGGGCGGTGCTGGTGCTGGCGGCCCGGCGGCTGCGACCCGGCCTGTTGCGTGACCTGGCCGCGTTCGTGCCCGACTGTCTGACCACGGTGCGGCGGCTGCGCCGGGACCCGCGCGTGCCGCGCCGGGCCCGGATCGCGATCGTCGTCGCCGGGGTGTGGCTGGCCAGCCCGATCGACCTGATCCCGGAGTTCCTGCCGGTGATCGGCCCGCTGGACGACATCGTCGTGGTGGCGCTCGCGTTGCGCTACGCCGGGCGGCAGGTGCCCCGGCAGGTGCTGCTCGACGCGTGGCCGGGCGAGCCGCGCCTGTTGCTGCGCCTGCTCGGCCCGGCCGCGCGGTGACGGCTCAGGGCAGCCGGCGTACGTGCCGGTGGCCGTCGCGGGGAAACGGCGGGCGGGCCGGCAGCACCTCGACGAAGGCGTACCCGCTCTTCTCCGCGACCCGGCAGGAGGCCGGGTTGTCGACCTGGTGCAGCAGTTCCAGGCGGGTCAGGCCGCCGGCGGCGAAGCGGGCGAACGCCCAGCCGGTGACCGCGTCGACGGCCCGCGGCGCGACGCCCCGGCCACGGGCCGGGGCCGCGGTCCAGTAGCCGACCTCGGCGGCCGGCCGCCCGGGCTGGACCTCCTTGAGCACCACGCAGGCCACCAGCCGCTCCCCCGACGGGGTGTCCTCCAGCACCGCGAAGCTGAACCGGCGCCCGGCGGCCCAGCCCTGCCGGGCCCGGCGCAGGAACGCGCGCGCCTCGGCGCGGGTGGTCACCGGGAAGCGGGTCCAGGCGCGCAGCACCGGGTCCCGGTAGGCCTCCAGCAGCGCGTCGGCGTCGCCGTCGCGCCACGGTCGCAGCAGCAGGCCGGGCGCGGTCGGGGTGGCGGCGGCGGACAGCACGACGGACATCGTCCGAGTGTCGCGCGTCACAGGGGGTGAACGCGAGGCCGGCACGCGGTCAGCGCGGCGGTTCGCGCAGCACCGCCACGCCGCCGGGCCCGACGGTCACGTGGTCGTCGACCGGCTCGCCGGTGAGCAGCTCGTGCCCGGCCGCGGGCACCCGCTGCGGGCGGTCGGTGTGGTTGAGCAGGAACAGCCAGCTCTGGTCGCCGTCGCGGCGGCGGACCGCCTCGACGCCGGGCGGCGCGGGGCAGGTCGGGGTGACGCCGGCGAGCCGGGCCGCCTCGACGAGCAGCCGGCGGTACGTGTCGTCGTCGGGCCGGGTGGAGACGTACCAGGTGCGGGCGGCGCCGACCCGGTGCCGGGTGACCGCCGGGCGGCCGTCCAGCACCCCACCGATGTACGCGGTGACCTGCTCCGCCCCGGCCAGGTGCACGGTCTCCGACCAGATCCGGCCGTACCCGCCGCTGGTCAGCGGCACCCGCTCGTCGTCGGCGAGCGGGTGGAACTCCTCCACCCGCACGCCGAGCAGGTCGCGGTAGGCGCCCGGGTAGCCGCCGAGGCGGACGCGGGCGTGTTCGTCGGCGACGCCGCTGAGCCAGGTGACCAGCAGGTGCCCGCCGGCGTGGACGTGTCGGCGTACCCAGTCGACGGTGGCGTCGGCGGCCAGGTAGAGCGCGGGCAGCACGAGCAGCCGGTGGCCGTCGAGCGGGTCGCCGGGCGTCACCAGGTCGGCGGTGAGGCCGGCGTGCCACAGCACCCGGTGCGCGGCGGCCACCTCGCCCGGGTGGTCGAGGCCGTCGCGGGGCATCCCCGGGTGGCGCAGCGCCCAGCCGCTGGCGGCGTCGTGGGCGATCGCCACGCGCGCCTCCACCTGCCCCGTCGCGGTGCCGGCGAGCCGGCCGAGCGCGGCGCCGAGGTCGGTGGCCTCCCGGAACACCCGGGTGTCCGCGCCGGCGTGCGACACCACCGCGGAGTGGAACCGTTCGGCGCCGCCGGCCGGGGCGCGCCACTGGAAGAACATCGCCCCGGCCGAGCCGCGGGCGACGTGCGCGAGGCTGTGCCGGGTCATCCGGCCCGGTTCCTTGGTGTGCATCCGCCCGGTGACGTGGATCTGGTTGGGTGCGCTCTCCATCAGCAGCCACGGCGCGGGGCGGCCGGCGCCGCGGCGGGCCCAGCCGCGGGCCAGGTCGGCGGCGAGCGCGGTCTGCTCCTCCGCGCCGCCGTCGATGCGGTCCGGGTAGTGGTCGACGGCCACCAGGTCCACCTCGCGCGCCCAGCGGGCGTGGTCGACCGGCACCCAGTCGCCGAGCACGTGGTTGGTGGTGACCGGCACCGCCGGGTTCGCCGCCCGCAGCAGGTCCCGCTGCTCGGTGTACGCCGACAGCAGCGTGTCCGACCAGAAGCGGCGGAAGTCGAGCAGTTGGCCGGGGTTGGCCAGGTACTGGGTGGCGCGGGGCACGCCGACCTGCGCCCAGTCGGAGTAGTGCTGCCCCCAGAAGCTGGTCACCCACGCGTCGTTGAGCGCGTCGAGGTCGGCGTACCGGCCGGTGAGCCAGCGGCGGAACGCCGTCTCGGCGTGGTCGCAGTGACAGGTGGTGCCGTACTCGTTGTGCACGTGCCACAGGGCCAGCGCCGGGTGGTGGGCGTACCGGGTGGCCAGCACGTCGGCGATGCTCCGGGCCGCGGCACGGTAGGCGGGCGCGGCGGCGCAGTAGGTGTCCCGGCTGCCGTGGTGCAGGCGGACGCCGTCGGCGGTGAGCGGCATCGCGTCCGGGTGACGCCGCGTGAACCAGGGTGGTGGGGAGGCGGTGGGGGTGGCCAGGGCGGCCCGGATGCCGGCGGCGTGCAGCAGGTCCAACACCTCGTCGAGCCAGTCGAGGGTGTAGTGGCCGGGGGCGGGTTCCAGGCGGGACCAGGCGAACACGCCCACGGTGACCAGGTTGACCCCGGCCGCGCGCATCAGGGCGACGTCCTCCGACCACACCGCCGGTGGCCACTGCTCCGGGTTCCAGTCTCCGCCGTAGCTCAGCCGACCGTCGCTCCACAACGCTTTAGTTGTCATCCCCGTCAAAGTAGAAAGAGGTGAGGATGAAAGTCAATGCGACAGATCATTGACAGTTAGTTGTGGTTCCCAAGAAACTTGCGGGGCCGCCCGTGTCGCCGCGAGGAGACGCCCATGCCGTACCGCCCGCCCCTGGTCCCGTACGAGACGTTCGTGGCCGACCCACCCGACCTGCCGGTGCGTGCCCCCGGCGAGGAGGGCGCCGACGACGTGCTGCGGGCCGAGGTGGCGGCGGTCGAGCCGCACGGGGTCACGCTCACCGCCACCTGCTCCTCCGGCCGCACGCTCGTCGCGCGCGTCGAGGCCGCCGGGCACGGGATCATCCGGGTACGGCTCACCGACGACCTCTCGGTGCGCAGCCGCTCCGCCCGGGCGCTGACGCTGACCCGGCCCGTACCGCACCCGGCCGAGGTCACCGTCGACGACGCGTACGCCCGGGTGGACGCCGGCGGTGTGCGCGCCGAGATCCGCCTCGACCCGTGGGGGCTGCGCTTCCTCGACGCCGACGGTCGGCTGCTGGTGGCCGCCGACGGCGGCACCCGCGACATCAGCGGCCGGCGGCGCACGCTGCCGCTCGGACGCTCCACCTCCGACGGCGACCCGGTCGCCTGGCACGAGAGCTTCGTCGCGCCCGGCGACGAACGGTTCGTCGGCTTCGGTGAGAAGTTCACAGCGCTGGACAAGCGCGGCCAGCGACCGTTGATGTGGAACTTCGACGCGTTCGGGGGCGAGTCCGACCGGTCGCACAAGAACGTGCCGTTCTACCTGTCCGACCGCGGCTACGGCGTGCTCGTCGACAGCGGCCTGCCGGTGCAGTTCGACGTCTGCGCCAGCACCCACAGCAGCGTGCAGATCCTCGTCCCGGACGACCTGCTCGACTACTACGTGCTGGCCGGCCCGACACCGGCGCGGATCCTGGACCGGTTCGACGCGCTGACCGGCCGGCCGTACCTGCCGCCCCGCTGGGCGTTCGGGGCCTGGATCTCCTCCGGGTTCTTCCCCGACAGTGAGCAGCGGGTGCGCGAGCGGGCCCGCCTCATCCGCGAGCGGGACGTCCCGTGCGACGTGCTGCACCTGGACTGCTACTGGCAGGTCGCCGGCCGCTGGTCCGACCTGCGCTGGGACGAGCAGGCGTTCCCCGACCCGGCCGGCCTGCTCAAGGACCTGGCCGAGGCGGGCTTCCGGGTGTGCCTGTGGATGAACCCCTACCTGATGACCGACAGCCCGCTGTACGCCGAGGCCGAGGCCGCCGGCTACTTCCTGCGCCGCCCCGACGGCGACACGTACGTCGCGGACACCTGGCACGGCAGCTATCCGGTCTGCGCCATCGTGGACCTGACCAACCCGGCGGCGGTGCGCTGGTTCCAGGGCCTGCTGCGACCGCTGCTGGCCCAGGGCGTCGCGGTGTTCAAGACCGACTTCGCCGAGGGGGTGCCCGCCGACGCGGTGGCGCACAACGGCATGACCGGCGTCGAGCTGCACAACGTGTACGCGCTGCTGTTCAACGACGTGGTCGCCGACGTCACCGAGGAGGTCGCCGGGCACCGCACGGTGTGGGCGCGCTCGTCGTACCTGGGCGGACAGCGGCACAGCGCGCAGTGGAGCGGCGACGTCAACGCCACCTGGCCGGGCATGGCCAGCACGCTGCGCGGTGGGCTGTCCCACGGGCTGTCCGGGGTGCCGTTCTGGAGCCACGACACCGGCGGCTTCCACGGCACGCCGGAGCCCGACCTGTACGTGCGCTGGACGCAGTTCGGCGCGCTGTCGCCGCTGGTCCGGCTGCACGGCACCACCAGCCGGCTGCCGTGGGACTTCCCGCCGGAGGCGGAACGGCACGCGGTGGCGGCGCTGCGGCTGCGCTACCGGCTGTTGCCGTACCTGTGGTCGGCGGCGGTGGACGCGGCCCGCACCGGCAGCCCGATGCTGCGGGCGTTGCTCGTCGACACCCCGGACGACCCGACCGCCTGGGCCATCGACCTGCAGTACCGCCTCGGCGTCGACCTGCTGGTGGCGCCGGTGCTCGACCCGGGCGGGGAACGCGCCGTCTACCTGCCTGCCGGCGACGACTGGCTGGACGCGGCGACCGGGCAGCGTCACCCCGGCGGCCGGCACCTGCGGGTGCGGGCGCCGCTCGACCGGCTGCCGCTGTACGTGCGGCGCGGCGCGCTGATCCCGACGGTGGCGCCCGCGCCCACCGTGCCCGAAGGCCCGTTCCGCGACGTCACGCTGGTGTCGTGGGGCGGGACCGACGGCGTGACGGTGGTCCGCGACGACGACGGCGACAGCACGGTCACCGCCGTCCGCGACGGCGACACGCTGCGGGTACGCGTGGACGGGCCGTTGGACGTGCGCCGCGTCAGCGTGGTCGGCGCGGACGCGCCGCGCCGGGTCGTGCTCGACGGCGAGCCGGTCCCGGTGACCCCGTTCGCGCCGTGGTTCGGCGGCTGAGCCGCCCGGCGGGCACCAAGCCGATTTAGTTTAAGCTTTGGCCGAACCCGACGGACGGCGGCGCAGGAGGCGGACAGCACGTGATCAGCATCGACCGGCCGGTCCAGACGGCCGACCTCGGCGACGTGCGGGTCGCCAACCGGGCCGTGGTGCTGCGGCACGTGCGGCGGCACGCGCCCTGCTCCCGCGCCGACGTCGCCGCCCGCACCGGCCTCAACAAGGCCACCGTCTCCAGCCTGGTCAGCGAGCTGATCGAGCACGGGCTGCTGCGCGAGACCGGGCTGACCGAGAACCGGGTGGGCCGCCCGGCCACCATGCTCGTGCTCGACGGCGCCCGCTACGTCGGGCTCGGCCTGCAGATCGGCGCCGACGAGCTGGTCGTGGTCGCCGCCGACCTGAGCGGCGAGCGGCTGCTCACCTGGCGACGCGCCTTCGCCGCCGCGCTCACCGGCCCCGAGGAGACGGTACGCGCGCTCGCCGCGCTCACCCGCCGCGCGGTCACCCGGGTCACCGGCGCCGGGCGCACGGTGCTCGGCCTCACCGTGGGCGTGCCCGGCCTGGTGGACGCCGACGGCGCTGTCCCGCTGGCCCCCGCGCTGGGCTGGCGTGGCGTGCCGCTCGCCGCCGAGCTGCGCCGCGCGCTACGCGACCCGGGTTTCCCGGTCGGCGTGGACACCGACGCCAACCTCGCCGCCTCGGCGGAGCTGCGGCACGGCCCGTACGCCGGCACCGCCGACCTGATCCACCTCACCGGCGGGCTGGCGGTCGGCGCCGGCCTGGTCAGCGGCGGCCGGCTGCTGCGCGGTGGCCGGGGCTTCGCCGGCGAGATCGGCCACCTGCCGGTCCTGGCCGGCGCTTCCCCGTCCGCGACCGCGGGGCTCGGGGACGCGGCGTGCCGGTGCGGGCGCCGGGGCTGCCTCGCGTCGCTGGCCGGCGTGGACGCCGTGGTGCGCCGCCTGCTGCCCGACGCCGCGCCGGACGCGCCGGTCACCGACTACCTGCCGGAGATCGACCGGATCCAGGCACTCGCCCGCGCCGGCGACGAGCCGGTGCGCACCGGGCTCACCGAGATCGGCCGGCACCTCGGCAGTGCGGTGTCCGTCCTGGTCGACCTGCTCGACCCGGAGGTGGTCGTGGTGGGCGGCCACCTGGCGACGCTCGCGCCGTGGCTGCTGCCGGCCGCCCGCACCGAACTCGCCGCCCGCACGCTCGCGCCGCCGGCCGGGGTCCGGCTGGAGGCCAGCACGCTCGGCTCCGCCGCCAGCGCGTTGGGCGGCGCCACCGCCGCACTGGCCACCGTGGAGGCCGGGCAACTACCCGCCGCCTGACCCTTGACCGCACCGGCCCCGGATGCCAACCTCGGTAGCGCCGCTTCCGGACCGGGCAATCCGTGGGCGGCCTGTTTTCCGGCGGTTGTCGAAGCGCTTCACCGCAGCTCCGGGCCGACCCGCCGGCCGACCACCCCACCCCCTTTTTGCGTGCGTGCCGCCGTCCTCACCACCCGGCAATCGAAGCGCTTCGATGGCCGGGAGTGTGACCCGCACGCCCACCGGAGGCGCCCGCCATGACCGACCCCACCCCCCACCGCGTCGACGACCTGCTCGCCCGCCTCACCGTCGCAGAGAAGCTCGGCCTGCTGCACCAGTGGCAGGCGCCCGTCCCCCGGCTCGGCCTGCCAGGGTTCCGCACCGGCACGGAGGCGCTGCACGGCGTCGCCTGGCTCGGCGAGGCCACCGTCTTCCCGCAGGCGCTCGGCCTGGCCGCGAGCTGGAACCCGGACCTGATCACCGCCGTCGGCGCCGCCGTCGGCGACGAGGTCCGGGCCAAGCACCGCGCCGACCCCGACCGGGTCGGCCTCAACGTGTGGGCGCCGGTGGTCAACCCGCTGCGCGACCCACGGTGGGGACGCAACGAGGAAGGCTGGTCCGAGGACCCCTGGCTCACCGGCCGGCTCGCCACCGCCTACGCGTCCGGGCTGCGCGGCGCGCACCCCACCCGGCTGCGGACCGCGCCGACGCTCAAGCACTTCCTCGGCTACAACAACGAGACCGACCGGGCGCTCACCTCCAACGACCTGCCGCCACGCGTGCTGCACGAGTACGAGCTGCCGGCCTTCCGCGCGCCGCTGGCCGCCGGCGCGGCGGTCGCCGTGATGGCGTCGTACAACCTGGTCGACGGCGTGCCGGCGCACCTGAGCCCGCTCATCGACGGCGAGTTGCGCGGCTGGGCCGACGACGAGGTGATGGTGGTCGGTGACGCCGGCGCGGTCGGCAACATCGCCGGCATGCAGAAGTACCTGCCCGACCACGTGGCCGGCTTCGCCGCCGCGCTGCGCGCCGGCGTGGACAGCTTCACCGAGGACGACGACGACCCGCGCCCCACCGTGGACCGGCTCACCGAGGCGCTGGCGCGCGGGCTGGTCGCCGAGTCCGACGTGGACCGCGCGGTCCGGCGGATCCTGTCGGTCCGGCTGCGCCTGGGCGACCTGGACCCGCCCGGCCACGACCCGTACGGCGACGTGCCGGCCGACGTGGTGAACTGCCCGGCCCACCGGGAACTGGCCCGCGAGTCGGCCCGCCAGTCGGTCGTGCTGCTGTCCAACGACGGGCTGCTCCCGCTCGCGTCCGACCGGCGGGTCGCGGTGCTCGGCCCGCTCGCCGACACGGTGCTCACCGACTGGTACAGCGGCACCCTGCCGTACGCGGTCAGCGCGTTCGAGGGGTTGCTCGGGCGGCTGCCCGAGGTCACCACCCACCCGGGCGTCGACCGGATCACGTTGCGGGTCGGCGACCGGGCCGTCCGGTGCGTCGACGGCGGGCCGCTGACGCTCGCCGACGCGGCGCCCACCGAGTTCGAGGTGGTCGACTGGGGGCAGGGCGTGGTGGCGCTGCGCGCGGCCCACCACGGCCGGTACGTGGGCGCGGACGACACCGGGGCGCTCGTCGACGACCGTCCCGGCCCCGGCGGCTGGGTGGTCCGGGAGACGTTCCGCCCGCGGCACCGGCCCGACGGCACCGTGCTGCTGCACCACCTCGCCACCGGCCGGGACGTCGGCGTCGACCCGGCCGGCCGGTTGAGCGTCGCGGTCGGCGAGCCCGCCGCGTTCACGGTGGAGCTGCGCGTCGACGGCGCGGCCGAGGCCGCCGCGCTGGCCGCCGCCGCCGACGTGGCGGTGGTGGTGCTCGGCAACCACCCGATGGTCAACGGCCGGGAGACCGAGGACCGGGTCGACCTGGACCTGCCGACCGGCCAGCTCGAACTGCTGCGCGCCGTGCACGCCGCGAACCCGCGTACCGTGCTGGTGCTGACCAGCAGCTACCCGTACGCGGTGGGCTGGGCCCGGGAGCACCTGCCGGCGGTGCTGTGGAGCGCCCACGGCGGACAGGAGCACGGTCACGGGCTGGCCGACGTGCTGCTCGGCGACGCCGACCCGGGCGGACGGCTGACCCAGACCTGGTACGCCGACACCGCCGAGCTGCCCGACCTGCTCGACTACGACGTGATCGGCGCCGACGCCACCTACCTCTACCACCGGGGCGAACCGCTGTACCCGTTCGGCCACGGGCTCAGCTACGCCGAGTTCGACTACGCTGACCTCCGGTTGAGCACCGCCACGGCGCACACCGACGAGGAGGTGGAGGTGAGCGTCGAGGTCACCAACACGGGCCGCCGCCCGGGCACCGAGGTGGTGCAGCTCTACACCCGGCAGCGACGCTCCCGGGCCAAGCAGCCGCTGCGGCAGCTCCGCGACTTCGCCCGGGTCACCCTGGAGCCGGGGTGCGCGGCCCGGGTGACGCTGCGGCTGCGTACCGCCGAGCTGGCCTGGTGGGACGAAACCCGCGGGGCCATGGTGGTGGAGGACGCCACCCACTCGCTGTTGGTGGGCCGCTCCGCCCGGGACGTCCGGCTGGTGGGCGCGCTCGCCGTGCACGGCGGAGACGGGGCGGCCACCTCGGCGGCGGAGCGCTCCGGGACGGCCCGGTGAGCGGCCGCGCCGCGGGCGAGCAGGTCACCATCGCCGACGTGGCCCGCCACGCCGGGGTGGCGGCGAGCACCGTGTCGTACGTGCTCAGCGGCAAGCGGACCATCTCGGCGGCCACCCGGGGGCGGGTGCTGGCCAGCGTCCGCGCGCTGGGCTACCACCCGAACGCCGGGGCGCGGGCCCTGGCCAGCCGCAAGGCCAACGTGATCGCGTTGGTGCTGCCGCTGCGTACCGGCATGCAGGTGCCGGTGGTGATGCGTTTCGCCACCGCGGTGGTCACCACCGCCCGTCGCCACGACCACGACGTGTTGCTGGTCACCGCCGACGAGGGGCCGGCCGGGTTGCACCGCATCGCCGGCAGCGCGCTCGTCGACGGCGTGCTGCTGATGGACGTGGAGCTGGAGGACTCCCGGGTGCCGCTGTTGCGGGAGTTGGCGTTGCCCGGCGTGCTGATCGGGCACCCGGCCGACAGCACCGGCCTGGCCTGCGTGGACCTGGACTTCCGGCGGGCCGGGGAGCTGTGCGTGGAGCACCTGGCCGCCGCCGGGCACCGGCGCGTCGCGCTGCTCGGCGCCCCGGCCGCCGTCTACGACCGGGGCACCGGCTTCGCCCACCGGACCCGGGCCGGCGTGACGGCCGCGGCCGAGCGGCTCGGCGTCGACGCGGTGACCCGGCCCTGTGAGGAGGGCCCGGCGGCGGTGCGCCGGGACCTGGCGGCGTTGCTCGCCGACCACCCCGACGTCACCGGGCTGGTGGTGCAGAACGAGTCGGCGGTCGGGCCGGTGCTGGCCGCGTTGCCGACGCTGGGCCGGCGGGTGCCGCAGGACGTCGCGGTGGTCGCGATCTGCCCCGACGAGCTGGCCGAACCGTCCGGGTTGACCTGCGTGCCGGTGCCGGCCGAGGAGGTGGGCCGGCAGGCGGTGACGCTGCTGATGCGGCGGCTGGGTGACGAGCCGGTGCCGGAGGTGACGCTGCTGGAACCGACGCTGACCGTACGCGACACCAGCCGGTGAGCCCGCCCTCGTCAGCCGTCCTCCAGCAGGAGCAGGAACCCTGGACGGGGGTTCGCGATGACGCTCACGTTGGCCGCCACGACCACCAGCGCGGCCACGGCCAGCACGGCCAGCAGCAGGCTGAGCCACCGGCGTGGGCGCCACGACCGCACCGCGAGGCCGGTCAGGGCGGCGGCCAGGAGGCCGACCAGCGTGCCCTTCACCACGTGCCAGCGCACGTACTCGTCGAGCATCACGCCCAGCGCGGGCGACACCGGGCCGTGGTCGAGCTGGTCGCGGACCTGGGCCAGCACGACCAGTCGGGCGTCGGCGGGGCCGGCCGTCAGATGCGGCAGGAGCGTGCCGAACGGCGACACGGCCCCCTGGACGTTGGCGATCAGCAGCACCGCCGCGGCGAGCGCGAGCGCCCCGAGCGGCAGCCGGAACCGTCGGGCCCGGTAGGTCAGCGTCACCAGCACCGCGAGCAGCGGCACCGCGATCAGCACCCGGATCAGGTGGGACCGGAACTGGTGGTCGACGGCGTGTTGGAGGTCGGGCGGGAAGTCCGTGCCGCCCGCGGACCAGTAGGCGAGGAAGGCGCGCGGGAAGTCGTCGAGCCGGTCGGGGCCCAGCGCGAGCGGGGCGAGGAAGAACGCGGCGGCCAGGAGGACGGCCATGGCGCGGAGCCCGACGTCGCGACGCCGGGCGGTGGGGGTGGGCAAGGGAACTCCTAGTCGGATTGGCTGCGCAGGTAGGCGAGCACGGCGAGGACCCGCCGGTTGGTGTCGTCGCTGAGCGGCAGGTTCAGCTTGGTGAGGAGGTTGCCGATGTGCTTGGCGACACCGGCCTCGGTCAGGGACAGGATCCGGGCGGTGGCCGCGTTCGAGTGACCCTGCGCGATCAGGCTGAGGACCTCGCGTTCGCGGGCCGTGAGCTGTCTGAGCGGGTCGCGGCGGCGTTGCATCAGTTGCCGGACGACCTCGGGGTCGATCACGGTGGCGCCGTCGGCCACCCGGCGCAGGTGCCCGGCGAACTCGGCCACGTCGCCGATGCGGTCCTTGAGCAGGTAGCCGATGGACCGGCCGGAACCCGAGGCGAGCAGTTCCCCGGCGTAGCTGTGCTGCACGTACTGGCTGAGGGCGACCACCGGGAGCCGGGGGTCCTCGGCGCGCAGCGAGACGGCGGCCCGTAACCCCTCGTCGGTGTGGTTCGGCGGCATCCGGACGTCGGTGACGACGAGGTCCGGGCGGTGCTCGTGGACGGCGGCCAGCAGCGCGGGGGCGTCCCCGACCGCGGCGGCGACCTCGATGCCGAACCGGGGCAGCATCGCGGTCAGCCCCTCCCGCAGCAGCACCGAGTCCTCCGCGATCACGACGCGCACGGCAGCTCCACCCGCAGGATCGTCGGGCCGCCGGGCGGGCTCGACATCAGCAGCCGGCCGCCGGCGGCGGCGGCCCGGTCGGCGAGCCCGGTCAGCCCGGATCCGCGTCCGGGGTCGGCGCCGCCGCCGCCCTCGTCGCGGACCTCCACCACCAGCCGCCCGGCCACGCGCCGGACGGTGACGGTGACCTCGCTGGCGGCGGCGTGCTTCACCGCGTTGGCCAGGGCCTCGGAGATCGCCGCGTACGCGACCGCCTCGACCTCCGCCGGCAGGCGTGCCGGGGCGACGTCGACGCGTACCTCCAGGCAGCTCGCCGCGGCCAGTTCCTCCACCGCGGCGCGCAGGCCCAACTCCCGCAGGGTACGTGGGCTGATGCCGCGGATCAGGTTGCGCAGCTCGGCCATCAGCGTCTTGGCCTGCTCGTGCGCGGCGGCCATCGCGGCGGCGGCCGGCGAGGACGGCGGCAGATCGAGCTGGGCCATCCCGATCTGCATGGTCAGGGCGACCAGGCGCTGTTGGGCGATGTCGTGCAGGTCCCGCTCGATGCGCAGCCGTTCGGCGTCGAACGCGTGCACCAGCCGGGTCCGGGACCGGGCCACCTCGACCAGTTCCTCGGACCGCTCCGGATACAGCAGCATCCGGGCCAGCGCGGCGTGCGCGCCGCCGAACAGCGCGGTCAGGTAGAGCAGGGCCGGGATCAGCAGCAGGCCGCCGCCGGCGCGCGCGACGATGCCGGGCAGCGAGTCGGCGACCGAGATCCGGTGTTCCACCGACACCGGCGTCGACACCACGAGCAGCCCGACGATCCCGAGCACGCCGAGCCAGAGCGGTCCGACGACGCCGAGCAGGACCATGTAGGCCACGGCCCGCCAGGTGGCCGGGTCGGTGTAGAGCGCGCCGCGGCGCCCGGGCGGCGGTGGGGTGTCACCGGCGAGCCGCAGCCGCCACCGCTCGGCCCGGGCCATGAAGAGCGCCATCTGCGGCCCCAGCAGCGCGAGCAGGCCCACCCCGATCAGCCCGAGGCAGGCCGCCACGATCAGGTAGCCGCTGGTCCGCCCGGCGTGCAGGAGCACGGCGGCCGAGATCAGCGGTGTCAGCGGCACCGCCAGCACGAGCCACAGCAGGCCGGCGGCGAGCGCCGTCGTGGCCGAGTAGGCGAACCCACGCCACGGCCAGGCCGAGACCAGGAACCGTCGCCTGGTCACCGCCCTGAGCAGCGTGTCTGTCATGTGACCAGGCTAGGGGGCGGTCGCCCGCCGCCGACAGCGCGCTGGGGCGACCCTCGGGGTAGACCTGGCACTACCGGCGGCGGTCCCGGGCCCGGGGCGTGCCGGTCAGAGGCTGTCCGGGCGGCACAGCGCCGGGTGCCGGTCGCCCGGCGCCGTGTACCAGGGCGCGGCGTCGTCGGTCAGCGCGGTGCCGATCCGCAGCCGGGCCCAGTCGTCCAGGTCGGGCAGCGCGTCGGGGGCGAACCAGGCCACCGCGAGGGACTCGTCGCCGTCGGCGGTGGGTGTCCCGCCGACCGCCCGGCAGCGGAACCAGACGTTGAGGTACTCGCAGACGTCGCCGTTGGGGTAGCGCACGGGGTGGGTGGCCACGCCGGCCAGCCGCACGATCGTCACCTCGACGCCGGTCTCCTCGCGGACCTCGCGCACCAGCGCGTCGGCGGGCTGCTCGCCCGGGTCGACGGTGCCGGCGGGCACCGACCAGCGGCCGTTGTCGCCGCGTCGGGCCAGCAGCACGCGTCCCGCGTCGTCGGTCACCACGGCGCTGATCCCGTAGAGCATGAGCAGGTCGTGGCCGACATGCTGGCGCAGCCGGGCGACGTACGGCGACACGGGCATGCTGGGCAGGCTACCGGCCGCCCTGCCGGTGCCGGCGGACCATGCCGGCGGCCAGCGCCGCGTCGTCCAGGTCACCGGCGGCCACGCGACCGGTGACGGTACGCCGCACCAGCCGGTCGGCCAGGCCCGGCGCGTGCCGGGCCACCGCCAGTTCCAGCCGGCCGCGTCGGGTGGTGGCCACGTCGCGGGGCGCGCGGCGGGCGGCGGCGGCGCGCAGGATCGCCGCGACCACGCCCTCGACCGGCTCCGGCCGGGACACGCCTCGCAGCGACAGGCCGGCCGCGACGGTGCTGTCGTGGATCGGGGAGTCGACCATGCTGGGGTAGACGACGGTGACCCCGACGTGGGTGCCGACCTCGTGGCGCAACGCGTCGGCGTACGCGACGAGCGCGCGTTTGCTCACCCCGTACGCGGCGGCGAGGGGCAGCGGCAGCACGGCCATCCGGCTGGCCACGAAGATCACCCGACCGTGGGCGGCCTCCAGGGCGGGCAGCGCCGCGGCGGTGGTCCGCCACGCGGCGAGCAGGTTCACCTCGATCTGCCGGCGTACCACCTCGTCGGGGGGCAGTTCGGCGGGGGCGGGCCCGCCGACGCCGGCGTTGTTGATCAGCAGGTCGAGTCCGCCGAGCCGGGTGACGGCGGCGGCCACCGCGCCGGGGGTGGCCGCCGGGTCGGTCAGGTCGACGCCGAGCACCGGTGGCGTGGCGTCGACGTCGGCGTGCAGGTCCAGCCCGACCACGTGCGCGCCGGCGGCGGTCAGCGCGGCGCCGAGGTGGCGACCGAACGTGCCGCGGGCGCCGGTGACCAGCACCCGCCGGCCGGTCAGCGCGTTCACCGGGCCGCTCCGGCCCGGCGCCGTCCGGCGGCCAGTTCCCGGCGCAGCTCGGCCAGGTAGGCGTCGAAGTCGACGCGCATGTGCGGCCGGCGGTGCCCCCACCGGGCGGTCGCGGCGTGCAGTTCGGCGCGGCAGGCCGCCGCCTGCCGCGCCCGCTCCGGTGGCGTCCAGGTGCCGGCCAGGCGGGCGGCGACCAGCCGGGCCTGCGCCTCCAGCAGCGGAAACGCCGCGCCGGTGGACTGCATGAGCCCGACGAACGCCAGCCCGGGGGCGTCGAGGTGGAACACGTGCCGGTACAGCGGCAGCCGGTCGGCGCCGTCGCCGAGCAGGTCGGCGTCGAGGAACGGCACCGTCACCCGGTAGCCGGTGCACCACACCACCAGGTCGACGGCGTCGACGCGGCCGTCGGTGAACTCGACGCGGTCGCCGGCGAAGCGGGCGATGCCGGGCCGGGCGTGGATGTCGCCGTGGGTGAGCCGGGACAGCAGCGCGTCGGAGAGCGTCGGATGGTCCTGGAGGAAGCCGTGCGTCGGGGCGGGCAGTCCGTAGCGGGTGGGCGGGCCGACGACGGTGGTGAGCATGCGCTGGCTGATCCGTTGCCGCAGCCGCCAGGGCAGCCGGCGGGCCAGCGCCCCGTTGAGCGTGTCGGCGGGACGGCCGAGCAGGTACTTGGGCACCACCCAGACGCCGCGGCGCAGCGACAGCAGCGTGCGGGTGGCGGCGTACGAGGCGTCGACGGCGATGTCCATGGCCGAGTTGCCGCCGCCGACCACGAGGACCCGCCGGCCGGCGAGCTGTTCCGGCCCGCGGTAGTCGTGGCTGTGCAGTTGTTCGGCGGCGCACTCGCCGGGGTAGGGGTCGGGCCTGTGTGGCGCCCGGTTGTGCCCGTTGGCCACCACCACGGCCTCGACGTCGACCTGCACCGGGCCGTCCGGGCCGGTGGCGTGCACCCGCCAGCCGTCGCCGGCGCGGGTGACCCGGTCGACGGTGTGTCGCAGCCGCACCGCCGCGCGCAGGCCGAACCGGTCGGCGTAGTCGCCGAGGTAGCCGGCGACGCGGGTGTGGTCGGGGTAGTCGGGCCAGTCCGCCGGCATCGGGTGGTCGGCGAACTCGGTGCGGGCCTTGCTGGTGTTGAGGTGCAGCGTCCGGTAGGCCGGGGAGCCGGGCGCGCCGTAGACCCAGAGGCCACCGACGGTGTCGGCGGCCTCGAACGCGACCGCCGGCACGCCGACGTCGGTCAGTGCCTTGAGCGTGGCCAGTCCCGCCGCGCCGGCGCCGACGACCGCCACCCTGGGTGCTGCCATGCCCACCTCCATTAATCCAACGACTGCTGGATAATCCCCGTCGGCGGTGCCCCGGTCAAGGGGTCGCCGGCGGATAGAGCCCGTCGAGGAGGCGGTGCACGAACGCGCGGAACTCCCGACGCTCCCGCGCCTCGGAGCCGGCGCCCGCGGCCAGCGCCACCACGTGCCCGTGCACCGCCCAGACCAGGCTGCGCACCGTCACGTGCGGGGCCGGCTCGACCAGCGCCCCGGCCGCCGACGCGGCGGCGAGCAACTGCTCGACCTGCGCGTACAGCGGGGCGGCGTAGCGCCGGTCCAGCTCGGTGTGCCGCCGCGGCTCCAGCCAGCGACGCAACCACAGCGCGGTGGTCTCCGGCCGGTCCTCCAGGAAGTCCACGAACACGTCGACCAGGTCGTGCAGCGCGCGTACCGCGTCGGCGGGCCCCGCGGCCAGCGCGGCGCGGGCGCGGTCCCCGGCCGCCTCCACCGCCTCCCGTTCGGCGCTGAACACCCGCGCGAAGCAGGCGTCGTAGAGCTGCGCCTTGGTGCCGGTGTGGTGCGCGACGGTGGCCACGTCGACGCCGGCCGCGGCGGCCACGTCGCGCACGCTGACCGCGTCGAAGCCCCGCTCGGCGAACAGCGCGGTGGCGGCGGCGAGCACCAGGTCGCGGGTGGGTCGCTGGTCGTCGCGGCGGGGCCGGCCCGGCCGGCGACGGGGCATGGTCATCCGGCCATTGTTCCCCCTACAATCCAGCATCCGTTGGATTGGGGTGGGCGTGCCCCGGGACAGGAGGCGGCGATGACCGGGGTGGACCCGCGGCGCGACACCGGCGCGCTGCCACGCGGCCCGCTGGTCGGGTTCGCCGCCGGCTCGCTGGGCATGGGCGTGTGGATCACCGTGCCGGGGCTGCTGCTGCTGTACTTCCTCACCGACGTCCTCGCGGTCGCGCCGTGGCTGGCCGGGCTGACGCTGCTGCTGCCGAAGGTCGCCGACGTGCTGCTGCACCCGTGGATCGGGCACCGCTGCGACGTCGAGCAGGCCCGCCGCGGCCACCGCCGGCGGCTGCTGCTGGCCGGCTGCGCGTTACCGGCGGCGTTCGCCGCCCTGTTCGCGGTGCCCGGCGGCCTCACCGGCGCGCCCGCCGCGGCCTGGGTGGCGGTGTGCTTCGTGGCCGGCAACCTGCTGTTCGCCGCCTACCAGGTGCCCTACCTGGCCACCCCGGCGGACCTGCGGATCGGCTACCACGAGCGGACCCGGCTGATGGCGTTCCGGATGGTGGTGCTCACGCTCGGCATCCTGGTCTCCGGGCTGCTGGCGCCGCTGCTGGCCGGCGGCGACGACGCCACCCGCGCCGGCTACCTGCGGATGGCCGGGGTGCTGGCGGCCGGAATGCTCGCCGCGATGCTCATCGGGGTGTCGGGCATCGGCCGGCTGCGCCGCGCGGCGGGCGACCCGGCGCTGCGGCACGCCACCGGCGGGTGGCGGTCGCTGACGGCGAGCCTGCGTGACCGGCAGTTCCGTCGGCTGGCCGGCGCGTACCTGGCCATGTCGACCACCACCCACCTCGTGCTGGCCGGGGTGCCCTACTACGCGCAGTACGAGCTGGGCCGCGCCCGGCTGACCACGGTGCTGGTGGCGGCGTTCGTCGCCCCGGCGCTGCTGGTCACGCCGGCCTGGTCGGCGCTGGCCCGGCGGGTCGGCAAGCAGCGTGCCCTGCTGGCCGCGCAGGCCGCGTTCGCGGCCGGGTCGCTGGTGCTGGCGGTCGGCCGGGCCGCCGGCCTGCCGGTGCTGGTCGCCGCCGTGACGGTGCTCGGGGTGGCGTTCGCCGGCATGCAGCTGCTGCCGTTCTCGATGCTGCCCGACGTGATCCGCGCCGCCGGCGCGCCACGCGCCGGCACCTACACCGGCGTGTGGACCGCCACCGAGGCCACCGGCGCGGCGCTCGGCCCGTACGCGTACGCGTTGTGCCTGACCGCCGGCGGGTTCGTCGCGTCGAGCGCCGGGGAGACCGTCACCCAGTCGGCGAGCGCCCTCACGGCGCTGCGGTACGGCTTCGGGCTGCTGCCCGCCGCCGTGATGGTGGTGGCGGTGCTGCTGCAACGCCGGTACACGCTCGACGGCGCGGCCCGCGCCGACGCCGGCCACTAGACTTCGCCCCCGATGGACGCCACCTCGCCCCCGACGGACACCGAACCCGCCACCGAGACCCGCCCCTGCGCCCACTGCGCCCGGGAGGTGCCGCAGCGTGTCGGCGCGGGCCGCCCGTTCCGCTACTGCCGGGACAACGACGGCGCCTGCCAGCGGGCCGCCCGCAACTCGCGGATGCGGCACCGCAACGCCCCCGGCCTGCCCGGGCAGGTGGCCCGCACCTGGGAGGCGGTGGACCGGCTCGACCAGATCGTGGAGACGCTCACCGAGGCGCTGCACGCCGAGCTGTCCCCCGCCGGCGTGGAACGCCAGCTCGCCGAGCTGCGCGCCGAAACGTCGGCGCAGGTCGCGGCCGCGCACGCGGAACGCGACGACGCCCGCCGCGACGCCGAGGACGCCGCCGCGTCGGCCACCCGCGACCGGCAGGACGCACGGGCCGCGCGCACCGACCGCGACGCGGCCCGGCAGCGCGCCGACGCCGCCGAGGCGGCGACCCGCGCGGCCGTCGAGCGGGCCGACGCCGCCGAGACCGCCCGCGACGCCGCCCGCGCCGAGGCCGGCGCCGCGCAGGCGCTGCGGGTGCAGGCCGAACGGGACCGCGACGCCGCGCGCGCCGAGCTGCGGACCGTGCGGGCCGAACGCGACGCCGAACGGCAGCGGGCCGCCGAGCTGACCGCCGACCGGGACACCGCCCGCGCCGACGCCGAACGCGCCACCCACGCCGCGGCCGAGGCGCTGGACCGGGCGCAGCGGGCCCGCGCCGACGCGGACGTGGCCCGCGCCGACGCCCAGGCCGCCCGGGCGCAGGCCACCGAGGACCGCCGGGCGGCGCGGGCCGCCGCCGAACGCGCCGACGCGCGGGCCACCGACGCGCAGCGGGCCCGCGCCGACGCCGAACGGGCCGACACCGCGCGCGCCGAGGCGGTGGCGGTGGCCGACGCGGCCCGCGCCGAGGCGACGGCGCTGCGGGCCGAGGCGACGGCGCTGCGGGCCGAGGCGACGGCGCTGCGGGCCGAACGGGAGGCGCTGGCCGCCGAGCTGGCCGAGGCCCGGCGGGCGGTGGACGTCGCGCAGGCGCGGGCCGCCGAGACGGCGGCGCGGCTGGCCGCGGCGGACACCGACCGCGACGCCGCCGAACGGCGCGCCGGGCAGCTCGCCGACCAGGTCAGCGACCTGGCCGGGGCGCTCGCGCGGCTCGGACGTCCCGCCTGACCGGATTCCGGTCGGGGCGCTCGCGCGGCTCGGCGCCGGCGCCGGTTGACCGGCCACGCAGCGGGACGGGGCAGCGCGGCGCCGGCCGGCCGGGCGAGGATCACGGCATGGGAAAGACGCATGAACGCATCGACGGCCGGTTGCGGGAGTTCATCGAGGCGCAGCCGATGTTCTTCGTCGCGACCGCCCCGTTGTCCGGCGACGGCACCGTCAACCTGTCACCCAAGGGGCTGCGCGGCTGCCTGGCGGTGCTCGACGCGCACACGGTGGCCTATCTGGACTTCGCCGGCAGCAACGCCGAGACCATCGCGCACCTGCGGGAGAACGGTCGGGTCACGCTGATGTGGTGCGCGTTCGCCGGCCCGCCGAACATCGTGCGGGTGCACGGGCGCGGCGAGCCGGTGTTCCGCGACGACCCGCGCTGGCCCGACCTGCTGCGGCACTTTCCCGACATCGACCCGGGACCGCACGGCCTGCGGGCGGTGATCGTGGTGCGCGCCGAGCTGATCCGCGACACGTGCGGCTACGCGGTGCCGCTGATGAGCTACGACACCGACCGGGACCTGCACGGGCGGCGGTTCGCCCGGGAGGACGACGCGTCGCTGTCGGCGTACTTCGCCGGCAAGGAACATGTCGCGACCAGCATCGACGGGCTGCCCGGCCTGCCGCTGCCGTTGCCGCCGACACCGGCGGTGTGAGCCGTCCGGCGCTGAGCCGACTCGCGGTAGCCGGTCAGTGGATGCCGGCCATCAGGCCGCGGATCTGCCGGGTGAACATCACCGCGGCCACCCCCAGCAGCACCGACGCCAGCCCGAACGTCAGGAAGTACGCCGACTGCGACCAGTTCTGCGCCAGCCGGGCGACCTGACCGCCGATCGCGTCGCCGACGGCGGTGGCGAGGAACCACAGGCCCAGCATCTGGCTGGCGTACTTCACCGGGGCCAGTTTCGTGGTGGCCGACAGGCCCACCGGGCTCAGCGACAACTCGCCGGCGACCTGGATCGCGTACACCGCGACCAGCCACCACGGGGAGACCAGGCCGCCGCCGACGGCGGCCTGCGCGGCGGCGGCCATCAGCACGAACGACAGGCCGTTGAGGACCAGGCCGACGGCGAACTTCGTCGGTGTCGACACCCGGTGACCCAGGCGCAGCCACAGCCAGGCGGCCAGCGGCGCGCCGATGATGATCAGGATCGGGTTGACCGACTGGAGCCAGGACGCCGGGAACGTGAACCCGGCCACGTTCCGGTCGGTGCGCTCGGCGGCGAAGATGTTCAGCACCGAGCCGGCCTGGTCGTAGATCAGCCAGAACGCGGCGGCGAACACGAACAGCCACACGTACGCCTTCATCCGGCGGCGTTCGGTGCCGCTGATCTCCCGGTCGGTGAGGATCCGCGCGAAGTAGCCGACGGTCACCAGCACGGTCACCGCGGTGAGCAGGTTGACCACCGTGTTCACGGTGAACCAGCCGGTCAGCAGCAACCCCAGCAGGACCACCAGCAGCACGACGGTGACCGCGCCGGCGCGGGTCAGCGCCCGCCGCCGGTCGGCGCCGAGCAGCGGGTCGGCGGGGCGGGCGCCGGCGTCGCCCAGGTTGCGGCGGCCCAGCACGTACTGCGCCACGCCGAAGGTCATGCCGACCGCGGCTGCCCCGAACCCCAGATGCCAGTTGATCTTCTCGCCGAGGAAGCCGGTGATCAGCGGCGCGATGAACGCGCCCAGGTTGATGCCCATGTAGAAGATCGAGAAGCCGGCGTCGCGGCGCGGCGAGTCCCGCTCGTACAGGTCACCGACCATGGTGGAGATGTTGGGTTTGAGCAGGCCGGTGCCGAGCACGATCAACGCCATGCCGGCGAACACGCTCCACCCGGTGGGCACCGCCATCACGTAGTGGCCGGCGGCGATCACCACGCCGCCCCACAGCACGCTGCGCCGCGCCCCGAGCAGCCGGTCGGCGACCCAGCCGCCGGGCAACGCCATCAGGTAGACCATCGCGTTGTAGGTGCCGTACACGGCGTTGGCGGTGGACTCGCCGATGCCGAGACCGCCGTCGGCGACCGTCGCGGTCAGGTACAGCACCAGGATGGCCCGCATGCCGTAGAAGCTGAACCGCTCCCACATCTCGGTGAGGAAGAGGGTGGACAGCGCCCGCGGGTGACCGAAGAAGGTCCGACCCGCGGGCGGTCGGGCCCCGACCGGCGCGTCACTGCTCATCGTCACCTCCGGCACGCATGGTGGGTAACATCCCCGGTGACGGGCGAAACACTCCAGCCGATTCGGGCGGCTGCCCCGGCCGGTTACCCTTGACGCTCCCGACCCGCGTACGGCCCGACCGGCGCGGGTGGGGAATGGGCGGGCGGTGACCGGCCGTTACACCTGAGGACCAGCACCACGAACGAGGGGAAGTCGATCATGGGCGAGCGTATGCTGCGCGGTAGCCGGCTGGGCGCGGTCAGCTACGAATCCGACCGCAACACGGAGCTCGCGCCGCGTCAGACCCGCGAGTACCTGTGCGCCAAGGGCCACCAGTTCGAGGTGCCGTTCGCCGTCGACGCGGAGGTCCCCACGACCTGGGAGTGCAAGTTCGACGGCAGCGTCGCCCGGCTGGTCGACGGCAACGAGCCGGAGCAGAAGAAGGCCAAGCCGCCGCGTACCCACTGGGACATGCTGCTGGAGCGGCGGTCCATCGCCGAGCTGGAGGACATCCTCGCCGAGCGGCTCCAGGAGGTCCGCACCCGCCGCGGGCGCGCCTGAGCACCGACAACGTCGAAGCGCCCCCGGGGAGATCATCCCCGGGGGCGCTTCGTCACGTCCGAGCTGGTCTCAGCGGTCCACGATCTCACCCTCGATGGCCGGGCCCGGCTGCGTCGACTGCCCCGCCGGCGGCGACTGCGGCGACGGTGCGGGCGCGGGCTGCGGCGCACCCGGGTACACCCGCACCCGACGCGGACCGAACAGGTCACCGGCAACCATCGACGACACCCGCCGCTCCGCGGTGCGGCGCACCCCACCACCGGCGAGGCGCCGCAGCGGCGGCACCAGCAGCAACAGCCCCACCGCGCCGCTGACCAGCCCCGGCAACGCCAACAACAGCGCACCCACGAGCCCCACCAGGCCGTCGGTCACCTGCGGCCCCGGCGGCTGGCCGGCCTGCGCGGCCGCCCGGAACCGCCGCCACGCCCGCATGCCCTCCCGGGGCAACAGCACCAGACCCAGCAACGACGCCGCGAACACCAGCAGCAGCGCCGCACCGAACCCGACGGCCCGCCCGACCAGGACAAAAACGGCCAGCTCCAGCAGCGTCAGCAGCAACAGAGCCAACGGTACGAATTTCAGTCCTCGGCGCATCTCACCTCATCGGCCCGCAAGTGTCGTCACGCCCCTCCAGCATGACACGCCCCCGCTCACGGCCACCGGGCCAACGCGTCCGGACGGCCCCGCACCGCCGCCCGACGGTCCCGCACCCCCCACCGGGTGACCCGCCACAACGCCTCCGCCACGATCAACGGACTCATCTTGCTGTCGCCGTGTTCCCGCTCGGCGAACGTGATCGGCACCTCCACGATGCGCACCCCGGCACGGTGCGCCAGCCGGGACAACTCCACCTGGAACGCGTACCCCTGCGACCGCACCGACCCCAGGTCGATGGCGTCCAGCACCGCCGACCGGTACACCCGGTAACCGCCGGTGGCGTCGCTGACCGGCATGCCCAACGCCACCCGCGCGTACAGGTTGCCGACCCGCGACAACAGCAGCCGCCGCCACGGCCAGTCCAACACCCGCGCGCCGCGCGTCCACCGCGAGCCGATCACCACGTCGGCGTCGCGGGCGGCGTCCAGCAGCGCCGGCAGGTCCTCCGGGGCGTGCGACCCGTCGGCGTCCATCTCCACCACCGCGTCGTAGCCACGCTCCCGCGCCCACCCGAACCCGGCCAGGTAGGCCGCGCCGAGACCGTCCTTGCCGGGCCGGTGCAGCACGTGCACCTGCGGGTCGACGCCGGAGATCGCGTCGGCGATGCCGCCGGTGCCGTCCGGGCTGTTGTCGTCGGCGACGAGCACGTCCACCACGGGCGCCGCCGCGCGGACCCGGGCGACGATCCGCCGCACGTTGTCCGCCTCGTTGTAGGTGGGGATGACCACCAGGACCCGCCCCACCCCGGGATGGCCGGTTTGCGCACCCACCGTCGTACCGCCTCTCCTCGGCTCAGCCGGGGACGACCTCCCGGCGTCGACGCGCCACGGCCGCGCCGAGCAGGACCGCGACCGCGAACGCCGCGAACGCCACCTCCGGCCACGCCCCGACCACGGTGGCCGGGGTACGCCCGTCCCCGAGTCGCATCTGCCGCACCACCACCTCGGCGGTGTTGAACCCGGTCGCACCGTCTACCCGCCCGTCCGGGGAAACGAACCCGGACACCCCCACCGTGGAGGCCATCAACGCGGCACGACCGTGCTCGACGGCCCGCAGCCGCACCATCGCCAACTGCTGACGGGCCTCCGCCACGTCGAACGTGGCGTTGTTGGTCTGCACCACCAGCAGCTGCGCGCCGCCGGTGACGGTGTCCCGCACGATGCCGTCGTAGGCGACCTCGAAACAGATCACGTCGCCGAGCGTGGCCACCCCGGCGTCCAACACCCCCGGCCGGTCACCGGGGACGAAATCGGACCGCACCCGGTCGACCTCGGCGCTGACCTTCCGGGCGATCGCCCGCAGCGGCACGTACTCGGCGAACGGCACCGGATGCCGCTTCGTGTACACCTGGGCCAGGTCGGGGCCGCCGCCGGGCCGCCACAGCAGGCCGGCGTTGCGGACCTGACCCGCGCCGGGACCCAGCAGCACGGCGCCGACCAGGATCGGCGCGCCGATCGCGTCGGCGGCCTGCGAGATGCGGTAACCGGCCCCCGGGTTACGCAGCGGGTCGATGTCGCTGGAGTTCTCCGGCCACACCACCAGGTCGGGGCGCTGCGCCTCGCCGCGGCCGACCCGCTCGGCCAACTCGACGGTGGCGTCGACGTGGTTGTTGAGCACCGCCTGGCGTTGGGCGTTGAAGTCCAGCCCGAGACGCGGCACGTTGCCCTGCACGATCGCCACGGTGACGGTGTCCCCGCCGCCGCGCACCCCGACCGGGACGGCCGCCCCGGCGGCCAGCAACGCCACCAGCACGGCGGTCAGCGCGGCGACCGGCCGCCACTGCCCCACCGGGCGGCGCCAGTCCCGCCACGCCACGGCGAGCAACAACCCACCGGCGAGCGCCACGGCGAACGTGACAAGCGGCGCGCCGCCGAGCGCGGCCAGCCGCAGCAGCGGCGAGGTGTCCTGGCTGAACGCCAACCGCCCCCACGGGAACCCACCGAACGGCGTGCGGTCGCGCAGCGCCTCCTGCCCCACCCACAGCACCCCGGTCAGCAGCGGCCACCCCACCCGCCACCGGTCGGCCAACGGCGACACCCACGCGCTAGCGGCCCCCAGCAACGCCAGGTAGCCGGCCTGCAACAGCGACAACAGCGCCCACGGCAGCCAACCGGTGTGCAGATTCGTCCACTCCAGCAGCGGCGCGAACAACGCCACCCCGGCCAGGAAACCCAACCCGGCGCCGGCACGCAGCCGCCGCCGGTGCGCCGCGGCGGCCAGCAACGCCACCCCGACCGGCGCGAGGGGCCACAGCCCGTACGGCGGGAACGCCAACAGCAACGCCAGCCCGGCCGACACGGCGGCCGGCACGGCCAGCCTCAACGGCAGCGGACGCGCCACGGCGCCCGGGAGGCGTGCCCCGTCGGTGGCACGCGGCTGTTCCCGGTCGAGCGTCGTCACCGGCACCTCACCACGATCACGGGCCGAAGGCTACCCGGCCGCCCCGCCGACCTGCCCGTAGGTGGCCCGCCAACGGAAATCGGGGCGCGGCCCAAGCCGCGCCCCGATGCTCCCAGGCCCTTCCCGGCCGGTGGGGCGAGGACGATCGGCGCCGACCTTCGGACCGACCGGACGTGGACTGGCTGCCCCCGCCTGGCCGTTGTCTACTGGCCGTTCCTCTCACCCTGCCCGTACACCGGTAACCGCGACCGGTTCGCGCCGCCCCGCCGACCCCCGCCCGCTGGACCTGGCCGCCGCAACCTTCCGGTCGCTCGGCCAGCGGACGAGAGGACGAAACGAACAACAGCCGCTTCCCGTGGTAGGACTCAAAGACGGTACGGCGTGCACCCCCGCCGCTGTCAACCCACCCCGGCCTGTCGTGTGTTGCGCCACGGCGTGTCGCGTCGGCGCGTCTCGATACGCCGACAGCCGACGGGCGCCCCCCCGGCCGAAGGCTCAGCCGCCCAGATGCCGACAAAGCAACGCCGCCGCCGCACCCGGATGGTCGGCGGCGAGCAACCCACCGGCGGCCAGCACGTAGTCGACGTCGACGACGGCGCGCGCCGCCCGCGGCAGCGGCCACCCCCCGGCGTGGTCACCGAGCACCGCGGCGAGCACACCGGCGGCGTCGACCGGCGCGGCGTGCCGCAACACCCCACCCGAGCCGACCATCACCTTCACGTCACGCAGATCCCGGCCGGCGCGTTCACCGGTCGCCGCGCCCCGGGCATGCCGACGCAACGCCACCGTCGCGGCGAGCCCGGCGATCCGCCGCTCCACGGCCCGGTCCGCGTCGTCGGCGGGCAGGAACCCGGGATCCGCGGCCCGCACCGCCGCCGCAGCCGCCAGATCGTCGGCCTCCCCCACGGCGAGCAGCCGCTCCTCGGCGGCGGCCCGCACCACACCCGGGGCGCTCCACCGCATCCCCAGATCCCCCTCGACGGTACGGGCCCGCCACAGCGTGCCGGCGACCTCCTGACCGGGGCCGCTGTCCCGCTCGTCGGGAGTGAGCACCGAATAGACATCGGTGGTGGCGCCACCCACGTCGACGACGGCCAGGTCCCCGCCCAGCGCGTCGGCGAGAACCTCCACACCGGTGAGCACCGCGTCCGGCGTCGCGGCCCGCACCAACCGGGCGAACCGACCACCGCGGGACAACTTCTTACCGCCGATGACGTGCCGCAGGAACACCTCCCGGATCGCCGCGCGGGCCGGGCCGGGCGTCAGCACCCCGATCCGCGGCAACACATTGTCCGCGGCGGTGACCGGCACCCCCGCCGCGGACAACACGGCACACAGATCGCCCCGGACGTCGACGTTGCCGGCGAGCACCACCGGCACCCGCCAGCGCGCCCGCGCCAACCGGGTCGCGTTGTGGGTGAGGGTGTCCGCGTCACCGCCGTCGGTGCCACCGACGAGTAGCACCACATCGGGCCGGGCGGCGCGCAACGCCGCCAGATCGGCCCGCCCGAGCCGCCCGGCGGCCACGTGCACCACGTTCGCCCCGGCGGACAACCCGACCCGCCGGCCGGCCTGAGCCGTCACCAGCGGCTCGTAGCCGACCACGGCCAGCCGCAGACCACCCCCCGCCGACGAACACACATACCAGGGCAGCTCCCCGCCGGCCAGCCCGGCGGTGGCGGCGCCCACCGCCGCGTCCAGACCGTGCAACACGTCGGTGCCCACCGTGGTCGGCGCGGCCGCCGCGCCGACCAGCCGACCACCGTCGAGGTCCACCACCGCGGCCTTCGTGTACGTCGACCCGACATCGGCGCAGACGGCGAGGTTCACGCGCCGCTGCCCTTCGTCAGCGACGCCGGTCGCCGCACAACCGTGCTCACGCCGCTGGGGGAACGACCACCGCGCCGGTGGCGGTGACCGCCACGACCGGCTCGGTGAGCACCTCGGCGGCCGACTCACCCCGGTCGGGGCGGCCCCGGCACACCACCCGCGCGGCGAAGTCGATGGTGCGGCTGCGGGTACCGACCCGGGTTACGGTCGCGACCACCTCCAACACGTCACCGGCCTTCATCGGCGCCCGGAACTGCACGTCGGAGTAGGACGCGAACAGCCCCTCGTCGCCGTCGGTACGGATGCACACCTCGGTGGCCACGTCCCCGAACAACCCCAGGGCGTACGCCCCGTCCACCAGGTTCCCGGCGTAGTGGGCGTGCGAGTACGGCACATACCGGCGGTGCGTGACGGTCAACCCCACCCGGGGATCCTGCTCGCTCAACTGCTCGCCTTCCTGGAGGTGATCAACGCGTGCACGAGGTAACTGGCCACCTCGCCCGGAGTCGTCCCGCGACCGAAGATCCGGTCCACGCCCAACTCGTCGGTCATGGTCTCGTCGAAACGCGGCCCACCCACGATCAACAGGGGCCGCCGCCCGGCCGGCATCGCCTCCCGGAACGCCGCCGACATCTCCCGCGTGTTGTGCAGGTGCGCGTCACGCTGCGTCACCACCTGCGACACCAGCACCGCGTCGGCCCTCTCCTTCCGGGCCGCCTCGACCAGCTCCGGCACACTCACCTGCGCACCCAGGTTGCTGACCCGCAACTCCCGGTAGTACTCCAGGCCCTTCTCCCCGGCGATGCCCTTCACGTTCAGGATCGCATCGATGCCCACGGTGTGCGCGTCCGTGCCGATACACGCCCCCACCACCGACAACTTACGACGCATCCGCTGCTTCACCACCGCGTTGACCTCCTTGGCCGACAGCAGCGGAAAGTCCCGCTCCACCACCTGCACCCTGTCCAGGTCGACCAGATGGTTCACCCGCCCGTACACCACGAAGAACGTGAACCCGTCCCCGATCGGCTTGGCGTGCACCAGCATCGCCGGATCCATGCCCATCTTGTTCGCCAACTGCACCGCGGCGCCCTCGGCCCGCTTGTCGTGCGGCACCGGCAACGTGAACGACACCTGCACCATGCCGTCACCCGTGGTGTCCCCGTACGGCCGCACCACCGACTTCCCCGTCATGAGGGCTGCTCCAGGATCTCCGTCGCCGGGTTGTAGTAGTCACCCTCGTGCCGCGCCACCCCGTCCAGGCCCTTGCCCCGGTCCGCCGGCCGCTTCATGATCCCGAACGTGCCCTCGGCGATCGCCGTCAACAACGACTGCTCCCCGATCCGCTCCAGCAACTCCACCGCCTCACCCAACACCCGGTGCGCCCGCTGCTGGATGAACCCGCCCGGCGCCGGCACGAAATCCTCGTGCAACCCACCCGCCGCGCCCAACACGTACCGCACGTTCTGCAACGCGACGTCCCGGTCCGACAGCCACGGCGTCACCACCGCCTCCGTCATCATCCCCACCAGCAGAATGCCCTGCCCCGTCATCGTCCCCACCAGATTGAAGAACCCGTCCAACAGGTTCCCCCGGAACACGTCCCCGGTCATGTGCTTCGTCGGCGGCATCCACTTCAACGGCGCGTCCGGGAACAACTCCCGCGCCAACAACGCATGCGCCAACTCCAACCGGAACGACTCCGGCACATCCGGATTGATCTCGAACGCGTGCCCCAGCCCCAACAACCCGTCCGACAACCCCGCCTCGTGCGCGAAGAACTCGTTGAGCAACTGCGACACCGTCACCGTGTGCGCCTCGTCCACCGCGTCCGCCGTGGTCAGGTAGTTGTCCTCACCGGTGTTGATGATGATCCCCGCCCGCGCGTGCACCTGCCGCGAGAACCGCTGATCCACGAACGTCCGGATCGGGTTGATGTCCCGGAACAGAATCCCGTACATCGAGTCGTTGAGCATCATGTCCAGCCGCTCCAGGCCCGCGAGGGTCGCCATCTCCGGCATGCACAGCCCCGACGCGTAGTTCGTCAACCGCACGTACCGGCCCAACTCCCGCGACGTCTCGTCCAACGCCGCCCGCATCAACCGGAAGTTCTCCTGCGTCGCGTACGTGCCCGCGAACCCCTCCCGGGTCGCCCCCTCCGGCACGTAGTCCAACAACGACTGCCCCGTCGACCGGATCACCGCGATCACGTCCGCGCCCGCCCGCGCCGCCGCCTGCGCCTGCGGAATGTCCTCGTAGATGTCCCCCGTCGCCACGATCAGATAGATCCACGGCCGCTGCTTCGGATCCCCGTGCCGCTTGACCAGCCGATCCCGCTCCGCGCGCCGCCGGTCGATCTGCCGGATCCCCGCCGCGACCGCCTTCCGGGCCGCCCGCCGCGCCGCCGTCGCCGCCTTGCCAGACGGCACCCCGAACCGCACCGACCCCGCCGCCGCCTTCTGCGCCAGCAACGTCACATCCGAGACGCCCTCCCGCGCCAACGCGTCGAACACCGGCACCGCCACCCCGTGACCCAGGCCCACATCCGCCACCACGGCGTCCACCAGCCGGTTCACCCACGGAATACCGTCCGGGTCCGCGCCCGACACCCCGGCCAGCCGCAGCACCGCCCGCTCCACCGACACCGTGGTGTGGCTGCGCGCCAGATCCACCACCGGCTGCCCCGCCCGACGCGCCAACTCCCGCGCCCGCGACACCAGCACCGGATCCAGCCCAAGCTTCCCTGTCACGAAGACCCTTCCTGATAGATCACGTCACCGCGCAACACCGTCGCCCGACACACCGGCAGCGGCGTCGGATCATCCGGCCCCCGCAACTCCGGATCCGCCGCCAACAGCACCGGCAACCCCCGCTCCACCCCGGCCGGCGCATCCCACACCGCGAACGTCGCCGGCGCCCCCAACGCCAACACCCCCTCGCTGTCCAGATGCACCGCCCGCCACCCACCCCGGGTGTGCGCCGCGAACGCCGCCCGCACACTCATCCGCTGCGACGGATTGTGATGCGCCGCCGCCGCCCGCACCGAACCCCACGGATCCAACGGCGTCACCGGCGAATCCGACCCGAACGCCAACGCCACCCCCACCCCGTGCATCGCACCCATCGGATTCGACTCCAACGACCGGGACAAACCCAACCGCGACTCGTACATCCGACCCGCGCCACCCCACAACCTGTCGAACGCCGGCTGCATCGACGCCACGATCCCGAACTCCACGAACCCGGCGATCAACCGCTTGCTCATGATCTCCGCGTGCTCCACCCGGTGCCGCGCCGCCCGCAACCGCTCCGTGCCCACCCTCTCCGCCGCCGCCGCGAACCCCGCCAACACCGTGCCGATCGCCGCGTCCCCGATCGCGTGGAACCCGCCCTGCATCCCGTGCGCCGCACAGTCCAACAAATGATCACGAACCTGCTCCGCCGACACGTACCCGTGCCCACACGCCCCCGGCTCCCCGTCCAGGTACGCCGCCGACACGTGCGCCGTCCGCGACCCCAACGCCCCGTCCGCGAACAGATCCCCACCCGCACCCACCGCACCCAACTCCCGGGCCTTCGCCGCACCCAACAGCTCACCCCAGTACCCGTACACCTCCGGCACCCCGGCCCCCGAGATGCCCAACAACCCGGTGAAGTCCTCCTCATCCGAAATGCCCGGACCACCGCACTCGTGCACCGCCGCGATCCCCAACGACGCCGCATGCCCCAACGCCCGCCGCTGCGCCGACACCCGCTGCGCCCGCGTCACCGACCCGAACGCCGCCGCCCGCACCACATGATGCGCGTCCCGCCGCAACCAACCCGACGGGTCGTACCCCGCCACCGACGACGCCTCCGGACACGCCGCCAGCAACGCCGCCGACACCAACGCCGAATGGATCGACGCCTGCGACAGATACACCCGCCGCCCACCCGCCGCCCGGTCCACCGCCGCCGCGTCCGGCACCACCGGCGTCACCCACGTCGACTCGTCCCACCCGTGCCCCAACACCACCGCGTCACCCGGCAACCCCGCCGCGAACGCCGACACCGCGTCCAACAGCTCCCCGGCCGACCGCACCCCCGACAGATCCAGCCCCGACAACGCCAGACCGGTATCCGTCGCGTGCACGTGCGCGTCCACGAACGCCGGCGTCACCAACGCACCGTCCAACTCCACCACCCGGTCCGCCGACGGCGCCTCCGCGTCCGCACCCAACCAGGCGATCCGCCCGTCCCGCACCAACAACGCCGTCGCGCTCGGCTCGGCCGGACAATGCAACACTCCACCGCGGTACAGCGTCGAGGGGTTCGTCATGACCTCAGTCTGCCGCCAGCCGCGCCTCGAACAGACCACGCACCCCCGGCTCGGACCGCAACAACTCCAACGCCAGCTCCGCGTGCCCCGGCACGAACCCGTTCCCCACCAGCATCGTCACGTCCGCCGCCAGACCCTCCGCGCCCAACGCCGCCGCCGCGAAACTCGTCGCCATCGAGAAAAAGATCACCGTCCCGCCGTCCGCCGTGGCCAACACCGCGCCGTGCTCACAACCCGGCACGTCCACGCACACCACCGTCACGTCCGCCGGCACCCCCAACGCCGTGGTCACCGCCGACGACAACCCCACCGGATCCCGCGCGTCCGCGAGCGCCACCGCGTCGGCCAACCCGGCCGCCGTCAGCGCGTCCCGCTCCGCCGCCACCGGCACCACCCCGACCGTACGACCCGCGCCCGCGCGCCGCGCCGCCGCCAGGGACAACGACCCGCTCTTGCCGGCCCCACCGATCACCGCCACCGACACCGGACGCGCGTCACCCTCCCGGGCCCGCCGCGCCACCTGCTCGGCCACCACCCGCCCCGTCAACGCCGGCGCCCCGCACACGTCCAGCACGGCCAGGGACAGCTCCGGATGCAGATCCGCCGGCAGCACCGCCGCGATCGACCGGGCGAACAGGATCGCGTACCCGTCACACGGCACCTGCTCGCTGCGCCCGTCCCACCTTTCCAGGCCGTCGGAGATCGTCAACGGCGTCAGCGTCAACGACACCAGCGTGGCCACCCGGTCGCCCGCGCGCAGCCCCAGCGGGGACCGCCGGCCCGCCTCCTCCACCGTGCCGATCAGCATCCCCCCGGACCCGGTCACCGGATTCTGCATCTTCCCCCGGGTCGAGATGATCTCCAGCACCTCGGCGCGGACCTTCTCGCCGTCCCCGCCGTGCTTCTCCGCCAGCTGCCGGAAACTCGCCGCGTCCAGGTTCAGCCGCTCCACCCGGATCCGCACCTCGTTCGCCGCGATCCGCGGGTCGGCGTCCAGCCGCCAGGCCGCCTGCGGCAGCACCCCCGCCGGTTCCACGACTCGGTGCAGACCCACCGGTGACGTCACGCCGACCCCCTACGTCCAGCCGCCCGAACCCCGGGGTGGGGTTCGCGTCGCGGGAAAACTTACGGCAGACTAATTTCTTCACCGCAGATTTTCCAGTAGCCTTCGCAAGGTTGATCAACCCGCACCGCAGACGAGGAGGGGCCGTGACCCAGACCCAACCGGTGGAGACCATCCCGACGCCCCGCTCCACGCCGGTCGCCGTCCCCGCCGCCGGACAGCCCTACGAATATCGGCGCGCCCCCCTGGTCGAACCCGACTGGACCCGCTTCCCCGGCTGGCGGCACGTCACCCGCGAACAGTGGGAGAACGCCCAGTGGCAGCGCGTCAACTGCGTCAAGAACATCAAGCAGCTCCGCGCCGTCCTCGGCGACACCGTCGACGAGACCTTCTACGCCGACCTCGAAGCGGACCAGAAGGCCCTGGCCACCATGTCCATGCTGGTGCCGCCACAAATGATCAACACGATGGTGCCGTTCGCGCCCATGACCACCGAGGCGCTGCTCGCTGACCCGATCCGCCGTTACATGATCCCGGTCGCCTCCGACCGGCGCACCGACTGGCCCTCGCACCCCTACGCCAGCCGCGACAGCCTCCACGAACACGACATGTGGGTCGCCGAGGGCCTCACCCACCGCTACCCCACCAAGGTCCTCGCCGAGCTGCTCTCCACGTGCCCGCAGTACTGCGGTCACTGCACCCGCATGGACCTCGTCGGCAACTCCACCCCCGCCGTCGACAAGCTCAAGCTGACGCTCAAGCCCGTCGACCGCTACGACGCCCACATCGCCTACCTCAAGGCCCATCCCGGCGTACGCGACGTGGTCGTCTCCGGCGGCGACGTCGCCAACGTGCCCTGGCGCAACCTTGAGTCCTACCTCATGCGCCTGCTGGAGATCGAAACCATCCGCGACATCCGGCTCGCCACCAAGGCCCTGATGGGCCTGCCCCAGCACTGGCTCCAGCCCGACGTCGTGGAGGGCCTCGAACGCGTCGCCCGCACCGCCGCCCGGCGCGGCGTCAACCTCGCCATCCACACCCACGTCAACCACGCCCAGTCGCTGACCCCGCTGGTCGCCCGGGCCGCCCAGACCGCCCTCGACGTCGGCGTCCGCGACGTCCGCAACCAGGGCGTGCTGATGCGCGGCGTCAACGCCACCAGCGCCGACCTGCTCGACCTCTGCTTCGCGCTCCAGGGCGAGACGGGCATCCTGCCGTACTACTTCTACATGTGCGACATGATCCCCAACGCCGAGCACTGGCGGGTCCCGGTCTGGCACGCCCAGCAGCTCCAGCACGACATCATGGGCTACCTGCCCGGCTACGCCACCCCGCGCATCGTCTGCGACGTGCCGTTCGTCGGCAAGCGCTGGGTGCACATGCTCACCGACTACGACCGTGAGCGTGGCATCTCGTACTGGACGAAGAACTACCGCACCTCGATCGAGTCCGCCGACCTGGAGGCGCTCAACAAGCGCTACGCCTACTACGACCCGATCGACACGCTGCCCGAGGCCGGCCAGTCCTGGTGGCACGCCCACCGCGACGACTGACCCACCGACGCACACCCGACGGCGGGCCACCGGAGTCCCGGTGGCCCGCCGTCGTCCGTCGTCACTTCTCGAACGCGTCCTTGACGTCGCGGCCGGCCTGCTTCACGTTCTCCCCGGCCTGCTTGGCGCGCGCCGTGCTCTGCTCGCTGGCGCCCTCGGCCCGCAACCGCTCGTTGTCGGTCACGTCACCGATGCGCTCCTTGGCCATGCCGCTCATCTCCTGGGCCTTGTTCTTCGCCTTGTCGGTGAAGCTCATGTCGCCCTCCTCGTCTGGGCTGCGCGTTCCTCCTGTCGCGTCCCCGGTGCGTCGGATCGCAAACACGTGTGGTGGCACACCACGCCTAAAGCGTCCTAGGACAATAGGGTGAAGGTGGGTGCCGGGCGGGTCGAGTCCCCGCGTGGTTGACTGAGCCGATGAACGAGATCCTGCTGGTAAGGCACGGCGAGACCACCTGGAGCGCCAGCCACCGGCACACCTCGTACACCGATCTGGAGCTGACCGCCGACGGCGAGCGGCAGGCCCGCGCGCTCGCTCCCCTGCTCGCCGGCCGACGCTTCGTGCGGGTGCTGTCCAGCCCCCGGCAGCGGGCCACCCGCACCGCGCTGCTGGCCGGGCTCACCGTCGACGCCACCGACCCCGAGCTGGCCGAGTGGAACTACGGCGAGTACGAGGGCCGCACCACCGCGGCCATCCAGGAGGAACGACCGGGCTGGAGCATCTGGACCGACGGCGGCCCCGGCGGGGAGTCACCGGACGCCGTCGGCGCCCGCCTGGACCGGGTCCTCGACCGGGTCGTGCCGCTGCTGGAGCACGGCACCGTCGCGTTGGTCGGGCACGGCCACAGCCTGCGGGTGCTCGGGGCACGCTGGATCGGGCTGCCGCCGTCGGCCGGCGGGCTGCTGCGGCTGGACACCGCCACGCTCAGCGTGCTCGGTCACGAGCACGGCCGGCGGGTCATCCAGCGGTGGAACCTGCCGGCTCCGACGACGACCGGGGACGGCCCCGACCAGGCAGCTCGCCACTGATCTTCGGCGGCCGGTTCTCGTAGGGCGTGGACAGCACCACGGTGGTGCGGGTGGTGACGTTCGCGGCGATGCGGATCTCCTGCAGCAGCCGTTCCAGGTCGGCCGGGCCGGCCACCCGCACCAGCAGGAGATAGAAATCCTCCCCCGCGACCGAGTAGCAGGAATCGATCTCGGGCAGGTGGGCCAGCCGCTCCGGCGCGTCGTCGGGCTGCGACGGGTCGAACGGCCGGATCGCCACGAAGGCGGTCAACGGCAGCTCCAGCGCCTCGAACGACACGCGGGCGGCGTACCCCTTGATCACGCCGCGCTGCTCCAGCCGGCGGACACGCTGGTGCACGGCGGACACCGACAGGCCCACCCGCTCGGCCAGATCCGTGTACGACAGGCGACCGTCCCCGGTCAGCGCGGCCACGATCGCGCGGTCGATCTCCTCCACGCGCTGCAACCTACCGGAGATAGCGCTCCCACGCCGTACCCGCCTCGCCGCGGTGACGCTCAGCGGGCCGTGCGGTCGCGGACCGCGTCGGCGGCGTAGTTCAGCACCTCCACCATGTCCTCCTCGTCGAGGAACGGCAGATCGGTGAGGATGTCCGTGACGGACATGCCGTCGGCCAGCATGGCCAGCAGCGTGGCCACCGGGACGCGGGACTGCCGCACGCAGGGCGCCCCGCCCATCACGTCGGGGTCGGCGGTGATCCGGGGGAAGGTCACCGCGACAGGTTAGCCCTTCGCCAGGGCCCGGGAGATGACCAGCCGCTGGATCTGGTTGGTGCCCTCGACGATCTGCAACACCTTCGCCTCGCGCATGTACCGCTCGACCGGGTGGTCGGCGACGTAGCCGGCGCCGCCGAGCACCTGCACCGCGTCGGTGGTCACCCGCATCGCCAGGTCGGTGGCGAACAGCTTCGCCTTCGCCGCCTCGATCGAGTACGGCCGGCCCGCGTCGCGCAGCCGCGCGGCGGCCAACAGCAGCGCCCGGGCGGCGGAGATGCCGGTGGCGTGGTCGGCGAGCATGAAGCCGAGGCCCTGGAAGTCGACGATGGCGCGGCCGAACTGCTGCCGCTGGCGCGCGTAGTCGACCGCGTAGTCCAGCGCGGCCTGCGCCAGGCCGACCGCGCAGGCGGCGATGCCGAGGCGGCCGGAGTCCAGCGCCGACATGGCGATGGTGAAGCCGGCGCCCTCGCCGCCGATCAGCCGCTCGGCCGGCACCCGGGCGTCGTCGAACGCGATCTGCGCGACCGGGGAGGCGTGCAGGCCCATGGTGCGCTCGGCGGCCTGCGGTGCGATGCCGGGCGTGGCCCGTTCGGCCAGCAGGCAGGAGATGCCCTTCGGGCCGGGCCCGCCGGTGCGGCAGAAGATGTTGTAGAAGTCGGCGACCCGGGCATGGGTGATCCACGCCTTGGTGCCGGTCACCACGTAGTCGTCGCCGTCGCGGACCGCCCGGGTGGTCAGCGACGCCGCGTCCGACCCGCCCTGCGGCTCGGAGAGGCAGTACGCCCCGAGCAGCTCCCCGCCGATCATGTCGGGCAGCAGCTTGCGCTGCTCGTCGGTGCCGAACTGCGCGAGGGGGTAGCAGGACAGCGTGTGCACGCTGACCGCCTCGGCCACGGCCAGCCACCGGCTGGCGAGGATCTCCAGCACCTGGAGGTAGACCTCGTACGGCTGGGCGGCGCCGCCGTGCTCCTCGGCGTACGGCAGGCCGAGGAGGCCGGCCCGGCCCAGTGTGCGCAGCACGTCCCGGGGGAACTCGGCCCGCTCCTCGAAGCCGGCGGCCTTCGGCGCCAACTCCCGGTCGGCGAGCTCGGTGGCGAGCTCCAGCAGGTCGTGTGCCTCGTCGGTGGGCAGGATCCGGTCGACGTTCATAACGCGATGAGCTCCAGGGGTGGGTGAGCCGGTGCGGCGTCCGGGTCCGGACCCTGCCAGCTTAACGGTCGTTTGGGCGGCGGTGGGAGTCCGTGTCGCTGTCGTACCCGTGGTTCATGATCCTTGTCGTCACAGCGGCACGGAGCACGGGCCGGCGACGGCGTCCCGGCGTGCCCGGCGACGCCCACCGGCGGGAAGGTCGAAACGATGACGGAGCCGACGGACGCCGCACGGCGACGACGGAGCGTGCTGCGGGTCGCGCCCCCGGCGCGGGCCCGCAAGTTGGCCAAGGTGCCCTTCGTGGAGCTGGCCGACGGCCGGTTGCAGGGGGTGGTGTCCAGCGGGTCCGACGTGGAGCGGGTCTACGTCTCCTCGGTGACCGCCGGCAGCCACGCGGTCAACTGCAGCACCAACAACAACCGCCCCTGCGGCGGCCTGCGCGGCAGCCTGCTCTGCAAGCACCTGCACGCGCTGGCCGACGAGGCCGTGCTCCAGTACGGCGTCGAGCAGGTCGCCCGCTACCTGCGCATCGACGCCGGCGACGGCGTCGACAGCGGGGTCGCGCTGCTGGCCCGCACCGACGCGCGGCACGAGCCCGGGCCGGCGGCGGTGGTGTTCAGCCGCTTCCTGCGCCACCTGGCCTACCTGGAGGTCCCGCCGAGCACCGCGCCGGTGCCCGAGCTGCACTGGTTCCCGGCCACCGCGGGGGTGCGCTGATGCTCGCCGCGCAGCTCACCCAGCTCGACGACGGCGCACCCGCCGGGCTGGCCGAGGCACTCGCCGTCGTCGACGGCATCGACGACTCGCTGACCCGCGGCCTGGCCCGTCCGGGCGAGCCGGACGCCGCCGCCTGGGCGGCGCTGGCCGCCGCGGTCGACGGCACCCCGCTGGCCGACCGCGCCGCCGAGGCGGTGCGCGCCGCGACCACCGGCGCGCTCACCGAGGACCACCTGGCCGTCCTCGCCGGCGCCCGCGCCGCGCTGCTCGGCGCCGTCCACGACGCGCTGCTGGACCGGCTCGACACCGCGCTGCACCGCTCCCGCGCCCCGTGGCCCACCGCGCCGTCGGCCGCGCCGGGCGCCACCCCCGCCCTGGCCGGGGCGCGCGCCTGGCTGCACGAGCTGACGCTCGCCGGCTGGCGCGGCGCCGACCACGAGCTGCTCTCCGGCGCCGCCGGGCCGGTGGAGGCCACGCTCGCCGAGCCCTCCCAGCGCCGCCTCGCGGTGCTGCTCGACGGTCTCGCCGCCGAGCTGCGCGCCGGCCTGCCGGTCACCGCCGCGACGCCGGTGCCCACCCGCCGGTGGGCCGACCTGTGGACCCGGGCCGTGCTGCTCGCCGCCGGCGCCGCCACCGAGGCCGCCCCGGCGGAGACGGTGTCCGGCCGGCTGCTGCCGCTCGGCGTCGACGTGCACGAGCACGACACCGCGTTCCAGGCGCAGCTGCACGCCCTGCTCGAACCGGCCGGCGGCGGTCCGGGCCGGCTGGTCCGGGTCACCGTCGTCGCGGCCAAGGTCGCCACCATCGTCGGCCCGGCCGGCTGGCGGCTGCTGGAGGCGTACCCGGTGCTGCTCAAGGCCCTCGCCGAGCGGCGGGCCGTGACCGTCACCGACCTGCCCGCGCACGGCGGCGACCTGCACTGGGTCGAGGAGCGCGCCGTGCTCGGCGACCCCGCCGACCCGTTCGCCACCGCCCGGGTGCTGCTCGCCGACGCGACCGCGCCGGCCACCCCGCCGCTGCAACGCCATCCCGCCGCGCTCGCCGAACCGGTCCTGGTCGAGGGCCGCGTCGTCCGCGACGACGACGGTGACCCGGTGGTCGCGCTCGACGGCCGGACGATCCCGCTGGCCGTCGACCGGCTGCCCGCCGCCGGGCCGCTCACCCCCGCGCTTCTCAACGCCGCCACCGCGTGCCTCGGCCTGCTCCGCTGGGACGACGACCGCTGGCTGCTGCAACCACTCGCCGTGCGGGCCACCGTCAAACGGCAGACCGTCGAGGCGCACAACGGCGACTGGGCGTGCGGCGTCACCGACCCGAAGGTGGCCAAGGCCGAGGCGCGGGCCGGCGACGCGGTGGCCGTGCTGCGCGAACGCGCCGGAAGGTTGCTGCGCCGATGACCGCCGACCGCGACCACGCCAACCGCCGCCAGGTGCTCTACTGGCGACTGCTCGCCCGCCTGTTCCACCCCGACGAGCAGCCCGCGCTGGAATCCGCCAGCGTCGCCGTCGTCGACGACCTCGACCTGCCCACCGCGCTGCTGGACCCGGCCGTCTCCGTCGACACCGTCGTCCAGCGCTTCCCGGCGCTCGCCGACGAGCTGCGCGACCTGCTCACCCCCGACCCCGACGCCCCGGCCGGCCCGTTCGAGCCCACCGAGACCGAGGTACGCCGGGCCGCGCTGGCCTCGAAGCTGCTGCTCAACGTGTTCGCCACCGGCGCCGGCGAGGTCAGCGCAGGGCAACTGGCCCGCTGGCAGGCCGACGCCGGCTGGTTCGAGCAGGCCTGCGGCGTCGCCCCCGGGGAGCTGCGCCGCGGCGGGGCCGGTCTCGGCGCCACACTCGCCGGCCTGGAGGGCGACCTGGTCCGCCGGATGCGCCTGCGGGAGGTGCTCGCCGACCCGGCGCTGGCCGCCCGGCTCACCCCGAGCATGTCCCTGATCGAGCAGCTCCTGCGCGACAAGTCGAACCTGTCCGGGGTGGCGCTGGCCAACGCCAAGTCACTGATCCGCCGCTACGTCGACCAGGTCGCCGAGGTGCTGCGCACCCAGGTCGCGCAGGCCACCGTCGGCGCGGTCGACCGCTCGGTGCCGCCCAAGCGGGTCTTCCGCAACCTCGACCTCGACCGCACGATCTGGCAGAACCTCACCAACTGGAGCCCCGACGACGAACGGCTCTACGTCGACCGGCTCTACTACCGGCAGACCGCGCGGCGCACCACGCCGTCCCGGCTCATCGTGGTGGTCGACCAGTCCGGCTCGATGGTCGACTCGATGGTCAACTGCACCATCCTCGCCTCCATCTTCGCCGGGCTGCCCAAGGTCGACGTGCACCTCATCGCGTACGACACCCGGGCGCTGGACCTCACCCCGTGGGTGCACGACCCGTTCGAGGTGCTGCTGCGCACCAACCTCGGCGGCGGCAACGACGGCCCGGTCGCCATGGCACTGGCCCGCCCCAAGATCGTCGAGCCCCGCAACACGGTCCTGGTCTGGATCTCCGACTTCTACGAGTTCGACCGCTCCCAGCCGCTGTTCGACGGCATCGAGGCCGTGCACCGCTCCGGGGTGAAGTTCATCCCGGTCGGCTCCGTCAACAGCTCCGGCAACCAGAGCGTCAACCCCTGGTTCCGGCAACGCCTGAAGGACCTGGGCACCCCCGTCATCTCCGGCCACATCCGCAAGCTCGTCGTCGAGCTGAAGAACTTCCTCACCTAGGAGAGCACCCCTGATGTCCGACATGCTCCGCGCCCCCGCCGAGGTCACCTACGCCGACGAGCTGGCCTACCTCGAGTCGGTCGACACCGGGCCGAAGCCGTTCTCCTGGCGCCTGAGTCCCCGCATGGTCCGGCTGTTCGTGCTCGGCTCCGAACGCGCCGACGGCCTCGAGCGGGAGATCCCGCAGAAGTGGTTCGGCGACCGCAGCTTCGTCGAACGCAGCATCGTCACGCTCGCCTCCGACCGGGGCCTGCTGCTCATCGGCGACCCCGGCACCGGCAAGAGCTGGCTCGCCGAGCTGCTCTCGGCCGCGATCTGCGGCAACTCCACGCTCGTCGTGCAGGGCACCGCCGGCACCACCGAGGACCACATCAAGTACTCGTGGAACGTCTCCATGGTCATCGCCCGCGGCCAGTCCCGCGAGTCGATGATCCCCTCGCCGATCATGACCGCGATGGAGCGCGGCGTCATCGGCCGCTTCGAGGAACTCACCCGCTCCACCAGCGACGTGCAGGACGCCCTCATCTCCATCCTGTCCGAGAAGTACGTCGCCATCCCCGAGCTGGACCAGGACAACATCGTCTTCGCCCAGCCCGGCTTCTCGATCATCGCCACCGCGAACAGCCGCGACCGGGGCGTCAACGACCTCTCCTCCGCGCTCAAGCGCCGGTTCAACTTCGTCCGCATCCCGGTGGTCACCAACAAGCGCAGCGAAGCCGAGATCGTCCGCTTCCGCACCGAGGAGTTGCTGCGCCGGCACCGCATCGAGCTGGAGGTCCCGCCCACCCTGCTCGACATCCTGCTGCAGAGCTTCGCCGACCTGCGCGCCGCCGCGTCCGCCGCCACCAGCGACGACGAGAAGCTCGAGTCGGCGCTGTCCACCGCCGAGCAGATCGGCGTGCTGGAGGACGCCGTCCTGCACAGCCAGTTCTTCGGCGACCGCACCCTGCGCGCCGGGACGCTCGCCGGGTCGCTGGTCGGCTCGCTGGCCCGACGCAGCCCGGAGGACCTGGCCATCCTCAACAAGTACCTGCACGGCGTCGTCGAGCCCCGGGCCAAGGCCGACGGCGGCGAGTGGGACGGCTTCCTCGACGGCGGCCGCCAGGCGATCGCGTCGCTGTCATGACCGCACCCGCCCGGACCGGCCTCTTCGGCGCGCTGCGCGAGCAGCTCACCGACGCCGCCGCCGCATTCGCCGAGTCCCCCGACGCGCTCGCCGGGATCCTCGCCGGCATGGTCGACGACGTCGACCGGGCCCTCGGCGAACGGCTGGAGATCTTCCCGGTCTGCCACCACTCCCCCGCGTCCGCGCTGGCCATGGCCCGGCGACTACGCGCCCGCCCACCCAGGGTCATCTACCTCGAACTCTGCGAGGACCTGCGCCCCCTGCTCGACGAGCTGCGCAACTGCCGCCTCCCGGTGGCCGTGCAGGCGTTCGCCACCGAACTCGACGGCTTCCCCGCCGAGTGGAGCCCGCTGAGCGTCATCGCCCCGATCACCGAGGCCTCCGCGGAATACCAGGCCATCGCGTACGCGCTGGACACGCCCGGCGTCGAGCTGGTGCTGGTGGACCGCTCCACCGACCACGTCTTCCAGTGGACCCCGCGCGACGACCAGCCGGCCGACCCCGACCCGACGCCGGCCGCCGACGAGGACGCCGCGCTGCACGGCGACGCGGTCGGCGTGGAGATCGGCGACCTGCGCCCCCGCTTCGCCGAACTGGAAGCCCACCTGCTGCACCACGGCAAGGTCCGGCACTGGTCGGAGTGGTGGGACCAGTACGTCGAACGCCCCCTCGCCGACGCCGACCACGACACCTACCGGCAGGTCATGGTGCTGATCGGCAGCCTGTTCCGGCGCCTGCGCCCCACCCGGTCCGCCCGCGACGACCGCGACGAGGACCGGGAACGCCACATGTGGACGCGGATGCGCCAGCACCTCGCCGCCTCCGGCGCCGACCCGGCCGACTGCCTCTACGTCTGCGGCGCGTTCCACGCCGCCAGCCACGTCGAACAGTTCGGCCTCGACTCCACCGCCCCGGACTTCCCGATCAGCCCCCGCACCGGCACCCGCTGGCGCTACGGCCTCATCCCGTCCAGCCACTCCGCCATCGAGGCGCAGTTCGGCCTCGCCCCCGGCACCGTCTCCATCGCGGCCGCGAACTGGGCCGCCGCGGTCGGCCGCACCCGGCTCACGCCGTACCGGCTGGCCGGACAGCAGACCGGCAAGAAGGGCCGCCGTACCCGGGCGACCCCGACGGCCACCCCGCCCGACGAGACCGCCGACCGGCTCAGCGGCTTCCTGGCCGCGCCACCGGCGCTCGACGCGCTGGACGAGGCGGAACTGCGCGGCTGGTGCGTCGACATCGTCCGACTCGCCCGCCGCAACGGCTACCTCGCCAGCACCGCCGACGCGATCGCCGTGTTCGAGACCTCGATCCTGCTGGCCAACCTGCGCAACCGGGCCAAGCCGACCCCCTACGACTTCGCCGACGCCGCGGTCACCTGCATCGAGAAGGACGTGGTGCCGGGCCGACGCGACGTCCGCCGGCTCTGCGAGATCCTGCTCGGCGGCGACCGCGTCGGCCAGGTCGGATACGACTCGCTGCCGCCGCTGGCCCGCGACGTGCTCGACCGGCTCCGCCCACTCGGGCTCGACCTGGAGCGGCGTACCGTGCAGCGGGCGCTGCTCGACCTGCGCGCCGACCCGGCGCTGGAACCCTGCTCCGACCTGCTCTGGATGCTGCGCCACCTGCTGCCCGCCGACGCGGTCCGCCCGATCATGGGCGAGCGCCGCCTCGGCCACCGCTCCACCCAGGAGAGCTGGGACCTCGCCCTCGGCCGCAACCAACGCGCCCTCATCGAGCTGGGCTACGAGGGCGTCACCGTCGAGCAGGTGCTGGAGCAACGGCTGCGGCGCGCGGTCCGCGGCCCGGACGCCACCGCCGCCCGCGCGCTCGCCGCCGTCGAGGACGCCATCCGCCTGCTCGACAGTCCCCGGCTGGTCGACGAACTCGGCGCGCGGGCGGTGGAGCTGCTCGCGGCCGAACGCACCGTCGACGACGCGCCGGAGGTGCTGCGCCGCATCCGGCGGCTGCTCGCCCACCACCGCACCACCGCGCCGACGCTGCCGGCCTGGTGTCAGGCGTTCGTCACCACCGGGTACGCCCACTACTGCACGCTGCTGCCCACCGCGTTCGTCGACGAGGCCACCGGCGTCCGCCAGGTCGGCGCCATGCTCGGCTTCCTGTTCCACATGGAGAGCCTCGCGCTGTCGCTGGGCTGCGACCGGTCCCAGCTCGAACTGGCCGTCGCCCAGGCTCACCCCGAGGCGCCGGCGAAGCTGGCACTGCTCTGGGCCGCCCGCCACCAGCTCGGCCTGCTGCCGCTGGCCCAACTCCGGGAGCACTGCGCCGAGTTGCTGGGCAACCCGCTTGTGGTGCCGGCGTTCCCGCAGTACCTGTCCGGGTTCGTGCACGCCCTCGATCCGGTGCCGGGGCTGGCGCCGTTCGTGGTGGAGACCATGTCGGCCGCGTTCGCCGGGCTGCCGGACCCCGTGCTGTTGCCGTGGCTGCCCACCCTGATCACCACGCTGCGGGAGCACGGCCCGGAGCTGGTGCCGCTGCTGGTCCGGGAGGCGGAACGCACCTTCCCCGCCACGCTGCCCGAGCTGGACGCCTGGACACCGCCGTGGGCCGCCGCACCCGCCGCGCCCACGGCGGCACCGCCGCCGACCCAGGCTGGCCCGGTGGCCGGCATGCTGGTCGCCCACCCGGACGCGCTGGACGCGGTGGCCGCGTTGCTCGGCTGCGACGCGCCGTGGCGCTCCCCCACCGGGCCCGAACAGCCGACCGGCGGCGGCTCGCCGCTGCTCGCCGCGCATCCGGACACCGCCGTCGCCGTGGTGGCCCTGCTGACGCCGGACCGGCCCGAGGTCAGTAAGGGGTGACCAGGGGCCGGCTGTCGTCCACGAAGTACGCGTGGGCGCGCTGCAACTCGGTGCGGGTGACGCCCTCGGTCGACGGCTCCATGACGGCGTGCTCCTCTCCGCGCGGCCGACCGGGCCGCGACCCGACGGTAACCCGATCCCCGCCGCGGTTCGGGCCGGTTGCCGGCGGCGGGCACCATGGAGTGGTGATCCGCTTCCTGCTGAACCTGTTGTGGCTCGTCTTCGGCGGCGGCATCGTCCTGGCCCTGGGCTACGGCGTGGCCGCCCTGATCTGCTTCGTCCTGGTCGTCACCATCCCGTTCGGCGTGGCCTCGCTGCGCCTGGCCTCGTACGCGCTGTGGCCGTTCGGGCGCACGCTCGTGCCGAAGCCGGGCGCCGGCGTCCCGTCCGGGCTGGCGAACGTGCTCTGGGTGCTGCTGGCCGGCTGGTGGCTCGCCCTGTCGCACATCCTCGCCGGGGTCGCGCTCTGCGTGACGATCATCGGTATCCCGTTCGGGGTGGCCAACTTCAAGCTGGTCCCGGCCGCGCTGTGGCCGCTCGGCCAGGAGGTCGTCGAGACGCCCTGACCGGGCCGTTCCCGCCCGCCGGGCAGCACCCGCTCCTCCTGGTCGGTCCCTTTCGCGCTGGTGGCGGAAACGACTCAGGGGCCGCCACGGCTGGCGGTGTCCGACAGCCAGGAGCAGCACCATCCCGGGGCGGGCGACCCGCTGGAGGCCGCCGACGGGTCACACCCGCTAAAGCATCCTAGGAGGATAGTGTGGTCGGTAGAACGGCCGAATGCGGTTCGCGTTCCACCACGGATGACTACGGTCGGTGAGGTGGGGGGTCGGGACGGGGTGATCGAGGCGCTCAAGGCGGATCCGGCGCTCGCCGGGCTGCGTCGTTCGCTGGACTTCTACCACGGTGACCGGGCCCGCGAGGCCGCGCTGGACGCGTTCTACGGGCCGCTGGTGCGCGCCGGCGACCTGGTCCTCGACATCGGCGCGCACGTGGGTGACCGGCTGGCCAGCTTCCGCCGGCTCGGCGCCCGGGTGGTGGCCGTGGAGCCGCAGCCGCTCTGCGCGCGGGTGCTGCGCGCCCTGCACGCGGGCGACGAGGCGGTCACCGTGGTGGAGGCGGCCTGCGGGCGGACCACCGGACCGGTGCGGCTGCACGTGAACTCCGCCAATCCGACCGTCTCCACCGCCTCCCCCGGCTTCGTCCGGGCCGCCGGGCAGGCCGCCGGCTGGGCGGGTGAGACCTGGGACGCCGAGATCGAGGTGGCCGGCACCACCCTGGACGCCCTCCTCGCCGAGCACGGCGTGCCGGCGTTCATCAAGATCGACGTGGAGGGTTTCGAGGACGCGGTGCTGGCCGGGCTGAGCCGGCCGGTGCCGGCGCTGTCGTTCGAGTTCACCACCATCGCACGGGACCTGGCCGGGCGCTGCCTGGACCGACTCACCGCGCTGGGCTTCACCGGGTTCGCCGTGGCGCTCGGCGACGAGATGGGATTCGCGCTGCCCGGCTGGCGGTCGGCCGCCGAGGTGGCGGCGTACCTGTGCGCGGTGCCGCACGAGGCGAACGCCGGCGACGTGTACGCGCGGAGCTGACGGCGGTCCACTCGGACAACCGCTCCGACATCGAATCGACGCTGCTCACCGGCTTGATCCACCGATCCGCTGCCCCGCCGCTTTTTTCAGGGCTCGAACTTAGCCATGGTTTGTTATCTGCCCGTTATTGACGTGACCGGCGCCACTTCGGTTGACTGCCACGGAACCGCTACCGCAACCGGTTCCGAAACATCCCCCTCACCCCTGCGACCCGGGAGCGTCACGTGCCGATCACCATCGCCGACGTCGCCACCCGGGCCGGGGTGAGCAAGACGACCGTCTCGCGCGTGCTCAACGGCAAGGGCGAGGTGCACATCCGCACCGCCGACCGGGTCCGCGCCGTGATCAGCGACCTCGGCTACGTGCCCAGCGCCCGCGCGGTCGGCCTGGCCCGGGGGCGTACCCGGGTGGTCGGCATGCTGGTGCCGGCGCTGACCTGGCCGTGGATGGGCGAGGTGCTCCAGGGCGCGGCCGACACGGTCGAGGCCGCCGGCTACGGCATGCTGCTGTTCACCTGCACCCACGGCGACGAGTCGATGCGCCGCTTCGCCTCCCAGGTCTCCGCGAAGTCCTTCGACGGCCTGCTCGTGGTCGAACCCGAGGGCACCCTGGACTACATCACCGGGCTGCACCGCCGCGGCCTGCCGGTGATCCTGATCGACGACCGCGGTCACCAGCCCGGCTTCCCGTCGGTGCGGACCACCAACGAGGCCGGCGCGCGGGCCGCCGCCGCGCACCTGCTGGCGCTCGGACGCCGACGACCGCTCGTCATCACCGGGCTGCGCCGGTTCGGCTGCACCCGCGAACGGCTCGCCGGCTTCGCCGGCGGCTACGCGGACGCCGGCGTACCCATCGAGCCGGCTCGGGTGGTGGAGGGCGACTTCACGTTCGAGTGCGGGCGCGCGGCGGTGCGCCGGCTGCTCGCCGACGGCGTGCCGTTCGACGCGGTCTTCGCGCACAACGACCTCTCCGCCGCCGGCGCGCTCCAGGCGCTGCGCGACGCCGGCCGCCGCGTCCCACAGGACGTGGCGGTGGTCGGCTTCGACGACCTGCCGCTGGCCGGGCACACCCACCCGCCGCTCAGCTCGGTGCACCAGCCGCTACGGGAGATGGGCGCGGCCGCCGCCCGGCTCCTCATCGCCCACCTCACCGGCACGCCGCTGCCGGACACCCCGACCGTCATCCCCACCGGCTTCGCCGCCCGCGCCTCCACCCGCGTCACCTGAGCAGTCACCCCCGCCGAACCCGGCGACCACACCGGCGGGCCCCGCCCGCCGGTGGCACCACCGCACACCCTCCATCCACCACATCCCGCCCGAGGACATGCGGGACCACCGAGGGAGACCTCCATGAGAAGAAGGCACCTCCTCGCCGTCGCGCTGGCCGGCGCGATGGTCACCACCACGGTCGCCGCGTGCGGCGACAGCCCGAACGCGAACAAGAAGAGCGGCCAGGCCGCGACCGTGCTGAACGTCGGCATGCCCAACGGCCCGCAGGCGGAGAACAACAACCCGTTCCTGACCACCTCGGCCGCGGCGTCGCTGGGCTACCGCTGGCAGATCTACGAGCCGCTGATGATGTGGAACCCGGTCAAGCCGGCGGACCCGTTCAAGCCGTGGCTGGCCAGCAAGGCCGAGTGGTCGGCGGACTACAAGTCGGTCAAGGTCACCATCCGTGACAACGCCACCTGGTCGGACGGGCAGAAGGTCACCGCCGAGGACGTGGCGTTCACCTACAACCTGGTCAAGAAGTTCCCGGCGCTCAACGACCAGGGCGTGCCCTACACGGACGCGGTCGCGACCGGCAACGAGGTCACCATCTCGATGTCCAGCCCGCAGTTCGTCAACCAGCAGAAGGTGCTGTGGCGGGTGCCGATCGTGCCCAAGCACCTCTGGGAGAAGATCGCCGACCCGACCACCGACCCGGTGAAGCAGCCGGTCGGCAGCGGCCCGTACACGCTCAAGTCGTTCACGCCGGCGACCACCACGCTGACCGTACGGGACAAGGGCTACTGGCAGGACGCGCCGAAGGTGAAGGAGCTGCGCTTCACCTCGTACACGGACAACAGCGCGCAGACCACCGCGCTGGCCAACGGCGAGTCGGAGTGGAGCTTCGTCTTCATCCCCAACTACCAGACCGTGTTCGTGGCCAAGGACCAGAAGAACCACAAGGTGTGGGCGCCGCCGGTGCTGGGCATCCACGGCCTCTACCTGAACACCACGAAGAAGCCGTTCGACGACCCGACGCTGCGCAAGGCGATGAACATGGTCGTCGACCGCGCGGACATCTTCACCACCGCCGAGGCCGCGTACTTCCACCCCGAGGTGAAGAGCGTGACCGGGCTGCCCAGCCCGGCCGGCGACCCGTTCATCGCGGCGGAGTACAAGGGCCAGGAGCACAAGGTCGACGTCGAGGGCGCCAAGGCGCTGCTCACCGGCGCGGGCTACAAGCTCGACGGCACCACGCTCAAGGACAAGGGCGGCAAGCCGGTGACGATCAAGCTCACCGACCCGGCCGGCTGGTCCGACTACCAGACCAGCCTGGAGATCGTGAAGGACAACCTGTCGAAGATCGGCATCGCGGCGACCATCGACAAGGCCAACCAGGACGCCTGGTTCCGCAACGTGGAGCAGGGCAACTTCGACGCCACGTTCCGGTGGACCGAGAGCGGCGCGACGCCGTACGACATCTACCGCACGATCATGGACGGCCGGGTACTCAAGCCGATCGGCACCGCCTCGCCCGCCGGCAACTTCGGCCGCTTCGACGACAAGACGGCGACCGACGCCCTGGTCGCGTACGCCAACGCCACCGACGACGCCGCCCGCACCACCGCGCTCGCCACGCTCCAGAAGATCTTCGTCGAGCAGGTGCCGATGATCCCGGTCGGCGCGGACAACATCGGCGGCGCGTACAGCACGAAGAACTGGACCGGCTGGCCGGACGACTCGAACCCGTACGGCGCGCTCCAGCCCACCCAGCCCAACGCGGTGGACGTGGTGCTGCACCTCAAGCCGACCGCCGGCTGACCCGGCGTCGTCTCCCCGGCCGGCGGACGAGCCGGCCGGGGAGACGACGCCCGCCCCTCACCCCGGCAACCCCAGACAGGAATTCGGCATGACGACGACCGAGAGCGCCCCGGCGCCGGCCGACGAGGTGGTGCTGGAGGCCGTCGGCCTGACCAAGCACTTCCCGGTCCGCCGGCGGCTGCGCGACCTCCTCTCCCGGACCTCGGCGGTGGTGCACGCCGTCGACGACGTCTCGATCGCGCTGCGCCGCGGCCGGGTGACCGCGCTGGTCGGCGAGTCCGGCTCCGGCAAGTCCACGGTGGCCCGGCTGCTGGCCCAGCTCTATCCGCGCACCGCCGGCGACATCCGGCTGCACGGCGTCCCGACCCGGGTCCGCGGCGGCCGGCGCTTCCGGGCGTACGTGCGCCGGGTGCAGTTGATCCTCCAGGACCCGTTCGCCTCGTTGAACCCGGTGCACACCGTGCGCTACCACCTCACCCGGTCGCTGCGCATCCACGGCAACGCCGGCGACGGCGCGGACGGGCTGGAGAAGGCGCTGGCCGACCTGCTCACCCGGGTCAGCCTCACCCCGCCCGAGCGCTACCTCGACGCGTTCCCGCACGAGCTGTCCGGCGGCCAGCGCCAGCGCGTCGCCATCGCCCGGGCGCTCGGCGCGGACCCGGAGGTGCTGCTCGCCGACGAGCCGGTCTCCATGCTGGACGTCTCGATCCGCCTCGGCGTGCTCAACCTGCTCCAGGACCTCAAGGACCGGCTGAACCTGGCCATCCTCTACATCACCCACGACATCGCCTCGGCCCGCTACTTCGCCGACGAGACGATCGTCATGTACGCCGGCCGGATGGTCGAGGGCGGCGACAGCGAGACGGTCACCCAGCGGCCGGCGCACCCGTACACCCGGTTGTTGATCGATTCGGCGCCGGACCCGGAGCGGATCACCGGCGCGGGCGCCGACGCTGTCGCGGCGGCCGGGCCGGACCACGGCGAGCCACCGAGCCTGATCCGCCCGCCGGCCGGCTGCCGGTTCCATCCGCGCTGCCCGCACGCCATGCCCCGGTGCGCCACCGACCTGCCGCCGCCGATCCCGATCGACGACCGGCCCGGGCACTGGGCGGCCTGCTGGCTGTTCGACGGGGCCACCGTCGCCGACGAGCACGCCGGCCACGGCCCGCGCGAGGAGGCGGCCCGATGAGGTTCCTGCTGCAACGGGTGGCCTTCTACCTGTTCACCGCCTGGGCGGCGATCACGCTCAACTTCTTCATCCCCCGGATCGTGCCGGGCGACCCGGTGCAGTCGTTGATCTCCCGTAACCAGGGTCGGATCAGCGCCGACGCGATCGCCTCGCTGCGGGTGCTGTTCGGGCTGGACTCCGACCGCAACCTGTGGGAGCAGTACGTCGCCTACTGGGGGCAACTCCTGCACGGCGACCTGGGCCTGTCGTTCACGTTCTTCCCGGCGCCGGTGTCGGAGGTGATCGGGAGCAGCCTGCCGTGGACGGTCGGTCTGGTCGGCGTCACCACGGTGGTCAGCTTCCTGCTCGGCACCGCGCTGGGCGTGGGCGCCGGCTGGCGGCGCGGCTCGTGGATCGACGGGCTGCTGCCGGCCACCACGTTCCTCTCCTCGATCCCCTACTTCTGGCTGGGTCTGGTGGCGATCGCGTTGTTCGCCGGGCCGGGCAGCTTCTTCCCCTCCTCCGGCGGCTACGAGCCGGGGCTGGTGCCGGCGTTCGACGCGTACTTCATCCCGAGCGCGCTCCAGCACAGCATCCTGCCCGCGGCGACCATCCTGGTCTCCTCGATGAGCGGCTGGATCCTCAGCATGCGCAACATGATGGTCACCGTCGCCAGCGAGGACTACATCACGGTCGCGCACGCCAAGGGGCTCTCCGAGCGCCGGGTGGCGCTCAGTTACGCCGCGCGCAACGCGTTGCTGCCCAACGTCTCCGGCTTCGCGTTGTCGCTGGGCTTCATCGTCGGCGGCACGCTGCTGGTGGAGATCGTCTTCTCCTATCCGGGCCTGGGGTTCCAGCTCTTCCAGGCGGTCGGCAGCAAGGACTACCCGCTCATGCAGGGCATCTTCCTGATCATCACGATCTCGGTGCTGGTGGCGAACCTGCTCGCCGACGTCGCGTACCTGCTCCTCGACCCGCGGACCCGAAAGAGCTGAGCGATGACAATCTCCCCGTCGAGCATCGAGCAGGTCATCCCCGGCCAGGGCGCGATGGCGCAGCCGTCGGCCCGGGCGCGGCGCCGCCGGTTCCGCTTCGTGGCCAACGCCAAGGCCGCGACCGGCCTGGCCATCCTCGGCGTGTACGTGCTGCTGGCGGTCATCGGGCCGTGGATCGCGCCGTACGACCCGGACGCGCGAGGCGCGGACGTGCTCCAGGCGCCGTCGACCCGGCACTGGTTCGGCACCACCCACCTCGGGCAGGACATCTTCAGCCAGATCCTGGTGGGCGCGCGCAGCGTGATGGTGGTGGGCCTGATCGCCGGCGTGCTGGCCACGATCCTGTCCGTGCTGATCGGGGTGACCGCCGGTTACCTGGGCGGCGCGGCCGACGAGGGCCTCTCCGCGCTGTCCAACGTGTTCCTGGTGATCCCGGCGCTGCCGCTGATCATCATCGTGGCGTCGCTCGTCGACCAGGCCGGTGACCTGCTGGTCGCGCTGATCATCGGGCTCACGTCGTGGGCGTGGGGCGCCCGGGTGCTGCGCGCCCAGACGCTGTCGTTGCGGCGCCGCGACTACGTCGAGGCGGCGCGGGCCAACGGCGAGCGGACCTGGCGGATCATCGGCTTCGAGGTCCTGCCGAACCTGACCGCGATCATCGCCTCCGGCTTCGTCGGCACGGTGATCTTCGCGGTGATGTCGGAGATCACCCTGGCGTTCATCGGCATCTCGTCGGTCAGCTCCTGGAACTGGGGCACCATCCTGTTCTGGGCCCAGGGCCAGCAGGCGCTCGCGCAGGGCGCGTGGTGGTGGTTCGTGCCGGCCGGGCTGGCCATCGCGCTGCTCGGCACCGCGCTCGCGCTGATCAACTTCGGCATCGACGAGTTCGTCAGCCCTCGGCTGCGCACCGGCGGTCGGACCCGGATCCGCACCGCGGACGGCCGGACCGTCCGGATGCGGGTCGGCTTCACCCCCGTGCTGGCCCCGACGGCGGCCCCCGTCGAGATGCAGGACACCCGAAAGGACGTCGAGCCGTGAGCGCGAGGAGTGCAGCAGAGCGGAGCCCCGCAGTCGCGAACGAAGGGAGGCTCAGGTGAGCGACCAGGTGCTGGAGATCCGGGGACTGTGCGTCGACTACGGCGTCGGCGCGGACGCGGTGCGGGCGGTCCGCGACGTGGACCTGACGTTGCACCGCGGCGAGGTGCTCGGCCTGGCCGGGGAGAGCGGGAGCGGCAAGTCCACCCTGGCGTACGGGCTGACCCGGCTGCTGCCGCCACCCGGCGTGGTCAGCGGCGGCCAGGTGATCTACCACCCGACCGACGGCCCGCCGGTGGACGTGCTCACGCTGAGCCCCGCCCGGCTGCGCGAGTTCCGCTGGGCGGAGACGTCGATCGTGTTCCAGGGCGCGATGAACTCGCTCAACCCGGTGCACCGGGTCTCCACCCAGCTCCTCGACGTGATCAAGGCGCACGAGCCGAGGAGCACCGCCGCCGGCCGGCTGGCCCGCGCGAAGGACCTGCTGCGGCTGGTCGGGATCGCCGCCGACCGGCTGGACAGCTACCCGCACCAGCTCTCCGGTGGCATGCGGCAACGCGTCATGATCGCCATGGCGCTGGCGTTGGAGCCGCAACTGGTCATCATGGACGAGCCGACCACCGCGCTGGACGTGGTGATGCAGCGGCAGATCCTCGGCCAGCTCACCGAGCTGCGCGAACGGCTCGGCTTCGCGGTGCTGTTCATCACCCACGACCTGTCGCTGCTGGTGGAGTTCTCCGACCGGATCGCCATCATGTACGGCGGCCGGATCGTCGAGGAGGCGCCCGCCGCCCGGTTGTACGCCGAGCCGCTGCACCCGTACACCGAGGGGTTGCTGCACTCGTTCCCGGCGCTGCACGGGCCGCGCCGGGAGCTGACCGGCATCCCCGGCTCCCCACCGGACCTGCGCGCCATGCCGGCCGGCTGCGCGTTCCACCCGCGCTGCCCGAAGGCGTTCACGCCGTGCGACGAGCGCCTGCCGGTGCTGGGCCCACCCGGTGTCGACGATCCGACCAGGGCCGTCGCGTGCTGGCTGCACCCGGCCGTCGCCCCCCTGCCCCGCTGAGAAGTCCGAGCCCACCGCTACCGCGAGGAGAACCATGGACACCGACCTCAACCGCCCGAGCGTCGATCAGGCCGACCCGATCGACACGCTGCCGCCGACCTTCCGGTGGGGGGTGGCGACGTCGTCGTACCAGATCGAGGGCGCGGTGGCCGAGGACGGTCGCACGCCGTCGATCTGGGACACCTTCTGCCGGGTCCCGGGAGCGGTGGCCAACGGCGACCACGGCGACGTGGCCTGCGACCACTACCACCGGATGCCGCAGGACGTGGCGCTCATCGCCGACCTGGGGCTGGACACCTACCGGTTCTCGGTGGCCTGGCCGCGGGTGCAGCCGGGCGGGCGCGGGCCGGCCAACGCGGCCGGGTTGGGCTTCTACGACCGGCTGGTGGACGAGCTGCTCGGCCGCGGCGTGGACCCGTGGGTGACGCTCTACCACTGGGACCTGCCGCAGGAGCTGGAGGACGCCGGCGGCTGGCCGAACCGGGACACCGCGTACCGCTTCGCGGACTACGCGGAGCTGGTCTTCGCCGCGCTCGGCGACCGGGTCCGCACCTGGACCACGCTGAACGAGCCGTGGTGCTCGGCGATGCTCGGGTACGCCTACGGCGACCACGCCCCCGGCCGGCGGAACCTGGGTGACGGCATCGCCGCCGCGCACCACCTGCTGCTCGGGCACGGGCTGGCCAGCCAGCGGCTGCGCGCGGTCGCGCAGACGCCGATCGAGCTGGGGCTGACCGTGAACCTGTCCACCGCCGACCCGGCGACCGACAGCGCGGCGGACCGGGACGCGGCGCGGGCGGCGGACGGGCTGGGCAACCGGCTCTACCTGGACCCGGTGCTGCGCGGGTCGTACCCGCAGGACGTGATCGAGGACCTGGCGGCCGAGGGGGTGCGGATCCCGGTCGAGGACGGCGATCTGGACGTCATCGCCACCCCGATCGACGTGCTGGGCGTGAACTACTACTTCGGGCAGCTGCACTCCGGCGTGGACGAGCAGGGCCGGGAGCGCGACGACGACGGCCGGCCGGTGCGCCGGGTGGTCCGCCGGGACCTGCCGCGCACCGCGATGGACTGGGAGATCGTCCCGGAGTCCTTCACCGACCTGCTGGTGCGGCTGCACCGCGACTACCCGGGCGTGCCGATGGTGATCACCGAGAACGGCGCGGCGTTCGACGACGAGCCGGACGCGGAGGGGTTCGTGGCCGACGACGACCGGGTCGGCTACCTGACCGAGCACCTGCGGGCGGTGGCCCGGGCCCGGCAGGCGGGCGCGGACGTGCGGGGCTACTTCGCCTGGTCGCTGCTGGACAACTTCGAGTGGGCGTACGGCTACGACAAGCGGTTCGGCATCGTCCGGGTGGACTACGACACCCAGCGCCGCACCCCGAAGCGCAGCGCGCTGTGGTACCGCGACACCGTCCGGCGAGCGCGCGAGCGGCGCTGATCCGGCGTAGGGGGCGGCCACGCGGAGCTTCCCGGGCGGCCGCCCCTTTCTTTCACGTCTTGACACAAGCCCGGAACAACGGTTCGCTCATTCGCGGATGTCTATTCATCCGGAAGGAGCACCCGTGTCCCCCACCACCGTTGCCCGCCTCGCCGGCCGCGTCGCCCTGACGCTCTGCCTCACCGCCGGCGCCCTCGCCCCCACCACCGCGGCCCACGCCGCCGGTGAACGCGTCGACGTCTGGCTCACCACCACCTCCGACAGCGGCGGCCGGACCGTCACCCGTGGCCTGCAACAGCAGAGCCCACTCGCCTTCGCCGCCACCAGCCCCGGCGCCACGCACACCATCACCGTCGACGAGAACACCCGCTACCAGCCGTTCGAGGGCGCCGGCGCGTCCATCACCGACACCACCGCGTACCTGCTGCGCGGCGGCGGAGTCAGCGCGGCCACCCGGGACGCGGTGATGCGCAAGCTGTTCAGCCCCACCGACGGGATCGGGCTGTCGTTCGTCCGCAACCCGGTCGGCGCGTCCGACCTGTCCCGGCCCGGCAACGTGTCCCTCGACGACACCTGTTGCGACCTCAACGACTTCGGCGCGAACGGCTACGACACGAACGTCGAGCTGCTCACCGCGCAGGCCCGCCAGCTCAACCCGGCGCTGCGGGTGATGGTGGTGCCGTGGAGCGCGCCCGGCTGGATGAAGGACAACGGCCGGATGGACCAGATGGGCTGGCTGAAGTGGGAGCACTACGCCACCTACGCGCAGTACCTGGTCCGGACCATTCAGGCGTACGCCGCTCGCGGCGTCACCGTCGACTACCTGTCGGTGCAGAACGAGCCGAACTGCTGCCAGTCCGGCAACCCCACCGCGATGGACTACCCCGGCATGAGCTGGAACGCCTCCGGCCTGACGGAGCTGACCAAGAACTTCGTCTACCCGGCGTTCCGCGCCGCCGGGATCAACTCGAAGGTGCTGGTGCACGACTGGAACTACGGCGACTACGGCACCATCGGCTCCGGGCTGCTCGCCGACAGCGTGGTCCGCACCGACCCGCTCTTCGGCGGCATCGCCTGGCACGGCTACTTCGGCGACCCGGCGGTCGGCAGCCAGGTGCGCGCGCAGTACCCGGCGGTGCCGCAGTTCAGCACCGAGCACTCCGGCGGCACCTGGATCACCAACCAGCACAACGAGGACATGGCCGACATCGTGAACTACTCGCGGAACTGGAGCCGCAGCGTGGTGAAGTGGAGCCTCGCGGTCAACCAGAACATGGGCCCGCACAACGGCGGCTGCGGCACCTGCACCGGCCTGATCACCGTGCAGGAGGGCGGTGCCCGGGCCGGCCAGGTCGACTACACGATCGAGTACTACACCACCGGCCACCTGACCAGGTTCGTCCGGCCCGGCGCGACCCGGATCGACTCCACCGCCAACGGCACGGTGCAGAACGTGGCGTACCGCAACCCGGACGGCTCCAAGGCGCTGCTGGCGCACAACGGCGGCACGTCCGCGCAGTCGGTCCGGGTGGTGTGGGGCGGGCAGTCCTTCAGCTACACGCTGCCGGCCCGTACCACCGCCACGTTCACCTGGTCCGGCACCCAGTCCGGCGGCGGCGCGACGCCGACCGGCCCGGTCACCGGCATCGGCGGAAAGTGCCTGGACGTCACCGACAACGCCAGCGCCGACGGCACGCCGGTGCAGATCTGGAGCTGCACCGGGGCGGCCAACCAGCGCTGGACCCGGGCCGCCGACGGGACGCTGCGTGCGCTCGGCAAGTGCCTGGACGTGGCCGGCGGCGGCACCGCCGACGGCACGAGGGTGCAGCTGTGGGCGTGCAACGGCAGCGCCGCCCAGCAGTGGACCGCGACCGCCGGGCGGGACCTGGTGAACCCGCAGGCGGACAAGTGCCTCGACGTCACCGGCAACACGTCCGCCGACGGAGCGAAGACACAACTGTGGAGCTGCACCGGCGGCGCCAACCAGAAGTGGACGCTGCCGTCCTGACCCCCCGGGTGGCCGGGCCGGCGTCGCCGCCGGTCCGGCCACTGCCGCGGGTGACGCCGGTCCGGCCGGTCAGCGGCCCGGCGACCGCCGCGCCGGGGCCGGCCGGACCGCCGGCTCGCGGCGCACGCCGCCGTCGCGCAGCAGCCGGGCCATCGGCAGGGTGGCCGCGCCCATCGCGACCGCGTCCGGTCCGAGCCGGCACAGCTCGACCGAGGTCTGCGCGTACGGCTGGCGCAGCGCGTGGCGCGCGGTCGCCTCGCGGATCGCCGGCAGATGGCGCTCGCCCAGCGCCAGCCCGGCCCAGCCGCCCAGCACCACCCGCTCCGGATTGAACAGGTTCACCAGGTTGGCCAGGCCGGCGCCGAGGTAGCCGACCGTCTCGTCGATCACCGTGGCGGCGGTGCGGCTGCCGGCGCGCAGCAGGTCACCGAACGCGCTCTCCTCGTCCCCGCCGGGCGCCGGGCGGCCCCGGTTGGCCCGCCGGAACCGGTCGAGCACCCCCTCCGCCCCGACGTACGCCTCGAGGCAGCCGAGGTTGCCGCAGCGGCAGCGCCGGCCCCCGTACACGATGGTGGTGTGACCCCACTCGCCGGCGCTGCTGTGCGCGCCGCGATAGCCGACGCCGTCGGCGACCACGCACGCCCCGACGCCGGACCCGACCAGGACGACCACCGCGTGCCGGACGCCACGGCCGGCGCCGAACCACATCTCGGCCTGGCCGAGCGTCTTGGCGCCGTTGTCGATGTGCACCGGCACGTCGGTGCCGGCGCGCAGCATCGCCCCGAGCGGGACGCCGTCCCAGCCGAGCGTCTGCGCGTGCACCACCGCGTCGGCGGCGCGCTCGACCGTGCCGGAGACGGCGACGCCGAACCCGAGCACCGCGGCCGGGTCGACGCCCGCCTGCTCGGTCACCGCGGCGAGGCCGTGAAGCAGGTGCCTGGCGACCTGTCGCGGGTCGGGCTCGGCGGCGGCGATCGGGTACTCCGCCTTGGCCAGCGCGGTCATGGTCAGGTCGAACAGCTCGACCTGCACCCGGGTCTCGCCCACGTCGGCGCCGACCAGGTAGCCGTGGCCGGGGGCGACCCGCAGCAGGACCCGGGGGCGACCGCCGTCGGACTCCACCGAGCCGGCCTCCTCGACCAACCCTTCGGCGATCATCTCGCCGACCAGGTTGCTCACGCTGGCCAGGCTCAACGCGGTGGACTGGCCCAGCTCGTGCCGGCTGAGCGGGCCGTCCAGCCAGATCCGGGTGAGCAGGACCGACCGGTTGGCCCGGCGCATGTCGCGCACCGTGGTGCGTCTGGCGTCCACGTCCGCCGCCGTCCTTCCCCGGGGCCGCGCGTCGGCGGCCCGCATTTCAGACCCTGAATCAAGTGCTGACAGACTACTGCGCATTTACACTTAACAAAGTTAACTGATAACCTCCGCCGCATTGATGAGGAGGTATGTCATGCGACTCGGACGTGGGACGACCGCTCTGCTCGGTGGCGTCGCGCTGCTCGCCGCCACCGTGGCCCTGCCCGCCGCCGGTGGCTTCGCCGCCGCCGCGAACCCCACCGCGCTGGTGGCCTGCGACGCGCCGGCCTGGGCCGAGGGCGTCACCTGGACCGCCGGCAGCCGGGCCAGCTACGCCGGCCGGCTCTACCAGGCGTTGGTCACGCACACCCCGCCGGTCGGCGCGGGCTGGACGCCGGCCGCCGTGCCGGCGCTCTGGACCGATCTCGGCGCCTGCACCGGCGGCACACCGTCACCCAGCCCGACCACCCGGCCACCGTCACCCACGCCCAGTCCCACCGCGTCCCCCTCCCCCACCCGGACCCCCACGCCGACCCCGACCGCGACGTCCACGCCGGGCGGTGACACCTGTGCGCTGCGGTCCCGGCCGACCGGCAAGGTGCTCCAGGGCTACTGGGAGAACTGGGACGGCGCGGCCAACGGCGTGCACCCCGGACTCGGCTGGATCCCGGTCACCGACGCCCGGATCACCGGTCACGGCTACAACGTGGTCACCGCCGCGTTCCCGGTCATCCGCGCCGACGGCACCGTGCTCTGGGAGGACGGCATGGACGCCGGCGTCCGGGTGCCCACCCCGGCGCAGGTCTGTCAGGCCAAGGCCGCCGGCCTGACCGTGCTGCTCTCCATCGGCGGGGCCGCCGCCGGCATCGACCTCAGCTCCGCCGCCGTCGCCGACCGGTTCGTCGCCACCGTGGTGCCGATCCTCAAACGGCACAACTTCGACGGCATCGACATCGACATCGAGACCGGGCTGACCGGCAGCGGGAACATCAACCAGCTCTCGCCGTCGCAGGCCAACCTGATCCGCATCATCGACGGGGTGCTGGCCCAGATGCCGGCCGGTTTCGGGCTCACCATGGCGCCGGAGACCGCGTACGTCACCGGCGGCAGCGTCACCTACGGCTCGATCTGGGGCGCGTACCTGCCGATCGTCAGGAAGTACGCCGACAACGGCCGGCTCTGGTGGCTGAACATGCAGTACTACAACGGCTCCATGTACGGCTGCGCCGGTGACTCGTACCCGGCCGGCACCGTGCAGGGCTTCACGGTGCAGACGCAGTGCCTGAACAACGGGCTCACCGTCCAGGGCGTCACCATCCGCGTCCCGTACGACAAGCAGGTCCCCGGCCTGCCGGCGCAGCCCGGCGCGGGCGGCGGCTACCTGAGCCCGTCGCTGGTCAGCCAGGCGTGGCACGGAGTGCCGGGACTCAAGGGCCTGATGACCTGGTCGATCAACTGGGACGGGTCGAAGGGCTGGACGTTCGGCGACAACGTCCGGGCGCTCCAGGGCCGCTGAGCCCGGTCCGGGGCCCCGCCGATCCGCGGGGCCCCGGACCCGGTCAACCGACCTTGATCTGCTTCGGCGTGGTCTTCGAGTCCAGCCAGGCGTTGACCAGCTCGGTGAAGTCGCGGCCGGTCCGCTCGTTGAGGAACGCGATGAACGACGCGCGGTCCTGTTGGGTGTTGCGCTGGTCCTGCACCCAGGCGCGGGCCAGCACGAAGAACGTCTTGTCGCCCACCTGCCGGTGGATCTCGCGGAGCATGGCCGCCGGGCAGAGGTAGACGTTGCCCTCGGCGAACCGTTTCGGGTCGGGTTTGCCGGGCGGGCCCAGCTTCTTGCGCAGGACCGCGTCGCCCTCGCGCAGGTAGCGGTCCAGGCTCGCCGCGCTCAGCTTCAGCGTCTCCTGGGTGTACAGGTCCTGGGCGTACTTCGCCCAGCCCTCGTTCAGCCACAGGTCGGTCCAGCTCGTGGGCGTGACGGAGTTGCCGAACCACTGGTGGGCGTACTCGTGCAGCAGGTCGCTGCCCCAGCGGTCCCGGCGGGCCCGGGTGTCCTCGATCTTCCCGCCCATCGTGATCATCTGCTGGGTCTCCATGCCCGACGCCGAGTCCACCACCACGACGCCGCCGGAGGGGAACGGGTACGGGCCGAACTTCTTCTCCAGCCAGGCCAGGTACTGCGGGGACTTCTTCAGGTACGGCACCAGATCGTCGTCGGCGCCCTTGCGGTACCAGTAGGTCAGCGGCACGCCGCGCGGCCCCTTGGCGGTCAGCTTCTGGTACTTCCCGACCGCGAGCGTGGTCAGGTACGTCGCGACCGGGTCGGCGCTGCGGTAGGAGAACGTGGTGCCGGACTGCCCGGCCGGGGTGCCGCCGGCGATCGCGGTCCACCCCGCCGGCACGGTCACCCGGATGTCGTAGAGCGCCTCGTCGGCGGGCTGGTCGTTCGCCGGGTACCAGGTGAACGCCCCGAACGGCTCCTGCATCGTCCAGAGGCCGCCCTCCTTGGTGACGGTGAGGCCGAGGTCCTCCACGTCCTTGCGGTGCGACGGCATCGGCGTGGTCCGCGGCCGGCCGTGGTACTCGACCACCAGCGTCACCGGTTTGTCGGCCACGACCGGCGCGGTCACCGTGAGCTTCTCCCGGGCCACCGCGGCGGTGACCGGTGTGCCGTCCAGCGTCACGCCGTCGAGCTGGTAAGGCATGAAGTCGAGCACGAGGTTCGGCGCGTCCCGGACCGGACGGATCCGCAGCGTGGCGACGCCGGTGAGGGTCCGGGTCGACGGCGCCCACTCCACCGCCAGGTCGTAGTGCAGGACGTCCAGCGCGTCGGTGCCCCGCGCCGGGTAGACCTTGTCGGCCACCGGCGTGGAACGGCCCGCCTGCCAGGCGGTGTAGTCGACGGCGGGAACGGTCGGAGCGGGCGTGGTCGGCGGCATGGACGGGTCGGCGGCCGGCGCGGCGGGGTCGGTGGTGCACCCGGCGGCGAGCAGCGGCGCGAGAAGCAGGATCAGCGGTACGCGGCGACGCATCAGCGCACCATACGGGAAAGATCCACTTCTGGGGGCCCCTCCGCTGGCGTCCGCCGGGACATGCTGCCAGGCTGTCGGGCGTGTATGACTACGACCTGCTGGTGCTGGGCTCCGGACCAAGTGGACAGAAGGCGGCTATCGCCGCGGCCAAGCTGGGCCGTCGCGTCGCCGTCGTGGACCGTCGCGACATGCTCGGCGGGGTGTGCATCAACACCGGCACCGTGCCGTCCAAGACGCTGCGCGAGGCGGTCCTCTACCTGACCGGGCTCAGCCAGCGTGACCTCTACGGAAGCAGCTACCGGGTCAAGGAGGACATCACGGTCGCCGACCTGGCCGCCCGGACCCAGCACGTGATCGGCCGGCAGACCGACGTGATCCGCGACCAACTGGCCCGCAACCGGGTCACGATGATCACCGGCACCGGCCGCTTCGCCGACGCGCACTCGGTCTGGGTCGACGCCGGCTCCGGCCGGGAGACCCGGGTCAGCTTCGACAAGGCGGTCATCGCCGCCGGCACCCGCCCGGCCCGCCCGGACAGCGTCGACTTCGACGACCGGACGATCGTCGACTCCGACGGCGTCATCAACCTGCAGGCCGTGCCGCGCAGCATGGTCGTGGTCGGCGCCGGCGTGATCGGGATGGAGTACGCCTCGATGTTCGCCGCGCTCGGCACCAAGGTGACGGTGGTGGAGCGCCGCGAACGGATGCTCGGCTTCTGCGACGAGGAGATCGTCGAGTCGCTCAAGTACCACCTGCGGGACCTGTCCGTGACGTTCCGCTTCGGCGAGGAGGTGGCCTCGGTGGAGAAGCACCGCACCGCCGCGCTCTGCGTGCTGCGCAGCGGCAAGAAGATCGTCGCCGACACGGTGATGTACTCCGCCGGCCGCCAGGGGCAGACCGACGCACTCGCGCTGGAGGCGGCCGGGCTCACCGCCGACCACCGCGGCCGGATCCAGGTCGACGCCGACTACCGCACCGCGGTCGAGAACATCTACGCCGTCGGCGACGTCATCGGCTTCCCGGCGCTGGCCTCCACCTCGATGGAACAGGGTCGCCTGGCCGCGCAGCACGCCTGCGGGGAACCGGCCCGCGCGATGCCGGAACTCCAGCCGATCGGCATCTACACCATCCCGGAGATCAGCTTCGTCGGGAAGACCGAGGACGAGCTGACCGAGGCGTCCACCCCGTTCGAGGTGGGCATCGCCCGCTACCGGGAACTGGCCCGGGGGCAGATCGTCGGCGACCCGTACGGCATGTTGAAGCTGCTCGTCTCGCCGACGGACGGGCGGCTGCTCGGCGTGCACGTGTTCGGCACCGGCGCCACCGAGATCGTCCACATCGGGCAGGCGGTGATGGGCTGCGGCGGGACGGTCGACTACCTGCTCGACGCGGTGTTCAACTATCCGACGCTGGCCGAGGCGTACAAGGTGGCGGCGCTGGACGCCGCCAACAAGATCCGCAACATCACCCGGATCGACGGCTGAGCGACCGCACGGTCGGCTGCTGGCCCGGCTGCTGGCGGCCACCACCGGCCGGTCGAGCGTCTGGGCGGACGAGCCGTGGCGCTCCACGTGGACCCCGGCCGCGATGGCCGCCCTGCTCACCCGGACCGAGCACCTACTCGACACCACCCCCCACCCCTCCCTCTCCCCCGCGATCTTGCAGTTGCGGCCCGGCGGAAGCCCGATTCGTCCGCGATGCCGGGGCCGAATCTGCAAGATCGACACGGCGAGGGTGGGGTGGGGTGGGGTGGGACGGGATGGGGGGTCAGCGGCCGGTGGCGTAGTTCTGGGCGCCTCGGGGGTTGGCGGCGGCGGACAGGACGCCGGTGGCCGGGTCGCGGGTGACGGCGCACAGGCGGCCCAGGCTCCACGGGTCGGCGCGGCGCACGGTGTGGCCCTTCGCGCGCAACGCGGCCCGCACGTCCGGGTCGATCCGGTCCTCCACCACCAGCACGCCCGGCTCGACCTCACGCGGGTAGAACGACGCCGGCAGGCTGGTGGTGTGCCACGCCGGCGCGTCGATCGCCTCCTGCAACTCCTGCCCGCCGGCGAGGTGACGCAGCAGGAACAGCAACTGCCACTGGTCCTGCTGGTCGCCGCCGGGCGTGCCGCAGGCCAGCACCGGCTCGCCGTCCCGCAGCACCAGCGTCGGGCTCAACGTGGTACGCGGACGCCGGCCCGGCCGCAGCGACGACGCGAGCCCCTCCTCCAGCCAGCACATCTGCAACCGGCTGCCCAGCGGGAAGCCCAGCTCTTCGATGACGGGCGAACTCTGCAACCAGCCGCCGCTCGGGGTGGCCGAGATGATGTTGCCCCACCGGTCCACCACATCGACGTGGCAGGTGTCGCCGCGGGTCACCCCGTCCGCGCGTACCGTCGGTTCGCCGGTGCTCGGGTCCTGCGGGCCGGTCCGCCGAGCGGCGTGCGCGCGCAGGTGCGCCGGAAGCCGCGGCGACGCGCCCGCCGGGTGACCGGGGCGCAGCCCGGTCGCGGCGCGCTCGCCGATCAACGCGGCCCGCTCACCGGCGTACGCCGACGAGAGCAGCGCCGCGCCCGGTACGTCGGTGTCGCCGTACCACGCCTCCCGGTCGGCGAAGGCGAGCTTCAGCGCCTCGGCCTGGGCGTGGATGCCGTCCACCGTGGACGGGTCCAGCGCCCGGGGATCGTCGAGCGCGTCGAGCGTCGCCAACGCCTGCAACAGCACCGGGCCCTGGCCCCAGAAACCGGTCTTCGCCACGGTGTGCCCCCGCCAGTCGAGCGTGACCGGCTCCTCCCAGGTGGCCGACCAACCGGCCAGGTCGTCGCCGGTGACCAGGCCGGCGTGCGGGCGACCACTGGAGTCCCGGAACGGGCGGCGACTGAACCGGTCGATCGCCTCGGCGACGAAACCCTCCCGCCAGGCGCGCCGGGCCGCCTCGATCTGCGCCACCCGGTCCGCCCCGGCATCCCGCCCGGCCTCGACCAGGCGGCGCAGCGTCTCCGCGTACGCCGGGTTGGTGACCATCTCCCCCGGCGCTGGCGGGCGGCCGTCGCGCAGCCAGAGCCGCGCGGAGGTCGGCCAGTGCTCGGTGAACAGCGACCGGACCCGCGCCACGGTCTGCCCGGCCGCGCCGACCAGCGGATGACCGGCGGCGGCGTAGCCGATCGCCGGTTCCAGCACCTCGTCGAGCGTGCGGGTGCCGTGGTCGCGCAACAGGAGCAGCCAGGCGTCCACCGCGCCGGGCACCACGGCGGCGAGCGGGCCGGCGCCGGGCACCAGGTCCAGGCCGAGCGCGCGGAAGTGCGCGACGGTGGCGCCGGCCGGGGCCGGGCCCTGGCCGCAGAGCACCCGCGGGGTGGGATCGCCGGCCGTGGCGAGGATCGCCGGCACCTCGCCGCCGGGACCGTTGAGGTGCGGCTCGACCACGTGCAGCACGAAACCGGCGGCGACCGCGGCGTCGAACGCGTTGCCGCCGCGCTCCAGCACGCCCATCGCGGACTGGCTGGCCAGCCAGTGCGTCGAGGAGACCATGCCGAACGTGCCGCGCAGCGTCGGCCGGGTGGTGAACGTCATCGGGCGGCTCCTGCGGGCGACGGCGGCCCGGTGAGCCTACGCCGCGCCGCCGTCCCGGTCCGGCCCGCCGTCCGGTCGCCGCCCGCCGGTGGGGCGAAGCACGCCGTCCAGCGGGAACAGGCAGGCGGCGTGCTGGCCGGGAGCGACCTCGGCCAGCGCCGGATCGGTCTCGGCGCACGCGTCGCGGGCCTGCGGGCAGCGGGTACGGAAGCGGCAACCGCTGGGCGGGTCCACCGGGCTGGGGATGTCACCGGAGAGCACGATGCGCCGGCGTTCCCGCTCGACGCGGGGATCGGCCACCGGCACCGCCGACAGCAGCGCCGCCGTGTACGGGTGCGCCGGCCGCTGGTAGATCCGCTCCGGTGGGCCGGTCTCCACGATGCGGCCGAGATACATCACCGCGATCCGGTCGCTCATGTGCTCGACGGCCGCCAGGTCGTGCGCGATGAACAGGTAGGTCAGCCCGAGATCGCGTTGCAGCCGTCGGAGCAGGTTCATGATCTGCGCCTGGACGCTCAGGTCCAGCGAGGCGATCGGTTCGTCCAGCACGATCAGGTCCGGCTCACCGGCCAGCGCGCGGGCCACCCCCACCCGCTGACGCTGGCCGCCGGACAGCTCGTGCGGGTGCCGGTCGGCGGTCTCCGGCCGCAGGCCGACCAGCTCCAGCAGCTCCGCCACCCGGGACCGGCGGGCGGCGGCGGACGTGGCCAGCCGGTGCACCACAAGCGGCTCGGCGACGCTGTCCGCGACCGTACGGCGCGGGTCCAGCGACGCCTGCGGGTCCTGGAACACCATCGCCACGTGCCGGCGCATGCCGCGCAGGCGACGCCGGGACAACCGGGTCACGTCCGCGCCGGCCACCCGGACCCGGCCGGCGGTCGGGTCGACCAGCCGCATCAGCGCCAGGCCGGCGGTGGACTTGCCGCTGCCGGACTCACCGACCAGGCCGAGCGTCTCGCCCCGGCGGACGGCCAGGGTGACGCCGTCCACGGCGCGGACCACGCCGGCCGGGGTCGGGAAGTGCACCGCCAGGTCGTCCAGTTCGGCGACCACGTCCGCCGCTGTCATGGCGTCTCTCCCGGATAGAAGGTGCGGACGGTGTGCCCGTCACCGACCGGCGTCAGCGGGGGCAGCTCGTGCTCGCACCGGGGGTCGGCGCGCACCGGGCAGCGCGGCCAGAACGCGCAGCCCGGCGGCAGGTCGAGCGGGCTCGGCGGGGCGCCCGGGATCGCCACCAGGTCCTCCCCCCGGCGGGCCGGGTCCGGCCGCGCCGCGAGCAACGCCCGGGTGTACGGGTGCGTCGGCGCGTCGAACACCGCGTCGACCGGGCCCTGCTCGACGATCCGCCCCCCGTACATCACCGCGACGGTGTCCGCGATGCCGGCGACCACGCCCAGGTCGTGGGTGACCCAGACGACCGCGGTGCCGAGCCGCTGCTGGAGGTCGGCGACCAGCTCGACGATCTGCGCCTGGGTGGTGACGTCGAGCGCGGTGGTCGGCTCGTCGGCGATCAGGAGGTCCGGCTCGCAGGCCAGCGCCATGGCGATGACGACGCGCTGGCGCATGCCGCCGGAGAACTGGTGCGGGAACGCGTCGACCCGTCGCGCGGCGGACGGGATGCCGACCAGGTCGAGCAGCTCCACCGCCCGGGCCCGGGCGGCGCGGCGGGTCAGCCCGAGGTGCGCCTCGGCCGCCTCGGTGACCTGCCGGCCGACCGGCAGCACCGGGTTGAGCGAGGTCATCGGGTCCTGGAACACGAACCCGACGTGCCGTCCGCGCAGCCTGCGCCGACGGTCGTCGGGCAGCGCGCTCAGCTCGGTGTCGAGCAGCCGGACCCGGCCGGTGACCGTGGCGGCGCGTGGCGCCAGGCCGGTCGCCGCGAGCAGCGTCATGCTCTTGCCGCTGCCCGACTCGCCCACCAGCGCGAACGTCTCGCCGGCCCGCACCTGCCAGGACACACCGGCCACGGCGCGGGCCGGCCCGCGCCGGGTGCCGACGGTGACGGTGAGGTCCTCGACGGAGAACACGGCATCGCCACTGGTCATGCGGTGCTGGCTGGGCATGCGCTCGTGGCCCTCGCTTCGCTCGGTGCGCTCGCTCATGCGGTGCTGGCTGGGCATGCGCTCGTGGCCCTCGCTTCGCTCGGTGCGCTCGCTCATGCGGTGGTGCTCCTGCGGGCCTCGCTGAGGGTGAGCTGGCGGGGGTCGAGCACGTCGCGCAGCGCGTCACCGACCAGGTTGAACGCGAGCACGGTCAGGAAGATCGCCGCGCCCGGGAACACGCCCAGCCACCAGGCGTCGGTGACGAAGCCCCGCCCGTCGAAGAGCATCCGACCCCAGGCCGGCGCCGGCGGCTGGATGCCCAACCCGAGGAAGGACAGCGCCGCCTCGGACAGGATCGCGAACGCCAGCGACAGCGACGTCTGCACGATCAGCGGCGCGGCGATGTTGGGCAGCACGTGCCGGCGCATGATGCGCAGGTCGGACGCGCCGATGGAGACGGCGGCCCGGACGAAGACCTGCTCGCGGACGGCCAGCACGCCGGCACGGGTGATCCGGGCGAAGATCGGGGTGTAGACCACGCCGATGGCGACCATGGCGGTGAGCAGGCCGGGCCCGAGCACCGCCACGATGGCCACCGCCAGCAGCAGCACCGGGAACGCGAACAGCACGTCCATGCAGCGCATCAGCACGCTGTCCAGCCAGCCCCGGTAGTAGCCGGCGAACAGCCCGAGCGTCATGCCGGCGACCAGCGCGATGCCGACGCTGACCACGCCGACCTGGAGCGAGACGCGCGCCGCGACCAGCACCCGGCTGAGCACGTCCCGGCCCAGCTCGTCGGTGCCGAACGGGTGCGCCCCGCTGGGTGGTCGCAGCATCGCGTCGACGTCGACGTCGTTGACGCCGGACGGAGCCAGCCAGGGACCGGCGACGCCCACCACGACCAGCAGCAGCAGGACCAGCGTGCCGCCGACGGCGAGCGGGTCGCGGCGCAGCGCGTCCAGCACGCGACGCCTGGTGCTCTCGGATGCGCCGTTCACCTGACCGTGATCCTCGGGTCGAGGCGGGCGTAGAGAATGTCCACCAGCAGGTTGACCAGTAGGAACAGCGCGGCCACGAGCAGCACGGCGCCCTGCAGGACCGGATAGTCGCGGGCCTGGACCGCGTCGAACGTGAGCCGGCCGATGCCGGGCCAGGCGAACAGCACCTCGATGACGATCACGCCGCCGAGCAGGCTGGCCAGTTGCACCGCGACCACGGTGACGACCGGGATCAGCGCGTTGCGCAGCACGTGCCGCAGGATCACCACCCGGTTGCGCAGCCCCTTCGCCTCGGCGGTGCGCACGTAGTCGGCGGAGAGGACCTCCAGCACCGAGGAGCGGATGAACCGGGTGAGGATCGACGCGGTGACCAGGCCGACGGTGACCGCCGGCAGCGCCACGTGCGACGCCCACCGGCCCGGGTCCTCGGTGAGCGCCACGTAGCCCGACGGCGGCAGCCAGCCCAGCACACCGGCGAAGAGGATGATCCCCATGATGCCCATCCAGAAGTCGGGCACCGAGACGCCGAACTGGCTGAACACGCGCGCCGCGTGGTCGACCGCCGAGCCGCTGCGCACCGCCGCGACGATGCCCAGCGGGAACGCCACCAGCAGCGCGAACACCACCGCGGTGAGCGCCAGCGACAGCGTCGCCGGCAGTCGTTCCAGCACGATCCGGCTGACCGGCTGACCGGTGCGGAAGCTGACCCCGAGGTCGCCGGTGAGCGCGTGACCGAGGTAGCTGGCGTACTGCACGGGCAGCGGCTGGTCGAGGCCGGCGCGTTCCCGCAGCGCCTCGTACGTCTGCGGGTCGAAGCGGGTGCCGAGCGCCACCCGCACCGGGTCCCCCGGCACGAGTTGCAGCAGCAGGAAGACCACCAGGGTCACCCCGAGCAGCACGACCGCGGACTGGAGGACCCGCCGCAGGACGAAGCGGGTCATGTCACTTGCCGAGGGCGACCGTGCGGAACCGGATCGCCCGGTCGCTGCGGACGTCGTAGCCGGAGACCTTCTTCGACCAGCCCTGCACCACGTCCGGGTTGTACAGGTAGAGGTAGCTGGCGTCGTCGACGATCTGCTTCGCCGCCTGGTCGTACGCCTGCTTGCGGGCGGCCTGGTCGGTCTCGGTGCGGGCGGTGTCGAGCAGCTTGTCCACGGCCGGGTTGGCGTACTTGTGGAAGTTGAACGTGCCGCCGCTGTGGTGCTGGGCGTAGTAGAACTCGTCCGGGTCGACGTTGCCCAGCCAGCCGAGCATGAAGCCGTCGAAGTTCCCCTTGGCCTGCTCGTCGAGCCACTGGGCGAAGTCCAGCGTACGGATCTTCACGGTGATCCCGACGTCCTTGAGCTGGGCGGCGATGACCTGGGCGGCGGTGACCGTCTCCGGGTACTCACTCGTGACCATCAGGTCCATGGTGAGGTTGCCGACGCCGGCCTGGCCGAGCATCTGCTTCGCCTTGGCCGGGTCGTGCGAGAAGGGCGCGTAGTCGTAGAAGAACGCGCTGTCGCGCGGGATGGCGGTCTGGTTGACCGTGGCGAGACCGAACTTGGCCGCCTTGGTGATCGCCTCCCGGTCCAGCGCGTAGCCGATCGCGCGGCGGACCTCGGGGTTGTCGAACGGTTTGCGGGCCTCGTTGAGCGCCACGTACCAGTAGTCGGTCGACGGCGCGGTCTTCACCACCGGGTCGTCCCCGTCGCGCAACGACTTCACCTGCTGCGGCGGCAGGTTGTCGGTCCACTGCACCTGGCCGCTGCGCAGGTTCTGCAGCGCGACGGTCGGGTCCTTGACGAACGTGAAGGTGACGCCGTCGAGCTTCGGCTTGTCGCCCCAGTAGGTGTCGTTGCGGACCAGCTTGATGCTGTCACCCGAGGTGTAGCCGGCGACCTTGAACGGGCCGCTGCCGACCGGCGCGGTCTTCACCTTGCCGGACTCCACGTTGGACTTCTCCACGATCGCCACGCCCTTGAAGCCGCCCAGGTTGGCCAGCAGGTTGGGGGTGGGCGCGGTCAGCGTCACCACGACGGTGGCCGGGTCGGGGCCGGTGACCGACTTGACGGTGGCGAACTTGTAGGCGGTGTTCAGCTTCTGCTTGATGATCCGCTCGTAGGAGTAGACCACGTCCTCCGAGGTCAGCGGCGACCCGTCGGAGAACTTCGCCCCGTCGCGCAGGGTGAACGTCCAGGTGAGCTGGTCGGCGCTGGTGGTCCACTTGGTGGCCAGCGACGGCACCATCTTCAGGTCGGCGTCCGGCTCGACGAGCGTGTCGTAGACGTTCTCCAGGACCTGGAAGCTGTAGTAGGCGGACGTCTTGTGCGGGTCGAGCTGGTCCGGTTCGCCACCGATCGCGGCGTTGAGGACGCCCCCCGCGCCCCCGGCACCGCCGTCGCCGTCACCGACGTCGACGGCCTCGCCGCCGCTGCATCCGGACAGGACACCGGCCGCGAGCGTGAGCGCCGCGCCGATCACACCGAGCTTGTTCCTGGACATTGGCCCCCCTGCCGCTTTCCGAACAAAAGAAAGTTTCGGCCACTCTTCTCGCCGAGCGGGATGATGTCAAACGAATCGAGCCGAATCGACCGGTCGACACGCGGTTGCCGGTCGGGGTTGAACGGTGGTTCAATCCACCTTCCGCCACCGCGCGCTGGGAGTGCCGCCGTGACCACACACGAGGTCGTCAACCAGGTCCCGCCGCTGGTCGGCCACGACACCGCCGACGATCCGGCGCTGCTCGACGGTCTGGCCCGGGAGGGCGCCGGCTGGGCCGCCGCCGGGCTGCGCGAGCTGGGCCGGCTGGCCGGCGGCGAGGCGGCCAACGAGCACGGCCGGCTGGCCAACGAGCACCCGCCGGTGCTGCGCACCCACGACCGCTACGGCCACCGCGTCGACGAGGTGGAGTTCCACCCCTCCTGGCACGAGCTGATGCGCACCGCGGTCGGGCACGGCCTGCACGCCGCGCCGTGGGTCGACGACCGGCCCGGCGCGCACGTGGCCCGCGCCGCCGGCTTCTACGTCTGGCGGCCCGACGCCGGGCACGGCTGCCCGATCTCGATGACCTACGCGGCGGTGCCGGCGCTGCGGCACAGCCCCGAGCTGGCCGCACGCTACGAGCCACTGCTCACCAGCACCGACTACGACCACGGGCTGCGTCCCCCGCTGGGCAAGCGGGGCCTGCTGGCCGGCATGTCGATGACCGAGAAGCAGGGCGGCTCGGACGTGCGCGCCAACACCACCACCGCCCGGCCCGAGCCGGACGGCAGCTACCGGCTGGTCGGGCACAAGTGGTTCACCTCCGCGCCGATGTGCGACCTGTTCCTCACGCTCGCCCAGGCGCCGGACGGCCTCACCTGCTTCCTGGTCCCCCGGGTGCTGCCCGACGGCGCTCGCAACCCGATGCGGCTGATGCGGCTGAAGGACAAGCTCGGCAACCGCTCCAACGCCTCCGCCGAGATCGAGTACGAGCACGCGGTGGCGTGGCGCGTCGGCGACGAGGGCCGCGGCGTGCGCACCATCATCGACATGGTCAACCTGACCCGCCTGGACTGCGTGATCGGCGCCGCGGCCGGCATGCGCCAGGGCGTGACCACCGCCGTGCACCACGCCACGCACCGGCGGGCGTTCGGCCGCTACCTGGCCGAGCAGCCGCTGATGCGTAACGTGCTGGCCGACCTGGCGGTGGAGTCCGAGGCGGCCACCGTGCTGATGACGCGGCTGGCCGGCGCGACCGACCGGTCGGCGCGTGGGGACGCCGGCGAGACCGCGTTCAAGCGCCTGGCGCTGGCGGTCGGGAAGTACTGGGTGTGCAAACGCTGGCCGGGGCACGCCGCCGAGGCGCTGGAGTGCCTGGGCGGCAACGGCTACGTCGAGGAGTCCGGCATGCCGCGGCTGTTTCGCGAGTCGCCGCTGAACTCGATCTGGGAGGGCTCCGGCAACGTCGCCGCGCTGGACGTGCTGCGCGCGCTCACCCGGGAGCCGCAGGTGCTGGCCGCGTACGAGGCGGAGGTCGCCACCGCGGCCGGCGCTGACCCGCGCCTCGACGCGGCGGTCCGCGCGGTGCGTGACGAGCTGGCCGACCACACCGACCTGGAGCTGCGGGCCCGCCGCGTGGTGGAGCGGCTCGCGCTGGTGCTCCAGGGCGCGCTGCTGGTCCGGCACGGCCACCCGGCGGTCGCGGACGCGTTCTGCGCGTCCCGGCTGGGCGGCGACCACGGTCAGGCGTACGGGACGCTGCCCGGCGGCCTCGACCTCGCCGCGATCATCGACCGGGCCACCCCGAAGGTCGGCTGACCGGTGCGACTCGTCTCGGCCCACGTCCACCCCGTGAAGTCGCTGGCCGGCGTGGACGTCGACCGGGCCACGGTCGAGCCGTGGGGGCTGCGCCACGACCGGCGCTGGGTGCTGCTGCAACCGGACGGCGCGGTGCTCACCGCCCGCACCGTGCCCCGGATGCTCGGGCTGACCGCCGTGCCCGGCGTCGGCTCCCTCACGCTCACCGACCGGGCCGGCGGTTCGTTGGTCGTCCCCGAGCCGGTGGCCGGCCCGCCGGTCGCCACCACGCTGTCCCGGCTGGACTCGGTACGCCTGGCCACCGCCGAGGCGCACGACTGGCTCACCGAGCGCCTGGCGCGCCCGGTGCGGCTGGGCTGGCTGGACGACCCGCGCCGGCGCCCGGTGTCGGAGGCGCACGGAGGCCGCCCCGGCGACCCGCTGAACCTCGCCGACGCCGGCCCGCTGCTGGCCGCCACGCTGCCGTCGCTGCGCAGGCTGCGGGACTGGATCGTCGAGGGCGCGCTGGAGCGGGGCGAGCCGGCGCCGGACCCGCTGCCGATGGCCCGGTTCCGGCCCACCGTGGTGCTCGACGGCCCGGTCGCGCCGTTCGCCGAGGACGGCTGGACCCGGGTGCGCATCGGCGCGGTCGACTTCCGGGTCGCCGAACGCTGCGACCGCTGCTCACTCACGCTGATCGACCCGGTGACGCTCACCAGCGGCAGGGAGCCGATCCGCACGCTGGCGCGGCACCGGCGGTGGGACGGGAAGGTGTGGTTCGGCATCCGACTGATCCCGGTCGGCGCCGGCGAGATCCGGGTCGGCGACCCGGTCACCGCCGACTGACCGCCTCCGGGCCCAGGGCCGCACGCGGGCCGGCTCAGCCCGCGCGGGGGCGCCACTCGTCAGCGAGGACGGCGAAGACGAGCTGGTCGGCCCACTCGTCACGGAACCGGTAGCTGCGCACGTGCCGCGCCTCCCGGCGCATGCCGAGCCGGGCCAGCAGCCGGGCGGACGCCTCGTTGCCGGCGTGGCACCGGCCCGTCACCCGGTGCAGCCCGAACGGGCCGAACCCCCAGTCCAGCAGCGCGCCGGCCGCCTCGGTGGCCAGGCCCCGGCCGCCGTGGTCGGGATGGAAGACGTACCCCAGCTCGGCGGTGCGGTCGGCGCGGCTGCGCCAGACCAGCTCCACCGTGCCGATCACCCGGTCGCCGGCGACCGCGGCCAGTGTCAGGCAGTCGCCCTCCGCCCGCAGCGCGTCCTCGCCCACCATCGCGGCCACCGACGCCCGGGACTGCTCCCGGGTACGCGGCTGCGCGAGCGTCCAGCGGCACACGTCGGGACGTCGCTGCCAGGCGTGCACGTCGTCCAGGTCGTCGGGCGTGACCGGGCGCAGCAGCAGTCGCGGCGTCCGCAGTGGATACGTCGGGCGGGCCATCGGGCGATGGTAGAGCCGCCTAGGGTGAACGGCATGCGCGTTTCCGCCGACGACCGCAACCCGCTCACCCGGCTGACGCTGGAGCAGCTCCGGCAGCGCACCAGCGTCAAGTGGCGGCTGCACCCGCCGGACGTGCTCCCGCTGTGGGTGGCCGAGCAGGACGTGCCGCTCGCGCCGCCGGTGGCCGACGCGCTGCGCCGCGCGGTCGAGCAGGGCGACACCGGTTACGCGCACGGGACGGGCTACGCGGAGGCGCTCGCCGGGTTCGCGGCGCAGCGCTGGGACTGGCCGGACTTCCCGGTCGGGCGCAGCACGCTGGTGCCCGACGTGATGATGGGCGTGGTCGAGGTGCTGCGGCTGGTCACCGAACCGGATGACGCGGTGGTGGTCTGCCCGCCCGTCTATCCGCCGTTCTACGCGTTCGTCTCGCACGCCGACCGGCGGGTGCTGGAGGCCCCGCTCGGGCCCGACGGACGGCTCGACCTCGCCGCGCTGGACGAGGCGTTCCGCCGGGCCCGGCTGCTCGGCGCACGGCCCGCGTTCCTGCTCTGCAACCCGCACAACCCGACCGGCGTGGTGCACCGCCGTGACGAGCTGGCCGCCGTCGCCGAGCTGGCCGCGCGACACGGCGTCCGGGTCGTCTCCGACGAGATCCACGCTCCGCTGGCGCTCGCCGGCGCGCGGTTCACCCCCTACCTCACGGTCCCCGGCTCCGGGAACGCGTTCGCGCTGCTGTCGGCGTCCAAGGCGTGGAACCTCGCCGGTCTCAAGGCGGCGGTGGCGGTCGCCGGGCCGGACACCGCCGCCGACCTGGCCCGGATGCCGGAGGAGGTCGGCCACGGGCCCAGTCACCTGGGGGTGCTCGCGCACACCGCCGCGTTCGCCGCCGGCGGGCCGTGGCTGGACCAGCTCCTCGACGGCCTCGACGCCAACCGCGCGCTGCTCGGGACGCTGCTCGCCGAGCACCTGCCCGCGGTGTCCTGGCAGCCGCCCGAGGGCACCTACCTCGCCTGGCTGGACTGCACCCGGCTCGGCGTGCCCACCGAGACGCCGGGTGACGGTCCGGGCGTGGTCACCGACCTGTCCGGCCCGGCGCGGATGTTCCTCGACGACGCCCGGGTGGCGCTCAGCTCCGGGCACGTCTTCGGCACCGGTGGCGCGGGCTTCGTCCGGCTCAACTTCGCCACCTCGCCCGCCGTGCTGACCGAGGCGGTGACCCGGATGGGCCGGGCCGTCGCCGCGCCGGGGTGAGGGCGGGCCCGCGCCGGGTCAGGTGGTGGTCCGCCGGTCGAGCGTCTCGCGCAGGATCTCCGCGTGCCCGGCGTGCTGCCGGGTCTCGGCGATGACGTGCATCAGCACGGCGCGCACGCTCAGCACCGTGCCGGGCTCGTGCCAGGGCACGTCCGGCACCGGATGCGCCGCCGACAGGTCGGCCAGACCGGCGACGATCTCCTCGGTACGGGCGGCGACCCGCGCGTACCGGTCGAGGATGGCGGGCAGCGTGTCCTCGGGCAGCATCTGGAACGTCCGCTCCCGTTCGATCGCCCAGCGCGGCAGTTCGCGCGCCGTGCCGGCCAGGAACTCCGCCCAGGTCACGCCGTCGGGCAGGGTGAAGGCCATCACCGCCGGGCCGTCGACCACGAACCGCAGCCAGGCCTCCTCGCCGGACGCGACGTGCTTGAGCACCCCGCCCAGGCAGAGCGCGCTCACGGTGGGGCGCTCCCCCGCCTGGGCGTCGGTCAGGTCGCGCACCGTGGCGGTCAGCGCGGCGCGGGCGCCGGCGAGCGCCCGGAGCAGGTCGGTCCGCTCGGCGTCGAGCGTGGTGGGCGGCGCGGTCGGGGCGATCATGGTCACGGTCATCGGTTCCTTCCGGTCGGCGATCGGTGCCGGTCCACGCTCGCAGGCGTAGCGGTCAGTTTCTGTCCGCTACCCGGGGCAGAATGCGGCCCATGTCGACGACGTCCGCCCGCCTGCTCGCCCTGCTGTCCCTGTTGCAGGCCCGTCGCGACTGGCCGGGCGCGGTGCTGGCCGAACGGCTCGGGGTGAGCGCGCGGACCGTGCGCCGCGACGTCGACCGGCTGCGCGAGCTGGGCTATCCGATCGCCGCCGCCAAGGGCCCGGACGGCGGCTACCGGCTGGGCGCCGGGGCGGCGCTGCCGCCGCTGCTCTTCGACGACGAGCAGGCCGTGGCGCTCACCGTGGCGTTGCAGACCGCGGCGACCACCGTGACCGGCATCGAGGAGTCCGCCGCGCGTGCGCTGACCACGGTCCGGCAGGTCATGCCGGCGCGGCTGCGCCACCGCGTCGACGCCCTGCGGGTGGTCGCGGTGGAGAAGTCCGGCGGCCCGGCCCGGCCCCGGGTCGAGCCGGGCCTGCTGGTGACGCTCAGCGCCGCGGTGCACGCCCGCGAGGTGCTGCGCTTCGACTACCCGGCCGGGTCGGCGGCCGATCCACCGGCCGGCCTGCCGCCGCCACGCCGGGTCCAGCCGCACCACCTGGTCACCTGGGGCGGGCGCTGGTACCTCGTCGCCTGGGACCTGGACCGCGACGACTGGCGCACGTTCCGCGTCGACCGGGTCAGTCCGCGCACCCCGACCGGCCCCCGGTTCACGCCCCGGGAGCTTCCCGGCGGCGACGTGGCGGCGTTCGTCGCCGGCCGGTTCCACGGCGCCGGCGGCCCCGGTGACTGGCCGTGCCGCGGGGAGGTGATCCTCGACCTGCCGGCCCGGACGGTCTCCACCTGGACCCGCGACGGCCTGGTCGAGGAGCTCGGCCCGGACCGCTGCCGGCTGGTGCTCGGCGGCTGGTCCTGGCCCGGCCTGGCCGCCCTGCTCGGCCGGTACGACGCCGACATCGAGGTGGTCGGGCCGCCCGAGCTGCGGGACGCGTTCGCCCGCCTGGCCCGGCGCTACGCCGCCGCGGCCAGGGCTCCGAACGCGCCGACGTCCTAGCTGTACGGTCGCGGCCGGTTCGCGGCCCGCCACGACGGCCAGCCGTGCGGCCACGTGTCGGGCCAGTCGTCACCGCACTCGCCCGGCCCGGCGAGCCGGCCGGCCGACCGTCCGATCACCTCCCGGGCCAGGTGCTCGGCGACGTCGGCGACATCGGCGGCCGTCAGGTGCACCCAGCCGTGGAACCGCGCGTCCAGCGCCCGGCCGACCAGCGTCACACTGTGCTCGACCGGCAGGCCGGCGGCGGTGAGCAGCCAGGTGAGGAGCCGACGGCCCCGCCCGAACCAGTCGTCCGTCTCCTCGGCCCAGGCCACCGCGGCGGTCAGCAGCTCCGCGATCGCCGCCTCCCAGGCCACGACCGCGTCGTCCGGTCCGATGAGCGCGGCGGCGCGCAACGACGGCAGCAGCCGGTGCAAGCGCCCGGCCGTCTCCTCCACCCACCGCCGCCAGGCCACCAGCGACGCGGTGACCAGGCGCAGGGTCTCATCCGACGACGTGACGATCGGCGTCCAGCGGTCCCAGACCGGGGTGGGAGGCCAGGCCCAGTCGTACGCCCAGGTGCCGTAGTGGGCCACGAGCGCGTCCGTCATGGCCATGTTCCACTCGACGGACCGCCGGCCGGCCTCCTGGTACGCCGACCACGCCGTGGCGTCGTAAGGCTCCAGGGACGGCATGTCGGGCGCGGGAGGTGGTGGTGGCGGAGCCAGCCGGCGCACCACGCCGGCCGCGACGGCCGGGTCGAACGGGTGCCGGGCGGGGTCGACCTCCGCCCATCCGTCCAGCCCGGGACGGGGCGTCACGCGGGTCGTCATCGCCGCTCATCGTAGGACGACCGTCGACGGTTCCGCCGCCCCTCGCCGGGACGACGGCGTCAGTCGGTCGGCAGGAGCGGACGCATGAACGTGCGCTCGTACCGCAGCACGCACCCCGACTCGTCGCGGATCCGGTCGGCCGCGACGAACTCCGGGTCCACGCCGAACCGGGAGCGGTACCGCTCGTACGCCGCCAGGCTCTCGAAGCTGAACAGCGCCTCGGCCCGGTCGCTGGCGCCCTCGGCGGGCAGGAAGTAGCCGTGGTGCACGCCGCCGTGCCGGGCCACCAGCGTCATCCAGGCGCGGGCGAACCGTTCGAACGCCTCGATCCGGGCGGGATCGATGGTGTAGTGCACGACGCACGTGATCATGCGACCACCCTAGCGGCGCGCGGTCACCGCCCGGCGTCACCGGCGTCGCTCGGGGGCGAGCCCAGTGGACCGGCCCCGCCCGTGCGCTCGGCGACCACCACCGCGACGCCGTCCAGCACCCGCCGCAGCCCGAACTCGAAGGCGTACTCCGGGCCGTAGGCCGCGCCGTGTGCCGCCCCGGCCGCCGAGCCGACCCGGGCCGCGGTCGGGTAGCTGCCCGAGGTCATGAACTTCTCCAGCCACGGGCCGTGGATCTGCCACCACTGCCCGTCGGTCATCCCGGTCTCGCGTTCCAGCTGCGCGCCGTCGTGGTCGGCGCGGGCGATGCTCTTGACGTGCCCGAGGATCAGGGTGAGCACGGCGTCCATCTCCACGTCGTCCAGCCCGATGTCGGCCACGGCGCGCAGCTCGTAGTCGTACTTGGCGAGCGTGTGGGGGCCGAGCACCGGGCGGCTGGTCTCGGCGCGCAGCAGCCACGGGTGGGCGCGGTAGAGCGCCAGGTTGTCCCGGGCGATCCGGTCCAGCCGGCCGCGCCAGCCGCCGGGCACGTCGGCCGGGCGCGGCATGTCGCCGTAGACGGTGTCGACCATGACGTCGAGCAGCTCCGACTTGCCGGGCACGTAGGTGTAGACCGACATGGTGCCGGCGCCCAGCGCCTCGCTGACCCGCCGCATGGTGAGCGCGTCGATGCCCTCGGCGTCGGCGATCTCGACGGCCGCCCGCACGATCCGGTCGACGCTCAGCCCCGGACCGGTGCCGCGGCTGGTGGGCTCCCGGGTGCGCCACAGAATGGCCAGGCTGCGTGCGGGGTCGGCCTTGCCGCTGCGCTCCTTCGACATAGTGGCTCCATCCTACCGGCGCCATACCGTATGGCGTACGGGCCGTCCGCTGAGGCGGCCGGCCGGAGCGGGACCCTCCGGCCGGCCGCCGGTCCACGGATCAGTCCCTCGACAGCTCCAGCAGCGCGTCGGCCGGATCCGGTCCGGGCGGGCCCGCCGGCCACCACCGGCCGGACCGCCTGCGGAACGGGTACCAGCGGCCGTCCGGGCCGTAGCGCACCTGCACGTCCCGGCCCACGGTCCAGCGGTTGCGCCAGTTCCGCACCTGCGGCGTCGCGCCGCCGATCCCGCCGGCCTCGCGCAGCGCGTCGGTGGTTCGGGACACCAACTCCTTCGGCGGGCTGAACACCGCGTCGACCGCGGCCAGGCCGGCGGCACCGGCGTACTCCCAGGCCCTGATCGCCAGGGGCAGGTCGTCGACCCGGCCGCTGGCCTCGGCGAGGCGGCGCGCGGCCCGCGACCGCGGCATCCGCGACGCCAGCCGCACGGCGTCCGACCAGGCGTCGTGCTCGGGCGCCAGCGCCTCGGCCGCGTCGGCGGTGAGCAGACGCCGGGCCCGGGACGCGGCATCCGCGGCGAGCACGCCCAGCGCCTCGGCGTCCAGGCCGGGCGCGTCGTGCGGGGCCAGCAGCGGCGTAAGCGCCATCGGCTCGTCGTGGACCGCCGGCGGCGGTCCGGGCAGGGCGGCCGGGACGGTCGCGTACGCCTCCTCGGCCCGGACGCCGACGGCGTCCGCCGCGCCGGCGGCGACCGCGCGGCCGGCGTTACGCGTGCGCAGCTCCTCGATCAGCTCCGGCTCCGCCCGCCCCCGCATCAGCAGCAGCACGAACGGATCCCGGTCCAGCAGCCAGGACGCCTGGTAGGACAGCGCGGCGGCGTGCCGGCAGGGATGGTCCCAGGACGGGCAGTCGCACGACGGCTCCAGGTCGCCGTAGCCGGGCAGCAGCCGCACCCCGGCGTCGTCGGCGGTGGTCACCAGGTCCTGCGGCATGTCCCGGTCGAGCAGCGCGGCGATGTGCCCGGCCCGGGCAGCGACCCGGTCCAGCAGGCGGTCCCACTCCGCGTCCGCGAGCGTGGAGATCCGGACCTCGGTGTGGTGCGGGGTGTACTGGTCGCCGTCGTGCACCGGCGCGGAGATCCGCCCGGGGCTGATCGTGATCGGCCCGACCTGACCGGCGAACGCGTACCGCCGGCCCTTCCTGAGCTGTTCCGGGTCGAGCGCGGTGTGCTCCATCGACTCGATCCAGGCGTTGCCCCACCAGGTGTCGGCGAACTTCCTGCCGATCCGCCGGCCCGGCCCGAACGCCGGGAAGCTCCGGGCCCGCCCGTCGTCCTCGACCGGCCCGGTCGCGTCGTCGTCCGGCTCGTCGTCGAACTCGACGTCGAAGTCCACGTCCGTCATCCCTCGTCACGCAGCCGCACGAGCCGGAGCAGCTCGGCGTCGGACAGTTCGGTCAGCGCGGTCTCGCCGCCGGTGAGCACCGCGTCGGCCAGCTCCCGCTTGGACTCCAGCAGCGCGGCGATCCGGTCCTCCAGGGTGCCCTGGGCGATCAGTCGGTGCACCTGCACCGGCCGGGTCTGCCCGATCCGGTACGCCCGGTCGGTGGCCTGCTCCTCCACGGCCGGGTTCCACCACCTGTCGTAGTGGATGACGTGGTCGGCCCTGGTCAGGTTGAGACCGGTGCCGGCCGCCCGGAGGGAGAGCAGGAACACCGGCGCCGCGCCGGCCTGGAACCGGCGGACCATCTCCTCGCGCTGCGGCACCGGCGTGCCGCCGTGCAGCAGTTGCGCCGGCACGCCCCGCGCGGCCAGGTGCCGCTCCAGCAGCCGGGCCATCCGCACGTACTGGGTGAAGACCAGGGCGCCGCCGTCCTCGGCGAGGATGGTCTCCAGCAGGTCGTCGAGGAGCTGCAACTTCTCCGAGCGGCCGGCGAGCTCGCCGTGCGGCTCCTTCAGATAGTGCGCCGGGTGGTTGCACACCTGCTTCAGCCCGACGAGCAGCTTCAGCACCAGCCCCCGGCGGGCGATGCCGGTCGGGCTGGCGCGGATCTCGCCCATCACCTCGTCGACGACCCGGCGGTAGAGCGTCTCCTGCTCGCCGGTGAGCGACACCAGGTGGTCGGTGACCGTCTTCGGCGGCAGCTCCGGCGCGATGCCCGGGTCGGACTTGCGGCGCCGCAGCAGGAAGGGACGGACCAGACGGGACAGCCGGTCCACGCCTGACGCGTCCCGGTCCACCTCGATCGGTCGGGCCCACCGGGCCCGGAACGTGCCGACCGTGTCGAGCAGGCCGGGCGTGGTCCAGTCGAGGATGGTCCACAGCTCGGAGAGGTTGTTCTCCACCGGCGTGCCGGTGAGCGCGAGGCGGGCGTCGGCGGGGATCTCGCGCAGCGCCCTCGCGGTGCCGCTGAGCCGGTTCTTCACGTACTGCGCCTCGTCCGCGACCACCATCCCCCACCGTCGCCCGCCGAGCACGGCCGCGTCCAGTCGCATGGTGCCGTAGCTGGTCAGCACGAACCCGTCGGTGCGGTCGTCGAGCGTGCGGGCCGCGCCGTGGAACCGGCGGACCGGCACGCCCGGCGCGAACCGGCGGATCTCGCGTTCCCAGTTGCCCAGCACCGAGGCGGGGCAGACCACGAGCGTCGGCCCGGCGAGGGCCGGGCCGGCGCGGCGGCGCAGGTGCAGCGCGACGACGGTGACGGTCTTGCCCAGACCCATGTCGTCGGCGAGGCAGCCGCCGAAGCCGAGCGAGGTCATCCGGTCCAGCCAGCGCAGCCCCCGCAGCTGGTACGCGCGGAGCGTGCCGTCCAGCCCGGCCGGCGGGGCCAGCCGCTCGGGGCCGCCGTCCGGCTCGGCGATCCGCTCCCGCAACGCGCCGAGCCAGCCGTCGGCCACCACCTCGACGCGCTCGTCGTCCACCTCGGTGCTGGCGATCAACGTGGCGGCCAGCGCGTCGTACGCCTTGAGCGGAGGGAGCTGCCGCTCCCGGGCCCGGCGGGCCAGCTCCGGCTCGACCGCCACCCACTGCTCGCGCAGTCGGACGATCGGCCGGGACTTGGCGACCAGGTCCATCTCCGCGTCGGTGAGCGCCTCGCCGGCGAGCGTGAGCTGCCAGCTCCGCGGCATCGGCGCGGCCGAGCGGAGGACGCCGGCCGGGTCGGCCGGCTGTTCCGGCGGCGAGGAGATCAGGACGCGGGCGGTGAGCTCGCGGGACAACCGCGGCGGCCACTCGACGTCGATTCCGGCCGCGGCGAGCCGCCGTTCGGCGCCGCCCAGCAGGTCGATCAGGTCCTCGTCGAGCAGTTCCAGCTCGACCGGGGCGGCCTCGTCGAGCAGCCGGGCCAGCGGCTGCCACACCGTCGCGGCCCGGCGCACCGCGCGCATGGCCTCGAACGTGGCCTGCTCGCCGAGGCCGTGCGCGTCGCCCTCCCAGAGCGCGGCCGCGTCGCTGACCACCGTCGGGTCGGCGAGGCTGCGCAGGCGGACCACGGCGGTGAGGCCGGTGGTCGCGAAGTCGCCACGCCCCACCAGCCGCAACGCCACCCGCAGCCCGGTGTCCACGCCGGCGGAGACCTCGCGCGCCCAGTCGCGCAGCTCCTCCACCGGCTGCGGGTCCAGGCCGGTGAACCGGTCGTCGCCGGTCAGCCACGGTGCCGCCGGGATGCGCGGCAGCGTGTCGGCCACCGCGTCCAGGAACGCCCGGACCAGGCCCTCGGCGTCGGGCAGCACGAGCGTTTCGGCGAACGGGTCGACCGGCACGGCGCGGGCCCCGGCCGGCATCGCCGCGGCGAGCGCGCGGATGCGCGCCACGTCGGCGACGTCGAAGGGGCCTACCCGCCAGGCGTCGTGCCCGTCCGGGGTGACGCCGGGCAGCAGCCGGCCCCGCGCCACCAGGTGCAGGCCGGTGACCGCCACCGCCGACCAGAACGCGGCGGCGGGCGTCACGTCCGCCGCGTCGCGCAGCGCGACGAGCTGCCGGACCGCGTCGGCGACCGGCACGGCGCAGACTCGCACCTGCCACGCCGCGACCGGGCCGTCGAGGGGCAGGGCCAGCGTCAGCTCGCGGACGTCGCCGAGCGCGTCGCACTCGTCCGGCACCGCGTCGCCGGTCGGATCGTAGAAGCTGACCGTGCCGGCCCGGGGCGGATCGCCCGGCTCGAAGACGACCGCGAACCGCCCGAGCAGCACCTCGTACCTCCCGATCGCGCCGGCGGTCCACCCCGCTTGGCGTACAACGTACCGTAGCCTACCCGTCCGGCCGGGCGGTCAGTCGCGCAAGGAGCGGTATCCGCGGACCGACAGCGGCAGGAAGACCGCGACCAGGACCAACGGCCACGCCACCGCCAGCACCGGGTAGTGGGACTCCGCCCAGGAGTCACCGCCCCAGCCGGGATTGCCGAACAGCTCCCGGACGGCGCCGACGGTGGCCGACAACGGGTTCCACTCCGCCACCACCCCGAGCCACGCGGGCATGGTGGACGGCGCCACGAACGCGTTGGACAGGAAGCCGAGCGGGAACTCCAGCGTCTGCACGCCGGCGACCGCCTGCTGCCCCTTCATCACCAGGCCGAGGAAAATGCCGACCCAGACCAGGGCGAAGCGCAGCAGCAGGATCAGCCCGAACGCGGCGAGCGTGTCGCCGACACCGCCGTGCGCCCGCCACCCGACGGCGAGGCCGGCGAGCACCATCACCGCCAGGGTCACCACCGCGAACAGCATGTCGGCCGCGGCGCGGCCGATCAGCGGGGCCAGCGGCGACACCGGCATCGACCGGAGCCGGTCAGTGACGCCACGGTCGACGTCGGCGGAGACGGCCAGGGTGGTGAGGCTGATGCCGAACACCATGGTCATGGCGAACATGCCGGGCATCAGGAACTCGCGGTAGCTGCCGCCGCCCGGCACCCGGAGCGCGCCGCCGAACAGGTAGGCGAACATCAGCACCATGACGACGTCGAAACCCAGCGACGCGATCAGCGGCCCCGGGTCGCGGCGCCAGTACGCCAGGCCGCGCCGGGTCAGGGTGACGCTGTCGGCGAGCAGGAACGGTCGCCCGGACACGGCGGCCGGGCCGACCGTGGTGGGCAGGGTCGCGCCGGTCACGCGGCCACCTCCTCGGCCGCCCGCGAGCGGTGGCCGGTCAGGTGCAGGAACACCTCGTCGAGCGTCGGACGGCGCAGCGCCACGTCGGCCACGGCGACGCCGCCCGCGTCGAGCGCCCGCAGCACCTCGGTGAGCGCGCCGACCCGGTCGCCGACCGGGGCGCTGACGCGGCGGCGGTCGGGGTCGACCGCCGGCTCCGCGCCGGCGACCAGCCGCAGCCGCGCGGCGGCCACGGCCAGGTCACCGGCGTCGCGCAGGACGAGGTCGATCCGGTCGCCGCCGAGCCGCGACTTCAACTCGTCGGGGCTGCCCGCGGCGACGACCCGCCCGCTGTCCAGCACCGAGATCTGGTCGGCGAGCTGGTCGGCCTCGTCCAGGTACTGCGTGGTGAGCAGCACGGTGGTCCCGGAGCGGACCAGCTCACGGACCGACTCCCAGACCTCGTTGCGGCCGCGCGGGTCCAGGCCGGTGGTCGGCTCGTCGAGAAAGAGCACCGACGGCGTGAGGATCATGCCGGCGGCGAGGTCGAGCCGGCGCCGCATGCCACCCGAGTACGCCTTGACCGGCTTGTCGCCGACGTCGGCGAGGCCGAAGCGCTCCAGCAGCTCGGTGGCGCGCTGCCGGGCCCGTTTCGTGCCGAGGTGGCAGAGGCGGCCGAAGATGACCAGGTTCTGGTAGCCGCTGAGCACCTCGTCCAGCGCGGCGTGCTGCCCGACCAGACCGATGCGGTGGCGCACCTGGTCGGGCCGGCGGGCGACGTCGACGCCGGCGACCTCGGCCCGCCCCTCGTCGAAGCGGAGCAGGGTGGACAGGATCCGCACCGCGGTGGTCTTGCCGGCACCGTTCGGGCCGAGCAGACCGCACACGGTGCCCTGGGGGACCCGCAGGTCGAACCCGTCCAGGACGTTTCGGTCCCCGTACCGCTTGCGTAGCCCCGCCGCGATGATCGCGTGTTCGCCCGCTGCCACGTCGCGCCCTCCTCCGCAGTGTCGCCTCGACGGCGGGCCCTAGCGTACATCATACGGTAGAGGATACGGGAACGCCGGAAGCCGGGCGCGCCGCTACCGGGCCAGCAGCGCGCGCAGCGCGGCGCTGACCTCGGCCGGCGCCGACTCCGCCAGGAAGTGTCCGGCGGAGGTGGTGCGGTGCTCCAGGTCCGGGGCCCAGGCCCGCCACACCGCCGCCGCGTCGTAGCCGAGCGCCGCACCCCAGTCCTGCTGGATCACCGTGACCGGCATCGCCAGCCGCCGCCCGGCGGCCCGGTCCGCCCGGTCGTGCGCGACGTCGATCCCGGCCGAGGCGCGGTAGTCCGCGACGATCGAGTCGACCGCCTCCCGGGAGGCCCGCAGGTACTCGGCGCGCACGTCGGCCGGAATGGCCGCCGGATCGCCGGCCCAGGCGTCGAGGAAGTACCCGAAGAAGTCGTCCGCGCTGGCCGAGATCATCCGCTCCGGCAGGCCGGGCGGCTGGGCCATCAGGTAGAGGTGGAACGCGACCGACGCGGACGCGCCGTGCAGCACCTCCCACATGTCGAGGGTGGGCAGGACGTCCAGCGACGCCAGGTGGGTGACCGCGTCCGGGTGGTCGAGGCCGGCCCGGACCGCGACCAGGGCGCCCCGGTCGTGGCCGGCGAGCGCGAACCGCTCGTGGCCGAGCGCCCGGGCCAGGGCCACCACGTCGGCGGCCATGGTCCGCTTCGCGTACGTGTCCTCGTCGCCCGCGGCCGGCTTGTCGCTGGCCCCGTACCCGCGCAGGTCCGGGCAGATGACGGTGTGGTCGGCGGCCAGGTCGGCGGCGACGTGCCGCCACATCAGGTGGGTCTGCGGGAAGCCGTGCAGCAGCACGATCGGGCTGCCCGAGCCGCCCACGGCCACGTGCAGCGCCACGTCCTCGGCGACGGTGACCCGTCGCGTGTCGAATCCGGCGATGGTGGAGGTCATCGGTCGTTCCTTTCTCCGCTCGACTGGTGCCCGACCAGCGTCGCCGCGCCGGATGAGCAACCGATGAGCGCGGTACGGTGGCCCGGTCGAGGAGAGGGACGGTCGGTGCGGGTCAACTTCGGTGTGCTCGGTCCGGTGACGGCCTGGGACGACACCGGCGCACCCGTCGACCTACGGGGTCCACGGCACCGCGCGGTGCTGGCCCGGCTGATCGTGGCCCGGGGTCGGGTGGTGCCGGTCGGGCACCTCGTCGAGGACCTCTGGGACGACCCACCGGCCGGCGCGGTCGGCGCGGTCCGCACGTTCGTGGCGGCGCTGCGCCGCGGCCTGGAACCGCACCGCCCACCGCGGCAGCCGGCCCGGCTGCTGGTCACCGACGGACCCGGGTACGCGCTACGCGCCGCCCCGGACACGGTCGACGCCTGGCGCTTCGAGACCGCGGTCGCCGACGCCGCCGACGCGCTGCCCCGGCCGACGCTCGACAGGCTCGACGCGGCGCTGGGCCTGTGGCGCGGGCCCGGGTACGCCGACGTCGACAGGTCGTGGGCACACGCCGAACGCGCCCGGCTCGACCAGGTGCGGCTCACCGCCGTCGAACGCCGGGCCGAGGCGCTGCTCACGCTCGACCGGGCCGCCGACGCCGTACCCGACCTGGACGCCCACGTGGCGGACCACCCGTGGCGGGAGGACGGCTGGCGGCTGCTGGCGCTGGCGCTCTACCGGGCCGGGCGGCAGGCCGACGCGCTCGCGGTGCTGCGCCGGGCCCGCGAACTGCTGCGCGACCAGCTCGGCCTGGACCCCGGCCCGCGACTGCGCCGACTGGAGACCGATCTGCGACGCCAGGCCGACCCCGAGCCGGCCGGTCCCGCGCACGTCTGGGCCGAGGCCGCCGCGGCGTACCAGCGCAGCGTGGTGCCGGGCGCGCGGGCCCGGCTGGAGTCCACCGTCGGCCTGCTGCGCAGCCTCGCGGTGACCGGGCCGGGCGGCCTGGCCGCCGCCCGTGACCAGCGACTGGCAGCCATCGACGCGGCCGAGCAGCTCGGCGACCCGGACCTCACCGCGCGGGTGATCGGCGGGTACGACGTGCCGGCGATCTGGACCCGGTCGGACGACCCGGAACAGGCGGCCCGGGTGGTGACCGCGGCGGAGCGGGCGCTCGCCGGTCTCGGCCCGGACGCGCCGGAGACGACCCGGGCGCGGCTGCTCGCCACCGTCGCGGTCGAGTCACGCGGCCGGCCGTCGACGCGGGGTCCCGAAGCGGCCCGGCAGGCCGAGGCGATCGCCCGGCGACTGGCCGACCCGGGGCTGCTGGCCCAAGCGCTCAACGGCGTGTTCCTGCAGACGTTCCACCGCACCGGGCTGGCCGCCGAACGGGACGCCGTCGGCGCGGAACTGGTCGCCCTGGCCGCCCGGCACGGCCAGGCCCCGGTCGAGATCCTCGGACACCTGATCCGGATGCAGGCCCGCGGCGCACTCGCCGACTTCGCCGGCGCCGACGGGCACGCGGACGCCGCGGACCGACTCGCCGACCGGCACGAGTCCCCGCTCACCGGCGTGTTCACCACCTGGTACCGGGCCATGCGGACCGCGGCGACCGGCGCGCCGTACCCGCGGGCCGAGGCCGCCTACCGGTCGGCCGCGCCCCGGCTGGTCGGCTGCGGCATGCCCGGCGTGGCGCGCGGCCTGCTCCCGTTGGCGCTGCTGTGCCTGCGGGTGTGGCACGACCGGCCCGCCGACTTCCCCGACGACACCGACTGGGGGCCGTACGCGCCCTGGGCCCGCCCGCTGGTCCTGCTCGCCGCCGACCGCCCCGCCGACGCCGCCGTCGCGCTGCGCCGGACCCCCGCGCCCCCGCCCGACCTGCTGCTCGAAGCGTTGTGGTGCCTGACCGGCCGGGCCGCGGTGGCGCTCGGCGACCGGGCCGCGATGCGGCGGGCCCGGGCCGCGCTCGCCCCGGCGGCGCACGAGGTGGCCGGCGCGGGCAGCGGCATGCTCACCGCCGGCCCGGTCGCCGCGCACCTGGACCGGCTCGACGCCGCCATCGGGTCGACGTGAGGGGCGGCCCCGCCACGTCCCTGCGACGCGCGTGACCGGTGGCCGGGCTAGGGTGCGGCGATGGACGAGCTGCGGAAGCTGTTCCGGCGGGCCGCCGACCACGCCGCCGACTACCGGCGGTCGCTGCCGGAGCGGCCGGTCGGCCGGCCGGTCGACCAGGCCGCGCTGGACCGGGCGTTCGCCGCCCCGCTGCCGGCCGCGCCCACACCCCCGGAACAGGTGCTGGCGGAACTGGTGGCCGCCGCCGAGCCGGGGCTGGTCGCCACCGCCGGGCCGCGCTACTTCGGCTTCGTGGTCGGCGGCGCGGCCCCGGCCGCCACCGCCGCCGACATGCTCGCCGCCGGCTGGGACCAGATCGCGTTCAACGCGGTCACCTCGCCGGCCGCAGTCGCCGCCGAGACCGCCGCCGGCACCTGGCTCAAGGACCTGCTGTGCCTGCCGGCGTCGGCGTCGGTCGGCTTCGTCACCGGCGGCCAGGCCGCCAACACCGCCGGGCTCGCCGCCGCTCGGCACCAGGTCCTCGCCGACGCCGGCTGGGACGTGGAACGGCGCGGCCTGCTCGGCGCGCCGCCGGTGCGGGTGCTCGCCGGCGCCGAACGGCACGCCACCGTCGACCGGTCGCTGCGCCTGCTCGGCCTCGGCACGGACGCGTTGCGCGAGGTGCCGGCCGACCCGCAGGGCGCGATCGACCCGGACGCGCTGGCCGGGGCGCTGCGCGATGCCGGGCCCGGGCCCGGGCCCGGGCCCACGATCGTCTGCCTCCAGGCCGGCAACGTCAACACCGGCGCCTGCGACGAGCTGCGCCGGGCCTGCGACCTCGTGCACCGGCACGGCGGCTGGGTGCACGTGGACGGCGCGTTCGGGCTGTGGGCCGCCGCCAGCCCGGCCACCAGGCACCTGGTGGACGGCATCGAGGCGGCCGACTCGTGGGCCTGCGACGGGCACAAGTGGCTGAACCTGCCGTACGACACCGCGTTCGCGTTCTGCGCCCGACCCGACGCGCACGCGGCGGCCCTGTCGTATTCGGCCGCGTACCTCGTCGGTTCCGGCGGGGTGCCGGCGGGCGCGGACCTGACCGCGGAGTCCTCCCGCCGCGCCCGTGGCTTCGCGGTCTGGGCGGGCCTGCGGGAGCTGGGCCGCGACGGCGTCACCGCGCTGGTGGACCGGTGCTGCGCGCTGGCCCGCCGGTTCGCCGACGGGTTGGCCGCGTCCGGGTTCGAGGTGGTCAACGACGTGGTGCTCAACCAGGTGCTGGTCGGATTCGGCGACGACGCGCGCACCGACCGGCTGGTGGCCGCGGTGCAGGCCGACGGCACCTGCTGGGTGGGCGGGACGACGTGGCGGGGCCGACGGTTGATGCGGATCTCGGTGTCGAACGCGACCACCACGGCGGCGGACGTGGACCGGTCGGTGGCCGCGATCGTCCGACTCACACACCGGAGCGTGGCTCGCTGAGGACGGCTACGTTCCGAGCACCCCGCACTGCAGCCAGACGTTCACCCGCTCCGACACCTCGTCCCTTCCGCCGAGGGCGTCGCGGACCTCGGCGGTGAACGCGGCACGCCGCTCCGCGGTGGGCAACCGGTCGGCGGACATCGCGGAGAAGACGCCGCCGATCATGTCGTCGACGGTGAGCGGGGCGTCGTACCACACCACCGACTCCGCGTACCGGTAGCTGGCCCGGACGAGGGCCTCCCGGTTGAGTCGGCGACCGGCCTCGTCGGTCTGGCAGCTCGCGGTCACCGGATGCCCGAGCAGCCGTTCCAGGCATCCGCGCAGCGCGCGCGACCAGTCGGCATCCTGCAACCACAGGGGCGCGCCATTGGTGATCACGGCGATGCCGCCGCCGGGCCGCAGCAGCGGCCGGGCGACGCCACAGAGCGCGTCCCGATCCATGAAGTGGATGGCGACCGCGACGGTCAGCGCGCCGACCCGTCCCGGTCCGAGCAGCCGGGACAGCGCGGGCAGGTCGCCGTCACCGCCGAGAACCCAGGTGGCGTTCGTCGTTCCGGCGTCCAGGGCGGCGCGACGGGCGAGGGCCAGCATGTCCGGCTCCGGGTCCACGCCGATGAGGGCGCCGGCCCGGGCGGCGAGCGGCAGGCTCAACTGGCCGGTGCCGCACCCCAGGTCGACCACCGTGTCGGTGGCGTCGAGGTGGAACGCGTCCGTGAGGGCGTCGAGCACCTCGGGCGGGTAGCCGCGCCGATGCAGTGCGTACAGGGTGGCGACCTCGCCGGTGAAACCGTTCGTCACTCGGGCAGCCTGCCCGCAGCCGTCGGCAGGCCGCCAGTCATTCTGCTCAGGGCAGGGAAGCGGCCGACCGACGCGGAAGCGGAAGTCTTCTCGCGCAAGGATCACGGCGCTGAGGTCAGACGCTCCACCCGCTCACGCCACCGGACGATGGTCCGCTTGTACGGCTCCGGCATGCGCAGGCCGGGCACCTCGTCGTAGGTGAAAACGCCCAGTTCCTTGTGCTCGGCGGAGCAGACGAGACCCTCGTCTCCGGTGTAGACGGCGCCGAAGCTGACGATGAACACGTGGCGCTGAGGCGTGATCTCGTAGACCCACGCGTCGATGATGTCGACGTCGCCAACCGTCAGTCCGAGTTCCTCGGCGACCTCACGGCACACCCCGTCCTCGGGTGTCTCGCCGACCTCGAGCTTGCCGCCGGGCAGTTCCCACTCGTCGCGCTCGTTCCTCAGCAGTGGCACCCGGCCGTGGTGGTCCACGACCAGCTTCACCGAGATCGGCAGTTGGTACTCGAAGTAGCCGGGGTTACGCTCGACGAGATAAGGCGGTCGATCGGTCATGCGGGCAGCCTTCCAGGGTCAGTCTCTGGTGATCAGAATGGCGGCGACGTCGTCGGCGCGCTTGAACCGGCCGCTCACCGTGCCGACATCGGCCTCCACGTCGCGGATCAGCTTCTCCAGGAACGGCAACCCGCGCTCGCACGCGTCGGTGACGACCTCCGGCCATCCCGGATAGAGCCGATAGTCGGTGACCAGCCGGGCGAAGCCGTCGGTGCACAGGAGGACGTGGTCGGTGTCTGCCCAGGCGCCTACCATCCCGTGTGGACGCAGGACCCGCCGCGGATGCCCGGAGAAGACGGATTCGATGTCGCCGGAAGTCATGGTGTGCAGCCGCCGCTCGTGCATCGCCGCCGCGACCCGCTGGGCTTTCGTCTCACCGGACCCCACCGCCGCCGCCTCCCGCCGGTCGAAATAGCCGGTGGCCAGGACGAGCGGCTTTCGCCCGCTGACCGCTGCCGTGGCGTCACCGACCCGGCTGATCGCGAACCGCGCGCCCTGGTCGACGCAGAGCGCGATCGAGCACGCCGGTGGCACGCGATCGTCCGGAAACCCGAGCCGGGCCTGGCGCTGGGCCACTTCGGCGGCGACGCTGTCGAGCAGGTCCGCGGGGTCGTCGCGGTAGGCATCCGCCCCGGCCTCCGTCAGCCGCTCGCCGACGGTGTCGACGAGCCACTGCACGTCACTGCCGGCGGGAAGCGCAGCGTCGTCGTACAGATCGGTGGCCCCGTCGATGACCCAGCCGAGCGTGCCACGGTGACCGACGCGGTCCTCATTCGCCCGCACGCCGCCCGCAGTGGTGATCATTTCTCGTACCTGCATGGACTGGTCCGTTCTCATGACATCCAGGAGCTGGGCACGAACATCCCCGCCCCGACCAGCGCGCCGCCGAGCAGGATCGCTGCCGCGACCCGGCGGATGCTGCTGTTGTTGACCAGGGAAAAGGTACCGAACACGATGCCGGTCGCACCCGAGGCCACCAGCATCAGACGGATAGCGTCGGTTCCCTTGCTCTGACTCGCGATGTTACTCGCGGTGGCGATGAACGCGACCACCGCCGCAAGCAGGCCGAGGAGTTGCAGTTGCTGCGCCTTGAACTCGGTCAGCTCGGTGCGAAACCGTCCGTGGGCACGGGCCCAGCGACTCCGCTCCTGCATGAGGTCGACGCGTACCCGGGTGGCCTGATACTGCGTGAGCCGGCGAAGATAGTCGCGCGACGTGCGTTGTTCCAGTTCGACAGCCTGTCCGACCGCGGCACGCGCCGCCTCGAACTCGCCGCGCAGCGCCAGCACACGCCCCTTCGTCTCGTAGTAGTGGGCGACTCGACCCTGAGTCAGGGTGATCGCACGATCGACCTGTCGCTCGATCTGGTCGAGGTCGTTGACGGGTGCGGTCTCCTCCAACCGTTCGAGGTATTCCACCCAGAATGCGGCAAGCTGGTGCACGACTCCCGGCACGTCCGGCATGGCGTCGACCGCTTGCCGAGAATACTCGACGGAACTTCGTAGCGAAGCCAGATCGCCTCGCGTCCGGGCCACGATGGCGCGGAAGGTGTGAAAGTAGGGCTCGATGCCGAACTCGCCTTCGTAGTCGCGGACGATGCCGCCGTACTCGGCATGCCGTTCCTCGCGGCGCAGCCGCAGCAGCAACGCGTACAGAGCCGCGAACCGGACTCGCGACCGCAGGCCGCGGTCGTCGACAATCGTCCGCAGCACCCGCTCCGGATCGGGATGAGCTTCCACGACCTCCCGGATCACCTGCGGAAACGCCACGTCGGCGGGCGGAGGCACCGAGGTCAACGCGCTGATCAGGCGCGCACGGTCGGCCGCCGCCGTCTCGCCCGGCCTGGGCCTAGGAATTCGCATTCGAGAACCCCCTGTCGAGCCACGCGTACGGGTGGTCGGATCTGACCCGGGCGAGAAACCTCATCAGGCGACGGTCGCCGGTGAAGGCCGTACGCCCGTGCAGGTAACGGTGGTTGTGGACGAGGTAGCCCTCGCCTGCGGCAAGCTCCACCGTGACCGTCTCCTCGACAATCAGGCGACGCAACCGCGCCACCAGGTCAGCGCTTCCGTAGGGGCCGGCGACCTGATCGTCGCGGTATCGAAGCCGGGTGAGTCCCGCCGCCGTCTCGACCACCGGACGCTCGACCGAGCCGTCCGCCGGCACCAGCCGCAGGGCCGCCACCGCGGCGTCGCCGAAGTGACGGCGTAGCCGGGTAAGGACTCGGGCGCTGTCGACCAGGGTGGTTGCCCCGCCTGATCCCACCGGCGAGACCATCAGCGCGGCGAGCACGCTCGGCGGTGTCGCCTGCAGGCTGCGGTCGGTGTGCGGGCGCAGGGCCGACCGGGTGAAACCGGCCTCGGACTTCGCGCCCTCGGAGCGGTGGCGCGGAGTGATGACGGTCAGGCCGTCGACTGCCTGGTGCGGGTGATCGACCGGCTCCGTCCATCGGCGTAGGAGATCACCGACTTCGTCGACACTCGCCTCGCGAATCAGGACCACGCCGTCGTGGCCGAGAACGCTCGGCGTCTGCTCAGGACCCAACTCCGCGAGGGCATCCGCTCTCAGCAGCCGCATGACGCTCCCCTGCCAGCCTCACGAGATCGATAATCATACGTGTTCCGAGTCGCGGTCAGGCCGTATCGGATTCCTGCCTCGGGCCGGAAGGTGCGGGCTGGGCGCGCCGCTCCAGGACACGTCCACGGCCTCGCGGGCGTGGAACCTTGAGCCGGCTACGCAATCAGGCCGGTGCTCTCAGAGCACCCATTCGCGTCCCCGAGCCGCCGTCGGATACATGACAGCGGGCCGCAACGTAGGCCGCCGTCCCGCCAGTCAGGAGGCGAGCAGGTCCAGGACGCTTCCGAAGATGAGAAAGGTGAACGCCATCCATCTTCGATGCGGCCGCCGCCGGTCTGCGGAATTCATCTCCACGCTTGCTCCGGGCGCCCACCGGATAGTTGACTCGACGACATGGCCCGCATCGCGTACGACGACACCGACGCGGCGGCGTTCGCGGCGACCCGGCACCTCGCCGACGACGGGCTCACCGCGTGGCGGGAGGCCGTCGCCCGGCACCTCGACCCGCGGCCCGGCATGCGCCTGCTCGACCTGGGCGCCGGCACCGGGAGGTGGGCCGACGCGTTCACCACCTGGTTTCCGGGCCTGCACGTCGTCGCGGTCGAGCCGTCGCCGGCGATGCGCGCCCGTGCCGCGTTCCGGCCGCTCCTGGGCGGCGACGCGGCGGGCCTCCCGCTCGGCGACGGCAGCGTCGACGGCGCGTGGCTCTCCACCGTGATCCACCACGTGCCCGACCTCGTCGCCGCGGCGCGCGAGCTGCGCCGGGTGGTGCGGCCCGGCGGCCCGGTGCTCATCCGCTCGGCATTCGCCGGCCGGCATCGGGCGATCACGCTGTTCCGCTACTTCCCGGAGGCCGTGCGCGTGCTCGACACGTACCCCGGCGTCGCCGAGGTCGGGTCGGCCTTCGCCGGCGCCGGTTTCCCCGCCGCGTCCGTCGAGCCGGTCCCGCAGGTCACCGCGACGTCGCTGCGGGAGGCGGCGGTCACGCTGCGCCGGGAGGCGCACACGCCGCTCCAGTTGATCACCGACGACGAGTACGCGGCGGGCGTCGCGCGCCTGCGCGAGGCTGCCCGGGCCGGCACCGGGCCGGTGGTCGACGCGTTGGACCTGCTGGTCGTGCGCTGATCACCGCCGCGTGAGTCGTCTCCGCTCTCAGCTCGACAGTGGCCGTCCGACGCCGACCGAAGCCTGACGTGACGTGACGGAACGCTAGCCGACCTCGGGGTCGGCCAGGTGCAGCGACAGGACCTTGGCGGTGCCGACCGCCAGTTCGCGGTCGAGCACCTGGTCGCGGGGCACGAAGACCATGGCCTGCCCCTCGCCGAGCACCACGTCCTCCTGGCGGGCGTCCGTGGTGCCACGGAAGACGTACACGGTGACGGTGTGCGGGAAACCTTCCTCGTACGGTCGGGGGCCGCTGCACAGCAGGCGCAGGTCACCGGCGGTCAGGCCGGTCTCCTCCCGCAGCTCGCGGCGGGCGGCCTGCTCGGGTGTCTCGCCGGGCTCGATGCTGCCGCCGGGGAGGCTCCACCGGTACGGCGAGACGGGTGCGTTGCCGTCGCGGTGCTGCATGAGGATCGCGCCGGCCGGGTCGACGAGCAGGACGAGGGCGACGTCGTAGCTGGTCATGCGCGGAGCATGGCACGGCGAGCCACTTTCGTCCAACCTGGGCAAAAGTTGAGCCGAAACAACAGAAAGCTATGGACATATCGACATGGCTTTTGTAGCGTCGGCCGCATCCCATGACCTGCCCGACCGTCCCGAGCAAGGAGAGGCAGTTGACTGGACGACTCGCACTCGCGGTGGCCACCGTTACCGCCACCGCCCTCGTCACCACTCCCACCGTCGCCGCCACCGCCGCACCGGGCACCGCCGCCCCGCCGCCGGACAGCGCCTTCCAGAAGGTCACCCTCAACGACAGTCCCGGCGAGCCGATGGACCTGGCCGTGCTGCCCGACCGCCGGGTGCTGCACGTGACCCGCGCCGGCGAGGTCTGGCTGCACAACCCCGCCACCGGCCGCAACACGGTCGCCGCCACGTTGGACGTCTACCGGCACGACGAGGAGGGCCTGCAGAACGTCGCCGTCGACCCGAACTTCGGGCGGGGCGGCAACAACTGGGTGTACCTCTACTACTCGCCGCCGATGGACACGCCCGTCGACGACCCCGCCACCCCGGGCGTCAACGAGGGCGACGCGCCCGGCTGGGGCACCGCCGAGGACTTCGCGCCGTTCCGGGGCGTGCTGCGCCTGTCCCGGTTCCGCCTGGTCAAGGACCGGCTGGACCTGCGCACCGAGCAGCAGATCCTGGACGTGCCGGTCGACCGGGGCATCTGCTGCCACGTCGGCGGCGACATCGTCTTCGACGCCCAGGGCAACCTCTACCTGTCCACCGGCGACGACACCAACCCGTTCGAGTCCGGCGGCTACGCGCCCATCGACGAGCGGCCGGGCCGCAACCCGGCGTACGACGCGCAGCGCACCGCCGCCAACACCAACGACCTGCGCGGCAAGATCCTGCGGATCAGGGTCGCGGCCGACGGGTCGTACTCGATCCCGGCGGGCAACCTGTTCCGCACCGGGACGCCCCGCACCCGCCCGGAGATCTACCTGATGGGCGTGCGCAACCCGTTCCGGATCGAGGTGAACCGGGGCACCGGTGAGCTGTACGTCGCGGACTACTCGCCGGACGCGCGGGAGGCGGACCCGACGCGCGGGCCGGCCGGGCACGGCAAGTGGCTGTCCACCCGCCGGGCCGGCAACTTCGGCTGGCCGTACTGCGCCACCGCCGACCTGCCCTACGTGGACCACGACTTCGCCACCGGCGCGTCCGGGGCCCCGTTCGACTGCGCCGCCCCGGTCAACGACTCACCACACAACACCGGGCTGCGCGCGCTGCCACTGGTGCAGCAGCCGCAGGTGGCCTACACGTACGGCGACTCACCGCGGTTCCCAGAGCTGGGCGACGGTGGCATCGGCCCGATGGCCGGCCCGGCGTACGACTTCGACAGGCGCACCACCCGGGGTCGCACCGCGGTCGGCTGGCCGTCCCACTACGACGGCCTGCCGCTGTTCCACGAGTGGACCCGCGACTACGTCAAGGCGTTCCGGCAGGACCGGCGCGGCGCGGTGACCGGCATCGAGCCGGTGCTGCCCTCGGTGGTCTTCGACAACCCGATGGACCTGGAGTTCGGCCCGGACGGCGCGCTCTACGTGCTGGAGTACGGCGACGGCTACTTCAGCGAGAACCCGGACGCGCAGCTCGCCCGCATCGACCACATCGGCTGGACCGGCAACCACACGCCGGTGCCGCGGGCCTCGGCGACGCCCACCGCCGGCGCCACCCCGCTGACTGTCGCGTTCTCCAGCGCCGGCACCACCGACGCGGACGGTGACCGGCTGCGCTACGAGTGGTACCTCGACGACGACAACCGGGTCGACTCGCGGGCGCCGAACCCGACGTTCACCTACCGGGAGAACGGCCTCTACCGGGCCACGCTGAAGGTCACCGACCCCGCCGGCCGGTCCGCCTCCACCGAGGTACGGATCGCGGTCGGCAACGCCGCCCCGGTGGTGGAGCTGGTCGACCCGGTCGAGGGTCAGTCGTTCTCGTTCGGCGACACGGTCGCCTTCGAGGTCCGTGTGGCCGACGACCAGCCGGTGGACTGCGCCCGCGTCACCGTCACCTACATCCTCGGCCACGACAGCCACGGGCACCCGCAGACCACGGCCAGCGGCTGCACCGGCTCGATCACCACCACCGTCCCGGAGGGCCACGACCCCGGGACGGACAACCTCACCGGCGTGTTCGTCGCCAGCTACACCGATGCCGGGAGCGACGGGCTGCCCGCGCTGACCGGCACCGACCAGGTCGTCCTGGTCCCCTCCGCGTAAGACCGGCGAAAAGGAGAACGTCATGTGTTACGGATTCGACGGGGAGAGCGCGCTGCGGCAGTCCCTCGACCGGCGCAACCTGCTGCGCGGCTCGCTGGCGGCGCTGGCCGGTGTCGGGCTGGCCGGCGGGCTCGGCGCGACCGCGGCCCAGGCCGGCGGTGGGCACCAGCACGGCCGGCGGCACGTGCCGAAGGAGCTGATCAGCCTTCAGCTCTGGACGGTCCGCGACGCGCTCAACGGCGCACCCGGCTACGACGCGACGCTGGCCCACCTGGCCCGCGTCGGCTACCCGCGGGTGGAGCTGGCGCTCGGCTACTTCGGCCGCACCGCGAAGGAGCTGCGCCGGTTCCTCGACGGCATCGGCATCCGGGCCACCTCCAGCCACGACGGGATCGCCGCCGACGCCGCCGCTCTGGAGCAGAAGATCGCCAACGCCCGTACGCTGGGCCAGCGGTTCATGGTGGTGCCGTACCTGAACTCCGACCGCGAGGACGACTGGAAGCGCTGGGCGGAACAGATGAACGTCGAGGCCGCCGCCGCGCGCCGGGCCGGCCTGCGGTACGGCTACCACAACCACGCGCACGAGTTCACCATCGACTTCGGCAACGGCCGGCGCCCGTGGGACGTGCTGACCGAGGAGTTGGACCCGCGCCTGGTGCACCTGGAGATCGACCTGTACTGGGCGGTGACCGGTGGCATCAACTCGGGTGAGGGCGTCGACGACCCGGAGGGCTTCGCGCTCGACGTCATCCGCTGCGCGCCCCAGCGGGTGTTGCAGTACCACGTCAAGGACCGCGACCCGGTCACCGGCGACATGGCCGACCTCGGCACCGGGATGATCGACTTCGCCCGGATCTTCCGCCGGCACCAGGTGCTGGAGTACATCGTGGAGAACGACACCCCGGACGTGACGCCGCAGCGGACCGCCGAGGTCGGCTACCGCTACCTGCGCCGCCTGACCTACTGACACGACGGCGCCTACGGCTCGCCGCACCCTCGGGTGGCCGAGCCGTAGGCGCCGTCCTGGTCAGCGGTGCCAGTGCTGGCGTGGGCGCAGCCCTCCCGCCTGCTCACGCGCCCACCTTGGCGGTGCTGGCGCGCAGGACCACCTCGCCGCTCAGGCGCAGGATCCGCCGGCGGCGGGTGGTGTTCTCGGTGAGCGCCAGCTCCATCACCTTCTCGCCGATCTCGCGCAGCGGCAGCGCCACGGTGGTCAGCGGCGGGGTGAGGTCGCGGACGATCGGGATGTCGTCGAACCCGGCGACGGACACGTCACCGGGCACCGACAGGCCGTGGTCGCGCAGCGCCGCGTACGCGCCGATGGCCATCACGTCGGTCACCGCGAACACGCAGGTGGCGTCCAGGCCGCGGGTCAGCAGGTCGGTCATCGCCTGGTAGCCGCCGTCGCGGGTGAACGGCCCCTCGATCACGTCTGCCGGGTCGAGGGCGACACCGGCGGCGGCCAGCTCGTCCCGGAAGCCGCCGAGCCGGTCGGTGACGGTGGTGAGCGTCCGGGGGCCGGAGAGCACCGCGAAGCGGCGGTGACCCAGCTCCAGCAGGGCGCGGGCCATGGCGGCGGCGCCGGCCCGGTTCTCCGGCAGCACGCTGTCGACCTTGAGGCTGCGGTGCCGGCTGACCACGGCGACCCGGCCGCCGCCGTCGAGGTAGGGCTTCAGCTCGGCCTCCATGGCCCGCTCCCAGCGGGTGTCCTCGAAGCCGGAGCCGATGAGCAGGATGGCGGGGGCGCGTTCGGCGCGCAGCATCGACACGTACGCGATCTCGCGTTCCGGGTCGCGGAACGTGCTGGCCAGCATGACCAGCAGGTCGTTGGCGCCGGCGACCCGCATGACGCCGCCGGCGACGGCGGCGAAGTAGGGGTCGGTGACGTCGTGGCAGATGACGCCGACGGTGCGGTGGGAGGCCCCGGCCAGCGCCCGGGCGTGCGCGTTCGGGGTGTACGCGAGTTGCGCGGCGGCGGCCAGGACGCGGTCGCGCAGGTGCGGGGTGACCCGCATGCCGTTGAGCGCTCGGGAGGCCGTGGCCAGCGAGACGTCGGCGGCCCGGGCCACGTCCTCCAGCGTCACGTGCGCCCGTGGCTGCATCGATCTCCCCCGTGCGGAACGTCTTGACCGGCCGGTTTCGGCGTGGCTACCGTACCTCCTGAAAGCGCTTACTGAAAACGCATTCAGGAGCGGGACCGCCACCCGGAAGGACACACGTGGAGCGCACGTCTATCGGGATCATCCTCAACGGCGTGACCGGGCGGATGGGCTACCGGCAACATCTGGTCCGGTCCCTGCTCGCGATCCGGGAGCAGGGTGGGCTACCCGCCCGCGACGGCAGCCGGATCTGGCCGGAGTTGACCCTGGTGGGCCGCAACGAGGCCCGGCTCGCCGAGATCGCCGCCCGGCACGGGCTCACCTCGTACACCACCGACCTGGCCGCGGCGCTCGCCGACGACCGCCACCAGATCTACTTCGACGCGCAGGTCACCGCCCAGCGGGAGAAGGCGATCCGGGCGGCGATCGAGGCCGGCCGGCACGTCTACACCGAGAAGCCGCTCGCCGAAGGGCTGGACGGGGCGCTGGAGCTGGCCCGGCTCGCCACCGACCGGGGCGTGAAGAACGGCGTGGTGCAGGACAAGCTGTTCCTGCCCGGCCTGCGCAAGCTCAAGCGGCTGGTCGACGGCGGCTTCTTCGGCCGGATCCTGTCGGTGCGCGGCGAGTTCGGCTACTGGGTGTTCGAGGGCGACTGGCAGGACGCGCAGCGGCCGAGCTGGAACTACCGCGCCGAGGACGGCGGCGGCATCACCGTCGACATGTTCCCGCACTGGCACTACGTGCTGGAGCAGCTCTTCGGCCGGGTCACCGCCGTCACCGCGGTCACCGCCACGCACGTCCCGGAGCGGGTCGACGAGAACGGCGTCACCTACCCGGCGACCGCCGACGACGCCGCGTACGGGATCTTCGAGCTGGCCGGCGGCGTCATCGCGCAGATCAACTCCTCGTGGGCGGTCCGGGTGTACCGGGACGAGCTGGTCGAGTTCCAGGTCGACGGCACGCACGGCAGCGCGGTGGCCGGGCTGCGGGACTGCCGTATCCAGCACCGCGGCGCCACCCCGATGCCGGTGTGGAACCCGGACCTGCCGGTCACCGAGCCGTTCCGCGCCCAGTGGCAGACCGTGCCGGACAACGCCGACTACGACAACGGGTTCAAGGTGCAGTGGGAGGCGTTCCTGCGGCACGTCGTGGACGACGAGCCGTTCCCGTGGGACTTCCTGGCCGGCGCGCGCGGCGTGCAGCTCGCCGAGGCCGGGCTGCGCTCCGCCCGGGAGGGACGGCGGGTCGAGATCGAGGAGATCGACAGGTGACCGTCCGGATCACGCTGCCCACCCCGGGCGGCGGCACCGAGACGCGGACGCTGCGGGAACCGGCCGGCTGGCAGCGGCCGGCCGCGCCGCCGGCCAGCCGGATCGCGTACGCGGCGGCGCACGTGGTCGCCGACCCGTACGCCGACAACGCCCCCGACGCGCCCGCCCGGCTGGACTGGGACGCCACCCTCGCGGTACGGCGCGACCTGTGGTCGTGGGGGCTCGGCGTGGCCGAGGCGATGGACACCGCGCAGCGCGGCATGGGACTGGACTGGGCGGCCACCCGCGAGCTGATCCGGCGCAGCGCCGCCGAGGCCGCCGCGTGCGGCGGGCGCATCGTCGCCGGGGCGGCCACCGACCAGCTCACCGGCGTGCCCGACACGCTCGACGAGGTGGTCACCGCGTACGCCGAGCAGGTCGCGTTCGTGCAGGAGTGCGGCGCGGTCGCGGTGGTGATGGCCAGCCGGCAGCTCGCCGCGCTCGCCACCGGCCCCGACGACTACCGGCGCGTCTACCAGCAGGTGCTGGGCGCCAGTGGCGCACCGGTGGTGCTGCACTGGCTCGGTGACATGTTCGACCCGGCGCTCGCCGGCTACTGGGGCTCGACCGACCTGGACGACGCCACCACGACGTTCGTCGCGCTGGTGCGCGCGCACGCCGACGTGATCGACGGCGTGAAGGTGTCGCTGCTCGACGCCGGCCGGGAGGTGCGGCTGCGGGAGCTGCTGCCGCCCTCCGTGAAGGTCTACACCGGCGACGACTACCACTATCCGGAGCTGATCGCCGGCGATGGCGAGCGGTCCAGTCACGCGCTGCTCGGCGCGTTCGCAGCCGTCGCCCCGGCCGCGTCGGCCGCGCTGCAACGGCTCGACGCCGGGGACCCGGCCGGCTTCCGGGCGGTCCTGGACCCGACCGTGCCGCTGTCCCGGCACGTGTTCGCGCCGCCGACGCGGTACTACAAGACCGGCATCGCGTTCCTCGCCTGGCTCAACGGCCGGCAGCCCGGCTTCACCATGGTCGGCGGCCTGCACGGCGGGCGCGGCGTACCGCACCTGGTGGAGACGTTCCGGCTGGCCGACGCCGCCGGGCTGCTGCTCGACCCGGAGCTGGCGGCACACCGGATGCGCGGGTACCTCGACGTGGCGGGGGTGACCGGATGACCGCCGATCCGCGGCTGGCGAAGCTGTCGCTCAACCAGCGCACCACCGAACGCTGGTCGGTCCGGGAGGCGGTCGACGGCTGCGTCCGCGCCGGCATCCCGGCGATCGGGCTGTGGCGCGAGCCGGTCGCCGAGATCGGCGTACCGGCCGCGGCGTCGCTCGTCACGGACGCCGGGCTACGCGTGTCGTCGCTGTGCCGGGGCGGGTTCCTCACCGCCGCCGGCGGGACCGCGCGGGCCGAGGCGCTGGCCGACAACCGGCGCGCCATCGACGAGGCGGCCGGCCTCGGCACCGACTGTCTGGTGCTGGTCGTCGGCGGTCTGCCGCCCGGCTCCCGCGACCTGGCCGGCGCGCGGGCGCGGGTCGCCGACGCGCTCACCGAGCTCGCCCCGTACGCCGGCGAACGCGGCGTGCGCCTGGCGCTGGAGCCGCTGCACCCGATGTACTGCGCCGACCGAGCGGTGCTGTCCACGCTCGGGCAGGCGCTCGACCTGGCCGAGGCGTTCCCGGTCGACCAGGTCGGCGTCGTGGTGGACACGTTCCACGTCTGGTGGGACCCGGACGTGTGGCGGCAGATCGCTCGCGCCGGGGCGCGGATCGCCAGCTTCCAGGTGTGCGACTTCCTCACCCCGCTCCCGGCCGACGTGCTGCTCGGGCGCGGAATGATGGGCGACGGGCACATCGACTTCCCGCCGCTGCGCCGCGCCGTGGCGGCGGCCGGCTACACCGGGGACACCGAGGTGGAGATCTTCAACGCCGAGGTGTGGGCGACCGACCCGGACCAGGTCGTCGCCACCATGGCCGAGCGCTACGTCGAGCTGGTGCTGGCCGACTGACGCGCGCCCGGGTCCGGCCTGTCGGACGAAACACGTGGTCGTCCGGCGGACCGGTAGGTCAAGATCGGGTCATGACGCTGCCGCCCCCCTCGATCACCACGCCGATCACCGCCGACCTGCTGCGCGGCGCGCTCGACCTGGAACGCACCGCGCACGGCGTGCTGCCGCACCGGCTGCCGGCCCGCGCCCGGGCCCAGAACACCGACCCGCAGGTGACGATGGCGGAGACGATGCCGTCCGGCGTACGACTGGTGTTCCGCACCCGCGCCACCGTCGTCGAGCTGGACGTGCTGCCCACCAAGATGGTCTACCGGGGCGCCCCGCCGCGCCCGGACGGCCGCTACGACCTGCTCGTCGACGGGCGGCTGGCCGGGCAGGCCACCGCCGACGGCGGCAAGGTGCTCACCATCGACCTGACCACCGGCGACGTGACCACCGATGCCGGACCGGTCGCCACGGTCCGCTTCGCCGACCTGCCCGTCGGCGACAAGGAGGTGGAGGTCTGGCTGCCGCAGCGCGAGATCACCGAGCTGGTGGCGCTGCGCACCGACGCGCCGGTCGAGCCGGTCGGCGACCGGGGGCGGCGGGTGTGGCTGCACCACGGCAGCTCGATCAGCCACGGCTCGGACGCCGAGAGCCCCACCGCCACCTGGCCGGCGGTCGCCGCCGGGCTCGCCGGCGTGGAGCTGGTCAACCTCGGGTTCAGCGGCAGCGCGCTGCTCGACCCGTTCACCGCGCGGGCGATGCGCGACACCCCGGCGGACCTGATCAGCGTGAAGATCGGCATCAACCTGGTGAACAGCGACGCGATGCGGTTGCGCGCGTTCACCCCGGCGGTGCACGGCTTCCTCGACACGCTGCGCGACGGGCACCCGGAGACCCCGCTGCTTGTCGTCTCGTCGATCCTGTGCCCGATCCAGGAGGACACGCCCGGCCCGGGTGCGGCCGACCTCAGCACCGGCACGCTGCGGTTCGTCGCCACCGGCGACCCGGCCGAGCAGGCCGCCGGGAAGCTCACGTTGCGGGTGATCCGCGCCGAACTGGCCCGGATCGTGGCCGCCCGCGCCGCCGACGACCCGAACCTGCACTACCTGGACGGGCTGGAACTCTACGGCGAGGCGGACTACGCCGAGCTGCCGCTGCCCGACGAGCTGCACCCCGACCCGGTCGCGGACCGCCGCATCGGCGAGCGGTTCGCCGCGCTGGCGTTCGGCGCGGGCGGCCCGTTCGCCGCCGACGGTTCCTGACACGCCGGCCGGTCGGGACGCTCGCGGCGTCCCGACCGGCCCGGGTGACGGCGGTGCGGTCGGGTCAGATCCGTCGCCGGCCGTAGGTGCCGGCGACGATCGCCACGCCGATCGCGGCGAAGACGACCTGGATGAGCAGCTCGATCCAGTCGACGCCGTTGGTGTCGGCCACGTCCAGCGCGCCCGCGACGGCGGTGCCCAGCAGCGCGGCGACCACGCCGATGACCAGGGTGAGCCAGATCGGGATGTTCTGCTTGCCCGGTACGACCAGGCGGCCCAGCGCGCCGATGATCAGACCGATGATGATGCCGGAGATGATGCCGCCGACGTGCATGATGGCCGCCCTTCCTCAGGGATGTGAGTCGACCGGTCAATTGCCCCGGGCAACGGAAAATGAAACCGGGTGGCGGGCTGACCGGAGCGCCGCCGGTGGGGTGGGATGGGACGGACCGGACGGCGCGGCACACCGAGGAGGACGCGATGGCACACGGCCCGGTGCTGGTGATCGGAATCGACCCGGCTCGGATCCCGGGATGGGACCCGGCGCCGGTGGTCGCCGCGATCGCGCGCGGTCACGCCCGCTTCGCCGAGCACGGGATCGAGGCCGACCTGTGCCTGGTCGCGCCGGACCCGGACGCCGGACGGGAGGTCGCGGCGGCGCTGACCCGCCGGGCGTACGCCTGCGTGGTGGTCGGTGGCGGCCTCCGCAAGCACGAGCCGCTGCTGGAGCTCTTCGAGCAGGTCGTCAACCTGGTGCACCGGCACGCCCCGGGCGCGGCGATCGCGTTCAACAGCACCCCGGAGGACACCGTGGACGCGGCGCTACGCCGGCTCGGCTAGGGCGTGTCGCGCAGCGGCCACACCTCGACCACGCCGTGGGCCACCGCGCACGGCGTTCCCGACACCAGCTCGATCGCCTCCGCCATCGACGCCGCCTCGATCACCGCGAAGCCGCCGATCGGCAGCACCGAGGTCAGGAATGCCCCGTCCCGCACCTCGGCGCCCGCGCCGTCGGGGTTGCGCACCTGCACCGGAGCGCCGGCCACGCCCATCCGCACCCCGGCCGCCCGCAGCCGCTCGTCGTGCGCGTGGGCGGCGTCGCGTACCGCGGGGTCGGTGCGGTCGTAGCCGTCCTGGTCGCCGTACCCGATGGTGATGAACGTCGGCATGCTGCGGGCCCTCCGTCGCGGTTGCGGTCCTCGACCTGCCTACCACGCCCGCGCCGCACCACGGCGCGCCGCGCCCACCCGGGAGGCTCGAAACCGATTTAGAACCATCGATTGACATCGTTATCGAAGGCTCAGTAGCGTGGGGCCGGCGGGAGCGGAGGGCAGGCTCCCGTGCGGCACGACACCGGTGTCCGGGTCCCGGTCGGCCGCGCCGCACCTCACTCCCGTTCACCGCGCGTGCCACGGCGACCGCGGTGACGCACGCACCGACCGATCCCCCGCGGAGGACCCGATGATCCGAAGATTTCGACTGTGGAGCGCGGCAGCCGCCGCGATGGTGGCCCTGGCCGCCGCGGCGACGATGGCCGGCGGCCCGGCGAGCGCCGAGTCCAACGGGGGCGTCCGGGTGATGCCGCTCGGCGACTCCATCACGGACGGGTTCAACGTGCCCGGCGGCTACCGGACGGAGCTGTGGCGACGGCTGGCGGCGGACAACTACCGGATCGACTTCGTCGGCTCGCAGTTCAACGGCCCGAGCAGCCTGGGTGACCACGACCACGAGGGGCACTCCGGGTGGACCATCGCCCAGATCGACGCCAACGTGGTGAACTGGTTGCGGGCGACGAACCCCCGCACCGTGCTGCTGCACATCGGCACCAACGACATGTACGGCGACACCAGCGGCGCCCCGGGCCGGCTGGCCACGCTTGTCGACCGCATCACGTCGACCTCGCCCACGACCGAACTCTTCGTCGCCACGATCGTCCCCAAGTCCGGCGCGGACACGCAGGTCCGCGCGTACAACGCGGCGATTCCCGGCATCGTGAAGAGCCGGGCCGACGCGGGGCGGCGTGTGCACCTGGTGGACATGTACGCCGCGCTGACCCTCGGCGACCTGGCCGACGGCGTGCACCCCAACGCCGGCGGTTACGCCAAGATGGCCGCCGCCTGGTACAACGCGCTGCGATCGGTGCCGGGCAGCATCAGCGACAGCACGCCCCCCACCACTGCCCCGCCCACCACACCGCCGCCCTCCACTCCCCCGCCGACCACCCCGCCGCCGGCCGGCGGATGCCGGGTGGCGTACGCGGTCAACGCCTGGGGCAACGGTCTCACCGCCAGCGTCACGATCACCAACACCGGCGGCGCGGCCGTCAACGGGTGGGCGCTGGCGTTCACGCTGCCGGGCGGGCAGACCATCACCGGCGGCTGGAACGCCTCGTACGCGCCGACGAGTGGGGCGGTGACCGCGCGCAACGTCTCCTACAACGGCACGATCGCCCCGAGCGCCTCCGTCGACATCGGCTTCCAGGCCAGCCACTCCGGCAACACCGGCAAGCCGGCGTCCTTCACCCTGAACGGCGCCCCCTGTTCGGTCGGCTGATCGACCGCCGACGGACCGTACCCGCCGTCCCGACGCGCCCGGCCGCACCGGCCGGGCACGCCGGGAGCGGCGGGCGGTCAGGTCCGCACCGGCGCGTCGGCGCGCCGGAGCACCGCCTCCAGCCAGCTCCGCTGCCGCCGCACGTGGACCGCCTCCCCGCCCTCGTGGCCGTTGTACGGGTAGGTGTGCATCTCCCGCAGCGGCGGCACCGGCCGGCCGCTGGCGGCGCCGTACTGGTTGTACGCGGCGAAACCGGTGCTCGGCGGGCAGACGTCGTCGCGCAGGCCGATGCCGAAGTGCGCCGGGGCGGTGGCCCGGCGGGCGAAGGCGACGCCGTCGACGTGGGCGAGCGTGTGCCGGACCGCCGCCTCGACCTCGCGATCCACGGCCAGGTACCGGGCGATCTCGCCGTACGGGGAGGCGTCGGTGAGCTGGACGGCCCGCAGGATGTGACACGCGAACGGCGCGGTGACCAGCACCGCGGCGAGGTCGTCGACCAGGCCGGCGACCGCCAGGGCGAGACCGCCGCCCTGGCTGTTCCCGGCCGCGACGACGCGCGTCGCGTCGACGCCCGGCAGCGCGCGGACGGCGTCGACCGCGCGGACCGCGTCGGTGATCAGGCGACGGTAGTAGTAGTCGTCCGGGTTCAGGATGCCCCGGGTGGCGATGGTCGGACCGCCCGGGCCGCCGTGCGGGTCGGGAGTGTCGCCGCGGGCGTGCCAGCCGCCCTGGCCCCGGTTGTCCATCAGCAGGTGGGCGTACCCGGCCACCGGCCAGGTCAGCCGCTCCCCCGGCAGGCCCCGCCCGCGGCCGTAGCCGGCGTACTCCACCACGGCGGGCAGCGGGCCGTCGACGCCCGCGGGGCGGGTGTACCAGGCCCGCACCGGTTCGCCGTCGAAGCCGGCGTACGTCACGTCCCAGGTGTCCACCAGGCGCAGGCCGGTGGGTTCGGGCCGGACGTCACACAGGACCGGGGTCGCGGCGGCCCGGTCGAGCGTGGCGCGCCAGAACCTGTCGAAGTCGGCGGGCTCGGGGACCTCCGGCCGGTACCGCCGGAGCTGGTCGAGTGGCAGGTCGGAGAAGGGCACGGATCCTCCACGGATGACGGGGACATCGATCGCCTTGACATCGATCAAGCGATGGCCATAAATTTCCGGAAAGCTTACGGGCCATTACCGGAATTTTCGGCCACGGTGGGAGGGCGCGAATGACATCCGTACGCTCGGATGCGCGGTTCGCCCCGGCGGCGCCCGCGCCCGCGCCGCGGCGGGACCGCCGACGCCGCGTCGGCCGCCGCCGGCCCTGGCGGCGGGCGCTGCGGCGGGACTGGCAGCTCTACTCGCTGGCCGTCCTACCGCTGCTGTTCTTCCTGGTCTTCCGCTACCTGCCGATGCTGGGCAACGTGATCGCGTTCCGGCGCTTCCGCCCCGGCGGCAGCGTGTTCGGCGAGTACTGGACCGGCCTGCGCTACTTCCGGCTGTTCTTCACCGACCCCACGTTCTGGGACGTCTTCACCAACACGCTGGTGCTGGGCGCGCTGACGCTGCTGTTCTGCTTCCCGCTGCCGATCGTGCTCGCGCTACTGCTCAACGAGGTGCGCAGCCGGGTCCTCAAGCGGTTCGTGCAGTCGGTGTCCTACCTGCCGCACTTCCTGTCGATCGTGATCGTGGCCGCGATGGTCATGCAGTTGCTGTCCGTGGACGGCACGGTGAACCAGGTGGTCGGCGCGTTCGGTGGGCGCCCGGTCCCGTTCATCCAGGACCCGGGCTGGTTCCGGTCGATCTACGTCTCCTCCGAGGTCTGGCAGACCGTCGGCTGGGGCACCATCCTCTACCTCGCGGCGCTCACCACGATCGACGGCGACCTCTACGAGGCGGCCCGGATCGACGGCGCCAACCGGTGGCGACAGACCTGGCACGTGACGCTGCCCGGGATCCGACCGACCATGATGACGTTGCTGATCCTGAACATCGGCACGTTCATGGCGGTCGGCTTCGAGAAGATCCTGCTGCTCTACAACCCGCTCACCTATCCGACCGCGGACGTCATCTCCACCTATCTGTACCGGGTGGGCATCGTCTCCGGGAACCTCAGCTACGCCGCCGCGATCGGCCTGTTCGAGGCCGTGATCGGCTTGACGCTGGTGCTGTCCGCGAACGGGATCTCCCGGCGCGCGGTGGGGACGAGCCTGTGGTGAGCCCCCGGCCCAGCCGGGGCTACCGCGTCTTCCAGGCGGTCAACGCCGTCGTCCTCACCGCCGTGGTGGTGGTGACGGTGTACCCGTTCCTCACCATCGTGGCGCGCTCGCTCAGTGACAACGCCGCCATCGTCAGCGGGCAGGTCAACCTCGTCCCGCGCGGGTTCAACCTCACCGCGTACCGGGTGGTGACGTCCGACCCAACGTTCTGGATCAGCTACCGCAACACCGTCGTCTACACGGTGGTCGCCACGCTCATCTCCGTCGTGCTGACCACCTGCTACGCGTACGTGCTGTCGAAGAAGCACCTGCGGGGCCGGACCGCGCTGGTCGGGATCGCCGTGTTCACCATGTTCTTCACCGGCGGCCTGATCCCCAACTACGTGCTGGTCACCAGCCTGGGCCTGAAGAACACCGTGTGGGCCGTCGCGCTGCCCAATGCCATCAACGTGTTCAACCTGCTGGTGATGAAGGCGTTCTTCGAGAGCCTGCCGGTCGAGCTGGAGGAGGCCGCCGCGGTCGACGGGCTGGGCACGTACGGGACGCTGCTGCGGATCGTCCTGCCGCTGTCCAAGGCGATGGTGGCCACGATGGTGCTGTTCTACGCGGTGTCGTTCTGGAACTCGTGGTTCGCCGCGTTCCTCTACATGGACCGTCAGGACCTGCTCCCGGTGACGGTCTACCTGCGCAACCTCATCGTGGGCGCGACCGACGCCACGCAGACCGGCGGCGGGCTCGGCAGCGGCGACGACATCGTGCAGGCCGCCGCGACCATCCAGTCCGTGACCGTCGTGCTGACGGTCCTGCCGATCCTCGCGGTCTACCCCTTCATCCAGCGCTACTTCGTCTCCGGAATCATGCTCGGCGCCGTCAAGGGATAGCGGTGCCACCAACCGAAGGGAACACCCATGGTCCAGCTGTCCCGCCGCCAGGTGCTGCTCGCCACCGGCGCGGCCGCCGTCGTCTCGCTGACCGGATGCGGTGACGACGGCCCCGACAAGAAGGACCTCGACCGCAACCGGGCCGGCGCGATGGAGAAGTACGGCATCGGCGACCAGTTCCGGGCCACCGAGCCGGTGTCGTTCTCGATCCTCTACAACAACCACCCGAACTACCCGCTCAAGCCGGAGTGGCTGTTCTGGTCGGAGCTGGCGAAGCGGACCAACGTCAAGCTCGACCCGGTCGCCGTGCCGCTCAGCGACTACGAGCAGAAGCGCAGCGTGCTCGTCTCCTCCGGGGACGCGCCGCTGATCATCCCGAAGACCTACCACCCGCAGGAGAACTCGTACGTCTCCTCCGGCGCGATCCTGCCGGTCAGCGACTACCTCGACCTGATGCCGCACTTCGCGGAGAAGCTGGAGAAGTGGAACCTCAAGCCGGAGATGGACACGCTCCGGCAGGAGGACGGCAAGTTCTACCTGCTGCCCGGCCTGCACGAGAAGCCCTGGCAGGAGTACACGCTCGCGGTCCGCACCGACATCCTGGAGCAACTGGGCATCCCGTCGCCGACCACCTGGGACGAGGTGTACACCATGCTCAAGGCGATGAAGGCGGCCCACCCGGACGTCCATCCGTTCTCCGACCGGTTCGGCAAGCCCAACCCCGCCGGCAACCTGCTGAACATGCTCGCCCTGTCGCACGGGCTGCCGGGCGCCGGCTGGAACTACCAGGCCACCGCCTGGGACGCCGGCGCCGGGAAGTACGTCTTCACCGGCGCGTCGGAGCAGTACCGGCAGGTGGTGACGTTCCTGCACAAGCTGGTCGCCGAGGGGCTGCTCGACCCGGAGACGTTCACCCAGACCGACGACCAGGCCCGCCAGAAGCTCGCCAGCGGCAAGTCGTTCGTGATCAGCACAAACGCGCAGACACTCGTGAACGACTACCGCCCGGACATCGCGAAGATCAACCCGAACGCCCGGCTGAAGAAGATCATGTTCCCGATCGGCCCGGCCGGCCCGGTCAACCCGGCGAGCCGGCTGGAGAACGGCGTGATGATCTCCAGCAAGGCCCGCGACGGCAAGAACTTCGTGGCCATGATGCAGTTCATCGACTGGCTCTGGTATTCCGACGCCGGCCAGGAGTTCGCCAAGTGGGGCGTCGAGGGCACCACGTACACCCGGGACGCCGCCGGCCGGCGCGCCCCCACCCCCGACGTCGACATCGTCGGGCTCAACCCCAAGGGCACCAAGCACCTCCAGAAGGACTTCGGCTTCGCCAACGGCGTCTTCGCGTACGGCGGCAAGCTGGACCTGGTGCAGTCGTTCTTCTCCCCCGAGGAGATGGAGTTCCAGCGGGAGATGAACGGCCGCAAGCCGGCGCCCTGGGTGACGCCGCCGCCCGCGCCGCTGACCGACGAGGAGCGCGAGCAGACCACGCTCTGGGCGACGGCGCTGAAGGACTACGTCACCCAGAACACGCTCCGGTTCGCGCTGGGCCAGCGCCCGTTGAGCGAGTGGGACGCCTACGTCACCGAACTGAAGGGCAAGAACGCGCAGGCGTACACCGATCTGGTCAACAAGGCGTACGAGCGGTACCGCAAGAACCACGGGTGACCGGCGATGCGCCACATCGTCCCCGACCGGCCCGTCGGCCGACTGACCGACGCCTGGCGCACCTGCGTGGGCACCGGGCGGTTCGACCTGGCGCTGCGCCAGGACTACCAGGACTCGCTGGCGCTCGTGCAGCGCGACATCGGGTTCCGGCACATCCGCGGCCACGGGCTGTTCAGCGACGGCGTCGGCGTGCACCGGCCGTACGAGTACCGGGGCGAGCGCCGGGTGCGGCACGCGTTCCCGTACGTCGACCAGGTCGTCGACGCCTACCTGGAGCGGGGCGTCCGGCCCTTCGTGGAGCTGGGTTTCATGCCGTCGGCGCTCGCTTCCGGGGAGCAGACCGTGTTCTGGTGGCGGGGCAACGTCACGCCACCCAACTCCTATCCGGAGTGGGGCGACCTGGTCCGCGCCACGGTGGCCCACCTGGTCGACAGGTACGGCCTGGCGGAGGTGCGCGGCTGGCCCATCGAGGTGTGGAACGAACCCAACCTGCCCGATTTCTGGCGCGACGCCGACCAGGCCGCCTACCACCGCCTGTACGAGGTGTCGGCGCACGCGGTCAAGGACGTCGACGCCTCGCTCCAGGTCGGCGGCCCGGCCATCTCCCCCGGCGCGGACGAGTGGCTGGCGCCGTTCGCCGAGTTCGTCGCCGCCCGCGACGTGCCCGTCGACTTCGTCAGCCGCCACGCGTACACCTCCGGCCCGGCCCGGCACGTGCCGTTCGGCACCCACCAGACGCTGGCCCCGGCGGCGGAGCTGCTGGAACAGTTCGCCGCGCCGCGCCGCCACCTGGCCGGCACCGCGCTGGCGGACCGGCCGGTGCACATCACCGAGTTCAACTCCTCCTACCGGCCGGACAACCCGGTCCACGACACCGCGTTCCACGCCGCCTATCTCGCGCCGGTGCTGGCCGCCGGCGGGGACCTGGTCGACTCGTTCTCGTACTGGACGTTCAGCGACGTGTTCGAGGAGGTGGGCGTGCCGACCGCGCCGTTGCACGGCGGTTTCGGCCTGCTCGCCCACCGGCAGCTCAAGAAACCCACCTACCACCTGTACGCGTTCATGGCCCGGCTCGGCGGCGAGGTGCTCGCCCACGGGTCGGACCACCTGGTCACCCGGCACCCGGACGGTCGGGTCGCGGTGCTGGCCTGGGCGCCGGTCGACGTCACCGGCCGGACGCCGGCGCCGGCGCGGCACACCCTGGCGCTGTCGGTCCCGCTCGGCCCGCCCGGCACCACCTCGGCGTTCCAGCTCCGCTCGTCGGTGAGCGAGGAGGCCGGCAACGTCCGGGCGGCCTGGCGGGAGATGGGCAGCCCGCGCTCGCCCCGCCCCCGGCAGCTCGACGCGCTGCGGGAGGCCGCCGAGCCGGCCCGCAGCCACCGCGCCCTGCCGGTCGCCGCCGGGCGGGCCGACGTCGACCTCGCGCTCGCCCGGCACGAGGTGACGCTTGTCGAGCTGACGCCGGTGGTGGACGAGACGCCGCCGTGGGACGACGGGCGGATGCTCGACCCGACCGGTGAGCCGGCTCCGACCCGGCCGGAGCCGTGGTGAGCGGGCCCGGCCGGCGGGAGTTCGGCGACGGGCCGCTCTCGCGGGCCGCCGCGGCCGTGCACATCCTGCTCGTCGTGGAGCTGCTGCTCCTGCTCACCACCGTGCCGGGGCTAATCGCGCTGGTGCTGCTCGACCGGGACGCCAGCAACCTGCCGCTGGTCGCGGTCTGCCTGCTGCCGGTCGGGCCAGCCGTCTCCGCCGCGCTGCACGCGCTGCGTCACCAGCGCCGGGACCTGACCGACCTGCGGCCCGCCGCCGCGTTCCGGCGCGCCTACCGGGCCAACCTGCCGGGCGTGCTGCGGGTCTGGGTGCCGACGCTGGCGTGGTTGACGCTCATCGCGGTGAACCTGGCCCACCTGCCGGCCGCGGCCGTGCCGGCCTGGTGGGCGGTGCCGCTGGCGCTGGTCGGGGCGGGCGTCGCGCTGGTCGGGACCAACGCCCTGGTGATCGTCTCGCTGTTCGCGTTCCGCACCCGCGACGTGGTCCGCCTGGCCGGGTACTTCCTGGTCCGCACGCCCGGCGTCACGGTCGGCAACGCCGTCCTGCTGGGCGCCGCCGCCGGCGTCACCGCCGTCTTCTCCGAGGCGGTGCTCGCGCTCCTGGGCGCGGTCGGCGTGCTGGCGCTGCTCCGGATCGGCGACCCGATGATCGACGTGATCCGGAGGGAGTTCACCACGTGAGTACCGCTGCCACGGACGAGCCGGCGAGCGGCGCGGAGCCGCTGCCGGTGGACACGACCACCTGGCACGCCGCCTGGCTGCCGCCGGAGGCGTTCCGGGCGCTCGGCACCCGGGGCGTCCTGGTGCACGGTCCCGGCCCGCTGGTGGACACCGTGCTGGACGAGGTGACGCGAGCCTGCGCCCGGTACGGCGGTCGGGTGTGGCGCTCCCCGTCCTGGGACGTCGACGCCGACCTGGTGCTCGCGCTGCGCGACGCCGGTCCGCTGGCGAACGCGACCGCGGAGGCGGTCCGCCTCGCCGCCACGCCGGCGGGAAACGGCCGGGGCGACGGCGCGCTCGGCGACGAGGGGTTCCTGACCGCCCGGTCGGGGGGCGTGACGGTGGTGCTGGCCGACGCGCCGGCCGGCCTGCTGTACGGGCTGTTCCACGTGGTCCGGCTGGGCGCGGCGGCGTTCGACGTCGACCGGCCGGCGCGGCGGCACGGCCCGGCGCTGTCCCGCCGGATGCTCGACCACTGGGACAACGTGGCCGTGCACCCGGTGTCGGGTCAGGTCGAGCGCGGCTACGCCGGCGGCTCGATCTTCTGGCGCGACGGCGCGGCGCGCCGGGACACGGCCCGGATCCGGGACTACGGGCGGCTGCTCGCCGCCTGCGGGATCAACGCGATCGCGGTGAACAACGTCAACGTGCACGACACCGAGGCGCGGCTGTTGACCGACCGGCTGGGCGACGTGGCGGAGATCGCGGACGTGCTGCGCCCGTACGGCGTGCGGGTGCACCTGGCGGTGACGTTCGCCGCCCCGGTGGTGCTCGGCGGCCTGCCCACCGCCGACCCCCACGACGACCGGGTGCGGGCCTGGTGGGCCGCCGCCGCCGGGCGGGTGTACGCGCGCGTCCCGGACTTCGGCGGCTTCCTGGTGAAGGCCGACTCGGAGGGCCGGCCCGGCCCGTTCACCTACGGGCGCGACCACGCCGACGGGGCGAACCTGCTGGCCGCCGCGCTCGCGCCACACGGCGGCGTGGTGCACTGGCGGGCGTTCGTCTACGACCACCACCAGGACTGGCGGGACCGGTCGACGGACCGGGCCCGGGCCGCGTACGACCACTTCACCCCGCTGGACGGGCGCTTCGCCGACAACGTGATCGTCCAGGTGAAGTTCGGCCCGGTGGACTTCCAGGTCCGCGAGCCGGTGTCGCCGCTGCTGCTGGCCATGCCGGCCACCCGGATGGCGGTCGAGGTGCAGGTGACGCAGGAGTACACCGGCCAGCAGCGGCACGTCTGCTGGCTCGGCCCCTGCTGGAGCGAGGTGCTGCGGTTCGCGCCCCGGGGCGACGCCGGCACGGTCGCCGACGTGGTGGCCGGCGCGCGCGGTGGCGGCCTGGCCGCGGTGGCCAGCACCGGGGACGACCCGTTCTGGACCGGGCATCCGCTGGCCCAGGCCAACCTGTACGCCGTGGGGCGGCTCGCCTGGGACCCCCGCCTGGAGCCCGGCGCGGTGCTCGACGAGTGGATCGGGTTGACGTGGCCGCCGGCCACGACGCCCGACCCGGACCTGCTGCGGCGGACGCTGCACGAGATCATGGACGACTCCTGGCGCGGCTACGAGCGGTACACCGCGCCGCTGGGTGTCGGTTTCATGGTGCGGCCCGGGCACCACTACGGGCCCGACGTGGACGGCTACGAGTACACCGCCTGGGGCACCTACCACTTCGCCGACCGGGACGGCGTCGGGGTGGACCGCACCCGGGCGACCGGGACCGGGTTCACCGGCCAGTACCCGGCGCCCTGGTCGGAGGTGTACGAGTCACGCGAGCGGTGCCCGGACGAGCTGCTGCTCTTCTTCCACCACGTCCCCTACGACCACGTGCTGCACAGCGGCCGTACGGTGATCCAGCACATCTACGACACGCACTTCGCCGGCGTCGAGCAGGTGGTGGCGATGCGCGAGCGGTGGCGCCGACTCGCCGGCCTGATCGAACCGGCGGTGCACGAACGGGTGGCCGAGCGCCTCGACGAGCAGGTCCGCAGCGCCATCCAGTGGCGGGACCAGATCAACACCTACTTCTTCCGCAAGTCCGGGGTGCCGGACGCGTACGGTCGCCGCATCTGGTGACCCGGCGAGTCACCACGGGTGCACCGTGCCGTCGGTCAGCCGGTTCACCGGGAGGTAGGCCGGCGCGTACGGGAACCGGGCCGCCGCCGCCTCGTCGATGTCCACCCCGAGGCCGGGCGTCTCGGCGGGGTGCAGGTAGCCGTCGGCGAAGTGGTAGCCGTGCGGGAAGACCTCGTCGGTCTCGTCGGTGTGCCGCATGTACTCCTGGAGGCCGAAGTTCGGGATGGCCAGGTCGAGGTGGAGCGCGGCGGCCATGCAGACGGGCGACAGGTCGGTGGCCCCGTGCGAGCCGCTGCGGACGTGGTGCAACGCCGCGAGGTCGAAGATGCGACGCAGGTGGGTGAGCCCACCGGCGTGCACCACCGTGGCGCGGACGTAGTCGATGAGCTGTTCCCGGATGAGCTGGGCGGCGTCCCAGATGCTGGTGAAGACCTCACCGACGGCGATCGGGGTGGTGGTGTGCTGGCGGATGAGCCGGAAGCCCTCCGGCAGGTCGGCCGGGACCGGATCCTCCATCCAGGTCAGCGCGTACGGCTCCAGGCTGCGGCCGAGCCGGGCCGCCTCGATCGGGGTGAGCCGGTGGTGCACGTCGTGCAGCAGCCGCAGGGTGGGACCGAACTCGTCGCGGACCCGGGCGAACACGCCCGGCACGTGGGCGAGGTACGCCTCGGTCGACCAGGTGGTCTCGCTGGGCAGCGCGGCGTCGGCCGGCTCGTAGAACATCTTGTCGGCGCTGACGCCGTAGGTGCGGGGCAGGCCGGGCACGCCGCACTGCACGCGTACCGCGCGGTAGCCGAGGTCGACGTAGCGGGCCACCTCGGCCAGCACCTCGTCGACGGTCTCGCCGTTGGCGTGGCCGTAGACGGTCACGCCGTCGCGGGACCGGCCGCCGAGCAACTGGTAGACCGGCAGCCCGGCGACCTTGCCCTTGATGTCCCAGAGCGCGGTGTCCACCGCCGCGATCGCGCTCATCGTGACCGGCCCGCGTCGCCAGTACGAGCCCTGGTAGAGGTACTGCCAGGTGTCCTCGATGCGGGCCGGGTCGCGGCCGATCAGCAGCGGCACCACGTGGTCGCGCAGGTAGGACGCGACGGCCAGCTCCCGACCGTTGAGGGTGGCGTCGCCGACCCCGGTGACGCCCTCGTCGGTGACCACCTTGAGGGTGACGAAGTTGCGGCCGGGGCAGGTCAGGATGACCCGAGCATCGACGATCCTCATCATCAGGACATTAACAGACATCCATGGTCGCGGCGGCACGACGGCCCGCCGGCTGGTTCAGGCCGTCGGCACCCAGGCCACCGTCCGCATGGTGGTCGGGGCGGTCGCCTTCAGGCCGGTGTCGGAGACGGTCCAGAGCACCCCGTCGACCACCAGCGACCGGCGGACCGGCGTCCACTCCGCACCGTCGCCCAGCGACGGCGGATGGTCGATCGTGCCGGCCACCGTGAACCCGTCGTCGCCGACCCGCAGCGCCAGCATCCCGGCGGCCGGCGCGGCCCGGCCGGCCGCCCCGCCGGCCCGGTCGGTGACCACGCCCGGCCGGTTCACCGGCAGCACCACCAGGCGCTCCGGCGCCCAGTAGAGGAACGCGTGCGGGTCGGCCTCCGCGTCGGACCAGCCCCGCGCGACGTGGTGCCGGGCGATCCGGGTCGGCCGGGCCGGGTCGGCGACGTCGAACAGCGACACCTGGGTGCCCAGGACCTGCCCCCGGTCGGTCGCCTCCTGCCCGACCCCGAGCAGTCGGCCGTCCCCGGCCGGATGCAGGTACGACGAGTACCCGTTGATCTTCAGCTCGCCGGTCACCCGGGGCGCGACCGGGTTCCGCAGGTCCACCGCGTACAGCGGGTCGGTCTGCCGGAACGTCACCGCGTAGCCGGTGGGGCCGAGGAACCGCACCGCGAAGATCCGCTCGCCCCGACCCAGCCCGGTGACCTGGCCGACCCGGGTAAGCGTCGGGCCGTCGGGCCGCAGCACGTAGACGCCGGAGGTGGACCCGTCCCCGCGGCCCCACCGGTCCCCGGTGGTGGTGGCCACCCGCAGGTGGCCGTTCCACTCGGACAACGCGTACTGGTTGATCAGCCAGCCCGGCACCGAGCCGGACGCGACGTGACGCGGGGTGCGCCCCGTCAGGTCGAACTGGTAGATCTCGGTGCCGCCGTCCGCCGCGCCCGGCGACGCCACCGGCATCCGCCGGCGCTTGTCGTTGGTGAGATAGAGCCGAGGACCGCTGCTGTAGACCGTGTCGCCGTCGGCCGCGACCGTCACCGGGTCACCGGTGCCGAGCGTGGACGCGCCGAGATCGAAGCTGAGTACGGTCACCATCGAGGCGCCGGAGAAGCCGGCCGGCCGGCTCACCCGGTCGCAGTCCACCCGCCCGGTGGCGGTGTGGCCGCCCGCGCGAACCTCGTACCGGGGCAGCCAGTCGTCGATCGTGGCCCGGTCGACGACCGCGCGATTGGCGGCCGTCCGCTGCGCGTCGGTACCCCGGCCCGGCGCGGGGAAGGCCAGCCGGGGCGCGGAGCGGACCACCACCCGGACGGTCGCCCCGACCTGCCGCGCGTCGACCATGCTGCCGTCGATCCGGTAGTCACCGAGGATCCGCGGCGTCCCGGCGAGGTCGACCAGGACCAGCCGGGACTGCGGCCCGTCCGGGCCGATCTGCCCCTTCGGCGCGGCGGACTTGACCATCCACCGGGCCGGGAGCAGCACGAGCGCCCGGTCGCCGTGCAGCAGCAGGCTGGTGTCACCTCCGGCGAACCGCTCCCCCACCGTCGGGTCGATCGCCAGCCGGCCGGTCAGCCGGCGGCTCGCCGGATCCACCACGGACAGCACGCCCCGGGTCACCGTGACGATCCGCCGGCCGTCGGTCTTGACCAGGTCCGGCTCGTCCACGCCGGCCTCGTGCACGGTGGTGCCGGAAAAACCGGCCGTGGGCGCGCTCGCCGCGTCCTTCGCGGCGGCCGGTCCGGTGGCCCGTTCGACGATGAGCCCGCCGTCGCCGTCCACCCCGAGACCCCACGGGCCGACCGCCGCCCGCGCCGCGGCCCGGAGCTGCCGCAACGCCTCCTCGCAGGAGTCGAACGCGACCAACCGCAGCCCGCCGGACGAGCCGCCCCGGTCCCGGGGCGGCGGCGCGGCCGACGGTGCGGGGGTGCAGCCGGCGAGGGTCAGCGCGACGACAGTCGCCCATCCGACGGTTCGGGATCTGCCACCAGTCATGGACCCTCAGACGTGGCCGCCCCGGACGCGGTTCCCGGACGCGGCGCTCAGCCCCCGGCCATCGCGCCGAGCACGATGAACGGCTCCTTGCCGGCGACCACCTCCTCGGGCAGCGGCGCGTCCGGCGGCTCGTGGGACAGGTCCCGTTCGCAGGCGTAGAAGCGGACGAACGGGCGGCGCGCGCCGCTGTGCCGGTCGCGGATCGTGCCCCGCAGCATCGGGTAGGCGGCCTCCAGTGCGTCGAGCACCTCACGCTGCGTGGGCGGGCCGGCCACCTCGACGCGCACCTCGCCGGTGACGTGCGCCAGGTTCTTCAGATGGGCCGGCAGCACGACCCGGATCACGGCAGCACCTGCACCTCGACGGAGAGCACCGGCGGCAGGTCACGCACGATCGGCGCCCAACTGTCGCCGGCGTCCGCCGAGTGGTAGACCTGCCCGCCGGAGGTGCCGAAGTAGATCCCGCACTCGTCGAGCGTGTCCACCGCCATCGCGTCCCGCAGCACGTTGACGTAGCAGTGCGACTGCGGCAGGCCCTCGGTCAGCGGCTCCCAGTGCTCGCCGCCGGTGCGGCTGCGGTAGACCCGCAACCGGCCGTCCGGCGGGTAGTGCAGCGAGTCGCTGGTGATCGGCACCACGTAGATCGTCTCGGGCTCGTGCGCGTGCACCGCGATCGGGAAGCCGAAGTCCGACGGCAGGTTGCCGCTGACCTCCCGCCAGCTCCCACCGGCGTCGTCGGTGCGCATCACGTCCCAGTGCTTCTGCATGAAGAGGGTGTCGGGCCGGGACGGATGCTGGGCCAGCCGGTGCACGCAGTGGCCGGTCTCCGAATCCTGGTCGGGGATCTCCGCCGACCGCAGCCCCTTGTTGATCGGCAGCCAGCTCGCGCCGCCGTCGTCGCTGCGGAACGCCCCCGCCGCCGAGATCGCCACGTAGATCCGGTCCCGGTGGACCGGGTCCAGGATGATCGTGTGCAGGCACATCCCGCCCGCGCCGGGCTGCCAGCCGGGACCGCTCGGGTGCTGACGCAGCGCGGTCAGCTCGGTCCACTTCTCGCCGCCATCGGTGGAGACGTAGAGCGCGGCGTCCTCCGCGCCCGCGTACACCGTGTCGGGGTCGTGACGGGACGGTTCGAGATGCCAGATCCGCTTGAACTCCCACGGCCTGGGCGTGCCGTCATACCAGAGGTGCTCGCCGACGTCACCGGCGTAGGCGAAGTCGTTGCCGACCGGGGCCCAGCTCCGGCCGCCGTCGTCCGAGCGCTGGATGAGCTGCCCGAACCAGCCGCCGGACTGGGACGCGTAGAGCCGGTCCGGAGCGACCGGGGAGCCGGTCAGATGGTAGATCTCCCAGCCGCCGAAGTGCGGGCCGTCGACCGTCCAGTCGCGGCGCCGCTCGTCCGACGTCAGCAGGAACGCGCCCTTGCGCGTGCCGACAAGCACTCGAACTATGCTCATATCCTCATCCTTTGTCCGCAGGTGCAGCAGCTATGACCACGGATCGCGTCGAGACTCATCGGTGTTCTACTCCCCGCCTACGACAATCGACGGCCCCACCGGCGGCGGCAAGGACGCCGCGCCGGCCGTCCGGGTTGTCGGTGGGGGTGGTTAACCTGCCCGCGTGACCGCCCCCGGAGACGTCCCACCCGACCACCTCGACCGGCTGCGACCGATCTGCCTCGGCCTGCCGGAGACCCACGAGGAGCCGGCCTGGGTGGGCCTGCGCTGGCGGATCCGCACCCGCACGTTCGCCCACGCGTACACCGTCGGCCCCGACCACCCGGCCGCCGTCGCGCGGGCCACGGCGACCGACGAGCCGCTCTGCGTGCTGACGTTCCGCGCGCCCGGCGACGAGATCGCCGGGCTGCTCGCCGCCGGTCCGCCGTTCTTCGCGCCGGGCTGGGGCGCCGACGTGGTCGGGATGACGCTCGACGACACGACGGACTGGACCGAGGTCGCCGAGCTGCTCACCGAGAGCTACTGCCTGCGGGCGCCGAGGAAGCTGGCCGCCCGGGTCGACCGGCCGCCGGGCTGAGTCAGCCGAGCTTCTTGCACAGCGTCTCGAACGCCAGGTCCGGGCGACGCGGCACACCGAAGCGCTCGTCGCCGTACGGGAACGGGCTCAACTCGCCGGTGCGGGCGTAACCGCGCCGCTCGTACCAGGCGATCAGGTCGTCGCGCTGGACGATCACGGTCATCCGCAGCTCACCGGCGTGCCAGCGCTCCCGGGCGTACCGCTCGGCCTCGGCCAGCAGCTCCCGACCCAACCCGCCGCCCTGGTGACCGGGCGCGACCGCGAACATGCCGAAGTACGCGTGGTCGTCCCGGCGCTCCAGTTGGCAGCAGGCGACCGGCGCGCCGTCCCGCTCCGCCAGCAGCACCACGCCGGCCGGGCCGGTCACCGCCGCGGCCACCATCTCCGGATCGGTGCGCTGGCCGTCGAGCAGGTCCGCCTCGTGGGTCCACCCGGCCCGGGCCCGGTCCCCCCGGTAGGCCGACTCGATCAGGTCGACCAGGGCGGGCACGTCGGCGGGTCCTGCGGTACGGGTCGTGGTGCTGGTCATCGTGCTCTCCACGGTCGGCGCGGCGTACCCCGCCAGCGTACGCAGGCGGATGCGCGACGCACCCGGCGGCACGGGACGGCCGGGGCCGGCGCGGCGTGGTTGACTGCCGGCGTGGAGACGACCATCGGCGCGTCGGGCCGGCCGGCGACGCTCGACCTGCCGGCCGGCCCGGTCCGGGGCGGGTTGGTGGTGCTGCACGGTTCGCACGCCGACAAGCGGTCCCACTTCCTCTACCGGCACCTCGCCCGGCTGCTGCCGCCGGCCGGTGTCGCGGTGCTGCGCTACGACCGCCGCCCCCGGGTGGACGGCCGCGACGTGCCGCTCGCCGACCAGGCCGAGGACGCCGCCGCCGCGGTGGCCGTGCTGCGCCGGCACGTCGGCCCGGCGCCGGTCGGGCTGTGGGGCTTCAGCCAGGGGGCCTGGGCGGCGGCGGTCACCGCCGCCGCCCACCCCGTCGACTTCCTGATCCTGGTCTCGTGCAGCGGGGTCAGCCCGGCCGTGCAGATGCGCTACGGCACCGCCGAGCAGCTACGCCGACACGGCTACGGGCCGGTCGACGTGGCCGAGCTGACCCGGTTGCGCGAGATCGCCGAGGGGTTCCAACGCGGCGACGTGCCGCGCCCGGCCGCGCAGGCGGCGCTGACGGCCGCGCTGTCGCGGCCCTGGTTCCCGCTGGCGTTCCTCCCCCGCGAGCTGTCGGAGCGGCCGGGCACCTGGGCCGACATGGATTTCGACCCGGCGCCGGTGTTCGCCCGGCTGACCGGCCCGGTGCTGCTCTGCTACGGCGAGACCGACGGGTGGGTGCCGATCGAGGAGAGCATCGCGGTGTGGCGACGGGCGGCCCACGACGCCGACCTGACCGTGACCCGGCTGCCCGGCTGCGACCACGCGCCCACGGTCGGGGAGCGCGAGGAGCTGGCCGCCGTCAGCCCGCGTTACGAGGCCGTGCTGCTCGACTGGCTCGACCGGTGGCTTCCGGCCGGTCCTCGTCTGGCGTGAGCCGAAACCGCGTCGCCGCCGACCCGCGACGCGGCTACGCTGCGCGCCATGACCGCCGAGCTGCCCCCGTACGAGTTCGCCTTCCCCGGCCCGCTGCGTGACCAACTGGTCGCCGCCGTGCTGAACGGGACGAAGACCAGCACCACCGGGCTGCTCCAGGACAACGAGATCGAGGGCGAGCCGCTGCCGACCGTCGGCAGCCGGTTCGCGGTGATCGACTCCGCCGGCCGGCCGGTGGCCGTGATCGAGCTGGTCGAGGTCCGCGTGGCCCGGCTCGGCGACGTGGACCTCGACCACGCCCGGGACGAGGGCGAGGGCTACACGTCGGTCGACGCCTGGCGCGCCGGCCACGAGGACTACTGGCACGGCGACGACTACCGGGGGTGGCTCGGCGACCCGACGTTCACGGTCGACGACGACACGCCCGCCGTGCTGGAGCGCTTCCGCCTCGTCGAGACGCTGTGACGACGCGCGCGATTCGCTCCGGGTGCGGTCGTCGTCGCGCTGAGCCCGCTCCGGGTGCAGTTGTCGTCGCGCCGGTGCCCCTCAGTCGAGCCACCAGGCCTGCATGTCCGCCCCGACCGGCGTGAAGCGCAGCACGGTCACCACGGCACCGGCCACCACGCCGGCCAGCAGCAGCGCCCGCAGCCCGCGCGGCAGCGACCGCCGGTCCCGGGCCAGCAGCACCACGCCGTAGCCGGCCAACGGCGGGCTGGCCAACCCGGCGAGGTAGAGCAGCGCGGTGAGGCCGTAGAGCCACATGAACGGGTTCCAGCCGTGCATGCCGAACGGCACCAGATCCTTCGGGTCGTACGCGCCGGTGCGCAGCTCGGCCGGGCCGGCGGCGCTCGAATGTCGGGTGGCATCGCATCGCCACCGGCGTGCCACACCTCGCCGCTGCCGGACCGGCGGAATTGAGGGGCGAATTCAGGGGTTGCTTTGCCGAACCCCCTGAGCGAATGCGCATTCCTTGCCGGGCCGACAATTCCACGGCTACTTTTCTCGACGTTGCGCTCACGCACCGCCGCGAAGGAGAGCACCCGTGGACCTCACCCTGACCTTTGACAACGCGTACGCGGCGCACGCCGCGGTCGTCATGTCGACAGTCGCCGAGTCGAACCCGGGCGAGACGCTCCGGTACTGGCTGGTGGCCGCCGACGACGTGCCGGCGAGCGCCCGGAACACGCTCACCCGCATCGCCGGGCCCAACGCCACCGTGGAGTTCCTCCGGGTGGACGCCGCGCAGGTGAACCTGTCGAAGGGCAGCGACCCGCTGATGGCGTACCTGTCCCCGGCGATGTACCTGCGGCTGCTGGTCCCCGCGGCGCTGCCGGCGGACGTACGCCGGCTGCTCTACCTGGACTGCGACACGATGTGCCTGAACAGCCTCAACCCGCTGTTCGAGCTGGACATGGGCGGGGTGCCGCTCGGCGCGGTGCGGGACCCGTTCAACCGCCGGCTGCTGGACATGGGCGGCATCCCCGGCCTGTCGAGCTACGACCACCTCGACCCGCACGCGCTCTACTTCAACTCCGGGGTGCTGCTGATCGACGTGCCGCGCTGGAAGGAGTGCGAGGTGAGCGAGGTGTCGCTGGACTACCTGCGTCGGCACGCGCACGAGTCCCGCTACCCGGACCAGGACGCGCTCAACTTCGCGGTGCACGCCAACTGGCTGCGGCTGCCGTGGCGGTGGAACGACCTGATGGCCTGGCGACGGGAGCCGGAGTTCGGCGGCAAGCTCACCGACTCGTCGATCATCCACACCGCCGGCCCGGTCAAGCCGTGGCAGCCCGGCTTCCCGCAGGGCGCCCGGCGGGACTTCTACTGGCAGCACCGGCGGCGCAGCGGCGGCGGCCTCGGGTCGACGCTGCGGCGCTGATCCTCGCGGACACGACGAACGGCCCCGCCCGATCGGGCGGGGCCGTTCGTCGTCGTCGGGCACCTAGGGGGCGGGCACCGCCCAGCGCAGGCCGGCCGGGTCCCGGAACACCACGCCCACCGGCGGGCCGCCACCTGTGGGTTCGAGCGTGGCACCGGCCGCCAGCGCCCGCTGCACGAGCTGGTGCGGATCGGCCGGCGCGAGCGGCAGCGGGCCACCCGGACCGCCCGGGTCCCCCGGGCCGTCGGACCACTCGCTGACCGTCAGCCGGTGGCCGTCGACCACCAGTTCGGCGTGCAGGACGCGACCGTCCAGCAGACACTCCCGCTGCACCGGCACCGCCTCGAAGACCGCCGCGTAGAACGCGGTCACCGTGGCGACGTCGGTCACCGTCAGGTGCGCACCGTTGCGCGGATCCCCGACGCCCATCGCGTTACCGCCTCTCGTTCACTCCGCGATACGGGTTCGGCCGGTCCAGCGGAAGACCGCCGGCGTGCCGTCGACGACGCCGGCCGGATCCCGCTCGAAGTGCTCGTAGCCCCCGTAGTGCCGTACCTTGATCTTGGATTCCACCGGGGACACCCGGTGGTTGCGCAGCTCGACCGGCAACGTCGCCGGCCCGCCCTCCAGCACCGCCTCGACGATGCCGGCGGCGTCCGTGCCTAGCTGGTGGGCCGTCAGCGGCCAGGCGGTCCGGTCGTCACCGTTGACGAAGGACGTCACCGTCCGGACGGCCGGGGCGGGATCGGAAGAAGCTGTCATGGCACGACCTCCGTCGTTCGTGTTCCGCCTCGCCGTGCGCGCGCCGCGGGCGCCGCGCACGAGCGCGGGGCGGATCGCCGCCGGTTCCGCCGGGGCGGACCGTGCGGCGATCTCCCGTGCGACTCGAACGTAATCCAGATCACACCGCCGACGTACCCTTAGCCGCCCCCTAGCGGGGGCCGGCGGGCCCTACTCCCAGCGGAACAGGCGGGTGGCGAGCAGGCAGCCCACGACGGCGGTGCCGGCCAGCACGAGCAGCTGCGACACGGACGGGCTCTGCCCGGCCCACGCGGCGGAGAGGGTGTCCACGGTGGCGCCCAGCGGCGAGTATTCCCCGATGCGGGCCAGCACGGTGGGCATCTGGTCGCGGGGCAGCCAGGCCCCGGCCAGGAACAGCAGCGGGAAGAACAGCGTCGGCCCGATGGACTGCGCCGAGCGCGCCGACGGGGCGAGCGCGGCGATGAGCAGGCCGATCGCGAACAGGCAGGCCACCCCGAGCAGGAAGGCCAGCACGAAACCGGGCACGTTGGCCGGCGCGGGCTGGTCCAGCAGGAAACGTACGCCGACCGCGGTGACCACCGCGCCGGCCACGCCCATGGCCAGGTTGACCACCACCTGGGCGATGAGCAGCAACGCCGGGCTGACCGGGGTGGTGGCCAACCGGCGCAGCACCTTGCGTTCCCGGTAGATGCCCAGCGCCATCGGCAGCGTGAACAGCGCCAGCATCCCGATCGTCAGGGAGAGCGCGATGGACGGCAGGAACGTCTGCTCGCCGTGCTGCCCGGGGGTCGCCTCCTGGGGGGCCCCGCGCTGCGGCAGGCCGAACACCAGCATCAGGCCGAGCGGCAGCGCGAAGACGAAGAACAGCGAGACCGGCTCCCGCAGGAACAGCTTGGCCTCGACGGCGACGAGCTTGGACAGGGCGTTCACGATGACCTTCCGTCGAGCGCCGGCGGGGTGGCCGGGTGGCCGGTGAGGGAGACGAACGCGTCGTCCAGGGTGGGCTGCTCGACCCGGAGGCCGGCGTAGCGGATCTTGCGCTCGGTCAGCGCCGACAGCACCGCCTGGAGCACCTCCTCGGGCCCGGTGACGGTGACCTCGTCGCCGTCCCGGCGCACGGAGCTGACCTCGGGCAGCGCGGACAGCAGCGCGTCGTCGAGGTGGTCGAGCGCGCGGAAGTGCACCCGGTGCTCGGCCTCCACCCGGGACATCAACCCGGCCGGCGTGTCGATGGCGACCACCCGACCGGCGTCGATGAGCGCGAGCCGGTCGCAGAGCCGCTCGGCCTCGGCCATGAAGTGGGTGACAAGCACGACCGTCACGCCCCGGTCGCGGATCCGCTCGACCAGGTCCCAGGTGTCGCGCCGGCCCTTCGGGTCCAGCCCGGTGGTCAGCTCGTCGAGGATGGCGATCTCGGGGCGGCCGACCAGCGCCAGCGCCACCGACAGGCGTTGCTTCTGGCCGCCGGAGAGCTTGTGGAACGCGGTGTTGCGCTGCTCGGCCAGCCCGAGGTCGGCCAGCAGCTCGTCGATGTCGGCGCGGTTGCGGTAGAAGGAGCGGTAGAGGTCGAGCGCCTCCCGTACCCGCAGCTTGTCGGGGAGCTGGCTCTCCTGGAGCTGGGCGCCGACCCGCTGGCGCACCTCGGTGCGGTCCCGGATCGGGTCGAGCCCGAGCACCCGCACCGTGCCGCCGTCGGCGCGACGCAGGCCCTGCACGCACTCCACGGTGGTGGTCTTGCCGGCGCCGTTGCGGCCGAGCACCCCGAATATCTCGCCCTGCTCCACGCTGAACGAGACGTCGTCGACCGCCACCTTGTCGCCGTACCTCTTGTGCAGGTGCTCGACTTCGATGACCGGCATCTGGCGGGATCCTCCGTCGTGTACGGGTGCCGCCGGCGAGTCGCGGCGTCGGTGTGGGCGGGGGCGACCCGCGCGGCGGGCCGACGCCGCCCATCATCCGGGCAACCGAGACGCGGTTCAACCCATCGGCCGATGAATCGGGGGTGTACGGCCCGTCGCCAGGGGTGTCGGACGGTCACCCGGCGTGTCGCCGGGCCCGGTGGCCGCAGGGGGTGGTCGGCCCCCGGGCGGCCCGGTTACGGTCGGTGCGCCGCCGCCGGGCGGCGAATCGCGAGAGGGGTGCCCGTGCCGCTGCTGAGCTGGCTCGACCGGTCCACCGACGAGCGACCGGACGCGATCCGCGTCGACGACCGGGCACTGTCCTGGGTGGAGCTGCGCCGGGCGGCCGCCGCGGTCGCCGACGACCTGCACGGGGTCCGCCGGGTCGCGGTGCCCGCCACGTCGAGCCTGGAGACCGTGGTCGGCGTGGTCGGCGGGCTGCTGGCCGGCGCGGCGGTGGTGCCGGTGCCGCCGGACGCCGGGCCGGTGGAGCGCGACCACGTGCTGCGCGACTCCGCCGCCGAGGTGCTGCTGACGACGCCCGGGACGCCGGCCGTCGACGGTCCCGCCGGGCCGCCGGCCCTGCCGGTGGACCTGACCCGACGCTCGGACAGCCGGCATCCCGAGCCGGACGCGGCGACCACCGCGCTGATCCTCTACACCAGCGGCACCACGGGCGCGCCGAAGGGCGCGGTGCTGTCCCGCCGCGCGGTCGCCGCCTGCCTGGACGGGCTCGCCGACGCCTGGGCCTGGACGCCGGACGACGTGCTGGCGCACGGCCTGCCGCTGTTCCACGTGCACGGGCTGGTGCTCGGCGTGCTCGGCCCGCTGCGGATCGGCGGCCGGCTGCACCACGTCGGCCGGCCCCGCCCCGACCGGTACGCGGCCGCCGCCGGCTCGCTCTACTTCGGCGTACCCACGATCTGGTCGCGAATCGCGGCGGAGCCGGCGGCGGCGCGGGCGCTACGCGGCGCCCGGCTGCTGGTGTCCGGCAGCGCCGCGCTCCCCGAGCCGGTCTTCACCGCGCTCACCGAGCTGACCGGCCACCGCCCGGTCGAACGGTACGGGATGACCGAGACCCTGATCACGGTGAGCGCCCGGGCGGACGGGCCCCGGCGGCCGGGCACGGTGGGTGTGCCGCTGCCCGGCGTACGCACCCGGGTGGTCGACGAGCGGGGCACGTCGCTGCCCCCCGACGGGGAGACCATGGGCGAACTCCAGGTCCGCGGCGACACGCTCTTCGACGGCTACCTGAACCGGCCGGACGCCGACGCCGCCGCCCGGACCGCGGACGGTTGGTTCCGCACCGGTGACGTGGCGACGGTCGGCCCGGACGGCGCCCACCGGATCGTCGGCCGGGCCGCCACCGACCTGATCAAGAGCGGCGGGTACCGGATCGGCGCGGGTGAGGTGGAGGACGCGTTGCTGGCGCATCCCGGGGTCCGGGAGGCGGCGGTGGTCGGCACCCCGCACCCGGATCTGGGCCAGCAGGTCACCGCGTACGTGGTCGGGGACGGGCTGGGCGAGGCCGAGCTGATCGACTTCGTGGCCCGGCAGCTCTCCGTGCACAAGCGGCCCCGGCAGGTGCGGCTGGTCGACGCGCTGCCCCGCAACGCCATGGGAAAGGTGCAGAAGAGCCGGCTGACCTAGCGTCGCGGCGCCCCCGGAACGGTGACGGCGGTGAGCACCAGACCCCGCTCCACCAGGAACCGGCCGTCGAACGCGGTCAGCTCCACGCCGCCGAGTCGCGGGCCGGGCACCAGCAGCCGGGCGGTGAACGTGCCGGCCGGGTCGACCGTGATGTCCGCCTCGGCGAAGTCCAGCCAGCGGCCGGTCAGTGGGAACCAGGCCTTGTAGACCGACTCCTTCGCGCTGAACAGCAGCCGGTCCCAGCAGGTCCCGGGGTGGGCGGCGGCGAGCGCGGCGGTCCGGCTGCGCTCGGCGGGCAGCGCGACCGCGTCCAGCACCCCGTCGGGCAGCGGCGCGTGCGGTTCGGCGTCCACGCCGACGCTGCCGACCGTCGCCGCGCGGGCGAGGGCGGCGCCGCGGTAGCCGTCGCAGTGGGTCATGCTGCCGACGACGCCGGCCGGCCAGCCGGGCGCGCCCCGGACGCCGGGCAGGATCGCCGCCGGCGGCAGGCCCAGCCGGGCCAGCGCCCGGCGGGCGCAGTGCCGGACGGTGGTGAACTCCTGACGGCGTTTCGCCACCGAGTTCGCGACGACGTGCTCCTCGTCCGGGTGCAGGCGCAGCCCGACCGGGTCGGTGAAGCACTCCTCCACCACCACGGCCGGCGGCAGGATCCGCTCGATCACGCCCCGGATGGTAGGACGTGTCCGCCGTTCCGTCCGACCCGCGGGCGGTGGTCAGGGGTCGCGTACGGGGTGCTGTCCGCTCCGCCGGATCAGCAGCGACTTGCGGACCCGGCCCTGCGCGCTGCGGGGCAACTCGTCCACGAAGTGCACCCGGCGGGGTCGGGCCGCCGCCGAGAGCAGCCGGCCGACGTGGTCGATGAGCGCCTGGGCGGTGAGCCCGGCCGCCGCGACGACGTACGCGACGACCTGCTCGCCGAGCGTGCGGTGCGGCGCGCCGACCACCGCCGCGTCGTGCACGCCGGGGTGGGTGAGCAGCACCTCCTCGACCTGCCGGGTCGGCACCGGCCGGCCGCCGCAGCGCACCACGCCGATGCCCTCCGGGCCGAGGATGCGGTGCCGTCCGGCCGGGTCCACGGTGGCCAGGTCGCCGGTGGGGTGCCAGCCGTCGACCGGTGGCGCCGACCCGGGCCGGTCGGCGTACCCGCTGAACATCGTCGGACTCCGGACGCTCAGCTCACCGACCGCGTCACCGTCGGCGGCCACCGGCCGGCCGGCGTGGTCCAGCACCCGGGTCTGCACGCCGGGCAGCGTGGTGACCGGGGCGCCGGCCGGACCGGTGAGCACGATCAGCGTCTCCGTGGTGCCGTACCCCTCCACCGGATGATGGGAGGTCAGCAGCCGCAGCCGCTCGCCCACGGCGGGCGCCAGCGGGGCGTCGCCGGAGACCAGCATGCGCGCCCGGGACAGCGTCCGGGCCCGGGGCGCGTCCCGGGCGATGCGCGCCCACTGCCCGGGCAGCGCCAGGTAGATGGTGCCGGCCGGGCCGGCGGTGGCGTGCCGGTCGAGGTGGACGAACCGGCTGCCCACCCGGAGCGCGCCGAGCAGCCCGACCACCAGCCCGTACGCCCGGAACAGCGGCGCGCCCTGGACGAGCACGTCCTCGGCGCTCCACCGCCAGGCGGCGGCGAGCAGGTCCAGGTCGGCCGCGATGGCCCGGTGCGAGATGCGGACGCCGCGGGAGAGCCCGCCGACGCCGCCGGTGTAGAGGATCACCGCGTCGCTGGCCGGCAGCGGGTCCGGGTGCGTGGCCCAGGACCGCTCCCGCAGGTCCACCGGGACGATCGGCAGGGTGGTGTCGGTGGTGGTGGGGCCGAGCAACACGTCGGCGCGGGACTCGCGCAGGATGCGGTGCCGCTCGTCCGCCTCGGCGCCGGGCGGCAACGGCACCACCGGCACGCCGGCCTGGACGGCGCCGACGATCCCGACCATGGTCTCCAGGCTCGGGCCGGCCTCGACCGCGACCGCCCGGGCGCCCAGGATCCGGCCGGTGACCGCGTTCGCGCAGCCCAGCAGCGCCTCTGCGGAGAGCGTCCGGCCGGCGACCCGGAGCGCGTCGCAACGGTCCGCCCCGGACCCCCGCAGCCCGGGCAGGAGCGTCATCGAACCGGGGCCCGGTATCTCGGCGGTGGTTGGCAGATCACGCGCGAACCCTTCACGTCCCGGGCGCGCGGCCCGTGGCCGATCCCCCCGTCGTGCGGCGGATTGTCATCCGCCGACCATGGCGGACAGTCCGAAATTAGGCGGCCGACGGGCGGCGGACAACCCCTACCCCGCATGCGCGCCGACGCGTCCGGTCGCGGTGTCACCGGCCCGGAGCGGCAGGTGGGGAAGGGACGGAGCACCCCGGATGAAAGTCATTCGCGTTGATCGGTCGACGGTGCGCGGCGTCCGTGGGTGCGAACGGAATCGGGCCGTCGAATCGCGCCCGGCGCTCCACCGCACCATCTACCAGGACCGGGAAATAACGATTCCTATTTCATTCCGGGGCAGTTACCGACGGAGCCGCTTGCTTTCCCGCCGCCGTTCCGTGGACCGATGCGCCGCGAATTTCTTGTTTAACAACAAGTTGCGGCAAAGGGCTTCCAGACGGACTGAAACGGGCAAGTTGGGCGAGGGTCGAAAGTGCGGCGACGGCTGCTGAAATCGGCAGGCAACCGCCGCGGCGAGAAACGGTCGGAGCGCCGGCGGCCCGGGCCGGACGCACCGGCCGGAGCGACAGGCCACGGCGCCGGCCCGCGGCATGCGGGCGGACCGACCGGCATCGAGCCGCCGTCCGACGCCCCCCGCCGGCACGCTCGCCGTCCGGCAACGGGTGAACAGCGAGAACGCTCTCCCGCCGCGGGGCGGGAGCCCTCGCGCGACCCGGGTCGCCGGGCCGACGGCCGGAGCCGGCCGACCGGCCGCCGCGTCCAGCCCCCGAGGCCGGCCGGCCGTTCTCCACGTGCATTAGCGGCAAGGGTGGAAAACGTTACCAACCGCCCTGTCGGACCGTCTGCGTCACGTTCCGGAAGAACTGGATGACTTTCCGCTGTCGGACCGCCCGGGTCGCCCTCGTCGAGCCCCGACGCGGTGATGCCATGTTTGCTCATCCTTTACATCCTTCGACTTGCCGCCCAATTGCCGGGCTGACATACTCCACTCCATGAATCGGGATCGATAGAGGCGGACCGCGTCGATCCGCCCAAATTGCGGGACCGCAGGTGACGGCGGATTTTCGACGCGCGAGACCAGGCGCGACGTTCGACGAAACGCCCACGTCGTACCATCGTTGTCGGTATTCGCCAATTGGAATGGGTCAAGGATTTGTGGGTCTCTGACTGCAACGGGTGTCACCGGAGACCACGGCGCACGGCCCGCCCGGGGGCCGCGGCCGGGCGGAGGCCCGCCCGATGACGATGGCCGAACGGGACCGGCATCTCGACGTCCTGACCGGCCGGCTCGCCGGCCTGCTCCACCCCGGCGGACCGGCCCCCGCCCCCGGCCCGATCACGCTGGTCACCGGGCCGGTCGGCGCCGGCAAGACCACGCTCCTCCAGTCCTTCGCCCGGCGGTGCGCCGAGGCCGGGGTCACGTTCCTCGGCGCCAGCGCGTCGCGCAGCGAACGCACCGTGCCGCTGGAGGTGGTGCGGCAACTCGTGCGACGGGCCACCGTGGCCGACGCCGACCGCGACCGCGTCGGCCGGCTGCTGGACCAGGCCGTGCTGCGCTGGGGCGAGACGGCCGACGAGGAGGCGCTCGCCCCGCTCACCGCCGCGATCGGCGGCGAACTGCTGGAACTCGTCGCGCGGGCACCCGCCGTGGTCGCGGTCGACGACGTCCAGCACGCCGACGCGCCGTCGCTGCGGTGCCTCGACCACCTGACCCGTCGGGTCACCGGCCTGCCGGTGCTGATCGTGCTGACCGAGGCGCCGCGCACCCGGCCCTGGCAGCCCACCGCCTACGCCGAACTGCTCCAGCCGGCCCGGCTGCACCGGCTCCGGCTGCCGCTGCTCACCGCGGACGGGACACACCGGATCCTGGCCGACCGGCTGGGCGCGCCGGTGGCCCGGCGGATCGCCGACGAGGCGTACCGGATCAGCGGCGGCAACCCGCTGCTGGTGCACGCGCTGGCCGACGACCACCCGGCCGACGCCGAGACGCCGACACCCGGCGAGGCGTTCCGGGAGGCCGTGCTGAGCTGTCTCTACCGCTGCGAACACCTGGTGCTCAAGACCGCCCGGGCGCTGGCGGTGACCGAGGAGCCGCTGCACGGCCCGCTCCTGCCCCACCTGGTCGATCTCCCCTCCGAGCTGAACCTGCACGCCGTCGACGCGGCCACCAGCGCCGGTCTCGTCGACGCCGACGGTCTCCGACACCCGGCGGTACGCCGGGCGGTGCTCGACGGCATGACCGTGGAGGAACGCGCCCGGTTGCACCGCGCCGCCGCCCAACTGCTGCACGACGACGGCGCCCCGCCACCGCGGATCGCTCCGCACCTGCTCACCGCCGACGAACTGGCCGAGCCGTGGATGGCGCAGACCCTGCTCGACGCCGGCGAACAGGCGCTGGCCGACGGCGACGTGGACACCGGCCGGCGCTACCTGCGCCGCGCCAACCGGGACTGCGCCGACGAGTGCCTGCGGGCGCGGATCCGCTCCGCCCTGGCCCGCGCCGAGTGGCGGCTGGACCCGCAGGGCGCGGTCCCCCACCTGCTCGGCATCGCCACCGCCGTACGCGCCGGCCACCTGGACACCCGACAGGCCGCCGGTCCGATCCAGTACCTGCTCTGGCACGGCCAGATCGGCCGGGCCATGGAACTCATCCACCACCTCGGTGAACGCGCCGACGGTGCGGACGCGCGCTCGGCCGGCGACCTGATGATCATCAAGGGCTGGATGGCCACGCTCTATCCCGGGGTCCCGCTCGACGCGGTTGCCGCACCGGCCGGCACCACCCGGGACCCGCTCGCCCTCGCCCGGGTCCGACACCGCCTGCGCGGTGTCCTCCTGCTCGACACCGTGCTGGGTCGGGGCGACCTCGGCGCGCTGGAGAACGCCGAACGCACGCTCGGGACGCTCGGGCTGGACGACGAGCCGAACATGTGGAGCGCCGTCTGCGCGGTGATCGCCATGATCTACGCCGACCGGCTCGACCTGGCCGGCGAGTGGTGCGACCGGCTGGACCGGATCGCCTCCGCCCGCCGGCACCGGACGCCGCGTGCCCTGCTCACCGCCGTCGCCGCCACCGTGGCGGGCCGACGCGGCGACCTGCGCCGGGCGCGTGAACTCGCCGAGTCGGCGCTCAACCGGCTGTCCCCGAAGGGGTGGGGTGTCGTCATCGGCGCGCCGCTGGCCATCCGGCTGTGGACGCTGACCTGCCTCGAGGAGTGGGACGAGGCGGCGGCCTGCCTGCGTACGCCGGTGCCGCCGACGCTGTTCGAGACCCCGTTCGGCCTGCACTACCTGCACGCCCGGGGTGTGCACGCCCTCGCCGCGGGCAGCCCCGAGGCGGCCCTGGCCGACTTCCAGCTGTGCGGGCAGCTGATGACCTCGTGGCGGCTCGACCAGGCGCCGTTGGTCCCCTGGCGGACCGAATCGGCGCGGGCGCTGCTGCGGATGGGCCGCCGGCAGCAGGCCGAGAAGGTGGTCCGGGAAGAGCTGGACCGGCTCCGCCCGACCGACCTGCGCTACCGGGGCGCCGCGCTGCGGGTGCTCGGCACCGTCCAGGAGGGAGCGGAGCGGATCCGGCACCTGCGGTGCGCGGTACGACTGCTGCGCCAGTGCGGGGACCGGGTCGAGCTGGCGCGCGCCCTCGGCGACCTCGGCCAGGCCCAGCAGCAGGCCGGCGACCTGCGTCAGGCACGCAGCACGGCCCGCGCCGCGCGGGACCTCGCCGAGGAGTGCGGAATCCCGGTGCTGCGGCCGACCGCGGCCGGCCGGGCCACCGCGCCCGATCCGGCTTCCGACGCCGGGATCCTGCTCACCGGCCTCAACGACGCGGAGTCCCGGGTCGCCGCGCTGGCCGCGCAGGGGCACACCAACCGGGAGATCGCCGAGCGGATGTTCCTCACCGTCAGCGCCATCGAGCAGCGGCTGACCCGGATCTACCGCAAGCTGGACGTCAACTCCCGCAGCGAACTGGCCGCCCGGCTGCGGCTCGACCGCTGAGCCGACCGGCCACCCCGTACCCCTGACGGTCCGCCCGCGGCCGGCCACTCGGCCGGCGGGCCCCGCCGAATTGTGGTCTCCTCTCCTCGATCGGCCGTCACCTGCTGTCCATCGGGGCGAAACCGGCCCGTCATCCGGTCTGCCCGCGCCCCCCTTCCGGACGGCCACGCAACCCCTAACGTCCGGTCGGCACCGCAGGTTTACCGCCGAAACGGTGGGGTCCCGGGACCGTTGTCGCACGCCAGGGCCGATGCCAGACTCGCCTGGAGCCGGAACGGTCGTCCGACGACACGCTCCGGTGGGGAGGATTCCAGGGTCCACCCGGCCGGCGACCCGGTGCGCTTCACCCCTGTTTCGCGTCTGCGGCGGGTGTGGTGAAGGGGTCGTCGACGACACCGGGCGGAGCGGCCTGCCGGCGGCGGTGACCCCGTCGCGGCGCCGCCGACGAGAAGGGCTGACGACACACGTGCTGGTACAGCGAGAGGAACAGCTCACCCTGCTGCGCGAGACCTTCCAGAACTGCGAACGGCAGCGGAGGGGACACGTCTCGCTCGTCACCGGCGCGGTGGGCAGCGGCAAGACGAGCGTGCTGGAGTCGTTCGGCGACTGGGCGGCCAACGCCGGTGGCCGGGTGCTCAGCGCGACCGCGTCGCGCGCCGAGCGCGGACTGCACCTGGGGGTGCTGGGGCAACTCCTGCAGGGGGCGCGGCTCGACCCCGAGACCGGGGTACGGGTGGAGCGCCTGCTGCGCCACTCCCCGACCGCCCCGCCGGAGCCCGGACACGGCGGCGACGACGCCGCCGACCAGGTGTGGGCGCCGGTGCTGCACGGCCTGTTCAGCACGCTGCTCGAACTGGCCGAGTCGGCGCCGCTCGTGCTGACCGTCGACGACGTGCACCACGCCGACCCGGCGTCGCTGCACTGCCTGCTCTACGTCGCCCGCCGGCTGCGGCACACCCCGATCATGGTGGTGCTCGCGGAGGCCCGCACGTTGCGCCCGTCGCACCCGCACTTCCGGGCCGAACTGTTCAGCCAGCCCCACTTCACCCGGATCACCCTGCCGCCGCTGACCGTGGAGGCGATCGCCCGGCTGGTCGACGACGACGTCGAGCCGGCGGCCCGGGAGGCCGCCGAGCGCTGCCTGCGGATGACCGGCGGCAACCCGCTGCTCACCCGGGCGCTCATCGAGGAACAGCCCCGGCCGGCGACGGACGAGGAACCGACCGTGGACGCCACCCTCGGCGACGCGTTCGACCAGGCGGTGCTCGGCTGCCTGTACCGGCACGAGCCGGGCGTACGCCGGGTGGCACAGGCGATGGCGGTGCTGGACCGGCCGGGCGGCCCGGCGGATCTGCTCGGCCACCTGCTCGACGTGGTGCCGGAGTCGGTCACCCCGATGGTCAGCATGCTGCGCACCACCGGCCTGCTGGACCAGGATCGGCTGCGGCACCCCCGGATCCGGCGGTCCATCCTGGCCGACATGTCCGTCGACGAACGACGCGACCTGCACCAGCGGGCCGCCGAGGTGCTGCACGAGCACGGCGTCGAGCCGGGCGGCGTGGCCGAGCACCTGGTCGCCGCCGGATGGGCGGAGGCCGGGTGGACCGTGCCCGTGCTGCACGACGCCGCCGCCCAGGCGCTCGCCGCCGGCCGGCCCGACGTGGCCGCCGGCTGCCTGCGCCTGGTCGGCCGCGCCGAGGTGGACGACGAACAGCGGGTCGCCATCACCGCCATGCAGGTCAGCGCGCGCTGGCAGATCAATCCGCTGGCCGTCAACGGGCAACTCGACCAACTGGTCGACGCCGCCCGGGCGGGCGGCTGGCCGGCCGACGCCGCCCTGTCCGCCGCGCCGTACCTGTTGTGGCAGGGGCGGGTCGAGGAGGCCGACGAGGCGATCGCCGGCTGCGCCGGGGACGACGAGCAGGCCCACGCGACGGGCCGTCGCCGGACGATGCACCTGCTGCTGGGGCTCTCCCACCCGGAGCACCTGGCCGCCGTACGGGAAGCGGCCGGTGCGCCGCGGACCGCGCTGCTGGCCGGCGGCTCCTCACCGGCGCAGGCGCTGGGCCTCGTCGGCGCGGCGCTGACGCCGACCGGCGACCACGACGCGGTGGCCGGCGCCGAGCAACTGCTGCACCGCCACCACTGCGACGACGGCATGCTCCCCATGTTGGCCGCGCCGCTGCTGGCGCTGCTCTGGGCCGGGCGTGCCGACCGGGTGGCCGCCTGGACGGCGGCGCTGCTGGAACGGCCGGCCGTGCGGCACGCCCCGCTCTGGCGGGCGGTGCTGCGGGCGCTGCGCGCCGAGGCGGCGCTGCGGCTGGGCGACCTGACCGTGGCCGACCAGCAGGCCCGGGCCGCGCTCGACGACCTGCCGGTGGCCGCCTGGGGAGTCGCCGCGGCCGGCCCGCTGGCCACGCTGATCGCCTGCGCCACCGAGTCCGGGCGGCACGCCGAGGCGGATCGCTGGCTGGCGCAGAGCGTGCCGGCCGGCGCCTTCCGCACACCGCTCGGGCTGCACTACCTGGCCGCCCGGGCCCGCCACCACCTGGCGCTCGGCCGGGCCCACGCGGCCACCACCGACCTGCGCCGGTGCGGCGAACTCATGCGCGCCTGGGGCGTGGACGTGGCCGGGCTGGTGCCCTGGCGGCTGGAGCTGGCCCGGGTGCAGCTCGCGGTGGGTAACAAGGCGCACGCCACCCAGTTGCTCCAGGAGCAGTTGCGGGTGCCGCACGGGGTGGACGACCGCACCCGGGGCCGGGCGCTGCGGCTGCTCGCCGGCACCACCGCGCCGGACCACCGGCGCAAGCTGCTCTCCGAGGCGGTGAACCTGTTGCAGGGCTGCGGCGACCGGCTGGAGCTGGTCCGCGCGCTCGGGGACACCGGGCAGACGCTGCAACGGGCCGGCGACTCGGCGCAGGCGCGGCTGCTGGTCCGTCGGGCGTACCAGCTGGCGCAGGACTGCGGCGCCTCGGTGCTGGCGCAGCGGCTGGTCCGGCGCGAGCCGGGCAGCGTGCCGGCGGGTCCGCCGGCCGAGGCGCCGGAGCCGGAGGACGGGCTCAGCGAGGCCGAACGGCGGGTCGCGGCGCTCGCCGCGCAGGGCCACACCAACCGGCAGATCTCCAGCAAGCTGTTCATCACGGTGAGCACCGTGGAGCAGCACCTGACCCGGGTCTACCGCAAGCTCGACGTCAAGCGCCGCTCGGACCTGCCGGCCCGACTGGTGGCCTTCGCCGAGCCGCTGGGCGAGGAGATCCAGACCGCCGCGTCCTGACCCGACCGTCGGTGTAAGGCGGGGCCCCTTGTTAACGCCGGGCGTTAACAAGGGGCCCCGCCTCTACCGAATGCGTTAGGAAGGGGCCCTTCCTTAACCGCTCAGCACCAGGTCGGCGGCGGCGGTCACCCCGCCGGCGCGGCGCAGGCAGTCACGCCAGCGGGCGGCGCGGTCGCGGAAGGACGGCTCGGCCAGCAGCCGGCGCAGCTTGCCGACGACGTCGTCGACGTCGAGCGGGTCCTCGTGCTCGACCGCCAACGCCACGCCGGCGTCGACCACCCGCACCGCCCCGTCGTAGCAGTCGAACCAGAACGGCATCACCAGCTGCGGCACCCCGAACCAGGCCGCCTCGTGGATCGCGTTCGCGGCGGCGTGGTTGAAGAACACCCGCACGTGCGGGTGCGCCAGCACCTCCACCTGCGACGGCAGCCACGACTCGACGCGCAGGTTGGGTGGCAGTTCGTCGGCCGGCGGCAGCAACGCGTGCCGGGCGGCGGGCAGCTTCCACAGCACCTGGTGCTCCGGCCCGAGCCGGGCGGCCACCTCGACCAGCGCGGCCACCTGCGCGGCGGTCGGGCGCATGATGGTGCCGAAGCCGACGTAGACCACCGACTCGTGGGCGTCGAGCCAGGCCCGCAGCTCGGCGCCGTCCGGGCTCGGCACGATCTCCCGGGGCACCATCGAACCCACCATGCGCAGGTTCGCCGGCGCGGTGTCGAACGGGTACTCCAGCCCGAACACCGTGTAGGCGAGCAGCGCCTGGGCAGCCTCGGCGTACTGGGAGGGGCGCAGCTCGACGTTGCTGATGCCGGCGTCCGCGCGCCGCGCCGCGGCGGCGGTGCTGCGGGCGAGCCGCTCCGGTTCGGTGAGCGTGGCCACCAGCGCGGCCCGGTAGCGGTCGTTCGCCGCCCGCTGGCTGGGGTTCATCGCCAGTGGCAGCCCGGACAACGACATCGGGTACGCCGGCGGCAGACTGTCCTGGAGGAAGTTCGACGGCGGCACCGTGACGCTGATGACGAACGGCACCCCGCGGGTGATGGCCGCGTCCAGGCCGAACGAGGCGAACGAGTCCACCACCGCCCGCGCCGGCCGCACCTCGTCGATGACCGCCAGGCAGCGCTCGTACAGGTCGTGCAGGTGGTCGAAGTCGGTGGACGCGTCGACGTAGCTGGCGAAGTTCACCACCCGGGAGCCGGTGGACATCCGGCGGTGCGTCTCGTCGTCCCAGTGCTCCGGGCGGACCTCCACCCGAGGTGGGCCGAGCGAGACGAAGCGCACGTCGCCGTCGCCGGGCAGCGCCTCGATCTCGGCCCGCCGCTCGTCCGTGCAGGCGAACCGGACCGGTCGGGCGGCCCGGCGCTTCAGCTCGCCGGCCAGCGTGAGCAGCGGGTTGAACAGCCCCGCGCTGCCGGAGCTGACCAGCAGCAGCGGGGCGTCGTCGGGGTTCATCGCGGCCGGCCCCTAGTCCATCGCCCGGCGCATGAAGCCGCGGATGCCGACGGCGGTGAAGACCACGAACACCCCGGCGAGCACGACCAGGTCCAGCCAGAGCGGCACCGACTCGACACCGGGCGGCGCGACGAGCGACCGGGTGGCCTCGCTGACGTAGGTGAGCGGGTTGATTGCGCAGACCACCTGGAACCAGGGCAGCGAGTCCAGCGCGCGCAGCGGGAACTGGGTGGCGCCGGTGAACATCAGCGGCGTCAGCGTGACCGTGAACATGATCTGGATGCGGTGCGGCGGGACCAGGGTGCCGAACGTCAGGCCCAGGGCGGCGCCGACCAGCGCGCCGGCGGCCAGCACGCCGATCACCGGCAGCAGCGTGGACAGCGGCCAGGTGACGCCGAGGATCAGCATGCCGACCGGGATGAGCACCAGCCCGGCGACCAGGCCCCGGATCGCGCCGAAGACGATCTTCTCGAACGCGACGAGCGGGATCGCCATCGGCGACAGCAGCCGGTCCTCGATCTCCCGGGTGAAGGAGAAGTCCATCACCATCGGCAGCGCGGTGTTCTCCAGCCCGATCAGGAACGCGTTGAGCGCGATGACGCCGGGCAGCAGCACGTTGGCGAAGTCGTCACTGGCGTAGCCGAGATCCTTGAGCACCTTGCCGAAGATCAACAGCATGAACAGCGGCTGGAGGAAGACCTGGGCCAGGAACCCGCCCAGCTCCCGGCTGGTGACGAAGACGTCGCGCCACAGCACCGCCCGGAACGTGGTGAGCTGGTCGCGCAGGCGTACCGGCGGGGGTGCGGTGACGGCCGGCGGCGCCGGCGCGGCGGGGGCGGTGACGGTCACCGAAGGTCCCTTCCGGTCAGGTGGATGAAGACGTCCTCCAGGCTGGGCTGGCCGACGCTGAGGTCACGGACCTCGCAGCCGAGGTCGGTGAGGACCTTCAACGCCATCGGCACGGCGTTGGCCGGCGCACCGGCGGTGTAGACCCGGAACGACAACGGCGCGTCCGGATCCTCCGGCGTCGGCATCGGCGGCATGCCGGGGAACATCGGCAGCTCCGCCGCGCCGCCCGCGCGCAGCCGTTCGACGCGTTCCACGTCCGGCACGTCGGTCAGTGCGGTCTGCACCGCCTCGGCCGGCGCGCCGGGCGCGACCACGAGCGTCAGCGTGCTGCTGCCGGGCAGCGTCCGGGTCAGCGCGGTCGGCGTGTCCAGGGTGAGCAGCTTGCCGTGGTCGACGATGCCGACCCGGTCGCAGAGCTTCTCCGCCTCCTCCATGTCGTGCGTGGTCACCACGACGGTGACCCCGGACCGCTTCAGGTCGGCGATCCGCTCGTGCACGAACAGCCGGGACTGCGGGTCGAGACCGGCGGACGGCTCGTCGAGGAAGAGCACCCGGGGGGCGTGCATCAACGCCCGGGCGATCATGGTGCGTTGGGCCAGGCCGCCGGAGAGGAAGTCCGTGCGGGCCTTGGCGAAGTCCTTCAGGCCCATCTGTTCCAGCAGCTCGTCGGCGCGTTTCACGCGGCGGGCCCGGGACACCCGGTGGTACGCGGAGTGGAACAGCAGGTTCTGCCGGACGGTGAGCGACCGGTCCAGGTTGACCCGCTGCGGCACCACCGCGAGCAGTTGCCGGGCCACGGCCGGCGCGCGGGACACGTCCGCGCCGCAGACCAGGGCACGACCGGAGGTGGCCCGCACCCGGGTCGTCAGCACCCCGATCGTCGTGGTCTTTCCCGCGCCGTTCGGCCCGAGCAGACCGAAGACCTCGCCCGCGGCGACCGAGAAACTCAGTCCGTCCACCGCCGGCGGCATGTCGGGCCGGTACTTCTTGACCAGCCCGTCGACCACCACTGCCTCGTCCACGTCGTCATGCTCCCGTCCTGGTTCCTGGTAAGACAGTTGTCCGCCACCGCGATAGGGGGCGTTAGGGGCAGCCAAGGGGCGGCCTCACAGCCCCCGCTCGGTGAGCCACGCGTCGACGGTGGCGGCGAGTTCCGGGCCGCGTTCGCCGACCATGGTGAAGTGGTCGCCGGCCGCGTCCCGCGTCTCGTGCGGGTACGGCCACACCGACTTCCACCCGTCGGGTTCCCCGGTCCACTCCCCCAGCGGCTCGCCGGCGCGTACGAGCAGCGTCGGCGCGGCCATCGGCGTGGGGTTCCAGTCGAGGAACAGCGGCAGGTAGCCGGCCCACGCGGTGGCCCGGTGGTCGTCCATCGGGGTGTACGCGCTGTCCCGCTCGACCATCCCGTCGAGCAGCTGCGAGGTCCAGCCGCCGAGCACCTCGCTGCCGGCCGGGTAGGTGTCCATCAGCACCACCGCGGCCGGGGCCCGGCCCTGCCGCTCCAGCTCGGCGGCGAGCAGGTTGGCCACCATCGCGCCGCCGGAGTGGCCGGCCAGCACGAAGTCGCCGGATCCGACCGCGCGCAGCACGGTGTCCGCGTGCACCCGCAGCAGCGCGTCGAGGTCGGCGGGCAGCTCCTCGCCGACGCCGAAGCCCGGGTTGGGCAGCGCCCACACGTCCCGCCGGCCGCGCATCCCGGCGGCGACGCGGGCGTACTCGTGCGCGCCGGAGAGCAGCGACATGGTGCAGCAGCAGACCACCGGCGTGGCCGGCCCGTCGGCCAGCCGCATGACGGCGGCCGGTCGGGTCAGCTCCTCCGGGGTGCGGAAGCTGGGCCGGAACTGGGCCAGCTTGACCAGCAGCTCGGCGTACCCGGCCGCGTCGGCGCGCGCCTTGGGCTGCCGGAACAGCCCGCCGAGCAGGCCGCCCGCGCCCTCCGGTGACGCCGCGTCGGCGGGCGCGTCGGCGGCCGGCCCGCCGAGGATCACGCCGAGCAGGTGCCCGGCCAGCGCGATCGGGGTGGGGTGGTCGAAGAGCAGGGTGGCGGACAGCTCCGCGCCGGTCTCCTGGCGCAGCGCGTCGCGCAGCTCCAGCGCGGTGAGCGAGTCGAAGCCCAGCTCCAGGAAGTCCCGGTCCTCCTCGACCGCGCCCGGCCCGGCGTGTCCGAGGACGGTGGCGGCCTGCGCCCGGACCAGGTCCACCAGGATCCGGTGCCGGTCGGCGGCGGGCACAGCGGCCAGCCGGTCCCGCAGCGCGGTCGCCGGGTCGGAGCCGGTCCCGGCGGCCGGGGCGGTCGGTTCGGTCACCGCGTCCGGCACGCCGCGCAGCAGCGGGGCCGGCCGGACCGCGGTGAACGCGGGCACGAACGCCGGCCAGTCGACGTCCGCGACGGCGACCTCGTCGCCGCCGGCGGCGACGGCCCGGTCCAGCGCGTCGAGGGCCACGCCGGGGTCCAGCGGGCGGATGCCCCGACGGCGTAGCTGCTCCGGGTCGGTGGCCTCGCCGTGCCACGGCGCCCACGCCAGCACGGTGGCCGGTCGACCGGTGGCGCGGCGGCGGGCGGCGAGGGCGGCCAGGCCGGCGCCGGTCGCGGCGGTGACCGCGGCGCCGCCGCTGCCCCAGGTGGCGGCCGTGGAGACGAAGATCAGGAACTTGTCGACCGGGTGGTCGGCGCAGACGGCGTCGAGCCGGGCCACCGCCTCCAGGTGCGCGCTGACGGAGCCGGCCAACCGGTCCGGGTCGGCCGCCACGACCGGCTCGCCGGCCCCGCCGGCGTCGGCCACGTGCAGCACGGTACGCACCGGCGTGCCGGCCGCGGCCAGTCGCGCCAACGCGGCGGACAGCGCCTCCGGACCGGCCACGGTGGTCACCTCGACGCCGTGCACCGTGGTCCGCTCCGCGCCGTCGACGGTGGTCCGCTCGACGCCCTCCGGGCCGGCCCGGTCGGTGTCGGCCAGCAGGGGTGGGCCGGCCAGGAGCAGGTGGGTCACGCCCGCCTCGGCGAGCCGGCGCAGCAGGTACGGGCGGCGAACCGGGGCGTCGCCGTGCACCAGCACCGCGCCGTCCGGCCGCCACGGCCGGTCGACGCCGGCCGGCGCGCGTTCCAGCCGGCGGGCGCGCAGGCCACCGGCGCGGATCGCGAGCTGGTCCTCGACGCCGTCCCCGGCCACCACGCGGGCGAGCCGGGCGGCGTCCGGGCCGGCCGGTTCGGCGGGCAGGTCCAGCAGGCCGCCCCAGAGCCGGGGGTGTTCCAGCGCCAGCACCCGGCCCAGGCCCCAGACGGTGGCGACCGCCGGGTCGGGTGTCGGGTCGTCGGCGTCGACGGCGACCGCGCCCCGGGTGACGCACCACAGCGGCGCGGTGACCCCGGCGTCGGTGAGCGCCCGCACCAGCGCGACGGTCCCGGCGAGGACGTCCCCGCCGTCGGTGGCCGTCGCTCCGGCCGCGTCGCCGGTGGCCGCCGATCCGGCCCCGTCGGTGCCCGGCCCCGATCCGGCCGCGTCGGTGCCCGGCCCCGATCCGGCCGCCGGCGCTCCGGTGTCCGCCGACCGGTGGACGGCCGCGACGGCGGGCAGCAGCGAGATCACCCGGACCGGGGTGAGGGTGCCGAGGCGGTCGCGCAGCGTGGCGACCGGGTCGACACCGGGCGGCGCCGGTACGGGCACCGGCTCCAGGCCCTCGGCGCGTACCGCGTCGGTCACGGCGTCGAGCAGGTCGCCGGGTGGGCCCACGACCAGGCACGGGCCGGTCGGCGCGGCGCCGGTCGGCGGCTCGACCGGGGTCCAGCCGGTCCGGTAGCGCAGTCCGTCCAGGGTGGCCGACCGGCGGCGACGGTCCCGGTAGCCGGTCAGCGCCGGCAACAGGTCGCCGAGCGGGCCGGCGGCGTCGTCGTCGAGACCGAGCAGGGCGGCCAGCGCGGCCGGGTCGCCGTCCTCGGCGGTGGACCAGAACTCGCCGTCGGCCGGGTCGGCGGGGCGCGGGCCCAGGTCGAGCCGGATCGGGTCGGGCCAGAACCGCTCGTGGGCGAACGCGTACGTGGGCAGGTCGACCCGGGTGGCGTCGGTGCCGGCGAACAGCGCGGGCCAGCGTACGCCGGCGCCGCGCAGGTCCACGGCGGCGAGCGCGGCGAGCAGGCCGGCCGGTTCGGACAGCTCACGCCGGGCGACCGGCACGAACGCGGCCGGTTCGGCGTCGGGCAGGCACTCGCGGGCCAGTGCGGTCAACGCGGCGTCCGGGCCCAGGTCCAGGAAGGTGCCGGTCCCGGCGGCGGCGAGCGTGGCCACCGCCGACGAGAACCGCACCGTGTCGCGGACGTGCTCGACCCAGTAGCCCGGGTCGGTGGCCTGCGCGTCGGTGAGCGGCTCGCCGGTGCGGTCGGAGACCAGCGGCACGCTCGGCGGCTGCCAGGTGAGTTTCTCGGCGACCACCCGGAACTCGGCCAGCATGTCGTCCATCCGGGCCGAGTGGAACGCGTGGCCGACCCGCAGCCGGCGGGTCCGGCGACCCTGGGCGGCGAGCCGCTCGCCGGCGGCGAGCACCGCGCCCTCGTCGCCGGAGAGCACCACCGACTCGGGGCCGTTCACCGCGGCCAGCGCCACCCGCGCGTCGAGCAGCGGCGTCACCTCGGCGGCGGACGCGCGGACCGCGAGCATCGCGCCGCCGGCCGGCAGCGCCTGCATGAGCCGGGCCCGGGCGGCCACCAGCGTGGCCGCGTCCGGCAGCGACAGCACGCCGGCGACGTGCGCGGCGGCCAGCTCGCCGACGGAGTGGCCGAGCAGGTGCGCCGGGCGCAGGCCGAGCGCGGTGACAAGCCGGTACGCGGCCACCTGGTAGGCGAAGAGCGCGGGCTGGGTCCACTCGGTGCGGTCCAGCAGCGCCGCCTCGGGGGTGTCCGGCGCGGCGAACGCCACCTCGCGCAGCGGGCGGCTCAGGTGCCTGTCGAGTTCGGCGGCCACCTCGTCGAACGCGGCGGCGAAGACCGGGAAGCGGCGGTGCAGCTCGGCGCCCATGCCGGGCCGCTGGCCGCCCTGCCCGGGAAAGAGGACGGCGAGCTTGCCGGCGGTCCGGGCCACGCCGCGAACCACGCCGGGCGCGGGCCGGTCCTCGGCGACCGCACGCAGCCCGGCGCGCAGCGCCGCCGCGTCGTCGCCGGTGACCGCGGCCCGGTGCGGCAGCGCCGCCCGCGTGGTGAGCAGCGCGTACGCGATGTCGGCCGGGCGCAGGTCGGGGTGGGTGTCGAGGTGTTCGAGCAGCCGGCGGGCCTGTCCGGCGAGCGCCGGCCCGGAGCGCGCCGAGACCACCCAGGGCGCCGGCGGGGCGGGGCGGCCGGTCGGCGGGGTCGGCGGGTCCTCGACCTGTTCGATGACGGCGTGGGCGTTGGTGCCGCTGACGCCGAACGCGGAGACGCCGGCCCGGCGCGGGCGGCCGGTCGCCGGCCACTGCCGCGCGTCGGTCAGCAGCTCCACCGCGCCGGCCGTCCAGTCGACGTGCGGGGTGGGCCGGTCGACGTGCAGCGTGGCCGGGAGCCGGCCGTGCCGCATGGCGAGCACCATCTTGATGATCCCGGCGACGCCGGCGGCGGCCTGGGTGTGCCCGATGTTCGACTTGACGGAGCCGAGCAGCAGCGGCGTGGACCGGTCCTGCCCATAGGTCGCCAGCAGCGCCTGCGCCTCGATCGGGTCACCCAGCGTGGTGCCGGTGCCGTGCGCCTCCACCACGTCCACCTCGGCGGCGGTGAGCCCGGCGTTGGCCAGCGCGGCCCGGATCACCTTCCGCTGGGCGGGGCCGTTGGGCGCGGTGAGGCCGCTGCTGGCGCCGTCCTGGTTGACCGCGGTGCCACGCACCACGGCGAGCACCGGGTGGCCGTGGCGGCGGGCGTCGGAGAGCCGTTCGACGAGCAGCATGCCGACGCCCTCGGACCAGCCGGTGCCGTCGGCGGCGGCGGCGAACGACTTGCACCGGCCGTCGGTGGACAGGCCGCGCTGCCGGGAGAACTCCACGAAGACGGTGGGGGTGGCCATCACGGACACGCCGCCGGCCAGCGCCAGCGTGCACTCCCCCAGCCGCAGCGCCTGGCAGGCCAGGTGCAGCGCGACCAGCGACGACGAGCAGGCGGTGTCGACGGTGATCGCCGGGCCCTCCAGGCCCAGCGCGTACGCGATCCGGCCGCTGGCCACCGCCGCCGCGCTGCCGGTGCCGAGGTAGCCCTCGACGCCGCCGCCGACGCCGGTGAGCAGCGCCGCGTAGTCGCCCTGGCTGCTGGTGGCCGCGTACACGCCGGTGGGCGCGCCGCGCAGCGCGGTGGGGTCGACGCCGGCGGACTCGAACGCCTCCCACGCGGTCTCCAGCAGCAGCCGCTGCTGCGGGTCCATGGCGAGGGCCTCGCGCGGGCTGATGCCGAAGAACGCCGGGTCGAAGTCGCCGGCGTCGGGCAGGAAACCGCCGTCGCGGACGTAGGAGGTGCCCCGGCTGGCCGGGTCGGTGTCGTAGAGCGCGTCGAGGTCCCAGCCCCGGTCGGCCGGGAACGGCGCCATCGCGTCGCGGCCGGCGTCGACCAGCTCCCAGAGCTGCTCGGGCGAGCGCACCCCGCCGGGGAAGCGGCAGCTCATCCCGATGATCGCCACCGGTTCGGTGAGCCGGTCGGCGAGTTGCTGGTTCTGCTGTTTGAGTTTCTGGTTGTCCAGCAGCGACGCGCGCAGCGCGCCGACCACCTCGTCCAGCGAGACGCTCATCGGGCCCTCCCTGCGGCCGGCCGGGTCACGAGTCGGATCCTTCGAGCGCCATCCGGACCAGTCCGGCGACGTCGAGGTCGTGGATCTCGGCCGCCGGCACCTCGGGGGCCGGGTCGGCGGCCGGCGCGGCGGTGTCGTGGCCGAGGCGCAGCAACTGGTCGAGCAGGCCGGCCTGGCGCAGCCGGTCCAGCGGGATGGCCGCGAGCACCCGCCGGACCGTCTCCTCGTCGGCGCCGCCGGCCGGCTCGTCGCCGCCGGGGAACAGCTCGTCGTCGAGGTACGCGGCCAGCCCGGCCGGGGTCGGGTAGTCGAACACCACGGTGGTGGGCAGCTCCCGCCCGGTCGCGGCGGTGAGCAGGTTGCGCAGCTCCACCGCGGTCAGCGAGTCGAACCCGAGGTCGAGGAAGCCCCGTTCCGGCTCGACCGCGTCGACCGAGGGGTGGCCGAGCACCTTCGCCGCGTCGGTGCGTACCAGGTCCAGCAGCGCGTCCCGGCGGTCGTCGGCGGTCAGCGCGCGCAGCTCGGCGAGCCGGTCCCGGCTCGCCGGCCCGGCCGCCGCGACCGGCTCGGCGGCGGCGGTGGCGAGTGCCCGCACGGCCGGCAGGTCGGCCAGCAGCGGGCTGGGCCGCAACGCGGTGAACAGCGGGTGGAACGTGGCCCAGTCGACGTCGGCGACGGTGACGCAGGTGTCGTCGGCGGCGAGCGCGTGCCGCAGCCCGGCCATCGCCGGCTCGGGCGGCAGCACCCGCAGGCCGCGGCGGCGCAGTTGCTCCGGCGCGTCGTCGTCGAACATGCCGGACTCGGTCCACGGCCCCCAGGCCACCGACGTGGCGGGCAGCCCGCGCGCCCGCCGTCGCTCGGCGAACGCGTCCAGCGCGGCGTTGCCGGCCGCGTATCCGCCCTGCCCGCCGCTGCCCCAGGTGGCGGCGATGGAGGAGAAGAGCACGAACGCGTCCAGTTCGACGCCGTCGAGCAGCTCGTCGAGCAGCTCCGCGCCGGCCAGTTTCGGCCCGATGACGTACGCCAGGTCCTCCAGCGTGGTCTCGGCCAGTGGCACCACCTCGCTGACGCCGGCGGCGTGCACCACCGCGCGCAGCGGTGGCCCGTCGGCGCGCAGGTCGGCGAGCAGCGCGGTCATGGCGGTCCGGTCGGCGGCGTCGGCGCGCGCGACCCGGCAGTCGACCCCGGACGCGGTCAGCTCGGCCAGCAGGTCGGCCGCGCCCGGCGTGTCGACGCCGCGCCGGCTGGTCAGCACGATCCGTTCGGCGCCGGCGTCGGCCGCCCAGCGGGCCACGTGCCCGCCGAGCGCGCCGGTGCCGCCGGTGATCAGGACGGTGCCGCGCGGCTGCCACGGCGTCGGGTCACCGTCGGTGGGCGCGGTGGCCAGCCGCCGGGCGTACGTCCCGTCGCCGCGCACCGCGAGCTGGTCCTCGGTGGTGCTGGTCAGCAGCGTGGCGAGCCGCCGGGCGGTGTCGTCGTCCACGGTGGCGGGCAGGTCGACCAGGCCGCCCCAGCGGGCGGGCTGTTCCAGCGCGGCGACCCGGCCGAGGCCCCACAGCGCGGCCTGCCGGGGGCTGGGCGGGGCGTCACCGACGTCGACCGCGCCCTGGGTGGCGCACCAGAGCCGGGCCGGCGCGTCCAGGTCGGTGAGCGCCTGGAGCAGTCCGACGGTGGCGGCCAGGCCGCGCGGCAGCGTCGGGTGCTCGGCGTGCGGCGTCTCGTCCAGCCCGAGCAGGGACAGGATGCGGGTCGGCCCGTCGCTGGTGGCGGCGGCGACCAGGTCGGTCAGCCGGGCGGCCAGCGTGTCGGCGTCGGCGGCGGTGTCGACCGGTTCGACGGTGGCCAGCGCGTCGGCGGTGGCGGTGTCGACCGGTTCGGTGGGGGTCGCCGCGCCGAGCGCGCCGGCCAGCGTGACCAGGTCCGGTTCGGCGGCCCGGTCGGCGGGCAGCAGCACCAGCCAGCGGCCCGGTCCGTCCGGGGCGGGCCCGGTGGTGGCGTCGACCGGCTCCCAGCGCACCCGGTAGCGGCTGCCGTCCACCACCGACCGTTCCCGACCGCGTCGCCGCCACGCCGACAGCGCCGGCAGCACCGCGTCGAACGGCTGGTCCGGGGCCACGTCCAGCTCGGTGAGCAGGCCGTCCAGGTCCTCGGCCTCGACGGCCGCCCAGAACCGGCGTTCCACGGCGGTGTCCTCGGCGGGCGGCGCGGTCAGCCAGGCCGGCGGCTGCGGCCAGTAACGCTGCCTGTCGAACACGTGGGTGGGCAGGTCGGCCGGCTGCGGGTCGGCGTCGGCGTGGAGCGCGGGCCAGTCCACGCCCACGCCGTGCACGTGCAACGCGGCGACCGCGCGCAGCAGGGTGAGCGGTTCCGGCCGGTCCCGGCGCAGCGTGGGCAGCACCGGCGGGACCGGCCCGTGGGCGGCCAGCACGCCCTGGGCCGGCGCGGTGAGCACCGCGTCCGGGCCGACCTCGAGGTACGCGGTGCAGCCGTGCTCGCGCAGCGCGGTGACCGCGTCGGCGAAGCGGACGGTGTCGCGGGCGTGCCGGGCCCAGTAGCCGGGCGCGCCGATGCCGGCCACGTCGACCGGCGCGCCGGTGACGGTGGAGATCAGCGGCACGGTCGGCGGGTGGTGCGGCAGCCGGGCGGCGAGCGCGGCCAGCTCGTCGAGCACCGGTTCCATCAGCGGGCTGTGGAACGCGTGGCTGACGGCGAGCCGTCGGGTGCGTACCCCTCGGGCGGTCCAGTCGGCGGCGGCGGCGTCGACGGCGTCGGTGGGGCCGGCGACCACGACGGCGGCGGGGCCGTTGACCGCGGCGAGCGCGAGCCCGCCGGCGAGCGTGGCGCGGACGTCGTCCTCGCTCGCGGCGACCGCGAGCATCGCGCCGCCGGCGGGCAGCGCCTGCATGAGCCGGCCCCGGGCGGCGACCAGTTCGGCGGCGTCGGCGAGGGTGAGCACGCCGGCGGCGTGGGCGGCGGCGAACTCGCCGATGGAGTGGCCGGCCACCGCGTCGGGCCGCAGGCCCCAGTCGGTGAGCAGCCGGAACAGCGCCACCTCGACGGCGAACAGCGCCGGCTGGGTGAACTCGGTGCGGTCCAGCAGCGCCGCGGTGTCGGTGCCGGGTTCGGCGTCGAGCAGCGGGCGCAACGGCCGGGACAGGTGCGGGTCGAGCGCGGCGCACGCCTCGGTCAGCGCGTCGGCGAACACCGGGTACGCGGCGGCCAGCTCGCGGCCCATGCCGGGGCGTTGCGCGCCCTGCCCGGAGAACAGGTACGCCACCCGGGGCCGGCCGGTCACCGCGCCGGTGACCAGCACGGGCGAGTCGTCGCCGGTGGCGAGCGCGCGGAGCCCGGCGCGAAGCGCCCGCCGGTCGGTGGCGAGCACCACCGCCCGGTGGTCCAGCGCGGCCCGGGACACCGCCGAGGACCAGCCGACGTCGACAAGCGGGGGCGCGGTCGGCCCGGCGAGCCGGTCGGCCCACGGCGTGGCCTGCGCGGCCAGCGAGGCGGCGGTACGCGCGGACAGCAGCACTGGCACCACCGGCGGCTCCGCCGGCTCACCGGTCGGCACCGGCGGCTCGGGGGCCTGCTCCAGGATGGTGTGGGCGTTGGTGCCGCTGATGCCGAACGAGGAGACGGCGGCGCGGCGCGGCCGGCCGGTCAGCGGCCAGGGCCGCCCCTCGGTCAGCAGGTCCACCGAGCCGGTCGTCCAGTCCACCTGGTCGCTGGGCGCGTCGACGTGCAGCGTCGGCGGCAGGTAGCCGTGGCGCAGCGCGAGGATCATCTTGATCACGCCGGCGACACCGGCGGCGGCCTGGGTGTGGCCGATGTTCGACTTGATCGAGCCGAGCAGCAGCGGCCGGTCCGCCGGGCGGCCCTGCCCGTACGTGGCGAGCAGCGCCTGCGCCTCGATCGGGTCGCCGAGCCGGGTGCCGGTGCCGTGCGCCTCGACCGCGTCCACGTCGCCCGCGTCGAGCCGGGCGTTGGCCAGCGCCGCGCGGATGACCCGCTGCTGGGCGGGCCCGTTGGGGGCGGTGAGCCCGTTGGACGCGCCGTCCTGGTTGACCGCGCTGCCCCGGACCACGGCGAGCACCGGGTGGCCGTTGCGGCGTGCGTCGCTGAGCCGCTCGACGAGCAGCACGCCGACGCCCTCACCCCAGCTCGTGCCGTCGGCGCCGGCGGCGAACGCCTTGACCCGGCTGTCCGGGGAGAGTCCGCGTTGCCGGCTGAAGCCGACGAACACGCCGGGGGTGGACATCACGGTGACGCCGGCGACCAGTGCCAGGGAACATTCGGCGGCGCGCAGCGCCTGGCCGGCCCAGTGCAGCGCGACAAGCGACGAGGAGCAGGCGGTGTCGACGGACACGGCCGGCCCTTCCAGCCCGAGCGTGTACGACACCCGGCCGGAGAGCACGCTGCCGGCGTTGCCGGTCATCAGGTGCCCCTCCGCGCCCTCGGCGGTGAGCATGAGGTTGCGGTAGTCCTGGTAGTTGGTGCCGACGAAGACGCCGGTAGGGGTGCCGCGCAGCGTCCGCGGGTCGATGCCGGCGCGTTCGATCGCCTCCCACGAGGTCTCCAGCAGCAGCCGCTGCTGCGGGTCCATGGCGAGCGCCTCGCGGGGCGAGATGCCGAAGAAGCCGGGGTCGAAGTCGGCCACGTCGGGCAGGAAGCCGCCCTGGCGGGCGTAGCTGGTGCCCTCGACGGCGGGGTCGGTGTCGAAGAGCCGGTCGAGGTCCCAGCCCCGGTCGGTGGGGAAGTCGCCGATGGCGTCGCCGCCGGCGGCGAGCAGTTGCCACAGCCTCTCCGGGTCGTCCGCGCCGCCCGGGAAACGGCAGCTCATCGCCACCACGGCCAGCGGCTCGTCGGGGGTGGCCACGGCGGCCGGCCCGTCGACCGGCGCGCCGGCGCCGGTGAGCAGCTCGTCGAGGTGCCCGGCGAGCACCGCCGGGTTCGGGTAGTCGAACGCGAGCGTGGCGGGCAGCCGCAGCTCGGTGGCGGTGGCGAGCAGGTTGCGCAGGTCCACCGCGGTCAGCGAGTCGAGGCCGAGGTCGCGGAACGGGCGGGTGACCGGCACGTCGTCGGCGGCGCCGTAGCCGAGCGCGGTGGCGGCGCACTGGCGGACCAGGTCGCGCAGCGTCTCGGTGCGTTCGGCGGCGGTGCGGCCGGCGAGCTGCCGGGCCAGCGCCGAGCCGGGCTGGTCGACCGGTTCGGGGGTGGCCGCCGTCTCCGGGGGCCGCAGCGCGTCCCGGACCTCGGGCAGGTCACCGAGCAGCGGGCTGGGCCGGACCAGCGCGAACGCGGGCGCGAAGCGACCCCAGTCGACGTCGGCGACGACAACTGTGGGTTCGTCGCGGCCCAGCGCCCGGGCCAGCGCGGCGACGGCCGACTCCGGGTCCATGGCGACCATGCCGCCGCGGCGTAGCCGCTGCTGGGCGCGTTCGTTGTCGGCGGGCAGGCCGGCGCCGGCCCAGGCGCCCCAGGCCACGGAGAGCGCCGGCAGCCCGTCGGCGCGGCGCCGGTGCGCGAGCGCGTCGAGGTGGGCGTTGGCCGCGCCGTACGCGCCCTGCCCGGCGTTGCCGGTGGTGCCGGCGACGGAGGAGAAGAGCACGAACGCGTCCAGCTCGCGGTCGCGGGTGAGCGCGTCGAGGTGGTCGGCGGCGGCGCTCTTGGGCGCGGCGACGGTGTGCAGGCGGGCCGGGGTGACGGTGTCCACGATGCCGTCGTCGAGCACGGCGGCGGTGTGCAGCACGGCCCGCAGCGGCGCGTCGTCGGGCAGGTCGGCGAGGAGCGCGGCGAGCTGGTCGCGGTCGGTGACGTCGCAGCGGGCCACGGTGACGCGTACCCCGAGGTCGGTCAGCTCGGCGGCGAGGTCGCCGGCGCCGGGGGCGTCGGGGCCGCGGCGGCTGGCCAGCAGCACGTGCGCGGCGCCGGCGCGGGCGGCCCAGCGGGCCAGGTGCCCGCCGAGGCCACCGGTGCCCCCGGTGATCAGCACGGTGTCGCGGAGCCGGACGGTGTCGTCGGCGAGGTCGGTGGTCCGGGTGAGCCGGCGGGCGTGGGCGCCGGTGTCGCGGACGGCGATCTGGTCCTCGGGCCCGTCGGCGCCGAGCACCGCGCCGAGCAGCGCGGCGGTGGTGGCGTCGAGCCGGTCGGGCAGGTCGACCAGGCCGCGCCAGCGGGCCGGGTGTTCCAGCGCGACGGCCCGGCCGAGGCCCCAGACGGCGGCGGCGGCCGGGTCGGGGGCGGGATCGGTGTCGCCGGTGGTGACGGCGCGGCGGGTGGCGCACCAGAGCGGCGCCTCGACGCCGAGCGCACCGAGCGCCTGGACCAGGTGGGCGGTGCCGGTGACGCCGAGCGTGGTGGCCGGGTGCTCGGGGTGGGCGCGTCCGTCGAGGCCGAGCAGGGAGAGCACGGCGGCGGGCCCGTCGGCGGGCAGCGCGGCGCGCAGCCGGTCGGCGAGCGCGGCCGGGTCGTCGGCCGGATCGACGGGCACGGGTACGGGGTCGGCGCCGACGTTGCCGAGCGCGCCGAGCACGCCGGTGACGAGCGGGTCGTCGGCCAGGTCGGCGGGTACCGGGACCAGCCAGGCGCCGGTGAGCCGGGTCAGCGGCAGGTCGGGCAGCGGGGTCCAGGTGACCCGGTAGTGCCAGCGGTCGGGGTCGGGTTCGCCGTCGCGGTCGGTGACGAAGCGGGGCGGGGCGGGCCAGTACCGCTGGTGGTCGAACGCGTAGGTGGGCAGCGCGACGGTGTCGGTGCCGGCGAGGACCGTGGTCAGGTCGACGGGCAGGCCGACGCTGTGCGCGATGGCCAGGTTGGTCAGCAGCCGGGTCGGGTCGTCCTCACCCCGCCGCAGCGTGGACAGCGTGTGCCCGGCGGTGCCGAGGTCGTCCAGGATCGCGGTCACCGGCATGGTCAGCACCGGGTGCGGCGAGATCTCCACGAACGTCGTGTGTCCGGCCTCGACGGCGGCGCGCACCGCCGTGTCGAACCGGACCGTGCGGCGCAGGTTGTCGTACCAGTAGTCGGCCGTCATCGTCGCCGGGTCCACCCACTCCCCGGTGAGTGTGGACACCAGACGGGTGTGACCGGGCTGCGGCGTCACGTCCGCCAGCTCGGTGCGGAGCCGCTGCGCGACCTCCTCCACGGCGGCGGAGTGCGAGGCGTAGTCCACCGGGATCAGCCGGGCCCGGATGCCGTCGGCCTGACACGACTCGACCAGGTCCGCGACCGCCTGCGGCGGACCGGAGACCACCACGGTCGCCGGGCCGTTGATCGCCGCGATCCCCACGCCCGCGAAGCGTGATCCGTTCGCGGCCGGGCCGGTCCTGTCGCGGGTCGATCCCGCGCCGCCGGGCGCCGTCGCGCTCCCGGCCAGCCGTGCGGTGACGTCGTCGGCGGACAGGTCGACCGATGCCATCGTGCCGGTCCCGCGCAGCACGGACAGGGCACGTGACCGCAATGCCACCGTCTTCGCGGCGTCGTCGACGGACAGGATTCCCGCGACGCACGCCGCGCCGATCTCCCCCTGCGAATGCCCGATCACGGCCTGCGGGTTGACCCCCACGTGCCGCCACACCGCGGCCAGGGCGATGCCCACGGCCCACAGGACCGGCTGCACCACCTCGACCCGGTCCAGCCACGACTCGTCGTCGCCGGTCAGCACCGACACCAGGTCCACGTCCAGATACGGCGCCAACGCCACCTGGCACTCGGCCAGCGCCGCGTCGAACGGCACGCACCGGCCCACCAGACCGGAAGCCATCCGCGCCGACTGCGCGCCCTGACCGGGGAACACGAACACCGGGCCGGCGGGCCGCTCCGCGGTGCCGGTCACCACCGCCGGCGACGGCGTACCCGCCACGAGCGCGTCCAGACCGGACAGCAACTCCTCGGCAGACGACCCGAGCACCACCGCGCGCTGGTCGAACGCCGACCGGGTGGTGGCCAGCGACCAGGCCACCGTCGCCGGGTCGGCCGGGTGCGCGCGCAGGTGCGCGGCCAGCCGGCCGGCCTGCCCGGCGAGGCCGCCCCGGGTCCGGGCGGAGACCGGCCAGGCGGTGACGTCGGCGGCGAGCAGCCCCGGGGCGGGGACGGCGGCGGGCGGCGTGGGCGCCTCCGGCGCCTGTTCCACGATGACGTGCGCGTTGGTGCCGGAGATGCCGAACGACGACACCGCCGCCCGGCGGGGCCGGTCGCGTTCCGGCCACGGCCGCGCCGACGTCACCAGCTCCAGCGCGCCGGACGACCAGTCGATGTGCGGGGACGGCTCGTCGACGTGCAGCGTCGCCGGCACCAGTCCGTGCCGGATGGCCAGCACCACCTTGATCACCCCGGCCACGCCGGCGGCGGCCTGGGCGTGCCCGATGTTCGACTTCACCGAGCCGAGCAGCGCCGGCCCGGCGTCGCCACGGTCCTGCCCGTACGTGGCCAGCAGCGCCTGCGCCTCGATCGGGTCGCCGAGGTTGGTGCCGGTGCCGTGCGCCTCGATGAGGTCGACGTCGGCGGTGGCCAGCCGGGCGGCGGTGAGCGCCTGGCTGATCACGCGCTGCTGGGCGGGCCCGTTCGGGGCGGTCAGCCCGTTCGACGCGCCGTCCTGGTTGACCGCGCTGCCGCGTAGCACCGCGAGCACCGGGTGCCCGTTGCGGCGGGCGTCGGAGAGCCGCTCCACCAGCAGCCAGCCGACGCCCTCGGAGAATCCGGCGCCGTCGGCGGCGGCGGCGAAGGAGCGGCACCGCCCGTCCGGGGAGAGCGCGCGTTGCCGGCTCGACCCGATGTAGAGGCCGGGGGTGGCCATCACGGTGACGCCGCCGGCGAGCGCCAGCTCGCACTCCCCCGCCCGCAGCGCCTGCGCGGCCAGGTGCAGCGCGACAAGCGAGGACGAGCAGGCGGTGTCGATGGAGACGGCCGGGCCCTCCAGGCCGAGCGTGTACGACACCCGGCCGGAGGCGACCGCCGCCGCCCCGCCGGTCATCGAGTGGCCCTCGTCGCCGTCGGGCGACATCATCAGCAGCGTGCCGTAGTCCTGCCCGTTGGTGCCGACGAACACCCCGGTGCGGCTGCCGCGCAGCGTGGCGGGGTCGATGCCGGCGGACTCGACGGCCTCCCACGCGGTCTCCAGCAGCAGCCGCTGCTGCGGGTCCATGGTGAGCGCCTCGCGGGGGCTGATGCCGAAGAACGCGGCGTCGAAGTCCCCGGCCCCGTCGAGGAAGCCGCCCTCGCGGGCGTACGAGGTGCCGGGGTGGTCGGGGTCGGGATGGTAGAGCCGGTCGAGGTCCCAGCCCCGGTCGTCGGGGAACGGGGCGACCGCGTCCCGGCCGTCGGTCAGCAACTCCCACAGGTCCTGCGGGTCGCGGACGCCACCGGGCAGCCGGCAGCTCATCGCGACGATCGCCACCGGCTCCAGTTCCTGGGACTGGGCCTCGCTGAGCCGGCGGCGGGTGTCGTGCAGGTCCGCCATGACCCGCTTGAGGTAGTCGCGGAGCTTGTCTTCATTGGCCATCGGTAGCCGCTTCCTCGCAGGGGACGGGAGTGAGCCGGTGCGGGTCAGGAGAGACCGAGGTCGCGGTCCACCATGGCGAACAGCTCGTCGTCGCTGGCGTCGCCGAGATGACGGCCGAGGTCGTCGTCGCCGCCGCTGCCCTGGCCGAGCCGGGTGAGCATGGCCTGGAGGCGGACCGTGGCCCGGACCCGGGCGGCCTCGTCGCGGGCCACCACGTCGAGCCCGTCGGCGATCCGGTCGAGGTCGTCCAGCAACGCGGTCGGGGTGACCACGTCGTCCTGGGCCACCTCGGCGTAGAGGTACTCGGCCAGCGTGGTCGGCGTCGGATAGTCGAAGACCAGGGTGACCGGCAGCGCCACCCCGCTCGCCAGGCCGAGCCGGTTGCGCAGCTCGACCGCGGTGACCGAGTCGAAGCCCAGTTCGCGGAACGCGCGGTGCTCGTCCACCGACTCCCCGGACGGGTAGTTGAGCACGGCCGCGACCTGGCCGCGGACCAGCGCGAGCAGCACCGCCATCCGGTCGCCGGCGGGCAGCCCGGCGAGCCGGTCGCGCAGCGACTCCGGGCCGTCGGGCACCTCGCCGCCGGTGGTCCGCTCGACCGTGCGCAGCCGGCGGACGTCCGGCAGGTCGCTGATCAGGGGGCCGGGCCGGGTGGCGGTGAACGCGACGGAGAACCGCTCCCAGGCGATGTCGGCGACGGTGAGGAACGCCTCGCCGTGGTCGACGGCCTGGTGCAGCGCGGCGATCGCGGCCTCCGGCGGCATCTCGGGTACGCCGTGCCGGTGCAGCAGCTCACCGAACGGGCCGTCGGCCATGCCGCCGCCGGCCCAGGCGCCCCAGGCGATGGACGTGCCGGGCAGGCCGAGTCCGCGCCGGTGCTGGGCGAGCGCGTCGAGGAACGCGTTGCTCGGGGCGTAGTTGCCGACGCCGGAGCTGCCCACCGAACCGGCGAACGAGGAGAACAGCACGAACGCGCCGAGGTCGAGGTCGAGCGTCAGCTCGTGCAGGTGGTACGCGACGTCCACCTTGGCCGCGAGGACCCGTTCGATCTGGTCGATGCGCAGGTCGTTGATCAGGGCGTCGTCGAGCACCGCGCTGGCGTGCACCACGGCCTTCAGCGGCCGGTCGGCGGGAATGCCGTCGATCAGCGCGGCCAGCGCGTCCCGGTCGGCGGCGTCGCAGGTGACCACGCTGGCGGTGGCGCCGAGGGCGGTGAGGTCGTCGACGAGTTCGGCGGCGCCGGGGGCGTCCATGCCGCGGCGGCTGGCCACGACGATGTTCTCCACGCCGCTGCGGGCGAGCCAGCGGGCGGCGTGCCCGCCGAGCGCGCCGGTGCCGCCGGTGACCAGCGCGGTGCCGGAGGGCTGCCACGGGTGCGCGGGCCGGCTGTCGCCGAGCGGGACGCGGGTGAGCCGCCGGCCGAGCAGTCCGCCGGGGCGTACCGCGATCTGGTCCTCCTCGCCGGCGGCGGTGAGCGCCGCGATCAGCAGGCCGGCGCTGCGCTCGTCGACCGCCTCCGGCAGGTCGACGAGTCCGCCCCAACGCTGCGGGTGTTCCAGCGCGGCGACGCGGCCGAAGCCCCAGATCATCGCCTGGCCGGGCGAGCGGAGCAGTTCGGCGCGGCCGACCGAGACGGCGCCGGAGGTGACCGCCCACATCGGGGCGGCCAGGCCGATGTCGCCGAGCGCCTGGACCAGCGCGACGGTGGCGGCGAATCCGCCGGGTACGGACGGGTGCATCGGGTGGACGAGTTCGTCGAACGCGAGCAGCGACACCACGCCGGTCACCTCGGTGAGCGTGCCGTCCGCTCCGGTGGTGAGCGCCTCGCGCAGCAGCTTGCCGAGCAGGTCGCGGTCGACGTCGGTGGTGCTGACCGGCAGCGGGACGACGGTGGCGCCGGCGGCGGCGAACGCGTCGACGCACGCCTCCTGCCAGGGTTCGACGATGTCGCCGGTGGGCAGCACGACCAGCCAGGTGCCGGCCATGCCGCGGTTGGTGATGCCGGTGAGCGGCTTCCAGGTGTCCTGGTAGCGCCAACTGTCGATGTCGGACTGGCGGCGCTGCTGCCGCCGCCAGCGGTGCAGCACCGGCAGCGCCGGGGCGAGCGCGTCGAGCGCCTGCCCGGCGGGGAGGTCGTCGCCGGCGAGCACCTCGGCGAGGCCGGGCAGGTCGTCGCGTTCGACGGCGGCCCAGAAGCCGCTGTCGTCCGGGCTGCCGTGGTCGGCCGCCTGGTCCTCCCGCTCGGGGCCGCCGCTGCCGTCGAGCCAGAGCCGCTGGTGGTCGAACGCGTAGGTGGGCAGCGCGACGGTGTCGGTCTCGGCGAGGACGGCGGTCAGGTCGACAGGCAGGCCGATGCTGTGCGCGGTGGCCAGGTTGGTCAGCAGCCGGGTCGGGTCGTCCTCACCCCGCCGCAACGTCGACAACGTGTGCCCGGCGGTGCCGGTGTCGTCCAGGACCGCCGTGACCGGCATGGTCAGCACCGGGTGCGGACTGATCTCGACGAACGTGGTGTGTCCCGCCTCGACCGCCGTCCGCACCGCCGAGTCGAACCGGACCGTGCGGCGCAGGTTGTCGTACCAGTAGTCGGCCGTCATCGTCGCCGGGTCCACCCACTCCCCGGTCAACGTCGACACCAGACGGGTGTGACCGGCCTGCGGCGTCACGCCGGCCAGGTCGGCACGCAACTGCTGCGCCACCTCCTCCACGGCGGCGGAGTGCGAGGCGTAGTCCACCGGGATCAGCCGGGCCCGGACGCCGTCGGCCTGACACGACTCGACCAGATCCGCGACCGCCTGCGGCGGACCGGACACCACGACCGTCGCCGGGCCGTTCACCGCCGCCACCCCGACACCGTCGAAGCCGCCCAGCCGGGCGGTCACCTCGTCGGCGGACAGGTCGACCGATGCCATCGTGCCGGTGCCGCGCAGCGCGGACAGCGCCCGGGAGCGCAAGGCCACCGTCTTCGCCGCGTCGTCGAGCGACAGGATCCCGGCGACGCATGCCGCGCCGATCTCGCCCTGGGAGTGGCCGATCACCGCGTCGGGCGTGACGCCGGCCGCGCGCCAGACGGCGGCGAGCGCCACACCGACCGCCCACAGCACCGGCTGCACCACCTCGACGCGGTCCAGCCAGGACTCGTCGTCGCCGGTCAGCACCGACACGAGGTCGACGTCCAGGTGGGGGGCCAGCGCCGTCTGGCACTCGGCCAGCGCGGTGTCGAACGGCGCGCACCGGCCGACCAGGCCGGCGGCCATCCCGGCGGACTGGGCGCCCTGGCCGGGGAAGACGAAGACCGGGCCGGCGCCGGCGGCGGACGCCGTACCGGTGACCAGGTTGCCGGCCGGCAGGCCGGCGGCGAGCGCGTCCAGGCCGGCGAGCAGGTCGGCGGGGTCCGCGCCGACGACGACGGCGCGCTGGTCGAGCGTGGACCGGGTGGTGGCCAGTGACCAGGCCACGGATGCCGGGTCGGCGGGGTGGGCGCGCAGGTGCGCGGCCAGTCGGGCGGCCTGCCCGGCGAGCGCGCCCCGGGTCCGGGCCGACACCGGCCAGGCGGTGGGGCCGGCGGCGAGCAGGCCGGCGCGGCGCGGCGCGGGGGCGTCGTCGGCGGGCGCCTCGGCCGGCTCGGCGGTGGAGGGGCGGTACTCCTCGACGATGACGTGCGCGTTGGTGCCGCTGACCCCGAACGAGGAGACGCCGCCACGGCGGGGCCGGCCCAGTTCCGGCCACTGCCGGTTCTCGGTGATCAGCTCCACCGCGCCGGCGTCCCAGTCGACGTGCGGGGACGGCTCGTCCACGTGCAGCGTCGCCGGCAGCGTGCCGTGCCGCAGCGCCATCACCATCTTGACCAGTCCGGCCACGCCGGCGGCGCTCTGCGTGTGGCCGATGTTCGACTTCACCGAGCCCAGCCAGAGCGGCCGGTCCGCGGGCCGGTCCTGCCCGTACGTGGCGAGCAGCGCCTGCGCCTCGATCGGGTCGCCGAGCGTGGTGCCGGTGCCGTGCGCCTCGACCAGGTCGACGTCGGCCGCGCCGAGCCGGGCGTCGGCCAGCGCGGCCCGGATGACCCGCTGCTGGGAGGGGCCGTTCGGGGCGGTCAGGCCGTTGGACGCGCCGTCCTGGTTGAGCGCGCTGCCGCGGATCACGGCGAGGATCGGGTGGCCGTTGCGTTCGGCGTCGGCGAGCCGTTCCACCACGACGACGCCGCCGCCCTCGCCCCAGCCGGTGCCGTCGGCGCCGGCCGCGAACGCGCGGCACCGCCCGTCGACGGACATGCCGCGTTGGCGGGAGAAGACGATGAACACGCCCGGGGTGGCCATCACGGTGACGCCGCCGGCGACCGCCAGGTCGCACTCGCCGCGGCGCAGCGCCTGCCCGGCCAGGTGCAGCGCGACGAGCGACGACGAGCAGGCGGTGTCGACGGTGACGGCGGGGCCGTTGAGGCCGAGCGTGAACGAGATCCGGCCGGAGGCGACGCTCGTGGTGTTGCCGGTGCCGAGGTACATGTCGACGCCGTCCGGCACGTACGGCAGGCCCATCCCGTAGTTGGACGTGCTCAGCCCGACGAAGACGCCGGTGGCGCTGCCGCGCAGCGACAGCGGGTCGATGCCGGCCCGCTCGATCGCCTCCCAGGACGTCTCCAGCAGCAGCCGCTGCTGCGGGTCCATGGCGAGCGCCTCGCGGGGCGAGATGCCGAACAGGGCCGGGTCGAAGTCACCGGCGCCGTCGAGGAACCCGCCGACCCGGGTGTAGCTCTTGCCGGGCTTGTCCGGGTCGGGGTCGTACAGGCCGTCGAGGTCCCAGCCCCGGTCGTCGGGGAACTCGGTGAGCGCGTCGCGCCCGTCGGCGACCAGGTCCCACAGTTCCTCCGGGGACCGGACGCCGCCGGGGAACCGGCAGCTCATCGACACGATGGCGAGCGGTTCGGTGTCCCGCGCCTCGACGGTCTGCAGCTTGCGCTTCGTGTCGTGCAGGTCGGCGGTCACCCGCTTGAGGAAGTACCGCAGCTTGTCGTCGTCGCTCATCGCGTCCCTGCCTTGATCCGCGGTGGTCATGTCAGGAGATTCCAAACTCTTTGCTGATGAAGTCGAAGATCTCGTCGTCGCTGGCGGCGTCGAGGTCGGGCCGCTCCGGTTCCTCGGCCGGGCCGGCGAGGTCGGTGGCCTTGGCGAGCAGGTCACGCATCCGGGTGGCGAACCGGTCCCGGGTCGCCGGGTCGAGCGCCAGCGTGGTGAGCAGCGACTCGACCGCGTCGATGCCCTGGAACAGCGGCTGGGTGGAGGGCGCCGCGTCGGCGGCGATCTCGCCGGCCAGCTTCTCGGCGAGGGCGTGCGGCGTCGGGTAGTCGAAGACCAGCGTGGCGGGCAACCGCAGCCCGGACAGCGTGTTGAGTCGGTTGCGCAGGTCGACCGCGGTCAGCGAGTCGAAGCCCAGGTCGGTGAAGAGGCGGCCGGGGTCGACGGCTTCCGGCCCGGCGTGGCCGAGCACGGCGGCCACGTTCGCCCGGACCACGTCGAGCAGCACCTTGCGCCGCTCCGGGTCGGCCAGGCCGGCGAGCCGCTGGGCGAGCGGCACGCCGCCGGTGCCGGCGCCGCCCGCGTCGACCGAACGGCGCAGCGGCACCCGGACCAGACCGCGCAGCAGCGGGGCGAGCACGCCCGACTCGGCCTGGCCGCGCAGCGCCGCCACGTCCAACCGCATCGGTACGACGGCGGCGGTGTCCAGCCGCCAGGCGGCGTCGAACAGGTGCAGCGCCTGCTCGGTGGCCAGCCCGGCGGCGCCCTGCTCGGTCATCCGCCGCACGTCGGCGTCGGCGAGGTGACCGGTCATGCCGCTGGCCTGCTCCCAGAGGCCCCAGGCGAGCGAGATGCCGGGCAGGCCCTGGGCCCGCCGGTGCGCGGCGAGCGCGTCGAGGAACGCGTTGGCCGCGCCGTAGTTGGCCTGACCGGCGCTGCCGAGCGTGGCGGCGGCGGAGGAGAACAGCACGAACGCGCCGAGATCCCGGCCGGCGGCGAGCCGGTGCAGGTGCCACGCCGCGTCGATCTTGGGGATGCTGACCGCGTCGATGCGGTCCGGGGTGAGCGACTCCAGCACGCCGTCGTCGAGCACGCCGGCGGCGTGCACCACGGCGGTGAGCGGATGCGCGGCGGGGATGCCGTCGAGCAGCGCGGCGAGCGCGTCCGGGTCGGCGGCGTCGCAGGCGGCGACCGTGACCTCGGTGCCGACGCCGGCCAGCTCGGTGACCAGGTCGTCGATGCCGTCGGCGGTCGCGCCGCGCCGCCCGGCGAGCAGCAGGTGCCGCATGCCGTGGGTGGTGGCGAGGTGGCGGGCCAGCAGCCGGCCCAGCACGCCGGTGCCGCCGGTGATCAGCACAGTGCCGTCCGGGTCGACGCCGCCGGGCCGGGGCTCCAGCCCGGCCGGTACGCGGGCCAGGCGCGGCGCGCGCACCTGGCCGGCGCGCACGGCGAGCTGCGGTTCGCCGGTGCCGATCGCGGCGGCGAGCAGCGTGGCGCCGGCCGGGTCGGCGTCCAGGTCGACGAGCTGGATCCGGTCGGGGTGTTCGAGCTGGGCGGTGCGGACGAGTCCCCAGGCGGGCGCCGACCGCAGGTCGACCTCGGCCGGGTCGCCGGTGGCGACAGCGCCACGGGTGACAAGCACCAGGCGGGTGTCGGCGAACCGGTCGTCGGCGAGCCAGGCCTGGAGCGTGCCGAGCAGGCGGTGGGTGGTGGCGCGGGCCTGCGCGGCCAGTTCGGGGCCGGCGCCGTCGCCGGTGCCGCCGACCGGCACGATCAGCGTCCCGGGGGCGGGTTCCCCACCGGCGAGCAGCTCGGCGAAGGATTCCGGGGCGAGATCGGGGCGGACGCGGGCGCCGGCGGCCTCGGCGGCGGCGTTGAGCGCGAGGTCGTCGCCGAGCACCACCCATCCGGTGGCGGCCGGCGACGGTCCGGCGGTCACCGGCAGCACCGGCCAGTCCACCTGGAACAGCGACTCGTGCCGGCCGGAGCGGGCCGCGCCGAGCGCGTCGCCGGTGACCCGGCGCATGATCAGCGAGTCGGCGTGCAGGACCGGGGCGCCGGTGGCGTCGGCGACCTGGAACGTGACGCCGACGTCGCCGGCCGCGGCGACCCGGACCCGCAGCGCGGTGGCCCCGGCGGCGAGCAGCGTGACACCGGTCCAGGCGAACGGCAGCCGGGGCACGCTGGCGTCGGCGCCGTCACCCATCCGGCCGAGGAACCCGCCGATGGACATGGCCTGGAGCGCGCCGTCGAGCAGCGCCGGGTGGAGCCCGAACCGGCCGGCCTCGGCGTGGTGGTCGGCGGGGAGCGCCACCTCGGCGAAGACCTCGTCGCCCCGGGTCCAGGCGGCGCGCAGGCCGCGGAAGACCGGGCCGTAGCCGAAGACGGTGGCTTCGAGGCCGGCGTAGAAGGAGTCGGAGGCGACCGCTGTGGCGCCGGGTGGCGGCCACACACCGAGGTCGAACGCGGGCGGTTCGGCGCCGCGCGGGGCGAGCAGGCCGGTGGCGTGGCAGGTCCAGGCCACGTCGGCGAGGATCTCGTCGGAGCCGTCCCGGTACGGGCGGGAGTGCAGCTGCACCGGGCGGCGGCCGGTCTCGTCGCGCTCGCCGACGGTGAGCTGGATCTGGAGCGACCCGAGTTCCGGCAGCACGAGCGGGGCGAGCAGGGTGAGTTCCTCGACCACCGGCGCGCCGGCCTGGTCGCCGGCGTGCGCGGCCAGTTCGACGAACGCGGTGCCGGGCAGCAGGATCGCGTTCATCACCCGGTGCTCGCCGAGCCACGGGTGGGTGCGGACGGACAGTCGCCCGGTGAAGACCAGCCGCTCGCTGTCGGGGAACGTGACGGCGGCGCTGAGCAGCGGGTGGCCGGCGTCCTGGAGGCCGGCGGAGGCGACGTCCTGAGCCCGGTGGGCGGGCGGGTCGAGCCAGAACCGCTGCTGCTCGAACGCGTAGGTGGGCAGCGCGACGGTGTCCGTGCCGGCGAGCACGGTGGTCAGGTCGACGGGCAGGCCGACGCTGTGCGCGGTGGCCAGGTTGGTCAGCAGCCGGGTCGGGTCGTCCTCACCCCGCCGCAGCGTGGACAGCGTGTGCCCGGCGGTGCCGAGGTCGTCCAGGATCGCGGTCACCGGCATGGTCAACACCGGATGCGGTGAGATCTCCACGAACGTCGTGTGTCCCGCCCCGACCGCGGTACGCACCGCGGTGTCGAACCGCACGGTCTGCCGCAGGTTGTCGTACCAGTAGTCGGCCGTCATCGTCGCCGGGTCCACCCACTCCCCGGTCAACGTGGACACCAGCCGGGTGTGACCGGGCTGCGGCGTCACACCGGCCAGCTCGGTACGAAGCCGCTGCGCGACCTCCTCCACCGCCGCCGAGTGCGACGCGTAGTCCACCGGGATCAACCGGGCCCGGATGCCGTCGGCCTGACACGACTCGACCAGGTCCGCGACCGCCTGCGGCGGACCCGACACCACCACGGTCGCCGGGCCGTTGACGGCCGCGATCCCGACGCCGGGGAACGGACCGTCGTCCGGCGTGACGCCGTCGCCCGGGGCCGCTCCCGCCAGTCGCGCGGTGACCTCGTCGGCGGACAGGTCGACCGACGCCATCGTGCCGGTGCCCCGCAGCGCGGACAGCGCCCGCGACCGCAACGCCACCGTCTTCGCGGCGTCGTCCAGGGACAGGATCCCGGCCACGCAGGCCGCGCCGATCTCACCCTGCGAGTGACCGACCACCGCCTGCGGCACGACCCCGACGTGCCGCCACACCGCGGCCAGGGCGACGCCCACCGCCCACAGCACCGGCTGCACCACCTCGACCCGGTCCAACCACGACTCGTCGTCGCCGGTCAACACCGACACCAGATCGACGTCGAGGTAAGGAGAAAGGGCCACCTGACACTCGGCCAGCGCCGCGTCGAACGGCGCGCACCGACCGACCAGACCGGAAGCCATCCGCGCCGACTGCGCACCCTGACCCGGGAACACGAACACCGGACCGGCGGTGGCGGAGGCCGTGCCGGTGACCAGGTGCGGCGACGGCGACCCGTCGGCGAGCGCGTCCAGGCCGGACAGCAACTCCTCGACCGACGAGCCGACCACGGCGGCCCGCTGGTCGAACGCCGACCGGGTGGCGACCAGCGACCAGGCCACCGCGGCGGTGTCCACGTCGCCCTGCGCGCGGACGTGCTCGGCCAGGCGGGCGGCCTGCCCGGCCAGCGCGGCGCGGGACCGTGCGGAGACCGCCCACACCGTCGCGGCGGTGTCCAGCAGGCCGGCGCCGGTGGCGGCCGGGGCGGCCGGTTCGTCGCCCTGTTCCACGATGACGTGCGCGTTGGTGCCGGAGATGCCGAACGACGACACCGCCGCCCGGCGCGGGCGGTCGCCCGCCGGCCAGGGCCGCGCCTCGGTGGCCAGTTCCACCGCGCCGGCGTCCCAGTCGATGTGCGGGGACGGCTCGTCCACGTGCAGTGTGCGGGGCACGGTGCCGTGCCGCATGGCCTGCACCATCTTGATCACACCGGCGACGCCGGCGGCGGCCTGGGCGTGGCCGATGTTCGACTTGATCGAGCCGAGCAGCAGCGGCCGGTCGGCGGGCCGGTCCTGCCCGTACGTGGCGAGCAGCGCCTGCGCCTCGATCGGGTCACCCAGCGTGGTGCCGGTGCCGTGCGCCTCCACCACGTCCACGTCGGCCGGGGACAGCCGCGCGGCGGCCAGCGCCGCCCGGATCACCCGCTGCTGCGACGGGCCGTTCGGGGCGGTCAGCCCGTTGGACGCGCCGTCGGAGTTGACCGCGCTGCCGCGTACCACCGCGAGCACGTGCCGGCCCTGCCGGCGGGCGTCGGAGAGGCGCTGCACCAGCAGCAGGCCGACGCCCTCGGACCAGCCGGTGCCGTCGGCGGCGGCGGCGAACGACTTGCACCGGCCGTCGGCGGCCAGTCCGCGCTGGCGGGAGAACTCCACGAACGCGGTCGGGGTGGCCATCACGATGACGCCGCCCGCGAGGGCCATGTCGCACTCGCCGCGGCGCAGCGCCTGCCCGGCCCAGTGCAGCGCGACGAGCGACGACGAGCAGGCGGTGTCCAGCGAGACCGCCGGCCCCTCCAGCCCGTACGTGTAGGCGACCCGGCCGGAGATGACGCTGCTGGTCATGCCGGTGAGCGCGTACCCGGAGGTCTCCTCCGGGGCGAACGCGAGCAGCGAGCCGTAGTCCTGGCCGCTGGTGCCGACGAACACGCCGGTGCTGCTGCCGCGTACCCCGGTCGGGTCGATGCCGGCGGACTCGAACGTCTCCCAGGTGGTCTCCAGCAGCAGCCGCTGCTGCGGGTCCATGGCGAGCGCCTCGCGCGGGCTGATGCCGAAGAAGCCGGGGTCGAACCGGTCGACGTCGGCGAGGAAGCCGCCGCCTCGGGCGTAGAACGTGCCGGCCGCGTCCGGGTCGGGGCTGTAGAGCGTGTCCAGGTCCCAGCCCCGGTCGCCGGGCAGGTCGGTGATCGCGTCGACGCCGTCGGCGACGAGCCGCCACAGGTCGTCCGGGGTGGACACGCCGCCGGGCAGCCGGCAGGCCATGCCGATGATGGCCAGCGGCTCGTCGTCGCCGACGGTGACCGGGGCGGTCGCCGGACGGGCCGGGACCGGGACGCCCGCGATCTCGGTGTCCAGGTGGGCGGCGAGTTCCTGCGGGCTCGGGTAGTCGAAGACCAGCGTGGCGGGCAGCCGCAGGCCGAACGCGTTGCCGAGCCGGTTGCGCATCTCGACGGCGGTGAGCGAGTCGAAGCCGAGGTCGCTGAACGCGCGGCGCGGGTCGACGGCGGCCGGGTCGGGGTAGCCGAGCACGGCGGCGGCCTGCCCCCGGACGATCTCCAGCAGCGCGGCCCGCCGGTCGGTGTCGTCGAGCGCGGCGAGCTGCTGCACCAGCGACGCGCCGGTGGCCGGTGCGGCGGCGGCGCCCCGGCCGGCGCGGATCAGCGCCCGGTACAGCGGCGGGACGGTGCCGGCGAACTGGGCCCGCATGGCGGCCAGGTCGAGGCGGGCCGGCACCAGCGCGGCGGCCGGGACGCGGCAGGCGGCGTCGAAGAGCGCCAGCCCCTCCTCCGCCTCCATGGCGGACACGCCGGAGCGGGAGATGCGGTTGAGGTGGACGTCGTCCAGTTCGGTGGTCATGCCGCTGCGGTCGGCCCAGAGGCCCCACGCGAGGGTGAGCGCGGCGAGGCCACGGGCGCGACGGTGGTGGGCCAGCCCGTCGAGGAACGCGTTGGCGGCGGCGTAGTTGCCCTGGCCGGGGCCGCCGGCGGTGGCCGCGAGCGAGGAGTACGAGACGAACGCGGTGAGGTCGAGGTCGGCGGTCAGCTCGTGCAGGTGCCAGGCGGCGTCGACCTTGGGGCGCAGCACGCCGTCGACCCGGTCGGGGGTGAGCGAGGAGATGACGCCGTCGTCGCGTACCCCGGCGGCGTGGACCACGGCGGTGAGCGGGTGGTCGGCGGGGAGGTCGGCGAGCAGCGCGGCGACCGCGTCGCGGTCGGCGACGTCGCAGGCGGCGACCGTGACGGTGGCGCCGAGCGCGGTCAGTTCGTCGCAGAGTTCCGGGATGCCGGCGGCGTCCCGGCCGCGCCGGCTGGTGAGCACCAGGTGCCGCACGCCGTGCCGGGTCACCAGGTGCCGGCTCATGAGCTGGCCGAGCGTGCCGGTGGCGCCGGTGATCAGCACGGTGCCGTCGGCGTCGAACGCCGGGTCGGCCGGCTCGGCGGGCGCGGGCACCCGGGCGAGCCGGGCGCCGGCCGCGACACCGGCGCGGATGGCGAGCTGCGGTTCGTCGGTGTCCAGCGCCGCCACCAGCGCGGCGGCGGCGGTCGCCGGGTCGTCCACGTCGACCAGCACGAACCGGCCCGGGTTCTCCGACTGGGCGGAGCGCACCAGGCCGATGACGGCGGCGCCGGCCAGGTCGGTGAGGTCGGCGTCCGGCTCGGTGGCGACCGCGCCGCGGGTGAGCACGACCAGCCGGGTGGCCTCGTAGCGGTCGTCGGCGAGGAACCGCTGGAGCACGTCGAGCGCCCGGTGGGTCACCTCGGCGACCCGGCGGGGCACGTCGCGCTCGCCGCGCGGGTCGAGGAACGACGCGACAAGCACGCCGGGCGCGTCGGCGCCGTCGTCGAGCGCGCCGGTCAGGGCCGCGAGATCGGGGTACGCGGTGACGGCCGTCCCGGTGGCGGCCACCGCGTCGGCGAGCGCGGGGTCGGTGTCGAGCACCGCCCACGTGCCGGCGGCCGGTCCGGTGGGCAGCGGCAGCGGGGTCCAGTCGATTCGGTACAGCGACTCGGGTCCGCCGCCGCCGGCGGTGCGGAGCTGGTCGGCGGTGACCGGCCGTAGGACGAGCGAGCCGACCGAGGCGATCGGGGCGCCGTCGACGCCGGCGAGGAGCAGCGAGACGCTGTCCGGGCCGGTGTGCCGGACCCGGACCCGGGCGGCGGCGGCGCCGGCGGCGTGCAACGCGATGTCGTTCCAGGAGAACGGCAGCCGGCCGTGGCCGGGGGGCAGGCCGGGGCCGGTCGACGCACCGGCGGCGCTGGTGAGGCCGAGTGTGTGCAGCGCGGCGTCGAGCAGCGCCGGGTGCACGCCGTAGCCGCCGGCCTCGGCGGCCGGTGTCTCGGGCAGCGCCAGGTCGGCGAAGAGGTCGTCGCCGCGCCGCCAGGCGGTGCGCAGCGCGATGAACGACGGGCCGTAGTCGTAGCCCTGGGCGGCCAGGTGCGGATAGAGCTGGTCGGTGGGCACCTCGGTGGCGTCCGGCGGCGGCCAGGCGGCCAGGTCGGACCAGCCGGGTACGCCGGGTTGCGCCGGCCGGTCGGCGAGGACGCCGCTGGCGTTGCGGGTCCAGGTGCGCGGGTCGCCGTCGGCGGTGTCACGGTCGGTCGGCTCGTCGCCGGGCCGGTCGTGGTCGGGCGCGGAGTGCAGCGACACGGACCGGCAGCCGGTCTCGTCGGCGGGGCCGATCCAGAGCTGGATGTCGACGCCGCCGGTCTCGGGCAGGATCAGCGGCGCTTCGAGGGTCAGTTCGCGGACGTGGTCGGCGCCGACGTGCGCGCCGGCCTGGAGGGCCAGCTCGACGAAGCCGGTGCCGGGCAGCAGCACGGTGTCGAAGACGACGTGGTCGGCGATCCACGGGTGGGTACGCCGGGACAGCCGGCCGGTGAACAGGAAGCCCTCGGCGTGGGCGACGCCGACGGCGGCGCCGAGCAACGGGTGCCGGGCGGGGCGCAGGCCGACCGCGGTGACGTCGCCGGTCCAGCCGCCGCCGGCCTCCGGCCAGTACCGCTGGCGCTGGAACGCGTAGGTGGGCAGGTCGACGCGGGTCGCGCCGGTGCCGGCGAACCACGGCGTCCAGTCGACGCGCACGCCGTGCACGTGCAGCTCCGCCAGCCCGGCCAGCAACGCCCCGGTCTCGTCCCGGTCGCGGCGCTGCACCGAGGTTGCGACGACGGTGTCGTCGTCGGGCAGGATCTCGGCGGTCAGCGCGGTGAGCACGCTCTGCGGGCCGACCTCCAGGAACGTGTCCGCCCCGGCCGCCCGCAGCGCGGCGATCCCGTCGGCGTAACGCACCGCCTCCCGCACGTGCCGCACCCAGTAGTCGACGCTGGTGATCTCGTCGGACTCAGCGAGCGCGCCGGTCACGTTGGACACGACCGGCAGCAGCGGCGCGGCGAACGTCAACCCGTCCAGCACGGTGCGGAACTCGGCGAGCATCGGCTCCATCAGCGGGCTGTGGAACGCGTGCGACACCGTCAACCGACGAACCCGCACACCCCGGTCCCGCCAGACGCGCTCGATCTCGTCCAGCGCGTCGACCGGACCGGACACCACCGTCGACGACGGCCCGTTCACCGCCGCGATCCCCAGCGCGGCGTGTGCCCCGATCGACGCGGCCACCTCGGCCTCCGGCGCGGCGACCGCGAGCATCCCGCCACCGGCCGGCAGCGCCTGCATCAGCCGGCCCCGCGCCGCGACCAGCGCGCACGCGTCCGGCAGCGACAACACACCCGCCACGTACGCGGCGGTGACCTCACCGATCGAGTGCCCACCCACGAAGTCCGGGGTGACCCCGAACGACTCGACGAGCCGGAACAGGGCCACCTCGACCGCGAACAGCCCGGCCTGGGTGAACTGGGTCTGGTCCAGCAGATCACCGTCGCCGAACAGCACCGGCTTCAACGGCTGCGGCAGCAACGGATCGAGTGCCGCGCAGACCTCGTCCAACGCGGACGCGAACACCGGGAACGCCTCGGACAGCTCCCGACCCATGCCGGCACGCTGCGCGCCCTGCCCGGAGAACAGCACCGCCAGGCCCTGCCGGTCGGTGGCCGCGCCGGTCGCCGTGGTGGCCGTCGGCGTTCCGGCCGCGAGCGCCCGCAGGCCGGCGAGCAGGTCGTCGCGGTCGGTGGCGGCCAGCACGGCCCGCCGGTCCAGCGCCGCACGGGCGGTCGCCGAGGAGAACGCCACGTCGAGCGCGGTCGACGTCGGGTCGGCGGCCAGCCGCGCGGCCCAGCGGCCGGCCTGGTCGGCGAGCGCGGCGTCGTCGCGGGCGGACACCAGCACCGGTACGACCGGGCGGGTGCGTGTCGGCGCGTCGTCGGCCGGGGCGGGCTCGTCCGGCGGCGCCTGTTCGAGGATGGTGTGCGCGTTGGTGCCGGACACGCCGAACGAGGAGATCGCCGAGCGGCGGGGCCGGTCCACCGCCGGCCACGGGGTGGCCTCGGTGACCAGCTCGACCGCGCCGGTGTCCCAGTCGACCTGCGGCGTCGGCGCGTCCACGTGCAGCGTGGGCGGGACGAGCCCGTGCCGCATCGCCTGCACCATCTTGATCACCCCGGCGACACCGGCCGCCGCCTGCGTGTGCCCCAGGTTCGACTTGACGGAGCCGAGCAGCAGCGGCGCGGCGTCGCCCCGGTCCTGCCCGTACGTGGCCAGCAGCGCCTGCGCCTCGATCGGGTCACCGAGCCGGGTGCCGGTGCCGTGCGCCTCCACCACGTCCACGCCGCCGGCGGCGAGCCCGGCGTTGGCCAGGGCCTGCTGGATCACCCGCTGCTGCGACGGGCCGTTCGGGGCGCTGAGCCCGTTCGACGCGCCGTCCTGGTTGACCGCGCTGCCGCGCAGCACGGCGAGGATCGGGTGGCCGTTGCGGCGGGCGTCGGAGACGCGTTCCAGCAGCAGCACACCGACGCCCTCGGACCAGCCGGTGCCGTCGGCGGCGGCGGCGAACGCCTTGCACCGGCCGTCGGCGGCCAGCCCGCGCTGGCGGGAGAACTCCACGAACGCGCCCGGCGTACACATGGCGGTGACGCCGGCGACGACGGCGAGCGTGCACTCCCGCTGCCGCAGCGCCTGCCCGGCCAGGTGCATCGCCACCAGCGACGACGAGCAGGCGGTGTCGACGGTGACCGCGGGCCCTTCCAGGCCGAACGTGTAGGCGATCCGGCCGGACACGACGCTGCCGGCGTTGCCGGTCATCAGGTGCCCTTCCAGGCCCTGCGCGGCGGCGGTCATCAGCACGGTGCCGTAGTCCTGGCCGGTGCTGCCGGCGAACACGCCGGTGCGGCTGCCGCGCAGCGTGTGCGGGTCGATGCCGGCCCGCTCGAAGACCTCCCAGGTGGTCTCCAGCAGCCACCGCTGCTGCGGGTCCATGGCGAGCGCCTCGCGCGGCGAGATGGCGAAGAAGCCGCTGTCGAAGTCGGCCAGGTCGGTGACGAAGCCGCCGTGGCGCGCGTACGAGGTGCCGGCGTCCTCGGGGTCGCCGGCGTGCAGCGCGTCGAGGTCCCAGCCCCGGTCGGTGGGGAACTCGGTCATCACGTCCCGGCCGGACGCCACCACGTCCCACAGCTGCTCCGGGGTGCGGATGCCGCCGGGGAAGCGGCAGCTCATGCCGACGATCGCGACCGGCTCCTGCTCGCCGGCCTCCACCTCGCGCAGCCGCTGCCGCACCTGGTGCAGGTCGGCGGTGACCCGCTTGAGGTAGTCGAGAAGCTTCGCCTCGTCAGCCATGGTCCGCCCATTCCCTGTGTTGCCCCGAGCCGGCAGTGGTCACGTCAGGACACCCCCAGCTCGCGGTCGATGAAGTCGAAGACCTCGTCCGGGGTGGCGTCCTGGAGCTTGTCGGCGACGCCGTCGCCGTCCGCCGGGGCGTCCACCTCGTTGAGTGAGGCCAGCAGCGTCCGGAGCCGTTCGGTGATCCGCAGCCGCGCGCCGCGGTCGGGGGCGGCGCCGGACAGCGCCGCCTCCAGCCGCTCCAGTTCGCCGAAGACCGGCGCGGCGGCGGCCACTCCCCCGTCCACGACGGCGGCGCGGACGTAGTCGGCGAGCAGCGCGGCGGTCGGGTAGTCGAACACCACCGTGGCGGGCAGCCGGACGCCGGTGGCGGCGGTGAGCCGGTTGCGCAGCTCCACCGCGGTCAGCGAGTCGAAGCCGAGGTCCCGGAACGCCCGGTCGGGTTCGACGGCGGTGTCCGAGGCGTGCCCGAGCACCGCCGCCGCCTGGCCCCGGACGAGGTCGAGCAGCGTCTTGCGGCGTTCCGCCTCGCTCTGCCCGGCGAGCAGGGCGGCGAGCGACTCGGCGGAGGGGCCGGCGTCGTCGGCGCGCTCGGCGGTGGCGCGGAGCGCCTCCGGGATGCCGGTGAGCAGCGGGCTGGGCCGCACCGCGGTGAAGCCGGGCACGTACCGGGCCCAGTCGATGCCGGCGACCACGGTGACCGGTTCGCGGCGGGCGAGGCAGCCGGCGAGCGCGGTGAGCGCGAGGTCACTGTCGAGCCGGGCGACACCGCTGCGCCGCCGGCGTTCGGCCACGGCGGGGTCGGCGTCGGCCATGCCGCCGGTGGCCCAGGGTCCCCAGGCGACGGAGGTGGCCGGCAGGCCCCGCCGGTGCCGCTGCTCGGCCAACGCGTCGAGGTAGGCGTTCGCGGCGGCGTAGCTGCCCTGCCCGGCGGCGCCGAGCTGGCCGGGCAGCGCGGAGAAGAGCACGAAGGCGCGCAGGTCCCGATCGGCGGTCAGCTCGTGCAGGTGCAGCGCGCCGAGCACCTTGGGCCGCAGCACGTCGGCGATCCGGTCGGCGGTGAGACCGTCGAGGACCCCGTCGTCGAGGATGCCGGCGGTGTGCACGACGCCGGTCAGCGGCGCGTCGGCGGGCACCTCGTCGAGGAGCTTGGCGAGCGCGGCCCGGTCGGCCACGTCGCAGGCGGCGACCGTGACCCGGGCGCCCCGGTCGGTGAGGTCGCGGACCAGGTCGGCGGCGCCGGGCGCGTCGGCGCCGCGTCGGCTGACCAGCATCAGGTGCGTCGCGCCCCGGTCGGCGAGCCAGCGGGCCACCTGCCCGCCGAGCGCGCCGGTGCCGCCGGTGACCAGCGTGGTGCCGGCGTGGTCGAGTTCCGGGTCGGTGCCGCCGCCGGGCGCCCGGACGAGCCGGCGGACCAGCAGCGTGACGCCGTCGACGGCGAGCTGGTCCTCCCCGTCGGGGCCGGTGAGCGCGGCGCAGAGCAGGTCCCAGCCGTGGTCGTCGAGCGTGGCCGGCACGTCGACCAGGCCACCCCAGCGTTCCGGGTGTTCCAGCGCGACGACCCGGCCGAGGCCCCAGAGCAGGGCCTGTTCGGGCCGGCCGGCGCCACCGTCGCGGGTGGTGCCGGCGGCGCCCCGGGTGACGCACCACAGCGGCGCGGCCACGTCGAGGTCCCCGAGCGCCTGGATCAGCGCCAGCGAGCGGGCCAGGAACGGCGGCACCGGCTCGGTGGCGTCGACCGGGCCGTCGGCGAGCGCGAGCAGGGAGAGCACCCGGTCGGCCGGGTCGGGGCCTGCGGCGGTGAGCCGGGCGGCGACGGCGGCGCGGTCGGTGTCGTCGGCGGGCAGCAGCACCAGCCGGGCGTCCGCGCCGCGCCGGGTCAGTTCGGCCACCGCCGTCTCCGCCTCGGCGGCGCCGGCCTCGTCGGCGACGACCCACCAGACGCCGGTGAGGAAGCCGACCGGAATTCCGCCGTACGGCTGCCAGACGGCGCGGTAGCGCAGGTCGTCGAGCGTGGACCGGTCGCGTTGCCGGCGGCGCCAGTCGGCGAGCAGCGGCAGGGCCGCGCCGAGCCGGTCGAGGGATTCGGCGGCGTCGGCGGCGGTGAGATCGGCGAGCGCCGCGAGGTCCTCGTTGTCGACGGCGGCCCAGAAGGCGGCGTCGACGCCGGTCGGGCTCTCCCCGGCGGCGGGCGCGTCGAGGCTGGCGCGTGGCCAGTAGCGGGCCCGGTCGAACGCGTAGGTGGGCAGCGCGACGGTGTCCGTGCCGGCGAGGACCGTGGTCAGGTCGACGGGCAGGCCGACGCTGTGCGCGGTGGCCAGGTTGGTCAGCAGCCGGGTCGGGTCGTCCTCACCCCGCCGCAGCGTGGACAGCGTGTGCCCGGCGGCGCCGAGGTCGTCCAGGATCGCGGTCACCGGCATGGTCAACACCGGATGCGGCGAGATCTCCACGAACGTCGTGTGACCCGCCCCGACCGCCGTGCGCACCGCGGTGTCGAACCGCACGGTCTGCCGCAGGTTGTCGTACCAGTAGTCCGCCGTCATCGTCGCCGGGTCCACCCACTCCCCGGTCAACGTCGACACCAGACGCGTGTGACCGGCCTGCGGCGTCACACCGGCCAGCTCCGTGCGAAGCCGCTGCGCGACCTCCTCCACCGCCGCGGAGTGCGACGCGTAGTCCACCGGGATCAACCGGGCCCGAACACCGTCGGCCTGACACGACTCAACCAGGTCCGCGACCGCCTGCGGCGGACCGGACACCACCACGGTCGCCGGGCCGTTCACCGCCGCCACCCCGACACCGGCGAAGCCACCCAGCCGGGCGGTCACCTCGTCGGCGGACAGGTCGACCGACGCCATCGTCCCGGTGCCCCGCAGCGCGGACAACGCCCGCGACCGCAACGCCACCGTCTTCGCCGCATCGTCCAGGGACAGGATCCCGGCCACACAGGCCGCGCCGATCTCGCCCTGCGAGTGACCGACCACCGCCTGCGGCACGACCCCCACGTGCCGCCACACCGCGGCCAGGGCGACACCCACCGCCCACAGCACCGGCTGCACCACCTCGACCCGGCCCAACCACGACTCGTCGTCACCGGTCAACACCGACACCAGATCGACATCGAGGTAAGGAGAGAGCGCCACCTGACACTCGCCCAGCGCCGCGTCGAACGGCACGCACCGGCCCACCAGACCGGAAGCCATCCGCGCCGACTGCGCACCCTGACCCGGGAACACGAACACCGGACCGGCACCGTGCCCGGCGACCGCGCCGGCCACCAGGTTGCCGGCGGGCGCGCCGGACGCGAGCGCGTCCAGACCGGACAGCAACTCCTCGGCCGAGGAGCCGAGCACCACGGCCCGCTGGTCGAACGCCGACCGGGTGGTGGCCAACGACCAGGCCACCACGGCGGGGTCGGCCGGGTCGGAGCGCAGGTGCCGGGACAGCCGCTGGGCCTGCCGGGCGAGCCCGTCGCGGGTCCGCGCCGACACCGGCCAGGCGGTGACGGCGGCGTCGAGCAGGCCGGGCCGGACGGCGTCCGGCTCGGTGGACGCCTCGTCGGGCAGTTCGAGGATGACGTGCGCGTTGGTGCCGGAGATGCCGAACGAGGACACCGCCGCCCGACGGCCGGACCCGCTGCCCGGCCAGGGCCGGTTCTCGGTGACCAGCTCCACCGCGCCGGCCGACCAGTCGATGTGCGGCGAGGGCGCGTCCACGTGCAGCGTCATCGGGACCACGCCGGCCCGCATGGCCAGGATCATCTTGATCACGCCGGCGACGCCGGCGGCGGCCTGGGTGTGGCCGATGTTCGACTTCACCGAGCCGAGCAGCAGCGGTTCGACGTCGGCGCGGCCCTGCCCGTACGTGGCGATGAGCGCCTGCGCCTCGATCGGGTCACCCAGCGTGGTGCCGGTGCCGTGCGCCTCCACCACGTCCACGTCGGCCGGGGACAGCCGCGCCGCGGCCAGCGCCGCCCGGATCACCCGCTGCTGCGACGGGCCGTTCGGGGCGGTCAGCCCGTTGGACGCGCCGTCCTGGTTGACCGCGCTGCCGCGCAGCACGGCGAGCACCGGATGCCCGTTGCGGCGGGCGTCGGAGAGCCGTTCAACCAGGAGCATCCCCACGCCCTCCCCCCATCCGGTTCCGTCGGCGGCGGCGGCGAACGCCTTGCACCGCCCGTCGGCGGCGAGGCCGCGCTGGCGGGAGAACTCGACGAACAGCCCCGGGGTCGACATGACGGTCACGCCACCGGCGAGCGCCAGGTCGCACTCGCCGCGTTGCAGTGCGGCCGCCGCCAGGTGCAGCGCGACCAGCGACGACGAACACGCCGTGTCCACCGAGACCGCAGGTCCTTCCAACCCCAACACGTACGCCACCCGCCCCGAGACCACGCTCGCCGCGTTCCCGGTGCTCGCGAACCCTTCGACCTCGTCCGCGGACACCATCAACAGGGCCCCATAGTCCTGTCCGTTCGTGCCGACGAACACCCCTGTTCGTGAACCCCGCAAGCCACCCGGGTCAACCCCTGCCCGCTCGATGGCCTCCCACGACGTCTCCAGCAGCAGGCGCTGCTGCGGGTCCATGGCCACGGCCTCACGCGGTGAGATGCCGAAGAACCCGGCGTCGAAGTCGGCCACGTCGTAGAGGAACGCGCCGGTGCGGACGTAGGAGGTGCCGGCGGAGTAGGGGTCGGGGTCGTAGAGCCGGTCGACGTCCCAGCCCCGGTCGCCGGGCAGGTCCGACACCGCGTCCCGGCCGGCGTGCAGCAACTGCCAGAACCGCTCCGGGTCGGTCACCCCGCCCGGGAACCGGCAGGACATGGCGACCACCGCGATCGGCTCGTCGTCGGCCAGCGGCGCGGGGCCGGCGACCGCCTCGGTCTCGGCGCCGCCGCCCAGCTCCTCGTCGAGGTGGCGGGCCAGCACGGTGGCGGTCGGGTAGTCGAAGACCAGCGTGACCGGCAGCCGCAGCCCGGTGGCGGTGCCGAGCCGGTTGCGCAGCTCGACCGCGGTGACCGAGTCGAAGCCGAGGTCCCGGAACGCGTGGTGCGGGTCGACGGCCTGGCCGCCGTCGTACTTCAGGACCGTGGCCGCCTGGTCGCGGACCAGGTCGAGCAGCGCCTGCCGGCGCTGCGCGGACGCCATCCGGGCGAACGCGCCGACCGGCTCGACCTCGGTGGTCTCCTCCGGTTCCCGTTCGGCGGCGAGCCGCCGCACCTCGGGGATCTCGGCGATCAGCGGGGCCGGGCGGGTGGCGGTGAGCGCGACCCGGAACCGGTCCCAGGCGATGTTGGAGATGGTCAGGAACGTCTCGTCGTGGGCGAGCGCCTGGTGCAGCGCGGCGATCGCGAGCCGGGGCGGCATCTCGGGCGCGCCGTGCCGGTGCAGCATCCGGCCGAACTCGCCGTCGGCCATGCCGCCGCCGCCCCAGGCGCCCCAGGCGATCGAGGTGGCCGGCAGGCCGAGGTCGCGGCGGTGTTCGGCGAGCGCGTTGAGGTAGGCGTTGCCGGGGGCGTAGTTGCCGACGCCGGAGCTGCCCACGGTGCCGGCCATCGCGGAGAACAGCACGAACGCGTCGAGGTCGAGGTCGCGGGTCAGCTCGTGCAGGTTGACCGCGGCGGTGACCTTGGCGGCGAGCGCGTGGTCGAGCTGGTCGAGGGTGAGGGCGCCGATCACCGCGTCGTCGAGCACGGCGGCGGTGTGCACGACGATGCGGAGGGGATGTTCGGCGGGCACGTCGGCCAGCACGGCGGCGAGCGCGTCCCGGTCGGCGGCGTCGCAGGCCGCGACCGTGACCCGGGCGTCCGAGGCGGTCAGCTCGGCCTCCAGCTCGGCGACGCCGTCGCCGGACCGGCCGCGTCGGCTCAGCAGCACCAGGTGGTCGACGCCGTTGGCGGCGAGCCAGCGGGCCACGTGCCCGCCGAGCGCGCCGGTGCCGCCGGTGACCAGCGCGGTGCCGGTGGGTCGCCAGTCGCGCGGGGCGGGGATGTCGCCGAGCGGGGCACGCCGCAGCCGCCGCCCGTACGCGCCGGTGGGGCGCAGCGCGACCTGGTCCTCCCCGTCGGCGCCGGCGAGGACGCGGGCGAGCTGGACGGCGGTGCGGTCGTCCGGGGTGTCGGGCAGGTCGACCAGGCCGCCCCAGCGGTCCGGGTGTTCCAGCGCGGCGATCCGGCCGAAGCCCCAGGCGAGCTGCTGCGTCGGGTGGGTCAGCGGGTCGCCGGGGCCGGTGGTGACCGCGCCCCGGGTGAGCGTCCACAGCGGCGCGCGGACGCCGGCGTCGCCGAGTGCCTGGGTGAGCGTGACGGTGCCGGCGAACCCGGCCGGCACGTGCGGGTGGCCGGGCAGCGGCGTCTCGTCGAGCGCCAGGAGCGAGACCACGCCGGCGGGCGGCGTGTCCCGGTGCGTGTCGCGCAGCCGGTCGGTGAGCGCGTTCCGGTCGGGCGCACCGGTCAGCGCGATCTCGACGACGGTGGCGCCGTGCCGACGCAACGCGTCCGCCACGAAGCCGACCGCGGCGTCGGCGGGGGCATCCGCGTCGGCCCCGGCGGCGGTGACCAGCCACCAGGCGCCGGTGAGGGTCGGCGCGGCCGAGCCGTCGGGGGCGACCGGAAGCCAACTGTCGCGGTAGCGCCACGAGTCGATGGTGGCCTGGTCGCGGTGGCGACGACGCCAGGCGGCGAGCGCGGGCAGCAGCGCGGTGAGGGCGTCCTCGGACACCTCGGCGACGTCGGCCAGCTCGGCGCCGACCGCGGCCGGGTCCTCGGCCTCGACGGCCGCCCAGAACCGGGCGTCGACCTCGTCCACCTCGACCGTGCCGGCCGTGGTCCCGGCGGTCGCGGCGGCGGCCGGGCGCGGCCAGTAGAGCTGCCGCTGGAACGGGTACGTGGGCAGGTCGAGCCGGCGGGTGGACCGGCCGGCGAACGCGGGCCGCCAGTCGACGGCGGCGCCACCGGCGTACACCTCGGCGACCGCGCGGTGGAAGCGGGCCAGGCCGCCCTCGTCTCGGCGCAGCGTGCCGGTCACGGTGACCGCGGCCGGGTCGGCGGCGGCCGACTCGACGCTCTCCTGCATCGCCATGGTGAGCACCGGGTGCGCGCTGACCTCCACGAACGTCTGGTGGCCGGTGGCGGCGAGGTCGCGGACGGCGGCGTCGAAGCCGACCGTCTGCCGCAGGTTGCGGTACCAGTAGTCGGCGTCCAGGCCGGCGGTGTCGGTCCACTCGCCGGTCACGGTGGACCGGAACCGGATCTCCCCGGTGCGCGGGCGCAGGCCGGCGAGCAGCTCACGCAGCCGCTCGCGTAGCGGTTCGACGTGCGCGGAGTGCGACGCGTAGTCCACCGGCACCCGGCGTACCCGCACGTCCCGCCCCTGGTAGTGGGCGACCAGTTCGTCGAGCGCGGCGGAGTCGCCGGAGACCACCACGGCGGTCGGGCCGTTGATCGCGGCGAGCGAGACCCGGCCGTCCCAGCGGCTGATCGTGGCGGTGACCTCGTCGGCGGTGGTGGCGACCGAGACCATGCCGCCGTCACCGGCGATGCCGGCGATGATCCGGCTGCGCAGCGCCACCACGGCGGCGGCGTCGTCCAGGCTGAGCCCACCGGCGACGTACGCGGCGGCGATCTCGCCCTGGGAGTGGCCGACCACGGCCGACGGGTGGACGGCGTAGGAGCGCCACAGCGCGGCGAGGGACACGCCGACCGCGAACAGCGCCGGCTGCACCACGTCCACCCGCTCCAGCGACGGCGCGCCGGGCACGCCGCGCACCACGTCGGTCAGTGACCAGTCGACGTGCGGGCGCAGCGCCGCCGCGCAGGCGGCGAACGTCTCGGCGAACACCGGGGCGGTGTCGAGCAGCTCGGCGGCCATGCCGGTCCACTGCGAACCCTGGCCGGGGAAGACGAAGACCACGTCGCCCGGCGTACCGGGGGCGCGGGTGACGGTGTCCGGCGCGGGACGGCCGTCGGCGAGCGCGCCCAGCGCGGCGGTCAGGCCGTCGCGGTCGGCGGCGAGCACCACCGCGCGGTGCTCGTGGGCGCTGCGGGTGGTGGCCAGCGACCAGGCCAGGTCGGGCAGCGCCGCGTCCGGCACGGCGTCGAGGTGCGCCCGCAGGTCGCGGGCGCGGGCGGCGAGCGCGGCGGCGCTCCGCCCGGACAGCGCCCAGGGCAGCTCCCCGGCCGGCGCGGCGTCGTCGTCCGGCGCGGTCTCCTCCGGCGGCGCCTGCTCCAGGATGGTGTGCACGTTGGTGCCGCTGATGCCGAACGAGGAGACGCCGGCCCGGCGGGGCCGGTCGCCGGCCGGCCAGGGGCGGGCCTCGGTGAGCAGCGCGACCGTGCCGGCGGACCAGTCGACGTGCGGGGTGGGCTCGTCCACGTGCAGGGTGGGCGGCAGCACGCCGTGCCGCAGCGCCAGCACCATCTTGATCACGCCGGCCACGCCGGCGGCGGCCTGGGTGTGACCCAGGTTCGACTTGACCGAGCCGAGCCAGAGCGGCCGGTCGGCGTCGCGGGCCTGCCCGTACGTGGCGATCAGCGCCTGCGCCTCGATCGGGTCGCCGAGCGTGGTGCCGGTGCCGTGCGCCTCGACGGCGTCGACCTGGTCGGGGGCGAGCCCGGCGTTCGCCAGGGCCTGCCGGATGACCCGCTGCTGGGCCGGCCCGTTGGGGGCGGTGAGCCCGTTGGACGCGCCGTCGGAGTTGACCGCGCTGCCGCGTACCACGGCCAGGACCGGGTTGCCGTCGCGGCGGGCGTCGGAGAGCCGCTGGAGCACCAGCAGGCCGACGCCCTCACCCCAGCCGGTGCCGTCGGCGGCGCCGGCGAACGGCTTGCAGCGGCCGTCGGCGGCCAGGCCGCGCTGCCGGGAGAAACCGACGAAGATGCCGGGCGTGGCCATCACCGTGGCGCCGCCGGCGAGCGCGAGGTCGCACTCCCCCGCCTGCAACGCCTGCGCGGCGAGGTGCAGCGCGACAAGCGACGCCGAGCAGGCGGTGTCGACCGTGACGGCCGGGCCGTGCAACCCGAAGGTGTACGCGAGCCGGCCGGAGATGACGCTGGCGGAGACGCCGGTGGCGAGGTAGTTCTCGTCGCCGTCCCCGGAGGCCAGCAGCAGCGAGCCGTAGTCCTGCCCGTTGGTGCCGACGTAGACGCCGGTGCGGCTGCCGCGCAGCGCGGCCGGGTCGAGCCGGGCCCGTTCGAACGCCTCCCAGCTCGCCTCCAGCAGCAGCCGCTGCTGCGGGTCCATGGCCAGCGCCTCACGGGGGCTGATGCCGAAGAACGCCGGGTCGAACTCGCCGGCGGAGTCGACGAAGCCGCCCTCCCGCACGTAGCTGGTGCCGAGGTGCTCGGGGTCGGGGTGGTACAGCTCGGCGACGTTCCAGCCGCGTTCCTCGGGCATCGGCGACAGCGCGTCGGTGCCGCCGGCGACCAGGTCCCAGAGCTGCTCGGGGCTGGCCACACCGCCGGGGAAGCGGCAGCTCATCGCCACGATGGCGACGGGTTCGCGGTGCCTGTCGACGTCGGCGGCGACGACCGCGCCGCCGGTGTGGTCGTCGGCCTGGCCGTGCAGGTGCGCGGCGAGTTCGGCGACCGTGGGGTGGTCGAAGACCAGCGTGGCGGGCAGCGTCATGCCGGTCTCGGCGGCGAGCCGGTTGCGCAGCTCGACCGCGGTGAGCGAGTCGAAGCCCAGGTCGCGGAACGTGCGGTCGGGCAGCGGCCGGCCGGCCGGGTGGCCGAGCACCAGCGCGGCCTGGGTGCGGACCAGTTCGGTGAGCTGCGGCAGGGACCGGCCGACCACCACCGCCGGGGCGACCACGGCGGGTCCGGTGGGCACGCCGGGCAGGCCGGCGAGCAGCGGCGCGGGCCGGCCGCGTACGGCGGCGAGGCGTCCCCAGTCGACGTCGGCGACGGTGACGGCCGGCGCGGCGGCGCCGACGATCCGGCCCAGCGCGGCGGCGGCCGGCTCGGCCGGCAGCGGGTTGACGCCGCCCCGGGTCAGCCGCGCGGTCAGCTCGGCGCTGGCGGCAGCCATGCCGTCGGCGGACCAGGCGCCCCAGGCGATCGCGGTGGCCGGCAGCCCCCGGTCGCGGCGCCAGGCGGCGAACGCGTCCAGGAAGGCGTTGGCCGCCGCGTAGTTGCCCTGCCCGGCGCTGCCGATCACGCCGGCCAGCGAGGAGAACATCACGAACGCGTCGAGCCGGCGGTCGGCGGTGGCGTCGTGCAGCACCCGGGCGGCGCGGACCTTGCCGTCCAGCACGGCAGCCAGGCGGGTCAGGTCGAGGCCGTCGAGGATGCCGTCGTCGACGACGCCGGCGGTGTGCACCACGGCGGTCAGCGCCGGCAGGTCGGCGACCAGCGCGGTGACGGCGGCGGGGTCGGTGACGTCGCAGCGCACCACCCGGGCGCCGGGCAGCTCGGCGGCCAGGTCGGCGGCGCCGGGCGCGTCGGGGCCGCGCCGGGACGCGAGCACCACCTCGGTCGCGCCGGCGGCGAGCAGCCAGCGGGTGACCTGCCGGCCGAGCGCGCCGGTGCCGCCGGTGACCAGCACCGTGCCGGTCGGCCGCCAGCCGGGGCCGGCGGGAACGGCGGCGGGGACGAGCCGGCGGCCGAACGTGCCGTGCGGCCGGACGGCCACCTCGTCGTGGCCGCCGTCGGCGAGCACCGCGCGCAGCGCGTCGGCGTCGACCCGCTCGGGCGTGGCGTCGGCGGGCAGGTCGACGAGCCCGCCCCAGCGGTCGGGTTGTTCCAGCGCGACCGTCCGGCCGAGGCCCCAGGCAGCCGCCGCGTACGGGTCGACGAGCGGTTCGCCGCCGCCCACCGAGACCGCGCCCCGGGTGACGCACCAGAGCCGGCCGGCCCGGCCGGTGTCGGCGAGCGCCTGCACCAGCGTGAGCAGCAGCGCGGTCCCGGCCGGCACGGCGGGCGCGTCGGGTCGCGGCGCGTCCGGGCCGGGCAGCACGCAGAGCACGCCCCGCCAGCCCGCCTCGTCGTGGCCGCGCAGCAGGTCGGCCAGGTCACCACGGTCGGTGTCGGCGGGCACGGCGAGCACGTCGACGTCGGCGCCGGCCACCGCGAGCGGGGCGGCCCAGGGCGCCGGATCGTCGACGGCGACGACCAGCCAGCGGCCGGTCAGCGTCGGGGCGGGCGCGGGACGGACCGCCTCCCACTCGACCCGGTACGACCAGCCGTCGAGCACCGCGTCGCGCTGCCGGGCGCGCCGCCACGACGACAGCACCGGCACGGCCGGGCCGAGCGCGGCCACCGCGTCCGGGTCGTCCTGGACGGCCAGTTCGGACGCCACGGCCGGCAGGTCGCCGCGTTCCACGGCGGCCCAGAAGTCGCCGTCCGCGCCGACACCGCCGTCCAGGCCGACCACCGGGCGGGACACGCCGTCACCGGCCCAGTAGCGCTCGCGCTGGAACGCGTACGTGGGCAGGTCGACCCGGCGGGCGCCGGTGCCGGCGAACCAGCCGGCCCAGGTGACCGGGTGGCCGTGCACGTGCAGCTCGGCAAGCGCGGCCAGCAGCGCCTCGACCTCGGGGCGGTCGCCGCGTTGCGCGGCGACGGCACGGACCGGCTCGCCGGGCAGGATGTCGGCGGTCAGCGGGGTGAGCACGGCGCGGGGGCCGAGTTCCAGGAACGTGTCGGCGCCGGCGGCGCGCAGCGCGTGCACGCCGTCGGCGTGGCGGACCGCCTCCCGGACGTGCCGCACCCAGTAGTCGGCGGTGCGGATCTCGTCCGGGTCGGCCAGCTCGCCTGTCACGTTGGACACCACCGGCAGCGTCGGCGCGGCGAACGTCAACCGCTCCAGCACCGCCCGGAAACGCGCCAGCACCGGCTCCATCAGCGGGCTGTGGAACGCGTGGCTGACGGTCAGCCGGCGGGTGCGGACGCCCCGGTCCCGCCAGAGCTGCTCCAGCCGGTCCACGGCGTCCGCCGTGCCGGACAGCACCACGGCGGCCGGGCCGTTGACGGCGGCGACGTCGACCGGCTCGTCCGGGTCGGTCAGCGTGGCGCGGACGTCGGCCTCGGGCGCGGCCACGGCGAGCATCGCGCCGCCGGCCGGCAGCGCCTGCATGAGCCGGCCCCGCGCGGCGACCAGCGCGGCGGCGTGCTCCAGCGTCAGCACGCCGGCCACGTGCGCGGCGGTGACCTCGCCGATGGAGTGGCCGCCGACCAGGTCGGGCGTCAGTCCGAACGACTCGACGAGGCGGAACAGCGCCACCTCGACCGCGAACAGGCCGGCCTGGGTGAACTGGGTCTGGTCCAGCAGGTCGCCGTCGTCGAACAGCACCTCCTTCAGCGGCCGGGGCAGCGCCCGGTCCAGGTAGGCGCACACCTCGTCGAGCGCGGCGGCGAACACCGGGAACTGCGCGTACAGCTCGCGGCCCATGCCGGCGCGCTGCGCGCCCTGCCCGGAGAAGAGCACCGCGAGCTGGCCGCGGGGCGTGCCGGTTCCGGTGTGCACGGTGCCGGCCGGCTCACCGGCGGCGAGCGCGCGCAGCGCGGCGAGCAGGTCGTCCGGGCCGGCGGCGGCGACCACGGCCCGGTGGTCGAGCACGGACCGGGACACCACCGAGGCGTACGCGACGTCGAGCGGGCGCGTGTCGGGTGCGGCGGCGAGCCAGGCCGCCCAGCGGCCGGCCTGGGCGGCGAGCGCGTCGGCGGACCGGGCGGAGAGCAGCACCGGCACCACCGGCCGGGCGGTCGGGGCCGGGGCCGGTTCGTCCTCGGCCGGTTCCGGCTCGGGCGCCTGCTCGATGATGGTGTGCGCGTTGGTGCCGGACACGCCGAACGAGGACACCGCGGCGCGGCGCGGCCGGTCGGTGGCCGGCCACGGCGTCGCCTCGGTGGCGAGCGTGACCGCGCCGGCGGTCCAGTCGATGTGCGGGGAGGGCGCGTCGACGTGCAGCGTGGGCGGGACGACGCCGTGCCGGACGGCCAGCACCATCTTGATCACGCCGGCCACCCCGGCGGCGGCCTGGGTGTGGCCCAGGTTCGACTTCACGGAGCCGAGCAGCAGCGGCGTCTCCCGCTCCTGCCCGTACGTGGCGAGCAGCGCCTGCGCCTCGATCGGGTCGCCGAGCGTGGTGCCGGTGCCGTGCGCCTCCACCACGTCGACCTGCTCGGGGGTGAGCCGGGCGTTGGCCAGCGCCTGCCGGATCACCCGCACCTGGGACGGGCCGTGCGGGGCGCTCAGCCCGTTGGACGCGCCGTCCTGGTTGACCGCGCTGCCCCGGATCACCGCGAGCACCGGGTAGCCGTGCTTCTGCGCGTCGGAGAGGCGGGCCAGCAGCAGCATGCCGACGCCCTCGGACCAGCCGGTGCCGTCGGCGGCGGCGGCGAACGGCTTGCACCGGCCGTCGGCGGCCAGGCCGCGCTGGCGGCTGAAGCCGACGAACACCGCCGGGGTGGGCATCACGGTGACGCCGCCGGCCAGCGCCAGTTCGCAGTCGCCGTTACGCAGCGCCTGCACGGCCAGGTGGATCGCCACCGACGACGAGGAGCAGGCGGTGTCGATGGTGACCGCCGGCCCTTCCAGGCCGAGCGTGTACGCGATCCGGCCGGAGACGATGCTCGTCGAGTTGCCGGTGAGCGAGTGGCCCTCGGCGTCCTGCCCGGCCTGGGCGAGGATCGCGTCGTAGCCGTGCGCGGCGGCGCCGACGAACACGCCGGTGCGGCTGCCCCGCACGGCCGGCAGCGGCAGCCCGGCGCGTTCGAACGCCTCCCAGCTCGCCTCCAGCAGCAGCCGCTGCTGCGGGTCCATGGCGACCGCCTCGCGGGGGCTGATGCCGAACAGGTCGGCGTCGAAGTCCCCGGCGTCGTAGACGAAGCCGCCCTCCCGCACGTAGCTGGTGCCCGGGTGGTCCGGGTCGCTGTGGAACAGCCGGTCGAGGTCCCAGCCCCGATCGGCGGGGAACGGGCCGATCCCGTCGCGGCCGTCGCGGACCAGCTCCCAGAGCTGCTCGGGCGAGCCGACGCCGCCCGGGTAGCGGCAGGTCATCGCCACCACCGCGACCGGCTCGGTGTCGCGGGCCTCCAACGCCCGCAGCCGCCGCCGGGTGCGCCGCAGCTCCGAGGTCGTACGCTTCAGGTACTCGACGTACTTCTCGTCCTCGCTGTTCACCGTGGTCCTACCCTCACTCGGCGTACCGATGTCGTCGCGGCCGGCGGTCAAGACGTCTCCAGCTCGCGGTCGATCAGGTCGAAGATGTTCTCGGTGGTGGCCGACTCCAGGTCGCCGTCGTCGGCGGTCGTCTCCCGCGCGGTCAGCCGGTCCAGCAGACTGTGCAGCCGCTCGGTGATGCCGCGGAACGCCTCGTCGTCCGGGTCGAGCCCGGCCAGCGCCGCCTCGAGCCGGTCGAGGTCCCGGCCGACGCCGCCGGAGGCGTCGGTCGCGCCGTCGGGCACGGCGATCCGCGTGGCGAGGTGGGCGGCGAGCGCGGCCGGCGTGGGGTTGTCGAAGACCAGCGTGGCCGGCAGTCGCAGCCCGGTGGCCGCGCCGAGCCGGTTGCGCAGCTCGACCGCGGTGAGCGAGTCGAAACCGAGTTCCCGGAACGCGCGGTCCGGCTCCACCCCGGCCGGGTCGCCGACGCCGAGCACCACGGCGACGTGCGCCAGCACCAGGTCGCGCAGCGCCCGTTCGCGTTTCTCGCCGGACAGGCCGCGCAGCGTCTCCGCGTACGCCGGGCCGCCGGCCGCCTCGGTGACCGTGCCGCGGCGCGTGCCGGCGCGGACCAGCGCGGTGAGCAGCGGATGGACCGGGCCGCCGGTGCCCTGCGTGCTGATCTTCGCGGGCATCAGCGTGGGTCGTTCGGAACGCCAGGTGGCGTCGAACAGGGCCAGCGCCTCGTGGTCGGTGAGCGCCACCAGGCCGCTGCGTTCCAGCCGCCGCCGGTCGACCGCGCCGAGGTGGCCGGTGATCCCGCTGGCGGTGGCCCACAAGCCCCAGACCAGGGAGACCGCCGGCAGGCCGGACGCGCGCCGGTGTTCGGCGAGGGCGTCGAGGAACGCGTTGCCGGCCGCGTAGTTGCCCTGGCCGGGCCCGCCCATCAGGCCGGCGGCGGCGGAATAGAGCACGAACGCGGTCAGCTCGTGGTCGCGGGTGGCGCGGTGCAGGTTCCAGGCCGCGTCGACCTTGGGGCGCAGCACCGCAGCGAGCCGCTCCGGGGTGAGCTTCTCGACGGTGGCGTCGTCGACGACGCCGGCGGTGTGCACCACGGCGCGCAGCGGGTGCCGCTTGTCCACCAGGGACAGCACGTCGGCGACCGCCTCCGGGTCGGCCAGGTCGGCGGCGACGAGCTGCGCCTCCGCGCCGCCGGCCTTGAGGTCGGCGAGCAGCTCGTCGGCGCCCTCGGCGTCCGGGCCGCGCCGGCTGACCAGCAGCAGGTGCCGGGCGCCGTGCGCGGCGACCAGGTGCCGGCAGAGCAGCGCGCCGAGCGTGCCGGTGGCGCCGGAGACCAGGACGGTGCCGTCGAGCCGGGGCGTCGGCGGGATGGTCAGCGTGAGCTTGCCGACGTGCCGGGCCTGGCTGAGGAAGCGGAACGCCTCGGGCGCGCGCCGGACGTCCCAGGTGCGGCGCGGCAGCGGGCGCAGCGTGCCGGCGGCGAACAGCGCCATCAGCTCCGCCAGCATCCGCCCGACCGTGGCCGGGCCGGCCGCCATCAGGTCGAAACCCTGGTAGCTGACGCCGGGGTGGTCGGCGGCGACCCGCGCCGGATCACGCGGGTCGGTCTTGCCCATCTCGACGAACCGGCCGCCGCTGTCGAGCATCCGCAGCGACGCGTCCACGTACGCGCCGGCGAGCGAGTTGAGCACCACGTCGACGCCCCGCCCGGCGCGGCGGGCCCGGAACTCGTCGACGAAGTCCAGGGAGCGGGAGGAGGCGATGTGCGCGTCGTCGAGGCCGGTGGCGCGCAGCACCGGCCACTTGCCGGGGCTGGCCGTGCCGTAGACCTCGGCGCCGAGGTGCCGGGCGATCTGCACGGCGGCCATGCCGACGCCACCGGTGGCGGCGTGCACCAGCACCGACTCGCCGGCGGTGAGCCGGCCCAGCTCGACCAGCCCGTACCAGGCGGTCAGGAAGACCACCGGCACGCCGGCCGCCTCCGCGTACGACCAGCCGTCCGGGATGCGGGTGACCATGCGGTGGTCGGTGACCGCGACGGTGGCGAACGAGCCGGCGAAGATGCCCATCACCCGGTCGCCGGGTTTCAGGTCGGTGACGCCGGGGCCGACCTCGCGGACCACGCCGGCGCCCTCGCTGCCGAGCACCTCCTGGCCGGGGACCATGCCGAGCGCCAGCACCACGTCCCGGAAGTTGAGGCCGGAGGCGCGCATCTCGACCGCGACGTGCCCGGCCGGCACCGCGCCGGCCTCGACCGGCACCGGCAGCAGCGCCAGGTTCTCCAGCGTGCCCTTCTCGGTGACGTCGAGCCGCCACGGCTGCCGGTCGCCGGGTGGCGTCAGCACGCCGGTGTCCCGGGCCCGGACCAGTCGGGGCGTCCACGCGGCGCCGTCGCGGAGCGCGAGCTGCGGTTCGCCGGACGCGAGCGCGGCGGGCACCGCGTCGAGCGTGGCGGCGGCGTCGTCCAGGTCGAGCAGCGTGAACCGGCCGGGGTGTTCGGACTGGGCGGAGCGGACCAGCCCCCACACCGCGGCGCGGGCCGGGTCGCGGGGGGCCTCGCCGGGCGCGGCGGCGACCGCGCCCCGGGTGGCGAGCACCAGGCGGGCGGCCTCCAGGCGGGGTTCGGTCAGCCACCGGTGCACCAGCGCGAGCGTGTCGCGGGCGGCGCGGTGGGCGTCCGCGTCCACCCGCTCCGGGTCCGGGCCGGGGCCGCCGCGCAGGTCGACCACGATCTCCGGTACGTCGTCGTCGCCGTCCACGGCGGCGAGCAGCGCGTCCAGGTCGGGGTGGACGGTCACCCGGTGCCCGGCTCCGGCCAGCGTGGCGGCCAGCCCGGCGGGGTCGCCGCCGGGCGGGTCGGCGAGGCCGGCGCCGGCCGGGTCGGTGCGGTCGCCGGTGAGCAGCGCCCAGCGGTTCGGGGCCGGGGTGTCGGTGGCCGGCAGCGGCGTCCAGTCCAGGTGGAACACGGCGGTACGGCGCAGCGCGGCGGTGCCGTCGTCCTGGCCGGCGGCGACCGGGCGGAACGTCAGCGACTCGACGGTGGCGACCGGTCGGCCGGCCGGGTCGGCGAGCGCGACGGCGACCGTGTCCGGGCCGAGCGAGCGGATCGTCACCCGCAGCCGGGTGGCGCCGTGGGCGTGCAGCGTGACCGCGCGGAGCGTGAACGGCAGCCAGCCGCTGCCGGCCTCGGCGGGCGTGCCGAGCAGCGCGGTGGGGCCGGTGGCGTGCAGGGCCGCGTCGAACAGCGCCGGGTGCAGGCCGAACCGGGACGCGTCGGCGGCCTGCGCCTCGGGCAGCGCCACCTCGGCGTACACCTCGTCGCCGTGGCGCCAGACGCGGTGCAGGCAGCGGAACGCGGGCCCGTAGGTGAGGCCGGCCTCGGCGGTGCGGGCGTACCAGGCGTCCAGGTCCGCGTCGACCTCGACGGCGCCGGCCGGCGGCCACTCCCCCGGCCCGGGTTCCGGTTCGGCAAGCTGCGGCAGCAGCAGACCCTCGGCGTGCCGGGTCCAGTCGGCGTCGCCGTCGTCGGCGGGCCGGGAGTGCAGCGTGACGGCCCGTTCGCCGGCGTCGCCGGGCGCGCCGACGCGTACCTGCACCTGGACGGCGCCGGTGGCGGGCAGCACGAGCGGGCTGATCAGCGTGAGGTCACCGACCTGACCGGCGTCCACCTCGTCGCCGGCCCGGATCACCATGTCGGCGAGCGCGGTGCCGGGGACGACGACGGTCCGGCCGACGACGTGGTCGGCGAGCCACGGGTGGGTACGCGTGGACAGCCGCCCGGTGAGCACCACGGTCCGGTCGTCGGCGACCGGCAGCGCGGCGCTGAGCAGCGGGTGCCCGGCGTCCTGGAGGCCGGCGGAGGCGACGTCGTGGGCGGGTCGGGCGGTGGTGGTGAGCCAGTACCGCTTCCGGTCGAACGCGTACGTGGGCAGGTCGACGGTGGTCGTGGGGGTGAGGACGCGGGTCAGGTCGACGGGCAGGCCGAGGGTGTGCGCGACCGCGAGGCTGGTCAGCAGCCGGGTCGGATCGTCGTCACCGCGGCGCAGCGTGGACAGCGTGTGCCCCGCCGTGTCGGTGTCGTCGAGGATCGCCGTCACCGGCATCGTGAGCACCGGATGCGCCGACACCTCCACGAACGTGCGGTGCCCGGCCCCGAGCGCGGTCCGCACCGCCTGCTCGAAACGCACCGGCTGCCGCAGATTCGTGTACCAGTACCCCCCGTCCATGCTCTCGGGGTCGGCCCAGTCCCCCGTCACCGTCGACACCATCCGGACCTGACCCGGCTGCGGAACCAGCCCCGCCAGATCGGTGAGCATCCGCTCACGGACCCGCTCCACACCCGGGTTGTGCGAGGCGTAGTTGAACGGCACCGGCTTCGCCCGCACCCCCTCGCCCTCCCACCGCTGACGCAACCCTGCCAGGGTGTCCGGCGGACCGGACACCACCACCTGCCCCGGACCGTTGAGCACCGCCACCACCGTGCCGGGCACACCCTCGATCCGCGCCTGCACCTCGTGCTCGGGCAGATCCACCGCCAACATCCCGCCAGAACCCGCCAGAGTGGCCAGCAACCGCGCCCGCAGAATCACCGCCCTCGCCGCATCATCGAGCGACAGCACCCCGGCCACGCACGCCGCGGCCATCTCCCCCTGCGAATGACCGATCACCAACGACGGCTCCACCCCCGCAGCCCGCCACACCTCCGCCAGACACACACCGACCGCGAACAACACCGGCTGCAAGATCTCCACCCGGTCCAGCCAGGCGTCGTCGTCACCGGTCAACACCGACACGAGATCCACATCCAGCAACGGCGCGAACGCCCGCTGACACTCCGCAAGACGCGCGTCGAACGGCGCACACCGACCCACCAGACCAGCCGCCATCCGCACCGACTGACCACCCTGACCCGGAAACACGAACACCGGACCCGGGCCGTGCTCGGCGGCCGAACCCGACACCACGTTTCCGGTCGGGGTGCCCGACGCGAGCGCGTCCAGTGCCGTCAGCAGTTCGTCGCCGGTGGTGCCGACCACTGCGGCGCGGTGCTCGAACGTCGAGCGGGTGGTGGCGAGGGACCAGGCCACCGCCGCCGGGTCGAGCTGCCCGCCGGCGCGCAGGTGGGCGGCGAGCCGGGCGGACTGCGCGGCGACGCCGGCCCGGGTACGGGCCGACACCGGCCACAGCCGGACGTCGGCGTCCACCAGGCCCGGGGCGGCGGGCGCCGGCCGCGCGGCGGGCTCGTCGGCCTGTTCGATGACGACGTGGGCGTTGGTGCCGGAGATGCCGAACGACGACACCGCCGCCCGACGCGGCCGGTCCACCGCCGGCCACTCCCGCGCCTCGGTGACCAGCTCCACCGCGCCGGCCGACCAGTCGATGTGCGGCGACGGCTCGTCCACGTGCAGCGTCGGCGGCACCACCCCGTGCCGCATCGCGAGGACCATCTTGATGATCCCGGCGACGCCGGCCGCGGCCTGGGTGTGGCCGATGTTCGACTTGATCGACCCGAGCAGCAGCGGCGTCTCCCGCTCCTGCCCGTACGTGGCCAGCAACGCCTGCGCCTCGATCGGGTCACCCAACGTGGTGCCGGTGCCGTGCGCCTCCACCACGTCCACGTCCGACGTGGACAGTCCCGCGTCCGCCAACGCAGCCCGGATCACCCGCTGCTGCGACGGACCGTTCGGCGCGGTCAGCCCGTTCGACGCGCCGTCCTGGTTGATCGCGCTGCCGCGCACCACGGCGAGCACCGGGTGACCGTTGCGGCGGGCCTCGGAGAGCCTTTCCAGCAGCAGCACGCCGACGCCCTCGCCCCAGCCGGTGCCGTCGGCGCCGGCGGCGAACGCCTTGACCCGGCCGTCGGCGGCCAGTCCACGCTGGCGGGAGAACTCGACGAACAGCCCGGGTGTCGCCATCACGGTCACGCCACCGGTGAGCGCGAGGTCGCACTCGCCACGTCGCAGCGCCTGCACGGCCAGGTGGAACGCGACGAGCGACGACGAGCAGCCGGTGTCCACCGACACGGCCGGTCCTTCCAGGCCCAGCGCGTACGACACCCGGCCGGACACCACGCTTGCCGCGTTGTCGGTGCCGCCGAAGCTCTCGTCCGGGGCGACCAGCACCAGCGCCCGGTAGTCCTGCCCGTTGGTGCCGGCGAACACGCCGGTCCGGGAGCCCCGCAGCGATTCCGGCACCACGCCAGCCCGCTCGATCGCCTCCCAGGACGCCTCCAGCAGCAGCCGCTGCTGCGGGTCCATGGCGGCGGCCTCGCGCGGCGAGATGCCGAAGAACACCGGGTCGAAGTGGCCGGCGTCGGGCACGAACGCGCCCTGGTCGGTGTAGGTGGTGCCGGCCGACGCCGACGCCGGGTCGACGAGCGTGTCCGGGTCCCAGCCCCGGTCGGTGGGGAAGTCGCCGACCGTGTCCACGCCGTCGGCGACGATCCGCCACAACGCGTCCGGGTCGCTGACGCCGCCGGGGAAGCGGCAGGCCATCGCCACCACGGCCACCGGCTCCTCGCCGGACGCGACGGTGGTGACCGGGGTTCCGGCGGGCGCCGGGTCGGCGCCGAGCAGCGTGTCCCGCAGCAGCCGGGCCAGCGCCACCGGCGTGGGGTGGTCGAAGACCAGCGTGGTGGGCAGCGGCTGGCCGGTGGCGGTGACCAGCCGGTTGCGCAGCTCCACCGCGGTCAGCGAGTCGAAGCCGAGGTCCCGGAACGCGGTGGTGGCCGGGATCGCGGCGGCGTCGGCGTGGCCGAGCACGTCGGCGGCGAGTTCCCGGACCAGGTCGGCGAGCGTCTCCTCGCGGCGGGCCGGGTCCAGGCCGGCGAGCCGGGCCCGCAGCGTCGCCGCCGGTCCGTCGTCGGCGTCGCCGTCGGCCGGCGCGCCGCCGTCGAGCGCGGCCTTCGCCTCCGGTACGCCCTCCAGCAGCGGCCGGCGCCGGGCGGACGCGTACGCGGGCGCGAACCGGGACCAGTCCACGTCGGCGACCGTGAGCGTCACGTCGTCGTGGTCGAGGGCCTGCCGCAGCGCGCTCATCGCGACGTCGGCGTCCATCGGCGGTACGCCCCGGCGGCGCAGCGCCCGGTCGGAGTCGGCCACGTGCATGCCGCCCTCGCCCCACGAACCCCAGGCGATGGCGGTGCCGGCCAGCCCGTCGGCGCGTCGCCGCTGCGCCAGCGTGTCCAGGTAGGCGTTGCCGGCCGCGTACCCGGCCTGCCCGGCGCTGCCCCAGGTGGCGGCGATGGACGAGTAGACGACGAACGCGTCCAGCTCGTCGTCGGCGAGCAGGTCGTGCAGGTGGGCCGCGCCGGCCACCTTGCCGGCGGTCACCTCGGCCAGTTCGGCGGCGGTGACGGCGTCCAGCGGGGTGGTCTGCGGCAGGCCGGCGGTGTGCAGGACGGCGCGGATCGGCGGACCCTCGGCGCGTAGCCGGTCGAGCAGCGCGGCGACGGCGGCCCGGTCGGCGAGGTCGCAGGCGGCGACCGTGACGCGGGCGCCCCGCTCGCGCAGCTCGGCGGCCAGCTCGGCCGCGCCGGGCGCGTCCGGGCCGCGCCGGCTGACCAGCACCACGTGTGCGGCGCCGGCGTCGGCGAGCCAACGGGCGGCGCGCGCGCCGAGCCCGCCGGTGCCGCCGGTGACCAGCACGGTTCCGGTGGGCGTGAAGTGGCGTACCGGGGGGCGGTCGCCGATCGGCGCGCGGACCAGGCGGCGGCGCAGGACGCCGGGGCCGCGCACGGCGAGCTGGTCCTCGCCGGCCGGCGCGGCGAGCAGCGCGGCGAGCCGGCCGGCGGCGCGCGCGTCGGGTTCGGCGGGCAGGTCGACGAGGCCGCCCCAGCGGTGCGGGGCCTCCACGCCGGCCACCCGGCCCAGCCCCCAGACCGCGCCCTGGGCCGGGTCGGTGCCCCGGTCGTACGCGGTGGCGGCCACCGCGTTGCGGGTCACCAGCCACAGCGGCGCGGCCAGGCCGGTGTCGCCGAGCGCCTGGGTGAGCGCGAGCGTGGCGGCCAGGCCGGGCAGGAGCGGGTCCGGGTCGGTGGCGGGCGCCCAGGACAGCAGCGAGACCACCCCGCCGACGTCGACGCGGCCGGTGCCGGCGTCGGTGGCGTCGGCATCCGTGGCGGCGGCATCCGTGGCGTCGACCCGCGCGGCGTCGGTGAGCGCGGCGGCGAGTGCGGTCCGGTCGGCGTCGGGTGCCACGGTCAGCGGGCGCACGTCGGCGCCGGCGGCGGTGAGCGCGTCGCGGACGGCGGCCACCGCCGGGTCGTCGTCGAGGCCGGTCGGCACCGCCAGCAGCCAGGTGCCGCCGAGCGCGGCGGTGGCGGGTTCGGGCGCGGCCTGCCACTCGATCCGGTAGCGCCAGCCGTCGAGCTGGTCGTGCTGCTGCTGCCGGCGTCGCCAGCCGGCGAGCACGGGCAGCAGCGTCCGCAGCGACTCGGCGGCCTCGGCGTCGTCGACGGCCAGGGTGTCGCGCAGCGCGTCCAGGTCGGCGCGGTCGACGGCGTCCCAGAACCGGTGGTCGAGCAGGGCCGCGCCGGCGGCCGGGACGGCCGGCTCGTCGGCGGGCACCCAGTAGTGCTGCCGCTGGAACGGGTAGGTGGGCAGGTCGACCAGGCGACCGGGCCGGCCGGCGAACGCGGGCTGCCAGTCCACCGTCGTGCCGGCGACGTGCAGCGCCGCGACGGACCGGTGGAACCGGTCCAGGCCGCCCTCGTCCCGGCGCAGCGTGCCGGTGACGGTGGCGGCGTCCGGGCCGGCGGCGGCCTCGGCGCTGTCCTGCACCGCCATGGTGAGCACCGGGTGTGCGCTGACCTCGACGAACGTGCGGTAGCCGGTGCCGACGAGGCGGCGGACCGCGTCGTCGAAGTGGACCGTCTGGCGCAGGTTGCGGTACCAGTAGTCGGCGTCGAGGCCGGCGGTGTCCAGCCAGTCGCCGGTGACGGTCGAGCGGAACCGGACCGTGCCGCTGCGGGGCGTGACGTCGGCGAGCCGGGCCAGGAGCTGCTCCCGCAGCGGTTCGACGTGCGCGGAGTGCGAGGCGTAGTCCACCGGCACCCGACGTACCCGGACGTCCCGGGCCTCGTAGTGGGCGACCAGCTCGTCCAGCGCGGCGGAGTCGCCGGAGACCACCACCGCGGTCGGGCCGTTGACCGCCGCCAGGGAGATCCGCCCGGCCCAGCGGGTGATCGTCTCGGTCGCCTCGTCGGCGGTGGTCGCCACGGACACCATGCCGCCGTCGCCGGCCAGCTCCGCGATGACCCGGCTGCGCAGCGCCACCACGGCGGCGGCGTCGTCCAGGGTCAGGCCGCCGGCGACGTGGGCGGCGGCGATCTCGCCCTGCGAGTGGCCGATCACCGCGGACGGCTGCACGCCGTAGGACTGCCACAACGCGGCCAGGGACACGCCGACCGCGAACAGCGCCGGCTGCACCACGTCCACCCGGTCCAGCGACGGCGCGTCCGGTGCGCCGCGCAGCACGTCGAGCAGCGACCAGTCGACGTACGGGCGCAGCGCCTCGGCGCAGGCGGTGAGCTTCTCCGCGAACACCGGCGCGGTGTCGAGCAGCTCGGCGGCCATGCCGATCCACTGCGAGCCCTGGCCCGGGAAGACGAACGCGACCTCGCCGGGCTGGCCGGCGGCGCCGGTGACCAGCGGCGGGGCGGACCGGTCGTCGGCGAGCGCGTCCAGCGCGGCGGTCAGCTCGTCCCGGTCGGCGGCGAGCACCACGGCGCGGTGCTCCAGCGGCGACCGGGACACCACCGACGTCCAGGCCACGTCGGCGGGCGCGAGGCCCGGCTCGGCGGCGAGCCGTCGGGACCAGCGTTCGGCCTGCTGGCGCAGCGCGGTACGGGTGCGGCCGGTGAGCAGCACCGGTCCCGTCCGGTCGGCCGGCGTGGCCGGGGCCGCCGTTTCCTCGGCGGGTTGTTCCAGCACGATGTGGGTGTTGGTGCCGCTCATGCCGAACGAGGAGACGGCGGCCCGGCGGGGCCGGTCCACGGCCGGCCACGGCGTCGGCTCGGTGACCAGCCGGACCGCGCCGGCGGTCCAGTCGACGTGCGGGGTGGGTTCGTCGACGTGCAGCGTGGCCGGGACGATCCCGTGCCGCATGGCGTGGATCATCTTGATGATCCCGGCGATGCCGGCGGCGGCCTGCGCGTGGCCGAGGTTCGACTTGATCGAGCCGAGCAGCAGCGGCCGGTCGGCGGGCCGGTCCTGCCCGTACGTGGCGAGCAGCGCCTGCGCCTCGATCGGGTCGCCCAGCGTGGTGCCGGTACCGTGTGCCTCCACCACGTCGACCAGGTCGGGGGTGAGCTTCGCGCCGGCCAGCGCGGCCCGGATGACGCGCTGCTGGGACGGGCCGTTGGGGGCGGTGAGGCCGTTGCTCGCGCCGTCCTGGTTGACCGCCGAGCTGCGGATGACGGCCAGCACCGGGTGGCCGTTGCGGCGGGCGTCGCTGAGCCGTTCCAGCAGCAGCACGCCGACGCCCTCGGCCCAGCCGGTGCCGTCGGCGGCGGCGGCGAACGACTTGCACCGCCCGTCGGCGGCCAGCCCGCGCTGCCGGGAGAACTCCACGAACGGGCCGGGGGTGGCCATCACGGTGGCGCCGCCGGCGACGGCCAGCCCGCACTCGCGTTCCCGCAACGCCTGACAGGCGAGGTGCACCGCGACCGACGAGGAGGAGCAGGCGGTGTCCACGGTGATCGCCGGGCCCTCCAGCCCGAACGTGTAGGCGAGCCGGCCGGAGACCACGCTGGCGGCGGTGCCGGTGAGCACGTACCCCTCGGCGTTCGGCGCGCGGTGCAGCACGGCGGCGTAGTCCTGGCCGGACGTGCCGACGAAGACGCCGGTGCGGCTGCCGCGCAGCGACAGCGGGGCCAGGCCGGCGCGTTCGAACAGCTCCCAGGTGACCTCCAGCAGCAGCCGCTGCTGCGGGTCCATGGCGACCGCCTCGCGGGGCGAGACGCCGAACAGCGCGGCGTCGAACTGCCCGGCGTCGGCCAGGAACCCGCCGGCCGCCGTGTAGGAGGTGCCGGCGTTCTCCGGGTCGGGGTGGTGCAGCAGGTCGAGGTTCCAGCCCCGGTCGGCGGGAAAGTCGCCGATGGCGTCGCCGCCGTCCGCGACGAACCGCCACAGCTCCTCCGGCGAGCTGATCCCGCCGGGGTAGCGGCAGCTCATCGCCACCACCGCCACCGGCTCGGACTCCTCGGCCGTGACCTCGCGCAGCCGCTGGCGGGTCTGGTGCAGCTCGGTGACGACCCGGGTCAGATACTCCCGGAGCCGTGCCTCGTCCCCGGCCGGTCCGGTGGTGCCCACTGCCGTGTCCGCCATGGTCGATTCCGCTCCCTGGTGTGCCACGCGTGCCTCAGGACAACCCGAGATCGCGGTCGAGAAGGTCGAAGAGCTCCTGGTTGCTGGCCGTCCGCAGCCGGTCGGCCACGTCCTCGCCCGGTTCCGCCGGCTCGTCGGCGCCGAGCCGTTCCAGCAGCCGGTGCAGCCGCATGGTGATCCGCACCCGGCCGAGGTCGTCGCGCTCCCGCAGGGTGAGCGCCTCCTCCAGCCGGTCCAGTTCCTCCACGGTGGGCAGCTCCCGCTCCGAGGACTCGTCGACGAGCTGGGCGCGCAGGTGCTCGGCGAGGGCCTGCGGGGTGGGGTAGTCGAACACCACCGAGCTGGCCGGCGCGAGGCCGGTGAGCCGGGCCAGCCGGCCGCGCAGCTCCACCGCGGTCAGCGAGTCGAACCCGAGGTCCCGGAACGGCCGGTCGGCCTCCAGGGCGTACGGGCTGTCGTGGCCGATCACCTCGGCGGCGGCGGTACGGATCAGGTCGACCAGCAGCCGGTTCTGCTCGGCGGCGGTCAGGTCGGCGAGGCGCTTGCGCAGCTCCGCGAGCGTCTCCGCGCCGCCGGTGTCGGCCGGGTCAGCGCCGGCGGGCGGGGCCGCCACCTCGGGCAGGTCGCCGATCAGCGGTCGGGGCCGGGCGGCGGCGAAGACCGGGGCGAAGCGCGCCCAGTCCACGTCGGCGACGGTGAGCACCGGGTCGTCGCCGGAGATCGCGGCGCGCAGCGCGGCCATCGCCGGTTCCCGGTCGAGCAGCGTGACGCCGCGCCGGCTCATCGCGGTGGCGTGGTCGGCGTCGACCATGCCACCGCCGGCCCACGGTCCCCAGTTGACCGACACCACCCGCGCCGGCCCGGCCGGGCGGGACTGCGCCCAGGCGTCCAGGAACGCGTTGGCGGCGGCGTACGCGCCGTGGTCGCCGACACCCCACGCGGCGGCGATGGAGGAGAAGTAGACGACCAGCTCCAGCGCCGCCGGGTCGAGCAGTTCGTCCAGGTGGCGCGCGCCGGCGGTCTTGCCGGAGACCACGTCGGCGAGTTCGTCGGTGGTGACCGCGCGCACCGGGTTGAGGCGGCCGACGCCGGCGGCGTGCACCACCGCGCGGACCGTCTCGCCGTCGGCGCGCAGCCCGTCGACGAGCGCGGCGACGGCGGTGCGGTCGGCCAGGTCGCAGGCGAGCACCCGGGCCTGCGCGCCGAGGTCGGCCAGCTCGGCCACCGTCTCGGCGACGCCGGGGGCGTCCGGGCCGCGCCGGCTGACCAGGATCAGCGTGCGGGCGCCGTGCCGGGCGAGCCAGCCGGCGGCGTACCGGCCGATGGCGCCGGTGCCGCCGGTGATGAGCACCGTGTCCGGTGACGTCCAGGTCGGGGCGTCCGGCCGGGCCGGGCGCGGCGCCCGGACGAGTCGACGCAGGTGCACGCCGGCCGGGCGGACCGCGAGCTGGTCCTCGCCGTCGGTGTTGGTCAGCGCCCGCAGCAGGTGCTCCCCGGTGGCGGCGTCCAGGTCGGCCGGCAGGTCGAGCAGGCCACCGGCGTGCGCCGGGTGTTCCAGCGCGGTGACCAGCCCGAGGCCCCAGGTGGTGGCCTGCTCCGGCCGGGCGAGCGGGTCACCGGTGCCGGTGCTGACCGCCTGCCGGGTGAGCAGCCACAGCGGCCCGGTCGGCGCGACGTCGGTGACGGCCTGGACCAGCGCGAGGTTGCCGGTGAGACCGGCCGGCACACCCGGGTACGCCGGGTGCGGGCGCTCGTCCAACGCCAGCAGCGACACGATCCGGCCGGGCCCGTCCGGCAGGTCACCGGCCAGGTCGGCGCGGGTCACGGTGGCCGGGTCGACGGTGAGCGTGCGCACCGTGCCGCCGTGCGCGGCGAGCAGCTCGGCGATCCGCTCCGCCGGTTCGGTCGCCGCGTCGGCGGGCGTCACGAGCAGCCAGTCCCCGGTGGCGGGGCCGGCGGTGAGCTGCCGCCGCGGCCAGGTGATCCGGTAGCGCCAGCCGTCGGCGACCGCGTCGGCGCGACGCCGCTGGTGCCAGTCGGCGAGCGTGGGGAGCTGGTCGCGCAGCGGCCGGTCCGGGTCCACGCCGAAGCGGGCCGCCAGGGCGTCGCCGTCGCCGGCGGTGACGACCTGCCAGAACGCGTCGTCGGCGGGGTCGGCGGCGGCCGGGGCGGCGACGCCGACCAGCTCGCCGTCGGCGACCGGCCAGAAGCGCTGGTGGCGGAACGGATAGGTGGGCAGCGCGACCGGGTCGGCGTCGGGCAGCAGTGCCGCCCAGTCCACCGGCGTGCCGTGGCAGTGCAGCCGGGCCAGCGCGCCGAGCAGCGTGGCGACCTCGTCCCGGCCGGGGCGTTGCACGCCGGTGACCAGCGGCCCGCCGTCCGGCAGCAGGTCGGCGGCGAGCGCGGTGAGCACCGTGTCCGGGCCCACCTCCAGCAGCGTGCCGACGCCGAGGTCGCGCAGGTGGGTGACGGTGTCGCCGAAGCGTACCGCCTCCCGGACGTGCCGCACCCAGTAGTCGGGGGTGCGGATCAGGTCGGCGTCGGCGACGCGACCGGTCAGGTTGGACACCAGCGGCACGACCGGCGCGGCGTAGTCCAGGCCGGCGGCGACGGTGGCGAACTCGGCCAGCATCGGCTCCATCAGCGGGCTGTGGAACGCGTGGCTGACGGTGAGCCGCTTGGTGCGTACGCCGAGGGTGGTGAAGTGGTCGGCGAGCGCGGACAGCGCCTCGTCGGCGCCGGCGACCACGACGGCGGCCGGTCCGTTCACGGCGGCGACGGCGGCCCGGTCCGCGTGCCCGGCGAGCGCGTCGGTCACCTCGGCCTCCCCGGCGGCGACGGCGAGCATCCCGCCGCCGGCCGGCAGCGCCTGCATGAGCCGGCCGCGCTGGCCGACGAGCGTGCAGGCGTCCGGCAGCGACAGCACGCCGGCGACGTGCGCGGCGGTGATCTCGCCGACGGAGTGCCCGGCCACCAGGTCGGGGCGGACGCCCCAGTCGGCGAGCTGCCGGTGCAGCGCCACCTCGACGGCGAACAGCCCGGCCTGGGTGAACGCGGTCTGGTCGAGCAGCGCGGCCTCGGCGCTGCCGTCGGGCGCGAACAGCACGCTCTTCAGCGGGCGGGGCAGGTACGCGTCGAGGTACTGGCAGACCTCGTCGAGCGTCTCGGCGAACGCGGGCAGCGCCTGGTACAGCTCGCGGCCCATGCCGGCGTGCTGGGCGCCCTGACCGGAGAAGAGCATGGCGAGCGTGCCGGGGGTGGCCACGTCCCGCCGCACGGCGGGGTGGCTCTCCCCCGCCGCCAGCGCGCGCAGCGCGGCCGACCGGGTGTCCGGGTCGGCGGCCAGCAGCACCGCGCGGTGCCGCAGGTGGGAACGGGCGGTGACGAGCGTCCACGCCACCGCGGCGGCCTCGTCGTCGAGGTCCGTCGCGGCCAGCCGGGCGGCCTGCGCGCGCAGGCTCTCGTCGTCGGCGGCGGAGATCGGCCAGGGCAGCAGCGGCAGCACCGGCCGGGGCGCGGCGTGGTCCGACTCGGCCGGGGTGTCGTCGGCGGGCGGGGCCGCTTCCAGGACGACGTGGGCGTTGGTGCCGCTGACGCCGAACGCGGACACCGCCGCGCGGCGCGGCCGGTCCGTCTCCGGCCAGGGCCGGGCCTCGGTGAGCAGCGCCACGCCGCCGTCGGACCAGTCGACGTGCGGGGTGGGCTCGTCCACGTGCAGCGTGGGCGGGAGCTGGCCGTGCTGGAGCGCCAGCACCATCTTGATCACGCCGGAGACGCCGGCGGCGGCCTGGGTGTGGCCGATGTTCGACTTGACGGAGCCGAGCAGCAGTGGACGGTCGGCGGGGCGGTCCTGCCCGTACGTGGCGAGCAGCGCCTGCGCCTCGATCGGGTCGCCGAGGCGGGTGCCGGTGCCGTGTCCGTCGACCGCGTCCACGTCGGCCGGGGTGAGCCCGGCGTTCGCCAGGGCCTGCCGGATGACCCGCTGCTGGGCGGGGCCGTTGGGGGCGGTCAGGCCGTTGCTCGCGCCGTCCTGGTTGACGGCGGAGCCGCGCACCACGGCCAGCACCCGGCGGCCGTCGCGGCGGGCGTCGGAGAGCCGTTGCAGCAGCACCAGGCCGGCCCCCTCGCCCCAGCCGGTGCCGTCGGCCGAGCCGGCGAACGACTTGCACCGGCCGTCGGCGGCGAGGCCGCGTTGCCGGGCGAACTCCAGGAACGGCCCGGGGGTGGCCATCACGGTGACGCCGCCGGCCATCGCGAGGTCGCACTCGCCGGCGCGCAGCGCCTGCACCGCGAGGTGCAGCGCGACGAGCGACGACGAGCAGGCGGTGTCCACGGTGACGGCGGGGCCCTGCAACCCGAACGTGTAGGACAGCCGGCCGGAGACCACGGCGGCGGCGTTGCCGGTGGCCTGGTAGCCCTCGGTGTCGGCGCGGGCGGCCATCAGCAGCGTGGCGTAGTCCTGCCCGTTGGTGCCGACGAACACGCCGGTGCTGCTCTCCCGCATGTCGGCCGGGGCCAGGCCGGCGCGTTCGAACAGCTCCCAGCCGGTTTCCAGCAGCAGCCGCTGCTGCGGGTCCATCACCAGCGCCTCGCGGGGCGAGATGCCGAACAGGCCGGCGTCGAAGCCGCCGACGTCGGTGACGAAGCCGCCCTCCCGGGCGTACGAGGTGCCGGGCGTGTCCGGGTCGGGGTCGTAGATGGCGTCGAGGTCCCAGCCCCGGTCGGCGGGGAACGGGCCGATCGCGTCGCGGCCCTCGGCGACCAGCCGCCAGAACTCCTCGGGGCTGTCCACGCCGCCCGGGTAGCGGCAGCTCATCGCCACCACGGCGATCGGTTCGTCGAGTGCGGCGACGGCCCGGGTGGGCGTGGGCGCCGCGTCGGTGACGCCGAGGATCCGGTCGGCGAGCCAGCCGGCGAGCAGCGCCGGGGTGGGCCGGTCGAAGACCAGCGTGGCGGGCAGCCGCAGCCCGACCGCCTCGGCGATCCGGTTGCGCATCTCGACCGCGCTGAGCGAGTCGAAGCCGATGTCGCGGAACGGCCGGTCCGCGCCGACCGCCTCGGCGGAGGCGTGGCCGAGCACGGCGGCGGCGTTGCTCCGCACCAGTTCCAGCAGGGCGCGACGGCGGTCCGGTTCGGCCAGGCCGGCGAGCCGGCCGCGCAGCGGGGACGCCTCGGCCGGCTCGTCGTCGCCGCGGGTGGCGGCGAGCAGGCGGGCCACCTCGGGCAGGTCCTCGATCAGCGGGCGTGGGCGGGCCAGCGCGTACGTCTGGTGGAACCGGTCCCAGGCGATGTCCGCGACGGCGAGCGTGACCTCGTCGGTGGCGAGCGCCCGGGCGAGCACGGCGACGGCCAGGTCGGGGCGCATCGGCCGGACGCCGGAGCGGAACATCTGGTCGGCGGCGCCCTCGGTGTCCATCATGCCGCCGCCGTCCCAGGCGCCCCAGGCGACGGCCGTGGCGGGCCGGCCGCGTCGGCGGCGGTCCTCGGCGAGCGCGTCGAGGAACGCGTTGCCGGCGGCGTAGCCGCCCTGGAGGCCGCCGCCCCAGACGCCCGCGCCGGAGGAGAAGAGCACGAACGCGGCGACGTCGTCGCCGAACGTCCGGTCGAGGTTGACCGCGCCGGCCACCTTGGCGTGCAGGCCGTCGGCGAGCGCGGCCAGGTCGGTGCCGTCGAGCGGGCCGGCGTGGGCGACGCCGGCGGCGTGGAAGACCGCGTCGACGCGGACGTCCTGCCCGGCGAGCCGGTCGACCAGGTCGCGCAGCGAGTCGGGGTCGGCGACGTCGCAGGCGGCCACCGTGACGCGGGCGCCGAGCGCGGTCAGCTCCGCCTCCAGCTCGGCGGCGCCGGGGGTGGCCGGGCCCTGCCGGCCGGTGAGCACGAGATGGTCCGCGCCGTCGGTGGCCAGCCAGCGGGCCACGTGCGCGCCGAGCGAGCCGAGCCCGCCGGTGACCAGGACCGTGCCGGCGGGCCGCCAGCCGGTGGTCCCGGGCGGGGTGTCGCCGCCGGCGCGGGCGAGCCGGCGGCCGAACAGCCCGGAGGGACGGACCGCGAGCTGGTCCTCGTGTCCGACGCCGGCCAGCACGGCGGCGAGCCGGCCCCGGGCACGGCGGTCCAGGACGGCCGGCAGGTCGACCAGGCCGCCCCAGCGGTCCGGGTGTTCCAGCGCGGCGACCCGGCCGAGGCCCCAGACCAGGGCCTGCGCGGGGTGGTCGAGCGGGTCGGCGCGGCCGGTGGTGACCGCGCCGCGGGTGGCGCACCACAGCGGCGCGGCGCAGCCGACGTCGCCGAGTGCCTGCACGAGCGCGAGCGTGCCGGCGAGCCCGGCGGGCACGACCGGGCGGTCCGGGTGGCCGGTCTCGTCCAGCGCGAGCAGGGACAGCACGCCGGTGAGCGCGTCGGTGTCGAGCCCGGCGAGCTGCCCGGCGAGGGCCGCCCGGTCCGGGTCGTCGACGGTGACCGGCACGACGCCGGCGCCGGCCTCGCCGAGGGCGGCGACGACCTGACCGACGAGCGGGTCACCGGCGTACGCGGCGGGGGCGACGAGCAGCCAGGTGCCGGTGAGCCGGGCGGATGTCGCGGCGGTGAGCGGCGTCCAACGCACCCGGTACCGCCAGGCGTCCACGGTGGACTCGTCGCGGCGGCGTTGCCGCCACTCGGTGAGCAGCGGCAGCGCCTCGCCGAGCGCCCGGGCGGCGCCGCCGTCGACGTCGAGGGTGGCGGCGAGCGCGTCCGCGTCGGCGCGTTCGACGGCGTCCCAGAACTGCCGGTCGGCCTGGTCCTCGACGGTCGCGACCGGGCCGGTGCGGACCGGCGACTCGGGCCAGTAGCGCTGCCGGTGGAACGCGTACGTGGGCAGCGGCACGGGCGCGGCGGCGCTGACGCCGCAGACCGCGGCCCAGTCCACGCCGACCCCGTGGGTGTGCAGCTCGGCGAGCGCGGTGAGCACGCGCGGCCAGCCGCCGGCGTCGCGGCGCAGCGTGTTCACCACGGCGGCGTCGTGTTCGGCGTCGTCGATGGTCTCCTGCATGCCGAAGCTGAGCACCGGGTGCGGGCCGACCTCCAGGAACACCTGGTGCCCGTCGGCCAGCAGGGTCCGCACGGCCTGCTCGAAGTTCACCGTCTGGCGCAGGTTGCGGTACCAGTAGTCGGCGTCGAGCGTGGTGGTGTCGGTGGGCTGGCCGGTGAGCGCGGAGTAGAACGGCACCTCGGCCGGTCGGGCGGTGATCCCGGCCAGGCTGGCCAGGAGCCGGTCGGCGACCGGTTCGACGTGCGGCGAGTGGGAGGCGTAGTCGACGTCGAGCGGGCGGACCCGCACGTCGTCGGCGGCGCAGGCGGCGACCAGCTCGGCGAGCGCGTCCGGGTCGCCGGCGACCACCACCGAGCCGGGTCCGTTGACCACCGCCAGGCAGAGCCGGCCCGGCCAGCGGTCGAGCATCCGTTCGACCCGCTCGGCGGGCAGGCCGACGGAGGCCATGCCGCCCCGGCCGGCGATGTCGGCGAGCACCTGGCTGCGCAGCGCCACGATCCGGGCGGCGTCCTCGAGGGAGAGCGCGCCGGCCACGCAGGCGGCGGCGATCTCGCCCTGGGAGTGCCCGACGACGGCGCCGGGCCGGACGCCGAGGGAGCGCCAGAGCCGGGCCAGTGAGACCATGACGGCCCAGAGCGCGGGCTGGACGACGCCGGAGGCGACAAGCGGCGGTGCGCCGTCGGCGCCGCGCAGCACGTCGGTCAGCGACCAGTCGACCCAGGGCGTGAGGACGGCTTCGCACTCGGCGATGGACGCGGCGAAGACGGGCGAGGTGTCCAGCAGGTCGACGGCCATGCCGGGCCAGTGGCCGCCGTGGCCGGAGAAGACGAAGACGGGCGCCGGGTTGCGCAGCGCGGTGCCGGTGACCACGGTGGGCACGGTCTCGCCGTCGGCCAGCGCGGTGAGGCCGCGGGTCAGTTCGTCGGCGTCCCGGCCGAGCACGACGGCGCGGTGCGGGAAGGCCGCCCGGCTGCTGGTCAGCGCGTGGGCCACCTCGGCGGGCGCGAACTCGGGGTACGCGGCGAGGTGGGCGCGCAGCCGGACCGCCTGGTCGGGCAGCGCGGCCCGGTCGGCGGCGGAGAGCACGAGCGGGATCACGCCGGCGTCGACGGCGGCGCCGGGCCGGAACTCGGCCGGGGCGGCGGGCGCGGGGGCGTGTTCCAGGATGACGTGGGCGTTGGTGCCGGAGATGCCGAACGACGACACCGCCGCGCGGCGGGGCCGGTCCCGGTCGGGCCACGGCGTGGGGGCGGTGGCGAGGGTGATCGCGCCGGCGGTCCAGTCGACGTGCGGCGACGGCTCGTCCACGTGCAGCGTCGGCGGGACGATGCCGTGGCGCATCGCCAGGACCATCTTGATGATCCCGGCGACCCCGGCCGCGGCCTGGGTGTGGCCGATGTTCGACTTCACCGAGCCGAGCAGCAGCGGCGTCTCGCGGTCCTGCCCGTACGTGGCGAGCAGCGCCTGCGCCTCGATCGGGTCACCGAGCGTGGTGCCGGTGCCGTGCGCCTCGACCGCGTCCACATCCGACGTGGTCAACCGCGCATTCGCCAGGGCCTGCCGGATCACCCGCTGCTGCGACGGACCGTTCGGCGCGGTCAGCCCGTTCGACGCGCCGTCCTGGTTGACCGCGCTGCCCCGCACGACGGCCAGGACGCGGCGGCCCTCGCGTTGCGCGTCGGCGAGTCGCTGCACCAGCAGCACGCCGGTGCCCTCGCCCCAGCCGGTGCCGTCGGCGGACGCGGCGAACGACTTGCAGCGGCCGTCCGGGGACAGACCACGCTGGCGGGAGAACTCGATGAACGTGCCCGGCGTCGCCATCACCGTCACGCCACCGGCCAGGGCCAGATCGCACTCCCCGGACCGCAGCGCCTGCACCGCCAGGTGCAGCGCGACGAGTGACGACGAGCAGGCCGTGTCGACGGTGACGGCGGGGCCTTCCAGCCCGAACGAGTAGGCGACGCGGCCGGAGAGCACGCTGGCCGAGGTGCCGGTGCCGATGTAGCCCTCGACCTCGGCGGGCAGCTCCATCAGGCGGGACGCGTAGTCGTGGTACATGACGCCCGCGAACACCCCGGTACGCGAGCCGCGCAGCCCGGCCGGGTCGAGGCCGGCGGACTCGAACGCCTCCCACGACGTCTCCAGCAGCAGCCGCTGCTGCGGGTCCATGGCCAGGGCCTCACGCGGCGAGATGCCGAAGAAGCCGGGGTCGAAGTCGGGCGCGCCGTAGAGGAAGCCGCCGTGTCGGGTGTAGGAGGTGCCGCTGTGGTCCGGGTCGCTGTCGAACAGCGACTCCAGGTCCCAGCCCCGGTCGGCGGGGAACTCGGAGATGCCGTCGCCACCGGTGGCCAGCAACTCCCAGAGTTGCTCCGGGTTCTCCACCCCGCCGGGATAGCGGCACGCCATGCCGACGATCGCCACCGGCTCGTCCAGGCCGGTGGTGGTGGCCGCCTCCGGGGCGCCGGTGGTGTCGGTGCGGGCGCCGGCCAGTTCGGCGTACACCTGGCCGGCCAGGATCTGCGGCGTCGGGTAGTCGAACACCAGCGTGGACGGCAACCGCAGCCCGGTGGCCGCGTTGACCCGGTTGCGCAGGTCCACCGCGGTCAGCGAGTCGAAGCCCAGTTCCCGGAACGCCCGGTCGGTCGGCACCGCGTCCGCGCCGCCGTGCCCGAGCACCTGTGCCACCAGGCCACGGATCAGCGCGTCGATCTGGTCGCGGGCCTCCTGCGGGTCGAGGCCGGCGAGCCGGTCGGCCCAGTTGCCCCGGCCGGCCTGGCGGCGGGTGGTGACCGGGCCGAGCAGCGCCCGCAGCAGCGACGGCACCCGGCCGCCGACGATCTGGGCCCGCATCGCGGGTACGTCGATGACGGCCGGCACGAGCGTGGCCCGCCCGGCGGTGAGCGCGGTGTCGAACAGTTCCAGGCCGACCTCGGGGCTCATCGTGCCGAGGCCGGCGCGGGTGGAGCGGGCCCGGTCGACGTCGGACTGGGCGGCGGCCATGCCGTCGGTGTCCCACATGCCCCAGGCCAGGCTGACCGCCGGCAGCCCGTCCTGCCGGCGCTGCGTGGCGAGCGCGTCGAGCACACCGTTCGCGGCGGCGTACGCGGCCTGGCCGGGTGAGCCGAGCACCCCGGCGACGGACGAGAACAGCACGAACAGGTCCAGGTCGAGATGCCGGGTGGCCTCGTGCAGCCACCACGCCGCCGCGGCCTTCGGCGCGAGCACGTTCGCCAACCGCTCCGCGCTGATCGACGACACCACCCCGTCGTCCAACACCCCGGCCGTGTGCACCACCCCGGCGAGCCGACCCTCCACACCCGCCACCACACGCGCGACCTGATCCCGATCGGTCACGTCACACGCCACCACCGACACCGACGCACCCAGCCCGGACAACCGCCCGACAAGCGCGTCCGCGCCCGGCGCGGCCGGCCCCTGCCGCGACACCAACACCAGCGACCGCACCCCGTGCCCGGTGACCAGATGCGCCGCCACCAGGGCACCGAGCGAGCCGGTGCCGCCGGTCACCAGCACCGTCCCGGCCCCGACACCCCGGCCACGGTCGGGGTCACCGGCCGTCGCGGCGACGGCCACCGGGGCGGACGCCGTCTCCGTCGCCGGGAGCGCGGCCCGGACCAGGCGCGGCGTCAACACGACGTCGCCGCGTACCGCCACCTGCCCGCCCGTCGCCGGCAGGTCACCCAGCACACCGGCCAGCACCGACAGCACCCCGCCGTCGACGCCCCGATCCAGATCGGCCAACACGATCCGCTCCGGATGCTCCGACTGCGCCGACCGCACCAACCCCCACACCGCCGCACCCGCCAGATCGGTCACCCGATCGTCGCCCGCCGCCACCACCGCACCCCGGGTCACCACCACCAACCGCGACTCGGCAAGCGGCTCCGCCGCCAACCACGCCTGCACCACCGCCAACACATCCGACGCCGCCACCCGCACCGCGTCAGGCACCTCCGCGTCGGACCACCCGACCACCGGCAACACCAGCGTGTGCGGCACCCCCTCCCCCGCGTCGAGCACCGCCGACACGTCCGGATACGACGACAACCCGTCGACGGACGCGCCGAGCACCGCCCAGCCGGCGAGGTCGTCGCCGGCCGGCACCGGCTCCGGCTGCCAGGACACCTCGAACAGGGATCGGGCCGCCGCGCCGGGCGCGGTCAGGCCGGTCATCTCGCGCAGGACCAGGGAGTCCACCGACACGACAGGCGCGCCGGCGTCGTCGGCGGCGACCAGGCGCACCGCAGCGCCGTCGCGGGAGAGCCGCACCCGCAGCGCGGTGGCGCCGACGGCGTGCACCTGCACGCCCTCGAACGCGAACGGCACCCGGGGGCCCCCGCCGTCGGCGGCGAGCAGCAGGCCGATCGGGTGCAGCGCGGCGTCCAGCAGGGCCGGGTGCACCGCGAAGCCGGTGCCGGTGACGTCCTCGGGGAGCGCGACCTCGGCGTACACCTCGCCGTCGCCGGTCCAGGCGCGGCGCAGGCCCCGGAACGCCGGCCCGTACGCCAGGCCGCGTTCGGCCAGCGTGTCGTACCAGCCGTCCAGGTCGACCTCGGTGGCGGTGGTCGGCGGCCAGGCCGGCAGGCCGGGCTCGTCGGCGACGGCCGGTTCGAGCACGCCCTCGGCGTGCCGCACCCAGCCGGCCTCCGGGTCGTCCTCGGCCTGGGCGTGCACGGTCACCGCGCGGGCGCCCGCCTCGTCGGCCGGGCCGACCCGCACCTGCACCCGGACGCCACCGGCGGCGGGCAGCACAAGCGGTGCGGCGATGGCCAGCTCGCGCAGCCGGGACACACCGACCTCGTCACCGGCCCGGACCACCAGCTCGACAAGCGCCGCGCCGGGCAGCACCACCACGTCGCCGACCTGGTGGTCGACCAGCCAGGGGTGGGTGCCGGCGGAGAGCCGGCCGGTGAGCAGCACCATGTCCTCGCCGGCCACGGAGACGGCGGCGCCGAGCAGTGGATGCCCGGCCGCGCCGAGACCGGCGCCGGAGACGTCGGCGAGCCGGCCGACCGGCTCCAGCCAGTACCGCTCGTGGTGGAACGCGTACGTGGGCAGGTCGACCGGGCGGGCGCCGGCGTCGGCGAGCAGGGCGTCCCAGTCGACGGTCAGGCCGGCGGTGTGCAGCCGGGCCAGCGCCTCCAGCACGGCGCGGGGTTCGGGGCGGTCCTTGCGCACCAGCGGCACCAGCACGGCCGCCGGGTCGGCGAGGGCGCCCTCGGCCATCGCGGTGAGCACACCGCTGGGCCCGAGTTCGACGTACGTGCCGACGCCGGCCTCGGCGAGCCGGTCCACCGCGTCGGCGAAGCGCACCGCCTCGCGGACGTGCCGCACCCAGTAGTCGGCGGTGGTGATCTCGTCGGCTTCGGCGATGCGGCCGGTCAGGTTCGACACGATCGGCACGGTGGGCGGGGCGTAGTCGAGGCCGGCGGCGACCGAGGCGAACTCGGCGAGCATCGGTTCCATCAGGGCACTGTGGAACGCGTGGCTGACCCGCAGCCGGTGGGTGGGCGTACCCCGGTCGGCCCAGTGCGCGGCGAGCGCGTCGATCGCCTCGGCGTCACCGGAGACCACCACCGCGGCGGGCCCGTTGACGGCGGCGATGCCGGCCCGTCCGGTCACGTCGGCCAGCGACGCGGTCACGTCGGCCTCGCCGGCTGCCACGGCGAGCATGGCGCCGCCGGCGGGCAGCGCCTGCATGAGCCGGCCGCGCGCGGCGACCAGCCGGGCGGCGTGGGCCAGCGACAGCACGCCGGCGACGTGCGCGGCGGCCAGCTCACCGATCGAGTGGCCGACGAGGTAGTCCGGGGTCAGCCCGAACGAGCGGGCCAGCCGGTGCAGCGCCACCTCGACGGCGAACAGGCCGGCCTGGGTGAACTGGGTCTGGTCCAGCAGGTCACCGGCTTCGAACAGCACCGGCTTGAGCGGTTGCGGCAGCAGCGGGTCGAGGTGCGCGCAGACCTCGTCCAGCGCGGCGGCGAACACCGGGAACGCGTCGTACAGGTCGCGGCCCATGCCGGCGCGTTGCGCGCCCTGCCCGGAGAAGAGGAACGCGACCCGGCCGCGCGGCCCGACGGCGCCGGTGACCACGGTCGGCGTGGGTTCGCCGTCGGCCAGCGCGCGCAACCCGTCGAGCAACTCGTCACGGTCGGCGGCGAGCACCACGGCCCGCGCGTCCAGGTTGGCGCGGCGGCGGGCGGCGGCGGCCCAGTCGACCGGCCGGGCGTCGGCGGCCACGTGGTCGGCCCAGCGGCGGGCCTGCGCGGCGAGCGCCTCGGGGTCGCGGGCGGAGAGCAGCACCGGCGCCAGCGGCGGCGGCGTGCCGGGCGTGGGCTCGGGCTCGTCGACGGCCGGCGGCTGCTCCACGATGACGTGCGCGTTGGTGCCGCTGATGCCGAACGACGACACCGCCGCCCGCCGTGGCCGGTCCGACTCCGGCCAGGGCCGCGCCTCGGTGAGCAGGGTGACCGCGCCGGCCGACCAGTCGATGTGCGGGGACGGCTCGTCCACGTGCAGCGTGCGGGGCAGCACGCCGTGCCGCATCGCCTGGACCATCTTGATGATGCCGGCGGCGCCGGCCGCGGCCTGGGTGTGGCCCAGGTTCGACTTGACCGAGCCCAGCCAGAGCGGGTCGCGCCCGTCGCGGTCCTGCCCGTACGTGGCGAGCAGCGCCTGCGCCTCGATCGGGTCACCGAGCGTGGTGCCGGTGCCGTGCGCCTCGACCACGTCCACGTCGGCCGGGGACAGCCGCGCGTTGGCGAGGGCCTGCCGGATGACGCGTTCCTGGCTGGGGCCGTTCGGGGTGGTGAGGCCGCTGCTGGCGCCGTCCTGGTTGACCGCGCTGCCCCGGATGATGCCGTGGATGCGGCGGCCGTCGCGTTGCGCGTCGGAGAGGCGTTGCAGCAGCAGCATGCCGACGCCCTCGGCCCAGCCGGTGCCGTCGGCGGCGGCGGCGAACGACTTGCACCGCCCGTCGGCGGCCAGCCCGCGCTGCCGGGAGAACTCGGCGAACACGCCGGGGGTGGAGAGCACGGTGACGCCACCGGCGAGGGCCAGGTCGCAGTCGCGCTGGCGCAGCGCCTGCACGGCGAGGTGCACCGCGACCAGCGACGAGGAGCACGCGGTGTCGATGGTGACGGCCGGGCCCTCCAGCCCGAACGTGTACGCGACGCGTCCGGACACCACGCTGCCGGAGTTGCCGGTGCCGAGGTAGCCCTCCACGCCCTCCGGCAGGTCCAGCACCCGGGACGCGTAGTCGTGGTACATCACGCCGGCGAACACGCCGGTCCGGCTGCCGCGCAGCCGGTGCGCGTCCAGCCCGGCGGACTCGAACGCCTCCCAGGTGCTCTCCAGCAGCAGCCGCTGCTGCGGGTCCATGGCGAGCGCCTCGCGCGGCGAGATGCCGAAGAACGCCGGGTCGAACTCGGTGGCCTCGTAGAGGAAGCCACCCTTGTCGGTGTACGACGTGCCCGGGTTGTCCGGGTCGACGGAGAAGAGCCGTTCCAGGTCCCAGCCCCGGTCGGTCGGGAAGTCGCCCACCCCGTCGCGGCCGTCGGCGACGAGCTGCCACAGCTCGTCCGGGCCGTGCACGCCGCCCGGGTAGCGGCAGGCCATGCCCACGATGGCCATCGGCTCGCGGTCCTTGGCCTCCACCTCGCGGGCGCGCCGCCGCGCCTCGCGCAGGTCGGTGGTGGCGCGGCGGAGGTAGTCGAGGAACTCTGCCTCAGTGGGCATCGGGGCGCTCCGTATCGGGATCAGAGGTCCGGGGCATCTCAGGCGGTTCCGAGTTCGTCGTCGAGGAGGTGGAACAGTTCCTCGGCGCTGGCGGAGCTGAGGTTGCCGTCACCCGCGGCGGGGTCGTCGGCGCCGCCGTCGGCGTACGTCCAGAGCGACAGCAGTTCGCGCAGCCGGACGGCGACGGCGGCGCGGTCGGTGTCGTCGTCGGCGATGGCGCGCATCGCGGTCTCCAGCTTGTTCAGCTCGCCGAGCACGGTCAGCGCGGAGGTGCTCCGCTCGGCGAGCAGCGCGCCGCGCAGGTGCGTGACCATCGCGGCGGTGGTGGGCCGGTCGTAGATCAGCGTGGACGGCAGGCGCAGCCCGGTGGCGGCGCTGAGCCGGTTGCGGAACTCGACGGCGGTCAGCGAGTCGAAGCCCAGCTCGACGAAGCCCTTCTCCTCGTCCACGTCGCGGATCGAGGCGTAGCCGAGCACCGCCGCCGCGTGCGTGCGGACCAGGTCGGAGAGCACCCGGTCGCGGTCCGCCTCGGCGGTGGCGGCGAGCGTGTCGCGCAGCGCCGCCGCCGCGTCGCCGGCCGGGGCCGTGGCCGGCCCGGCGCCGACGGTGGTACGGACCAGGCCGTGCAACAGCCGGGGCAGCGCCGGGCCGAGCCGGCCGAGCACCGCGTGGTCCAGGCTGACCGGTGCGATCGCCGGTTCGTCGTGGCGCAGTCCCTCGCTGAACAGCGCCATGCCCTCGTCCGGGCCGAGCGGCCGGAAGCCGGCCCGGCTCATCCGCTGCTCGTCGACGTGGCCCTGCGGCCCGCCGGGCTCGGCCGGGTTGGCCCACGGCCCCCACGCCATGGACGTGACGGCGAGGCCGCGCGCCCGGCGGTGGTGGGCGAGCCCGTCGAGGAAGGCGTTCGCAGCGGCGTGGTTGGCCTGGCCGGGCCCGCCGAACAGGCCGGCGGAGGAGGAGAACAACACGAACGCGGCGAGGTCCAGCTTCTCGGTCAGCTCGTGCAGGTGCCAGGCGGCGTCCACCTTGGGCGTGAGGACGGTGTCGAACCGGGCCGGCGTGAGCGCGGGCAGCACGCCGTCGTCGAGGACGCCGGCGGCGTGCACCACGCCGACCAGCGGCCGGTCGGCGGGGATCTCGTCGAGCAGCACGGCGAGCGCGTCCCGGTCGCTGACGTCGACGGCGACGACCTGCGCGGCGGCGCCGAGCGCGGTCAGCTCGGCGACCAGGTCGGCCGCGCCGGGCGCGTCCGGGCCGCTACGGCTGGCCAGCAGCAGGCGCGGCACGCCGTGCCGGGTGACCAGGTGGCGGGCGACGAGGCGGCCGAGCGCGCCGGTGGCGCCGGTGACCAGCACGGTGCCGGCGGACAGCTCCGGTTCGGGCCGCTCCGGCGGCGGGCCGAGGCGGACCAGCCGGGGCACCCGGATCTGGCCGGCGCGCAGCGCGAGCTGCGGTTCGCCGGTGCCGAGCGCGGCCGGCAGCGCCACCGGGGAGCGGGCGTCGTCGTCGAGGTCGAGCAGCACGAAGCGGCCCGGGTTCTCGGACTGCGCGGAGCGGATCAGGCCCCACGCGGCGGCGGCCGGCAGGTCGGTGGGGCGGTCGCCGGGTTCGGCGCGGACCGCGTTGCGGGTGACCACGACCAGCGGGATGTCGGTGAGCGGTTCGCGGGTGAGCCAGTCCTGCGCCAGCGCCAGCGTCTCGTGGGTGAGTAGGTGCGCGGCACGGGCCGGGTCGGGTTCGTCGGCGCGCTGCCCGGTGACGGTGGCGACGACCGCGTCGGGCCGGGCCGCGCCGCCGGTCACGGCCGCGACCAGCCCGTCCAGGTCCGGGTACGCCTCGACGCCGGGCCACTCGTCGGCGTCGCCGAGCACGGCGAGGCGGGACGGGCGGCGGTCGCCCGGTTCGGGGCTGATCCAGTCGAGGCGGTGCAGGGACCGGGCGGCGGCGCGGCGGGCGGTGTCGAGCTGGTCGGCGCTGATCGGGCGCAGCACGAGCGCGTCGAGGGAGGCGACCGGCACGCCACCGGTGTCGGTGACGGTGGCGGCGACCGCGCCGTCGGTGGGGGTGAGCCGGACCCGCAGTTCCCGGGCCCGGGTGGGCTGGATCGCGAGCCCGGTCCAGGAGAACGGCAGCCCGGGGGCCGCGGTCGGCGTGGTCGCGGCGTCTCCGGCCGGCGCGGTCGTGGTGGCGCGGTGCAGCGCGTCGGCGCCGATGGTGTGCAGCGCGGCGTCGAGCAGCGCCGGGTGCAGCGTGAACGGGTCGGCGGGGGCGTCGGTGTCGAGCGCCACCTCGGCGAGGAGGTCGTCGCCGCTGCGCCAGGCGGCGCGCAGCGCCTGGAACGTCGGGCCGTAGCCGTAGCCCTGCGTGGTGAGGTGCGGGTAGAGCGCGTCCAGGGGGATCGGCTCGGCGTCGGCGGGTGGCCACGCCCCGCCGGCGGCCACGGTGACCGGGCGGGTGGGGGCGAGCAGGCCGGTGGCGTGCCGCTGCCAGGTGCGGCCGGCGCCCGGGGTGTCGCCGTCGTCGTCGAGGTGGGAGTGGACGGTGACCGGCCGGCAGCCGTCGTCGTCGACGGCGCCGACGCGGACCCGCAGGTCGACGCCGCCGGTGGGCGGGACGACGAGCGGCGCTTCCAGGACCAGTTCGGTGACGTGGGCGGTGTCGACGGCGCGTCCGCTCCAGGACGCCAGCTCCACCAGGGCGGTGCCGGGGAGCAGGACGGTGCCGAGCACGGCGTGGTCGGCCAGCCAGGGGTGGGTGGCCAGGGTGAGCCGGCCGGTGAACAGCAGGCCCTCGTCGCCGGGCAGGTCGGCCACGGCGTGCAGCAGCGGGTGGTCGACCGCGTCGAGGCCGGCGGCGGGCAGCCCGACCGGGCCGGAGCCGCCGCGCGCCAGCCAGTACCGGTCCCGCGCGAACGGGTAGGTGGGCAGGTCGACGGTGGTCGCGGGGGTGAGGACGCGGGTCAGGTCGACGGGCAGGCCGAGGGTGTGCGCGACCGCGAGGCTGGTCAGCAGCCGGGTCGCGTCGTCGTCACCGCGGCGCAGCGTGGACAGCGTGTGCCCCGCCGTGTCGGTGTCGTCGAGGATCGCCGTCACCGGCATCGTGAGCACCGGATGCGCCGACACCTCCACGAACGTGCGGTGCCCGGCCCCGAGCGCGGTCCGCACCGCCTGCTCGAAACGCACCGGCTGCCGCAGATTCGTGAACCAGTACCCCCCGTCCATGCTCTCGGGGTCGGCCCAGTCCCCCGTCACCGTCGACACCATCCGGACCTGACCCGGCTGCGGAACCAGCCCCGCCAGGTCGGTGAGCATCCGCTCGCGGACCCGCTCCACACCCGGGTTGTGCGAGGCGTAGTTGAACGGCACCGGCTTCGCCCGCACCCCCTCGCCCTCCCACCGCTGACGCAACTCCGCCAGGGTGTCCGGCGGACCGGACACCACCACCTGCCCGGGACCGTTGAGCACCGCCACCACCGTGCCGGGCACACCCTCGATCCGCGCCTGCACCTCGTCCACAGGCAGATCCACCGCCAACATCCCGCCGGAACCCGCCAGAGTGGCCAGCGACCGGGCCCGCAAAATGACGGCCTTCGCCGCGTCATCGAGTGACAGCACCCCGGCCACGCACGCGGCGGCCATCTCCCCCTGCGAATGACCGATCACCAACGACGGCTCCACCCCGGCAGCCCGCCACACCTCGGCCAGACACACACCGACCGCGAACAACACCGGCTGCAAGATCTCCACCCGGTCCAACCAGGCGTCGTCGTCACCGGTCAACACCGACACGAGATCCACATCCAGCAACGGCGCGAACGCCCGCTGACACTCCGCAAGACGCGCATCGAACGGCGCACACCGACCCACCAGACCAGCCGCCATCCGCACCGACTGACCACCCTGACCCGGAAACACGAACACCGGACCCGGATCGTGCTCGACGCTGGTGCCGGTCACGACATTCGCCGCCGGCGCACCGGAGGCGAGGGCGTCCAGGCCGGCCAGCAGGTCGTCGCGGTCGGTGCCCACGACCGCGGCGCGCTGGTCGAGCGCGGCGCGGGTGGTCGCGAGGGACCAGGCCACCGCCGCGGGCGGCTGGTCCGGGTGTGCGCGGACGTGCCGGGCGAGGCGTTCCGCCTGGCTGGTCAGTGCGGCGGTCGAGCGGGCGGACAGCGGCCAGAGCACCGCGTCGGTCCGGACCAGCGCGGGCGCGGGCGCGTCGGGTTGCCCGGTGACCACGTGCGCGTCGGGCGCCTCGATGACCACGTGGGCGTTGGTGCCGGAGATGCCGAACGACGACACCGCCGCCCGACGCGGCCGGTCCACGACCGGCCAGGGACGCGCCGACGTGACGAGGTCCACGGCGCCGGCCGACCAGTCGATGTGCGGCGACGGCTCGTCCACGTGCAGCGTGGCCGGCACGGTCGCGTGGCGCATCGCGAGAATCATCTTGATCACGCCGGCGACGCCGGCGGCGGCCTGCGCGTGGCCCATGTTGGACTTGATCGAGCCGAGCAGCAGCGGCGTCTCCCGATCCTGCCCGTACGTGGCCAGCAACGCCTGCGCCTCGATCGGGTCACCCAGCGTGGTGCCGGTGCCGTGCGCCTCCACCACGTCCACGTCCGACGTGGACAGCCCCGCGTCCGCCAACGCGGCCCGGATCACCCGCTGCTGCGACGGGCCGTTCGGCGCGGTCAGCCCGTTCGACGCGCCGTCGGAGTTGACGGCCGAGCCGCGGACCAGCGCGAGCACCCGGTGGCCGTGCCGGCGGGCGTCGGAGAGCCGTTCCACAAGCAGCATGCCGACGCCCTCGGACCAGCCGGTGCCGTCGGCGGCGGCGGCGAACGACTTGCACCGCCCGTCGCCGGCCAGCCCGCCCTGGCGGGAGAACTCGGCGAACGTGTCCGGCGTGGCCATCACCGCGACCCCGCCGGCCAGCGCCAGGTCGCACTCGCCCCGGCGCAGCGACTCCCCGGCCAGGTGCAGCGCGACAAGCGACGACGAGCAGGCGGTGTCCACGGTGACGGCCGGCCCTTCGAGGCCGAGCGTGTACGCGACCCGCCCGGAGATGACGCTGTGCGCCCCACCGGTCATCAGGTAGCCCTCGGTGCCCTCCGGCACCTCGGTCAGCCCGGTGCCGTAGCCGGAGGTGGACGCGCCGACGAACACCCCGGTACGGCTGCCGGACAGGCCGGTCGGGTCCACGCCGGCCCGTTCCAGCACCTCCCAGGCGGCCTCCAGGGTGAGCCGCTGCTGCGGGTCCATGGCGAGCGCCTCGCGCGGCGAGATGCCGAAGAACGCCGGGTCGAAGCCGGTCGCCTCGGGCAGGAACCCGCCGGCCGGCGTGTAGCCGCTGTCCGGCGCCGGCACGGCCCAGCCCCGGTCGGTGGGGAAGCCGCCGATCGCGTCGACGCCGTCGGCGACGAGGCGCCACAGCTCCTCCGGGCCGTCCACGCCGCCCGGGTAACGGCAGGCCATGCCGACCACCGCGATCGGCTCGTCCGCGCCGGCGGTGACGGTCGGCACGGCCGGCGCGGCGGCGTCCGCGCCGAACGCGGTGACCCGCAGGTGCCGGGCCAACTCGGCCGGGGTGGGGTGGTCGAAGACCAGGGTGGACGGCAGGCGCAGGCCGGTGGCCTCGTTCAGCCGGGTCCGCAGGTCCACCGCGGTGAGCGAGTCGAAGCCGAGGTCCTTGAACGGTCGGCCGCGCAGGTCGTCGGCGGTGGCGTGGCCGAGGACCCGGGCGGTCTGCTCGTCGACCAGCCGCAGCAGCTCCCGCTCCTGCTCGGCCTCGGGCCGGCCGGCGAGGTGGCGCAGCGCCTCGGTGACGCCGGCCGGCGCGGCGGCGTCCCGGGCCGCCTCGGCCTCGGTCAACGCGCGGACCTGCGGCAGGTCGGACAGCAGCGGGCTGGGCCGGGTGAGCGTGAACGCCGGGTGGAAGCGGCTCCAGTCGACGTCGGCGACCGTGACGCCGGCGGTGGGCCGGTCCAGCGCCCGGTCCAGCGCCACCAGGGCCCGCGCCGGGTCGATGGTGGGCAGACCCATCCGGTGCAGTTGTTCGGTGGCGGTGTTCTTCGCGGCCATGCCGTCGGCGCCGCCCCACGCGGTCCAGGCGACGGCGGTGGCGGTGAGCCCTCGGTCGCGGCGGTGCACCGCGAGCGCGTCGAGCAGCGAGTTGCCCGCGCCGTACGCGCACTGGCCGGCGCTGCCCCAGGTGCCGGAGACGGAGGAGAAGAGCAGGAACGCGGCCAACGGCCGGTCGGCGAGGCACTCGTCGAGGTGCAGCGCGCCGAGCACCTTGCCGGCGACGACGTGCGCGAACTCGTCGAGCGTGGTGCCGGTCAGCGGGGTGAGCTGGTCGGTGCCGGCGGCGTGCACCACCGCGGTCAGGTCGGGCAGCGAGTCGAGCAGCGCGGCGACCGCCGTACGGTCGGTCATGTCGCAGGCGGCGGCGGTGACCCGGCCGTCCGCGCCGTGCTCGGCGAGCAGCGGGGCCAGGCCGGGGGTGTCGGCGCCGCGCCGGCCGGCCAGCACGACCCGCCGGGCGCCGCGCTCCAGCAGCCAGCGGGTGACGTGTCCGCCGAGCGCGCCGGTGCCGCCGGTGACCAGGACGGTCGCGTCGGTCCAGCGGTCGCCGGTCGGCTGCTCCGGCGCGGGGGCGGGGACGAGCCGCCGGCCCCAGACGCCGCCGGCGCGGACCGCGACCTGGTCCTCGCCGCTGCCGCCGGCGAGCACGGCGGCGAGGCGGCGGCGGACCGCGTCGTCGGGCGTGGCCGGCAGGTCGATCAGGCCGCCCCACCGGTGCGGCTGTTCCACGGCGGCGGCCCGGCCGAGGCCCCAGACCAGGTTCTGCACCGGGTCGGTGAGCCGGTCGGCGGGTCCGGCCTTGACCGCGCCGCTGGTCAGGCACCAGACGGGCGCGGGAAGGTCGAGGTCGGTCAGCGCCTGGAGCAGCACCAGCGTGGTGGCGGCGGCGACGCTGACGCCGGGGTGCTCGGGCAGCAGCCGGTCCTGGCCGGCGACCAGGTGCAGCACGCCGGCCACCGGCGCGTCACCGAGCGCGGCGCGCAGCCGGTCGGCGAGCGCCGTACGGTCCAGGTCGTCGGCGCCGAGGCGCAGCACTGTCGCGTCGTCGACGAGCGCGGGCAGGTCGTCGGCCCAGCCGGGAGGGGCGTCCGCGGGCAGCAGCACCAGCCAGCGGCCCGTCGGCCGGTCACCCTCGGCGACCGCTACCGGTTGCCACCGCACCTGGTACGACCAGCCGTCCACCACGGATCGGTCGTGCCGGCCGCGACGCCAGGCGGAGAGCACCGGCAACGCGGGGCGCAGCGTCTCCACCGGGTCACCGCCGGCGGCGGCGCCGAGCTGGTCGCGCAGCGCGTCGATGTCGGCGCGTTCCACGGCGGCCCAGAACTCGGCGTCCGCGCCGCTCGCCTCGACGGCGGGGGCGGCGGCCGGCGGCTCGGGCCAGAACCGCTGACGGTGGAACGCGTACCCGGGCAGCCGGACCCGGTGCGGGTCGGTGCCGGCGAACAGCTCCCGCCAGCCGACCGGGACGCCGGCGACGTGCAGTTCGGCGAGCGCGGTGAGCAGCGCCTCCGGTTCCGGGCGGTCCCGGCGCAGCAGCGCCACGGCGGTGGCGTCCGGGCCGGTCAGCTCCCGGGTCAGCGCGGTCAGCACGCCGCTCGGCCCGACCTCCAGGAACGTGCCGGCGCCGAGCGCGCGCAGCCGGGTCACGCCGTCGGCGAAGCGGACCGTCTCCCGGACGTGCCGCACCCAGTACGCGGGGGTGCGGATCTCGTCCGGGTCGACAGGCTCGCCGGTCAGGTTGGACACGATCGGCAGCGTCGGCGCGTGCCGCTCCAGCCGTTCGACCACGGCGGCGAACGCGGCGAGCATCGGCTCCATCAGCGGGCTGTGGAACGCGTGGCTGACGGTGAGGCGCTTGGTGCGTACCCCCTGGGTGGCGGCGCGGCGCTCGACGTCGGTGATCGCGTCGGCGGCGCCGGATACCACGACGGCGGCCGGTCCGTTGACGGCGGCGACGCCGATCGGCCCGTCGACGTCGGTGAGGAGCGCCTCGACGTCGGCGGGCGCGGCGGCCACGGAGAGCATCGCGCCGCCGGCCGGCAGCTCCTGCATGAGCCGGCCGCGCGCGGCGACCAGCGTGGCGGCGTCGGCGAGGCTGAACACGCCGGCCACGTGCGCGGCGACCACCTCGCCGATGGAGTGGCCGGCGAGCAGGTCCGGCAGTACGCCCCACGAGTCCAGCAGCCGGCACAGCGCCACCTCGACGGCGAAGAGCGCGGCCTGGGTGTACTCGGTCCGGTCGAGCAGCGCGGCGTCGGCGGTGCCGGGTTCGGCGGCGAGGATCGGCCCGAGCGGGCGGGGCAGGTGCCTGTCGAGTTCGCGGCAGACCTCGGTGAGCGCGTCGGCGTAGGCGGGGAACGCGGCGGCCAGTTCCCGGCCCATCCCGGCGCGCTGCGCGCCCTGCCCGCTGAACAGGAACGCCACCTGCCCGCCGCGTGGGCCGGCACCGGTGACCAGGCCGGACGCGGTGTCACCGGCGGCCAGGGCACGCAGGGAGTCGCGCAGCGCGTCGCGGTCCGGCGCGAGGACCACGGCCCGGTGGTCGAGCGCGCCCCGGGTGGTGACCGACGACCAGCCGATGTCGGTGACGGGGGCGTCGTCGGTGGCGAGCCAGTCGGCCCAGCGGGCGGCCTGGGCGGCCAGCCCGGCGGCGTCGCGCGCGGAGAGCAGCACCGGCACCAGGCCGGCGGCCACCACCGGCGCCGGACCGGCCACCGACGCGGCGTGCGTCGACGCGACGGCGGCGTGCGGCGTGGCGGCAGTCGGCGAGGTGGCGGCGCCCGACGTGGCGGCGGCGCCGGCGTCCGGGGTCGCCGGGGTGGCGGTGGCCGGCTCCGGCGGCGGTGGGGCCTCCTCGACGATCACGTGGGCGTTGGTGCCGCTCATCCCGAACGAGGAGACACCGGCCCGGCGGGGCTGCTCCCCCGGCGGCCAGGGCAGCGGCTCGCTGAGCAGCGACACCGCGCCGGCGGACCAGTCGACGTGCGGGGTGGGCGCGTCCACGTGCAGCGTGGCGGGCAGCCGGTCGTGCCGCAGCGCCATGACCATCTTGATCACACCGGCGACGCCGGCGGCGGCCTGGGTGTGGCCGATGTTCGACTTCACCGACCCGAGCCGCAGCGGCCGGTCGGCCGGCCGGCCCTGCCCGTACGTGGCGAGCAGCGCGGTGGCCTCGATCGGGTCGCCGAGGTTGGTGCCGGTGCCGTGCGCCTCCACGGCGTCGACCTGCTCCGGGGCGAGCCGGGCGCTGGCCAGCGCCTGGAGCACCACCCGCTGCTGGGAGGGGCCGTTGGGGGCGGTGAGCCCGTTGGACGCGCCGTCCTGGTTGACCGCGCTGCCCCGGATCACGGCGAGGACGGGGTGGCCGTTGCGGCGGGCGTCGGAGAGCCGCTCCAGCAGCAGCACGCCGACGCCCTCGCCCCAGGCGGTCCCGTCGGCGGCGGCGGCGAACGCCTTGACCCGGCCGTCGGCGGCCAGCCCGCGCTGGCGGCTGAACCCGACGAACGCGGCCGGGGTGGACATGACGGTGGCGCCGCCGGCGAGCGCGAGCGTGCACTCGCCCTGCCGCAGCGCCTGGCCGGCGAGGTGCATCGCGACGAGCGACGACGAACACGCGGTGTCGACGGAGACGGCCGGTCCCTCGATGCCCAGCACGTACGAGATGCGGCCGGAGACGACGCTGGCGGCGGTGCCGGTGAGCACGTACCCCTCGACGCCGGGCGGGGGCGTCTGGAGCAGCGCCGCGTAGTCCTGACCGGTGGTGCTGGCGAACACGCCGACCTGGTGGCCGCGCAGCGTCGCCGGGTCGATGCCGGCGTGCTCGAACGCCTCCCACGACGTCTCCAGCAGCAGCCGCTGCTGCGGGTCCATGCCCAGCGCCTCGCGGGGTGAGATGCCGAAGAAGCCGGCGTCGAACTCGGTGGCCGAGTCCAGGAAGCCGCCCTCACCGACGTAGGAGGTGCCGGGGTGGTCGGGGTCCGGGTGGATGAGCCGCTCCAGGTCCCAGCCACGGTCGGTGGGGAACGCCGAGACCGCGTCGGTGCCGCTGTCGACCAGCCGCCACAGGTCCTCCGGGGAGCGCACCCCGCCGGGGAACCGGCAGCCGATGCCGACGACGGCGATGGGCTCGCGGTTCGCGGCCTCCAGCTCGCCGAGCTTCCGCCGGGTCTGGTGCAGGTCGGCGGTCATCCATTTCAGATATTCCCGGAGGGTGTCCTCAGTCGCCATCAGCGCCACCTTTTCGGGCCGGAACAACAGGCGACCCAATACCGTTCGGCGCGATCACGAATTGCGTTGACCAGCGCCCACCAGGTCTCACTTACGGTGAGGAAGGTAATTGCCTGGCCAGACACGTCACAACCCCTAGCCCGCCCCTAGGGCCGCCCCTAGCAGGGACGCCGCCGCGAGGTGCGCAGGCTGGGCCGGTACGCCGCCGCGACCGACCCGGCCGGACCGGTCGCGGCGGCGCCCGCAAAGCCCTCGCGACCGGCGGTGCGCGGGGCGCCACAATGGCGCGCGAATTCGTTCAGAATTCGCCGCCCGGCCCGCCCAGCTCGCGGTGGATGAAATCGAACAGTTCGGCGTCGCTGGCCGCGTCGAGCGTGTCGGTCACCGGCGCCTCCGGCGCTGGCGCGCGCTCGTCACCCCAGCGGGCGATGAACGCCTGCATCTGCACCAGCAGCTTCTGCCGGGTCAGCGGGTCCGGCGTGCCGGCGGTGAACAGGTCGTCCACCTTCTCCAGTTCGGCGAGCAGGCCGGTGGTGGCGGCGGCGCCGTCGGGCGCCAGCAGCGTCCGCAGGTGCCGGGCGAGCGCCAGCGGGGTCGGGTAGTCGAAGACCACACTGCCCGGCAGCGTGGCTCCGGTCGCGGTGCGCAGCCGGTTCCGCAGCTCGACCGCGGTCATCGAGTCGAATCCGACCTCGCGGAACGCCCGGCCGGGGCCGAGGTCGGCGACGTCCGGGAGACCGAGCACCGCCGCGGCCTGGCCGGCGACGAGGTCGACCAGGATCGCGTCCCGCTCCGCGTCGCCGAGCGGGCGGAGCCGGTCCCGCAGCGCCGCCGCGGCGGCGTCGTCCGCGGGCTGCTCGGCGTGCAGGCCGTGCAGCGCCTCGGCGGCCTCGGGCAGGTCGGCGAAGAGCGGCCGGTCCCGGACCGCCGCGACGGCCGGCACGAACCGGTCCCACCGCACGTCGGCGACGACCAGCCGGTCGCCGTCGACTACCGCCTGACGGAGCGCGGCGACGGCCAGCTCCGGGTCCATGCCGGGCAGGCCGCTGCGGCCCAGGTGGGCCAGGTCGGTGTCGGTGAGGCCGTCTGCCCAGGGCCCGAACGCCACCGACGTCACCGGCAGCCCGGCGTGCTGCCAACCGGCGGCGAGGACGTGCAGCAGCGCGTCGCCGGCCGCCTGCCCGTAGCGCCCGCCGGAGCCCCACACGCCGGAGGTGGACGAGCAGACCACCAGCGCGCCGAGCGCGCGCTGTTCCACCTCGTCGGCGTACCGGGGCAGGTCACCGACGGTGGCGGTCAGGTCGGCGGCGAGGTCGGCCAGGGTGAGGTCGACCAGGGGCGCGGTGCCGGTGTCGGCCGGCACGTGCACCAGCCCGGTCACCGGCCGCCCGTCGGCGGCGAGCTGCGCCATCCGGTCGGCCAGCTTGCCGCCGGCCGTCTCGTCCAGCGGCACCACCGACGCGCCGGCCCGGTCGAGCCAGGCGGTGGTGTGCCGGGCGACCGGTCCGGCGCCGCCGGTGAGCAGGACGCTGCCCTGCGGCGTCCAGCCACCGCCCGTACCCCCGGCCGGGCCGGTGGCCCGGACCAGCCGGCGGACGAGCGGACCGGACCCGCGCACCGCGACCTGGTCCTCCCCCTCCCGGTTGGTCAGCGCCGCCAGCAGCCCGGCGAGGGCCTCGGCGGTCACCGTGCCGGGCAGGTCGACGAGCCCGCCGACGTGCCGGGGGTGTTCCAGCGCGGCGGCCAGGCCGAGACCCCAGCTGGTGGCCTGCCACGGCCGGGGGGCGGGTTCGTCGTCGGTGGCGGCGGCCCCGGCGGTGGCGAGCCACAGCGGTGCGCCGCCGTCGCGGGCGACGTGCGCCTGGAGCAGCAGCAGGTTGGCCGCGAGCCCGGCCGGCAGGGCGTCCTGCCCGGGGTGCGGGGCCTCGTCGAGCGCGAGCAGCGACAGCAGCGCGGTGGGCCGGTGGTCGGCCTCGGCCCGGGCCAGTGCGTCGGCGAGGCCGTCCCGGTCCACGGTGGCCGGGTCGACGGTGAGCAGCCGTACGTCGGCGCCGCCGGCCCGCAGCGCGTCGGCGACCGTGTCGGCGGTCTCGCGTGGCGGCGCGACCAGCAGCCAGCGGCCCGGCTCGCCGCCGGTCAACGGGCGCCGGTGCCAGGTGACCCGGTAGCGCCAGCCGGCCAGCACGCCGTCCTGGCGGCGTCGGCGTCGCCACGCGTCGAGCTGTGGCAGCACGTCGCGCAGCGGCTGCCCGGTGTCGATGCCGAGCCGGTCGAGGTCGCCGTCGCCGACCGCCCGCCAGAACTCGCCGTCGTCCGCCGCCGCGCCGCCGACCGGGGTGGTCAGCGTGGGCCAGTACCGCTGCGGCTGGAACGCGTACGGGGGCAGCTCGGGCAGATCCCGGGCGGCGGGGCGGGGGCCGGCGAGCGGGGTCAGCAGCGCCGGCCAGTGCGGGTCCCGCCCGGCCGCGTAGCCGGCGGCGACCGCGGCGAGCAGGCTGGTGACCTCCGGTACGCCGGCACGCAGCGCGGCGACCGCGGTGGTGTCGTCGGGCAGCAGGTCGGCGTTCATCGGGGTCAGCACCGCGGCGGGCCCGAGTTCCAGGAACGTGTCCACGCCGGTGTCCCGCAGCGCGGCGATCCCGTCGGCGTACCGGACCGCCTCGCGCACGTGCCGCACCCAGTAGTCAGGCGTCCGCAGGTCGTCGCCGGACGCGAGCGCACCGGTCAGGTTGGACACCACCGGCAGCAGCGGCGCGGCGAAGCTCAACCCGTCGAGCACGGCCCGGAACTCGGCCAGCATGGGCGCCATCAGCGGGCTGTGGAACGCGTGGCTCACGGTGAGCCGGCGGGTGCGGGCACCCCGCTCGCGCCAGGCGCGCTCGATCCCGTCCAGCGCGTCGGTCGGGCCGGACACCACCACCGACGACGGGCCGTTGACCGCCGCGATCCCGACCTCCGGGTGCCCGGCGACCGACGCGGCCACCTCGGCCTCGGGGGCGGCGACCGCCAGCATCCCGCCGCCGGCCGGCAGCGCCTGCATGAGCCGGCCGCGCGCGGCGACGAGCGTGCACGCGTCGGTCAGGGACAGCACGCCCGCCACGTGGGCGGCGACGATCTCGCCGACCGAGTGGCCGCCGACGGCGTCCGGCACGATCCCGAACGACTCGACGAGGCGGAACAGCGCCACCTCGACCGCGAACAGTCCGGCCTGCGTGAACCGGGTCTGGTCCAGCAGGTCGCCGGCGTCGAACAGCACCGGCTTGAGCGGTTGCGGCAGCAGCGGGTCGAGCTGCCCGCACACCTCGTCCAGCGCGGCGGCGAACACCGGGAACGCGTCGTACAGGTCGCGGCCCGTGCCGGCGCGTTGCGCGCCCTGCCCGGAGAAGAGGATCGCGGTCCGGCCGGTCCGTGCGGGCGCGGCCGGGACGAGCGCCGGGTGGGTGTCGCCGGCGGCGAGCGCGGTCAGCGCGGCCAGCCGGGTCGCCGGGTCGGCGGCGACCACGACGGCCCGGTGGGCCAGGTGCGCCCGGCCCTCCACCAGCGCCCACGCGACCGCGCCGGGGTCGACAGCAGCCAGCGGACCGGCCGGTTCCGCCGGGTCGGCGGCGGCCGGGTCGGCGAGCCGCCGGGCCAGCCGGTCGGCCTGGTCCCGCAGGCCGACCGCCGTCGCGGCGCTGACCGGCCACGGCAGCGTTACGTCGGCGCGCGGCGCTTCGGTCGGGTCCGTGTTCGCCCGTCCCTGCCCGGTGTCGCTCACGTCCGGGGTGTGCCCCGTCGCCCCGGTGGCGGGGCGGTCGTCGGCGGCACCGGTGGTCGGCGCCTCCTCGAGGATCACGTGGGCGTTGGTGCCGCTGATGCCGAACGACGAGACGCCGGCCCGGCGCGGCGCGTCACCGGGCGTCCACGGGCGGGCCTCGGTGAGCAGCGCCAGCGGGCCGGACGCCCAGTCCACGTGCGGGGTGGGCGCGTCGACGTGCAGCGTGGCCGGGAGCGTCGCGTGGCGCAGCGCCAGCACCATCTTGATCAGGCTGGCCGCGCCGGCGGCGGCCTGGGTGTGGCCCAGGTTCGACTTGACCGAGCCGAGCCAGAGCGGCCGGTCGGCCGGCCGGTCCGGCCCGTACGCGGCGGCGAGCGCCTGCGCCTCGATCGGGTCGCCGAGCGTGGTGCCGGTGCCGTGCGCCTCGATCGCGTCGATGTCGGCCGGGGCCAGGCCGGCGTTGGCCAGGGCGGCCCGGATGACGCGCTGCTGGGCCGGCCCGTTCGGGGCGGTCAGCCCGTTGGACGCGCCGTCCTGGTTGACCGCGCTGCCGCGGACCACGGCGAGGATCCGCCGGCCGTCGCGTTCCGCGTCGGACAGGCGTTGCAGCAGCAGCACGCCGACGCCCTCGCCCCAGCCGGTGCCGTCCGCGGCGGCGGCGAACGCCTTGACCCGGCCGTCCTCGGCGAGCCCACGCTGCCGGGAGAACTCCAGGAACGCGCCGGGCGTGGACATCACGGTGACGCCGCCGGCGAGGGCCATGTCGCACTCGCCGGAGCGCAGCGCCTGCGCGGCCAGGTGCAGCGCCACCAGCGACGACGAGCAGGCCGTGTCGACGGTGACGGCGGGACCGTGCAGGCCGAACGCGTACGCCAGCCGGCCGGAGACCACGGACGCGCCGTTGCCGGTGGCCTGGTAGCCCTCCACCTCGGACCGGGCGCCGAGCAGCAACGTGGCGTAGTCCTGCCCGTTGGTGCCCATGAACACGCCGGTGGCGGAGCCGCGTACCCGCTGCGGGTCCAGGCCGGCGTGCTCGAACGCCTCCCAGGTGGTGTGCAGCAGCAGCCGCTGCTGCGGGTCCATGGCGAGCGCCTCGCGCGGGTTGATGCCGAAGAACGCGGCGTCGAAGCCGGCCACGTCGGCCAGGAAGCCGCCGCTGCGGGTGTAGCTGGTGCCGACGCGTTCCGGGTCGCTGTCGAACAGGCCGTCGAGGTCCCAGCCCCGGTCGGTGGGCATCGGCGTGACCGCGTCCCCGCCCTCGGCGAGCAGCCGCCACAGTTCCTGCGGGGAGGACACCCCGCCGGGGAAGCGGCAGGCCATCGAGACGATGGCGATGGGTTCGTCGGCGGCCGGCCGGATCACCCGGGCGGCCTCGGCCGGGGCGTCCGCGCCGGCCACCATCTCGGTACGCAGGAAGCGCGCCAGCTCGGCCGCCGACGGGTGGTCGAAGACCACTGTCGAGGGCAGCGTGGCGCCGGTGGCCCGGCCCAGCCGGTCGCGCAGTTGCACGGCGGCCAGTGAGTCGAAGCCGAGTTCGCGGAACGCCCGGCCGGCGGGCACCTGGTCGGTGGAGGTGTGCCCGAGCACCGCGGCGGCCTCGGCGCGTACCAGGTCGAGCAGGAGTGTCTCCTGCCCGGCGGCGGGCAGCGTGGCCAGCCGGGCGCGGAGGCCACCGTCGGCGGTTTCCGGCTGCGTCCGGTCGACGGCGACGGCCGGGGCGACCCGGTCGAACAGGTGGCTGGGCCGCGCCGCGGTGTACGCGGCCACGAACCGGGACCAGTCCACGCCGGCGATCACCGGGGCCGGCTCGGGGGCGTTGACCCAGCGGCCCAGCGCGGCGACGGCGGCGGCGGGCGGCAGCGGGTCGAGGCCGCGCCGGCGCAGCCCGTCCGCGGTCTCGCCGGCGGCCATGCCGTCGGCGGCCCACGGCCCGTAGGCGAGCGCGGTGGCCGGCCGGCCGGCGGCGCGGCGGGCCGCGACCAGCGCGTCGAGCAGGGCGTTGCCGGCGGCGTAGCCGGCCTGCCCGCCGCCGCCCCACACGCCGGCGACGGAGGAGAACACCACGAACGCGTCCAGGTCGCGGCCCTGGCAGGCGGCGTCCAGGTGGATCGCGCCGAGCGCCTTGCCGGACAGCGTGCCGGCCAGGGCGTCGGTGGTCAGGTCGGTCACGGCGGCGGGGTCGCCGGCCACGCCGGCGGTGTGCACGACGGCGGTCAACGCCGGCAGGTCGTCGACCAGGTCGGTGACGGCGACCGGGTCGCTGACGTCGCAGGCGACCACCCGTACCGCGCCGAGCGTGGCGGCCAGGTCGGCGGCGCCCGGGGCGTCCGGGCCCCGCCGGGAGGCCAGCACCACCTCGTCGGCGCCGTTGGCCAGCAGCCATCGGGCCACGTGCCGGCCGAGCGCGCCGGTGCCGCCGGTGACCAGCACGGTGCCGCGCGGCTGCCAGCCGCCGCCGGCCGGTGGCGCCGCCGGGAGGAGGCGTCGGGCGAGGACGCCGGTGCGGCGTACGGCCACCTGGTCGTGGTCGCCGTCGGCGAGCACCGCGACGAGCGCGGCGCGGGTGGTGCGGTCGGCGCGGCCGGGCAGGTCGATCAGGCCACCCCACCGGTCGGGCCGTTCCAGCGCCACGACCCGGCCGAGGCCCCACACGGCTGCGGCGCGGACGTCGCCGCCCCGGTCACCGGAGGTCACGGGCAGCGCGGCCCGGCTGAGCGCCCACACCCGGCCGGGCAGGCCGGTGTCGGTGAGCGCCTGGACGAGCGTGAGCAGCGCGGCGGTGCCGGCCGGGACGGCCGGCTCGTCGGGGGTCGGCCGGTCCTGGCGGGGCAGGACGCAGAGCACGCCGGTCCAGCCCTGGTCGCCGAGCCGCCGCAGCCGCTCGCCCAGCTCGGACCGGTCGATGCCGGCGGGGAGGGTGAGCGAGTCCACCTGGGCGCCGGCCGCGGCGAGCGTCTTCGCGACGCCCGCGTCGGCGCCGCCGCCGACGGTGGTGACCAGCCACCGGCCGGTCAGTCCGGACGCGGCGGCGGGGCGCACCGGCTCCCACCCGATCCGGTACGCCGAGCCGGCGCCCCGGGTCCGCGCCCGGCGCCAGTCGGCCAGGACCGGCAGCGCGGCGCTGAGCGCGTCGGCGGCGGTGTCGTCGCCGAGGTGCGCGGCGAGCGCGGCCGGGTCGCCGTGCTCGACGGCGGCCCAGAACTCGGCGTCCGGCCCGTCGGTCCGGGCGGGCGTGTCGGGCCAGAACCGTTGCCGTTGGAACGCGTACGTGGGCAGGTCGACGCGGGTCGCGCCGGCGCCGGCGAACCAGGGCGTCCAGTCGACGGGCACCCCGTGCACGTGCAGTTCGGCCAGCGCGGCCAGCAGCGCCTGGCGCTCGTCGCGGTCGTGGCGCTGGGTGGCGACCGCCCGTACGCCGTCGGCCTGGTCGGGGATCAGCGCGGTGAGCACACTGCGCGGGCCGATCTCCAGGAACGTGTCCGTTCCGGCGGCGCGCAGCGCGGTCACGCCGTCGGCGAACCGCACCGCCTCCCGCACGTGCCGCACCCAGTAGTCGGGCGTGCGCAGGTCGTCGCCCGCCGCCAGCGCGCCGGTCACGTTGGACACGATCGGCAGCAGCGGCGCGGCGAACGTCAGCCCGTCCAGCACTGAGCTGAACTCGGCCAGCATGGGTTCCATCAGCGGGCTGTGGAACGCGTGGCTGACGGTCAGCCGCCGGGTGCGCACGCCGCGCTCCTGCCAGTGGCGCGTGAGCGCGTCGAGCGCGTCGAGCGGTCCGGACACCACGACCGCCGTCGGCCCGTTGACCGCCGCGATCCCGACCTGCGTGTGCGCCTCGATCGACGCGGCCACCTCGGCCTCCGGCGCGGCGACCGCCAGCATCCCACCGCCGGCCGGCAGCGCCTGCATCAGCCGACCCCGCGCCGCGACCAGCGCGCACGCGTCCGGCAGCGACAACACACCCGCCACGTACGCGGCGGTCACCTCACCGATCGAGTGCCCACCCACGAAGTCCGGGGTGACCCCGAACGACTCGATCAGGCGGAACAACGCCACCTCGACCGCGAACAGCCCGGCCTGGGTGAACTGGGTCTGGTCCAACAGATCGGCGTCGCCGAACAGCACCGGCTTCAGCGGCTGCGGCAGCAACGGATCAAGCTGCGTACAGACCTCGTCCAACGCGGCGGCGAACACACCGAACGCCTCGGACAACTCCCGGCCCATGCCGGCGCGCTGCGCGCCCTGCCCGGAGAACAGCACCGCCAGCCGCTCCCGCCGCTCCCGACCACCGACGACCACCGCGCCGGACGGCTCACCGGCCGCCAACGCCCGCAGCCCGGCCAGCAGGCCGTCCCGGTCGGCGGCGGCGAGCACGGCGCGCTGCTCCAGCGGGGTACGGGTGGTGGCGGACGACCATCCGACGTCGACCGGACGGAGCGTCTCGTCGCCGGCCAACCAGGCCGCCCAACGGCCGGCCTGCGCGGCGAGCGCCGCGTCGGTACGCGCCGACAGCAGCACCGGCACCGGCCCACCGGTCGACGCCCCGACGCCCGCCGGCTCGACGACGTCGGTGGGCTGTTCCAGGATGACGTGGGCGTTGGTGCCGGAGATCCCGAACGACGACACCGCCGCGCGGCGGGGCCGGTCCCGGTCGGGCCACGGCGTCGGGGCGGTGGCGAGGGTGATCGCGCCGGCGGTCCAGTCGACGTGCGGGGACGGCTCGTCCACGTGCAACGTCGGCGGCACGATGCCGTGCCGCATGGCGAGGACCATCTTGATGATCCCGGCGACCCCGGCGGCGGCCTGGGTGTGCCCGATGTTCGACTTCACCGAGCCGAGCAGCAACGGCTGGTCGCGGTCCTGCCCGTACGTGGCCAGCAGCGCCTGCGCCTCGATCGGGTCCCCGAGCGTGGTGCCGGTGCCGTGCGCCTCCACCGCGTCCACGTCCGACGTGGTCAACCGCGCGTTCGCCAGAGCCTGCCGGATCACCCGCTGCTGCGACGGACCGTTCGGCGCGGTCAACCCGTTCGACGCGCCGTCCTGGTTCACCGCCGTACCCCGCACCACCGCCAGAATCCGCCGACCCTCACGGCGCGCGTCGGAGAGCCGCTGCACCAGCAACACGCCGGAACCTTCGCCCCAGCCGGTGCCGTCGGCAGCGGCCGCGAACGACTTGCAGCGGCCGTCCGGGGACAGACCACGCTGCCGGGAGAACTCGATGAACGTGCCCGGCGTCGCCATCACCGTCACGCCGCCGGCCAGGGCCAGGTCACACTCCCCGGACCGCAGCGCCTGCACCGCCAGGTGCAACGCCACCAGCGAAGACGAACACGCGGTGTCCACGGTCACCGCCGGACCCTCCAGCCCGAACGAGTACGCCACCCGACCGGACAGCACGCTGCCCGACGTGCCGACGCCCACGTAGCCCTCGACCTCGGCCGGCAGTGCCACCAGCCGCGTGGCGTAGTCGTGGTACATGACCCCGGCGAACACGCCGGTCCGCGAGCCGCGCAACGCCGCCGGGTCCACCCCGGCCGACTCGAACGCCTCCCACGACGTCTCCAGCAGCAGCCGCTGCTGCGGGTCCATGGCGAGGGCCTCACGCGGGCTGATGCCGAAGAAGCCGGGGTCGAAGTCGGCGGCGTCGTAGAGGAAGCCGCCCTGCGTCGCGTACGACGTGCCGCTGCGGTCCGGGTCGCTGTCGAACAGCGACCCGAGGTCCCAGCCGCGATCAGCGGGGAACTCGGAGATGCCGTCGCCGCCGGCGGCCAGCAACTCCCAGAGCTGCTCCGGGTTCTCCACCCCGCCGGGATAGCGGCACGCCATGCCGACGATCGCCACCGGCTCGTCCAGGCCGGTCGGGACGGCGGCCCGCGCGGTTGCCGGGTCCGGCCGGCTTCCGGCCAGCTCGGACCACACCTGTCCGGCGAGCGCGGCCGGCGTCGGGTAGTCGAAGACCAGCGTGGACGGCAACCGCAGCCCGGTGGCCGCGTTGACCCGGTTGCGCAGGTCCACCGCGGTCAGCGAGTCGAACCCGAGTTCCTGGAACGCCCGGTCGGACGGCACCGCGCCGGCCCCGGCGTGGCCGAGCACCTGCGCGACCAGGCCCCGGACCAGCAGGTCCACCTCGGCGCGGGCCTCGTCGTCGGTGAGTCGGGCGAGCCGGTCGGCCCAGCCACCGGTGCCGGCGAGGCGCCGGCCGGCGGGGCGGCCGACGAGCGTGGCCAGCATCGCGGGTACGGGTGCGCCGGCGATCGCCGCGCGCAGCGCCGGCACGTCGATCACGGTGGGCACGAGTTGCGGTCGACCGGTGGCGAGCGCGGCGTCGAACAGGCCCAGACCGGTCTCCACGCTCATCGGCGTCAACCCGGCCCGCGCCGACCGCTGCCGTTCCCCCTCCGACAACGACGCCGCCATCCCGGCGGTGTCCCACATTCCCCACGCCAACGACACCGACGGCAGACCCTCGTGCCGACGCCACACCGCCAACCCGTCCAGGAACGCGTTGCCCGCCGCGTAGGCGGCCTGACCCGGCGAGCCGAGCACCCCGGCGACGGACGAGAACAACACGAACAGGTCCAGGTCGAGATGCCGGGTGGCCTCGTGCAGCCACCACGCCGCCGTGGCCTTCGGCGCCAGCACGTTCGCCAACCGCTCCCCGCTGATCGACGACACCACCCCGTCGTCCAACACCCCCGCGGTGTGCACCACCCCGGCCAACCGGCCCGGCACACCCGACACCAACCGGAACACCTGATCCCGATCGGTCACGTCACACGCCACCACCGACACCGACGCACCCAGGCCCGACAACCGCTCGACAAGCGCGTCCGCACCCGGCGCAGCCGGACCCTGCCGCGACACCAACACCAGCGACCGCACCCCGTGCCCGGTGACCAGGCGCTCCGCCACCAACGCGCCCAACGCGCCGGTGCCACCGGTGACCAGCACCGTGCCGGCACCGATCTTGCGCCCGACGTGGTCCGGCACCGACGCTTCGTCGGTGGCGGCCCGGCCACCGGCCGCCGGTGCTGACCCGGCACCCGAGGTGGCGGGCGCGGCGCGGACCAGGCGCGGCGTCAACACGACGTCGCCGCGCACCGCCACCTGGCCGCCCGTGCCCGGCAGGTCCGCCACCACCCCGGCCAGCACCGACACCACCCCGGCATCGACGTCCCGATCCAGATCGGCCAACACGATCCGCTCCGGATGCTCCGACTGCGCCGACCGCAACAATCCCCACACCGCCGCGCCCGCCAGATCGGTCACCCGATCCGCGTCCGCCGCCGCCACCGCACCCCGGGTCGTCACCACCAACCGCGACTCGGCCAGAGACTCGGCCGCCAGCCACGCCTGCACCACCGCCAGCACGTCCGAGGTGATCACCCGCACCGCGTCGGGCACGTCCAACCCGGACCGCACGACCACCGGCAGCACCAGTGTGCGCGACACACCCTCCCCCGCGTCGACCACGGCCGACACGTCCGGGAACGACGGCAGCCCGTCGACGGACGCGCCGAGCACCGCCCAGCCGTCCGCCTGTCCGGTGGGCGTCTCCGCGGACTGCCAGCGCACCTCGTACAGGGACCGGGCCGCCGTGCCGGACGTGGGCAGGCCGGTCATCTCGCGCAGGACCAGGGAGTCCACCGACACGACAGGTGCGCCGCTCTCGTCGGCGGCGACCAGCCGGACCGCGTCTCCGGTGCGGGACAGTCGGACCCGCAGCAGGGTGGCGCCGGTGGCGTGCACCTGGACGCCCTCGAACGCGAACGGCACCCGGGGGCCGCCGGTCCCGCCGTCCGGCAGCAGCCCGATCGGGTGCAGGGCGGCGTCCAGCAGCGCGGGGTGGAGCCCGAACCGGGCCGCGTCGCCGGTCATGTCGTCCGGCAGGGCGATCTCGGCGTACGCCTCGCCGTCGCTGGTCCAGGCGCGACGCAGGCCCCGGAACGCCGGCCCGTACGCCAGGCCGTGCGCGGCGAGCGTGTCGTACCAGCCGGTCAGGTCGACCTCGGTCGCGTCGACCGGCGGCCAGGCCCCGACGGCCGGTTCGTCGGCGGTGGGCGGTTCGAGGATGCCGTCGGCGTGCCGGGTCCAGCCCGCCTCGGGGTCGTCGTCGGGGCGGGAGTGGACGGTGACGGCGCGGCGGGTGCCGACGCCGTCGACGCGTACCTGGATGCGCAGGCGGCCGGTGTCCGGCAGGACCAGCGGCGTGGCGACGGTGAGTTCGCGGAGCCGGGGCACGCCGGCCTCGTCGCCGGCCCGGACGGCGAGCTCGACGAGCGCCGCGCCGGGCAGCAGCGTGGTGCCGGCCACCGCGTGGTCGGCCAGCCAGGGGTGGGTGGCGAGGGAGAGCTGGCCGGTGAGGACCACCTCGCCGTCGCCGGCCAGGTCGACGGTGGCGCCGAGCAGCGGGTGCGCGGCGTCGCTCAGCCCGGCCCCGGACACGTCGCCCCGGCGGCGGCCGATCGTCGGCCAGTAGCGCCGGTGCGCGAACGCGTAGGTGGGCAGGTCGACGCGGGTCGCGCCGGTGCCGGCGAACCAGGGCGTCCAGTCGACGCGGACGCCGTGCACGTGCAACTCGGCCAGCCCGGCCAGCAACGCGTCCGCCTCGTCCCGGTCCCGACGCTGCACCGCGGTCGCGACCACGGTCTCGTCGTCGGGCAGGATCTCGGCGGTCATCGCGGTGAGCACGCTCTGCGGGCCGATCTCCAGGAACGTGTCCACCCCGGCCGCCCGCAGCGCGGTCACGCCGTCGGCGAACCGCACCGCCTCCCGCACGTGCCGCACCCAGTAGTCGGGCGTGCGCAGGTCGTCGCCCGCCGCCAGCGCGCCGGTCACGTTGGACACCACCGGCAGCAGCGGCGCGGCGAACGTCAACCCGTCGAGGACCGTGCGGAACTCGGCCAGCATCGGCTCCATCAGCGGGCTGTGGAACGCGTGCGACACCGTCAACCGGCGGACCCGCACACCCCGTTCCCGCCAGGCGTGTTCCAGCTCGTCCAGCGCGCCGAGGTCACCGGACACCACTGTTGCCGACGGCCCGTTCACCGCGGCGATCCCCAGCGCGGGGTGCGCCCCGATCGACGCGGCCACCTCGGCCTCCGGCGCCGCGACCGCCAACATCCCACCGCCGGCCGGCAACGCCTGCATCAGCCGACCCCGCGCCGCCACCAGCGCACACGCGTCCGGCAGCGACAACACACCCGCCACGTACGCGGCGGTCACCTCACCGACCGAGTGCCCACCCACGAAGTCCGGGATCACCCCGAACGACTCCACCAGGCGGAACAACGCCACCTCGACCGCGAACAGACCCGCCTGCGTGAACCGCGTCTGATCCAACAGATCGGCGTCACCGAACAGCACCGGCTTCAGCGGCTGCGGCAGCAACGGATCGAGCTGCGCGCACACCTCGTCCAACGCGGACGCGAACACCGGGAACGCCTCGGACAACTCCCGACCCATCCCGGCGCGCTGCGCGCCCTGCCCGGAGAACAGCACCGCCAGCCGCTCCCGCCGCTCCCGACCACCGACGACCACCGCGCCGGACGACTCCCCGGCCGCCAACGCCCGCAGCCCGGCCAGCAGGCCGTCCCGGTCGGTGACGGCGAGCACGGCGCGCTGCTCCAGCGGGGTACGGGTGGTGGCGGACGACCATCCGACGTCGACCGGACGGAGCGTCTCGTCGCCGGCCAACCAGGCCGCCCAACGGCCGGCCTGCGCGGCGAGCGCCGCGTCGGTACGCGCCGACAGCAGCACCGGCACCGGCCCACCGGTCGACGCCCCGACGCCCGCCGGCTCGACGACGTCGGTGGGCTGCTCCAGGATGACGTGCGCGTTGGTGCCGGAGATCCCGAACGACGACACCGCTGCCCGACGCGGCCGGTCCACCACCGGCCACGGCGTCGTCTCCGTCGCCAGGCTCACCGCCCCGGCCGTCCAGTCGACGTGCGGCGACGGCTCGTCCACGTGCAGCGTCGGCGGCACCACCCCGTGCCGCATGGCCAGGACCATCTTGATGATCCCGGCGACCCCGGCCGCCGCCTGGGTGTGACCCAGGTTCGACTTCACCGAGCCGAGCAGCAGCGGCGTCTCCCGGTCCTGCCCGTACGTGGCCAGCAACGCCTGCGCCTCGATCGGGTCACCCAACGTGGTGCCGGTGCCGTGCGCCTCCACCGCGTCCACGTCCGACGTGGTCAACCGCGCGTTCGCCAGGGCCTGCCGGATCACCCGCTGCTGCGACGGCCCGTTCGGCGCGGTCAGGCCGTTCGACGCGCCGTCCTGGTTCACCGCCGTACCCCGCACCACCGCCAGAATCCGCCGACCCGCACGGCGCGCGTCGGAGAGCCGCTGCACCAGCAACACGCCGACGCCCTCGGACCAGCCGGTGCCGTCGGCGGACGCGGCGAACGAGCGGCAGCGACCGTCCGGGGACAGGCCCCGCTGCCGGGAGAACTCGATGAACGTGCCCGGCGTCGCCATCACCGTCACGCCACCGGCGAGCGCCAGGTCGCACTCGCCCGAGCGCAGCGCCTGTCCGGCCAGGTGCAGCGCGACGAGCGACGACGAGCACGCGGTGTCCACGGTGACGGCCGGGCCCTCCAGCCCGAACGTGTACGCGACCCGGCCGGACAGCACGCTGCCGGAGGTGCCGGTGCCGACGTAGCCCTCGGCGTCCGGCGGCAGGTCGGCCAGGCGGGAGGCGTAGTCGTGGTACATGACCCCGGCGAACACACCGGTCCGCGAGCCGCGCAACCCGGCCGGGTCCACCCCGGCGGACTCGAAGCTCTCCCAGGACGCCTCCAGCAGCAGCCGCTGCTGCGGGTCCATGGCGACCGCCTCGCGGGGCGAGATGCCGAAGAAGTCGGGGTCGAAGTCGGCGGCGCCGGCGAGGAAGCCGCCGTGCCGGGCGTACGAGGTGCCGGCGTGGTCGGGGTCCGGGTCGTAGAGCGTGTCGAGGTCCCAGCCCCGGTCGGCGGGGAACTCGACGATGCCGTCCCGCCCCGACGACAGGAGCTGCCAGAGCTGCTCCGGGTTGTCGACACCACCGGGATAGCGGCAGGCCATGCCGACGATGGCGATCGGCTCGTCGGTGTCGACCGCCCGCACCGCCGCGCGGCGGGCGCTGATCCGGCCGGAGACCTGCTCGTAGAGGTGCTCGGCGAGCGCCGCCGGGCTGGGGTGGTCGAAGACCAGCGTGGACGGCAGCCGCAGCCCGGTGGCCGCGTTGACCCGGTTGCGCAGGTCCACCGCGGTCAGCGAGTCGAACCCGAGTTCCCGGAACGCCCGGTCGGCCGGCACCGCGCCGGCCCCGGCGTGGCCGAGAACCTGCGCGACCAGGCCCCGGACCAGCAGGTCCACCTCGGCGCGGGCGTCCTGCGGGTCGAGGCCGGCGAGCCGGTCGGCCCAGTCGCCGCCCGCGCCGGCCTGCCGTCGGGTGGCGGTCGGACCGACCAGGGTACGCAGCACCGCCGGCACCGGGCCGGCGCCGAGCGCGGACCGCAGCGCCGGTACGTCGACGACGGCCGGCACGAGCACCGGACGGCCTTCGGCGAGCGCGGCGTCGAACAGGTCCAGACCGGTCTCCACGCTCATCGGCGTCAACCCGGCCCGCGCCGACCGCTGCCGTTCCCCCTCCGACAACGACGCCGCCATCCCGGCGGTGTCCCACATTCCCCACGCCAGGCTGATTCCGGGCAGTCCGTCCTGCCGGCGTCGCGCCGCCAGCGCGTCCAGGAACGCGTTGCCCGCCGCGTAGGCCGCCTGCCCCGGCGAGCCGAGCACCCCGGCAACGGACGAGAACAACACGAACAGGTCCAGCTCACGGTCGCGGGTCGCCTCGTGCAGCCACCACGCCGCCGTGGCCTTCGGCGCCAACACCGCCGCCAGCCGCTCCGCGCTGATCGACGACACCACCCCGTCGTCCAACACACCGGCGGTGTGCACCACCCCGGCCAACCGGCCCGGCACCCCCGCCACCAACCGGATCACCTGATCCCGATCGGTCACGTCACACGCCACCACCGACACCGACGCGCCCCACCCGGTCAACCGCTCGACAAGCGCGTCCGCGCCCGGCGCGGCCGGCCCCTGCCGCGACACCAGCACCAGCGACCGCGCCCCGTGCCCGGTGACGAGGCGCTCCGCCACCAACGCGCCCAACGCTCCGGTGCCACCGGTCACCAGCACCGTGCCGTCCCGCACCACCCGCTCGCCACCGTCCGACGCCGGGTCGGCCAGGGCCGGAACGCTCGGCGTCGAGGCGGCGCGGACCAGGCGGGGCACGAACACCCGGCCGTCCCGTACCGCGAGTTGACCGCCGGTCGGGTCGGTGACCGCGTGCGCGAGCACGGCGAGCGTCCGGCCGTCCGGGTCGGCGTCGAGGTCGGCCAGCACGAGCCGGCCGGGGTGTTCGGACTGCGCGGAGCGCAGCAGACCCCACACGGCGGCACCGGCCAGATCGGTCACCGGGTCGTCGTCGCCGACGGAGACCGCGCCCCGGGTGAGGACCACGAGCGGGGTGCCGGCGAGCGCGTCGGCGGCCAGCCAGGACCGTACGGTGCCGAGCACGTCGGTGGTGACCGCGCGCACCGCGTCCGGAGTCGGCAGGTCAGCGGCGGCCAGCGGCAGGACCAGGGCCGAGGGCGGCGAGTCCGCCTCGACCGCCGCGGCGACGTTCGGGTATGCCGGCAACCCGATGTCGGACCCGGCCGGGTCGGCACCGGCGCTGAGCACGGCCCAGCCGGACGGCGCGTCGGCCGGCGCGACGTCCTCGGGCTGCCAGTGGAGCGCGTACAGGGACCGGGCCGCGACGTTCGGCACGACCGGGCCGGTCAGCTCCCGCAGCGCCAGCGTGTCGATCGACACCACGGGCGCGCCGGCGGTGTCCACGGCGACCAGGCGGACGGTGGCGCCGGTGCGGGTGAGCCGCACCCGCAGGGCGCGGGCTCCGGTGGCGTGCACCTGGAGGCCCTCGACGGTGAACGGCACGCGCGGGCCGTCGCCGGCGAGCAGCAGCCCGACCGGGTGCAGCGCGGCGTCCAGCAGCGCCGGGTGGACGCCGAACCGGGACGCCTCACCGGCCGCGTCGTCGCCGAGCGAGACCTCGGCGTACGCCTCGCCGTCGCCGGTCCAGAGCCGGCGCAGGCCCTGGAACACCGGCCCGTAGGTGAGGCCGTGTCCGGCCAGCGCCGGGTACCAGTCGGTGAGGTCCACCTCGGTCAGCCCGGCGGGCGGCCAGGCGTCGACGGTGGGTTCGACGGTGGACGCGGGTTCCAGCACGCCGTCGGCGTGCGCGGTCCACTCGACGTCGCCGTCGGGCTGGGAGTGGATGGCGACCGGTCGGCCGCCGGTGGTGTCGGGGGCGCCGACGCTCACCTGCACCCGCACGCCGCCGGTCGCCGGCAGCACCAGCGGCGCGGTGAGCGTGAGGTCGCGTACCCGGGGGGTGCCGGCCTCGTCGCCGGCTCGGACGGCCAGTTCGGTGAGCGCGGTGCCGGGCACCAGGACGGCGCCGTCCACCACGTGGTCGGCGAGCCACGGGTGGGTGGCCGGCGACAGCCGGCCGGTCAGCACCACCAGGTCCGCGCCGGCCACGGTGACGGCGGCGCCGAGCAGCGGGTGGGCGGCGTCGCCGAGCCCGGCGCCGCTGACGTCGCCGCCGCGGGGGCGGCCGGTGGGCAGCCAGTAGCGCTGGTGCCGGAACGCGTACGTGGGCAGGTCGACGCGGGTCGCGCCGGTGCCGGCGAACCACTGCGGGAAGGACACCGGGACGCCGTGCACGTGCAGGTCGGCCAGCGCGGCCAGCAGGGCGGCGGTCTCGTCGCGGTCCCGTCGTTGGCCGGCGACCGCGAGCGCGTCGGGCAGGATGTCGCCGGTCAGCGCCGTGAGCACGCTCTGCGGGCCGATCTCCAGGAACGTGTCCGCGCCGGCGTCGCGCAGCGCGGTGATCCCGTCGGCGTAGCGGACCGCCTCGCGGACGTGCCGCACCCAGTAGTCGGCGCGGGTCAGGTCGGCCGGGTCGGCGAGCGCGCCGGTCAGGTTGGACACCACCGGCAGCAGCGGCGCGGAGAAGCTCAACCGGTCGAGCACGGCCCGGAACTCGGCGAGCATCGGTTCCATCAGCGGACTGTGGAACGCGTGCGACACCGTCAGCCGGTGGGTACGGACGCCCCGCTCCCGCCAACCACGCTCGACCTCGTCCAGCGCGTCGAGCGGCCCGGACACCACCACCGACGACGGCCCGTTGACGGCGGCGACGCCCAGCTCGGGGGTGCCGTCGAGGGACGCCAGGACGTCCCGCTCCGGCGCGGCGACGGCCAGCATCCCGCCGCCGGCAGGCAGCGCCTGCATGAGCCGGCCCCGCGCGGCGACAAGCGCGCACGCGTCCGGCAGCGACAGCACGCCGGCCACGTACGCGGCGGTGACCTCGCCGATCGAGTGGCCACCGACGAAGTCCGGGGTGACGCCGAACGACTCGACGAGCCGGAACAACGCCACCTCGACCGCGAACAGCCCGGCCTGGGTGAACTGGGTCTGGTCCAGCAGATCCCCGGCGTCGAACAGCACCGGCTTCAGCGGCTGCGGCAGCAGCGGGTCGAGCTGCGCGCACACCTCGTCCAGCGCGGCGGCGAACACACCGAACGCGTCGGACAGCTCCCGGCCCATGCCGGCGCGCTGCGCGCCCTGCCCGGAGAAGAGGACCGCGAGCCGGCCCCGGGTGGTCGCCGTGCCGGTGTGCACGGTGCCGGCGGGCGTGCCGGTGGCGAGCGCGTGCAGCCCGGCGAGCAGCTCGTCGCGGTCGGTGGCGACGACGACGGCGCGGTGGTCCAGGGCGGCCCGGCCGGTGACCGACGACCAGCCGACGTCGACCGGCCGGACGGCGGTGTCGGCGGCCAGCCGGCGGGCCCAGCGGTCGGCCTGCGCGGCGAGCGCCTCCGGGTCACGGGCGGAGAGCAGCACCGGCGCGGGTCCGCGCGGCGGCTCGGCGGCGACGGGGGCCGGCTCGGCGGGCGGCGCCTCGATGATGACGTGCGCGTTGGTGCCGCTCACCCCGAATGAGGAGACCGCGGCGCGGCGGGGCCGGTGCGACCGCGGCCAGGGCCGGGCCTCGGTGAGCAGGGAGACGTTGCCGGCGTCCCAGTCGATGTGCGGGGAGGGCGCGTCCACGTGCAGCGTGCGGGGCAGCACGCCGTGCCGCATCGACATGATCATCTTGATGATGCCGGCCGCGCCGGCCGCGGCCTGGGTGTGGCCCAGGTTCGACTTGACCGAGCCCAGCCAGAGCGGCTCGCCGGCCCGGTCCTGCCCGTAGGTGGCGAGCAGCGCCTGCGCCTCGATCGGGTCGCCGAGCGTGGTGCCGGTGCCGTGCGCCTCGACCGCGTCCACGTCGGCGGTGGTCAGCCGCGCGTTCGCGAGGGCCTGCCGGATGACGCGTTGCTGCGACGGGCCGTTCGGCGCGGTCAGGCCGTTGGACGCGCCGTCCTGGTTCACGGCGGTGCCGGCCACCACGGCGAGGATGCGCCGCCCGTCGCGGCGGGCGTCGGCCAGACGCTGCACCAGCAGCACGCCGACGCCCTCGGACCAGCCGGTGCCGTCCGCCGCCGCGGCGAACGACTTGCAGCGGCCGTCGGCGGCGAGACCGCGCTGCCGGGAGAACTCGATGAACGTGCCCGGGTTGGCCATCACCGTCACGCCGCCGGCCAGGGCCAGGTCGCACTCGCCGGAGCGCAGCGCCTGCACCGCCAGGTGCAGCGCGACCAGCGACGACGAGCAGGCGGTGTCCACGGTGACCGCCGGGCCCTCCAGCCCGAACGTGTAGGCGACCCGCCCGGAGACGACGCTGCCGGAGTTGCCGGTGCCGAGGTAGCCCTCCACGCCCTCCGGCAGCTCCCCCAACCCGGCGGCGTAGTCGTGGTACATCAGGCCGGCGAACACGCCGGTGCGGGAGCCACGCAGCCGGGCCGGGTCGACCCCGGCGGACTCGAACGTCTCCCAGGACGCCTCCAGCAGCAGCCGCTGCTGCGGGTCCATGGCGAGCGCCTCACGCGGGCTGATGCCGAAGAAGCCCGGGTCGAAGTCGGCCGCGCCGGCGAGGAAGCCGCCCTCCCGGGCGTACGAGGTGCCCGGGTGGTCGGGATCGTCGTGGAACAGCGTGTCCAGGTCCCAGCCCCGGTCGGTGGGGAACGCGCCGATGCCGTCGCCGTCGGCGGCCAGCAGCTCCCACAGCGCCTCGGGGCTGTCGATGCCGCCCGGATAGCGGCAGGCCATGCCGACGATCGCGATCGGCTCGTCCACGCCGGTGACCGCCGCCGCGTCGGCGCGGGTCACGGCGGTGGCGCCGGTGAGCTGCTCGTGCACGTGCGCGGCGAGCGCGGCCGGGGTCGGGTAGTCGAACACCAGCGTGGACGCCAGCCGCAGCCCGGTGGCGGCGTTGACCCGGTTGCGCAGGTCCACCGCGGTCAGCGAGTCGAAGCCCAGTTCCTGGAACGCCCGGTCGGCCGGCACCGCGTCCGCGCCGCCGTGGCCGAGCACCTGCGCGACCAGACCCCGGACCAGCAGGCCCACCTCGGCGCGGGCCTCGTCGTCGGTGAGTCGGGCGAGCCGGTCGGCCCAGCCGTCGGCCGCCGCGCCGGCCTGCCGCCGGGCGGGCGCGCCGGCCAGGGCACGCAACATCGGGGGTACGCCTGCGGCGGCGCGCAGCGCCGGCAGGTCCAGCACGGCCGGCACGAGCGCGGCGGTGTCGGACGCGACGGCGGTGTCGAAGAGCGCGACGCCGACCGCCTCGGTGATCACGCCGAGCCCGGCACGGGCCACCCGGGAACGGTCGGCGCCGTCGAGGCCGGCGGCCATCCCGTCGGTGTCCCACATGCCCCAGGCCAGCGCGTGCCCGGCCCGGCCCTGGGCACGGCGGTGGACCGCGAGCGCGTCGAGGTAGGCGTTCGCGGCGGCGTACGCGCCCTGGCCGGGGGAACCGAGCACGCCGGCGATCGACGAGTAGGTGACGAACAGGTCGAGGTCGAGGTCGGCGGTGGCCTCGTGCAGGTGCCAGGCGGCGTCCACCTTGGGAGCGAGCACCCGGGCCAGCCGGTCGGGGTCGGTGCCGGTGATCACGGCGTCGTCGAGCACGCCGGCGGTGTGCACCACCCCGGCGAGCCGGCCCGCGCCGGTGAGGTCGGCGACCAGCCGGTCGACCGCGTCGCGGTCGGTGAGGTCGCAGGCCAGCACCCGGACGTGGGCGCCCAGCGCGGTCAGCTCGTCGACCAGGTCGGCCGCGCCGTCGGCGTCGGGTCCGCGCCGGCTGACCAGGGCCAGCGAGTCGACGCCCCGGTCGCTGACCAGGTGCCGGGCGAGCAGCGCGCCGAGCGCGCCGGTGCCGCCGGTGACCAGGACGGTGCCGTCGTAGGTGGCCGGGGTGGTCGCGGGTGGGGCGTCGGCGCGTACCAGTCGGGGGGTGTGGGTGGTGTCGCCGCGGACCGCGAGCTGCGCCGCGGCCGGGTCACCGGCGGCGGCCGCGAGCAGCGCCAGCACGCCGGCGTCGAGGTCGCGGTCCAGGTCGGCCAGGACGATCCGGCCGGGGTGCTCGGACTGGGCGGAGCGGACCAGGCCCCAGACGGCGGCGCCGGCCAGGTCGGCGGCGCTGTCGTCGGGCGTGGCCGGCATCGCGTCGCGGGTGGTCACGACGAGCCGCGCGTCGGCGGTCGCGTCGGCGGTCAGCCAGGCGCGCAGCGCGGCGAGCACGCCGGTGGTGGCGGCGCGGACCGCGTCCGGCGTCGGCCCGGCCGGCGGCACCGGCAGCACCACCAGCGGGGGTACGCCGCCGGCGGCGACCAGCGCGGCCACGTCCGGGTGGGCGGCGGCGTCGGGCAGGGCGGGCAGCGGCGCGCCGAGCACCGCCGTGGCGGGCGGGGTGGCCGGGGTGAGCGCCTCGGCCGCCCAGGCGACCCGGAACAGCGACCGGGCGGCGCGGGTGGCGGCTGGCGGCGTGACGCCGGTCAGCTCGCGCAGCACCAGCGCGTCGACGGTGACGACGGGCCGGTCGGTGGGGTCGACGGCGAGCAGCCGCACCGCCGTGCCGGCCCGGGTGAGCCGGACCCGCAGCGTCTGGGCGCCGACGGCGTGCACCTGGACGCCGGTGAACGCGAACGGCGCCTTCGGGCCGGTGGTGCCGTCGCCGGGCAGCAGCGCGGTGGGGTGCAGCGCGGCGTCGAGCAGCGCGGGGTGCACGCCGAAGCCGCCGACCTGGTCGGGGCCGGCGGACGGCAGCGTCACCTCGGCGTAGACGGTGTCGTCGTCGGTCGTCCAGGCCCGCCGCAGGCCCTGGAACACCGGCCCGTAGGTCATGCCGTGGCCGGCGAGCGCGTCGTACCAGCCGGTGAGGTCGGTCTCGACCGCGTGCGGCGGGGGCCACGCGCCGAGCCCGGCCCCGTCGGTGGGGGCGGCGGCGGTGAGCAGGCCCTCGGCGTGCCGGATCCAGTCGCCGTCGGGGTCGTCGTCGGGCTGCGAGTGCACCGCGACGGTGCGCCAGCCGGCGTGGTCGCGGGGGCCGACCCGGACCTGCACCCGCACCCCGCCCCGGGCGGGGAGCACCAGCGGCGCGGCGACGGTCAGCTCCCGGACCCGGCAGGGGCCGAACTCCTCGCCGGCGCGCAGCACGAGTTCGACGAGCGCGGTGCCGGGGACGAGGACCGCGCCGGCGACCTCGTGGTCGGCGAGCCACGGCTGGGTCGACAGGGACAGCCGGCCGGTGAGCACGGCGGCGTCCTCGCCGGCCAGCCGGACGGCGGCGGTGAGCAGCGGGTGGCCGGCGGCGCCGAGGCCGGCGCCGGTGACGTCGGCGGCGGGCCCGGCCGGGCGCAGCCAGTAGCGGTCGCCGCCGAACGCGTAGGTGGGCAGGTCGGCGGCGGTGGCCGGGCCACCGGCGAACAGCGGGGTCCAGTCGACGTGCGCGCCGCCGGCGAAGAGTTCCGCCAGCGCGGTGAGCAGCGCGCGGGGCTCGGGCCGGTCGGCGCGCTGGGTGGCGACGGCCAGCCCGGTCGGGTCGTCGGCGGTGTCGCGGATCAGCGCGGTGAGGACGCCGCGCGGGCCGATCTCCAGGAAGGTGTCCACCCCGGCGGCGCGCAGCGCGCTCACGCCGTCGGCGAACCGGACCGCCTCCCGCACGTGCCGCACCCAGTAGTCGGCGGTGGTGATCTCGGTCGGGTCGGCCAACGCGCCGGTCAGGTTCGACACGACCGGAAGCAGCGGCGCGGCGAACGTCAACCCGTCGAGGACCGTGCGGAACTCGGCGAGCATCGGCTCCATGAGTGGGCTGTGGAACGCGTGCGACACCGTCAACCGGCGGACCCGCACACCCCGTTCCCGCCAGGCGTGTTCCAGCTCGTCCAGCGCGCCGAGGTCACCGGACACCACCGTTGCCGACGGCCCGTTCACCGCGGCGATCCCCAGCGCGGGGTGCGCCTCGATCGACGCGGCCACCTCGGCCTCCGGCGCCGCGACCGCCAGCATCCCGCCGCCGGCCGGCAGCGCCTGCATCAGCCGACCCCGCGCCGCCACCAGCGCGCACGCGTCCGGCAGCGACAACACACCCGCCACGTACGCGGCGGTCACCTCACCGATCGAGTGCCCGCCCACGAAGTCCGGGGTGACCCCGAACGACTCGACGAGCCGGAACAACGCCACCTCGACCGCGAACAGCCCGGCCTGGGTGAACTGGGTCTGGTCCAGCAGATCACCGTCGCCGAACAGCACCGGCTTCAGCGGCTGCGGCAGCAGCGGATCGAGTGCCGCGCACACCTCGTCCAACGCGGCGGCGAAGACCGGGAACGCCTCGGACAACTCCCGACCCATGCCGGCACGCTGCGCGCCCTGCCCGGAGAACAGCACCGCGACCGGGCCCCGGTCGGTGGCGCGGCCGGTGACCAGGTTGTCGGCCGCCGTGCCGGCGGCGAGCGCGCGCAGCCCGGCGGTCAGCTCGTCGTGGTCGGCGGCGACCAGCACCGCCCGGTGCTCCAGCGCGGTCCGCGCGGTCAGCGACGTGCGGCCCACGTCGGCCAGGTCGGGGCGGTCCGGCGCGGCGAACGCGTCGGCCCAGCGGGCGGCCTGCCGGGCCAGCCCGCCGTCGCCGCGCGCCGACACCAGCACCGGCACCAGCGGCGGCGGCGCGGGCCGTTCGGTCACCTCGGGCTCGACGGCCGGCGGTTGCTCGATGATGACGTGGGCGTTGGTGCCGCTGACGCCGAACGAGGAGACCGCGGCCCGGCGGGGCCGGTCCACCGCCGGCCACGGCCGGGCCTCGGTGAGCAGCTCGACCGCGCCGGCCGACCAGTCGACGTGCGGGGTCGGCGCGTCCACGTGCAGCGTGCGGGGCAGCACGCCGTGGCGCAACGCCTGCACCATCTTGATCACCCCGGCGACGCCGGCCGCGGCCTGGCTGTGCCCGATGTTCGACTTGATCGAGCCCAGCCACAGCGGCTCGCCGGCCCGCTCCTGCCCGTACGTGGCCAGCAGCGCCTGCGCCTCGATCGGGTCGCCGAGCGTGGTGGCGGTGCCGTGCGCCTCGACGGCGTCCACGTCGGCGGTGGTCAGCCCGGCGGCGGTGAGCGCGGCCCGGATGACGCGCTGCTGGGACGGCCCGTTCGGGGCGGTGAGGCCGTTCGAAGCGCCGTCCTGGTTGACGGCGGAGCCCCGGACCACGGCGAGCACCCGGTGGCCGTTGCGGCGGGCGTCGGAGAGCCGCTCCACCACCAGCACGCCCACGCCCTCGGACCAGCCGGTGCCGTCGGCGGCGGCGGCGAACGACCGGCAGCGGCCGTCGGCGGCCAGCCCGCCCTGGCGGGTGAACTCGACGAACGCGCCGGGGGTCACCAGCACGTTCACGCCGCCGGCCAGGGCCAGGTCGCATTCGCCCTGGCGCAGCGACTGCACGGCCAGGTGCAGCGCGACGAGCGACGACGAGCAGGCGGTGTCCACGGTGACCGCCGGGCCTTCGAGGCCGAACGTGTAGGCGACCCGGCCGGAGATGACGCTGTGCGCGCCACCGGTGAGCCGGTAGCCGTCCAGGTCGCGGGTCTCGTCGCCGGCGCCGTAGCCGGACGGGGACGCGCCGACGAACACGCCGGTGGCGGTGCCGTGCAGCGTGTCCGGGTTGAGCGCCGCCTGCTCGAACGCCGCCCAGGTGGCTTCCAGCAGCAGCCGCTGCTGCGGGTCCATGGCGAGCGCCTCGCGCGGGCTGATGCCGAAGAAGTCCGGGTCGAACTCGGTGGCCCGGTCGATGAACCCGCCGTGGCGGGTGAACGAGCGGCCCGGGGCGTCCGGGTCGTCGGCGTAGAGCCGGTCGAGGTCCCAGTCCCGGTCGGTGCGGAACTCGGTGATGCCGTCGCGACCCTCGGCGACCAGCTCCCACAGCCCGTCCGGGTCGGCGACGCCGCCCGGGTAGCGGCAGCTCATGCCGACGATCGCGATCGGCTCGTCGGCGGTCGCCGGGCCGGCGGGGGCGTCGGCGGGGGCGTCGCCGGCTTCGGGCAGCCGCAGCAGCGTGGCGAGCTGACCGGCCAGCACGGCCGGGCTGGGGTAGTCGAAGATGACGGTGGTGGGCAGCGACAGGCCGGTGGCGGCGGTGAGCTGGTTACGCAGCTCCACCGCGGTCAGCGAGTCGAAGCCGAGGTCGCGGAACGCGCGCCGGGGGCGTACCGCGTCGCTGCCGGCGTGGCCGAGCACCGCGGCGGCGTGGTCACGGACCAGGTCGGTGAGGCGGCGTTCCCGGTCGGCGCGGGGCAGGTCGAGCAGTTGCCGGCGCAGTCCGCCGGCCCGGTCGTCGACGTCGGCGGTGGCGGGCCGCTCGGTCAGCGCGTCCCGGGCCTCCGGGATGTCGGCGAGCAGCGGCCGGGGCCGGGCGGACGCGTACGCGGGCGCGAACTGGGCCCAGTCGACGTCGGCCACGACCAGCGTGGTCTCGCCGTGCTCGACGGCCCGGCGCAGGGCCAGCAGCGCGGCTGCCGGCTGCATCGGGTTGAGGCCGCGCCGGCTGAGCAGCCGCTGCGCCTCCTCGGTGGTGGCCATGCCGCCCTCGGCCCAGGCGCCCCAGGAGATCGAGGTGGCGGTCAGTCCCCGGGCGCGGCGCTGCTCGGCGAGCGCGTCCAGGTAGGCGTTCGCCGCCGCGTACGCGCCCTGGCCGCCGCTGCCCCACACGCCGGAGATGGACGCGAACAGCACGAACGCGTCGAGCGGCCGGTCGCCGAGCAGCTCGTCGAGGTACGCGGCGCCGGCGACCTTGCCGGCCATCACGTGGTCGAACACGTCCAGGTCGGTGTCGACGAGCGCGGTGAGCCGGGTGATGCCGGCGGCGTGCAGCACGGCGGTCAGCGGCGCGACGTCGTCCAGGCCGGTGACCAGCGCGGCGACCTGCTCCCGGTCGGCCAGGTCGCAGGCGACCACGCTGACCCGTACCCCGTCGGCGGTCAGCTCGTCGGCCAGCTCGCGGGCCCCGGCGGCGTCGAGCCCCCGGCGGCTGGTGAGCACCAGGTGCTCGGCGCCGTTGGCGGCCAGCCAGCGGGCGGCCTGGGCGCCGATCGCGCCGGTGCCGCCGGTGATCAGCACGGTGCCGCGCGGCTGCCAGTCGGCGAGCTGCCCGGCGGTGCGGGCGGTGGTGCGGGCCAGCCGGCGGACGAACGTGCCGTACGGGCGGACCGCGTACTGGTCCTCGTCACCGCCGCCGGTGAGGACGCGGGCCACCTCGGCCCAGGTCGCGGCGTCGGGCGCGGCGGGCAGGTCGAGCACGCCGCCCCACTGCCGGGGGTGTTCCAGGCCGATCACCCGGGCCAGGCCCCAGAGCGCGGCCTGGGCGGCGCTGGTGACCGGCTCGGCCGGGCCGGTGCCCACGCCGCCCTGGGTGACGCACCACAGTGGGGCGGTGCGGTCGGCGTCCTGGGCGGCCTGCACCAGCCGGGTGGTGGCGACCAGGCCGGTGGAGATGCCGGGGTGGCCCGGGTGGTCGGCGTCGGCGAGCCCGAGCAGCGACACGATCGCGGTCGGTTCGTCGGTGAGCGACGCGGCCAGCTCGGCGCGGGTGGCGTGGACCGGGTCGACGGGCAGCGTACGCAGCGTCGACCCGTCGGGCAGCGCGGCGGCGAGCGCGGCCAGCCAGGTGTCCGCCCGGTCGTCGCCGGCCGGCGACACCACCAGCAGGTCGGCGGCGGCCGGGGTGGCGACGGCGGTGGCCGGCTGCCACACCACCCGGTACGACCAGCCGTCCAGCACGGCCCGCTGGAGCCGGGCGCGACGCCAGGACGACAGCAGCGGCAGCGCCGGGGCGAGCACCTCCGGGTCGGCGTCGCCGGCGGTGAGCGCGGCGACGTCGGCGCGTTCCACGGCCGACCAGAACTCCACGTCGACGACGTCCGGGCCGACCGGACCGGCGGCGGTCGCCGCCATCCGCTCCGGCCAGTAGCGCCGCCGCTGGAACGCGTACGTGGGCAGGCCGGTGAGCACCGGCGCGGGAGCGAGGACCCGGGCCAGGTCCACCGGCAGGCCGTGCGCGTGGGCGTGGGCGATGCTGGTCAGCAGCCGCAGCCGGGCGTCGTCGCCGCGACGCAGCGTGGACAGCGCGCGGCCGGTGGTGCCGGTGTCGTCCAGGATGGCCGCGACCGACATGGTGAGCACCGGATGCGGGGACACCTCGACGAAGTCGGTGTGCCCGGCGTCGATCGCGGTCCGCACGGCGGTGTCGAACAGCACCGGCAGGCGCAGGTTGTCGGCCCAGTGGTCGGCGTCGAAGCGGGTGCCGTCGAGCCGGTCGCCGGTGACCGTGGAGATGATCGGCACGTCGCCGGGGCGCGGCGTCAGGCCGGCCAGTTCGGTACGGAGCCGGTCGGCGACCGGCGCCACGGCCGGCGAGTGCGAGGCGTAGTCGACGGCCACCGGCCGGGCCCGTACGCCGTCGGCGACAAGCGTGGCGATCAGGTCGGCGACGGCCTGCGGCGGTCCGGCGACGGCGGTGGTGGCGGGGCCGTTGACCACCGAGACGGTGACGCCCTCGGGCAGGCGGGCGGCGAGTTCGGCGGCGGGCAGGTCGACGGCGGCCATGGTGCCGGTGCCGGCGACGTCGGCCAGCGCCCGCAGGCGCAGCGCCAGCACCCGGGCCGCGTCGGCGAGGGTGAGCGCGCCGGCCACGTGGGCGGCGACGATCTCGCCCTGGGAGTGGCCGATCACGGCGCGCGGGCTCATCCCGGCGTGCCGCCACAGCCGGGCCAGCGCCACGCCGACCGCGAACAGCGCCGGCTGGGCGATCTCGGAGCGGGTCAGCCACGAGTCGTCGCCGCCGGTGAGCACGGCGACCACGTCGACGTCGAGCCAGCGGTCCAGTTCGGCCTGGCACTCGGCGAGCGCCTCGTCGAAGACCGGCGCGGCGCCGATCAGCTCGGCGGCCATGGCGGCGTGCTGCGCGCCCTGGCCGGGGAACACCCAGACCGGTCCCTCCCCCGGCTCGCCGGCCTGGCCGGTGACGACCGTGGCGGCGGGGGTGCCGGCGGCGACCGCGTCCAGGCCGGCGAGGAGCTGCTCGGGGTCGGCGGCCACCACGGCGGCCCGGTGCTCGAACACCGACCGGGTGGTGACCAGCGACCAGGCCAGCCGCGCCGGGTCGAGGTCGGCGTGCGCGCGGACGTGGCGGGCCAGTCGGGCGGCCTGCTCGCGCAGCGCGTCGGCGGACCGGGCGGAGAGCGGCCACACGGTGGCGGCGCCGGCGACCAGGGGCGGCCGGTCGGTGTCGGGCGCCGGCGCGGGCGTCGGGTCGACCTGTTCCAGGATGACGTGGGCGTTGGTGCCGCTGATGCCGAACGAGGAGATCGCGGCGCGGCGCGGCCGGTCCACCGCCGGCCAGCTCCGGGCCTCGGTGAGCAGCTCCACCGCGCCGGCGGACCAGTCGATGTGCGGCGACGGCGTGTCGACGTGCAGCGTGGCGGGCAGCCGGCCGTGCCGGATGGCCTGCACCATCTTGATCACGCCGGCGACGCCGGCGGCGGACTGGCTGTGGCCCAGGTTCGACTTGATCGAGCCCAGCCAGAGCGGGTCCCGGCCGTCGCGGTCCTGCCCGTACGTGGCCAGCAGCGCCTGCGCCTCGATCGGGTCGCCGAGCGTGGTGCCGGTGCCGTGCGCCTCGACCGCGTCCACGTCGCCGGTGTCCAGCCGGGCGTTGCTGAGCGCCTGCCGGATGACCCGCTGCTGGGAGGGGCCGTTGGGGGCGGTGAGCCCGTTGGACGCGCCGTCCTGGTTGACGGCGCTGCCGCGCAGCACCGCCAGCACCGGGTGGCCGTTGCGGCGGGCGTCGGCGAGCCGTTCGACGAGCAGCAGGCCGACGCCCTCGGCCCAGCCGGTGCCGTCGGCGGCGGCGGCGAACGACTTGCACCGCCCGTCGGAGGCGAGACCCCGCTGGCGGGAGAAGCCGACGAACGCGCTGGGGCTCGCCATCACCGTCACGCCGCCGGCGAGCGCCAGGTCGAACTCGCCGGCCCGCAGCGCCTGCGCGGCCAGGTGCAGCGCGACAAGCGACGACGAGCAGGCGGTGTCCACGGTGACGGCGGGCCCTTCCAGGCCCAGCGCGTACGCGATCCGCCCGGAGACGACGCTGGTGACGGTGCCGGTGAGCAGGTAGCCCTCGTCGGCGTCGGTCGCGCCGCCGTCGGCGGCGACGCCGTAGCCGTTGGCGGCGGTGCCGACGAACACGCCGACCTTCTGCCCGCGTACCGACGAGGGGGCGATGCCGGCGGTCTCGAACGCCTCCCACGAGGTTTCCAGCAGCAGCCGCTGCTGGGGGTCCATGGCGAGCGCCTCACGCGGGCTGATGCCGAAGAACTCGGCGTCGAAGCCGGCCGCGTCGTAGAGGAAGCCGCCCTGCTGGGTGGTGGAGCGGCCGACCCGGTCGGCGGACGGGTCGTAGAGGTTGGCCAGGTCCCAGCCCCGGTCGGTGGGGAAGCCGGCGATCGCGTCGCCGCCGGCGTCCACCAGCTCCCACAACTGCTCCGGGGTGGACACCCCGCCCGGGTAGCGGCAGGACATCGCGACGATCGCGATCGGCTCCCGGGCGGCGGCGGTGAGCTGCTGGTTGAGCTGCTTGAGCCGGCCGGTCTCCTTGAGGGAGGCCCGAAGCGCCTCGACGACCTTGTCTGCGGACGTGGACATCATCTACTCCGTACGTGGGCGTCAGGACTCGGAGCCGTCGAGGGCCAGCCGGATCAGGGTGTCGGTGTCGAGGTCGTCGAGGTCGACCTCCGCGCCGTCCGGCTCGGGCGCGGGGCCCTCGCCGTCGGCGAGGCCGAGCAACAGCTCCAGCAGCCCGGCCTCGCGGATGCGGGCGAGCGGGACGGTGGCCAGCGCCTCGCGTACCGCGGTCTCGGCCGGGTCCGCCGTCGGCGTGGTCGACGCGTCGGGCAGCAGCGTGGCGCGCAGGTGGTCGGCGAGCGCGGCCGGGTCGGGGTGGTCGAAGACCAGCGTGGTGGGCAGTGACAGGCCGGTGGCCCGGTTGAGCCGGTTACGCAGCTCGACCGCGGTCAGCGAGTCGAAGCCGAGGTCCTTGAACGCCCGCCGGGGCTTGACCCGCTCCGGGCCGCCGTGGCCGAGCACGGCCGCCGCCTCGGCGCGGACCAGTTCGACGAGACGCCGGTCCCGGTCCTCGACGGACAGGTCGCGGAGCTGGTCGCGCAGCGCAGCGCCACCGTCGGCGGGGACCTCCGCGGCGGCGCGGATCGCCTGCCGGGCCTCCGGCAGGTCGGCCAGGAACGGCCGGGGACGGCTCGACGCGTACGCGGGGGCGAACGTCGCCCAGTCCACGTCGACCACGGTGAGGGTGGCGTCGCCGCGCCCGACCGCGACGCGCATGGCGTGCACCGCGTCGGCCGGGGCCATCGCCCGCAGTCCGCGTCGGGCCAGTTCCCGCTGCGCGTCGTCGGTGGCCATGCCGCCGTCGGCCCACGGTCCCCAGGCCACCGAGGTGGCGGCGAGGCCGCGGGCGTGCCGCCGGGCGGCCAGCGCGTCGAGGTGGGCGTTGCCGGCCGCGTAACCGGCCTGCCCGCCGCTGCCCCACACCCCGGCGATGGACGCGAACAGCACGAACGCGTCGAGCGGCCGGTCGCCGAGCAGCTCGTCGAGGTGCACCGCGCCGGCGGTCTTGCCGGTCAGCACCCCGGCCAGCCGGTCCGGGTCGGTGTCGAGCAGCGGCGCCACGTCGTTGAGCCCGGCGGCGTGCACCACGGCGGTCAGCGGCGCCGGGTCGGCGTCGAGGCGGGTCAGCAGCGCGGCGACCGCGTCCCGGTCGGCCACGTCGCAGGCGGCGATCGTGACGCGTACGCCGGTTGCGGTCAGCTCGTCGCGCAGCTCGGCCGCGCCGGGGGCGGCGTCGCCGCGTCGGCTGGTGAGCACCAGGTGGTCCGCGCCGGCGCCGGCCGCCCAGCGGGCGACGTGCGCGCCGAGCGCGCCGGTGCCGCCGGTGACCAGCACCGTGCCGGTGGGCTGCCACCGGTCGGCGGCGGCCGGCGCGGCCGGGGTGGCGCGGACCAGGCGGCGCGCGTAGAGGCCGCCGCCGCGCAGCGCGAACTGGTCCTCGTCGCCGTCGCTGGTGAGCGCGGCGGCGAGCCGGGCCGGGTCGGTGTCGCCGGCGGGCAGGTCGAGCAGGTTGACGCGCAGCCGGGGCAGCTCCAGCCCGGCGACCCGGGCCAGGCCCCACAGGCCGCCCTGGGCGACGCCGTGCACCGGGTCGCCGCCGTCGGTGGCGACCGCGTCCCGGGTGAGGCACCACAGCGGCGGCGTGTCGCCGGTGTCGTGCAGCGCCTGGATCAGCAGCAGCGTGGCGGCGGTGCCGGCGGGCAGCGCCAGATGGTCCGGGTGCGGCGCGTCGTGCAGGCCGAGCAGCGAGACCACGCCGTCGACCGGCCCGTCCGCGAGCGCCTTGCCGAGCGCGGCGGCGAGGTCGGCCCGGGTGGTGCTGGTCGGGTCGACGGTGACCGGGCGCAGCTCCGCGCCGGCCAGCGCGGCGGCGAGGTCGGCGGTGGCGGGTTCGCCGGCCGGGGCGACGACCAGCCAGGCGCCGCCGGTGGCGGGCCGCTCGTCGAGGTCGAGCCGCTTCCAGATGACCTGGTACGACCACCGGTCGGCCGGGGTACGCCGGGTGCGGGCCCGCCGCCACGTGGTGAGCGCGGGCAGCGCCGGGGCGAGCGTGTCGAGGGCGTCGTCGGCGAGGTGACCGGCGAGCGCGGTGAGGTCGCCGCTCTCCACGGCGGCCCAGAACTCGGCGTCGGAGGCGTCGGTCCGGGTCGGCGTGTCCGGCCAGAACCGCTCGTGCTGGAACGCGTAGGTGGGCAGGTCGACGCGGGTCGCGCCGGCGCCGGCGAACCACGGCGCCCAGTCGACGCGCACGCCGTGCACGTGCAGCTCCGCCAGGCCGGCCAGCAACGCCCCGGTCTCGTCCCGGTCCCGGCGCTGCACCGCCACCGCGACCACGGTCTCCTCGTCCGGCAGGATCTCGGCGGTCAGCGCGGTGAGCACACTCTGCGGACCGACCTCCAGGAACGTGTCCACCCCGGCATCACGCAACGCGGCGACCCCGTCGGCGTAACGCACCGCCTCCCGCACGTGCCGCACCCAGTAGTCGGCAGTGGCGATCTCATCTCCCGCGAGCGCGCCGGTCACGTTGGACACGACCGGCAGCAGCGGCGCGGCAAACGTCAACCCGTCCAGCACCGAGCGGAACTCGGCAAGCATCGGCTCCATCAACGGACTGTGGAACGCGTGCGACACCGCCAACCGGCGGACCCGGGTTCCTCGGTCCCGCCAAACGCGCTCGATCTCGTCCAGCGCGTCGACCGGACCGGACACCACGGTCGACGACGGCCCGTTCACCGCCGCGATCCCCAACTCCGCGCGGTCCGCGACCGACGCGGCCACCTCGGCCTCCGGCGCCGCGACCGCCAACATCCCGCCACCGGCCGGCAGCGCCTGCATCAGGCGACCCCGCGCGGCGACCAGGGCACACGCGTCGGCCAGCGACAGAACACCCGCCACGTGGGCCGCGGTCACCTCACCGATCGAGTGCCCACCCACGAAGTCCGGCGTCACCCCGAACGACTCGACCAGGCGGAACAACGCCACCTCGACCGCGAACAGGCCCGCCTGCGTGAACCGCGTCTGATCCAACAGATCGGCGTCGCCGAACAACACCGGCTTCAGCGGCTGCGGCAGCAACGGGTCGAGCCGCGTACAGACCTCGTCCAACGCGGACGCGAACACTCCGAACGCCTCGGACAACTCCCGACCCATGCCGGCACGCTGCGCGCCCTGCCCGGAGAACAGCACCGCCAGTCGCCCACGCGGGCCGGCCGGGCCGGTGGTCACCGCGCCGGAGGACGTGCCACCGGCCAGCGCGCGCAGCGCGGCCAGCAGCTCGTCCCGGTCGGTGACGCCGAGTACGGCCCGCTGCTCCAGCGTCGGCCGGGTGGTGAGCGCCGACCATCCGACGTCGACCGGGCGGAGCGTCTCGTCGGCGGCGAGCCAGCGCGCCCAACGGTCGGCCTGCGCGGCGAGCGCCGCGTCGGTACGCGCCGACAGCAGCACCGGCACCGACCCGCCCGCGGTCACGTCGCCGGTCCGGCCAGGAAGCGCCTCGCCGGTCCGGTCCGCGCCTTCGGGCCGGGCGTCGCCGGCTCCGGTCACGTCACCGTCGGCCGTCGGACCGGCCGGTTCGCCGGCAGGTGGTTGTTCCAGGATGACGTGGGCGTTGGTGCCGGAGATCCCGAACGACGACACCGCCGCCCGACGCGGCCGGTCCACCGCCGGCCACGGCGTCGGCGCCGTCGCCAGCGTCACCGCCCCGGCCGTCCAGTCGATGTGCGGCGACGGCTCGTCCACGTGCAGCGTCGGCGGCATGATCCCGTGCCGCATGGCGAGGACCATCTTGATGATCCCGGCGACGCCGGCGGCGGCCTGGGTGTGGCCGATGTTCGACTTCACCGACCCGAGCAGCAGCGGCGTCTCCCGCTCCTGCCCGTACGTCGCCAACACCGCCTGCGCCTCGATCGGATCGCCGAGCGTGGTGCCGGTGCCGTGCGCCTCGACCGCGTCCACGTCGGCGGTGCCCAGCCGCGCGTTGGCGAGGGCCTGCCGGATCACCCGCTGCTGCGACGGACCGTTCGGCGCGGTCAGGCCGTTCGACGCGCCGTCCTGGTTCACGGCCGTGCCCCGCACCACCGCGAGGACCCGGTGGCCGCGACGGCGGGCGTCGCTGAGCCGCTCGACGAGCAGCATGCCGACGCCCTCGCCCCAACTCGTGCCGTCGGCGCCGGCGGCGAACGACTTGCACCGCCCGTCGGGGGCCAGTCCACGCTGGCGGGAGAAGCCGACGAACGCGCTGGGCGTGGCCATCACGGTCACGCCGCCCGCGAGGGCCAGGTCGCATTCCCCGGCCCGCAGCGCCTGGGCGGCCAGGTGCAGCGCGACAAGCGACGACGAACACGCGGTGTCCACCGTGACGGCCGGCCCTTCCAGCCCGAAGACGTACGCGACGCGGCCGGAGGCGACGCTGCCGGCGGTGCCGTTGACGAGGTAGCCCTCCAGTTCCGCGGAGGCGTCGAGCCGGCCGGCGTAGTCGTGGTGGATCAGTCCGGCGAAGACGCCGGTGGTCGTGGTGCGGTCGTGCGGGTCGAGGCCGGCGGATTCGAACGCCTCCCACGAGGTTTCCAGCAGCAGCCGCTGCTGCGGGTCCATGGCGAGGGCCTCGCGGGGGCTGATGCCGAAGAACGCCGGGTCGAAGTCGGCCGCGTCGGCGAGGAACCCGCCGTACCGGGTGGTGGACGTGCCGGCGCGGTCGGCGTCCGGGTCGTAGAGCGCGTCGAGGTCCCAGCCCCGGTCGGCGGGGAACTCGGCGATCCCGTCGCCGCCGGTGGAGACCAGGTCCCACAGTTGGTCCGGGTTGGTGACGCCGCCGGGGAGCCGGCACGCCATGCCGATGATGGCGATGGGGTCGTCGTCCTCGGCGGCGGTGGCCCGGGTCGCGGCGGCGACGGCGGCCGGCCGGTGGCCGAGTCGTTCGTGCAGGTGTTCGGCGAGGCGTTCCGGGGTGGGGTGGTCGAAGACCAGCGTGGCGGGCAGCCGCAGCCCGGTGGCCGACGCGAGCCGGTTGCGCAGCTCCACCGAGGTCAGCGAGTCGAACCCGAGGTCCTTGAACGCCCGCGTGCCGGGCACCGCCTGCGCGGACGCGTGCCCGAGCACCGCCGCGGCCTGCGCCCGGACCAACTCGACGAGTGACGCGGTCGCCTCGTCCGGGGCCAGGCCGGCGAGCCGCTCGGCCCAGCCGGTGGTGTGCGTATCCACGGTGCGGGCCTGTCGGCGTACGCCGGTGGGGGCCAGCAGCCGCAGCAGCGGCGGGAGCTGCGTCCGGTCGCCGGTGATGCGCAGCCGGGCGGCGACCACGGCGGGCAGCGGTTGCGCGGCGGCGGCGGCGAGCAGGCTCGCCCCCTCGGCGGCGCTGAGCCCGGTCATGCCGATCCGGCCGAGTCGCTGCCGGTCGCCGGCGTCGAGCCGCCCGGCCATGCCGCCGGTGGCCCACGCGCCCCAGCCGATGCTGGTGGCGGGCAGTCCGGTCGCGTGGCGGTGGGTGGCGAGCGCGTCGAGGAACGCGTTCGCGGCGGAGTAGTTGCCCTGCCCGGGTGAGCCGAGCGTCGCCGCGATGGACGAGAACAGCACGAACTCCGCCAGGTCGTGACCGGCGGTGGCCCGGTGCAGCGCCCAGGCGGCGTCCACCTTGGGCCGCAGCACCCGGTCGACGGCGTCGGCGTCCAGCGACGCGATCGTGGCGTCGGCGATGACGCCGGCGCAGTGGTGGACGGCGGTCAGGTCCACACCGGCCAGCAGCGCGGTGACCTGAGTGTCGTCCGCCACGTCGACGGTGGCGACCCGGACGGTCGCGCCGGCCGTCTCCAGCTCGTCGACAAGGGCAGCGTAGGTCGGGTCGTCGGCCGGCGCGCGGCGGGCCGCGAGGAGCAGGTTCCGGGACCGGCCACTGGCGACGAGGTGCCGGGCGACGATCCCCGCGAGGGCGCCGGACGCGCCGGTCACCAGCGTGACCCGGTCCGGGTCGACCGGCGCCGGCACGGTGAGCACCACCTTGCCGACGTGCCGGGCCTGACTCAGGTGCCGCAGCGCGGTCCGCGCCTGCCGCACGTCCCAGGTCCGGACCGGCAGGGGCCGCAACGCGCCGCTGGTGAAGAGCGCGAGCAGCTCGCCCAACATCTGGCCGATGCGCTCGCCGCCGGCCTCGTTCAGGTCGAACGACCGGTACGCGACGCCCGGATGTTCCCGCGCCACCACCGCCGGGTCGCGGAGGTCGGTCTTGCCCATCTCGACGAACCGGCCGCCGCGCGGCAGCAACCGCAACGACGCGTCCACGAACTCACCCGCGAGGGCGTCCAACACCACGTCCACCCCGGCACCACCACTGGCGGTCAGGAACGCGGCCTCGAACTCCGTGGTCCGCGACGACGCGATCCGCTCGTCCGCCACCCCGAGACCTCGCAACGTGCCCCACTTACCGGGACTCGCCGTCGCGTACACCGTCGCACCGAGATGCCGGGCGATCTGGATCGCCGCCATCCCCACCCCACCAGCACCGGAGTGGATCAACACCGACTCACCCGAACGCAGCCCGGCCAGGTCCCGCAACGCATACCACGCCGTCAGGAACACCACCGGCACCGACGCCGCCTCGACAAACGACCACCCCACCGGCACCCGCGCGATCCGATCCCGCCGCGCCACCACCACCGGACCGAAACCCGGCTCGAACAACCCGAACACCCGATCACCCACGGCCAACCCGGACACCCCCGGACCAACCTCCAGGACCACGCCCGCACCCTCGCTACCCATCACCGCCGACGAGTCCGGATACATCCCCAACGCGATCAACACGTCCCGGAAGTTCACCCCGGCCGCCCGCACCGCCACCCGCACCTCACCGGCCGCGAGCGGGGCCGGCGTGGCCGGCACGATCTCGACGCCGTCGAGCGTGCCGGGCCGGGCGGCGGCGACGTGCCAGCCACCCGCCGCCGGCGGCGCCAACTCCGCACCCACCGGCCGCGTCAACCGGGGTACGCGCACCCGGTCGCCGCGCAACGCGAGCTGACCGCCCACGGCGGCGGGGTCCGCCACCACGGCGGCCAGCACGCCGAGCGCGTGGCGGTCGAGGGCGGCGTCGGCGTCCACGAGCACGATCCGGTCCGGGTGTTCGGACTGCGCCGAGCGCAGCAGTCCCCACACCGCCGCGGCGGCCGGGTCGACGGCCCGGTCGTCGCCGGTGGTCACCGCGTTCCGGGTCACCGCCACCAGCCGCGAGTCCGCGAGCACGTCCGCGGCCAGCCACGCCTGCACGGCCGCCAGCACCGCCGCCGTCAGCGACCGCGCCCGGCCCGGCAGGTCACCGTCGACGCCGGGCCCTCCGGCCGACGCGAGCGCCGTGCCGCCGGTCACCGCGTCCCTGGCGTCCGCCGCGCCGATCCCGGCCCCGACCGCGCCAGGCGCGAGGCCGACCGGCAGCAGGATCGCCTCCGGGGCGGGCGTGCCGGCCGCCACGGCCGCCGCGAGCGCCGCGACGTCCGGGAACTCCGCCGGCGCCTCGATCGCGTCGAACCAGCCGGTGTCCGGGGAGCCGGCAGCGATCCGGCCGTTCTTCCGCGCCGCGCCGCGCCCGGCCGCCTTCCGGCCCCGGGCCGGCCGGTCCGGGGACGTGCTGGCGTCGGCCGGCCGGGCCGGGGCGAGCGCGGCCCAGGTCAGGTCCGCCTCGGCCGGCCGGATCTCCTCGACGGGCCAGGTCACCGCGTACAGCGAGCGGGAGCCCGCGCCGGGGGCCGGGGCGCCGGCCAGTTCGCGCAGCACCAGCGAGTCGACCGACACCACCGGCGCGCCGGTCTCGTCGGCCGCCACCAGGCGTACCCCGGCACCGGCGCGGGTCAGCCGGACCCGCAGCAGCCGGGCGCCGGCGGCGTGCACCTGGACGCCCTCGAACGCGAACGGCACGCGCGGCCCGGTCGTCCCGGTCCCGCCCGGCAGCAGGCCGATCGGGTGCAGCGCGGCGTCCAGCAGCGCCGGGTGCACCGCGAACCCGGCCACCGTGGTGTCCGGGAGCGCCACCTCGGCGTACACCTCGTCGCGGCCGGTCCAGGCCCGGCGCAGGCCCTGGAACGTCGGCCCGTAGGTCAGGCCGTGGCCGACGAGCGTCTCGTACCAGCCGGTCAGGTCCGTCTCGGTGACGCCCGACGGCGGCCAGGCGGCGAGGCCGGGTTCGGCGGCGGCGGCCGGCTCCAGCACCGCCTCGGCGTGCCGGGTCCACTCCGCGTCCGGGTCGTCGTCCGGCTGGGCGTACACGGCGGCGTCCCGGCCGCCGGTGTCGTCGGCGGCGCCGACGCGCACCTGCACCCGGACACCGCCGGTGGCGGGCAGCACCAGCGGCGCGGTGACGGTGAGGTCGCGTACCCGGGGCGCGCCGACCTCGTCGCCGGCGCGCACCACCAGCTCCACCAGCGCGGTGCCGGGCAGCAGCACCGCGCCGGCCACGACGTGCTCGGCCAGCCAGGGCTGCGCGGACACCGCGAGCCGGCCGGTCAGCACCGTCTCGTCCGCGCCGGCCAGCCGCACCGCGGCGCCGAGCAGCGGGTGGCCGGGCGCGGCCAGCCCGGCGCCGGTCAGGTCACCGGCCCGCCAGCCGGTGGCGTCGGGCCAGAAGCGCCGCCGCTGGAACGGGTACGTGGGCAGGTCGAGCGGCGCCCCGCCGCCGGTCAGCGGCGTCCAGTCCACCGGCACGCCACCGGCGTACGCCTCGGCGAGCGCGGTGAGCAGCGCGGGCCCTTCGGTACGCCCGGCGCGCAGCGTCGGCACCACCACCACCGGCGTCGCGTCGTCGCCGAGGCAGTCGCGGATCATGCCGGCGAGCACCCCGTCCGGCCCGACCTCCAGGTACGTGCCGACGTGGCGCTGCCGCAGGTCGGCGATGCCGTCGGCGAAGCGGACCGCGTCGCGGACGTGCCGCACCCAGTAGTCGGGATCGCGCAGCGCGTCCGGCTCGGCGACGCCGCCGGTCAGGTTCGACAGCACCGGCAGGCGCGGCGGGTCGAGGGTGAGCCCGTCGACGACGGCCCGGAACTCGTCCAGCATCGGCGTCATCAGCGGGCTGTGGAACGCGTGGCTGACGCGCAGCCGGCGGGTCCGCAGCCCGCGCTCCCGCCAGGCGCGTTCCAGTTCGTCGAGGGCGTCGAGGGCGCCGGAGACGACCACGGCCGACGGGCCGTTGACGGCGGCGACACCGACCCGGTCGGCGTACCCGGCGAGCGCGGCGGTCACCTCGTCCTCGGGCGCGGCGACGGCGAGCATGCCGCCGCCGTCGGGCAGCGCCTGCATGAGCCGGCCGCGCGCGGCGACAAGCGTGGCGGCGTCGGGCAGGGAGAGCACCCCGGCCACGTACGCGGCGGTGATCTCGCCGACGGAGTGCCCGCCGACCACGTCGGGGGTGATGCCGAACGACTCGACCAGGCGGAACAGCGCCACCTCGACGGCGAACAGCGCCGGCTGGGTGAACTCGGTGCGGTCCAGCAGCGCCGCTTCCGGAGCCCCTTCGGGCGCGAAGAGCACCGGGCGCAGCGGCTGCGGCAGCAACGGGTCGAGGTGCCGGCACACCTCGTCCAGCGCGGCGGCGAAGACCGGGAACGCCCGGTACGCCTCGCGGCCCATGCCGGGGCGTTGGGCGCCCTGACCGGAGAAGAGGACGGCGAGCCGGCCGGTGCCGGCGGTGCCGCGTACCACTGTGGACGACGGTTCGTCGGCGGCGACGGCGGCCAGGCCGGCGAGCAGGCCGGACCGGTCGCGGGGCAGCAGCACGGCCCGGTGTTCGAACGCGGACCGTCCGGTGGCGAGCGCGTGTGCGAGGTCGGTCAGCGGCACCGCCGGGTTCGCCTCGATCCAGGCGGCCAGCCGGTCGGCCTGGGCGCGCAGCGCGTCCGGGGTGCGGGCGGAGAGCACGCACGGGGTGCCGAGGTCGCCGGTGACGGTCGGGGGCGTGGTGGGGGCGGCTGCCGGTTCGGGGGCCTGTTCCAGGATGGCGTGCACGTTGGTGCCGGAGATGCCGAACGAGGAGACGGCGGCGCGGCGGGGCCGGTCGACGGCCGGCCAGGGCGTCGCCTCGGTGGCGAGCGTGACCGCGCCGGCGGTCCAGTCGACGTGCGGGGACGGCTCGTCGGCGTGCAGCGTCGGCGGCACCACGCCGTGCCGCATGGCGAGGACCATCTTGATGATGCCGGCGACGCCGGCGGCGGCCTGGGTGTGGCCGATGTTCGACTTGACGGAGCCGAGCAGCAGCGGCGTGGACCGGTCCTGCCCGTACGTGGCGAGCAGCGCCTGCGCCTCGATCGGGTCACCGAGCGCGGTGCCGGTGCCGTGCGCCTCGACCACGTCCACGTCGGCCGGGGACAGCCGCGCGTTGGCGAGCGCCTGCCGGATGACCCGCTGCTGGGAGGGGCCGTTGGGGGCGGTGAGGCCGCTGCTGGCGCCGTCCTGGTTGACCGCGCTGCCGCGCAGCACGGCGAGGATCCGGCGGTTGTTGCGGCGGGCGTCGGAGAGGCGTTCCAGCAGCAGCATGCCGACGCCCTCGGCGAAGCCGGTGCCGTCGGCGTCGGCGCCGAACGCCTTGCACCGCCCGTCCGGGGACAGGCCGCGCTGGCGGGAGAACTCGGCGAGCATGCCGGGGCTGGACATGACCGTGACGCCGCCGGCCAGGGCCAGGCCGCACTCCTGTTGACGCAGCGCCTGGGCGGCCAGGTGCAGCGCGACAAGCGACGACGAGCAGGCGGTGTCGACGGTGACCGCCGGGCCTTCCAGGCCGAGCAGGTAGGAGATGCGGCCGGAGGCGACGCTGCCGGCGCTGCCGTTGCCCACGTACCCGTCGAGTTCGTCGTCGGCGCCGACGGCGGTGCCGGCGTAGTCGTGGTAGATCAGGCCGACGTAGACGCCGGTGCTGCTGCCGCGCACGGTGGACGGGTCGACGCCGGCACGTTCCAGCGCCTCCCACGACGTCTCCAGCAGCAGCCGCTGCTGTGGGTCCATGGCGAGCGCCTCGCGCGGGTTGATGCCGAAGAACGCGGCGTCGAAGTCGGCGGCGTCGTAGAGGAAGCCACCGTGCCGGGGCGCGGGCCGGTCGTCGCCGTCGTTCAGCAGGCCGGCCAGGTCCCAGCCCCGGTCGGTGGGGAACGGCGCGATCACGTCCGCGCCGGCGGTGACCAGGTTCCACAGGTCCTCGGGGCTGCGGACGTCGCCGGGGAAACGGCAGGCCATGCCGACGACGGCGATCGGCTCGTCGACGGCGGTGGTCGCGGTGCCGGCCGGCGCGGCGGCCGGCGCGGCCCGGCCGCCGATCTCCCGGTCGAGGTGCGCGGCGAGCACGACCGGGGTGGGATGGTCGAACGCCACGGTGGCGGGCAGTCGCAGCCCGGTGGCGGCGGCGAGCCGGTTACGCAGCTCCACCGAGGTCAGCGAGTCGAAGCCGAGTTCCTTGAACGGGCGTTGCGGGTCGACGCCGTCGGCGGACCGGTGGCCGAGCACCGCGGCGACGCTGCCGGCGACCAGGTCGAGGAGCTGGTTGTGCCGGGCGGTGGGGTGGAGCGCCGCGAGCCGGTCGGCCAGCGACAGCTCTCCTCCGGTACGCGCGGCGGCCCGCCGCCGGGCCGGCCGGATCAGCTCGCGCAGCAGCTCCGGCACGCGGGCCGGGTCGGGGCTGGTCGGCACGTTCATGAGCACGGTGTGCGCGCCGCCGTGCCGCTGGGCGGCGTCGAGCAGCGCGAGCCCTTCGGCGTCGGTGAGCGGCGCGCTGCCGGCGCGGATGGCGCGCCGGTGCTCGCCGTCGTCGAGGTGGGCGGTCATGGTGCTGGTGGTGGCCCAGAGTCCCCAGGCGAGGCTGGCCGCCGGCAGTCCGTTCGCCCGGCGGTGGGCGGCGAGCGCGTCGAGGAACGCGTTCGCGGCGGCGTAGTTGCCCTGCCCGGGCGAGCCGAGCGTGGCGGCGACCGACGAGAACAGCACGAACGCGGTCAGGTCCCGGCCGGCGGTGGCCTCGTGCAGCGCCCAGGCGGCGTCCACCTTGGGCCGCAGCACCCGGTCGACGGCGTCGGCGTCCAGGGAGGTGACGGTGGCGTCGGCGATGGCGCCGGCGCAGTGGTACACGGCGGTCAGGTCCACGCCGGCCACCAGCTCGGCGGCCCGGCCGGGTTCGGTCAGGTCGACCGGGACGGCGCGGACCGTGGCCCCGGCGTCGGTCAGCGCGTCGACGAGCGCCGCGTACGCCGGGTCGTCGGCCGGGGACCGGCGGGCTGCGAGGAGCAGGTTGCGGGTCTGGCCGGTGGCGACGAGGTGGCGGGCGACCAGGCCGGCGAGGGTGCCGGACGCGCCGGTGACGAGCGTGACGCGGTCCGGTTCGGCGGGCGCGGGCACGGTGAGCACGACCTTGCCGACGTGCCGGGCCTGGCTGAGGTGCCGCAGCGCGGTGCGGGCCTGCCGGACGTCCCAGGTCCGGGTGGGCAGCGGTGTCAGCGCGCCCGTCTCGAACAGGTCGAGCAGTTCGGTGAGCATCTGGCCGAGGCGTTCGCCGCCGGCCCCGTTGAGTTCGAACGCCCGGTACGTGACGCCGGGGTGCTGGGCGGCGACCTGGTCCGGGTCGCGGAGGTCGGTCTTGCCCATCTCGACGAACCGGCCGCCGCGCGGCAGCAACCGCAACGACGCGTCCACGAACTCACCCGCGAGGGCGTCCAACACCACGTCCACACCGGCACCACCACTGGCGGTCAGGAACGCGGCCTCGAACTCCGTGGTCCGCGACGACGCGATCCGCTCGGCCGCCACCCCCAGGCCCCGCAACGTGCCCCACTTCGGAGGGCTGGCAGTGGCGTAGACCGTCGCACCGAGATGCCGGGCGATCTGGATCGCGGCCATGCCGACCCCACCGGTCCCGGAGTGGATCAGCACCGACTCACCGGAACGCAGGTTCGCCAGGTCCCGCAACGCATACCACGCCGTCAGGAACACCACCGGCACCGACGCCGCCTCGACGAACGACCACCCCACCGGCACCCGCGCGATCCGATCCCGCCGCGCCACCACCACCGGACCGAAACCCGGCTCGAACAACCCGAACACCCGATCACCCACGGCCAACCCGGACACCCCCGGACCAACCTCCAGGACCACGCCCGCACCCTCGCTACCCATCACCGCCGACGAGTCCGGATACATCCCCAACGCGATCAACACGTCCCGGAAGTTCACCCCGGCCGCCCGCACCGCCACCCGCACCTCACCGGCCACGAGCGGCGGCGTGTCGGTCGGCCGCAGGGCGACACCGTCGATGGTGCCGGGCTCGACGGCCGCCACGTGCCAGCGTTCGGTCGACGGGACGAGCCGGTCGCCGGCCGGGCGCACCACGCGCGGGACGAGCACGTCGCCGTCGCGCAGCGCGACCTGCCCGCCGGCCGGCGCGGCGGCGAGCAGCGCCAGCACGTCGGCGTCGGGCGTCCGGTCCAGGTCGGCCAGCACGATCCGGCCCGGGTGCTCGGACTGCGCGGACCGCAGCAGCCCCCACGCCGCCGCGCCGGCCAGGTCGGCGATCCGGTCGCCGTCCCGCGCCGCCACCGCGCCCCGGGTGGTCACCACCAGTCGCGAGTCGGCCAGGTCGTCGGCGGCCAGCCAGCTCCGCACCGCCGCCAGCACCGCCAGCGTCACCGACCGCACCCGGTCCGGCAGGTTCCCACCGGCCGTGCCGGTCCGGCCGTCGCCGGCCGCGCCGTCGACGGTCTCCTGACCGCCCCCGACCGGCAGCAGCACCGCCTCGGGGGCCGTCGCGCCGGCCGCGACGGCGGCCACCAGCGCGTCCATGTCGGGGTACTCCGCGCCGCCAACGCCGGCCAGCGTCGCCCAGGCCGTCGGCCGGTCCGCCGGCGTGACGTCCCGCGCCGTCCAGGTCACCTCGAGGACGGACCGGTCGGCGGCGGCCGGTACGACGGACGCGCCCAGCTCCTTGAGGAGCAGCTCGTCCACCGACACCACCGGCGCGCCGGTCTCGTCGGCGGCGACCAGCCGCACCGCGTCGCCGGCACGGGACAGCCGCACCCGCAGCACCGCCGCGCCGGCCGCGTGCACCTGCACGCCACCGAACGTGAACGGCACCCGCGGTCCGGGCGTCGCGTCCCCGCCGGGCAGCAGGCCGATCGCGTGCAGCGCGGCGTCGAGCAGCGCCGGGTGCACCTCGAACCGGCCGGCGCGGTCGGCCGGCCCGTCCGGCAGGGCGACCTCGGCGCAGACCGTGCCGTCGACGGTCCAGGCCCGGCGCAGGCCCCGGAACGCCGGCCCGTACGCCAGGCCGTGCCCGGCGAGCGTGTCGTACCAGCCGGTGAGGTCCACCTCGGCGGCACCGGCGGGGGGCCAGGCGTCGAGCGTCGACTCGTCGCCGGTGGCCGGCTCCAGCACACCCTCGGCGTGCCGGGTCCACCCGTCGTCGGTGGTCCCGTCGGGTTGGGCGTGCACGGTCACCGGGCGGGTGCCGGCGTCGTCGGGCGCGCCGACGCGTACCTGCACCCGGACGCCGCCGGTGTCCGGCAGGGCAAGCGGGGCGACGAGCGTCAGTTCACGGACCCGGGCGGCGCCGACCTCGTCGCCGGCCCGGACCGCCAGCTCGACGAGCGCGGTGCCGGGCAGCAGCACGGTGCCGGCGACCGCGTGGTCGGCCAGCCACGGCTGCGCCGCGAGCGAGAGCCGTCCGGTCAGCACCACCTCGTCCGCGTCGGCCAGCCGGACCGCGGCGCCGAGCAGCGGGTGCCCGGCGGCGCCGAGGCCGGCGCCGGTGACGTCGCCGCCGTGCGTCGCGCCCGGTTCGGGCCAGAACCGTTCCCGCTGGAACGCGTACGGGGGCAGGTCGACCCGGGTGGCTCCGGAGCCGGCGAAGACGGCCGCCCAGTCGACCGGTACGCCGGCGGTGTGCAGGCCGCCGAGCGCGGTGAGGAGCTGGCGGGGGCCGTGCTCGTCGCGGCGCAGCGAGCCGACGACGACGCCGGGCGTCCCGGCGGGCGTCCGGTCGAGCGCGTCCTGCACCACGACCTTGAGCACCGGGTGCGGGCTGATCTCGACGAACGCCCGGTGTCCGGTGTCGATCAGCGCGTCCACGACCGGCGCGAGGCGGACCGGTTCGCGCAGGTTGCGGAACCAGTAGTCGGCGTCCAGTTCGGTGGTGTCGATCGGCTCACCGGTGACGGTGGAGTGGAACACCACCCGGCTCGGGCGCGGCGTGAGCGTGCCGAGCGCGGCGGCCAGGTCGTCGCGGACCGCGTCGACGTGCGCGCAGTGCGAGGCGTAGTCGACGGCGATCCGCCGGGCCCGCAGGTCACGGTCGGCGGCGACGGCGAGCAGCTCGTCGACGGCGTCGGCGTCGCCGGAGACGACGGTGACGGTAGCGCCGTTGAGCGCGGCGACGCCGAGCCGGTCGCCCCAGGGCGCGACGAGGTCGGCGGTGTCGGCGGCGGAGAGCGGCACGGAGACCATGCCGCCGCGGCCGGAGAGGGCGAGCAGCGCCCGGCTGCGGGCCACCACGAGCCGCATCGCGTCGGGCAGGGTGAGCGCGCCGGCCACGCAGGCGGCGGCGATCTCGCCTTGCGAGTGGCCGATCACCGCGTCGGGGCGTACGCCGCAGGAGCGCCACACCTCCGCGAGGGACACCATCACGGCGAACAGCAGCGGCTGGACCACGTCGACCCGGTCCAGCGGCGGGGCGTCGGGTGCGCCGCGCAGCACGTCCTCGGGCGTCCAGTCGACGAGCCCGGCCAGCTCGGCGGCGCACTCGCGCATCCGGTCCCGGAAGGCCGGGGAGCTGTCGAGCAGGTCGAGTGCCATGCCGGGCCACTGGGAGCCCTGCCCGGGGAAGACGAAGACGACCTTCGGCGGACCGTCTGCGGGGGCGGTCGGCGGCGCGGCGGCGGTGAGCGCGGCGAGCGCGTCGTCCCGGCCGGCGGCGACGGTGACCTGCCGGTACGGGTGGTGGGCGCGGCCGGTGGCCAGGGACCAGCCGACGTCGGCGAGGTCCAGGTCGGGGTGGGCGTCGAGGTGGTCGCGCAGCCGGGCGGCCTGGGCGGGCAGCGCGCGGGCGCTGCGCGCGGACAGCAGCAGCGGCACGGCGTCGGCGGCGACCAGGCCGGGGCCGGCGGCGGGCGCGGGGCCGGCCGGCGGCGCGGCGGGGGCCGCCTCGATGACGGCGTGCGCGTTGGTGCCGGAGATGCCGAACGAGGAGACGGCGGCGCGGCGGGGCCGGTCGACGGCCGGCCAGGGCGCGGCGTCCGTGACCAGGGTGACCGCGCCGGCGGTCCAGTCGATGTGCGACGAGGGCGCGTCCACGTGCAGCGTCGGCGGCACCACGCCGTGCCGCATGGCGAGGACCATCTTGATGATGCCGGCGACGCCGGCGGCGGCCTGGGTGTGGCCGATGTTCGACTTGATCGACCCGAGCAGCAGCGGCGTCTCCCGCTCCTGCCCGTACGTGGCGAGCAGCGCCTGCGCCTCGATCGGGTCGCCGAGCGTGGTGCCGGTGCCGTGCGCCTCGACCACGTCCACGTCGGCCGGGGACAGCCGGGCGTTGGCCAGCGCGGCGCGGATGACGCGTTGCTGCGACGGGCCGTTCGGCGCGGTCAGGCCGTTGGACGCGCCGTCGGAGTTGACGGCGGTGCCGCGTACCACGGCGAGGACGTGGCGTCCGTCGCGGCGCGCGTCGGCGAGGCGCTGCACCAGCAGGATGCCGACGCCCTCGCCCCAGCCGGTGCCGTCCGCGCCGGCGGCGAACGCCTTGCACCGGCCGTCCGGGGCCAGGCCGCCCTGCCGGGAGAACTCGGAGAACATGCCGGGCGTGGCCATCAGCGCCACACCGCCGGCGAGCGCCAGGTCGCACTCGCCGGAGCGCAGCGCCTGCGCGGCCAGGTGCAGGGCGACAAGCGACGACGAGCAGGCGGTGTCGACGGTGACGGCCGGCCCTTCCAGGCCGAACGTGTAGGCGAGCCGGCCGGAGGCGACGCTGCCGGCGGTGCCGGTGAGCAGGTGGCCTTCGAGCCCTTCGGCACCGTCGGCGGCGTACCCGGAGGAGGCGGCGCCGACGAAGACGCCGGTGGCGGTGCCGGCGCGGGTGGCCGGGTCGAGGCCGGCGGACTCGAACGCCTCCCACGCGGTTTCCAGCAGCAGCCGCTGCTGCGGGTCCATGGCCAGGGCCTCACGCGGGCTGATGCCGAAGAACGCCGGGTCGAAGTCGCCGGCGTCGGCGAGGAACCCGCCGTGCCGGGTGGTGGACGTGCCGGCCCGGTCGGCGTCCGGGTCGTAGAGCGCGTCGAGGTCCCAGCCCCGGTCGGCGGGGAACCCGCCGATCGCGTCCCCGCCGGCGGCGACCAGGTCCCAGAGCTGCTCGGGGGTGGCGATGCCGCCCGGGTAGCGGCAGGCCATGCCGATGATGGCGAGCGGTTCGTCGGCGCGGGCGGGCCCGGCGGCACGGGTGGCCGGCGCGGCGGGCGCGGCGGCGGCGAGCTGCCCACGCAGCAGGCCGGCGACGCGTTCCGGGGTGGGGTGGTCGAAGACCAGCGTGGCGGGCAGCCGCAGCCCGGTGGCCGACGCGAGCCGGTTACGCAGCTCCACCGAGGTCAGCGAGTCGAACCCGAGGTCCTTGAACGCCCGCGTGCCGGGCACCGCCTGCGCGGACGCGTGCCCGAGCACCGCCGCGGCCTGCGCCCGGACCAACTCGACGAGCAACGCGGTCGCCTCGTCCGGGGCCAGGCCGGCGAGCCGCTCGGCCCAGCCGCTCTCGCCGCCGCCGGTGGCCTGCGCGGCGGCGCGGCGGGTGCCGGTGCGGGCCAGCCCGCGCAGGATCGCCGGGTAGCGGTCGGCGTCGCCGGTGAGCCGCAGCCGGGCCGCCGCGACGACGGGCCGGGCGCGGCGGGTGGCGGCGTCGAGCAGGGCGGCGCCCTCGGTGGCGGTGAGCGGGGTCATGCCGAGGCGGCGCAGCCGACGCGCGTCGTCCCGGTCGAGGTGGGCGGTCATGGCGCTGCTGGTGGCCCACATGCCCCAGCCAATGCTGGTGGCGGGCAGTCCGGTCGCGTGGCGGTGGGCGGCGAGCGCGTCGAGGAACGCGTTCGCGGCGGAGTAGTTGCCCTGCCCGGGTGAGCCGAGCGTCGCCGCGAACGAGGAGAACAGCACGAACTCCGCCAGGTCGTGACCGGCGGTGGCCCGGTGCAGCGCCCAGGCGGCGTCCACCTTGGGCCGCAGCACCCGGTCGACGGCGTCGGCGTCCAGCGACGCGATCGTCGCGTCGGCGACCAGACCCGCGCAGTGGTGGACGGCGGTCAGGTCCACACCGGCCAGCAGCGCGGTCACCTGCGCCGGGTCGCCGAGGTCCACCGCGACGGCCCGGACGGTCGCACCGGCCTCGGTCAACTCGTCGACGAGCGCCGCGTAGGCCGGGTCGTCGGCCGGCGCGCGACGGGCGGCCAGCAGCAGATTGCGTGACTGGCCGGAAGCGACGAGGTGCCGGGCGACGATCCCCGCGAGGGTGCCGGACGCGCCGGTCACCAGCGTGACCCGGTCCGGGTCGACCGGCGCCGGCACGGTGAGCACCACCTTGCCGACGTGCCGGGCCTGACTCAGGTGCCGCAACGCGGTCCGCGCCTGCCGCACGTCCCAGGCCCGCACCGGCAGCGGCGACAGCACACCGCGCTCGAACAGCGCCAGCAGCTCGGCAAGCATCTCCCCGATCCGCGCCCCGCCCGCGTCGTTGAGGTCGAACGACCGGTAGCCGACGCCCGGATGTTCCCGCGCCACCACCGCCGGATCCCGCAGGTCCGTCTTGCCCATCTCCACGAACCGGCCGCCGCGCGGCAGCAACCGCAACGACGCATCCACGAACTCACCGGCCAACGCGTCCAGCACCACGTCGACACCGGCGCCGTCGCTCGCGGCGGCGAACGCGCCCTCGAAGTCGGTGGTCCGCGACGAGGCGATCCGCTCCGGGGCGACACCCAGTCCCCGCACCGTGTCCCACTTGGCCGGGCTGGCCGTCGCGTACACCGTCGCGCCGAGGTGGTGGGCGATCTGGATCGCCGCCATGCCCACGCCGCCGGCACCGGAGTGGATCAGCACCGACTCGCCGGACCGCAGGTCCGCCAGGTCCCGCAGCGCGTACCAGGCGGTCAGGAACACCAGCGGCACGGACGCCGCCTCGGTGAACGTCCAGCCGGCCGGGATGCGGGCCACCCGCTCGCGGGCGGCGAGCGCCTCCGGCCCGAAGCCGGGCTCGAACATGCCCAGCACCCGGTCGCCGGGGGTCAGGTCGGTGACGTCCGGGCCGACGGCCAGGACCACGCCGGCGCCCTCGCTGCCCATCCGGGCGGCCGGATCCGGGTACATGCCGAGCGCGATGAGCACGTCGCGGAAGTTCACGCCGGTGGCCCGCACCGCGATGCGGACCTGGCCGGGGCCCGGCTCGGCGATCGACGCCGACACCGGCGCGACGCCGTCCAGCGTGCCGGGCGCGACCGCCGCGAGATGCCACCGGCCGTCCGGCGGGTTCAGCTCGTCGTCGGCCGGGCGCGCCAACCGGGGTACGCGCACCGCGTCACCGCGCAGCGCCACCTGACCGCCGGTCGCCGTCGGGTCGGCGACCACTCCGGCCAGCGCCGACAGCGCCTCGGCGTCCGGCTCCCGGTCCAGGTCTGCCAGCACGATGCGGCCCGGGTGTTCCGACTGCGCCGAGCGCAGCAGCCCCCACACCGCCGCGCCGGCCAGGTCGGTGATCCGGTCGTCGTCGGTGGCCGCGACCGCGCCCCGGGTGAGCACCACCAGGCGCGAGTCGGCGAGCGTGTCCGCGGCCAGCCAGTCCTGGAGCGTCGCCAGCACGGCGGTGGTCACGGACCGGACCCCGTCCGGCAGGCCGGTGCCGGCACCGGCCGCGGCTGCCGTCGTGCCCGCGTCGCCGGTCGGGCCGGCGGCGGGCCAGTCATCGGTGGGCCGACTGTCGGCCGGGCCGGCGGGCAGTCGCAGCAGCACCGCCTCCGGGGCCGGGCCACCGGCCGTCACGGCGGCGACGAGCGCCGCCACGTCCGGATACTCCGCCACGTCACCGTTGTCGGACGCGGACGAGCCGGACCCGGCAGGGCCGGCCGTGTCCCCGTCGGTCGTCCGCAGCGCCGCCCATACCGGCGCGGTGGCCGGCGCGGTGACCGGCTCGACCGGCCAGGTCAGCGCGTACAGGGACCGGTCGGCGGCGGTGGCCGGCGCGGACCCGCCCAGCTCCCGCAGGGTGAGCGCGTCCACCGAGACCACCGGCGCGCCGGTGGCGTCCACCGCGACCAGCCGCACCGACGAGCCGGCGCGGGTCAGCCGCACCCGCAGCACCCGGGCGCCGGCGGCATGCACCTGCACGCCCTCGAACGCGAACGGGACCCGGGGACCGTCGCCGGAGCCGGCGTCGAGCAGGCCGATCGGGTGCAGCGCCGCGTCGAGCAGCGCCGGGTGCACGCCGAAGCCGGTCGGGTCGGCCCCGTCGGGGAGCGTCACCTCGGCGTACGCCTCGTCCGGGCCGGAGAAGACCCGACGGACGCCCCGGAACACCGGCCCGTACGCCAGGCCGTGCGCGGCGAACGCGTCGTACCAGTCGGTGACGTCCACCTCGGACGCCCCGGCGGGCGGCCACGCGCCGACCGTGGGTTCCCCGGCGGCGGCCGGTTCCAGCAGTCCCTCGGCGTGCCGCACCCACTCGGCGTCCGGGTCGTCGTCGGGCTGGGCGTGCACGGTCACCGGTCGACCGCCGGTGTCGTCGGCGGCGCCGACCCGCACCTGCACCCGGACCGCGCCGGCGGCCGGCAGGGTGAGCGGGGTGGCCACGGTCAGCTCGCGGATCCGGCCGGCGTCGGCCTCGTCGCCGGCACGCACCACCAGCTCCAGCAGCGCGGTGCCGGGCACGACCACCGCGCCGGCGACCACGTGGTCGGCCAGCCACGGGTGGGTGGACACGGACAGCCGCCCGGTGAGCACCACCTCGTCGTCGCCGGCGAGCCGGACGGCGGCGCCGAGCAGCGGGTGCCCGGCCACGCCGAGCCCGGCCCCGGACACGTCCCCGGCCTGCCAGGCCGGCGCGTCCGGCCAGAACCGCTCCCGTTGGAACGCGTACGTGGGCAGGTCGGCCGGGCGGGCGCCGGTGTCGGCGAACCAGGGCGTCCAGTCGACGGGCACGCCGTGCACGTGCAGTTCGGCGAGCGCCGCGAGCAGCGCCTCGGTCTCCGGCCGGTCGCGTCGCTGGGCGGCGACGGCGAGTACGCCGTCCGCGTCGGGCAGCGCCTCGGCGGTCAGCGCGGTGAGCACGCTGCGCGGGCCGATCTCCAGGAAGGTGTCCGCGCCGGCGGCGCGCAGCGCGGCCACGCCGTCGGCGTAGCGGACCGCCTCGCGGACGTGCCGCACCCAGTAGTCGGGGGTGCACAGGTCGTCGCCCTCGGCGAGCGCACCGGTCAGGTTGGACACCACCGGCACGGTCGGGGCGGCGAAGTCCAGCCGCGCCAGCACCGCGCGGAAGCGGTCCAGCATCGGCGTCATCAGCGGGCTGTGGAACGCGTGCGACACGGCGAGCCGCCGCACCCGGACGCCCTGCCCGGTCCAGCGCGCGGCCAGCTCGTCAAGCGCGTCGACCGCGCCGGAGACCACCACCGACGACGGGCCGTTGACCGCGGCGATCCCGACCCGGTCGGCGTGTCCGGCCAGGTCGGCGCGGACCTGTTCCTCGGTGGCGGCGACGGCGAGCATGCCGCCGCCGGCGGGCAGCGCCTGCATCAGCGCGCCCCGGGCCGCCACCAGCAGGCAGGCGTCCCTCAGCGACAGCACCCCGGCCAGGTATGCGGCGGTGACCTCGCCGATCGAGTGGCCGGCCAGCAGGTCCGGGGTGACGCCGAACGACTCGACGAGGCGGAACAGCGCCACCTCGACCGCGAACAGACCGGCCTGGGTGAACGCGGTCTCGTCCAGCAGCGTCGCCTCGGGCGTGCCCTCGGCGGCGAACAGCACCTCTTTCAGCGGCCGGGGCAACGCCCGGTCCAGGTGCGCGCACACCGCGTCCAGCGCGGCGGCGAACACCGGGAACTGCGCGTACAGCTCGCGGCCCATGCCGGCGCGTTGCGCGCCCTGCCCGGAGAAGAGCACCGCGGTGGGGCCGCGGTCGGTCGCCTCGCCGGTGACCAACGCGCCGGCCGGTTCACCGGCGGCCAGTGCCCGCAGCGCGGCCCGCAGGCCGTCCGGGTCGGCGGCGGCGAGCACGGCCCGCCGGTCCAGCGTGGTCCGGGTGGTGACCGACGCGTACGCGACGTCCACCGGCCGGGGCGCGGGGTCGGCGTCCAGCCGGGACGCCCAGCGGCCGGCCTGCGCGGCGAGCGCGGCCGGGTCGGCGGCGGAGAGCAGCACCGGCACGACCGGCCGGTCCACGGTGGCGGTCGGCTCGGGTGCCGGCTCGACCGCCGGGGCCTCCTCGATGACCAGGTGGGCGTTGGTGCCGCTCATGCCGAACGAGGAGACGGCGGCCCGGCGGACCCGGTCCGGGTCGGCCGGCCAGGGTCGGGGCTCGGTGAGCAGCGCGACCGCGCCGGCCGACCAGTCGACGTGCGGGGTGGGCTCGTCGGCGTGCAGCGTGGCGGGGAGCAGGCCGTGGCGCAGCGCCAGCACCATCTTCATCACGCCGGCGACGCCGGCGGCGGCCTGGGTGTGGCCGAGGTTCGACTTCAGCGAGCCGAGCCGCAGCGGCCGGTCGGCGGGCCGGTCCCGGCCGTACGTGGCGAGCAGCGCCTGCGCCTCGATCGGGTCGCCGAGCGTGGTGCCGGTGCCGTGCGCCTCGACCACGTCGACGTCGGCCGGGGTGAGCCCGGCGTTGTCCAGGGCCTCCCGGATGACGCGTTGCTGGGCGGGGCCGTTGGGGGCGGTGAGCCCGCTGCTGGCGCCGTCGGAGTTGACCGCGCTGCCGCGGATCACGGCCAGCACCGGGTGACCGAGCCGGCGGGCGTCGCTGAGCCGTTCGACGAGCACCAGGCCGGCGCCCTCGGCCCAGCCGGTGCCGTCGGCGGCGGCGGAGAACGCCTTGCACCGGCCGTCGGCGGCCAGGCCGCGCTGGCGGGAGAACTCGACGAAGCCGCCCGGGGTGGCCATCACGCTGGCCCCACCGGCAACGGCCAGGGTGCACTCGCCGTCGCGCAGCGCCTGCGCGGCCAGGTGCAGCGCGACGAGCGACGACGAGCAGGCGGTGTCGATGGTGACGGCCGGCCCTTCCAGGCCGAACGTGTAGGCGAGGCGGCCGGAGATGACGCTGGCGGCGGTGCCGGTCAGCACGTACCCCTCGACGCCGGCGGGCAGCCGGCGCAGCACGGACGCGTAGTCCTGCCCGGCGGTGCCCACGAACACGCCGGTGCGGCTGCCGCGCAGCGTGCCGGCGTCGATGCCGGCCCGTTCGAACACCTCCCAGGTGGTCTCCAGCAGCAGTCGCTGCTGCGGGTCCATGGCGAGCGCCTCGCGCGGGCTGATGCCGAACGGGGTGGGGTCGAAGTGCCCGGCCTCGGTGAGGAAACCGCCCCGGTCGCTGTACGAGGTGCCCTGGTGGTCCGGGTCCGGGTCGTACAGGCCCGCCAGGTCCCAGCCGCGGTCGGTGGGGAACGGCCCGGTCGCGTCGGTGCCGGCGGCGACCAGGTCCCAGAGCTGCTCCGGGGAGCTCACGCCGCCGGGGAACCGGCAGGCCATGGCCACCACGGCGATCGGCTCGGGCTCCTCCAGCTCCCGCAGGCGCCGGTGCGCCTGACGGAGCTCGGTGGTCACCCACTTGAGGTGTTCGAGAAGCTTCTCTTCGTCCGCCATGATCCACCCGCCCGCAGTTGCTGCCGATCGATTCCGTCGAACACCGAGGTAGCCGCCGGTGCGGCACACGGGGGTACGCCGGCACCCGGCCCGTCACCGTGAGTGGACGCTACTGAGCGCTGACCTGCGACCCAACCCCTACGGACCCCTCATTCACCGTCCCCGGCAGGTGTCCGAGCCGGGCCGACGGACCGTCAGCGGAGCTGCCCGGCGAGCGCCGGGAGGATGGCCCGGGGCCGGCCCGCCGGGGTGGCGCGGCGACGCCACTCGCGGGGATAGCCGACGGACACCTCCTCGAAGCGGACGCCGTCGTAGCGGGTGCTGCGCGGAATGTGCAGGTGCCCGTAGACGGCGACGCGGGCGTCGTAGTGCAGGTGCCAGTCGGCGGTGAGGTCGGTGCCGCACCACTGGGCGAACTCGGGGTGGCGCAGGATCCGGGTCGGCTCGCGGACCAGCGGGTAGTGGTTGACCAGCACGGTGGGCAGGCCGTTGCGCTCGGCGTCCAGCCGCCGTTCGGTGCGGATGACCCGGGCCCGGCACCACGCGTCCCGGCTCGGGTACGGGTCCGGGTGCAGCAGGATCTCGTCCGTGCACACCACCCCGGTCTCGTACGCCAACGCCAGCGCCTGGGCCCGGTTGTAGGTGCCCGGTGGCCGCCACGAGTGGTCGTACCCGACGAACAGCGGCACCACCAGCACCGGGTCGCCGTCGGCGTCCCACACCGGGTAGGGATCCTCGGGCGTGAGCACGCCGAGCCGCCGGCACAGCGCCACCAGGTGCCGGTAGCGGGCCTCGCCGCGCAACTGCACCGGGTCGTCGCGGGGCGTCCACAGCTCGTGGTTGCCGGGCGCCCACACCACCCGGGCGAAGCGCCGGGCGAGCAGGCCGAGCGCCCATTCGACGTCGTGCAGGTACTCGCCGACGTCCCCGGCGACGATCAGCCAGTCGTCGTCGCCGTCGGGGCGCAGCCGCTCGACCAGCTCACGGTTCTCGGCGTACCCGACGTGCAGGTCGCTGATGGCGAGCAGCCGGCCACCCCTAGCCCTGTCCGCACCCCTAGCTCCGGCACCGGTCACGACTTGCCGAACTCTCGCTGGATGATGGCGAAGATGTCGTCCTCACCGGCGTCGGCCAGGTCGTCGGCGACCGGGGCGGCGGCCGGCGGCGCGGCGTCACCCCGCCAGCGGGACAGCAGCTCCTCCAGCCGCTGGGTGACCTGCGCGTCACGCCGCTCGTCCGGCACCGCGTCGAGCAGCCGTGCCAGGCGGTCGATCTCGGCGGTGACGCCGTCCGCCCCGGGCCGCAGTTCCCGGCCCAGGTGCTCGGCGAGCGCGGCCGGGGTGGGGTGGTCGAAGACCAGCGTGGTGGGCAGCGCCAGGCCGGTTGCGGCGGTGAGCCGGTTGCGCAGCTCGACCGCGGTGAGCGAGTCGAAGCCGAGGTCCAGGAAACCGCGTCCGGCCCGGACCGTGGCCGGGGTGCGGTGTCCGAGCACGGTGGCGGCTTCGGCGCGTACCAGGTCGAGCAGGATCCGGTCCCGTTCGGTCGGGCCGGCGGCGGCGAGGCGGTCGCGCAGCGCCGCCGGGGCGTCCGCGTCGGTCGCCGGGGTGCCGGCGCGGTCGGCGGTGGCCTCCGGAATGCCGGTGAGCAGCGGGCTGGGCCGGCGGGCGGTGAACGAGGCGGCGAACCGCTCCCAGTCGACGTCGGCGACGACCACGGCGGTGTCGTCCCGGTCGAGCGCGCCCTGGAGGGCGGTCACCGCGAGGTCCGGGTCGAGCGCGGGCAGGCCGCGTCGGGCGAGCTGGTCCCGCTGTTCGCCCTGGGCCATGCCGGCGCCGGCCCACGGTCCCCAGGCCACGGCGGTGCCGGCCGCGCCGCGGGCACGTCGCCGGGCGACGAGCCCGTCGAGGTACGCGTTCGCGGCGGCGTAGCCGGCCTGCCCGGCGGAGCCCCACACGCCGGCGATGGAGGAGAACACCACGAACGCGTCCACGTCCGGCAGCAGCGCGTCCAGGTTCGCCGCGCCGTCGACCTTGGCGCGCAGCACGTCGGCGAGTTCCGCGCCGGTCATCGCGGCGAGCGGGGTGGCCTGGGCGGCGCCGGCGGCGTGCACGACGGCGCGGACCGGTTCGGCGGCCAGCCCGTCGAGCAGTCCGGCCAGCCCGGCCCGGTCGGCCACGTCACACGCCACCACCGTCACCCGCACCCCACCGGCACCCAGACGCTCGACCAACTCCGCCGCACCCGGCGCGTCCGGCCCACGCCGGCTCGTCAACACCACATGCTCGGCACCGCTGCCGGCCGCCCACTGCGCGACCCGCGCACCCAACGCACCCGTACCACCGGTCACCAACACCGTCCCGGAAAGGCGGAACTCCCGCCGCACCGCATCACCAGAAGCCCGCACCAACCGCCGGGCGAAGACTCCCGACGACCGCACCGCCACCTGATCCTCACCACCACCGGCCAACACGCCACACACCCGACGCACCGCCCGGTCATCCAGCACAGCCGGCAAATCCACCAGACCACCCCAACGGCCCGGCTCCTCCAACCCCGCCACCCGGCCGAGCCCCCAGGTCCCGGCCGCGATCGGATCAACCGGCCCGTCCGTGGCACCCACCGCCACCGCACCCCGCGTCACCCACCACACCGGACCGGAGAGGCCGGCTTCCGTGGCGGCCTGCACGGTGGCCAGTGCCGCGCCGGCACCGGCGCCGCCGAGCGCGAGCAGCGACACCATCCCGGCGGCCGGGTCGGTGTCGCGCAGCGCCTTGGCGAGCAGTTCCCGGTCGTCGTCCGGCCCGTCCAGCCGGACCGGCCGTACGCTCGCGCCGGCCGAGGTCATCCCGTCGGTCAGGGCCGCGACCAGCGCGTCGTCGATGCCGGCGTACGGCATCAGCAGCAGCCACGTCCCGGTCAGCGTCGCGGTCGGCTCGGGTACGCCCGACCAGTCGACCCGGTAGCGCCACGAGTCGGCGGTGGCGCGTCGGCGGCCGGCGGTCCGCCAACGGGCGAGTGCCGGCAGCAGTTCGGCGACCGGCCGCTCGGTGCGGAACTCCGGGTCGAGGGCGGTGAGGTCGGCCTGTTCGACGGCGGCCCAGAACTCGGCGTCCGTCTCGCCGCTTCCGCCCGGCGACGGTTGCGGGGTGTCCTCCTCGGAGAGCCAGTACCGGGTGCGCTGGAAGGCGTAGGTGGGCAGGTCGACGATGGCCGGACGTCGCCCGTCGCGGGTGAACCAGGCCGCCCAGTCCACCGATGTGCCGGTCACGTGCAACCGAGCCACCGCCGTGGTCAGCGCGGTGACCTCGTCCTGGTCCCGCCGCAACGCGGGAATGTGGTGCACCGGCCGGTCGACCGGGGTGTCCGCGGCCATCGCCGTCAACGTCGCGTCCGGGCCCACCTCCAGGAACGTGGACACACCCAACTCGTGCAACGTGGCCACCCCGTCGGCGAACCGCACCGCCTCCCGCACGTGCCGCACCCAGTAGTCCGGTGCCGCGATCTCGGCGGGGTCGGCGAGCCGCCCGGTCAGGTTCGACACGATCGGCAGACGCGGGGCCTGCCAGTCCACACCACTGATCGCGGCCCGGAACCCGTCCAGCATCGGCTCCATCAACCGCGAATGGAACGCGTGACTGACCGTGAGCCGCTTCACCCGCCAACCCCTGGCGGCGCACTCCCCCGCGACCCGGTCCAGATCCTCGACCGCGCCGGAGAGCACCACCGACGACGGCCCGTTCACCGCCGCCACATCCACCCCGAAACCAGGAACCGCCCCCAGGCCGACTCCCGACTCCGCACCGCCGCCGCCGGACGCCAGCAGCTTCCGGATCTGGGACTCCGACGCGCCCACCGCCAACATCCCGCCACCGGCCGGCAATCCCTGCATCAACGACCCACGCGCCGCCACCAACACACACGCATCCGCCAACGACAACACACCCGCCACATGAGCGGCCGTCACCTCACCGATCGAATGCCCCGCCACGTAGTCGGCGGCCACCCCCCACGACGACAGCAGCTCCCACAACGCCACCTCCACCGCGAACAACCCGGCCTGCGTGTAGACCGTCTGGTGCAACAGCTCACCGCCGTCGAACACAATCTCCCGCACCGGCCGATCCAGGCGACCCTCGAACCCGGCACACACCCGATCGAACGCATCCGCGAACACCGGAAACGCCCCGTACAACTCCCGACCCATACCGGCCCGCTGCGCACCCTGACCGGTGAACAACACCGCCCGACGCCCGGACGACGCCTCGCCGGTCGCCACGCCGGGCGCGGACGCATCCTCCGCGACGGCCGACAGGCCGGCCAGCAGCGCGTCCCGGTCCGCACCGACCACCGCCGCCCGGTGCGTCAACCCGGCCCGTGCGGTCGCCAACGAGAAGCCGACCTCGACCGGCGACACCTCGGGGTGCCGCCGCAGGTGGTCGCGCAATCGAACCGCCTGGCCCGCCAGGGCCTCCGCCGACCGGCCCGACACCAGCCACGGCACGACCGGCACCGCGACGGCGGCACGAGCCTGCTCGGCCTCGACCGACGGTGGCTCCTCAAGGATCACGTGGGCGTTGGTGCCGGAGATGCCGAACGAGGACACCGCCGCGCGGCGCGGCCGGTCCACCGCCGGCCAGGGACGCGCCGACGTGACGAGGTCCACCGCACCGGCCGACCAGTCCACCTTCGACGACGGTCGGTCGACGTGCAGCGTGGCCGGCACCACGCCGTGCCGCAGGGCGAGGACCGCCTTGATGACGCTTGCCGCGCCGGCCGCCGCCTGGATGTGCCCGATGTTGGACTTGATCGAGCCCAACAGCAGCGGTTCGGTGCGGTCCTGCCCGTACGTGGCCAGCAACGCCTGCGCCTCGATCGGGTCACCCAACGTGGTGCCGGTGCCGTGCGCCTCCACCACGTCCACGTCGGCGGTGGTGAGGCGCGCCGAGGCGAGCGCGGCCCGGATGACGCGCTGCTGGGCGGGCCCGTTCGGCGCGGTGAGCCCGTTCGAGGCGCCGTCGGAGTTGACCGCCGAGCCACGCAACACGGCGAGGATCCGCCGGCCGTCGCGCTGGGCGTCGGAGAGTCGTTGCACCAGCAGCACGCCGACGCCCTCACCCCAGCCGGTGCCGTCGGCGCCCTCGGCGAACGACCGGCACCGCCCGTCAGCGGCGAGCCCGCCCTGCCGGGAGAACTCGACGAAGGTGGCCGGCGAGGCCATCACGGTCACGCCGCCGGCCAGCGCCAGCGTGCACTCCCCGCTGCGCAGCGACTGGGCGGCCAGGTGCAGCGCGACAAGCGACGACGAGCAGGCCGAGTCCACGGTCACCGCCGGGCCTTCGAGGCCGAGCGCGTACGCCACCCGGCCGGACAGCACGCTGGTGGCGGTGCCGGTGAGCAGGTGCCCGCCGACGTCCTGGTCGCGGCCCATCGCGGTCGAGGCGTACCCCTGGAAGCTGGCGCCGGCGAAGACGCCGACGCGTTCCCCGCGCAGCCGGGCCGGGTCGATGCCGGCCGACTCGACCGCCTCCCACGACGTCTCCAGCAGCAGCCGCTGCTGGGGGTCCATCGCGAGGGCCTCGCGGGGGGAGATGCCGAAGAAGTCGGCGTCGAACGCCGCCGCGTCGTAGACGAACCCGCCCTGCCGGGGGAACGAGGTGTCGGAGAGGCGGCCGGCGAGGAACCGGTCCCAGCCCCGGTCGAGCGGGAAGTCGGCGATGCCGTCCCGTCCGGCGGCGAGCAGCTCCCACAGTTCGTCCGGGCCGGTCACGCCGCCGGGGAGGCGGCACGCCATGCCGACGACGACGATCGGGTCACCGTCGACCGCGACGGTGGCGCCGGGCGTCTCGGTGTCCGCCGGCTCCCCGGTCAGCGTGGCGGCCAGGTACGCGGCCAGGGCGGCCGGGGTCGGCTGGTCGAAGACGAGCGTGCTCGGCAGCGTCAGGCCGGTCTCGGCGGTGAGCCGGTTCCGCAGCTCGACGGCGGTGAGCGAGTCGAAGCCCTGCTGCTGGAACGCCCGGTCCGCGGCCACCGCGTCGGCGGCCGGATGGCCGAGCACCGCCGCGGCCTGGGTCCGGACCAGGTCGAGCAGGTGGCCGGCGCGTTCGGCGGGGGTGAGCGTGGCGAGCCGGCGGGCGAGCGGGGACGGGCCCTCGCCGGGGGTGGCCTGGGCGGGCCGGGCCTCGGGGAGTTCGTCGAGCAGCGGGCTGGGGCGCAGCGCGGTGAACGCGGCGGCGAACCGCTCCCAGTCGACGTCGGCGACGACCACCGCGCTGTCGTCCCGGTCGAGCGCGGCCTGAAGGGCGGTCACCGCCAGGTCCGGGTCGAGCGCGGGCAGGCCGCGTCGGGCCAGGTGCTCCCGCGCCTCGCCGCCTTCCGCCATGCCGCCACCGGCCCACGGTCCCCACGCCACGGCGGTGCCGGCCGCGCCACGAGCACGTCGCCGGGCGACGAGCCCGTCGAGATACGCGTTCGCGGCGGCGTAGCCGGCCTGCCCGGCGGAGCCCCACACCCCGGCGATGGAGGAGAACACCACGAACGCGTCCACGTCCGGCAGCAACGCGTCCAGGTTCGCCGCGCCGTCGACCTTGGCGCGCAGCACGTCGCGCAGCTCGTCGGCGGTGACGTCGACAAGCGGGGTGAACTGCGGTGCGCCGGCGGCGTGCACGACGGCGCGAACCGGCTCGGCGGCCAGGCCGTCGAGCAGCCCGGCCAGCGCGGCCCGGTCGGCCACGTCACACGCCGCCACCGTCACCCGTACCCCACCGGCACCCAGACGCTCGACCAACTCCGCCGCACCCGGCGCGTCCGGCCCACGCCGGCTCGTCAACACCACATGCTCGGCACCGGTACCGGCCGCCCACTGCGCGACCCGCGCACCCAACGCACCCGTACCACCGGTCACCAACACCGTCCCGGAGAACCGGAACTCCCGCCGCACCGGATCATCCGTGGCCCGCACCAACCGCCGGGCGAACACCCCCGACGACCGCACCGCCACCTGATCCTCACCACCACCGGCCAACACGCCACACACCCGCCGCACCGCCCGGTCATCCAGCACAACCGGCAGATCCACCAGACCACCCCAACGGCCCGGCACCTCCAACCCCGCCACGCGGCCGAGCCCCCAGGCCCCCGCCGCGATCGGATCGGTTTCGGTGTCCGTGGCGCTCACCGCGACCGCGCCCCGGGTCAGCCACCACAGCCGGCCGGTGACGTCGCTGTCGGCGAACGCCTGCACCGTGGCCAGTGCCGCCCCGGGCTGCGGGTCGAGCAGCGTCAGCACCCCGGCGACGTCGCCGCCGGTGGCGGCGGCGCGGAGCCGGTCGGCCGTCTCCCGCCGATCGGTGGGCGCGTCGAGCACCACCGGCACGACGTGGGCGCCGTGCGTGGCCAGGCCGGCGACCAGCGGGTGATCGACCTGGTCGGCCGTGGTCAACACCAGCCACGTCCCGGTCAGGCCGGTCGGGGGTACGGAGGCCAGTGGCCGCCACTCCACCCGGTAGCGCCAGGAGTCGACGGTGGCGCGGTCCCGTCCGGCCCGCCGCCAACGGGCCAACGCCGGCAGCAGGTCCCGCAGCGGCTGGTCGGCGGTGAGCCGTAGCTCGTCGCCGAGGCCGGTGAGGTCCTCCCGTTCCACCGCCGCCCAGAACCGGTCGTCGAGGTCGCCACCGCCGGTCCGGGTGATGGGCGCGGTCTCCGGCCAGTACCGGGTGCGCTGGAACGCGTAGGTGGGCAGGTCGACGATGGCGGTCCGCCGCCCGCCGCGGGTGAACCAGGCCGCCCAGTCCACCGGTGTGCCGGTCACGTGCAGCCGAGCCACCGCCGTGGTCAGCGCGGTGACCTCGTCCTGGTCGCGCCGCAACGCGGGAATGTGGTGCACCGGCCGGTCGACCGGGGTGTCGGCGGCCATCGCCGTCAACGTCGCGTCCGGACCGACCTCCAGGAACGTGGACACACCCAACTCGTGCAACGTGGCCACCCCGTCGGCGAACCGCACCGCCTCCCGGACGTGCCGCACCCAGTAGTCCGGACCGGCGATCTCGGCGGGGTCGGCGAGCCGGCCGGTCAGATTCGACACGATCGGCAGACGCGGGGCCTGCCAGTCCAGACCACTGATCGCGGCCCGGAACCCGGCCAGCATCGGCTCCATCAACCGCGAGTGGAACGCGTGACTGACCGTGAGCCGCTTGACCCGCCAACCCCGCTCCGCGCACTCCCCCGCGATCCGGTCCAGGTCCTCCACCGGCCCGGACAGCACCACCGACGACGGCCCGTTCACCGCCGCCACATCCACCCCGGAACCAGGAACCGCCCCCAGGCCGACTCCCGACTCCGCACCACCATCGCCGACGCCGGACGACAGCAACTCCCGGACCTGCGGCTCCGACGCGCCCACCGCCAGCATTCCGCCACCGACCGGCAACGCCTGCATCAACGACCCACGCGCCGCCACCAACACACACGCATCCGCAAGCGACAACACCCCTGCCACATGGGCGGCGGTCACCTCACCGATCGAATGCCCGGCGAGGAGGTCAACCGTCACACCCCACGACGACAGCAGCTCCCACAACGCCACCTCGACCGCGAACAGACCCGCCTGCGCGTAGACGGTCTGGTGCACCAGCTCACCGCCGTCGAACACCACCTCCCGCACCGGCCGGTCCAAGCGACCCTCGAACCCGGCGCACACCCGATCGAACGCGTCCGCGAACACCGGAAACGCCGCATACAGCTCCCGACCCATGCCGGCGCGCTGCGCACCCTGACCGGTGAACAACACCGCCCGCCGGCCCGACAGATCCGCCCCGGTCACCACACCCGGGGCGGCATGCCCGTCGGCCAACGCGGACAGGCCGGTGAGCAGCGACTCCCGGTCCGGAGCGACGACGGCCGCCCGATGCTCCAACACGGCGCGCGTGGCGACCAGCGACCAGCCGACCTCGGTCGGTGTCACCTCGGCGTGCTCGCGCAGGTGGTCGAGCAGCCGGGCCGCCTGCCCGGCGAGCGCCGGGGCCGAACGGGCCGACAGCAGCCACGGCGTGACCGGCAGCGGGGCGACCGCGTCCGGCGTGGGTGCGTCGTCGACCGGCGTGGGCGCTTCCAGGATCACGTGGGCGTTGGTGCCGGAGATGCCGAACGAGGACACCGCCGCGCGGCGCGGCCGGTCCACCGCCGGCCAGGGACGCGCCGACGTGACGAGGTCCACCGCCCCGGCCGACCAGTCCACCTTGGACGAGGGTGCGTCCACGTGCAGCGTGGCCGGCACCACGCCGTGCCGCATGGCCAGGACCGCCTTGATGATCCCGGCGACGCCGGCAGCGGCCTGGGTGTGTCCCAGGTTCGACTTCACCGACCCCAGCAGCAACGGCTCGGCCCGCTCCTGCCCGTACGTGGCCAGCAGCGCCTGCGCCTCGATCGGGTCACCCAGCGTCGTGCCGGTGCCGTGCGCCTCCACCACGTCCACCTCGGCGGCGGACAGTCGGGCGTCGGCGAGCGCGGCCCGGATGACCCGCTGTTGGGCGGGCCCGTTGGGGGCGGTCAACCCGTTGGACGCGCCGTCCTGGTTCACCGCCGAACCCCGCAGCACGGCGAGGACCCGTCGGCCGTCCCGCTGGGCGTCGGAGAGTCGTTGCACCAGCAGCACACCGACGCCCTCACCCCAGCCGGTGCCGTCGGCGCCCTCGGCGAACGACCGGCACCGCCCGTCGGCGGCGAGCCCGCCCTGCCGGGAGAACTCGACGAACGCGCCGGGGGTGGCCATCACGGTCACCCCACCGGCGAGCGCCAGGTCGCATTCGCCGGCGCGCAGCGACTGGGCGGCGAGGTGCAGCGCGACCAGCGACGACGAGCAGGCGGTGTCCACGGTCAGCGCCGGCCCTTCGAGGCCGAGCGCGTACGACACGCGGCCGGAGAGCACGCTGGCGGAGGCGCCGGTCGCGCCGTAACCGGCGAGGTGTTCGCCGCCGTACCGGATGAGGTGGTCGAAGTCCTGTCCGTTGGTGCCGGCGAAGACGCCGACCCGGCTGCCGCGCAACGAGGACGGGTCGATCCGGGCGTCCTCGATCGCCGCCCAGGACGTTTCCAGCAGCAGCCGCTGCTGCGGGTCCGTGGCGACGGCCTCGCGGGGCGAGATGCCGAAGAACTGTGCGTCGAACGCGCCGGCGTCGTCCAGGAACGCGCCCCGGGTGACGTCCGGCGGCAGCCCGGCCAGGTCCCAGTGCCGGTCGCGCGGCAGGTCGGTCATGGCGTCGACGCCGTCGGCGAGCATCCGCCAGAACTCCGCCGGGGAGGCGGCCCCGGCGGGGAAGCGGCAGCCCATGCCGACGATGACGATCGGGTCGTCGTCGACCGGGCGTACCGCCGTGGTGGTGGTCCCGGCGGGCCCGCCGGCCAGCTCGGCGCGCAGGTGGGCGGCGAGGGCCTCGGGGTTGGGATGGTCGAACGCCAGCGTGGCGGGCAGCGTGAGTCCGGTCGCGGCGTCGAGCCGGTTGCGCAGCTCGACGGCGGTGAGGGAGGTGAAGCCGAGGTCCCGGAACGCGCGCCGGTGCGGCACCTGGTCGGCGCCGCCGTGTCCGAGGACGGCGGCGATCTCGCTGCGGACCAGCTCGCCGAGGGCGTCCTGCTGTTCGGCCGGGGTGCGGCCGGCGAGCCGACGCCGCAGCGCGGCGGAACGGTCCTCCTCGGCGGCGACGGGGGTGGTGGTGAGCAGGTCGCCGAGCAGGGGGTCGGGTCGCTGGCCGGGGGCGGCGGCGATCCGGTCCCAGTCGACGTCGGCGACGACGAGGTGGGTCTCGTCGCGGTCGAGCGCCCGGTGGAACGCGCGGATCGCGCGGTCGGGGTCCATCGCGCGGACGCCGCCACGGGCCATCCGGCGTTCGAACTCGCCGGCGCTGACGCCGCCCTCGGCCCAGAGCCCCCAGGCGACGGCGGTGGCGGGCAGCCCTTCGGCGCGGCGGCGGTGGGCGAGCGCGTCGAGCCAGGCGTTTCCGGGCGCGTAGTTGCCCTGGCCGGGGCCGGCCATGGTGCCGGCGAGGGAGGAGAAGAGCACGAACGCGGTGACGTCGTGGTCGCGGGTCAGCTCGTCGAGGTGGCGGGCCGCGTCGACCTTGGCGCGCAGCGCGGTGGCCATCCGGTCGACGGTGAGCGCGTCGGTGACGGTGTCGTCGAGGGCGGCGGCGGTGTGCACGACGGTGCGCAGCGGCGCGTCGGCGGGGACGGCGGCGAGGAGGTCGCGCAGCGCGTCCCGGTCGGCGGCGTCGCAGGCCGCGATCGTGACGCGGGCGCCCTGGGCGGTCAGTTCGTCGCGCAGCTCGGCCGCGCCGGGCGCGTGGGGGCCGCGCCGGCTGATCAGCAGCAGGTGCGCGACGCCGGCGGCGGCGAGGGCCCGGGCGACGTGCGCGCCGAGCGCGCCGGTGCCGCCGGTGACGAGCGCGGTGCCGCGCGGGGTCCAGCTCCGCGGCGCGGCGGCGGGTCGGGTGTCCCGGACCAGCCGTCGGGTGTACGCGCCGGCCGCGCGTACCGCCACCTGGTCCTCGGCCGGCTCGCCGCCGAGCAGCCGGCGCAACCGGGGTACGGCGCGCGGGTCGGGCGTCGGCGGCAGGTCGACGAGGCCACCCCAGCGGTACGGGTGTTCGGCGCGCAGTGCGCCGCCGAGTCCCCAGAGCAGCGCCTGGTCGGGGTCGACGGCCGGGTCGGTGGGGTCGACGGCGACGGCGTCGCGGGTGGCGACCCAGAGCCGGGCGGTGCTGCCGGCGTCGCCGAGCGCCTGCGCGAGCGTGACCGTGCCGGCGAGCCCGGCGGGCACGGAGACGCTGTCCGGGTGGGTGCCGGTGGCCAGGCCGAGCAGCGACAGCACGGTCCCGGCCGGCGGCGAGGCGGTGAGTTCCCGGGCCAGTTCGGCGCGACCGTGACCGGCCGGCACGGTCAGGAGCCGGACGCCCGGCCCGGTCAGCGTGTCGACCCACCGCCGGCCCGCCTCGTCCACCTCGGCCGGTACGACGAGAAGCAGGTCACCGGCGTCGGGCCCGGTGGGGTCCGGCAGTGGCTGCCAGGTGACCCGGTAGTGCCAGGAGTCGAGCGTGGCTTCGCTTTCCCGGCGGCGTCGCCACGCGGAGAGCGCGGGCAGCACGTCGGCGAGCGGCGTGTCGGGGTCGACGGCGAGCGCGGCGGCGAGGCCGTCCACGTCCTCGTTCTCGATCACCTGCCAGAACGCCGTGTCGTCGCCGGGGTCGCCGCCGTGGTGGCGGGTGCGGGCGTCGAGCCAGTAGCGCTGGTGTTGGAACGCGTAGGTGGGCAGGTCGACGGTGGCCGGACGGCGCCCGTCGCGGGTGAACCAGGCCGCCCAGTCCACCGACGTCCCGGCCACGTGCAACCGAGCCACCGCCGTGGTCAGCGCGGTGACCTCGTCCTGGTCCCGCCGCAACGCGGGAATGTGGTGCACCGGCCGGTCGACCGGGGTGTCCGCGGCCATCGCCGTCAACGTCGCGTCCGGACCCACCTCCAGGAACGTGGACACACCCAACTCGTGCAACGTGGCCACCCCGTCGGCGAACCGCACCGCCTCCCGCACGTGCCGCACCCAGTAGTCCGGACCGGCGATCTCCGCCGGATCGGCGAGCCGACCGGTCAGGTTCGACACGATCGGCAGACGCGGGGCCTGCCAGTCCAAACCGGCGATCGCGGCCCGGAACCCGTCCAGCATCGGCTCCATCAACCGCGAATGGAACGCGTGACTGACCGTGAGCCGCTTCACCCGCCAACCCCTGGCGGCGCACTCCCCCGCGATCCGATCCAGATCCTCGACCGCGCCGGAGAGCACCACCGACGACGGCCCGTTCACCGCCGCCACATCCACACCGGCCGCCAACGCCCGGACCTGCGGTTCCGACGCGCCCACCGCCAACATCCCGCCGCCGGCCGGCAACGCCTGCATCAACGCACCCCGCGCGGCCACCAGAGCACACGCGTCCGCCAACGACAGCACACCCGCCACATGCGCGGCGGTCACCTCACCGATCGAATGCCCGCCGAGGAAGTCGGCCGTCACGCCCCACGAGGAGAGCAGCTCCCACAACGCCACCTCCACCGCGAACAGGCCCGCCTGCGTGTGAACCGTCTGATCGAGCAGGTCACCGCCGTCGAACACCACGTCCCGCAACGGCCGGCCCAAGCGACCCTCGAAACCGGCGCACACCCGATCGAACGCGTCCGCGAAGACCGGAAACGCCTCGTACAACTCCCGGCCCATGCCGGCGCGCTGCGCGCCCTGACCGGTGAACAGCACGGCCCGCCGGCCCGGCGACGCCTCGCCGGTCACCACGCCGGCCGCCGACGCACCGTCGGCGAGCGCGGACAGGCCGGTGAGCAACGACGCGCGGTCCGGGCCGAGCACCACCGCGCGGTGTTCCAGGGCGGCGCGGGTCGTCGCGAGCGACCAGCCCACCTCGGCCGGGGGCAGCTCGGCGTGCGCCCGCAGGTGGTCGGCCAGCCGTGCGGCCTGGCCGGCGAGGGCCGCCGTCGACCGCGCTGACAGCACCCACGGGGTGGTCGGTGGCAACCCGGCCGGCGGCGTCTCCGGCGACGGCTCGGGTTCCGGGGCCTCGATGATGACGTGGGCGTTGGTGCCGGAGATGCCGAACGACGACACCGCCGCCCGACGCGGCCGGTCCACCGCCGGCCACTGACGCGCCGACGTGACGAGCTCCACCGCGCCGGCCGACCAGTCGACGTGGGAGGAGGGGGCGTCGACGTGGATGGTCTGCGGCACGAGTCCGTGCCGCATGGCGAGGACCATCTTGATGATCCCGGCGACCCCGGCGGCGGCCTGGGTGTGGCCCAGGTTCGACTTCACCGACCCGAGCAGCAACGGCTCGGCCCGCTCCTGCCCGTACGTGGCCAGCAGCGCCTGCGCCTCGATCGGGTCACCCAGTTTGGTGCCGGTGCCGTGTGCCTCCACCACGTCCACCTCGACCGGTGACAGGCGCGCCGAGGCGAGGGCCGCCCGGATCACCCGCTGCTGGGCGGGCCCGTTCGGCGCGGTCAAACCGTTCGACGCGCCGTCCTGGTTCACCGCCGATCCGCGTACCACGGCGAGGACGCGGTGGCCGTGGCGGCGGGCGTCGGAGAGGCGTTCCAGCAGCAGCACGCCGACGCCCTCGGACCAGCCGGTGCCGTCGGCGCTGTCGGCGAACGACTTGCACCGGCCGTCCGGGGCGAGGCCGCGTTGCCGGCTGAAGTCGACGAACGTCTCCAGCGTGGTCATCACGGTGACGCCGCCCGCGAGGGCCAGCGCGGATTCGCCGGAGCGCAGCGACTGCACGGCCAGGTGCAGCGCGACGAGCGACGACGAGCAGGCGGTGTCGACGGTGAGCGCCGGGCCCTCCAGGCCGAGCGTGTAGGCGACCCGGCCGGAGAGCACGCTGCTGGCGGTGCCGCCGCCGATGAACCCGTCGACCGTGTCGGGCACCTCGTCGAGCCCGGCCGCGTAGTTGTGGTACATCATGCCGGCGAACACGCCGACCCGGTTGCCGCGCAGCGACAGCGGGTCGATCCGGGCGTCCTCGATCGCCGTCCAGGACGCCTCCAGCATGAGCCGCTGCTGCGGGTCCATGGCCAGCGCCTCGTACGGGGAGATGGTGAACAGCTCCGGGTCGAAGTTCCCGGCGTCGTGCAGGAAGCCGCCTTCCCGGGCGTACGTGCTGCCCCGCCGCTCCCCGGTCGGGTCGTACGCCCGCTCGGTGTCCCAGCCCCGGTCGGTGGGGAAGCCGGTGATGCCGTCGCCGCCGGCGGCGACCAGCTCCCACAACTGCTCGGGGGTGCGGACGCCGCCCGGGTAGCGGCAGCTCATCCCGATGATGGCGATCGGTTCGTGGTCCTTGGCGTCGGCCGCCCTCAGCCGTTCGCTGGTCTCGTGCAGGTCGGCGGTGACGCGCTTGAGGTACTCACGGAGCTTGGCTTCGTTCGCCATCGGGTATTCACCTGTCGCGGGTCAGGACCGGCCGAAGCGGCTGTCGATGAAGTCGAACAGTTCGTCGTCACTGGCGTCGTCGAGGCTGGCGGCCACCTCGCCGCCGTCGCCGTCCCAGCGGGCGAGCAGGGCGCGGAGCCGGGCCGCGACGGCGGTACGGGTCTCGTCGTCGGCGGTCAGTTCGGCGAGCGCGTCGGCTCCAGTGGCGGCGAACGCGGCTTCGAGGCGGTCCAGCTCGTCGAGGACGGTGGGCGCGGTCGCGGCCGGTCCGAGTCGGCCCAGCAGGTGCCCGGTCAGCGCCGCCGGGGTGGGATGGTCGAAGACCATCGTCGCCGGCAGGGTGAGCCCGGTCCGGGCGGTGAGCCGGTTGCGCAGGTCGACGGCGGTGAGCGAGTCGAAGCCGAGTTCGGTGAAGGAGCGGTCGGGTCCGACGGCGGCCGGTGACGCGTACCCGAGCACGTCGGCGACCTGGCCGGCGACCAGCTCGGCGACCAGGCGGGCCCGGTCCTCGGCGGACGCCCCGGCGAGCCGGTCGGCGAGGCCGCCGGTGGTCGTCGCGGCGGCGCGGCGCGCGGGTCCACCGGCGAGGCCGTGCAGCGGTGCCGGCAGCTCGTCGCGGCCGGTGCGGGTCCGCAGCGCCGCCAGGTCGAGGTGGACGGGGAGCAGCAGCGGCTGCCGGCCGCGCCGGCTGGCGTCGAACAGCGCCAGCGCCCGGTCGGTGGTGAGCGCGACGATGCCCTGGCGGGCGAGGCGGTCCCGGCCGGCGGCGCCCAGGTCGCGGGTCATGCCGCCGGGTTCCGCCCAGGGTCCCCAGGCCAGTGACGTGGCGGCGAGCCCGGTGGCGCGGCGGTGGTGGGCGAGGCCGTCGAGGAACGCGTTGGCCGCCGCGTAGTTGCCCTGCCCGGGTGCGCCGAGCGGTCCGGCGATCGAGGAGAACAACACGAACATGGGCAGGTCGAGGTGGCGGGTGAGGTCGTGCAGGTGCCAGGCGGCGTCGGCCTTGGGGCGCAGCGCCGTCTCGGTGCGGTCCGGGGTGAGCGCGGTGACCACGGCGTCGTCGAGCGCGCCCGCGGCGTGCACCACGCCGGCGAGCGGATGTTCGGCGGGCACGGCGGCGAGCAGCGCGGCGAGCTGGTCGCGGTCGGCCACGTCGGCGGCGATGAGGCTGGCCCGCGCGCCGAGGCGGGTGAGGTCGGCGAGCAGGTCGGCCGCGCCGGGGGCGTCGGCGCCGTGTCGGCTGACCAGCAGCAGGTGCCGGATCTTGTGGTGGGTGACGAGGTGCCGGGCGACGACGCCGCCGAGCGCGCCGGTCGCGCCGGTGATCAGCACGGTGCCGTCGGGGACGAGGTCCACGGCCCCGGTCGGGTCGGGTTCGGCCGGGGCGAGGCGCGGCACGAGCAGCCGGCCGTCGCGGAGCGCGAGCTGGGGTTCGTCGGCGGCGAGCGCGCGGGCGAGCAGGTCGGCGTCGTCGTCGCCGGCCAGGTCGGCGAGGACGAACCGGCCGGGGTGTTCGAGTTGCGCCGCGCGGACCAGCCCCCAGACGGCAGCGCCGGCCAGGTCGGTGACGTCACCGGCGGCGGGTACCGCGCCCCGGGTGAGCACGACGAGCCGCCGGTCGGCGTGCCGGTCGTCGGCCAGCCAGTCCTGGATCAGCGTGAGCGTGCCGGCGAGCCGGGCGCGGGTGTCGGCGAGCGGGTCGTCCGGCGCGGTGTCGCGGGCGGGGACGAGCACCAGCCGGGTGTCGTCGGCGGTCCCGGCGAGGCCGGTCCCCGGGTCGAGCGGCGCGATTCCGGTGGCCGGTCGGGCCGGCAGCGGCACCGGGTTCCAGCGCAGGTCGTAGAGGGGCAGGTCGGCGGTGCCGGGGTCGAGTTGGTCGGCGGCGAGCGGTCGGGACACCAGGGCGTCGATGCGGGCCACCGGTGCGCCGGCCGCGTCGGCGAGGGTGAGCGTGCTGGCCGGGCCGCTGCGGGTGAGCCGTACCCGCAGGTGGGTGGCGCCCTCGGCGGTGAGCGTGACGCCGCTCCAGGCCCAGGGCAGCCGGGCGCCGGCGTCGTCGGCGGCCGGGTCGTCGGCGAGGCCGACGACGTGCAGCGCGGCGTCGAGCAGCGCCGGGTGCAGCGCGTAGCCGGTGGTGGCGGTGCCGTCGGGCAGTTCCACCTCCGCGAAGACCCCGTCGGGCGTACGCCAGGCGGCGCGCAGCCCGCGGAACGTGGGCCCGTGGGCGACGCCGAGTTCGCGGAGCCGGGTGTAGATCGGTTCGACCGGCACGGCGACGCCGCCGGGCGGTGGCCAGGCGGTCAGCGGCTCGGCGGGTTCGCCCGCGCCGGGGGCGAGGACGCCGTCGGCGTGGGCGGTCCAGTCGGCGTGCGGGTCGTCGGCGGGCCGGGAGTGGACGGTGATCCGGCGTCGGCCGTGCTCGTCGGGCGCGGCGAGCTGGAGTTGGAGCGTGCGGGCGCCGTCGTCGGGCAGGACGAGCGGCGCGGCGAGCGTCAGTTCCTCGACGGTGTCGCAGCCGGCCTGCGCGCCGGCGTGCAGCGCCAGCTCGACCAGCGCGGTGCCGGGGACGACGATCCGGCCGCGCACGACGTGGTCGGCGAGCCACGGCTGGGTACGCGCGGACAGCCGGCCGCCGTGGACGCGGACGTCACCGGCGGCGGTGGCGAGTGCGGTGTCGAGCAGCGGGTGACCGGCGGCGCGGGCGCCCAGGCCGGCGGCGTCGTGGCCGGCGGTGCGGGCGTCGATCCAGTACCGCTGGTGCTGGAACGCGTAGGTGGGCAGGTCGACGGTGGCCGGACGGCGCCCGTCGCGGGTGAACCAGGCCGCCCAGTCCACCGACGTGCCGGCCACGTGCAACCGAGCCACCGCCGTGGTCAGCGCGGTGACCTCGTCCTGGTCGCGCCGCAACGCCGGGATGTGGTGCACGGGCCGGTCGACCGGGGTGTCCGCGGCCATCGCCGTCAACGTCGCGTCCGGACCGACCTCCAGGAACGTGGACACACCCAGTTCGTGAAGCGTGGCCACCCCGTCGGCGAACCGCACCGCCTCCCGGACGTGCCGCACCCAGTAGTCCGGACCGGCGATCTCCACCGGATCGGCAAGCCGGCCGGTCAGATTCGACACGACCGGCAGACGCGGGGCCTGCCAGTCCAAACCGGCGATCGCGGCCCGGAACCCCTCCAGCATCGGCTCCATCAACCGCGAGTGGAACGCGTGACTGACCGTCAACCGCTTCACCCGCCAACCCTCGGCGGCGCACTCCCCCGCGACCCGATCCAGATCCTCCACCGGCCCAGACAGCACCACCGACGACGGACCGTTCACCGCCGCCACATCCACACCGGCCACCAACGCCCGGACCTGCGCCTCCGACGCACCCACCGCCAACATCCCGCCACCGACCGGCAACGCCTGCATCAACGACCCACGTGCCGCCACCAGAGCACACGCGTCCGCAAGCGACAACACCCCCGCCACGTGGGCGGCGGTCACCTCACCGATCGAATGCCCCGCCAGGTAGTCGGCGGTCACGCCCCACGACGACAGCAACTCCCACAACGCCACCTCCACCGCGAACAGGCCCGCCTGCGTGTAGACGGTCTGGTGCACCAGGTCACCGCCGTCGAACACCACCTCCCGCAACGGCCGCTCCAGCCGGCCCGCGAACGACGCGCACACCCGATCGAACGCGTCCGCGAACACCGGGAACGCCGCGTACAACTCCCGACCCATGCCGGCCCGCTGCGCACCCTGACCGGTGAACAACACCGCCCGACGGCCCGACGACGCCTCGCCGGTCACCAGACCGGGAGCCGCATCGCGCTCGGCCAGCGCGGCCAGGCCGGCCAGCAGCGTGTCGCGGTCCGCGCCGACCACCACCGCCCGGTGCGCCAACGCGGCCCTCGTGGTCGCCGACGAGAAGCCCACGTCGGCCGGCGACAGGTCGGCGTTCGCGCGCAGGTGGTCGAGCAGCCGCGCCGCCTGACCCGCCAGCGCGTCCGACGACCGCCCCGACACCAGCCACGGCAGCACCGGCAACGCCGCCGCGTCGAGGAGGGCCGGCGGCTCGTCCTCGGCCGGGGTGGGCGCTTCCAGGATCACGTGGGCGTTGGTGCCGGAGATGCTGAATGACGACACCGCGGCGCGGCGGGGGCGGTCGGCGGCCGGCCAGGGGCGCGCGGACGTGGCCAGCTCGACCGCGCCGGCCGTCCAGTCCACCTTGGTCGACGGCGCGTCCACGTGCAGCGTGGCCGGTACCGTGCCGTGCCGCATCGCCTGCACCATCTTGATCACGCCGGCCACGCCGGCGGCGGTCTGGGTGTGGCCGATGTTCGACTTGATGGACCCGAGCAGCAGCGGCGTCCCCCGCTCCTGCCCGTACGTGGCCAGCAACGCCTGCGCCTCGATCGGGTCACCCAACGTGGTGCCGGTGCCGTGCGCCTCCACCACGTCCACCTCGGCGGCGGACAACCGGGCGTCGGCGAGCGCGGCCCGGATCACCCGCTGCTGCGACGGCCCGTTCGGCGCGGTCAGCCCGTTCGACGCCCCGTCCTGGTTCACCGCCGACCCGCGCACCACGGCGAGGACCCGGTGGCCGAGCCGCTGGGCGTCGGCGAGACGCTCGACCAGGAGCACGCCGATGCCCTCGCCGAGCGCGGTGCCGTCGGCGGCGTCGGCGAACGCCCGGCAGCGGGCGCCCCGGGACAGGTTGTTCTGCCGGGTGAAGTCCACGAAGATCGACGGGGTCGGCAGCACTGTCACGCCGCCGGCCAGGGCCAGGTCGGATTCGCCGGCGCGCAGCGACTGCACGGCCAGGTGCAGCGCGACGAGCGACGACGAGCAGGCGGTGTCGACGGTGACGGCCGGTCCCTCGAACCCGAACGCGTACGACACCCGGCCGGAGCTGACGCTGCCGGCGCTGCCCAGCCCCAGGTAGTCGGCGACCCCGTCGGGCACGTCGGCGGCGCCGGCCGCGTAGTCGGCGTGGGTCAGGCCGGCGAAGACGCCGACGCGTGCGCCGCGCAGCCCGGTCGGGTCGACGCCGGCGGTTTCGAACGCCTCCCAGGACACCTCCAGCAGCAGCCGCTGCTGCGGGTCCATGGCGAGCGCCTCGCGGGGCGAGACGCCGAAGAACGCCGGGTCGAAGCCGGCGGCGTCGGTCAGGAAGCCGCCGTCGCGCACGCAGGACGTGCCGGGGCGTTCCCGCTGCGGGTCGTAGAGCGTGGCGAGGTCCCAGCCCCGGTCGTCGGGGAACGGGCCGATCGCGTCCCCGCCGGCCGCCACCAGGTCCCACAGCGCGTCCGGCGAGGTGATCCCGCCGGGGAAACGGCACGCCATGCCGACCACGGCGATCGGCTGGCGGGCGGAGTCCTCCACGTCGCGGAGCCGTTGCCGGGTCCGCCGCAGGTCGGTGGTGACCCTCTTCAGGTACTCCCGGAGCTTCTCTTCGGTGTCCATCAACCTGACCCTCGGTCGGCGGGGACCTGCCGTCGTCCGGCGCGCACGCGTCATCCGGGAGCCACGGGTCCCCTTTGCGGGGAAGCTATGGCGTCGCGCTGAGCTGCGACAACCCCTAACCCGTACGCCCGGTGGGCTAGGGGGGGGTGGCCGGACCGGCGGCGGCCCGGTTAGCGTCCGGTGGACCGCCCTGGCGCCCGGGTCGCGGGCGCCACCGCCGGAAGGACCGCGTGACGATGACCGACCACGACAACGGCCTCTGGGTTCGCCGGTTCCATCCGGCCCCGGACGGCGCCCCGCGGCTGGTGTGCCTGCCGCACGCCGGGGGCTCCGCGAGCTTCTTCTTCCCGGTGTCCCGGGCGCTGTCACCGGCCGTGGAGGTGCTCAGCGTCCAGTACCCGGGCCGCCAGGACCGCCGGCACGAGCCGTGCGTGCCGAGCATCGGTGAGCTGGCCCGGCAGGTGGCCGACGTGCTGCGGCCCTGGCGGGACCGGCCGTTGGCGTTCTTCGGGCACAGCATGGGCGCGACGCTGGGCTTCGAGGTGGCGCGGCTGGTCGAGGCCGAGGGTGGAGCGGTGGCGCACCTGTTCCCGTCCGGCCGTCGGGCGCCGTCGTGTCACCGGCACGAGACGGTGCACCTGCTCGACGACGAGGGGCTGCTGGCCGACGTGAAGAAGCTCAGCGGCCCCAACTCGGCGGTGCTCGGCGACCCGGACATGCTGCGTGCCGCGTTGCCGGCGATCCGCAGCGACTACCGGGCGGCGGAGACGTACACGTACGCGCCGGGGCCGAAGCTGAGCTGCCCGGTCACGGTGTTCACCGGGGACGCCGACCCGAAGACCACGGTGGACGAGGCGAGGGCGTGGTCGGAGCACACCACCGGCGCGTTCGACCTGCACGTCTTCCCGGGCGGGCACTTCTTCCTGGCGTCCCACCAGCCGGCGATCCTGCGTACCCTCTCGGCGGCGTTGACCGGCGCGGCGGTCCGCTGATTCGGCACGCCGGTCCCCGCCGCCCGGTCCGGGCGGCGGGGACCGTGGCGGTTCACGGCTTCTGCGCCACCGCGATGACGTAGTCGAGCAGACCCAGCTCCTTCTTGATCAGCTCGGTGTCGCGCCAGTGGTTGGCCATCCCCTTGACCGCGCTGCCGTCGGCGGCGGCCCGGAACGCCGGGTCGGACGGGCGGGCGGACTGGAACCGGCGCCAGCCCTCCCAGGTGCGGTCCGCGATGGAGTGCACCTCGACGGCGCCGAAGCCGGCGGCGGCGAGCTGCTCGCCGTAGGTCCTGCGGTCGTGCCAGTTCTCGTCCGGCAGGCTGAACTTGACGAAGCTGAGCGGGCCCGAGCTGATCGACATGCGCGCGGTGTCGTTGCTCAGCGGGATGATGTCGGCGGTGGCGATGGTGCCGCCCGGCCGCAGCACCCGGAACGCCTCGGCGAAGAACGCGCTGCGCGGGTGGAAGTGGAACGCCGACTCCAGCGCCACCACGCGGTCCACGCTGGCGTCCGGGAACGGCAGCGCGGTGGCGGTGCCGAGCTGGAAGTCGGCCCGGTCGGCGAGGCCCTCGCGGCGGGCCCGCTCCTGGGCGTGCTCGACGTGCCGGGGGGTCACGTTGATGCCGTGCACCTTCGCCACCCGGCGGTCCCGCAGCCAGGCGAAGTCCTGGTCGCCGTAGCCGAAGCCGACGTCGACCACGGTGTCGTCGGGCTTGAACCCGGCGGCGTCGGCGAGCTTGTCGGCAAGCGCCTGGCCGGCCACGTCGATGCTGGTGACGCCCTCCTCCCAGTAGCCGACGTTCATGTAGCGGGAGGTGCGGGCCGCGAACTCGACGTCCGGCGACTGGATCTCGTAGAACCGGCGGACCCGGGTCACCGGGTCCTTGGTGGCCAGGGTCCGGATGACCCGGCCGAGGGTGCGGAGGTTCTCCAGCATGTCAGCTCCTCAGGCTGTGCGGGGGTTGGTCAGGGATGCAGGGCGGGCGCGGCGACCTGCCGGCGCAGGTCGGCCACCAGGGTGGCGGCGGCGTCGGGGCCGGCGGCCACGCCGAAGAGATAGAAGTCCGGCCGGATCAGCGCGGCGTCCGCGCCGCCCAGCCAGGTCGAGTAGACGCCGTCGAGGTCGGCCAGGTCGCCGGCCGCCGCGCCCTCGTCGGCCGGCCGCACGACCAGCCGGTACGCGCCGAGGTCGTCGAGGAACGCGACCGCGTCGTCGTCGAGCGTGGCGGGTTCCCGGGTGAGCAGCGTGAAGCCGACGCCCACCACGTCGTCGAAGCCGCCGGTGCGCCCGTCGACGGTCACCCGGCCCTGCGGCGCGGGTTCACCGGCGCGCGGGGTGGGCGTGCCGTCGTCGGCGCGGTGCAGCACCCCGTCGACGATCGCCTCGCGCAGCGAGCGGACGTGCCGCTGCTGGGTACGCCGGCGCAGCGCGGCCAGCATCACCGAGTCCCGGCCGGCGGCCTTCTTGGGGTCGGTCTCGCAGATCACCGCCCCGGAGTCCATCGACATCCGGATCGCGTGCTGCACGTGCGCGCGTCGTTCCACCTGGTACGTGTCGAGCAGCGCCTCCCCGGCCCGGCCGCGGCGCACCAGGTCGAGCTTCCACGCCAGGTTGACCACGTCGCGGAAGCCGGAACTCATGCCCTGCCCGAGGAACGGCGGCATGACGTGCGCGGCGTCGCCGGCCAGGAACACCCGGCCGCGCCGCCACACGTCGGCGGAGCAGGCCTGGGTGGTGTAGACGCCGTACCGGTCCAGCCGGGAGTTGTCCGGGGTGATGTCGAACAGGCCGAGCAGCCGCCACGCGCTGGCCTCGGTGCGGAACTCCTCCAGGGTCTCCCCCGGCACCCGCATGAACTCCCACCGCCGGTGGTTCGGCCCGGCGGAGACAGCGGTACGCGGGCGGGCCGGGTCGCAGATCTGGAGGTTGTTCGGGGTGAACTCGCGCGGCGTGTGCAGCACCACGTCGCAGACCAGCCAGTCGTGGGTGAAGTCCAGGTCGGTGACGCCGGCGCCGAGCCACCCCCGGACGAAGCTGTTCGCGCCGTCGCAGCCGAGCACCCAGGACGCGGTGTAGGTGTGCGGGCCGCCGTCGCCGTCCACGGCGGTCACCTCGACCCGGTCGCTATGGTCGGTCAGGCCGGTCACCTCGACGCCCCGCTGCACCTGCACGCCGGGCAGTTCCGCCCCGCGTTCGGCGAGTCGTTCCTCCACCCCGGGCTGGTAGAACGACGTGGAGTCGGGCCACCCGGACGGGCCGTCCGGCGCGGCGCGCACGTGCAGCAGCGTCCGCCCGAAGCCGTTCTTCCAGGTGTACTCGCCGGACAGTTCGGTCACGTCGCCGAGCCGGTCGGCCACCCCGCAGGCGGCGAGGATCCGGCTGGCCTCGCCGTCGTAGGAGACCGCGCGCGGCATGCTGTACGGGGTGGTCCACTTCTCCAGCACCCGCACCGTGAAGCCGCGCTGCGCCAGCAGGATCGCGGCCACCTGGCCCACCGGGCCGTAGCCCACGATCAGTACGTCGGTCATCGCCGTCCCTCGTTCGTCCGCCTGGGCCGTCACAGCCCGAGTTCCGTGTCGATCAGGCTGAAGATCTCGTCGTCGCTGGCCCGGTCGAGGTCCAGGTCGTCGTCGGTGGCGGAGGCGCCGCGCATGGTCCGCCACTTGGCGACCAGCACCTCCAGCCGCGCCGCCACCTGGGTGTGCAGGTCCGCCTCGACGGTGGTCTCGGCGAGCGCCCGTTCCAGGCGTTCCAGCTCGGCGAGCACCGCCGGGGCGGCCTGCGCGCCGTCGGGCACCAGCCGGGAGCGCAGGTAGCCGGCCAGCGCCGCCGGGTCCGGGTAGTCGAAGACGGCGGTGGCCGGCAGTCGTTCCCCGGTCGCCTCGGTGAGCCGGTTGCGCAGCTCGACCGCGGTCAGCGAGTCGAAGCCCAGCTCGTGGAACGCCTGGCCCTCCCGGATGGCGTCCGGGCTGCCGTGGCCGAGCACCGCCGCGGCGGTGGCCCGGACCAGGTCGAGCAGGAGCGCGGACTGTTCCGCGCCGGTGAGCGCGCGCAGCCGCCCGGCCAGGTCGCCGCCGCCGGTGGTGGCGGCGCGGGCCTTCGGCCGGTCGACGCGGACCAGGCCGCGCATCAGCGCCGGCACGTGCGGCCGGCCGGCCAGCGCGGCCCGGTCGACGCGGGTCGGCACCAGGTGTTCCTCCGGCGCGGCCAGGCCGGCGTCGAACAGCGCCATGCCCAGGTCGGACGGGATCGCGAGCTGCCCGTCGCGGGTGGTGCCGGCCCGGTCCACGCCGGCGGTCAGCGTGCTGGCCTGCGCCCACAGCCCCCAGGCGTACGCGCGGGCGGGCAGTCCGGCACCGCGTCGCCGCCGGGCGAGCGCGTCCAGCCAGGCGTTGGCGGCGGCGTAGTTGCCCTGGCCGGGCACGCCGAACACGCCGGCCCCGGAGGAGAACAGCACGAACCCGGCGAGGTCGAGGGGGCGGGTCAGCTCGTCGAGGTGGCGGGCGGCGTCCACCTTGGGGCGGAACACGGTGTCGAGGCGTTCCGGGGTGAGCGCGGTGACCACGCCGTCGTCGAGCACGCCGGCCAGGTGCACCACGGCGGTGAGCGGATGCGCCGCCGGCACGGCGGTGAGCAGCCCCGCCACCGCGTCCCGGTCGGCGACGTCGGCGGCGGCCACGGTGACGGTGGCGCCGAGCGCGGTCAGCTCGGCGGTCAGCTCGGCCGCGCCGGGCGCGTCCGGGCCGCCCCGGCTGGCCAGCAGCAGGTGCCGGACGCCGTGCCCGGTGACCAGCCGGCGGGCCACCAGCCCGCCCAGCAGGCCGGTGCCGCCGGTGAGCAGCACCGTGCCGTCCGGGTCCCACGTCTCGGGCATGGTGAGCACCACCTTGCCGACGTGCCGGGCCTGGCTGACGTAGCGGAACGCGTCCGGGGCCTGCCGGACGTCCCAGGCGCGCACCGGCAGCGGGCGCAACGCGCCGGTGGCGAACAGCGCCAGCAGCTCGGTGAGCATCCGCTGGATCTCGTCCGGCTCGACCTGCGTCAGGTCGTACGCCTGGTAGTCGACGCCGGGGTGGTCGGCGGCGACCCGGGCCGGGTCGCGCAGGTCGGTCTTGCCCATCTCCAGGAACCGGCCGCCGCGCGGCAGTAGCCGCAGCGACGCGTCGACGAACTCGCGGGCCAGCGAGTCGAGCACCACGTCCACGCCCCGGCCGCCGGTGGCGTCGAGGAAGCGTGCCTCGAAGTCGAGCGTCCGGGACGACGCCAGGTGGTCGGCGGGCACGCCCAGCTCCCGCAGCGCGGGCCACTTGCCTTCGCTGGCGGTGGCGAAGACGTCCGCGCCGAGGTGGCGGGCGATCTGCACCGCCGCCATGCCGACGCCGCCGGCGCCGGCGTGCACCAGCACGGACTCCCCGGCCCGCAGCCGGCCCAGCCCGACCAGCCCGCGCCAGGCGGTGAGGAACACCACCGGCACGGTCGCGGCCTGCGCGAACGTCCAGCCGTCCGGCATCGGCGCGAGCAGTCGCCGGTCGGTGACCGCGACCGGGCCGAAGCAGCCGGTGAACACGCCGAGCACCCGGTCGCCGGGGCGCAGGTCGGTGACCGCGGCGCCGACCTCGGCGACGACGCCGGCGGCCTCCCCGCCGGGCGGGCCGGGATCGCCCGGGTAGAGGCCGAGCGCGTTGAGCACGTCGCGGAAGTTCAGGCCGGCGGCGCGGACCCGGACCCGCACGTCGTACGGGCCGAGCGGCGCGTCGGCCGCGTCGGTGGGCACCAGCGCCAGGTGGTCGAGGCTGCCCCGGCGGGGCACGTCCAGCCGCCAGGCGGTCGCGTCGGCGGGCGGGGCGAGCGTCGGCGCGTCGGCGCGTCGGGCCAGCCGGGGCGCGTACGCGCCGCCGTCGCGCAGCGCCACCTGCGGCTCGTCGGCGGCGAGCACGGCGGTCAGGGTGGCCGCGTCGGGCTCGGTGTCGGCGTCGAGCAGCACGAACCGGTCCGGATTCTCGGACTGGGCGGAGCGGACCAGGCCCCACGCGGCGGCGGCGGCCGGGTCGTCGACCTCACCGGGCCCGTGCACGCCGACCGCGCCGCGGGTGAGCAGCACCAGCCGGGTCTCGGCCCAGCGCGGCTCGGCCAGCCAGCGCTGCACCAGCGCGAGCGCGTCCCCGGCGAGCCGTCGCGCCCGGTCCGGGGCGGCGGGGTCGGTGCGGGTCATCGTCCGGTGCGCACCGGTCCCGGCGGTGAGCGGCGCGAGCACCGCGTCCGGCGACGTGGCACCGGCGTCGATCGCCGCGGCCAGCGCGGACAGGTCGGCGTGGCGCGACAGATCGGCGGCGGACGGATCGGCCACGTGGGACAGATCCGCCTCGGCGGCGAGCACGGCGATCCGGGCCGGGGTCGGCGCGGTGGGCGTCGGCAGCGGCTGCCAGGTGAGGTGGAACAGCGCGTCGGTGACCGCGTCGTCGCGGGCGCCCAGCTCGGCGCGGGAGATCGGGCGCATGGCCAGCGACGCCGCCTCGACCACCGGCGCTCCGGCCGGGTCGGTGGCGGACAGCGCGAACGCGTGCGGGCCGACCCGCCGCAGCCGGACCCGCAGCGTGGTGGCGCCGGTGGCGTGCACGGTGAGCCCGTTCCAGGCGAACGGCAGCAGGATCTTCTCGCCGCCGGCGTCGGCGAGACCACCGAAGTGCGCGGCGTGCAGCGCGGCGTCGAGCAGCGCCGGGTGCAGCGCGTACCGGTCGGCGTCGGCGCGCGGGCCGGCCGGCAGCTCCACCTCGGCGTACACCTCGTCGTCGCCGGTCCGGACCGCGCGCAGGCCCTGGAACGCCGGGCCGTAGCCGTACCCCTCGTCGACCAGGCGGTCGTAGAAGCCGGTCAGGTCGACGGCGTGGGCGTCCGGCGGCGGCCCGGCCGGCGTCGCCGGGGCGGCTTCGGCGGCGGAGAGCGTGCCGCTGCCGTGCCGGGTCCACGGCGCGTCGGGCGGGCCGGCGGCGGGCCGGGAGTGCACGGTGACCGGGCGGCGGCCGTCGTCGGCGGGCGGACCGACCGCGACCTGCACCTGGGTGGCCGCGTCCTCGGGCAACGTGAGCGGCGCCTCGATGACCAGCTCGTCGAGGGCGGGGCAGCCGACCTCGTCGCCGGCACGCAGGCACAGCTCGACCAGCCCGGTGCCGGGCACCAGCACCCGGCCGGCGACCCGGTGGTCGGCCAGCCAGGGCTGCTCGGCGACCGCGAGCCGGCCGGTGAACAGGTGCCCCCGTCCGTCGGCCAGTGGCACCGACGCGCCGAGCAGCGGATGCCCGGCGGCGGCCAGCCCGGCCGCGCCGACGTCGGCGGCGCCGGTGACCGGGCGGGGCCAGTAGCGGCGGTGCGCGAACGCGTAGGTGGGCAGGTCGACCCGGCGTCCGCCGGCCAGCACCGGCTGCCAGTCGACGGGTACGCCGCGCACGTGCAGCGCGGCCACGGAGAGCAGGAACCGGGCCCGGTCGCCCCGGCCGCGCTGCACCGAGCCGACCACCACCGCCGGGTGCTCGTGCTCCTGGCGCGTCTGCTCGATGCCCGGCGTGAGCACCGGGTGCGGGCTGCACTCGACGTACGTGTGGTGGCCCTCGGCGGTCAGCGCGCGTACCGCGTCCGCCAGTTCGACCGGCTGGCGCAGGTTGCGGTACCAGTAGTCGGCGTCCATCTCCTCGCCGCCGAGCCAGCACAGGTCGGTGGTGGAGTAGATCGGCACCGCCGCCGGTCCGGGCGTGACGCCGGCGACCGCCTCGGCCAGCTCGGCGCGGATCCGCTCCACCTGCGCGGAGTGGGAGGCGTAGTCGATCGCGAGGCGGCGCAGCCGTACCCGGTCGGCGTCCAGCTCGGCGGCGAACGCGTCCACCGCGTCTGGTTCGCCGGAGACCACCACGTTCGCCGGCCCGTTGACCGCGCCCACGGCCAGCCGGTCGCCGTACCGGGCGACCCGCTCGCGGACCACCTCGACCGGGAGCGGCACGGCGGCCATCACCCCGGCGCCGGCCAGCTTGCGCAGCGCGCGGGCGCGCAGCGCCACCAGCCGGGCGGCGTCGGTCAGCGACAGCACGCCGGCCACGCAGGCGGCGGCGATCTCGCCCTGCGAGTGGCCGACCACGGCGGCGGGCTGCACGCCGTACGAGCGCCACAGCTCGGCCAGCGACACCATCACCGCGAACAGCAGCGGCTGCACCACGTCCGCCCGTTCGAAGTCCGGGGTGCCGGGCGCCTGGCGCAGCAGGTCCCGCAGCGGATGGCCCAGCCAGGGCCGCAGCGCGGCGTCGCAGGCGGCCATCCGCTCGGCGAACACGGGCGCCTCGTCGAGCAGGTCCAGCGCCATGCCGGCCCACTGGGAGCCCTGGCCGGGGAAGACGAACACCAGCTTGCCGGTGGCGGTGACGTCGCCCCGTACCAGGTCGGTGGCGGGCTCGCCGGCGGCGAGCGCGTCCAGGCCGGCGGTGATCTCCGCCGGGCCGCCGACCAGCACGGCCCGGTGGCCGAAGCCGGCCCGGGTGGTGGCCAGCGACCAGGCCACGTCCAGCGGTCGCTGGTCGGGCCGGTCGGCGAGGTGGTCGCGCAGCCGGCGGGCCTGCCCGGCCAGCGCCTCCGGGGTACGCGCGGAGAGCAGCCACGGCAGCGCCACCGGCCCGGCCGGCGGCTCGGCGTCGACGGCCGGCTCGTCCGGCACGGCCTCGAGTACCACGTGGGCGTTGGTGCCGCTGATGCCGAACGAGGAGACGCCGGCGCGGGCCGGCCGGTCGGTACGCGGCCACGGCCGGGCCTCGGTGAGCAGGTCGACCGCGCCGGCCGCCCAGTCGACGCGGCTGGTGCGGTGCTCGGCGTGCAGCGTGCGGGGCAGTCGGCCGTGCCGCATGGCGAGGACGACCTTGAGCATCCCGGCGACGCCGGCCGCGGCCTGGGTGTGGCCGAGGTTGGACTTCACGGAGCCGAGCAGCAGCGGTGGGACGCCGTCGGGCCGGCGGCCGTAGGTGGCGAGGATCGCCTCGGCCTCGATCGGGTCGCCGAGCGGCGTGCCGGTGCCGTGCGCCTCGACCGCGTCCACGTCGGCCGGGTCGAGCCCGGCGGCGGCCAGCGCGGCCCGGATCACGCGTTCCTGGGACGGCCCGTTGGGGGCGGTGAGGCCGTTGGACGCGCCGTCGGAGTTGACCGCCGAGCCGCGCACCACGGCCAGCACCGGGTGGCCGCGTCGGCGGGCGTCGGAGAGCCGTTCCACCACCAGCACGCCGACGCCCTCGGACATGCCGAACCCGTCGGCGTCCTCGGCGAACGCCTTGCACCGGCCGTCCGGGGCGAGGCCGCGCTGGCGGCTGAACCCGGTCAGCCCGGCCGGGCCGGACAGCACCGACACGCCCCCGGCGAGCGCCAGGTCGCAGTCGCCCTGACGCAGCGCCTGCGCGGCCAGGTGCAGCGCCACCAGCGAGGCGGAGCAGGCGGTGTCCACGGTGACCGCCGGCCCTTCCAGCCCCAGCGCGTACGCGACCCGCCCGGAGAGCACGCTGGCGGCGGTGCCGGTGAGCAGGTGTCCCTCGTCGGCGACGGTCTCGCCGTCGTCGGCGGTGGCGCCGGGGGTGATCCGGTCGGCGTAGTCCTGGCCGTGGGTGCCGGCGAACACGCCGGTACGGCTGCCGCGCAGCGTGTCCGGGTCGATGCCGGCCCGTTCCAGCGCCTCCCAGGAGGTCTCCAGCAGCAGCCGGTGCTGCGGGTCCATGGCGAGCGCCTCGCGGGGGCTGATGCCGAAGAACGCGGCGTCGAAGTCGGCGAGCCCGGTGAGGAAGCCACCGGCGCGGGTGTAGGTGCGGCCGGGCGTGCCGGGCTCCGGGTCGTACAGGTCGGCAAGCGGCCAGCCCCGGTCGGTGGGCAGGTCGCCGATCACCTCGCCGCCGGCGTCGAGCAGCCGCCACAGCTCCTCGGGGGAGCCGATGCCGCCGGGGAACCGGCAGGCCATCGCGACGACCGCGACCGGCTCGTCCAGCGCGACGGTGGTGGCGTCGGCGACCTCGGTGGCGGCGGTGCCGAGCAGCCGGGCGTGCAGGTGCGCGGCGAGTAGTTCCGGGGTGGGGTGGTTGAACACGGCGTGCGGGGCGAGCCGGACGCCGGTGGCGGCGGAGAGCCGGTTGCTCAGCTCCACCGCCATCAGCGAGTCGAAGCCGAGTTCCTTGAACGGCCGGCGCGGTTCGACCTGGTCCGGCCCGGCGTGCCCGACGACCGTGGCGCAGCGGGCGCGGACCAGGTCGAGCAGGAGCGTGGCCCGTTCCGGCTCGCCGAGGCCGGCCAGGCGGTCGGCGAAGCCGGTTCCGGTGCTGGTGCCGGGCTCGGCGACGACGGCCCGGCGCGGGGCCGGCGGCAGCAGTGCCCGCAGCAGCGCCGGCACCTCCCCGGTGGCGCGCACGGCGGCCAGGTCCAGTCCGATCGGCACCAGCGTTGCCGGTTCGGCGCGCAGCGCGGCGTCGAACAGCGCCAGCCCGGCGGCGGCGTCCAGCGGACGGGTGCCGGTGCGGGCGAGCCGGGCCAGGTCGGCGGCGGTGAGTCGGCCGGCCATCCCGTCGGTCTCGGCCCACAGGCCCCAGGCGAGCGCGGTGCCGGGCAGCCCGCGGGCGCGGCGGTGCGCGGCGAGCGCGTCGAGGAACGCGTTGCCAGCGGCGTAGTTGCCCTGGCCGGGGCTGCCGAACGTGGCCGAGGCGGAGGAGAACAGCACGAACGCGGCCAGGTCGAGGCCGGCGGTCAGCTCGTGCAGGTGCCACGCGCCGTGCACCTTGGCCCGCAGCGCGCCGGCCCAGCGGTCCGGGTCGAGGTCGGTGAGCAGGGCGTCGTCGGTGGCGCCGGCGGCGTGCACGACGGCCACCAGCCGGTCGGTGAGCGGGGCCAGCACGGCGGCGAGCGCGTCCCGGTCGGCCACGTCGGCGGCGACCACCCGGACGTCGACGCCGGTCGCCGCCAGCTCGTCGGCCCAGGGGGCGGGCCGGCCGGTGCGGCTGAGCAGCACCAGTTCCCGCACGTCGTACGCCTGCGCGAGGTGGACCGCGACGTGCCGGCCGAGGCCGCCGGTGCCGCCGGTGAGCAGCACCGCGCCGCCGGCCAGCGCGGGCCGCGCGGCGGCGTCGGGCTCGGTGGCCGGGCGGAGCCGGGGCAGCAAGGCGCGGCCGTCGCGGACCGCGACCTCGGGTTCGTCGTCGGCGGCGGCCAGCGCGGCGCGGACCGTGGTGTCGTCGACGGTGTCCAGGTGCAGCAGCAGGAACCGGTCGGGGTGCTCGGCGCGGGCCACCCGGAGCAGGCCGGCGGCCGGGGCGTGCGCCGGGTCGCCGTCACGCACCGCCACCGCGAGCCGGGTGTCGACGGCGCGCGGGTCGTCGAGCCAGCGGTGCAGCACGCCGAGCAGGTCCAGGCCGATCGCGTCGGCGCGCTGCGCGACGGTGCTGTCCGGGTCGCCGTCGGGCAGTCGCAGCACCAGCACCGGCGGCAGCGGCCCGGTCGGCGGGACCGCGTCGGCGAGCGTCCAGGTGGGCACCGGGCCTGTCGGGGCGGGCAGCCAGTCCACCGTGTAGAGCCCGGCCGGGCCGGTCTCCGGCGCCGGGGCGGCGGCGGACGGCAGCGTCACGGCGCGCAGCGCGATCCGGTCGACGTCGAGCACCGGCCGGCCGGCGTCGTCGACGGCGTTGAGCGTGACCGCGTCCGCGCCGGCCGGGGCGAGACTGACCCGCAGCGCGTACGCGCCGGTGGCGTGCCGGCGCACGCCGGTCCAGTCGGTGGGCACGATCCGCTCCCCCGGCCCGGCCGGCGGGGCGAACCCGGCCAGCGGGAGCAGGTCCAGCGCGGCGTCGAGCACGTCCGGGTGCACGCCGTACCGCTCGGCGTCCGGGTCGGCGGCGTCGTCGGGCAGCCGTACGTCGAGGTGCAGCCGGTCCCCGGCGGTCCAGGCGGCCCGCAGCAGCGGATGCGCTGCCTCGACCGGGCGCGCGCCGGCCGGCGGCCAGGCCGGGGCCGGTACGCCGGGCACGGCGAGCGGGTCGGCCGGGGCGAGCACCGCGTCGGCGACCGCCCGCCACGGCTCGTGCTCGCCGGCGCGGACGTGGCAGCGGGCGGCGCGCCGGCCGGCGGCGTCCGAGCCGGCGACGTCGAACTGGAGGTCGACCGCGAGGCCGGCGGGCAGCGGTGCCGGCTCCGGCATCCGCAGGTCGGCCAGGACCGGGGTGTCGAGGCGTTCACCGAGGTGGCCGAGCGCGTCGAGCAGCACGGTGGCGGGCAGCAGCGGCGCGACGCCGTCCGGGGTGGCCGGCCGGGTGGCGGTGAACCGGCCGGTGGCGAGCACCTGGCCGGTGCCGGCGACCGGCAGCACGGCGGCGAGCAGCGGGTGCCCGGCGTCGCCGGTCGGTGCGCCGGGGGTGGCGGGCAGCCAGTAGTGCCGGTGCCGGAACGCGTAGGTGGGCAGCGCGACGGGCGCGTGCGGGCCGGGGCCGGCCAGCGCGGCCCGGTCCACCGGCACGCCGCGCACGTGCAGCCGGGCGGCGGCGGTGAGCAGCGCCGCCGGTTCGGGCGTGCCGGCCCGCAGGGTGGGCACGAACGCCAGGTCGTCACCGGCGTCGGCGAGGCACTCGGCGGCCAGCGCGGTGAGCACGCCGCCGGGGCCGATCTCCAGGAACGTGGTGGCGCCCTCGGCGTGCAGGGCGTGGACGCCGTCGGCGAAGCGCACGGTGTCGCGGACGTGCGCCACCCAGTGCTCGGGCGAGGTGAGCCGGGCCGCGTCGACCGGCGCACCGGTCAACGTGGACACCACCGGCAGTTGCGGCGCACGGTAGGTCAGCCCGGCGGCGACCTCCCGGAACGCGTCCAGCATCGGCGTCATGCGCGGCGAGTGGAACGCGTGCGACACGCGCAGCCGGCTGGTGCGGCGGCCGGCGGCGCGCAGCGTGGCGGCGACCGCCTCGACCGCGTCGGCGTCGCCGGAGAGCACCACGGCGGTCGGCCCGTTCACGGCGGCCAGCCCGACCCGGTCGGTCAGGTGCGGCAGCACCTCGGTCTCGTCGGCCTCCACCGCGACCATCGCGCCGCCGGCCGGCAACGCCTGCATGAGCCGGCCCCGCGCGGCGACCAGCGCGGCGGCGTCGGCGAGCGTGAGCACACCGGCCACGTGCGCGGCGGCGATCTCGCCGATCGAGTGGCCGAGCAGCAGGTCCGGGCGGACGCCCCAGGATTCGAGCAGCCGGTGCAGCGCCACCTCGACGGCGAACAGCGCCGGCTGGGTGTAGCGGGTCTCGTGCAGCAGCGCGGCCCGCGTGTCGCCGTCCGGGGCGAGAACCACGTCGGCGACCGACTGCCCGGTGACGTGCCGGTCCAGTTCGGCGCAGGCGGCGTCGAACGCCTCCGCGTAGACCGGGTACGCCGCGCGCAGCTCCCGGCCCATGCCGGCGCGTTGCCCGCCCTGCCCGCCGAAGAGGACGGCGAGCCGGCCGTCGGAGACGCGGCCGGTGAGCACGCCGGCCGGGTCGGTGTCGCCGCGGCTCAGCGCCGTCAGCGCGGCGCGGGCGTCGGCCGGGTCGCCGACCAGCAGCGCCGCCCGGTGGTCCAGCGCCGCCCGCGTGGTGGCCAGCGCGTACGCCACGTCGGCCGGGTCGGCGTCGATCCGGTCGAGCCGGCTCAGCAGCCGGGCCGCCTGGTCCCGCAGGCCCTCGCGGCTGGCCGCGGAGAGCAGCCACGGCACGACGCCGGCCGGGTGCTGCCGGGTGACCGGCGGCGGGGTGGACGTGGCGGGGGCCGCCTCGACGACGACGTGGGCGTTGGTGCCGCTGATGCCGAACGAGGAGATGCCGGCGCGGCGGGGCCGGTCCACGTCGGGCCACGGCCGGGCGTCGGTGAGCAGCTCGACCGCGCCGGCCGACCAGTCGACCTCGCGGGTCGGCGCGTCGACGTGCAGCGTGCGCGGCAGCGTGCCGTGGCGCAGCGCGAGCACCATCTTCATCACCCCGGCCGCGCCGGCCGCCGCCTGGGTGTGCCCGAGGTTCGACTTGAGCGAGCCGAGCAGCAGCGGACGGTCCGCCGGCCGGCCCTGCCCGTACGTGGCGAGCAGCGCCTGCGCCTCGATCGGGTCGCCGAGCCGGGTGCCGGTGCCGTGCGCCTCGACGGCGTCCACGTCGCCCGGTCCGAGGCCGGCGGTGGCCAGCGCCCGCCGGATGACCCGTTCCTGGGCCGGCCCGTTCGGGGCGGTGAGCCCGTTGGACGCCCCGTCCTGGTTGACCGCGCTGGCGCGCATCAGCGCCAGCACCGGGTGGCCGTGGCGGCGGGCGTCGCTGAGCCGTTCCAGCAGCAGCACGGCGACGCCCTCGGACCAGCCGGTGCCGTCGGCGGCCTCGGCGAACGCCTTGCACCGGCCGTCCGGCGCGAGTCCGCGTTGGCGGCTGAACTCGACGAACGCCTGCGGGGTGCCCATCACCGCGACGCCGCCGGCCACCGCGAGCGCGCAGTCCCCGGCGCGCAGCGCCTGCGCGGCCAGGTGCAGCGCGACGAGCGACGACGAGCAGGCGGTGTCCACGGTCACCGCGGGCCCTTCCAGGCCCAGCGCGTACGCGACCCGCCCGGAGACCACGCTGCCGGCGGTGCCGACGCCGAGGTAGCCCTCGGTGCCGGGGGGCGCCTGGCCGACGTTGGCCGCGTAGTCGTGGTGCATCACGCCGGTGAACACGCCGGTGGCGCTGCCGCGCAGCCCGGTCGGGTCGATCCCGGCGCGCTCGAACAGCTCCCAGGACGTCTCCAGCAGCAGTCGCTGCTGCGGGTCCATGGCGAGCGCCTCGCGCGGGCTGATCGCGAACAGGGTGGCGTCGAAGTCCCCGGCGCCGGCCAGGAACCCGCCCACCCGCACGTACGAGGTGCCGGCCCGGTCGGGGTCGTCGGCGAACAGGTGCGCCAGGTCCCAGCCCCGGTCGGTGGGGAACCCGGTGAGCCCCTCGCCGCCGGATTCGAGCAGTTCCCACAACTCGTCGGGGCCGGTAACGCCGCCGGGCAGCCGGCAGGCCATGGCGACGATCGCCACCGGGTCGTCGGCGGCGACCGGGCCGGTCCCGGCGGCGGCGTCCGCGGCGCGGGCGGCGGGGCCGGTCGGGCCGGCGCCGCGCAGCAGCGTGGCCAGGTGCCGGGTGAGCGCGGCGGGTGTCGGGTGGTCGAACGCGGCGGTGGCGGAGAGCCGGGCGCCGGTGGCCCGGTTCAGCCGGTCGCGCAGCGCGACCGCGCGGACCGAGGTGAACCCGAGTTCGGTGAACGCCCGGCCGGGCCGGACCGCGCCCGCGCCGGGCAGCCCGGCGACCTCCGCGGTGGCGGCACGGACCAGGTCGGCCAGGAGGCGGTCGCCGTCGGCGGTGGTGAGCGCCGCGAACCGGCGGCGCAGCGTGTCCGCGTCGTCGTCGGGCCGGGTCGGGCCGCGCCAGGCCGGGTGGGCGGCCACCCGCTCGGCCGGGCCGGCCACCAGCACCAGGTCGTCGCCGTCGTGCGCGACGTCGAACGCGGCGGTCTCGGCCCACGCCGGTCCGGTCACCCCGATCAGCCGGGCCGGCAGTCCGGCCGCGTGCCGCCGGGCGACGAGCGCGTGCAGCGCGGCGACCGCGCCCGCCGCCGGTTCCCGTCCGGCGGCGCCGAGCAGCACGCCGGCGGGGACCAGCACGGTGTACGCGGTGGCGGCGGCGTGCCGGGTGTCCCGGTCCAGCCGGCCGGCCAGGTCGAGCAGCCGGGCGCTCCGGTCGTGGTCGGTCAGGTCGGCGTCGCGGACCCGCAGCACGGCCGCCCCGACCGGTTCCCCGTCCCGGGTCGCGAGGTCGGTGGTGGGGCCGTCGACCGGCAGCAGCCGCAGCGACCGGGCACCGTACGCGCCGGTCAGGTGTCGGGCCAGCGCCGCCCGCTCGGCGGTGTCCGCGCCGGCCAGCACCGCCGGCACGGCCGGGTCGAGCACCGTGGCGGCGTGTTCCGGGGCCGGCGCGGCGGCCGGCGCGGGCGCCGCGTACCGGGCGGCGCCGGCGCGCAGCGCGACCTGGGCGGCGCCGGCGTCCACCACGGACGGCAGCAACGCCGCCGAGGCGGGATCGGCGTCGACGAGCACGATCCGGTCCGGCCGGGCGGCCTGCCGACAGCGCGCCTGCGCCCAGGCGACGGCGGCGGCCGGGACCAGGTCGGGGTCGTCGGGCGTGTCGGCGGTGGACGCGTCCACCGCGCCGCTGGTCAGCACCACCACCCGGGCGGTCGCGTAGCGCGCGTCGTCGAGCCAGCCGGGCAGCGCCGCCGGGTCGACGCCGGCCAGCACCAGCACGTCCGCGTCGGTGTCGGTGGAGTGGGCGCCGGTGTGGACGTCCTCGCCCTCGGCGGTCAGCGCGTCGGCGACCGCACCGGCGTGCGGCCCGACGACCGCCCAGCGCCGGCCGGGCGCGCGGTCGACAGGTGCCAGCGGACGCCAGGTGAGCCGGGTCAGCGCCTCGTGGTGCGTGCCGTTGACCGCGCGCAGCCGGGCCGGCGTCTCCGCCAGCAGCCGCCGGGTGACCTTCCCGGAGGCGGTCCGCGGCACCGCGTCGATCTCGTACAGCTCCTGCGGCACCTTGTGGTACGCGAGCCGCTCGCGGCAGGCGGCGTACGCGGCGGCCGGCGCGAAACCCTCCGGCGCGGGCACCACGTACGCGACCGGCACCTCGCCGAGCACCTCGTGCGGGCGGCCGGTGACCGCCACGTCGGCCACGCCGGGCACCGCGCGCAGCACGTCCTCCACCTCGACCGGGTGCACCTTCTCGCCGCCCCGGATGATCAGTTCCCGGTGCCGGCCGGTGACGAAGAGGTTCCCGTCGGCGTCGCTGCGGGCCAGGTCCCCGGTGCGGTACCAGCCGTCGCGCAGCGCCGCCGCGGTGGCCTCGGGCAGCCCGTGGTAGCCGAGCATGACGCCCGGGCCGCGGACCCACACCTCGCCCTCGTCACCGGTCGGCACGTCGCGGCCGGTGTCCGGGCTGACCAGGCGCACCTGCACGCCGTCCACGGCCCGGCCGCAGGAACCCTCGGCCCGGGGCTCGTCCGGCCGGGTCACCGCGATCGAGCCGCACGTCTCGGTGCTGCCGTACGCGTCGAGCAGCGGCGCGTCGAAGACCTCCTCGAACGCGCGGCGCAGCTCCCCGGTGGTGATCGCGCCGCCGACCAGGCACACCCGCAGCGCGGGCGCGCGGAACCCGTCGGCGCGGGCCGCGTCGACCAGGTGGTGGTACATGGCGGGCACGCCGGCCAGCACGGTCGCCTCGTCCTCGGCGACCGCGCGCAGCACGTCGGCGGCGGCGAAGCCGTCGACCAGGCGGGCGCTCGCGCCGACCGCGGTCACGCTCAGCACGCAGCCGATGTGGGAGAGACTGTGGAACAAGGGCAGCGGCCAGACCACCCGGTCGGCGGCGGTCAGGTCGGGCACCGGCACGTAGCAGGCGGCCACCGACCAGAGGCAGGTGCGCTGGGTGGAGAGCACGCCCTTGGGCCGGCCGGTGGTGCCGGAGGTGTAGAGCATCCAGGCGACCTCGTCCAGGCCGAGGTCGTCACGGGCGTCGGCGGCCGGCGCCGCGTCGACGAGCGCCGGCCAGGCCGTCGCCGGGTCCGGGTACGGCCCGTCGCCGGTCACCCAGATCCGCAGGTCGGGCCGGTCCGCGCGCAGCCGCAGGAACTGGTCGAGGTGCTGCGGGTCGGTGACCACCAGCACCGCGCCGGAGTCGTCGAGCAGGTGGGCCAGTTCGGCGTCCGTGCTGCGCGGGTTCAGCGGTACGCCGACCGCCGCGGCCCGGGTCACGGCCAGCCAGGTCTCCACCGTCTCCACCCGGTTGCCCAGGCAGAACGCGACCCGCTCGCCCCGGCCGACGCCCGCGTCGACCAGGTGGCCGGCCAGCCGGGCGGTGACCGCCTCCAGCGCGGCCCAGGACACCGCCCGGTCCGCGTCGCGGAACGCCACCTGGTCCGGCAGCCGGCCGGCGTGGGCCCGGAGCAGTTCGGGCAACGGCTGGACCAGGTCACTCCGAAGCATGTCAGCACATCCGTCCTTCGCCGTAACGGCCCAAGTCTGGCCAGCGGCCCGGCGGTGACCTACCCCTGTCGCCCCCTAACCGGACCCCGGTTCCCGGCCGCGTGCGGGCCCTCCGGCGGGCCGGCGCGGTGATGATGGGCACGCCCCGAGGACGCCGCGTACCACCGCCGACAGTCGAGGTGCCATGGAACGCTCCTGGTTGTTCGCCGACCTCGCCGTGCCCGGTGGGGGATGCGTCGACGCGCGGGCGGCCGAGCTGGTCGGCACGGTGCTGGCGGGGCTGGTGTCCGAGCTGCGCGCCGCCGACCCGGGCGGCTGCTGGTTCTTCGACCGGCTCGACTCCCCCGGCCCGACCCGGCTGCGGCTGGGCCTGCACGCCGGGCCCGCCGCGCTGGACCTGGCGCGGGACCGGCTCGGCCCGTCGGCCCGGCCGGCGCCCCCGGCGTACGCGGTGCGCGACCCGGCCCGGGGCGGACCGCTCGCCCACGCCGGCAGCGAGGTGGCGCTGGGCCTGCTCGGCGGTGAGCCGCCGTGGCTGGCCGGGTTGGAGCTGCCGCTCGCGGTGGCGCACCTGCGGCACCTGTGCGGGCTGTTGCCGGCCGGCGACCGGGCGGCCTTCCTGTTCCTGCACTGGCAGGACCGCAGTCGCGAGCTGACCGGGGCGCAGCGCCGGGACCTCGCCGCGCAGGCGCACGCCGGCGCCGACAAGATCGTGCTGGCCGCCGCCGACCTGCCGCTCGCCGACGACCCGGTGTCGGCGGCCTGGCGGCGCTACCTGGACCGGGTCACCGAGCTGGTGGCCGAGGACCATCCGGCCGCGCCGCGCGGTTTCCTGATCGCCGAGCACGCCCAGCTCAGCCACCGTCGCTGGGGCATCGACCCGGCCGTCGACTCGCTGGCCGCGCTGGCGTTGCGGCTGGCCGGGCACACCGTCGCCGCACCACAGGGGAGAGTCGGATGACCGTCGTGGAACGGGTCGACGTGGCACTGGGCGACCGCGCGTACCCGGTGCTGGTGGGCCCGGGCGTGCGGCACCGGCTGGCCGCGGAGGTGGCGCGGATCGGGGCCCGCCGGGTCGTGGTGGTGTCGGCCCGGCCGCCGGAGTGGACGCCCGACCCGGGCGTGGCGCACCGGGTGGTGCCGGCCCGCGACGGCGAGCACGACAAGACGCTGGCCACCGTGGAGGCGCTGTGCCGGGCGTTCGCCGAGTTCGGGTTGACCCGCGCCGACGCGGTGGTCTCCTGCGGCGGCGGCACCACCACCGACGTGGTCGGCCTGGCCGCCGGCCTCTACCACCGGGGCGTGGCGGTGCTCCACCTGCCGACGTCGCTGCTGGCCCAGGTGGACGCCAGCGTGGGCGGCAAGACCGCGGTGAACCTGCCGGAGGGCAAGAACCTGGTCGGCGTCTACTGGCAGCCGCGCGCGGTGCTCTGCGACACCGACTACCTGGGCACGCTGCCGGAGGTGGAGCGGCGCAACGGCTACGGCGAGATCGCCCGCGCGCATTTCATCGGCGCCGGCGACCTGCGCGGCCGGACGGTGACCGAGCAGATCACCGCGTGCGTGGCGCTCAAGGCCCGGGTGGTCGCCGCGGACGAGCGCGACGCCGGGCTGCGGCACATCCTCAACTACGGTCACACGCTCGGTCACGCGTTGGAGCGGGCCACCGACTTCCGGCTGCGGCACGGCGAGGCGGTCGGCGTGGGCACGGTGTTCGCCGGGCGGCTGGCCGGGCGGCTCGGTCGGATCACTCCCGCCCGGGTGGCCGAGCACCACGAGGTGGTGGCCGGCTACGGCCTGGAGACGGCCCTGCCGCCGGGGGTGACGCACGACGAGCTGATCGCGTTCATGCGCCGCGACAAGAAGTCCACCGCCGGCCTGACCTTCGTGCTGGACGGCGCGAGCGGCCCGGAACTGGTCGCCGACGTGCCGGAGACCGAGGTCCGCGCCGCGCTCACGAGCGTCTCAGCCCCATGTCTCCAGTGACCGGACGTCGTCGAACAGTAGTAAGCTTCGATGCGAAGGAGGGGAGTATTCCTTCGCGTCGGCCTCGTCAGCACGGAGCGCCCATCAGGGCAATCCCGGGGCCGGTGGCGCTGTTCCTCACGTGGCGTGGAAGAGACCTCCGATAGGCGAGAGCCGACGCGGTCAGCATGAGGATCGCGGTCAGCATGAGGGAGGCAGACCAGCAGACATCGTCGGCCGGCCACTGACCTGTGGACCGGCATGTCCCTGGCTGAAGGGTGAACCCCGCAATGAACAGATACTGCTAGCGGGACGCAACCGTGGGAGACGCCGCGCGACTGGTCGCAGCGGTCGTTTCCCTCGTGATCTCGACCGGGCTGCTCCTGTTGACGCTCGACCTCGTGAGGAAGTCGACCAAGACGGGCGGAGCCTTCGAGATCTCGTGGCAGCCGTTTGCGTTCCATATCAAGTTCTGGGCCAAGGCGCCGGAAGGGCACCTTGGCGACACTGCCGGTGAAGGGCGACCAACTCCACCGCCGACGAGCGACCAGCCGTCGACATCGGTGGGTGAGGTCGTACGGCCGGTGTCACCACCTCCGAACCCCTCGGGCACGGGAGGGGGTGACGGCGGCTGAACCAGCCCGGGCACGCTGGCTTGGCAGGTTTCCCGGAGACTACTACCAAGCCAGCGCCCGCCACCTCGCCGAGTTGGCGGTGTCAACCGCGCTCGGACCCCGCCATCTCACCGAGCTGGTATGGATCACGGGCGGCGCAGTGGGTGAGCAGCTCCTCCGGCTTGTGCGCGACCAGGTCGGGGCCGGCGGCCAGCAGCGCGGTCACGTCACCGCCGTGCCAGGTGGTGGCCACCGTGGTCACGCCGGCCTCCCGGCCGCTGGTCAGGTCCGTGATCGCGTCACCGACCATCATGGCCACGCCCGGCGGCATGTCGAGCAGTTCCAACGCGCGCAGCACGATGTCCGGCGCCGGCTTCGGCCGCGGCACCTCGTCCGAGCCGATCACGTGGTCGAAGAGCGCGAGCACGCCGAGCAGGTCCAGCAGGGACCGGGCGCGGGGACCGCTCTTGCCGGTGGCGACCGCCATCCGGACGCCGCGCTCGTGCAGCGCCTCCAGCGTCTCGCGGACGCCGGGGAACAGCGGCACCCGGTGCGCCAGCCGGTAGCTCTCCCGGACGAACGGCGCCTCCATCTCCAGCGGCAGCCCCATCAGCCGCATGATGTCCGGGAAGTACCGTCCCATGTGCTTGTTGTACTCCTCGAACGGCGCCGGTCCGCCGCCCACCACCTCGGCGTACGCGACGCTGAACGCCTCACGCATCACCGCCGAGCTGTCGACCACGACCCCGTCGAGGTCGAACACGACCGCGCGGATCGGGCCCGTACGCCGGGCGAGGACGGTGGCGCCGACGGTCGACGGCGGCTGGCTCATGGCTGCTCCCGAAGGTGAGGTCGCCCGGTGGTTCTCACCGGTCGCGCGCTCCCGCCAGCGCGGGCACCGGCGGGGTGGGCCGGGCGCAGCGGTAGACGCGTTCGATGGCGTCGATGGTGCGGCGGGCGTCGGCGGCGGCCACGCCCCGGCTGGCCTCGTCGGCGAGCAGGCCGGGCAGCGCGTCGAGCTGCCGGTCGTACTCGGCGCCGATGGTCTCGGCGGCCAGCGGCAGCGCGACGGTCTCGCCGTCGCGGGTACGGGTCAGTTCCGGCGCGTCGACCCGGTTCGGGCTGAACCCGAACGTGCAGCGCAGCGTCGCCGAGCCGTGGGTGCCGTGCACGGAGATGGTGGTGCGGTCCGTCGCCTCGTGCGACGCCCAGCAGGCGTGCAGCGCGGCGGACGCGCCGTCGGCGGTGAGCAGGAACGCGCGGGCGGTGTCCTCGACGTCGCCGCGTCCACCGGGCCCGGCGGTGCCGCGCCAGGCGGCCTGGGCGGCGCCGTCGTTGACGAAGTCGTCGGAGACGCTGCCCACCGCGTGCGCGATCGGCGCCGGGCCGAGCAGCGGCAGCACCGTGTCGAGCAGGTGCCAGCCCAGGTCGACGAGCGCGCCGCCGCCGGAGAGGTCCCGCCGGGTGAACCAGCCGCCGGCGTCGGGCACGCCCCGGGCGCGTACCCAGGCGACGTCGACGTGCCGGACCGGTCCGAGGTCGACCACGGCCCGCAGCAGGGCCCGCACGTCGGCGCGGTAACGGGCGGCGCTGCCGGCCAGCAGCACCGCGCCACCGGCGCGTTCGGCGTCGGCCAGCTCGTCGGCCTCGGCGGAGGTGAGGCAGACCGGCTTCTCCAGGAACACCGGTACGCCCCGGCGCAGCAGCCGGGCCGCCACGGCGGCGTGCAGGTGGTTGGGGACCGCCACCACCACCAGGTCGGCGGCGTCGGTGGGTAGGTCGGCCACGTCGGCGTACGCGTCGGGCACGCCGTGCGCGGCGCGGGCCCGGTCCCGGGCGGCGGCGTCCGGGTCGACCACGGCGGTCACCGTGAACCGCTGGTGCGCGGCGAGCCGGGGCAGCCAGATCTGCCGCCCGGCCCAGCCGAGACCGGCCACCGCGACCCGGACGGTACGCCCCGGCGCGGCGGCCGGCTGCGGCCCGGTCATCCGGCCAGCACGTCGGCGAGCACGGCGGCGATCTGGTGCATCTGCTCCTCGGTGCCGAGCAGCGTGCGGTGGTGCAGCCAGACGCAGTCGGCGTGGATCTGCTCGACGTTCGGGCACCGCTCGGCGATCTGCTCGACGGTCTCGTCCGGCGCGCCGGCCAGCCAGAAGCCGTCACAGCGGTAGATGGCGCGGAACGCGACGAACGCCGGGATGCCCCGGGCGATCAGCTCGTCGACCACGACCCGGCGGCGCTTCGACGTGATGCCGGGGATCCGGAACATGGCCATGTAGTGCGGGTTGCGGTCACCGCGCGGGTCGCGTCCCTGCGGCACCACGCCGGGCATCTCGGCGAGCAGGCTCGCCAGCAGCGGCCAGCGCTGCTCGCGCACCGCGATCTGACCGTCCAGCCGGGACAGTTGGGCACGCAGCACGGCGGCGCTGAACTCGTTCATCCGGTAGTTCGAGCCGGTGGTGCGGTGCAGGTAGTCCCGGTCGGTGCGGGGCCGGCCGCAGCTGTGCACCAGGAACGCCTTCTCGTAGCTCTCCTCGTCGGGGAAGAGCACCGCGCCGCCCTCGCCGGCGGTCATCAGCTTGCCGTTCTGGAAGCTGAACGCGGCGACGGAGCCGAGTTCACCGACCCGCCTGCCCTGCCACTGCGCGCCGTGCGCGTGCGCGGCGTCCTGGAGCAACGCGACGCCGGCGTCGGAGGTGATCTTGTCGAGCGCGTCCATGTCGGCGAACTGCCCGGCCATGTGCACCGGCATCACCACCCGGGTCCGGTCGGTGATCGCGGCGGCCACCGCGTCCGGGTCGACACAGTAGGTGTCCAGGTCCACGTCGACCGGCACGGCCACCGCGCCGAGGCGCTGCGCGGCAAGCGACGACGAGATGAACGTGAAGGCCGGGACGATCACCTCGGTGCCCGGTCCGACGCCCAGGACCTCCAGCGCCACCTCCAGCGCGTGCGTGCCGTTGGTGACGGCCAGCGCGTGCGACGACCCGTGGTACGCGGCGAACTCGGCCTCGAACGTGTCGACCTCGTTGCCTCCGACACGCCACCACTGGCCCTGCTCCAGGGCCCGGATGAGGCCGGTCCGTTCCTCGTCGCCGAACTGCGGCCACTCGGGGAACTCCGGTGCCGACAGATCACTCATGATGTCCCACTCCCTGATCCAGATTGGAACGGCCCGGCAGGACGCTAACCGAGCCGGCACGGCGCTGACCTCCCCTAACGGCCCCTAGCCGCCCCTAACCGCCCCCTGCCGGCGGGGGTCCGCACCGGGGACGGGGTCGATACTCCGAGGACCTGTCGTCGTCCGATTCCGGTGAGGTGCAACGTGCCCGAGGTGCTCCTGCTCAACGGCCCGAACCTGGGCATCCTCGGCAAACGGGAACCGGAGATCTACGGCACCGACACGGTGGCGGACATCGAGCGGGCGGTCGGCGAGGAGGTCGCCGGACGGGGGTGGCGGGTCGTCGCGAGGCAGCACGACTGCGAGGGCGAGATGATCCGTACCATCCAGGACAGTTATGAGACGGTGGGCGCGATCGTGAACCCGGGCGCGTTGATGATCGCCGGTTGGAGCCTGCGCGACGCGCTGGCCAACTATCCCCATCCGTGGCTGGAGGTCCACCTGTCCAACGTGTGGGCCCGGGAGAGTTTCCGGCACGACTCGGTGCTCGCCCCGCTGGCCTCGGGGGTGATCGTGGGCCTCGGTGCGCTCGGCTACCGGCTGGCGGCCCGCGCGCTCGTCGCGACCGTGCCCTGACCGTCCACCCCGTCGCACCCGTACCGGTCGTCCGCCGCGGCGACCCGACCCCCGAGGAACCCCGTGACCGTCGCGATCATCGTTCTCACCATCCTGCTGGCCATCATCCTGATTCCGCTGGCCGTGCAGAAGCTCACCGGCAACGCGCAGATGCGCGAGCGGATGTCGCACCTCGGCGTCTCCGCCGGGCTGACCCGCGTCATCGGCCTGCTGGAGCTGGCCGGCGTCGCCGGGCTGCTGCTGGGCCTGAAGTTCTGGCAGCTCGGCGTGGTCGCCGCGGTGGCGATCACCGTGCTGCTGATCGCCGCCGTGGCCTACCACCTGCGCGCCAAGGACGACGGCAAGGTCATCATGGTGCCGCTGTTCTTCGCGTTCGCCTCGGCCGCGCTGGCGTTCCTGCACCTGCTGGCGCACTGAGGCCGGCGTGACGGGCGGGCCGGACGCCACGCTGCTGGGCGTCGACGTCGGGGGCACCAAGGTCGCGCTGCGCGCCGAGGCGGCCGGCCGGCCCGCGTACGAACGGATCGTCACCTGGCCGGCCGGCGCGGACCCGGCCGCCGACCTGGCCGTGCTGGCCGCCGAGGTGGCCGCGCTGCGCGCCGGCTTCGGCCCGGTCGACGCGGTCGGCGTGGCCATGCCGGCGACCGTCGACCGGGCCGGCGCGGTCGTGGCCTGGCCCGGCCGGCCGAGCTGGGTCGGCCTGGACCTGGCCGGCGCGCTGCGTCGCCTGTTCCCCGACACCCCGACCGGGTACGCCGACGACGGCGACCTGGCGGCGCTGGCCGAGGCCCGGCACGCGGGCCGCGCCGACGTGCTCTATCTCGGGGTCGGCACCGGTGTCGGCGGCGGGATCGTGCTCGGCGGGCGCAACGCCCCGGCCGGCGCGTCCGCCGAGGTCGGGCACATGGTGGTCGACCTGGGTGGGGACCGGTGCGACTGTGGCCGATCCGGCTGCCTCCAGGCGGTCGCGTCCGGGCCGGCCACGCTGCGCCGCGCCGCCCGGCTACGCGGCGGGCCGGTCGACCACCACCGGCTGCGCGCCGGGCTGGACGACGGCCGGCCGTGGGCGGTGGCGGCGATCGAGCCGGCCTGCGCCGCGCTGGCCGCCGCGGTGGTGAGCCTCGGCGAGCTGCTCGCCGCCGACCTGGCGATCGTCGGCGGCGGGTTCGCCACCGGCCTGCCCGGTTTCGTGCCGCTGGTCGGGCACCTCACCGTCGGCCGTCCGGGGCGGCCCGCCCCCCGCGTCGTCGCCGCCGCGCTCGGCGGGCTCTCCTCGCTGCACGGCGCGCTCCACCTCGCCCGCGACCTCGCGGGCGTCCCGGTCCCGCCCGGGACCGGGGCTCGACCAAGGGAGAACAGCCAATGATCAGGATCGGGGTCGTCGCCGGCAGCACCCGCCCCGGCCGCAAGGCCGACGCGGTGGCGCGCTGGGTGTGCGACATCGCCGCCGCGCGGCCGGACGTCGACGCGGAACTCGTCGACCTGGCGGACCATCCGCTGCCCCACTTCGCCGAGCCGCTGCCCCCGTCGATGGCGCCGTCGAGCCGACCGGCGATCCGCCGGTGGGGCGCGGTCGTCGGCGCGCTGGACGCGTTCGTCTTCGTCACCCCGGAGTACAACCACTCGATCCCGGGCGTGCTCAAGGACGCGATCGACGTGCTCTACCAGGAGTGGCACCACAAGCCGGCCGGGCTGGTCGGCTACGGGGCGCACGGCGGCACCCGGGCCGCCGAGCACCTACGGCTGGTGCTCGGGCAGGTGTCGGTGCCGGTGGTCCGCTCCCAGGTGGCGCTCTCCCTGCACACCGACTTCGTGGCGTTCCGCGACTTCCGCCCCGGCCCGCACCAGCGGGAGGCGGTCGGCACCATGCTCGACGAGGTGGTGGCGTGGGCGGGCGCGCTGCGGACGCTGCGCCGCCCGCAACCGGTGCGATGATCGCGATCGGCGGCGCCACCCGCCTCTACGCGCTGCTCGGCGACCCGATCGCGCAGGTACGCGCGCCCGGCCTGCTCAACCCGGTGCTGGCCCGGCGCGGCGCGGACGCGGTGCTGGTGCCGGTGCACGTGCCCGCCGCCGCGCTGCCGGAGGTGGTGGCCGGGCTGCGGCAGGTGGCCAACCTGCACGGCATGCTGGTGACCGTGCCGCACAAGGCGGCCCTGCTCGACCTCGCCGACCGGGCCACCGACCGGGCCCGGCGGGCCGGCAGCGTCAACGCGTTGCGCCGCGAGGCGGACGGCACCTGGTCGGCGGACACGTTCGACGGCGACGGGTTCGTCCGCGGACTGGTCGCGGCCGGACACGACCCGCGCGGACGGCGGGTCTGCGTGGTGGGCGCCGGCGGCGCGGGCAGCGCCATCGCGGTGGCGCTGCTCGACGCCGGGGTGGCCGCGCTGCACCTGGCCGACACCGACCCGGCCCGGCTGGCCGCGCTCGGCGGGCGGCTGTCGGCCGCGTACCCCGGCCGGGTCGATGCGGCGTCCCGGCCGCGACTCGCCGACGCCGACCTCGCGGTCAACGCGACGCCGGTGGGGCTGCGCCCGACCGACCCGCCGCCGTTCCCGGTGTCGGAGCTGCCGGCGCGAGCGGTGGTCGCGGACATCATCATGACCCCGGCGGAGACGACGCTGCTGCGCGCCGCCCGCGACCGGGGCCTGCCCGCGCATCCCGGTGAGCCCATGCTGACCCACCAGATCGACGGCTACCTCGACTTCTTCGGCCTCTGAGTCACAGCGGCGCGAGACGCCTTTTGAGCAGGCAGAACTCGTTGCCCTCGGGGTCGGCGAGCACGTGCCAGGACTCCTCGCCGGTCTGGCCGACGTCGGCCGGACGGGCGCCGAGCTTCAGCAGGCGGTCGAGTTCGGCGTCCTGGTCGCGGTCGGTGGCGTTGACGTCGATGTGCAGGCGGGGTTTCGCCCGCTCCGGCTCGGCCGTGGGGCTGAGGATGATCGTCGGCTGCGGGCCGCCGAACCCGTCGCGCGGCCCGATCTCGATGCTCCCGTCGCCCTCGCGGTCGAGCACCACGAAGTCGAGGACCTCGCACCAGAACCGCGCCAGCGCCTCGGGGTCACGGCAGTCGAGCACGAGTTCGCTGATCCGACAGGCCATGATCGAAACCTACTCCCCCGCACCCGTCGCGGCCCGGTCGGACACGCTGCGCAGCACGCAGAACTCGTTGCCCTCCGGGTCGGCGAGGACCGCCCAGCCGGAACCGTCCGGATTCCGGTGGTCGGCGACGAAGGTGGCGCCGAGCGCCAGCAGCCGGGCCACCTCCTCGTCGCGCGACGTCTCCGGACGCAGGCACAGATGAAGGCGGTTCTTGCCCCGCTTGGGCTCGGGCACCTGGTTGAAGTGCAGGACCGGACCCTCGGCCAGCAGCACCTGGGTCTCCGGGTCACCCGGCCGGGACTCCGGATGCAGCGGACGGCCGGTCACGTCGCTCCAGAACCGGGCCAGCGCGTAGGCGTCCGCACAGTCGATCGCCACGTTCTGGAGAACCGAAACCATGCGCGCCAGCCTTCCGCACGACCGCACCGGACGCCAACCCCGTTTCCCCGGACGGGGGCGCGCTGTTCCTCGGCGAACTGCTGGCCGGGCCGCAACTGCTCGGGGTGATCTCCGTGGTGGGTGCCACCCTGGCCGGCCGCCGTCGACCCGGGATCAGTCGTCGCGGCCGGGCGCGGTCATGTCGCCCGTGCCCGGTGTGCCGTCGGCGAGCCCGTAGCGCAGATAGACGGTGCCCTTCCGGTTGGCGACCGGCGGTTCGAGGAGCGTGACGTTGGTGGGCACCGCGCCACCGTCGAACACCTTCTTGCCGACGCCCAGCACGATCGGGTGCACCCAGAGGTCGATCCGGTCGAACAGCTTCTCGCGCAGCAGCGTCTGCACCAGGTTCAGGCTGCCCACGACCTTCACGTGCTCGTGCCGGTCCCGGACCTCGCGTACCGCCGTCGCCAGGTCCGGGCCGAGCACCGTGGACCCCTGCCACGACAGGTCGGGCCGGCCACGGGAGGCCACGTACTTCGGGACCCGGTTGAACAGCGTGGCGATCTCGTTGTCCTCGCCGCCCTCCTGGTGCGGCCAGTAGGCGGCGAAGATGTCGTACGTCCGCCGGCCGAGCAACAGCGCGTCCGTGCCCTGGTACGCGGCCGTCACCTGCGCGCCGGTGGTCTCGTCCAGCAGCGGCGCCTGCCAGCCGCCGAACGGGAACCCCACCGGGTCCTCCTCGGGACCGCCGGGCGACTGCCCGACGAGGTCGAGGGTGGCGAACAGCTCGATGTGGATCAGTCCCATGGCGCGTGCTCCGGTCGTCTGGTCATCTCGGTCGGGGAGGTAGACCGGTGCCCCTCGCCGAACTCATCGCTGCCGGTGACCGGGAAAGCGGCCGGTGGAACACCATGGCTGTCATACCGGGTCGGAGACAGCCATGGTGTTCCACCCACGGCGGATCTTGGGCGGGTTCCTGTACGCGGCGTCACGATCTCCGTGCGGCGGCCGGGTTACCGTCGTTCGGGAAGCTGGGCGACGAACGCCCGCCACATCGTCGGGCCGAACACGAGCACCGGACCGGACCGGTCCTTCGAGTCACGTACGCCGACGACGTCGGGCAGGTTGTCGGCCACCTCGACGCAGTTGCCGCCGCTCGCCCCGCTACGGGTGGACGTCCGCCACCGGGCGTCACTGAGGTCCATGCTGGTTCTCCACTTCCTTCAGTAGACCGATGGACTGCCGGCGCGGCAGAGCTTCGTTCCGCACGCTCTCCCACCTCGCCTGAAGCGTAGCCACCTCGTCGTCCTTGTCGACCACGTCGCCGCCGAGTTGGCTCTCCAGGTGCCCCACCCATAGCCCGTCAGCCGACCGCGCCAGCGCGAACGGCCCGGACAGTCCGACGTGCAGTCCGCTGTCCCACGGGATGACGTGGATGTGCACGTGTGGTCGCTCAGCGAGCGCGATCAGGTGGGCGATCTGTTGCGGCATGATCCCTCCGAGACCGTCGCCGCCACGCCGCAACGCGCCCTCGTCGATCACCGCGACGAACTGCGGGGGACGCTCTCCGGTCAGGATGTTCTGGCGGTCCATCCGCGCCGACACCCGCTGCTCCACCTCCGCGTCGGTGAGGCTGTCGACAGTGCGGAGCACGCCGCGCGCGTATGCCTCGGTCTGGAGGAGGCCGGGGATCAGGGTGGGCTCGAAGTAGCGGAGTTGGGTCGCGCCGCGTTCGGCGTCGAGCCACGGTCGGAACCACGACGGCGTGCCCAACTCGGCCGCCAGCCGCTCGAAGAGCCCGCCGTTGCGCAGGGCCCGGTCCGTGCCCCGGATGAAGTCGACGGTCAACGCCCGGGTTCGGCCCTCGACGGCGCTGACGTGCGACGCGCTGAACCCGGCGTGCTTGCCGAACGCCTCCTGCGTCAGGCCCGCCGCGCCCCGGGCACGCCGGATCTCGGTAACGATGAAACCCGCGAGAGGTCCCGGCACCTCAGCCATTCAGCGTGCTCCAAACCAGAGATCGACTGCCCGGGGCCACGCATGAACCGAGCGGTTCTCCCAGCCCCTGACGGACTGGGCAACCCCCTTCCGACCGTAGTGCCTCCACCGCAGAGTGTCACCATCCGGATCGCGCGGGAACCACCCGGCCCGATCCCACCGGCGACCTGAGGAGTGCGCGTGGCCGAGGAGAAGTCGAGACGGCACCGTGGACCGGCGGCCCGGCGGTTCGGGCCGCCCGGGTCGCCGTACCGCTGCACCGGCCGGCCCGCGACGAACAGCGCGCGGCCGGGGTGGCTGTCCGCCCACCGCGCCTGCGGCCCCGCCTGGGTGTGCGACGAGTGCGGGCGGGACTGGCCCTGCCCGACGCTGCGGTCCGCGCCGACCGGTGCGGCGCGGCGGGCGGAGCTGCTCCCCGAGTTCTCCCGGATCACCCGCCACGCCATCCGCGACCTGCGTGGGCGGGTCGACGGCCCGGACCCGGTCGCGATCGTGCGTCGCTTCCTGTGGTTCCTGCCGCTCACCGATCAGGAGGCCCGCGCCGTGGCGCTGAGGTTGCGGTGAGCGACAGCGGACAGCCGCACCACCCCGTACGCCCGGTGTGGCTCTGCCGCGTCGACGGGCAGCCCTGGCCTTGCCCACCGGCGCGGGCCGCGCTGCTTCGCGACTACGACGGTGACCTGGTCGGGTTGGCCGTCTACCTGGCGGTGACGCTGCACGACGCGGTCCGCGACCTGTACGCGCTGAATCCCGACGACGCGCCGGAGCCGGCCGTCCTCTGGGACCGTTTCCTGGCGTGGCTCGACCGCTCGCGTCGCGTCGCGCGGTTGCCCGACTAACCTACCCGGGGTTGAGCTGCTGCGTCAGCCGGTCGAGGCCGTCCCGGATCAGCCTGCCGTAGTCGTCGTCGCCGAGCGCGTCGATCCCCGCCTCGGCGAGCCGGAGATGCTCGCGGGCCCGGTCGAGGTCACCGAGCCTACGGTGGCAGTCGGCGAGGCTGAGATGCAGCGACGGGTACAGGCCGGCCACCGACAGCGGCACCCCGGCCTCCGCCACCCGGGCGTCGGTGAGCTGGTCGGCCGCCGCCAGTGCCCGCTGGTCCCACAAGAGTTCCTGGCGGGTGTCGTCCTGCACATCGGCCATCGCGTGCGCGAGGACGCAGACGTGCAGCGGGTCGCCCCGCTCCTCACCGATCTCGTGCCAAACCTGCTCGAACAGGTCGCGGGCGACCTCCCGCCGGCCGTGCTGATGGTGCAACTGCACGCCATCGTTGATGCGGGTGAGCGTGCCGTCGAAGGTCACCGGCTCAGGCTAGCTCCTCCCCTGCCCCATGGCCCGGGCCGCTGACCCGCGCCCAGCTCGGGTGGTCAACCACGTGATCGGCACCCCGCCGGGAACCAGGCGGGCGGTCCGGACGACTATCCCTACATGGCGTGTGAGCAGTGGCGGGAGATCCTGTCGGCCGAGCTGGACGGTGAGGCGTCCCGGTCGGAGAGCGAGGCGGCCGAGGCGCACCTGGCCGGCTGCGCCGGCTGCCGGGGCTGGTTCGACTCCGCGGCGGCGGTCACCCGCCGGGCCCGTACCCAGCTCGCCCCGCAGGTGCCCGATCTGGTGGCGTCCGTGCTGGCCGCCGCGCCGCCGCCCCGGCCGAGCCGACGCCGGCGGGTGGCGCTCGGGCTCCGCGCGGCGCTCGGTCTGCTCGGCGCGGTGCAGTTGGTGCTGGGCCTGGCGCAGATCGGCCGGGAGGCGGTGGTCGCCCACGCGCACGCCTCCGGCCAGCACCTGTGGCACGAGTCGGCGGCGTGGAACGTGGCGGTGGGCGCCGGTTTCCTCTACGTGGCGGTGCGCCGGTCCACCCCGTCCGGCCTGTTGCCGATGCTCAGCGCGTTCGTCGCCACGCTGGTGCTGCTGTCGGTGAACGACCTGATCACCGGGCAGGTGGCGATGACCCGGCTGGTCAGTCACGGCTTCCTGCTGGTCGGCTGGGCGGTGATGCTGGTGCTGTCCCGGCCCTGGTGGCGTCCCGGGGACACGCCGCCCGGACGGGGTCGGTCGACCGGCTCGCGCTGGACGCTGCGTGCCGAGGAGCCGGCCGCGCCGACGCCGCTGCGGCTGGTGCCGCCCGGCCCGTACCCCGCGCAGGCCCGCGACCGCCGCGCCGCCTGACCCGCGAGCGGCCCGCCGTACCCCGCACCGGCCGGCGCGCGCCCGGCCGGTCACCCGGGCCGGCCGGCGCCACCGCGTTCGGCCTGTCGTCGCCCGGGTGGCTCAGCGGGCGCGGCGACCGCGGGTGTCCCCGGCCCAGGCGGCGACCAGGTCCTCGCGGGCGCGGGCGACCCGCGACCGGATCGTGCCGACCGGGCAGCCGCACACCTCGGCCGCCTCGGCGTAGGAGAGGCCGAGCACCTGGGTGGCGACGAACGCCTCCCGGCGGTCCGGGGCGAGCCCGGCGATGAGTCCGCGCAGCGCCACCCCGTCGTCCCCGCCGGCGGTCACCGCCCCGGCCGCCTCGGCGGCGGTCTGCCAGTCGGGCAGCGCGGCCACCCGGGGGCGGGCGGTCGCGGCCCGTACGTGGTCCACGGCCACCCGGCGGGCGATGGTGAAGATCCAGGTCCGGGCCGAGGAGCGGCCGGCGAACCCGGGCAGGCTGCGCAGCGCGCGCAGGAACGTCTCCTGGGCGAGGTCCTCGGCGTCGGCCGGCCCGGCCAGGTGGACCAGGAACCGCCACACCGGTCCCTGGAGCGCGCGGACGAACGCGGCGGCGGCCTGCTGGTCACCCCGGCCGGCCCGGTGCGCCCACCGGGTCACCTGATCGTCGTCGGCGTCCGGGCTCATCCCGAACCCATCCGCCGGCCCGGCCCGGTCATGCCGGACGGTACGGATGCGGGGCTCGCTCGGTTCATCCCTGGCGTCCTCTCCGTCACCTGGCCACCGACCGCGACGATCGGGGTGGCCCGATATTGGTCGGCCGGAGGACGGGAAAAGTTCCCGAGCGCCGGCGGTCAGTCGGCGAGGGAGACCGCGACCGGGCCGACCCGCAGGACGCCATCGGTCAGCGGGGCGCAGCGGACACCGCCCCGGCCGCGCAGCGCCTTCCATGTGCCGGGCGCGACCACCACGTCCAGCCAGGCGCACGGCGGTGCGGCCCGGTGCACCCGCAGGCTGACCGGCCCGTCGCCGGAGTCCAGGGTGAGTACCCGCCCGACCAGCTCGTCCACCGCGATGCCGCTGGTCAGCACGTTGCGCCGGAGCTGGGTGAGATCGGCGCCGGCCGGCAGCGACTCCTGCGCGATCAGCGTGACGCTGGCGGCGCGGTGCGCCGGCCGACCGAAGTAGCGGTCCCCCACGATGCCCAGCCCGGCGCGGAGCCGCACCTGGTCGACCAGCTCACCGGGCGGCGCCGGAGCCGGCCCGTCCGCCGGCCGGCCCACGTAGCGGTGCACCGGCGAGGCCAGCAACTGGACGATGTGCGGCACGGCGACGACCGCGCTCAGGAGGACTGCGGGGTGAGCAGGTAGTCGCCGTCGTCCGGGCTCCACCGCAGCTCCACCACGCCGTCGGTCGCAGCCGCCTTGCAGAACTGGAGGAAGCTGCGGTACCCGAGCTTCTTCTCGCTGAAGTCCGGCCGGGCGCGCCGGAGCTGGTCCTTCAGGCCGGAGAGCGCCACCGCGCCGCCCTCGCCGGCGAGGTCCGCCACCACGGCGCGGAGCAGCCCGAACGTGACCTCCCGGTCGCCCCGCTCGGGCAGTGACACCTCCGGGTCGCCCTTGGCCGGGCCGGCGGCCAACTCCACCACGTTCGACCCGGCCAGGTGCCGCAGCAGTTCCCCGAACGTGCGGAAGCCGTAGTTGGACTCGCTGAACGTCGGGTCCTTGCGGAGCAGCGCGCGTTTCAGGCCGGACGCGGTCACCTCGCCACCGCCGCTGCCCTGCATGCCGGCCACGGTCTGCACCAGCAGGACGGCGAGCGTGTCGACGTCGCGCGGCGACTCCTCCTCACCCGGCGCGGTCTCCACCACCGGTTCGGGCGGCGGCTCCGCCACCGTCGGCCCGCCCGACCGGTTCGGGCGCGCGCGGCGGGCGGCGGGCGGCGGCACGTCCACCCCTTCGAGGCGGTCGTAGTAGAGGAACTCGTCACAGGCCGGCGGCAGCAACGCGGAGGTCGACTTCTCCACCCCGACGCCGATCACCCGCTTGTTCAGCTCCCGCAACTTGTGCACGAGCGGGGTGAAGTCGCTGTCCCCGGTGCAGATCACGAACGTCGAGATGTAGCCCCGCTCGAAGGCCAACTCGACCGCGTCCACGGCCATCTTGATGTCGGCGGCGTTCTTGCGGGAGAAGCCCATCCGCTGCGGGATCTCGATCAGCTCGACGTGCGACCGGGTCAGCATCCGCCGGTCCTCGTCGAAGTACGACCAGTCGGCGTACGCCCGGCGCACCACCACCCGGCCGCGTTCGGCCAGGGCGTCGGCGATCGGACGAAGGTCGAACGGCCGACCGCCGTGATGGTCTCGTACGCCCAGCGCCAGGTTCTCGTAGTCGAGGAACAGCGCGATTCGGTCTTCCTGATCCACGTCGGCCAGCCTAGCGGGGTCGGACCGGCGCGCCGGTCAGCGCCGCCGCTCGTCGCGGTAGATGATCTCCCGGCGGGCGACGCGCTGGATGGCGTAGCTGGCCACCAGGAGCGCCAGCGCGAGCACCACCTCGACCCCGGCGACCGTGCCGTTGGCGACGGTGAGGCCGAGCAGCAGCAGGATCAGCCCGACCACGGCCAGCAGGCCCGCCAGCAGCAGCCGCGTACGCCGCCGCTCCCCGCCGCCTGCGCTCACCCCGCCCGCCTCTCCCCCGGCTCTCCCGGTTCGAGCCTAGGTGCTGCCCGGCCCGCCGGTGGCGGATCCGGAATCGCCCGGAAGGACCGTGGGGGCCGGCCGCCGTTGGCGGTCGGCCCCCACGGGACAGGGCGGATCAGTGCATCGGTACCGGCGTCGGGCGCTGCTCCTCGCCCGACTCGCCGTCCAGCAGGTGCGACGGCTCCCGCCGGCGCGGCAGGAAGGCGGCCGGGACGAAGGTGAGCACCGCCAGCCCGAAGGCGACCCAGAACGTGGTGGCGAACGAGTTGGCCGCGAAGTCGAGCCCGCGCTCGATCAGCGACGGCGGCACCGGGAACTGCTGCGCCAGCTCGGGCTGCTGCTGCACCGCGATGGCGAGCTGGGCCTCGGTGACCGGCGCGCCGGTGCCCGGATCGGTCACGCCGGGGATCGGCCGGGAGCCGTTCAGCTCGCTGGTGAGGATCACCGACATCGTCGCGGCGCCCACCGACCCGGCGATCTGCTGGAGGATGTTGACGAGCGTCGAGCCGCGGGCCACCTCGGCCGCGTTCAGCGTCTTCAGCGCCGAGGTCATGATCGGCATCATGGTGCCGCCCATGCCGAGGCCCATCACGAACAGCGAGCCGCAGAGCAGCAGGTAGGACGTGTCGGTGCCGACCTGGGTGAAGGTGAAGAACCCGGCCGCGATGAGCACCAGCGAGAAGGGCGCCGTCCGGCCGATCGGCACCCGGTCGGCGAGCATGCCGCCGATCGGCATGGTGAGCATCGCGCCGATGCCCTGCGGTGCCATCAGCAGGCCGGCGTTGAGCGTGGTCTCGCCCCGGATCTGGAGGAAGTAGCTCGGGAACAGCAGGCCCGCGCCCATGAACGCGATGATGAAGACGACCAGGGTCAGCGCGGCGATGGTCAGGTTGCGGTTGCGGAACAGCCGCAGGTCGAGCAGCGGGTGCTGGGGCCGGAACGAGTAGCGGACGAACGCGACCACGAGCGCGGCGCCGGCCGCCATGGGCAGCCAGACCTCGGGATCGGTGACCGTGCCGGCCTCCGGCAGCGAGGAGACGCCGTAGAGGAACAGGGCCAGGCCCGGCGAGAGCATCAGCATGCCGAGGAAGTCGAAGGACTCCGAGGGCTCGGGGGCGTCCTTCGGCAGGGCGAGCTGGGCGTAGACGAGCGCGACCACACCGATCGGCACGTTGATCAGGAAGATCCAGTGCCAGCTCGCGGTGTCGATCAGCCAGCCGCCGAGGATCGGGCCACCGATCGGGCCGAGCAGCATCGGGATGCCGAGCACCGCCATCAACCGGCCGATCCGGTGCGGACCCGCGGCCCGGGTCATGATCGTCATGCCGAGCGGCATGAGCATGCCGCCGCCGAGGCCCTGGACCACCCGCCAGGCGATCAGCTCGCCGATGGAGTCGGCCGTGGCGCAGAGCCCGGAGCCGATGGTGAACAGCGCCAGCGCCACCATGTAGAGCCGTTTGGTGCCGAACCGGTCCGCGGCCCAGCCGCTGAGCGGGATCACCGTGGCAAGGGCGAGGGTGTAGGCGGTCATGGTCCAGGCGACGCGCGCGTAGGAGGCGTCGAACTCGCGCTGGAACGTGGGGATGGCCACGCTGACGACGGTCACGTCGAGGATCGACATGACGGCGCCGAGCACGACGACACCGGCCACCTTGAGCACCGCGGCGTCGAGTTTGTTCGATGTCGCTACGGATTGCTGGGTCACAGACAGTCTCCTGGTTCCGGTTCGGCTCGATGCGGTGGCGATGCCGCGCGCCGTGGGGCTCGCGGGCGGGCGTGCGGTGGGCGACGCCCGGCACGGAAGCCTAGTCACGGAGTGCGACATCGTGCGGCCGGTTTTGCCAAGAAGCGAACGGCCGTGCTTCCGGACACCCGCCCGTCACCCAGGACGCCGTCCGGGTTCCGCCCTCTCGCTGCCGAGAAGCCGCACCGTAACCACCCCTACGCCCGGATTCGTCGCCCGCGTCGACGCCCTTCCACCGGTCCGGGACCCGTCCATCACCGTGACGAACGTCATGTTTACGGCGCGGCGTCGATGCGGATCCGATGTCGGAGTTCCGACGCCGGGACAGCGGCGTGCCACCTTGCCGGCTGCGGCACCGGCACACCGGGCCGCTCCCGCGGGGCCGGTGCGCGGTGCCGGCGCTCCACTGTCGACGGCCGCGTCACGCCGGGGACAGGTCCGCCATCAGGGCGATCTCGGCCGTGCGGGAGCGGTCGATGCGGGTGGCGAGGTCGCGTACCCGTTCACTGGTGCCGGCCGTGACCTGGGCGTGGGCCAGCGCGGCGGCGGTGCGCTGGTGCCGGGTGAGCACGTCGAGCAGCACCCGGTCGACGTCGGCGGCCCGGGCGGCCCGCAGCCGGGTCAGCCCGGCGGCGGCGTCGCTGTGCCCGGAGTGGTCGTGCCGCGTGGCGGCGGCCGCGGCCGACGGGCCGGCCTCGCGCAGCCAGCGGCGCATGGTGGCCAGTTCGTCGGTCTCGGTGGCCCGGATCGCGGCGATCAACGTCCGCACCCGCGGGTCGGTGGCCCGGTCGAGGCCGACGCCGACGATCTCCAGCGTCTGCCCGGTGTGCGCCACCATCATGGCCAGGAAGAGCGCGTCGATGCCGCTGGCGGTGTCGTCGACGACCGGCGCGGGCCGGGACGCCACGGGCGCCACCGCCCCACCACCACACCCGCCCACACCGAGCACCCCGACCAGCACCACCACCATCACCACACCTCGACGCATCCATTCCTCCAATCGAGACGCCCTCTCCCCCCACCCCGCTGATTCACGGGAAGAGTGGCCATTTCGCGGGGCATGGCCACTCTTTCCGAGAAGGTGCGAGCCGGGAGCGGGGTGGGGGTGAGGGTGAGCGGGGTCAGAGCTGCTGCCAGAGGGCGGGGACGTTGGGGGGTTCCCAGCCGGCGATCGCGGTGTGCGCCTGGCGGCAGCGGTAGCTGCGGCCGTCGTAGGTGACCGTGTCGCCGACCTGGTACGCGCGGCCGGCGGTCCAGGTGCCGCCCGGCACCGGCGAGCCGGTCGGGGCGGGCGTGGGCGACGGGGTCGCGGTGCGGGTCGGCGAGGGGGTCGGCGACGGGGTGGGGGTCGGATTGCCGCCCCCGCCGCCGATCTGGAGGTCCACGCAGGCGTAGAACGCGTTCGCGGTGTCGGCGATGTTCCAGACCGCGAGCAGCTTCTGCCGGCCGGAGAAGCCGCCCAGGTTGACGGTGTGCGACACGGTGGCGTCGGGTTGCCGGCCACCGCCGTCGACCACCGCGACCCGGGTGTTGCCGATCCAGTACTCCCAGTTGGCGGTGGCGTGCCGGGCGGTGTTGACCCAGGTGAACGTGGCGGTGCTGCCGACCGTGGTGGCCGGCCAGTTGCGGCTGTCGTCGTTGAGCACCGCGAACTGGGCGATGCCGGCGTGGCAGCTCTTCAGGCCCTTGGGCCCCTCGACGCTCTGCGGCTCGTACCGGATCTGGCCGCAGTCGGGCACCCGGTTCTGCGCGCAGAGCGCCTGCCGGCTGGGCGGCGAGGAGACGTAGCCGTGGGCCTGGGCGGGCGCGGCGAGCGCCAGGGCCGCGGTGACGGCACCGGCGCTGAGCAGCGGAAGTGTGATTCTTCGGCGCATCGTGGCAACTCCTTCAGGGGAACGGGAGATGTCACGAACATAAATTAAACCTTGTTAACAGTAAAGACTCCTATCTATAAATTAAGCCTTGAGCCGAGCGCGCCCCGCGTGGAATTCTGATCAGCGCGCGGAGCCGATCGTCGTCCCTGGGCACCCGGACGCCGGCAGGCATCCGGGAGGACGGCGGCACCGATCCGGGAGAACCCGCCTCTCGAAGGACACCCGCATGAGGAGATCCCTGCCCCGCCCACGCCGGTGGACCGCGTACGCGGCGAGCCTGCTGCTCGTCACCACCGCGCTCGCCACCGTCGGACCACCCGCCGCCGAGGCCGCCGCCGACCCGGTCGCGGTGACCGTGAACGCCCGCGCCGGGCTGGCCACCGTGCCGGACACCGCGCTCGGCGTCAACCACGCCATCTGGGACGCGAAGCTCGGCAGCCCCGAGACGTCCGACCTGCTCAAGGCCGCCGGCGTGCGGATGCTGCGCTACCCCGGCGGCTCGTACGCCGACATCTACCACTGGAAGACGCACACCGCGCCCGGCGGCTACGTCGCGCCGGACACCGACTTCGACACGTTCATGGCGGCGGCCCGTCGGGTCGGCGCGCAACCGATGATCATCGCTAACTACGGCACCGGCACGCCGGCCGAGGCGGCCGACTGGGTGCGGTACGCCAACGTCACCAAGGGCTACGGCGCGAAGTGGTGGACCGTCGGCAACGAGAACTACGGCAACGGCCTCTACGGTTCGGCCTGGGAGGCCGACGACCACGCCGACAAGAGCGCCACCCAGTACGCCAAGCTGGTGATCGAGTACGCCGACGCGATGAAGGCGGTCGACCCGAGCGTCAAGGTCGGCGCGGTGCTCACCATGCCCGGCAACTGGCCGGACGGCATCACCGCCGGCGGCGACCCGGGCCCGTGGAATCGGACCGTGCTCTCGCTCGCCGGCCCGAAGATCGACTTCGTGGACGTGCACTGGTACCCGGGCGGCACCGCCGCCGAGTCGCTGACCCGGACCAACCAGATCTCCGACGCCACCTGGCTGCTGCGCCAGCAGATCGACAGGTACGCCGGCGCGAACGCCGACCGGATCGGGATCAGCCTCACCGAGCTGAACGTCGACGCCGGCCGCACCACCCAGCCCGGCGCGCTGTTCCTCGCCGACGCCTACAGCGGACTGCTGGAGCAGGGTGTCTTCACCGTGCAGTGGTGGAACGTGCACAACGGCATCGGCACCGTCTCCGAGGTCGCCGGCCAGACCGACTACGGCGACTTCGGGCTGCTCTCCAGCGGCGGCTGCACAGGCGACGGCGAGGTCTGCGAGCCTCCGTTCAACACGCCGTTCGCGCCGTACCACGCGCTGTCCATGATGAACACGTTCGCCCGCCCCGGTGACCAGTTCGTCCGCGCCGGCACCGACCAGCCGCTGGTCAGCGCGCACGCGGTGCGTCGGCCGGACGGCAGCCTCGCGGTGCTGCTGCTCAACAAGGACCCGGACACCGCGTACCCGGTGGCGGTCGACTACGCCGGCTTCACCCCGGCGGACGAGGCGCCGACCGTGCACACGCTGACCAACGGCGCGAGCGGCGTGACCACCGACCGCTCCGGCAGCGCCACCACCCGGACGCTGCCGCCGTACTCGCTGACCACGCTCGTGCTCCGACCGGCCGGCAGCTCCGCCGGGCGGCCGGGCGCGCCGGGCCGGCCGACCGCGGGCGCGGTGACCGACCGCGCCGCGACCCTCTCCTGGCCGGCCGCCGCCGTGGGCGCCGCGCCGATCGCGAAGTACGAGGTGTACCGGCAGTACGGCGCCGTCAGCGAGCAGCTCGGCGAGACCGCCGGCACCTCGTTCACGGTGCGCAACCTCGAACCGGGCACCCGCTACACGGTCAACGTGCTGGCCCGGGACACCGCCGGCCGGGTGTCCTGGTCGTCCCCGCCGCTGACGTTCGCCACCGGCAGCCCGGCCGACAGCGGCTGCGCGGTCCGCTTCCACAACGACACCGACTGGGGCAACGGCTACGTGGCGACCGTCGAGGTGGTCAACACCGGTCCGGACCCGGTCGACGGTTGGACGCTGACCTGGACCTGGCCCACCGGCTGGCAGCAGGTGAGCAGCGGCTGGAACGGCACCTGGACGCAGACCGGCACGGAGGTCCGGGTGACCCCGACCGCCGACAACCGCCGGCTGGCCGCCGACGGTGGGAGCACCGGCGTCGGGTTCGTCGGGTCGTACAGCGGGCCGAACGTGCCGCCCGGCGTGTTCCGGCTCAACGGCACGGTCTGCACCGTCCGGCCCTGAGCCGGCGGGCCGCTCCCTGAGCCGGGGGTCAGCCCCGGCCGGGTGGGCGGAGTCGGACGTCGGCCGCCGTCGGGACCTTCGTGGTCCGGCGGCGGCCGGCGCGGCGCGGCGGCGGCACCACGTGCGGGCGGGATGGCCCCACCACCGGCGGGACGGGCCGGCGGTCCACCGTGGCCGGTCGGGGCAGCGCGGCCAGGATCAGTCCGAGCAGCGCCACCGCGACGACCCCGTCGAGCCAGTAGTGGTTGCCGGTGCCGACGACCACGACCATGGTGACCAGCGGGTGCGCCAGCCAGAGCCAGCGCCACCGCCCGGCGGTGACCGCCACCAGGGCCAGCGCCACCGCCAGCGCCCAACCCACGTGCAGCGAGGGCATGGCCGCGTACTGGTTGCTGAGCTGGTCGGCGTCGGGCGGCCCGTAGACGCTGGGGCCGTACCGGCGGCCGGTGTCGATCAGGCCGGTGAGCGCGGTCAGTCGCGGCGGCGCGAGCGGGACGCAGACGTGCAGCACCATCGCCGCGCCGGTGAGCGCCGCGAGCGCCCGCCGCAGCCGCAGGTAGTGGGCCGGCCGGCGCAGGTAGAGCCAGACCAGGCAGAGCACGGTGGCCGGGAAGTGCACGTACGCGTAGTAGCTGTTGGCCAGCCGTACCGGCAGCTCGTGCGCCAGCAGCGGGGCCTGCACGAGCGCCTCGTCGGGCAGGCGCAGCAGCCGTTCCAGCCACCAGATCCGCTCCCCGTTGGCCAGCGCCGTGCCGGCCCGTCCGGCGACCAGTTGCCGGCCCGCCTTGTAGGCGAGGAAGAGCACCGCGACAAGCGTCAGTTCACGGGCCGCCCGGCGCAGCGCGCCACCGGGCCGGGACGCGCCTCGCCTGGTGTCCATGCTCCTCCTTCGCCTGGGTCCGCCCGGCCGGCCGGCACGGACCAGGGCCGCCGCCGGGGTCGGCGACGGCCCTGGGGTTACCGGCTCAGCGGCGGGCGTGTTCCTCCCGGCCGGCCGGGTCGGCGTCCACCCCGTCGAACGCGGGCGCTGCGTCGACCGCGTCGGCACCCACCGCCACCGCACGGCCGGGGTCCGGCAGGTCGAGGCTGGAGCGCAGGGTAACCGGGCGCAGCAAGAGCGCCGCCACGACACCGACCACCGCGATCGCGGCCGAGATGAGGAAGATGTGCCCGGTCGCGTCCCCGTACGCGGCACGGACGATCTGGCGTACCGGCTCGGGCAGCGCGTCCAGGTTGAGTGTGCTGCCGCCACCGCCGGTGGTGGGGATGCCGGCCGCGGCGAGGTCGTGGGTGATCCGGTCGGTGACCTGCCGGGCCAGGACCGCGCCGAGCACCGAGACACCGATGGTGCCGCCGAGCGACCGGAAGAAGGCCACGCTGGCGCTGGCCGCGCCGATGTCCTTGAGCGCCACCGTGTTCTGCACCGCGAGCACCAGGTTCTGCATGGTCATGCCGACGCCGACGCCGACGACGAACATGGCCACCCCGACGATGACCAGCGAGGTCTCGTGGTCGATGGTGCCGAGCAGGGCGAATCCGGCGACCAGCACGATCGCCCCGAACACGATGTACGGCTTGATCTTCCCGCTGGTGGTGATCATCCGGCCGGCCACGATCGAGGAGATCAGCACGCCGGCCATCATCGGGATGGTGAGCAGGCCGGCCTCGGTCGGGCTGTAGCCGCGGCCGATCTGGAAGTACTGGCCGAGGAAGACCGCGCCGCCGAACATGGCCATGCCGACCGCGAGGCTGCCCAGGATGGCGAGCGCGGTGGTGCGCTCGCGGACGATGTGCAGCGGCACCACCGGCTCGGCGGCCCGCGCCTCGACCCGGACGGCGAGCGCCAGCAGCAGCACCGCGCCGCCGACCATGGCGGCGGTCTGCCAGGAGAGCCAGGCGAACGAGTCGTCGACGAAGGAGATCCAGATCAGCAGCACGCTGACGCCGGCCGCGATCAGCGTGGCGCCCAGGTAGTCGATCTTGACGTTCTGCCGGCGCACGGTGGGCAGGTTCAGCGTGATCTGGAGCAGGAACAGCGCGATGATCGCGACCGGCACGCCGACGAAGAAGCACCAGCGCCAGCCGAGCCAGGAGGTGTCGACGATGAGGCCGCCGAGCAGCGGGCCGCCGACCGTGGCGAGCGCCATGACGCCGCCCAGGTAGCCGTTGTACCGCCCGCGTTCGCGCGGCGGGATCATCGCCGCGATGGCCACCTGGACCAACGCCTGGAGGCCGCCGACGCCGATGCCCTGGAAGGCCCGGGCGGCGATGAGCTGGCCGGCGCTCTGCGAGAAGCCGGCCGCCACGGAGCCGACCAGGAAGACCACGATGGCGACCTGGATCAGCAGCTTCTTGCTGAACAGGTCGGCCAGCTTGCCCCAGATCGGGGTGGTGGCCGTGGCGGTGAGCAGGGTGGCGGTGACCACCCAGGTGTACTGCGTCTGCGAGCCGTTGAGCGCGCCGATGATCTTCGGCAGGGCCGTCGAGACGACGGTGCTGCTCAACATGGCCACGAAGAGCACGAGCAGCAGCCCGCTGAGTGCCTCCAGCGTCTGCCGCCGGCTCATGGGCGCGGCCTCGGCCGTCGCGGTGGGTGCGCTCATCGCGCGGTCCTCCAGGTGTGTCGGATAGGTCGCCTCTTGGTTGCCTCAAGCAATCATCAACAAATGTTGCCCATCAGGCAACTTTGCCCGTTGAGAAAAGGATCACGTACGCTGGCCGGCATGGACGAGTGCACCGGCCTGCGGGAGCGGAAGAAGGCGGCCACCCGCCTGGCGCTGCACGAGGCGGCCCTGCGGCTGGCTGTCGAGCACGGCCCGGACCGGGTCACCGTGGAGGCCATCGCCGACGCCGCCAACGTCTCCCGGCGCACGTTCTCCAACTACTTCGCCGGCAAGGAGGAGGCACTCTTCCACGGCGACACGATGCGGCTGCGTCGGATGCTGGAACTGGTCGCGGCGCAGCCCACCGAGCTGCCGCCCTGGGCCGCGCTGACCCGGGCCGCCCTGGCCCAGGCCGACGAGGGGTACGACGACCCGGCCGAGCCGTGGCTGAGCCGGCGCCGCCGGCTGCACGGCCACCCGAGCCTGGCGGCCCACCAGGTCGGCGCGTACACGGCGATCGAGCGGGAGCTGTCCGCCGAGATCACCCGCCGGCTCACCGGCGCCGACGCGCCGCTGCGGGCGCGGGTGCTGGCCGCCACGTTCCTGGCCACGCTCCGCGTCGCCGCCCAGCAGTGGATCGAGCACCCGGACGCGCCGCTGCGCGACGTGCTGCGCGACGTGCTCGCCCACGCCACCCCCGAGGCCGGGGGACTGCCCGATGAAACCCGCATGGCGGCTGAGCTGGGCTGACACACTCGGCCGGTGGGCGGCGACCGGTGGCGCAAGGGGCTCGGGCCCTCGGCGCGGGTCGCCCCGGCCGCCCGGGTCGACAAGTTCGAGATCTTCTTCGACCTCGTCTTCGTGGTGTCGTTCTTCATCATCACGCGGGCCACCGCCGCCAACGTGACCGGACGGGAGCTGCTGCACGCGCTGCTGGCGCTCGCCGTGCTCTGGTGGTGCTGGGTGGTGCACAGCGCGGTGGCCGCCCGGCTGCGGCTGGGCGAGGGCTTCGTGCCGATCCTCATGGTGGTCGGCATGGTCGCGTTGTTCACGTTCGCGCTGGCCCTGCCGCAGGCGTTCGGCGACCTGCGCCAGGGCACCGCCGGGCCGATCCTGGTCACGGTCAGCTACGTGGTCATCCGGGTCGTGCACACGTCGCTCTACTGGTACGCCACCCGCGACGACCCCGCGGCCCAGCGCAAGATGTGGCTGTTCCTGCCCGAGGTGCTGCTCTCCACCTGCCTGCTGCTGGTGGCCGCGTTGCTGCCGCCGCAGGTGGACCCGGAGACCGGGCCGTGGCTGCGCGACGCGCTGTGGATCGCCGTGGTGGTGATCCAGTACAGCAGCGGGCTGCTGGCCGGCACCGACGGCTGGAAGATCACCTCGGCGGAGCACTGGACCGAGCGCTACGACCTGATCCTGATCATCGCGCTGGGCGAGTCGGTCATCTCGGTCGGCGTCGGCGGCAACCTGCTCGGCAAGCCGGTGACCTGGCCGGCCATCCCGGCGGCGATCTTCGGCATCCTGTTCACCGCCGCGCTCTGGTGGGCCCACTTCGACATGGTCGGGCCGGCCGCCCGGATCGCGTTGCACGCCGCCCAGGGCCACCCGCGGGTGGCGATGGCGCGCGACGCGTACGCCTATCTCTACCTGCCCATGATCGCCGGGGTCATCCTGTTCGCGCTCGGCGCGGAGGAGCTGGTCCGGACCGTCACCGACCCGGTGGGCGGCGCGGCGGAGCGGGGCCACGGGCCGGCGGTGCCGCTGCTCTTCGTCGGCGTGATGGTCTACCTGGCCGCCAACATGGCGTTCCAGTGGCGCACGCTGCGGACGCTGTCGTGGACCCGGCTCGGCACGCTTGTCGTGCTGGCGGTCACGCTGCCGATCGGCCGTCACCTGTCCGCGCTCGGCGCGCTCGGCCTGCTCACCGCGATCTGCCTGGCGCTGGTCGCGGTCGAGCTGGTGATCTTCGCGGACGCCCGCGTGGCGCTGCGCCGGGCGGTACACCAGGAGCGGGCCAGCGCCGAGGAGAACGAGGCCGCCTGGCGGGCCCGGTGGCACGACGGCGAGTCGGAGTGACCGCGCCGATCCGCCGCTCGACGCGGGCCGTAGAGTCTCCGGGTGATCGAGATCGCCACCGAGGTCGACCTGTTCCACCAGCCCGCCCGGATCTGGCGGGCGTTGACCGAGCGGGCGCTGCTGGCCAAGTGGTTCGCCGACAGCACACCGCGGGACGACCACTGGACACTGGCGACCGCGGCGCTGCCCGGCTACGACGCCGACACCGAGGTGGAGCTGGTCGAGCTGCGCGCGCCCCGACGGCTGGTGGTGCGGTGCCGGGAGGGCGACCGGGCCACCCGGCTGGCCTGCGACCTCACCCCCAGCGGGCACGGCACCCGGCTCTCCGTCCGCGAGGTGCTGGAGGAGGGCGACTGGGACGCCGACGCGCGTGCGGAGCAGCACGAGCGGGCGCTGACCGGACGACTGCCGGCCATCCTCGACTGGCTCGCGTTCCAGGAGGTGGACCTGCGCCGCGCCGAGGGCGGGCTGACCGCGGAGCTGCCGGTGATCCGCCTGCTCGGTGACGAGCGCGGTCGCCCCCGACGGCGGGTCCTGCTGGCCGCGGGCGCGGTGACGCTGCTCGCCGGCGCGGCCGGGGCGTCGCTGTGGGCGACCCGGGACACCCCGCCGTCGCCGGCCGCCCCGCCGCCGTCGTCACCGGCGCTGGTCCTGCCCACCACCGCGCCCGCCGCGTCGCCGCGGCCCACCACCGCCCGGCCCACGCCGAGCGCCAGCCGCCGCAGCGCCTCCCCCTCGCCGTCGCCGTCGCGCTCCCCCAGCCGTACGCCGAGTCCGACGCCGTCGGTGGCCGCCGTCGGGCTGACCGCGACGTACCAGACCGTCACCGACCGGGTCTTCGGCTACCGGGGCGAGGTGGTGCTACGCAATCCCGGACCTGCCCCCCGGTCGGAGTGGACGGTGACCGTGACGCTCGGCGACGGGGCAAGCGTGGGCTCGGTCAACGGTGCGGAGGCGGCGCAGGACGGCGTCGTGGTCACGTTCACCGGCCCCGAGCTGCCGCCCGAGGGCTCCACCACCATCCGCTTCGACGTCCGGGACCCGGACCCGCTGCACGACGCCCCGGAGTCCTGCGCCGCCGACGGCACCCCCTGCACCACGTCCTGATCCTCCGGGGATCATTCACATATTTCTATCGTTGAGGTCATGGGAGCGCTCCCGTAACATACCTGACGCGGCTGTTAACGCTCACATCACAATCGCCCCCGCGAATGCGCGAGCCGCCACCACCACAGGAGGAAGCCCCATGTCCAGATCCAGAGCGGCCCATGTCGGCCTGGTCTCGGCCGGTGTCGCGTTGCTGGCCTCGGCCGGTGTCGTCGCGGCACTGCCGGCCGGCGCGGCGGCCGCCGGTTGTTCGGTGAAATACACCGTGTCGTCGCAGTGGGGCGGCGGCTTCGGCGCCGAGGTCGCCATCACCAACCTCGGCGACCCCCTCAACAACTGGACGCTGACCTGGTCCTACGGTGCCGGCCAGACCGTCACCCAGGCCTGGAACGCCACCGTCACCCAGAGCGGCGCGAACGTCACCGCCAGGAACGTCGACTACAACGGCGCCATCCCCACCAACGGCACCACCTCGTTCGGCTTCAACGGCGCGTGGACCAGCAGCAACCCCGCCCCCACCAGCTTCGCGCTGAACGGCGTCACCTGCACCGGCGGCACCGCCCCCACCACGCCGCCCACGTCGTCGCCCACCACGTCGCCGACCAGCTCGCCCACCCCTCCGCCCACCACGACGCCGCCGCCGAGCGGCACCTGCAACCTCCCGTCGACGTACCGGTGGTCGTCGACCGGCGCGCTGGCGCAGCCGAAGTCCGGCTGGGCGTCGCTGAAGGACTTCACCGTCGCCCCTTACCAGGGCAAGCACCTGGTGTACGCGACCACGCACGACTTCGGCTCGTCGTGGGGCTCGATGAACTTCAGCCCGTTCACGAACTGGTCGGAGATGGCCTCGGCCAGTCAGAACGGCATGTCGCAGGGCACCGTCGCGCCGACGCTGTTCTACTTCGCCCCGCGCAACATCTGGGTACTGACCTACCAGTGGGGCGGCACGGCCTTCTCCTACAAGACCTCCACCAACCCGACCAACCCCAACGGGTGGTCGTCGGCGCAGCCACTGTTCACCGGCAGCATCTCCGGCTCCGGCACCGGCCCGATCGACCAGACGATCATCGGTGACGACCAGAACATGTACCTCTTCTTCGCCGGCGACAACGGCAAGATCTACCGGGCGAGCATGCCGATCGGGAACTTCCCCGGCAACTTCGGCTCGAACTACACCACGATCATGAGCGACAGCACGAACAACCTGTTCGAGGCCGTCCAGGTCTACAAGCTCCAGGGCCAGACCCGCTACCTGATGATCGTCGAGGCCATCGGCGCGCAGGGCCGCTACTTCCGGTCCTTCACCGCGACCAGCCTGAACGGATCGTGGACACCGAACGCGGCCACCGAGAGCAACCCGTTCGCCGGCAAGGCCAACAGCGGCGCCACCTGGACCAACGACATCAGCCACGGCGAACTGATCCGCACCACCGCCGACCAGACCTTCACCGTCGACCCCTGCAACCTGCAACTGCTCTACCAGGGTCGGGCCACCAACTCCGGCGGCGACTACGGCCTGCTGCCGTACCGCCCGGGTCTGCTGACGCTCCAGCGCTAGTCGGGCGAGGAGAGATGCGATGAGGAAACTCAGACTGCCCCGTACCGCGCTGGTGACGGCCGGCACGGTGCTGCCGCTGGAGGTGACCGCCCACCAGGGCGACGGCAAGGTCACGCTGGTCATCCTGAACCGCTCGACCAGCGCGGTGAGCGCGAGCGCGCCATCTCCACCGTGGTGCTGACCCTCTGAAAACGGTGGGGGGCGGGAGCGGCTGCGCCACTCCCGCCCCCCACGCCGGGCTCAGCTCGCGTACGTCTCGAACTCGCCGACCCTCGGCGTACCGTTCGAGCTGTTGATCTTGAAGTTGATCTTCTGGAGCGACGTGGCGGCGAAGCTGATCGCACCCGCCCCGCTCCCCGAGGCGAGGACCGCGCCGGTGTCGTTGTTGACGAGCTGCCAGGACCCGATCGAGCCCTGGGTGCCGGACGGTTCCCGAATGATCACCCGGGACACCCGGGTGGCGGAGCCCCACTTGATCGAGATGGTGCCGGTCGAACCGGACGGCGACCACCAGGTGCCGAGGTTCGCGTCGCGCACGTTGCCGTAGCTGGTGCCGTCGGCCTTGCTGGAACCGTCCGCGCCGGCGCCGGAGGCGAGGCTCAGGTTGGTCCCGCTGGGCGGCGGCGGGGTGGTGGTCGTCGGCGGCGGGGTGGTTGGCGCGGGCGTGGTCGGCGCGGGCGTGGTCGGCGTCGGGGTGGTGGGCGGCGGGGACTGCGGCGTGCAGTTGCCGTCCGACGTCCGCAGGCCGGTGTTGGCGCCCGCCGTCTGGCGGACGATGTCCGGCACGCAGCTCGCCCCGTCGAGACGGTACGAGTAGGGGATGGCGACCGTGGTGGTGGACGTCGGGTTCGGCCCGGCCGGGTAGTTCTCGTTGCCCGGGGCCGACCAGGTCACGTTGTCGAAGATGTTGCCGCCGACCTGCCAGGTGCCGCGCTCGTTGGTGTAGAACGTGCCGAGCACGTCCTTGGAGTTGCGGAAGTAGTTGTTCTCCACCTTGGCCCGGGCGCCGGCGCGGGAGTTGATGCCGGACTCGTGCAGCCCCGAGTAGTGGTTGTTGTACATGTGCGCGACACCGCCGCGCAGCAGCGGCGTGCGGGAGTCGATGTTCTCGTAGAGGTTGTGGTCGAACGTGATGAAGCTGTTCGACCGGTCGCTCTCGCTGGAGCCGATGAGCCCGCCGCGGCCGGAGTTGCGCAGGATGCTGTAGGACAGCGTCACGTACTGGGTGTCGTCCTTCATGTCGAAGAGGCCGTCGAAGCCCTCCGCCTCCCCGCCGGACGCCTCCAGCGTGACGTGGTCGACCCAGATGTTGCGGACCGTGCTCTCCATGCCGATGGCGTCGCCGCCGTTGGAGGTGGGCGAGCCCGACTTCTTGACGTTCCGCACCGTGACGTTCTGGATGATGATGTTGCGGGAGTCGCGGATGTGGATGCCGAGCTGGTCGAAGACCGCGCCGCCGCCCACCCCGATGATGGTGACGTTGCTGATCTGCTTCAGCTCGATCACGCCGGCCGCGGTGTTGCAGCTCGAACCCGAGACCTTGGTGGTGTTGCCGTGGTTGATGGTCCCGGAGACCTCGATGACGATCGGGGTGCTGCTGCTGGCCCGGTTGCAGAGCGCGGCGTGGATCGCGGTCCCGGTGGTGGCCCGCACCGTCTGCCCGCCCGCGCCGCCGGTGGTCCCGCCGTTCTGGGTCGCGAAGCCGGTGGCGGTCCCAGCCGCCGCCGACGCCTGCGGGGTCGGCATGGCCACGGCGACCGCGACCCCCACCGCCGCCGTGGCCAACGTGGCCTGAAGTCGCCGTGTGACTGGTCGTTCCATGGACGCCTCGATTCGTTTTCGCGCATGCCGGATCGACCGGCTGCCGCCGAACAGGAAAAGGTGAATAGCGGCGACACGATCAGGCGCGTCACCAGCGGTTCCCATCCATTCGCGGCGCCCGGCCCGCGAATGAAACATCGATGTGACGCAATCGTAAGAAAGCGCTTTCGCTCAGGGCAAGGGCTGGCGTTTGCAGGTTTTTTGCACTACTGCGGACCCGGCGCACAGGCGTGCGCCGGGTCCGTGGACGACATCCCCTAGGCGGCGGGGGCGCAGCAGGCGTTCTCGGCGGGCTTCTCCAGCCGTGGCGAGTCGGCCTTGACGGTGTAGACCTCCCAGCGCTCGTCGCCGGGGCCGCGCACCCACACCTTGTCCTGCAACGCGTAGCAGCACTCGGTGTCGTTCTCGGCCAGCGTGACGAGGCCGGAGTCGGTCAGGCGACGGGTGGCGGCGTCGACCTCGTCGGTGCTGGGCACCTCGACGCCCAGGTGGTCCAGCGCGGTGGGCTGCTCGGCCTCCCCCTCGAGGAGGACGAGCTTCAGGGGCGGGTTCTCGATGGCGAAGTTGGCGTAGCCGGGGCGACGCTTGGCCGGCTCGACGCCGAACAGCTTGGCGTAGAACGCGACGGAGCCTTCGAGGTCGGACACGCGCAGGGCGAGCTGGACTCGGGACATGGCGACTTTCTCCTTGTCTAGATGACTGTCGAAGCAGCCCCCAGGTTGCCGCCTGTTTCGACATCTGTCAAGCTAGACGTATGTCAAAACAAGCGACCCCGGACGCGGTCGCCTGCTGCGCCCCGATCGCGGCCCGCCCCCTGGGGCCCGATCAGGCCGCGGTGATCGCGCCCCTGTTCAAGGCGCTGGGTGACCCGATCCGGCTGCGGCTGATGTCGATGATCGCCTCGGTGCCGGAGATCTGCGTCTGCGATCTCACCCCGGCCTTCGACCTGTCCGGGCCGACCATCTCGCACCACCTCAAGGTCCTCCGCGAGGCCGGCCTGGTCGACGCCGACCGGCGCGGGACCTGGGTCTGGTACCGCGTCCGGCCCGAGGCGCTCCGGCAGCTCGGCGCGCTGCTGGAGACCACGGCCGCCGCCGGTGACGGGCACCCGGCGTGAGCCTCCCCCTGTCCCGGCGGGCGTCGGCCGAGTTCGCCGGCACCGCGCTGCTGGTCACCGCCGTCATCGGCTCGGGCATCGCCGCCACCCGGCTGTCCCCCACCGACACCGGGCTGCAACTGCTGGAGAACGCGATCGCCACCGCCCTCGCCCTGGGCGCGCTCATCCTGACGTTCGGCCCGGTCTCCGGCGCGCACCTCAACCCGGTCGTCTCCGCCGTCGACTGGTGGCTCGGCCGCCGCGCCGGCACCGGCCTGACCGGGCGCGACCTCGCCGCGTACGCGATCGCCCAGACCGCCGGCGCGGTCACCGGCGCCGTCCTCGCCCACCTGATGTTCGACCTGCCGGCGATGGCCTGGTCCCGCACCGACCGGAGCGGCGGGCACCTGTGGCTGGCCGAGGTGGTCGCCACCGCCGGCCTGGTCCTGCTGATCTTCGCGCTGGCCCGCTCCGGCCGCACCGCCGCCGCGCCGGCCGCGGTCGGGGCGTACATCGGCGCGGCCTACTGGTTCACCTCGTCGACCTCGTTCGCCAACCCGGCCGTCACGGTCGGCCGGGCGTTCTCGGACACGTTCGCCGGCATCGCCCCGGCCTCGGTGCCCGGCTTCCTGGTCGCCCAGGTCGTCGGCGGTCTGGTCGCCGTCGCCGCGCTCGCCCTCTGGTACCCCCACGCCGGCGACGACGCCGACGCCGTGGTCGTGCCCCACCTCACCCCGGAGACCGAAGCCCGATGAGTCACCAACCCACCGTCCTGTTCGTCTGCGTCCACAACGCCGGCCGCTCCCAGATGGCCGCCGGCTGGCTGCGCCACCTCGCCGGGGACGCCGTCGAGGTGCGCTCCGCCGGCAGCGAACCCGCCGACCGGATCAACCCGGTCGCCGTCGAGGCCATGCGCGAGGTCGGCATCGACATCACCGACCGGACGCCGGCCCGGCTCACCTGGGACGCCGCCGAGGCCAGCGACGTCATCGTCACCATGGGGTGCGGCGACGCCTGCCCGGTGTTCCCCGGGAAACGCTACGAGGACTGGCAGCTCACCGATCCGGCCGGCCGGTCGCTGGACGTCGTCCGTCAGGTCCGCGACGAGATCCGGCAGCGGGTGGCGCACCTGATCAGCACGCTCGACGTTCCGGCCTAGCCGACGCCCGGGCACTACCGCTGACCGGCCCGTTCGGGGTGGGGCGGGGCGTGGTCGCGGGGGCGGGCGGCGCCCCGGGTGCGTTGGATGAGCACCACACAGGCCAGCACCGCCCCGGCCACGGCGACGGTGGCCGGGGTGATCGCCTCGCCGAGCAGCAACGCCGACCAGACCAGCGTGAGCACCGGCTGGACGAGCTGGATCTGCCCCACCTTGGCGATGCCGCCCCGGGCCAGCCCGGCGTACCAGGCGAAGAAGCCGAGGAACATCGAGACCAGCGTGAGGTAGCCGAACGCGGTCCAGCCGGCGGCACCGGCCCGCGGGTGGTGGGCGGCGGCGGCCACCGCCGTGACCGGGATCGTGACCGGCAGCGAGAGCAGCAACGCCCAGCAGATCGTCCGGGCGCCACCGAGCTGACGGGCCAGCACGCCGCCCTCGGCGTACCCGAGGCCGCACAGCACGACGGCGGCGAGCAGGAACAGGTCCGCCAGGGAGAGCGTGCCGCGCATCGAACCGCCGGCGGCGAGGAACGCGAGCACCAGCGCCAGCCCGGCGGCACTGGCGAGCCAGAACAGCGGTGGCGGTCGTTCGCCGGCCCGGAGCACCGCGAAGACCGCCGTCATGGCGGGCAGCACGGTGACGACGACCGCGCCGTGCGCGGAGGTCTGCGTGGTGAGCGCGAGCGACGTGAACAGCGGGAAGCCGACGACCACGCCGAGCGCGACGACGGCCAGTCGCCGCCACTGGACCGGGGTGGGGCGCGGGGCCCGGGTCAGGCGGAGGTACGCCGCCGCGAGCAGCGCCGCGCCGACGGCCCGTCCGAACGCGACGAACCACGGGTCGAGCGTGTGCACGGCGACGCGGGTGGCCGGGAGCGACATGCTGAACGCCAGCACACCCAGCGCGCCGAGCGCGACACCGGCGCCCGGCCGGGCCGTTACCGTCGTGGGTTCAGTAGCGCTACTCTGTTCCGTCATGAATGATGGTAGCGCTACCGACCGCGTTGTCCACCACCTGCGTACGCTGGTGCGGGCCACCGCGCCCGGGACGCGGCTGCCGTCGGTGCGGGAGCTGACCGCCCACCACCACGCCTCCCCGGTGACGGTCGCCGAGGCGACCCGGCGGCTCGTCGCGGAGGGGCTGGTCGAGACGCGGTCGGGGCGGGGCGCGTTCGTGGCGGCCCGGCGCGTCGACCCGCCCCGCCCGGACCTGTCCTGGCAGACCGTCGCGCTGGGCTCCCGGCGCTCCGGCGGCGAGGAGATGCAGGCGCTCCTGGCGTTGCCGCCGGCCGGGGCCATCCCGTTGACCGGCGGCTACCTGGACACGGAACTCCAGCCGGCCGTCGCGCTCGGCGCGGCGCTCGCCCGCGCGGCCCGCCACCCGGCGGCGTGGCAACGCGGCCCGGTCGAGGGGCGCGCCGACCTGCGGGCCTGGTTCGCCCGCGAGACCGGCGGCGGCCTGCGCGCCGAGGACGTGGTGATCTGCCCGGGCGGGCAGGCCGCGCTCGCGTCCACCCTGCGGGCGCTCACCGTGCCCGGCGACACGTTGCTCGTCGAGTCCCCCACCTACCTGGGCGCGCTGGCCACCGCGCACGCCGCCGGGCTGCGGGTGGTGCCGGTGCCCGCCGACGCCGACGGGGTCCGCCCCGACCAGCTCGCCGCCGCGTTCGCCCGCACCGGCGCCCGGTTGTTCTACTGCCAGCCGCTGCACGCCAACCCGCACGGCGCGACGCTCAGCCCCGCCCGGCGGGCCGAGGTGGCGACCGCGATCCGCGAGGCCGGCGCGTTCCTGGTCGAGGACGACTACGCCCGGGACCTGACCATCGACGGCGAGGCGCCGCCACCGTTGGCCGCCGACGACCCGGACGGACACGTGGTCTACCTGCGCTCGCTGACCAAGCCGGCCGCCCCCGGCCTGCGGATCGCCGCGCTGGGCGCGCGCGGGCCGGCCGGGGAACGCCTGCGCGCCGCCCGGCTGCTCGACGACTTCTTCGTGGCCGGGCCGCTGCAACAGGCCGCGTTGGAGTTCCTCGCCGCGCCGGCCTGGGACCGGCACCGCCGTACGCTGCGCAAGGAGCTGCGGGCCCGCCGGGACGCGCTGCTCGCGGCGCTGGACCGCCACCTGCCGGCGCTGACCCCGCCCGACGTCCCCCGCGGCGGCCTGCACCTGTGGGTCCGGTTGCCGGACGGCGCCGACGACGTCGCGGTGACCGCGCGGGCCGCCGCCGAGGGGGTCACCGTGTTCCCCGGGCGACCCTGGTACGCCGCCGAACCGCCCGCGCCGCACCTGCGCCTCACCTACGCCGCCGCCCGGCCGGAGATGATGGACGAGGCGGTCCGCCGGCTAGCCGTCGCACTCGGACGCTGACGCCCGGCCCGACCCCGCCACGCCCGGCGGCAACCACATGGCGGGATCGCGCCGGAAACGCACAGCACAGGGGGTGACCGGTTACGGTGTGTCGGGCACAGTAGTCCCGTGAACGATACTCGTAGCGAATCGGCAACCGGCCCGACACCAGCGATCCGGGTCGCCGTGCTCGGCGCACCCAGCCTGTGCCGGACGCTGGTGGCCGGGGTGGTCGCGGCGGCGGCCGACTTCGAGGTGGTGGCCGAGGGCGACCCGGACGCCGGCGGCCTGTGCCGCCGCGCCGACCTGGCGTTGCTCGACCTCAACCCGGAGGACGAGCCGGCGACGGTGGTCGCGGCACTGCGCGCCGCCGCGCCGGACTGCGCGGTCGTGGTGCTGACGAACCGGCCGAGCGCCCGGGTGCTGCGACTGGTGCTGAACCTGTGCGTGCGTGGGGTGGTCGCCAAGGACGTGCCACCGGAGGAGATGCTCACCCAGTTGCGGGCCGTCGCCCAGGGGCGCCGCGCGATCGACCCGCTGACCGCCGTCGCCGCGCTGGACACCGTGGTCAACCCGCTGAGCGAGCGGGAGCGGGAGGTGGCCGCCACCGCCGCGAAGGGTCTGCCCAGCCGGGAGATCGCCGCGGTGCTGCACCTCGCTCCCGGGACGGTCCGCAACCATCTGTCCAGCCTGCTGCGCAAGACCGGCGGCCGGAACCGCTGGGAGGCGGTGCAACGCGCCCAGGAGGCCGGCTGGATCTGACAACAGGCCGACACCGGGTGTCGTCGGCACAGTGACTTAAATAAGATTCCTGACGGCTGGTTATCAGTTGTTCACGATAGGTCAGGAAGACGGGGGTCATGGCAGGGAGACGACATGGTCCGCACGCTGCTCGCGCTCAAGGGACGGCTGGTCCGGGGCGCGCTCGCCCACCTGCTGACCGCCCAGGGCGACATCGACGTGGTCGCTGAGGCGGACACTCCCCACGCCGTCCGGGCCGCGCTGCTCGGCGAACGCCCCGACGTCACGGTGGTCGACGTCGACGTCGTACCGGTGAACCAGCTCGCCCGGCTCGCCGCCGCGGCCGACGGCAGCCACGGCGGCCGGCTGCTGGTGCTGGTGGACCAGCGGCGGGCCGGGCGGCTGCGCGCGATGCTCGCCGAGCATCGCGGGTGGATCGGTTTCCTCAACCACGACGTGCCGCCCGAACGGATCGCCGAGGGGGTCCGGCAGATCGCCGACGGTCAGGTCGTGCTCGACCCGGACCTGGTCGTCGCCGCGCTCGAGGTGGCCGACAATCCGTTGACCCCCCGGGAGCGGGAGGTGCTGGACGTGGTCGCCGAGGGCCTGCCGGTCCGCGAGGTCGCCCAGAAGCTGGGCGTCTCACCGGGCACGGTCCGCAACCACCTCTCCCACATCATGGCCAAGACGGGCGCCCGGACCCGCTGGGAAGCGGTGCGGACCGCCCGGGAGTCCTGCTGGATCTGACCGGTCGCCGCCGCCCTCCCAGTAACCCACCATCTCCCGGTACGCTGCCGAACCGGCCAGCAGCCCGTGGTGACTGTCCAGGTGGGCCTGCCCGCCGTCGAGCAGCAGCACGCGCCGGGCCCGCACCGCCGAGCTGATCCGGTGCGCGATCACCACGAGGGTGCCGGGCCGGGCGGCGAACGCCATTTCCAGGCGCGCCTCGGTGGCCGGGTCCAGGTGGCAGGTCGCCTCGTCGAGGATGAGCAACGGCGCCGGCGACAGCCAGGCCCGCAGCAGCGCCACCTGCTGGCGCTCCCCGGCGGAGAGCCCCGCCGGCCGCAGCGTCGCGTCGAGGCCACCGAGCCGGGCCACCAGCTCGGCCAGGCCCAGCCGGTCCGCCGCCCGGCGGATCGTCGCGTCGTCCAGGTCGGGCCGCAGGTAGCGGACGTTGTCCCGGACCGTGCCGGTGAACACGTACGCCTCCTGCGGGATCAGCACCCGGCGGGCGGCCAGCTCGGCCGGCGTCGCCACGCCGGTCGGCGTGCCCGCGACGCGGACCGTGCCCGAGTCGGGGCACAGCACGCCGGCCATCAGCCCCGCCAGTGTGGACTTGCCGATCCCGCTCGCGCCGACGATTGCCAGGTGGTCGCCGGCCGGCACGGTCAGGTCGAAGCCGTCGAGCACCGGCGCGGCGTGCGGCCCGTACCGGAACGTCACCGCCCGCAGCGACAGCGCGGGCGCGGCCGGATCGGGCGGCGGCGCCGCCGTCGCCACGCCGCTCTCCCCCGGGGGTACGCAGGTGCGCAGCAGCCGGTCGAGGGTGACCACGAAGCGCAGGCCACCGGCCGCCACCCCCTGGAACAGCGTGTGCAGCGCCGGCTGGATGCCGTGCACGACGTAGACCAGCGCGCCGAGCAGCGCGCCGGCCCCGAGACCGCGCCCGAGCAGCCACGGCGCGGCCAGCAGCAGCACCGGCACCGGCAGCCACCCGCCGACGGCCAGGCTCAGGCTGCGCGCGGCGGCCATGGTCGCCAGCCGCCGCTCCACCCGCGCCTGCGCGTCGACGTGCCCACCGAGCCAGCCGACGACCCGGTCCCCGGTGCCGCTGACCAGGACGTCACGATGGCCGCTCACGGCGACCACCGCGTCCCGGCCGAGCCGCTCACCGGCCCGGACGTAGTCGCGTTGCCGGACCACCATCGCCGGCAACGCCGCGACGAAGAGCAGCAGGCCGGCGAGGACCGGCACGGTCACCAGCAGCGCGACCGGGACCGCCAGGGAACAGAGGCCGACCACGGCCGCGCCGGCGGCGAACACGAAGCCCCGGACCACCATCAGCAGGCCGGCCCAGGTGTCCCGGACCATTTCCACCTGGTGGGTCAGCCGGGTCACCGCCGCGTCGTCGACCCGTCCGTCGCTCGCGCCGGCCAGCGTGCCCGCGACGACCCGCCGCAGCAGGTCGTCCCGGAACGGCTCCACCACGTCGCCCAGCAGCCCGTACGCCTGCCGGGTGCCGAGCGCGCCGACCAGCACCGCGAGCGCCAGCAGGCCCAGCCAGAGCAGCCCGACACCGGGCCGGCCGGCCAGGAAGCCGCCGTCCACGGCCCGGGCGGTCAGCAGGCCGCTCAACGCCGCCGGCAGCGCCTCGGCCAGCGACCAGCCGGCCAGCCGCAGCAGCGGACGGCGTCGCGTGGACAGCTCCGCGCGGACCACCGCGCCGACGGTGGTCACGACCGGAACACCGCCCGGTACGCCGGGTCGTCCCACAACTCCCGGTGCGGGGCGACCGCGCGTACCCGGCCACCGTCCACCCAGGCCACCAGGTCGGCGCGGGCCGCGGTGCCGACCCGGTGGCTCACCACCACCCGGGTACGCCTGTCGTCGCGGCCGGTGAGCGTGTCCACCACCCGGTGCTCGGTCACCGTGTCCAGGCTGGACGTGGCGTCGTCGAGGATCAGCAGCCGTTCGGCGCGCAGCGCGCGGGCCAACCCGAGGCGCTGCCGCTCGCCGCCGGAGAGGGCGAGCCCGGCCAGCGGGGTGCGGTAACGCTCGGGCAGCCGCTGCACCACGTCGTCGACCTCGGCGGCGCGGGCCAGCGGCACCGGGTCGCCGCCGCAGCCGACCGCCGCGCCGACCGTGTCACCGACCAGCACCGGCCGCTCGAAACCGTAGCCGACCGCCCGGCCCAGCGCCGTCGGCGTCAACTCCGGCAGCGGCACGCCGTCCAGGCGTACCTCGCCGGCGTCCGGATCACGCAGCCGGCCCGCGACGGCCGCGAGCAGCGACTTGCCGGCGCCGGACGGCCCGACGACGGCGAGGAGCGTGCCGCCGGGCACCCGCAGGTCGACCCGGTCGAGCAGCGGACGCCCGGCGTCGTCGCGGACCTCCACGCCGCTCAGCTCCAGCCGGCCCGACCCGGGCGGCAGGTCCCGGCCGCCGGGCGGGCGGGGCGGCTCGTCGAGGATCTCGGCGGCCCGGCCGCAGCCGGCACGGACCCGCACGGCGGTGTTGACGGCGGCGATCGCGGCGCCCAGTCCGGCGCCGATCGTGGCGTACTGGAGGGCGGCCAGCAGTTCCCCGGGCGTCAGCCGACCGGCGGACAGGGACCAGCCGCCGACGGCGACGACCGCCAGTTGCAGCAGCGGGTTCAGCAGGGCGCCCCGGGCCGCCGCGCCGGCGAGCACCCGCCAGGTACGCAGGCCGTGGCGGCGCAGCTCGGGCAGCGGCGCGAGCACCCGCTCGACCTCGTGCCCGGCGGTGCCGGCGGCGGTGATCGTCCGTGCCCCGGCGAGCGCCTCGACCAGTCGTCCGGCCAGGTCGCCCTGGGCCCGCTGGTAGCCGGCGACCGCGCCGGACGCCTCGCTGACGAACCGCCGCAGCAGCACGGCCAGGAGCACCAGCCCGACCACGAACGTCAGGCCGAGCCAGGGATCGAGCAGGGTGAGCGCGACCAGGCTGCCCAGCGGTGGCAGCAGCACGCTGCCGGCCAGCACGGCCGTCGGGGCGGCCTGCCCGGCGTCGGCGACCTGCCCCACCAGCCGGCCGACCAGGTCACCCACCGGCCGGCGGCCCACGGTGCGCGGATCGAGCGCGAACAGGTGGCGGATCAGGGCGTGCCGCAGCGCGGCGACCGAGCGGGCGCCGGCCGCGCCGGTGCCGTAGTCGTGGGCCGCCCGCGCGCCGATCAGCACCAGCACCAGGGCGACGACCACCGCGAGCCACCGGCCGGGCGGGGACTGCGGCGCGGCGTCGACGGCGGCGTCCACCGCCCGACCCAGCACGGCGGGAAGCGCGAGCTGGGCCGCCGCCTCCGTGACGGCGAGCACCGCCAGCACCGGCGTCCACCAGCCGGCGAACGCCACGGCGCGCAACGCGAGCCGGTCGGCGGGGGTCATCGGGCCTCCCACGGGCGCGGGCCCCGGACCGGCGTGAGCCGGCCCGGGGCCAAGCGACTGATCGTCAGTGGCAGGTGGTGACGCTCAGCGAGCTGTCGCCGCAGAGCAGCAGGCTGGCCTGGCTGCCACCACCGGTACGCTCGGCGGCCGGCAGTTCCATCCCCTGGAGGTCGAGCAGAGCCATGTCGGTTCCTCTTTCTCTCGTGACGTCGATGATCGGGTAGGTCAGTGGCAGGTGGTGACGCTCAGCGAGCTGTCGCCGCAGAGCAGCAGGCTGGCCTGGCTGCCACCACCGGTACGCTCGGCGGCCGGCAGTTCCATCCCCTGGAGGTCGAGCAGAGCCATGTCGGTTCCTCTTTCTCTCGTGACGTCGATGGTCGGATGGGTCACTTGCAGGTGGTGACGCTCAGCGAGCTGTCGCCGCAGAGCAGCAGGCTGGCGTTGCTGCCACCGCCGGTACGCTCGGCGGCCGGCAGCTCCATCCCCTGGAGGTCGAGCAGAGCCATGTCAATTCACCTCATTCCACGTCTCGGGTGGTGGCTTCGGGTCACCCCGGGGGAACCGGGGGGTTCGGTGGCCGTTCAGTCCGCGCCCGCGACGCGCGTCGCGCCGGGCAGCGGGGTCAGGAACGGCAGGTGGAGCGCGTCGTCCGGCCGGGTGGCGGTGAGCGCGGCGAGCACGCCGGCGGTGCCGGTGGCCAGGTCCATGGAGAGTCGCAGCAGTTGGTCGCCGGGGAACGCGGTCCGGTCCCGGTACGGCAACGCGTGCCAGCCGAGCAGCCGGGCCTGCTCCCGGGCCGCGTCCCGCTCCCCCCGCTCGGCGAGGTACGCGACGATCCCGGCGCGGCCGGCGAAGAGCCCGGACTGCGCGTAGAACGGGAAGTCGGCGCAGCGGCGGATCGCGGTGGCCTGGTCGCGCAGCTCGTCGTCGGGCCGGTGCCGCAGATAGTGATCGAGCACCAGTCCGATGCCGACACTGCCCTCGGCCAGGTAGGGCATGGTCCGCCACCCCTCGTTGACCTCCAGGTGCCCGGCGTCGCGGCGGACGCAGCGGCGGAGATCCTGGCGCAGCGCGGTGCCCGCGTGGTCGAGCAGCTCGGCGTCGCCGTGCCGCTCGTACATCCGCAGCAGCATCAACGCCACGCCGGCCCCGCCCCGGGCCAGCCCGGCGTACGGGTGCCGCCCGCCGCTGATCTCGGCGACCGAGTCGACGTCGCCGAGCCGGCCGACCACCACGTCGACGGCCTGCCGGGCCGCGTCGGCGTAGCGCCGCTCGCCGGTGAGCGCGCCGAAGTGGGCGAGGTTGAGCGCGACGCCGGACAGCCCGCCGGTCAGGTCGTCGCGCAGTTCGGTCCAGGGCTGGTCGAGGCAGAGGTCGAGCAGGCGCAGCGCCTCGTCCCGGTGGCCGAGCAGGTCCAGCACGTACGCGATGCCGTGCAGCCCGTCGTAGAAGCCGAGCCGGCTGCCGGAGGCGGGTTGGCGGACCCGGTCGATCAGCCACCGTTCGTGCGCCGGGTCGGTGCCGGCGCCGCTGACGTGCAGCGCCCAGAGCACCCCGGCCGCGCCGTACGCGAGGTTGAGGCCGCCGTCGGCGCCGGCGAACTGGCGGATGTCGCCGGGGAAGAGCCGGTCGTCGCGCTCCGGGGTGGCGCTGGCGGTGATCGCCTCGGCGAGCCGGTCGCGCAGACCGGGCCAGTCGTCCGGGTCGATCGTGACCGCGCGGCGCAGGTCCGTCGGTCGGCCGCCCCCGATCACGTCGACCGACTCGTCCAGCAGCTCGCGCGGCACCGGGAAGTTCTCGGCGATCACGTCGGCCAGGTGCGCCGCCTTGGCCGGAGCCAGCCGCAGCATCGCGGTCAGCGGCAGGAACAGGGCGAGCCGCAGGCAGGCCAACGCGTACCTGTCGACGTCGACGCCGGTGCGGTCGCGGGGCGCGGCGAACGCCTGGTTGCGCAGCGCGGGCCGGGTCGCCTCGGCGACGTCGGCGGCGACCTCGAAGTCGATGAGCGTCACCGCGCCGTCGTCGCCGACCATGATGTTGAACATGTGCAGGTCGCCGTAGACGACGCCGTGCGCGTGGATGGCGGCGACCGCCTCGGCGACCTGGCGGTGCACGTCGAGCGCCCAGCGGGTGTAGTCGGCCCGGTCGGCGTCGAGGTGCACCAGCGGGTATCGCTCGACCACCACCTGGTTGAGCGGCCGGCCCTCGACGTACGCCAGGGCGAGGAACTCGTGCCCGCCGAACTCGAACTCGTCGTGCACCCGGACCAGGTGCGGCACGTCGGCCAGCCGGCGCAGCGTCTGCGCCTCGCGGCGCAGCCGGGTGACCGCGTCGGTGCCGGTGGCGTCCAGTCCGGCGTGCGGCCGGGCCTCCTTGAGCACCACCCGCTGGTCGGTCCGCGTGTCGCGGGCCTCGTAGAGGCCGCCGCCGTTCGAGAAGTGGATCACCTTCTCGATCCGGTACGGCAGGTCGGTGGTGCTGGCCGCGTTCCGGGCGGCCAGGTGCGGGGCGAGGAAGTCGGGCAGCGTCACCCACTCCGGCACGTGGAACACCGGGTCCCGCCGGTCCGGCACCAGCGTGCCGTCCGGGCTCTCGATCGCCGGCACGGTCTGCCCGTCGTCGGAGACGCAGTAGCGGGCCGCGAAGCCGCCGTAGCGCAGGTGCACCGGGCCGTCGCCGTAGCGCAGGTCGCTGAGGATGTACGGCCCGGTCTCGCCGTCGAGCAGGTCGGCGAGTTCCTTGGCGGTCAGCTCCAGCTCGGCGTCGTCACGCGGGTAGACGGTGACGAACTTCCCGCTGGCGCCGCGCCGGGCGTACTTGCTGTTGCGCATGAGCAGCAGCCGCGGGCCGCGCAGGTGCTTGAACGCGATGCCACGGGGCCGGCAGTAGTCCGCCACCCGGGCCAGCACGCGCTCCGCGTTGTCGAGCCGCGCCGACACGTGGATCTTCCAGCCCTGCGCGGGGAGGGTCCCGCCGACCGGGCCGTGGATCAGCCAGTCGTCCTTGACCTCGCACTCCCAGCCCTCCGGCACCGGGCCGGTCGGGTAGGCGTCCGCGTCGGCCGTGGTGCCGGCCAGCGAGTCGTAGAAGAGCGGATCGACCGCGCAGTACGAGTCGTACCGTTCGTCCATTTCGGTTGCCTCCACCGGCTGATCGGTTGACGTCAATCCTGCGGATGGCGGAGGCGCGGGCCCAGTGCGACAAGTCACGACCCACCGATGAGTTTCACCCTGCGAAGTCGTGACAACAGCGGAGTTTGAACTCACGAATGCCGCGTGACCAGTCCCTGCGCGGCCCGCTTTCGTCGATCTTGGACTTGCGGTGCCACGGTATGCCGGTTTCGCTCCTTATCGGAGGTGCCACAACTCCAAGATCGATGAACGGCTACTGTCCTACCCCGACAACGGCGCCGCACCGAGCGCCGTACGCTCCACGGACGTGACCGCGATGTCGAACACCACCAGAAGACCGTCCCGAGCGTTCGGCGCTGTCGCGCTGCTGGCCACGCTGTTCCTGGCCGCCGGCTGCGCTTCGGAGCCCGCCACGCCACGGACACCTGCGGCCCCGCCGTCACCCGCGCAGCCCGTCCGCAAGCTCCGGATGCCGGACACGCTGCTCGGCCTGCCGAAGAGCATGAGCCGCGTGGCCACCGGCGCGGCCAAGCAACACCTCGACACGTTGAAGCGGGACGTCGCACCCGTGACCAGCGCCGTCGGCTGGGCGTACGGCAACGACGACCCGGACGCCGACATGGTCTACATCACCGGCGTCTCCGGCACCGTCACCGACGGGCCCGGGCTGATCGACCGTTCCCTCCAGCCGTACCGCATCGAGTCACCCAAACCGGTCGAACCAGGGGAACTTGGCGGCACGGCCCGATGTGGCCAGGGACGCTCCGGCGACGGAAGCCATCTCGTCGTCTGCGCCTGGGCCGACGACCAGACCCTGGGCATCGTCGCCTTCGTCTCGTCCCGACCACAGGGCGACCGGACGGCCCAGTTCCACGAGGTGCGCAGCGCCATGACGGAAACGGCCGCGTGACGCCCGGGTAGGCATCGCAGGGAACCACGGTGGTCGGGCTCCCGGACGGGCTCAGCGCATGTCAAGACCGTGCGCGAGTGGTGCGATCACCGGCACCGCATCCGGGTGACAGGCGACCCGCGCGGCCAGGTCGCGCGCCATGGGGCGGTGGCGGATTTCGGCCGGCGCGAGGCGCTCCGCCCGGGCCAGCGCCTTCGCCGCGCGCTCGGCGTCACCCACCATGAGGTACGCCCGCGCGGCGTCCACCAGATGCGCGGCGCGATGCTCCAGCGGCAGCCACCGCCACCCGTCCCCCGCGATCGCCGCCTCGTGCCGGGCCACCGCCTCCGCACCGTCGCCCCGTTCCACGGCGGCGACCACCCGTGCCACGTCCACCGCCGCCGGCCCGAACGCGGTCCGACAATGGTCGTGCCCGTCGCCCACCCGGGCGGCCATCTCCGCCGCCTCGTCCAACAGGTCACCGGCGGCACGCCCGTCACCGGCCCGCGCCGCCGTCAACGCCGCCTGCGCCAGCAGCGTCCCGCACAGCGACAGCTCCTGCGGCGTACCCGAATCGCTGTCGCGCGGCGCGACCCGGTACGCGGCGGCCAACAGCACCGACCGTGCCCGCGCCGACGCCCGTAGCACCGGCCCGAGCTGCACCGCCGCGCAGGCCAACAGGACCCGGTCCCCCGCCGCTGCCGCCATCGCCCGGTCGGCGGCCAGCCAGGCGAGACTCGCTTCGTCCAGCTTGGTCAGCAGCGCCGCCGCGACCCGGTACGCGTCCACCACCGCCGTCCGCCCCGCCTGCGGATTCCGCGCCTGCCCGCGTTGGACATCGGTGAGCAACGCCGGGAGCTGCTCCATGAGCTGCGGATAGCGGGCGTGCCGATAGGTGTCCCAGGCGTGCGCCACGGCCTGAGCCAACCGGCCCGGCGACGTGTCCGGGCCGGCCGTCATGCCGTACGTGGACAGGGCCGCCCGGATGCGCGCCACGCCCTCGCCGCGCTCAGCCACCTCGGCCGGCCGGACGTCGTGGCCGAGCAGCGTCGCCGCGTCGACCCGCAGCACCGCCGCGATCTCCCAGATCGTCGACACCCGTTCCAGCGAACGTACGCCGCGCTCCACCTTGTCGACCCAGCTCTTCGACTTGCCCAGCCGGTCGGCGAACGTCTGCTGGGAGAGCTTGCGGCGCACCCGCAGGTAGGCGACGCGTCGGCCGATCGGCACCCGCTCACCGGTCACGACGCCACCGCCGATCCGGCACCGCGCGGGTGGTGTCCTCGACGGGTGTTCGGTCCGCCTCGGCCTGCGCGATGATCCGCTGCCGAGCGGCCTCCTGCTCGGCGGCTTCCGCCTGCTCGCCTCGGCTGTCTCCCTGATCACGTCGGTTGCCCATCGGTGGTCCCTTCGATGAGGGCACGGCGATGGGCTCGCCACCGTCGCGCCGGAAGGAGACGCGAGCGGATCACCGCATCCCTGTGATCGGGACGCTACGGAATGTGTGCGGATCGACTGGAACGCCTACGCACCACTACTGCGTCGTGAGGCTCATTCGTTCACAGAGGCCCCGCAGCTCGGGTGATGCTGCTCCCCTGCGCAGCAACGACCGCGCCGTCTCGCGGGCGGCGACCGACGAGCGAGCGTGCTGCGGGCCGACGCGCTCGGCCGCGAGCAGCATCCGCACCGCCTCACGATCCCGGCCGACCGCCTCGGCAGCACGTCCCATGTCGAGCCAGAAGTACACCTGCCGCACCGGCGGCAGGCCGGTCAGGTCCACTCCGGTCGCCGTCGCCATGGCCGCCTCCGGGCGGCCCGTGTCGAGCAGGAACGCCATTCGCCACAGCGCCACGTTCCGTGGCCCCCAGGCGAGGTCCCAACTGTCCGTCTCCCCGGTGCGCGCGGCGATCAGCCCCGCCTCGACGAGATGGTCCTGCGCGCCGGCGGGGTCACGTAGGCCGGCGAGGTGCAGTGCCCGCGCGAGGTGCAGGAACCCCAGCACATCCAGCGCCCCCTGCGCCGCACTGCCCGCGAGGTCGGCCGCCGCCGCGTCGCACCATGCCCGCGCCGGTCGGTACGCCCCCGAGTAGGCGGACACCCGCGCCCGGTTGGCCGCCGCCACGCCGACCGCGACCGGGTCGTCGAGCAGCCCGGCGGCTTCGGCACACCGCTCCGCCGCCAGCCAGGCATGTGCCGGATAGCTCACGTTGAGCAGTGCGCCCATCGCGACGCCGTACAGCGGGACCATCTCCGTCAACGCGGCCCGGCGATCGGCCAGACCGTGCATGGCCGGCACCAGATCGACGAGCCGCCGCAGCGCGCCCGCGTAGTCGCACCGTCCGTACAGGTCCCGCACAAGGGCTGCCTCACGGCGCACCTGCTCGACCACGGCCGTGGTGTCGGAGCGTACGCCCATGGGATTGTCCATCATGGCCCGCCACAGGCGCTCGGCGTCGATGCGCGCGGCGTCGAGCTGCCGGTCGGCCGGCGTGTACGCCTGCCCGGTCAGGTCGACCGCCGAACATTCGAGCGCGGCGGCCAGATCCACGATCATGTAGCGGTCGGTGCGCTGCTGACCCCGCTCGATCCGGGACCAGGACGTGTGCGAGATGCCGGCGCGGCTGGCCGCGTACCGGATGCTCCACCCGCGCAGCTCGCGGCGGGCTCGGATGCGGTCACCGATCGACGGATCGGCGGGGATCGGACGACGAGGCATCAGCGGCGCTCCCACACGACAAGCGACCATGCCACAACTTGGTGGCGGGCTGGCAACAGTGGACGGTACACCGAATGCGCCGACAAGGGTCACATCCACGCAGTGGTGTGGAGCCGCGAGTCTGTGCCCGTGGAGGGAACCGATGTCGTCGCCGGGTGAAGCTGACGTCTTCGTCGAGGCTAAGGCGGTCGCGATCAGGTTTTCGGAGCGTCGTGGAGGATGGTTACGGCGTGGAACAGCAGGTCACTTAACCCGAATTATCCCGCCAGCCCAGGCAATCATCATCCTCCGTCGCACGCCCGGTGCAACCAACACTATAGGACCAAAAAGAACTCCGCCGAATGGCTTCTTCTGGCCGGCTGAACAACGGTCAGCATTTGATAGCGGGCTTTGGACCAGCAAAGATGTGGGTCGATCATCGGCGAGCCGGATAGGACGGTGTTCTCGCCGCGGCCGTACCGATCAGAATCTATTGCTTTTTCGAAAATGGCGGCGATAGCCTACGTCTCCGATCACGCGCCACGGGGGTCGATTTTTCTCGGGCGTCCACCGACAGGAGATGACGTGCTCAAACGCTTTGCAACCGTCGGAATCGCCCTGCTGGCCTGCCTCACGGCCACCGGCGCGGTAACAATGCCGGCGCACGCCTCGGAACCCGACTGTTCTCTCAACTGCGACGGCGGGGGTGGGGGCGGGACCGGCGATCCGGGCCCCGGCACGCCGCCGCCTCCGTCCTCACCGGCGTACAACCTGCAGGGCGTCATCGAACGAGAGAGCGTCGGCCACGAGGGAGCCTGGCCGTTCCGCGTCGGCGGCGTCAAGGTCCGTGCCTACTCGCGGCTTGCCACCTGGAGCAACGACCGGGTGGACGCCAACTACATCAACGTCCGGTGCTCCGCCACCGTACTCAGCTACTCCACCAACGACTATGACTCGGAGAACAACGGCGCGCTCGTCGACGTGACCTTCTGGTCGCCGACCGTCCCGGTCAGTGGGGTCCCCGCCCAGTCCCGGACGGTCACCGTGAACTGCACCCACCACGCCGAGAAGAACGGTGTCAACTACGACACCACAAGCACCGCCCAGTTCGTCATCCCCGAGTGATCCTCCGGGGTGGCCCGGTCCGGACCGGGCCACCCCGCCGTGCTCGGCAACTCCCCGCCGACCTCGCCCGCTACCACGCACGAGGTCGTCAGAGGACGTCGAACTCGTTGCCCTCCGGGTCGGCCATCGTCACGTGGTCAGGCGTACCGTCCGGTTCGTCCACCCGGAGCACCACCCCGCCCGCCGCCACCAGCTTGTCGACCACCGCCTGGACCCGCGGCCAGCGCACCTCCAACGGTTCCTGCCGGCCGCCGCCGACCTGGATGTCGACGTGCATGCGGTTCTTGACCACCTTCTGCTCCGGCACCCGCAGGAACGACACGCGGGGCCGAACGCCGCCCGGGTCCGCGATGACGGCGGCGTCGTCCCACTCGTCCTCGGGAACCCTGACATGAATCAGCCACGCCTCCCAGGTGTCGAACCCTTGCGGAGGTGAGGCCGGGACGTACCCCAGCGCCAGGCACCAGAACGCAGCCAGTTCGCGCGGACGTGCGCAGTCGACGGTCAACGACCATTGTTCGGACATCGCCACTCTGTAGGGCCGCTGAGTCCCGGTGGAGGCCGGCCAGCCGCTGGTTCGTGAACATGGCTGCCCGGGTTCAGTGGCAGGTGCCGCTGCCGCCGTCGGTGAAGGTCTGTCCGGTGACCGGCAGGAAACGCCAGTCGTATCCGCCGTTGTAGAGGGTGAGCCGCAGGACGCCGTAGGTGGTGCCGTTGCGTACCTCGCTGTTGGGCACCACGGTGCCGAAGTTCGACTGGAGGGAGCGGCCACCGGTGCCCACCACGAACTCTCGGATGCCCCGGGCGGGGTCGGCGGTCCGGTCCGGTGACTGGGGGGCGAACCGTTCGTACTGGTGGGCGTGTCCGTTGAGCACGATCTCGGCGCCGGCGTCGTAGAGCGCCTGGAACAGCGGCAGCACGTTGGGCGCCTGCCGTTCCCCGGAGCTGAACAGGGGGTGGTGCCAGTAGGCCAGGGTGCAGCGGCTGGGGTGGGCGGCGAGGTCGGCGCGCAGCCACCGTTCCTGGGCGGAGCCCGCCTGGCAGCCACCCACCTTGGCGCAGTTGGAGTTCAGCACGACGATGTGCCAGTCGGAGGAACCGGCCAGGTCGTACGAGTAGTAGCCGAGTCCGGCGGGGCCCGCAGCCGCCCCGAAGTAGGCGAAGTAGGGGGCGGCGTTGGCGGTGAGGTACTCGTGGTTGCCCACCGCCGGACGGGTACGGGCCTTGTGCCGTCCCCAGGTCGGCTGGTAGCAGTTGGCGAACTCGGCGGTGGTGCCGGACTCGTAGACCGAGTCGCCGAGCGTGGCCACCGTGCCCGGTTGGCGGTCCAGGATCTGCGCGGTCTCCTCGTCCCGGTTGGTGGTGCAGCCCGCGATGTCCCCGGCGGCCAGCAGGATGTTGTCGGGGCTGGGGGGCACGCCGGTGTCGACCGCGAGCCGCGGCCAGTTCTCGGCGCTCTCCCGGGCGTCGTAGTAGGCGCCGTCCGGGTCGCTGGAGGAGATGGCGAAACTGACCACCATGTTGTTGGTCACCGCGACGGTCACGTCGGTCTCGTACCAGCGGTCGGGCTTGACGATGCCGAACTTCGACAACGGCGCACCGATCGTGGGCGGGCGGTTGGCGTAGGTCAACGTCGTCTCGACCCAGTTCGCGCCGGTGCGCTCGATCGTGCCGCCGGTGAGGCTGCCCGCGTAGCTCGCGCTGCTGGTGTGCATCACCAGCCGGGCGTGCACCACCGGTGCGGTCAGACCGGTGACCGTGAAGCTCACGTACGAGATCCGGGCCGGACCCGCGGCCACCGCCAGCCGCGGCGACGTGTCGTAGTTGGTGGTGGGCGCGGCGGCGTTGACGTAACTGTCGTTGGTGGCGGCGAAGACATGGGTCGTGATGGCCGCCTCGGCGGACGAGCCGACGGTCAGGAGTGCGCCGACCATGACCGAGCTGAGGATCGCGGCAAGCATGGTGCGGGTGGTCCCGGTGGTCCGGGACGGAACGAGCCGGGTACGGAGGTGCATCCGTGGAGTACATCCGGACCGCCGTTAACGGAACGTCACCACGTCGACCCGGCCCGGTCACGCTCGACCCCACCCCACGGCCGGAACACGGGGCCAGCCGGGAGCGTTCTCTCCCGGCTGGCGTGTGAGAAGGGGCCCCTTCTCTGCCGGAGGCGTTAGGAAGGGGCCCCTCCTTACATCAGTTGCGGGTGATGGTGAATGTGGTGGTGGTGTTCTTGATGTCCTGGTAGTTGTCGGTCAGGCGGAGGTTGGTGAAGGTGGCTGCGCCGACGGCCGGGCCCTGCCCCGCCTCGGGCATCTCGTTGACCCAGATGCCGAAGCCGGACTTCGCGTCGAACGCGTCACCGCTGCGCCGCGCCCCCGAGATGGAGACGTTGGTGAGCACCGTGTCGGTGATCGGGTTCTCCGGCTGGCTGCCGGTGTACTTGGTCTGGAACATGATCCCCGAGTATGTCGGGTCCACGATGTCCACGTCGCTCACCCGGATGCCCCGGAACTCCTTGGACGCGGAGAACAGCCACATCGCCGGGAACGTCTGCGCGCCCCAGAAGTGGCCGCCGGAGCGGATCAGCGAGATGTTCTCGAACCGGGTGGGCGGGCTGGCACCGAACCCGACGAACGGGTAGCCGAAGTCCAGCGAGCTGATGGTGATGCCCGAGTACGTCAACTGGTCGGCGATGTAGAGGTTGCGGAAAATGTTGTCGTAGCCGCCGTACACGGCGAGGCCGGCGGCCCGCCAGGTCAGCGTGGCGGTCAGGTTCTCGAACACGTTGCCGTGGTTGCCGCCGGAGGCACCGGCGTCGGTGGCGGAGAACAACGCGAACGCGTCGTCACCGTTGGAGCGGCCCTCGGTGTTGGTGACCAGGGCGTTCGTACTGCCGTTGGTCATGTTCACCCCGTCGGCGAACGTGTCGCGGAACCGGCTGTCCCGGATGGTCAGCCCGTCCACGCTCACCCCCCAGTACGCGCAGACGGTGTGCTCCACCCAGACGCTGTCCAGGGTGAGGTTGTCGACGTCCTTCAGCTCGCCCCACACCTTGCCGGGTCCGTCGATCCGGTTGGTGTAGTTGCCGAAGAACGCCAGGTGGGCGAAGGTCGACCCGCTGGCCGAGGACTCGACCCGGAACCCGGCGTCGGTGTTCTGCTGGTTCGTCGGGGTCTGGAAGCGGGTGTACCACATGCCCGCGCCGACGACCTTCACCGCCTTGCCGTACACCTGGAGCTTCTGCGCCGTCTCGTAGGTGCCGGCGGGCAGGTAGACGCCGACAAGCGTGCCGGTGGTGTCCATCCGCACCGCGTCCAGCGCGTTCTGCACGTCCTGGTGGCTGAAGCCGGTGGGCACCTTGTACCGGGTCGGGTCCGGGTTGGCGCGCGGCGACACCAGCTCGGTGTTGACGAAGTCGATCGCGTACGTGGTGCTGTTCGCCGGGTCCTTCTGGAGCCGGATCCGGCTGCCCGCCGGGACGGTGGAGTTCAGCAGCACGTTCGCCTCGTCGTACAGGTGCCGGGGAGCGCCCGCGCTGGGCGAGTCACTCGGGCCGGCCTCGGCACCGTAGAGCCAACTGTGCTTCGAGGTGAGGCTGATCGGCTTGTGCAGCACCCCGTTGACGTAGACGTTGAGCGTCGAGTCGATGCCGCCACCGCCCGCCGCGTCCGGGATGGAGAAGCGGGTGACGAGCGCGTTCGCGGCCGACTTGGTGGTCCACTCGACGTACGCGCCGGTGGTGTTGAGCGTGACCGCGCGCCGGCCGGACGCCTCGCCGGCCAGGTCGCCGATGGTGCGGTTCGGGCCGATGACCTGCGCGCCGCCGCCGACGGAGCCGTCCTCGGCCTCGTACATGTCGTACGCCAGGTTCGCGCCCCGGCCGACGAACAGTGCCCGGTCGCTTGTGTTGTTCTGCCGCTTCACCGGCAGCTCGTTGGCGTCGTCGGCGAGCACCACCCGGACCGTGTACCGGCCGTTGGCGGCCGTCCAGGTGCCGAGCGCCACCGGGCCGGCGGTGGCCCCGGCGGCGATCGTGCCGGAGTACGAGCCGGTCAGCGTGCGGACCACGGAGCCGGAGTCGTTGAGCACGGTGAGCGTGATGCCGTGCGCGCCGCTCGCCGACGCGATCGTGCCCTGGTTGCGCAGCGTCACCCCGAAGCTGACCGTGGCGCCGGCGGCCGGCGTACCGGGCGACCAGGTCACCGCGGAGGCCACCAGGTCGGAGCTGGCCACCGGGCTGACCGTCAACGCGGTCGGGTTGGTGTAGGAGTTGTTCGCCTCGTTCTGCTCGATCACCGTGTTCGACTCGTCGACCTTCGCGGTGAGCTGGTAGCTGCCGGCGTCGCGTGCGCCGATGGTGGCCGAGACGGTGGTGGACGCGCCGGCCGCGAGCGCGCCGACGGCGGCGGTGCCGACCTTCGTCGTACCCAGGTAGAGGTTGACGTTCGTGGCGGCGGACGCGGCGGTGCCGGCGTTGCGCACGGTGGCGGACAGCGTGATCGCGTCGGTCTCGACCGGCGCGGTGGGCGAGGCGGTCAGGGCGGTGACGGTGAGGTCCGGGTTGGCCGCCGGCACGCCGATGACCTGGAACTCCGCGACCTGGCCGTTGGACGAGCCGGAGTTCGCGGTGAACTGCAACCGGACGTCCGCGGCGGTCGCGGAGACCGGGACGGTCACCGTGTTGCTGGTGTTCGGGTTGAAGGAGTACGTCGCGGAGCCGACCAGGCTGGTGAACCCGGACGCGGACTGCTCCCGTCCGAGCACCTGGAACGTCTGGGTACGCGCGCCCCACGCCGGGTCCGGGTTGAGCTTCACCACCACCGCGCTGATGCTGGCGTTCGCGCCCAGCGCCACGGTCAGCGTGCTCGGGTACGCGCCCGGCGCGCCCTCCCAGTAGGTGATGACGTCGTTGTCGACCGCGTTGGCGGCGTTGAACACGTGCACCACCGACGACGCGGTGGCCGGCTTGCCGACGGCCAGGTTGGTGCCGCCGGTGGTGCTGCCGGTGCGGGTGACCGTGTTGCTGTTCGCGGACACGTTGCCGGCGGCGTCGCGGGCCCGTACCTGGTAGGAGACGGTGGCGCTGTCCGGCTGGCTGTCGGTGTACGTCAGCGTGGAGCCGCCGACGGTGGTCCGCAAACTGCCGTTGGCCCACACCTCGTAGCCGGTGACGCCGACGTTGTCGGTGGACGCGGTCCAGGTCAACCGGATCTGCCCGCTCGCCGGCTGGGTGTAGGCGAGGTTGCCGGGCGCGGTCGGCGCGGTGGTGTCCCCGGTGTTGCCGGTGCGGGTCACCGTGTTGCTGTTGGCGGACACGTTGCCGGCGGCGTCGCGGGCCCGCACGTAGTAGGCGACGGTGCTGCCGGCGGGCTGGGTGTCGGTGTAGGTCAGCGTGGTGCCGCCGACGCTGGTGCGCAGCACGCCGTTGGCGTAGATGTCGTAACCGGTGACGCCGACGTTGTCGGTGGACGCGGTCCAGGTCAGCCGGACCTGGTCGGTGGCCGGCTCGGTGAACGCCAGGCTGCCGGGCGCGCTGGGCGCCTGGGTGTCACCGGTCGCCGCGCCGTAGATCTCCAGCTCGGAGAGCTGCCCGGCGGGCCAGGCGCTGTTCGCGGTGAACAGCAGCCGCAGGTAGCGGGTGGACGCGGTGGGCACGGTGACGGTGACCGTGTTGCCGCCGGCCGGGTCGAACGCGTACGACGCGGACGCGACGAGCGTGCCGAACGTGGAGCCGTTGGTGCTGCCCTGCACGGTCAGCGTCTGGTTGCGCGCGCCCCAGCCGGTGGGCAGCCGCAGCACCAGCCGGTTGACGCTGGTGGTGGCGCCCAGGTCGGCCTGGATCCACTGCGGGAACGCGTTGTTCGGGCTCTCCCAGTAGGTGCCCGCGTTGCCGTCGTTGGCGTTGCCGGCCCCGTACACGTCGGAGTGGCCGCTCTCGGCCATCGTCTTGCCGAGCGCCAGGTTGGTCGAGGAGCTGGCGGTGCCGTAGACCTCCAGCTCGGCGAGTTGGGCGGCGGCCCAGCCGGTGTTCGCGGTGACGACGACGCGCAGGTAGCGGGCGTTGGTGGCGCTGAAGCCGAGCGACACCGCGTTACCGGCGGCCGGGCTGAACGAGCGGGCGGCGGACGCGACGACCGTGGTGAAGCCGCTGCCGTCGGCGCTGGCCTGCACGGACAGCGTCTGGTTGCGGGCCTCCCAGGCGGCGGGAAGCTTGAGCACCACCTGGTCGACGGCGCGGCTGGTGCCGAGGTCGACCTGGGCCCACTGGGGCAGCGCGCCGCTGCTCTCCCAGTAGCTGCCCTGGTTGCCGTCGGTGAGGTTGGCGGCCACGAACGAGCCGTTGACGCTGCTGGCGCTGGCGGGTCGGCCGGCGGCGAGGTTCGGGCCGCCGGCGGCCAGGGCCGGCGGGGCCGGCGCCGCGGTGACGGCCAGGCCGACCGCGGCGAGCACCGCGACCATTCTGGTACGGAGTCTGGACATGGTGAACGGACACCTTCTTCCCGGGGGAGGTGGAGAGGCGTTGACGGGGGTGGGGGTGTGGTGCGGCGGGGACCCGGGCGGGTCCCCGCCGCGCCGGGTCAGGAGGCGTAGACCTCGAACTCGGAGAGCTGGCCGGCCGGCCAGCCGGTGTTGCCGGTGAACGTCAGCCGCACGAAGCGGCGGTCACCGGAGGGCAGCGCGATCGACACGCTGTTGCCGGACGCCGGGTCGAACGTGTAACCGGCCGCCGACTTGAGCGTGGTGAACGACGAGCCGTCGGTGGAGCCGAGCACGGCCACCGTCTGGGTGCGGGTCTGCCAGGCCGCCGACGGCGGCAGCTTGAGCACCACCCGGGCCACCGGCCGGGCGCTGCCCAGGTCGACGGTCACCGACTGCGGGAACGCGCTGTTGGCGCTCTCCCAGTAGGTGTTGGCGTTGCCGTCGACCGTGTTGCCGGCGCCGTAGACGTCGGCGTGGCTGGTCTCCGCGACCGGCCGGCCGGCGGCCAGGTTGCCGGTCGGCGGCGCGGTGGTCGGCGGCGGGGTTGACGGCGGCGGGGTGGTGGTGGGCGGCGGGGTGGTCGTGCCGCCGCCGTACACCTCCAGCTCGGAGAGCTGGGCCGCCGGCCAGCCGGTGTTGCCGGTGACGGTGACCCGGACGTACCGGCGGGCGCCGGACGGCAGCGCGATCGAGACGCTGTTGCCGGCCGCCGGGTCGAACACCCGGCCCGCCGACGAGGCGAGCGTGCTGAACGAGGAGCCGTCGGTGGAGCCGAGCACGGACAGCGTCTCGGTGCGACGCTCCCAGCCGGCCGGGAGCTTGAGCACCACCCGGTCGACCGTGCGGGACGCGCCGAGGTCGACGGTCACCGACTGCGGGAACGCGTTGTTGGCGCTCTCCCAGTAGCTGCCCGCGTTGCCGTCGACCGCGTTGCCGGCCGCGTACGTCTGGTTGACGCTGGTGGCGGTCGCCGGCCGGCCCAGGGCCAGGTTCCCGCCGGTCGGCGGCGGCGTGGTCGGCGGCGCGGTGGTCGGCGGGGCCGTGGTCGGGGGCGCGGTGGTCGGGGGCACGCTGGTGGACGGCGGGCTGGACGGGCCGTTGCCCCACTGCGGCTGCGGCCACGGCCCGCAGTACGGGGTGGCCGTGTACCAGCCGGAGTTGCCGGTGCCCTGGGTGATCTGGAAGCCGCTGCCCACGCAGTTGTGCATCGGGTTGGCCTGGGCGATGTTGGTGGCCCGCACGTTGGTGAAGCTGACCTGGCTGGGCGCCTGCACCTGGAGCGCGTACGTGCCCGCGCCGTCGATCCGGACGTTGTTGAACGAGATGCCGCTGGTCTGCCCCTCGATCCAGTGCAGCGCCGCGTACGAGCTGTCGAGGATGTCGGTGTCGGTGACGTTGATGGCCGCGCCCTGGATCGGCTCGTTGAGCGCGGAGAACCAGATCGCGCCGACCCCGAACTGCCAGTTGTAGTCGGAGTTGCCGTTGCGGATCAGTGTGTTACGGGCGACCGTGATGGTGCCGGCCACCGCCGTCGACCCGGTCACCCCGGGATAGCGGTTCGCGACGTGGATGCCACCGCCGTTGGTCACCGAGTCGGCGGTCACGTTGTCGGCGATGGTGATGTCGCGCCCGCCGTAGGTGACCAGGTGGTTCGCCAGGATCGTCACGCCGATGGTGTTGTGGGTGAACGAGTTGCCGACGTTCGGCACGCTCTGCGCCCACATGGCCAGCGCGTCGTCGCCGGTGTTGCGGACGAACGTGTTGGTCACCGTGGAGTTGGTGACGCCCCAGTGGAAGTTCACCCCGTCCGCGGTCTGGTCCAGGATGCGGCTGTTGCGGATGGTGAAGTTGTCCATCGGCCCGTCCATCCAGGCGCCGACCTTGGTGTGCTGCAACCACAGGTTGTCCACCACCGAGTTCGACATCGCGCCGCCGAGCGCGTTGACCTGGTCGTCGTCGATCCGCTCGCGGATGTCGCCGATGATGGCGAAGTCCCGCAGCGTGACGTTGCGGCTCGGCCCGCCGGCCTCGTGCGAGCGGATCTCCCCGGAGTAGCCGCCGCCGGGCACGTACTTGCCGTAGATGCCGGCGGCGCGCTTGCGGTCGGTGGGGTGCCGGCCGCCGAGCACCGAGTACCACGGCCCGGCGCCGCGCAGCGTCACGCCGTCGACCACCACGTGGTCCCAGAGCGTGAACGTGCCGGACGGGATCCACACCGCCTTCCCCTGCGCCTTGCCGGCGTCCACCGCGGCCTGGAACTTCGCGGTGGAGTCGGTGGCGCCGGTCGGGTCCGCGCCGAAGTCGGTGACCACGTCCAGCACGCCGGACGGCTTGCTGATCGGCGCGGCGACCAGCTCGAAGTCGGCCAGGTCGATGGTGAACGTGGGTGACTGCGCGGTCGAGGAGACCTGGAGGCGGATCTTCGTGCCGGCCGGGTAGGTGGTGCCGAACATCGCCCGGGTCTCATCGTAGAAGTGGTGCGGGTTGGTGTCGCCCGGGTTGTTGTTGAACGGGTAGCCGCCGTAGTACCAGCCGTACCGGGAGGTGACCGGCACGGCCTTGACCAGCGTGCCGTTGGCGCGCAGGTCGATGGCGGCGTCCCGGCCGGTGCCGGCGGCGTTGTCCGGCAGGCTGTAGCGGAACGTGACCGCGTTCGCCGGGGCGGCGAGCGTGAACTCGACGTACTCCCCGACCGCGTCGAGCGTGACCGCCTCCCGGCCGGACGCCTCGGACGGCAGCGTGCCGTAGCGTCGGTCGGGGCCGATCTTCGTGCCGTTGTGCGCGGCCTGTTCCGCCTCCTGCTCCCGGAACGGGACGGTGGCGCCGCGGCCGGCGATGTCGAACGGGGACAGCCCGGCGGCCTGCGCCGGGGTGGCGGTGGAGGTCAACGCCACGACGGTCAGTGTCGAGGCGGCGAGCGCGGCGGCGGCCAGGGCCGCCAGCCCGGTGGTGCGGTGGCGGTGCGCGGTGCGGTGCTCGGCCATGCGGGGTGTGCTCCCTTTCGTCGGTGGCCAGGTCCCCCGTTGCGGCGGTGCGGTTCCTTCCTCCCCAGGTGTTCCTGCGGCAGCCGGGACGGGCCGCCGGTGTGGTGCGGCGCGGTGACGCCGACGGCGGGACGGAGCCGCCGGCGCCACCGCGGTTCAGCGCGATCCGGTACGCAGCCAGACCGCGGTGTCCGGTGGCAGCCGGTCGTCGTCGAGTGGGCCGCTGGCCAGCAGCAACCGGTCGTGCGCGGGCAGCGGCACGGCCTCGCGGCCCAGGTTGACCAGGCAGGCGAAGTCCGGTTCGCGGGCAAACGCGAGGACCCCGTCAGGGGCGGGCAGCCAGCGCAACGCGCCGTCGCCGAGCGCCGGTTCGGCCCGGCGCGCGGCCAGCGCCGCCCGGTACAGCTCCAGCATCGAGTGCGGGTCGCCGGCCTGGGCGCGGGCGGTACGGTCCTTCCAGTCCGCCGGCTGCGGCAGCCACGGCGCGGCGGTGGCGTCGTCGGGGCTGAACCCGAACGGCGGCGTGTCGCCCTGCCAGGGCAGCGGCACCCGGCAGCCGTCACGGCCCGGGTCGACCCGTCCGGAGCGTTCCCACATCGGGTCCTGCCGCAGTTCGTACGGGATGTCCTCGACCTCCCAGAGCCCCAGCTCCTCGCCCTGGTAGACGTAGGCGGCACCGGGCAGCGCGAGACTGAGCAGCGCGGCGGCGCGGGCCCGCCGGGTGCCGAGTTCCAGGTCGGTGGGGATGCCCTCACGCTTGGCGGCGAAGCTGAACGTGGTGTCCGCCCGGCCGTAGCGGGTGACGTGCCGGGTGACGTCGTGGTTGGACAGCACCCAGGTGGCCGGCGCGCCGACCGGCGCGTGTGCGGCCAGCGTGCCGTCGATGCTGTCCCGCATCGCGGCGGCGTCCCAGGCGCAGCCGAGGAAGTCGAAGTTGAACGCGGTGTGCAGCTCGTCGGGGCGCAGGTAGTTCGCGAACCGCTGCCGGTCCGGCAGCCACACCTCACCGACCAGCGCCCGCTCGCCCGGGTAGCTGTCGGCGATCCGCCGCCAGGCGCGGTAGACGTCGTGCACGCCGTCCTGGTCGCGGAACGGGTGCGGCCGGTCCGGGTGGACCTCGGGCAGCGTGCCGTCCTTGACCAGCAGGCCGGCCGAGTCGATGCGGATGCCGTCCACGCCCCGGTCGAACCAGAACCGCAGGACGTCCTCGAACTCGGCGCGCACCCGGGGATGGTCCCAGTTGAAGTCCGGTTGCTGCGGCGCGAACAGGTGCAGGTACCAGTCGCCGGGCGAGCCGTCCGGGTCGGTGGTGCGGGTCCAGGTCGGGCCGCCGAACTCGCCGGTCCAGTCGGTCGGCGGCCGGGAGCCGTCCGGGCCCCGGCCGGCCCGGAACCAGAACAGGTCCCGTTCCGGCGCGTCCGGGCCGCCGGCCAGCGCCGCCTGGAACCACGGGTGCGCGTCCGAGCAGTGGTTCGGCACCACGTCGACGATGGTCCGGATGCCGAGCGCGTGCGCCTCGGTGATCAGCGCCTCGACCTCGGCGAGCGTGCCGAAGACCGGGTCGATGTCGCGGTAGTCGGACACGTCGTAGCCGGCGTCGGCCATGGGTGACGGGTACCAGGGGCTGAACCAGATCGCGTCGACGCCGAGCGCGGCGAGGTGGTCCAGGCGGGACCGGATGCCGGCGACGTCACCGATCCCGTCGCCGTTGCCGTCGGCGAAGCTGCGCGGATAGACCTGGTAGATCACCGCGGAGCGCCACCACGGGCTAGTGTCGACCATGGACACGGTCACCTGCTTTCTGCGGGTCGGTTCTGATGCGACGGGCGGCGGTGCCCGGTCAGCCCTTGAGTCCGCCGGTGGTCAGGCCGGACATGATGTTCCGCTGGAAGATCAGGAACAGCACGACGGTCGGGATCGCGGCGATCACCGACGCGGCGATCACCACGTTCATCGGGGTGCCGCCGGCGAAGGCGTAGATGCCGACGCTGACCGTGCGCGTCTCGGGTGACGGCATGACCAGCTTCGGCCAGAGGAAGTCCTTCCAGACCGCGGTCACCGCGAAGATCGCCACCACGCCGAGGATCGGCCGGGACATCGGCAGCACGATCGACCAGAGCGTGCGCAGCGGCGACGCGCCGTCCATCACGGCGGCCGACATCAGGTCCTCCGGGATCGAGTCGAAGAACCGCTTGAGCAGGAAGATGTTGAACGCGTTGGCGACCAGCGGGAGCCAGATCGCGAACGGTGAGTCGAGCAGGTTGACGTGCACGATCGGCAGGTCGATCACGGTCACGTACTGGGGGACGATCAGCACCATCGCCGGGATCATCAGGGTCGCCAGCATCAGGCCGAGGATCAGGCCACCCAGCACCGGGCGCAGCTTCGACAACGCGTACGCGGCGGCGGTGTCGAACACGAGCTGGAACAGCACCGCGCCGGTGGCGTAGTAGAACGTGTTGAACAGCAGTTTCGCCAGGTCGAGGTTGGTCCACGCGTCGATGTAGTTCTGCGGCTGGGGATCGCGGGGGAACAGTGACGGCGGCGTCTGCGCGATCTCCTGGCCCGACTTCAGCGCGCCGGTGACCATCCAGTAGAGCGGGCCGAGGAAGACCAGCGTGAACGCCGCCACCACGACGGCGAGCACGGCCCAGTAGAGGACCCGGCCGCGTCCGCGCCGCAGTTGGGCCGGGGAGATGAGGGTACGGGTGGTGGAGTCGACTGCCATGTCCTAGTCCTGCCTCGCGGTCAGTCGCACGTAGACGGCGGAGAACCCGGCCAGCACCACCAGCATGATCACGCCGAGCGCGGCGGCGCCGTTGAGGTCGTTCTGGAAGAAGCCGTGCTGATAGATCAGGTACGCCACCGACGTCGCCGAGTCCTGGGTGCCGGCCCCGTTGGCGAGGATCAGCGGCTCGATGAAGAGCTGCATGGTGGCCACGATCTGGAGCATCGCCAGCAGCGCCAGGATCAGCCGGGTCTGCGGGATCGTCACGTGCACGATCCGCCGCCACACGCCCGCGCCGTCGATCTCGGCGGCCTCGTACAGCTCGCCGGGGATGTTCTGCAACGCGGCCAGGTAGATCAGCACCGCGCCGCCCATGTTCATCCAGGTCGACGCCAGCACCATGGCCGGCATCGTCATGGTCGGCGACTGCATCCACTCCGAGGTGGGCAGCCCCAGCGCGGTGAGGACCGCGTTGAACAGTCCCGCCTCGCTCGGGTCGTACGCGTAGAACTTGAACAGGAACAACGCGGACGCCGGCGGCAGCATCACCGGCAGGTAGACCAGCACCCGCAGGTAGCCCTTCGCGTGGCGCAGCTCGTTGAGCAGGATCGCCACGAAGAACGGCACCGCGTAGCCGAGCACGAGCGCGAGGCCGGTGAAGACGAACGTGTTCTTCCAGGCGGTCCAGAAGCTCGGGTCGGCGATGATCCGGGTGTAGTTGTCCCAGCCGACCCAGGTGGTCTCGCCGCGCCGGGTGCGCTGGAAGCTCATCACCACGCCACGGACCATCGGGTACCAGGAGAAGACGGCGAAGCAGGCGACCGCGCCGATGAGGAACGTGTGCCCGGTCAGGTTGTCCCGTACCTTCCGGCCGAGCCCGGCGCGGCGCGCGGCGGTCTGCCGCGGCGGCGGTGCGGGACGGCCGGGCCGGCGGGTGGCACCCGGGGCGGTGGTGAGCGCCAAGGCAACTCCTGCGGTAGTGGGTGGGGGCCGGTGCGGCCGGCCCCCACCCCGGTCGGGTCAGCTACCGGCGGCGAGGAGCTGGTTGACCTTGTCCTCGGCGGTCTTGAGCAGGGCGTCGATGTTCGCGTTCGGGTTGGTCAGCACCCCGGACATCGCGGCGTCGAGCACCGCGTAGATGGCCTGGGCGTTGCGCGGCTCCCCCTTGATCGGCACCGGGTTCGCCTCGAAGGCCGTGAAGTTGGTGGTGTCCACGTTGGCGTTGGCCTTGCGGAGGTCCAGTTCCTGCTTCTGCGCGTCGCTGCCGTTGGTGAACAGCAGCGGCTGGGGCAGGCCCACAGGGTAGTTCTGCGGCTTGGCCCGGACGTAGTCGAACTGGCCCTTGCCGGGCGTGAGCTTCTGGTAGGCGATCCACTTCAGACCGGCCTTGACCTGCTCCGGGCTCAGGCCCTTCTTGAAGAAGTAGCCCTCGCCGCCGCCGAGCGTCGCCTTGGCCGGCCCGTCCTGGCCGGGCAGCGGGCCCATCGCCCAGTCCTGGTACTTGCCCTGGAACTGGCTGACGATCGCCTGGGTGGCGTCCGGCGCGCCGATGAACATGCCGACCTTGCCGGCCCCGGCGTTGGTGAGCAGGTCACCCCACTGGAGAAGCTGCCGGCTGCCCATGCTGTTGTCGCCGTAGCGCATGTCCTTGAGGTTCTGCAGGACCTGCTTGCCCGTCGGGTTGTTGAAGTCGGCCTTCTTGCCGTCGGCGGACAGCACCTGACCGCCCTGCGAGTAGAGCAGCGAGGTGAAGTGCCAGCCGCCGGTGTTGCCGGCGCTGTACTCCGAGTACCCCGCGACGCCGCCGCCGAGCGCGGAGATCTTCTTGGCCGCGGTCCGCACCTCCGGCCACGTCTTCGGCGGGTTGGCCGCGTCGAGCCCGGCGCGCTGGAACAGCGCCTTGTTGTAGATCAGGCCCATCGAGTAGTTCTTCACCGGTACGCCGTAGAGCTTGCCGCCGTCGGTGAAGACCCCCTTGAGCGCCGGGTCCACGCTGTCCCAGGTCGGGATCGTGTCCTTGGTCGCGTACTCGGTGATGTCCATCGCCTGGCCGGAGTCCAGCACCTGCTGGAGGTCGGTCATGTAGCCGTAGAAGACGTCGGTGACGGTGCCGCCGGCGAGGCGGGCGGTGAAGTCCGGCGGGTTGTTGCACTGCTCGCCGACGCTGACGCTCTTGACCACGATGTTCGGGTTCTGCCGCTGGAACTCGGCGACGTCGTCGTTCCAGTTCTTCAGCAGTTCCTTCTGCGCGCCGACCGGCTGGCAGTCGACCGTGATGGTGACCTTGCCGCCGGCGTCGGCGGAGTCGTCGCTCTTGGTGGAGCACGCCGCGAGGCTGAGCCCGAGGCCGGCCGCGAGCGCCGCCGCCGCGACCTTCCGATATTGCGGTACGGACATCTGTCCATCCCTTCGGGAACGGTTATATCGATGACCTGCACTGGTGTGGGTGACCCCCGGTGAGTGGAGTCAATGTAGCGACGCCGACTCTTAACGGCAAGGTTTCAACGTGATGACGAAAGAACACGACTTGATGACGGATGATCGGGACGACAGCCCGGGCAGGCCGCGCCCCGCGCGGGACGCGTGCCGCTTGACGGGCTACTTGCATTTTGCAAGCATGGTCCCCATGAGCCTCTTCATCACCTGCCCGGTCGAGAGCGTCGAGCGCGCGACCGCCTTCTACACCGCCCTCGGCTGGGCCCTCAACGCCGAGATGTCCGACCACAACGTGTCGTGCTTCGCGATCGCCCCCGAGCAGTACGTCATGCTCGGCAGCCGCGAGATGTACGCGAGCGTCGGCGGAGTCGAGGAGCTGGTCGGCGGAGTTCAGACGCCCTCGAAGGTCACGGTCTCGTTCGACCTGGGCAGCCGCGAGGCGGTCGACGAACTCGTCGAGCGCGCCGCCGCCGCCGGCGGGCGGATCGGTGACACCGACGACTACCCCTTCATGTACCAGCGCCAGTTCGACGACCCCGACGGCTACCACTACTCACCGTTCTGGATGAAGACGGACGCCGATCCGACCGCGTGAGCGACCTCGCCGCGGCCCTCGACATCGTCGGAGCACGGTGGGCCCTGCTCATCGTGGAACGGCTGCTCGACGGGCCACAACGCTACGGCGATCTGCAGCGCGACCTCGGCGTGCCGACGAACATGCTCGCGACCCGCCTGCGCGAACTCGAAGCGGCCGGCGTGCTGCTCCGCCTGCCCCTTCGACACAACACCCGGGCCTATGCGCTGACCGATCGCGGGGTGGCCTTGCGCGAGGCGATCGTCGCGCTCGGCAACTGGGGCAGGAACGACGCCTAGGCAGCGCCTCTGCGGGGTACCGGGGCGGTGGAGCCGCGCACCACCAGCTCGGGCTCGAAGAGCAGCTCGTCGCGCAGGACGCCGGCGCCCTCGATCTGGGTGACCAGCAGGTCCACCGCGGCCTGTCCCATCGTCTCGATCGGCTGCCGGACCGTGGTCAGCGGCGGATCGGTGCAGGTCATGAACGCGGAGTCGTCGAAGCCGACCACCGACACGTCGGCCGGCACCGCGCGGCCGAGCCGGCGGGCCGCCCGGATGGTGCCGAGCGCCAGCACGTCGCTGGCGCAGACGATGCCGGTCACCCCGCGCTCGATCAGTTTGGTGGCGGCGACCCGCGCCCCCTCCATGGAGAAGCTGGAACGCTCGACGAAACGGCGCTCCGCGCCCCAGTCGGCGGCCCGGACCATGGCGTCCAGCTTGCGCCGCGAGGGCACGTGGTCCTCCGGGCCCAGCACCAGGCCGATCCGCTCGTGCCCGAGCGAGCGCAGGTGCCCGTACGCCTGCTCGACCGCGACCGCGTCGTCGGTGGACACGCGCGGGAAACCCAGCTCCTCGACGCCGGCGTTGACCAGCACCACGGGCAGGCCCCGGTCGGTCAGCCGCCGGTAGTGCTCGTGCGAGGCGTCGGCGAGCGCGTACGAGCCGCCGGCGAAGATGACGCCACTGACCTGGTGGTCGAGGAGCATCTCCACGTAGCCGGACTCCGGCACGCCACCGATGGTGCGGGCGCAGAGCGCCGGGGTGAAGCCCCGTTGGGCGAGGGAGCCGGTGACCACCTCGGCCAGCGCCGGGAAGATCGGGTTCTGGAGTTCCGGCAGGACCAGCCCGACCAGTCGGGCCCGCTCCCCGCGCAGCTTCGTCGGGCGCTCGTAGCCGAGCACGTCGAGGGCGGTCAGCACGGCCGTCCGGGTCGCCTCGGACACGCCACCCCGACCGTTGAGCACCCGGCTCACGGTCGCCTCGCTGACGCCCGCCTTGCGGGCCACTTCCGTCAAGCGCTTCGTCACGGCGGCATCGTACGTCAGATTCTTGCAAGAAATGAACAGCGACTCGGCATCCTGCCGGTCAACCGCCGCGGTCGTCGCCTCGAAAGATCCGAGCAGTTCCATGCTTGAAACTCGACAAGTACCAGGAATAACATGGGGCACCTTGTCGGCGGGCACCCCTCGCCTCCGCCGAGGCCCCGTCCCTCCTCGCGAAAGTGGGTGCTCCGATGCAGCGGAGCGTGGAGAGCAGGTCGGGCCGTCGCCCGTCCCTGCCGAGAGTTCTCGCGGTGGCGGTCACCGCCGCCGCCCTCGTCGTACCGCCGGGTGGCGCCACCGCCGCGACCAGGTCGCCCGACCCGGCGCCGGTGGTGACCCGGGCCGCCCTCGACCCGGCGCTGACCGCCGGTCGCGGCGCCACCGTCGACTACGTCGAGCAGGAGGCGGAGAACGCGCGGACCACCGGCACAGTGATCGGCCCCGACCGCTCCGCGTACACGCTCGCCGGCGAGGCGTCCGGCCGCCGCGCCGTGCGCCTGCTCCCCGGCCAGCACGTCGAGTTCACGCTGCCCCGGGCCACCAACGCGCTGACCGTGCGGTACAGCATCCCGGACGCGCCGGGCGGCGGCGGCATCACCGCGCCGCTGCGGGTCGACGTCGGGCGCGCGCCCGCCCGCACGATGCGGCTCACCTCGGCGTACGCCTGGCTCTACAACCAGTACCCGTTCACCAACGACCCCGACGCCGACCTGCTGCACCCGGACTGGTGGATCACCGAGTGCTCCTGCGTGCCGGCCGCCACCACACCCGCCCCGGTGATCGCCAAGCCGTTCCGGCCGCACCACTTCTACGACGAGCAGCGACTGCTGCTCGGGCGCACCCACCGGGCCGGCGAGGTGGTCCGACTGACCGCGCCGACCGGGACGGCCGCCGCCTGGACGGTGATCGACCTGCTGGACGCCCACCTGATCGCCCCGCCCCGGGTGGTGCCCCGCGCGGTCAACGTGCTCGCCTTCGGCGCCGACCCGACCGGGCGGCGGGAGTCCGCCGACGCGTTCGACCGGGCCGTCGCGTACGCCCGGCGGGTGGACCGTCCGCTCTACCTGCCGCCGGGCCGGTTCCAGGTCAACCGGCACGTGATCGTCGACGACGTGACGATCGTGGGCGCCGGAAGCTGGTACACCGTCGTGACGGGACGCCAGGTCGCCCTGGACACGCCGGCGCCGGACGGCTCCCGGCACACCGGCGTCGGCTTCTACGGACGCGACGCCGCCGACGGCGGCAGCCGCGACGTCCACCTCTCCGGCTTCACCGTCGAGGGCGACGTCCGCGAGCGGATCGACACCGACCAGGTCAACGCGCTCGGCGGCGCGCTCAACCACAGCACGATCGACGGCCTCTACCTGCACCACACCAAGGTCGGCATGTGGTTCGACGGGCCGATGACCGGGCTGCGTGTCACGAACACCGTCATCGCCGACCAGATCGCCGACGGCCTCAACTTCCACACCGGCGTCACGCACTCCTCGGTGACCAACTCGGTGGTCCGCAACAGCGGCGACGACGCGCTGGCCATGTGGTCGGAAGGGACCGCGAACGCGGGCAACACGTTCGCGTACAACACGGTGCAGTCCCCCGTGCTGGCCAACGGCATCGCGCTGTACGGCGGCGCCGACCTGACCGTGGCGCACAACCTGGTCGCCGACCCGGTACGCGAGGGCAGCGCGATCCATGTCGGCGCCCGGTTCGGCGCCGAGCCGTTCGCCGGCCGCATCCGGATCACCGGCAACACCACGGTCCGGGCCGGCACCTACGACCTGAACTGGAACATCGGCCTCGGCGCGATCTGGTTCTACGCGCTGGACCGCAGCATCGACGCCGACATCCAGGTGACCGGCGACGCCTACCTGGACAGCACCTACAACGCGATCATGCTGGTCAGCGACTGGCCGGTGAAGGACCAGGTCCGCATCGACGGCGTCGTGTTCCGCGACGTCCGGGTCGACGGCACCGGCACGTCGGTGGTGAGCGCCCGGACCGCCGGCGGCGCGAGCTTCGCCGGCGTGGACGCGCGCAACGTGGGCGCGGTCGGGGTCAACAACTGCGGCTCGTTCCACTTCACCCCGGCCGGGTCGGAGTTCACCGTGACCGACCTCGGCGGCAACGACGGCGGATGGCTCGCCCCGTGGCTGCTGCCCAACACCATCACCTGCGACGACCGCCCCCCGGTGGTGCCGCCGCCCCCGCCCTCGACCTGGTGATCGGCCGCTGACACGCGCTGATGCCGCCACCTCGGCGAGGTGGCGGCATCAGCGCGGTGGATCAAACCTCGGTGAGCTGGCCCCGCAGCTTGGTCAGGGCGCGGGCGAGCAGCCGCGACACGTGCATCTGGGAGACACCGACCTTGGCGGCGATCTCGCTCTGGGTCAGGTTGCCGTAGAAGCGGAGCGTGAGGATCTTCTGCTCCCGCTCGTCGAGCGTGGCCAGCGCCGGGCCGAGCGAGGCGCGCAGGTCGGCCAGCTCGTACTCGTTGTCGTCGATGCCGAGCGTGTCGCCCAGCTCGGTGGCGCTGTCGCCGTCGCCGATCGGGGTCGAGAGCGAGACCGCGTTGTAGGCGCGCGCGCCCTCCAGGCCCTCCAGGACCTCTTCCTCGGTGACGCCGAGGTGCGTGGCGATGTCGGCGACGGTCGGCGCCCGGTTGAGCGTCTGGGTCAGCGAGCTGTTCGCCTCGGAGATGCGCAGCCGCAGCTCCTGGAGGCGGCGCGGCACCCGGATGTTCCAGGTGCGGTCGCGGAAGTGCCGCTTGATCTCGCCGAGGATGGTCGGGATGGCGAAGCCGGCGAAGTCGACACCGCGGGAGGCGTCGAACCGGTCCACCGCCTTGATCAGGCCCAGCGCGGCCGTCTGCGCGAGGTCACCGGCCGGCTCGCCGCGACCGCTGTAGCGGGCGGCCAGGTGGTTGGCCAGCGGCAGCCACGCCTCGATGACCTGGTTACGCAGGGCGGCCCGCTTCGGGTGGTCCGCCGGCAGCTCGGCGAGCGCCGCGATCAGCTCGCTGGCACGGGACTCCTCACCGGTCGGCGGCGCGCGGTGCACCTCGGTGGCGGACGGTGCCATGGTCATCGTGGTCATGCTGCCCTTCCTGTCCTCGAAGAACGGGTGGGACCCCCACACCGGTCGTGGGAGCAACACTAGACCAAAGTTCACCAGCAAATCAACCGAACGGACGATGGATGTTTGCCGCATAAGTGGACAAAAAATCAGCGCGGCAGCAGCGGACGGTAATCAGCGGCGGTCAGCGGCAGTGCCGAGACGCTTCCGTCGGCACGGGGCACCTCCAGCGGCTCGCCGTCCCGGCGGAACGCGACGCTGTCCACGTCCGGTCGCTGGGTCAGGCTGCACACGATCTGCCCGAACGCGAGCACCTCGTCGTTACGGCCGGTCTCCTCGCCGGCCTGCCGCACGTCGACCGTGGCGACGGTGCCGGCCAGCGCCGCGCCGGCCACCGTCACCGTGCCCGGCAACGCGGTGGCCAGCCCTCGCCCACGCTCCGTCTGGTCCGGCCCGGCCAGCAGATGTTGGAGGTGGGCATCCACCCCGGGCAGGCCGTCCACCCGGCGGGTCACCACCGCCAGCCCGTCGTCGCGCACGAAGCAGAACGGCTCGTCCACCCGCCCGTCCGGGTCGGCCATGGTGGTGCCCGCCGGCGTCGGGAACCGCCCGGGCGGCGGCTGCACCAGCCGGGGCTCGTCGTCGACCGGCACGCCGCAGCCGGCCAGCAGCACGACCGCGAGCAGCGCCGGAACCAGCCGTCGAACGGTCGGACGCCCGACGGCGGCGCGACCCGGAACCACGCGCCGCGTCATCGGACCGCTCCCGGCAGCTCGACCCGGAACCGGGCGCCCCGGTTCCGGTCCAGCACGGTGGCCGTGCCGCCGTGCGCGGCGGCGTGCTGGGCCACCAGGGCCAACCCGAGGCCGGTACCGTCGGTGCCGGCCCGGGCGTGCGCGGCCCGACCCCGGACGAACCGGTCGAAGATGGCCTCCCGGTCCGCCGGCGGCACCCCCGGCCCCTCGTCGTCGACCTCCAGGACGCCCACCCCGTCCGCCGCGCCGAGGCGGACCGCGACCGGGCCGCCGCCGTACCGCTCGGCGTTCTCCAGCAGGTTCAGCAGGACCTGGGCGAACCGGCGGCGGTCGATCCACCACTGGTGCGGCACCCCGTCGGCCACCTCCACCAGGCTCTCCGGCAACGACCGTTCCCGGCAGGCGGCCCGCGCCAGCTCGGCCACGTCGACGGTCTGCCGGTGCGCGGGCTGCTCGGTGCGGGCGAGCTGGATGAGGTCGTCGACCAGCCGCTGGAACCGGGCCACCTCGTCGGCGACCAGGCCGGCCGCAGTGGCGGTGCGCTCGTCCTGGTGCTCCTTACGACGGTTCAGCACGCTCGCCGCCGCGGCCAGCGTCTGGAGCGGGGAGCGCAGCTCGTGGCTGACGTCGGCGGCGAACCGCCGGTCCCGGTCGATCCGCTGCACCAGCTTGTCGACCATCTCGTTGAACGAGCTGGACAGGCGGGTGAGATCCGGGTCGGTGGTCGGGTCCAGTCGGGTGGCGAAGTCGCCGGCCGCGATCCGCTCGGCGGCGTCGGCGACCGCGGTGAGCGGGCGGAGGCTGTTACGGGTGGCGTACCAGCCCAGCGCCGCGCCGGCCCCGGCGATCATGATGGCCACCGCGGTCAGCGCCAGCCCGACCACCTGGAACGTGTCCTCCACCTCACGCAGCGAGGTCAGCTCGTAGTAACCCAGCTCGCCCGGGAGCGGCACACCGACCAGCAGCGTCGGCTGCCCGTCGAGGCGGATCCGCTGCACGGCGGGCTGCCCGTCGGCGACCACGCGTTGCAGTTCCGCCGGCACCGAGCTGGCGCCCACGTCGGCGGTGCGGGCGTACCAGCCGGTGCGCAGGTGCAGCAGCGGACGCCGGGCGCTGCCGGTGTCCAGCGAGCGCAGCACCGCCACCACGTCCGGCGCACCGGTGTCCAGCCCCGACCGGACCACCGCGGCGTCGTAGTACGCGGCCCGGACCGCGGTGCGCTCACGCTCGTCGAGCAGCGAACGACGGGTCAGGTCGTACGAGAAGAGCGCCATCAGCGCGGCCAGCAGCAGGGCGCCGACGGCGAACGCGGCGGTGACCCGGGCGCGCAGTCCGGGTCGACTCATCGTTGCAGCTTGTAGCCGAGGCCCCGGAGCGTGACCAGGTGGCGGGGGTTGGCCGGATCCGGTTCGATCTTCTGCCGCAGCCGACCCACGTGCACGTCGACCAGCCGCTCGTCACCGGTCTCGTAGCCCCAGACGCGGCTCAGCAACTGCTGCCGGGACAGCACCCGACCGGCGTGTTCGGCCAGCTCGCAGAGCAGCCGGAACTCGGTGCGGGTCACCGGCACCGGGTGACCCGAGCGGCGCACCTCGCCGGCCTCCGCGCTGATCTCCAGGTCGCCGAAGAACTGGGCGGGGGCGGGGCCGGCCACGGTCCGGGCCCGCCGGCGCAGCGCCCGCAGCCGGGCCGACAGCTCCTTGATCGCGACCGGCTTGACCACGTAGTCGTCGGCGCCGGCCTCCAGCGCGGCGACGATGTCGTGGGTGTCGTCGCGGGCGCTGATCACCACGACCGGGACGTCGTCGTCACGGCGCAACTGTCGGATGCAGTCGAAGCCGTCGATGCCGGGCAGCATCAGGTCGACGAGCACGTAGTCGGCCGGGTTCTCCCGCTGCCGACGCAGCCCTTCCTCCGCGGTCGCCGCCCCGTCGGCCTGGTAGCCCTCCTCCTCCAGCGCGAGCTGGAGCGCGAGCCGGATACGGTCGTCGTCCTCGATCACCAGTACGGCCGTCATATGGGCATCATGACCGGCCCAGCACGGGTCGCCCAATCGCGCCGGCCGTTCGTGGCTTTTGTCATCGAACCGTCATCCAACCGTCCGGCGACCTCCACGGTCACCGCCCAGAGTGGGAGCGGACCGGAACCCGTCACGGAAGCGATCTGATGACCACCAGCCTGCCGCCCTCCCCGCCGGAGCCCACCGTGCCGCACGTCCGGGTGGAGATCACCGAGGAACTGGGCCTGGCCGGACTGCCCGAGGTCACCCACGTGCTGGATCAGATCCTGGCGCTGCGCCCCCGCGCGGTGACGATCGACCTGGCCGAGTGCCGGCACGTGGACGCCGCCGCCATCGCGCTGCTGCTGGACGTGCACCACCAACTCACCCGGCGTGACGGGACTCTCACGTTGACCAACCCGCATCCCCGGATCCGGCGCATCCTGGCCACCGCCGGGCTCGGCGCGACCGTCCCCATCGTCGACACGCCCCGCCCGGCCGCACGCGGCCGGGCCCGGGTCTCGTCCGCGCCGCGCTGAGGAGGAGTGGTGACCGTCAGCACGCTCGTCGGGGCGCTCGTCGTGGGACTCGCGGTGGGCGGGCTGGGACGTCTGGCCGTCCCGGGGCGAAAGGCCGTACCGGTCTGGTTGACCCTCGCGCTCGGGGTGGCCGCCGCGCTGCTCGGCGCGATCGTGACCGGGTTGGTCGACCGACGGCCGGACGGCGCCGTGCTGGTGTCCCTGCTGGTGCAGTGCGGCTTCGCCGCCCTGGCCGTCATCCTGGCGGTGCTGGCCGCCGGCCGGCCCGGGGCGGAACGGTCCGCGCCGCCCGACCCGGGGGCCCGGCGGAAGGAGGAGGTGTGACGGTCGTACCGGCGGAACACCTGATGATGCTGATCTGCGACGCCTGCGGCGACAGCGTGACCGGCACGGGCGCCACGCTGCCGGACGCCGAGGTGGTGTGGACGCTGGTCTTCGAGCACGACTGGGTCGGTTCCCCGTTCGCCTCCGGACCGCACCACTGCCCCCGGTGCAGCGCCCGGGCGGTGGTCGCCGACGACGGGCTGGGCCTGGACGACCTGGAGCAGGTCGGGGGGCAACCGGCCGCGCCGGAGACGGACTCCGCCGAGGCGGTACGCCGGGCGCTGACCGACCGGCACGTCCGGGGCGAGCGGGTGCTGGTCGACCTCGCCGGCCTGGAGGTGATCGACTCCGTCGGCCTCGGCCTGCTGGTCCGCGCGCACCAGGAAGCCCGGCGGGACGGGCGGCGGCTGTGCCTGGTGGCGCCGTCGCGGTTCGTGCTGACCGTGTTGCACACCATGCGGCTCGACGGCGTGTTCTCCGTCGTCGACGACCGCGTCCCGGCGTCGGGTGCCGCACCCGACCCGAGGTCATGAGCGAGCAGAAGGAGCCTCCCGCAGTGATGATGCCCTGGCCGTACCCCGATTTCCCGTTCGCCGGCGACGGGCCGGAGCCCGACGGCGCGGACGTGCGGCTGGCCTCCCTGGTCGCCCAGCGGCTCAGCGCCGACTGGACCACCCGGCGGCAGCAGATCACGGTCACCGTGCAGAACCGGGTGGTCATCCTCGCCGGCCTGGTCGCCGATCCGGAGACCCGCCGGGTCGCCGCCGAGCTGGCCTGGGACGTGCCCGGCGTGTTCGACGTCTGCAACGCGCTGCGGCTGTACGGCGGGCGACGCTCCCGGCGCTGATCCGCCGGTTGCACGTATCGGCGTACGCCTCTACCCTCTGCGTGGGAGCGCTCCCCAGGCCGCCACGTCGGGCTTTCCGGGCAGGTTGACGACGGGCATCGTCCGATCACCACCCACCAGATGGGACCTTCCCGCATGTTCTCGACTTCCCGCCCGTCCCGGCGGCATCTGCTCGTCGGCGGCGCGGTCGGCGCGCTCGCCCTGGCGGCGACCGCCGTCATGCCGACGACGGACGCGATGGCGGCGACCGGCTGCGCCGTCACCTACACCACCAACTCCTGGCAGGGCGGCTTCACCGCAAACGTGACCGTGAAGAACCTGGGCGACCCGGTGAGCAACTGGACGCTGGGCTTCAGCTTCCCCGACGGCGGCCAGCGGGTGGTGCAGGGCTGGTCGGCCACCTGGCAGCAGAGCGGCGCCGCGGTGACCGCGCGCAGCCTGGACTACAACGGCGCGCTCGGCACCGGCGCCAGCACCACCGTCGGCTTCAACGGCTCGTGGACCGGGTCGAACCCGAACCCGACCTCGTTCACGCTCAACGGCACGGTCTGCACCGGCGGCACGAGCACCCCGCCGCCCACCACGCCGCCGCCGACCACTCCCCCGCCGACCACCCCGCCACCGCCCACCGGCACCACGCCGGTCGCGATCAACGGGCAGTTGCGGGTCTGCGGGGTCAACCTCTGCAACCAGTACGGCCGCCCGATCCAACTGCGCGGCATGAGCACGCACGGGTTGCAGTGGTTCGCCAACTGCTACACCGACGCCTCGCTCACCGCGCTCGCCGACGACTGGCAGGCCGACCTGCTGCGCATCGCGATGTACGTGCAGGAGCAGGGCTACGAGACGAACCCGGCCGCCTTCACCAACCAGGTGAACACGCTCGTCGACAAGGCCGAGGCCCGGGGCATGTACGCGCTCATCGACTTCCACACGCTGACGCCCGGTGACCCGACCTACAACCTGGACCGGGCCAAGACGTTCTTCGCCAACGTGTCGGCGCGCAACGCGGCCAAGAAGAACGTCATCTACGAGATCACCAACGAGCCCAACGGGGTGAGCTGGTCGACCATCCGCAACTACGCCGAGCAGGTCATCCCGGTGATCCGGGCGAACGACCCGGACGCCGTGATCATCGTCGGCACCCGGGGCTGGTCCTCGCTCGGCGTGTCCGACGGCGGCAACTCCGACGAGATCGTCAACAACCCGGTCCGGGCGGAGAACATCATGTACACGTTCCACTTCTACGCCGCGTCGCACAAGGACAACTACCGCAACGAGGTGCAGCGGGCCGCCGCCCGGCTGCCGCTGTTCGTCACCGAGTTCGGCACGGTGACCTACACCGGTGACGGCGCGGTCGACACGGCCAGCAGCAACGCCTGGCTCGACCTGCTCGACCGGCTGAAGATCAGCTACGCCAACTGGACGTTCTCGGACGCGCCCGAGGGCAGCGCGGCGCTGCGGCCGGGCACCTGCGCGGCGGGGAACTTCACCGGCACGGCGGTGCTGACCGAGTCCGGCGCGTACCTGCGCAACCGGATCCGTACCCCGGACAACTTCCCCACCTCCTGACCGGGCGGCCGGCGGCGGCCCTCCCCCCTTCGGGCCGCCGCCGGCCCGCCCCCGCCCGGGCCGTAGCGTGAGCACATGACGCCGACCGCGACCGTGCTGCTGGTCTTCGGCCGGGGGGTGGTGGCCGACGACCACGGTTACCGGCTCACCGCCGAGGGTGTCGCCCGCACCCGGGCCGCCGTCGCGTACGTCCGTGCCCACGCGGCCGAGTTCCGGGCCGCTCCCGACGCGCGGGTGGTGTTCACCGGCGGCTGGCCGCACGGGCCGGCCGGGGCGCCGGACCCGCCGGCGGGCTGCCGGGAGGGTGAGCTGATGCGGGCGCTCGCCCGCGACGCCGGCCTCGACGCGTACGCCCGGCTGGACGCCGAGACACGCTCCCGCACCACGTTGCAGAACCTCGCGCTCACCGTCCAGGACGGACTGCTCGGCGCGGCCGGGTTCACCCCCGCCCATCCGCTCGGGCTGGTCTCCCATCCGTGGCACCTGCCCCGCATCCGGCTGCTCGCCGCGCGGGCGCTCGGGCTGCGCGGCGCGCAGTTGCTGGACGTGCCGGTGACCGGCCCGGACGCGGTGCCGGCCGGACGTGAACGGGCGGCCCGGGTGGCCTGCCGGATCGGCTATCTGGGCCTGCGTACCCCGGAGGCGCTGTTGCGCCGCGAACGTGGGCTGACCCGCGCCGCCCACCGGGTGGAACGGCTGCTCGGCACGCGGGGATTCGCGGCCCGACGCGCGGGGTAGAACGCTCGTCGATCCACCCGGCGGGCCGCGCCGGCGGACGACGCCACCCCGGGAGGTTCCGTGATCGTGCTGGTGCCGGTGTACCGGCCGGGTGACCGGCTGCCGCCGCTCGTCACCGACCTGACCGCCGCGTTGCCCGGGGCGTCCGTGCTGGTCGTCGACGACGGCAGCGGCCCGGACGCCGCCGCGGTGCTCGCCGACGCCCGTGCCCGGGGCGCGACCGTGCTGCGCCGCCGGGTCAACCGGGGCAAGGGCGTGGTGCTGCGCACCGGTTTCCGGTACGCCCTGACGCACCGCCCGGGCGACGACGTGGTCTGTGTGGACGCCGACGGCCAGCACCTGGTCTCCGATGTGGTCCGGGTGGTCGACCGGATGCGGGACACCGGCGCCCAGACGCTGGGGGTGCGCCGGTTCGACGGCGAGGTCCCGGCCCGCAGCCGGTTCGGCAACGCCGCGACCCGGGCCGCGTTCCGGCTGGCCACCGGCCGGGACGTGCGGGACACCCAGACCGGTCTGCGCGCCTACCCGGCCGGGCTGCTGCACCGGCTCACCACGGTCCCCGGCGACCGCTTCGAGTACGAGATGAACGTGTTGCTGGACGCCGTCCGGGCCGGGTTGCCGATCGAGCAGGTCGACATCGCCACCCGCTACCACGCCGGCAACTCGGGATCGCACTTCTCCGCGCTCGCCGACTCGGTCCGGATCTACCGCCCCCTGGTCGGCTTCGCCGCCGCGCGGGCGCTCTCGCTCGTCCCAGCGGGGGTGGACGCGTCCGGCGAGCGCGCGGCGACGGCCGACCCGGCCCCCGCCCGGACGCGCTGAGCCGGCGGCGGCCGGAGATCCCGAGCCGGAGGGGCGGCCGGCGCGTGCCGGCCGCCCCGGGCCCGGTCAGGGATAGCTGACCACGTTGACCGGCACGGTGTTCGTGCCCTGTGCCGGGCCACCGGTGTCGTTGATGACGTGGGTGATCGACCCGTTACCGCCCAGCGAGACGGTGAGCAGGTCGTGGAACCGCACACCGGCCCGGGTCGGGGCCTCGAAGGCGTGGTAGGCGGCGATGGTCGGATCCACGTTGAAGTAGCAGTAGCTGCCCATCCCCCAGCCCTCGAACGACGTGACCGAGTCGGCGACCTTGAACGCCGCGTACCCGACCCGGGAACCGTTCGTCCAGGCGGCGGCGTTCGGCGGGTCGTACGGCAGCTCGTTCTGGAAGAAGATGGTGCGCCCGTTCTCGCCGTTCCAGATCACCTCGTGCTTCTGGTAGTGCTCGACGAAGAGCCCGAGCGCGGTGACGTTGTCGCCGTTGACGATCAGGCCGGTGTCGGCGGTGTTCACCGTCCAGCCGATGCCGGTGCCGTGGTCGCCCCGCCAGGCCCAGATGTGGTCGATCAGCGCGTCGTCCTGGTTGACCACCAGGCTGGTGGTCGCCTTTCCGGCGTGCGCGCCACCGATGCGGAAGAACACGTCCTGCACGGAGGTGGGGTCGGCGGTGTGGCGGGCCGCCGAGCCGGCGGGGCCGACCTGCAACAGCACCGGCGAGTTCACCGCGCCGGCGTCGAACAGCAGCCCGGCGAGCCGGACCCCGTCGACGTCGGCGACCGTCATCGGCACCACGCCGTTCTGCGGCACCAGCGTCGGGTAGCCGATGCCGAGCACGACCGTGCCGGGCCGGTTGACCGCGATGGTCTGGTCGACGGCGTAGACGCCGGGCGTGAACAGCAGGTTCAGCCCCTGGGCCAGCGCGGTGTTGATGGTGGCCGCCGAGTCACCGGGCTTCGCCACGTAGAACTGGCTCAGCGGGATCGAGGTGCCGGGCGTGGCGCCGCCCAGCCAGGACGCGCCGACCGCGTTGGTCCGGGTGGACGGCACGAACACCTGGTACGCGCCGCCGCTGTCGAGGTAGAGGTAGGGCACGTCGCGGCTGACCGGGGTCTGCGCCAGCGTGGTGTACGGCGGGTTCGGGAAGCTGGTCGCGGGCGCGCCGACCACGCCGGAGTTGGTCACGTTCCAGACCGCGTTGAGGTAGCCGCCCACGTTGCTGTCCCTGGTGTACCACTGCTGCTGGGAGTACGGCTGGACCACACCGGTCACCCGGCTGTCCGCGATGTAGCCACCGCTGGCCCAGCCGTAGCCGTTCGGGGCCAGGTTCAGGTCGCCCTGGATGTCCATCCGGCGGAACGGCGCGGCCTGCGACACCGCCCAGCGGGTGAACCCGGCCGACGGGAAGACCTGCATGTTCGACGCCGAGCGCCAGAAGTTCTGGGTGGCGTTGCCGCCGAACCAGCCGGCGTCGACCGTGACGTCGCCGTGGATGCGCACGTCACCGGGGTTCCGGCCGAGCCCCATGATCGAGGTGTAGAAGCCGATCTGCGCGTTGATGCCGGAGTAGTCGCCCGGCTTGAACATCAGCGCGTACCGCTCGGTGCCGAACTGGTTCGACTCCTGGGTGCGGAAGACGGCGTCGAGCTGGGTCTGGATGGTGGCGGCAGACATCGACGGATCGAACGTGAGCACGTTGGGCCCGAGCGGTCCGCCGCCGGGCACGGTGCCGCCGCCGGTGGTGTTGACGACGAGTTCCCAGAGCGAGTAGCCGTAGCCGGTGGCCCGCGCCGTGCCGTACACCCGTAGGTAGCGGCCGGAACCGCTGACGGTCACCGCGTCGGTGCCGCCGTCGCCGCTGGTGGTGCCGTAGACCGAGGTCCAGGTGGTGCCGTCGGTCGAGGTCTGGAGCTGGTACGACCGCGCGTACGCGGCCTCCCAGGTCAGCACCACCCGGCAGAGGGTGCGCACGCTGCCCAGATCGACCCGGAGCCACTGCGGGTCGGCGGCGGCGCTGGCCCAGCGGGTGCCCGGGTTGCCGTCGACCGCCGCCGAGGCGGGGGTGCCGGCGTTCTCGGTCGACGAGGCGGTGGCCGGCCGGCCCTGGGCCGCGTTCGTCGCGGTGTCGCAGCCGCTGCCGCCGCCGGTGGTGCCGTAGACCTGGAACTCCCAGAGCGAGTAGCCGTAGGCGGTGGCCCGCGCGGTGCCGTACATCCGCACGTAGCGGCCGGTGCCGCTGACCGTCAGGTCGTCGGTGCCGCCGTCGCCGTTCGTGGTGCTGAACACGGTGGTCCAGGTGGTGCCGTCGGTGGAGGTCTGCACCTGGTATGCCCGCGCGTACGCCCCCTCCCAGGTCAGGCTGACCCGGGAGACGGTGGCGGTCGCGCCGAGGTCGACCTGGATCCACTGGGGATCGGCGAACGCGCTGGACCAGCGGGTGCCGGTGTTGCCGTCGGTGGCGTTGGACGCCGGACTGCCGGCGTTCTCGGTCGAGGAGGCGGTGGTGGGCCGGCCCTGGGACAGCAGCGGGTCGGCGGCGCGGGCCGGCCCCGCCGGGGCGGTCAGCGCTCCGGCGGCGAGCAGCGCGGCCAGCGCGGCGAGCAGCCGGCGGACCGGCCGGCGGCGGACGGGCGGAAGGGGTGACATGGGCAGCTCCGGGACGGGTGGAGTGCGGGGAACGGGCACGGGCGTGCCAGGGTGGCCGCCCGTGCGGTGGACCATCCCCGCACGCAGTGGCGCATGTCAATTCCCGGCAACGACTTCCCCTGCTTTTTTCGCACCTTGTGAAAAGTCCGGAACAAAGCAGCGGTCGCGTCCTCACCCGGTCGCGGTCACCGCCGCCGCGACCCGCCGGACCCGGTCCGGGTGGGTGAGCACGTCGACGTTGTCGACGTACTGGTCCACCGCCCCGACCGGTGGCCGCTCGCGCAGCTCCGGGTCGTCGATCGCCGCGCGCAGCGCCTCGACGAACCGCCCCGCGTGCAGCACCAGGAACGGTCGGTCGTGGAACGGACGGGCGGTCGGGTCCACGGGCGCGGCCAGCCCGGCGTCGTTGGTCCAGGCCGCCACCGTCTCCAGGGCCCGTACCAGACCGGCCTGCCGGGCCGGCCAGTCGCCGGGCCCGAGCGCGACCGCCAGCGCGTCCCGGACCGGCGCCGCCGCCGGCAGACCGGCGAAGACCGTGCCGAGCCACTTCGGGTACGGCGGCCAGCGGCGGTGCAGCACCAGGCCGAGGCGCATCAGGTCGCGGGCCAGCCCGGCGACGACGATCCGGCTGCCCAGGTCGTCGCCGACCTCGGCGCACCGGCCGGCCAGGTGCTCGGCCTGCGCCACCCGCTGCCAGCCGGCCAGCAGCACGTGCCGCCACACGTCGTCCGGGTACCACGCCAACCGCGCGCGGACGGCGGTGAGCGCCCCGTCCAGCCCGTCGTGAAACACCGCGCCCCCGGTCAGCTCGGCGAGCCGCTGCGTCGGCGTGGCCAGCCAGTCCGCCGCCGTCAGGCCGGCCCGCGGATCGACGCCCAGCCGGTCCCGCAACCACGCCCCGAGCTCGTCGACGCTCACCCCGTGCCGGTCACCGTCCGCCCGGACCACCCCGAGCCGGACCGTCGGGCCACCGGCGAACCGGGCCGGCCAGCCGAGGAACTCCCCCGGCAGCTCCGCGTCGAGCACCGCACGCACCTCGGGCACCCGCGCCGCGTCCGCCACGAACACCTGGGTACGCGGACCCCAGTCGTGGTCGGTGGAGCGGGGCGTGTCGAGGCCGAACAGCTCGGAGCCTCCGTCGAGCAGGCCGGCGGCGTACCGCAGGCCGGGCAGTCGGCGGGCCAGCAGCGGGGCCACCACCTCGTCGTGGAACCGGCGGGCCAGGATCAGACCGGGTACGAAGCTCACCGGGCCAGTCTGCGCGCACCGGCGCTCGCCGGGCCGCCCGTTTTCGGCCCACGGGTGCGTCCCCCACCTCGTCGGTGGGCTGTGCCACCCTGGTCGGCGTGGCACACCGACCCCCGATCCTGCTGATCGACTCCCCCAGCCTCTACTTCCGCGCCTACTTCGGCATTCCCGAGTCGGCCGCGAAGACGGGCGACGGCCAGCCGGTCAACGCCGTACGCGGCTTTCTCGACATGCTCGCCCAACTGGTGCGCACCCGCCGGCCGGACCGGATGATCTGCACGCTGGACCACGACTGGCGGCCGGCCTGGCGGGTGGAGCTGCTGCCGTCGTACAAGGCGCACCGGGTCGCGCCGCAGGGCGGCGAGGTCGTGCCGGACACGCTCTCCCCGCAGGTGCCGATGATCCTCGAGGTGCTCGACGCGCTCGGCGTCCCGGCTGTCGGCGCGACCGGCTACGAGGCCGACGACGTGTTGGGCACGCTCTCGGTGACCCAGCCGGGGCCGGTCGAGGTGGTCTCCGGCGACCGCGACCTGTTCCAGCTCGTCGACGACGACCACCCGACACGTCTGCTCTACGTCGGGCGGGGCGTGGCCAAGCTGGACGACTGCGACGACGCCGCGGTGCGGGCCCGCTACGGCGTGCCCGCCGACCGGTACGCCGACTTCGCCGCGCTGCGCGGCGACCCGAGCGACGGCCTGCCGGGCGTTCCCGGGGTGGGTGAGAAGACCGCCGCCCGGTTGATCGACCGTTACGGCGGCCTCGACGGCATCCTGGCCGCGCTCGACGATCCCGCTTCCGGCTTCGCGCCGGGCCTGCGCGGCAAGCTCGACGCCGCCCGCGACTACCTGGCCGTGGCGCCCAAGGTGGTCCGCGTCGCCACCGACGTGCCGCTGCCCGAGCTGGACCCGACGCTGCCGACGTCCCCGGCCGACCCGGACCGACTGCTCGACCTGGCGCAGCGCTGGAACCTGGCCGGCTCCTGCCGACGCCTGGTCGACGCGCTCGCCACCCCCCGCCCCTGACCCACCCCTCCCGCCCCGCGCCGTTTGACGGAAAGAGTGGCCATTCCGAGCGGGATGGCCACTCTTTTCGTGAAACAGCGCGGGGCGGGGGCTGGTCAGGGGCGTCGGTCGGTGTTGCGGCGGGAGGGGAACTGCGCGCCTGGCTGGGCCAGCGTCGACCGGGCCCGCAGGCCGACCGGGTCCGGCGTCGCGGGGGGCGGTGTCGAGGAGGCCGGTGCCGACCGGGCGCGCAGGCCCACCGGGTCCGGCGCCGGTTCGGCCTCGGCCACCGGCGACGCGCCGTCCAGCCGTGCCGCCACGTACGCGGCACCGGCCCGGTCGTCGTCGGACGGCGCGGCGAGCAACGCGTAGACCAGCCCGACCACGCCGAAGACCACCGCGAGCACGATCGGCACCAGCAGGCCGCTGACCTCGGTGCCGCCGGTGGCCACGCCCCGGCCCTCGTGCAGGTGCACCGACAGCGCGCTCATGCCGGTGAAGTGCATGCCGTTCACGGCGATGCCCATGACCAGCGCGGAGGCGATGATGGCGACGCCGCGCCGGACGGTCATCGCCAGCCAGAGCGCCACCGTGGCGGCCACCAGCGCGATCACCACGGAGACCGTCACCCGCAGCGGGTCGTAGCCGAGCGTGCCGTCCAGCCGCATCGCCGCCATGCCGGTGTAGTGCATGGCGGCCACCCCGGCGCCGGTGAAGAAGCCGCCGGCGAGCAGCCGGGTCGCGGTGAGCCGGCCGGTGCCCACGACGGCCAGGCCGATGCCGACCGCGCCCATCGCGATCACCGTGCTGGCGGCGGTCAGCGGCACGTCGTAGCGGATCCGGGTGCCGGTGACCGCGAAGCCGAGCATGGCCATGAAGTGCATCGCCCAGATGGCGGTGCCGCCCAACGCCCAGGCGGCGAGCAGACCCCACCAGGCCCGCTGGCCGGCGCCGGTGGCGGTCCGGATCCGCCCCGCGCAGACCAGTCCGAGCGCCGAGCCGAGCACGGACAGCGCGTAGCTGAGCGCGGGTGTGATCCACCCGTACTCGAAATGATTGATCTCGCCCACGGTGACCTTCCCCCGATCCGCTGCCGACGCGTGACCCGACGCGCCCTGGCAATGATCCGGCAGCGTCTGACCAGGCATGACGGCGGCCCCCTCATGTTCGAGGGGTGCCGTCGCGACGACGCAGCGATGCGTCGATTTCCTTCCGGCGGTGACCGAAAGTGATCGTCAGGCGGAGGCGTGATAGGCCAGGACGCCCCGGTTCACGGCCGAGATCGCCTGCCGCGCGGTGGACCGCAGCCCGGTCGACGCGCCGCCCGAGTCGGCGAGCTGGCCGAGCAGGTCGACCACCTGCCGGGCCCACCGGACGAAGTCGCCGGCCGGCATCTCGCCGTCGATCTGGTGCCCGCTGGCGAGCACCTTGGCCAACGCCTCCCCGCGCGCCCACCGGTAGATCGGCCAGGCGAAGCCGAGATCCGGCTCGCGGGTGACGGCCAGGCCGCGGGCCGCCTCGTCCGCCTCGATGTCGCCCCACAGCTTCAGCGTCTCGTCGACCGCGTCGCCGACCGCGCCGCGCGGCAGCGACGCCCGCTCGTCGACGTCCCGCCGGGCCTCGAAGACCACCACCGACACGGCGGCGGCCAGCTCGGCCGGGGACAGCCCGTCCCACACCCGGCGGCGCAGGCACTCGGCGACCAGCAGGTCGGCCTCGGTCCAGATCCGGGCCAGCATCCGGCCGGCGTCGGTGACCTCACCGTCGGGGGCGAGGTAGCCGCGCGCGGTCAGCAGCGCCACGATCCGGTCGAACGTCCGGGCCAGGGAGCCCGTCCGCCCGCTGACCCGCTGCCGCAGCTCCTCGGTGTCGCGCTCCAACCGGCGGCGGCGCTCCGCCCAGCGGGCGTGCTCCTCCCGGTCGGGGCAGGCGTGGCAGGGATGCCCGCGCAGCTCGACGCGGAGCTGGCTGAGCCGGTGGTCCTCCCCCACCGCCTGGCGGGACCGCCCGCCGCGCCGGCCGCCGTGCCGGTCCAGCCCGGTGCCGCTGACCGCGGCGGCCAGGTCGCGCCGGGCCGCCGGGGACCGGTGGTTGAAGTGCTTCGGGACCCGGATCCGGGTGAGCACCTCGGCCGGGGTGGTGAAGTCGCCGGGGCTGACCCGGCCGGCCCAGCGGTCCTGGGTGAGCACCAGCGGGCGCGGCTCCCCGAACCCACCGGTCGCCGGGTCGAGGACCACGGCCAGGCCGGCCCGCCGCCCGGACGGCACCCGGATCACGTCACCGACCCGCAGCCGCTCCAGCGACGCGACGGCCGCCGCCTTGCGCTGGGTCTGCCCCTGCCGGGCGATGGCCCGCTCCCGGTCGGCGATCGCCACCCGCAGCGCGAAGTACGCGTCGAAGTCGCCCTGGTGGCAGGTCGCCTCCGCGCCGTACGCCTCGATCGTCTCGGTGTTGCGCTGCACCTGCCGCGCCAGGCCGACCACCGAGCGGTCCGCCTGGAACTGGGCGAACGAGGACTCCAGCAGCTCCCGGGCGGGCGCCGCGCCGACGCTGCCGACCAGGTTGACGGCCATGTTGTAGGACGGCCGGAAGCTGGACCGCAGCGGATAGGTGCGGGTGGAGGCGAGGCCGGCCACGTGCCGGGGGTCGGTCTCCGGCGACCAGACCACCACCGCGTGCCCCTCCACGTCGATGCCCCGCCGGCCGGCCCGGCCGGTGAGCTGGGTGTACTCCCCCGGGGTGAGGTCGACGTGGGCCTCACCGTTGAACTTGACCAGGCGCTCCAGCACCACGCAGCGGGCCGGCATGTTGATGCCCAGCGCGAGCGTCTCGGTGGCGAAGACGGCCTTGACCAGGCCGCGGACGAACAGCTCCTCGACGACCTCCTTGAACGCGGGCAGCATGCCGGCGTGGTGGGCGGCCAGCCCACGCTCCAGCCCGTCGAGCCACTCCCAGTAGCCCAGCACGGACAGGTCCTCACCCGGGATCGCGGTGACCTTGGACTCGACCACGCGGCGGATCTCGGCGCGCTCGTCGGGCGAGGTCAGCCGCAGCCCGGCGGCGAGGCACTGCTGCACGGCGGCGTCGCAGCCGGCCCGGCTGAAGATGAACAGGATGGCCGGGAGCAGCCCCTCCCGGTCGAGCCGGTCGACGATGTCCGGGCGCATCGGGCCCCGCCAGCGGGGGCCACGCCGCCCGCCGCCGGGGCCGGCGCTGCGTCCCTCACCCAGTTCCAGCCGGCGCACCGTGTCCCGGGTGTGACGCAGCAGCTCGGGGTGGACGTCGTGCTTGCGGGCCGCGTCGGCGTCGTGGAACAGGTCGAACATGCGCTTGCCGACCAGCATGTGCTGCCAGAGCGGCACCGGCCGGTGCTCGGAGACCACCACCGCGGTCTCGCCGCGCACGGTGACCAGCCAGTCGGCGAACTCCTCGGCGTTGGAGACGGTGGCCGACAGCGAGACCAGGGTCACCGACTCCGGCAGGTGGATGATCACCTCTTCCCACACGCCGCCCCGGAACCGGTCGGCCAGGTAGTGCACCTCGTCCATCACCACGTAGGCGAGGCCCTCGAGCGTGGCCGAGCCGGCGTAGAGCATGTTGCGCAGCACCTCGGTGGTCATCACCACCACGGGCGCGTCCCCGTTGATCGCGTTGTCGCCGGTGAGCAGGCCGACCTGCGCGACGCCGTAGCGGTCGACCAGGTCGTGGTACTTCTGGTTGGACAGCGCCTTGATCGGCGTGGTGTAGAAGCACTTGCGCCGCACCGCCGGCCCGTCACCACCAGGGGTGCCGCGCAGCGCCAGGTGCACGGCGAACTCGCCCACCACCGTCTTGCCGGCGCCGGTGGGCGCGCAGACCAGCACGCCGCTGCCCCGCTCCAGGGCCTCGCACGCCTCCCGCTGGAAGTCGTCGAGGTCGAACCCGAGATCGCGGGAGAATTCGTCCAGGGCCGGGAAGGCGGAGGCCTGCGCGGCCCGGCGGCGCGCCGCGGCGTACCGCTCGGCGGGGCTCGACATGCATCCAAGATTAATCGGTACCGCCGACGACCACCGGTCAAGGCCGTCCGGCAGGGCCGTCGGAGCGGGTCGGTAGGGTGCACGACGTGCCGGACCGTACCGAACTGCCCCACGCCTCGCGCGGCGCCGACGACGCCGTCCGCCCGAGCCCGTCCCGCCGGCCCGTGGAGGCGGTGCTCTTCGACTTCCACGGCACCCTCGCCCAGGTGGAGGAGCCGCTGGCCTGGGTGCGCGCCGCCGCGGCCGCCTGCGGGGTCGAACTGGACCGGATCAAGGCCACCTCGCTCGCCGACCGGCTGCTCACCGCCGGCCGGGCCGGCGGTCCGCTGCCGGCCCGGGTGCCGCCCCGGCTGGCCGAGCTGTGGGCCGACCGCGACCTCTACCCGCACGCCCACCGGGAGGCCTACACCGGGCTGGCCGAGACCGTCGACGCCGGCATCGACGGGCTCGCCGACGCGCTCTACGAGCGGGTGCTGGTGCCCGAGGGCTGGCTGCCGTACCCGGACACCGCGCCGGTGCTCGGCGCGCTGCGGGCCGCCGGGGTCAAGGTGGCGGTGGTCAGCAACATCGGCTTCGACCTGCGACCACTCTTCACCGCCTGGGACCTGGACGCGCTTGTCGACGCGTACGCGCTGTCGTACGAGGTGGGGCGCTGCAAGCCGGACCCGGGCATCTTCCTGCGGGCCTGCGGGCTGCTCGGCGTCGACCCGGAGCACACGCTGATGGTGGGCGACACCCCGGCCGACGCCGGCGCGGTGGCGGCCGGCTGCGGCGTGCTGGTGCTGCCGTGCGCCGAGCCCGGCCGGCCGAACGGGCTGGGCGCGGTGCTCGACCTGGCCGGCATCCGGTGACCGGCCACGCGTCGGGTCGTCAAGCTGGCCGCGCGGCGGAGCGTCGGGCCGGCCGCCCGGCGGAGCACCGGGGCCGACGTGCCCGACCCGATGTCCGGCATGCCGGCTGAGGTCAGCGGCGGCACCGCCCGGCACCCCCTACCGCCGGGCCGGCTCGGTGGGGTGGCGCTGGTGCTCGGTGGGGCGTTGTCCGTGCAGTTCGGCTCCGCGCTGGCCGCGTCGTTGTTCCCGCGTACCGGGGTGGCCGGGGCGGTCACGCTGCGGCTCACTCTCGGCGCGCTGCTGATGCTCGTCGTGTGCCGGCCCCGGCTGCGCGGGCACCGGCGCGGCGACTGGGCCGCCGTGGTCGCGTTCGGGCTGGCCCTGGCCGGCATGAACTCGATCTTCTACCAGGCGATCGAACGGATCCCGCTCGGGCCGGCCGTGACGCTGGAGGTGCTCGGACCGTTGGCTCTCTCCGTGGTCGGGGCGCGCCGGGTCGCCGCGTGGTGCTGGGCCGGGCTGGCGCTGGCCGGCGTCGCCCTGCTCGGGCAGGGCGGCTTCGACCGGCTGGACCCCGTCGGCGCGGCGCTGGCGCTGGCGGCGGGCACGATGTGGGCGGCGTACATCGTCTGCTCGGCCCGGGTCGGCGCGCGGTTCCCCCGGGCCGACGGGCTGGCCCTGGCCCTCACCGTGGCGGCGCTTGTCACCCTGCCGATCGGGCTGGTCGACGCGGGCGGTCGGCTGACCCACCCGGCGGTGCTGGGGCTCGGCGCCGGGCTGGCGCTGCTCGCCTCGGTGCTGCCGTACAGCCTGGAGCTGGCGGCGCTGCGGCGGCTGCCCACCGCCACGTTCGCGGTGCTGATGAGCCTCGGACCGGCGATCGCCGCGCTGGCCGGCTGGCTGGTGCTCGGTCAGGCGCTGCACCCGGTCGAGGTGCTCGCCATCGCGCTGGTGGTGGCCGCGAGCGCGGGCGCGGTCCGCGCCGCCGCCCCACCACCGGCCGTGGTCAGCGCAGCAGCCGCAGCGCCGCCGGCACGGCGGTGACGGTCACCGGCAACGGGAACGCCCGCTCGCCGTCCACGTACGTGGTGATGCCGTCGGCGACCAACTCCACCGTCCGCGCCCGGTAGGTCCGCACCAGCGGGTGCGTGACGTGGGTGCCCCGGTAGATGCGGGGCTTGACCCGCATCAGCGTGCGCCTGTCGAAGCGACCGCCCACCACCACGTCCAGCAGCCCGTCGGTCGGGTCGGCGTCCGGGCAGATCCGCATGCCGCCGCCGTAGCTGGCCGCGTTGCCGACCGCGACCAGCACCGCGTCCACCTCGTGCGGCACGCCGTCGAGGGTGAGCCGGTAGCGGCGGGGGCGCAGCCGGGCCAGCTCGACCAGGATCGCCAGGTCGTAGCGGCGCCGACCGCGCGGCCAGCGCATCCGGTTGGCCCGCTCGTTGACGATCGCGTCGAAGCCGGCCGCGAGCACCGCACCGAACCAACGGTCGTCGTCGCCGGGCCGGGACAGCCGGGCCAGGTCCACCGGGCGGGTCCGGCCGGCGGCCAGCGCGGCGGCGATCACGTCGACGGCGGCGAGCGGGTCGGCCGGGTAGCCGGTGTCCACCGCGAAGTCGTTGCCGGTGCCGGCCGGGACCGGCCCGAACGGCACCGCCGTGCCGGCGACCGCCTGCACCGCACGGTGCACGGTGCCGTCGCCGCCGACCGAGACCAGCGCCCCGGCGCCGCCGGCCACCGCGGCGTGGCACGCCGCCTCCGCCTCCCCGGCGGTACGCGCGCGCAGCAGCTCCACAGGGCGGCCGGCGGCACCGAGGCGCGCCAGGACCTCCGGCAGCAGGCCCCGGTGCCGGCCCCGGGCGGCGGTCGGGTTGGCGAGCACGGCCACCGGGCCGGGCGGAACATGATCGGGCGCGGTCACGGCGAGCACGGTACGACACCGGGCGCACCGCCCACCAGGGGAGACACCGACGTCGGTGATCGACGGGGCCGCGGCGCGAACGACCGTACGGCATACTCCGCGCCATGCGTTCCCGCACGCTGATCGCCGTCCTCGCCCCGTTCGCGCTGGCCCCGTTCGTGCTGGCCGCCGGGCTGTGGTGGGCGCACCGGCCGGGCGAGACGCCCTGGCACGACAGCGCGGTCGCCGACGCGACCGAGACGGTCGACCGGCTGGAGAGCCGGTTCGATGTCGACCACCTCTACCAGGCCGACGAGTTCGTGCACGCCGCCGGGCAGGAGGAGGCGGTGGAGGTGCTCCAGGTGCGCGGCGAGACGCACTGGCAGACCGGGGTGACGTTGGTGCTGCGGGTGACCGGGCACGGCGTCGGCGTCAACGACTGGGGCGAGCGGGTCGAGGGCACCGAGCCGGTCTGCTTCCGGCTGAACCTCGGCCCCGAACGGGACGACCGCGACGACGACATCGACTGCCCCACCGGCGACCCGCTGCCGGTCCCCCGGGACCCGTCCCTCACCGGCGTCGACGCCCGGCTCCGGGCGGCGCTCACCCGGTCCGGCCCCGACGAGGCCGCGGTCCGTGCCGCCGTGGCCGGCCTGGAACTCGACCCGGCCGTGCGGCAGGAGATCGCTGTGCGGGGCGGCACGGTCGGCGTGGCGCTGCGGGCCAGCCAGTACGACTGCCTACTCGCCCGCGTCGGCCCGACGGGCGCCGCCGAGACGTGGCGGCCCTCCCACGTCCAGCTCGCCCCCGGTGAGCTGAGCTGTTCCGCCGGGCTGGCGTTGAGCAGCCAGTTCGGCCACTCCGTCCGCTGACCGGCGACACGACGACGGCGCCCGGCACGGAGCCGGACGCCGTCGGAAGGGCGCTGTCAGGGCAGGTCGACCGGGCGCAGCACCCGGTCCACCGCGTGGGCGATCTGCTTGTTGCCCTTGTTGATGTCGTAACGGACCACCCGCGCGTCACGGTCGTTGGTGTCCGCGTCGACCAGGCGCACCTGCTTGCCGTACCAGCAGTGCCGCACGTCGACCTCGACGGAGGCGCCGAGCGCGGTCGACAGCTCCGCGCCGTCGGCCTTCAGCGCCGCCTTCCGGTCGATCGTGGCGCCCGGCACCACGTGGTAGAGCAGCACGTTCTCCACGGTGTCCACACCCAGGCCGGCGACCCCGTCGAACGCGGCCTTCTCGCTCGGCAGCGTGCGCGCGTGGGTGATGTCGCGGACCAGCTCGCGGAACGCGTAGTCGTTCGGCACGAACGCGGTCAGCGCGACCGTGCCGTCGGTGAGCACCTTCACCGGCGAGTTCGGCTTCGCCTCCAACACGGTCAGGACCGCCTTGGTGAGCACGTCGAAGTCCCGCGCGTTGCGGTCGAAGCCGCTCTTGTCGGCGGTGAGCACCGCGGCCAGCGAACGCGTACCGGGCTGCTTCGCGCCGGCCTGGGCGGGCGCGGCGGCGACGGCGGTGGCCACCGCCGCGGCCGTGGCACCCACGGCCAGCCGGGCGGCGAGACGAGCGATGTTCATCGGGGAGCCTTTCGTCGAGGCGACCAGGTCCGTGACTGTCGTCACGACCCTTGCTTCGCCCGCACCGTCCCCGATGGATGCACCCGCGTCGCAACTCCTCCGATCAGCGCACCACCAGCCGCCTGCTCACCGACGGCACCCCGTCGCCCTTGACCTTGAGCGTCCAGTTCCCGGCCGCGCCCAGGGCCACCACCGTCTCGGCGGTGCCGTTCGGCTCCGCCTTCAGCTCGGCGATCCGCTTGCCGTCCGGATTGAGCACGTACAGCGTCCGGGCACCGGCGGTCTTGTTGGTCACCTTCAGCGAGAGCTTCTCGCCGGGCTCGGCGATCAGCCCGTCCGCGCCGGTGAGCGTGTCACCGGTCAGCTCGATGGCGACCGCCCGGTCGTACGCGGTCTCGGCCGCGGCGCTGGCCACGTTCCCGTCGTCGGAGACGGTGATCCGGGTCCGCACCCCGTCGCCCTGCCGGCCCGGCTTGCAGGCCACCTCGTAGGAGCCGGTGGCGAGCGTGGCGCGCAGGTCGCCGCTGCGGCCCGCCGGCACGTCGGCCACCTCGGCGATCACCTTGGTGAAGCCGTCGCCCTCCCGTCCGTAGACGTAGACGCCGGTGGCCTGCTGCCCCCGGTTGGTCACGGTGAAGGTCACCGTGCCGGGGGTGAACAGCGTGGTGGTGACCTCGCAGCTGGTGTCGGTGGCGGTCACCGGGACCTGCTCGCCCTTCGGCGCGGGCTCGTCGTCGCCGCAGGCGGTCAGCGCGGTGGCGGCACAGAGGACGGTCAGGACGGCGGCGGTACGGCTTTTCATCGGGGCTCTCCGGAGCGGAGGTCAGCGCGCTGACCGGGACGGGGCGTGGGACTCGGCGAAGTCAGCAGAGTCTAAGCGGGCCGGCGGCGGCGGCAAGGCCCGAGGGCGACTCGAATGTGCAGCCGCGCGCCGGCCCGGCATGATGGGCGGCATGCGTCTGGTCTCCCTGCTCCCGTCCGCCACCGAGATCGTCTACGCGCTGGGCCTCGGCGACGACCTGGTCGGGGTGACGTTCGAGTGTGAGGTGCCGCCGTCGTACCGGGCCGGCGTCACGGTGGTGGTGGGTGGTCGGGACACCCGCGGCATGAGCCCCGGTGAGATCGACGCGTACGTCCGGGAACGGGTCGCCGCCGGCGACGACCTGTACACGTTGCACGCCGGCGCGCTGGCCGGGTTGGACCCGGACCTGATCCTCACCCAGGACCTGTGCCGGGTCTGCGCGCTGCCGTCCGGCCGGGTGGCCGACGCCGTCGACCATCTCGGCGCGCGGGCGGAGGTGCTGTCGCTCGACCCGTACACGCTCGACGACGTGCTGGGCACGATCCGCGCGGTGGGCGCGGCGGCCCGGGTGCCGGACCGCGCCGAGGCCCTGGTGGACGGCCTGCGCGCCCGGCTGGCGGCGATCCGGTCGGCGGTCGCCGGCCGGCCCCGGCGGCGGGTCGCCGTGGTCGAGTGGGTGGACCCGCCGTTCGGCGCCGGGCACTGGATCCCGGACCTGGTGGACGTCGCCGGCGGCGAGCCGGTGGCCACCAGTGCGGGGGCCCGGTCCACGCCGACGACCTGGGCGGAGCTGCGTGCCGCCGAGCCGGAGGTGGTGCTGGTCGCGCCGTGCGGCTTCCGGCTGGACGGGGCCGCCGACCAGGCCGGCGCGGTGGCCGGGCACTTCCCGGGCGCGGAGGTCTGGGCGGTGGACGCGGACGCGCTCATCGTGCGGGCCGGTCCCCGCCTGGTCGACGGCGCCGAGGCGATCGCCGCGATCCTGCACCCCGACGCCGTCGCGCCGCTGTCCCCCACCGCCGCCCGCCGGGTGGCCTGAGCCCCGATCCACCCCATCTCCCGCAACGGGCGAACGCCGCCCCCGAGCAGCGGGGACGGCGTTCGGGACGAGCGGAAGGGTCAGGTCATGTCGTCGTAGCGGCGCTCGATCGGCGCCGGCGCGGCGACCGGCTCGGGGGCCGCGACCGGGGCGGACGCCTCGATCCGGGCGCCGGTCGGCACCGGCTCGTCGGACAGGTCCAGCGGCGACACCTCGTCGTCGTCGATGCCTGCGTAGACCTCGCGCCCACGTCCACGCCGTTTGTCGTTGAGGAACGCCAACCCCACCGCGCCGAAGTAGAGCGCGGAGAGGCAGAACGCCAGCGCCGTCATGCCGAACGGGTCCGGCGTCGGCGTGACCACCGCGGAGAACGCGAAGAACACGAAGATCGCCACACGCCACCAGCTCAGCAGCCGCTTCGCGCTGGCCAGGCCGACGAAGTTGAGCATCAGCACGATCAGCGGGAACTCGAACGCCACCCCGAACAGCAGGATCAGGTTGGTGACAAACCCGATGTAGCGGGTGATGTCGAGCGTGGTGGTGACGTCACCGCCGCCGGAGACGTCGAGCAGGAACTCCAGGCCCTTGGAGGTGACGAAGAACGCCAGCACCGCACCGGCCGCGAACAGCGGCGCCGCCAGGGCGGTAAAGAAGTAGGCGTAGCGCCGCTCGTGTCGGTGCAGGCCAGGCGCGATGAACGCCCAGAGCTGGTAGAGCCAGATCGGTGCCGCGATGATCAGGCCGACCCAGAGGGAGACCTTCATCTGCAGCAGGAACAGGTCGGCGGGACCGAGCTGCACGAAGTTGCAGTCGCCGTTGATCAATCGCGCCTTGGGCAGGTCGCAGTAGGGCTTCTGCAGCAGGTGCATCACCGGCCCGGACAGCCAGACGCCGAAGCCGAAGCCGAACAGGATCGCCAGTGAGGCCCGGAACAGGCGGTTACGCAGCTCGCGGATGTGCTCGATGAGCGTCATCGAGCCGTCGGCGGCGCGCGCGAACGTGCTCGGCCCGCGCTTCTTCAACCCGAAGGCCACGGTGATGAGGCCCCTTCGGATCAGTTCTCGCGGACGCGCTGCACCGGGTCGACCGGCGGGGCGACCGGCTGCTGCGGCTGCGGAGCATACTGCTGCTGGGGCTGCGCGTACTGCTGCTGGCCCTGGACCGGCTGCTGCGGCGGGAGAGGCTGGTAGGCGGCCTGCGCGTCGGCCTTCTCGGCCAGGTCACGGTCGTCGTCGTGCAGGCTCTTCGTCTCGGCCTTGATGATCCGCAGCGAACGGCCCAGCGAGCGGGCCGCGTCCGGGAGCCGCTTCGCGCCGAACAGCAGGATCAGCACGACCACGAGTACGGCGATGTGCCACGGCTTGAGGGCACCCATGGGAAGCTCCAGTCGCTCTGTGTCGGTGGTGAGGTGGGTCGCCGCCCATCGTACGTGCGTCGCAGCGGCTTGCCACCCCTGCCGGGCCCGCTGGTGCCGACCCGGTCGGTGAAGTCTCGGCCAACCCGAAGTGTCCCGTCAACCACCCGTCCCGGCGCATTCGGGTGGGAAACGGCACGCGTCGATCACTACTCCCCGCGCTTGGCCTTGATCAACGTGATCCGCTCCTGCGCGACGGTCGCCCGCTCCTGGAGCGCCTCGGCCCGCGCCTGCAACTCCTCGGCGGCCGAGCGCAGCGACTCCGCCTCGACGGCCCGGCGCTGCAACGCCACCGCCGACCGGCGCAGCCGGGACAGCCGGGCCACCACCGGGCGGACCGCCAGGGCCAGCACGACCAGCGCGAACAGCACGACCCCGAGCACGATCCACATCACCACGCGGTCAGCCTATCGGGTGACGCCGGTGGCCGCCGGATCGGCGGTGCCGGTCGGGACCGCGTACGCGTCCAGCGCGGCGACCGCCTGCGCGCGGACCTGCTCGGCCAGCTCGGCCGGGGCCACCACGGTCGCGTCCGGGCCCAGCCCGAGCACGAACCGGCGGGCCCAGCCGAGGTCGGTGACCCGCAGCGACACCAGCCACTGCTCGCCGTCGGCCTCGACCCGCTCGCACGGATAGTATTCGGTGATCCACCGCTCGCCCCGGCCGATCCGCAGCGTGATCAACGGCAGGTCGGCCGACGGCCGGAACACGCCGTCCCGCAGGTCGTGCGGGCGGGCCTGCGGCGGCACCACGGCCCGCTCCGGCAGCTCGGTGACCGCGTCGATCCGGTCGGCCCGGAACAGCCGGACCGCCTCGGCGCGGCGGCACCACGCCTCCACGTACGCGCGGCCGCCCACCGACAGCATCCGCAACGGGTCGATGGTGCGTTCGGTGGACTCGTCCCGCGCCGGCGTGTAGTAGGTGATCCGCAGCGCGCGGCCCCGCTCGACCGCGGCGCGCAGCTCCCGCACCCGGTCGGTGTCGCCGGGCAGCAGCACCTCCACCGGCGCGCCGCCCAGGTCACCGGCCGCGCTCTCGATCTTCGCCAGGGCCCGCTCCACCGCCTCCCGGTTGGCCACCCCGGGCGTCTCGGCGAGCATCCGCAGCGCCACCACCAGGGCCAACGCCTCGTCGGGGGTGAGCCGCAGCGGCCGGTCGATGCCGGCGTCGTAGGTGATCGTCACCCGGTCACCGTCGAACGCCATGTCGATCAGGTCACCGGGGCCGTAACCCGGCAGCCCGCACACCCAGAGCAGCTCCAGATCCTCCCGGAGCTGCCGCTCGGTCACGCCGAGGTCGTGCGCCGCCTCGGCGATCTCGATGCCGGGCCGGGCCAGCAGGTAGGGCACCAGGTTCAGCAGCCGGGCCAGCCGGTCGGCCGAGGCACGGCCGGCGCGGGCCGCCGCCGGCCGGGTCACCGGGCACCCCCGGCCACCGCCAGCTCGTCGTGCCGGGCCGCGACCTCCTTCAACCGTTGGATGACCGCCTCCCGGACCTCCGGCGGCTCCAGCACCCGCACGTCCGGGCCGTACCCGACGATCTGGCCGGCCAGGAACTCGGCGTCGGCGTACGGCAGCACCAGCCGGTCCCCGTCCGGCCCGGCGTGGCTCTCCACCGCCCAGCGGCGCAGTCCGGCGGCGCGGCCCGGCGTGACCAGCACGGTCGCCCGGCCGGTGCGCTCCACCGGCCCCGACCAGCGGGCCACGTGACTGATCAGGTCCACCCCGGCGGGCGGCTGGTAGGCCCCCGGCTCGCCGGTCGCCCGGACCGCGCCGACGACCCGGGAGAGCCGGAAGCAGCGGGTCGCCGCCCGGTCCAGGTCGTGACCGACCACGTACCACCGGCCGCGCCAGCACACCACGCCCCACGGCTGCACCCGGCGGCGGGTCGGCGCGTCCCGGTCCGGCACCCGGTAGTCGAAGGCGACCTCCCGGCGGTCCCGCGCGGCGGCGGTCAGCGGCGCGAACGCCGGGTCGACCGTCACCATCGGCTCCAGACCCAGGGTGGCCTGCGGGTCCACGTCGATGCCGGCGGCGCGCAGCTTCGCCAGCCCCGACGAGGCGGCGGCGGCCAGGCCGGCGTGCTGCCACAGCCGGGCCGCGATGCCCACCGCGGCGGCCTCGTCCGGTTCGAGCGGGATGTCGGGCAGCGCGTACTCCCGGTGGGCGATCCGGTAGCCCGGCTCGGCGTCGAAGACGCTTGCCGTGCCGGTCTCCAGCGGCACGCCCAGCTCCCGCAGCTCGGCCTTGTCGCGCTCGAACTTGCGCTGGAACGCCTCGTGGTCCTTGGCGTCGTCCGGGTCGTGCTCGTAGCCGGGCACGGTCGCGGCGATCTGGGCGGCGGTCAGGAAACGCCGCGTCGACAGCAGGCAGATCACCAGGTTGACCAGGCGTTCGGTACGGGTCCGGGACACGTACCGAACGCTAGCAGCCCGCGCGTCCGACGCGGGCACCCACGCGGGCGCGGCGCGCGGTCACCACCCGAGCGGCCCCTCCCGCCTCACCGCGCGGCCCCTCCGGACCGGCCATAGGGTGAGCCCATGGCGGAACCGGAAGTCAAGACCGAGAGCGTCGGCACCGTCGTGGTGGCCGGCGCGGCCAACCTCGCCATCGCGATCGCCAAGCTGGTCGCGGGCCTGCTCTCCGGCTCCGCGGCGATGCTCTCCGAGGCCGCCCACTCGGTCGCCGACACCACCACCGAGGTGCTGCTCTACCTGGCGCTGCGTCGCGGCGCGCGGCCCGCCGACCCCCGGCACCCGTTCGGGTACGGCAAGGAGAGCTACGTCTGGGCGTTCCTCGCCGCGCTGTTCACGTTCGTGGCCGGCGCCGGTTTCGCCATCACCCACGGCGTCACCACCATCCTCGTGCACGAACACACCGGCGACTACCTGGTCGCGTACGTGGTGCTGGCGATCTCGTTCGCCATCGAGTCGGTGTCGCTGGCCCGGGCCGTCCGGCAGGTGCGCGGCGAATCCCGGCGCTGGCGCACCACTCCCCGCCGCTACCTGCGGCTCACCGCCGACACCACGGTCAAGGCGGTCTTCCTGGAGGACAGCGCCGCGCTGATCGGCCTGCTCATCGCCGCCGCCGGGCTCACCCTGTCCCACCTCACCGGCGACGAACTCTACGACGGCGTCGCCTCCATCCTCATCGGCGTGCTGCTGCTGGTGGTCGCCGCGATCCTGGCCCACAGCAACATCTCGCTGCTGGTCGGCCGCGCCGTCTCGGAACGCACCCACCGGCAGATCGAGCAGGAGCTGGCCGCGCTGCCGACGGTCGACCGGGTCGACACGCTGATGACCATGTTCCTCGGCCCGGAGGACATCCTCGTCGCCGCCAAGGTCGACTTCCGCGACGACGCCACCGGCGCAGAGATCGAGGCCGCCGCCGACGAGGCGGAACGCCGACTCACCGGGCGGTTCCCGGAGATCGCGTACGTCTTCCTCGACCCCACCCGGTCCCGCGCCACCGGCCGGCGCGCCCGGACCACCCAGGACGAACCCGGTCGACCCGTCGACCAGGACGCCTGACCCGGCCGTCGCCCGCCCCGCCGCCGGCCGATAGGTTGCCGGTCATGGTGCGATGGCGGTCCGGCACGGTCACGACGGTACGACGACGGTGGGCCGGCGCCGTGGAACTCGACGTCGACCTGCCCGACGGTGCCCGGATGCGGGCCCTGGCCTACCCGGCGCTGGTCGGCGACCCGGCGCCCGGCGACCGCGTGCTGCTCAACGCCGGCGCGCTGCTGATGGGCCTCGGCACCGGCGGTTACGCCCTGGTCGTCGCGCTGCCCGACCGGCTCCCCGCCGACCCGCCGCAGGCCGGCGACAGCCGCGACGCCGGGCACCTCGTCAAGGCCCGCTACACGCCGCTGCAACCGATCCTGCTCGGCGTCGACGAGGAAGCCTCCCCGCACCACCACCGGCTGGCCACCGCCGAGTCCGTCGACGGCATGCCGGTGGTCACCGCCGACCTGCACTCCGCCCTGCCGGCGATCCTGGCCGGCGTGCACGCCGACGCCCCGCACGCCCGGGTCGCGTACCTGCTCACCGACGGCGGCGCGCTGCCCGCCTGGTTCTCCCGGACCCTCGCCGGCCTCGCCGGCCACCTCGCCGGCACGGTCAGCGTCGGCCAGGCGTTCGGCGGCGACCTGGAAGCCAGCACGCTGCACAGCGGCCTGCTCGCCGCCCGGCACGTGCTCCACGCCGACCTGGCGATCGTCGCCCAGGGGCCGGGCAACCTCGGCACCGGCACCCGCTGGGGCTTCTCCGGCGTCGCCGTCGGTGAGGCCGTCAACGCGGTCGCCACGCTGGGCGGACGCCCGGTCGGCTCACTGCGGATCTCCGACGCCGATCCCCGCCCCCGGCACCGCGGCGTCTCCCACCACAGCCTCACCGCGTACGGCCGGGTCGCGCTGGCCCCCGCGGAGCTGGTCGTGCCCGACGGCCTCGACCCGGAACTGGCGGCGGACGTGACGGCGGCGCTGGCACCACTCGCGGACCGGCATCGCGTCGTCACCGTGCCCACCGACGGCCTCGACGCGGCGCTGCGCGCCAGCCCGGTCGGGCTCTCGACGATGGGCCGCGGCCTCGATGCCGAGCACGCCTACTTCGTGGCCGCCGCCGCCGCCGGCCGGTACGCCGCCGGCCTGCTCGGCTGAGCCACCCCGCCGGCCCGGCCTCAGCCGAAGAAGACGATCAGCCCGATCCAGGCCGCCACGATCACCACCAGCGCGACCGCCATCGCCCACGTCGGCACCTTGTGGTCGCCGCGGCGGTTGCGCGCGATCTCGGCGCGGATCTTCTCCCGCCGCCGGTCGATCCAGTTGAGTTTCTCGGCGCCGCCGTCCCGCTCGCGGCCGGAGGTCTGGCCGCGCTCGCGGCCCTGCGGTTCGGAAGTGTCCATGGCCGGGCCAGCCTACCGGGGCCGCGGCGGCCGGCACCAAGGCACCGGCCGCCGCCGCGCTCACATGCTGGCGATCAGCCGCTCCACCCGCTCGTCGTACGCGCGGAACGGGTCCTTGCAGAGCACCGTGCGCTGCGCCTGGTCGTTCAGCTTCAGGTGCACCCAGTCGACGGTGAAGTCACGCCGCTTCTCCTGCGCGTGCCGGATGAACTCACCACGCAGCCGCGCCCGGGTGGTCTGCGGCGGCGTCTCCTTCGCCTCGAAGATCTCCGGGTCGTTCGCCACCCGGTCCACCTCGCCCCGGCGCTCCAGCAACCCGTACAGCCCCCGGCCACGGCGCAGGTCGTGATAGGCCAGATCCATCTGCGCCACCCGGGGATGTGACAGCGGCAGGTCGTGCTTGCGCTGGTAACGCTCGATCAGCTTGAGCTTGCTCACCCAGTCGATCTCGCGTGCCACCGGGTCCAGATCGCCCGTCTCCACCGCCCGCAGCACCCGCCCCCACAGTTCCACCACCCGCTTCGCGGTCTGGTCCCCGCCCCGGCGCTCCACGAACTCCGTCGCCTTCGCGAGGTATTCCTGCTGGATCTCCAGCGCCGAGACCTCCTTGCCGGAGGACAGCCGGACCTTGCGCCGGCCGGTAATGTCGTGCGACACCTCCCGGATGGCCCGGATCGGGTTCTCCAACGTCAGGTCCCGCATCACCACGCCGGCCTCGATCATCCGCAGCACGATGTCGGCGGTGCCGACCTTCAGCAGCGTGGTGACCTCGTTCATGTTGGAGTCGCCGACGATGACGTGCAGCCGGCGGTAGCGCTCCGCGTCCGCGTGCGGCTCGTCCCGGGTGTTGATGATCGGCCGGCTCCGGGTGGTCGCCGAGGAGACGCCCTCCCAGATGTGCTCCGCCCGCTGCGACAGGCAGTAGACCGCGCCGCGCGGCGTCTGCAACACCTTGCCCGCACCGCAGATCAACTGCCGGGTGACCAGGAACGGAATCAGCACGTCGGCCAGCCGGCCGAACTCCCCGTGCCGGGACACCAGGTAGTTCTCGTGGCAGCCGTACGAGTTGCCGGCCGAATCGGTGTTGTTCTTGAACAGGTAGATCTCGCCCGCGATGCCCTCGTCGTGCAGCCGCTTCTCCGCGTCGACGAGCAGCCCCTCCAGGATCCGCTCGCCGGCCCGGTCGTGCGCCACCAGATCGGTCACCGAGTCGCACTCCGGCGTCGCATATTCCGGATGCGAGCCCACGTCCAGATAGAGACGGGCTCCGTTACGCAGGAAAACGTTGCTCGACCGGCCCCACGACACCACCCGTCGGAACAGGTACCGCGCGACCTCGTCGGGGGAAAGCCGGCGCTGCCCGCGATAGGTGCAGGTGACGCCGTACTCGGTCTCGAGGCCGAAGATTCGCCGCTCCATGATGAGACATTAGCCGCCCGGAGCCCTCGATGGGCAGCGCCCGCCGTCAGCGGCGTACGCCGGGCCCCCGGACGACGACGAACCCCGCCACCTCAGCGACGTGGCGGGGTCCGGAAACCGGTGTCACTCGCCGGGCGCGTCCTCCCGATTGCCCTCCAGGTCGGCCGAACCCGCCGACGTGGTCGGCTTCTTCGCCTCCTCGGTCGGCACGGTCGGCGTCTTCGCCCGGCCCGGCGCCGGCGCGACGTCACCCTCCGCGTCGCCGTCCAGCAACGCGGTCAGCGCCGCGCCGGTGATCCGCCGGAACGTCCGGCCCACCCGGCGCCGGTCCAGGACCGCCACCTCCAACTGGTTCGCCGCGATCGTGCGGGCCGCCCCGCCCTCGCCGCCGACGCTGCTCAGCGCCTTCATCGCGGCGCGTACCGCCTCCGACAGCGACATCTCCGGCCGGTGCTCGTTCTTCAGCACCCCGGTGATCGCCTCGGCCTGACCGCCCATCGCCATCCGGCCCGGCTCGTCGTTGACCGAGCCGTCGTAGGTCACCCGGTAGAGCGAGTCGTCGTCCGGCGAGGCAGCCACCTCGGCCACGCAGATCTCCACCTCGAACGGCTTCGACTGCTCGGTGAAGATGGCGCCCAGCGTCTGCGCGTACGCGTTCGCCAACGCCAGCCCGGTCACGTCGCGCCGGTCGTAGCTCAGGCCGTTGAGGTCGGCCATCCGCACCCCGGCGCGCCGCAGGTTCTCGAACTCGTTGTACCGGCCGACCGCGGCGAAGCCGATCCGGTCGTAGATCTCGCTGACCTTGTGCAGCGTGCTGGACAGGTTCTCGGCGACGAAGAGCACCCCGCCGGCGTAGCTCAGGACCACCGCGCTACGACCCCGGGCGATGCCCTTGCGGGCCAACTCGGAGCGGTCGCGCATGATCTGCTCGGGCGAGGCGTAGAACTGCATGGCCACGGCGGCGGTTCTCCTTCGTACCTGTGGTGCGGGACTGCTGACTCGGTGGACGTGCGAGCGGGGTCAGCCGCCGGGGTTCTCCATCCGACCGGACACCACGCTCTCCGCGATCGCCGCCGTCTCGGCGTCGGTGAGCCGGTGGGTACCCTCGGCCGTCGCGGTCATCACGACCGGGTAGATCCGCCGGGTCAGGTCGGGGCCGCCGGTGGCGGTGTCGTCGTCCGCGGCGTCGTAGAGCGCCTCGACGGCCAGCCGCGTCGCGTCGTCGACCGACAGGCCGGCCCGGAAGCGCTTCTTCAGCGCGGACTTGGCGAACAGCGAACCGGAGCCGATCGCGTCGTAACCGGTCTCCTCGTAGGGGCCGCCGGTCACGTCGAAGCTGAAGATCCGGCCGGCCCGCGCCGGGTCGCTCGCGGCCAGGTCGAAGCCGGCGAACAGCGGGACCACGGCCAGGCCCTGCATGGCCGCGCCCAGGTTGCCCCGGATCATCGAGGCCAGCCGGTTGGCCTTGCCGTCGAGCGAGAGCATCGCGCCCTCGATCTTCTCGTAGTGCTCCAGCTCCACCTGGAACAGTCGCATCAGCTCGATGCCGATGCCCGCCGTGCCCGCGATGCCGACAAGCGAGTACGCGTCGGCCGGGTGCACCTTCTCGATGTCGCGCTGGGCGATCAGGTTGCCCATGGTGGCGCGACGGTCGCCGGCCATGACCACGCCGTTCGCGGCCGCGATCGCCACGATGGTGGTCGCGTGCGGCGCCAGGTCGGCGGCCATGCCGGGCGGCAGCGGCCGACGACCCGGCAGCATCTCGGGGGCCGCCTTGCTCAGGAACGTGGTGAAGGAGGACGTCCCCGCGTTGGTGAACACATCTGGAAGACGCCCGGATGGATCAAAACCCGCTGCCACGTGGTTCCTCTCAGGTATGTGATCGCCCCGGCCAGGGTGTCGAGGTTGTCCTTGCACTGGCCGAGACCGCCGTTGCAGTTGAAGCAGAGTATCCCGCGGACCCATCCGGTGCGATGATCGTGGTCCAGATGTTCCGGATCGGGACGCCGACAGATCGCGCACACGCCGCCCTGCTCGGCCAGGAGCTCCTGGAACTCCTTCTCCCCGACCCCGTAGCGGCGACGCAGGTGGTACTCGCGATTGCCGCCGTAGAGCCGCTGCTTGCTCTCGTTGCCCCGTGCGATGTGGCAGGGCTTGCAGTAGCTGTGGCGACCGCTCGCGCTGGTGGTTCGAGGAAAGTCGTCGACCGGCTTGATCTGCGCACAGTCGGGGCACCACTTCAGGCCGTCCGCGACCGGCACGGCCGCCTTCTTCTGCGGCGTGATCCCGCGCCTACGGCGGCTCGCCTCCGAGCGCGCGAGTGCGCAGGTCTTGCAGTAGAAGGCCAGGCCATCTGGCCGCCGCCGGTTACGGTGAAACGCCGACGCCGGCAGCGACCGACCACACTGGGGGCAGAGCTTGTCCGAAGCCTGCGGCAAATCGGACATAAGCCTCATTGACCCCCCTTCTGCACATATCCTCTCACGAACTCTTCCGCGTTCTCCTCCAGGACGGAGTCGATCTCGTCGAGCAGGTCGTCGACGTCCTCGGTGATCTCGGCGTGCCGCTCGGCCACCTCGGGGTTGGCCTGCGCGGTGACCTCCTCGACCTCCTCGTGGGACTTGCCGGACTGGGTCTGACCACCCTCTTGCGTCGCCATGGTGGTGCCTCCTCCACGATCGCCTGCGATCAACTTACCTCGCGCGGGCGACGAAAAGCCCGCCGCGCGCCGGGTTCGGCACGCAACGGGCCTTCCGGCAACCGGCTCAGCCGCCGGTCAGCAGCTCCAGCAGATCCTTGGCGCTCTCACACCTGTCGAAGAGCTGGCCGACGTGGGCGCGGGTGCCCCGCTCGGGCTCCATCATCGGCACCCGGACCAGCGACTCCCGGCCCACGTCGAAGATGACCGAGTCCCAGCTCGCGGCCACCACCTCGGAGGCGTACTGGGCCAGGCACCGGCCGCGGAAGTAGGCCCGGGTGTCCTCCGGCGGCTCGGTCATCGCGGTGCGGGTCTGCTCGTCGGTGAGCAGCGTCTTCATCGAGCCGCGCTGGACCAGCCGGTGGTAGAGGCCCTTCTCCGGCCGCACGTCGGAGTACTGCAGGTCGACCAGTTGCAACTTGTGCGAGCCCCAGCCGAGCTTCTCCCGCTCCCGGTAGCCCTCCAGCACCCGCAGCTTGGCCACCCAGTCCAGCTCGTCGGCGCACTCGAAGGCGTCGCGGCCGAGCCGGTCCAGCACGCTCTCCCAGCGGTCCAGCACGTCGGCGGTCTGCGCGTCCACGTCGGGGCCGTACCGCTCGTCCACGAAGGAACGGACCCGCTCGTGGTAGGCCCACTGCACGTCCAGCGCGGTCAGCCGGCGACCGTCGCGCATCCGCATGAGGTGCTTCAGGGACGGGTCGTGGCTGACCGCGCGCAACTCACCCACCGGGTCGGCGATGCCCAGGTCGGCGCCGAGCGCCTTCTCCTCGATCATGGCGAGGATCAGCGACGTGGTGCCGACCTTGAGGAACGTGGAGATCTCGGAGAGATTGGCGTCGCCGATGATGACGTGCAGGCGGCGGTACTTGTCGGCGTCCGCGTGCGGCTCGTCGCGGGTGTTGATGATGGGCCGCTTGAGCGTGGTCTCCAGCCCGACCTCGACCTCGAAGAAGTCAGCACGTTGGGAGATCTGGAAGCCGCTCTGGCCGCCGTCCTGGCCGATGCCCACGCGGCCCGCGCCGCAGACGATCTGCCGGGTCACGAAGAACGGCGTCAGGTACGCCACGATGTCGGCGAACGGGGTCTGCCGGCGCATCAGGTAGTTCTCGTGGGCGCCGTAGCTGGCGCCCTTGTTGTCGGTGTTGTTCTTGTAGAGGTGGATCGGGTGGGTGCCCGGGATGGTGGCGGCCCGTCGGGCCGCCTCGGCCATCACCCGCTCGCCCGCCTTGTCCCAGCGGACCACGTCGAGCGGGGTGGTCACCTCCGGGGTGGAGTATTCGGGGTGGGCGTGGTCGACGTAGAGCCGGGCGCCGTTGGTGAGTATCACGTTGGCCAGCCCGAGGTCCTCGTCGGCGAGCGCCTCGGCCGGGTCGTACGCCGCCCCGGAGTAGGTGAACCCGCGGGCGTCGCGCAGTGGCGACTCCTCCTCGTAGTCCCAGCGGGCCCGTCCGCCCCGGTTGAGTTCCGGTCGCGCCCCGTAGGCGTTGACCACCTGCGAGGAGGTGACCATCGGGTTGGCTCCGGCCTGGCCGGGCACGGAGATGCCGTACTCGACCTCGGTGCCCATGATCCGTCTGACGCTCATCGACCTGCCCGCTCCGCTCGCCGTCCCGGTCCCCGTCACGTCGAGCGTAGTCGGCACATCGACGGTAGGTGGCGCGCCGTCCCGCTCGGAGACGACCGACCGGGGCGGCGCCGGTGTGGCGCCGCCCCGGTCGGGCCGGTCTCAGAGGTACTGGCCGGTGTTGCTGGCGGTCTCGATGGACCGGCCGGCCTCGGTGCCCTTGCCGCCGGAGACGAGCGTGCGGATGTAGACGATCCGCTCGCCCTTCTTGCCGGAGATGCGGGCCCAGTCGTCCGGGTTGGTGGTGTTGGGCAGGTCCTCGTTCTCCCGGAACTCGTCGACGCACGCGTCGAGCAGGTGCTGCAACCGCAGCCCCTTGCGCCCGGAGGTGAGGAACTCCTTGATGGCCATCTTCTTGCCCCGGTCGACGATGTTCTGGATCATCGCGCCGGAGTTGAAGTCCTTGAAGTAGAGGACTTCCTTGTCGCCGTTGGCGTACGTGACCTCGAGGAAGCGGTTCTCCTCGGTCTCGGAGTACATCCGCAGGACGACGGCGTCGATCATCGCGGCCACGGTGGCCTGCGGGTCGCTGCCGTGTTCGGCCAGGTCGTCGGCGTGCAACGGCAGGTCGGCCAGGACGTACTTCGTAAAGATGTCCTTGGCCGCCTCGGCGTCCGGCCGCTCGATCTTGATCTTCACGTCGAGCCGGCCGGGCCGCAGGATCGCCGGGTCGATCATGTCTTCCCGGTTGGAGGCGCCGATGACGATGACGTTCTCCAGCCCCTCCACGCCGTCGATCTCGCTGAGCAGCTGGGGAACGATGGTGTTCTCCACGTCGGAGGAGACGCCGGAGCCGCGGGTACGGAAGATCGAGTCCATCTCGTCGAAGAACACGATCACCGGGGTGCCCTCGCCGGCCTTCTCCCGGGCGCGCTGGAAGATCAGCCGGATGTGCCGCTCGGTCTCGCCGACGTACTTGTTGAGCAGCTCGGGACCCTTGATGTTGAGGAAGAAACTGGTGTGCCGGTCCTTGCCCAACCGCTCGGCGATCTTCTTGGCGAGCGAGTTGGCCACCGCCTTGGCGATCAGCGTCTTGCCACAGCCGGGCGGACCGTAGAGCAGGATGCCCTTCGGCGGCCGGAGCTGGTGCTCGCGGAACAGGTCGGCGTGCAGGAACGGCAGCTCCACCGCGTCGCGGATCTGCTCGATCTGCGCCTGGAGGCCACCGATGTCCTCGTAGTCGACGTCGGGCACCTCCTCCAGGACCAGCTCCTCGACCTCGCTCTTCGGGATCCGCTCGTACGCGTACGCCGAGCGGGGCTCGATCATGAGTGAGTCGCCGGCCCGGATCGGGCTGCCGATCAGCGTCTCGGCGAGGTGCACGATGCGCTCCTCGTCCGAGTGGGAGACCACCAGCGCCCGGTCACCCGGCGCGCCGTCCGGACCGACCAGGATCTCCTTGAGCATCACCACCTCGCCGACCCGCTCGAAGCCGAACGCGTCGACGATGTTGAGCGCGTCGTTGAGCAGGACCTCCTGCCCACGGCGCAGCTCGTCGGTCTCCAGCGAGGGCGAGACGGCGACGCGGAGCTTGCGCCCGCCGGTGAACACGTCCACCGTGCCGTCGTCGTGCTTCGCCAGGAAGACGCCGTAGCCACTGGGTGGCTGGGCGAGCCGGTCGATCTCCTCCTTGAGCGTCACGATCTGCGCGCGAGCCTCCTTGAGGGTGCTCACGAGCCGCTCGTTGTTCTCGGTCAGCCGCGCCAACTGTGCCTGGGTGGCCGCCAGCCGCTCTTCGAGCTGCCGGACGTGTCGGGGGCTTTCGGTCAACTTGCGCCGCACCAGAGCGAGTTCCTCTTGCAGGAACGCGACCTGCGTGGAGAGATCGTGGGCTTCCTTTTCCCACCGTGCGGCGCGCGAGTCCGCGTCGTCGCTGCGTGCCACGTCCCACCTCCCCGGGGGGCTTGAACGTTCTGAGCTAACACTAGCCGCTATGAGCCCGATTCGGTCCTCCGCAACGCGCTCGTCACCGAAGCTTGATCGCCAAGGGCTGGTCGACGGGCGGGTACGGGCGTTCGGGTACCGTCGGAGTCCGGGACGGGAGAACATGGGGGGTGCTTGTGACGGACGTCGCGACCGACCAGTTGCAGGTCTGGGTCGACCAGGACCTCTGCACGGGTGACGGGCTGTGTGTGCAGTACGCCCCGGAGGTCTTCGAGTTCGACGTCGACGGCCTGGCGTACGTCAAGGGCCCGGACGGCGAGCTGCGGCAGGCCCCGGGCGCCCGGGTGGACGTGCCGGAGCACCTGCGCCTCGAGGTGATCGACTCGGCGAAGGAGTGTCCGGGCGAGTGCATCCACGTGACGCGGGGCAGCGACGGCGTCGAGGTGGCCGGCCCGGAGGCCGAGGACTGACGCACGGCTGACGCGGGCCGGGGACGCCGTCCCCGGCCCGCGTCGTGCCGCCTGGGCCGCCTGGGCCCGCCACCGACTCAGAGTCCCGGTCGGCTTCAGAGCATGGGCCGCGCTCGGAGCACGGGCCGGCTCAGAGCATGGGCCGGCCGACCACCGAGGCCACCAGCCGGGCGAACTCCTCCAGCCGGGTGATCTGCCCGGCGCCGCCGTCGTCGAGCGTCTTGCCGAAGCGCAGCGCGTCGTGCCGCGGGGTGCCGGCCGCGTCGTCGCTCGGCGGCGCCTCGTCAAGTGAGCTGAGCAGCAGGTACACGTCGATGCTGTCGACCCGGACCGTGCCGTCCTCGGCGCGGGTGAGCCGGCGCCGGCAGCCGACTTCGGTGACCGTGGAGACCGGCACCACCCGCAGCGACGAGGTCATCGCGCCGGGCGGCCCCTCCCCCGGCGGCACGTCCTCGCCGTGCCACAGCACCAGCCGGCTGCCGTCGCAGACGACGACCTCCTGCCACACCCCGTTGACCTCGTTGACGAAGCGTTCCAGCGTGAAACCGAGCACGGAGGCCCCGCGCAGCACCCCGCCGAGCGCCTCCAGGGCGATGTCGGGGTCCCGCAGGTAAGCCCGGGCGGCCGATTCCAGGTCGGCGTAGGGCGACCAGTCGGGGAAGACGGCGGGCATCTCGCCGTTGCCGTAGCCGGGACTGCTCACGCCACCTCCCGTCGACCGGTACCGCCGGGGCCGGGACGGACGCGCCCACCGCGCGTCCCGGTCCGCTCTGTCATGCTTACCGTCTCCGGTGTCGTCGTCCCCACGGGCACACATGATCCGCCCGACCGTGGCGGTTCGCGCGGCGGGGGTCAGGACTGGTCGGGCTCCTCCGCCGGCCGGGCCGCCGCCGCGGCGCGCAGGGCGTCGCGGCGCTGCGCGTACGCCTCGGCGCCCTTGCTGGGCTTGCGCCGGCGCGGCGGCGCGGTGACCCCGGGGGCGAGCTTGCGCGCGGAGACCAGGAACGCGGTGTGCGCGATCATGCGGTGGTCCGGCCGGACCGCGAGACCCTCGGCGTGCCAGTCGCGGACCATCGACTCCCAGGCGCGCGGCTCGGTCCAGCCGCCGCGCTCGCGCAGCGCCTCGACCAGCTCGGAGAGCTGCGGCGTGGTGGCCACGTAGCCGATCAGCACGCCGCCGGGGACCAGCGCCCGCTCGACCATGTCGAGCATCTCCCACGGGGTCAGCATGTCGAGGATGATCCGGTCGAAGCCGGTCTCGGCGCAGTCGGCGACGTCGCCCACGTGCAGCCGCCAGGCCGGGTGCGGGCCGTTGAAGAACGCCTCGACGTTGCGCCGGGCGATCTGGGCGAAGTCGTCGCGCAGCTCGAAGGAGTGCAGCTCCCCCTCGGTGCCGACGGCGCGCAGCAGCGAGCAGGACAGCGCGCCGGAGCCGGCGCCGGCCTCCAGCACCTTGGCGCCGGGGAAGATGTCCCCCATCGCGACGATCTGCGCCGAGTCCTTCGGGTAGATCACCTGCGCGCCGCGGGGCATGGAGAGCACGTAGTCGGAGAGCAGCGGTCGCAGCGCCAGGAAGGCGGTCCCGCCGCCGGCGGTGGTGACCACGCTGCCGTCGGGCAGGCCGATGAGTGTGTCGTGCTTGAGGATGCCGCGGTGGGTGTGGAACTCCTTGCCGGGCTCCAGCGTCACGGTGTGCATCCGGCCCTTCGGGTCGGTGAGCTGGACCCGGTCGCCGATCCGGAACGGCCCGCGGTGGACCGGGGGCAGCGCCGGGACGGTGGAGTTCTCTGCGGTCACGTGTTCGTCTTCCGTTTCGGTTCGAGGAGCTGGGCGAGGTCCGCGACGTGGAGCACGCCGACCACATCTTCGCCTGCCGTCACCAGGTACTGCGCGCCCGGGTGGGTGCGGACGGTCTCCAGCACCCGCTCGCCGTCCGCGCCGACCGGCAGGGTGGGCAGCGCCGCCAGGCCGCGCGCCACCTCGTCCACCGCGAGCCACGGCCGCCGTTCCGGGGGTACGGCGGCGGCGCGCGCCGGGTCGACAAGCGCCACGGTCCGGCCGGCGGAGTCGACCACGGCGAGCGCGGCGTCCGGCGTGCCCGCCTCGGCGCGGCGGCGCTGCGCCTCGGCCAGCGGGGTGCCGGTGGGCACCGGCAGCAGCGGACGGGCCAGCCGGGTGAGGTCGACCAGGTGCAGCCGGCGACCGATGCGGGCCAGCCGGATGGACTGTCCGGCGCCCCGCCACAGCGTCAGCGCGACCAGCAGGAGCAGTGGCAACGCCAGCGGGGCGAGCGCCCGGCGCAGCGTGAGCGCCACCACCAGGGCCAGCGTGCCCAGCGCCACGGCCCGGCCGACCCAGCCGGCCACCTCGGTGCCCCGGTGCCGGTCCCGGGTGAGCGCCCAGACCGCGGCGCGCAGCGCGCGCCCGCCGTCCAGCGGCAGCCCGGGCAGGCTGTTGAAGATCGCCACCACCACGTTGCTGACCGCGAGCTGGAAGGCGAGCTGGTGGCCGAGGGTGCCGGCGGGCAGCGTGAGCGTGGCGGCGACCGCGCCGGCGCCGAGCACCGCGGACACGGCCGGGCCGGCCAGGGAGATCAGCAGCTCGGTCCGGGGGTCGGGGGCGTCGGAGTCCATCTCGGTGTAGCCGCCGAGCAGTTCCAGCGTGATGCCCCGCACACCGATGCCGAACCGGCGGGCGGTGAGCGCGTGCCCCAGCTCGTGCAACAGCACGGAGCCGAGCAGCGAGACGACGAAGCCGAAGCCGACCAGGTATCCGCCGAGCGGGCCGAGGTCGAGCTGGCGGCGGGCCAGCGCCGCGTAGAGCACGGTGACCACGACGGTGAGCAGCAGCATCGACGCGTCGGCGCGCAGCGGCACGCCGAAGACCCGGCCGAGGCTCAGCCCGGGCCGGCGCGGCCGTCGGGTCCGCTGGTCCACCCCGGCGATGCTACGCGTCTGAAGATCATGGTCCGGCACGGCGACGGTGGCGGTGTCACACCGGTGGCCTAACCTTCCGGGCATGACGGCGGAACCGGTGATCGACACGCAGGGCGACCCGACGGCGACACCGACGCCGGTCACGGTGCGGGCGTCGTTGTCGCCGTCGCGGGCGGCCGACTTCAAGACCTGCCCACTGCTCTACCGGTTCCGCAGCATCGACCGGCTGCCGGAGCGCCCCACGGTCGAGCAGGCCCGGGGCACGCTGGTGCACGCCGTGCTGGAGCGGCTGTTCGACCTGCCGGCCCCGGCGCGCACCCCGGAGTCGGCCGGCGATCTGGTCGCCCCGCAGTGGGACCGGCTGGTCACCGAGGAGCCGGAGCTGGCGACGCTGTTCGCCGACGACGACCCGGCCGGCGTGGAGGGGTTCCTGCGCTCGGCGGCGGGGCTGCTGGAGGGCTATTTCGCGGTGGAGGACCCGCGCCGGCTGGAGCCGGCCGAGCGCGAGGCGTTGATCTCCGCGGTGGTCGACGACGAGCTGCTCATCCGCGGCTATCTCGACCGGCTCGACGTGGCCCCGGACGGCGCGCTGCGGGTGGTCGACTACAAGACCGGCGGCGCGCCGCGCGAGGCGTTCGAGGCGCGGGCGCTGTTCCAGCTCAAGTTCTACGCGCTGGTGCTGTGGCGGACCCGGGGCGTGGTGCCGCGGGTGCTGCGTCTGCTCTACCTCAAGGACGCCGAGGTCTGCGACTACGCGCCCGACGCCGACGAGCTGGTGCGCTTCGAGCGCACGGTGGTGGCGCTGTGGCGGGCGATCGAGCAGGCCACCGCGCGGCAGGATTTCCGGCCCCGGCCGAGCCGGCTCTGCGACTGGTGCAGCCACCAGGCGCTCTGCCCGACCTTCGGCGGCACTCCGCCGCCGTTCCCGGTGGCCGCCGCCGCGCCCGACCCGCTGGTGGACGCGCGTTCCCGGCCGGCCAGTCCCGGGGCCGACGAGTGAGGCCCGTCCCCGCCGAGTGAGCCCCACCCGATGAGGCCGCTTTCCGGGAAAGCGGGCGTCAAAAGACCTCGATGGGCCCGCTTTCCGTGAGAGCGGGCGCCCAGGAACCTCGTGGGCCCGCTTTCCGTGAGAGCGGTGGGTGGAGCGGGCGGGGCGGGTGAGCGCGGGGCGGGGTGGGTGGGGCGATTGGATCGGGATCCGGTGCGTCGGCGTGCGGGAACCGGTCGCCCTCTACGGTGGTTCCTGCGGACCGGTCGACGCCGGCGGTGGTCTCCGGGTGTGCGCCCGGCGCCCGCCGGGCCCGGCGGACCCGGTTCCGGGCTGACCGCCGTCCAGCACGACGAGGGAGACGATGACCGACGCCGCCGCGCCCCGACCGGTTCGGGTCCTGCTCGCCGACGACCAGCCGCTGCTGCGTGCCGGGTTCCGGATGGTGCTGGGGGTCGAGGACGACCTGGACATCGTGGGCGAGGCGGGCGACGGCGTGGAGGCGGTGGAGCTGTCCCGACGGCTGCTGCCCGACGTGGTGCTGATGGACATCCGGATGCCGCGGATGGACGGGGTGGCCGCGACCCGGACGATCGTGGACGCCCGACTGCCGGTACGGGTGCTGGTGCTGACCACGTTCGAGCTGGACGAGTACGTGGTCGGCGCGTTGCGCGCCGGGGCGAGCGGTTTCCTGGCCAAGGATGTGCCGGCGGAGGACCTGGTGACCGCGATCCGCACGGTGGCGGCCGGGGAGGCGGTGGTGGCGCCGCGGATCCTGCGCCGGCTGTTGGACCGCTTCGCCGACGTGCTGCCGGATCCGGCGGCCAGCCGGCCGCGGGTGCTGGACCCGTTGACCGACCGGGAGCGGGAGGTGCTGGTGCAGGTGGCGCGCGGGCTGTCGAACGCCGAGATCGCCCGGGCGCTGTCGGTCAGCGAGACCACGGTCAAGACGCACGTCGGGCACGTGCTGACCAAGTTGAAGCTGCGGGACCGGGTGCAGGCGGTGGTCCTGGCGTACGAGACGGGGCTGGTGCGGCCCGGGAAATAGGTGGCGGCGCTCACGTACCGTGACCAACGGCGGCGGCGTGGGGTTGACCGTGACGCGGCGTGAGGTTCTACCGTCGGCGTCGCCGGCCGGTCAGGGATCACCCTGAGCCGGCCTGGGGGGCGACCCTCACCGGAAATTCGGCACGGGTTCCGCCCGGGGTCGGACGGATCCGGGGCCGGCGGCACCGAGGATGGAACTGCCGCACCGACCAGCGGGGGCGGTGCGGATCAGCAAGCCAGACGGAAGAGGTAGATGACGTGACCGCGACGGTAGGCCGGCAGGCGCAGGCCGCGGCCCGGGCGAACGACGTGTGGAAGGTGTACGGCAGCGGCGAGGCGCAGGTCATCGCGCTGCGGGGGGTGAGCGCCGAGTTCGAACGCGGCCGGTTCACCGCGATCATGGGGCCGTCGGGCTCGGGCAAGTCGACGTTGATGCACTGCCTCGCCGGTCTGGACTCGGTGACCCGGGGCACCGTGATGATCGGTGAGACGACGGTGACCGGGCTCAACGACTCGGGCCTGACGAAGCTGCGGCGGGACAAGGTCGGTTTCATCTTCCAGCAGTTCAACCTGCTGCCCACGCTCACCGCGCAGGAGAACATCCTGCTGCCGCTGTCGATCGCCGGCCGCAAGGCCGACCCGGCCTGGTACGACACGGTGATCGACACGGTCGGGCTGCGGGAGCGGCTCGGGCACCGCCCGGCGCAGCTCTCCGGCGGCCAGCAGCAGCGAGTGGCGTGCGCGCGGGCGCTTGTCGCCCGCCCCGAGGTGATCTTCGCGGACGAGCCGACCGGCAACCTGGACTCCCGGTCCGGCGCCGAGGTGCTGAACTTCCTGCGCAGCTCGGTACGCGAGCACGGCCAGACGATCGTCATGGTGACCCACGACCCGACCGCCGCCGCGTACGCCGACCGGGTGGTCTTCCTGGCCGACGGGCAGATCGTCTCGGAGCTGATCGAGCCGACCGCCGACACGGTGCTGGACACGATGAAGAAGCTGGACGCGCCGGTCGAGGTGGGCAACTGATGTTCCGGGCAACGCTGAAGAGCCTGCTGGCGCGCAAGCTGCGCCTGCTGCTGTCCGGGCTGGCGGTGGTGCTCGGCGTCATGTTCGTCTCCGGCGCGTTCGTGCTCACCGACACGCTGGGCCGCTCGTTCGACGCGGTCTTCGCCGACGCCTACGCCGACGTGGACGTGAACGTGGCGGCGAAGCCGAAGGTCGAGGTCTCCGAGACCGAGGGCGAGCAGGTGGCCGGCCCGGTGCCGGCGTCGCTCGTGGACCGGGTGAAGGCGGTGCCGGGCGCGGCGGACGTGCGCGGCGTGGTGGCGGCCGACGGCGCGCGGCTGATCGGCGGCAACGGCAAGGTGGTCACCTCGTTCGGGCCGCCGCAGCTCGGCGAGAACTGGCTGGGCGAGAGCGACCTGGTGACGTTGCGCGAGGGGCGCGGCCCGCAGGCCGACGACGAGATCGTGGTCAACGCCGCGCTGGCGAAGGCGGCCGGCGTGAAGGTCGGTGACCGGGTCGGCGTGTTGACCCTGTCACCGAAGAAGGAGTTCACGCTGGTCGGCGTGTTCGGCTACAGCGGTGGCCGGGACTCCGTGGGCGGCGCGAACGAGGTCGCTTTCACCACGCCTGTCGCGCAGCGGTTGATGCTCGGCAAGCCGGACGTGTTCTCCAACGTCACCGCGCGGGCGGACGGCACCACGCCGGAGGCGCTGCGCGACGAGGTGTCCGGCGCGCTGGGCGGAGCCTACGAGGTCAAGACCGGCGACCAGCTCGCCGACGACGCCTCGGCCGGGCTGAAGGAGGGGTTGTCGTTCTTCAACAAGATCCTCCTCGGGTTCGCCGCGGTGGCGTTGCTGGTCGGCACGTTCCTGATCCTCAACACCTTCTCGATCATCGTGGCCCAGCGCACGCGTGAACTGGCGCTGATGCGGGCCATCGGGGCCAGTGGCCGGCAGGTCATCGGCTCGGTGGTGCTGGAGGCGGTCGCGGTGGGCCTGATCGCCTCGGTGCTCGGCCTGGCCGCCGGCATCGGGGTGGGCGCGCTGCTGGCGTACCTGTTCGGAAAGCTCGCCGGCGGTCTGACGCTGGCCGGGCTGGGGGTGCCGCCGGCGGCGGTGATCGGCGCGTTCGCGGTCGGCCTGCTGATCACGGTGGTCGCGGCGCTGCTGCCGGCGCTGCGCGCCGCGCGGATTCCTCCGATCGCCGCGATGCAGGACGTCGCCACGCCGGACCGGCCGTTGACCAAGGTGACCGTCGGCGGCGCGGTGGTCACCACGGTCGGCGCGGTGCTGCTCTTCCTCGGCCTCAGCGGCAACGCCGGCGACAACACGCTGGCGACCATCCTCGGCGGTGTGCTGTTCGCGTTCATCGGGGTGGCGCTGCTGACGCCGGTGATCAGCCGGCCGGTGGTGTCGCTGCTCGGCGCGATCTTCTCCTGGTCGGTGCCGGGCAAGCTGGGCCGGTTGAACTCGGGCCGCAACCCGCGCCGGACCGCGATCACCGCCGCCGCGCTGATGGTGGGCATCGCGCTGGTGACCGGCGTGACGGTGATCCTGGACTCGGCGAAGGGCAGCATCAGCGCGCTCGCCGAGGACCGGATCAAGGCCGAGCTGGTGATCTCCGGCGCCTCGGCCGGGCCGCGTCCGGCGAGCTTCGACGCGGCGGTGCTGGAGAAGACCGCCGCGATCCCGGGCGTGAAGTTGGTCGACGGCGAGTACGGCGACATGGCCACGGTGGGCGGCGAGCGGACCTGGGTGGCGGCGTCGAGCAACGTGGCGGCGCTGGAGCGGATCTTCGGGGCGAAGGCCACCGCCGGTGACATCAGCCGGCTGGCCCCGGACCAGATGCTGCTCAGCTCGGACACCGCGAAGTCCCGCAACCTGTCGGTCGGCTCGACCGTGCCGGTGCAGTTGTCCCGCGGCGAGGCCCGCACGTACACGGTCAGCGGCATCTACGAAAGTTCCCAGCTCACCAACCCGGTGGTGCTGCCGCCGCAGGCGACCGCCGACTTCGCCATCCCGCAGCCCATCCAGGGCTTCGTGCAGCTCGCCCCGGGTACCTCGGTGGGCGCGGTGCAGCCGCAGGTCGAGCGGCTGCTGGCGGACAGCCCGGAGGTGTCGGTGGCGGACCGGGCGGCGTTCATCAAGCAGCAGACCAGCCAGCTCGACACGCCGCTGCGGATGATCCAGATCCTGTTGGCGCTGGCCATCGTGATCGCGGTGCTGGGCATCATCAACACGCTCGCGTTGTCGGTGCTGGAGCGCACCCGTGAGCTGGGCCTGCTGCGGGCGATCGGCCTGCGTCGGGCCCAGACCATGCGGATGATCACGGTCGAGGCGGTGGTGATCTCGATCTTCGGCGCGCTGCTCGGCGTGGTGGTCGGCACCGGTCTCGGCGCGGCGGTGGTCCGGGCGCTCAAGGACGAGGGCATCACCGACCTGGTTCTGCCCTGGGGCCAGATGGTGACGTTCCTGGTGCTGGCCGCGATCATCGGCGTGGTCGCGGCGGTGCTGCCGGCGATCCGGGCCGCGCGGATCAACGTGCTCGGCGCCATCGCCCACGACTGAGGTGCAAGGAAGGGCCCCTTCTTAACGCCTGGCGTTAAGAAGGGGCCCTTCCTTACCGGTTCAGCAGCGCGGCGAGCAGTTCCAGGTCCGCCGCGGTCAGGCTCTCCACCTGGTGTACGCCGTCGGTCGGCGGCAGCGGCACCTCGGCCGGTACGGCCAGCACCGCCGCGCCGGCGGCCAACGCGCTCGCCACGCCGGTCGGTGAGTCCTCGATCGCCACGCACCGCTCGATCGGCACGCCCAGCAGCCGCGCGGCGGTCAGGTACGGCTCCGGGTGCGGCTTGGCCTCGCCCACCTCGTCGCCGCAGACCACCGCGTCGAAGCTGTCCCGGCCCAAGGTCTCCAGCGCGACCTCGACCAGGGACCGGCCGCTGGAGGTGACAAGCGCGGTGGGAATGCCGGCGGCCCGGACGGCGCGCAGCAGCGCCAACGCGCCGGGACGCCAGCGCAGCCCGGTGCGGAACAGGTCGAGGATCCGCGCGCTGATCCAGTCGGCGCTGGCCTGCGGGTCGCGTTCCGGCTGGCCCAGGTCGGCGTGCACGATCCGCATGGAGTCGGCCATCGCGGTGCCGATGATCGCGTGGCGGGCCTCGGCGGAGAGCGTGCCGCCGTAGACGGCGGCCAGTTCCTGCAACGCGACGTCCCACAGCTTCTCGCTGTCGACGAGCGTGCCGTCCATGTCGAAGAGCACGGCGGCGGGGTGTGGGCTGCTCAGCGGGGGCCTCCTTCGGTGGGCGTACCCACCGATCCTGCCAGCCGGACCCGGCCCGGCCGGCGGCGCCGCCGGCCGGGGTGACCTGTGGCATCAGCCGAGGTCGCACGCCTTCAGGGAGTTCTCGTAGCCGGCGAAGAACTTCTCGCTGCGTTGCTCGGCGGTGCCGTGCGCGCCCTCGGCGAACCACGGCTGGTCGGGGTCGTCGCCGACCGCGAGCAGCCCTTCCCGGAACTCGTCCAGGTCGCCGTCCTCCACCTTCAGCGTCCCGGCTCGCACGCTGTCGCCCAGGTAGGCCCCGGCCATGCAGTCGGCCTGCAACTCCTGCTGGATGGTGTAGTCGTAGCGGATGCCGAGCCGGGTCTGCACGCCGTGCGCGTACTCGTGGCCGAGCAGGTAGAACAGGAACGCGTCGCCGATCTGCCGGAACGCCGACACCGACCAGTTCACGTCGTAGGCGATGAAGTCGCCGGCCGAGCAGTAGACGGCGTTGTTGCGCGGCAGCGGCTGCCCGCCGCAGGACACCTCGCCGGCCCGGGTGTACGCCACCACCCGCCGGATCGGCCGGAAGCGTTCCCCGGAGGAGCGGAACTGCGTGGTCCAGTACTGCTCGGCGCCGGCCACCGCGTCGGAGAAGTCCTGCTTGAACTCGGCGACGCTGGTGGTGCCGTCGGCCCGGGTGGTCTCCGCGCCGGGGGACGCCGCTCGCCCGCTGCGCTCGGGGGCGGGCTGCTGCGGCTCGCCCTGGTCGAGTCCGCCGCCCATGCAGCCGGCGGCCACCACCACGGCCGCCACCAGCCCGGCGAGCGGCCCGAGCCGCCGACGTCCCGTCCTGTCCCCCACGACTACCTCCCGGCTGTCCGACCTGTGTTCCGCGCAGTACCCCGGTATCCACCGGCTCTCACGCATCGGCGGCGGCGAACGTTCATCAGGTGTCGACGGCGGTGATCAGCAGCAGCGCCGCGCCGGGGTCGAAGCGCACCTCGGCGGCGCCCGCGTCGTGGTCGGCGCTGCGGTGCCAGCGCACGCCGGCCGGCACGTACCCGGCGAGCGCCGGCCACACCTCGGTCGCCGCGCCGGTCACCGGCGTCCAGGTGTACGCGGCGGCGAGCGCGCGGGCGTCGGCCGGTGCCAGCCGCACCACCGCCTGGTAGCGCCGATCGGTCGGGCCGGGCGCGCGGGAGCAGGCGAAGCTCGGATAGTCGACCTGCCAGTGGATCTCCGGGTACGCGCCGATGCCCGGCACGTCGGCGTCGGTCCACCGCCGGTCGGTGCGGACCTTCGCCTCCTCGGCGGCGACCCGTGCCGCGCAGTCCCGCTCCTCGCCGTCACCGGTGCGGGCCAGCCAGGTCACGCCGCCGCAGGCGGTCAGCAGCGCGACGCCGAGCGCGGCGGCGAGCACGAGGAACCATGATCGTCGGGTCACGCCGGCAGGGTAGCCGCCGCCGGCCACCGTGGAGCGCCCCCGGTACAGTCCCGGCCGTGGATCCCGACGTGACGCTCGCCAGCGTCGTCTACTGGCGGCGCAGCCTCTGGAACGGCCGGCGGTGCGTGCCGGTGCTGATGACGCTCGACCAGGGCCGGCTGCGCGCCCGGGACCGGCACGGCGCGGAGGTGTTCGCGGCGCCCGTCGGCCAGGTGCGGGGGCGGTTGACCCGGCTGGGCACGCTGCTGCTGACCGTCGACGGCCGGCGGTACGACGTGGTCGGGCGGGGGTCGGACATCTCACCGTCGCCCAGCCCCGACCAGCGGCGCGGGCTGGACGAGTTCTGGGCGCACCGGACGCCGCCCTCCGGCGACGGGCCGGGCTTCCTCGACCTGGCGTTCAACGGGGCCGCGGCGTTCCACACCCGGTCCTGGCGGGACGCGCTGGCCCGCGCGGGCGCGGCGGTGCGCTGAGCGGCTAGTCCAGGCCGCGCATGATGTGCGGCTCGCCGTCGTCGTCGCCGAAGCAGCGGTGCAGGATCTGGGCGCGGGCCCACAGGTCCAGGCTGCTCGGCGGGCCGGCCGGCGTCGACCTGACCGGCGCGGCCAGGACCGGGCCCTGGTCGGGCGGCACCTTCGACGTCACCTCGTCGGCCATCTGGCGCCCCTTTCGTCGTACCCCAGGCTCGTCACCGGCCGTCTCGACCGCGTCAATCGGACGGCGCGGGCGTGGACGCGGCGCTGCCACCCCTTCTGCGAAGGTAGCCCGCCGGGCCGGCCGGCACAGTCGAATTCGTGTCGTCCTCGGGGCGCGGCGCCGATGGTCAGGCGATGTTCACCGAGATCGACCTGGACCATGACGTCCACATCTGTCTATATGGATGGGACACTCGCGCCAGTCCCGTACGGATGGAGTCCCATGTCCCGCAACCTGCGCGCCACGGCCATCAGCCTCGCCGCGATCCTGGCCGCCACCCTCGGCCTCGCCCGGCCCGCCCCCGCCGCCGGCTACTCCGCGTCGCTCACCACCGCGGTCGCCGGCCTGTCCGTCGCCACCGAGGTCCGCACCGGCTACAGCCGTGACCTGTTCCCGCACTGGATCGACGCCGACGGCGACGGCTGCCACACCCGCAACGAGGTGCTCTACGCCGAGGCCACCACGAAGCCCACGATCAGCGGCACCTGCACGCTCTCCGGCGGCCGGTGGTACTCCTACTACGACAACGCCACCTGGACGGCCACCGGAGACCTGGACATCGACCACATGGTCCCGCTCGCCGAGGCCTGGGACTCCGGCGCCCGGAACTGGTCCACCAGCCGCCGCCAGGCGTACGCGAACGACCTGGGGGACGCGCGCGCCCTGGCCGCGGTGACCGACAACGTCAACCAGGCCAAGGGCGACCAGGACCCGGCCACCTGGCTGCCGCCGTACGCCTCGGCCCGCTGCCGCTACGTCGGCGAGTGGGTGGCCGTCAAGATCCGCTGGCGGCTCACCGTGGACAGCGCGGAGAAGAGCGCGCTGACCAGTTGGGCGAACAACTGCCCGGCCGCCACCATCTCGGTCACCTACGCGTACTGACCGCCGTCGGCGCCCCGGGCCGGCAAAGGCCCGGGGCCGCTGGAATGACGGCCGGCGATGGCGGAGCACGAGGAGCTGACCACCGCCGGCCGCTGGCCGGCCGACCACCCCGGCAAGATCTCCACGGTACGGTCGGACGTATGACGGTCGCCCGCTCCATCCTGCTGTTCCTGGTCGCCGCGCTGGCCGAGATCGGCGGCGCCTGGCTGGTCTGGCAGGGCTGGCGGGAGAACCGTGGGCTGCTCTGGATCGCGGGCGGGATCATCGCGCTCGGCGTCTACGGCTTCGTGGCCACGTTCCAGCCCGACCCGAACTTCGGGCGCATCCTCGCCGCCTACGGCGGTGTCTTCGTCGCCGGGTCGCTGGCCTGGGGGATGCTCGTCGACAAGTTCCGGCCCGACCGCTACGACCTCGCCGGCGCGACCATCTGCCTGGTCGGCGTCGCGATCATCATGTACGCGCCGCGCGCGAGCTGACCGCGGTGCTGTTCCTTCCGGAGACCGAGGAGCTGTCGTTCCGCCACGGCGACGACGTGCTGGTCGGCGACCTGGTCCGGCCGCCCTGGCCGGGGCCGTACCCGGCGGTGGTCTTCGTCGAGGGCTCCGGGCCCGGCGGACGTGACCAGCGGGACTGGCAGACCCGGCTGGCCGCCGCCGGCTTCGCCAGCCTCGCCTACGACAAGCCCGGCTCCGGAACGTCCACCGGCGACTGGACCCGGCAGAGGCTGACCGACCGGGCCGGCGAGACCCTGGCCGGGGTGAACGCGCTGCGGAAGCGGCCGGACGTGCACGCGGACGCCGTCGCGTTGATCGGCGGCAGCCAGGGTGGATGGGTGGCGCCGCTCGCCGCGTCCCTCTCCCCTGCTGCCGTCGCCGCGGTGGTGAGCGTGTCAGGTCCCGGCGTCGGCGTGGTGGCGCAGGAGGAGTACCGGCTGCGTCGCCAACTCACCGCGACGGGCTTCACCGTCGACGACGCCCGTCAGGCGCTGGCGCTGTTGCACGAGCAGATCGATCGGGTCCGGGCCGGCGACGATCCGGCCGCTGTGCACGCCGCGCAGGCCCGATGGCACGAGGCGCCCTGGTACGCGTTGCTCGCCGGCACCTCGCCCGCGTCGATCGCCTTCCTCGCCGGCATCGCCGACCACGACCCGGAGCCGGCGCTCGCCGCCCTGCGCTGCCCGTTGCTGGCGGTCTTCGGCGCCGACGACGTGCAGGTCCCGGTCGGGGCCAGCGTGCGCGCCCTGGACCGGATCCTCGGCGACGCCGGGCACGCCGACCACACGATCGTGGTGTTCCCGGACGCCGACCACGGCATCCGGGTACGGGGCGCGCGGGCGCCCGGCTTCGACGAGCTGGTCGTGACCTGGCTCCAGCGCCGACTCCGCGCCTGACCGCTGATCGTGATGGTGGCGGCGACCGCCGTCCGACCCGCCGCCGCCACCATCACGGTCGCTCGTCACCGGTCGGTCGTCGCCGCGTCGTCGAGGGCGGCGACCTCGCGGACCGCCGCGACGATGGCGGGCGCGTCCTTCTTGAGCAATGCGCCGTGGTTGCTGGCGACCTTCGCGCTGACCCGGATGTGCGGGTTGCGGGCGGTCACCGCGTCGAGTCCGGCGCGGATCCGTTCCTGCTCGTCGCCGCGGCTGCCCAGCGACGTGCCCGACGCGACCACGTACCGCACCGGGACGGTGATCCGGTCGAGCACCGGGCCGAGTTCGCGTTCCCGGGACAGCCGGCCGAGCTCGATGTTGCTCTCGGCCTGCTGCGCGGCGGTCATCCGCGGCGTCAGGCCGGTGGGGCGCAGCAGCGGCGTGACCCAGCCCAGCCGCCTGAACAGCTTCCGGATCCGCTGTTCCATGGCCTCGTCGAGCCAGTCGTAGGGAAACGCGCCGTCGACCAGGACCGCGCCGATCGCGCGGTCGGGGTTGCGCTCGGCCCAGTGCGCGCCGACGACGGCACCGTAGGACCAGCCCACCAGCAGCGCCCGGTCCACGCCCCGGGCGGCGAGCACGGCGTCGACGTCGCGAACGGCGGCGTCGAAGGAGTAGTCCGCCGACCGCTTCGACCGGCCGCGCGCCCGTTCGTCGTAGGTGATGTGCCGCCACCCGTCGCCCAGGCCCGCGACGACCCGCCGCCAGTAGCCCTGGGTGGCGAACTGGCCGTTGAGGTAGAGCACGGGGAGGCCGGCGCCGCCGGTGTCGGTGACCGCCAGGGCGGTGTCGTCGACCGGCACCATGCCACTCCACGTCGAGCCGGTCGCGGGGGTGATGTTCGTCGTCATGTCTTCTCCTGCGGGGGTGGGGTCGGTCGGATTCAGAGGCTGCGGGCGGTGATGTCGCCGTGCGAGGTGGTGGCGCGGATGTCGAGCGCGGCGGCACCGTCGTTGCGCAGGGCGTTGCTGACGCGGCCGTGGTCGGTGCCGGCGTCCAGGGTGGCCGGGACGCCGCTGGCGGCGGCGACGGTGATGTCGCCGGAGCGGGTGCGGAGCACGAGCGTGCCGCGTAGCGCCTCGGCGATCCGGATGTCGCCCCGGGCGGTGCTGATCTCCGCGGCGCCGGTGAGCCGGCCGATCTCGACGTCGCCGTCGGTCGCGGTCAGGCGCACGCTGGCGGCCTCGTCGAGCTTGACCTGCCGGTACGCGCCGTCGACGGTGACGTCACCGAGGCGGCCGACGCCGCGTACCTCGACGGCGCCGGACCTGGCCTGGACGCGGGAGCCGGCAGGCAGCCGCACGGTGACCTCGACGGAGCCGGGGGCGCCGAGGATCCGGTTGGTGGGCTCGGGGACGTGGATCCGCAGGACGCCGTCGGCGTAGCTGACCACCGCCTGCTCGGCGGTCCGGGCGTCACGCCCCTTGGCGGCGTCGGCGGGTCGGACCTCGACCGTGGTGTCGGCGCGGTCCGCCGCGATGACCTGGATGCGACCGGCGGGGACGTCCAGGACGGCGGCGATCGGGGCGGGGGTGGCGAACGTCTGCATCGAGCTCTCCCAGGGGTTTCCGTTGCTCATTTCCAACACCGGAAACGCTACGTTGCTTTCTATTACACGGCAACAACCTCGTTGCATCCAAGCTGTATTTGTCCAGCTCAAGTGAGTGCAATCGTTGCAACGGACCTGGAATTAACGCAACACCGCAACCGACGTTCGTTGCAATAGGCTGGTGGTGAACGCTATGCTGCCCAGCGGACACGGCCGGACGGGAGGAGATCACGGTGCCGGGGGGCAGACTCACCCAGCAGGAACGCCAACGGATCGCGGCCGGGCTGGCCGAGAGCCTCGCCTACGCGGAGATCGCCCGACGCCTCGACCGGCCGACCTCCACGATCACCCGCGAGGTGATGCGCAACGGCGGCCCCACCGCCTACCGCGCCGAGCTGGCCCACCGCGCCACCGAACGTCGCGCCCGGCGGCGCACGACCGCCAGCTCCCGCGGGGCGGGGTCACTCCCCCAGCCGCGGGGGCGCGACGCCGAGGCCATGACCGAGTACGAGGAGACGCTGACCACCGTTCTCATGGCCTCGGGCCTGCCCACGATGGCGGCCCGGGTCCTGACCTGCCTGTTCACCAGCGACGAGGGCAGTCTCACCGCGGCCGACCTCACCCGGCACCTCCAGGTCAGCCCCGCCTCGGTCTCCAAGGCGATCACCTTCCTGGCGGGGCAGAGCCTGGTCCGGCGGGAACGCGACGACAGTCGCCGGGAGCGCTACGTCGTCGACGACGACCTCTTCTACCAGGCGACGATCGCCAGCGCACGGGCCAACGACCACCTCGTCGCCGTCGCCCGCCGGGGCGTCGCCCTGCTCGGACCCGACACCCCGGCCGCCGCCCGACTGGAGAACATCGCCCGCTTCCTCGACTTCATCAGCGAGAGCATCACCCGCGCCGCCGAACAGGCCCGCGACATCCTCCGCACCGCGCCCCGGGCCTCCGGGGAGGGCATGCCGGACGACGGGCCCGCACGCGGCTAGTGCGGTGTCCACACCGCACCAGCTCAGCACGACGCGGGCGGGATGCTCTGCTCGTACTGGAAGACGTTGTGCGGGTCGTACATCGCCTTGATCCTGCGGAGGCGCTCGACGTTCGGCCCCCAGTACGCGGTCTCCCACTCCTGCATGCCGATGTTCGGCACGTTGACGTAGGCGCCGTCGACGTAGGGGCGCAACGCCTGGCTGAACTCGGCGATCCACGCCTGGGCCGCCGGGGTGAGGGCGTCGCCGCTGTCCGGCACGCCCCGGGTCCCCCAGCCCGCGCCGGGCTCGGAGTAGAAGATCGCGTCGCGGTGCGGGAACGCCGAGCCGCCGACCGGCTGCTTCGCCTGCGCGCCGACACCGAACGCCTGGGTGAAGAAGTTGCTGGCATCGGTCGGCGCGACCGCCATGAAGGAGCGGATGGTCTCGATCGCCTCGGGCGGGAACGGCCGGCGGGTGAACTGGGAGAAGAACTTCCAGTTCGCGGGCTCGTCCTGGGTCGGAACCTGGAACCCGGCATAGATGTCGCCCCACCCGCCGATCTGCACCGTGACCTGCGGGACGCCGACCGACAGGACCGGCTCCAGCAGCCTCCGCACCTCCGCCTCGGTGCCCTCGACGAGCACGCCGAACAGCAGGATCTGCGACCTGTGGATCTCCAGCTGGGAGCCGAGGCGGACGTCGGTGAACGGCGCGGTGCGCTGCCACCGGTCGAAGACGCCCCGCAGGTCGTCGAGACCGGACCAGGTCGCCTGGAGGTAGGCGACGCCGCGCAGCGGGGCCACCCGGTAGGTCAGCGAGGTGACGATGCCGAAGTTGCCGTTACCCGCCCCGCGCAACGCCCAGAGCAGGTCCCGGCGGTTCCGCAGATCCACCTCGATCGCCTTCGCGCCGTTCGCCCCGGACGCGACGACGATCTCCGCCCCGATCAGGTTGTCGCAGGCCATGCCGAGCCAGCGGGTCAGGAAGCCGAAACCCCCGCCCAGGGTCGCCCCGGACAGGCCCACGCTGCCCTCCGTACCGGTCGTCACCGCGAGGCCCCGCTGGGCGAGCGCGGTGACCGCCTCCAACTGGTTGAGCCCGGCGCCGACGCGCGCGGTGAGCGTGGCCGGGTTGATGTCGGCAGACTTCAGCTCACTGACGTCGATCACGATGCCGTTGTCCACGTTCGACCAGCCCTCAAGGCTGTGCCGGCCGCTGCGTACCCGCAGCGCGACGTTGTTCTGCCGCGACCAGGCGAGCGCGTTCACCACGTCCTGGGTGTTCTGCGCGAACACGATGACCAGCGGGTTGCGGACGAACAGCTCGTCCCAGCCGAGGCTCGCGGTCGGATAGTCGGGGTCGCCGAACCGCACGATGCGGCCGGTCAGCTGCGCCGGCGGGCACTCGGCCCAGACGGGCGCCCCGGAGCCGTCGGTGCCGGTGACCGCCTGGGCGGGCCCGCCGAGCACGGCCGGTGCGACGACCGCCCCGGCGCCGACGGCGGCGGTGGCCTGGAGCAACGTGCGTCGCGAAATGTCGGGCATGGTCGTCGCCTTTCGGACGGGCCGACGGGCTTCGGGCCCTTGCCGGCATGCGACCTCACGTTAAGACCGGACACTTCTTCACATAGCCGGAAGAGAGCACCAAAACACGTCCGGGTGACCATCCCGGTCAGGGATCGAGGGCCGCGCGCCCCGGCCAGGCAGTCCAGTCGTGACCGGAATCGAAACGGGCGTCTGTTCACCTGCACAGTGACCCGCCGTGCGCTTGACCCGCATTGGGCCGGAATCTAAACTAACGACCCGTTAACGCTAACAGCGACGTCAGTCGATGAGGGCCGACGGGTCATTGACGCCGGGGTCAAGGGCAGTCCCCAGGGCGACGCTGGAGGGGCGGTGCCGACCCGGTCCGGACAGGACCGGTGCACGCGCGTATCACCACCAGCCAGGAGGGCGCACAATGACGCACGACCAGAACAGGCCGGTCAACGGCGAGCGGCGAATGCTGAGCCGGAGAGCCGTCCTGATAACCATGGGGGCCGTACCGGTCTCGGCAGCGGCGACCACGCTGCTGGGAGCCACCGGAGCCTCGGCCGCGCCGGCGACCATCAACCTGTCGGCGCAGCGGCAGACGATCAAGGGTTACGGCGCCATGGCCCACGCGGCCTGGATCGGCGACCTGACGGCCGCCCAGCGGGAAACGGCGTTCGGCACCGGCGAGGGTCGGCTGGGCTTCTCCATTCTGCGGATTCCGGTCGGCGAGAGCTCGGCTGACTTCGGCCGTGACCTCGCGACGGCGAAGCGCGCAGCCGAACTCGGGGTGACCGTCTTCGCCTCGCCGTGGAACCCGCCCGCCAGCATGATCGAGACCTTCACCCGCGGCAGCCAGACCAACGCGAAGCGGCTCCGCTACAGCTCGTACGCCGCCTATGCGCAGCACCTCAACGACTTCACCACGTACATGCGCAACAACGGGGTGCCCCTGTACAGCATCTCCGTGCAGAACGAGCCAGACTACGCACACGACTGGACGTGGTGGACCTCCGCCGAGATGGTCAAGTTCTTGCGGGAGAACGCCGGCTCGATCAGCACTCGGGTCATGGCACCCGAATCGTTCCAGTACATCAAGTCCATGTCCGACCCGATTCTCAACGACCCCACGGCGCTGGCCAACGTTGACATCATCGGGGCCCACCTCTACGGGACGTCGTACTCGAACTTCCCGTACCCCCTCTTCAAGCAGAAGGGTGCGGGCAAAGAGCTGTGGATGACCGAGGTCTACTACCCGAACAGCAACACCAACTCGGGCGACGCCTGGCCCGAGGCGCTCGATGTGGGCGAGCACATCCACCGCGCCATGGTGGACGCCGAGTTCCAGGCGTACGTCTGGTGGTATCTGCGGCGCAGCTACGGCCCCATGCGGGAGGACGGCCAGGTCAGCAAGCGTGGCGCGATGATGGCGCACTTCGCCCGGTTCGTCCGGCCCGGGTACACCCGGATCGACGCGACGGCGAACCCGGCATCGAACGTCTACGTCTCGGCGTACCGGGGCGGCAACACCGTCGTCATCGTCGCCGTCAACAAGAACACCTCCTCGGTGAGCCAGCAGTTCACCCTGTCGGGCACCACCGCTACCGGCAGCGTCTCGAACTGGCTGACCGACGCGAGCCGGACCGTCGCACCCCAGGGCGCGCTCACCATGTCGAACGGCTCCCTCACCGTCACACTGCCCGCCCGGAGCATCACGACCTTCGTGACCAGCGTGAACGGCACGCCGCCCCCCAGCCCGACCCCCACGCCCACCGTCACCCCGACCCCGGGTGGGGGTACCGGTCCCCGGGTCGCCTACACGATGAACTCCTGGGGCTCCGGCTTCACGGCCAGCATCGACATCACCAACACCGGCACCTCGGCGATCAACGGATGGACGTTGGCCTTCAACCTGCCCTCGGGCCAGTCGATCACCTCGGGCTGGGGTGCCACCTATTCGCCGTCCAGCGGCCAGGTGAGCGCCCGCAACGTCGACTACAACGCCGCGATCGCCCCCGGGGCCACCATCAACATCGGCTTCCAGGCCAACACCAGCGGCAACACCACTGAGCCGACCGCCTTCACCCTCAACGGCATCGCCTGCACGGTCGTCTGACCGTTACGGCGCAGGGCCACCCCACCCCTGAAGATTGACCAGAACCGGGTGTGGCCCCTCCGGCGACGGAGGGGCCACACCCTTCTCCGGCGAGGCGGAGTGGATCAAGGACAAGGGCGCGAACCCTATTTGGCGTTGAAGTAGTTCGCCTCCGGGTGGTGCACCACGATCGCGTCGGTGGCCTGCTCCGGCACGAGCTGGAACTCCTCCGACAACTGCACGCCGATCCGCCCCGCGCCGAGCAACTGCACCACCTTCGCCCGGTCCTCCAGGTCCGGGCAGGCCGGATAGCCGAACGCGTACCGGCAGCCGCGGTAGTCGTTGCGCAGCAGGCCGGCCAGGTCGGCCGGGTCGTCGTCGGCGACCGTGCCGCCGCCCGGCAGCACCAGCTCCGACCGGACCCGCCGGTGCCAGTATTCCGCCAGCGCCTCGGTGAGCTGCACCGACAGGCCGTGCACCTCCAGGTAGTCGCGGTACTCGTTGGCGGCGAACATCTTCGCCGTGTACTCGCTGATCGGCTGCCCCACGGTGACCAACTGCAACGCCACCACGTCCAACTGGTCGCCCTTCGGGCGGAAGAAGTCCGCCAGGCACAACCGACGCTCCTGCCGCTGCCGGGGGAAGGAGAACCGGGCCCGCTCGCTGTGCCCGTTCTCGTCCAGCACCACCAGGTCGTTGCCCTCGGAGTACGCCGGGAAGTAGCCGTACACCACGGCCGCCTCCAACACCTGGTCGGCGATCAGCCGATCCAGCCAGTAGCGCAAGCGGGGCCGACCCTCGGTCTCCACCAGCTCCTCGTACGTCGGGCCCGTGCCGCCCCGGGCGCCGCGCAGCCCCCACTGCCCCAGGAACGTGGCCCGCTCGTCGAGCAGCGCCGCGTAGTCGGCCAGCGGCACACCCTTGACCACCCGGGTGCCGAGGAACGGCGGCGTGGGCACCGCCACCTGCACCGCCACGTCCGAGCGCACCGAGGCGTCGTCCAGCTCGGGCAGCGCCTCGCGCACCTGCGCGCGCTGCCGCTCCCGGCGCTCCCGGCGGGCCGCCAGCGCGGCCTCCCGCTCCGGGTCCACCACCGGCGCGCCGCCCCGCTTGGCCGTCATCACCCGGTCCATCAGCGACAGACCCTCGAACGCGTCCCGGGCGTAGTGCACCTGCCCCGGGTAGATCGACCGCAGGTCGTCCTCGACGTACGCCCGGGTCAGCGCCGCCCCGCCGAGCAGCACCGGCCAACGCTCGGCGACGCCGCGCGACGCCATCTCGGCCAGGTTCTCCTTCATGATGACCGTGCTCTTGACCAGCAGCCCGGACATGCCGATGGCGTCGGCCCGGTGCTCCTCGGCCGCGTCGAGGATCGCGTTGATCGGCTGCTTGATGCCGATGTTGACCACGTCGTAGCCGTTGTTGGACAGGATGATGTCGACCAGGTTCTTGCCGATGTCGTGCACGTCGCCCTTCACCGTGGCGAGCACGATCCGGCCCTTGCCGTCGTCGTCGGCCTTCTCCATGTGCGGCTCCAGGTAGGCCACCGCGGTCTTCATCACCTCGGCGGACTGGAGCACGAACGGCAACTGCATCTGGCCCGAGCCGAACAGCTCGCCGACCACCTTCATGCCGTCCAGCAGCAGGTCGTTGATGATGGACAGCGGCGTGCGACCCTCGGCCATCGCGGTGTCCAGGTCGGCCTCCAGGCCGTTGCGCTCGCCGTCGATGATCCGCCGCTTGAGCCGCTCCTCCAACGGCAGCGCGGCCAACTCCTCGGCCCGGGTGGCGCGCGCCGACGCGGCGTCGACGCCCTCGAACACCTCGATGAACCGCTGCACCGGGTCGTAACCCTCGCGCCGGCGGTCGTAGACCAGGTCCAGCGCCACCTCGCGCTGCTCGTCCGGGATCCGCGACATCGGCAGGATCTTGCTGGCGTGCACGATGGCCGAACTCAGACCGGCCTGGACGCACTCGTGCAGGAACACCGAGTTGAGCACCTGCCGGGCCGCCGGGTTGAGCCCGAACGAGACGTTCGAGATGCCGGCGGTGAAGTTCACCCCCGGATAGCGGGCGACGATCTCCCGGATCGCCTCGATCGTCTCGATGCCGTCACGGCGCGTCTCCTCCTGCCCGGTGGCGATCGGGAACGTCAGCGCGTCGATGAGGATGTCCTCCCGGCGCATCCCCCAGCGGCCGGTCAGGTCGTCGATCAGCCGGCTGGCCACCCGGACCTTCCACTCCCGGGTACGCGCCTGGCCCTCCTCGTCGATGAGCAGCGCCACCACGGCGGCGCCGTGCTCCCGCACCACCGGCATGACCCGCGCGTAGCGGGAGTCGGGGCCGTCGCCGTCCTCGAAGTTGACGGAGTTGACCACACACCGGCCGCCGAGCATCTCCAGCCCGGCCTCGATCACCGCCGGCTCGGTGGAGTCCAGCACGATCGGCAGCGTGGACGCGGTGGCGAACCGGCCGGCCAGCTCCCGCATGTCCTGCGTGCCGTCCCGGCCGACGTAGTCGACGCAGAGGTCGAGCAGGTGGGAACCGTCGCGGGCCTGGTTGCGGGCGATCTCCACACAGGCCTGCCAGTCGGCGGCGAGCATCGCCTCGCGGAACGCCTTCGAGCCGTTGGCGTTGGTCCGCTCCCCCACCATCAGGACGCTGGCGTCCTGCGCGAACGGCACGTGGTGGTAGATCGAGGAGACGCCCGCCTCCGGCTCCGGCGCCCGGGCCGAGGGGCGCCGCCCGCCGAGCCGCTCCACCAGCACCCGGATGTGCTCCGGCGTGGTGCCGCAGCAACCGCCGATCAGGCCCACGCCGTAGTCGTCGACGAACTGCTCCAGCGCGTCGGCCATCTCCTCCGGGCCGAGCGGGAAGTACGCCCCGTCGGCGGTCAGCACCGGCAGTCCGGCGTTCGGCATCACGGACACCGGGATGCGTGAGTGCCGGGACAGGTAGCGAAGGTGCTCGCCCATCTCGGCCGGGCCGGTGGAGCAGTTGAGGCCGATCAGGTCGACGCCGAGCGGCTCGATCGCGGTCAGCGCCGCGCCGATCTCGCTGCCCAGCAGCATGGTGCCGGTGGTCTCCACGGCCACCTGGCAGATGATCGGCACGTCCCGGCCGGCCGCGTCGCGGGCCCGCTTCGAGCCGACCACCGCGGCCTTGACCTGGAGCAGGTCCTGACAGGTCTCGATGATCAACGCGTCGGCCCCGCCGGCGATCAGACCGGCGGCGTTCTCCTGGTACGCGTCGCGCAGCGAGGCGTAGCTGGCGTGCCCCAGCGTGGGCAGCTTGGTGCCGGGGCCCATCGAGCCGAGCACGAACCGGGGCCGCTCCGGCGTGGTGTACGCGTCGGCGGCCTCACGGGCGATCCGCGCGGCGGCCTCGGACAGCTCCCGGATGCGCTCGGCGATGCCGTACTCGGCGAGGTTCGGCAGGTTCGCGCCGAACGTGTTGGTCTCCACGCAGTCCGCGCCGGCCGCCAGGTACGCCTCGTGCACGCCGCGGACCACGTCCGGCCGGGTGACGTTAAGGATCTCGTTGCAGCCCTCGAGGCCGTCGAAGTCGTCGATGGTGAGGTCGGCGGCCTGGAGCATCGTCCCCATGGCCCCGTCGGCGATGAGGATCCGGTCCGCCAGCAGGTCGCGCAACGAAGTAGCCACCCGGTCAGGTTAGTGCGCCGAGCGACGCCACGGTCACTCCCATCACGCCATCCCACATAATGTCGGCCGGATCACCGCGTACCTTTCATCCGGTTCGGCCGGGTGGTCCGGCCGAGTGACCGGCGCGGCCGACGGGCCGGCTCCAGCGGCGACACGTAGGCTGGCGGACGTGAAGGACATCAGGGACGCGACCGTGCGACGGGGCGGCACCGCTCCCGACGAGCAGGGTGAGGTGACGGCGTGACCGAGTTCGACGGGCTGCCGGTACTCCGCTCACCGGTCGCGATCGCGGCCTTCGAGGGCTGGAACGACGCCGCGGACGCCTCCACCGCCGCCGTGGAGCACCTCGAACAGGTCTGGCAGGCCCGGCAGGTGACCGAGTTGGACCCGGAGGACTTCTACGACTTCCAGGTGAGCCGGCCGACCATCACCATGGCCGACGGGGAGACCCGCCGGGTCGAGTGGCCCACCACCCGGTTCATGGTGGCCAGCCCGGAGGGCACCGAGCGGGACGTGGTGCTGATCCGCGGCATCGAGCCGAGCATGCGCTGGCGCACGTTCTGCGAGCAGGTGCTGGAGATCTGCCACAGCCTGGAGGTCGAGCGGGTGGTGCTGCTCGGCGCGTTGCTGGCCGACGTGCCGTACACCCGGCCGCTGCCGATCAGCGGCAGCGCGTCCGACGCCGACGCGGCCAAGCGCTACCAGCTCACTCCCACCCGCTACGACGGGCCGACCGGCATCGTCGGGGTGTTGCACGACGCGTGCACCCGCGCCGAGGTCGACGCGGTGTCGTTCTGGGTGCACGTGCCGCACTACGCCAACAACCCGCCCTGCCCGAAGGCGACGCTGGCGCTGCTGCACCGCGTCGAGGAGGTGCTCGACCTGCCGGTGCCGATGGCCGACCTGGCCGAGGAGGCGGCCGAGTGGGAGCAGCGGGTGCGCAGCGCCGCCGAGCAGGACGCCGAGCTCGGTGAGTACGTCCGCGAGCTGGAGGAACGCGTCGGCGACGCGGGCATCACGCCGTTGACCGGGGACGAGATCGCGCAGGAGTTCGAGAAGTACCTGCGCCGTCGGGGCGGTTCCGCCGGGCCCACCGCGGGTTCCTGGTAGCTGGTTCGTTCGAAGGCCGGGTCCCCCGTGGGCCCGGCCTTCTCGCGTGTTCGGGGTGGCGGCGTCACGTCCGCTAGGGCATCCTAGGAACCTAGCTGTTCTGAGGAGGCGGACATGCAGATCAACCCCGGCGCGGCCGAGTTCCCGCACCGGCAGATCGCCGCGCAGCTCAAGGACCGGGTGCGCCGCGGCGACTGGGCGCCGGGCGAGCGGCTGCCGTCCATCCCGGCCATCGCCGAGCTGTTCGGCGTGGCCAAGCAGACCGTCCAGCGCGCCGTCGACCAGCTCCGGGTCGAGGGCATCCTGATCACCAAACCAGGCTCCGGCACGTACGTCCGGGGCACCCGCCGCCGGCTCAACCGCCTGGCCCGGGGCCGGTACGGCGGCTTCCGCGGCTACCACACCGACCTGGCCGCCCGGTACCGCCAGCAGCTCGTCTCCGTCGGTCGCGCCGCCGCCCCGCCGGAGGTCGCCGACGCGTTCGGCGTCGCCGACGGCACCGAGCTGCTCTGCCGGCGGCACCTGGTCCGCACCGAGGACTCCCCGGTCGAGGTCGGCGCGTCCTGGTTCCTGCCCGCCGACACCGCCGGCAGCTCACTGGAACGGGCCGAGGCGTTCGGTCGGCCGCTCTACCAGGAGGCCGAAGAGGCCACCGGCCGCCGCTACGTCACCGCGACGGACACCATCAGCGCCCGCCAGCCCAGCCGGGAGGAGGCGGAGATCCTCCAGATCCGCCCGGACACGCCGGTGCTGCACCTGCTGCACGTCGCGTACGACGAGCGGCGCAAACCGATCGAGGTCGCCCAGGCCACCTGGCCGGGCCCGATGACCACGCTCACCGAGGAGTACAAGATCCCCGCCCCGGCCCCCGACCCCAGCCCCGACCCGGGTCTCGTCCTCGGCTGATCCGCCCCGCCGGTGAGGTGGTGAGAAGGGGCCCCCTCTCTACCGGAGGCGTTAACCGGGGGCCCTTCCTTACACGCGGATGCCGAGGAGGGCGTCGAGCGCGTCGGCGAACAGGGCGGGGGCGGACGGATCGTCGGCGGCGCCGGCCAGCGTCTGGGTGGCCCAGGCGTCGGCCGCGGCCAGCGCGCCCGGTGTGTCGAGGTCGTCGGCGAGGCGCTCGCGTACCCCGGCCAGGGAAGCCTCGCCCGACGGGCCGGACGGCGCGGCGGCGGCCCGCCGCCAGCGGTCCAGCCGCTCGTGCGCCTCGACGAGCAGCTCGTCGGTCCAGGACCGGTCGGTGCGGTAGTGCCCGGCGAGCAGGGCCAGCCGCACCGCCATCGGGTCGACCCGGTCGGCGCGCAGCCGGGACACGAAGACCAGGTTGCCCTTGGACTTCGACATCTTCTCGCCGTCCAGGCCGATCATGCCGGCGTGCACGTAGTGGTCGGCGAACGGCGCCGCGCCGGTCAGCCGCTCGGCGTGCGCCGCGGAGCACTCGTGGTGCGGGAAGATCAGGTCGTTGCCGCCGCCCTGCACGGAGATCCGGTCGCCGAGCAGGTTCAGCGCGATGACGGCGCACTCGATGTGCCAGCCGGGACGGCCGGGGCCGAGGTCGCCACCGGGCCAGGACGGCTCGCCCTCGCGGGCGCCGCGCCACAGCAGCGGGTCGAGCGGGTCCCGCTTGCCGGCGCGGTCCGGGTCGCCGCCACGCTCCGGGAAGATCTCCCGCATCTGCGCCCGGGACAGGTTGGACTCGTAGCCGAACGTGCCGGTGGCGGAGATGTCGAAGTAGACGTCGCCGGTGCCGTCGTCGAGCCGGTAGGCCGCGCCGTCCTTGAGCAGCACGAGCACCCGGTCGGCGATGTCCGGGATCGACTCGACCGCGCCGACGTAGTGCGCCGGCGGGATGATGCGCAGCGACTCCATGTCCTCGCGGAACAGCGCCGTCTCCCGCATGGCCAGGACCTTCCAGTCCTCGCCGTCGCGCTCGGCGCGCTCCAGCAGCGGGTCGTCGATGTCGGTGACGTTCTGCACGTACCGCACGGTCAGGCCGGCGTCGCGCCACATCCGCTGCACCAGATCGAACGTGATCATGGTGGCGGCGTGCCCGAGGTGGGTGGCGTCGTACGGGGTGATGCCGCAGACGTACAGGGTGGCGACGCCGTCCGGCCGGGAGGGGTGGACGCCCTGCCGCGCCGAGTCGTACAACCTCAGCGGCACGCCTTCACCGGGCAGCCGTGGCACCTCGTGTCCCGTCCAAGACTCCATGACCGCCAGCCTAACGATCCGTCAGGCGCTCGGGTGCCGCCCCTCGGGTGATCAACGCGACACCGGTTCACATCGGCGGCCAGGGCATGGCCGGCCACTCCTCCCGCGGCAGCGGGAACCGGCCGTCGGCCCGCAGGCGCTCCACCCGGGCCGCGACCGCCGCGACCTCGCCGAGCGTGAGGTGCTCGGCCAGCTCCTCGCCGAGCGCGCCGTCGAGCCGGCCGGCCAGCGCGTCGAGCATCTCCACCGCGTCCGGTGGGAGCAGGCGACCCGCCCAGCCCCAGAGCACCGTGCGCAGCTTCTCCTCGACGTGGAAGCTGACGCCGTGGTCCACGCCGTAGATGCGGTCGTCGGCGCCGACGAGCACGTGCCCGCCCTTGCGGTCGGCGTTGTTGATCACCGCGTCGAGCACGGCCAGCCGGGCCAGCCGCGGGTCGTCGGCGTGCGCCAGCGCGTACGCCGCCCCGTCGTCGTCCCGGGCCGCGGCGATCGGGAACCAACGCGGCGGCACCGACTCGGCCGGGACGAAGCCGACAAGCGGCTCGGCGTCCGCCGGCTCGTCGATCCAGAGCTGACAGGAGCCGGGGCCGAACGGGCCGTCGCGCAGCACGGTCGGCGGCACCAGGTCCCACCCGGTGGCGCGGGAGACCAGGTAGGCGGCCACCTCCCGGCCGGCGAGCGTACCGTCCGGGAAGTCCCAGAGCGGGCGCTCGCCGCGGACCGGCTTGTAGACACAGTGCGCGGTGGTCTCGCCGAGCGCGACCGCGCCGCGCAGCGTGGCGTTGGAGGCGTCGACCAGCCGCCCCTCCAGGGTCAGCTCGCCGTCGGCCAGCAGCCGCAGCGCCTGCGCGGCGTCCTGTCGGGGTTGCAGTTCCGACGAGGTCACCGGTGATAGCCGTTGTGCCGGGGGCAGAGGTGACCGGCCGGGTCGAGCGGCTGGCCGCAGAGCGGGCAGGGCGGCCGGCCGGCGTTGACCACCCGCTTGGCGCGCTCGATGAACTCGCGGGTCGCCTCGGGGGTCAGCCGCACCCGGAGCCGGTCGAGGTCGTCGTCGGGCTCGTCCGGCTCCTCGTCGATCTCGACCTCGTCGGTCTCCGCGTCGCCCAGCTCGACCTCGGTCTCCGCCTCGCCCACGGCGATCGCCTCGATCACCACGGTGGCGGTGTCCACGTCGAACGCCAGGCCGAGCGTGCCGACCCGGAACTCCTCGTCGACCGGGGTGTCGAGCGGTTCGTTGTCGCCCAGCACCACCGGAGCGGCCTCCGGCAGCTTCACCCCGAACCGGCGTTGCGCCTCGGAGAGCAGCTCCTCCAGCTTCTCGGCGAGCAGCGACACCTGGACCTTCTCCAGCGCGACGCTGACCAGCCGGCCGCCGCCACGCGCCTGGAGGAAGAAGGTGCGCTCCCCAGGCGGGCCGACCGTTCCGGCGACGAACCGCTCCGGCGGCTCGAACGCGTGCACCTGGTGCGTCATACCCACGACCCTATCCGGAGCGCGGAAGCACCGCGCAGCCCACCGACGCCGAATCCGCCCAGAGCGCAACACGCCGGGCCGCCGCGGCCGGCCGGCTCACCGCGCCGCCCCCGCGCCGCCGCCCACCGCCGCGTCCGACTCGGTCGCCCGCACCGCCCGCCGGCGCCGCTTGCGCGGCGGCGGGACCAGCGTCGACAGGTCGCCGCCGGTGTCGTTGAGCCGTACCAGGAACGGCCGCAGCGGCGTGTAGCGGATCGCCGTGACCGACGCCGGGTCGGCCACGATCCGTTGGAAGAGATCCAGGTGTACGCCGAGCGCGTCGGCCACGATCGCCTTGATCACGTCGCCGTGGCTGCACGCCAGCCAGACCGCCTCGGGCCCGTGCTCCGCCGTGACGCGCGCGTCCCACGCCCGCACCGCCGCGACCGCCCGCGCGGACATCGCCGCCATCGACTCGCCCTCCGGGAAGGCGGCGGCGCTGGGGTGCTGCTGCACCACCGGCCAGAGCGGCTCCTTCGCCAGCTTCTTCAGGGCCTGCCCCTCCCAGGCGCCGTAGCCGCACTCGATCAGGCCCTCCTCGACCACCGGCTCGACGCCGGGCAACGCCAGGTCGAGGGTCTGCCGGCAGCGGATCAGCGGGCTGCTCACCACCGCCGCGAGCGGCAACCCGGCGAGGCGCCCGCCGACGGCCGCGGCCTGGGCCCGGCCGGTGTCGTCCAGCTCGACCGGTTGCCGGCCGGCCAGGCCGCCGTCGGCGTTCGCGGTCGTCCGGCCGTGTCGCAAGAGCAGAAGGGTCGCCACGCTGACCACCCTAGGCCGTGCCCACCCCCGACAGCGGACCCGCCACCGCGCACCCCCCACCCGACGTCGCCGCTGCGGTGATCATGAGGTTGACGGTGACGAAACGGACACCGCACGCCGCCAACCCCATGGTCACCGGGGCGGACGGGCCGTTTGGGGTGGGTGTCCGATTCGGGGGTGGTGGGTGACACCCGCCGGGCGGAATCGGCGGGGGGTGGGCGGCGTTGTAACCGGGTGAACGGCCGCGCAGCTATCCCGCCCCCGGGCAGACCCCGGGAATGACGGTGGGGCGCCGGTCGTTGCACCCGGTTCGGCAGCCACGACGAGGCCCCCGCCCCGTGGCCCGGCCGGATCCCCCGAGACGAGCGCCTGACGGTGCCACGCACCCCGCCCGGTGCGTCGACCCCCGAACGGAGCCCCCATGAACACCATGCTGCGCAAGAGCATCCTCGGTATCGCCGGTCTGACCGTCGCCGGTGGCCTCGCCGCCGGCCCGCTGAACCACCAGGACACCACGCCCACCCCGCGCGAGAGCGCCGTGGCCGTGCAGACGAAGCTCGACACCGCCGCGCTCATCCCGCACGGCGTGCAGGGCGCCCAGTCCCGCATCGACCTCGACGACGAGCAGACCGCCAACGTCAAGGCGATCATCGCCGCCACCAAGAAGGCCGGCATGGACGAGCGCGCCGCGGTCGTCTCCATCGCCACCGCCCTGCAGGAGTCGAAGCTGGAGAACCTCGGCCACCTCGGCGACCGCAACGACCACGACTCGCAGGGCCTGTTCCAGCAGCGCCCGTCCTCCGGGTGGGGCACGGTCGAGCAGATCACCGACCCCGAGTACGCCACCCTGGCCTTCCTCAAGGGCCTCAAGCAGGTCGACGGCTGGCAGGACATGCCGCTGACCCGGGCCGCGCAGACCGTCCAGGTCAGCGCCTACCCCGACCACTACGCGCAGTGGGAGCAGCAGGCCGCCGACCTCGTCGCCGAGCACTGGAACAGCTGACACCGCGAAGGCCGGCACCCCGGGTGGGGTGCCGGCCTTCGGCGTCCGTCGGGATCAGGTGGCGCTGATCGTGCCGGTGAGCAGCAGGCAGAGCACCAGCGTGCCGAGCGCCACCCGGTAGATCACGAAGAGGTAGAGCGTGTGGTGCGCGACGTAGCGCAGCAGCCAGGCGATGGCCGCGTACCCGATGGCGAACGCGATCAGCGTGGCCACCGCCATCTGGGCGACGCTCGGCGCGGCGGTGCCCGGCGCGGACGGCTCGAAGACGTCCGGCAGGCTGAACACGCCGGAGATCACCACGGCGGGAATGGCCAGCAGGAACGAGTAGCGGGCCGCGGTCTCCCGGGTGAGGTTGAGGAACAGGCCGACGGTCAGTGTGCCGCCGGACCGGGAGACGCCGGGAATGAGCGCCATCGCCTGCCCCAGCCCCATCGCGACGCCGTCACGCATCCGGAAGTTCTCCAGCGTGCGGGTCTGCCGCCCCCAGTACTCGGCGAACGCGAGCACCAGGGCGAAGAAGATCAACGTGAAGGAGATGAGGTAGAGGTTGCGGCCGGCGGTGCGGATCTGGTCCTTGAAGAGCAGCCCGAGGATCCCGATCGGGATCGTGCCGACGATGACGTACCAGCCCATCCGGTAGTCGAGGCTGGAGCGCACCGAACGGTCCACCAGGCCCAGGCACCAGGTCCGGACGATCCGCCAGATGTCCTTGAAGAAGTAGATCAGCACCGCGGCCTCGGTGCCGAGCTGGGTCACCGCGGTGAACGACGCGCCCGCGTCGCGGCCGAAGAAGATCGCCGAGGTGATCCGCAGGTGGCCGGAGGACGACACCGGCAGGAACTCCGTCAGCCCCTGGACGACGCCCAGGACGATGGCCTCGATCCAGGTCACTCGCCGACCCCGGACAGGTCGAGGGCCTCGGCGACGGTACGCAGCGTCTGCACGCCGCTGTCCCGGTCGGCCACGAACAGCGTCACCGACAGCGTGGTCACGCCGGCGGCGGCGTACTCCCGCATCCGCTCGGCGATGCGCTCCTTCGGGCCGAGCAGCGACGTCCGGTCGATGAACTCGATCGGCACCGCGGCGGCGGCGTCCCGCTGCCGCTTGGCCAGGTAGAGATCCTGCACCTCGCGGGCCGCGTCGCCGTAGCCCATCCTCGTGGCGAGCTGGTTGTAGAAGTTCTGCTTCCGGCTGCCCATCCCGCCCACGTAGAGCGCGGCGTACCAGCGGACCAGCTCGGCGCAGGTGGAGACGTCGTCACCGACCACCACCGGCACGGACGGCACCACGTCGAAGCCGGCCAGCTCCTTGCCGGCGGCGGCCCGCCCGGCCCGGACCGAGGCGAGCTGCTCCTCGGCGAACTCCGGGGCGTAGAAGACGGCCAGCCAGCCGTCGGCGATCTCGCCGGCCAGCTCCAGGTTCTTCGGGCCGACCGCGGCCAGGTAGATCGGGATGTGCGCGCGCGGCGGATGGAAGCCCAGCCGCAGCGCCTTGCCCGGCCCGTCCGGCAGCGGCAGCGTGTAGTGCTCGCCGTCGTAGGCGACCTCCTTGCGGGCCACCGCGAGCTTGACGATGTCGACGTACTCCCGGGTGCGGGCCAGCGGCTTGGCGAACCGCACGCCGTGCCAGCCCTCGGAGACCTGCGGGCCGGAGACGCCCAGGCCGAGCCGGAACCGGCCGCCGGAGAGCGCGTCGATGGTGGTCGCGGTCATCGCGGTCATCGCCGGGGTGCGGCCCGGGATCTGCATGACCGCGGAGCCGAGGTCGATCCGCTCCGTCTGCCCGGCCATCCAGGCCAGCATGCTCGGCGAGTCGGAGCCGTACGCCTCCGCGGCCCACACCACCGAGTAGCCGAGGCGGTCCGCCTCCTGGGCGAGCGCCAGGTGATCGGCGGGCGTGCTCCACGCCGTCTGGTATCCGAGGCTGAGCCCGAGTCGCATGATCCTCCCACCGTCCGCACCACAGGTCGCATCAGGTTACGCAATGCCGCTGGGGCCACCGACGACCGGCTCGCCCGAACACGTCACACCCGGTTGCGGTCGCGCGGGAAGTTGACTGCGGCGAGGATATCCGTGACGCCGGCTTCGAAATAAGGTTCACGCATGCAACAGCGACCGCTCGGCCGAAGCGGGCTGGCGGTTTCGCGGCTCGCGCTCGGCACCATGACCTGGGGACGGGACACCGACGCCGACGACGCGGCCGCCCAGCTGAAGAGCTACCTCGACGCGGGCGGCAACCTCGTCGACACCGCCGACGTGTTCGCCGACGGCGACGCCGAGTCGGTGATCGGCTCCCTGCTGGGCAGCCTGGTGGACCGCGACGAGCTGCTCATCGCCACCAAGGCGGGGCTGCGGCCGGGCAGCGGCCGACGCCGGGACGGCTCGCGCGGGCACCTGCTGCGCACGCTCGACGCGTCGCTGCGCCGGCTCGGCACCGACCACGTGGACCTGTGGCAGGCGCACGGGTACGACCCGGACACGCCGCTGGAGGAGACGCTCGCCGCGCTGGACCACGCGGTCTCCAGCGGCCGGGCCCGGTACGTCGGCGTGTCGAACTTCTCCGGCTGGCAGACCGCCCGGGCCGCCGCCTGGCAGGCCGCCTGGCCGGGGCGCGCCCCGGTGGTCGCCGCCCAGGTGGAGTATTCGCTACTGGAGCGCGGCATCGAGCGCGAGGTGCTGCCGGCCTGCGCCGAGATGGGCCTCGGCGTGCTGCCCTGGTCGCCGCTGGGCCGGGGGGTGCTCACCGGCAAGTACCGCAACGGCCGCCCGGCGGACTCGCGGGCGGTGTCGCCGCACTTCGACCGGTTCGTCGGCAGGTACCTGGAGCCCCGCTGCTCCAGCATCGTGGAGGCGGTGGCGATCGCCGCCGGCGGGCTCGGCGTGTCGCCGCTGGAGGTGGCGCTGGCCTGGATCCGGGACCGACCGGGCGTGACCGCGCCGATCCTCGGCGCCCGCACGGTCGGGCAGCTCCTCGGCGCGCTCCAGGTGGAACGGATGACGCTGCCGGACGAGATCGTCACGGCGTTGGACGACGTCTCCGCGGTGCCGATCGGGTATCCGGAGCGCGACGGCTGACCGGTCGGGGCGGCGGCGGGGCGACCGGGGTCACCGTCCGGGGGTGGCGGAGCGCCGCCGGGCTGGGCAGCATGGATGTCATGGACTACGAGTACGCGCCGCTGCGGTTGCCTTCGAATGTCGATCGGTTGACCGCCGCGGCGCAACTGGCGATCCAGGCGGAGTTCTCCGGTTGGGAGTTGGCCCGGGTGCGGCTCTACCGGGACGGCACCCGGCAGGTGATGCTGCGACGCCGGGTGGTGAACAAGCCACAGCCCGGCCTGTCGTACTGAGCCGGGCCGTCCCCGGGGCCACGCCGTGCGGTGCGGCCCCGGGGCGAGCACGGCCTAGTGGGCGTGGTCGTGCTCCTCGTCGACCTCCAGGAACGGGTGCTCGTCGAGCCGGCCGACCAGCCGGTCGTCGACGGCCGGCTGGAACGGGCCGACCGGGTCGTCGTCGTCGAACGACTCCAGGTCGACCGGGGTGCCGACCTCGCTGACCATGACCACGCCGTCGAGCGGCTCCAGTTCCGGCACGTCGAGCGCGGACAGCGAGCCGTCGCCGCTCTGCAACAGCTCCAGCACCGCCTCGCCGACGCCCTCGACCGGCGCCGGCTCGTCCTCCTCCGGGGTGCCCTCCCGGCGGGCCGCCTCGGCGACCCGGAGCAGCGCGGCGACGCTGGGGACCCGGTAGTCGCGGCGCTGCCGCACCGAGATCACCCGGGGGTGCGGGTCGGTGGGCTCGCCGCCCTCGACCGCGCCGAAGCGCTCGTCGGCCTCGTCCGGGTCGATCGACTCGACGTCCCAGGGCGTCACCTCGCCGAACGCGTCGAGCAACTGCTCGTCGTAGGCGAAGGAGGCGTTGTTCAACGCGACGTACGCCTGCCAGACGGCGTCGTCGTCGATCCGGCCCTGGGCGGCCCGGACGGCGGCCAGGTGGGCGCGGGCCGCGTCGATCACCCGCTCGAGGGCGGCGTCCAGCTCACCGTGCTGGTCGGTCATGTGAGGCAGTCCCTTCGCGATGGGGGCAGGTTCCGCGCCGACGGCGCCGCGGCGGGCGCGGTCAGCAGTTGCGGAGGAAGCGGTCGAGAACCCGCACGCCGAACTGTAGTCCGTCCAGCGGAACCCGCTCGTCGATGCCGTGGAACAGGCCGGAGAAATTGAGGTCGGCCGGCAGCCGCAGCGGCGCGAACCCGAAGCAGCGGATGCCGAGCTGGGAGAACGCCTTGGCGTCGGTGCCGCCGGAGAGCATGTACGGCACCGGGTGCGCGCCCGGATCCTCGGCGCGCAGCGCGGCGGACATCTGCGCCACCAGGTCCCCGTCGAACGTGGTCTCCAGGGCCGGCTGGCGCTGCACGTACTCGATCGCGATGTCCGGCCCGACCAGCTCACGCAACTGCCGTTCCAGCTCCTCGCTCTGCCCGGGCAGGCTACGGCAGTCGATGGTGGCGGTGGCCCGGCCGGGGATGACGTTGTCCTTGTAGCCGGCGGCCAGTCGGGTCGGGTTGGCGGTGTTGCGGATCGTCGCGCCGATGATGTTCGCGATCGGGCCGAGCTTGGCGATCGCGGTCTCCGGGTCGTCCGGGTCGATCTCGATGCCGAGCACCTCGGAGACCTCGGCCAGGAACGCGCGCACCGTGTCGGTCATCACCACCGGGAAGCGGTGCCGGCCGATCCGGGCGACCGCCTCGGCGAGCGCGGTCACCGCGTTGTCGTCGTGCATCATCGAGCCGTGGCCGGGCCGCCCCCGGGCGTGCAGGCGCAACCAGTCGATGCCCTTCTCGGCGGTCTCGATCAGATAGAGCCGGCGCTGCTCGTCGACCGAGTAGGAGAAGCCGCCCACCTCGCCGATCGCCTCGGTGCAGCCGTCGAACAGGCCCCGGTGGCGCTGGGCCAGGAAGTGCGCGCCGTAGTCGCTGCCGGCCTCCTCGTCGGCGGTGAGGGCGAGCACGATGTCGCGGCGGGGTCGGACGCCGGCGCGCTGCCAGTCACGCACCACGGCCAGCACCATGGCGTCGAAGTCCTTCATGTCGATCGCGCCGCGGCCCCACAGGTAGCCGTCGCGGATCTCGCCGGAGAACGGGTGCACCGACCACTCGTCGGGGTCGGCGGGCACCACGTCGAGGTGGCCGTGCACCAGCAGCGCGTCCCGGTCGGGCTCGGTGCCGGGGATGCGGGCGACCAGGTTGGCCCGGCCGGGCGCCGACTCGTGGATCTCGGCGGCCACGCCGACCTCGGCGAGCTTCTCCGCGACGTACTCCGCCGCGCGCCGTTCCCCCACACTGGTGTCGTTGTCCCCGGTGTTGGTGGTGTCGATGCGCAGCAGGTCCCGGCAGAGGTCCACGACCTCGTCGGTGGGCTCGGGTGAGGCGGAGGTCGTCATCGCTTCCTTATACCAGTCGGACCGGTCGCGGCGACCGGCGCGGTGCGGCCCGGTTTCGCCCGACGCGCGGCAGGGTAACGCCGAACATCGATTCCGGCCACCACGATTCCGGCCATCCACGAGGAGGGCACCATGACCGTCCCCCTGCCGCCGCTCCCACCCGCCGCCGACGACCGGTACCGGCCGGGTGGGCGGAGCCTGGCCGACCTCGTGGACGCCGAGCACCGCGCGCTGCTCGACCTGGCCGACCGGGTGACCGACGCCGGGCAGGACCCGGCCGACCGCGCTCGGGTGCTGGACGTGCTGACCGCCGCGGTGTCGCGGCACCTCTCCGCCGAGGAGCAGTACCTCTTCCCCGCCGCCCGGGCCGCGGTGCCGGAGAGCGCCGAGCTGGTCACCCGGGAGATCGAGGCGGACGCCGCGCTGCTGACCGCGTTGAAGGGGCTGTCCGGTCCGGACGACGCGGCGCTGGCCGACGTGGCGGAGCGGGTCCGCCGGCACGTCAGCCGGGTGGCCGCGCTGGTCACGCCGCTGCGCGAGGTCGCCAGCGACGCCGAGTTGATCCGGCTGGGCAACCGGTGGGAGATCGCGGAGGAGGCGGCGCCCACCCGGCCGCACCCGGGCACCCCGGCCACGCCGCCGTGGAACAAGATCGTCGAGCCGGCGGTGGGGGTGCTGGACAAGGTGCGCGACGCGGTCAGCGGGCGGCGGACCCGCCTGGCCGACCTGGAGCCCCGCCGGGAGGCATGAGCCGATCCGCCCCTTCCCGGACACCCGTTCGTGGTCCTACCGTCACCGTATGAATCTGGAGCTGCGACACCTGCGGGTGGTCTGCGCGATCGCCGAGACGGGGAGCGTCACCAAGGCGGCGTCCCTGCTCGGGTTGGCCCAGCCGGCGCTGACCGCCCAGCTCCAGCGGATCGAGCGGGTCCTCGGCGGGCCGCTGTTCGAACGGGACCGCCGGGGCGCCCGGCCCACCGCGCTGGGTGAGCTGGTGCTGGACCGGGCCCGGGTGCTGCTGCCGGCGATGAAGGGCCTGCAGGACGAGGCGGCCCGGCTGGCCGGCGCGGGCGACCCGCTGCGCCGCTACCGGTTCGGCGGGGTGAACAGCCCGATCCTGGGCCGGCTGGTGCACCGGCTCGCCGCCGAGCGCTCCGACGCGCAGATCTCCACGTACGCGTCGTGGTCGGTGGACGAGCTGGCCCAGTTGGTGGCCGGCGGTCGGCTCGACTTCGCCCTGGCCGGGGTGTGCGGGGACGCCACGCCGTCGCCGGTGTTCGGGTTGAGCTGGCGGGAGGTGGCCGTCGACCCGGTCTTCGTGCTGCTGCCGCAGACCCATCCGCTGGCCGCCCGCGACGAGATCGACCTGCTCGACCTGCGCCGGGAGCAGTGGGTGGCCGCGCCGGGCGACGGCTGCTTCGGCGACTGCTTCGCCGCCGCGTGCGCGCGCGCCGGCTTCACCCCCCGCAAGGTGTACGAGGCGGACGTGCGCGCCGCGCTGGACCTGGTGGACGCGGGCACCGCGGTGGCGCTGTGCCAGGCCACCTTCCGTCCGGTGGCGGGGCTGGTGACCCGCCGGCTGGCCGGGGTGCCGCTGCGCTGGCGGCTGCTGTTCGGCTGGCATCCGGAGGCGCCGGCCGCGGTGGTGGCCGAGCCGGTGCTGGAGCAGGCGGTGGCGGCGTACACCGACGCGTTGGCCAACCATCCGGACTATCTGGGCTGGCTGTTGGCCCATCCGGACTTCGGCGTGCAGCCCACCGGCACCGGTGGGGTGCGAACCGCCTGAACGCGGGTATCACCGGCGGCATGACTGATCTGTATCCGGCCGCCGACCAGCGGGAGCTGCTGCGTCAGGCGGCTGCCGCGCACACCGCCGCCGCCGCCGACGTCGAGGCGTTCCTGCGCCGGCTGCCCGAGGTGCCGGACCCGGCGGACGTCACCGAGTACGCCACCCTGCTCAGCCGGGAGGAGCGGGCGCGGATGGACCGGCAGGCCGCGGCCGACGCCGCCGGCCTGGAGCTGCCCAGCATGGAGTCCGAATAGGCCGAACCCGGTCGGCCCGGGCGGGGTGTCCGCCCGGGCGTCCGGCGACGGGTCAGCGTTCCACAAGCACGTCGTGACCGAGGTCGAGCAGCGCGTGCCGCCACTCGTCGTCGGCGGCCCCCCGGTCCGGCCGGTCGGCGGCGAGTTCCCGGATCCGGGTGATCGCCTCGCGCATCACCTCGATGTCCTCCGGGGTCAGGTCCACCTTGCGCTTGCGCAGCACGGCGAGGATCTGCCGGCCGGGTTCGGGCAGGTCCAGGTCGGGGTCCGGGCCGAACGCCTCCTCCCCCGACCCGCGGGTCAGCAGCCACTGCCGTAGCTGCTCGGAGGGAACGTTCACCTCGGCGTGGAAGTCGTCCCAGATGATCTCGACCTCGGGGTCGAGTCGCGCCTCGCGTACCATCACGCCTCCTCTCCCGGCGGCGGCCCGGACGGTTCCGGCTCGCCCTCGCCGCTCGGTGTCTGCGGGGTCAGTCCCTCCGGTGGCACCCGGACCCGGGACGGGTTCGCCGTCGGCGGCGCCTCGATCGGTTCACCGGCCGCGGCGTCCTCCCGGGTCTCCTCGGGTTCGGTCATGTCCGCCCTCCGATCCTTGCGCGACGGGCCGTCCCCTCACCGGGGATGGGAGGTGGTGGCGGCCGAGTAGCCGCGCTCACCGGCGGACACGTCGAGGACGAGCTGGTCGTCGCGGGCGTCGACGGTGACCTTCTGCCCCGGCGAGATCTCGTTCTCCAGCAGCATCCGGGACAGCCGGTTGTCGAGTTCGCGCTGGATCACCCGGCGCAACGGACGGGCCCCGAACTCCGGCTGGTAGCCGTGCTCGGCGAGCCAGTCGACGCCGGCGGTGCTGATCTCGACCTGGATGTCCTGGGCGTGCAGCCGGCGGCGGGTCTCCTCCAGCAGCAGGCCGGTGATCTCCCGGAGCTGCTCGGCCTCCAGCCGCTGGAAGATGATCACCTCGTCGATCCGGTTGAGGAACTCCGGGCGGAAGTTCTCCTGGAGCCGGCGCATCAGCCGTTCCCGCAGCTCGGTGGACTCCTGCTCGCCCGGCTCGCCGGTGGCGAACCCGACCGTGCGCTGGGTGCCGGTGATCAGCTCGGAACCGAGGTTGCTGGTCATGATCAGGACGGTGTTCTTGAAGTTCACGGTCCGGCCCTGGCTGTCGGTGAGCCGGCCGTCGTCGAGCACCTGGAGCAGGATGTTGAACACATCGGGGTGCGCCTTCTCGATCTCGTCGAGCAGCACCACCGCGTACGGGCGGCGGCGGACCGCCTCGGTGAGCTGGCCGGCCTCCTCGTAGCCGACGTAGCCGGGCGGGGCGCCGACCAGCCGGCTGACGGTGTGCCGCTCCTGGAACTCGCTCATGTCCACCCGGACCATCCGGTCCGCCTCGCCGAACAGCGCCTCGGCCAGCGCGCGGGCCAACTCGGTCTTGCCGACGCCGGTGGGGCCGAGGAACAGGAAGCTGCCCATCGGCCGGTTCGGGTCGGCCAGGCCGGTACGCGAGCGCCGGACCGCCTCGGCGACCGCGCCGACCGCGTCGTCCTGCCCGATCACCTTCTGGTGCAGGTGCCCCTCCAGGCGCAGCAGCCGGTCGCGTTCCTCCTCGGTGAGCTGGGTGACCGGGATGCCGGTGGCCCGGGACACCACCTCGGCGATCTCCTTCGGACCGACCTCCGGCACGTGGTTGGGCCCCTCGTCGCCGCGGGCGCGGCGGATCTGGTCCTCCAGCTCGGCGAGCCTGTCGCGCAGCGAGGAGGCGCGTTCGTACTGCTCGTCGGAGACCGCCTGTTCCTTGTCCCGGCGCACCTCGTCGAGCTGCTGTTCCAGGTCCCGTACGTCGGAGGCGGGGGTGCGGGTACGCAGCCGGACCCGGGCGCCGGCCTGGTCGATCAGGTCGATCGCCTTGTCCGGCAGGAACCGGTCGGTGACGTACCGGTCGGAGAGTTCGGCGGCGGCGACCAGCGCCTCGTCGGTGAAGCGGACCTGGTGGTGCGCCTCGTAGCGGTCGCGCAGGCCGCGCAGGATGGCGACGGTGTCCTCGACGCCCGGCTCGGGCACCAGCACCGGCTGGAACCGGCGGGCCAGGGCGGCGTCCTTCTCGATGGTGCGCCGGTACTCGTCGAGCGTGGTCGCGCCGATCACCCGCAGCTCGCCGCGGGCCAGCGCCGGCTTGAGCATGTTGGACGCGTCCATCCCGCCCTCGCTGCCGGCGCCGCCGGCCCCGACCAGCGTGTGGATCTCGTCCAGGAAGATGATCAGTTCCTCGCGGTGGGCCCGGATCTCGTCGATCACCTTCTTCAGGCGTTCCTCGAAGTCGCCCCGGTAGCGGGTGCCGGCGACCAGGCCGGAGAGGTCGAGCTGGATGACCCGCTTGCCGATCAGGGTCTGCGGCACGTCGCCGTCGCAGATCCGCTCCGCGAGCCCCTCCACGATGGCGGTCTTGCCGACGCCGGCCTCACCGATCAGCACCGGGTTGTTCTTGGTGCGCCGGGACAGGATCTCCACCGCCTGCTCGATCTCGTCGGCCCGGCCGATCACCGGGTCGATCTGGTCCAGCCGGGCCAGCTCGGTGAGGTCCTGCCCGTACTGGTCGAGGGTGGGCGTGCCGCGGTCCGGACGGGGGCCGTTCGCGGCGCCACGCTCGGCGCTGGCCGCCTGCAACGACTCCGGCTGGATCCGGCCGGCGGCCAGCATCCGGCCGGCCGGCGACTCCGGGTTGAGCGGCAGCGCCATCAGGATGTGCTCGGGGCCGATGTAGTTGGCGCCCATGGCGCGGGAGAGCTGGTGGGCGTCGAGCAGCGCCCGTTTCGCGGCCGGGGTGAGCGACAGGTTCGGCGGCACCTCGCCGCCGGGCGCGCCCCCCTCGGCGCGTCCGCCCAGCGCGTTGACCAGCGCGTCCGGGTCGGCGCCGGCGCGGCGGACCAGGTCCCGCAGCGGCTCACGCTGCAACGCGGCCCAGAGCAGGTGGTCGGTGTCCAGGTCGTTGCTGTGCTTCTGGGCGGCCCGCCGGGCCGCGTCGGCCAGCATCTCCCGGGCGTCGGCGGTCATCAGGCGGGTGATGTCCACCCGGTGGGCCGGCCGGCGACCGCCCTCGCCCCGACCGAAGTACCGGGCCAGGAACTCGTCCCACGGGTCGTTGCCGAAGTCGCCGGGTCCCATCATGTTTCGTCCTCCGCAGTCGGTCGGCACGACCGGGACGCGGCACGCGCGGCACGGTCGGCGGTGGCTACCCGGCGGTGTGCGCGACAAACGCCCGCGGATGGCAGGCTGGGCGGATGGAGAGCAGACCGCTGCTGGTGGTGGACGGCGCGAACGTGGTGGGCTCCCGGCCGGACGGCTGGTGGCGCGACCGGGCCGGCGCGGCGGTGCGGCTGCGCGACGCGCTGGCCCCGCTGGCCGGCGCCGGCGTGCCGCCGGAGCTGCCGCCGCCGGTGCAGGTGGTGCTGGTGGTGGAGGGCGCGGCCCGGCACGTGGCGCCGGCGCCCGGGGTCGACGTGGTGTCCGCGGCCGGGTCCGGCGACGACACCGTGGTGGAGCTGGTCGCCGCCGCGCCGGAGCGCCGGCGGGTGGTGGTCACCGCGGACCGGGAGCTGCGGGCCCGGGTCAGCGCGCTGGGCGCGGAGGTACGCGGCCCGCGCTGGCTCGGCCGCTGACGCGCCGAGTCCCGTCAACGGGACCGAGCCGACCGTCGGCGGGACCGCCGACCCTGCCCCTGCCCGGCCTTCCCGCACGTCAGGGCCGCAATCGGACACCCGGGCAGGAACGGCGCGAGGGTGGATGTTCGCCCACCGGATGGGATGGGTTGTAATGGAGATCTCCCCTGCCCCCAGGAGGTCCTTGTGGCGAGCGTCGCCGAGCTGAAGGCCGCCATCGATGTCGCTCTCCAGCAGATCGGTGACGGCCAGACAGCGGTGCAGGCGGCCGGCGAGAAGCTGGCCGAGGCGCAGCAGACCCTGGCCGGCGCGCTGGAGGGCAGCGGCCACGAGACGGTCGAGGCGGCCCAGGCCTCGCTGACCCAGGCCAGCCAGGAGCTGGAGGAGTGCCTCGCCGCGACGCTGGTGGCGGTGGAGCAGGCACAGCTCTACGTCGCGACGCTCTGAAGGGCCGGCCGTGTCCATCGTCGAGGACATCGGCGCGCAGGTCCGCGCCGCCGCCGAGGAGCTGCCGCTGGCGCAGCTCGCCGCCGCGCTGGAGAAGCTCGGCCAGGCGCAGGAACGGCTGCGCTGGGTGCGCCAGGAGTCGGCCGACCCGATGGGCGTGCCGGAGCTGACCGCCGCCACCGAACACGCCGAGACCGCCGGCTACGCGCTGCGCGTGGCCCAGGAGCAGCTCAGCGCGTACCTGGCCGCGATCGGGCTGGCCGCCGACGGCGCGCCGGCCGCGACGACGGGCGAGCGGCGACCCCGGCACGACGCGCCACGCGGCGAGGCGACGCCCGCGCCCGGCCCGGCGCCCGAACCGGGCGAGCAGCCGGCGGTACGCCGCTGGTGGGCGGTCCGGGTGGCGGAGCTGACCGGCGGACGGGAGGGCGCGCCGGACGAGCCGGACGAGCGCGTCGAGAACGCCCACGAGCTGCTGCGCCGGGTGGTGGTCGGCATCCGCTCCGGCGACCGGGACCGGCTGCACGCCGAACTGCGGCGGGCCCACGCCGACGTCGGGCTGGGACTGGCCGCGATCGCCCCGCCGATGCTGCGCGACCTGGCCGGCGAACTGCTCGGCCACCCGCCCCGCGCGGAGGACCTGGCCCGGCTGCGCCGCGAGCTGGACGGGCGGGTCCGCGACCTGCTGCCCGGGCTGCCGCCGCCGGTGCTGGACACGCTGCTCACCCGGATCTGCCGGATGCCCCCGCCGCGCCGCGACGACGGGCAGGAGCAGCCGCACGCGGCCGACCCGGCGGTCACCGCCGGGGTGCTGACCGGCGTACTGCTCGACCGGCTCGGCCGGGACCTGCCGAAGGACACCGAGGAACGGGAGCCGTCGCGTGGCTGACGTCCGCGCCCAACTGGTGACGCGGGTCCGGGGCATGCTCTCCGAGGCCCTGGGCGCCACCCGGAACCGGCTCACCGCCGCCGAGGCGGAGCTGGCCGCCGGCCGGGAACGGCTGACCCGTACCCGGCGTGCCGCCGCGGCGGTGCCCGGCCGGGTCGGCGCGGCCCGCGACCGGCGGCTCGCCGAGATCGACGCCCGGCACACGGCCCGCCTGGCCGAGCTGGCGCGCCGCGCCGCCGCCGCGGCCCAGCGGGAGGCGCCGGGCGCGGCGTCCGCGCCCTGGGACCGGTGGACGGTCACCCCCGCCGGCCGGGCCGAGCCGCCGGGCGCGGTCCGGATCGGCACGGTACGCATCACCGGCGCCGAACCGGTGCCGGCGCTGGTCCCGCTGCTCGACGCCGGGCACGCGCACCTGGCCGGCGGCGACCGGGACGGCCTCGCCGCGGTGGTGCCCGCGCTGCTGCTGCGCTCCGTCGGCCGGGCCGACCCGGGCGCGGTCCGGCTGCACGGCTACGACCCGGAGCACCTGGGCGGCGGCCTGGCCGGGTTCGCGCCGCTGGGCACCGCCGGCCTGCTCACCTTCGTCGGCCCGGGTGGGCTGGGCCGGCTGCTGGACGACCTGGTGGAGCAGATCCGCCGGATCAACGCCACGGTGCTGGCCGGCGAGTACGCGTCCCTGCGCGAGCTGGCCGCCGCCACCGGCCGGCGCCCGGAGCCGTGGCGGGTGGCGGTGCTGCTCGGCGGCGACGAGCTGTCCCGGCACGAGCGCGGGCAGCTCGACCGGGTGGTCCGCACCGGGGCCGCGTGCGGGGTGCACCTGGTGGTTCGCGGCATCGACCTGCCCGACGACCCGACCGTCACCCGGATCGTGGTCGACCCGGACGACGCCCGCATCGCCGGGCTGCCGGTGGTGCTCGACGCCCCACCACCGCCCACGCTGGTCACCGAGACCTGCCGGACGGTCGCCTCCCGGGTCGCCGCCGGGCCGCCACCGACGCCCTTCACCGATCTGCTGCCCCCGCCGGACGACTACTGGCGGGAGGACTCGGCGCACGGGCTCACCGCGCCGATCGGCGAGGGCCCGCACGGGCGGCCGGTGCTGCTGACGCTCGGCGACTACCCGCCGCACGCGTTGATCGGCGGCCCGTCCGGCACCGGCAAGACGAACCTGATCTTCGCGTGGATCGGCGCGCTCGCCGCCCGCTACTCCCCCGCCGAGCTGGAGTTCTATCTGCTCGACTTCAAGGAGGGGGTGTCCTTCGCCCGGTTCGCCCAGGGTCGGCGCGATCCGAGCTGGCTGCCGCACATGCGGCTGGTCGGCATCAACGTCAACACCGACCGGGAGTTCGGCCTGGCGCTGCTGCGGTTCCTCGCCGAGGAGCTGCGCCGGCGGGCCGACGCGGCGAAGAAGCACGAGGTCACCAAGCTGGCCGAGCTGCGGGCGGTGGACCCGACCGGGCACTGGCCGCGGATCGTCGCGGTGGTCGACGAGTTCCAGGCGCTGCTCGCCGGCCGGGACGTGGTCGCCCGGGAGGCCGCCGACCTGTTGGAGGACCTGGCCCGGCGGGGTCGCTCGCAGGGCATCCACCTGGTGCTCGCCTCCCAGGACGTCCGCGGCATCGAGGCGCTCTGGGGCCGGCCCGCGCTGGTCGCCCAGTTCACCCTGCGGATCGCGCTGCCGAAGGCGCTGCGCATCCTGGCCGAACGCAACGACGCCGCGCAGTCGCTGCCCCGACACCACGCCGTGGTCAACGCCGAGTCCGGCCTGACCGAGGGCAACGAGGTGGCCCGCATCCCGTCGGCGAGCGACTGGGAGACCTGGAGCGAGCTGCAACACCGGCTGTGGCGGATGCGCCCGCAGGACGCCGCGCCGGCCCGGCTCTTCGACGGCGACGCGATCCCCCGGCTGGCCGAGGCGCCGGACTTCCGTGCCCTGGCCGCGCCGGAGCAGGGCGCGCCGCGGAGTCCGGTGGCGCTGCTCGGCGAGATCATCGACGTGCAGTCGCGCTCGGCGGCGCTGCGGCTGCCCCGGGCGCCGGGCCGCAACCTGGCCGTGCTGGGCACCCGGGTGGACGAGGCGTGCGCGGTGCTCGACGCCGCCGCCCGCTCGTTGGCCCGGCAGTACCCGCCCGGCGCGGCCCGGTTCTCCATCGCCTGTCTCGACCCGGACGCCGACCCTGCCGCCCGCGCGCTCTACGAGGACCTGGCCGGCGACGCCTCCTGGTACGACGAGGAGACGGTCGCCGAGCTGATGGCCGAGGTGGGCGACGGGCTGGGCGCGCCGGGCACCCCGCGTACCCCGCACTTCCTGCTGCTGTACGCGGTGGACGCGGCGGCCGGCGCGCTGGCCGGCCGGGCCGGCGCCCGGAGCGGGCTGGAGCAGCTGCGCCGCATCCTGCACGACGGGCCGGAGCGGCGGACCCACGTGCTGGCCTGGTGGCGCGGCGTGGCCCGGATGCGGGCCGACCTGGGCGGCGCCGGCGCGCGCACGGACCAGATCGGCGCGTGGGTGGCGCTCGACGTGCAGGGCGGCGAGCTGGGCTCGTCGCTCTACCCGGGCAGCGGCGGGCCGGACTGGTATCCCCGACCGTGGCGCGGTCTCTACTTCGACCGCGCGGTGCACCGCACCGGACAGGTGATCATCCCTTATGGTCCCTCCCGATGAACGAACCGGTCTCCAGTGAGACGTACCCTGCCCAGATCCGCCGGCTCGCCGAGTTGACCGCCCGGGTGGCCGCCCAGCGGGCCGAGGCGCACACCTGGTACGCCCAACAGGTCGCCGCCGCCGACCGGGCGGTGGCCGAGGCGACCGAGCAGGTCCGGCTCGCCGAGGCGGAGCTGGCCGACGCCCAGCGGATGGTGGACCGGGTGGACGGCGAGGTGACCCACCTGTGGGCGCAGCTACGGGCCCGGCTCGGCGGCGGCACCCGGCGCCTGGGCGACCCGCCCGGGCCGGTACGGGACGCCGCCGGTGACCCGGTGCCGCTGCTGCGCGGCGTACGCGAGCTGCTGGACCGCACCGGGACGCCGGGCGAGCTGCCCGGCTCGGTGAACCCGCTGCTGATCGCGTGCGGGGTCGGCGGCGCGCTGGTGGCGTTCCTGCTGGGGACCGGGGCGCGGGCGCTGGGCGCCGGCTCGGGCGGTGACCTGGCGGTCGGCCTGCCGGTGCTGGCGCTGGTGGTGACGCTGCTCGGGCCGCTGGTCGGCCTGGCGCCGGCCCGCCTGCTGGCCGACCGCCGGCACGCGGTGCTGACCCCCCGCCCGATGATCCTGGTGGCCGCCAGCGGGCTGGCCACCACGCTGCTCCTGCTGGCGGTCACCTACACCCGCTGACCCCCGCGGTCAGGCGGGGGTCAGGACCGCCTCCTTGAGCAGGCGGCGGGTGAGGACCAGGCGGTCGGCGTCGTCGTCCAGGCCGGGCAGGTCGCCGACCCGGGTGGCCGCGCCGGTGAGCAGCGCGCGCAGCGCCGGCTCGCAGGTGCCGGGCAGCGTGAGCGTACGGTCGGTCAGGCGCAGCGCGACCGTGCCGGCGTCGGTCCGGGTGAGCTGCCAGCGCAGGCCGTCCCGGAGCGCGACCCGGCTGTCCGGGACGAGCCGGGCCAGCGCGTCGGCCTGCGCGAGGGGGCGGATCGGGGCCGGTCGGGCGGCCGGCCACACCCGCGACCGCAGCCGCGCGGCCACCGCCCCCGGGTCGGCCCGCAGCAGCCAGTCGCGCAGCGCCTCGACGGTCTCGGTGAGTTCCGGCTCGATCGCGTCCGGGTCGGCCAGGTCGAGCCCGAACGGCAGGCCGGCGCGCAGCCGGGCGTCCTCGGCGGCCAGGGCCAGCAGTTCCTCCACCATGGCGTACCGGGTCAGCGCCCGGATGCCCACGGTCAGGTGCAGCGAGCTGGACTCCTGCGCCTGGGCGCTGTGCAGCCAGCCGCGCGGCAGGTAGAGCGCGTCGCCCGGCTCCAGCACCACGTTCAACGCGGGCCGGCCGTCAGCGGTGGCGGCGACCTCGTCGGCCCGGCCGCCCCACGGCTGGCGCTCCAGCGGGTCGGCGAGCACCGGCGGGTGGATGCGCCAGTGCTTGCGGCCGTCGACCTGGAGCACGAACACGTCGTGGGTGTCGTAGTGGGTGGCGAAGCCCTGGCTGCCGGCCGGCGTCAGGTAGGCGTTGACCTGCAACGGCTGGGCCAGCGCCGCGCCCAGGTCGCGGGCCAGGTCGACGATCGCCGGCCAGGTGCGGTGCAGGCCCTGGAGCACCAACGTGGCGCCGTCGGCATAGAGCGCCAGCACCTTCTCGTCCAGCACCTGGTCGCCGATCTCGGCGCCGGCGCCACCGCCGCCGGTGTACCGCGCCGCCGGCACGAGCTGGCCGTCCTTGGCCACCCGCAGGAACGGGGTACGCAGGCCGCGGCGGCTGAGCAGTTCGTCGGCGTCAGCGGGGCTGAGCAGGTCGGTGAAGCCGTCCGGGTTGGGCAGTTCGGCGGCCCGGGACAGCAGCGGGCTGCGCCCCCAGTGGTCGGCGGCGAACTTGGCCGGCTCGACCGCCACGCAGCGGGCCAACGCCGCGGCGGCGGAGGACGAACCCGCCGGGTGGCCGTGGCCACCCGGCGGGTCGACGTGCGTGAGGCTCATCGGTCAGGCGCTGCCGTCGGCGCCACCGTCGTGCTGACCCGGGGTCGCGCCGCCGTCGGCCGGGCCCTCCGCGCCACCGTCCGCGCCACCGTCGTGCTGACCCGGAGTGGCACCGCCGTCGGCCGGGCCCTCCGCGCCACCGTCCGCGCCACCGTCGTGCTGACCCGGAGTGGCACCGCCGTCGGCCGGGCCCTCCGCGCCACCGTCCGCGCCACCGTCGTGCTGACCCGGGGTCGCACCGCCGTCGGCCGGGCCCTCCAGGCCGCTGCCGCCGCTGGTCTGGATGTCGTCGTCGTTCAAAGCCATGGGTGCTCCCTCGGTGTGCCGCCCCGCCTGTTCCCGGGGTCCGTGTGCAGCGGGTGGTACCCCACGTCCGATCGTCTCTAACCCCACCGTAGACGCCCGAACCCGGGCGCACGGACGGTTCGCTGGCGAAGGCGGCCGGCCCGGTCGGCCCGGCGGGCCGGGCTGCCGGTCTCCCGGACGCCGACGGCCCGCCCCGCCGAGGGGGCGGGACGGACCGGGGTGGCGCCGGCTCAGGGAATGAGCTGAGCCAGGTCTCGCGGCATGGCGGACTTCACGTCCTGCCACTCGCCCTGCGTGACGTGCCGGCGCAGCGTGTCCAGCACCACCTGCACCACCCGCTGCGCGCCGCCCGACACGTCGTACGGGAAGCCCTGCCGGACCTCGTAGAGGAAGTCGTCGCGGTTGAGTTTGATCGGCACGTTCTCCGGCTGCCAGCCGTCGAAGTAGATGCCGCGCAGCAGCACCGGCAACTGCTGGGCGAACTCGGCGCTCTCCGGCACCGGCAACCGGTCGCGCAGCAGGTGCAACACGGTGCGCAGGGCCGCGTACGACTGGTTGCGGCGCTCCGGCGGCCAGCCGTACGCCGACTCGATCTCCTTCAGGATCACGTTCGTCTTGTCCAGCGAGGACTCGAACGCGGACATCAACTGCTCAGCCATCCGGCTCACCCCCGGGTGTCGGTCTCCCAGCGTCGGTCGTCGGCGCGTCGCGGTGGGCCGCTGGGCCCCCGCCACAGCCGGGTCGGGCTGAACCGGCCGGGCCGCCCGCGCCGCTCCGGCACGTCGGCGCTGCCGACCACGTGCAGGACGCCGCCGCGGCGTCGATCCGCCACCACCCGTACCGTCATGACCCCACCTCCTCGTCGGGGCGCGCGGGCCGGTGCGTCCGCGCGCACCATCCATGCTGCGCGGCGGCCGGGTGAGCCGGCCTCACCCGGAGCGGGTGAGTGCGCGGAACCTCAGGCCGCGCGTCGCTCGCGGGTCTGCTTGCAGGCCACGCAGGAGGTGGCCGACGGGAAGATCTCCAGCCGCTCCACCGGGATCGGCGCGGCGCAGCCCTCGCAGAAGCCGTACGTGCCCTCGTCGAGTCGGGTCAACGCGCGCTCGAACTGGGCCCGTCGGTCCAGGATGGTGCGCAGCAGGGACTGGGCGGTGTCCCGCTCGGCGGTCTTGGTGCCGCTGTCGGCCTGGTCGTCGCCGGCGGTGTCGCCGACCTCGACCAGCCGCAGCACCTGACTCTGCATCACGGCCTGGTCGTACTCCGCGGTCAGCTCGTCGTACCGGGACCGCAGGGACTGCCGGATCTGGTCGGCCTCCGCCTGGGAGCGGCCCGTGGCTGTCGTGTCGTGGACGAGCATCGCTGCCTGCCTTTCCTGCGGCTCGACCCGGCCCTGGCGGCGACGCCGACGGCCCGGTCCGAACGGGAACGCACGGGCGAGATCGCCCGTGCTCTGTGAGCCGGGCGATTACCCCTGCCCCCGGCGGGCCAAACCGGAGATTTCCTGGCACTTTCCCGTGAGTTCGGACCGCCTGGTCAGGCCCGTTCGACGAGCGCCGGATGGCGCGGGTCGTCGGCGCGGACCACCACGTCGGCGAAGGAGGCCGGGTCGACCTCGTCGGCGTAGCGGGCGAACGCCGGCAGCGTCCAGCGCCACGCCGGGTCGGTGCGCCGGGCCAGCGCCGCCGGGGAGAGCACCAGGTGCACGGCGACGTCGAACGCCAGCGTGCCGCCGAGCAGCAACGCGCCACTGACCAGGACCACCCCGCCGGCCGGCAGATCCTGGTACGCGGCCCGGCTGGCCCGGTCCGCGTCGGCGTCCCAGAGCGACGGCAGCACCCGGCCGGTGCCGTCCGGGCCGGCCGGGTCGAGCACCTCGCGGCGCAGGCCAGGCTCGTCGAGCCACCCCTCGTAGTACGCGTCCGGGTTGGTGCGGCCCTGCTCCAGGCGGACCGAGGCGGGGCGGAGGAAGTCGGCGGCGCGGACGTGCAGGGCCGGCCGGCCGGCGGCGCGCAGCGGGTCGACGAGCGCGGCGGCGAGCGCGTCCGGCCCGGCGGCGGGCGGCCCGTCGACGGCGACCCGTAACCGGCCGGACGCCTCGGTGCGGGCGAGGCGACCGGTCAGCTCGGCGACGAGCCGGTCGGGGCTGATCGGGCGGACGCGCATCCGTCCATCCTGCCCGGCCGGCGGCGTCGGTCCACCACCGGTTCGCATCCGGGCGGTCGGGGCTCCGTCCGGTGCGCGGTCGACGGTGGCGGGCGCGGTGGTCAGCCGGTGCGGTCGATGGTCACCCGGGCGTCGTCGGCGAGCCGGTAGCCGACGCCGTAGACGGTGGTGACCAGCGGGACGTCCACCCCGACCTTGCCGCGCAGCCGGCGTACGTGCACGTCGACGGTGCGGACGCCGGCGTGCTCGTACCCCCAGACCGCGTTGAGCAGTTGCAGCCGGGTGAACACCCGGCGCGGATGGGCGACCAGGTGCAGCAGCAGGTCGAACTCCAGGCGGGTCAGCGGCAGCGGCTCGCCGTCGCGCAGCACCGACCGGGAGGACGCCAGGATGTGCAGCGTCGGGATGGTCGGGGCCAGCGGACGGGCCGGGCTGCGCCCGGCCGGCACGTCGGGCCGGCGGTCCGCGCCGGCGGGGCCGGTGCTGACCACCGCGTCGCCGCCTTCGAGCAGCTCACGGGCCGCGTCGAGGAGCCGGCGGGCGGCCGGGGTGAGCGACTCCTCGCAGGCCAGCGGGATGTTGAGGGTGACGGTGAGCACGGGGGTGGCGGCGTTGGCGGGGCGACGCTGGCCGCCGGGCGGACGGCCGGGGACCGCGGGTTGGGACGTATGCCATCCGGCGCGCGACGAGGCGGGGCTGACCGACATGGTCCTCCTTGGCTGGTCCGGGTATCTCCCCACGGCCCGGGACGCCGCTGCATCGATGCTTCCCGGCGCTTGTGCGAGGGTCAAGGGGCCACTGCGTTGCATGAATGTGACAATTGGCGAACACATCGGAGCCGAGTGCTCGCTCTGCGTACGAGGTCCGTTGATTACAGCAGAGCGACGACACGCGCCGGTATCGGGGGTCCCCGGCCGGTTCACTGTGGCGGGCGCGACGGCGACGTGAACGCGGCGCACCCGGAATCCGGGTGCGCCGCGGGTCGGTCCGGGCCGGCTCAGGCGTCGCGGTCCACCTCGATCGGGGCGTCGTCGGCGAGCCGGTACCCGACGCCGTAGACGGTGGTCACCAGCGGCGTGTCCGGGCCGAACTTGGCCCGCAGACGCCGGATGTGGACGTCCACGGTGCGGGCCACCGCGTGCTCGTAGCCCCAGACGTTGCTGAGCAGTTGCAGCCGGGTGAAGACCCGGCGCGGGTGCTCGGCGAGGAAGAGCAGCAGGTCGAACTCGATCCGGGTCAGGCCGACCTCGACGCCGCCGTGCCGGACCCGTCGGGTGCCGGTGAGCAGGCGTATCCCGCCCGGCCCGGTGGCCGGTGACGCCGGTGTCGGCTCGGCCGGTGCCGCGGGGACGCGGCGCAGGTCGAGCACGGCCCGGGCGGCCCGGTGCTCGTCCGGCCGGACCAGTCCCTCCCCGGAGGCGGCCAGCTCGTCCAGCAGGTCGGCCAGCCGGGCCAGGCCGGGCGTGAGCGGACCGGCGCTCAGGTCGAGCGTGATGGTCAGGGTCGGTGCGGTACGCGGCCGGGGCGCGGGCGCCCGGTCGGGGCGGCCGGTACGGGCCGGACGGGTGTTGAGGGCGACGACGGACATGGGAGCCTCCTGTGCGGGCGGTCGCCCCGCCCCGCCGGGTGCGGCGGGACGGTCAGCGGAGCGCCCGGCCGGCGGTGACCGGGGGCGCGGTGGACGAGGGTCGGGGCGGCGGGGTGGGGCCGAGGGTGGGCAGGCCGGCGATGCGCCAGGCCGCGAAGCCACCGGCCACGTCGGTGGCGCGGTGCAGGCCGAGGTCCTGGAGGGCGGCGGCGGCCAGCGACGAGGTGTAGCCCTCCTGGCAGAGGACGACCACCGGCACGTCGTAGTCGACCGCCTGCGGCAGGCGGGCCGCGCACCGCGGGTCGAAGCGCCACTCCAGCACGTTGCGCTCGACGGTGAGCGCGCCGGGCACGGTGCCGTGCGCGGCCCGCTGGCCGGCCGGGCGGATGTCGACGAGCAGCGCGCCGCCCCGGTGGGCGAGGTGCGCCTGCTCGGGGTCGAGGCGACGCAGCCGGGCGCGGGCGGCGGCGAGGATCTCGTCGATGCCGCGCGAGCCGGACGGAGGGACCGGACAGCTCTCGGCGGGGGCGGGGTTCTGCGCCATGATGGCGTCCTTCCGTTCGGCGGGAATCGGGGGCGGGGTCGCCGGGCTCACCACGCGACGCCGGCCTCGGCCACCTCGGCGACCCGGAGCCGGCCGGCGTCGAGGTGGTAGCGGGTCATCCGGCGCAGCGCCGGCCGGTAGACGTGCACGCTGACCGCCGGCTCGGCGGATCGGTTGGTGACCTGGTGCACGTGCCGGGCGCCGAAGCGCCGGCCGGCGCCGGCGGCGAGGCGGTGCGGACGCAGCCGGCCACCGCTGACCGTCTCCTCGACGAGCACGCCGGCGACGACCAGGAAGGCGCCGGACGAACCACCGTGGTCGTGCAGGTCGGTGCCCTGTCCGGGCAGCCAGCTCAGCGCCCACACCTCGTACGCGGCGTCGGCGTGCAGCCGCGCGTACCACCGTTCGGACCGGTCGAAGCACAGCGGCACCGGCCAGCCGGCCGGGTCGACCCAACGGGCGGCGACGGTGAGCAGGTCGGTCGGGTCGGAGCTGGTCATCGGCGGAGCGTCCTCACGGTGCGGGGCGGAGCGTGCTCACACACTTTAGACGGCAAAGCCTATAGGTTTAGTAGGTAATACCACATGGCGGGACGCGGTCAGCGGACCACCGGCGGGTCCACCCGGTAGCCGGGCACCGAGGGCCAGCGGACGGTGAGCACGGTGGACGCCCGCTCGGCGTACCAGGAGTGGTCCACGCCCCGGCCCCAGACCACGTAATCCCCGGGCGCGCGCAGCACCACCGTCCGGTCCGGCAGCTCGACCCGGAACGCGCCGCTGATCAGCACCAGCAGCGCGGTACGCCGCTCCCCGGTGGCCCACCGGGACCGGGTCTCCCCCGCCGGGTGCACGCCCCACTTCACCTCGACCTCGGCGCTGCGCCGGACGTCGCCGGCCGGCTTGAAGTGCCCCAGCAGCCACCCCGCGTCGGTCGCCCCGTCCACCGCCGCGTTGCCCACGTAGACCCGATCGTCCATCTCGCCTCCCGTGCCGGCTGCGCAAGCTACCAGGCGGCGCCGGCCGCGACGCCCTAACCTGGGCGGGTGCCCGACGAACTGGACGCCGAGACCGTCGCCTTCGCCCACCGGATGTTCGACCTGGCCCGCGCCGGCGAGACCGCGGAACTGGCGGCCAACGTGGACGCGGGACTGCCGGTCAACCTGACCAATGCCAAGGGCGACACGCTGCTGATCCTGGCCGCCTACCATGCCCGGCCGGAGACCGTGGCCGCGTTGCTCGACCGTGGCGCCGACCCGGGCCGGGTCAACGACCGGGGGCAGACCGCGCTGGCCGCGGCCGTGTTCCGGCAGAACGCGGCAGCGGTCCGGGCGCTGCTCGACGCCGGCGCCGACCCGGACCACGGCGCCCCCTCGGCGGTGGAGACCGCCCGGTTCTTCACGCTGCCGGAGATGCTGACGCAGCTCGGGCGCGACTGAGCACCCGGGGCCGCCGCGCGGGGCGTATACAGGTGCGGTGGAGGATCCCGTACCCGAGCAGATGCGCACCGCGGCCACGGCGCTGCTGGCGGCGCTGGACGAGCCGGCCCGGCGACGCGCCCGGCACGAGTTCGACGACGAGCCGGCCCGCCGGTGGCTCGAGTACCGGCCCCGGCCACGGCCCGGCGTCCCGGTCGCCGACCTCGACGTCGCCGCCCGCAAGGCCGCCCACCGGCTGCTCGCCACCGCGCTCAGCCCCGCCGCGTACGCGCAGGCCATGGCCGTGGTGGCGCTCGAAGAGGTGCTGGACCGGGCGGAGGGCTGGCGGCGCGGCCGGCACAGCGGCGACTACTGGGTCGCCATCTTCGGCGACCCGGCCCGCGACGACCGCTGGGCGTGGCGGTTCGAGGGGCACCACCTGTCGGTGAGCATGACGGTCGCCGACGACCAGGTCTCCCCCGCCCCGATCTTCCTCGGCGCGAACCCGGCCACCGTGCGGCACGCCGGCCGCCCGGTCTCCCGGCCGCTGGGCCCGGAGGAGGACCTGGCCCGCGAGCTGCTGGATGCGCTCGGCCCCGGCGGGCGGGCCGCCGCGGTGATCGCCGAGGAGGCCCCGGCCGACATCATCAGCGCCACCCGGGCCACCGCGCCCGGCCGGCTCGACCCGCTCGGCGTGCCCCGGGGCCGGCTCGGGCCGAGCGGGCGCGCGCTGCTCGACCGCTTGGTCGCGCTCTACCTCGACCGGCTCCCGGCCGACCTGGCCGCCCGGGAGGCGGCCCGACTCGACGGCGGTGAGCTGCACTTCGCCTGGGCCGGGCCGGTGGAGCCGGGCCGGCGGCACTACTACCGGGTGCAGGGCGACGACCTGCTGATCGAGTACGACAACACCACCGACGACGGCAACCACGCGCACACCGTGCTGCGCCGCCCGGCCGGCGACTTCGGCGCCGACGTGCTGGCCGCGCACCACGCCGCCGCGCACCGCCCGGTCAGCGGCGACGCGCCTCGATGAGGAACCGCCGGGCGTGGGCCACGAACGGCCCCTCGGCCCGAATCCGCTCGTCCAGCCGGCGCAGCGCGGCCCGGTGCCGGCCGACGGTGAAGCCGGGCACGGTCCAGACCACCTTGCGCAGGAACCAGACCACCGCGCCGATGTCCTGGAAGACGGTACGCAGCGTGGCGGTCCGCAGGTCCACCACGGTCAGTCCGGCGGCCTCGGCGGCGGCGACCGCGTGCTCCGGGTGACGGTGCTCCGGTGGTGGCAGCGGCCCGAGGATCGCCTCGCTGAGTTCCCGGACCGTGCCGGGGCCGATCTGCTGGGAGAGGAAGCTGCCGCCGGGGCGCAGCACCCGGGCCACCTCGTCCCACCGGGTGTCCACCGGGTGCCGGCTGACCACCAGGTCGAACGCCGCGTCGCGGAACGGCAGCGGCGGCCGGTCGCCGACCCGGACGACGTGACCACCGACGCGGCTCAGGTTGCGCCGGGCCACCGGCACGTTCGGCGGCCAGGCCTCGGTGGCGACCAGCAGCGGTGGCGGCGCGGACGCCGCCTCGGCCAGCACCTCGCCGCCGCCGGTGTCGATGTCCAGGGCGGCGTCGACGGCCGCCAGCCGGGCCCCGACGAGACGGGCGTAGCCCCACGGCGGGCGCTCCTCGGTGGCCCGCCCGGCCAGCCAGGAGAAGCCCCATCCCTCGACCGGCGCCGCTTCGGCCTCGGCGACCAGTTCGTCGAACCCGCGTTCGGTGACCATGGGCCCGAGCCTGCCGTCGGTCGACGACGGCCGGCAACACGATTTCCGTGCCCGGGCTCCGATCTCGGCGGGCCCGCCTGTTCGGATTCGCGCCGCCCGGCACCCGGCACCCGGCACCCGGCACCCGGCACCCGGCAAGCGTGACGGCGCGTCCGGCGGTGCGGTTACACAGAGTCACAGCCCGGGGGAGACGCGGCCCGGTATGCGGTATGCCTCCTGGTCATAATTATGACCAGGAGGCATACCGGTTTCACCTCGTCCACTCTCCCCGCCGCGACACGCCCGGGAGTGGCCTCACCGAAACCATGGAGGCGAGGGCTCGGTGGTGGCGCCGGGGATCGTCTCCAGGCCGGTCGGCTCGGCGGCGCGGCCCCGGTCGGACTGCTGCATCAGCCGCGCGCCCAGGCCCACCCCGACCGCGCCCACCGCCAACGCCACCAGCTCGGTGGCGAGCTGGCCACCGGTCGCGCCGCGCTGCGGCGCGTGCGCCCGGATCAGGCAGGTGAGCAGGAACATCGCCGCCATCACGGCGTTGACCAGGTTGAACGTGATGGCGGTCCGGTTGGCGCGGCCGATCCGCACGTCCCACAGGTCGACCAGCCCGGCGACCGTGGCGAGCCCGGCGGCGACCAGCGCGGCGACCGCCGTCCAGTAGCCCACCTCGCCGAGGAAGGCCGGACCGCCCGCCACGTCGGCCAGGTCGAACACCGCGGCGCTGACGAAGAGCCCGAACGGGAACGTCACCAGCATCGGTTGGATGGGGTGCCCGTGCACCCGAAGTCGGCTCTCCATCGCGTCCTCCCCACGTCGGCGCGGCTCACCAGTCCAGGGTGCTACCCGACCCCCGGTGGGACGAAACGACTGTCGGTCAGTTGTCCCGGGGACGGGAGACGGTGAGCACCAGCCGCTGGGCCACCTCGCGCAGCGGGATGTCCAACGAGGACGCGGCGCTGCGGAGCACGCCCAGCGCCTCCGCCGCGGGACAGCCCCGCTGTGTCATGATCACCCCGACGGCCTGCCCGATCACTCCCTCGGCCAGCAACGCGCCGTCGAGCTGGTCGGCCCGGGCGGCCGCCCGCTCCCGGTCGCGGACCGCAGCGAGCAGCAGGCCGGCGTGTTCGGCGAGCAGCATCGCGGTGAGCTGGTGACTCGGCGTGAGCGCGCCGGGTGCCGACGCGTACAGGTTGATCGCGCCGATGACCTGCTCGTCCACGTCGACCGGCGCGGAGATCACACCGTGCACGCCGAGCGCGCGGGCGCGGATGCTCCAGGTCGGCCAGCGCGACTCCTCCGCCAGCCCGCCCGCGATGATCATCTCGCGGCGGCGGATCGCGGTCAGGGCCGGCGTGTCCGGGCCGTGCCGCAGGTCGTCCAACTCGGCGCACCGCGGGTCGGAGGCGGCCACCCCGGCGGGCCCGCCGGCGCGCAGCGCGGTGAAACCGCAGCAGTCCACGCCGGGCACCGCGTCCCGGGCGATCCGGACCAGGCGGTCCAGCGCCTCGTCGAACTCGGCGACACCGATCAGGCCGGCGGTCAACTCGCGCAGCAGCGCGGCGGTCTCCAGCACGCCCAGGTCCTCGGTCATGGGTAGACGGGTGTCGAGGTTCACCGCACCACGGCCCCCACCGCCCCCGCGTCCGTCCGCGCGGTGTTCCCGTCCGGCGCCGTTGCCTGTGCCATGTTCGTCCTCTCTTCGACGGAGCCTCGGCCTACTACCCCCGCCGACCGACCTCGAAACCGCGCAAAAAGCCCCTTCCGGCCGTACTCGGCTGGAAGGGGCCTGCGCGCCGGGTCAGCGGGACCCGGAGATGAGCCGCCGGCCCACCGAGGCGATCAGCCGGTCCAGCTCCGAGCCGAACGGGTTGTCGTGCACGAGGTACGTCCAGGTGGCGCTCGGCCGCACCAGCTTCGACGCGTCCGGCTCCCACCCCTCGTCGAACTCGGTCTCCTCGAACGTGGCGATGGTGCGCGTCTCGATCTCCGGCATCAACGCGTTGAACGCCGGCACCGCGCTGCGGTGGAACTCGTCGAGCGGGTCGAGCCGGCCCAGCGCCCGCAGGTGCACGCCCTCCCGAACCTCGGACAGCTCGGCCAGGTGCTCGGCCCACAGCCGGTCCAGGTGGTAGAGCGCGATCGAACGGGACACCTCGGCGAGCAGGTCCTCGTCCATCTCGCCGGCCTTCTCCGGCACCCGCTCCAACAGCATCAGCGCGGCGATGTCGGTGGTCAGTAGCCGCTCCCGCCGCTCGGCGAGCGCCTTGCGCTGCTGCTCGATCACGTGGCTGTAACGCCAGGTGTTGCGGTGGATCTCGTGGTTGACGCCCTCGGCGACCCGCTGGGCGTGCTCGACCGCGTAGTCCACCTGCGGGTCGGTGACCAGGCCGTCGGCGTTCATCCGGGGTGACGCCGGCACGGTGTCGCCGGCGTGCCGGACGACCAGGTCGTCCTCCAGGCTGACGAAGAAGACCGAGCCGCCCGGGTCGCCCTGCCGGCCGGCCCGGCCGCGAAGCTGGTCGTCGACCCGGCGGCTGTCGTGCCGGCCGCTGCCGATCACGTAGAGGCCGCCCAGTTCGGCGACCCGCTCCTGGTCGGACTGGTCGCTGCCGCCGAGCCGGATGTCGACACCCCGGCCGGCCATCTGGGTGGAGACCGTCACCGAGCCGTGCGCGCCGGCCTCGGCGATGATGCCGGCCTCCTCGTCGTCGTTCTTGGCGTTGAGCACCACGCACGGCACGTCGGCGGCGCGCAGCGCGGCGGCCAGCCCCTCGGACTCCTTCACGTCGAGCGTGCCGACCAGCACCGGACGCCCCGCCCGGTGGCAGCGCGTGATCTCGTCGACCAGCGCCTCCTCCTTCTCGGCGCGGGTGGCGTAGATCCGGTCCGGCTCGTCCTCCCGGACGCACGGGGTGTTCGGCGGGATCACCGCCACCTCGAGGCCGAAGAACTCCCGGAGCTGGTCGCCGACGAGCACCGCGGTCGCGGTCATCCCGCAGACGGTCGGGTAGAGCGCGATGTACGCCTGCACGGTGACGGTGCCCAGCACCTCGCCCTCGGCGCTGGCGTCCAGCCCCTCCTTCGCCTCGACCGCGGCCTGGAGCCCGTCCGGCCAGCGGCGGCGCTGCGCGACCCGGCCGCGCATCTCGTCGATCAGCTCGACCGAGTCGTCCCGCACGATGTAGTCGACGTCGCGGTGCAGCAGCGCGTGCGCGTGCAGCGCCACGTTCACCGCGGAGAGCTGCCCGACGTGCTCCTCGTCGTAGAGGTCGATGCCGCCGAGCTTCGCCTCGACCGTGGCCAGACCGACCGACGTGAAGGCCACGCTGCGGCCGTCCTCGGCCACCGTGTAGTGCTTGCCCTTGCGCAGGCCACGCACAAGCGCGGCGGCGGCGTGCACCGGGTCCTGCTCGCCCGGGACCGCGCCGGCGAGCACCATCGGCACCCGCGCCTCGTCGATCAGGATCGAGTCGGCCTCGTCCACGATCGCGGTCTTCAGCGGCGGCTGCACCCGCTCGGCCACGTCGGTGACGAGCTGGTCGCGCAGGTAGTCGAAGCCGGCCTCGCTGACCGACACGTAGGTGACGTCGCAGCGGTACGCGGCGCGGCGCTCCTCCGGCGTGGACGCCTCGTTGACCCACCCGACGGTGAGCCCGAGCAGCGTGTAGACCGGCTGCATCCACTCGGCGTCGCGGCGGGCCAGGTAGTCGTTGACGGTGAGCACGTGCACCGGGCCGTTGCCGAGCCGGACGTGCCCGTACGCGGCGACGGTCGCGGTGAGCGTCTTGCCCTCACCGGTGGCCATCTCGGCGACCTTGCCGGAGAGCAGCGCCATGGCGCCGAGCAGCTGCACGTCGTAGGGGCGCTGGTCGAGCCCGCGGCGGGCCGCCTCGCGGCCGATCGCGCAGATCTCCTCGTACTTCTCGGCCCGGCCGGCGGCCTCGGTCAGCTCGGCGTCGGAGAGCTGCTCCAGCTCGGCCTCGCGGGACTCGATCGCCGGCAGCAGCTTCTCCAGCGGGGCCAGGTCGACCGTCGTCCCCGGGCGCTGGAGGAACCGGCGGAACCTGGTCTTGAACCGTTGCGACACACCCATGAGCCGCAACGGTACGCGAACCGCAGCCGATTGTGACCCCCGCCCACCGTCGGAGCCGGACCGTGTCCGGAAATCACCGGCCCGACCGGTTCCCGACCGTCCGGGCGGATCAGGCCACGAGCAGTTGGTGGGCGGCCAACTCCCGGTAGAGCGGGCTGGTGGTGGTCAACTCGTCGTGGGTGCCGACCGCCACCACCCGGCCGCCGTCGAGCACCACGATCTGGTCGGCGTCCACCACCGTGGAGAGCCGGTGCGCCACGATCAGCAGGGTACGGCGCACCGCCACCGCGTCGATCGCCCGCCGCAGCGCCGCCTCGTTGCGGGCGTCGAGGTTGCTGGTCGGCTCGTCGAGCAGCAGCACCGGCGGCCCGGCCAGCAGCGCCCGGGCGATGGCCAGCCGCTGCCGCTCCCCGCCGGAGAGCAGCACGCCGCCCTCCCCCACCTGCACGTCCAGCCCGTCCGCGGTCCGGTCGGCGAGGTGGCCCAGGTTGACCTCGTCGAGCACCGCGCGCAGCCGGTCGTCGGTGGCGCCGGGCGTGGAGATCAGCAGGTTGTCCCGTAGCGTGCCGGCGAGCACCGGCGCCTCCTGCTCCACGTAGCCGAGCCGGGCGCGCAGCGCGTCCCGGGGCAGTTCCCGCACGTCCACGCCGTCCAGGCGGACCGCGCCCTCGCCCGCCTCGTAGAAGCGCTCGACGAGCGCCAGCAGGGTGGACTTGCCGGCGCCGGACGGGCCCACCAGGGCGGTGCGGGTGCCGGCCGGCACCGTGAAGCTCACCTCGTGCAGCACGGGCGGGCCACCGGGATAACCGAAGCCGACCCGGTCGAACTCCACCCGGGCCGGCGCGGCGGCGGCCGGCACGTCCACCCGCCCGGGCCGGTCGCCGGCGCTCTCGCCCGGCACGGTGAGGATCTCCTCGATCCGGGCCAGCGCGCCCAGCCCGCTCTGCAACTGGGTGTACGCGTGCACCGCCTGGCCCAGCGGCAGCACCAGGAAGAACAGGAACATGACGAACGCGACCAGGTCGCCCACGCTGATCGCCCCGGCCGCCACCCGCGCCCCACCCACGGCCAGCACCAGCAGGAACGCGCCCTGCACGGTGACCGCGCTGACCGGTCCCACCACCGCCTGGGCACGGGCCACCCGCTGCCCGGCGTCGTACGCCGCCGTCGCGCTGGCCACCACCGTGCCGGTCTCCCGTTCCTCGGCGCGGCTGGCCCGGATGGTCCGCGCCGCGGAGATGGCCCGCTCGACGGCCGAGGTCATCTCACCGACGCGTTCCTGGGCGCGGCGGGACAGCCCGCGCACCCGGCGGGCGACCGTGACGGCGAACCCCACGCCGACCGCTACCGACGCCAGCGTCACGCCGAACAGCAGCGGGTCCAGCAGCAGCATGGCCGTGCCGGCGCCGGCCACCATCACCGCCCCGGTGACGGTCTCGAAGAGGCCGGACGTGACCACCGCCCGCAGCAACGTCGTGTCGGCGCCCACCCGGGACAGCAGGTCGCCGGTGCGGCGCCGGTCGTACTCGGCGATCGGCAGGCGCAGCAGGTGGCCGGCGAGCCGCCGCCGGAGGCCCAGCACGAGCCCTTCGGCGGTGCGTTGCAACAGGTAGTCGCGGAGCCCGCCGAGCAACGCGCCGACCAGCACCAGCGCGACCAGCGCCACCACCAGCGGGGCGGCCGGGCGGTCGGCGGTGATCCGGTCCAGCACGGTGCGGGTGAGCAGCGGTTGGGCCAGCGCGGCGGCGGCCCCGGTGAGCGACAACGCGCCCACCGCGACGAGGGTGCCGCGGTGGGCGCGCAGGTAGGGCAGCAGAGCGGCGAGTCCCGGCGTCGGGCCGGCGTCGGCGGTCATGACCGAACGGTAGCCGGGCACCGCACCGGGTTCGGCCGGGGTCGTGCCCCGGTCAGCCGGTCAGCACCACCTGCAACTCCGAGCGGCGCCGCTCGGCCAGGTCGGTGAGCAGCGCCGGCGCCTCGTCCAGCGGCACCACCGCGGAGACGAGATGCTTGCGGATCTGGTCGCCGTACTGGCGCAGCAGCTCCACCGTCTCCGCGGAGAGCCGCTCCCGGTCCCAGGTCGGGGCCAGCCCGCGCGGCACCCGGCCGATCTGCGCGCAGCGCAGCGACAGTCCGTTGTGGTGGAACTCCTCGCCGAGCCGGACCGCGTCCGCGCCGCCCTGGTAGAACGCCAGGTCGATCACCGTGCCCTGGGGCCGCAGCAGCCGCAGCGCGAGCTGCAACGCCCAGTCCTGGCCGCGGCACTGGAAGACCACGTCCGCGCCGCGGTCCCCGGCGGCGTGGTTCCACCGCGTCTTGAGCACCATGGCCGGGTCGTCCGCCTCCGGGTCGAGCGTCTCCAGGCCGAGCGCCTCGGCCACCTGCCGGCGGGCCGGGGTGGGGTCCACCACGACCACCGAGGCGGCCCCGTGGCGGCGCGCGAACAGCGCGGTGAGCAGCGCGACCACGCCGCTGCCGACCACCGCCACCCGGCGGCCCCGGACCCCGTCGCCAAGCGTCCGGACGTCGGTGCCGCACAGGTCGGCGGCGGCGTGCAGCAGACCGTTGGCGCAGATCGGTCCCATGTGCGCCACGTAGACGCCGAGCAGCGGATCGAGGTCGTCGGGCAGCGGCACGAACCGTTCGGCGACCGGATCGGCCACCCAGCCGCTGCGGTGCCCGTACGTCATCGCGCCGACCGTGCCCACCGCGACCGCCGGGGTGCGGCTCTCCACCACGCGACCGACCTGCATGTAGCCGAGCCGGGTCACCGGGTACGGGGTGCTCGCCCCGCCCGGCTGGAACAGGCCGAGACCGGCGTTCCAGGTGACGTGCAGGTACGGGTTGGTGCCCTTGACGTAGCTCAGCTCGGTGCCGGCGGAGACGCCGCTGTAGAGCGTCTCCACCCGGAACGTGCCCTCGCGCAGCTCGGGCGCGTCCTGCTCGACCAGCTCGACCCGGCCGGGGCCGCTGACCACCACCACCCGGTCACGCATCGACGGTCACCCCCGCGTCGGCCACCGCGGCGGTGGGCCGGGCCGCCGGGCCGGTCGGCAGCGCCACCGGCCGGCCGGTCCGCGCCGACTCGGCCACCGCGAGCGCCAGCCGTTGGGTGCGCAGCGCCTCGGCGTACGGGACGCGCACGTCGTCGCCGACGCCCCGGACCGCGTCGACGAACGCCCGGTCGACGGCGACCCGCGCGTCGTCCGGGTCGGCGGGCACGTGCCGCTCGCCGTCGGCGTCGGAGATCGTCAGGCCGTCCTCGGCCAGCGACAGCGCCAGCCCGTCGGCGAGGATCTCCAGGCCGGCCCGGTGCTTCCAGGTGAGCACGCAGGCCGCGGCGAGCGTGCCGACCGCTCCGGAGGCGAACCGCAGCGTGGCCGCGGTCACCGAGTCGATGTCGGCGCCGTCGACCGGCGGCGGGGTGCCGTCGCCGTACGCGGTCACCTCGGTGACCTCGCCGACCAGCACCCGGATCAGGTCGAGCACGTGCGCGGCCTGCTCCACCACCGGACCACCGGACCGGTCCCGCCGTGCCCACCAGGCCACCGGCGGCACCTTGTCCAGCCAGGCCCCGTTGACCATCCGCACCGGACGGTCGGCGAGCAGCCGCCGGGCCTCCTCCACCACGCGCAGGTAGCGCCAGTGGTGGCCGACGCCGGTGCGCAGCCCGCGCTGCTCCACCAGCGCGGCGACCCGCTCGGCCGTCTCCAGGTCGACCGCGACCGGCTTCTCCACGAACATCGGCACGCCGGCGGCGATCACCGCCTCCTCGGCCGGGCCGTGCGCGAACGGCGGCACGCAGACGTACACCGCGTCCGGGCCGGCGGCGAGCAGCTCGGCCACGTCGGCGAAGACCCGGCCGCCGTACGTGCCGGCGAGCGCCTCCGCCGCCTCCGGCGCGACGTCCGTCACGCCGAGTAGTTCCACGTCCTCGAAGCCCGTGAGCACCCGGGCGTGGCGTTGCGCCACCCCACCGGCCCCGACCAGTCCCACCCGCATGCTGCCGCCCTCTCGACGTGACTGAAAGACTGCGGACAGCACTCCCCCCGGTGCTGACGCGGCAAACGCGACCTCGCGCGCAACGTGACGTTCATCCCCGTGATCACAGCGGTGGGCAGGATCGGTTAGCGCGGGTTCAGAACTGGGAAACACATACTTGCGATTCCGCAACTAATGGGGGGTGCCCGTGCGGGAATCAGATTCGATCGTCTCACCTGTGGTGGAGGCGTGGGCCACGTACCGCACCAGTGCGGCCGGCGACTGGCCGGCCGACCGGCTGGTGCGGGCCAAGGGGACCAGCCGGGTCAGCGTGGTGCTGCCGGCGCGTAACGAGGAGGCCACGGTCGGCGCGATCGTGTCGACCGTCCGTGAGCACCTGATGGACCGCGTGCCGCTCGTCGACGAGCTGATCGTGGTGGACTCCCGGTCCACCGACCGGACCGCCCAGGTGGCCCGCGCGGCCGGCGCCGAGGTGGTGGGGCAGGACGCGATGACGCGCGGGCTGCCGCGGCTGACCGGCAAGGGCGACGCGCTGTGGGCCGGGCTGGCCGCGGCCGAGGGGGACGTGGTCGCGTTCGTCGACGCCGACCTGCGGGAGTTCCGGCCGCACTTCGTCACCGGGCTGCTCGGGCCGCTGCTCACCGACCCGAGTGTGGAGTTCGTCAAGGGCTTCTACCACCGGCCGCTGGTCGGTGCCACCGGGGTCGAGCCCGACGGCGGCGGCCGGGTGACGGAGCTGATGGCCCGACCGCTGCTCAACCTGTTCTGGCCGGAGCTGGCCGGCTTCGTGCAGCCGTTGGCCGGCGAGTACGCGGGCCGCCGCACCGTGCTGGAGCGGGTGCCGTTCGTCACCGGGTACGGCGTCGAGACGGCGATGCTCATCGACCTGCTGGAGCTGGTCGGGCTGGACGCGCTGGCCCAGGTCGACCTGGGCGAGCGCAAGCACCGGCACCAGGACACCGCCGCGCTGGGCCGGATGTCGGCGCAGATCATGCTGACCGCCTGGTCCCGGCTCCAGCGGCGCGGCTGGGCGACGCCCGGGACGATGCCGACCCCGCTGCTCACCCAGTTCCGTCGGGGCGGCTCGGAGGCGCTGCCCAACCTGGACCGGGAGATCGTGGTCAACGACGTCTCGGTCGAGGAACGCCCGCCGCTGGCCCAGTTGCGGCACCGCGTCCCGCGCCGCCGGGTCGCCGCGTGAATCCGACAGCCGAGAGAAGAGGCAGCGCATGACGTTCACCGTGCTGATGAACGCCGGGCCGTGGCTGTCCGTGCCACCGCCCGGATACGGCGGGATCGAGAACGTGGTGGCCACGCTGGTGCCGGAGCTGCGCCGCCTCGGCGTACGGGTGGTGCTCGCCTCGGTGCAGAGCAGCACGCTGCCGGTCGACGAGAAGATCGCGGTCTTCCCGGACGGGCAGTTCCACGCGTTGCAGCGGCCGTACAACCAGGTCTGCGGCGTGTCCCAGGCGCACCTGGCGCACGTGGTGCGGGCGGTGCACGCCCGCGACGACATCGACCTGGTGCACGACCACGTGGAGGCGGTCGGGCTGGCCACGCTGGCCGCGATGGGCCCGGACGCGCCGCCGGTGCTGCACACCCTGCACTGGGACCTGGCCAAGCATCCGGAGCTGTACGGCAACCTCGACGGCGGGGACCGGGTGCGGGTCAACGGGGTGTCGGCCTCGCAGCTCGCCCGCGCTCCCCGCGCGCTGCGGGAGCACTCGGTCGGCCACGTGCACCTGTCCACCCCGCTGGCGGTCGACGCGGACCGCCGCCCGGCGACGCCCAAGGGCGACCACGTGGTGATCCTCGGTCGGATCAACCCGGGGAAGGGGCAGGACCTGGGCGCCCGACTGGCCCGGGAGGCCGGCTTCCGGCTGGTGCTGGCCGGCCCGGTCGGGCCGTACCACCGCCCGGAGGACCTGGCCGCGGCCGGTGACGAGGCGCGACAGAACCCGGACGTGCGGTTCTTCCACGACCACGTCGCCCCGTACGTCGACGGTGACCGGGTGCGCTGGGTCGGCACGGTGGCCGGGCAGGAGCGCGACGACCTGGTCGCCTCCGCGCGCGCGTCGTTGTTCCCGCTGCGCTGGGAGGAGCCGGGCGGCACGGCGGTGGTCGAGTCCCTGTCGCTGGGCACTCCGGTGGTGGCCACCTCGCGGGGCTGCCTGCCGGAGCTGATCGAGCACGGCCGCACCGGCCTGCTCACCGCCGACGAGGACGAGCTGGGCGATCTGGTGCTCGCCGCCGGCCGGCTGGACGCCGACGAGTGCCGGCGCGAGGCGGCCGACAGGTTCACCCCGGCCCGGATGGCCGAGCGTTACGTCGCGCTCTACGACCGGGTCCGACAGGGCGCCGCACGACCGTTGCAGCCCGCCTGATCGACGGCACCACCGCCGGCCCGGCCGCCTCCCGTGGCCGGGCCGGCGTCTGCCGCCGGTGGGCCGGCGTGGCCCGGCCTTCGGCGCGGGTGGGCCGGCGTGGCCCGGCCTTCGGCGCGGGTGGGCCGGCGTTTGCCGCCGGTGGGCCGGGGAAATCGTCAGCTTCCCCGCGGTGGCGAGGAGGCCGGCGTGACCAACTCGATGGCGCACTCCCGGGCGCGGCGCAACCCGGCCGACGGCCGGGCGCCGGTGCGCCGGGCCGCCTCCGGCGTCGCGGTGCTCCTGCTGCTGCTCGGCGTGCTGGGCTTCGTGCCCGGCGTCACCAGTTCCTTCGCCGACCTGCGGTTCGCCGGACCGGCGTCCGGCGCCCGACTGCTCGGGCTGTTCCAGGTGTCGGTGGTGCAGAACGTCGTCCACCTGGCGTTCGGCGTCGCCGGCCTGCTGCTGTCCCGGACGGTCGCCGGCGCCCGGGCGTTCCTGCTCGGCGGTGGCGCGGTCTACCTGGTGCTCTGGCTGTTCGGCCTGGCCGTCGACCGGCGTACCGAGGCGAACGTGCTGGCGGTGAACGGCGCCGACACCTGGCTGCACCTGCTGCTGGGCGCCGCCATGCTGACGCTGGGCCTGCTCGCCGGCCGCCGCGACCACCACCACCGCCGCTGACCGTCCCGGCGCGGCTGCGGTGCGCCGCCAGCGTGACCTGCGACGGCACGCGCCGGATGGCCGGTTTCGGTGGTCCGGGGGGCGGGTACGTCGAGAGCCTCCCGACGAGTTGGAAACGAGGGCCCGATGTCGACCCGGATCAGGTGCGAGGTCCGCGACGAGTCCCCGGTCACCGTCGTACGGTTGGCCGGTGCGCTCGACCTGGGCACGATGCGTGCGGTGCACGAGGTGCTCGACCGCTGCCTCGCCGCGCAACCGGACGCGCTCGTGGTCGACCTGGAGGAGATAGACGTCACCGACCCGCTGGCGCTGTCGGTGTTCGCGGCGGCGGCCCGGCGGGCGGCCGACTGGCCGGCGGTGCCGATGGTGCTCTCCGCCCCGCCCCGGGAGACCGCCGCCTGGCTGAGCGAGACCACCGCCTGCCGGGTGGTGCCGGTGCGCCGGGACTGCGCGGAGGCGACGGCGCTGGCCGGCACCGCGGCGTCACCACGGCTGCGGGCCCGGCTGGAACCGGTCGCCGGGGCCTGCCGGCGGGCCCGGGAGCTGGTCACCGAGGCGTGCGGCCGGTGGAACGTGCCGGAACTGGCCGGTCCGGCCTCGCTGGTGCTCAGCGAGCTGGTCGGCAACGTGGTCCGGCACGCCGGCACGCCGATGCACGTCACGCTGACGCTGCGCCGACCGTACCTGCGGGTGGCGGTGATGGACGGCAGCCCCGCCGAGGCGTACGCGGCGACCGACCGTGATCCCCGCGCGGAGGGCGGCCGGGGGCTGATGCTGGTGCGGGAGCTGACCCAGCGGTGGGGCAGCACGCCGGTCGGCGCCGGCAAGGTCGTCTGGGCCATGCTCCCGGCAAACTGACCGAATTCTCCGCTCTCGCCTGGTTTCATGGGCAGAGGGGACGGGTACGCGCGCCCGTCCTGTCTGTCGTCACCTGGGGTGAGATGCGATGCCCAAGCGAGTAGTCACGGATCCGGCACACGACCGGGGGCCGGCGATCCTCGCGCCGGCCCGGTTCGGCGGATATCCCGGCCCGGTCCGGGAGGCGGTGAAGGGCAACTCGCTGTGGCGGTTGCTGCGCTCCACCGACGCCAAGTTGATCGGCCTGCTCTACCTGGGCACGTCGTTCGCGTATTTCATCATCGGCGGCTTCATGGCGATGCTGATCCGCGCCGAGCTGGCCCGGCCGGGGATGCAACTGCTCTCCCCCGAGCAGTACAACCAGATGTTCACCATGCACGGCACGATCATGCTGCTGCTGTTCGCGACGCCGATGGTGTTCGGGTTCGGCAACTATCTGGTGCCGTTGCAGATCGGCGCGCCGGACGTGGCGTTCCCCCGGCTCAACGCGTTCGCGTACTGGCTCTACTTCTTCGGCGCGGCCATCACGGTGGGCGGGTTCTTCACGCCGCAGGGCTCGGCGGACTTCGGCTGGACCGCGTACACGCCGCTGAGCACCGCGCAGCACTCGCCGGGCGTGGGCGCGAACATGTGGGTGGTCGGGCTGGCCGTCTCCGGTCTGGGCACGATCCTCGGCGCGGTCAACATGATCACCACGATCCTGACCCTCCGCGCGCCCGGCATGACCATGTTCCGGATGCCGATCTTCACCTGGAACCTGCTGCTCACCAGCGTTCTGGTGATCTTCGTGTTCCCGCTGCTGGCGGCCGCGCTGTTCGCGCTCGCCTCGGACCGGATCCTGCACTCGCACGTCTACGATCCGACCACCGGCGGGCCGATGCTGTGGCAGCACCTGTTCTGGTTCTTCGGGCACCCCGAGGTCTACATCATCGCGCTGCCGTTCTTCGGCATCATCACCGAGATCATCCCGGTCTTCTCCCGCAAGCCGATCTTCGGCTACACCGGGCTGGTGCTCGCCACGCTCGCCATCACGGTGCTGTCGATGGCGGTCTGGGCGCACCACATGTTCGCCACCGGCCAGGTGCTGCTGCCGTTCTTCAGCATCCTGAGTTACCTGATCGCGGTGCCGACCGGGGTGAAGTTCTTCAACTGGATCGGCACCATGTGGAAGGGGCAGCTCACGTTCGAGACGCCGATGCTGTTCGCCGTCGGCTTCCTGGTCACGTTCCTGCTCGGCGGCCTGACCGGCGTGCTGCTGGCCAGCCCGCCGGTCGACTTCCACGTCACCGACTCGTACTTCGTGGTGGCGCACTTCCACTACGTGCTCTTCGGCACCATCGTGTTCGCCGCGTTCGGCGGCATCTACTTCTGGTTCCCGAAGATGACCGGCCGGCTGCTCGACGAGCGGCTGGGCAAGATGCACTTCTGGACCATGTTCCTCGGCTTCCACGCCACGTTCCTGGTGCAGCACTGGCTCGGCAACGAGGGCATGCCCCGCCGGTACGCCGACTACCTGCCCAGCGACGGCTTCACCGGGCTCAACGAGATCTCCACCGTCGGGTCGTTCGTGCTCGGCGCGTCCACGCTGTTCTTCATCTACAACGTCTGGAAGTCCTGGCGGTACGGCGCGATGGTCACCGTGGACGACCCCTGGGGGTTCGGCAACTCGCTGGAGTGGGCCACCACCTGCCCGCCGCCGCTGCGCAACTTCGACCGGATGCCCCGGATCCGCTCGGAGCGGCCGGCGTTCGACGCCAAGTACGGCCCGCTCGTCTCCGACCTCGGCCGTGACCTGCCCCAGCGCACCACCAAGCCGCCGCAGAGTTTCGCCGAGGAGTTCCACCACGTCCGGTACGCGAAGGAGTCGCCGGCCGCCGAGGGCGCGCACGGCGCCCGGGAGGCCGTCGAGTACCAGCCCGCGCCGCAGTCCGGCGCCCGGCCGGTGGTGGTGCCGGAGCCGGAGGACGTGCGCCGCCCCAGCTTCGAGGAGACCGACGAGCCGGAGGAGACGATCCTCGGCGCCCCGCGCGAGGACCAGCCGAACGAGCGCTGGCGGCACCCGCGCGGCCACGGCGACACCCCGGAGAACTGAAAGGAGGGGCCCCCTGTTAACGCCTCCGGCAGAGCAGGGGGCCCCGCTTAACACCACGTAGGACGCGCACCGTGCCGGCCCGTCGTCGTCAACGGGCCGGCACGTGGCGTGCGGCAGCTCAGTCGGCGGCGGGCAGGCCGGCGGCGGTGAGCGAGCGGCGTACCGCGGGCTGCACCCGGGTCAGCCGCAGCGGCACCCCGGTCCGGGCGGCGGCGTCCCGGCCGGCCATCAGCGCGGCGATTCCGCCGGCGTCGAAGCCGCCCGCGCCCACCAGGTCGACCACCACCTCGCGGGGCTGCCCGGTGACCGCCTCCAGCACCGCCCGGCGCAACTGGTCCGCGCCGGCCCGGTCCACCTCGCCGCCGACCTCGACGACCACCCGGTCGCCGTTCTGCCGCACCGAGATCCGGGACCTCGCCGGCTCCGCCTCGGCCGTGCCGTTCTGCCAGGGCGGCGGCGCGTCGGCGAGCATCGCCTGGCGCAGCCAGGTCAGCGCCCGGGACAGCAGCCGGGACACGTGCATCTGGGAGATGCCGAACCGGGCCGCGATCTCGGCCTGGGTCTGGTTGCCGTAGAAGCGCATGGCGAGGATCCGCCGCTCCCGCCAGGGCAGTCGGTGCAGCAGGCCGCTGACCGTGACCCGGTCGTCGACCGACTCCAGCGCGTTGTCGGACTCGCCGACCAGGTCGCCGAACTCGGCCGAGCTCTCGCCGCCGACCGGCGCGTTGAGCGAGGCCGGGCTGTAGCCGGCGGCCGACTCCAGCGCGGCGAGGATCTCCTCCTCCGGCGTCTCCAGCCGCTCGGCCAACTCGGCGACCGACGGGGCCCGGGACAGCTCGCTGGTCAGCGTCGCGGTCGCCTGCCCCACCTCGAGGATCAGGTCGCGCAGCCGGCGTGGCACGTGCACGCCCCAGGTGCGGTCGCGGAAGTGTCGCTTGATCTCACCGACGATGGTGATCGCCGCGTACGCGGTGAACGAGCCGCGCTCCGGGTCGTACCGGTCGACGGCGTTGACCAGGCCGAGGCGGGCGACCTGTTCCAGGTCCTCCAACGGCTCCCCGCGACCCCGGTACCGGCGGGCCAGCCGCCCGGCGAACGGCAACGCGAAGCGGACCAGGTCGTCCCGTGCCTCCTGCCGCCGCTCGGGTGGCAGCCCCTCGATCCGGGCCGCGTACGCGAGCGCCGCCGCGTCGAGGTCCTCCAGGCCCCGCTCGGTGGTCGGTGGGGTGGGTGTGGTGGTCTGTCCGAACATCCGCGCCTCCCTCGCCGAAGATCCCCCGCCCGGCCGGAACCGGTTGCGCGCGTGGTCGGGCCACGCCCCGGGTGAGGACGTTGGTTACGTGACGGATACGTCGGAAGCGGTGGCTGCCCGCCGCGCGGCGTCGTGGGCCGAGTCGCGGCGAGCGGTCTTCCCGCTCCGTAGGTACTCAATCACGGACCGTCGGTTCGCGAGGATGTTTCGCCAGGTTGGCCGGCGGGCCGTGCCCGTCGGCGTGGTGGCCCGCGCTCAGCAGACCAGCAGGCCCTGGTGGGCGCCCGCGTCCCGGAGCGCGGCGAGCGCCTCCGCCATCGGCATCGGCGGCGGCGCGGGCAGGTCGCAGGGCTGGTTGCGCAACACCTCCGTGGCACGTCGGGTCGGTACCGAGGTGACCGGGTATCCGCGGGCCGCGCCCCGGTCCAGGGCCCGCCGCCGGCGCCCGAAGCCGGCCACCGCCAGCCACTGGGACAGGCCGGCGAGCGCGGGCGAACGCAGGCCGGGCGGTTCCGGCAGCACGTCCACCGAGCTGAACGGCTCACTGCCGGCGAGCCACCACTCGGCGCCCTGCACCCGGCGCCGGGTGGCGTTCTCGCACCAGTAGGGCACCAGGCCGGCGCGCAGCACCTGTCCCGGGTCGAGCAGCCGGCCGCACTCCACCACCAGCCGGTCGCCGGTCTTTCCGGCCCGGCGCAGCCAGCGTCGGTAGAGGTCCGCGGTGGCCGCGCTCAGCGCGTCCGGCTGCGGCACGACCACCCGGTGCAGCGGGTGGCCCCGCGTGTCGCCCCACTCCCGGGCGCCGTGCTCGAAACCGGACTCCACGCCGTGTTCGGCGAACGCCGCCGACGCCGTGACCTCCGGGGCACGCCAGCGCGTCTCGTCGCCACCGGCCGCGCGCAGCACGTGGCGCAGCGCCGGGGCGTCCGGGTGGAAGTCGACCGGGTCGAGGCCGCTGGCCGGGCAGCCGGCCTGGAAGCTGTGGCCGCCGCCGTCGTCCCGCACCGGCCACGTACGCGCGTCGTGCAACAGCAGCACCGGCGCGGCCGGCTCCAGCCGATCGGCCAGGAACCGCGCGTACGCCTCGGGCAGGGTCCGCCAGCGGACCGCGAGCGTGACCGCGGCGCCGACCGCCACGCCCCGGCTGGCGGGGCAGTGCACCTGCCGCACGTGCACCCGGGGGTTGCCGGCGAGCAGCCGGCCGGCCAGCGCGGCACCGTGGTCGAGCGCGGCGTCCGGACGGTCCACCGCGCCCCGGCCCCACTGCCCGGCGAGTTCGAAGCCGGCGGGCAGCCAGGGCACGCCGAGTGCCACCGCGAGGTGGGCCGCGGCACCGTGCGGCGAGCCGAGCACCGCCCCGGGCCAGCGCCGGCCCGGGTACTGGGCGACGAACCAGTCGGCCACCCGCTCGGCGTCGACGCGGGCGATCTGGGCGGCGGTGAGCGCCGCCCGACCGGCCGCGCGGCCGGCGGCGACGCGCCGTACCGCCTCCGGCGCCCCGCCGAGCCGGGACAGCGAGCCGGCGTGACCGAGGTCGCCGCAGTCGTCGCCGCGCAGCGCCCGGGCCGTCGCGGCGACCAGGATCCGGGCCGCGCTGCCCGCCGCGACCACCCGGTCACCGGGCAACGCGGTGCCGGCCGCCGGTCCGCGCTCGACTCGTTCGCTCACCACGCGGGCCGGCTTCCCGTCCGTCTGGGGTCTAAACGGGTCATCTCCCCACGCGCCGGACCAACCCCCGGTCGGGTGCCGTCGCGCCGCTCCCCCGCCGCCACGGGCGCAACGGCACGCCGGGTGCGGGTTTGGGCCGCGGCGGGACGGGCACTGCACCGCGCATGCCCGACGACCAGAGCGCCCCGGCGGCGACCATCACCCCGTACCGGGACGGACCGCTGCTGGTGCGCGGCGACTTCGCGCTGGTCACGCCGGAGGGCGAGCCGATCGAGGCGCGCCGGGGCACGGTGGCGCTGTGCCGCTGTGGCAAGAGCGCGATCAAGCCGTTCTGCGACGGCACCCACAAGGTCGCCGGCTTCCGGGCGCCCTGACCGCTCGGGGGCCGGTGGGAACAGCAGGGAGTCAGGCGGCGGCCAGCGCGCCGGTGGCCGGCCGCAGCGACGAACGCCCCGCCGACCAGGCGGACAGCAGGTGGGTGGCGAAGAGACGGTCCAGCGCCAGCGCGGCGGCGGCCCCGAACAGCACGTCCCCGGCGAGCGCCGGCTCCGCGCGGACCAGCCCGCCGCACAGGTCGTACGCGGCGATCTGCTCGTGCACCGCGTCCGCCTCGACGTGCTCGTCGTAGAAGCGGGTGGCGACCGCGTCGAAGCCCAGCCGGCGCAACCCGTTGCCGTACCGGCGGTTCGGTAGCGACGAGGTCATCTCGTACGCGGCCAGGTGGCCGAGCAACGCCCCGCGCAGCCGCCGGTGCAGCCCGAACAGCGACATCAGGTTGTTGAGCGCCAGCGTCACCGCCGGCACCCGGTCCAGGTGGGCGGCGTAACCGGTGTCCAGGCCGAGCCGGTCCATGGTGGCGCGGAACAGCTCCGCGTGCATCCGGTCCAGCCGGCCGTTGCCGTACTCGTCCATCTGGATCTCGACGAGCGCCGCCTTCGCCGGGCCGCCGAGCCGGGGCAACGCCCAGCTGTGCGGGTCGGCCTCCCGGAGGTGGTAGATCGAGCGGTGCGTGACGAACTCGCGGAACTGCGCCAGGTCGGCGCGGCGTTGCAGAGTGGCGGCGAGCGCGGGACCGTCGTCCGCGGCCACCACGTCGATCAGCGTCGCCGGCAGGGCGGCCGGCAGCACCGCCGGCAGTGGCCCGGCCAGCTCCCGCAGCGCCGCCGTGAACGGACGCTCCGCCCGGGCCCGCAGCGCCAGCAGGGACGGCTCCCACTCCCACTCGTCGGTCACGCCCTGCCACCCGCGGTAGTGCAGCTCGTAGCAGAGGAAGAGGGTGAGCTGGAGGTCCTCGTCGGTCAGCGGCGCCGCCGCCTCGTCGAACCGGTCGCCCAACCCGGACGGCAGCGCGCCGGGCGACCCGCGCAGCGCGGTGAGCAGCCCGGCCGAGACCGGCCCGCGGGCCGCCGGCAGCGGGGCGGGACCGTAGCGACGATCGGTGACGGTGGACAAGCGGGACCTCCCGGGGACCGGCGAATGCCTGGTCGCAGTGCCCCACCCGGGTCCGGCTAAACGAGGTCCTCGGCGGCGATGGCCTCGGTCTGGATCACCCGGTCCCGCACCCGCCGGGCCGCGTCGCCGTCCGTCATCAGGCCGCGTAGGTCGGCCAGCGCCGGCTCGGGCGCGTTCAGCGGCACGGCCGGGTCCACCACCGCCTCCAGCACGCTGGGCCGGTCCGCGGCGAGTACCTCGTCCCAGGCGGGGCCGATCAGGTCCGGCCGGTCCACCCGGACGCCGTGCAGGCCGAGCAGCCGGGCCCAGCCGGCGTACGGCACGCCGGGTCGCCGGTAGGGCGGTGTGCCCGGGGGGCGGCCGCCGCCCACCCCGGACTGGTCGCGGTTGTTCAGCACCAGCACGACCAGCCGGGGGTCGGGCCACTCCGTCCAGTGGTGCGCCACGGTGATCAGCTCGGCCAGGCCGTTGAGCTGCATCGCGCCGTCGCCGAGCAGCGCCAGCACCGGCTGGTCCGGCCAGGCCAGCTTGGCGGCCACCGCGTACGGCAGCGCGCACCCCATCGAGCCGAGCGTGCCGCAGAGCCGGGCCTGCACGCCGGGCGGCAACTCCACCTGGCGGGCGTACCAGTAGAGGACCGAGCCGATGTCGACGGCGACCGCGGCGCGTCGCGGCAGCCGGGCGGACAGCTCGCGGAGCACGAGTTCCGGGTTGATCGGCTCGGCCGGGGCGGCGGCGCGGTCGGCGGCGAGCGTCCGCCAACGGTCCACCGAGCGTTCCACCACGCCACGCCACTGCGCGTGGGGCCGTTCCGGCACCCGGTCCAGCAGCGCCCGCAGCGTCTCGGCGGCGTCGCCGACCAGCGGAACGTCGATCGGGTAACGGGTGCCGATCCGCCGACCGTCGATGTCGATCTGGATGGTGCGCACCTGCCCGGGCAGCGGGAACCAGTCGGTCCACGGGTCGTTCGTGCCGATCAGCACCAGCGTGTCGCAGCCGCCCATGAGCTGCGCGGCGGCGGTGGTGCCGACCTCGCCGAGCACGCCGGTGTGGAACGGCAGCCGCTCGTCCAGCACCGGCTTGCCGAGCAGCGACGTGGCCACGCCCGCGCCGAGCCGGTCGGCGAGCGCGACGATCTCCCCAGCCGCGCCGTGCGCTCCCTGGCCGACCAGCACGGCCACCCGCTGCCCGGCGCTGAGCAGCGAGGCGGCGGCGTCCAGGTCGGCGTCGTGCGGCAGCACCCGGGCCAGCGGCTCGCCGGGCGTCGCGGTGATGACGCCGGCGGTCGGTGGCAGCCGGTCGGGCACGGGCGTCACCTGCAACGCCCGGGGCAGCACCACGCAGGTCGGGCTGCGGGTCGCCGCCGCGGTCCGGAACGCCTGGTCCAGCAGCGCCGGTACGTGGTCGGGAGTGCGGCCGTACCGGACGAACTGGTTGCACACGTCACCGAAGAGGCGACTCAGCCCGATCTCCTCGTGCGCGCCGCCGAGCGGGCCGCTGACGTCCTCGCCGATGATCGCCACCACCGGCTTGCTGTCCAGCTTCGCGTCGTAGAGGCCGTTGAGCAGATGCACCGCGCTGGGCCCCTGGGTGGCCAGGCACACCCCGATCCCGCCGGTGAACTTGGCGTGGCCGGTGGCCATGAACGCGGCCGTCTCCTCGTGCCGGGCCGGCACGAACGCCGGGTCGCCACCGGCGTCGTCGAGCGCGGCCACCAGCGGGGCGAGCGCCGCGCCGGGATAGCCGAAGGCCCGCGGCACCCGCCAGGCCCGTAGCCGCTCGACCACCAGGTCGGCGACGGTACGGTCAGCCATCGTCCCGCCCCGGGGTGCCGGCGTCGACGTACCGCAGCACCGCGCCGACCCCGTCGGTCAGTTCCGGCGCCTCCTCCGGCGCGAGCACGGTCAGCTCCGCGTCGGTGCCGATCAGCGCGCGCAGCAGCGCGGCGTCCGCGCGTACCTTCTGCGGGTCGGCCACCGACATGTCGGCCAGCTGCGCCGGGTCGGTGGCGATCTCGGTCGGCTCGGGGCCGACCCACAGCTCGCCGTCGGCGGACGCGTCGTCGACGATCAGCATGGTGTCGACCTGGTTTCGTTGCAGCGCGGCGACCACCGCGTCGAGCCCGGCGCCGACGTCCTCCTGCACGCCGAACCGGTCGAGCGCGGCGGCGATCCGCCGGTCGGCGACCTCGGCGACGGTCTGCACGGTGAGGTCGTCCATCAGCGTGTCCTCGGCGCCGCCGGCCCGGGAGCCGGCGTCGGTGCGGACCAGCACGTCCTGCCAGCGTTCCGGGAGCTGGGCGGCGATCATGCCGGTGGCCCGGATGTCGCCGGCCACCACGACCACGTCGGCGCCGACGCGGTCGGCCAGCTCGGCGGTGGCCGCGGCGGCGTCGCCGGCGTTGTGGTGCCACGCCTCCATGGCGGCCCGCTGGTAGCGGGACTGCGACCAGCCGCCGGGCTGCACCCGGCGCACCTGGCGGCTCTGCCGGCCCGTCACCTGGGCCCGCCGGGGCACCCCGCCGGCGCTGACCGCCATCGCGTCGGCGCCGGTGCGGTCGGCCAGCACCCGCACCCAGGCGACCTGTTCGCCGCGCTGGGCGACAAGCGGCATGGTGTGCGGCAGCGCGGCCCAGGTGGCCAGGTCGCGCAGCGGCGGCGCGGAGAGGTACTCGGTGAGCACCACCCGGCCCCGGCTGGCGAAGACCGCGATGCCGTAGTCGCCGGGCATCGGCTGGTGCCGGCGGACCACCTCCTCCACCGCCTCGACGGTGACCTGATCGGCGCCCTGGGCCAGCAGGTCCCCCTTCAGGGCCCGCCAGCGCAGGTCGACCTGTGGGCGCGAGTCGTGGGTGTCCCGGGAGGCGTCCAGGTACACCGAACACCAGGGCCCGGGACGGTCGTAGAGCGGGCGCAGGAAGGACAGCTGCATGCTCGACCCCTTTCCAGCTCGGCCGCACGCATACCCGCGCCCCGGCCGATGTCACCTTCCGGTCCGTCGGGCGTGACCGTTCGTTCATTCACGTCGTTCAACCTGAAGGGCCGATACCATCTGTGCACGGAACGGAACTCTCGGTGGTGAACATGGACACGGAGCTACACACCCGACGCGTCGTCCGTCCGACGGAACGCGTCGTCACCGGACGGCTGGTCCGGCTGATGGAGGGGTACGCCCGCGAGGTGCGCGTGGGCCAGCCGGTGCTGGTCACGGTGTTGACCGCGGCGGGGGTGGTGGGGCTGCTGCTACGGGTGGTCCGCGCGTTGCTCAGCAGCGGCGGTGGCGGCGCGAAGCGCAGCTTCAAGGACCTGAAGAAGGGGCCCGAGTTCCTGGTCACCCCGGTCCGGGTGCGCGACGCCGCGGACCGGCTGGTCGAGGTCGAACTGCACGGTCATCTGCCGCAGAGCGCGCTGCACCCCGGCGACCACGTGCAGCTCACGCTGCGCCCGCAGCGCGACGCGGACCTGCCGCCCCGGATCGAGCGGATCGTCAACCTGACCACCGGTCAGCTGCTCACCCCGCGTACCGCGACGCTCTGGTCGCACCTGGGCCCGGCCCTGCTGCTCCAGGCGACCCTCGGCGCCCTCCTGGTGCTCGGCGTAGCCGCCTGCTCCGCCCTGACGTGAAAGGACGGGCCCCCGCCCAACGCCTCCGGTAGAGGCCGACGCCCCGCCTGACGCCTCCGGTGACGGCGGGGCTCCGCTCAACCACCGACCTTCGCGAGCGGACGCGCGTCGGGAGCGGGGGCGTCGAGCAGCCCGCGGCGGCGCGCCCAGCGCTCGAACAGCACGGTGGCGAACGGCGGCACCGCGCTGGCCAGCGCCAGCCCGGTCCACACCAGCGACCAGCGTCGCCGTCGGGCCACCACGAGGACCAGCAGCCCGTACGCGACGAAGAGCGCGCCGTGGATCGGGCCGAACACCTGCACGCCGAGTTCGTTGCGCGGCGGCCCGTACTTGACCGCCATGCCGGCGAGCAGCGCCGCCCAGGAGCACGCCTCGGCGATCGCCGCCCACACGAACGCCCGGATCCACCCGTCGCGCATCAGTCACTCCTTCTCCGTCGCGGCGGCCATGGTAGCCGGCCCACCTGGCGACCGGCCGGCAAGCGGGGCGCCTGCCTCTACGGGAGGCGTCAAGCGGGGGCCCGTGCTTTCCTCCGGGCGGTTCGGGGTACAGAAAAGGTTCCTTAGACCTTTTCCTGACCCGTCACTCCGTGCGAGGTTGGGAAGACCAACGGTGACAAGGTGGTGACCATGGGCGAAGACGTCGGCGCACGCACCTTCAGCCGGGAGGATCGGGCCCGCTACCGGGAGAAGGTCCGGCGCTGTCTGGACGTCTTCGCCGAGATGCTGCGCGAGTCCCGGTTCGACGTGGAGCGGCCGATGACCGGCCTGGAGATCGAGCTAAATTTGGTCGACGAGCGCTTCGACCCGGCGATGCGCAACGCCGACGTGCTGGCGGCGATCGCCGACGAGGCCTTCCAGACCGAGCTGGGCCAGTTCAACGTGGAGATCAACGTGGCGCCGCGCCGGCTCACCGGCACCGGCACCGCCCAGTTCGAGGAGCACGTGCGGGCCAGCCTCAACGCCGCCGAGGAGAAGGCCCGCACGGTCGGCGCGCACATGGTGATGATCGGCGTCCTGCCGACGCTGCGCCCGGAGCACCTGACCGCCGAATCGCTCTCCGCCAACCCCCGGTACGCGTTGCTCAACGAGCAGATCTTCGCCGCCCGCGGGGAGGACCTGCCGATCGCGATCAGCGGGGTGGAGCGGCTGGCCACCACCGCCGACACCATCACGCCGGAGGCGGCCTGCACCAGCACCCAGTTCCACCTCCAGGTCAGCCCGGCGCATTTCGCCGACTACTGGAACGCCGCCCAGGCGATCGCCGGCATCCAGGTGGCGCTCGGCGCGAACTCTCCGCTGTTCTTCGGCCGGGAGCTGTGGCGGGAGACCCGCATCCCGCTGTTCCAGCAGGCCACCGACACCCGGGCGGAAGAGATAAAAGCCCAGGGGGTACGCCCGCGGGTGTGGTTCGGGGAACGGTGGATCACCTCGGTGTTCGACCTGTTCGAGGAGAACGTGCGCTATTTCCCCGCGCTGCTGCCGGTGTGCGACCCGGAGGATCCGGCGGCGACGCTGGCCAGCGGCGGTGTGCCGAAACTCGCCGAGTTGCGCCTGCACAACGGCACCATCTACCGCTGGAACCGGCCGGTCTACGACGTGTCGCGCGGGCGTCCGCACCTGCGGGTGGAGAACCGGGTGCTGCCGGCCGGCCCGACCGTGCTGGACACGGTGGCCAACGGCGCCTTCTACTTCGGACTGGTCCGGGCGCTGGCCGAGTCGGACCGTCCGCTCTGGTCGCAGATGTCGTTCAGCGCCGCCGAGGAGAACTTCAACGCCTGCGCCCGGCACGGCATCGACGCCCAGGTGTTCTGGCCGGGCCTGGGCTACCTGCCGGTGACCGAGCTGGTGCTGCGTCGGCTGCTGCCGATGGCCCACCAGGGGCTCGACCGGTGGGGCCTGGACCCGGCCGAACGGGACCGGCTGCTCGGCGTCATCGAGCAGCGCTGCCTGACCGGCCGCAACGGCGCGACCTGGCAGGTGGAGACGCTGCACCGGCTGGAGTCCGCCGACCACCTGGACCGGCCGGCCGCGCTGCGCGAGGTGGTCCGGCACTACGTCGACCTGATGCACAGCAACCGCCCGGTGCACGAGTGGCCGATCCCCTGACGGGTCCGGGGCCGTCCCCCGGTGACCGGAGGACGGCCCGCAGGCGGTCTACGCGGCCGAACGAAGATACCGGTCGTCCGGATCGCCCCGCTCAGGGCGGGCCGACGGTCGACCAGCAGCACGTCGTGCCCGCGCGCGGCGAGCGACGTGGGGCCTCAGCCGGAGACGGCGACGAAGACAAACGCGCCGAGCGCGGCCAGCGGCAACGCCACCGTCGTCGCGAGCAACCGGGTCCGGGCGGCGCGGGCGACGAGCAGGATCACGAGCGCGGCGAGCCCGAGGTCGATGGCCACGTTCCACCAGGCGCCGGGGTAGTAGCCGGTGCGGGCCCGGTCGGCGAAGCGCAGCGCCTCCTCGACGAACACGGCCGCCGGCAACGCGGTCGCCACCACCCGCCGCCACCCGGACGACCGGGCCCAGACACCGGCGACGCCGAACACCACGCCCGCGAGCACCCCGGACGCCATCCAGAGCAACGAGGTGGGCGCGGTGATCACGGCCAGGTCGTCCCCCTGGAGCAGCGCCGCCGCCAGGTAGTAGCTGGGCACGGCGACGACCAGCAGGACCACGCCCGCCACCGCCGCCCGCAGCTCGCCCACCCGGACCCACCAGCCGAGCGCGAACGCGGCGATTGCCCAGGTGGCGGTGGAGTTGCCGAGTTCGGCCAGCGGGTACGGCACCCTCGTGATCCAGACGAAGTCGAGGAAGCCGAGCAGGAAACCGGCGAGGGGGGCGACGAGCGCCAGGATGCGACGGGTCGGCGGCATGACGGCGAGCATACTCGGTATGCAGTCAGCGCATCGCTGCCAGGGTCGCCGCCGCGGCACCGGCCACCAGCGCGTCGTCCGGCGTCGCGTGCCGGTCGGCCCGGGTGGTGAGCACCGCCAGCACGATCGGCGCGGCGTCCGGCGGCCACACCACGGCGATGTCGTTTCGGGTGCCGTACCCGCCGGTGCCGCTCTTGTCCGCGACCCGCCAACCGGCCGGCGCGCCGGCCCGGACCAGGCCCGCGCCGGTGGTGCTGCTCCGCATCCAGTCGAGCAGCACCGCCCGGTCCGGCGGCGGCAGCACGTCGCCCAGCGCGTACGCCCGCAGGGAACCGACCAACGCGCGGGGGGTGCTGGTGTCGCGGACGTCGCCCGGCGCGGCCTCGTTGAGGTCCGGCTCCGTGCGGGCGGGGTCGGTGACCCGGTCGCCGACGCCCCGCAGCGCGCGCTCGAACCCGGCCGGGCCGCCGAGTTCGGCGAACATCAGGTTGCCGGCGGTGTTGTCGCTCTGCCGCACCGCCGCCTCGGCGACCGCCCGCAGCGTCATCCCGGACCCGACGTACCGCTCGGTGACCGGCGAGTACGACACCAGGTCCGCCCGCCGGTAACGCACCACCCGGTCCAGGTCGGCGTCGGACGTGGCGGCCAGCAACGCGCCGGCCGCGAGCGCCTTGCACGTCGACGCGTACGCGAACCGTTCGTCAGCCCGGTGGGCCAGCGTGCGGCCGGTGCCGGTGTCGACCGCGTAGACGCCGATCCGCGCTCCGAACCGCCGTTCCAGCGCGGCGAGTTCCCCGGGCACCGGAACCGGGGCACCCGTCGACGCGCCGGGAGCCGTGCCGGCGGCAGGAGCCGTGCCGGCGCGCGGCGCGGCCGGGGTGGACGTGCAGCCGGCCAACAGGACGATCGCGAGCGCCGCCACTGCCCGCTGGACGTGCTTCATGGTGCTCCTCTCCACGCCGGCACACCGGCGGCGTCGCCCGTCCTCAGGCGGGGGCGCACCGCTGACGCAGCGTGGGCACACCGGGCCCGGTCAGGTCATCGCAGTATGCCGCCCGGCCGGCCATCGCCATGGTCAGTGCCAGCGTGGTGCCGCTGACCAGTGGGCCGGCGCCGGTGGCGAACGGTCCGTCGGTGGCCGCCACCCGCAGCCCCCGGATGGCGCTGCGTCCGCTCACGGTGAAGTCCCGACCGGCGAAGAATCGGGCGACCGGCGTCACGGCCTCGACCGGCGGCGTACGGCCGAGGCCGAGCGGTCGCCGGATGTCCTGGGCGTGCACGACCACCTCACCGAGCCACGCCTCGGTCGGGCCGAACGTGGACGTGGTGCTGCGGATGATCCGACGGAACCGGTCGAGCGTCTCCGCCGGGTCGGCGCCCCGGTGCTCGGCCAGGCGACGGTCGTTGTGCTTGTCGAAGTCGAAGCGCGCGCCCAGCACGCTGGCCACCCAGCGTGCCCGGCCGACGCTCGCCGCCGCGGTGAGGTGCGCGACCACCTCCTCCACCGTCCACCGTCCGCACAGCGAACGCTGCGCCCACCGCGCCGCCTCCAGCCCGGCCAGATCCTCGGCGAGCGCCGCCCGCTCGGCGTGCGCGAGCGTCCACAACTCGTCCCGGCTCAGCGTGTCGGACATGAAAACCCCCAGTTGTCGGCCCCGTCCCCGCTCAGACCGCCCCCACCCGCCGAACTCATCGCCCCGCCGCCTCGCCGCCCTTCCCCTCTCGTCGATCTTGGAGTTGTGGTGCCAGGGAAAGCGCCGGATGTCGGCTTTGCGAACCACCACAACTCCAAGATCGGCGCGAACCCGTGCACCGGTCAGGCCGACCAGGCGGGCCGTGGCGGGTGGGGGCGGGCGATCTCCGCGACGACGGTACGCGCCACCGGCCGCAGCCGAGTCTCGGCCGGCGCGATGCCGTCCGCCTCCGGCGTGAGTCGTTCGGGCCATCAGGTTCGTCGGCAGGATGTCGACTCCCCCGCCCGCCCGACTCCCGGTCGGGCAGTGCGTTGACGTGCTGCCGGCCCTCAGCGGGCGACCGGCGCAGCTGGACCGGCAAACGGCATGCCTCGACGCCGCGAGGACCGGGGCGCGACGTCAGAGCGCGACGATCGCCGCGCTCTCCGCCGGCAGCTCGATGCCGCCGCGCATCACCGTGGCCCCCTCGGAGGAGGCGAGCAGCACCCGGCGTACCGCCCCGGGCAGGTTCACCCGCTGCGGTCGCTCCGCCAGGTTGGCCACCACCAGCGTGTCGCCGCGTCGCACCACCAGGAACTGGTCGCCGTGGCGCACCTCGACCCGGTGCAGCCGCGGGTCGGACAGGTCCGGGCACGACTTGCGCAGCACGATCAGCCGCCGGTGGAACTCGTACATCTCGCGGTGGTCGGGCTTGTCCAGCTCGGCCCAGTCCAGCCGGGACCGCAGGAACGTCTGCGGGTCCTGCGGGTCGGGCACGTCGTCGGTGACCCATCCGTGGTCGGCGAACTCGCGTCGGCGGCCGGTGGCGACCGCAACCGCCAGCTCCGGCTCGGGGTGACTGGTGAAGAACTGCCACGGCGTGGTCGCGGCCCACTCCTCCCCCATGAACAGCATCGGGGTGAACGGCGCGGTCATCAGCAGCGTGGCGCCGACCCGCAGCATCCCGGTCGAGAGCGTGGCGGAGATCCGGTCACCGGTGGCCCGGTTGCCGATCTGGTCGTGGTTCTGCAGGTAGGCGACGAACCGGTGGCCGGGCGTGCGCTGCCGGTCGACCGGGCGGCCGTGGCTGCGGTTGCGGAAGCTGGACCAGGTGCCGGCGTGGAAGAACGCGCCGGTCAGCACGTCGGTGAGGCACTCCAACGAGCCGAAGTCGCCGTAGTAGCCCTGCCGCTCGCCGGTGAGCAGCGTGTGCAGCGCGTGGTGCGCGTCGTCGTTCCACTGGGCGTGCAGGCCGTAGCCGCCGGCCTCGCGCGGCGTGATCAGCGTCGGGTCGTTCAGGTCGGACTCGGCGATCAGCGACAGCGGCCGGCCCAGCGCGGTCGACAGCGACTCGACCTCGACCGCCACCTCCTCCAGCCAGTGGGTGGCCCGGCCGTCCGGCATCGCGTGCACGGCGTCCAGCCGCAGCCCGTCGACGTGGTAGTCGCGCAGCCACATCAGCACGCTGTCGACGATGTAGCGGCGCACGCCGTCGGAGTGCGGGCCGTCCAGGTTGACCGTGCGGCCCCAGGTGTTGCTCTGCTCGGCGAGATACGGCGCGAAGCGCGGCGCGTAGGCCCCGGAGGGCCCGAAATGGTTGTAGACGACGTCGAGGATCACCCCCAGCCCTCGGGCGTGAGCCGCGTCGACGAAGCGTTTCAGGCCGTCCGGCCCGCCGTAGGGCTCGTGCGGGGCGTACCAGCAGACGCCGTCGTAACCCCAGTTGTGCTCGCCGTTGAACGCGTTGACCGGCAGCAGCTCGACCAGGTCGACACCGAGCTCCACCAGGTGGTCGAGCCGGGCGATGGCCCCGTCGAACGTGCCCTCCGGGGTGAACGTGCCGATGTGCAGCTCGTACAGCACGCTGCCGGGCAACTGCCGGCCGGTCCACGCGGTGTCGGTCCAGGGGAACGCCGCGTGGTCGTACACCCGGCTGGGGCCGTGCACGCCGACCGGCTGCCAGGCCGACCTCGGGTCCGGCAGCGCCTGCTCGTCGTCGTCGAGCAGGAACGCGTAGTCGGCGCCCGGCCCGGCGTCGGGCGCCTCGACCCGCCACCAGCCGTCCGGACCGGGCCGCATGTCGTGGTCGGCCACGCCGGGCAGGCGCAACCGCACCCGGGCGGCCTCGGGCGCCCACACCGTGAACTCGGTCATGCGGCGGCCTCCGCTGGGTCGGTGGGTGCGAGGAGGGCGACGGGACAGGTGCTCAACAGATCTTCCAGGAGCACCTCCTCACCACTGTAGACCCGACCGGTGAACACGTCGGTCACCGGATGAACGGGAAGTGACAACGTCGTGCCCCGCCAGCCGCCGTCGCGGGCCAGCCGCACCGGCAGCCGGGTGGCCACCGCGATCGCGCCGCCCCGGTCGAACGCCACCGCGTGCGCGGCGGCCGGGCCGCGCGCCGGCAGCGGCCGGTAGCCGGTGAACAGCTCCGGACGGTCCCGGCGCAGCCGCAGCGTGCGGGAGACCACGAGCAGCTTGGCCGCGCCGTCCGCGGCCACCGTCGGCTGCCAGCCGGCGTCGAGCCGGGTCAGCAGCTCCCGGCGTACGGCGAAGTCGACCGGGCGGCGGTTGTCCGGGTCGACCAGGGAGTTCTCCCACAGCTCGGTGCCCTGGTAGGTGTCCGGCACGCCGGGCATGGCGAGCTGCACCAGCTTCTGCCCGAGCGCGTTGGACCAGCCGGCCGGCGTGATCTCGTCGACGAACGCGGTGATCTGGGCGTGCAGCTCCGGGTCGTCGTACATCCGGTCGACCAGGGCGTGCATCTCGTGCTCGAAGGCCGGGTCGGGGTCGGCCCAGCTCGTGCTGACCGACGCCTCCCGGGCGGCCTTCTCCGCGTACCCGTGCAGCCGGTCCCGGTCGAGCGGCCAGGCCCCGACGGCGGTCTGCCAGAGCAGGTGGGCCAGCGCCGGGTCGGCCAGCGGCGCCCGGGACATCCAGTCGGTGACCCGGTCGGCCCACCGGCCGGGCAGCTCGCTCAGCACCGCGAGCCGGGCGCGGACGTCCTCGCCGCGCTTCGTGTCGTGGGTGGAGAGCGCGGTCATGCTCGCCGGCCAGCGCACCTGGCGGGCGGCGGCGAACCGGTGCAGCTCGGCCGGCGGCACCCCGAAGTGGGCCGGGCTGCCGCCCACCTCGTTCAGCGCGACGAACCGGCTCCACCGGTAGTAGGCGGTGTCCTCCACGCCCTTGGCCATCACCGCGCCGGTCAACTGCGGGAACCGGGCGGCCAGCTCGTGACCGGGGTCGCGGAGCCGGGCGGTGACCTGGTCCAGCACGGCGGTCAGGTCGGGCCGGCGGCGACCGGCCTCGCTGCGGGCGGCGGCCAGGTGCCGGGCCCCCTCCGGCGGATAGCCGCGGTAGACCGGGAAGCAGGCGGCCAGCTCCGCGAGGGCGTCGCGGACCTGCTCGCGGGGCAGCTCGGGGACGAGCGCGGCGAGGCGGGTCAGCTCGGCGGCGAGCAGCCGGGTGGCGGCCTCCAGCTTGGTGCCGTGGGTCAGGTCCTCCCAGGAGGTGTGCCGGCCGGTGAGCCGCCCGTCGAGCGCGGTGAAGTCCGGCTCGGCGGCCGGGTCGACGAAGAGGCCGGACACGGCGGCCAGCGCGTCGTAGCCGGTGGTGCCGTCGACCGGCCAGTCCGGCAGGTCCTCGCCGTACTCCAGGATCTTCTCCACCACCAGCCAGCGTTGCGGCGCGGCGGCGCGCAACCGGGCCAGGTAGCCGGCCGGGTCGCGCAGCCCGTCCGGGTGGTCCACCCGGATGCCGTCGACGTCCCCGGCGTCGGACCAGCGCAGGATCTCCGCGTGGGTGGCGTCGAAGACCGCCGGGTCCTCCACCCGCAGGCCGGCCAGGTCGGAGACGGCGAAGAACCGGCGGTACGTCAGCTCGGTGTCGCCGCGCCGCCAGTCCACCAGCTCGTAGTGCTGCCGGTCGTGCACCTCGCGGGGTGTGCCGTCGCCGGTGCCGTCCGCGATCGGGAAGCGGTGCTCGTGGTAGCGCAGCTCCCCGTCGACCAGCTTGAGGTCGTCCAGCGCGTCGGGGGCGTCGGCGAGCACCGGCAGCAGCAGCCGGCCGCGGTCCCAGTCGATGTCGAACCAGTCCGCGTACGCCGAGTCGCGCCCGGCCCGCAGCACGTCCCACCAGGCCGGGTTGGCCGCCGGCCGGGCCACCCCGGCGTGGTTCGGCACGATGTCCACGACCAGGCCCAGCCCGGCCGCGCGCAGCGCCCGGACCAGGCGTTGCCGACCGGCCTCGCCGCCCAGCTCCGGGTTGACCGCCCGGTGGTCGACCACGTCGTAGCCGTGCTGCGAGCCGGGGGTGGCGGTGAGCAGCGGCGCGGTGTAGAGGTGGGTGACGCCGAGCGCGGCCAGGTAGTCGGTCAGCTCGGCGGTGGCGTCCAGGTCGAAGCCGGGCCGCACCTGGACGCGGTAGGTCGAACGGGGGGTGTCGGGCATGGTCAGGGCGTCCTCTCCAGGACCAGCAGCGAGCGGTCCGGCACGCACACCGTGCCACCCGCCTCGACCAGTGTCGTCTTCTCCGGATCCGGTTCCGCGGTGCTGATCACCAGCTCCCACCGGGGCCCGAACTCCTCCCCGGGCAGCGTGAAGTCCAACGCCGCGTCGTGCGCGTTGAACAGCAGCAGGAAGGAGCTGTCCCGGTGGCGTTGGCCGTACTGGCCGCGCTCCGGGATGCCGTCGCCGTTGACGAACAGGGCCACCGAGCGGCCGAAGTCGTTGCCCCAGTCCTCGCCGGTCATCTCCCGGCCGTCCGGGGTGTACCAGGCCAGGTCCGGCAGGCCGGAGCCGGCGGCCCGACCGCCGACCGGCAGCCCGGTGAAGAACCGTCGACGGCGGAACACCTGGTGGCGGTTGCGGAACTCGGTGAGCCGCCGCACGAACGAGAGCAGCTCCTCGTCGGCCCGGTCCCAGTCCACCCAGGCCAGCTCGCTGTCCTGGCAGTAGGCGTTGTTGTTGCCGTGCTGGGTGCGGCCCAGCTCGTCGCCGTGGCCGAGCATCGGCACGCCCTGGGACAGGATCAGCGTGGCCAGGAAGTTGCGCCGCTGCCGCTCCCGCAGCGCGCGTACGCCCGGGTCGTCGGTGTCGCCCTCGACGCCGCAGTTCCAGGAGCGGTTGTGGCTCTCCCCGTCCCGGTTCTCCTCGCCGTTGGCCTCGTTGTGCTTGTCGTTGTACGACACCAGGTCGGTGAGCGTGAACCCGTCGTGGCAGGTGACGAAGTTGATGCTGTGGAACGGGCGGCGGCCGTCGTCCTGGTAGAGGTCGGCGGAGCCGGAGATGCGGGACGCGAACTCGGCGAGCGTGGCCGGCTCGCCGCGCCAGAAGTCGCGGACCGTGTCGCGGTATTTTCCGTTCCACTCGGTCCACTGCGGCGGGAAGTTGCCCACCTGGTAGCCGCCGGGGCCGATGTCCCACGGCTCGGCGATCAGCTTGACCCGGCCGACCACCGGGTCCTGCTGCACCACCTCGAAGAACGTGGAGAGGCGGTCCACCTCGTAGAACTCGCGGGCCAGCGTGGCGGCCAGGTCGAAGCGGAAGCCGTCGACGTGCATCTCGGTGACCCAGTAGCGCAGCGAATCCATGATCAGTTGGAGCGAGTGCGGGCTGCGCACGTTGAGGCTGTTGCCGGTGCCGGTGTAGTCGACGAAGTAGCGCCGGTCCTCCTCGGAGAGCCGGTAGTAGCTCGGCGTGTCGATGCCCTTGAAGCTCAGTGACGGCCCGAGGTGGTTGCCCTCGGCGGTGTGGTTGTAGACCACGTCGAGGATGACCTCGATGCCGGCGGCGTGCAGCGCCTTGACCATGCCGCGGAACTCCTGCACCTGCTGGCCGAGCCGGCCCAGCGCGGAGTAGCCGTGGTGCGGGGCGAAGAAGCCGATGGTGTTGTAGCCCCAGTAGTTGCGCAGCCCCAGGTCGGCCAGGCGGTGGTCGTGCACGAACTCGTGCACCGGCATCAGCTCGACCGCGGTCACCCCGAGCCGCTGGAAGTGCTCGATCATCACCGGCGAGGCGATCGCCGCGTACGTGCCGCGCAGCTCCTCCGGGATGTCCGGGTGGCGCATGGTCAGCCCGCGCACGTGCGCCTCGTAGATGACCGAGTGGTGGTAGGGCGTACGCGGCGGCTTGTCGTTGCCCCAGTCGAAGTACGGGTTCACCACCACCGACTTCGGCATGAACGGCGCCGAGTCGGTGGTGTTCATCCGGTCCGGGTCGCCGCCCACCTCGTAGTCGTAGACCGCCGGGTCCCAGGAGACCTCGCCGTCGACCGCCTTCGCGTACGGGTCGAGCAGCAGCTTGTGCGGGTTGCACCGCACCCCGTTGGCCGGGTCCCACCGGCCGTGCACCCGGAAACCGTACCGCTGGCCGGGTTCGACGCCGGGAATGTAGGCGTGCCAGACGTACGCGTCGACCTCGCGCAGCTCGACCCGGCGCTCGGTGCCGATGTCCCACTCGTCGAACAGACAGAGCTCGACCCGCTCCGCCACCTCGGAGAAGATCGCGAAGTTGGTGCCCATCCCGTCGTAGGTGGCGCCGAGGGGGTAGCTCTCGCCCGGCCAGACCTGCATGTCGCTCCTTCGGCCCATGATCGTGAGCGCGCCGGACGGGCGGCCGACGCGCACGCCGTTGATGCCCCGCCGTACCCGCCGCCAATCCACCCGTTCGGACGGTAACCGAAAGGTTCGGGTGTCGTCCGTCACGATCGACCGTTTCGAGGTGCGGGTTCGCGCCGGATGGACTTTCCTGGACCGCGGACGCGCGCCCGCGCGTGTCCGCCCGGCCGCTCGGCCAATCCTCACCACCCGCCCCACCGCCGCCACCGATGCCGGCGTGTCCCACCCTGCATGGACGGAGAACGACACGTGACCACGCTGCGGGTCGGCGCACAGACCGCCACCGCGACGGACCGGCTCCACCGGCCCACCCTCACCTCCCGCCCGACCGTGCCGCCGCAGTCCGGCGCCGCGTCCCGCAAACGGCGCATCCTGATGCTGTCGTGGGAGTACCCGCCGGTGCTCGTCGGTGGCCTCGGCCGCCACGTGCACGCGCTCTCCGTCGCCCTGGCCGCCGCCGGGCACGAGGTCACCGTGGTCACCCGGCACGCCGAGGGCGCGCCGCTGGAGGAGTACGCCGACGGCGTGCGCGTGCTGCGTGCCGCCGAGGACCCGGTCCGCTTCCCGCTCGCCACCGGGTCGCTGCTGGCCTGGACCATGGCGTTCAACCACACGCTCACCCGGGCCGCGCTGCGCGCCGCCGAGTCCGGCGCGTACGACGTGATCCACGCCCACGACTGGCTGGTCGCGCACACCGCCATGACGCTGCGCGAGCACCTGGACGTGCCGCTGGTGACCACCATCCACGCCACCGAGGCGGGCCGGCACCAGGGCTGGCTGCCCGAGGAGATGAACCGCACCATCCACGGCGTCGAGCACTGGCTGGCCAGCGAGTCCGGCCGGGTGATCGTCTGCTCCGGCTACATGCGCGACGAGGTCGGCGCGCTGTTCGGCGTGGACGCGGCCCGGGTCGACGTGGTCCCCAACGGCGTCGAGCCGCACCGCTGGCGGGTGCCCGCCTCGGCGGTCGCCGCCGCCCGGACCCGCTTCGCCGCCGACGGGCCGCTTGTCACGTTCGCCGGTCGGCTGGTCTACGAGAAGGGCGTGCAGCACCTGCTGGCCGGGCTGCCCCGGCTGCGGGAACGGCACCCCGGGCTGCGCGCGGTGATCGTCGGCGACGGGCCGTACAAGGCGGAGCTGGAGGCCGAGGTGCACCGGCTCGGGTTGGGCGACACGGTCAGCATGCCCGGGTTCCTCGGCGGCACCGACCTGCCCGCGGTGATGGCCGCCTCGGACTGCTTCGCGGTGCCCAGCATCTACGAGCCGTTCGGCATGGTCGCGCTGGAGGGCGCTGCCGCGGGCGCGCCGCTGGCGGTGTCGCGTACCGGCGGGTTGGCCGAGATCGTCGAGCCGGGCGTCACCGGGATGACGTTCGCCCCGCAGGACCCGGACGGGTTGGCCGAGGCGGTGCACGCGCTGCTCTCCGACACCGACCGGGCCCGCGCGCTGGCCCGGCGGGCCCGCGCCATGGTGCACGAGCAGTACGGCTGGTCGGCCATCGCGTCCCGCACGGCCGCTGCGTACGCCGCCGCGATCGCCGGCGACCCGGCGTTCACCGCCGCCCGCACCGAGCAGCGAATGGCCGCCGGCCGCGCCCTGCCCCCGCTCCCCGCCGGCAACCTCCTCACCGCCGCCGGCCTGCGGTGAAAGGAGGGGCCCCCTGTTAACGCCTGCGGTATAGCAGGGGCCCCTTCTCACCACCCCGCGCCCCGGAGCACGGAAAAGGCCGCCGACCCGATCGGGTCGGCGGCCTTCGCGTCGGCCGTCGTTTGAGAAGGGGCCCCATCTATGCCTGAGGCGTTAACAGGGGGCCCCTCCTTACACGTCAGCGGTTGGCGGCGGGGACGTAGTCCCGCTCCGGGGCGCCGGTGTAGATCTGCCGCGGGCGACCGATCTTGGTCTCCGGGTCGTTGATCATCTCGCGCCACTGGGCGATCCAGCCGGGCAGCCGGCCCAGCGCGAACAGCACCGTGAACATCTTCGTCGGGAAGCCCATGGCCTTGTAGATCAGGCCGGTGTAGAAGTCCACGTTCGGGTAGAGCCGCCGGGAGACGAAGAAGTCGTCGGCGAGCGCGATCTCCTCCAGCTGCATCGCGAGGTCCAGCAGCGGGTCCGGCTTGGCCATCCGGCCGAGCACGTCCTGGGCGGCCTTCTTCACGATCGCGGCCCGCGGGTCGTAGTTCTTGTAGACCCGGTGGCCGAAGCCCATCAGCTTCACGCCGTCCTGCTTGTCCTTCACCTTCTGCACGAAGGTGCGGACGTCGCCGCCGTCGGCCTGGATCTTCTGGAGCATCTCCAGCACGGCCTGGTTGGCGCCGCCGTGCAGCGGGCCGAACAGCGCGTTCACGCCGGCCGAGACGGAGGCGAACAGGTTGGCGTTGCTGGAGCCGACCAGCCGCACGGTCGAGGTGGAGCAGTTCTGCTCGTGGTCGGCGTGCAGAACGAACAGCATGTCCAGCACGCGCGCGACGACCGGGTCGACCTCGTACTGCTCGGCCGGCACGCCGAACGTCATCCGGAGGAAGTTCTCGACGTAGCCGAGCGAGTTGTCCGGGTACAGCAGCGGCTGGCCGATCGACTTCTTGTACGCGTACGAGGCGATGGTCGGGACCTTCGCCATCAGCCGCACCATGGACATCTCGACGTGCTCGGAGTCGAACGGGTCCAGGCTGTCCTGGTAGAACGTCGAGATGGCGCTGACGGCCGAGGAGAGCACCGCCATCGGGTGCGCGTCGCGGGGGAAACCGTCGAAGAAGCGACGCATCTCCTCGTGCAGCAGCGAGTGCCGCCGGATCCGCTCGCTGAACTCGGTGAGCTCCGTCTGGGACGGCAGCTCGCCGTAGATCAGCAGGTAGGAGACCTCCAGGAAGGAGGACTTCTCGGCCAACTGGTCGATCGGGTAGCCGCGGTACCGCAGGATGCCCGCGTCACCGTCGATGTAGGTGATCGCGGACGAACAGGACGCGGTGTTGACGAAACCGGGGTCGTACGTGGTCATCCCGGTTTCCTTGAGCAGCTTGCTCACCCCGATCCCGGCGGGGCCCTCGACCGCGGACTGCACCGGCATCGACAGCTGCCCACCGGGGTGGTCGAGCTTGACTTCCGTCATCTGTTCCTCGCTTCGCCGGCAAGATCTTCGTTGAATTGCCTTCGCTTCTACCGTAATCACGGTATGGGGGACAACGCTCGGCATGGTTTCGCAGGTGAGGTATGCGTCACTGATTCCCGAGTTGCCGGGGCGGAAACCGGCCGCGGGGCCGGTCAGGACAGGTCGAGCCGCCGCGGCGTCCCGCCGGCGTCGAGGCGGTACAGGTCGAGGCGGTTGGCGCCGGCGGCGAAGAGCCGGTCGTCGTGGAGGAACGCGGCGAACCGCCGGCCGCCGGCGTCCCGCGACACCACCGGCACCACCGCGCCGACCGTGCCGTTGACCGCCACCGCGAGCCGGGTGCCGTCCGGCACGGTGTCGGGCACGGTGCCCCAGACCAGCGCCGGCAGCCCCCGCGCCGGGTCGACCGCGGCGAACGCGGCCCGGTTCGCGACCGTGGCCGTGCCACCGGGGGGCGCGTCGGAGAGCCGCGTGCCGACCAACGGGTCGACGGCCGGCAGCGGCACCGGTGCGGGCACCCCGCCGGTGATCGTCACCGGCTGGCCGGGCCGGTCGTAGAAGCGCTTGTCGGCCCGCCCGCGCGGGGCGGCCCTCGCCGGGACGCCGTCCATCCGCCAGGGCACCCGGACGTGGGTCTCGTCGGCGATGGTGGGCAGCAGGTCCACGTGCTCCCAGTTGCGGTCGTCGACCCGGCCGGCCCGCTGGCCGGGCTCCTTGACGAACATCGGCACCCAGGCCACCTCGTTCGCGGCGTGGTTGATGGCGTCCATCCCCCGGCCCTGCCAGCCCTGGCGGAAGCTCACCCCGTGGTCCGCGGTGACCAGCACCAGCGCCTGGTCGTAGAGGCCGGTGGCGCGCAGCGTCCGCAGCGTCTCGCCGATCAGCCGGTCGGTGTAGCCGAGCTGGGCCAGGTGCCGGGCGCGGGCCACGTCCACCCAGCCGGCGCCGTCGTTGGGCAGGTCCTCCGGCGCGTCGTAGTGCGCCCCGGACGGCAGGTACGCCCACGGTGAGTGCGGCATCAGCAGGTGCAGGAAGTGCAGCGTGGGGCGGTCGGCGGGGCGCAGCCCGGCGAGGAACGAGGTGAACCGGGCCGGCTGGTTGTCGTCGAGCGTGTCCCAGCGGAACTTCGGGTCGTCGGGCACCGGTTCGGCGGCGTCGAGCCCGGCCTCGGCCGCGGTCTGCTCCCGGTACGAGTCCTCCGGGTCGACCCGGCTGTCCACCGGTGCGGTGAGCTGGCGCAGCAGCTTGCCGCTCTCCCGGGCCAGCACGCCGATCCCCTGCTGCGGGCTGGCCGGTTGCTCGCAGCGGCTGGGCGGGCAGAGCCGGGTGATGCTCTCCTGCGCCCTGATCTGGTAGAGGCCGCCGAGCGCGGTGAACAGGTTGTCCGGATACTGCGAGTAGTGCGGCGCCACGGCCCGGTCCGGGTAACGGCCGGTGAGCATGGCCGGCAGCGCGTAGGGCGTCCAGCCGCTGACGCCGGTGGCGTTGCGGTACCACGTCGAGCCGGCGGCCAGCGCGGCGAAGTTCGGGTAGCGGGCGGCGTCGATCCGCCCGTCCGGGCCGAGCAGCGACACCAGCGGCAGCTCGTCCAGCACGATCATGACCACCGGCGGGTGGCTGCCCGCGCCGGCCGTGCCGGCGGCGCCGCCGTCGCCGGGGGGCAGCACCACCGCCGAGGCCGGCGACGCGAACAGGAACAGCCCGACGAAGACCACCGGGCCGGCCGCGGCCACCCGCAGCACCCGGCGCAGCGCCCGCCACCGCCGGTGCGCGACCGCCGCGAGCGCGCCGGCCCCGCCGGCCACCACCAGCAGCGGTACGCCCCGAAGCGGCGTCAGGTGGCGGCCCACCTGGACCGCGAGCGCGGCGAGCAGCAGCCCGACCAGCACGGTGTGCACCGCCGCCCGGGTGACCCGGCCGCCGAGCAGTGCCAGGGCGCCGAGCGCCGCGAACGGCAGCGTGGGCGCCAGCGCGACCAGCGCGACCAGGAGCAGCACGTCGGTCCGGGAGGCGCGGTGGAACAGGAAGAAGTCGGGGCTGCGACCGAGCACGTCGAGCAGCGGCTGGGTGACCACGAGGCCGACCAGCGCCGTCACCTCGGCCAGCCGCGCCGCCTCGGCCCGCCACGGGCCCCGCCGCCGGGGCGCGTCGGTGCCGGCCGGACGGTCCCGTGGTGGGGCGAGGGTGTCCTCAGCCACCCACCACCACCTGGTAGAGCGTGCGGGTGCCGGAGGGCAGCTCGGCGCGCGCCACCACCCGCCCGCGCCGGGCCAGCAGCGCCTCGAACGCGTCCCGCCGGTAGTCGGGGAAGAGACCGTCCGGCTTGTTGGCCAGCAGCCGGCGGGCCATCGGGTCGTCCGGGTGGACGAACTCCACCACCAGGCTGCCGCCGGGCTCGGTGAGCGCGGCGAGCTGGTCGAGCACGTCGGGCAGCGGCACGTTCCGACCGATCGCCAGGTGGTGCACCAGGGCCAGGGCGAGCACCAGGTCGGCGCGCGCCCGGTCGACGAACGCGGCCCGCTCGACGCCGCGCCAGCCGCCGCCCGGCGACGGGTCGGCCAGGTCCATCACCAGCGGCAGGATCCGCCCCTCGCCCTCGTCGCACAACGCGCGGTAGAGCGCGTCGACCACGCCCGGGTCCTGCTCGACGGCGACCACGTACGCGGCGTGCCGGGCCGCGACGCGGGCGTACCGGCCGTCGTTGGCGCCCAGGTCCAACGCCGAGTGCGGGGCGGTGGCGGCCACCGCCCGGTCGACGAAGTCCTCCTTGGCCTGCCGGTCCGGCACCGAGTACGCGCAGGTGCGCTGGTAGTCCGCCCAGTGGCTGTCGCGGGGCCGGTGGTCGAGCCGGCGGACCAGCCGGGTCAGCCCGCGTACGGTGGCCAGGGCCAGCTCGCGGGAGAACCCGGCGGCGCGGAGCTGGGCGCGGACGGCGCTGCTGCTGGCGTCGGCGTGGCGGGCCTGCATCGCGCCGTGCAGGTGCACGTGGGTGGGCACCCCGGCCCGCCAGCGGCGGGCGCCGGCGAACAGGCGGCGCATCTGGTCCGGCTCGACGCCGTCGATCCGGGCCCGCAGGAACGGCTGGAAGTCCAGCCCGAGGTGGGCCTGGATGAGCAGCGGGTAGAGCAGCGTCTGGCAGAACTGCCGGTAGCCGGCCCAGGGTTCGCCGTCGCGCAGCGCCTCGAACGAGCCGACGTCGATGAACACCGGCCGGACGCCGCGCCACTGCACGTTGTAGGCCGACCCGTCCTTCGTGGTGAAGCCGGCCTCCAGTGCGGCGCGCAGCACGTCCAGGTGCAGCAGTGCCGCGTCGCGCAGCATCGCGTACGGCCACTCGTAGGGGTGGGAGACGAACGGGATGCGGTCGTGCCGCAGCACCGCGGCCCAGGGCACGTCGACCGGGGTCGGGACGAGTTCCTCGGTGCCGACCAGGTGGCCGGCGGCGGTGAGGTCGCGGAAGAAGTCGCTGGCGGACAACGCCCGCCAGTCCCGGGCGGACCGCTCGTCGAGGCCGCGCAGCACCTCCCCGGCCCGGTGGAAGACCTGGTTGCCGGGGTCGCGGAAGGAGCCGGGTTCGACACGGACGCCGGTGTCGGGAACCGTCATGCCGTCAGCCCCGGTCGGTGGGCTGGCGACGGAACCGGGTCACCAGGCGCCGCCAGTAGAGCTTGGCGGCCACGGCCACTCCGGCCACCCCGCCGACCACCGCCTGCACGATGAGACTGCCGGATCCCGCGTCCAGGTAGGCCAGGTGCGTCACGGCTGCTTTCCTTCCCTCGCCGGTCATCGGAGCACCGCCCGGAACGCGAGCTTTACTCCTCAACGCCGGACTTGTCCCCTACGGTACGCGCCTGACCGGACACGCGCGGCCACACCGGGCACTCCTCCCCCGTCCGATCCGTTCAAGACGGGCCGGCCCGGGGCCGCCTACCGTGGCGGCATGACACCGCAGTTCGATCTCGTCGGGACCGTCGTCACCGACATGGCCCGCACGCTCGACTTCTACCGCCGGCTGGGGCTGCCGATCCCGGCCGGCGCCGAGACGGAACCGCACGTCGAGGTCGCCCTCCCCAACGGGGTACGGCTGGCCTGGGACACCGTCGACACCATCCGCGGCTTCCATCCCGGCTTCACACCGCCCGCCGGCAGCCCGCGGATGAGCCTGGCCTTCCGCTGCGCCGACCCGGCCGAGGTGGACCGCTGGTACGCCGAGCTGACCGCCGCCGGCCACCACGGGGAACTGCCGCCGTGGGACGCGGTCTGGGGCCAGCGGTACGCGGTCCTGCACGATCCGGACGGCAACGGTGTGGACCTGTTCGCGCCGCTGACGACCGACTGACCGGCACCCGCCGCATCGTTCGCCGGCCGACCGGCCGGGCCACCCGGTCGGCCCGCCAGCCGTCGCGCTCCGGCCCGCCGGTCAGTCGGCGGACGGGGTGAGCAGCCGGGTCGGTGGGACGCCGGTCAGCTCGCGCACGTCACGGGTGAGGTGGGCCTGGTCGGCGTACCCGGATCGCACGGCGACCTCGGCGAGCGGCACGCCGCGTCGGGCCAGGTCCAGCGCGCGCCCCATGCGCAGGATGCGGGCCAGCGTCTTCGGGCCGTACCCGAAGAGGGCCCGGCTGCGCCGGTGCAGCGCCCGCGCGCCGAGGCCGACCTCGGCGGCGGTCGCCGCGACCGTGGCGCCGGCGGCCAGCCGGGCGGCCACGTGCGCGCCGAGCGGGTCGGGCCCACCGGCAGCCCGCAAGCGCGCCCGCGCCACCTCCTCCAGGATCGTGGCGCCGGCGTCGCACCAGTCGGCCGCGCACCGCGCACCGCCCGGGTCGATGGCCGCCCGGATCCGGTCGGCCGGCTCCACGGCGGCGCGGCCCCACAGGTCGGCGAGCGGGACGCGGCGGTCCCGCAACTCCTCGGCGGGCACCCCGAACACGGCCGGGCCGACGCCCGGCGGCAGGCGCAGCCCGATCCACCGCTCCCCCGGCGCCGACCACGACACCTGGGCCACCCGGTCCGGCCCGGCCACCAGCAGCCCGGCCCGACTGGACCAGAGCAGGTCCAGACACCCGTCCGGCAGCACGCGGACCGGCCCCGCGCCGGACGAGACGCTCGCCCAGCGCACCGCCGCCGGAATCCCCACCGCCGCCCGTTCCCGGTACATCCGTCCACCCTGCCACCCACCGTCGATCATGAGGTTGGCGGCAGGCGTCGCGGCGTGTCGCGGCCGCCAACCTCATGATCGACGAGGTGGGGTCAGGGGCGGTGGTGCAGCGCCAGCCGCAGCAGCAGGAAGCGCAGCGCGGTGGCGGCCAGGTTCGCCGCCACCAGGACGGCCAGCTCGACCGCGCGCGGCGGGACCGTCACGGCGTGCAGGACGGCCAGCGAGCCGCTGGTCAGGGCCAGACCGAGCGCGAACGCGAGCAGCCCCTGGAGGTGGTGCCGGCCGGCGTGTCGGCGACCGGTGACGCCGAACGTGAGCCGGCGGTTGGCCGCCGTGTTCGCCACCGCGGTCAGCAGCAGCGCCAGCAGGTTCGCCGGTTGCGCGCCGAGCGGGCCGCGGGCCAGCAGGAAGAGCACCAGGTACGCGAGCGTGCTGGCCACCCCGACCGCGGCGAAGCGGACGAGCTGGCCGGGCAGCCCGACCGGCACCTGTGCCGGCGGCGCCGGCAGCGGCGCCCGGCCGAGCTGGGCGCGCAGCCGGGCCAGCGGCAACGCGCCGGTGACCAACGCCCGGACCAGCCGCCCGATGCCGCGCAGGTCGGCCAGGGCGGTGGCGACGATGTCGACCCGGCTGTCCGGGTCGTCCACCCAGTCCACCGGCACCTCGTGGATCCGCAGCCCGGCCCGCTGGGCGAGCACCAGCAGCTCGGTGTCGAAGAACCAGCCGGTGTCCTGGACCAGCGGCAGCAGCTCGGCCGCCACGTCGGCGCGGATCGCCTTGAACCCGCACTGCGCGTCGGAGAAACGCACCGCCAGCGTGCCGCGCAGCAGCAGGTTGTAGCCGCGGGAGATCACCTCCCGCTTGGCGCCCCGGACCACCCGGCTGGTGCGGGCCAGCCGGGTGCCGATGGCCAGGTCGGAGTGACCGGACAGCAGCGGCGCGACAAGCGGCAGCAGCGCGGCCAGGTCGGTCGAGAGGTCCACGTCCAGGTACGCCAGCACCGGCGCCGGCGACACCGACCAGGCGGCCCGCAGCGCCCGGCCCCGGCCCTTCTCCGCCAGGTGCAGCACACCGACCTCGGGCAGCTCGGCGGCGAGCGCCTCGGCCACCGCCAGGGTGCCGTCGGAGCTGGCGTTGTCGGCCACCGTGATCCGGAACGGGTACGGGAACTGGGCGGTCAGGTACGCGTGCAGCCGCCGGACGCAGGGGCCGAGGTCGACCTCCTCGTTGTGGACCGGGACCACCACGTCCAGCACCGCGCCCTCGGCGGTGGGCCGGGCCTGCACGGCGGCCCGGGGCTCCGGCATGAGGATCATGGATCAGCCCTGCTTTCCGCTGCTCAGGTCGTACACGGTCACCCCGTCGACGGTGGTCGCGGTGAAGTTGTCGGCGACCCAGGCGGCGATCTCGGTCGACGCGCTGCTGCCGCCGTTGGCCCGGAACCCGCCGCCGCCGAGGAACCAGTGGATCCGGCCGTCGGCCACGTACCGCTGGAACTCGGCGAGCGTCGGCGACGGGTCGCTGCCGTTGAAGCCGCCGATCGGCATCACCGGCTCGCCGGTGGCGAGCTGGTAGCCGGAGGCGTTGTTCGAGCCGATCGTGGCCGCGACCCAGGTGTAGTCCTCGGCGTCGGCCGTGAGCAGCGCCGTCATCTCGGCGCTCGGCTCGCGCGCGTCGAGCAGTCCGCCCATGCCGCCGCCGCGTTGCCCACGCCCGCCGTCCTGACCGGCGCCGCCGTTCGGTCCGATCCCGCCGCTCGGTCCGGTCCCGCCGTTCGGTCCGCCGGGAGTGCCGGGTGCCTGGCCGCCGTCGGGGAAACCCGGGAATGCGCCGTTCCGGCCGCCCGGGAAACCCGGGAACTGACCGTTCCCGCCGCCCGGGAAGCCGGGGAACGCGCCGCCGGGGAACTCCCCGCCGCCCGGCATCCGCCCGCCGGGGAAGCCGCCCCGGCCGCCCGGCCCGAAGCCACCCACCACGTCGGGGCCCGCGGTCGGGATCGAGCCGGTGTGCGGGGTCGCCGCGGTCTGCGCCGCGTACGCGGCCGGCCCGGCCACTCCCGCCGCCATCCCCAGCGCCGCCACCCCGGTCACCACCCCGCGCGTCCACCATCGGCCCGCCCGGCCCGAGGTGACCGAGGAGTTCGCGTCATCGTGCGGCGCCCTGGCCGACCCGAAGCCCTTGATCACCGGGAGGTCGAGGAGCGCCAGGAGGACGGCGGCGGTCAGGCCGGTCGCCAGCACGGCCGGGCGCAGCCAGGGCTGCCAGTCGGGGCTGCGGCCGAGCAGGCGCCAGGACCACCAGACGGTGACCGCCAGCGCGCCGGCCAGCACCAGCGTGGCGGCGTATCCACGCCAGCGGTTCCCGGCCGGGACGTGCCCGGCGGGCGTGGTCGCCGGGGTGTAGCCGGCAGCGGACCGGGTGGGCGCCGTGCGGGCCCGCCAGAGCTGGGTGACCCCGATGCCGACCAGGGCGCCGACGGCGGGCGCCAGCGCGACCGTGTAGTAGGCGTGGAAGATGCCGGACATGAAGCTGAAGATCAACCCGGTGACCAGCAGCCAGCCGCCCCAGAGCAGCAGGCCGGCCCGCCGCCGGTCGGTGCGCGCCGCCCGCCCGGCCAGCCACAGGCCGGCCACCAGCAGGACCAGCGCGGCCGGCAGCAGCCAGGAGATCTGCCCGCCGACCTCGGTGTCGAACATCCGCAGCAGACCCGTCTGGCCGGAGAACGGTCCGCCGCCCCCACCGCCCGGCCGACCGCCCCCGCCGACGCTGCCCACCTCGTCACCGGTGATCCGGCCCAGGCCGTTGTACCCGAGCGTCAGCTCCAGGATGCTGTTGTGCTGCGAGCCGCCGATGTACGGGCGGGCGCTCGCCGGCACCAGTTCCACGACCGCCACCCACCAGCCGGCGGAGACCAGCACCGCCAGCCCGGCCAGCAGCAGTTGCCGGATCCGCCGGCCGAGTCCGGTCGGCGCGGCCAGCAGGTAGACGGCGGCGAACACCGGGATCACCAGGAACGCCTGGAGCATCTTGGTGAGGAAGCCGAGGCCGACCAGCACGCCGGCCACCGCGAGCCACCGGGTGCTCGCGGTCTCGACCGCCCGGACCGTGGCGTACGCGGCGGCCAGCAGCAGGAACACCAGCAACGCGTCGGGGTTGTTGAACCGGTACATCAGCGTGGCCACCGGCGTGAGCGCCAGCACCGCGCCGGCGAGCAGGCCGGCCGTCGGGCCGTACCAGCGGCGGACGGTCGCGTACAGCACGGCGACCGAGGCGACGCCGAGCAGCGCCTGCGGCACCAGGATCGACCAGCTGCTCAGCCCGAAGACGCGGACCGACAGCGCCATCAGCCAGAGCGAGGCCGGCGTCTTGTCCACGGTGATCGAGTTGGCCGCGTCCGAGGAGCCGTAGAAGAACGCCTGCCAGCTCTCCGAGCCGGCCTGCGCGGCGGCCGAGTAGAACGCGTTGCCCCAGCCGGAGGCGCCCAGTCCCCACAGGTAGAGCAGGCCGGTGGCGACCAGCAGGCCGACCAGGGCCGGACGCGCCCAGCGCGGGTCGCGGCCGGGCGGCTCCGCCGCGGTCGGGGCCGACTCCGGTACGGGGGTGGTGGCCGGCCCGGTCGCGGACGGTCCACCCGTCGGCGCGGTCAGCAGGCTCTCGGTTCTGTCCATGCCGGCAAGCCTCGGAGGGCCCGCTGACCCACCCCCGTGAACGACCTATGCGTCCGCTGTGGATCCCGGCAGCCAGACGGTGAACGCGGTGTGGCCGGGGCGGCTGGCCACCTCGACCCGGCCGTGGTGGGCCTCCACCACGGCGGCGACGATGGCCAGCCCCAGGCCGGTGCTGCCGTGCGCGCGGGAGCGGGAGCTGTCACCGCGGGCGAACCGTTCGAACACCTCCGGTTGCAGCTCGGCCGGGACGCCCGGCCCGTCGTCGGTGACCCGCAGCTCCACGCCGTCCGGGGCGGGGGACAGCCGGGTGGTGACGGTGGTGCCGGCCGGGGTGTGCACCCGCGCGTTGGCGAGCAGGTTCGTCAGCACCTGGTGCAGCCGGTGGCCGTCGCCGGTGACGGTGAGCGGCTCGTCCGCCAGGTCGAGCTGCCAGTGGTGCTCCGGGCCGGCCACGTGCGCGTCGCTGACCGCGTTCACCGCCATGGCGGTCAGGTCGACCGGCTCGGCGGCCAGCGGTCGGCCGGAGTCCAGCCGGGCGAGCAGCAGCAGGTCGTCCACGAGGCTGGTCATCCGGGTGCTCTCCGACTCGACCCGGCGCAACGCGTGCGCCACGTCCGGTGGCACCTCCTGCCGGCCGCGCCGGGCCACCTCCGCGTACCCCCGGATGGCGGCCAGCGGCGTCCGCAGCTCGTGGCTGGCGTCGGCGACGAACTGGCGTACCCGGGTCTCGCTGGCCTGCCGGGCGGCGAGCGCGGCGGCGACGTGGCCGAGCATCCGGTTGAGCGCGCCCCCGACCTGCCCGACCTCGGTGCGCGGGTCGGTGTCGGCGGCCGGCACCCGGACCGACAGCGCCACCTCGCCCCGGTCCAGCGGCAGCTCGGCGACCCGGGCCGCGGTGGCCGCGACCCGGGTCAGCGGCCGCAACGTGCCCCGGACGATCAGCGCGCCGAGGCCGCCGGCGATGACCAGGCCGGCCCCGATCACCCCGGCCTGGGCGACGACCATCCACATGACCGTCTCGTCGACCTCGGACAGCGGGATGGCGAAGACGAGGACGTCGCCGTCGGGCATCTGCCGAGCCACCGCCCGGTAGTCACCGCGCCCGGCCAGCGCGATCGTGCGCGGCGCGGCGTCGGGACGGAGCCGGGCCAGTGGCGCCACCTCCCCCACCGGCACCGTGGCCGGCTGCGTGGCCGCCTGCCGGAACGCCAGGTCGACCTTCCCGTCGACGACCCGCGCCGCCACGGACTCGGCCGGGTAGCCGGGTGGGAAACCCGGACGGAAGGTGCTCGGTCGCTCCTGCGGCAGCTCGAACGGCGAGGGCTGCCGCACGTGCCGGCGGGACTCGCCGCCGGTGAGCTGGTCGTCGATCCGCCCGATGAGGAAGTGTCGCAGCGCGACCGTGGTCAGGCCGCCGATGCCGACGCTGACCAGCGCCAGCAGCGCCACCACGGAGAGCACCAGGCGGCGGCGCAGCGACCAGCCGGCCAGCCGGCGACGCAGCCGCCCGCCGTGGTCACTCCGCGGGCTTGAGGACATAGCCCGCGCCGCGCAGCGTATGGATCATCGGCGCGCGGCCCGCGTCGATCTTCTTGCGCAGGTACGAGATGTACAGCTCGACCACGTTGGCCTGGCCGCCGAAGTCGTAGTTCCAGACCCGGTCGAGGATCTGCGCCTTGCTGAGCACCCGGCGCGGGTTGCGCATCAGGTAGCGCAGCAGCTCGAACTCGGTGGCGGTGAGCGTGATCAGGGCGTCGCCGCGGCGCACCTCGTGGCTGTCCTCGTCGAGGCTGAGGTCACCGACGGTCAGCACCGCCTCCTCCCGGGCGGCGACCGCGAACCCGGAGCGGCGCAGCAGGGCGCGCAGCCGGGCGATCACCTCCTCCAGGCTGAACGGCTTGGTGACGTAGTCGTCACCACCGACGGTGAGCCCGGCGACGCGTTCCTCCACCGCGTCCCGGGCGGTCAGGAACAGCACCGGCACGCTCGGCGACTGCTCGCGCAGGCGACGCAGCACCTGGAAGCCGTCCAGGTCGGGCAGCATCACGTCGAGCACCACGGCGTCCGGCCGGAACTGGCGGGCCGCGCTGATCGCCGCCATCCCGTTGCCGGCGGTGGTGACCTGCCAGCCCTCGTAGCGCAGGGCCATCGAGAGCAGGTCGGTGAGCGTCGGCTCGTCGTCCACCACCAGCACGCGCACCGGCTCGCCGTCCGGTCGGCGCAGCTCGATCCGGCCCTGCGCGGCCTGCCCGTTCATGACCATGCTCCCCATCGTGGGCGCGCCGACTGTACCGGCGCTGTCCCGTTCCTGTGTACCAGCTGTGCCGGCGGCGCGTGGCCATCCGGCGCAGCGATCCGGTCTTCCCCGACCGGGCTACCCGGTGGTAACTTGCCGGGCATGTCCATCGATGGCCGCCCCGCCGACGGGCTGACGTCGGCGACCGGCGCGGCCCGGGGCTCCGGCGCCCGCACGTCGCCGGCCGGGCCGTGACCACGCCGGCTCCCCGCCCCGACGTGGAGGTGGTCTTCGAGCGGCGCGGCGCCGGGCCGGCGCTGGTGCTGCTGCACGGCATCGGCCACCACGGCGGCGCCTGGCTGCCGGTGCTGGACCGGCTCGCCGGGACGCACGACGTGATCGCCGTCGACCTGCCCGGCTTCGGCCGCTCCCCGGTGCCCGCCGCCGGCCTGCCCGCCGACATGCCCGGGCTGGTGGCCGGCATGGTCGACCTCTTCGCCGCGCTCGGGCTGGACCGGCCGCACGTGGCCGGCAACAGCCTCGGTGGGGCGATCGCGCTGGAGCTGGCCGCCATCGGCGCGGTCGCCTCGGCCACCGCGCTGTCGCCGGCCGGCTTCTGCACCGCACGCGAGCTGCGCTGGGCGCTCACCGTGCTCAGCCTGCACCGCAGCGCGGCCCGGCTGCCCGAGCCGGTGCTGCGTCACCTGTTCGCCGCGCCGGCGCTGCGGGCCCTGGCGATGGGCATGATCCTGGCCCGGCCGGACCGGTTGACGCCGGACGTGGCGCTCGCGGACGCCCGCGCGCTGCGCCGGGCGCGCGCGTTCCGCGCCGTCGCCCGGGCCGGCCGGGGGTACGCGTTCGCCGGGCGGCCCACCGTCCCGGTGACGGTCGCCTGGGGCACCCGGGACCGCATCCTGCCCCACCGGCAGGCCGCGCTGGCCCGCACCCGGCTGCCCACCGCCCGGCACCTCGACCTCCCCGGCTGCGGGCACGTGCCGATGCACGACGACCCGGAGCTGGTCGCCGCCGTCATCCTCGGCACCACAGGTGTCCGGCCGGCCTGAGCCGTCCACGCCGCACCCGGGGCCGGCGGCCACGCCGCACCCTCGCCGGACGCGACCGGGACTACTCGGTGGCGCCGAACGGGTCGGTGCGCACGTAGCGCATCGTCCAGCCCTCCGGGCCGGCCCGGTCACCCCGCTCGTAGAGATGGTCCGCCACGTCGGTGGGCGGCTGCTCGGGGTGGCGCAGGATCCACCGGCGTGGCGGCGCGCCGTCCGGATCCGCCGGCAGGTCCCTGGCCACGTCGTCGGCCGGACCGCCGACGAACCGTACGCGCACCAGCGCCACCGCTCACTCTCCGTTCCGACGTCGACACTCCCGCTCGCGAAGCTACCCCGCCGGCCGGGCCGCTCCCGGCGGTTTGCACAGCTCGGAGCCCGGGTAGCGGGTCCGGGGGGACCGGACGAGAACAGGGAGTGGTCGATGAGGACGCTGGGCGGGCGGTACGAGCTCGAACAGCGCGCGGCCGTGGGCGGCATGTCGGAGGTGTGGCGGGCACACGACCGGGTGCTGGACCGGACCGTGGCGATCAAGCTGATCTCGCCGGGGCTGGACGGCGACGCCGGTTCGGTGGAACGGATCCGGGCCGAGGCCCGCTCGGCGGCGCGACTGGTCCACCCGAACGTGGCCAGCGTGCACGACTTCGGCACCGCCACGCTGCCGGACGGCCGGCCGGTGCCCTACATCGTGATGGAGCTGGCCGAGGGCGAGACGCTCGCCGCGCACCTGCGCGCCGGCCCGCTGGACTGGCGCATCGCGGTGCGGGTCTGCGCCGAGGTGTGCGCCGCGCTGGCCGCCGCGCACGGGCACGGCATCGTGCACCGGGACGTGAAGCCGGCGAACGTGATCCTCACCCCGTCCGGTGTGAAGGTGCTCGACTTCGGCATCGCCACCCCGGCCGGCGCGCCCGACCACACCCCGGAGGGGGTCGTGGTGGGCACCCCGGCGTACCTCGCCCCGGAGCAGCTCGACCGGCAGCCGGCCACCCCGGCCGCCGACATGTACGCGCTCGGCGTGCTGCTCTACTACTGCCTGAGCGGCCGGCTACCGTACGACGCCGCCAGCACCAGCCAACTGCTCGGCGCGCGCCGCCGCCTGCCGCCCCGACCGCTGCCGGAGGTCCCCGGGCTGCCGGCCGAGGTGGCCGAGCTGTGCGAGCGCTGCCTCGACGCCGACCCCGCCGCGAGGCCGACCAGCCCGATGGCCGCGCTGCTGCTGGCCGAGGCGGTCGACGCCCGCATCTACGTGCCGATGACCGTGGTGCTGCCCCGGCAGCGGATCGGCGAGACCTCGCCGTGGACCGGGCGGGCCGCCGCCGAGGCGACCGAGGCGATGGCCGTGGACGCCGCCACGAGCGGGCGGATCCGCTGAGCGTACTGCGGTTTCGCCCGTCGGCGGCCGGGAACGCGGGCCGGTGAGTGACGGGAGGAACGCGATGCCGGATCCGAGTTCCTGGCTGGCCGAGACGGCCACGGCGACCGCGGCGGGCGGTCACGTACGCACCGACGACGGCGGTCTGTCCTCCGCCCTGGCGTCCCCGCTGGCGCCGCACTGCTCCGGCCTGACGCCGGAGCAGTTGTTGGCCGCCGCGTTCGCCTCCTGCCTGCACCACGCCGCGGTGGAGGCGGCCGGCGAGATCACCGACGAGGCGCACACCGTGCAGGTGACCGCCGAGGCGAAGCTGGGTCGCGACGACGACGGCCGCTACCGGGCCGACGTGCACGCCGAGATCTCCTCGGCCGGGCTCAGCCGGGACCAGCTCGCCGAGTTGGTCGCGTACGCCGACCGGCTGTGGCCGTTCTCCAGCGGTGACCCGAGCCGGCACCGGCTCACGGTCACCCCGGCCGAGAACGGCCGCCACTGAGCACCCGACTCACCACCGGAAGCCGGCGGTCACCGCGCGGTGGTCGGTGTCCGGCGTGTGCACCACGCCGGCGGCGGTCGGGGTGAGCCCCCGGTAGAGCACGTGGTCCGGGCGGGTCACCGGCACCTCCGCCGGCCAGGTGAAGCCGAAACCCTGCCCGGCCTCGGCCTGCGCGTCGCCGAGCAGTCGGGTCAGCGGGTCGAAGACCCGGTCGGTGGTGGCCGTGTTCAGGTCGCCGAGCACCACCAGCCGGTCGGCCGGGTCGGCACGGACGGCGCGGGCCAGCGCCGCCACCGTCTCGTCGCGGGTGGTGGTGTGGCCGGCGCGGGCGGAGCCGAGGTGGACGACGTACACGGTCAGGTCGCCCTGCGGGGCGGCCACCACGGCACGCAGCGCGCGGTCCCAGCCCAGGCCGGTGTCCACGCCGTGCGTCTCGCGGATCGGCCAGCGGCTCCACAGCGCCACGGTGGAGACGGCCGTCCGGTGCGGGTATCGGCCGGCCAGCGCGGGCGCGATCCGCTCCCCGTCGTCGACCTCCTGCAACCCGATCAGGTCCGGGGCGTCGGCGGCCAGCGCGCCGACGGTGGCGGCCGGGTCGGGGTTACCGGCCCGCAGGTTCTGGCTGGCCACCCGCACCGCGGTCCCGTCGGCGCCGGCCGCCGGGGGCAGCCAGGCCCGGCCGAAGATCCCGGCCCAGACCAGCGCCGGCACCAGCACGGCGAGCAGCGCGCGGCGGGAGCGGCGCAGCAGCGCCGCGAGCCCGAGCAGGGGTACGCCGAGACCGAGCAGCGGGGTGGCGCTGTCCACCAGGCTGCCCAGGCCGTGCACGTTGGGCACCGCCCGGTGCCCGACCAGCAGCACGGTGAGCAGCACGGCGCAGGAAACGATGATCAGGCCCCGTCGCCCCCGCCGGCCGGCGGGCTCACCGGCGGCCCGGTCGTCGACCATCTGCTCCGTCACCGTCGGAATCGTATCGAGCGCCCGGGCGCCCGGTGCGCCGGATTCCGGTGCCCGCACCGGTCCCGCCGGTGGCGGGGTGGAGATGGCCGGCCTCGGCGGGTCGGAGTCGATCACGTGGCCGGGCGACCGGCGGCTCCTCCCCCGATCGGAGGAGATCGCCACGCCGCGACGCGCTGACGGTCGCGCGCCCGGATCGTCCCGTCGAATCCGCCACGACCGACTTTACGGAGACAAGAGGTTCGACAGTTTGGTGATTCACTGACGGTTATGCCGGAGCGGATTCCGGCAAACTGTGGCGCATGCCACCAACCACCCCGATGGCAAGCGCCGAGAAGCTTTCTAGCCTCGGCGGGTGCATCCCGACCACCGCGCCCCCCAGTCATCGCCCGCGAACCGCCCGGTTGGCCGAACGATCGACCCGGCATCGGCCGAACGGCGAGTGGGACGGCACCGCGCCCCGGAGCCACCCCGGCGCGGCGCGGCCCGCTCCGTCCCCGGCCGGATCGCGGTGGCCACCGGCGTCACCTGCTGCCTCGGCCTGATCGGCATGGCCGGCGTCGGCGAGGCCGCCCAGCCGACCGTGGAGGTACGCGAGGCGCTCGCCGACCGGGCCGCCGTCGAGCAGCGCGCCTCCCGCGACTTCACCCGGGCGGCGCCCCCCGCCGTCGCCCCGGCGTCGCCCGTCCCGGTCGCCACGCCGAGCCCGACGCCGGATCGCAAGAAGCCACCGCGGAAGGTGGTCCGCCCGAAGCACCCGCGTCCCGTCGCCGGCCTGGACCAGCGGCAGATGGACAACGCGAAGGCCATCGTCGACGTCGGCCGGGACATGCGCCTGCCGCGCCGGGCGATGGTGGTGGCGGTGGCCACCGCCATGCAGGAGAGCGACCTGTACAACCTGGCCAGCGACGTGCTGCCCGAGTCGTTCGACCAGCCGCACCAGGGCAGCGGCTCCGACCACGACTCGGTCGGGCTGTTCCAGCAGCGCCCGAGCAGCGGGTGGGGCACGGTCGCCGAACTCATGCGACCGGCGTACGCGGCCCGGGCGTTCTACGCCGCGCTGGCCGACGTGCCGGGCTGGGCGGACATGAGCGTCACCGGCGCGGCCCAGGCGGTGCAGATCTCCGCGTTCCCCGACGCGTACGCGAAGCACGAGAAGCGGGCCACCACGGTGGTGGCGGCGCTGTCCTGAGGCCCGGAGCGTCGTCTCACCGGCCGGCGGCGGCGGTGGGGGTGTCGGCGGGCACGCGGGCGCCGGAGAGGATCTCGTCGACCCGGGCCTCGCGGCGGCGGCGGGCCAGCAGCGCGGCCTCGAACTCGCGGCGCGCCCGCAGCGCCTCCGCGTACGCCTCCTCCCGCACCAGGCGGGCCTCCTCGCGCGCGGCGTCCAGCTCGGCGCGCGCCCGGGCCACCAGGTCGGCGGCCTCCCGCTCGGCGGCCGACGGGCCGGCCGGGGCGTCGGCGTCCGACGGGTCGGCCGGAACAGGCCGGTCAGCCGGCGCGGCGCGGCGCCGCAGATAGTCGCAGAGGTGCCCGGCGTCCAGCCGGATCCGGTCCCACTCCCGACCCGCCCCCGCGACGCCCTCCGCACGCGCCGCCAGCCGGCGCAGCCGGAGATCCAGCTCGTCCAGGCAGGCATCCACCTGGCGCCGGTCGTAACCGGCCTCCACCACCGAGAACCTCATGCTGTCGCCCCCCAGGCAGCCGGCGTGCGTCCCCCACCTGACGATCCTGCGGGGCGGGCCGGACCGCCGTCGGCCGTTCACCGGAAATGTTCAGCATCCGGACACCGGGACGCGCGGGTCGTCAGGAGTGCTTGGGGAGCACGACCACCCGGCCGAAGAACTCGTCGATGCGGCGCACCACGTCGTTGAAGTCGTCCAGGTCGATCGGCTTGGTCACGTACGCGTTGGCCTGGAGGGTGTAACTGCTCACCACGTCCGTGTCGGCGTTGGAGGTGGTCAGCACCACGATCGGGATGCTTCGGAGGTTCTCGTCCCGCTTGACCTCGCCGAGCACCTGCCGCCCGTCCATCCGCGGCATGTTGAGGTCCAGCAGGATGACGTCCGGTCGCTGCGCCCCGGTGTGCCGGCCCTCGCGACGGAGGAACTCCATCGCCTCCTCGCCGTCGGCGACCACGTCGATGACCTTCTCGACGTCCGACTCCTCGAGCGCCTCCTCGATCATCAAGACGTCACCCGGATCGTCGTCCACCACCAGGATGCGGACGGGGCTCGAACTGGGCTGACCCATGGGGCTACCTGCTTCGTCTCGGGGAGGGCACCGGCCGCGCGACCGGACGCTGGGCGGGAAATCTATCCGATCAGGAGCCGGCCGACCGCGTCGGGTCGGCCGTGTCGCGGTCGTGGCGCAGCACCTCGGCCAGCCCGGTCACCTGAAGCACCCGGGCCACCCGGCCGGTCGCTCCGGTGAGCCGCAGCCAGCCACCGTCGGCGGCGACGAGATTGTCCCCACGGACGAAGGCGGCGATGCCCGTCGAGTCGCAGAACGTCAGCTCGGTGAGGTCGAGCAGCAACTCGCGGCGGCCGTCGGCGACCAGCCGGTCGATCTCGGCGGTCAGCTCCCCGGCCGTGCTCAGGTCCAGTTCACCGGCGAGCCGGAGGCAGGTGACGCCCTGGTCCCGCCGGGCGGACGTGACGGTGAACGTCACCGTGGCCCCTCTCGCTCCCACCGCAGGCGAACCCTTGCAGTGCAGCAAGTATAGGGGGCGTCCGGCCCGATCCGGATCAGCGGCCCGCCGTCGCCGCCACCCCGCCGCCCACCACGGCCCGCGCCCGCTCCAGGAAACCGGCCGCGCGGGGGAAGTCCCGCAGCTGCTGTCCATAGTGGTCGAGCGTGAGGCCGACCGCGCCCGCCGGCACACCGCGGTTGACCAGGATCTCCACCAACCACTCGACGAACTCGGCGAACAGCGTCCCGTCGTCCACGTAGAGCGCGGCGGCCAGGAAGTCGACGATGTAGCCCAGGTCGCCCACGGTCGAGTCGAGCTGCGCCGGCGTGTAGTCGACCACCGCCGGCACCCGCTCGCGCAGGTCGGCGAGCGCACTGTCGATCAGCTCGCCCCGCCGCTTGACCAGGCTGGCGTACTCGTCGTCGGCGAGGTGGTCCAGCCGTGCGGGCGGCGTCGCGCGCAGCGCCCGGTCGTCGGCGACCAGGTCGGCCGCGGCGGGCGCGTCCGGCGCCCACGCCACGCCGAGCACCCGGGCCCAGCGGCCGTCCGCGCCGAACCCGCGCCCGCCCACCACCACCGGCACGTCGGAGCGGCGGCACGCCTCGATCATCCGGTGGGCGTGCGGCAGCCGCATCGGCAGCGCGCAGGCCAGGGCCACCGCGTCGGCGTCGTACCGGTGCAGGTAGGACACCAGGTGCGCGGCCGGCACGCTGGCCCCGAGGAAGACCACCTGCCAGCCGCGCAGCCGCAGCACCTCGGCGACCAGCCGGGCCGGCAACGCGTGCCACTCACCGTCCATGCAGGCCATCACGATCCGGCCGCGGGTCACCCGCGGATCGGCGTACGCGGCGACCGCCGCCACCACCCGCTCGCTGATGTGGGTGGCGGCGTGCTCCTGCGCCACGCTCCACTCGTTGCGTGCCCACCGCTCGCCCACCTCGGCCTGCGCCGGGGCGACCAGGTCGAGCAGCACCCGCTCGGCCGGCACGCCCGCCTCCAGCAGCCCCCGGGCGACCGCCACCGCACCCTGTTCGTCGGCCTCGGCCAGGCACTCCAGATAGCCGGCGAACGCGTGCGCCGGGCCGGCTGCGGTGGTCGTCGCGGTCACTCGGGCAGCTCCCTCGTCGGTTCGGCGCCCGTCGGGCCGGGCACGGCGTGCAGGTGGCGGGACGCGCGGCCGGCCGCACCGGTCGCCCGTAACGCCAGCACCGCGATGTCGTCGTGGTCGCCGTGGGCGAGCCAGTCGCAGGTCACCTGCTCGACCCGCTCGGCCAGCGCCGGGGCGGGCATCCGGTGGCAGCCGGTCACGGCGGTGAGCAGCCGGTCCGCGCCGAACTGCTCGTCGCCGCGCCACCCGCCCCGCGCCTCGGTCACGCCGTCGCTGTAGAGCAGGCAGGTCTCGCCCGGCGCCAGGTGCACGGTGGCGTCGCCGATCCGCGGGTCCGGCACCACGCCGATCAGCATGCCGCTCAACGGCACCACCTCGACCTCGCCGGAGGCGCGCAGCACCAGCGGCGGCAGGTGACCGCCCCCGGCCAGCGTCAGCGTCAGCCCGCCGTCGCGGTGCGGTCGGGCCACCCCGAGCACCATGGTGGCGAACCGGCCCTGCCCGTGGGCCTGGGTGGTCTCCAGCAACGCGTCGTTGAGCAGCTTCAGCAACCGCCCCGGCTGCGTCTCCACCCGGTGCAACGCGTGCAGGCACTGGCGGAGCTGGCCGGTGAAGACGGCCGCCTCCACGCCCTTGCCCGACACGTCGCCGAGGAAGAAGACCGAGCCGCCGTCGGGCAGCCGGTGCGAGCCGTAGAAGTCACCACCGATGCGCAGACCGGCCTGCGCCGGCCGGTACGCCGTGCCCCACTGCACGCCCGAGGCCGCCGCCGGCTCGACCGGCACCAGACTGGCCTGCAACGTGTCGGCGACCTCGGCCTGGTCGCGGTAGAGCATGGCGGTGGTCAGCGCCGCGCCGGCCCGGGCCGCGAACGCGCGCACCAGGTCGATGTCGGCCTCGTCGTACCAGCGGCCGGCCCGGCGGGCCACCAGCAGCACGCCGACCGGGGCGTCCCGGCCCGGCAGCGGCACCACCCGGGCGGTGGCGCCGGTCGCGTCCAGGCCGGGCAGCCAGCCCGCCTCGACGGCCTGCTCGACGAGCCAGTCCAGCGCGTGCGGCTCGGTCCCGGCGAGACCGGCCTCGATGGCCGCGGGCAGCGCGGCGGCGGGCAGCACACCACTGTCCACGGCGGGCGCCTCGTCCTCGGCGCGTACCGCCCGCCACCAGCGGGCCCGGCCGGAACGCGGCGCCAGCACCAGCACCGCCACGTCGGCCGCCGTGGGCACCGCCAGCCGCGCCACCGCGGCGGCGGCCCGGTCGGGGTGCAACGGGTTGCCGAGTTTCTCGCCGACCACGGCGAGGAACAACGAGCGGGCCCGCTCGGCGAGCAGGGCGTCGGCCCGGCTGACGCTCTCGGTGACGTCCTCCACGTACCAGCAGCGCCGGGCGTGGGAGAGCGCGACCGGGCGCAGCCGCAGCCGCCGGTCGTGGTGGGTGAACTCGAACCGACCGTCGCCGCCCAGCGCCGCCACGCCGGCGGCGGCGAGCACCTCGCCCGGCACGACCTCGGGGACCAATCGCTCCGCGACCGGGCTCACGTGCCGCACCACGCCGTCGGCGTCGCAGACGATGAGACCCTCACGGAAGTGCTCCACGACCTCGGACCAGTCGGGGACGATCGGCGCGTCGTGGTCGGGGGCCAGCGGTGGGAGCGCAGCCGGCGTCGGGGCGTCGGCGGACCACACCCGAGCCCGGTCGGCACTCGGCGTGGAGATCCGTCCGTCGCCCGGGTCGGAACCCCTGACGTCGGCAGCAGTCACCAGCTGAGCCCACTCTCCTCGTCGACATCGGCGGAGCGCCGCAAGTGGCGCGTGTGGTCATATCTCCGCTCCCCACCCTACGCCGGTATGCCCCCAGCGCCACCCGACGACGGTCCTCGCCCGCGAACACACGCCGAGCGCCCCGGCGGTGGGGTTGTTACGATCCGGACGTCCCTGCCAGACCGGCAGCCTGCGGAAAGGCGTGATGGTGGTTCCTCAACGGAGAAAGCCCGAAGCGACGCCGCTGAGCATCTCCGTGGACCGTTCCGACCCGGACGTCCCGATCGTCCGCGTCGGCGGTGACCTGGCCTACGCCACCGCGACGCCGCTGCGCGCCGAGATCGACCGCCTGCTCGCCGCGCGTCCCGCCCGGCTGGTGCTGGACTTCGGCGACCTGGTCTTCCTGGACAGCACCGGCCTGTCGGTGATCGTGCACGCCTGGCGCGAGGGGCAGCAGGCCGGCACCGGCATCGAACTCCGGGCGGTCCCGCGCTTCCTGGAGACCATCCTCGACATGACCGGCGTGACGGGTCTGCTGGACCGCCGGCCGGCCGACGGCCGGGCATCCGGTTCCACCGCGTCCGCCTGACCCCGGAGGTTTCCCGACCACCGGCGGCTGGGAACATGGTCCTGTGCTCTCCCCGCTGTTGACCATCGAGGTGGACCGGCCCGACGCCGGCTCCGCCCGGCTCCGGCTGGCCGGCGAGCTGGACTTCGACACCGCGCCGGAACTCGTCGAGGCCGCCGCCGGGCTGCGCCGCGACGGCCACCATGAGCTGTGGCTCGACTTCACCGACGTGACGCTCTGCGACTCCTCCGGCCTGAGCGCGCTGGTGCTGATCCACCGCGCCGGCACCGGCGCGATCCATCTGCGCGGCATGAACGCGCAGATCCGACAGCTTCTGGACCGCACCGGGCTGGCCGAACTGCTCACCGCCCCGCCCCGCACGGCGGCCGGCGACGCCCGCGAGGTGGGCTGACCGACCCGCGTCCCGCCCCGGGCAGGGGGCGGCCCCCGACCCTGGGACCAGGGGCCGGGGGCCTGGAGGAGGGCTCAGACGACGGGCGCCACCGCCGGCCGGCGGGAAGCACCGTCACGCGGCTCCCCCACCGCCGACGAGTCGGCGTCCTCCGGCACACCGGAATCAGGCGTCTGGAACAGGTAACGGACGAAATCTCCGGCCCCGTCGTCGTCCGCGCCGGGCCACTGCCCGACGCAGTCGACGCCGACCACCTCGCGTCCATCGCCGTCCGTGCCCTCCAGCAGCGCCCAGAGGGTCACCGGGTAGCAGCGGGTGACCTCCGGGCCGACGCGCCAGCGGGCGTACCAACCGGGACGAGCGGGGACGATCTCCACGATCCGTTTCATGACGACCTGCCCTTCCGCGTGCGTCGGAAGTTGTCCGGTCCGCCCCGATCGTGCGACGCCATCGGGTGACCGCCCCTCACCCGCAGCGAATGAAGCTCCTCGCCCCGCCGGACGTCGTTAGCTTCCCGGCGGCGCCGGGAAGGCGACCGGCGCAAGCGCAACCGACCAGGAACGAGGTGCGACGATGCGCAAGCAGATGGAGGGCGACAACCAGCGCCGCCGGGCCCTCGCCCGGCAGGCCCGGGAGCAGGGCCGGCGGCCCAGCCAGAGCGGCGCCAGCCTGAGCGCGTCCAAGCAGGTCACCTCGCTGGACCAGCACGAACGGTCCGGCCCGCCGCCGGCCGGTCGACACAAGCCGGACAGCACGCGGGGTGGGCCGGCGCCGCCCGCGGTCGGGGTGGCGGAGCGACCGCGACCGCTGCCGGACCCGCCGTCCGGCCGGGGTGTCACGCTGGGCTACCGGGACCTCGTCGACGACGTGAGCCGGCGCGCCGGCGTCGACTTCGCCGAGGCGAAGGTCGCGGCGGAGGCCACCGTGCTGGCCCTGGCCCGGGCACTCGACGAGGCGGAGCGGGAACGGCTGCTCGCGGCCGTCCCGGTGAAGCTGCACGACGTGGTCCCGGTGGACGGCGTCGAACGGCGGCAGGACCTGCCGGGCTTCCTGGCCGAGGTCGGGCGGCGCAGCCGGCTCACCCCGGAACAGGCGCGCTACCAGGCGGAGGCGACCCTGGCCGCGCTCGCGGACGCGGACGCCGAACTGGTCGGGTCGTTGCGCGTACCCGACGGGTTGCGCGACCTGCTCGGACCGGCCGACTACGGCGGCGGTCTGGTGGGCGCCAGCTCCGCCACCGCGCCGCTGACCGAGTCGGAGCTGCGCGACGCGCTCGCCACGCTGCCGTACTGGTCCAGTGACCGGCGCTCGCTGGTGCGCACCATCGAGTTGCCCGGCGGCAACCTGGACCGGGTGCTGGACCGGCTGGACCGGCTCCGGGCCGACGGCGGGCGCGGCCCGCAGATCGGCCGGCCGGACCCGGACAACGCGGTGCTCACCGTCCGGACCCAGCAGACCGACGGCGTCACCACGGCGGACGTGGCCCTGGCCCACCGCGTCGACGACGCCATCGACGAGGCCGGCGCCGGCATGGCCGCCGGCTGACCCGCACGGAGGGGCCCCCGCTCAACGCCTCCGGCAGGGGCGGGGGCCCCGCTCGACACCGCACGCGCGCCGGTAGCGTTCCGAAGGTGGAGAGCGACACCGAGGTGTTGGAGATCGTCGTCGACCCGGCCCGCCCCACCGGGCGTACACTGCTCGCCGACGGGGTCGAACAGTCCTACGTGGACGTCGCCGACGCCCGTCACCTGCACTTCGAGTACGTGCGGCGGATCGCCACGGTGATCGACCTGAGCGCCCCGCCCGGGCAGCCGGTGACCGCCCTGCACCTGGGCGGCGGCGCGCTCACGTTGCCCCGCTGGCTGGCCGCCACCCGGCCCGGTTCGGCGCAGCGGGTGGTCGAACGCGATCCCGGCGTGGTCGAGCTGGTCCGCCGGAAGCTGCCGCCGCTGCCGCCCGAGGTGGTGGTCACGCTGGGCGACGCCCGCGACGCGGTCGCCGGGGCGCCGGACGCCGCCTACGACGTGGTGGTGGGCGACGTCTACCGGGCGGCCCGGATGCCCGCGCACGTGGCGGCCCTCGAGTTCGCCGCCGAGGTGGCCCGGGTGCTCCGCCCGGACGGCGTCTACCTGGTGAACCTGACCGACCTGCCGCCGCTGGCGCACACCAGAGCGCAGGTGGCCACGCTGCGCGCCGTCTTCGCCGAGGTGTGCCTGCTCACCGACCGGCGGATGCTGCGCGGCCGGCGCTACGGCAACGTGGTGCTCGCCGGCGTGCTCCGGCCGGGGCGGCTGCCGGTACGTCGGCTCGCCGCACGGGTCGCCGGTGACCCGGTGCCCGGCACCGTGCTGCACGCGGCGGCGCTCGACACGTTCGCCGCGGACGCCCTGCCGGTCACCGACGCCGACCCGCGGTGAGCCCCGGGTTTCTCCACCGACAGGGCGGGTAGCCGCGCCGGATGAGCGCCGTCGACGACCGGTCCACCGCCCGCCGGACGGTGATCGTGATCGGTCTGGTGCTGGCCACCGTGGTCGGGTTGGCGCTGGTCTGGGCGACCCGTCGGGTGCTCGTCTGGGGCCTGGTCGCGGCGTTCCTCGCGGTCGCGCTCAAGCCGCTCGTCGACCGGCTGGAGCGTCGGGTGCACCGGCGGGCGCTGGCCACCCTGCTGGTCTTCCTGGCCACGTTCGTGCTGCTCGCGGCGTTGGGCACGGTGATCGTCCTGCCGCTGGTGGACGAGCTGGGTCGGCTCGCCGACCGGGTGCCGGAGCTGGTGCACGACGCCCAGGCCGGGCGGGGACCGGTCGGCCGGCTGCTGGACCGCCTGCACCTGCTCCGGTACGCCGAACCCGGACAGTTGCGCCGCTACGGTTCCCGGCTCGGCGAGCCGACCGTCGGGCTGGTCCGGGGCGTGGCGCAGGCCGTCGCCGCGTTGGTCACCGTGGTGGTGCTGGCGTACCTGATGGTGCTGGAGGCGCCCCGGATCGTGGCGACGACGCTGCGGCTGGTCGGGGACGGCCCAGCCGAGCGGTTGCGGCGCATCGGGCGTGACTCCTCCCGGATCGTCACCGGCTACCTGAGCGGGAACCTGGTGATCAGCCTGATCTGCGGCGGCCTGACCTTCGTGGTGCTGCTCCTGCTCGGGGTGCCGTTCGCCGCGGTGATCGCGCTGGTGGTCGCCGTGTTCGACCTGATCCCGCTGGTCGGCGCCACGTTGGGCGCGATCGTCGCGGCCGGCGCGGGCTTCGCGAACTCCCCCACCGCCGGCGTCGTGGTGCTGGTCTTCTTCGTGGTCTACCAGCAGGTGGAGAACCATCTCCTGCAACCGGTGATCATGGCCCGCGCGGTCCGGCTGAACCCGTTGACGGTGCTGGTCAGCGTGCTACTGGCGGCCGAGCTGGCCGGTCTGGTCGGTGCGCTGCTGGCGATCCCGGCGGCCGGCGTCGTGCAGGTGCTGCTGCGCGAGTTCGTCCCCGCCGGGCGGGTGGCACTGGGCACGCCAGCCGACGGCACGCCGGCCCACCCCGCCCCGGCCGACAGCACGGGCCCGATCGACAACGGTCCGGCCGGCGGGCCGGATCCCGTGGCACGGGAGCGGCCGCCGGCCGGCGGATGAGCTTCCGGGTGTCGGCCGGGGCCGGCGGACCAGCTCCGGCGACGTGTCAGGGCCGGCGGACCAGCTCCGGCGACTCGCTCTCCAGCGGCACCGCGTTGGCCGGCACGAGGCCGAGCTGCACGGCCGGCCGGGGCAGGGCCGCGTCGAGCGCCCAGTCCGCGGCGACGCGGGGCCGGTTGCCGGGCATCGCCAACAGGTGGTAGCCGCGGGTGACCGCCTTGGCCGGCAGGCCGGACAGCGGCACGTGCAGCGGGTTGGCCGCCGCGTCCTTGCCGCCCAGGTCGACCACCCAGCCCAGGTCGTGGTGCTTGTAGGACTTGCGGGTGCCCTGCCCGTACGAGGCGGCGATGTTGTGCGCGGCCAGCTTGCCCTGCCGCTGGGCGTGCTGCGCGGTCATCGCGCACACCTGCCCCGGGCGGGTCGGGTCCGGGACGGCGGCGGCGTCGCCGCAGGCGAACACCTCCGGGTAGCCGGGGACGTTGAGGAACTCGTCCACCACCAACCGCCCCTTCTCGGTGCGCAGGCCCAGTTCGGCCACGAACGGGTCGGGGCGTACCCCGACGCACCAGATGAGGCTGCACGTGGGCACGTACTCGCCGTCGGTGAGCATCACACCGTCGGGGGTGGCCTCACCGACCGAGGTGCCCATCCGCACGTCCACGCCACGGCGGCGCAACACCCGGTCGGCGGTGACGGACATCCGCCGGTCCAGTTCGGGCAGCACGCGCGGGGCGACGTCGAGCAGCATCCAGCGCGGCCGGACGTTCAGGTGCGGGCGCTGGGCCACCAGCCGGTCGGTGAACAACTGGCCGTGCGCGACGACCTCGGTGCCGGTGTAGCCGGCGCCGACCACCACGAACGTGGTGCGGGCCCGCTGCTCGGCCGGGTCGTGGGTCAACTCGGCCAGCTCGACCTGCCGGACCACGTGGTCGTGCAGGTAGAGCGCCTCGGGCAGGCCGCGGAAGCCGTGCGCGTACTCGGTGACCCCGGGGATGGGCAGCAGCTTGTTGACGCTGCCCACGGAGAGGATCAGCCGGTCGTACGCGAGCTGGCCGTGCCCGCCCTCGGCGGAGCGGTAGCCGACCCAGCGGTTCTGGAGATCCACCCGGTCGGCCTCGCCGACCACCACCCGGACGCCGTCGAGCGTGCCGGCGAGCGGCACCGAGATCCGGGTCGGCTCGACCACGCCGGCCGCGACCTCGGGCAGCAGCGGCAGGTAGAGGAAGTAGTCGGTCGTGTTCAGTAGGACGATCTCGGCCCGGTCGCGGGCCAGCCGGCGCAACGTCTTGGCCGCGTGGTACCCGGCGAACCCGGCCCCCACGATCACCACACGTGGTTTCGTCATGTCTGCTGCCGTTCCCGGGCAGACCTCCGACAAACGTCGTGACCACCCATCCACGGTGAACGATATGGACATTCCTCCTGATCAACGCGAGGATGCCGGGATGGGAAACCACGAGACCGCCGAGGGCCGACCCACGAGGTCGAGCCGGCGTACCTTCCTCACCGCCTCGGCCGCGGCCACCGCCGCCGCCGTCGCGACGCCGCTCGCCGCCGGCCCGGCGGTGGCGGCGACCGACGCGCCGCGCGGTCCGGGGCGGCCGGCCCGGCCGCAGCCGCCGGACCGCGAGCTGACCGCGCTGCTGCGCGAGATCGACCGGGCCCGGATCGAGGCCACCGTCCGCCGCCTGGCCGCGTTCGGCACCCGGCACACGCTCTCCAGCCAGACCGATCCGGTACGCGGCATCGGCGCCGCCCGCGACTGGATCCACGCCCAACTGACCGGGTACGCCGCCGCCTCCGGCGGCCGGATGACCGTGGCACTCCAGTCGTACGTGCAGGAGCCCGCCTCCCGGATCCCGACCGCCACCACCATCACCAACGTGGTGGCCACGCTGCGCGGCGACGTCACGCCCGAGCGGGTGTACGTGATCACCGGCCACTACGACTCCCGCGCCACCGACGTGATGGACGCGGTCAGCGACGCGCCGGGCGCCGACGACGACGCCTCCGGCGTGGCCGTGGTGCTGGAGCTGGCCCGGGTGCTGGCGAGCCGGCGCACCGAGGCGACGATCGTGCTCGCCGCCGTCGCCGGCGAGGAGCAGGGCCTGTACGGCTCGACGTACCTGGCCGGCCGGTTGAAGGCGGCCGGCGTGGACGTGCAGGGCATGTTCAGCAACGACATCGTCGGCAGCAGCACCGCCGACGACGGCACCCGCGACCCGCGGACCGTGCGGCTGTTCGCCGAGGGCGTGCCGACCGCCGAGACGCCGGCCGAGGCGGGCGTGCGGCAGTCCGTCGGCGGCGAGAACGACTCCCCGTCCCGGCAGCTCGCCCGGTTCGTCACCGACGTGGCGGACCACGGCGTGACCGGGATGGACGTCCGGGTGATCTACCGGCGGGACCGCTACCTGCGCGGCAGCGACCACATCTCGTTCCTGCGCGAGGGCTGGCCGGCCGGCCGGTTCACCGAGCCCGCCGAGGACTTCGCCCACCAACACCAGGACGTCCGGGTGGTCGACGGCGTGCAGTACGGCGACCTGCCGGAGTTCTGCGACTTCGACTACATCACCCGGGTGGCCCGGGTGAACGGCGCGGCGCTGTGGTCGCTCGCCCAGGCCCCGGGTACGCCGAAGGGCGTCACCGTGGTCACCACGAACCTGACCAACGACACCACGCTGCGCTGGCAGCGCGGCCCCGAACCGGACCTGGCCGGCTACGAGGTGGTGTGGCGGGAGACCACGGCCGCCGAGTGGCAGAAGGTGCTGGCGGTCGGTGACGTCACCGAGGTGACGATCGACCTGTCCAAGGACAACGTGTTCTTCGGCGTACGCGCGGTGGACCGGGCCGGGCACCGCAGCCCGGTCGCGTTCCCGAAGCCGGGAAGCTGAGGCGGGTCGCCGGTCAGGGCGTCGGCGGGGCCGTGATCGCCCAGCGCTCGTGGTCCCGCCACGCGCCGTCCACGAACAGGTAGTCCGGGGAGAATCCCTCGAGCCGGAACCCGAGGCGGCGGGCCAGTCGCTTCGACGGCTCGTTGCCGGGCTGGATGTTCGCCTCCAACCGGTGCAGCCCGAGCGTGCCGAACGCGTGCGCGATCACCAGCCGCACACCGGCCGAGGCGTGCCCGGTGCCCGCGTACGGGCGGAACGCGGCGTAGCCGAGGTATCCGCCGCGCAGCGCGCCCAGCACGATGCCGCCGATGTTCGCGTACCCGGCGATCGCACCGCTGGCCCGGTCGCAGAACAGGAAGCCGGAGGTGTCCTGCCGGCGGATCCGGCGCAGGTACGCCGCGTACCGTTCGGCGTCGTCCGGTGCGGTCAGCCACGGGTGGTGCAGGTCGCGGCTGCGCCGGGCGGCGGCCACGAACTCCGCCTCGTCGTCGGCCCGGGGGCGGCGGATCGCGACGCGGCCGTCACTACGCAGGTATCTCACGGTGCACCACTCTCACCCATCCCCCACCCCACGCCCTCTCCGACCCCTCCCCACCCACCGCCACCCGATGATCAAGCACCCAAAGATGCGCGTTCCTCCGCGGGGTCGGCGTGCGAGCCGGGGGATGCAACCTTTGTGTGAGTTTTGGGTGATTAAGCGGTGGTCCGGGTCACCGGCTCGGGGGAATCGGGGCCGGGGGCGGGGCGTTACACCTGGCAGACCGCGTGAAGCCCGGCCCCTGGGCCGCTGGCAGCCCCGGTCGGAATGACCGGCCACCGGCCGTCGTTACATCCCCGAGCCGCCGAGCCGGCCATCCCCGATGGCCCGGCCCGCGCCGGCCCCGGGCCCGTGAGCAGGCCCCGGCCGCGGGGCCCAGCCTCGGACCCTTCCCCTTCGCGGCCCCCGGGCCGCGTCATCCCCCACCCCTGGGAGGCAACCATCATGGCTACCACCCTGCTGCGCAAGACCGTGCTGACCGCTGCCGGCATCGCCGCGACCGCCGGTGGCGTCGCCGGCCCCGCCATCGCCGCCCACGCCGCCCCCACCGGCACGACCAGCGCCGTGGTGACCGACCGCAAGGGTCACGGCGAGCGGGAGCTGGACGTGCGCTACGAAGCCCAGCCCAACTTCTACTTCTGCGGCCCCGCCGCCGCCCGCAACGCGCTGTCCGTGCAGGGCAAGGACATCGACGTGGACACCATGGCCAGGGAGATGGGCACCACCGAGGCCGGCACCAACAGCATCAACGACATCACTCCCGTGCTGAACAAGGAGACCGGCGCCAGGGACGCCTACAAGTCGGTCGAGATCAGCACGCCCAAGGCCGACGACAAGCAGACCGACAAGCTGCGCGCCGACGTCGTCCGCACCGTCGACGCCGGCCGGGCCGTGGTCGCCAACATCGCCGGCACCGCCACCGACACCGACGGCAACACCCACTCCTTCGAGGGCGGCCACTACATCAGCGTCATCGGCTACCGCGACGACGGCAGGACCGTCACCATCGCCGACAGCGCCGACCCGAACATGGCCTCCTACCGGATGAGCATCGACAACCTCGCCGACTGGATCGCCACCCGCGGCTACAGCACCAGCTGAGGAACACCCCCAGCGGGCCCGACCCCCACGCACCGGGGGTCGGGCCCGCTCGGCGTATCCAACGGCTGCCTGCCGGTCATCTGGCCGTCACGTCGGTGTCGTCACCCGGACCGGTCGCTCCACCACGCTCGGTCGCGTCGGACCAGCCGCGCGACCAACGGAGGATCAGCTGTGGCAGTCGAGGAGGCGACGGACCGCCCACCGACCACCCGACCCGACGTGAGCGTGGTCGTGCCGGTCTACAACACGCTCCGCTACCTGCGGCCCTGCCTCGACTCGCTGCTGCGGCAGACCATCGGGCCCGAGCGGATGGAGATCGTGGCGGTGGACGACGGGTCCACCGACGGCAGCGGTCGCCTGCTGGACCGGCTCGCCGCCCGGCACCCCGGCACGCTGCGGGTGGTCCACCAGGCCAACTCGGGCGGCCCGGCCGCGCCCTGCAACCAAGGGCTGGAGCTGGCCACCGGCCGGTACGTCTTCTTCCTCGGCTCGGACGACCGGCTCGGCCCCGAGGCGCTGGAACGACTGGTCGCCGCCGCCGACCGGTACGGCTCCGACGTGGTGCTCGGCAGGGTCGTCGGCGTCAACGGCCGGCACGTCTTCGCCGACGTGTTCGCCGCCGGCAACGCGGTCGACGTGAGCCTGTTCGACTCGGCGCTGCCCTGGTCGCTGGCGAACACCAAGCTGTTCCGCCGCGACCTCGTCGACCGGCTCGGGCTGCGGTTCCCCGAGGACATGCCGGTCCTCAGCGACCAGCCGTTCACGCTGGCGGCCTGCTACCACGCCCGCCGGATCTCGGTCCTCGCCGACTACGACTACTACCACGCGGTACGCCGGCTGGACGCCCGCAACATCACCTACCACAGCCGGGTCGACCAGCGGCTGGTAAGCGTGGAGCGGCTGTTCGCGTTCGTCGCCGACCTGATCCCGGCCGGCGAGCGTCGGGACGCCGTGCTGAGCCGGCACGTCGGGCTGGAGCTGGCCCACCTGGTCGGCGACGACTTCCGCCGGCTGGACCGGGCCACCCAGGAACGGGTCCACGCGACGGTCCGTCGGCTGGTCGACCAGCATGTCACCGACGGGGTCCGCAACCGGCTCGACATCGAGGCCCGGCTGCGTCTGGGCGCGGTGACCGGCGGCGGCGTCGACGAGTTGCTGGCGGTCATCGCGCAGGACACCGACCGGGGCGTACCGGCGACGGTGGTGGCGGCCGGGCGGTGGCACGCCGGCTACCCGGGTGCCCCGGCGGCGTGGACCGACGTCACCGACGTCCGCGCCGACTGGCTGGCCCGGCTGGACACCGTCGAGGTGAGCTGGGTCGACGGGCGCACCGTGACGGTGACCGCGCGCAGCCCGTACCCCCGGTTCGCCGTGGAGGCCGGGCCGGTCCGGCTGGTGGCCGGCCCGGTCGCCGGGACCACCCGGCTGGACGCCACCGACCCGACCGGGCGGACCGTGCGCACCGACTTCCCGGTCGACCGGCTCCTCGCCGCCAGCGCGGCCAGCGGCCAACGGCATCCGGTCCGCGCCGACGTGGACGGCGGGCACGGCCGTGGCGGCGCGCCGGTCCGGGCGCCCCGACTGGCCGCCGGCCGGCCCCGGCTGCTGCGGCACGGCGCCCGGCTGTACGGGGTGGCCGCGACCGTCGACCCGCGCAACGGGCAGCTCGTCCTGTCGGTGGTGCCGGTGACCGTGGGGCAGCTCGTCAGTCGGGTACGACGTCGCCTCTCCGGCGCGACACGGCCGGCGGGCGCGCCACCCCGGCCCGGGGTGGCCCCGGCGGGGAGCGTCCCCGAACGCGCGGGCCACCACGCCGAACCCGCGCCGGCGAAGCTGGACCACCTGACCGTCGCGTCCTGAGGCCGGCCGCGTCCGGTCAGGGGGCGGGGCGGAGGCGCTGCTCCAGCGGCATGGGAACCTGGAGGTACGTGGTGCCGCGCAGGTCCAGCCAGGCCCGCTCCGGCGCGCGGACCAGCCGCACCATCACGCCGGTGCACGCCGGGCACCGCCCGACCAGGCCGGGGGCGTGCGAGTAGACGTGCAGGCCGGCCATCGGGCCGGTCATGCCGCAGGTGTCGCACCGCCCGGTGGTGGCGCTCAGGTCGACCGCGAGGAGTTCCCGCAGCGGTCCGTCGAGCATGTTGCCGTCCAGGTAGGACAGTTCGGTCATGCGCCCTCCTCGGGTCGTCAGCCGGTCGGGCCGAACCGTTCGGTCCGCACCCGCCGCGTCGGATGGCCGAGCCCCACCAGCAGGTCGGCCACGGTCTCCACGAATCCGGTCGGACCGCAGACGTAGCAGAGCGGCTCCAACGCCGGCGGCCAGCCGTGACTGTTCACGTCGGGCAGCCCGATCCGGTGCGGCTCGCCCCGCCAGCCCTCGGGCGCCCGCCGGGTGTAGACGTACGCGACGTCCAGGCCCTGGTCGTCGCGGGCCCGGCGGCGCAGCTCGTCGGCGTAGAGCACGTCGTCCGCGGTCCGCACCGAGTAGATCAGCCGGAACGGCGTCCGGCTGCCGGCCGCCCGGCGGGCCCGGACCATCGCCATCAACGGCACCACCCCGGAACCGCCGGCCACCAGCAGCACCGGCGCGGTCTCGTCGGTCCGCCAGACGAACCAACCCCCGACCGGGCCGCGGACCTCCACCGGGTCGCCCTCGGCGTACGTGTCGACCAGGTACGGCGACACCTCGCCGTCGGTCACCCGCTGCACGGTCACCTCGATCCGCCCGTCCTGCGCCGGGCCGGCGAGCGAGTACGAGCGGGCCGCCTGATAGCCGTCGGCGGCGGTCAGCCGCAGGTCGACGTGCTGGCCGGGCAGGTGCCCGGGCCAACCGGGCACGTCCAGCACCAGCGTCTGGGCGGTCGCCGTCTCGACCCGCCGCTCGACCAGCCGGGCCACCCGCCAGGTCAGCGGCGCCGTCCGGCCGCCGGCGGTCGGGGCGGTCACCTCAGTCGCCCTGGTAGCGCTGCTCGCGCCACGGGTCGCCGTAGTCGTGGTAACCGGCCGTCTCCCAGAAACCGGGCCGGTCGTCGACGAGCAGCCGGATGCCGCGCACCCACTTGGCGGACTTCCACAGGTACAGGTGCGGCACGAGCAGCCGGGCCGGGCCGCCGTGCTCGGCGGGCAGCGGGCGCCCGTCGTACGTGTGCACCACCCAGGCCCGCCCGCCACGCAGGTCGTCCAGGGGCAGGTTGGTGGTGTAGCCGCCGTACGAGTGCGCCAGCGCGTAGCGCGCGTCGGTGTCCACGCCGTCGAGCAGCGTGTCCAGCGAGACGCCCTGCCAGGTGGTGCCGAGCTTGGACCAGCGGGTGACGCAGTGCAGGTCCACCGTCGGCGTGTCCTGCGGCAGGCGCATCAGCTCGTCCCAGGACCAGCGGTGTTCCGCGCCGGTCTCGCTTGTCAGCACGAACTCCCAGGTGTCGGGCGCCACGCGCGGCGTCGGGCCGGCGGAGAGCACCGGGAAGTCCTCGGTGAGGTACTGCCCCGGTGGCAGGTCCGGCGCGGACGAACGGGGCCGGCCCTGAAATCCCGGCGACACGATTCCCACCCGTCAGTCCTACCACCCCGGCCGCGACCGCACACCGCTTCCCGGGCAAGGCGTCAGGCGGGGCCCCCGCCCTGCGTCTCGTGCACGACGGTGCGCTCGCCGTCGCCGCTGCCCCGGGTGGCGCGGAGGCTGGTGATGGTGACGATCACCAGGACTCCGATGATCACGCCGAGCGAGGCCAGCGTCGGGATCTCCGGCACGCCCTTCCAGATGCCGTGCGCCCAGTGCAGGCCGAGCTTGATCCCGATGAACGCCAGGATGACGGCGAGCCCGTAGCTGAGGTGCACCAGCCGGCTGAGGGCCGCGTGCAGCACGAAGTAGAGCGCGCGCAGGCCCAGCAGCGCGAACGCGTTGGTGGCGAAGACCAGGTACGGGTCCTCGGTGATGCCGTAGACGGCGGGCACCGAGTCGACCGCGAAGACGATGTCGGTGGCCAGCACCGCGACCACGACCAGCGCGAACGGGGTGAGCGCCCGCCGGCCGTGCTGCCGGATGGTCATCCGGGTGCCGTGGTACTCCTCCACCACCGGCATGACCTTGCGCAGCAGCCGCACGGACCGCATCTTGTTGATGTCGACCTCCTGCTCGTGCCCGGAGAGGGCGTCGCGCAGCAGCTTGACCGCGGTGGCGATCAGGATGAGCGCGAAGAGCAGGAAGGCGAAGTCGAGCGTCTGGAGGGCGGCGGCCCCGAGCGCGATGAAGATCGCGCGCAGCACCAGCGCGCCGGCGATGCCGTAGAGCAGCACCCGCTGGGCGAGCACGGCGGGCACCGCGAACGCGGCCAGCAGCAGCATGAAGACGAACAGGTTGTCGACCGAGAGCGACTTCTCGACCAGGTAACCGGTGAGGTACTCGACGCCCTGCTGGCTGCCGTAGCGGGACCAGATCCACGCGCCGAACGCCAGCGGCAGGGCGATGTAGAAGGCCGACCAGCCGAGCGCCTCCCGGATGGAGACCTCGTGCGGCTTGCGGGTGACCAGGAAGTCAAGCACCAGCAGCGCCAGCACGCCGGCGATCGTCACCGCCCACAGTGTGGGCGTGCCCACCGACGACAGGCCGGCGGCGGACAGGTAGGACACTTCGGTCATGGGGCCTCCTCGAACACCGTGTCATGTTCGAGGTCTCCTTCACCCACGATTTCGTGGGCAACCACCCGAGGCTCGCCCCCGGGGCTCGCCGTACTGACCGGAATGGTTCGTGGGAAGTACTCCCCTCGCGGTTCCAAGGCTAGGCCACCCGGAGGCCGGACGCCAAGTCGAGGCCCGGATGATTGCCCTGGTCAACCGCTGTACGGGCGGTCGGGACCGTGGCGTGCCGGGGTCCGGAGCCCTAGGGTGACGCGGGTGACCAACACCGGACCGCTGACCGGCGTACGGGTGATCGAGCTGGCCGGCATCGGCCCGGGGCCGTTCGCCGCCATGATGCTTGCCGACCTGGGCGCGGACGTGGTCCGGGTGGACCGGGTGGGCGGCGGCGGGTTCGGCGCGTTCCCCGGCGACCTGCTGAACCGCAACCGGCGCTCGGTCGCGCTGGACCTCAAGCACCCGGACGGCCGGGAGCTGCTGCTGTCGCTGGTGGCCGGCGCGGACGCGCTGGTCGAGGGTTTCCGGCCGGGGGTGGCCGAGCGGCTCGGTCTCGGCCCGCAGGAGTGCCTCGCCGCCAACCCGCGCCTGGTGTACGGGCGGATGACCGGCTGGGGGCAGGACGGGCCGCTCGCCCGGACCGCCGGCCACGACATCGACTACCTGGCGCTGACCGGCGCGCTGCACGGGGTGGGCCGGGCCGGCGAGCGTCCGGTGCCGCCGATGAACCTGCTCGGCGACTTCGGCGGCGGCGGCATGATGCTGGCCCTGGGCGTGGTCGCGGCCGTGTACGCGGTACGCGGCGGCGCGCCCGGCCAGGTGGTCGACGCGGCCATCGTGGACGGAGTCTCGGTGCTGGCCACCCAGATCCACGCGCTGCGCGGCCTCGGCCTCTGGCAGGACCCGCGGGGCGGGAACCTGCTCGACGGCGGCGCGCCGTTCTACGACACGTACGAGTGCGCCGACGGGCGTTACGTGGCGGTGGGCGCGTTGGAGCCGCAGTTCTACGCCGAACTGGTCCGGCTCACCGGTTTCCCGCTGGACGGCGACGACGCGCCGGACCGCGACGACCCGGCGAACTGGCCGGCGTTGCGGGCGGCCTGGGCGCGGCTGTTCCGGACGCGGACCCGGGACGAGTGGGCGGAGCTGCTGGCCGGCACGGACGCCTGCGTGGCGCCGGTGCTCGACTGGGCGGAGGCGCCCCGGCATCCGCATCTGGCCGCCCGGGACGTCTTCGTCGCGCCGGACGGCGTCGTGCAGCCGGCCCCGGCGCCACGCTTCTCGGTCACGCCGACCGCGGTCCGCCGCCCGCCGCCGCGACCGGGCGAGCACACCGACGAGGTGCTGGCCGACGCCGGCGTGGACGCCGCCCGGATCGCCGCGCTGCGCGCCGCCGGCGCGGTCGGCTGAGCGAGCGCCGCGGACCTCGACACCCACCTTCGGTGCGGGCTGCCGCGTCGACCAACGCCGGCCAACGCCGGGACCGGACGACGCCGCCGCCCGTCGGCGCGCCGGACGGCGTCAGCGCCGGCGGGTGGTGGCGGGCGCGAGCGCCGGCTCCACCAGGTCCCGGTAGTCCCGGGGCAACTGCACCACCACGTCGGCGAACTCGCCACCGCTGATCGCCTCGCGCAGCGTGGCGAACACCGCCCGCGCCGCGCCCCGGGCGGTGTTCTCGTCGCAGCCGGCCCGGCGGGCGACCCGGGCGACGAACTCGACCGCCCCGAACCGTTCGGCCGCCTCGGTGTGCGGCTGCGGGTTGAGCGCCCCCCGCAGCGGCTTCGGCAGTTGCGCGGCGAGGTCCAGCACCTCGCCGCCGGTCAGCCGCTCGGCCAGCGTCCCCAGCGTGGCGGCGGTGAGCGTCGCGGCCCGGTCCTCGGCGGTGCCGGTGCGTCCGGCGACCCGGGCCACGAACGTGTGGTGGTCCATCGGTGGTACCCCCTTCGGTGCGCGCAGGGCGGCTACCCGTCCCGGCGCGACGGAAACGCGGGGGATCGGGGCGTGAGCCGCCGCGTTGCGGGTAACCGCCGCGCGGTCACGACCCCGACGACTGGCGCGAGGAGCCCGACCCATGGCGAGCTATTCGGACGTCCTTGAGTACCTGTCCGCGCTGGACTACCCGGCCGGGAAGAACGACGTCATCCGCGAGGCGGAACGGGAGGGCGCGCCGCCCGACGTGTTGCGGGCGTTGCGCGCGTTGCCGCCGGTGGACTACGCCAACGGCACCGAGGTGGCGCGGTCGGCCGGCATCGACGCGGCCCCCGAGGTGGGCCGGTCGCAGCGGGCCGCCCAGGCCCGGGACGACCATTCCCGCGTCTCGCAGCACGTGCGCCGCATCTGAGCCCGTCCGCCGCCGCCCGGTCGCGTCGCGGCCGGGCGCGACGCCGTGCGCGGCGGGGCACCGGGGTCCGGCGACAGGCGGGCGCCCCGGGTCACGAACCGCGACCTGGGGCGCCACGCAACACCTGGCCCTGACGGTGCGCGCCCGAACCGGGTCGCGATCACCAGGCGGTGGATGTTCGCCCGAACCGGGCGGGCATCACTGCCACGATCATCATACGGCGGGCCATCAGCCGAACGGGTGAGATTCCGGAAAGTGTGTCCGGCGGCACGTGCCTCAGCCGCGGACGCCGCCGCTGCGGTCGCGGGCCTTGAGCCGGATGGTGGGCAGCTCGGGCGCGGGCAGTGGAGGGGCGGCGTCGTCGGCCACGGTGCCGAACCGGCGACCGGCCATCCAGTCCTCCCGCGCGGCGGCGACCTCCTCGTGCGAGCGGCCGACGAAGTTCCACCACATCACCAGCGGCTCGTCGAACAGCGCGCCGCCGAGCAGCAGCAGCCGGCTGCCCGGCGCGGCGCGCACCGTCAGCGCCGTCCGGCCGGCGCCCAGGTAGAGCAGCGCCCCCGGGGCGAACGCCACGTCGTCGGCCTCGGCCGAGCCGGACATCGCCAGCAGCCCGTACTCGAAGTCGGGGCGCAACCGCAGCGTGGTCGCCGCCGGACCGCGCGCCTCGAGCTGCGCGCCGAGCAGCGGGGTGTGCGCGACGGCCGGTGAGCGTTCCCCGCCGAACTCCCCGACGAGCAGCGTCAGCTCCAGGTCGCCGTCGCGCCACCGGGGCAGCTCGGCGTGGTGGGCGAAGCCCGGGTCGCCGGCCCGGGCCGGGTCGGGCAGCGCCACCCAGAGCTGCACGCCGTGCATCAGCGGCGGGTGGACCAGCGGTGAGCGCTCCGAGTGGGCGATGCCCCGGCCCGAGGTCATCACGTTGAGCTGGCCGGGGCGGATCGGTTGCACGTTGCCGAGGCTGTCCCGGTGCAGGATCTCGCCGTCGAGCAGCCAGGTGACGGTCTGGAGGCCGGTGTGCGGGTGCGGCGGCACCTCCATGCCGGGCCGCTGCGCCACGTCGTCCGGGCCGAAGTGGTCGACGAAGCACCACGCGCCGACCATCCGCCGCTGCCGCTGCGGCAGCAGCCGACGCACCGTGGTGTAGCGGCCGAGCGGGACGTCGTGGCCGGGCAGCAGCACGCTGCCCGGGTCGGTGGCGCCGACGCCGGGTGGGAGCGTCTGCGCGGGCAGGGATTCGGTACGGTCCACCGCCCGAACTGTACGCTCAGTCCGCGGTGACGCTCACCGCGTTCGCGCCGGCCACCAGGTCGAGGTAGAGCCGGTCCGCCGCCCGGTCCCAGCCCGGTGAGCTGACCACGTCCCCGGCGGCGATGCCGGCGCGGCGCTCGTCGTACACGGCCAGCGAGCCGGCGCCGGACGCCACCCGCACCCGGGCCGGCGGCCCGCCCGGCACGGTCACCGTCAGGTCGCTGACCCCGCCGGTCATCCGCACGGTGAGCGTGCCGTCGAGCGGGGGCAACCGCAATCGGGTACGCGACGCGCCGCCGATCAGCTCGATCCCGACGAGCCGGGCCGCGCCCAGGTCGAGCCGCTGCTCACGCACGCCGCCGACGAGTCGTACCCGCCAGGTCAGCCGGGCGTTGAGCACCACCTCGACGGCGGCCGGCCCGGCGCGGCCGTTCTCGACGATCCGCAGCCGGACCCGGTCGCCGTCCACCCGCGGGCGGGGCGTCACGCCGGCGTCGTCCGGCGCGCCGATCCGGTACAGGTCGTCGCCCAGGTCGGCGGCCCGCAGCGTGAAGCTGGTCAGGCCGTCGACCAGCTCGAAGTCGGCCCGCCTGCGGTCCCCGCGCGGCGCGGTGAGCGTCTCGGTGGCGGCCTCCTCGGCGCCGCCGACACCGCCGGAGCCACCCGGGTCGGCGGCCGGCGAGGGCGGCGGGCCGCCGGAGAAGACCACCCCGAGACGGGCTGGATTGGACAGCGTCACCGCGACCGCCACCGCGCCGAGCACGACCACCAGCACGGCGGCGGCGGACAGCCAGCGGGCGGCGCCGGACCACCGTGTGTCGGGCAGGTCGGCGTCGTCCCCGGATGCCGTCATGGTCGTCCCCTCTCGCCGGTCCCCACCGGGTCATACGTCTCCGTTTCCACCACGGTTCATTCCGGCGGCGGCCGGTCCGTCAACGATTGACAGCCCTCGACGCCCCGCCTAGGTTCAGATCGCTACCGGCCGGTAGGCATCCGTCCCGCCCCGCCGCCCCGCGCCCCGGGGCGGCACCCGTCCCCGGGGAGCAGCGATGCAGACCTCACCCACCCGCCGGCTGCTCGCCGCCGGCGCCGCCCTCGCGCTCGCGCTCGGCCTGGTCGGCGCGGCGCCCGCGCACGCCGCCGGCCACGACGACGGCAGCCAGCCGCTGCCCGGCTACACCATCGTCAACCCGCCGCTGCCGCCGCTGGTCGTGGACGGCGCCGCCACCACCGTCCGGCAGGGCGTGCACGCGCACGCCGGCTACGTCGTCGAGGTCCCGGCGAAGTGGAACGGCGACCTGGTGATGTGGGCGCACGGCTACCGCGGCCAGGGCACCGAACTCTCCCCCGAGCCGCCCGCGTTCGACCTGCGGCAGCGCCTGCTGTCCCAGGGGTACGCCTGGGCGTCCTCCTCGTACGACCGCAACGGCTACGACGTCCGCTCCGGCGTGCTCGGCACCCGGGCCCTCGCCGACCTGTTCGCCCGCACCGTGCGACGGCCGCACCGGGTGCTCATCGCCGGCGTCTCCCTCGGCGGGCACGTCATCGGCCGCTCGCTGGAGCAGTACCCGGGCTACTACGCCGGCGCGCTGCCGATGTGCGGGGTGCTCGGCGACCAGGAGCTGTTCGACTACCTGCTGGACTACAACCTGGTCGCGCAGGCGCTGACCGGCGTGCGCGCCTACCCGCCGCCGGCCGACTACCTGACGAACGCGGTGCCCCGCATCCAGGTGGCGACCGGGCTGGCCGGCCTCACGCCCACCGGCCCGGACACCACCAACGCGCTCGGCAGGCAACTGCGCGCGGTCACCGTGGCCCGCTCCGGCGGCGTCCGGCCGGGCGCCGACGCGGCGTTCGCGGTGTGGAAGGACTTCCTGTTCGGCATCGCCACCACCAACGGCGGCGACTCCCCCGCCCAGCGGCCCGGCCAGCTCGCCACGAACCTGTTCACCAGGTACGCCCCGAACCAGCCGGTGGACCTGAACGCGACCGTGCAGCGGGTCGCGCCGGAGAACCTCCGGCAGCGGCTCTCCCCCGGTCTGACCGAGGTGCCCCGGATCGCCGGCCGCCCCACCGTGCCGGTGCTCAGCCTGCACGGCCTCGGTGACCTCTTCGTGCCGTTCCGGATGGAGCAGGCGTACGCCCGCGACGTGGCCCGGCACGGCCGGTCCCGGCTGCTTGTGCAACGCGCGGTCCGGAGCACGCAGCACTGCGAGTTCAGCCCCGCCGAGGCCGGCGCCGCCTGGGACGACCTGACCCGCTGGGTACGCACCGGCCAGCGTCCGGCCGGCGACCCGGTCACCGATCCCCGGGCGGTGGCGGCGCCGGGCTTCGGCTGCCGGTTCAGCGACCCGGCCGCCTGGACCGCCGGCACCGGCACCCGCCGCCTCTACCCGGCCTGCTGATCGTCGTCGGTGCCGTACCAGCCGCCCCGGTAGACCGTGCCCGACCGGGGCGGCGCGTCCGGTGTGGACCGGCGGTTGCGGCGGACCCGGCTCACCACGAACCAGCCGACGCCGCCCACGACCGCCAGGATGACCACGTTCTGGAGCGTGCCGACGTACGCCTCGACCACGTGCCAGTTCTCGCCCAGCAGATAGCCGGCGAGCACGAACGCGGTGTTCCAGATCAGACTGCCCAGCGCGGTGAAGAGCAGGAACACCGGCACCGGCATCCGTTCCACGCCGGCCGGGATCGAGATCAGGCTCCGGAAGATCGGGATCATCCGGCCGAAGAACACGGCCTTGACGCCGTGCCGCAGGAACCACGCCTCGGTGCGGTCCACGTCCGCCAGCTTGATCAGCGGCAGCCGGCCGGCCAGGGCGCGCATCCGGTCCCGCCCGAGCGCCGCCCCGACGTAGTAGAGCGCCAGCGCGCCCAGCACCGACCCGAGCGTGGTCCAGGCGATCGCGCCGAACAGGCTCATCCGACCCTGGCTGGCGGTGAACCCGGCCAGCGGCAGAATGACCTCGCTGGGAATGGGCGGGAACAGGTTCTCCAGCGCCACCGCGAGCCCGGCCCCGGGGCCGCCGAGGCGTTCCACCAGGCCGGTGACCCAGCCGACGGGTCCTTCGCCGGCCGGCTCCGCGGCCCGCGCGGCACTCACCCGGGGGCCGGCGAGCAGCTGTGCGTTTCCGATCATCCGACCACGGTACGGGGCGACCCGGCCGGCGACCACGGAAAGCGGCACCGGTTACGGCCGAACCGCGGTTACCAGGCCGGATTATCCGACGCCGGCCGGTCAGCCGCCGCCACGCACCCGGTCGTAGGCGTCGAGCAGTCGGCGCAGCGCGGCGGCGGTCGCACCGTCGAGCTTGTCGTCGTCGGCCGCGTCCTCGATCCGCTCGTGCAGGTCCTCGACCCGCCTGGCGCGGTCCTTGAGCTTGCCCCGGTCCAGTTCGGCGGCCTTCTTCCGCAGGTCGTCGGCGGTCTTGCGGTCGATCAGCCGGGCCGCCTCGGCACGGTCCAGCAGAGCGGTGAAACGGTCCGCGAGCTGTCGGGCGGTGACCGGCTCGGCCGCCGACGACGGCGGTACGCGCGTCGGCGCCGGGCGGGCGCTGCTCGACGCGGGCGCGGGCGGCGGGGCCACGGCCGGCGGCGTGGCGGCCCGCGGCGTCCCGGAGCGGCTGTCGAAGACCAACGCGCCGACCAGCGCGAGCAACAGCACCACCGCGCCGGCGACCAGCACGCCGGTGAGCCGGTTCGGCGGGACCTCCGGGCGGGTCGGCGGGGCTGGGCGGGCCGCCCCGGCGGGCCGCTCGATCAGCGTGGCGGGGTGCGCCACCCGGGACACCGTGGGCAGGACCGCGGTCGGCGGGTCGACCGGGCGCCCGGCGCCGAGCCGGTCGGCGAGCCGGGCGGCGGTGGGCCGCCGGGCCGGGTCGAGGGCCAGGCAGGCCAGCACCAGGTCGGCGACGTCGGCGGGCAGCCCGGGCACCCGCAGCGGCGGCACCGGGGGACGCCGGTCCCGCAGGTCGACCACGTCGTCCCAGGTCCGCACCGGCAGCGGGGGCCGGCCGGTGAGGCTGCGGTAGAGCAGCGCGCCGAGCGCGTACACGTCGCCGGCCGGATGGGTGGGCCCGGGGTCGAGTCGTTCCGGGGCGAAGTAGGCCGGGGTGCCGGCCAGCGGTTCGCCGACCGGCCCGGCAGCCGGTTGGTGCGGGCCGGCCGGCGCGGCGATGCCGAAGTCGAGCACCTTCGCGCCGGTCTCGGTGAGCATCACGTTGGCCGGCTTCACGTCCCGGTGCACCACGCCGATCCGGTGCGCGGCGGCCAGCGCGGCGGCCACCTGCCCGGCCGTCCGGAGCGCGTCCGGCCAGGCCAGCGGCCCGCCGGCCAGCCGGTCGGCAAGTGTCTGACCGGCCACCAGCTCCATCACCAGGTACGGCGTCACCACCCCGCCGGGCAGCGTGGCCTCGCCGTAGTCGTACACCTGGGTCACGTGCGGGTGGGTGAGCCGCGCGGCGGCGCGGGCCTCGCGCTGGATGGTGGCGCGCAGCTGCGGGTCGGCGGCGAGCCGGCCGGCGAGCGCCTTGACCGCGACCGGGCGGTGCAGCACCTCGTCGTCGGCGCGCCACACCTCGGACATCCCACCGAGCCCGATGCGCTCGCGCAGGACGTACCGGTCGTGCAGCCGGAGGTCGGGCGTGAACGGCGACATGATCCCCCAGTCTGCCCGGCCACCCCCGGGCCGCACCAACCCGCATCCGGCTCGTGCCGGGCGGCGCGTCGGTCAGGGCTTGCGGGCCACCCCGCCGTACATGCTGACGTCGGCCGCCGAGGGCCGCGGCTCGGGCTCGCCGTCGGCGCGCCACTCGGCCACCGAGCAGACGCCCGGCTCGACCATGTCGAGGCCGTCGAAGAAGCGCACGAACTCGTCCCGGCCACGCAGGTTGATGGTGCCGTGCGGGCCGCCCCGGGCCGCCGCCCTCGCCTCGTTCGCGAGCGGGGCCGGCAGGTGGTCGTGGGTGGCGTGCGAGGCGACCAGGTAGCTGCCGGCCGGCAGCGCGTCCAGCAGCCGGGCGACCGTGCCGTAGGGGTCGTCCGGGTCCGGCACGAAGTGCAGCACCGCGATGAGCATCAACGCGACCGGCTCGGACAGGTCCAGCGTGCGGCGCAGGTCGGGGTGGGCGAGGATCTTCTCCGGGTCGCGCAGGTCCGCGTCGAGGTAGGCGGTGGCGCCCTCGGGTGAGCTGGTGAGCAGCGCCCGGGCGTGGGCCAGCACGATCGGGTCGTTGTCGACGTAGACCACCCGGGCGCGCGGGTCGGCGGCCTGGGCCACCTCGTGCGTGTTGTCCGCGGTCGGGATGCCGGTGCCGATGTCGAGGAACTGCCGGATGCCCGCCTCGGCGGCCAGGTGCCGGACCGCACGCCGCAGGAACCGCCGGTTCTCCAGCGCGCTGAGCCGGATCGTCGGGAAGGCGGCGGCCATCGCGTCGCCGGACTCCCGGTCGGCCTGGAAGTTGTCCTTGCCGCCGAGCCAGTAGTTGTACCGCCGGGCCGGGTGGGCCACCGAGGTGTCGATCCGGTCGGCCGGGTGGCCCGGCTCGGTCGCCGTGCCGCTCGTCTCGCTGGTCAAGGCCGCCTCCACGACTCGCACGCCACCGTTGCGGGGCGGACGTGCGTCCACTGTCTCCGGTCGCCGGTCATGGTATAGCCCGCCGGGGCGGGGGTCAGGCCGGGTAGAGCTCGTCGCGGACCCGGGCCAGCAGCTCCGGGGTGCGCTCCGGCGGCGCGGCCTCGACGCACAGCCGCTCCATCGCCTCGGCGTAGTAGTCGAGGTCGTCGCGCTTGTCGAGGTAGATGGCGCTGGTCAACTGCTCGATGTAGACGATGTCCGGCAGGTCCTCGTCGCCGAAGCGCAGGATGCTGAAGGCGCCGCTGGCGGCCGCGTGCCCGCCGGCGGTGAACGGGACGATCTGGAGCCGCACGTGCGGCGCGGCGGTCGCCTCGATCAGCGCGTCCAGCTGCTCGCGCATCACCGCGGCGCCGCCGATCGGCCGACGCAGCACCGCCTCGTCCAGCACCGCCCACAGCTGCGGCGGGTTGGCGCGACGCAGCAGCTCCTGGCGCTCCATCCGCAGGTCGACGCGCCGGTCCAGCTCCATCGGCGCGGCGCCGCGGTGCCCGAGCAGGATCACCTCCCGCGCGTACGCGGCGGTCTGCAGCAGGCCCGGCACGAACTGCACCTCGTACGTGCGGATCAGCGCGGCGGCGGCCTCCAGCCCGAGGTAGGACTGGAACCAGGCGGGCAGCACGTCGCCGTAGCGGTGCCACCAGCCCGGGCTGTTCGCGTCCCGGGCCAGCTTGAGCAGCGCGGCGCGCTCGTCCGGCGCGGTGACGCCGTAGAGCGTGAGCAGGTCGGCGACATCGCGTTCCTTGAAGCCGACCCGACCCAGCTCCATCCGGCTGATCTTGGACTCGGAGGAGCGGATCTCCCAGCCGGCGCCCTCCCGGCTCACCCCGGCGCCCTCCCGCAGGCGGCGCAGCTGCGCGCCGAGCAGCATGCGCAGCACCGTGGGACCACTTGTCGGTCCACCCTCGACGGGCACCGTGACCACCTGACCGCCCTCGCATCCCGGCTGCTTCCCGACCGGGTGCCCTCCCGGCCGACGAGTAAGCATGCCATGAACCGACAGTGAGGTGAACTCCTCCAGAAGGCGGAATCAGTCCCGCCTACGGGACGGCGGGATCAGGTGGTCGAAGTCCCCGTCCCGGGCGCCGAGCACGAACGCCTCGATCTCGTCCACGGTGTAGATCAACGCCGGCCCGTCGGGGTGGCGGGAGTTGCGTACCGCGATGCCGCTGCCGCCGGGCAGCTCGGCCAGCTCGACGCAGTTGCCGCTGGGATTGCTACGGCGACTCTTCAACCACTGCATCGGGGGCAACTCGGTCACGGGTACGCCGTTCGGGGGCGATTGCATGGGCGTCCTTCGGGAAGAGCCAGCCGAGGCCGCGGGGAGGTGCGGTGGGTGGCGACGTCTGTCGACTGAGGTTTGGAATGCACGTGCATCTGCTATTGCATCTGCAATGGACAGCGAGCATGATAACCGAACTACGGTGTGCCGGGTCGCTCACTTTCGGTGACCTGAACCCGGCCCTCGGAAGCCGCTGCGCGCGGCCGGGGACTGGTGAGGAGGGCGCGTGCCGGATCCGATGACCGTCGCCTCCGGCATCTCCGCCGCCGGCGCGCTGCTCTCCGCCTGGCAGCTCCGTCGCCGGGCCGTACGCGCCGAGGCCGAGCTGGAACTGCTCCAGGCGGAGCTGGCCGCCGAGCGGCACGCCGCCAGCCACGACCCGCTCACCGGGCTGCCCAACCGCCGCGCCTTCTTCCGGCTGGCCGCCACCCTGCTCACCGATCCCGCCGGGCAGCCCCTGGTGGCGGTGGTGCTCGACCTGAACGGCTTCAAACAGATCAACGACCGCTACGGGCACGCCGCCGGGGATCAGGTGCTGGTCAGCGTGGCCCAACGACTGGCCGCCTTCGCCGGCAACAACCTGGTGGCCCGACTCGGCGGTGACGAGTTCGCCGGCCTGCTGGCCAGCCCCACCGCCGACCGGCGCTGGATCGAGCACGCCACCCGCCGGCTCTGCGAGGCGCTGGCCGCGCCGATCCCGCTCGGCGGGCGCAGCATCCGGGTCACCGCCTCGGTCGGGCTCGCCCCGGTGCACGGCCCCGCCCAGCTCGCGGACGCGCTGTGCCGCGCCGACGCCGCCATGTACGAGGCGAAGACGCTCGGCGCCGTCCGCCCGCCACGCCAACTCGTCGCCGAGCACTGACCCGCCCCACGGTCAGCGCCGGCCGGTCCTCCGGGCGGGCGTGGAATCCGGGCCGGGTGGCTCAGCGCCAGCCGTAGCCGGAGCGCAGCGCCTGGCCGACCCGGTCGAACCGGGGCCGGTCCAGCACCGCGCCCTCCCGGCGGATGCTGTCCTCGCGCATGGTGAGCACCCGGTCCAGGCGGACCCAGCTCGGCCGTCGGTCCCGGTCCCACTCCCCCGGGCCGAGCGACAGCCAGTGCCGCTGGCCGTCCCGCTCGCCCTGACTGGACAACATCAGGCCGAACAGCGTGCGGCTCTGTCGGCCCACCACCAGCACCGGCCGGTCCTTGCCCTGCCGGGGGTCGTCCTCGTAGGGCACCCAGGTCCAGACGATCTCCCCGGGATCGGCCTGCCCGTCCGGCTCCGGCGCGTACGACAGCTCGCGGCGCTGCAACGCGCTGACCTGGCGCCGGCGCGCGACCTGGGCCGGGATCGGTCCACCCGGGCGAGCCGGCGCGGCGGCGCCCCCGGTGATCCGACCCAGCCGGGACGCCACGTTCCTCAACAGACCTGCCACGGCCGGCAGCCTAGCGGGTCGGCGCGCGGGGGAAACCGGTGGCGGCCCACCGCCCGGTTCGCCACCATGCAGCGGTGACCGTTCCCCGCCACCAGATCCGGGCCGCCTTCACCGACGGCACCGTCACCGTCTACCAGGCGTACCCGGCGGAGATCGCCGACGCGGCGCTGGCCGCCGGCCGGTTCGTGCCGCCGTTCAAGCGGGAGCGGATGACCTGGATCAAGCCGTCGTTCCGCTGGATGATGTACCGCTGCGGCTGGGCGCTCAAGCCCGGCCAGGAACGGGTGCTCGCGGTCGAGATCAGCCGCGCCGGTTTCGAGTGGGCGCTTCGGCACGCCTGCCTCAGCGACCACGACCCGCGGCTGCACCCGCACCGGGACGCCTGGCGTAGCGCTCTACGGGCCAGCCCGGTCCGCGTGCAGTGGGACCCGGAACGGTCGCTGCGGCTGGCCCCGCTGGCCCACCGGTCGGTGCAGGTGGGACTCTCCGGCGAGGCGGTCCGGCGGTACGTCGACGAGTGGCTGGTCGGCCTCACCGACGTCACCGCGCTGGCCCGGTCGGTGCACGGCCGGCTCACCGCCGGCGACGAGGCCGGCGCGGCGGCGCTGCTCCCGCCGGAACGGCCGTACCCGTTGCCGCCGGAGGTGGCCCGCGTGATCGACGCCGACTGACCCGTCCGGGCCGGACCGGCGGCACCCCGGCGCGCGGTCCGGGCGGCGGGCGGTCAGCCCGGGCGGCGGGCCAGGACGAGCGTGGTGCGCAGGTCCAGCAGGACCGTGCCGCCGAAGCCGTCGACCGCGGCGCCGACCGCGGCGCGGACCCGCTCGCGCAGCTCCGGCGGGCGGCGCAACTGCGGTGAGAACGTGTCGACAAGCCGCAGGTAGGCGGCGGTGTCCAGCGGCACCGACCGGCGGAACCGGGACAGGCGCAGGTCGGTGAAGCAGCCGCTGTCGGCGATGTCGTCGTGGAACCAGCCGTCGGCCCGGTCGCCCCGGTCGTCCGGGTCGGCGGCGGTGAACGCGGCCCGGATCGCCTCGGCCTGCGCCGCCTCGACGTAGGCGTAGCGGTGGCTGAGGACGGCGAGCGTGCCGCCGGGACGCAACGCGTCGTGCGCGCGCCGGTTGCGGGTGGCCGGGTCGAGCCAGTGCCAGGCCATCGCGCAGGCCAGCACGTCGACGCCGCCGGCCGGCGGGGGCCACTGCTCGAAGCTCGCGGTCACCACGTGGACGCCCGGGAACCGCTCGGCGAGCACGCCGGCCATCCGCGCGTCCGGCTCGACGCAGGTCGTGGTCGCGCCGAGACCGAGCAGCACGGCGGTGGCCAGCCCGGTGCCGGCGCCGATCTCGACAAGCGTGCCGGGTTCGCCGCCGTGGTAGTCCCGGATCGCGTCCGCGAGCGCGGTCGGGTAGCCCGGTCGGGCCTCGTGGTAGGTGCCGGCCGTCTCCCCGAACAGTTGCGACATGGCCGCCATCCTCCCAGATCCGGACGGTGTCGGATGACCGTCACGCGCCACGCTCGGTCCACCCGCCTCCGGTCGCCACGATGGCAGAGGGGTGAGGGGGACGACCGTGGGTGCATTCCTTCAGGCGCTTGTCACGAAGGTGGCCGAGGAGCTGCTGAAGCTGCTTCTCGGGTGGCTCGCCCCGACGGTGCTGCGGTCCGTGCCGCACCCGGCCCCGCCGGACTGTCCGCGCTGCGGTGGGTACGGCGTGGCACGCTGGGCGCCGCGGCGGGCCACGACGGTGTTCGTGCTCGGCGTGATCGTGTTCGGGTGGGGATTCACCGCGACCGTACTCGGCGTACCCGTGGTCGTGCTGCTGGTCGCGGTCGGGGTGCGTACCGCGTGGGCGGGTGACCCGGCGGCGGCGCTGCCGGCCCTGGCCGCGCCGCCGGGCCTCGCGGTGTCCGGGGCGGTGATGCTCGCGGGCGCCGCCGCGATGGCCTGGTACCACAGCTTTCCGCCGCGGCTGTGCCGGCGCTGCCACGGCCGGTGGCCCCGGCGGGACCGGGCGGAGTACCTGCGGATGGTGCGGTCGGTGGTGTTCGCCTGCCGGTGCGGCCAGCGCCTGCGCGCGCCGGAACGGCCGCCCGGCGTCCGCGTGCGCTGTCCCCGTTGCGGCGCCGAACAGGCCGCGCCAACCGTGGCGGCACGCGCCACCCGGGTCCCCTTCCGCTCCCGGAGGCGCTGAGCGGGACCCTGTCTACGCTGCCCGGCATGGAGCTGCCACGCGATCTGCCGCTGTTCGAGCGCCGCGCCGTGCGGCTGGTGGTGCTCGACACCGCCGACCGGCTGCTGCTGTTCCACACCCGCGACCCGGAGCATCCCGACCTGGGCGTGTGGTGGGAACTGCCGGGCGGTGGGCTGGACCCGGGCGAGACGTACCGGGAGGCGGCGGTGCGCGAGCTGCGCGAGGAGACGGGCATCGTGGTCGCGCCGGAGGAGATCGGCGCGCCCACCTGGCGGCGGCGGGCCAGTTTCCGGCACCGGCAGCGCCGGCACCTCCAGGACGAGGTGGTGGTGCCGGTGCGGCTGCCCGGGCCGGGGCCGGACGTGGACGGCGCCCAGCGGATGGACTACGAGGTGGAGGACTACTTCGGATTCCGCTGGTGGCCGGTGGCCGAGGTGCTCGCGGAGCGGCCACGCTGCTATCCCGGCCGACTGCCGGAGCTGCTGCCGACGTTCCTGGCCGGCGAGGAGATCGACGAGCCGTTCGAACTGTGGTCCTGAGCCGGCGTGCCGACGGGCCCGGCAACCGGCAGAGTGGGACGGGTGAATCCACTCCACACCCCCCTGGCCCGGTACGCCGAGCGGCTGCACACCGCCGCCGGCGACACCCACCACGTCGCGTCGCCGCTGGGCGCCTGGCTGCTGCTGGCGCTCACCGGTCCGGCCGCCACCGGGCAGGCCCGGGCGACGCTCGGCGAGGCCCTCGGGGTCGACCCGGACGACGCCGCCGCGTCGGCCCGCGCGCTGCTGGGCGCGCCGCACCCGATGGTCGCCGCGGCCACCGCGCTGTGGGAGCGGACGCCGTTCGAGGAGTTGACCGAATGGCGGGCCGGGCTACCCGGGCGGACCGAGCGCGGACCACTGCCCGACCAGGCGGCGCTGGACGCGTGGGCCCGGGAACGCACCGGCGGCCTGGTGCAGCGGTTCCCGGTCGACGTCGCGCCGGAGACGCTGCTCGTCCTGGCGAGCGCGCTGGCCACCCGGGTGTCCTGGGCCGACCCGTTCGAGCTGGCGCCGGCCGGGGAACTGGGCGCGGGCAGCGCGTGGGCCGGCCGGCTGCGGCAGGTGCTGCGGACGCCCCCGGTCGGGCACCGCTGCGCGGTGGTGGGCACCGAGCGGGCCGGGGACGTCGCGGTGCACGTGGCGCCGGCGCGCGCGGGCGACGACGGCGCCGGGATGCTTGTGGTGTCCGTGGCCGCCGCGCCGCAGGTGCCGTCCGACGCGGTGCTGGCCGCCGCGCAGCAGGTGGCCGTGACCGCCGCCGTCGCGCCGGACGGGCCGCTGCCCGGGCAGCGGTCGTTGTTCGACCTGCCGCTGGGCGAGAGCCCGCTCTGGACGGTGCGTGAACAGCCGACCCGGACGTTCGCCCGGGACGGCCGGGAGGAGCGCGCCACCGCCGTGCTGCCGTGCTGGGCGGCGGAGAGCCGGCACGACCTGACGTCGGCCGGGTTCGGCTTCGACGCGGCGGCGCGGGCGCTGGGGGGACTGCTCGGGTTGGCCGAGCCGCCGTTCTCCGCGGCGCAGTCGGCGGTGGCCCGGTTCGGCCGCTACGGCTTCGAGGCCGCCGCGGTGACCGCGTTCGGGATGGTGGCCGGGCTGCCTCCGGAAGGTGTGGCCCGGGTCGCCGACCTGCGCTTCGGCCACCCGTACGCGGTGGTGGCGGTGGCCACGGACACCGGCGGCGGCCCGTGGCACGCCCTGCCCGTCTACTCCGCGTGGGTCACGGACCCGGCGGAGGTGCCCGCCGACGAGGCCGCCTGACGGGGGCGGCTCATTCCCCCGGGCCGACGGGTCGCGTTCCGCGGCCCCCGGGTCGGAGGGCGCCGGATCGGCTCAGGACGCCGTCCGGGGTCCGTACCGCTCGGCGGCACGCGCCCTGGCCTTCGCGGCCTCCACCTCACGGTCCCGGGACGGCGCATTCGTCACGAGGCTGTCCAGCAGGGTGCGGGTGGCCGCCGTGACGGCACGGACCGCCTCGTCGAACGCGGCCTGGTTGGCCGCGGACGGCCGGGTGGCGCCGCTGACCTTGCGCACGTACTGCACGGCGGCGGCTTCGATCTCGTCATCGGTCGCGGGCGGCTCGAAGTTGTGGAGCACGCGAATGTTCCGGCACATGCCTCCACCATGCCAGCCCCCACCGACACCCGCACCGACCGAGGCTTGACAGGCCGCCGCCGGCTGCGGCACCGTTGCCCCGACCACGCGATCGGCGTGGCACTGCGCATGAGGGAATGACGCCTGTGATCCAGGTAGGCCGAGCGGCCGCCTGAGTGTCGACCGCGTGACGGATGACCCGTCGCGCCGTACGGCAACGGTTCGGCGGTCCGACGCGTGTCCGTCCACCGTCGTTTCTCTCCCGCATCGAGGTTTTACGTTGATCATGGATGCTCGCGTCCAACAGAGCGTCGTCGCCACCCTGTCGACGCGACCCGCGGCCCTGGAAGTCGGGCCGTTCGTGGTGGGTATCGACCCGACCACGGTCAGCCCGCACATCAACTACGCCACGCCGCGTCCGGGCGAGGCCGTCACCGCGGCCGATGTCACCGCGCTGGTCGACGCCTTCCGGGCGGCGGGTCGTCGCCCCCGCCTGGAGTACGTCGCCAGTTGCGCCCCCGCCCTGGAGTCGCTGCTGCTCGCCGCCGGGTTCGTCCCGGAAGCCCGGCACACCTACCTGCTCTGTGTGCCGGACACCCTGCGGACACCACCCACGCCCGACGACGTCGCACTGATCGAACCGGCCGACGACGGCCAGCGGGCCGCGCTGATCGGCGCGCAGAACGACGCCTTCGGCCAGGCCGCGGCGGCCTCCGCCGCGGACGTCGCCCGGCTCCGGCGCCAGCAGGAGGCCGGCGGCGTGGCCGTCATGGCGGTCACCGGGTCCGGCGCCTGCGCGGGCGGCGGCGGGGCGGCCCGGCCCACCGACGGGGTGAGCGAGGTGGCCGGCATCGCCGTCCGCGAGCCCTACCGCCGCCGGGGGCTGGCCGGCGCGATCACCGCCGAGACGACCCGGCGACTCTTCGACGCGGGCGCCGAGGTCGCCTGGCTGGAGGCCGGCGGCGCGGAGTCGTGGCGGGTGTACCAACGCGTCGGCTACCAACCCGCCGGTGAGCGGCTCTACATCGCCTTGAACTGAACGACCCGACGATCAAGGAGTTCGCGTCGGCCCCGGGCTCGGGAACCGACGCGAACTCCTTGATCAACAGGGCGGGAACAGGCCCGGTCAGGCCGGGACGGGCTCCCGGGTCTCCGCCTTGGCGGCCAGGCGCTTCTCCCGCTCCTGGGCGCCGATCAGGTCGTCCGGCAGGGAGTCCTCGACCTCCAGGTCGAAGCGACGCAGCAACCGGATCCCGAAGCCGCCCAGGGTGATCAGGATCAGGATCACCCCGAAGCAGACGTACGCGAAGCCGATGCCGCGGCCCGGACCGGTGCCGATCACCGCGCCCACGCTGCCGGCCAGCGACCCGCCCGGGGCGAGCATCGGCTCGAACAGCGCGGTGGCGGCCGGCGCCAGCAGCGCGAACCCGATCGGCAGCGTGGACCACGAGATGGTCTGGTTCAGGCTGAACACCCGGCCGTGGAAACGCTGCGGCACCTTCACCTGGACGATGGTCGCGTAGATCGACTGCGCGGTGGTCATCGCCATGGCCAGCCAGCAGAAGCCCACGCAGATCATCACGATCGAGGCGTCCAACCCGATCAGCACGCAGCCGATCGCGGTGCCCAGGTTGCCGATCAGCACGCCGATCATCCGGCGCTTGCGCGGCCCGCCCCACAGCGACATCAGCACGCCGCCGAGCACCGCGCCCACCGCCTCGGCGAGCGCGACCTGCGCCACCTGGGTCGGGCTGCCGAACGACAGCACCAGCGGGGTGGTGAGCACCAGCGCCGGGGCCAGGAAGATGTTGCCCAGCGCGAAGTAGCCGAGCATCAGCCGGAACCCGCGGTGCTGCCACGAGTAGCGCATCCCGTTCGCGATGGCCACCAGCAGCCGTTCCCGGGGGCGCCAGCCGAGCAGGTCCGGGAAGCGGACCACGGCCAGCGTGAGCACCGCGACCACGTAGCTGGCCACGTCGACGATCAGGATGCCCTTGAGTTCGATGGCGGCGAGCAGGCCGGCGGCGAACGCCGGCATGAGCAGCGTGGCAACGCCGGTGGAGAGCTGGGTGATGCCCATCGCGTGCCCGAGGTAGCGCTTCGGCACGAGCTGCGGCACCGCCGACTGGAACGCGATCCGTTGGAACGACCCGGCCACCGAACTGAACGCCACCAGCAGGTAGATGTGCCAGAGCACCAGGTTGTCGGTCCACAGCAGGGCGGCCAGCACCAGTTGCACCGAGCCGGCGACGGAACTCGCCAGCATCATGATCCGGCGCCGGCTGACCCGGTCGACCAGCGCGCCGGCCACCGGCAGCATGAGCACGCCGCAGATCAGCGCCAACGCCCAGAGCAGACCGAGGTCGGCCACCGAGCCGGTGCGGTTGAACAGCCAGATCGGCAACGCGAACGCGGTCAGCGCCGACCCGGTGCTGGAGACGAGCTGCCCGATCGTGACCGCCAGGAACCGGCCCATGCTCGGCTTGACCGTGGTGGTCGGCTTGCGGTCCGCGCCGACCCGGAGCATGTCGTGCACCGCCCAGCCGGCGTCCTCGCCCCGGGCTGTGGGATCCAGTCCGGTGAGGTCACCGGCCACCACCGCCGGATGCGCGCGGGTGACGATCTCGGCCAGCTCCTCGGCCCGGTACTTCAGGAAGAAGTGCCCGGCCTGGTCGAGCACCACCAACCCCAGCGTGTCGCTGAGGAACTGCCACTCGGCGTACCGCTCGCGGTAGTAGTCGGTGACCGGGTCCTCGGAGCCGACCACCGAGATGATCGGCGCGCGCAGCTTCGTCGCCTGCCGGTCCAGCAGCCGGGTGAAGTACTCCTCCGAGGCGCGGGAGTCGGCCCGCATGTTGCTGATGATCCGGTCGGCCTGCTCCGGGTCCAGCTCGTCGGTGTCCACGCCCATCGACTTGAGCCAGCTCGCGTAGTGCTTGTTGCTGCGGAGCTGCTCCAACCGGTTGCGCGCGGCGGCGAACGGGCCCTTCGGACGGGCGAACGGGAACATCGCGCCGATGTAGACGGCGGCCAGGTCCCGGCCGGCCGCCTCCACCTTGCGGGCCACCTCGGCGACGATCGCGCTGCCCACGCCGCAGTGGCCGTAGAGCGCGATCGGGCCCTCGACCCGCTCCACGATCTCGTCCGCGACCCGGGTGGTCAGCTCGTCGAACGGCAGCGCGTCCTCGGTGAGACCGACGTCGTGGCCGGGGATGGCGAGCGACCACAGTCCGTACCCGGCCGGCAGCGCGTCCGCGAGCGGCTGGTAGACGATGGCGCTGCCGCCGCCGTACGGGACGCAGACGTACGTCAGCACCCGCTTGGCCACCGGGATCGGCTTGGTCAGCTCGTAGAGCAGCCGGCGCGGCCCCTCCTGGGTGGCGTCGCCGGAGATGAACGCGGCCAGGTCCCGGATGGTGCGCTTCTGGAACAGGTCCATCACGCCGACCGCCCGGCCGCCCAGCTCCGCCTTGCGGATCTTGGCGACCACCTGGGTCGCGAGCATGGAGTGCCCGCCCAGGTCGAAGAAGTCGTCGTCGATGCCGAGCGTCTCCACGCCCAGCACCTCCGACCAGATCGCCGCGAGGGCCCGCTCGGTGTCGTCCCGCGGCTCGACGAGCGCCACCGACGCCTCGCGGGTGACCACCGGCGCGGGCAGCGCCTTGCGGTCGAGCTTGCCGTTCGGGGTCAGCGGCAGCGCGTCGAGCGTGACGAACGCGGCCGGCACCATGTACTCCGGCAGCGTGTCCTTGAGCGCCGCCTTCAGCGCGGCGTGCTCGGCCGCCCCCACCAGGTACGCGGTGAGCCGCTTGTCGCCCGGGCTGTCCTCGCGGACGATCACCGTGGCCTCGGTGACGTCGGGCTGCTCGCGCAGCGCGCTCTCGATCTCGCCCAGCTCGATGCGCAGGCCGCGCAGCTTGACCTGGTGGTCGATCCGGCCGAGGAACTCGATCACCCCGGCGCCGTCCGGCCCGACGACCCAGCGGGCCAGGTCGCCGGTGCGGTAGAGCCGGGCCCCCGGCTCGAAGGAGAACGGGTCGGGAACGAACTTCTCCGCGGTCAGCGCCGGCCGCCGGTGGTAGCCGCGGGCCAGGCCGACGCCACCGATGTGCAGCTCACCGGCGACGCCGACCGGGCACTGCGCCCCCGACGCGTCGAGCACGTGCAGCCGCAGGTTCGCGATCGGCGCGCCGATCGGCACGCTCGTCACCTGCGCCAGCCGGTCCGGCTCACACGCCCAGGAGGTGACGTCGATGGCCGCCTCGGTCGGGCCGTACAGGTTGTGCAGGCCGCACCAGGGCAGCCGGGCGGTGAAGTCGACCGCCGAGGTCAGCGGCAGCTCCTCGCCGGAGCAGATCACCCGCCGCAGCGCGGTGGCCGCCTCCACGCCCTCCTCGGCCAGGAACACGGTCAGCATCGACGGCACGAAGTGGGTGGTGGTGATCCGCTCGGACACCAGCAGGTCGCGCAGGTAGCCGGCGTCCTTGTGCCCGCCGGGCTTGGCCAGCACCAGCCGGGCGCCGGTGCGCAGCGGCCAGAAGAACTCCCAGACCGACACGTCGAAGCTGGCCGGCGTCTTCTGGAGCACCGCGTCGTCGGCGCCGAGCCCGTAGGTCTGCTGCATCCAGTCGAGCCGGTTGACGATGCCCCGGTGGGTGTTCGGCACCCCCTTCGGGCGGCCGGTGGAACCGGAGGTGTAGATGACGTACGCCAGGTGTTCCGGCCCGGCCACCGGCGTCGGGTCGGTGACCGGCTGGTCGGCCCAGACCGACGCGTCGTCGAGGTCGAGCACGGTGGCGGTGGTGGCCGGCAGCACGTCACGCAGGTGCGACTGGACCAGCACCACCGGCGCGTCCGCGTCGGTGACCATGAAGGCCAGCCGGTCCGCCGGGTACTCCGGGTCCAGCGGCAGGTAGGCGCCGCCGGCCTTGAGCACGCCGAGCAGGCCGGCGACCAACTCGACCGAGCGTTCCGCGCACACCCCGACCAGCGTCTCCGGGCCGACGCCGGCCGCGCGCAGCCGGTGCGCGATCCGGTTGGCCTCGGCGTTCAACTCCGCGTACGTGCGGCTGGTCCCGTCGATGGTGACCGCGACCGCGTCCGGGGTGGCGGCGGCGCGCTCCTCGACCGGGCCGTGCAGCGTCTCGTCGCGGGGGAAGTCCCCCGCGGTGTCGTTCCAGCCGGCGAGCAGCTCCCGCTCGACGTCGGACAGCAGCGGCAGCCGGGACACCGGAGTGTCCGGCGCGGCGACGATCGCGTCCAGCAGCGCGGTCCACCGCCGGGCCATCCGCTCGACCGTGGCCCGGTCGAACAGGTCCGTGTTGAAGACCAACTTGCCCCAGAGCCCGTCGACGGTCTCCACCGCGTGCAGCTCGAAGTCGAACCGGGTGGCCTGCAACTCCATCGGGGTCCACTCGAACGTGACCTCGTCGGAGCGGGACACGCCGCGGAACCGGCCCATCTCGTAGTTCTGGAGCACGAACATGGTCTGGAACACCGGCGAGCGGCTCACGTCGCGCGGCAGGCCCAGCTCGTGCACCACCTTGGCGAACGGCACCTCGGCGTGCTCGAAACCGTCGAGCACGCTGCGCCGGGTGCGGGCCAGCAGCTCGGTGAAGGTCGGGTCGCCGGCCAGCTCGGCGCGCAGCGGCAGCATGTTGATGAACATGCCGACCACGTTCTCCAGCTCCGGCGCGGACCGGCCGGCCACCGACGCGCCGACCGCGAAGTCGTCCTGACCGGCGTGCCGGGCCAGCAGCACCTGGTACGCCGACAGCAGCGTCATGAACAGCGTGCCGCCGCTGTCCCGGGTGAGCGCGTTGAGCGCCTCGGTGGCCGCCGGGTCGAGCTGGAACTCGACGAAGTCGCCCCGGTAGGTCTGGGTGGCCGGGCGGGGCCGGTCCAGCGGCAGTTCCAGCGGCGTGACGCCGGCGAGGCGCTGCTTCCAGTAGTCGACGTGCGCCCGGGCCTGCGGCCCGTCCAGCTCCTGGGCCTCCCAGACGGCGAAGTCGCCGTACTGGATCGGCAGGGCGGGCGGCTCGCCGCCCCGGTACAGCGTGATCAGGTCGCGCAGCAGCACGTCCACCGACCAGCCGTCACCGACGATGTGGTGCTGGCCGAGGAACAGCACGTGGTCCTCGACGGTCAGCCGGATCAGCAGCGCGCGCAGCAGCGGGCCGTGCGCCAGGTCGAACGGCTCGGCCGCCGCCGCGTCGACGAGCGCCTGCGCGGCGGTCTCGTCGGCGGCCTCCACCACGGTCAGCGGCACGTCCGGGGTGTCGGCGACCACCACCGTGGGGCGGCCGTCGGCGTCGGCCGGGAATCGGGTGCGCTGCGACTCGTGCCGGGCGGCGAGCGCGGCCAGGGCCGCGCGCAGCGCGTCGACGTCGAGCGGTCCGCGCACCCGCAGCGGCACCGCGATGTGGTACGCCGCCTCGCCCGGGGCGAGCTGGTCCATGAACCAGACCCGCTCCTGGGCGTAGGACAGCGGCACCGGCGCGCCGTCGGGCCGGGGGGTGATCCGGGCCGCGGGGGCGGACTGGCGGGCGCGCAACCGCTTGGCGATCAGCGCCTGCCGGGCCGCCTCGCGGGCCGGATCCTTCAGGTCGGTCATCAGTTGGTTCCCTCTTCCGCCGCGAGCAGCGCGGCGACCTCGGAGTCGGAGAGGCCGTCGAGTTCGGCGGCGATCCGCTGCTCGATCTGGCCGGCCAGGTCGGCCACCACGGGGCTGGAGAACAGCGCCCGCATGGGCAGGTCGACGTCCACCTCGGCGCGGATCCGGGCCATCGCCCGCATGCCGCGCAGCGAGTTGCCGCCGAGCGCGAAGAAGTCGTCAAGCGCGCCGACCTTCTCCACCTGGAGGATGTCGGCGTACACCTCGGCGACCAGCGCCTCGGCCTCGGTACGCGGGGCGACGTAGCTGTCCTCGGCCGGTTCGGTGGCCGCCGGGGCGGGCAGCGCGGCGCGGTCCAGCTTGCCGTTGGGCGTCAACGGCAACGTGTCCAGTCGGACCAGGGCGGCCGGCACCAGGTGCGCCGGCAGCTCGCGGGCCAGTTCGGCGCGGACCGAGTCGGAGTGCGCCGGGCCGACCAGGTAACCGACCAGCATCGGCTCGCCACCGTCGGTGCGCACCGCCGCGGCGGCGGCCCGTACGTCCGGGTGGGCGAGCAGCGCGGCCTCGACCTCGCCCAGCTCGATCCGCATGCCCCGCACCTTGACCTGGTCGTCGCGGCGGCCCAGGTAGTCGAGCGTCCCGTCGGAACGCCAGCGGGCCAGGTCGCCGGTGGCGTACATGCGTGTGCCGGGCGGGCCGTACGGGCAGGGCAGGAAGCGCTCGGCGGTGAGGCCGGGCCGGTCGTGGTAGCCGCGGGCGAGCTGCGCGCCGGTGACGTACAGCTCGCCGACCACGCCCGGTGGGACCGGCTGACCGGCGGCGTCGAGCAGCAGCGCGCCGGTGTTCCAGGTGGGCGTGCCGATCGGCACCGGGCCGGGCGGGACCGGTTCGCCGGGGGCGATCCGGGCCGCGACGCAGCCGACGGTGGCCTCGGTCGGGCCGTACTCGTTGACCACCGCCACGTCGGGGTGCGCGGACCGCCAGCCGGCGAGTTGCTCGCCACTGAGCGCCTCGCCGCCGATCACCAGGTCGACCGTCGGCGACAGCTCGCCGTCGAGCAGCGGCAGGTGGCTCGGGGTGACCTTGAGGAAGGACGGCCGGCCACCGGCCCGCGCGGCCGGGGAGTCGATCGCGGCGAGCCGCACCGTGCCGCCGGCGGTGAGCGTGCCGAGCAGGCCGGTGACGGTGAGGTCGAACGAGACCGGCGAGTGCAGCAGCGCGGTGCCGGCCAGCCCCGGATAGGTCGCCCGGGCCCAGGCCAGGTAGGCGGTCACCGCCCGGTGCTCGACCACCACGCCCTTCGGGCGTCCGGTGGAGCCGGAGGTGTACAGCACGTACGCCGGGTGGTCGGGACGCAGCGGGGCGACCCGGTCGGCGTCGGTGAGGTCGTCGCCGGGCTGGTCCGCGCCGATCTCCCCGTCGAGCACCAGCGCGTCGCCGGGCACCGACGCGGCGGTGTCCGCGGTGGCCACCACCAGCGCCGGAGCGGCGTCGGCCAGCAGGTAGGCGATCCGCCCGGCCGGGTACGCGGTGTCCACCGGCACGTACGCGGCGCCGGACTTGAGCACCGCGAGCATCGCCACCACCAGCTCGCAGGAGCGGGGCAGGGCGAGCGCGACCCGGGTCTCCGGGCCGGCCCCGCGCGCCACCAGCAGCCGGGCCAGCCGGTTCGCGGCGGTGTTCAGCTCGGCGTAGCTGAGCGTCACGCCGTCGCAGACCAACGCCGGCGCGTCCGGGGTGGCGGCGGCCTGCCGCTGCACCTCGTCGGTGACGGTGGCCGCCGGCAGGTCGTGCGCGGCGCCGGTCCCGGCGCGCAGCACCAGGTCCCGCTCGTCGTCGGTGAGCAGCGGCAGCGCGCCGACCGGGCGGTCCGGCTCGGCCACCGCGGCGGCGAGCAGCCGCACGTAGCGCCGCGTCACCGTCTCCGCGGTCGTGCGGTCGAACAGCGCGGTCCGGTAGACCAGGCGGCACTCCCCGGTGGTGATGTCGAACGCCAGGTCGTCCTTGGTGGTGCCCAGCTCGACCGGGTCGAGGCCGGAGTCCGGGATCCAGTTCAGCGCGGTCTGGAAGATCGGCTGCACGGACGGGTCACGCTGCGGGTCCACCGCCTCGACGATCTTCTGGAACGGGGTCTGCCCGTGTTCCATGGCGTCGATCAGGCCGTTGCGCACCCGGCCGAGCAGGTCGGTGAAGGTCGGGTCGCCGGAGACGTCGCAGCGCAGCGCCACCGGGTTGACGAACATCCCGATCAGCGACGCCAGCTCCGGGTTGTCGCGGCCCGCGGTGGAGACGCCGACCACCACGTCGGTGTCGCCGGAGATCCGCGACAGCAGCGCCGCGAAGCCGGCCAGCAGCACCATGTACGGGGTGGCCTGCGCACCGACCGCCAACGCGGCGACCCGGTCGAGCAACCCGTCGGGCAGCGGGAACCGCACCTCGTCGCCGGCGAAGCCGAGCTGGGCCGGGCGGGACCGGTCCAGCGGCAGGCCGGTGACCGCCGGGGCGCCGGCCAGGTGGCCGGTCCAGAACGCGAGCTGCCGGTCCAGTTCGTCGCCGGTGAGCTGCTGGCGCTGCCAGACCGCGAAGTCGGCGTACTGGATCGGTAGCTCCGGCACGGCGGGCTCGGCGCCGGTGCGCGCGGCCTCGCAGAACGCGGCCAGTTCGGCGTGGAACAGCACCGCCGAGTGGCTGTCGAAGACGGCGTGGTGCGCCACGAACGCCAGCGCCCAGGCGTCGTCGAGGCGGAACAGCCGGGCCCGCCACGGCGGCGGCGCGTCCAGCGGGATCGGGGTGCGGCCCAGCTCGGTGCGGAGCCGCTCGAACTCGGCCAGCCGCTCGCCGGCCGGCAGGTGACTCAGGTCGGTGGTGGGCAGCGGCACCGGCTCGTGGGCGCGCACCACCTGCACCAGCGCACCGTCGTCGACGCGCAGGTGGGTACGGAGCGCCTCGTGCCGGGCCACCACCCGGTTGACCACGTCGCTCGCCGCCTCGGCGTCCATGTCGGCCGGGAAGGCCCACGGGATGGAGACGTTGAACACCGGCGAGCCGGCGTCGAGCTGGTTGGCCATCCACACCCGCTCCTGGGCGTACGAGGCCGGGAACGTCCACTCCCGCTGGCTCATGAGAGCGCCTCGCGTACCGAACGGGGGCGCATGTCGGTCCAGACCTCGTCCACGTGGGCCAGGCACTCCTCGCGGCTGCCGGCGAAGCCGGTGTCGTGCCAGCCGGCGGGCAGTTCCCGGTCGGCCGACCAGATCGAGTACTGCTCCTCGTCGTTGCGGACGACCAGGAATCGGGATTCGGCCATGTCAGTTCGCTCCAGCGGTGTCGGGGGTGTACGCCTCGGCCATCGCCACGGCGATCTTACGGGGGCCGGTGAACGGCTCCCGGCCGTGCGCGGCGGTCATGTTGTCGACCACCAGCACGTCGTCGCGCTGGTAGTCGAAGCGGACCGTGGCCGCCCGGTAGGCGGCCCGCAGATGGTCCATGACGTCGGCGGGGATCTCGCCGCCGTCGCCGTAGTAGGTGTTCGACGGCAGCCCGTCGGCGCCGAACATGGCCAGCAGCCCCTCCTGGTAGTCCGCCGGAAGCGTGCTCAGGTGGAAGAAGGTGGCGTGGTTGAACCAGCGCGGCGTGTCCGAGCCGGGCCGGTGGTGCACCGCGTCACGGACCGCGCGGGTACGCAGGCCGTCCTTGCCGACCCACTCCACGGTGATGCCGTTGGCCGCCGCGTACGCCTCCACCTCGGCGCGGCTCTCCGTGTTGAACACCTCCTGCCAGCGGGTGCCGAAGTCGCCGTGGAAGTTACGCATCAGCATCCAGCGACGCCTGACGAACTCCTCCCGGACCGCGGGGTCGATCAGCTCGTACACCCGGCGCACGTCGGCCAGCGGGGTGGCGCCCCGGGTCTCCGGCGGGGTGACGCAGTAGAAGAACAACGTCAACGGCCACCGCGCCTGGTACGAGTTCTCGTTGTGCAGGAAGATCTCCTCGTCCGGCGGGTAGTCGGTCGAGGTGTAGACCCGGCCCTTGATGGAGTGCCGGGGCGAGGAACGCTCGGTGTAGGTAAGCGGCTCGCCGGCCAGCGCGCGCACGGCGGCGTCGAAGCCGTCCACGCCGCCGAGGTCGAAGCCGCGGAACAGCAGCCCGCCGCTGGCGACGAGCGTGTCCCGCAGCTCGGCGCGCCGGGCCGCGATGAGGTCGGTCAGCGCCCGGCCGTCGTTCTCGACGACCACCGGGAGCGTGGCGGTTGTCTCGCTCATGGTGCGGTGTCTCCTTGTTCCGTCGGGGGATGTCAGCCGCGGGGCAGCCGCGGAATGGCCGGGATCGCCGCCGGGGCGGCCGGTTGGTCGGCGGGCGCCTCGGCGCGCAGCTCCTCGATCCGGGCCGCCAGGCCGGCCACGGTGGGCGTCTCGAAGAGGCTGCGCATCGGCAGCCGCACCCCGGTCGCCTTGCGCATCGCGGCGATGAGCTGCACGGCGACCAGCGAGTTGCCGCCGAGGGCGAAGAAGTCGTCGTCCACGCCGACGTCGGTGACGCCGAGGCCGTCCCGCCACACCTGGGCGACGGTCTTCTCCAGCTCGGTACGCGGTGCGGCCGAGCCGCCGCCGGTGGCGGCCGGCGCGCCGACCGGGGCGTCGGCCTCCTCCGCCAGGCTGTCCGTGGTGACCCGGGCCGCCCGGCGCCGGATGTCGGCGACCGTGCGGGTGGCGATCACCACCTGCGCGCCGAGGCCGGCGCCGAGGCTGCGGCGGAACGCCTCCGCGCCGTCGACCGGCCGGATGTCCTCGGTGACCGCGTCCGGCGCGTCGGCCGTCGCCGGGGTCTCGGCGAGGTTGCCGGTGACCGCGCTCTGGTCGACCCGGCGCAGCACGAAGTCGCTGATCGCGACCAGTTCCCGACCGTCCGGGTCGCGCAGCGACAGGTCGGCGGCGACCACCTCGTCGGTGGCGGCCGGCCGGTGCCGCAGGTGACTGTGGAACGTCGCCGGCAGCGTCCCGCGCACCGTGATCCGGCCGTACGACAGCGGCAGGTACGTGCCGTCGCCCTGCCCCCGACCGAACGCGGTGGCCACGTCGAGCAGCGCCGGGTGCAGCCCCCAGGACGGCAGGTCGGCCAGCGCCGCGGCGGGCGCCTCCACCCGGGCCAGTTCCTCGCCGTCGGCGAGGTGGTGCTCGGCCAGCGCCGCCCAGCGCGGCCCGAACGTGAGCATGCTGGTGCGGCCCCGGCCGAACGAGGCGTCGTCGTCGACCCGCCGGCCGGCCACCTCGGCCGGGGCGGCCGGCGGCGCGGGCTCGGTGGTCCAGCCGGCCGTGCCCCGCACGTGGGCGCGCAGCCGGCCGGCGGCGAGGCTGGCCACGGTGAAGTCCACGCCCTCCTCGGTCGGGGCCAGCTCCACCCGGTACTGCGCGACGGTGCCGTCCGGCACCGAGAACGGCTCCAGGAAGACCACGTCACGCAGCTCCACCGCGGCGTCCGGGGCCGGCGCGGGCAGCGCGGCGACCACGGCGGCGCGCACCGACTCCAGGTGCGCGGTGCCCGGCACCACCGGCACCCCGCCGATCCGGTGCTCGTCGAGCAGCCAGTGGGTGTCGGCCGCGACCAGGCCGTGCAGCACGGCGCCGTCCGGGCCGGTGACCATGGTGGTCAGCACCGGGTGGGTGACCGGGCTGGTCAGGGTGTCCCGACCGGCGGCCCGGAACGCGGCCGGCGCGGCCGTCTCCACGGCCATGCCGACCTCGGCCCAGCCGCCCCAGTTCTGCGACACCACCGGCGCGCGGAACCCGGCGCCGGAGCGCGCGAACGCGTCCAGCACGTTGTTCGCGGCGCAGTAGTCGACCTGACCGAAGCCGCCGATCACGGCCGTGATCGACGAGCAGAGCACCACGAAGTCCAGCGGCAGGTCGCCGAAGACCTGGGCCAGGGCCAGCGTGCCGGCCAGCTTCGGGGCGAGCACCCGCTCCGCCTCGGCCCGCTCCTTGACCTCGGCCATGCCGCCGCCGGGCAGGCCGGCGGCGTGCACGATGCCGTCCAGCCCGCCGAACCGGCGCTCCGCCTCCGCGCGGACCCGACGCAGGTCGTCCGCGTCGGTGACGTCCGCGGCGAGCACCAGCACCTCGGCGCCGGCCGCCTCCATCCGGCGGATGGCCGCGATGGCCCGGCCGGCGCGGTCGGCACCGCCGTGCACCGCCAGGTGCGCGTCCCAGTCGTCGCGCTCGGGCAGACCGGAGCGGGCCAGCAGCACCAGCTTGGCGCGGGCCCGGCGGGCGAAGTCCTCGGCCAGCGTGACGCCGATGCCGCCGAGCCCGCCGGTGATCAGGTAGCGGCCCTCCTCGCGCAGCACGCCCGGCTCGTCCTCGGCGGCCACGGTCACCTGCTCGTAGCCGCCCACCCAGCGCCGGTCGCGGCGCAGCGCCACCTCCGGGTGCTCCGGGTCGACCGGACTGCGCAGCTCCACCGCGAGGGCGGCCACGCCGCGCGCCGCCGGGTCGGCGTCGAGCAGCCGGACGGTCAGGCCGGGCAGCTCGGCCGGCAGCACCCGGGCCAGACCGGCCAGCGCGGCGTGCTCCGGCCGGACCAGGTCGTCGCCGCGCACGTCACCGATGCCGGCGGTGACCAGGTCGAGCCGGACGCCCGCCTCGTCGCCGGTCAGGCCGACGCCGGCGAGCGCCTGCACCAGGTGCAGCGCGCCGAAGAAGCCGCGCTCCTGGGCGGCCCAGGCGGCGGCGATGTCGGTGCCGGCCGGCTCGCCGTCCAGCGCGAACGCGTGCACGATCCGTCGGGGCAGGTCCGCGCCGAGCGCGGCGACCAGCGCCTCGGCGTCCTCGCGGGCGCCGGGGCGCAGCCGGAAGCCGTTGGCGGTGGCGGCGAACACGCCGCCGACGCGTACCTCGACCGGGTCGTCGCCGGCGGCCCGCAACGCCGCGACGAGCGCCTCGCCGCGCGGGCCGTCGGCCAGCACCAGGCACCGGCCCAGCGGCTCGACGGTCCGGGCCGGCGCGGCCTGCCGCCACACCGGCACCGCGAACCACTCCGGCAGCGGGCGCGGGCCGGTCTCGGCCGGGGCCGCCGCCACCTGCTCCACCGGGTCCGGCTCGACCCAGTAGCGGCGACGCTCGAACGGGTACGTGGGCAGCGGCACCCGCCGCGCGTCGGGGTCGACGGCGAGCGTCACCGGCACGCCGGCACACCACAGCGCGCCGGCGGTGCCGAGCAGCGTGGCCAGGTCACCGGTCGGCTCCCCCGGGCCGGGCAGGCTGCCCAGCGGGGTGAGCGCGCGCTGCGCCTCGCCGGCCTTCGCGACCTGCATCCGGGCCAGGTTGGCCAGTTGCCGGCCGGGGCCGCACTCGACGAGCGCCCAGGTGCCCTCGGCGAGCAGCGTGGCCACGCACGCACCGAAGCGGACCGGCCGGCGCAGGTGCGCGGCCCAGTACGCCGGGTCGGTGGCCTCCGCCTCGGTGATCCAGGTGCCGGTCACGTTGGACACGAACGGCACCGCCGGCGCGCGCAGCGGCACGCTCGCCATCAACGCGGTGAACTCGTCCAGGATCGGGTCCATCATCGGCGAGTGGAACGCGTGCGAGGTGCGCAGCAGCTTCGACTTCTGCTTGCTGCCCAGGCTCTCCGCGAACGCCTCGACCAGCGCGGTCTCGCCGGCCACCACGCAGGTGCCGGGGCCGTTCACGGTCGCCACCGACAGGCCCTCCGGCAGCCGCTCGGCCACCGCCGACTCGTCGAGCGTGACGGCCAGCATGGACCCGGCCGGCAGCGCGTGCATGAGCCGGCCCCGGGCGGCCACCACCTTCAGCGCGTCGGCCAGGTCGAGCACGCCGGCGAGCGTGGCGGCGACGTACTCGCCGATCGAGTGGCCGACCATCGCGGCCGGGGTGACGCCGGCGGCCCGCCAGGCGGCGGCGAGCGCGTACTCGACGGTGAACAGGGCCGGCTGGGTCCAGCGGGTCTCGGTGAGCTTCGTCGCCGCCTCCGGGTCCCGGCCCAGGATCAGGTCCCGGATGTCCAGGCCCAGCTCGGGGCGGAGCAGCTCGGCGCACTCGTCCACGGCGGCGGCGAACGCCGGGTCCTCGGCGTACAGCTCGGCGCCCATGCCGGCGTACTGCGCGCCCTGCCCGCTGAACATAAACGCCACCCGGGGGGCCGGACCGTCGGCGACGCCCCGGTGCGCCCTGCGCTTGTCGCGCAGCGCGGCGGCGGCGGTCTGCGGGTCGCCGGCGACCACGGCGGCGCGGTGGGCGTACCGCTGACGGCCGACGCGCAGCGTGTGCGCGACGTCGGCGAGCAGGTCGGGACCGCCGGCGGTGGCGCGCTCCAGGTGGTCGGCGAGGTCGCGCACGGCGGTGTCCAGCGCGGTCGGGGTCTTCGCCGACACCTGGAGCAGGTGCGCCGGACGCACCCGCCGCTCGGCCCGGTACGCGGCCGGCGCCTCCTCCAGCACCACGTGCGCGTTGGTGCCGCCGATGCCGAACGAGCTGACCCCGGCCCGGCGCGGCCCGCCGTCGGCGTCCCACTTGGTCAGCGTGTTCGCCACGTAGAACGGGGTGTCGGCGAAGTCGATGGCCGGGTTCGGCGACTCGTAGTTGATGGTCGGCGGGATCAGCCCGTGTTCCATGGCGAGCACCGTCTTGATCACGCTGACGATGCCGGAGGGCTGGCTGAGGTGGCCGATGTTGGACTTCACCGAGCCGATGCCGCACCAGCCCCGGTCCTCGGTGTCCTTGGTGTAGACGGCGGAGAGCGCGGCGACCTCGATCGGGTCGCCCAGCGCGGTGCCGGTGCCGTGCGCCTCGACGTAGCTGATGGTGCGCGGGTCGATCCCGGCCAGCCCGACGGCCTGGGCGACGGCCTCCATCTGCCCGTCGATGCTGGGAGCGGTGAAGCCGACCTTGCCGGCGCCGTCGTTGTTGATCGCGTTGCCGAGCACCACCGCGCGGATCGTGTCGCCGTCGGCGATTGCGTCGGAGAGTCGCTTGAGCAGCGTGACGCCGACGCCGCTGCCCCACACCGTGCCGTTGGCGTCGGCGTCGAACGGCCGGCACCGGCCGTCCGGCGAGGTGAAGCCGTCCATGCCCAGGTAGCCGGCGTGCGGCAGCTCGATGTTGACGCCGCCGGCCAGCGCCATGTCGCACTCGCCGTTGCGCAGCGCCTCGCAGGCCAGGTGGAACGCGACCAGCGAGGTCGAGCAGGCGGTGTGCACGGTCATGCTCGGGCCGCGCAGGTCCAGCCGGTACGACACGTTGGTGGCCACGTAGTTCGGCGAGTTGCCGGTGGCGATGGAGACCGCGCCGTGCGGGTTGCCGCCGACGCGCTTGTTGCGCAGCACGTAGCGGTTGAGGTAGGTGGTGCCGCCGCTGCCGGCGTAGACGCCGACCGCGCCGTCGTAGCGACCCGGGTCGTAGCCGGCGTCCTGCAACGCGGTGTAGCAGGTCTCCAGGAACAGCCGGTGCTGCGGGTCGGTGGTCTCGGCCTCGCGGGCGGTCATCCCGAACAGGCCGGCGTCGAACTCGTCGTAGCCGTCGACGAGCGGGGCCCGGTTCACCCAGCTCGGGTCGTCGACCTCGTCGGCGCTGACGCCCCGGGCGAGCTGCTCCTCACGGGTCAGCTCGGTCGTCGACTCCACGCCGTCGACCAGGTTGCGCCAGAACTCGTCGACGTCGGCCGCGCCGGGCAGGCGGGCGGCCAGCCCGACGATCGCGATGGGCTCGATGCCGTCGTCGGCGGCGGCGGAAATGTCGTTATGCATGGGAGGTCCTTCATTCACAAGGGGTTGCGGCATCACGGCTGGTGCGGTCGGCGGGGTGGCGGGGTACGGCGGGCGCGGCCCCGCCGGGCAGCCGCGCGCATCGCGGCGCGGGCCAGCTCCGGCCGGTCGGCGGCGCCGTCGAGGCTGGCGGCGAGCGCCCGCACGGTCGGGTGGCGGAACAGGTCGAGCATGGTGATCGAGCGGCCGGTGGCCTCGACGAGCCGGGCGTGCACGGCGGCGAGCGCCATCGAGTGGCCGCCGATGTCGAAGAAGTTGTCCGTGACGCCGACCGTCTCCCGGTCGAGCACGTCCCGCCAGATGCCGGCGATCAGCTCCTCGGTCCCGGTGAGCGCGTCCGACCCGACCGGCAGCGGCGCCCGGGCCGGCTCGGCGGCGGCCACCGTCATCGCGCCCAGCGCGGCCACCCGGACCGCCGGGCGGGGCAGCTCGGGGGCCACCTCGCCGGCCGGCGTGTCCGGGTCGGCGGCGAGCGCGCCGACCAGGGCGGTCAGGTCGGCCAGCAGCGCGGTGATCCGGTCGCCGTCGAACAGGTCCGGGTTGTAGACCACCTCGACGCCGGCCCGCCCGTCCCGCTCCACCACGTAGACGGTCAGGTCGAACGGCGAGCCGGGCTTCGGCACCGGCACCGGCTCGACGGTCAGGTCGGCCAGCGCCAGCCGGGGCGGGACGAAGTTGAGCACGTTGAACAGCACCTGCACCAGCGGTGCGCGGGAGGTGTCCCGGCCGACGCCGAGCGCCTCGACGAGGCGTTCCAGCGGCGCGCCCGGATGCGCGGTGACCTCGTGCAGCTCGGCGGCGCACCGGTCGACCTGCGCGGCGAAGCTGCCGCCGGCGCGCACCCGCACCGGCACGGTGTCGATGAAGAAGCCGATCACCTCGTCGAACGCGGCCAGCCGCCGGTCCGCGACGATCGCGCCGAGCACGTGGTCGTCGCCGCCGGTGAGCCGGCGCAGCAGCTCACCGAAGCCGGCCAGCAGCACCGCCGCGGCGGTCGTGCCGCGCCGGGCGGCCAGGTCGCGTACCGCCCGGTCGGCGGCGGCGTCCAGCCGGACCGCGGCCTCCGCGCCGGCGTACGTCTGCACGGCCGGGCGGGGCCGGTCGCGGGGCAGCTCCAGCACGGTCGGCGCGCCGGCCAGGTGCCCGGTCCACCACGCCAGGTCGGCCTCGCCCCGACGCCGGTCACGTTCCTCGCGCCAGACCGCGTAGTCGGCGTACGTGGCGGGCAGTGGCGGGCGGCCCGGCGTCGGCCGGCCGAGCGCGCGGGCGTACGCGGCGGCCAGCTCGTCGTAGAGCAGCGCCTCGGACCAGCCGTCGAAGACCGCGTGGTGCACGGTCACCGCCAGCACGTGCTCCTCGGCCGCGAGCCGGTAGGCGGTGACCTGCCAGGGCGGGCCGGTGGCCAGGTCGAACGCGTGCCCGGCGCCGGCCGTGAGCATGGTGGCCAGCTCGGTGTCCGGGTCGGCGGCGGTGGTCAGGTCGACCACCGGCACGGCCACGTCGGTCGGTTCCTCGCGGACCGCGTACGGCACGCCGCCCTGCTGCGGGATGCGCCAGCGCAGCACGTCGTGGCGCTCGGCGACGGCGCGCAGCGCGGCGCCGAGCGCGCCGGTGTCGAGCGGCCCGCGCAGCCGGTGCGCGACCGCGATGTTGTAGGGCGCGCTGGACGGCGCGAGCTGGTCCATGAACCACAGTCGCCGCTGCGGCGGCGACAGCGTGGGCGGGTTGCCGGTGGTCAGCTCGTCGCCGCCGGCCGGGTCGGCGGCCCGGACCCGGTCCACAAGCGCGGCGAACGTGCGGTCGGTGAACAGCACCCGGGTGTCCACCTGCCGGCCGGTCTCCGCGCGCAGCGCGGCGACCAGCCGCATCGCGGCGATCGAGTTGCCGCCGGCGGCGAGGAAGTCGGCGTCCGGGGCGGGGGCCGCGCCGAGCAGCCGGGTCCAGACCCGCCGGACCGCCGCCGCCACCGGGTCGCCGCCGTCGGGCAGGTCGTCGGACACGTCGTGGGCCGGCGCGGCGGCCGTGGCCAGCTCGCGCAGCGCGGACCGGTCCAGCTTGCCGGTGACCGGGCTGGCCGGCAGCGCGGCCAGCCGCACCGTCCGGGCCGGCAGCATCGCGGTGGTCAGCCGCTGCTCGGCGTACGCCCGCAGCGCGTCGTCGTCCGGCGCGTCGGCCGGAGTGAGGAACGCGACCAGCTCGGTGCCGGCCGGGCCGGGCAGCGCCTCCACGGCGGCCCGCTCGACGCCGGGGTGGTCGGCCAGCACCGCCTCGATCTCGCCCAGCTCGATGCGCTGGCCACGCACCTTGACCTGCCGGTCGGCCCGGCCGAGGTAGACGATCCGGCCGTCCGGCGCCTGCCGGACCAGGTCGCCGGTGCGGTAGAGCCGCTCGCCGGGGGTCGCGCCGAACTCGTCGGGCACGAACCGCTCGGCGGTCAGGCCGGGCCGGTTCAGGTAGCCGTCGGCCAGGCCCGGCCCGCCGATCAGCAGCTCACCGGTCTCCCCCGGCGGCACCGGCCGCAGGTCGGCGTCGACCACGTACGCGCGGTGGTTGGCCAGCGGCCGGCCGATCGGCGCCGGGTCGGCGTCGGCCGGGGTGAGGTCGCCGAGGACCACCAGCACGGTGGTCTCGGTCGGGCCGTAGCCGTTGAGGAAGCGCCGGCCCGGCGCCCAGCGGGCGGCCAGTTCGGCCGGGACCGCCTCGCCGCCGCAGAGCAGCACCCGCCACGACGGCAGGTCCGCCGGGTCGAGCAGGGCCAGCACGGTGGGGGTGACGAACCCCCAGTTCACCTCGTGCGCGGCGACGAACCGGGCGAGCCGCACCGGGTCGGCCCGGTCGTCGGCGCCGAGCAGCTGCACCGCGCCGCCGAGGATCAGCGGCACGAACAGGTCCATGGTGGCCGCGTCGAAGCCGAGCGAGGCGATGCCGAGGCTGTGCGTGGACGCGTCCGCCCCGGTCAGCGCCGTGACGCCGGTGACGAACTGGACCGCGTTGCGGTGCGTGGTGAGCACGCCCTTGGGGCGGCCGGTGGAGCCGGAGGTGAACAGCACGTACGCCGGGTCGCCGGGGCGGGCCGGGCAGGGCGCGAGCGGGGCCGGGCCGGGCAGGCCGAGCGCCTCGACGCCGGGCTCGTCGCCGAACTCGGCCGTCGCCGCGTCGCCGACCACCACCCGGATGTCCGCGTCGCGGACGATCTCCCGCAGCCGGTCGCGCGGGCCGCCCGGCTCCAGCGGCACGTAGGCGGCGCCGGCCAGCAGCACGCCGACCACGGTGACCACCAGGTCGGGGGTGCGCGCGCCGCACACCCCGACCCGGTCGCCGCGGCCGACGCCGTGCGCGCGCAGCGCGGCGGCCACCCCGGCGGCCCGGTCGACGAGCTGCCGGTAGGTGAGCCGGGTGTCCCACTGGCGCACCGCCACCGCGTCCGGGACGCGGGCCGCCCGGTCGGTGATCAGGTCGGCGAGGGTGGCGTCCGGCCAGGGCAGGTCCGGCCCGGAGACGGCGCTGACGGTCAGGGTGTGGGTCACCGGTGTGCTCCCAGGTGCTCGGCCGGATCGGTGATCTGGAGGCGGAGTTCGCTGACGTAGCCGCGGCCCCGGGCGTCGGGCACCCACGCCTCGTCGGGGGCCGGCAGCAGCTCGGAGACCACCACCGGCACGTCCGGGCCGGTGCGCAGCGCGGCGTCCACCATGGCGCAGAGCGACTGCGCGTACAGCGGGCCGGTCAGGTCCACGTAGCAGGGTTTGATCTCGGTGCCGATCTTGACGAACACCCGCTCGGGCAGGTCGGTGGCCGCCCGCCAACGGCGTACCGCCAGGTAGCGGGCGGTCTCGTCGGCGTGACCGCCGAGCCCGCACGCGCCGGCCGTGGTGCGCCAGGTGCGCCGCGCCACCACCAGCCGGTCGATGGTGATCCGGGGCGTGTGCGCCGCGGCGCCGAACAGCTTGAACGCGTCCAGCAGCAGCGAGCCGAGCAGCGTGGCGAAGACCTCCATCAGCGGCCAGCGGGCGCCGTCGGGGAAGACCGCGGTGAGCCGGTCGCCGGCGCGCTCCACCAGCACCGCGGTGGCCGGGACCAGCCGGTCGGCGTCGGCGCCGTGCGCGGTGTCGATGCCGAGCTGGCGGTCCGTCGGGCCGGTCAGCGCGTACGTGGTGCGGGTGGTCCGCCGGGGGAAGCTCTCCGGCCAGAGCACCCGCAGCCGCACCGGGCCCAGGTCGGCGTCGAGGTCGGCGCGCAGCGCCGCCGGGTCGCCGTGGAACGGGCTGAGCACCGCGCTGTCGAACGCGACGGTGGCCGGGTGCAGCTCACCGAGCACGAGCAGGAAGTCGCCCCGCTCGACCGCCTCCGGGGACGCGGCGCTGAGCTGGACGTCCGGGTTGTGCAGCCGGGCCGACGGCCAGCCGGGCCCCGCCGCCGGGAACAGCTCCGCCACCCGCCCGGCCAGGTCCGCCGCGCGGACCCGCAGCTCGGCCTGGTCGGCGGGCAGGTCACGCAGGTCGAACAGCTCGGCCCACCGGCGGGTGAGTTCCGCGCCGGCCCGGGCGATCGGGCCGTCCGACGCGATCAGCGTGCCCTGGGCCAGCAGCCACAGGTCGGCCAGCCGCACCGGCTCGTCGCCGGTCGCCAGTTCCTCGTGCAGCTCGGTGAAGAGCCCGGCGCAGCGCTCGGCGACCTCGACGGTGAACCAGCGGGCCGTGCGCAGCACCACCGCGAGCGGCTCGGCGAGCGCCTCGGTGACCGCGGCGCCGACCTGGAAGTCCAGGTCACGGGCGGTCTCCTCGTAGCAGATCGTGCGGCCGGCGTACATCTGTCCGCTGTTGCGGGTGGCCGGGCGGCCGGTGACGGCGGTGAACCCGGCGTTGAGCGCGGCGAGCGCGGCGCCGAGCCGGTCCGGGTCGCCGGCCGCGGCGGCCACCTCGTCGCGGGCGGCGCGGAGCCGGTCGAACTCGGCCGCCGTGGCGGCGCGCACCGGCTCGTCGCCGATCGCGGCGATCCGCGCGGCGAGCACGTCCTCCGCGTCCGGGGCGATGGGCAGGTTCGCGCCCCAGCTCAGCTGGCCGCGTTCCACCCACCGGTCGAGCAGCAGGTAGACGTCGTCGACGCCGTGCACCGCGCCCTCGGCGCACAGCCGCTCGGCCAGCTCCACCGCCGGGGTACGCCCGTCGGCGGCGGCGAGCAGCCGGGCCTCGACCGGCGTCAGCGCGATCGGTGGGTGCAGCGGCCAGCGCAGCTCCCGCCCGACCACGGTCAGGTGCGGCTGCCGCGCCGGCGCCCACCAGCGGCGCACCGCCAGGTCGTCGGCGAGCCGGTCGGCGTAGGCGATGAGCGCCCACGCCTCGAAGAACACCCGGCGGTGGCGCACCAGCGCGGCGCCCGGCGCGGTCCGTACGCCGGGCACGGCCGGGTCGAACGTGCCCCAGCAGACCGGGCCGAAGAAGCCGATGGTCTCCGCCTTGCCGCAGTAGCGCTGCCAGTAGCGCAACAGGCTCAGCTCCCGCTTGCGCCGGCGCACGTTGCGCACCTGCGGGTCGGTGCGCAACAGGCCGTCCAACGCGATGAGCATGTCCGGGTTCTGCCAGGTGACCGCCTCGCGCAGCAGCGGGTCGGCGGCGAGTTCGCCGGCCACCGCGGAGGACTCGGCGAACGCCTCGCCCAGCGTCTTGTCGAACACCTCGGCGCTGCTCGCGCCCGCCAGCAGCGCGTCCGCGGCGACCGCGCACCCGGGCGCGGCGAACCGGTCCAGACCGGCGGCCGGGAACCCGGCGGTCCGCAGCACCACGTCCCGCCACACCGACCAGCCGGTCTCGCCCAGGGGCAGCAGATGGCTCATCGCGCGTCCTCCACTCCGCTGTCGGTGACGAGCGCTCCGGTGTCGGTGAGGTGCAGGCGCAGCTCGCTGAAGTAGCGGCGCCCCGCGCCGTCGGGCACCCACGCCTGCTCCGGGTCGGGCAGCATCTCGCTGACCGTGAGCGAGACGTCGTCGCCGCCGTCGACCCGGGCGGCGCGCACCAGCGCGCAGAGCATCGCGGCGAACCCCGGCGCGGCCAGGTCCACGAAGCAAGGCTTGGTCTCGGTGCCGAGCTTGACGTAGACCTGCTCGGGCAGCCCGAGCCGGCGACGCCAGTCGCGCACGGCCAGGAACCGCTGCCGTTCGCCGGTGACGGCGGCCAGGCCGCTCTCGCCGACCGTGGTCCGCCAGGTCTGCCGCGCCACCACCAGCCGGTCCACCGTGATCCGTGGCGTGTACGGCGCGGCGGCGACCAGTTTGAAGCCGTCCACGGCGTGCGCGCTGAACGCCTCGGCGAAGATCTCGGCGAGCGGCCAGCGCTGCCCGTCCGAGGCGGTGGCGACCAGCTCGCCGTCCGCCTCGTCGACGGTGAGGTCCACGGTGGGCAGCACCTGGGCCCGGTCCGCGCCGGGCGCGTCGAGGAAGGCGAGCTGCCGGTCGGTCGGACCGGTCAGCGACTCGGCGGTGCGGCTGGTGCGGCGCGGCCAGTCGGCCGGGAACAGCAGCCGGACCCGCCGCTCGCCCAGGTCCGCCGCGAGCGCCTCGCGCAGCCGCTCGACGTCCGGGTGCGACGGGGTGAAGACCGCGCAGTCGAACGAGGACCAGGCGGCGTGCAGCTCGCCGAGCACCACGGTGTAGTCGCCGCGCCGCAGCGCCGCCTCGTCGGTGGCGCAGATCTGCAGGTCGGGGCTGTGCATGGCGGCGTTCGACCAGGTCGGCCGGGTGCCGGGGAAGACCGCGTCGATCTTCTCGGCCAGGTCGGCCGCGCGCAGTCGCACGTCGGTGGTGCCGGCGGGCAGCGTGTCCAGGCCGAACAGGCCGGCCCACCGGGCGGCGAAGTCGGCGGCGACCGCGTCGACCGGCCGTTCGCCGCCGCCCCAGAACAGGCCCTGGGCCAGGAACCACAGGTCGGCCAGCGCCACCGGGCCGCCGGTCTCGGCGCGCAGCTCGTCGTGGAGGCCGCGCAGCACCGCCAGGTACGCGTCGGCGAGCGCGTTGGCCAGCCAGCGGGCGGCGCGCAGCAGCACGTCGAGCGGGGCGGCCAGCTCGGCCAGCAGCGGGGCGCCGAAGACCACGTCCAGGTCGCGGGCGGTGTCCTCGTAGCAGATGGTGCGGCCGGCGTACATCTGGCCGGCGCGGCGCACCGCCGGCACACCGGTCAGCTCGGTGAACGTGGCGTCGAGGGCGTCCAGCGCGGCGCGCAGCGAGTCCGGGTCGCCGGCCGCCGTGGCCACCGCGTCGCGGGCGGCGCACAGCCGGTCGAAGCCGGCGCGGGCGGCGGCGCGGACCGGCTCGTCACCGATCGCCGCGATGCGCTCGGCCAGCACCCGCTCGGCGTCCGGGCTCACCGGCAGCGCCGCGTCCCAGGTGATCAGCTCCCGTTCCACCAGCCGGTCGAGCAGCGCGTAGCCGTCCTCGGGCCGGCGCAGCCCGATCGCCGGGTCGGCGACCAGGGCGGCGGCGTGGCGGCGGCCGTCGGCGGCCCGCAGCAGCGCCGCCTCGACCGGGGTCAGTGTCAGCGGCGGGCGGCCGGGCCGGAGCACGTCCCGGTCCCGGATCGCCAGGTGCGGCCGGAGCATCGGCGGCCACCAGCGGCGGACCGCCAGGTCCGCGCCGACCCGGTCGGCGTACGCGGCCAGCGCCCAGGACTCGAACCACACCCACCGTCGCCTGGTCAGCCCTTCCCCGGGGTTGACCAGGGCAACCTCCGGCTGGTCGGGGTCGACGGTGACCCAGCAGGCCGGCCCGAAGAACCCGACCGTCTCGTTCTTGCCGCAGTAGCGCTGCCAGTACTTCAGCAGCGCCCGCTCCCGGTCCCGTCGCCGCACGTTGCGGGGCGCGTCGGCGCCGCCGCGCGCCAGCCCGTCCAACGCGACCAGGGCGCCCCGGTTCTGCCAGGTGACCGCCTCGCGCAGCAGCGGGTCGGCGGCCAACGCGCTGAGCCGCGCGGCGCCGGCGCGCACCGCCTCGTCGAACTCCGTGTCGAACCGTTCCTCGCCGGTGCCGGTGGCCAGCAGCGCGTCGGCGGCGGCGGCGGCCCGGGGCGCGCTCAGCGCCACCAGCCCGTCGGCGGGGAAACCGGTGGTCCGCAGCATCGCGTCGCGCCACACGGACCATCCGGTGTCCCCGAGCGGCACCCGGTGCGCACCGCCGGCGGTCCCGCGGCCGACGGCGCGCACCGGGCCCGGACCCGCGTCCGGGGTACCGGCGCGGGCGGTCGAGGTGCCGGGCCCGGCGGCGGCGACGCCGGGCGCGGTGGTCGAGGTGCCGGTAGCGGTGGTCAGGCCGCCGGGCGCTGTCGTCGCGGCGCCGGGCGCTGTCGTCGCGGCGCCGGGCGCGGCGGCCAGGTCGGCCCGGATCAGCGCGGCCATCTCGGCGAGCCGGTCGTGCAGGAAGAAGTGCCCGCCGGACAGCTCGTGCATGGTGAACCCGGCCGCCGTGTGCTCGCCCCAGCCGGCGGTCTGGGCGCGGGTGACCGCGGCGTCCGCGTCGCCGCCGAACGCGACGATCGGCACCGGCAGCGGATCCTCCGGGACGTGGCGGTAGTCGTCGACCCGGCCGAAGTCGGCGCGCAGCAGCGGCAGCATCAGCTCCAGCAGCTCCGGGTGGTTGAACGCCTCGGCGGGAAGGCCGCCACCGTCGCTGAGGCGGCGCAGCAGTTCGTCGTCGCTGACCCGGGACAGCCCGATGAAGCCGCCCGGCTCGGTGACGTGCGGCGCGCGGGCGCCGCCGACGTAGAGCCGCAGCGGCAGCGGACGGCCGGTACGGCGCAGCTCGCGGACCACCTCGAAGCCGAGCCGGCCGCCCATCGAGTGGCCGTAGATCGCGTACGGGCGGTCGGCCCGGGCGGCGATGGCGTCGGTGACCTCGGCGACGGTGAAGTGCGGGTCCTCGCTGATCCGCTTCTCCCGGCCGGGCAACTGCACCGGCAACACCTCGACGTCGGGACCGAACGCGGCCGGCCAGTGCCGGAACGCGCTGGCGCCCGCGCCGGCGTACGGCAGGCAGAACAACTGCACCGGCGCCTCGGGGCGGCTTCCGGTGGAGGCGAACCAGTTCACCGCGGACCTCTCTGCACGGGGTCGATCCAGTGCCGGCGGCGCTGGAACGGATAGGTGGGCAGCCCGGTACGCCGGACCGTGCCCTCGGGGTGCAGGGCGTCCCAGTCGATGTCGTGGCCGGCCACCCAGTCGGCGGCCGTCTCGCGCAGCGGCCCGGCGTCGCCGGCGAGCCGGGCGTCGGTGTCGAGCAGCACGTCCAGCGCGGACAACGCGGCGGGCAGGTCGGCGGCGACCACCGCCGCCCGGTGCGCGAACGGCCGGCGGCCGAGCGCCAGCGTGGCGGCCACCTCGGGCAGCGCCGGCGCGGTGCCGGCCAGGTGGGTGCGCAACCGGACCAGCGCGGCCCGCAACGCCGCCGGCGTACGCGCGGAGACCGGCAGCAGCCACGGCCCCTCCCCCGGCGGGTCGGCCGGCTCGACCGGCGGCGGCTGCTCCACCACCACGTGCGCGTTCGTGCCGCCCAGGCCGAACGCGCTCACCCCGGCCACCCGGCGTCCGCCGTCCGGCCAGTCCCGGGCCTTGGTGGGCACGTAGAACGGGCCGGCGGCCAGGTCGATCTCCGGGTGCGGGCGGGTGAAGTGCAGGTTCGGCGGGATCACGCCGTGCCGGACGGCCAGCACGGTCTTGATCAGCCCGGCGACGCCGGCGGCGGCGTCGAGGTGGCCGATGTTCGTCTTCACCGAGCCGAGCGCACACGTCTCGGCCGGCGCGGCGCCGGCGTACACCTCGTGCAGCGCGGCCACCTCGATGGCGTCACCGAGCGGCGTGCCGCTGCCGTGCCCCTCGACGAGGCGGACCTCGCCCGGGGCGACCTCGGCGGTGGCGAGCGCGTTGGCCACGGCGGCGGCCTGCCCGGCCGGGCCGGGCACCGCGAAACCGGCCCGGTCCGGGCCGTCGTTGGTGACCGCCCACCCGGGCAGGATCGCGTAGATCCGGTCGCCGTCGGCCTGCGCGTCGGCGAGCCGGCGCAACGCGACCACACCCGCGCCGGAGCCGAACCCGGAGCCCTCCGCGGCCTCGTCGAAGGCACGGCACCGGCCGTCGGGGGAGGCGAGCCCGCCCGGCGTGGCCCGGTGCCGGGGCCACATGACCGTGGACCCGCCGGCCAGCGCCAGGTCGCACTGGTAGTCGGCGAGGCTCTGCGCGGCCACGCAGACCGCGACCAGCGAGCTGGAGCAGGCGCTCTGCACGGCCAGCGCCGGCCCGGTCAGGCCGAGCCGGTAGGCGACCTGGCCGGGCAGATGGTCGGGGAACTGCCGGCCGACCAGCCGCGCCTCCCAGTCGTCCGGGTCGACGTCGCCGACCACCGCCGGGTTGTCCATCAGATGGAACAGGAAGTACCGGTTGGCGGAGGTGGCCGCGTAGACGCCGACCAGCCCGGGGAAGCGCTGCGGATCGTGCCCGGCGTCCTCCAGCGCCTCCCACGCGGTCTCCAGGAAGAGCCGGTGCTGCGGATCGGTGCGGGCGGCCTCGTCGGCGCCGAAGGAGAAGAACTCGGCGTCGAAGTCGGCCACCCCGTCGAGCCGGCCGGCGGCGCGGACGTGTCGGGGGTCGGCGCGCAGCCGGGGCCCGATGCCGAGCGCGGCCAGCTCCTCGTCGGTGTGGTCGTGCACCGAGTCGACCCCGGTGCACAGGTTCCACCAGAACGTCGCCACGTCCGGCGCGCCGGGGAACCGGCCGGCGATCCCGACCACGGCGATCTCGTCGCCGGTGTACTCGCGGGAGGCGCTGACCGGCGCGGCCGGCGCGGGCAGCACCGGGGCGCGGACCGCCTCCGGCGGCGCGTCGAGCAGCGCCGCCTGGGTGGCCACGGTCGGGTGGTCGAACAGGCGCAGCATCGGCAGCCGGACGCCGAACCGCTCGGCGATCTGCTGCTGCACCCGGCCCAGCAGCAGCGACTGCCCGCCCACGTCGAAGAAGCTGTCGGTGCGGCCGACCGCCGGGCGGCCCAGCACCGCGCACCAGATGTCGTGCACGAGGCGTTCGGTGTCGGTGGCCGGCGCCGCCTCGGCGGGCACCTCGACGACCGGGTCGGGCAGCGCCCGCTCGTCGACCTTCCCGCTGACGGTGAGCGGGAACTCGTCCACCACGACCACCGCGCGCGGCACGGCGTAGTCGGGCAGCGCGGCGGCGAGCGCCGCGCGCAGCGCCGCCGGGTCGGGGCGGGCGCCGGCCGGGCGGGCGTACGCGAGCAGCTCGCCGTCGCGGGCGATGGCGCGGACCCCGGCGACGCCGGGCTGGGCGGCGAGCACGGTCTCGATCTCGGTCAGCTCCACCCGGTGCCCGCGCACCTTGACCTGCCGGTCGAGCCGACCCAGGCAGACCAGTTCCCCGCCGGGCAGCCGCGAGCCGAGGTCGCCGGTGCGGTACGACCGCGTCCCGTCGGCGTCCGTGGCGAACCGGTCGCTGTCCTGGTTGAGGTAGCCGGGGGCGAGGTGCCGACTGCGGACCACGATCTCGCCGGTGCCCGGGTCGAGGTCGAGGCGGTAGCCGGGGAACGCGTGGCCGACCGGCAGCGGCCCGACCCTGGCCGGGTCCACCTCGGACAGCGGCAGCACGTGCCGGGCGGCGAACGTCATCTCGGTGGCGCCGTAGCCGTTGACCAGCACGCAGTCGCCGGCGAACCGGTCCCGGCCGCGGGCCGCGTCGGCCCAGGTGGCCTGTTCCCCGCCGAGCAGCACCGCGCGCACGGTGGCCAGCCGCCGGTCGTCGAGCGTGTCGAGCAGGAAGCGGTAGACGGTCGGCGTGCAGTGCAGCACGGTGACGCCGTGCCGATCGAGCTGCTCCACCGCGTACGCGAGACCGTGCCGGCGCAGGTCGACCGGGACGACGGCGGCGCCGGTGAGCAGCGCCGGGTAGAGGTCCGGGATGGCGGCGTCGAAGCTGAACGAGGCGAGCAGGCTGAGCCGGTCGGCCGGGCCGACGGCGAGCGCGTCGATCTGGTTGTCGACGACGTGGGCCAGGTTGCGGTGGGTCTGCCCGACCGCCTTGGGCACGCCGGTGGAGCCGGAGGTGAACAGCACGTACGCCAACGCGTCCGGGTCGACCGGCACCGGGCGCAGCGGGGCCGGCGGTACCTCGTCCAGGGGCACCACGGCACGACCGTCGGCCACCGTCAGGGCGAGTTCGCGGTGTTCGGCGGCGCAGGCCACGGCGGTGACGTCGGCGGCGGCGACCATGTGTCGCAGCCGGGCGACCGGGAAACCCGGGTCCAGCGGCACGTACGCGCAGCCGGCGGCCAGCGTGCCGAGCAGCGCGGCGACGGTCGGCGCGCCGTGCGCGGTGAGCAGCGCGATGCGGTCGCCGGGCCGGAAACCGGCGGCGACGAGCACGGCAGCGTACCCCCCGGCCGTCTCGGCCAACTCGGCGTAACCGACCTCGTGGGTCTCGCCGAGCAGGGCCGGACGGCCACCGTGGACCGCTGCGACCGCGCTGAAACGATTGATGATCATCGTCTCTGCCATCAGGAAACGGGATGTGCTCCACTGACGGTGGGCGCGCAGCAGCAATCGACGAATGTGACCATTGATCCCCCCCAGGACTTCACATTGGAAGCAGAATAAAGCTCAATCTCTCGACCGGAAGAGGATCGATCCGGGTCGAGCCGAAGGGGGGACGACCCCTGGCACCTCGGACGGAGGAATTCGTCCGATCATCCCTCTAGCGCGTAGACGATTTTCAGCGTAGATGGCTACTCGCGAGTTATTTTACGGTGAAAGTACTTCTGGGCGGTTAAATCTTCGCCTTATGGGCGGCCGCTCCGCAGCTCGACCCGGGTCGCGGGGAGCGTGCTCAGACATCGTACGGCGGACGCGGAAGCGGGTCCACCATCGCGTCGAACCCCCGGGGTAGCTGCGCCACCAGATCCTGGAACTCGCCGACCGTGACCGTCTCCCGAAGCGTGGCGAGCACCGCCCGCGTCCCCACCTCGGCCAGCGCCGGATCCACCGCGGCCCGGTCGGCCACCCGGTAGAGGAAGTCCACCGCGGCCCCGGTCGCCGGCGGCCCGGCCGTCGCGAGGTAGCCGCCGACGTCGTCGGGAAGCTGGGCGGCCAGGTCGGCCGACTCGTCGGCGGTGATCCGCTCGGCAAGGGTCTGCAACACCGCGCGGGAGATCGTCGCCGCGTCGTCGGTGGGCAGCTCGGCACGACGCGCCACCGCGTCGACGAACAGCGGAAACCGCATCCCGCCCTCCCCTGGCAGCCGGTCGCCGACCTCCCGGGAGACCCCCGCCCCGCCGGCCCCCGCGAGTACCCACCCCCCACCCCCACAAACACCCCACCCCCAACCCCAACCCCGCGCCCGCGCCCGCGCCCGCGCCCGCGCCCGCGATCTTGCACTTGCCGCCCCGACAAAAGCGACCGATCCGACGTCTCGCGGGCCACAACTGCAAGATCGGTGAGGAGGGGCGGGGCGCGGGGGCGCGGGGGACCTAGGGCCTGGGGGGTGGGTCCGTGCGCCCCTGCTCGGGCCGGTCACGGCGGCCTAGCGTCGGAGACGGGTGGCTCCGGGTCGCGGCGTCGGACGTGCCGAGCGGGAGCCATCGGAGGCGCCGGAGCGCGGCGTCGCGGAGATCGGGAGGCCGACCATGCGGACGTGGCAGGTGCAGGACGTGATGACCACCGACGTGGCGACGGTACGGGAGGGCACGGCGTACCGGGAGATCGTCGACGTGCTGGCCGACCGGAACGTCACGGCGGCGCCGGTGGTGGACGGCGGCCGGCGGGTCCTCGGGGTGGTCTCCGAGGTGGACCTGATGTACAAGGTGGAGCTGTCCGGACAGCCCCACGAACGGCGGCTCCGGCCCGACCGGCACCGCCGGGAGGCGCGGGCGAAGGCCGGCGCGACGCTCGCGGCCGACCTGATGACCGCTCCCCCGGTCACCGTCGCGCCGGACGCCACGCTCGTCGAGGCGGCCCGGCTGATGAACACGCGCGGCGTCAAGCGACTGCCGGTGGTCGACGACCTGGGCCGGCTGGTCGGCATCGTGACCCGCGGCGACCTGCTCAAGGCGCACCTGCGCCCGGATGCGGACATCCGGCGGGACGTGGTCGACGAGGTGCTTCGCCGCACGCTCGGTGTACGCGACGGCGTGGTGGACGTGGCCGTGCACGGCGGCGTGGTGACGCTCACCGGGCAGGTGGAGCGCTGGTCCACGGTGCACCTGGCGCTGCGGTTGACCCGGCAGGTCAGCGGCGTGGTCGAGGTGGTCGACGCGCTCGGCTACGCGATCGACGACGCGCCGATGTCGGCGCTGCGGCTCGGTGGCGGCATGCCGGCCGGCATCGCCTGACCACCGGGGCCGGCGGCAGCGGCCCCGGGGCGACGCCACCGGGTCGGCGGCCGGTCCGCGCCGGTCAGCCCTCGGCGAGCACGTCCAGCACCAGCGCGGCGGTCCAGCTGAACGCCGGCGAGCCGAGGCCGGCGCCGGTGTCCGGGTGGAAGTACTCGTGGCAGCCGGCGCCGTCGACCAGGTCGAGCAGGGAGTCCCGCAGCCCGGCGGCCAGGTCGGCCCGGCGGTGGGTCCGCAGGCCCTGCCAGAGCAGCCAGCCGGTGTTCACCCAGCTCGGCCCGCGCCAGTACCGCAGCGGTTCGAAGTCCGCCGCGGTGCGGTCGTACGTGGGCAGCGGCCGGTCCATCCGGGCGGCCAGGCCGAACCGGGACGAGCACGCCTCGGCGAGCACGGCCCGCACCTGCGGTTCCGGCAGGTCGGGCAGGGCCAGCGGCAGCAGCCCGAGCACGGTACGGGGGCCGACGAGCCGGTCGGTGCGGACGTCACGCGGCCGGAACGTGCCGGTGACCGGGTCCCAGAGGCGGCTCACCAGCGCCTCGGTGAGGCGGGCGGCCCGGTCCCGGTGCGGGCACGGGTCGGCGCCGACGACCGTCGCGATCCGGGCCAGCGCGTACTCGGCGACCCCGAGCGCGGCGTTGACCAGCGGGCACTCCACCAGGAACGGGTGCCGCCCGAGCAGCCCCTCGTCCCGGTAGCGGCCGGCCCGGTAGCTGTCCACGAGCGCGACGTACCGCGCGTAGTCCAGGTCGGTGGGCCGGTGCGTGGCGTCGGCGTGCGCGGTGTCGTGCCGGCGGTACGCGCGCATCACCGCCTCGTCGGCCGGCACCGCGGCCAGCGGGGTGTCCCAGGCGGGGCTGTTGTCCAGGCCGGACTCCCACGGGTGCACGATGGCGGCCAGGCCGCCGCCGCCGACGTCCCGCCGCCCGGTCAGGTAGCGCTGCTGGGCGACCAGCCGGGGATAGAGCCGGCGCAGCGCGGCCACCGACGCCTCGGAGGGGGCGCGGCGGTGCACCAGCCAGGCGGCCGGCGCGTGCACCGGTGGCTGGACGATGCCGGAGGTGGCCACCGCCGGCGCGCCGTCGGCGCACGCCGAGTCCCAGAACGTCGGCCCGGGGAAGTACGGGCCGAGGTGCGGCGCCGGGTTGAACACGATGTGCGGCACCCGCCCGTCGACCCACTGGGCGGCGAACAGCGTACGCAGCTCACGCCAGGCCCGGTCCGGTCGCACGTGCGCCAGCCCGACCGCGATGAACGCCGAGTCCCAGCTCCACTGGTGCGGGTAGAGCGTGCGGGACGGGACGGTGTGGTCGTGTTCCCAGTTGGCGTCCAACGTGGCCAGCGCGAGCCGACGCAGTCGGGCGTCCCGTTCCGCGCCCGCCCGTACGCCGGCCGCCAGGCTGCCGGTCACGCGGCGGCCCGCCGGGGCCGGACGGAGGTCAGCACGGCGGCGGCCTGGCGCAGCGCGGCGACCGGCTCACCGCGCAGCCGGCACTCCAGCGCCAGCCAGCCGGGGTAGCCGATCCCGGCGAGCGTGTCCCGCAGCGCGGCCCAGTCCAGGTGCCCGGCGCCGGGCTGGTGCCGGTTGGAGTCGCTGACCTGCACGTGCCCGAGGTACGGCGCGGCGGCGCGCAGCGCGGCGCACGGGTCGTCCTCCTCGATGTTCATGTGGTAGGTGTCGGCGACCACCCGTACCGCGGGCGACCCGACCGCACGGCACAGCTCGACCGCCTGGTCGAGCCGGTTGACCATGTGGTCCTCGTACCGGTTGAGCGGTTCCAGGAACAGGGTGACCCCCTCGGACCGGGCGTGCTCGCCCAGCTCGCCCAGGGCGTCGACGAGCACCCGCCGGTCGGCCTCGGGCGACCGGGGCGGCTCGTGCGGCGGCAGCCGGCGGGAGAACATGCCCCAGGCGGCCGGCGTCATCGCGCCGACGCCGCCCAGCTCGGCGATGACGGAGAGCTGGGAGCGCAGGTTGCGCACCGCGTCCCGGGAGCGGGCCGGGTCGAAGTCGCCGATGAAGTGGTCCATCTCGACGCAGACGGTCGGCGTCACCACCCCGGCGGCGCGGGCCCGGCGCAGCTCCGGCAGCCGCCGGGCGAACGCCAGGTCCCCCCGCCCGCGCAGCTCGATGCCCCGGTAGCCGAGGGAGACGGCGAGGGCGTACTTGTCGATCAGGTCGGCGCCGGGGAGCAACTGCTCCTGGCAGGCCAGTGGGATGTCCATGTCAGAACCTCAGCACCACTTGGAGGACGTCACCGTCACCGCGGTCGAGCAACGCCAGCGCGTCGGCCACCGCGCCCGCGTCGACGACGTGGCTCACCAGCGGCAGCGGGTCGACGCTGCCCTCCGCCACCAGGTCCATGAAGGTGTGCGCGATCCGCGTCCCGGACCACCGGCCGGCCGTGCCGGGAGCCGGGTCGGGGCCGGAGACCTGGGCGGCCACCAGCTGGATCCGGTTGTGGTGGAACTCCTCGCCGAGTTCCAGCCCGTGGGCGTACCCCTGGTAGAAGCCGGCGGCGACGACGCGGCCGGCGTGCGCGGTGGCCCGGATCGCCTCGTGCAGCGCCGGGTAGGCGCCGGACAGCTCCAGGCAGACGTCGGCGCCGCGACCGTCGGTGGCCGCCCGCAGCGCGGCGGCGGCCGAGTCGCCGGCGGCGTCGACGACCCGGCGGGCGCCGAGGCGGGTGGCGTGCGCGAGTCGCCCGGGCATCCGGTCCACGGCCACCACCCGGCTGCCGGAGAGCACCGCGAGCCGGGTGCCGAGCAGCCCGATCACGCCCTGGCCGAAGACGCCGACCCAGTCGCCGAGGTGCAGGTCACCGGCGAGCACCGCGGTCAGCGCGATGGCCCCGGGACGGGCGAAGACGGCGGCGAGCGGGTCGAGGCCGGGGGCGAGCGGGTGCGTCGCGGCGGCGGCGAGCACGGCCTCCGCGCGGTGCCCCCAGATGCCCCAGACGAGCTGGCCGGCGCGGCGGTCGGCGACATCGGGGGCGACCTCGACGATCTCGCCGACCTCCTCGTAGCCGAAGCCGACCACCGGGTACGCGGGCGCGGCCTGCCGGGGCACGAACATCCGGGAGGTGGCGTCCCAGTCCTTGCGGAGCCGGGGGTTGCTGCCCCGGTAGAGGGTCAGCTCGGTGCCGGCGGAGATGCCGGAGTAGCAGGTGCGGACGCGGACCTGACCCGGGCCGAGGCGGTCCGGGGGGCAGGGCTCCAGGCGGATGCTCCGGGGCCCGGCCAGAGAGACAACCCAGTTGGCCATGGCGTCGCTCCGAGGAAAGTGCCGGCCTCAATGCTAACCCAAAAATGGGCATATGTGATTAGATTGATGAATCTGCGGGTATTGATGGCGTGCCGTGTAATTTCGAGAAGGAGTGCCGCCGATGCCATCACCCTCCACACGGCTGCTCGCTTCGAGCCTGATCCTGGCACTGGCCGGGGTCGGCACGACCGCCTGCAGCGACGACGAGCAGAAATCCGACAGTTCCCAGATCACCGTCTGGAGCCTGGAGGACGTGGCCGACCGGGTCACCGCCACCAAGGCGATCATCGCCGACTACACCGCGAAGACCGGCGTGAAGGTCAACCTGGTCACCGTCAACGAGGACCAGTTCCCGTCGCTGATCGCGTCCAGCGCCGCCGCCGGCGACCTGCCCGACGTGGTCGGCTCGGTGTCGCTCGCCGGCGTCCGCACGCTCGCCGCCAACGAGCTGCTGGAGCCGGACGCCAACAAGGCCGTGGTGGACAAGCTCGGACGGGACACGTTCTCCCCCCGCGCGCTGGAGCTGACAAGCGACGGCGGCACCCAGCTCGCGGTGCCCAGCGACGGCTGGGGCCAACTGCTCGTCTACCGCAAGGACCTGTTCGACGCCGCCGGCCTGCCCGCCCCCGACACGTACGAGAAGATCGCCGCCGCGGCGGCGAAGCTGAACACCGGCGGCGTCGCCGGCATCACCGCGGCGACCGCCCCCGGCGACGTGTTCACCCAGCAGACCTTCGAACACCTCGCGCTGGCCAACAACTGCCAGCTCACCGACGACGCCGGCAAGGTCACACTCGACTCACCGGAGTGCGTGGAGGCGTTCCGGTTCTACGGCGACCTGATGCGGAACAACTCGGTCAGGGGCGCGCAGGACGTCGACACCACCCGGGCCACCTACTTCGCCGGCAGGGCGGCCATGCTGATCTGGTCGCCGTTCGTCCTCGACGAGCTGGCCGGCCTGCGCGACGACGCGCGGCCCACCTGCCCGCAGTGCCAGGCCGACCCGGCGTGGCTGGCGAAGAACAGCGGCTTCGTCACCGCGATCAAGGGCCCGAACGGCACCGCGCCGGCCCAGTACGGCGAGGTCAGCTCCTGGGCGGTGCTCGACGACGCGGCCGACCCGGCGACATCCTTCGTGGAGTACATGCTCTCCGACGGCTACCCGCGCTGGTTCGGCATGTCCCCCGAGGGGCGGTTCCCGGTGCGCACCGGCACGCCGGAGGACAAGCAGAAGTTCCGCACGCTGTGGAACACCAGCCCGGCCGGGGTGGACACCAAGAAGCCGCTCTCCGACGTCTACGGCGACGACGTGCTGGCCACGCTGCGCAAGAGCCCGGACACGTTCCAGCGCTGGGGGCTGACCCAGGGTCAGGGCAAGCTGGTCGGCGCCATCCTCGGCGAGCTGCCGGTGCCCAAGGCGCTCGCGGACGTGGTCGGCGGCAAGTCCGACGCCCGGGCCGCCGCCGAGCGCGCCAAGAAGGACGTCGAGGCCATCGCCAAGGGCGTCAATTGACCACCGTCGCGCCGGAGGCCGGCCGCTCCCCCACCCCGGAGCGGCCCCGCCGGCCCGGCCGCCGCCCGCTGACGCTGCGCCGCCGGGAGTCCCGCGCCGGGCTCGCGCTGGTCGCGCCGACGCTGCTCGTCGTGCTCGCGGTGATCGGCATACCCATCGTCTGGACCGTGGTGCTGGCCTTCCAGCGGGTACGCCTGGCGACGCTGCGCAAGACCGGCCTGTTCGGCGAGCTGACGCTGGACAACATCGACCGGGTGCTGCACACCCCCGGGTTCGCCGACACGCTCTGGACCACCGTGGTCTACAGCGTCGGCGGCACGGCCGGCTCGATCGTGGTCGGCCTGGTCGCGGCGCTGGCCGTCCGGGGGCCGTTCCGGGGCCGTACGCTGGTCCGCGCCTCGATGCTGCTGCCGTACGTGGCGCCGGTGGTCGCCATGACGTTCGTCTGGCAGGTGATGCTCGACCCGCAGCTCGGCATCGTCAACGACTGGGGACGGCGCTTCCTCGGCTGGGACGCCCCGGTGGCGTTCCTGTCCCAGGAGTCCACCGCGCTGTGGACGGTGATCGCGTTCGAAGCGTGGCGCTACTTCCCGTTCGCGTTCCTGTTCCTGCTGGCCCGGCTCCAGGCCGTGCCGGCGGAGCTGGAGGAGGCCGCCCGGGTCGACGGCGCCACCCCGACCCAGCGCTTCCGGCACATCCTGCTGCCGCAGCTCATGCCCGTGATCGCGCTGCTCGGCGTGCTCCGGTTCATCATGACGTTCAACAAGTTCGACGACGTCTACCTGCTCACCGGCGGCTCGGCCGGCACCGAGGTGGTAAGCGTCCGGGTCTACCAGTTCCTCACCGCGCGTACCGACATCGGCGCCGCCGCCGCCCAGGCGGTCGTACTGGCCGTGGTGCTTCTCGTGTTCGTGGCCATCTACCTGCGCTTCTTCGGCGCGAAACGGGAGGCGTGATGGATCGGGACCGGATCGAGACGGTCAGCCTGCGCTGGCTGCGCCGGCTGGTGATCGCCGGCTTCCTGCTGGTCACGCTGCTGCCGTTCTGGTACATGCTGGTGCTGTCGGTACGCCCGATCGAGCGCCTGCTGCTCGACCCCGGCTCGCTCTGGGTGCCGTTCGGCGAGCTGACCGTCGCCACGTACGCCGAGGTGTTGAAGTCGGTGGAGAGCGGCGGCCAGGGTTTCCTCACGTTCATCCGCAACAGCGGCCTGGTGGCGCTGGCCGCGACCGTGCTCACCCTGGTGGTCGCCATCCCCGGCGCGTACGCGGTCTCCCGGCTGCGGTTCTTCGGCCGCCGGCAGGTCAGCGCGCTGTTCCTGGCGGTCTACCTGTTCCCGTCGATCGTCATCGCGATCCCGCTGTTCGTGGTCTTCAGCCGCGCCGGGCTGCGCGGGTCGTTGTTCGGGCTGGTGCTGGTCTACATCTCGCAGACGCTGCCGGTCTCGGTCTACATGCTCAAGAACTACTTCGAGACCATCCCGGTCAGCCTGGAGGAGTCCGCGGCGATCGACGGTGCCGGCCGGCTCGGCATCATCCGCCGGGTCAGTCTGCCGCTCGCCGCGCCGTCGGTGATGGCGGTCGCGCTCTACGACTTCATGATCGCCTGGAACGAGTTCCTGTTCGCGCTGCTGTTCCTGGTCGACCGGCCGGACCGGTGGACCGTCTCGTTGGGGCTGTCGTTGCTCGCCGACGGCGTCGAGGTGCCCAAGACGGTGCTGATGGCCGGCTCGGTCATCCTCACCCTGCCGATCGTGGTGCTCTTCTTCGCCGGCGAACGGCTGCTCACCGAGGGTCTCACCAGTGGGGCCGAGAAGGGCTGAGCAGGGGCGGCGGCATGCCAGGATGACCCGGTGCGATCACCACGGGAGCGCCCGGCCGGCGCGCGGCTGGCCCGGCTGCTCACCGAGGTGTTCGCACCGGGCGTCCTGGTGACCGCGTTGCCGCTGGTGGCCGCCGCCCGGGTCAGCCGCTCACCGGCCCAGTTCCTGCTCTGGGGCGGCACCGCGCTGCTGTGCTGCGCGATCATCCCGGTCGGGGTGATCGTCCACGGCGTACGCCGGGGTCGGCTCACCGACCGGCACGTCGGCGACCACCGGCAGCGGGCCCGACCGCTGTCGATCGGCCTGGCCTCGGTGGCGGTCGGATTGCTGCTGCTGGCGGCGCTGGACGCGCCGGCCGAGCTGTTTGCGGTGATCGTGGTCATCTTCGTGGTGGGCACGGCCTGCACGCTCGTCAACCACTGGTGGAAGCTGAGCATCCACGCGGCGGTGGCCGCCGCCACGGTGACCGTGCTGATGCTGCTGTTCGGGCCGGTGGCGCACCTGGGCTGGCCGCTGGCGGCGGCGGTCGGCTGGTCCCGGGTGCGGCTGCGTGACCACACCGGGCCGCAGGTGCTGGCCGGCGCCGCGCTCGGCGCGCCGCTGGCCGCCGCCACGTTCCTCGCGCTGACCTGAACAAGATCAGTTACGGTTGGCCCATGAGCAAGCCGACCCGCTGGGTGACCGACACCAAGCCCGGCCACTCGCAGTGGTACGTCGACCGGTTCCGCCGCCTCGCCGCCGAGGGGGCGGACCTGGCCGGCGAGGCCCGCCTGGTGGACGCGTTGGTGCCGCCCGGCGCGCGGATCCTCGACGCCGGCTGCGGCACCGGCCGGGTCGCCGCCGTGCTGGCCGACCGCGGCCACACCGTCGTCGGCGTCGACGCCGATCCGACGCTTGTCGAGGCCGCCCGCGCCGACCACCCCGGTCCCCGGTTCCTGGTCGCCGACCTGGCCGAGCTGGACCTGCCCGCACAGGGCGAGCCCGAGCCGTTCGACGCGGCGGTGGTGGCCGGCAACGTGATGACCTTCGTCGCTCCCGGCACCGAGCGCGCCGTGCTGGCCCGGATCGCCGCGCACGTGCGTCCCGACGGCGTGGTGGTGGTCGGCTTCGGCACGGACCGGGGTTACCCGGTCGCCGAGTTGGACGCCGACGCGGTCGCCGCCGGCCTGCGCCGGGAGCACCGCTTCGCCACCTGGGACCTGCGTCCCTGGCAGGACGACGCCGGGTTCGCGGTGACCGTGCTGCGCCGCCCGGCCTGAGCCGCCCGCCCGCCCCGGATCGCACCGGCTCCGAGCCGGGCCGGGTTGCGCCCGACCTGAGTCGCGCCGGCCTCGGGTACGCCCGGCCTGACTCGCGCCGGCCCGAGCCGCGCCCGGGTTCCGCCCGGTCAGGCCGGGGCGGCCACGGCACGGGCCGCTGCCGGATCGAGCGGGCTGCCGGCCGGCAGCAGGTCCACCAGTCCCGCCGGCAGCCGCACCGGCCGCACCCCGGAGTAGCCGAGCATGCCCGGCACGTCCGCGCCGGCCAGCGCGTACCGCCGGCCCAGGTCGGTGACCACGCACACGGTGCCGCCGGTCGCGCCCGGGGCGGCCACCGCCTCCACCAGCGCGCCGCGCCCGGGCTCCACCACGACCTGGTCGGCGAGCCCACCCCGACCCCCGGCGGTACGCGCGGCGGCGGCCGGGTCCGGTGCGGTGACGCCGAGCCGGATCTCGCGTACGCCGGTGTCGTCACCGGCCCGCGCGCAGAGCGCGCCCGGATCGGCGGTGGCGAGCCGGGGCGGCACGGCGGGCGGCGCGGCGGGCCCGGCCGGCACCAGGTCGGGCAGCTTCGGCAGCGCCGCGAACCGGCCGAGCGTGATCGGCGCCGGCTCGCCCTGCCCGGTGCGGGCCAGCAGCAGCGCGGCCTGCAACTCGGTGATGCCGGCCAGCCCGTCGCGCGCCACCACCGCGTACTGCCGGCCGCCGCCGGAGTTGCGCACCAGGTAGACGTCGCCCACGGCGGCGTCGGGGACCCGTGCCGAGGGAGCGCCGAGCGCGCCCACCGGCGGTGGGACCAGGTCGGCGCCGGCCGGCACGGTGTTGAGCAACGCCGCCGCGACGGGGACGGCCCGTTCCCGGGTGGCGGCCAGCGCGGCGAGCACCCGGTCGGTGTCGCGCAGCAGGTACCGCCGGTCGTGCCAGAGAAGGTGCAGGCCGCCGTCCGGGTGGCGGACCAGCAGGCCCTGGTCGCCGAGCGCCCGCCCACCGGCCGCGGCCCGCCCGATCAACAGCGCCGAGCGGGCCTCGGGCCGGCCCGGCTCCACGGTCACCGACGAGCAGAGCGTCCAGCCGTCGCCGACCAGCCGGTTCGGCGCGGGCAGCGAATCCGGCGCGTCGGCGATGCCGAGCGGCAGCCCACGGGGCACCCCGTCGATGGCCCGGCGGGTGACCAGCACGGTCTTCGGCCGCTCCGCCCCGATGATCAGCAGGGCCGAGGCGTAGTTGAGCACCGGGTGCAGCTTCTCGTCGCGGTAGACGAACCGGGCGCCGGACTCCTTCTCCACGATCACCGCACCGGTGTCCCGCCAGGAGCTGCCGCCGCCGGTGAACAGGCCGTACAACGCCACTCCGCCGAGCGCGATCACCGCGACCAGCACGCTGGCCAGGCCGGCGCCGGCCAACCGGCGGAACGGCGACTGCGCCGGATCGGTCTCCCGCATCACCAGTGCGGCGACCGCCCGCTGCACGGTGAACTGGTACGAGTGCAGCTGGTCCTGCCGCGACGCCATCGGGCCCCTCCACCGGGATAGTCGCCGCACAGGATAAGCGCTCCGTCGATCCCCCGCCCACCCTGCGTTGCCCCCGGGCGGCAGGGACGGTGGCAGGTTGGGTACCCCCGGGGGTATGGTCGGGGGCAGGAGGTGGGACGTGAAGCTTCGACCCGAGATGACCAGTGACGCGCTGACCCGACTCAAGCGGGCCCGGGGGCAGCTCAACGCCGTGATCGAGATGATGGAGAACGGCGAGGACTGCCGCGCCGCGCTGACCCAGCTCGCCGCCGTCTCCAAGGCCATCGACCGGGCCGGCTTCAAGATCATCGCCTCCGGCATGCGCCACTGCGGCGCCGCCCGCCGGGCGGGCGAGGAGCCGGAGATGACCGAGGAGGAGCTGGAGAAGCTCTTCCTCGCCCTGGCCTGACCCACCGACTTCCGCCCGCGCCGCCTGATCGCGACGCGGGCGGGTAATCCGCGCCCGGAACCGGGCCGGAGTCTGCCTCCCACATACCCCCGGGGGTATGTGGGGACGAGGAGAGGAGAACGCACGTGAGCACCGAGGTGACAGTCATCGCGACGTCCTCGCTCGGCGACCGCAGCTACCTGGCGTCCGACGGCCGGGTGGCGGTCGTGGTCGACCCGCAGCGCGACATCGACCGCGTCCTGCACCTGGCCGGCGCGCGGGGAGTGCGGATCACCCACGTGGTGGAGACGCACCTGCACAACGACTACGTCTCCGGTGGCCTGGAGCTGGCCCGGATCACCGGCGCCCACTACCTGGTGTCCGCCGCCGACGAGGTCGGCTTCGACCGGATGCCGGTGACCGACGGCGACGTGGTGCCGGTGTCGGACGGCCTGCGGCTGCGGGTGGTCGGCACCCCCGGCCACACCTTCCACCACCTGTCGTACGTGCTGGACGAGGCGGGCGGCGGCGGCTGGACCCCGGCCGGCGTGTTCACCGGCGGGTCGCTGCTGTTCGGCACCACCGGCCGCACCGACCTGCTCGGCCAGCGGCACGCCCACGAGCTGGCCCACCACCAGCACGCCTCCGCCCGCAAGCTGGTCGACCTGCTGCCCGACGGCGCGCAGGTGTGGCCCACGCACGGCTTCGGCAGCTTCTGCTCGGCCCGCCAGGCCGACGCCCCGGAGTCGACCATCGGCCGGGAGAAGGCGGCCAACCCGGTGCTGCGGCTGGCCGCCGACCGGTTCGTCACCGAGACGCTCGCCGGCCTGGACGCCTACCCGGCCTACTACGCGCACATGGGCGTGGCCAACGCCGCCGGCCCCGCCCCGGTCGACCTCACGCCGGTGGCCCGCGCCGACGCCGGTGAGCTGCGCCGCCGGATCGCCGCCGGCGAGTGGGTGGTCGACCTGCGGCACCGCAAGGCGTACGCGGCCTCGCACCTGGCCGGCACCGTCGGTCTGGGCCTGGACGGGCCGATGTCGACGTGGCTCGGCTGGCTGATCGAGTGGGGCGTGCCGATCACGCTCCTGGCGGAGACGCCGGAGCAGGTCGCCGACGCCCAGCGGGAGCTGGTCCGGATCGGCGTCGACCGGCCGGCCGCGCAGGCCACCGGCGACCCCGGGCAGTGGGCCACCGACCGCGCGGAGTTGCGCGAGCTGACCGTGGCCGACTTCGCGGCGTTGGCCGCCGCGCAGGCCGGCCACATCCCGGCCGGACTGCCCGCCCCGCAGGTCGTGCTCGACGTCCGCATGACCAACGAGTGGCGGGCCGGGCACGTCGACGGCGCGGTGCACGTCCCCCTGCCCGACCTGCCCGGACGGCTCACCGACCTGCCCGCCGGGACGGTCTGGGTGCACTGCGGCTCCGGCTACCGGGCCACCGCCGCCGCGTCCCTGCTGGCCAACGCCGGCCGCGACGTGGTGCTGATCGACGACGCGTTCGGCCGCGCCGAGTCGGCCGGCGTCCGGATGGCCCCGGCCGGCTGACCGTCCCCGCCACCCTGCCCGGCCGGCGCGCGACGCGCCGGCCGGCGACGACCCCTGCCCGCAAACCACCGAAGGAGAACAGACATGACCACCACCAACCCGTCGACCGTCGACGCGGCGACGCTGGGCGAGCTGATCGCCGCCGGCCGCGCGCCCCGGCTGCTGGACGTCCGCACCCCGGGCGAGTTCCAGGCCACGCACATCCCCGGCGCCTACAACGTGCCGCTGGACCTGCTCCGGGAGCACCGCGCGGAGCTGCGCGCCCACCTGGACGAGGACGTGGTGCTGATCTGCCGCTCCGGCGCCCGCGCCGGCCAGGCGGAGCGGGCGCTGGCCACCGTCGGCCTGCCCAACCTCCGGGTGCTCGACGGCGGCATGCTGGCCTGGCAGGCCGCGAGCGCCCCGGTCGTCAAGGGCCGGCCGCGCTGGGAGTTGGAGCGTCAGGTCCGCCTGGTCGCCGGTTCGATCGTGCTGGCCGGCGTGCTCGGCTCGGTGTTCGTGCCGGGCCTGAAGTGGGTCGCGGGCGCCATCGGCGCCGGTCTCACCGTCGCGGCGGTCTCGAACACCTGCGCCATGGGCATGCTGCTCGGCCGGTTGCCGTACAACCGGGGTGCGAGCTGCGACCTGGACACCGTCGTCGGCCGGCTCCGCGACGACGCCGGGCGGCGGTCGTGACCGCGCTGGTGCTCACGCTGGCCGGCGCGGTGCTGATCGGCGTGAGCCTGGGCCTGCTCGGCGGCGGCGGGTCGATCCTCGCCGTGCCGTTGCTGGTCTACGTCGCCGGTCTGCCCACCAAGGAGGCCATCGCCACCTCGCTGCTCGTCGTGGGCGCCACCAGCGCGGTCGGCGTGCTGCCGCACGCCCGCGCCCACCGGGTCCGCTGGCGCACCGGGCTGATCTTCGGCGTGGCCGGCATGACCGGCGCGTACGCCGGCGGCCGGCTGGCCGGGTTCGTCCCGGCGAGCGTGCTGCTCACCGCGTTCGCGCTGATGATGCTCGCCACCGCGGCGGCGATGATCCGGGGCCGACGCCCGGTCGAGGGGCGGCCCACGCCGCGCGAGCTGCCGACGCTGCGGGTGATCCTCGACGGCGTGGTCGTCGGGCTGGTCACCGGCCTGGTCGGCGCCGGCGGCGGGTTCCTGGTCGTGCCCGCGCTGGCGCTGCTCGGCGGCCTGCCGATGCCGGTGGCGGTGGGCACGTCGCTGGTGGTCATCGCGATGAAGTCGTTCGCCGGCCTGGCCGGCTACCTGTCCAGCGTGCGGATCGACTGGGCGCTGGCCGCGGCCGTCACCGTCGCCGCGATCGTCGGCAGCCTGCTCGGTGGGCGGCTCGCCGGCCGGATCCCGGAGCACGTGCTCCGCCTGTCGTTCGGCTGGTTCGTGGTGGCGATGGGCGGGTTCGTGCTGGTCCGGCAGTTGCCGCCGCTCGCGGGACTCGGACTGGTCATCCTTGCCGCAGCCGGTACGGTCACGGTGGCGGTGTGGGGCCGCCGAAGGAGGGGACACAGTGGACAGCAGCGCCTGGGACGAACGGTACGCCAACGCGTCGGGACTGGTGTGGAGCGCTGAACCCAACCGTTTCGTGGTCGAGTCGGTGTCCGGGCTGAGCCCCGGCTCCGCGCTGGACGTCGCCGCCGGCGAGGGGCGCAACGCGGTGTGGCTGGCCGGGCAGGGCTGGCGGGTCAACGCGGTCGACTTCTCGGCCGTGGCCGTGGAGCGGGGGCGTGAGCTGGCCGCCGCGCGGGCCGTCACGGTCGACTGGCGGGTGGCCGACGTGACCGCGTACCGGCCGGTGCCGGGCAGCTACGACCTGGTGCTGATCAGCTATCTGCACCTGCCCGCCGCCGACTTCGCCGGGGTGCTCGCGGCGGCCCGGTCGGCGCTGCGCCCGGGCGGCACGCTGGTGGTGGTCGGTCACGACCTGGCCAACCTCGACGCCGGCACCGGCGGTCCGCAGGACGCGAGCGTGCTGCTCACCCCGGAGGCGGTGGTCGACGGGCTGGCCGGGCTGCGCATCGGGCGCGCCGAGACGGCCCGCCGGCCGGTGCCGACCGCCGACGGCGGCACGGTCGACGCGCTGGACACCGTGGTGGTGGCCACCCGACCCGCCGACTGAGGCGGATCCGCCGACCGAGGCGGCCGGACCGGCCCGTTCCCGCCGGCCGGGTCGCGGTCGGCCGGTAGCATCCGGGAACGGATCGGCGGAGGGGACACCGGGTGGGCACGCGTTTCGAGGAACTGGCCTGGCGGGAGACGCCGATCGGGGAGATCAGCCTGCGCCGGCGTCGCGACCCGGCGCTGGACGCCGACGTGTACGAGGTGAAGCTCGGCGACGAGTACCTCATGTCCAGCGCGTTCCCGGTCGCGGAGATCGAGCTGGCCCGGCTGGGGCTGGCCCCGCTGCCCGGGGAGACGCTGGACGTGGTGGTCGGCGGGCTCGGGCTCGGCTACACCGCGCGCACCGCGCTGGCCGACCCCCGGGTGCGCTCGCTGCTGGTGGTCGAGGCGATCGAGGACGTGATCGACTGGCACCGGCAGGAGCTGTTGCCGTTCGCCGCCGGCCTGGCCGCGGATCCGCGTACCCGGTTCGTGCGGGCCGACTTCTTCGCCGCGGTGGCCGGCGGCGGCTTCGACCCGGACGAGCCCGGGCGGCGGTTCCACGCGGTGCTGCTCGACGTGGACCACTCCCCCCGGCACGTGCTGCACCCCGACCATGCGCCGTTCTACACGGTCGACGGGCTGCGCCGGCTGGCCGCGCTGCTGCACCCGGAGGGCGTCTTCGCGCTCTGGTCGAACGACCCGCCGGATCCGGCGTTCCAGCGCACGCTGACCGAGGTGTTCCCGACCTCGGTGGCGCACGTCGTCCGGTTCCCCAACCCGTTGCAGGGGCGGGAGGCGGCGAACACCGTCTACGTGGCCCGGCGCTGACCGTCCGCCGACGGCAGGTCCGGCCGGGCATGCCGGGCCGGGAAGCGGGAAAGCGCGCGGCCGACCGGAGGAGACGGGAGGCACCGACATGCGCGCGTTGCTCTGGGTGGTCGGCGTGGTCGCCGGCGTGCTCATCCTGCTCGGGCTGCTGCTGGAGGCGGTCCGCTGGCTCATCATCATCGGCGTGGTCGCGCTGGCCGCGGTCGTCATCTTCGCGATCGTGAAGACCCGGCGGATAGCGCACCGGCACTCGGCGTCGCACCGCTGATGTGACGAGCCCGGCAACCTACGCCAACGTAGGTTACCGGCCGGTTAAGTTAGGCTGAGGCCGTCATCCGCGCAGCGAGGAGAGACGGCGATGGACGCGACCGACCGGCGGCCCTGGACCCGCAGCTACGCCCCGGGCGTGCCGGCCGAGGTCCCGGAACCGGACGGCTCCCTCGTCGACCTGCTCACCGACGCGGCCGGCCGGTTCGGGCCCCGGGTGGCGCTCGACTTCTACGGCGCCACCACCACCTTCACCGAACTCGCCGACCAGGTGGCCCGCGCCGCCGAGGCGCTGCGCCGACTCGGCGTCCGACCGGGTGACCGGGTGGCGCTGGTGCTGCCGAACTGCCCGCAGCACGTGGTCGCGTTCTACGCGGTGCTGCGCCTCGGCGCGGTGGTCGTCGAACACAACCCGCTGTACACCGCCGACGAGTTGGACCGGCAGCTCACCGACCACGGCGCCACCGTCGCGATCGCGTGGGACAAGGTCGCGCCGTTGGTGGCGGGCCGCGGCGCCATGCGTACCGTGGTCTCGGTCGACCTGACCGCGGCGCTGCCCCGGCTCAAGCGGTGGGCGCTGCGGTTGCCGCTGCCGAAGGTCCGGGCCGCCCGCGCGGCCATGACCGGCCCCGCGCCCGGCGCGCGCGCCTGGTCGGAGCTGGTCGGCGCCGCCGAACCGCTGCCCGCCGCGCATCCCGGCCCGGGCGTCGACGACGTGGCGCTGCTCCAGTACACCGGCGGCACCACCGGCGTGCCGAAGGGCGCCGTGCTCACCCACCGCAACCTGCGGGCCAACGCCGCGCAGGGCCGGGCCTGGGTGCCCGGCCTGCGCGACGGCGCGGAGACCGTGTACGCGGTGCTGCCGCTGTTCCACGCCTACGGCCTGACGCTCTGCCTCACCTTCGCCGTCGGCATCGGGGCGACGCTGGTGCTGTTCCCCCGCTTCGACGCCGACCAGGTGCTCGACGCGGCCCGCCGTCGCCCGCCGACCTTCCTGCCCGCCGTGCCGCCGGTCTACGCGCGGCTGGCCACCGCCGCCCGCGAGCGCGGCGTCGACCTCACCTCGATCCGGTACGCCATCTCCGGCGCGATGGCGTTGCCGCCGGCCACCGTGGAGCTGTGGGAGTCGGTGACCGGCGGGCTGCTGGTCGAGGGCTACGGCATGACCGAGACGTCCCCGATCACGCTGGGCAACCCGGTCGCGTCGACCCGCCGGCCCGGCACGGTCGGGGTGCCGTTCCCGTCCACCGAGGTGCGCATCGTCGACCCCGAGGACCCGGGCCGCGACCGTGCCCCCGGCGAGGCCGGCGAGCTGCTGTTACGCGGCCCGCAGGTGTTCACCGGCTACTGGAACCGGCCCGACGAGACGGCGAAGGTGCTGCTGCCCGGCGGCTGGCTGCGCACCGGCGACATCGTCACCATGGACGCCGACGGCTTCTTGACAGTGGTCGACCGGATCAAGGAACTCATCATCACCGGCGGCTTCAACGTCTACCCGTCCGAGGTGGAGGACGCGCTGCGCCGCGTCCCCGGCGTGGTCGAAGCCGCCGCCGTGGGCGTGCCCACCGCGGACGGCGAGGAGGTCGTCGCCGCCGTGGTGCTCGACCCCGCCGTGGCCGGCACCCCGGAGGCGATCCGCACCGCCTGCCGCGCCCACCTGGCCGGCTACAAGGTGCCCCGCCGGGTCGTGGTGGTCGAGGGCCTGCCCCGCTCCCAGATCGGCAAGATCCTGCGCCGCGAGGTCCGCGACCGGCTCCTCGCCGACGGCTGAGTTCCTGGCCGGCGCGACGTCGTCGACCGACGTTCTGCCCAGCGCGAAGTCACCGGCCGCAACCGGTCCGCGCGGGCCACACTCGGGGGATGACGACCCTCGGATCCGACGCGGCACCGGCCCGGCTCACGGCGCTCTACGCGGCGTTCAACGAACGCGACGTGCCGACCCTGCTGGCGGCCATGACGCCGGACGTCTCCTGGCCCAACGGCTGGGAGGGTGGGGTGCTCCGGGGCCGGGCCGAGGTGGGCGACTACTGGCGGCGGCAGTGGGCCGAACTCGACCCGTCGGTGACGCCGACCGCCTTCACGGTGGAGCCCGACGGCCGGGTCGCCGTGTCGGTCCGCCAGGTGGTGCGGGACCGGGCCGGCGTCGAACTGGCGGACCATACCGTCACGCACGTCTACCGCCTCGTCGACGGCCTGGTGGCCGAGATGGAGATTCGCCCGGGGCCCTGACCGCCGGTCGTCAGAGCCAACCGTTCGCCCGCGCGGTGCGCGCCGCCTCGATCCGGTTGCGGGTGCCGGTCTTGCCGATCGCCGCCGACAGGTAGTTGCGGACCGTGCTCTCCGACAGGTGCAGCTCGGCGGCGATGTCGGCGACGGTGGCCCCGTCCTCGGCGGTGGCCAGCACCGCGCGTTCCCGGTCGGTCAGCGGATCGGGGCCGGCCGACAGCGCCGCCGCCGCCAACGCCGGGTCGATCACCCGCTCGCCGGCCAGCACCCGCCGGACCGCCGCCGCCAACTCCGCCACCGGCCCGTCCTTCACCAGGAATCCCCGGGCGCCGGCCTCCATCGCCCGGCGGAGGTAGCCGGGGCGGCCGAACGTGGTGAGGATGAGCACCAGGCAGTCGGGCACCTCGGTGCGCAGCGCGGCGGCGGCATCCAGACCGGTGCCGTCGGGCATCTCGATGTCGAGCAGCGCCACGTCCGGCCGGGTCCGCCGGGCCGCCGCCACCGCGCCCGCCCCGGTGCTCTCCTCGGCCACCACCTCGAGGTCGGGTTCGAGGTTCAGCAGCAGGGCCAACGCGCCCCGCATCATGCCCTGGTCCTCGGCGAGGAGCAGCCGGATCACGCCGGCACCGCCGCGGCCGGTCGACGATCGATCCGGGCGGTGAGCAACAGGCCGCCGCCGGGCGCCGGTCCGACGTCCAGCGTGCCCCGGGCCCGACCCAGCCGCTCGGCGAGTCCACGCAGCCCGTTGCCGAACCCGGGCCGGCCGCCGACGCCGTCGTCCCGCACGGTCAGCACCGACCCGTCGCGTCCGGTGTGGAGCGCGATCTCGCACCGGGACGCCCGGCTGTGCCGCAGCACGTTCGTCACCGCCTCGCGGAGCACCCAGCCGAACACGTCGTCGGCGGCCACGCCGAGCGGGTCACCGCTGTGGCGTACCGTCACCGCGATCCCCGCGTCGGCCAGGGCGACCCGGGCGTTGGCCAACTCCCGGCCGAAGCTGTGGTCCCGGTAGCCGGTGACCGCCTCGCGGACCTCGGCCAGCGCGGTCCGGCCGATCCGCTCGATGTCCGCGGCCTCCGTCGCCGCCCGGTCCGGGTCGGTCCGGGCCAGGCGGCGGGCCACCTCCGCCTTCACCACCACCAACGACAGCGTGTGCCCGAGCAGGTCGTGCAGGTCCCGGGCGAACCGGAGCCGTTCCTGCCTGACCGCCGAACGGGCCAGCTCCCGCTGGGTCCGGCGCAGCTCGTCGACGAGCTGCGCCATCCGGGCGAACGCCAGCGTCATGGCGCCGGCGAGCATGGTGATCAGCGCGGTCTGCGCGGTGTCGGCGACCGGCGCGCCCCGAGCCGCGCCGATCACCGGAACCGCCGCGACCGCACCGCCGACCCAGGCGGCGCCCCGCGCCGGCCGGGCCACCGTCACGGCGCCCGCCGCCGCCACGTACATCAGCAGGATCAGCCAGCCGCCCGGCCCACCGGCGTACGCGCCGGCCAGGCCGGCGCCGAGCAACGCGAACAGCGCCAGTCCGAGGCGCCGAACGGTCGGCGGGACCGGCAGGGACGCCACCGGCACGGCCACCAACGCGAGGTAGAGCAGCGCGAACGCGACCAGTCCGACGGCCGCCGGCGCGGCGGGCCGCACCCGGCCCCCGGCGATCGCGGCGGCCGGCGGAACCAGCAGCCAGAACCACAGCGTGTGGGCCGCGACCAGCGCGATGCCGCGTCGCCGCCGGGCGGCGTCCGGGTCGGTGACGGCCATGGCAGACACCGTACGACCGTCAGCGGCGGCCGGTCGAGCGACGGTACGCGCCGGTCGCCAACCCGGCGAAGGCCACCGTCCAGGCCAGCAGCACCGTCACCCCGACCGGGCTGGGCGCCCGACCGTCGACCGTCCGCCAGCCCAGTTCGGCGAACCGGTACGTGGGCAGCGCGTGCGCCAGGTGCCGCAGCGCGTCCGGGAAGTAGGCCACCGGCACGAGCAGGCCACCGAGCACGGACAGGGTGAGGAAGGCGAGGAAGACGGCCGGCTGGGCGAGGTGCGGCGCGAGGCCGTACCCGATGGCGAGCCCGAGCAGCGCGAAGGGTGCGGTGCCGACCCACAGCAGCACCACCAGCGCGGCCCACCGGCCGGCGGAGAGCGTGACGTGGTGCTGGAGCACGCCGGTGAGGCCCACCGCGACGACCGCCGGCACGCCGCTGAGCATGCTGGTCAGGGCCTTGGCGGCCAGCACCCGGCCGGGTGGCAGCGGGGTGACGCGGAGCTGACGCAGCCAGCCCGACGCGCGCTCCTGGGCGACCGACCCGGCCACCGTGAGCGCGCCGGCCACCGCGCCGTAGCCGGCCAGGCCGACCATCAGCGCGGTCGCGGCGTCGAGGCCGGACAACCGGTCGTCGCCGGCCAGCGGCGAGAAGATCAGGTACGTGACGACCGGCCCCAGGACGGTGAACATCGTCAGCCGGGGGTCCCGGACCAGCCGCCGCAGCTCGAATCGCAGGTAGGCGCGCATGTCAGGACTCCGTTCCGGTCGAGGTGAGCGCGAGGAAGGCGGCCTCCAGGCCGGGGGCGGCGACCTCCAGGCCCCGGAAGCCCCGGCCGGTCGCGAGCGCGAGCACCGTCGCGTCGGCGTCGGTGGTGGTGAGGACCACCCGCTCGCCGCGCACCTCGACCGAGCGCACCGCGGGCAGCTCCGCCAGGCCGTCGACCGGCCCGCCGGCGAGATCGAAGGCGACGGTACGGGCGCCGGCCAGCGCGCGGATCCGGGCAGGTGGCCCGTCCGCCACCACCCGGCCGGCGGCGAGCACCACCACGCGGTCGGCGTACTCGTCGGCCTCGTGCAGCTGGTGGGTGCTGAACAGCACGGTGTGGCCGTCGTCGGCGTACCGCCGGATGGCCGCCCAGAACGCCCGCCGGGCGTCGACGTCGAGCGCGGTGGTGGGCTCGTCGAGGACCAGCAGGTCCGGATCGCCGGCCAGCGCGAACGCGAACCGGACGCGCTGCGCCTCCCCGCCGGAGAGGCGGTCCGCCCGGCGTTCGGCCAGGTCGGTGAGGCCGGCCAGGTCGAGGATCCGGTCGGTGTCCAGCGGGCGGGCGTGCAGCGCCCGGGCCAGCCCGACCAGGTCCCCGACGGTGGCGCCGGGCACGAAGCCGGCGTGCTGGAGCATCGCGCCGACCCGGCCGGCCCGCACCGCCTCGGCGGGCTTCCGGCCGAACACCGACGCCGTGCCGGCGTCGGCCGGGAGAAGTCCCAGCAGGATCTCCAGCGTGGTGGTCTTGCCGGCGCCGTTGGGGCCGAGCAGGGCGACCGTGCTCCCCGTCGGGATGGTCAGGTCGAGTGCGTCGACGGCCCGCACCGGGCCGTAGCGCCGGGTGAGCCCGGCCAGTCGTACCGCGTCGTCGTCCACACCGGAGACGGTAGGAGCCGGTGGTGGTGGGGCGGCAGGGCCGGCGATACCCGGTCGGCCGGTACAAATGTCACCACGATCTCTTCCGTTTGCCGTACCGGGCAACCGGGTAGCCGACGGTCCATGATGGATTCACGGGGCAAGGCGGTCGGGCGTTACCTCCTGCGGCTCGTCGGCGGGGTGTCGGTGATCATCGGTCTGCTCATGGCGTTCAGCAGTCTCACCGAGGCGAACCTCGTCGGCATCGTGCTCAGCGCCGTGCTCATCGGCGGCGGGGTGTTCGCGCTCAAGCGTTCGGGCGGCCCTCGTCGGGCAGGCGAACCGGGATCGATGGCCCGCCCGGCGTCGCACTGACCCGGCTGCCGGATACCGGCGTTTGTCGGTGGCGGCGCCTAGGCTGGGGCGATGGTCGACCGGCGTCAGGTGATGAGCTTCCGCGTACGGGCCCAGCAACTCGACCGCGTCGAGGGCACGCTCGCCGACACCGCCGTGCTCGACCTCGGCGTGCAGGACACCGGCCCGGACGGCGCCCGGTGGGCGCTGGCCCTGCGCGGGGTCGACGCGTCGGCGCTCTCCGACGACGAGGTGGTCCTGCTGTGGACCGTGCGCGGTGCGCCCCACCTGTACCGCCGCGCCGACGTCGGCCGGGTGGCGGCCGCGGTCGAGCCGTTCACCGACGCCGACGCCGGCAAGCGCATCTACGACGCCGCCAAACCGTTGAAGGCGGCCGGCATCGGCATCGTCGCCGCGCTCGACGAGGTGGCCGGGCGGATGCGCGCGATCGTCACCGAGCCGACCGTCAAGGGCGACGTCTCGGCCCGCCTCGCCGCGCTGCTCCCCGAGCCCTACCTGCGGTTCTGCCGGCCGTGCCAGGCCACCCACCTCTTCGAGATGCCGTTCCGGCTGGCCGCCGTGCGCGCCGGGCTGGAGCTGACGCCCGGCACGTCACCGCCGGTGCTGCGCCGCATCCCGGCGTTCCGCCGGGCGGCGGACCCCGGTGACCGGTTCGACCTGGTCCGCGCCTACCTGCGGCTGCTCGGCCCGGCCACCCCGAAGCACGTGGCCGACTACCTCGACGCCCCGGTCAAGGACGTGCGGGCGCGCTGGCCGCAGGACGTGGTGGAGGTGCCGGTCGACGGCGAGACGCGCTGGCTCCTGGCCGAGGACGAGACGGCGACGGCGACGGCCGGGGGCACGGTGACGCGGCTGCTCGGCCCGTACGACCTGTTCCTCCAGGCGAAGGACCGGGCGACGCTGGTGCCGGACCCGGCCCGGGCCAAGGAGTTGTGGCCGGTGCTGGGCCGTCCCGGCGCGGTCCTGGTGGACGGCGACCTGGTCGGCACCTGGCGGCCCCGCAAGTCCGGCGCGAAACTGACGGTCGCCGTGCAGCCGTGGCAGAAGCTTCCCGACAGCCGGCGCCGGGCGGTCGTCGAGCAGGCCGAACGCCTCGCCGCGCACCGCTCGGCCGCGCTCGCCGGGGTCGAGTTCACCGACTGACGGGAGCGATGGTGTCTGTCGTCAGGCGAAGCACTCGATCGTCGCCGGCACCGGGCCGTGCCGGCGGACCACGTCGGTGAGCCGGCGTAGCAGCGGGCGCAGCGCGTCCCGGTGCGCCGGCTCGGCGGTCACGTCCAGGCACCACGCCACCCCGCCGCCGACGCGGCGCAGGTCCCAGCGGAAGGTGGTGTCGTCGACGCGCAGTCGCCCGGTGCCGGCGACCCCCGGGCCGGTGCCGGCCGACAGCCGCAGGGCCGCCCCGAGGCCGGCCAGCCGCCCGTTGTCGAGGTCACCGGCGAACAGCACCCGCCACACCGGCGGTCCGCCGCCGAGCCGCAGCGGCGCCACGGTCGCCAGCGGCACGTCCTCCCGGAAGTGACCGCGCAGCACGTCCTCGTCCGGCAGCGTCCCGCCGCCCGACCGGAGGTACGCCTCCTCGGCGTCGGCCCGGGTGACCGCCCGCAGCCGGCCCCGGACGGCGGGGTCCGCGCGGACCGCGCGGGCGAACGCGGCGGAACTCCACCACCCGCCGTCCGCCGGGGTCCAACCGGCGGTCCGCAGACGCGTCGCCGAGAGGTCGTCGGCGAGCACGAACTCCTCGACCAGCAGCCCGAGCGGCGCGACCGGCGCACCGGCCGGGCAGAGCAGGTAGTAGTCGAACGCGGACGTGACGGCGGACGACGTCACCGAGGTGGCAGGCACCAGGGCACGGTACCGCCGTCACCGGTGGGCGAAGACGAACCCGCCCTCGACACCCGGGGCCGGACGGTGCGTCAGCTCCGCCTCGACGGTGAAGCCGGCGGCGTCCAGCCAGGCCGCGACCCGCTGCGGTGGGCGGCGGTGCACGTGGACGCGCATCGGGAGACCGCCGTAGCCCTCGGTCTTGAGCCGGCTGCCGTCGCCGGCGTGGAACCCGAGCAGCACGACGCCGCCGGGCCGCAGCACGCGGCGGAACTCGCCGAGGACCGTGGGCACCTCGTCGTCGGGGACGTGGATGAGCGAGAACCAGGCGAGCAGCCCGGTCAGGCACTCGTCGGCGAGGTCGAGGCGGGTCATGGAACCCACCTCGAAGCGCAGCCCGGGGTGCTCCCGCCGGGCCACCTCGATCATGCCCGGTGACAGGTCAACGCCGAACGCGTCCAGGCCGAGCCCGTGCAGATGGCCGGTGATCCGGCCGGGGCCACAGCCGACGTCGGCGACCGGTCCGCTGCCCCGGGCCCGCACCAGCTCCGTGAAGAGCGCCAGGATGCCCCGCTGGAACGGTTCCTCGGCGAGCGCGTCCCGCAGCAGGTCGGCGTAGCTGACCGCCACCGTGTCGTAGGAGACGCGGGTGTCGGCGAGCCAGTCGGGGACGTCCACGGGCCGCAGGGTAACCGGCGGCGGCCGAGGGCCGGGTCAGCGTCGGCCCGCCGCCGGGGTGACGGCGGCCCAGGACGGTCGCCACACCGGGTCGGGCGGCGGGGTCAGGGCCGCGAGGTGGTCGACGATCGCCCGGAGACCCGGGTGCGGGTTCGTCGTGGGCAGCATCAGCGAGATCGGGTACGCGAGCGTCGGGTTCCGGATCGGGATGCGGCGCAGGTCGTGGCTCGCCGGCCACAGGTACCTGTCGCGCGCGCCGACCACTGTGGCCACGTCGGCGGCGTCGGCCAGCGTGTCGAGGAGAACCTCGTCGCCGAAGTTCGGGCCGGCCGCGTCGATGCGGAGGTCGAAGGCGGTGGCGAGCTGGTCGTAGAACTCCGACCATTCGCTGTGCGCCACGATGCCGGGCACCCAGATGCGCAGCCCGCGCAGGTGGGTCGGGGTGAGGGTGCGGGCGGCGGCGAGTGGGTGCCGGGGACCGACGAGCAGTTCCAGCGGCGAGTCGAACGCGTGGACCATCCGGACGTCGGGCGGCAACGTGGCCGGGTCGGTGACGGAGCGGAACGCGGCGTCCAGGTCGCCGGCCCGGACGGCGGCGGCCACCCGGTGCGGGTCGTCGACCCGGAGCGTGACCACGTCCAGGCGGGTGCCGGGGTGGGCGCGCCAGTAGTCGTGCAGGACGACGGCCTGTGCGCTGCGCAGGCCGAGCACGTCGATCCGGAGGGCCCGGGAACCGGGCCGGAGCGCGGCGACGGCCCGGTCGACGTTCGCCACGATGCCGCGGGCGTGCGGGAGGAATGCCCGGCCGTCGGGGGTCAGGTCGACGCCGCGGGCGGTCCGGGTGAACAGGCGGACCGCCAGCTCACGTTCCAGCGCGGCGACCCGTTTGGAGACGGCCTGCTGGGTGACGCCCAGCTCGTCGGCGGCGTGTTGGAACTGCCCGACGTCGGCGGCCCGGACGAACGATCGCACTGCCTCGGAGTCCACCGGCTCAGCCTATGGCCGTCCAACCGCTGGTTGTGGCTCGCCCGGACGCGGTTGTTTGATCACGCGCGCCGACGGCCGGTCTGATGCGACGGTGGCACGGGATTCGGACTTCAACCGGCTGTGGTCGGCGTACGCGGTCAGCACGTACGGCACGTGGCTCGCGTTCGGCGCGTTCCCGCTGCTCGCGGTGCGGGAGCTGCACTCGTCGGCGTTCGCGGTGTCGCTGCTGGAGGCGGCCGGGCTCGCGGTCGCGGCGGTGGTGGCGTTTCCGCTCGGGCCGTGGGTGGAGCACCGGCCGAAGCGCCCGGTGATGATCGGGACGGATCTGGTCCGGTTCGCCGCGATGGCGAGCGTGCCGGTCGCGTACGTGCTCGGGGTGTTGACCTTCGGCCACCTGCTGGTCGTCGCGGTGGTCTGCGGGAGCGCGGGGATCGCGTTCACGGCCGCGTCCGGCGCGTACCTGAAGCATCTCGTGCCCGCCGACCGGCTGCTGGTCGCGAACGGTCGCCTGGAGGGCACGGCCTGGGTGGCGACGGCGGCCGGCCCGCCGCTGGGCGGCGCGCTGGTCGCGTTGCTCGGCCCGGTCGTCACCGTCGCCGCCGACGCGCTGAGCTACCTGTTGTCGGCGCTCGCGGTCCACCGGATCTCCGGCGGCGACGTGGCGACGGCCCGGGCGGCGACGCCTCGCGGCGCGGATCTGCTCGGCGGATGGCGGTTCATCCGCCACGATCCGGTCCTGCGGCGGCTGTTCCTCAACTCGGTGCTGGTCGGCGGCCTGATCACGGCCACCGTCCCGTTGCTGGCCGTGCTCCTGCTCGGTGCGTACGCGTTCCCGGCCTGGCAGTACGGTCTCGCGTTCGGCGTGCCGGCGCTGGGCGGCTTCGTGGGCGCGCGCCTCTCCGCCCGCCTGGTGCGACGGTACGGCGGGCAGCGGGTGCTGACCGCCAGCGGTTGGCTGCGGTCGGTCTTCCCGCTCGGGCTGGCGTTCGTCCGCCCCGGCGTCGGCGGGCTCGTCACCGTGATCGTGGTCGAGGGCCTGCTGATCGTGGCGATGGGCGTGTTCAACCCGATCTACGCCACCGAGCGGCTGCGGCGGACCCCCACCGACCACGCGGCCCGGGTGCTCGGCGCGTGGAGCGTCGGCAGCCAGCTCACGTCGGCCACGCTGACGGCGGTGTGGGGTGGTCTCGCCTCGCTCACCGGCCCGCTCGCCGCGATCACCGTCTCCGGCGTGCTGCTGCTCGGCACCCCGCTGCTGCTGCCGGGCGGGACTTCCGTCCGGGCCCGGCTCAGGAGGCGGCGGCGGGCTTCCGGGTGGGGTCGCCCGGCGTGGCGGCGTCGGTGGGACGGCGGGTGAGGACCTGCGGGCCGGAGTCGGTGACGGCGACGGTGTGTTCCGAGTGGGCGGTGCGGGAGCCGTCGGCGGAGCGGATCGTCCAGCCGTCGTCGTCGACCCTGATCTTGTCGGTGGTGCGGCACAGCCAGGGTTCGATGGCGATGGTGAGGCCGGGGGTGAGCTTCATGCCGCGGCGGGCGCGACCGCTGTTGGCCACGTGCGGGGCCTCGTGCATGGTGCGGCCGATGCCGTGGCCGCCGAACTCGCCGTTGACGCCGTAGCCGTAGGCGTGGGCGACCTCGCCGATCGCGGCGGAGACGTCGCCGAGGCGACCGCCGGGCCGGGCGGCGGCGATGCCGGCCTCCAGCGCGACCTCGGTGGCCTCGATCAGCTTCAGGTCGGCCGGGTCGGGGGTGCCGACGACGAACGAGAGCGCGGAGTCGGCGACCCAGCCGTCGATGCCGACCGCCATGTCGATGCTGAGCAGGTCGCCGTCGCGCAGCACGTAGTCGTGCGGCAGGCCGTGCAGCACCGCGTCGTTGACCGACAGGCACAGCACGTTGCGGAACGGGCCCCGGCCGAACGACGGGGCGTAGTCCCAGTAGCAGGACTCGGCGCCGCGCTCGGCGATCCGGCGGCGGGCGTGGTGCTCGATGTCCATCAGGTTGACGCCGACCGCGGCGACGCCCCTCAGCTCGGCGAGCAGTTCACCGACGAACTGGCCGGTCACCGCCATCCGGCCGATCTCCTCGGCGGACTTGAGCTCGATCACGACAGCCTCCCTCTCCCGGTCCGGTATTTTTATACCACGCCCGCTACGGGCGTCCCGAGGGGATATCCTGCTGCCATGGTTCGCCAGCCACTCACCGCCGAACAGATCGCCGCCGGCCGACGCCTCGGCGTCGCCCTGCGATCCGCGCGAGCCGGCCGCAGCCTCGGCGAGGTGGCCCTGGCGGCCGGCATCTCCCCGGAGACGCTCCGCAAGATCGAGGCGGGCCGGCTGCCCGCGCCGGCGTTCGGCACCGTGGTCTGCCTCAGTCAGGCCCTCGACGTCCCGCTCGCCGACCTGGCCGACACCTGGCTCGCCGACCCGCCCGTCCGCCAGGCGTCCTGACCGCCCGGCCCGCGCCGACGGAGGTGAGCGTGACGCTGGCCGATCTGCTCCGCATCGCCGACGACGACCCGGGCGACCCCGACGGCAGCCGGGACGACGATCCGTGGCCGCTCCTGCGGGAGCTGGCCGCGGCGGGCGACCCTGCCACCGCGGCGTCGGCCCGGACCGAGCTGGAACGCTACGTGCGCGAGCGCAACGGGCACGGCCGGAATCTGATGGCCCACCTGCTGGCCCGGCTGTGCGGCGCCGACGTGCTCCCCCGGTTGCTGCGGCTCTACGCCGACGCGCTGCGCGACGGTGACGACGACGGCGAACAGTTGGGGATGGCGGTGGGCCTGGCCACCCGCGCGGACCCGCCCGCCTGCCGGGCCGTCGTCCTGCCGCTGCTCGACGACCGGGACCCACACCTGCGGCGGGCCGCGTTGGAGACGCTCGGGCACATGTTCGAGGCGCCGGACCTGGAGCGGCTGCGCGCGGCGGCGGCCGACCCCGACCCGGAGATCCGGCGGACCGCGCTCGGCGCGCTGCCGGCGGTGCATCTCGACCCGAGGGCGTACGCGCTGGTCGTCACCGCGCTGCGGGACCCGGACGCGTGGGTCCGTGATCAGGCCGTGCTGCTGCTGGCCTGGTCCGCCCCGCCGGCGGTGGTGGACCATCTGGTCGAGTTGACGTCGGACCCGGCCTGGCCGGTCCGTACCGTGCTGGGCGAGGCGATCGGCCGCCGCGCCGCGAACTCCGACCGCGTCCCGGTGGCGTCAGCCGCGCTGGGCGTGCTCCTCGACGATCACGAGTCCTCGGTACGCGCCGGGGCGGTGCGCGGCCTCGGCCTGCTCGGCGTGCCACCGGACGCGCTGCGGTCCCGCGTCGACGATCCGGACTGGTGGGTGCGGGCGGCCGTCGCCGGCGTCCTCGCCGCCGCGCTGCCACGCTGGCCACCGGCCCGGCCGTTACTCGCCCACCTGAGCGCGGACTCCGACCCGACCGTACGGGCGACGGCGTCGGCGGCGCTCCGGAGGCACGAGCCGGCGTCCTGACGGCGGGGTGGACGGGCGGCGGACTCACCCGGCAGCGGCCGACTCACCCGGCGGCGACCGCCGCGACGGCGGCGTGCGGCCGGCGGTCGGCGTCACCGGGCCGGTGCAGGCGCTCCACCTCGGTGAAGCCGGCCCGGGCCAGCCGCTCGGCGAACGCGTCGACCGGCCAGCGGTAGGCGGTGACGACCTTGTGGTCGAACGCCGTTACCTCGTCGCCGACGAAGATCCCGAGCACCACGGTCGCGCCCGGCGTGGCCACCCGGCGGAATTCGGCGAGCACCCGGTCCAGGTCGGGCGGGGGCAGGTGAATCACCGAACCCCAGGCCAGGATGCCGTCGACCCGCCGGTCGGCGACCGGAAGATCCGCCATCGACCCGAGCAGGTAACGACCGGTCGGATGGGCGGCCCGCGCGTGGGCGATGAACTCGCCGACGATGTCGACCCCGGTCGCGTCGGCGCCGTGGGCGCGGAGGAAGTCGGTGAGGTGGCCGGGCCCGCACCCCAGGTCGAGCACCGGGCCGGACCGGCCGGTCAGGTGCCGCCGGAGGAACGCGAGGTCGTCGGCGTGCACCTGGCCACTCGTGCCGAACAACGCGATGTAGCGGTCCGCGATGGCCGCGTACGCCCGGCGGACCTGTTCGGTCGTCATGCGCCGACCCTACGGCCCGGGCCGCGCTGGGACGTCGGCGCCGACCCGGCGGGAGTTCGGCGTTCCCGCCCCGACGTGGCCCGCGGGACGGTTGCCCGGCCGGCCACCGCGAGGTCAGGCCGGTCCCGGGGCGGTCAAGCGGCGCAGCGCGGCGTGCGCGGGCGGACCCCAGGTGGTCTTGCCGCCCGGACGACCGTGGACGCCGTTGTCACCGATGAGGATGCCGCCGAGGGCCCGTGCCGCCGCCCACCCACGGGCCCGGCGTACGGTGGCCGCGTCCGGGGCCGGCCGGTAGGCCGAGTGGAACTGGTGCACGGCCTCGTCCGGCAGCAGGAGCCACCCGGCGGCCAGGTCGTACGCCGGATCGCCCACGCAGAGATCACCGAAGTCGATGACGCCGCAGAGCGCGCCGTCGGCGGTGAGCACGTTGGCGGGGTGCAGGTCGGCGTGCAGCCACAGCGTCGGGCCGGTCCACGCCGGTGCGGTGACCGCGTCGTCCCAGACGGCGCGGACGGCGGCCGGGTCGTCGACCAGCCCTCGTGCGGTGGCGGCGGCCAGCGCCTCGGCGAACCCGTCCGCCTGGCCGGTCAGCGGCCCACCCCGGTACGGGTTGGTGGGCGCGTCGCCCGGGGCGGGGTGGTGCAGGGCGGACAGGAAGCCGGCCAGAGCGGTGGCCGCCTCGATCGCCCGGGTGACGGGAGCGCGGTCGGCCGGCTCACCCGGCACCCACGTGGTGACCAGCCAGGGGTGCGTGAACAACGGGGACGGCTCGCCGAGCCGCTGCGGGACCGGAACCGGCATCGGAAGGCGTGGAGCGAGCCGGGGCACCCAGCGGTGCTCCTTGCGCAGCAACGCGTCCGCGGTCGCGGTAGCCCAGGGAAGCCGGACGGCCAGGTCGTCACCGAGCCGCCACAACTGGTTGTCCCATCCCCGCGCACCCAGCCGGAGCGGTCGATCGGCGAGATCCGGATGCTGGTCGCGGAGCAGTTCCCGGACCAGGTCGGCGGTGATCTCGTGTGTCATACCGAGGGGTTAGCCTTCCGTCATGCCGGGCATCGAGCTGGAAGAGTTGGTCGTCGCGGACGCCGAGGCGCTGCGGGCGTGGTTGTCGGCCCACCATGCCACCTCACCCGGCGTCTGGCTCGCCCTGACCCGCAAGGGCGGCACGGTCACCACGCTGACCTGGCAGCAGGCGGTCGACGAGGCGCTGTGCTTCGGCTGGATCGACGGGCAGGCCCGCAAGCGCGACCAGGAGAGCTCCTGGATCCGGTTCACCCCGCGCCGGCCCCGCAGTTCCTGGTCCCGACGCAACGTCGAGCACGTGGCCCGGCTGGAGGCGGCGGGGCGGATGCGACCGTCGGGCCGGGCGGTGGTGGAGGCCGCGCAGGCGGACGGGCGCTGGGCCGCCGCCTACGCCCCACCCTCGGAGGCCGAGGTGCCGGCCGACCTGCTCGCCGCCGTCGCCACCGACCCGGCCGCCCAGGCCATGTTCGACGTCCTCACCAGCACCAACCGGTTCGCGCTCATCCACCGGCTGAACGCGGTCAAACGGGCCGAGACCCGGGAGCGGAAGATCCGCGAGTTCGTCGCCATGCTGGCCCGCCACGAGACGCCCCATCCACAGAAGGCCAAGCCGCCGGCCGTCGGGTGATCCGGCGGTCAGCAGGCGTCGAGGACGAGGAAAGAGGAAACAGCGGAAGGCGTGGCGACATGGCGGCGTGACGCGTCAGCCCGACCGCGTGGCTCCGGCTCCGGCGAGCTGCTGGGCGAGCCGGGCGTAGCTGTCGCCGCCGTGGCCGGCCGCGACCGCCCGGTCGATGATGCGGTGGACGGCCTCCAGCGGGGCGGCGTCGATTCCGTGCACGGCGGCGGCCGCCCGCACGTGCGACAGCGCGGAGGCCGCCGACGCGATACTGGAGACCTCGGCCGGAAACTGGCCGGCGGCAAGCTGGGCGGCGAACCGGTCGGTGAGATCGGGCAGCAGGCCGCCGATCCCCTTGGCGAAGCGGGCGAACGCGGCCGGCGCGATCCCCTCGGCGACGGCCAGGGCGAAGGCGTGCGCGAGCCCACCGACGGACATCGCGAACAGGTCGAGCAGCGCCGTCTCGTACGCCGCCGCGCCGCCGACGTCGTCGCCGAGGTGGATGCCGGTTCCACCGAACGCATCCAGCAGGGTTCGATGCCGCTGGTAGAGCGCGTGCGGGCCACTGTAGAGGATCATCGCGGCGGGTGTGCCGATCGTGGGTGCCGGGGTCAGAATGGCACCGTCCAGGTAGTCGATGCCGCGCCGTGCGGCGAGGTCCGCCATGGCGCGGGCTTCTGCGGCGTGTCCGCTGCTCAGGTTGACCAGCGTGCCCCCGGGCCGGTCGGTGAGGTCGGTCGTGCTCGCGCGGACCGCGGCATAGTCGATCATGCAGGCGATCGTGACCGGGGCCGCCCGTACCGCGTCGCCCACCGTCGGCGCGAGCACGGCTCCCCGCGCCACGAGCGGGTCGGCCCGGCCCGGCGTACGGTTCCACACCACCGTCGGGTGCCCGGCAGCGAGCGCGGCGGTGGCGAATGCCCTGCCCATCGGGCCGAGGCCCAGGACGGCGACGGCGGACTGCTGGTCAACGGGGATGTCATGGTCTGTCACAGCAGCGACGGTAAACCTTCACGTTGACGTGAAGGTCAAGTCCTGTTTGGCTCCGGGCATGCGGATCAGTGAACTGGCCCGGCAGACCGGCACCACCCCCCGCGCCCTGCGCTACTACGAGGAACAGGGGCTGCTGCGGCCCGCCCGACACGCAAGCGGGTACCGGGACTACGACGAACAGGCCGTACGCGTCGTGGGGCACATCCAACTGCTGCTCTCCGCCGGCCTGGGCACCGCCGCGATCGCCGAGATCCTGCCCTGCATCCCCGACGATCGCACCGTGCTGGCGCCCACCTGCCCCGAGCTTCTCGACGCCCTGGCCGAGGAACGCCACCGCCTCACCGGGTCCATCGAGAAGCTCACGACGGCACGCGCCATCCTGGACCGCATCATTCAGGGCACGCCCGACCCGACCCGCCGCGTTGGCCGGACGCCCGCGTAACGGTCCATGTAGGACCAGTGCTCCTCCCCAACTCGTCCCGAAGGGTCGCGGAGCCGGAGCGGTCGCGACGGCAGCACAGAAACTCCATGCTCCACAGCCTCGACCTGCGTCGGCCAGGGCCGACCGGGTATCCGTCGAGTCCGCACCAGCGGGACGGCGACTGGCTACCGTGGATGACGTGGAGCTTCTGAGGCTGGACCACCTCGTCCTCACGGTCGACTCGATCGACCGCAGCACCGCCTTCTACGGCGGAGTGCTGGGCCTGCGGGTCGTCCGGCGCGACGACCGGGCCGCGCTGCACGCAGGCCACCAGATGATCAATCTGCACCGGGTGGACCATCCCGTCGACCCCCGGGCGGCAGCGCCGACGCCGGGCGCCGGCGACCTCTGCCTCGTCAGCGCCGAGCCGATCGACGCGGTGCTCGACGACCTGCGTCGCGCCGGAGTCACCGTGGTGGCCGGGCCGGTCGCCCGGGACGGCGCCCTGGGCGCCATGACCAGCGTCTACGTCCGGGACCCGGACGGGAACCTCGTCGAGATCGCCCACTCCCCGGGCGAACCCGGAACGCGGGTGCCGCACTGAGGCCGCCGGGGCGCCATCCGACCACGGACGGCACCCGGTCACTGGCTGGGGGCAGGAACAACGGGCTCAGGCGTCGGCGGCGACCGCCAGGTTGAACCGGTCGAGTGCCTCCTTCTTCTCCGGCGGAAGGTCGTCGATGTTGATCGGCTCGTCAGCGTTCGTGTCGCCGTGTAGGTTGTCGCCTGCCACCAGGGCCTTGACGATGGCGTCCGCCTCGTCGGTCGTGAAACCCGCGTCGGTCAGGATGTGCGTGGGAAGTTCAGCCATGCGTCGGCAGTACCCCGCGCTCCGCGTCTTCTACCCGCGCCGCGCCGCGTTTCCGGGGTCCGGGTACCCCTATCTCTCCGGGATGCGGGCGGCGGCTGCGGCGACGGTGGCCAGGTCCTCGCCCGAGAAGCCGGCGCGGCTCAGCACCGCCAGGGACTTGTTCGTCGCCAGCGTGCACAACGCCAACTCCGCCGCGGTGTGCTCATCGGCGCCGGCCGCCCGCAACGACTGCTCCAGCATCGCCCGCAGACTGTCGATCATGGCGCGGACCGTTGCCTGCCCCTCAGCGTCGAGGGCCGGGAACTGCGCCGCCGACATGGTGAGCAGGCAGCCGTCCGGGACGGCCGGGTCGGCGATGCGGTTCAGAGTGATCTGGAGGTAGGCGGCCACGACCGCGTTCGGGGCCGGGTGGGGGCCGGCAAGCGCCTGCTCGTACCGCGGGTGGTAGGTCTGCGCGTACCGGTGCAGGCTTTTCCGGAACAGGGTGCTCTTGTCGCCGAAGGTGCCGTAGAGCGAACTGCGGCCCAGGCCGGTGCCCTCGGTCAGGCGGTCGATCGAGGTCTCCGCATAGCCCCAGCGCCAGAAGACGTGCATCGCACGCCGTAGCGCCTCGTCCACGTCGAACTGCTTGCGGCCGGCCATGTTCTCAGCCTACCCCATCTTGCACCGATCGTTTCAACATGCGTATGGTTCTCGCCATGACAAGTTGGACCGATCATTCCAGGATGGCGACGACCGACCGCGCGACCAGCCTGCACGCGCTGCGGCTGCCCGACGGGTTCACCGACGTGTTCACCAGCCGGCTCGTGGAACTGACCGGGCTACGGCTGCACGCCGTCACCGGCGGGGACGGCCCGCCGCTGCTGCTGGTCGGCGGATGGCCCCAGACCTGGTACGCGTGGCGGAAGGTGATGCCCGCGCTCGCCCGCACCCACACCGTCGTCGCCGTCGACTCGCGCGGGGCCGGGCTCTCCGACAAGCCCGACGACGGCTACGACGCCGGCACGCTGGCCGCCGACCTGGTCGCGCTGATGACCGCGCTCGGGCACGACCGCTTCGACGTGGTCGGCCACGACATCGGCACGTGGACCGCGTACGCCCTCGCGGCCGACCACCCCGAGCGGGTGGGCCGACTCGCCGTCGTCGAAGCCGTGATCCCCGGCGTCGTGCCGTCCCCACCGGCCTTCAGCCCGGCCGCGGTCAACCAGAAGCTCTGGCAGTTCGGCTTCAACCGGCTCACCGACCTCAACGAGGAACTCGTCCGGGGACGGGAGCGGCTCTTCTTCGGCTGGCAGTTCGCCACCAAGGCCGCCACCCCGACCACGATCCCCGCGTACGCCGTCGACGTCTACGTCGACGCGATCACCGCGGATCCGCGCGCGCTGGGGGCGAGCTTCGCGTACTACCGGGCGCTGGACGAGACGATCGCGCAGAACGAGCGGCGCAGCAGGACCCGGCTGACGCTGCCGGTGCTTGCCGTCGGCGGCGCGTTGTGGAGCGGCGCGGGTGCCGCCCAGACGATGCGGCTGGCGGCCGACGACGTCACCGGCATGGTCCTCGACGACTGCGGCCACTACCCGGCCGAGGAACAGCCGGCGCGGTTCACCGAGATCCTGGCGGACTTCCTCGACGGCAAGCCGCTGGCGGGTATGCCGCACGACTGACGGTCAGTCGAACAACCGGCCGACGAGGGCACCCTGGCCGGACTGCAGGACGTGCGCCGCCCGCAGCGGAATCCAGAAGCACTCGAACCGGGTGGGCTCCCGCTCGCCGTCGTGGTCCTCCCGGCTCGCCCACCGCTCGGGCGTCGCCTCGTGCAGCGCCAGCTCGAAGACGTGCCGACGCTGGATCTCGAAGCGAAGCGGGCTGATGTCGTACTCGATCATCCCCAGCTCGCGCACGACGGTGAAGTCCCGCAGTCCGGTCTCCTCGCGCGCCTCCCGGAGCGCGGCGTCCGCCGGGTCCTCCCCCGCGCGGACGCTGCCGCCCGGCACCTGGATGCCCACCTCCTCGTAGCTGAAGTCGACGTGCCGGAAGACGAGTAGTCGCCCGTCCCGCACCACGTAGCAGAGCACCTTGGTGACCATCACTTTCTGGGCCATGGTGCCGGCCTCCTCCCGCCCACCCTGGGCCGTTCGTTGCGCAAGCGCCCCAGCTTGTGCTGCCGCACCTGCTCGTCCCACACCGCCTGGTCGTAGTCCGGATCCGGCGGGATCCACCGGTGCGACCATCGCTGTAGTGGAACTTCTCGTCCCCCGCACGCAACACGCTCACCGCAGCCACCCCAGGAACCGCCGGTGCAACGCCCCCGCCGGCGCCCAACCCAGATCCGCTGTCGCGCGCACCAACTGCGCCCCCAGGTACATCGCCAGCGAGACCGACGCGCCCTCGTACTCGGCCCGTAGCTCCCGCCGCCGCTCCGCGCACGGCCACGGCGCGTCGCACCCACCGCACGTCCAAGCCGGCAGCACCGGCCCATGCGCGGTCGCTCCCACACCGGCAAGCGCCGGCCAATTCCTCATGCCACCTTCCATCGAGGGTACGGAGTCAACCGCGCCCGGCACGCCGCCGGCATCGCGTCGACGAGGTATTCCAGTCGGCCCCCCGCCGGTCACGACCGTTCCCCCGGCAGGTCGACCGGGTCCGACTCGTCCGGGAACGGTCCTCTCGACAATCGCCCGGCCTGATCCAGCAGACGGCGATGAGCCGCCGCTTGCTCGCGTTCCTGAATGGTCGTGCCGATACCGCGCACGTCCGGCCCATCCCGACGCAGCAGTCTGCGAAGTAGGCCGAAGATGTTCGTCTCCACCGCGCCTCCATCGGCGTTCGGGCAGGCGGAACCCAGGCAGGTGCCGCCACAGGGGGAGGGAGACGTCCCGCTACCGTCCGCCTGGTTGCTGACCGGAGCCGAACGGTAACGGGTCGCTAATGGCAAAGCTAGTACACTAGCTTTGCGGCGACAAGCACGCCACGCAACTTGGCACACCAGGTTCTCTGTGATCGACTGGGCGGGCTGACCGGAGGTACCGCCGCCATGCCGACGTCACCCGCCTATCTGACGATCGCCGCCGACCTACGCGCCGCCATCGTGTCGGGAGAACTACCCGCCGGAGCCAAGTTGCCGTCAGAGTCCGGGCTCATGCGCCAGTACGACGTAAGCCGCACCGTCGCCAAGTGGGCCATCGCCGTTCTCAAAGGCGAGGGCATCGTGGAGGGTCGCGCAGGATCCGGCGTGTATGTCAGAGATACCAAGCGGCTGGTCCGCCACGCACAGGCCCGGGACCTCCGGACCGGCGACGGCCCGACCTCACCGTTCGCCCGCGACGCTGCCCGCGCCGGTCAACAGGGCACCTGGGAACACGAAAGTCGACACGCCCGGGCCGACGAGAAGATCGCCGCGCGGCTCGGCTTGGAATCGGGTGCCTCGGTGATGCGTACGGCATACCGCTTCCTGGCCGACGGCGAACCGATCCAGCTCTCCACCTCGTACGAGCCGCTTGCCCTCACCGGGGGCACTCCGGTGGAGTGGCCGGAGGAAGGCAGCGCGCTGGGCGTGGTCGCCCGCATGGACGCGATCGGCGTCCGCGTGAACGAGGTGGTGGAGCGGGTGAGCCTGCGAGCGGCGACGGCCGACGAGGTCGAGGCCCTCAACCTGCCGGCTCGGACCTTCGTGCACACTATCGAGCGGACCTACACGGCAGGGGGGAGGCCGGTGGAGACGGCCGACATCGTGCTGCCCGGCGGCCGTTACGACCTCGTCTATCGCCTCCCGATCGACTGATGATGCCGCGACCGGGCGGGGGACGACTCTCCTTGCGAGCGATATGACACCAAGTCATAAATATGACAGGACGGTATATCGCTCTCCACCCCAAGTCCTCGGGGGAACGTCACACAACGTGACACCGGAATGGGGGCGTCCGGACCGGCACCATGCCCGCCTGCGAGTCAGAACCAGCTCTCCCGCATGTCCAGCGTGGTGCGGTCCAGGCTCTCCAGCAGGTCGAACTGCGCGACCACCTTCGGCAGCTCCCACCGGTAGAAGTACCGCGCCGCCGCCCGCTTCCCGGCGAAGAACTCCCCCTCCGGCGACCCCAGCGCCTCCACCGCCAGCACCTGCTCCAGCCACATCCAGGCGATCACCACGTGCCCGACCGCCTCCAGATAGACCGAGGCGTTGGCCAGCGCCAGCTCCGGGTCGCCCGTGGCCCACAGGCGCCGGGTCACCACCGCGATCCGGTCCACCGCCGCCCCGAGCCGCCCGGCCATCTCGGCGGCGGCTCCGTCCGCCTTCCAGGCCCGGTTCACCGTGGCGCGCATGGTCTCCAGCAGCAGTTCCAGCGCCGCGCCGTCGCGCATGGTGACCTTGCGGCCGAGCAGGTCGAGCGCCTGGATGCCGTGGGTGCCCTCGTGGATGGCGTTGAGCCGGTTGTCCCGCCAGTGCTGCTCGACGTCGTAGTCGCGGGTGTAGCCGTACCCGCCGTGCACCTGGATGGCCAGGTCGTTGGCGGCCAGGCACCACTGGGACGGCCAGCTCTTGGCGATCGGGGTGAGCAGTTCCAGCAGCAGGTGCGCCCGCTCCCGGTCCGCCCCGTCGGGCGCGGTCTTCTCCTCGTCGAGCAGCCGCCCGCAGTAGAGGACCAGCGCCAGCGCGCCCTCCACGTAGCTCTTCTGGGCCAGCAGCATCCGGCGTACGTCGGGGTGGGCGACGATCGGCACCTGCGGCGCGGTGGGGTCCTTGTCAGCGACCGGCCGGCCCTGCGGCCGTTGCCGGGCGTACGCGACGGACTTCAGGTAGCCGGTGTAGCCGAGCGCGGTGGCGCCGGCCCCGATGCCGATGCGTGCCTCGTTCATCATGTGGAACATCAGCGCCAGCCCTCGGTGCGGCTGCCCGACCAGGTAGCCGACCGCCCCGGCCCGCCCGTACGGGCGGTGCACGCCCTCACCGAAGTTGAGCAGCGTGTTGGTGGTGCCCCGGTAGCCGAGCTTGTGGTTGAGCCCCACCAGCACCACGTCGTTGCGCGGGCCGAGCGAGCCGTCGTCGTCGAGCAGCACCTTCGGCACGATGAACAGCGACAGGCCCTTCACGCCGGGCGGCCCGCCGGGAATGCGGGCGAGCACCAGGTGGACGATGTTCTCGGCGAGTTCGTGGTCCCCGGCGGAGATCCACATCTTGGTGCCGGTGAGCCGGTAGGTCCCGTCGTCCTGCGGCTCGGCGCGGGTGGTGAGGTCGGCCAGCGAGCTGCCGGCCTGCGGCTCGGACAGGCACATGGTGCCGTAGAACCGGCCCTCCACCATCGGCCGGACCCAGGTGTCGACCTGTTCCGGACTGGCGTGGGCGAGCAGCAGGTTGGCATTGCCGAGCGTGAGGAACGGGTACGCCGAGGTGCCCACGTTGGCGGCCTGGAACCAGGCGAACGCGGCGGCGGCCACCGCGTGCGGGAGCTGCATGCCGCCCACCGACTCGTCCAGGGTGGCGGCGAACAGCCCGGTCTCGGCGAACGCGTCCAGCGCGGCCTTGACCTGCGGAATGGTGCGCACGTGCCCACCCTCGACGGTGGGTTCGGCGGTGTCGGCGGCGCGGTTGTGCGGGGCGAACCGTTCGGCGGCGACCCGCGCGGCGAGGTCGAGCACCGCATCGAACGTCTCCCGGGAGTGCTCGGCGTAGCGGGGCCGCTCGGTGAGCCGGGTCACGTCCAGCCAGTCGTGCAGCAGGAACGCCACGTCACGGCGGGACAACAGCAGGTCGGACGACGACACCGTGGACTCCTCCCAGGTCGGCCGGCCTCAGCCGCGGCGCAGCCCGGCGACGGCCTCCCGCAGGTCATCCTGGCCGATCAGGGCCGGCCGCGCACCCTCCACCGCCTCGCGTCGCGGTGCCCACCGAGTACGGGATGGGTCCTGGAAGCGTCGCGTCAGCCTGCCGTCAGCAGGCTCCGCGAGTCTCTGAGCAACCGCCCGGTCCAAGAACCGGGCAGGTCATCGGACCCCTCGGCGATTGGATCATCACTGGTGAAGAACCCCTCCTCCACGGCAGCCGCCCTCTGCGTCACGGCCGCCCTGACCACATCCGCGCTGCTGGGTGCCGCACCCGCCCTGGGCGCGGAGTCGGGACCGGACCTGCCGCCGGCCCTCGCCCCGCTGACCGCCCAGTACCAGACGGCCGCGTGCGATCCCGCCGGTCCCACCGCGAGCGACGGGACGCTCGCCACCCAACTGAACTCACGGCTGAACTCGGACATGCGGGGTTACATGTCGGCGTACCGCGTGTCCTGCGCGCGGGAGGTGGTCGAAGCGGTGCGGGCCCGGGGGTTGGCTTCGCGCGCGGCGGTCATCGCGATCACCACCGTGATCGTCGAGACCCACCTGCAGAACATCAGTGAGGAGGTGGACCACACCAGCCTCGGCCTGTTCCAGCAGCAGGAGTGGTGGGGCACCCGGGCCGAGCGCCTCAACCCGGCCTCGGCCACGAACGCCTTCCTCGACGCGATGGTGCGGAAGTATCCCAACGGCAGTTGGGCCAGCGCCCCGATCGGCGAGGTCTGCCAGGCGGTGCAGGTGTCGGCCTACCCCGACCGCTACCAGGTCCAGGCGTCGGACGCGCAGATCATCGTCGATGCGCTCTGGGACGCCACCGGCCCTCGCACCGAGGACGTGCCGATCTCGGGTGACTGGAACGGCGACGGCATCGACACCGTCGGCGTCTACCGACCCAGCAACTCCACCTTCTACCTCCGCGACACCAACAGCGGCGACGCCACCCGCATCTTCAAATTCGGCAACGGCCCCTCCGGCGACATCCCCGTCGCCGGCGACTGGAACAACGACGGCAAAGACACCGTCGGCGTCTTCCGACCCACCAACTCCACCTGGTACCTCACCAACGGCACCACCACCACCGACCACGAATTCATCTTCGGCCACGGCCCCTCCGGCGACCAACCCGTCGCCGGCGACTGGAACAACAACGGCTACGACTCCGTCGGCGTCTTCCGACCCACCAACTCCACCTGGTACCTCACCAACGGCACCACCACCAACACCAACGACACCAACTACGAATTCAAATTCGGCCACGGCCCCTCCGGCGACCAACCCATCGCCGGCGACTGGAACAACAACGGCTACGACTCCGTCGGCGTCTTCCGACCCACCAACTCCACCTGGTACCTCACCAACGGCACCACCACCAACACCAACACCACCGACCACGAATTCATCTTCGGACACGGCCCCTCCGGCGACATCGCCGTCCCCGGCCAATGGAACACCAACACCAACACCACCCCCGGCGTCCGCCGCCCCAGCAACAACACCGTCTACCTCCGCAACACCAACAGCGGCGGCCCCGTCGACACCCAATTCATCTACGGCATCTGACCACCACACCCACCACGGCGGGACCCGGACACCACCGGATCCCGCCGTGGCGGCAGTGGGGTCAACCGTGCCTCGATCGCGCCGCACTCGCGCTCCCGGTCGGGAAGGAACGTCGTCCCGAGCAGGTCCCGGACAGCCGCGCAGTGCTGCCGGGCGGTCTCCGGCTCACCCTGGCGGATCGCCACCTTCGCCCGCACGATGAGGGCATCGCTGTGCAGTGCCCGGTAGGCGTTGCGGGAGGCGATGAGGACGGCGTCCTCCGCGGTCCGGCCGGCCTCCTCGGCGGCGCCCTCGAGCAGGGCGGCCTCAGCGAGGCCGATGGCCGCCTGGCACTCGAAGTACTGGAAGCCCCGGTTCCGGCTGATCGACAGGCTCTCGGTGAACCGGGCACGGGCGTCATCGACAGCCCGGCTTCCCAACAGCGCGAAGCCCAGCGTGTTGAGGGTGGCCGCCTCGGCCCGCAGGTTGCGCAGTTTCCGGGCCAGCCGCAACGCCTCGGCGGCGTTGTGCACGGCCGACACCCACTCGTGCAACTGTCGGTCGAGCTGGCTCAGCTCGTCGAGCACCGACAGTTCACGCAGTGTCGACCCGGTGCGACGGTAGTGGTCGAGTGCGGTCTCGAAGTGGGCGCGTGCGGGCTCGAAGTCTTCCATCTGTCGCAGGACCATCGCCAGGTTGTGCCGGTTGGCCATCGCCGACGGATGGCGCGCGGACCTCTCGTTCAACTGCTGAGCCGCCGTCAGGTAACCGGCCGCCTCGGCGAGCTGCCCCCGTTCGTGGCACAGGGTGCCCAGGTCGTTCAGGGTCACCGCCCGAACGTGGTGGAACTCGGGGCCGTCCCCCAGGGTCAGTGCCCGCTGGTAGAGCTCCTGTGCCTCGTCCGGATGGCCCAACTCGGCCTGCACGAGCCCGAGGTTGTGCGACAGGTACGCCTCGCCGACGAGCCAGCCGCTGCCCCGGGCGGCCTCGATACCCCGGCGGTAGGCGTCGGCGGCCAGGTGGTGCTTTCCCGCCGCCCAGTGTGCCTGCCCGATGGTCTGGTGCATGGCGGCCTGAGCCAGCACGTTGCCCGCGGCCTCCGCGGCGGCGAGCCCGGCCGACCCGGTCGCGAGCCAGGCGAGCACGTCTCCCGAGACGAAGAAGTAGCCGCGGAGCTGGTCGGCCAGTTGCCAGGACCGTGCGCCGTGTCCGTCAGCCGCGGCGACCTCGACGGCGGCGAAGAGGTTCGTCGCCTCCCGGCTGAGCCATCCCGTCGCGGCGTCGAGGTCGGGAAAGGGGTTCCCGGTCGGGTCGACATCGATCGGCAGCCGCACCATGTCGGCATAGACCAGGTCCATCGCCGATGCGGTTCGCGCCAGGTACCAGGTGTAGAGCCGGCCCAGGGCCGCGGCGCGGTCGACGGGCGTCTCGCGGGTCTCGCCGGCTCGCAGCGCGTAGAGGCGCAGCAGGTCGTGGTACCGGTAGCGGCCCGCCCCGCCGGGCTGGAGCAGGTTCTCCGCGACAAGGTGCTCCAGCGTCGCCCGGACGCCGCGCTGCTCCGTGCCGAGCAGCGCGGCGACCGCGGCGGCCGAGAAGTCCTCACCGGGGATCAGCGCGGCGGCGTGGAAGACCTCGGCCGCCGCCGCCGGCAGGGCGCGGCAGCTGATGGCGAAGCTGCTCGTCACGGTACGGTCGCCGAGGCTGAGTCGGGCGAGCCGCAGCCGCTCGTCGGTCAGGCCCTGGAGGACCTCGGCGACCGTGGTCCCCGGTCGGCCCGCCAACCGGCCCGCCATCAGCCGCACCGCGATCGGCAGTCGGCCGCACGCGTCGACCAGGGCCTCGGCGTCCCCGCGTTCGGTGTGGACCCGGGCCGCACCGAGCTTGATCCGCAGCAGGTCCAGCGCCTCGTCCGACGTGAACACCGGCAGGAGCGTCGTGGCGGCGCCGTCCAACTCCGCACACTGGTTACGGCTGGTGACCAGGACCGCGCTTCCGCCCGGACCCGGCAGCAGCAGGCGGATCTGGGCGGCGTTGTGCGCGTTGTCGAGCACGATCAGCACCCGTCGGTCGGCGAGCACGCTGCGGTAGAGCGCGGCGGCCTCGTCCTCGTCACCGGGGATGGCACGCGCCTCGACCCCGAGTGCCTTCAGCAGTCGGGCGAGCCCGTACGCGACCGCGACCGGCCGGTCGTCGCCACCGCGGAGGTCGAGGTAGAGCTGCCCGTCCGGGAAGTCCCGCCGGAGTCCCCAGGCCGCCTTCAGGGCGAGGCTGGTCTTGCCGACGCCGGCCATGCCGGAGATGACGCGGACGACAGGTGAGCCGTGCTCCGGATAGCGGAACGCGCGTTCGATGTCGCGCAGCTCCTGAGCGCGTCCGCAGAAGTCCACCGGTGGCGCCGGCACCTGCTGCGGCGTGACGGCACCACGGATGTCCACCGGCGTACCCGCGCTCCGATCCCCCGGCCCGCCGATCACGGCCTGCCGCGCCTCGATCAACTCGCGGCCGGGGTCGACGCCCAGTTCCTCGGCGAGCCGCTGGCGGACACTCTCGAAGGCTTCGATCGCGGCGGCCTGCTGACCCGAGGCGGCGAGCGCGACGACCAGCCGCGCGTGCAACGACTCGTGCCACGGGAACCGCCCCGCCAGCCGGCGCAGAAGCGGGAGGACCTGCCGCTGCCGGTGCACCACCTCCCCGAGAGCCGCCAGGCGCACGGCCGCCTCCACGCGCTCCTCGGCCAGCGCAGTGATCAACGGATCACCGGCGAGTTCCGGCACGTCCTGGGCGGCGTCGTCGCCGCGCCACATGTCCAACGCGTCGAGGAGCAGCTCGAAGGCGCGCCCGGCGGGCAGGGCCGGCGCGCCCGCGTCGAGAAGACGGGACCGATAGGCCACCAGGTCGAGTCGCTCGGCATCGGCCCGCAGTTGGTACCCGCCCGATCCCAGGATCACCGACGGTGGCTGGTCCGGGTGCGGTGTCGGCTCCAGCAGGCGACGGATGCGACTGACGTGGGTCTGCACCACGTTGGCCGCCGACGCCGGCGGCGTGTCCCCCCACAGGAGATGGATGAGCTCCGCGCGGCTCACAGGGCGGCCAGGGGTCAGCGCGAGGCGGGCCAACACGACACGGTGCCGTCCGGTCCGGAGGTCGGTGGGCTGACCGTTCCGGGTGACCAGCAGCGGCCCCAGCACAGAGATCCGGGCCGGACCGGTCGCCTCCGGTCGCTCCCGCTGCGGCGGCCGGGCGAGCTGGGTCATCCGCACGCGGTCCTCGTGGTGAAGGCCCAGAGCGTCCGCGAGCGCCTGCAGAGAACGTCCTCGCGGCCTCCCGCTACGCCCCTGTTCGAGGTCACGAACCACACCGACGCTGACCCCGGCCCGATCCGCGAGATCGGCCTGGGTCAGGCCGCGGCCGACCCGGGCGCGTCGGAGAAGCTCGCTGAGGCCGCCGTTCCCCCCGTCGTCCATCGTCGACTCCCCCGTACGCATGATCGTCAACCCGTAGGGCCGCCCCGCGGCGCCCCCGGCGGCTGGCTCATCGACGGGTAGCCGGCGACCGATGCCGCCGGCGGTGTGACGATCCGACTCCTACCTCTGTCCGGACAGATCGTAGTACGAGTTTCACTACAGGATCTGTCCCTCCAGTCAGGCGTCAGGAGCGCTCCGCACACTCTGGGGCGAGGCGAGGCGGCAAGCACGCCGGAACAGACGAGGAGAACATCTTGCACTCATACGCTCGACGAGGTGGCTGGTGGGCCCGCCGGTCAATGGTGCCGGTGGCGGTGCTGGCCGTGGCCCTGGCCGCGATGCCGACTGTGGCGTCCGCGACGCCGGACGCCTCCGCGCTGGACCCGGCCGGGCTGGCGGTCACCGCGGTTCCGGGTGATCCGGCCCTGCCCGACTACCCGGGCCTGACGCCGCGGGTGGGAGCGGCCGCCGCGGTGGGCACCACGCCGACGCCCTGCGGCGACAACGGTTCCGACAAGGACATGCAGCGATCGGACGCGGTCAAGCGGGCACGCAGCTGGCTCAGCGTGGGTGGGGTCCCCTACAGCCAGAACCGCTGCTACGAGAACCAGTACGGCGACTACCGCACCGACTGCTCGGGGTTCGTGGCGATGGCGTGGGGTCTCGGCGGCTCGGGAAGCGCGTTCTGGACCGGAAACCTGGACAGCAGGTCACACACGATCGCGCGTGGTGACCTCGCCCCGGGCGACGCGCTGCTGCGGCACACCGGGGATCCCAGCGAGAACCACGTCGCGCTGTTCGTGAAGTGGAGCGACTCCGCGCACACCGCTCCGGTGGTGATCGAGCAGACGGGCAGCTCGGACACGATCGAGCGGACCTGGTCGTCCAGCTACGCCGGGCTCTACACCCCGGTCCGCTACGACAACATCCTTGAGGACGTCTCCCCGGAGGACGTGCCGATCTCGGGTGACTGGAACGGCGACGGCATCGACACCGTCGGCGTCTACCGACCCAGCAACTCCACCTTCTACCTCCGCGACACCAACAGCGGCGACGCCACCCGCATCTTCAAATTCGGCAACGGCCCCTCCGGCGACATCCCCGTCGCCGGCGACTGGAACAACGACGGCAAAGACACCGTCGGCGTCTTCCGACCCACCAACTCCACCTGGTACCTCACCAACGGCACCACCACCACCGACCACGAATTCATCTTCGGCCACGGCCCCTCCGGCGACCAACCCGTCGCCGGCGACTGGAACAACAACGGCTACGACTCCGTCGGCGTCTTCCGACCCACCAACTCCACCTGGTACCTCACCAACGGCACCACCACCAACACCAACGACACCAACTACGAATTCAAATTCGGCCACGGCCCCTCCGGCGACCAACCCATCGCCGGCGACTGGAACAACAACGGCTACGACTCCGTCGGCGTCTTCCGACCCACCAACTCCACCTGGTACCTCACCAACGGCACCACCACCAACACCAACACCACCGACCACGAATTCATCTTCGGACACGGCCCCTCCGGCGACATCGCCGTCCCCGGCCAATGGAACACCAACACCAACACCACCCCCGGCGTCCGCCGCCCCAGCAACAACACCGTCTACCTCCGCAACACCAACAGCGGCGGCCCCGTCGACACCCAATTCATCTACGGCATCTGACCACCACACCCACCACGGCGGGACCCGGACACCACCGGATCCCGCCGTGGCGGCGCGCCCGGTCGGAGTCGTGGCGGCCGGCCGGGAAGCGGAGGGCCGGCCTCAGCCGCGGCGCAGCCCGGCGACGGCCTCCCGCAGGTCGTCCTGGCCGATCGGGGCCGGCGACGCGCCCTCCGCGGCCTCCCGCAGCGCCTTGGCGAGTTGCACCCGGCGCAGCACCTCACGCAGGTCCGCGCCGGTGAGCCCGGCCGTGTCGGCGGCCAGCGCGGCCGGGTCGAGGTCGTCGGCGAACATCCGGAAACCGGGCCGCTCGTGCCGGTCGATCAGCTCGCGGATCATCTTGGTGAGGATCTCCGCGCGGCCGGTGTCGTCCGGCGCCGGAATGGCGATCTTCAGGTCGAAGCGGCCGGAGCGGATCAGCGAGGCGTCGACGCGCTGCGGGAAGTTGGTGGTGGCCACCACGATGACGTCCGGGTTCTCCTCGAACAGCGTGTTCATCTCCTGCTTGAAGATGCCGGCGACGGCGTTGACCGCCTGGCTGGCCGCGTCGCCGCCGGCGCCCGCGTAGCTGATGATCGAGTCGAACTCGTCGAAGAGCATCACGGTGGGCCGGCGGTAGCGGCGGGCGTCGCGGAAGATGCGCTTGATGTTGCGCTCGGAGCCGCCGAGGTACTTGTCCAGGATCTCCGGCGTGCGGATCTCCACGAAGTCCGCGCCGACCTCGTTGGCGAGCGCCCGGGCCAGCATGGTCTTGCCGGTGCCCGGCGGGCCGTACATCAGGATGCCCTGCGGCCGGCGCGCGCCCCAGCGGGCCATCGCGGCCGGGTGCCGGAACGACACCGCCACCTCGCGGAACCGGGCGACCACGTCGACCAGGCCGCCGACCTGGTCGAGCGTCACCGTCTCGCTGCGCGGCGCGGCCACCGTCGCGCCGCGCGGCGCGGCGACCGGTCGCCGCCCCACCCGGTACGTCCGCCCGCGCAGCACCGTCGGCTCCAGGGTGTCCCCGGTCAGTTCGCGGACGGCCTGGAGCAGCACGCCGAGCACCACGCGCAGGTGCTCCGGTCCCACCTCGGCGCTGGGCACGTCGACGCGGATGCGTACCGTGCCGTTGTCCTGCTCGACGCGGGGGCGCACGCCGGCTTCCTCGGCGGCGCGCAGCACGGCCCGACCGGCCGGGTCGCGCGGCGGCGTGGCCAGCGCGGTGCCGGCCGGTCGCAGCCCGAGGCGGCGGGTCGCCTCGGCGGCCGCCCGGCCCACCGCGGCGGCCGGGCCGTCGACGGCGCGGGCGGCGAGCCGCTCGGCGAGCAGCAGGCCGACCGGGCCGGCCAGGCCGAGGGCGAGCAGGCCGGCCGGGGCGGCCTCCACCCGCAGGTACGCCTCGAAGCGGTGCACCGGCTGTCCGTCGACGGTGTCGGCGCGCAGGGTGCAGCGGACCTCCCGCACCGGCGCGGGAAAGTCGGTCTCGGCCAGCAGCTCCACCGGCCCGCCCTGGGCGGCGGCCAGCAGCCCGGCCGGGTCGGCGATGCGCACCTCGGCGCCGAGCAGCGGCACCGTCTCCTCGTCCGGCCGCACGTCGTACCCGGTCATGGGGCCTCTTCCCTCGCGGCGATGTCTGCACCGAGTCTGGCACCGGCCGGGCCGGGCGGCCAACCGCTCAGCCGGCGTCGGCGAGCAGCGCGTCGACCAGGTCGCGGGGCAGCCCGTGGGTGTCGTGCAGCCAGTGGTAGTCGGATTCGGTCAGCGCGCCCCGCGCACGGACCCGCGCCACCAGCGGCCGGCCGCGCCGCAGCAGCCCCCGGAACCGGCGCTCCTCGTCGCGCAGCGCCGCCCGCAGCGGACCCGGCTCGACCGGCTGGCGGAACCGGCGCAGCGTGTCGTCGTATCCGGTCAGTGTCAGCTCGTCCAGGCTCCGCGTCGGGTCGTCGCGCCACAGCACGGTCAACGCGCGGCGCAGCAGCCGCCGCAGCACGTACCCGCGGCCGGTGTTGCCCGGGCGTACCCCGTCGCCCAGCACGACCACCGCGGACCGCAGGTGGTCGGCGACCACGCGCAGGTCCGCGCCGCGCAGGCCCCACCGGTCGCGGACCGCGCCCACCCACGGGCGCAGCCCGTCGCCGGTGAACACGGACCGGTCGCCGCGCAGCACCATCTCCAGCCGTTCCAGGCCCATGCCGGTGTCGATGCTGGACACCGGCAGCGGCGTGAGCCGGCCGTCGGGGTGCCGGTGGTGTCGCATCTGCACGTGGTTCCACACCTCCACCCAGCGGTCGTCGCCGCTCGGGGTGCCGGTGGGCGGGCCGTCACCGGTCCACACGAAGATCTCCGAGTCCGGGCCGCACGGGCCGGTCGGGCCGTTGGACCACCAGTTGTCCGCGCCGAGCGCCTCCACCGGCACGCCGAGCGCGGTCCAGGTGGCGCGCGCCGTCTCGTCCGGCCCGAGGCCGTGGTCGTCGCCGCCGAAGACCGTCGCGTGCAGCCTTCCCGGCGCGATGCCGTAGCCGTCGGTGAGCAGGTCGAAGCCCCAGCGCAGGCTGGTCGCGATGTCGTAGTCGCCGAGCGACCAGGAGCCGAGCATCTGGAACACGGTCAGGTGGGTCCGGTCGCCGACCTCGTCCAGGTCGGTGGTGCGCAGGCACCGCTGCACGTTGACCAGGCGGCGTCCGCCGGGGTGCGGGCGCCCCAGCAGGTACGGCGTGAGCGGGTGCATGCCGGACGTGGTGAACAGCACCGGGTCGCCGGGCGGCGGCACCAGGGAACTCTCCGGCGCGTCGGAGTGGCCGAGGCGATGGTAGTGCTCCGCGAAGGTACGGATGATCTCGTCGGGGGTCATGGCGGGTGCCTTCCGGGTACGGGCGTCCGGACGGCCCACCCGACGGTGGCCGTGACACACGACGACGCCGGCGGACCGTCTCCGGTCGCCGGCGTGGGATGGGGCAGGTCAGGCGGCGGCAACCGGCGAGCGGGAAGCTCGCGCGGCCGCGGCGGTGAGAGATCGCCAACCCTGCATGCCGTCCACGCTACCCCACACCCACCCCTCGCCTCGCGCTGATTCACGGGAAGCGTGGCTGTCGGCGGCCGAATGGCCACGCTTTCCGTGAATCAGCGCGTTCAGGGCAGCGGGGCGGGGGTGGGGGTGAGCAGGTGGTGGTAGAGGGTGGTGAGGCGCGCGGCCTGGGCCTCCCAGGTCCAGGTGGACAGCGGCGAGTCCGGGCCGTCGTAGGCGGCGCGGTAGCGGGCCGGGTCGGCGAGGACCGCCCGGACCGCGCGGGCCAGGTCGGCGGCGTCCAGGGCGCGGAACACCTCTCCCTGGCCGGTGGCCCGGACCGTGTCGGCCATGGTGCGGACGTCGCTCACCACGATCGGCAGCCGCGCGTGCGCGTACTCGAAGAACTTGGTGATCAGCGCGATCTCGTGGTTGGGCCAGTGGTGCAGCGGGATGAGCCCGACGTCGGCGGTGGCGAGGAACGCGACGAGCTGCCGGTGCGGCACGTACGGCAGCACGTGCACCCGGTCGGCCACGCCGTGCCGGGCGGCACGCGCCACGACCTGCCGGACGTAGGCGGCGGCCGGGTCGGCGACGACCAGGGCCAGATGTACGCCGGGCAGCCGGGGCAGCGCCTCGACCACGGTGTCCACGCCGCGCTGGACGGCCATCGCCCCGCTGTAGACCAGCAGCGGGGTGCCGGCGGCCAGGCCGCAGCGGGCCCGGAGGTCAGGTGCCTCCCGGCCGCCCGCCTCGCCCGCGTCGACCGGGACGGACCCGGTCCCGGTGACCGACGCGCGCACGGCCCCCGGCCCGAACTCGGCGGCGGCGACCGGCTCGGCGGCGGTGACCGGCTCGGCGGCGGTGACCGGCTCGGCGGCAGTGACCGAACCGGCGGCGACCGACCCGGCGGCAGTGGCCGGTTCGGCGGCGGTGACCGGCGCGTTGAGCACGACGGTGGGGCGGTCGGGCAGGGCGTGGTCGCGGACCAGCAGGTCGGCGAGCGTGTCGGAGACGGTGACGACCGCGTCGGCGTGGCCCACGTACTCGCGGACGTAGCCGAGGTGGGCGGGCAGCCAGCGGGCGTTGTCGCGGCGGGGCCGGGCGCCGGGCAGCCACTCGTGGGCGTCCCAGACCAGCTTCACGGCGCGGCCCCGGGCCCGGGCGCGGTCGACCGCGCGGGCGGCCACGCCGAGCATCCGGAAGTCGTGCGCGTGGATCAGGTCCGGGCGCAGCGCGTCGACGACCGGGCCGGCGACCCGCTCGTAGTCCCAGAGGCCGGGCTCCAGCCGACGCCAGGCCCGGTCACCGAGCCGGGCCGCCCAGTAGCGGACCTGGGCGTGCTCCACCGGCCGGCGGGCCAGCCGGGCGGCGCGCAGCGGCAGACCGCCCCGGGCCACCAGCCGCCGCCGCAGACCGGACATCCCGCCCACCGGCCGAGGCAGGCCGTCGCGCGGACCGGGTGCGCCGTCGCCCGGGTCACCGACGGCCGGTCGGGGGGCGCGGGGGGCGTCGAGCGGCAGCACGCGTACCTCGGCGTCGCCGAGCCGCCAGCGACGCTCGGCGTCGACCCGGGCGCAGCCGAGCAGCGTGACGTCCCAGCCGGCGTCGGCGGCGGACCGGGCGGCCTTCTGCACCCGCGAGTCACCCTCGACCGCGTTGTCGACAAGCATCACCACCCGCCGGCCGGCGGCCGGCGGCGTCGCGGCGTCGTACGGCATCAACGACCACACCCCCTCAGCTCGACGGCGCGAGTGTACGGGGGCCGGCGACCGTCCCGAAGCACACAGAAGCCGCGCTGAGCTGGGCGGACACCGGTTGTGCAGGTGCCGGCGGGCGGGAATTCATCCGCCGTGCACCGGTCGGTCAGGCCGCGCCGGAGGGGACCAGCGGGCCCGGGGCGACCGGCTGCCGGCGGTCGCGCCGGTTGGGCAGCGACAGGCGGATCACCTTCCACCAGGCGGAGGCGACCTGCTTGGGCAGCGGGCCGGTGGTGTACCGCAGGCCGTACCTGTCGAACAGCGCCCGCACCTGCGGGGCGATCTCCTGGTAGCGGTTGCTCGGCAGGTCCGGGAAGAGGTGGTGCTCGATCTGGAACGACAGGTTCCCGGTCATGATGTGCAGCAGGCGGGGGCCGCTGATGTTGGCCGAGCCGAGCATCTGCCGCAGGTACCACTCGCCGCGCGTCTCACCCTCGATGGAGGTCTTCTCGAACGTCTCCACGCCGCTCGGGAAGTGCCCGCACATGATCACCGAGTGGCTCCACACGTTGCGGATCAGGTTCGCGGTGAACGTGGCGGCGAGGGTGGACAGGAACGACGGGCCGGAGAGCAGCGGGTGCACCACGTAGTCCTTGAGCACCTGCTTGCGGATCTTGCGGCCGACCGCCTTCGCCTTGGCCCGGAACGCCGGCTCCTTGAGCCGCTTCTGCTTGAGGTGGTCGCCCAGCTCCATGTCGTACGCGGCGATGCCGTACTCGAAGAAGGCGGCGTTGAGCAGGTTCCACACCGGCTGGCCCAGGTGCATCGGGTGCCACGGCTGGTCCTCGTCCACGCGCATGATGCCGTACCCGAGGTCGTTGTCCTTGCCGACGACGTTGGTGAAGCGGTGGTGCAGCTCGTTGTGCGACTGCTTCCACTGGTCGGCCGGGGAGACGTGGTCCCAGTCCCAGGTGGTCGAGTGGATCTTCGGGTCGCGCATCCAGTCCCACTGGCCGTGCAGGACGTTGTGCCCGATCTCCATGTTGTCGAGGATCTTGGCGATGGTGAGGCCGGCCGTGCCGACGATCCAGGCCGGCGGGAACAGCGAGAACAGCAGCACCGCGCGACTGCTGATCTCCAGCGTCCGCTGGGTCTTGATCACCTTGCGGATGTAGCGGGCGTCCCGCTCCCCCCGGTCGGCGATGACCCGGTCCCGGATCGCGTCCAGTTCCTTGCCGATGATCTCGATGTCCTCGGCGCTCAGGTGGGCGATCGGGTTGTCGGCCTTCTTCTGGATCACGGTCACGTCGGTGGCTCCTCAGAGTTCGATGTCGCAGGTACCGGCAGCCGCCGACACGCAGGTCTGGATCCGCACGCCGTCTCCCGGCACGGCCGTGGTGACGTCGCCGTTGCGCAGGTCGCGTACCGCGCCCTGCCGCAGCGGCACGACACAGCCGTAGCAGATCCCCATCCGGCAGCCCGAGGGCATGAGCACCCCCGCGTTCTCCCCCGCGTCGAGCAGGGTGGTGGCGCCGTCGGCCTCGACGGTCACCCCCGCCCCGGTGAAGGTCACCGTGCCGCCGTCGCCAGGCGTAACCACCGTAGGACGGAACCGCTCGGTGTGCAGGCGTTCGATGACGCCGTTCGACGTCCAGTACCCCTCGACGGCGTCGAGCATGCCGACCGGGCCGCAGGCCCAGGTGTGCCGCTGGGCGTGGTCGGGTACGAGGTCGTCCAGCTCGGCCACGTCGAGCAGGCCGGAGGTGTCGGTGTGTCGCTCGACCAGCCGCACCGCGCCACGGTCGGCCAGCGCCCGCAGCTCCGCGCCGAAGATGACGTCGTTGCGGGTGGGCGCCGAGTGCACAAGCACCACGTCGGCCCGTTCGGTGAGCCCGGCCCGCAGCATCCCCATGACCGGGGTGATGCCGCTGCCGGCGGTGAGGAACAGCACCCGCTCGGGCGTCGCGGTGGGCAGCACGAAGTCGCCCTGCGCCTGGTCGAGCTGGACGATCGTGCCGGGCCGGATCCGGCGGACCAGGTGGTTGCTGACCTTGCCGTCCGGGATCGCCTTGACCGTCACGCTGATCCGGCCGTCCGCCGCGCCCGGCACCGAGGTGACCGAGTACGCGCGCCACTGGCGTACGCCGTCGACGTCCACGCCGAGTCGCACGTACTGCCCCGGCAGGTGGCCGAGCCAGCCGCGACCCGGCTGGATCACCAGCGTCGCCGCGTCCCGGGTCTCCGGGCGGACCGCGACGATCCGGCCGCGCAGCGGGGCGCCGGCGCGCAACGGCGCGATCATGTCGAGGTAGTCGCCCGGCAGCAGCGGGGTGGTGACCGTGCCGGCCAGCCGCAGCAGCCTGTCCCGGAAGGAAGCCTTCTGGGGGCGGCGGGGCGCAGTTGTGGTCATATGACCAGCGTGACCGCAGGATCGCATAACATCTTGACCAGCAAAGGTGAAACGGTCACGGGTTTTTGTTCGAAGGGAACAACATGACGCAGGAGGCCGGGACCGGCGCGCGGGCCGCCCATCTCGATCTCGACGCCGGCGTCGCGGCGCTGCTGCGCGACCGGCTGCCCATGGTCGCCGAGCGGACGGTCAGCGCGATCACCGCCGAGGTGACGGACTACTCCGGCGCGCTCACCGACACCATGCGGGAGAAGATCGAGAACGCGGTACGCATCGCGCTCGGCACGTTCCTCCAGCTCATCGAGGGTACCCAGGCGTTCGACCCGAGCACTCCCCTGGCCCCCGCGCTGGAGGCCGCGTACGCGCTGGGCAGTGGCGAGGCGCGCGCCGGGCGGAGCATGGACGCGCTGCTGGCCGCGTACCGGGTGGGCGCCCGGGTGGCCTGGCGGGAGGTCTCCACCACCACGGTCCGGAGCGGGCTGGCCGCCGAGACGGTGGCCGAGTTCGCCGAGCTGATGTTCGCGTACATCGACGAGCTGTCCGCGGCCAGCGTGGCCGGGCACGCCGACGAGCTGGCCAGCGCCGGCCGGGTCCGCCGCCGCGACCTGGAACGGCTCACCCAGCAGTTGCTCGCCGGCGAGCCGGAGGAGTCGCTGCGGCGCAGCGCGGAACGGGCCGACTGGCCGCCGCCCCAGACGCTGACCGTGGTGCTGCTGCCCCGCCGGCACCTGCGCGCGGTGCTCGCCCTGCTCGGCCCGCAGACGTTGGAGAGCGGCGAGGACCTGCCCGGCATGAACCCGGCCGAGGAACTGGCGGTGCTGCTGGTGCCGGACGCGCACGGCGGACGACGCCGTCAACTCGTCCGGCTGCTGCACGGGCACCGGGCGGTGCTCGGCCCGGCCCGCCCCTGGCACCGGGTCGCCGCGTCCTACCAGCGGGCCACCCGGGCGCTCACGCTCGGGCTCGGCGAGCCGGGCGCCGGGCCGGTCGACACCGAGTGTCACCTTTCCGCGTTGCTGCTCAGCATGGACCCGGAAGCCCTTGCCGACCTGCGCACCCAGGCCCTCGCGCCGCTCGCCGCCCTTCCCCCGGCCACCGCGCACCGGCTCGCCGAGACGCTGCGGTCCTGGCTGCTGCACCAGGGGCGGCGCGACGACGTGGCGGCGGACCTGTTCGTGCACCCGCAGACCGTCCGCTACCGGATGGGCAAGCTCCGCGAGCTGTTCGGCGACCGCCTGCACGACCCCGCCACCATCCTCGACCTGACCATCGCCCTCGCCGTCCCCCCGACGCAAGGACGGGCCCCCGCTTAACGCCTCCGGTAGAGCAGCGCTCCCCGCTCGACACCCGGGACGCAGGGTCCGGCCGGTCGGGCCCTCCGACCCTGTCCCGGGGGCACGACGGCCGGCAGCCTCGGAAGGGGACGAGCAACGAGGAGGCGCCGCCATGGACCGGTCATCGACGCGTACCGAACAGAACCCGACGGTACGGGTGCTGGAGGCGGCGGCCCGACAGTCCCTGCACGCTCCCTCGGTGTTCAACACCCAGCCCTGGCGGTGGCGGGTCACCGCGGACGCGCTGGAGCTGCGCACGGACCCGGGCCGGCAGCTCGCGCACACCGACCCGGACGGTCGACTGCTGGTGCTGAGCTGTGGCGCGGCACTGCACCACGCCCGCGTCTCGCTCGCCGCCGCCGGCTGGACGGTCGACGTCGGGCGGCTGCCGGACCGGGCCGACCCGACAATGCTCGCCCGGCTGCGCACCACCGGCCCGACCGCCCTGGACGTGCCGGCCGGCCGGCTGGTCGACGCGATCCCGCGCCGCCGCACCGACCGGCGCGCGTACGGCGACCGCCCGGTCCCCGAACCGGTGCTGGCCCGGCTCGGGGACGCGGTCGAGGCCGAGGGCGTGCACCTGCACGTGGTCCGGCCGGACCAGATGCCGATGCTGGCGGTCTCCACCGGCCGCGCCGCCGACGCCGAGCTGGCCGACCCGGCGTACCGGGAGGAGTTGCGCCGCTGGACCAACCGCCCGGCGGGCAGCGGCGACGGCGTGCCCACCGCCACCGCGGTCCGGCCCGCGCCACGGCGGGTGCCCCTGCGTGACCACGCTCCCGGTGGGGCGGCCGGGCTGACCGCCGGCGCGGACTTCGACCGGGGCGCGGCGTACCTGATCCTGTTCGGTGAGCGCGACGACCCGGCGGCCTGGCTGCGCGGCGGCGAGGCGCTGTCGGCGCTGCTGCTCACCGCCACCGCCGAGGGCCTGGCCAGCGCACCACTCAGCGACGCGATCGAGGTGGCCTGGCCGCGCCGGATGATGCGCGACCTGCTCGCCGGCATCGGCGAGCCCTACCTGGTGGTGCGCGTCGGCTGGGGACCGGACGCCGACCTGCCGCCGGCCCCGCGCCGCGCGCCGGCCGACGTCATCGAGGTGGTGGCGCCGGCGGAGTGACCTGCCCGCCGTCACCGCGCGCCCCGCGTGCCGGATGACGGAACGCCGTCCCGACCGGAGGCCGGACGCTCGTCGGCGGCTGCCACCCGGCCGACGGAGGCCGACGGACCGTGGTGACGACGACCCTGGCCGACATGCGCCGGCGGTGTGGGCGAGCGCCCACCAGGAACTATTCCCTATTGTCCACTGTCACTGTCAGCAACCCTTGTGCACATTCCCAATCGCATGTTGACGGCTGCCAGTCCGAGGGCAATCATGATGGTCACTGGATCCACCTAACGCCAATGTCGGATCTGGTGGCTTTTCCCACCCCTCGACGGGATCGCGCCGGACGCGAGATTCCGCCGGGCGACCACGCCCGGCGCGCGCCCCGTAAATCCTATCGAGGGAATAGGAAATCCACCGCTCGCCTCGAGGAGTCCGCCGGTGAACGGGAACAACGACGCTCCCGCGGCGAGCCGGCCCAGGCCGGCCTCGCGCGGCGCTGAGCTGGAAGAACCGCTCGCACTGCACGGCGGCCGGCCGGTGCGGGACACGCCGTGGCCCACCTATGACAAGGGCGCGGTATTCGTGCACCCCGACGACGAGGACGCCGCAATTCGGGCCATTCGCAGCCATCTCTACTTCCGATACGACCATCGCGCGCAGAAAGAAACCGAATGCGGGCGGTTCGAGGACGAACTGTGCCGTTATTTCGGCACCCGGCACGCCCTCGCCGTTTCCAGCGGCACGGCCGCACTTGCCCTCGCCCTGATGGGCGCCGGGGTGCCGGCCGGGTCATTGGTCGCCTGTCCCGGATTCACTTTCGTCGCCACTCCGAGCGCCATTGTGCTGGCCGGGTGCCGGCCATTCCTGGTGGAGGTCGACGACGACCTGCGGATGGACCTCGACGACCTGCGCCGCCGCTGGCGACCGGACATCCGGGCCATCATGGTCGTCCACATGCGTGGCTTCGCCGCCGACGTCGAGGCCCTGGCCGCCTTCGCCGCCGAGATGGGCGTGCCGCTCATCGAGGACGCCGTGCCGGCGCTCGGCGCCGAACTCAACGGCCGCAAGCTCGGCACGTTCGGCGCCGCCGGGGCGTTCAGCACCCAGTCCGACAAGGCGCTCAACTGCGGCGAGGGCGGCTTCCTGATCACCGACGACAGCACGCTGTTCGCCCGGGCGGTCGCGCTGTCCGGTGCGTACGAGGGGCGGCTGCGCCGGCACTTCCCGGATGGCGAACCGCCGCTCACCGGCCTGGACCTGCCGCTGCTCAGCCTCCGGATGGACGAGATCCGGGCGGCCCTGCTGCGCGCCGAGCTGACCCGGCTGCCGCAGCGGCTGACCCTGTTCCACCGCAACTACGCGCACGTCTCGCAGGCGCTGGCCGACCTGCCCGGCATCGCGGCGCGGCGGCCGGTCGCGCCCGGGGCGTACCTCGGGGAGGCGTTCGTGTTCCGCGTGCCCGGCGGCGACGCCGGCTGGTTCGCCCGGGCGCTGCGGGCCGAGGGGATCGACGCGCGCAACATCGGCGCGGACGACGACCTGAACGTCCGCGCGTTCTGGAACTGGCGCTTCCTCTACGACACCGCGGACCCGGGACAGATCCGGGCGACGCTGCCGCGCACCGCGCGACTGCTCACCGAGACCGTCGACGTGCCGCTGTCGTCGAACCTCACCCCGGACGACTGCGACGACCTGATCCGCGCGGTCCGCAAGGTGGCCGCCGCCCGCGAGACCGTGTTGGCCCGGCCGTGACCGGCGCGCCCCTGACCGACGCCGGCACCGAGGAGAAGCCGCTGCCCCGGCGGGCGCTGGTCGGGCTGCTCGGCGGGCTCTTCGCCGGCTACCTGGGGTTGACCGCGGTCATCCCGGTGCTGCCCGGCTTCCTGCGCGAGCGGCACGGCGCCGGCGACCTCACCGTCGGCGTGGTGGTCACGGTGACCGCGGTGACCGCGCTGCTGGTCCGTCCGGTCGCCGGTGCGCTCGCCGATCGGTACGGCCACCGCACGGTGATGCTGACCGGCGCGCTCGTGGTGGCCGCCGGCGGCCTGCTCTACCTGGCGCCGCTGGGCGTGCCGGCGTTGGTGGTGGTCCGGCTGCTGCTCGGCGCCGGCGAGGCGGCGCTGTTCACCGCCGGGGCGGTGTGGATCGTCCAGCTCGCCCCGCACCACCGGCGCGGCCAGCTCATCGGCCTGTACGGGGTGAGCATGTGGGGCGGCATCTCCGCCGGCACGTTCCTCGGCGCGACCGTGCAGCAGGCCGGCTATCCGGCGGTGTGGGTGCTCAGCGCCGCCGCGCCGGCGGCCGGCGCCGTGCTCGTCGCACTGGTGCCGGCGCCGCCGCGTACCGCGCCGGCGGCCAAGGGCGGGGGCCTGCTGCTGCGCCCCGCGCTGCTGCCCGGCGTGGCGCTGACGTTCGGCGCCGCCGGGTACGCCGGCCTGGCCGCGTTCGTGGTGCTGCACCTGGACGCCCGTGGCATCGGGCATGGCGTGGTGGTGCTGAGCTGTTTCAGCGCCGTCTACGCCGGCACCCGCCTGGTCATCGGGCACCTGCCCGACCGGCTCGGCCCCCGCCGGGTGGCCACCTGGTGCGGGGTGGGCGAGGCGGTCGGCCTGCTGGTCATCGCGGTCGCCCCGAACCTGCCGGTCGCGGTGGTCGGCAGTGTGGTGATGGGCGTCGGGTTCTCGCTGCTGCACCCGTCGCTGGCGCTGATGGTGATGAACCGCACCGATCCGGCGCGGCAGGGCGCGGCGATCGGCGCGTACACGTCGTTCTGGGACCTCGGTCTGGCGGTGTGGGGGCCGGCGACCGGGCTGGTCGCCGCCGGCTTCGGCTACCCGGCGGTGTTCGTCGCCGGCGCGGCCGGCGCGGCGGTGGCCGCCGCGATGGCGTTGCGCATCGGCCGGCCCGCAGTCACGGAAACCCCGATGGAGGTACGCGCATGAGCGAACGCACCGAGCGCAGCGAGGGCCGTGAGCGCATGCCCAGCCAGCACCGCATGAGCGAACGCACCGAGCGCAGCGAGGGCCGTGAGCGCATGCCCAGCCAGCACCGCATGAGCGAACGCACCGAGCGCAGCGAGGGCCGTGAGCGCATGCCCAGCCAGCACCGCATGAGCGAACGCACCGAGCGCAGCGAGGGCCGTGAGCGCATGCCCGGCGGCACCGCATGAGCGGACCCGTGGCCGTGCTCAGCGTCACCGGCTGGTGCCGCAACGGCAGCACCATCATCGGCAACGTCCTCGGTGAGGTGCCCGGCGTGGCGCACGTCGGTGAACTGCACTTCCTGTGGAAGAACTCGACCGGGCGCGGCGTCAACGACCGCTGCGGCTGCGGCGAGGCGCTGACCGCCTGCCCGCTGTGGTCGGCGGTGCTGCCGGTCGGCCGCCCGGACGGCGTGTCGGCCGACGCGCACGCCGCCGAGGTGATGCGACGGCAACGCGCCCGGCTGCGGACCCGGCACACCTGGCGGGTGCTGCGCCGGGGCGCGTCCGACGCGGACACCCGCGCGCACGCCGACCTGCTCGGCGCGGTCTACCGGGAGGTGGCCGCGCGCACCGGGGCCCGCGTGATCGTGGACAGCACCAAGATCCCGGGCGAGTCGGCCCTGCTGCCGCACGTGCCCGGCGTCGAACCGTACTGGCTGCACCTGGTCCGCGACCCGCGCGCGGTGGCCCACTCGTGGCGGGAGCCGAAGGAGTACGTCTACGCCATGTCGGCGGCGCGCAGCACCGCGTACTGGCACGGGTTCAACCTGGCCTCGGCGGCGATCAACAGCCGGCATCCCGACCGGTCGATGCTGCTGCGGTACGAGGACTTCGCCGCCGACCCGGCCGGCACGGTCGACGCGCTGCTGCGGCTGGTCGGCGCCGACCCGGCCGGCAACCCGGTCCGCGACCGGACCGTCGAGCTGCGCGGCAACCACACCGTCACCGGCAACCCGGACCGGTTCCGGACCGGCCCGACGGTCATCCGGGACACCGACGACGGGTGGCGGCGGACGCTGACCGGCCGGCAACGGCTGGCCGTGGCGGCGCTGGCCTGGCCGTTGTCCACCCGCTACGGCTACCGGCCCGGCGGAACGGCCCGGACGCACCCCGGCGCGGTGGCCCGCGTCGGCGAGACGGAGAGGTGACGGACGTGGATCTGGGGCTCAAGGGTCGGGTGGCGCTGGTCGCCGGCGGCACCAGCGGCATCGGGTTGGCCTGCGCGAAGGAGTTCGCCGCCGAGGGCGCGCACGTGGCCGTCTGCGGTCGGGATCCGGCGCGCCTGGCCGCGGCCGGACGGGAACTGGCGTCGGTGGCCACCGGACGGGTCAGCGCGACCGCCGTGGACCTCACCGACACGGCCGCCGCCGCCCGCTGGGTCGACGACGTCGCCGCCGACCTGGGCGGGACGCACGTGCTGCTGGTCAGCGGCGGCAGCCCGCCGGTCGGCACCGCCGCCGGGTTCGGCGTCGAGGACTACCGGGCTGCCGTCGAGCGGGTGCTGCTGCCCGCGGTCGCGGTGTCGACGGCCGCGCTGCCGCACATGCGCGCCGCCGGCTGGGGCCGGCTGCTGCTGGTCGCCTCCGAGACCGCCTGCGTGCCGATCGGCCCGCTGGTGCTGTCCGGGGTGACCCGGGCGGCGCTGGTCCGCTTCGCGCAGGGGCTCGCCGTCGACGTGGGCCGCGACGGCATCACCGTGAACGTGCTCGCGCCCGGCAGTGTGCGTACCCCGCCGATGGAACGCGCGGCGGCGCGGCTGGCCGGCGCGGACGGTGACGTGGAGGCGCGGCTGGCCGCGATGGGTCACCACAGCGCGCTCGGCCGGCTGGCCCACCCCGAGGAGGTGGCCGCGATGGCCGCGTTCCTGGCCAGCGAGCGGGCGTCGTACGTGACCGCCGGCGTGCACCTGATCGACGGCGGCGCCGCCGCCACCGGCCCCGACCTGCCCCACCTGACCGGCGTCCGCAAGGACACCTACGCCTGATCCACCCGACCGCCGCACGAGGGAGTGCCCATGTCGACGACCAGCCAGTTCACCGAGCGGGACGTCTCCGAATTCTTCGACCAGACCACGCAGACGTACCTCAGTTTCTGGGACAGCGAGGGCGTGCTGCACACCGGCTACTTCGCCGGGGACGACGACACCGACTACCACGCGGCGGCGGACCGGACCTCGGACATCCTCGCCGACGACGCCGGCATCGACGCCTCCTCGAACGTGCTCGACGTCGGGTGCGGCTGCGGCAACTTCCTGCTGCGGCTGGCCGGACGCACCGGCTGCCGGGGCGAGGGGCTGGACCTGAGCATCGAGCGGGTGCGCTTCGCCGAGCAGCGGCGCGCCGAGCGGGGCGCCGGGCTGGACGTCCGGTTCCGGCACGGCTCGGCCACCGCCATGCCGTACGCCGACGGCACGTTCACGCACGTGGTGAGCCAGGACGCGCTGTTCCTGGTGCCGGAGAAGCCGCGCAGCCACGCCGAGATGTTCCGGGTGCTCGCGCCGGGCGGGGTGCTGGCGGTCTCCGACTTCCTCCAGCCGACCGAGCGGATCGGCGAGGCGGCCCGCCGGCACGTCTACGACCGGGTGCGCTGGAACGGCGGCTACTCGCTCGACGGCTACCGCGAGGCGCTGGCCGAGGCCGGGTTCGTGGACGTGGTGGCCCGCAGCCTGGACGGGCACATCCGGCAGACGTACCGGGTGCTGGGCCGCACCGCCCGGGAGCGGGCGGACGGCACGGCGGACGAGGCGGCGCGGACCTGGATCCTCGGCTTCGCCGAGTCGTGCGACGAGATCCAGGCGGCGATCGACCGGGGCGAGTTCGGCTGGGGCATGTTCGTCGCCCGCAAGCCGGCCTGAGGAGAGGGCGACACATGCAGCAGCGGACCGACACCGTGAAGCGGACCATCGCCGAGGTGGTCGCCGAGCGGAAGACCCAGATGTCGCCCGGCGCGACGTTCGTCGAGGCGTTCGCCAAGGACGGCTTCGACACCAGCGTCGACTACGACGTCACGATCACCGACTCGCTGACCAGTTCCCGGCGCAAGCCCCGCTACCCGTCCCGGAACATGCTGAAGGTGGTGGACCTGTCCCGGGACCCGCAGGACTTCTACTGGCACGAGAGCCCGCCCCGGCCGGACGACCCGGCGGTCGACGGCGCGGACCTGCGCCGGGAGGCGGCCAACCACTTCCACCGCTCCCCCATCCCGCCGCTGCTCACCACCACCGCGTGGGTGCAGGTGCCGGACACGCTGTGGGAGGACCCGGTCAGTTTCGCCCAGTTCATCGACTACCGGCTGGTGGTGCGGCTGGCCACCGCCGAGAACCACACCATCCTGCGCGGCGAGGGCGGGCTGCTGGCCATGCCGGACCTGGGCCGGCTCACCGACCCGGGGCCGTTCGCCTCGACCATCCTGTCCGCGTGCAACGAGGTCGAGCAGATGGGCAGCACCGCCGACGGGCTGATCATCAACCCGGCCGACTACTACCGGCTGCTCGGCAGCGGCACGCTGATGCGGGACGTGGAGGAGAACGGCGTCTTCATCGTGCGTACCCGACTGGTCGACCCGGGCACCGCGATCGTCGGCGACTTCGGCCACGGCGCGTTGCTGTTCGACGCCGGCCGGTCCACGATCGGGTTCGCCGAGCCGCCGCCGGGCACGTTCGCCGAGCCGGGGGTGGCGTTGCGCGCCGAGATCTGGGAACGGGTCGTGGTCAACCTGCCCACCTGCTTCTTCGTCGTGACGATCTGACCGGCGGCGACGATGACGACGCCCGCCCGCGCCGACCCCGACGTCCTGGTCATCGGCGCGGGCATGGTCGGGCTGTGCTGTGCCTGGTTCCTGCGCCGCGCCGGCCACACCGTGACGGTGGTCGACCGGGGCGAGGTCGGGGACGCGGCGGCCTGCTCGGCGGGGAACACCGGCTTCGTCGGCACCCAGGGCTCGGCGCCGCTGGCCGAGCCGGGGGTGCCGGCCAAGGGCGTCCGCTGGCTGTTCAGCCCGGAGAGCCCGTTCTCGGTCCGGCCCCGGCTGGACGCCGCGCTGCTGGCCTGGCTGTGGCACTTCCGCCGGCACTGCACCGAGCGGCACGCCCGCGCCGGCTTCGAGACGCTGCTCGCGCTCAAGCAACGCAGCCTGGCGCTGCTGCGCGGGATGTGCGCCGAGGACGAGCTGGCCGGCACGCTCACCGAACGCGGCATGATCCTGGCCTGCCACACCGAGCAGGGGTACGCGCAGGCGCGCCGCACGATCCGCGCGGCGACCGCCCGCGGGGTGCCGCTGCGCGACCTGGGCCGGGCGGAGCTGGCCCGGCTGGAGCCGGGCGTCGACTTCGCGGTGGCCGGCGCGCTGCTCAACGAGGAGGGCGCGGCGCTGCGCATCCCGGCGTTCCTGGTCGGTCTCGCCGAGGCGCTGCGGGCCCGCGGCGTGGAGATCGTCACCCGCGCCGAGGTACGCGGCTTCGAGACGACCGGCCGTCGGGTGCGGACGGTGCGGACCGCTCGGGGCGACCTGCGCCCGAGCGAGGTGGTGGTGGCCGCCGGGGTGTGGTCGACGGCGTGCGCCCGGATGCTCGGCGTCGGGCTGACGCTGCAACCGGCCAAGGGCTACACCGTCACGCTCCCGGCCGGGCCGGGCACGCCCACCCGGCCGGTGCTGCTCAGCGAGGGCAAGGTCGCGGTGATGCCGCTGGGTGACCGGGTACGCGTCGGCGGCACGCTGGAGCTGTCCGGGCTGGACGCCTCGATCTCGCCGCGCCGGGTCGACGGCATCCTGCGTACCGCCCGGCGTTACCTGCCGGCGCTGGACACCGGCCGGCGACTGGACGTGTGGAGCGGGCTGCGCCCGTGCACCCCGGACAGCCTGCCGCTGATCGGCCGGGCCGGCGGCTACGACAACGTCAGCGTGGCCACCGGCCACGGGCACATCGGGATGGGGCTGGCCCCGGCCGGCGGTGAGCTGCTCGCCCAGCTCGTCACCGGCGTGGAACCGACCCTGCCGGCGCGGACGTTCGCGCTGGACCGCTTCCGGAGGGGGAGCTGATGGGCGACCGACCGGAGATCGGGGTGCTCTGCCTCGACACCAGCTTCGACAAGATCCCCGGGCACATCCGCAACCCGGCCACGTTCGACTTCCCGGTGCGCTACCGGGTGGTCGAGGGCGCCACGCCGCAGCGGCTGGTCCGCGACGCCGACCCGACGCTGCTGACGCCGTTCGTCGACGCGGCCCGGGACCTCCAGGCCGCCGGGGTGGCCGGCATCACCGGGGCGTGCGGGTTCCTGGTGCTGTTCCAGGCCGAGCTGGCCGCCGCGGTGGACGTGCCGCTGTGGTCGTCGAGCCTGGTGCAGCTGCCGATGGTGCACCGGATGGTCGGGCAGACCGTCGGGCTGCTGGTTGCCGACGAGGCGGCGCTGACGCCGCGGCACCTGGCGGCGGTCGACGCGGCGGACGTGCCGGTCGCGGTCACCGGCATGGCCGGGCAGCCGGAGTTCCGCGAGGTGATGCTCCAGGGGCGGCGGGACGCGCTCGACGTGGACCGGCTGGCCGCCGAGGTGGACGACCGGGTCGACGCGCTGGCCCGCGCCCACCCCGACCTGGGCGCGCTGGTGATCGAGTGCACCGACCTGGTGCCGTTCGCCCACCGGATCCAGGCGCGGCTCGGCGTGCCGGTGTTCGACATCGTCACGCTCACCACGATGGCGTATGCCGCCCTGACCCGCCGCCCCTACCCCCAGACCTAGCCCACCGCCCTGATTCCCGGAAGGAGTGGCTGTCGCTCGGACAGCCACTCCTTCCGGAAACCGCGGCGCGGGACAGTGCGCGGTCAGACCGGGGGGATGCCGGAGCGGCCGATGGCCGACATGTCGCCGCCGCCGATCTCGCTGGTGTCGGTGGGCGGTGGCGGGGCGGTGGCCTCGGTCCGGTCCTCGATGCAGGCGTCGCCGAGCCCGTGCATCAGCTCCCCGATCGCGGCCAGCGCCGAGCCCTTGTCCGGACAGGGGCGGCCGGTCGCGAGCACCTGGCCGTCGCCGCCCAGCACCGTGAAACCGACCCGGCCGTCGGTCTCGCTCTCGATGACGAACTTCACCGCGTTCCTCCCGCCGCTCAGACCCCGTGCGACTGCAACCACAGCTCCAGCAGGCCCAGTTGCCACAGCTTGTTGCTGCCGGCGGCGGCCTGCGCCCGGTCCGGCTCGGCGAGCAACTCGTCCACGTAGGCCCGGCGGAACAGGCCACGCCGGCGGGCCTCGGGCGCGTCGAGCGCCTCGATCACCAACTCCCGCACCGGGCCGTCGACGTTGCGCAGCGCCGGGACCGGGAAGTAGCCCTTGGGCCGGTCGATGACCTCGGCCGGCAGCACCTCCCGGGCCACGTCCTTGAGCACGCCCTTGCCGCCCCCTGCCAGCTTGTGCTCGGGCGGGCAGGCGGCGGCGAGCGTCACCAGGTCCTGGTCGAGGAAGGGCGTGCGCACCTCCAGTCCCCAGGCCATGCTCATGCTGTCGACCCGTTTGACCGGGTCGTCGGGGAGCATCAGGTGGGTGTCCAGGCGCAGCACCGCGTCCACCGCGGTCCGCGCGCCCGGCGCGGCCAGTTCCGCGGCGGCCAGCTCGCCGCTGACGTCGGCGTCGCAGGCGTACGCCGGGTCGACCACCCGGTTCAGCTCGGCGTGGTCCCGGTCGAAGAACGCGGCGGTGAACTCGGCCGCGGCGTCGGCGCGGGCCGTCCGCGCGAGCCGGTGGTGGTAGCCGTAGCCGGCGAACACCTCGTCGGCGCCCTGCCCGGACTGCGCCACCTTCACGTGTCGGGCGACCTGCTCGGAGAGCAGGTGGAAGGCCACCACGTCGTGGCTGCCCATCGGTTCGGTCATGGCCGCCACGGTGGCGCGGACGGCGGGAGCGAGGTCGCCGTCGGCGAGGCGGATGCGGTGGTGGTCGGTGTCGAAGGTGTGGGCGACCAGGTCGGAGTAGTGGAACTCGTCGCCGGACTCGTCGCCCCGGCTGTCGAAGCCGATGCTGAACGTCTGGAGGTGCTGTTGCCCGGCCCCGTCGAGCAGCGCCACGATCATGCTGGAGTCGAGGCCGCCGGAGAGCAGCACCCCGACCGGCACGTCGGCGACCAGCCGACGGCGTACCGCGGTGCGCAGCGCGTCCCCGATCGCGGCCCGCCAGTCGCCGGCGTCCATCCCGTCGTGGGCCGGGTCGCGCTGGTACTCGGGCCGCCAGTAGACGTGCTCGCGGGTGCTCCCGTCGGCCTCCACCACCCGGACGGTGGCCGGCGGGAGCTTCCGCACGCCGCGCAGGATGGTGCGCGGCGCCGGCACGATCGAGTGCCAGGACAGGTAGTGGTGCAGCGCGACCGGGTCGATGCCGGTGTCCACGTCGCCGGCGGCCAGCAGGGCCGGGAGGGTGGAGGCGAACCGCAGCCGGCCGGGTGACTCGGCGAGGTAGAGCGGCTTGATGCCCAGCCGGTCCCGGGCCAGCACGAGGTGGCGGCGCCGCCGGTCCACCAGCGCGACGGCGAACATGCCGACCAGGTGGTCGACGAACCGTTCACCCCACTGGGCGTACGCGACCAGGATCACCTCGGTGTCGCTCGTCGATCGGAAGGTGTGCCCGGCCGCCCGCAGCTCGTCGCGCAGCTCGGGATAGTTGTAGACGCAACCGTTGAAGACCAGGGCGAGCCCGAGGTCGTCCCGGACCATCGGCTGGTCGCCGGTCTCGGTCAGGTCGATCACGGTCAACCGGCGGTGCCCCAGGGTCACCCAGCCGTCGTGCCACCGCCCCTGACCGTCGGGGCCGCGGGAGCGCATGGCCTCGGTCATCCGGGTCACCGCGCCCGCGTCGGGGGTGGCCCCGTCGAACCGGGCCTCACCGCTGATCCCGCACATGTCGGCGACTACCCGGCGTGTGACCAAGGAAACCCGGGATGGGCGGTTGGCGAGCCGGGGACGACGAGCCGTCGTACGGTGACGGTACGGGCCATGTCCCCGGGCGGTCCGGCCACGGGACGTGGCCATGATCAACAACGCTGCCAGGAGGACGTGTGTTCGCCAATTCCGAGGAACTCCTGCGATACCTCAGCAACGAGGACGTGAAGTTCGTCGACGTACGTTTCTGTGACCTGCCCGGCGTGATGCAGCACTTCAACCTGCCGGTCGAGTCCTTCGACGACAGCGTCTTCACCGACGGCCTCGCGTTCGACGGCTCGTCGATCCGCGGCTTCCAGTCGATCCACGAGTCGGACATGCTCCTGCTCCCCGACGTCGCCACCGCGTTCATCGACCCGTTCCGCGCCCAGAAGACCCTCGCGCTCAACTTCTTCGTCCACGACCCGTTCACCCGCGAGGCATACTCCCGCGACCCCCGCAACGTCGCCAAGAAGGCCGAGGCCTACCTCGCCGCCAGCGGCATCGCCGACACCGCCTACTTCGGCGCCGAAGCCGAGTTCTACATCTTCGACTCCATCCGCCACGAAACCTCCGCCCACCAGTCGTTCTACTACATCGACTCGATCGAGGGCGCCTGGAACACCGGCCGCATCGAAGAAGGCGGCAACCGCGGCTACAAGACCGCCTACAAGGGCGGCTACTTCCCGGTCCCCCCGGTCGACCACTACGCCGACCTGCGCGACAGCATGGTCCGCCGCATGGTCGACGCGGGCTTCACGGTCGAGCGCTCGCACCACGAGGTCGGCACCGGTGGACAGTCGGAGATCAACTACAAGTTCTCGACGCTGCTGCACGCCGCCGACCAACTCCAGCTCTTCAAGTACCTGATCAAGAACGAGGCGTGGGCGCACGGCAAGACCGCGACGTTCATGCCGAAGCCCTTGTTCGGTGACAACGGCTCCGGCATGCACACCCACCAGAGCCTCTGGCGGGGCGGCGAGCCGCTGTTCTACGACGAGACCGGCTACGCCGGCCTGTCCGACACCGCCCGCTGGTACATCGGCGGCCTGCTGCACCACGCCCCCTCGCTGCTGGCCTTCACCAACCCGACCGTCAACTCCTACCGACGCCTCGTGCCCGGCTTCGAGGCCCCGGTCAACCTGGTCTACTCCCAGCGCAACCGCTCCGCCTGCACCCGCATCCCGGTCACCGGCAGCAACCCCAAGGCCAAGCGCGTCGAGTTCCGCGTCCCCGACCCCTCGGCCAACGTCTACCTCGCCTTCTCCGCGATGATGATGGCCGGCCTCGACGGCATCAAGAGCAAGATCGAACCCCCGGCCCCCATCGACAAGGACCTCTACGACCTCCCCCCGGAGGAGTGGGGCGACGTCAAGCAGGTCCCCGGCTCGCTGTCGCACGCGCTGGAGGCGCTGGAGGCCGACCACGACTACCTGCTCGACGGCGGCGTGTTCACCGACGATCTGATCTCCACCTGGATCGACTGGAAGAACGCCAACGAGGTCGACCCGGTGCGCCTGCGCCCGACCCCGCACGAGTTCGCGATGTACTTCGACTGCTGACGCCGTATCCCGTTCGTCACCGGCCCCGCGTGCGGAGCCCGCAGGGTCGGTGGAAACGGCATCCGGGAGGCCACCGGCCTCGTACCGTCGAGACATGGCGCAGCCCCGCGACGACCGGCCCGGAACGGCGGTGCGGCCGCGACCGACCGACGCCCCGGCGACCGCCGACCCGCTCACGCTCGGGGTGGAGGAGGAGTTCCTGCTGCTGGACCCGGTGACCGGGGAGAGCATGCCGGTCGCCGACCGGGTCCGCGACGCGCTCTCCGGGATCGCCCGTGCGCAGAGCCGGCAGGAGTTCCGGCACAGCATGGTGGAGATGGTGACCCCGGTCAGCCTCGACCTGACGTCGCTGCGGGAGCACCTCGTCGCGCTGCGTCGGGCCGCCGCCCGGGCCGCCGACGCGGTCGGGGCGCGGCTGGTGGCGGTCGGGGCGACCCCGGTCTGCGAGGGCCACCGCACGGTGCCCGACGAGCCGCGCTACCACGACATGTCCCGCCGGTTCGGGCCGGTCGCCCACGATCCGGCGGTGTGCGGCTGTCACGTCCACGTCGGGGTGCCCGACCGGGAACTCGCCGTCCGGGTCTGCAACCACCTGCGCCCGTGGCTGCCGGTGGTGCAGGCGCTCACCGTGAACTCGCCACTGCACGACGGGCGGGACACCGGACACGCGAGCTGGCGCTCGATGCAGTTGGAACGCTGGCCGAGCATCGGGCCCACGCCGCACTTCGACTCCGCCGCCGACTACGACGCCACCGTGCAGGAGCTGATCACCGCCGGGATCATGCTCGACGCCGCGATGGTCTACTGGTACGCCCGGCCGTCCGCGTCCTACCCGACCGTGGAGATCCGCGTCGGCGACGTCTGCCCCACGGTGGACGACACCGTGCTCGTCGCCGGGCTGGTCCGGGCGCTGGTCGCCACCATGATCGACGAGATCCGCGCGGACGTGCCCGCGCCGCGGATCCGCGACTGTCTGGTCGCCGCCGCGCACTGGCGGGCCGCCCACGACGGTCTCGACGGGGAGCTGGTGGACCTGCGCACCGGCCGGCCCCGGCCGGCCTGGGACCTGGTCGACGAACTGCTCGCCACCGTCGCGCCCGCGCTGACCCGGCACGGGGACCGGGAGCTGGTCCTGCGGGAGGCGGAGCGGCTCCGGCGGGACGGCACCGGCGCCACCCGGCAACGGCGGGTCATGGCCGACACCGGCGGCGACGTCCGCGCCGTGCTGGAGCGTCTGGCCGCGCAGACCACCGCGGCCTGACCGGTGCCGGCCGTGCCCTCAGCGCAGACCGGCGAACAGGTCGTCCTCCGGCGTCGGCGCGCCGGTGGTGTCGCGGACCCGGACGAACGTCTCCGTCCCCATCAGCTCGACGAACCGCTCCTGCCCGAGGCGCAGGAAGAAGATGTTCTCCGCCTGGCTGGCGTGCGCGGCCAGCGAGGCGAACTTCTGCTCGCCGTGGGCACGGGTGTCCACCCAGGTGGTGATCTCCTCGTCGGGCAGTCCCAGCGGCGGCGTCGAGTCGGTCGCCTCCGGATCCGGGAACTCCACCCCGATCTCCTGCATGACCTTGCCGAACTCCCGGAACGCGCTGCGCGGCACCGTGGTCCAGTAGACCTTCGCCGGGATGCCGGTGCGCTCCACCGCGGCCATCGTGATGCGGTGCGCCTGGATGTGGTCGGGGTGGCCGTAGAAGCCGTTCTCGTCGTAGGTGACCACCACGTCGGGGCGGTAACGCCGGATCAGCTCGGCCAGCCGGTCGGCCGCCTCGGTGACCGGCGTGTTCCAGAACGCGCCGGGCGCGTCGTTGGTCGCCCAACCCATCATCCCGGAGTCCGCGTAGTCGAGCGTCTCCAGGTGGGTGACCTTCAGCGCCTCGCAACTGGCCGCCAGCTCCGCCCGGCGCATCGCCACCACGGCCTGCGGGTCGTGCCCGGCCTCGCCCGGCTTGACGCCGTCGGGGCCGTCGCCGCACCGGCCGTCCGTGCAGGTCACGAGCACTGTGGTGACGCCTTCGGCCGCATAGCGGGCGAGGACGCCGCCGGTGCTCGTCGCTTCGTCGTCGGGGTGCGCGTGCACCGCCATCAGGGTCAGGGATCGCTCAGCCACCCCGTCACCATACGAGCATCCACCGACGCACTAGCATTGCCCGGTCCGCAGACGGCGACGGAAGCGAGGCACGATGGGTTGGCTCCGGCGGTTGCTGGGTGGCGGCGGTGGGGTCGAACTGGACCCCGAACGCCAGCAGACACTGCTGCGGGACGTCCGGCACTCCTACGGCGCGCACGCCCCGATCCGGTTCCCCGAGCAGGTCGACGCGATCGGTCGGCTGCTCGCCGACGACGACGGTCTGGTGGTGGCCGCCGGGATCGTGTGCGAGGCCGCCGAGGAGGCCCACGCCGACCTCCAGTTCCAGGCCCAGGAGGTGTTCCGGCGCACCGGCCGGCGGCTGCTGGTGCACCGCCGCAACTACCGGCCCCTGTGGAAGGAGGCCGGGCAGTGGCTGCGCTGGCCGCTCGCCGCGCTGCCCAGCGGGCTGCACCCGTACGCGCAGGTGGCCGCCGCCGTCACGGTGGTCGGCGGCCGGGCGAAGCGCCTCGACCGGGTGACCGACCCGCAGCCGTTCGTGACCCGCCTGTTCGAGGTGCTCGACCTCACCACCGCCGGCTGGGAGTTCGGCCGGGTACGGGTGGACACCGACAGCGCCACGCTTGTCGAGCGGCTCACCGGCACCGCCGCGCAGGTGCTCGCCACCATGGACGATCCGCCCCGGCTACCACCGCCGGTCCGCGAGATGATGCGCCGCAACCACAGCATCGACGTGTACGACCCGGCCGCCCCCCGGGTGGTGGGTCGGATCAACCCCGGGGCGCGGCTGCGCGAGACGCTGCTGGCCTGACGCCGCCCACCCCGGGGTGTTCCCGCTCGGTCAGGTGGTCGTGCAGGTGAGGTTCGTCGGCGGGTTGTTGGCACCGGTGACCGTGCCGATGAAGCCGAACGTGGTGGACGCCCCGGCCGCCAGCGCGCCGTTGTAGTCGACGTTGCGCACCGACACGTTCGCGCCGCTCTGGGTGTGGGAGCCGCCCCAGATCTGGCTGATGACCTGCCCGTCGGGGAACGTCCAGGCCACCGTCCAGCCGCGGATCGCGGTCGCGCCGGCGGTCACCGTGACCTCGCCCTGGAAGCCGCCCGACCAGGAGCCCGTCACCGCGTACGTCGCCCGGGCGCCGGACGGCGCGGGAGAGCTGGTGGTCGGCGTCGGCGTCGGGCTCGCCGTGGGGGTGGGAGTGGGCGTGACGGTCGGCGTCGGTGCCGGCGTCACGCCCGGTCGCGCCGCCCGGTAGGTGCGGCCGGCCCGGACGGTGAACTGGACGACGTCCGTCTCCGGTCGGGTGGTGGCCGGCGTGCTGTCGTCACCGGCGTCGACGAGGGTGAAGCCGCCGGTGAACAGCCGGGACCGCAGCCGCAGCGTGCCGTCGCGGTCGGCGCGGACGACGATCTCGTCGGGCTGGCCGTTCGACCAGGCCAGCGCGACCGTGTACCCGCCCCGACCGCGCAGGCCCGCGACCTGCCCGGCGGGCCAGGCGCTGGGCAGCGCGGGCAACACGTTCAGCTCGCCGGTGTGACTGTGCAGCAGCATCTCGGCGATGCCGGAGGTGGCGCCGAAGTTGCCGTCGATCTGGAACGGCGGGTGCAGGTCGAACATGTTCGGCGCGAGCCGATCGGTGCGCACCAGGTCACGCAGGAGCTTGTGGGCGCGGGCGCCGTCCTCCAGCCGGGCCCAGAAATTGATCTTCCAGGCGAGCGACCAGCCGGTCCCGTCGTCGCCCCGCAGCTCCAGCGTCCTGCGGGCGGCCTCGTAGAGCGCCGGCGTGCCGCGCTTGGTGATCTGGTTGCTGGGATGCAGCCCGTACAGGTGGGAGACGTGCCGGTGGGTCCGCTCCAGCTCGATCCAGTCGGCGAGCCACTCCTGGACGTTGCCGCGGGAGCCGACGCGGATCGGGGGCAGCCGGTCCTTGGCGGTGCGCACCTGCGACCGGAACGTGGTGTCGACGCCGAGAACCTCACTGGCCCGGGCCGCGGCGTCGAACAGGTCGCGCAGGATCTGGTTGTCCATCGTGGGGCCGGCACAGACGCTCGCGTTCGCGTGGTGCGGCAGCTCCGGCGAGTTCGACGGGTTCGTCACCAGGTAGCCGAGCGTCGGGTGGGCGACCAGGGTGTCCAGGAAGAACTGGGCGGCGCCCTTCAGGGCCGGGTAGTTGGCCTGGAGGAAACCGAGGTCGCCGGTGAACAGGTAGTGGTCCCAGATGAGCGTGCTCAGCCAGGCGCCGCCGGTCTGCCACATGCCCCACAGCGCCCCGTCGACGACCGAGGCGCCCCGCCACGCGTCCGTGTTGTGGTGGGTGACCCAGCCGCCGGCGCCGTACTGCGCCTGGGCGACCCGCGCGCCGGTCACCGTCAGGTCCTTGATCATGTCGAAGACCGGCAGGAAGCACTCGGACAGGTTCGTGGTGTCGGCCGGCCAGTAGTTCATCGGCAGGTTCGCGTTGATCGTGTACTTCGAGTCCCAGGACGGGGCGAGCGAGTCGTTCCAGATGCCCTGGAGGTTCGCCGGTTGGGTGCCCGGACGCGAGGAGGAGATCAGCAGGTACCGCCCGAACTGGAACAGCAGCGCGGCGAACTGCGGATCGTTGGTGCTCGCGTGTTGCGCGATCCGGACGTCGGTCGGCTGGTCGGCCGCGGCCGTCCGGCCCAGGTCGATCGTGACCCGGTTGAACAACGCCTGGTAGTCGGCGAGGTGGCGGCTGCGCAACTGGTCGACCGCCACGCTCCGGGCGGCGCTGAGCCGGTTGCGCGCGATGCCCTGGTAGTCGCCGTTGACGGTGCGGTAGTTGACGTAACTGGAGCCGATCGAGATCAGCAGCGTCACGCTCGTCGCGCCGGAGACCCGCAGCGTCCCGCCGGAGCTGCTGACCGTGCCGCCGGTCACGGCGGCGTTGGCCAGGGCGAGGAACCGCACCGAGCCGGTGACACCCTCCATGCTGCCGGAGATGCCGTCGAGCCCGACGGTGGCGGAGTCCGGGCTCGACACGCTGGTGCGTTGCGGGCTGTCGAAGGTGGCGGAGAAACTGATCGAGTTCGCCCGGTCGGCGGTCAGCCGGACCACGACCACCTGGTCGGGCGCGCTCGCGAACACCTCCCGCTGATGTCGTACGCCGCCCAGCACGTAGCTCGTGGTGACCGTGGCGGTGGTGAGGTCGAGCGTCCGGCGGTACTGCGTCGCCCCACCGGACGAGCCGAAGGCGAGCCGGAGATTGCCCACGATCTGGTAGGCGAGCTGACCGCCGGGGGTCCCCATCATGGTCTGGTTGATGAGGTCCTGCGCCGAGGTCCACTGGTCGGCGAAGACGCGCCGCCGGATCTCGGCCAGGTTGGCCGCGCCCCGGGTGTTGGCGGAGTCGTACGGGCCGCCGGCCCAGACCGTGTCCTCGTTGAGCTGGAGCCGTTCGGTGTCGACGTTGCCGAACACCATCGCACCGAGCCGCCCGTTGCCGATCGGCAGCGCGCGGAGCCAGTCGGTACCGGCCTCCTCGTCGTACCACAGCGCCAGATCGTTCGCGGCCAGCACCGCGGGTGGCGCCGCCGAGCCGGCGCGGGCGGCGGCGGTCCAGGCGGCCGGCGCCAGCGCCGCGCCGGCGCCGGCCGCGGAAGCCTTGAGGACGTTCCTTCGGGAAACTTCGGACATGGTCTCTCCCGGTCACACAATCAAGGATGACGGGCAACTGTTAGCGCTAACATCAACGCGCCGCGCCCAACGATGCCCACTGCCACGATGCGCACGCCGGAGCTCCCTTACCGCGCACTACATCAGCCCATATGGACTTTCATGGATGAGACGCCGGTCGTCAAGAAGTGACGAGCAGGTTTTGCGAACGTTGCCATCTCGGATCCGGCGTGCCGAGCGGGGCGCCGCAGCGACCGGTCGCCCCACCCGGGTCACGTGCACGACCCGCTGCGGCGCCACGTCCAGCAGCGCGCCGAGCGTGTCGCGGGTGGCGGCGACGTCGACGAGCTGGCTCAACGGGTGCGCCGCCAGGCCGGCGGCGTGCAGCGTCAGCCACACCCGCATCAGCACCCGGCCGAACTCGACCTGGCCGGGTGCGTCCAGGTCTGGCGGGGCCACCAGCGCGAGCACCGCGCCGCCGCGCGCGAGCGGATCGTCGCCGGCGGCGAGCAGCCGGGCCAGCCCCAGCGGGCGCAGCACCGGATACGCGGCCAGCGCCGCCCGCAGCCCGGTGGCGGCCGGCCGGGACAACCCGAGGCAACGATCGCTCAGCCCGTCGGCCCGGTAGTCCGGCCGCGCCGGGTCCAGCCGCAGCCAACGACGCAGCTCGGCCACCACCGCCGGGTCCGCGTACACCTGCCGGTCGGCGGCGCGCAGCAACGCGCCGAGCCGCCCGGCCCCGGGCACGAGGTGGACCCCGCCGCCGGCCCGCCGCGCCACGGCGTCGACGGCGGCGAGCACGTCGGCGTCCGGGCCGCCGGTGAACCGGCCCCGGTCGGTACGCCGGTCCCAGACCTCCGAGGTACGGAACGGCGTGCGGTACGGCTGCCGCGCCGGACGCAGCCGACCCACCCGGCGGTCGTGCTCGTCGTGGTCGGCGACCCAGTCCAGTCGCAGCCCCGCGTCGGCGGCGACGATCAGGCAGGTCTCCACGAACGCGCCGAGCGACAGCCGCAGGTCCCGCCCGCTCGGGTCGCCGGCCGGCAGCGTGTCGGCCGGGTCCCAGCCGACGGTGATCGCCCAGCGCTCGTAGCGCAGCCGCCACGGCTGGGTGTTGTGCGCGCTCGGCGCGCGCCAGCACAGCGGCTCCAACGCGCGGAACGCGGCGAGGTCCATGTCATCGCTCCTTCGCGTAGAACGTGTAACCGTGCAGCGGGCGGCCACCGAGCCGGCGGTACTGCGCCGCCGAGGCCGGGTTGTCCCGCCCGACGTAGGTGCTGCGCAGCGTGGTGTAGCCGCCGGCGTGCAGGTTGTGGTGCAGGTGCGCGGAGAGCAGCCGCTGGTAGCCGCGCCCCTGGAACTCCGGCAGCACACCCTTGACGATCAGCACCGCCTCGCGGCGGTACCGGCGGCGGGTGGCCAGCAGGCGGAGCTGGTTGACCGGGCCGAGGTCGCCGCGCGTCGCGACCAGGAACGCGCTGATGTCCGGTACGCAGAGCACGAACGCCACCGGCTGCCCGTCCCGGGTCAGGTACAGCAGCAGCGCGGAGTCCAGCAGGTACGCCAGCCCGTCGGTCTGCCGGCGCAACTGCGCGGCGGAGATCGGGGTGTAGTAGCCGAGCTGGGCGAACGAGTCGTTCAGCATGCCGCGCAGCAGGTCGAGCTGCTCGTCGAGGCGCCGCGCGTCGCCCCGGTGCAGCTCCAGCCGCGCGCCGTCCGGCTGCCCGCCCCACGCCGGCGGCGGCCCGACCGGGGCCGGCACCGGGCAGATCCAGGTGTCGGAGACGAACCGGCGGGCGAAGCCGTACGCCTCGTAGGCGGCCGGGTAGCGCGGCGGGTTCCAGGCGCTGTCCACGAAGCCCCGGTCGTCGAACCCGGACGTGATCACGCCGCCGGCCTGGTTGGGCAGCAGCGCCACCGGGCCGAACAGCAGGTCCCGGTCGGCGCCGGCGTGCGCGGTGACGGCGTCGAACAGCGGCCCGGCGGCCGGCGCGGTGAACTCGGTGAGCCCGAACAACTGGCACCGGCGGCCCAGCTTCGCGTCCAGGTCCGCGTCGGTGTGCAGCGTGGTCCGCCCGACCACCGCGCCGTCGGCGTCGCGCAGTACGTACAGCGGCACGCCGTCGGCCCACCAGCGGCGGATCTGCTGCCGGGGCGTCGGCACGTACCGTGGCTCGTCCGCGTACAGCCGGTCGGTGAGCGCGAGGAACTCGGCCAGGCCGCGCCGGCCGGTGACCCGCTCGAACCGGTGGCCGCTCACCGGCGTACCGCCGGTCCGGTGGTCTCCGCACCCAGCGGGGTGAACGTGTCGATGTGGCCCATCGCGCCGTCCTCGGCCCGCCACGCGCCGTTGGAGTAGCCGTCCGGCGAGGCCGTGTAGAGCCGGATGAACCCGGCGGTCGCGTTGCGCCCGCCGTCGGTCAGCCAGGCCATCAGTTTGCGGTGGTGCCGGGTACGCGCGAAGCGCAGCATCGCGTCCCGGTCGGTGAAGAACGCGATCGTGCCCAACGTCAGTGGGAACTGCCAGTAGACGGTGTGCCAGCAGTAGCCGGACATCCTGCGCATGTCGCGCACCATCCGGAACCAGTCGGGGGCCAGCCGCAGCAGCACCAGCGGGCTCGCGTAGCGGGTGCCGCCGATGAACATCGCGCCGGCACGGGCCTGCGCCGGGGCGCGGGAGAAGTCTCGGGTACGCATGGTCACTTCACCACCAGGTAGGCGTTCTTGATCTTCTGCGGGCCGGCGAACGGGCCGGTTCCCGGTTCGTGCAGCTCGACCCGCAGGTCACCGGCGGACGGGTCCTCCAGCAGGGACTGGGCGAAGTCGCGCGACACCGAGGTGAGGTGCCGGCGTACCCCGTCGCGGCAGGCGGTGGCGAGCGCCGCGCGGTCGGCGGGCGCCAGCGGGCCGCGCAGCTCGACGTGGATCACCGGCCGGGTCTCCAGCGTCGCGTCCTCGACCAGCGCCAGGCAGAACCGGCTGATCGCGGCGGCGTGCGGGTTTCCGGTGTAGAGGCCGTACTCGACGTCCTGCGGGTAGAGGTTCGCGCCCAGGTAGGAGATCGTGGAGTCGCGCCGGCCGAACAGCAGCAGCAGCGGCAGCGTCATCCGTTCCTCGGCCGTCGCGGCGCGGAACTCGGCCGCGCGCACCGGGTCGGCCGCGGCCAGTTCGGCGATCCTGCGGTACGGCACCAGCAGCGCCTCGTCGCCGACGTTGTAGCGCAGCCGGGGCTGGAGCACGTCCGGCCCGGCCACCGTGCAGACCAGCTCCCGCCGCTCGTTGGTCTCCAGGTAGGTCGCGAACGGGTTGTACTGGAACACCATCGGCAGCCGCTGCTCGCCGTCGCCGAGCAGGTCCGCGCGCAGCCCCGGGTCGGTCCGCAGCCGGCGCCGCAGCCACACCGTGAACCGGGTCTCCGCGCCGATGCCGATGGTCAGGTCCGACGCCCCGTACGCCGAACGCACCCGCACGAACCGCTGCTCCAGGTAGTCCCGCAGCGCCTCGGTCATCCCCTCCCCGCCGCAGCTACCGAAGATCCGGTACCGCGACCAGGGGAAGTCCTCGGCGTCCAGCCGGTCCCGCAGGTGCTTGAGGAACGGCGGGTACGCGGTGACCAGGTAGTCGTGCCCCGGGCCGAACTCGCGCAACGTGTCGATGATCTTGCCGAGGTCCGGTCCGGTGTTCTTCACCACCGCGATCCGGGCCATCGCCGCGCCGGTCGTGGTGCCGGTCGCCCAGGCCCCCATCGAGTACGCGTTGATCACGAACGGCCGGCGCATCGGGAACACCAGCCCGGTGTAGCCGGCGATGTCCCGGTGCACCGCCCGCAGCTCCCGCTCGCCGCGCGGCCAGTTGAACGGCCGCCCCGACGACCCGGCCGACTCGTCGACCACCACGCCCCGCTCCGGCAGGCGCCCCCGCCGGCACCGGGCGGCGGCGTCGTGGCCCACCACGTACCCGAGCTTGTCGGTCTCCGGGAAGTCCCGCAGCCGACGGCGGACGCCCGCCGGACGGGCCCGCAGGAACTCGCGGTAGGCCGGCACCCGCCGGGCCGCACGCACGCACGCCGCACGCGCGTTCGCCTCGGCCAGCCGGTCGAGCGCCGGGTGGTGCCGCCGGGCCAGCCACCGCCACCCGGCCGGGTGCCGGCCGACCAGCCGGACCAGCGTGGCCACCGCACGGCCGGCGGCCTCCCCCAGCACGGGCGTCTCGACGGTACGCAGGGCGGCGGGTCGGTGCAGTGTCTCGGCCATGACAAGGATCCTGCCGACGCCGACGCGCCGACACCTGAGCCACCGGACGGGAGTTGTGCTGAGTACGCGTACCCAGCGGCGCTACGGAGTCAGCAACGCGCCGTCGTCGACCGCGCGCGGCATCCGCCGCGCCACACCGGCGAGCAGATCCGCGACCTGCACGCGCGGGTCGTCCCGGGAGTCGGTCATCACCAGGCCGGCCAGCGGCGACTCCCCCGCCGGCAGTCCGGCGCGCTCGGCCAGCGCCCGCTGGAGGCGGCGCAGCCGGTCGGCGGTGAGCGCGCTCTGCTCGTCGTGGGTCACCAGCACCCGCCGCCGCCCCACGCTCCAGAACAGCACGGTCTCGGCCAGCGCCGGCAGCAACGGCTCCAACGGCGGCGGAATCGTCCGGTCCTCGGCGTAGAGCCGGGCCTGGACAGCGGCCACCCGGCTCCGGTCCAGCGCGGTGAGCACGGCGTCGGTCGGCGCGTGCCGCAGCAGCGCGTCCCGGGCCGCGAAGAAGCGGTCCACGCTGCCGTCGTCCGCCCGGTCCCGCCGTTTGGTCCGCAGCATGTCGACGAACGCCGCCAGGAAGGCGTCCCAGTCGGGGCCGGCCGCACGCCCGGCCCGGTGCAGCGCGCGGGCGTCGGCCCGGCGTTCCCCGGCCAGGCGGGTGCCGGCGGCGTAGGACGGTTCGGTCAGCAGCAGGTCGGCGACGCGGGTGGCCAGGAAGAGCTGCTTGTCGACGAGCTGGACGTGTGCGCGCCCGCGCAGCGCGGCCAGGAACCAGTCCACCGCCGGCGCGGCTCCCGGCTGACGGAGGAACTGGCGGGACTTGACCTCGTCCGGCGAGAACCGGAACCCGGACCGCAGGGACGCGAGCAGCGCGGTCGCCTCCTCGGCCCGCAGGTCGACGCTCGCGTGGGCGATCAGCGGAGTGGCCGGGTCGAGCAGGTTCGTGCCGGAGAACCCCGATTCGTCGCAGGCGATCTCCACCATGCCGTCGACCGGCCCACCCGTCGGCGGCAACCCACCCTGCAACGGCAGCCTCATGCCGACCATGGTCGCCGACCCGTTCCGGTCCGGCCAACGGATTGCGTCCGCCGGCCGCCGACGCGCCGGGGTGCGGCGTCGAACCGGGCCGGCCGGCCGGACCTGGCCGGGAGCGGGCCGGGTCGGGGCCTAGCCTTGGGGCACCGGGCCGATGGCCGGCCCCGCACTGGGAGACCGCGATGACCGAGGGTGGCCGCCGGCCGGGACCGGCCGGGACCGGCGACGACGGGTGGCTGACGAGCGTGGCCCGCGAGGCGAGCGCCGACGCCGCCGGCGTACCGGTGGAGCTGCTCGGCGACTATCTGCCGCTCCTGCGGGACGCGGCGGTCACCGGCCGCCGGCCGCGCCGGGGCGAACTCGACGCGGTGGGCGCCCTCGGCCGGCGCGCCGCCGAGCAGGGCGTGTCGGCCGGCCGGGTGGTGCAGCTCTACCTGTCCGCGGCGCGCCGGCTCTGGCAGCAGCTTCCGCACCTGGACCGGTCCACCGACAGCGAGACGGTACGCGCCACCGCGGAGGCGGTCCTGCACGTGGTGGACGCCGCCGTCGCCACCCTGGCCGAGGGCTACGCGGCGGCCCGCCGGGACCTGGTCCGCCGTGAGGAGTCGCTGCGCCGGGAACTCGTCGACGACCTGCTGCGGGGTGACTCCGACCTCGGCGGCCTGGTGGAGCGGGCCGAGCCGTTCGGGCTGGACCTCGCCCGGGTGCACCAGGTCGCGCTCGCCGCACCGGGCCGGCGGCTACCGGACACCGGGGCGGCGATCAGCACGCTCGAACGGGTCATTTTCGACCGGCTCGGCGACCGGGACGTGCTGGTGGCCACGAAGGAAGGGCTGCTGGTCGTGATCGCGCCGGCCGACGCGGTGTCGCCCGGGCGCGGGCCCGCCGGCGGTGAGCCGCCCGGGGAGTTGGGCCGGCTGATGCACGGCGAGTTGGACCGGCTGGTGCGGGGCCGCCCGTGGCAGGTGGCCGTGGGCCGGCCGCATCCGGGTCTCTACGGCATCGCCCGCTCCTACGAGGAAGCCCGGGAGGCGTTGACGACGGCCCGGCGGCTACGCGCCGAGACACCGGTGATCGACGCCCACGACCTGCTCATCTACCGCGTCCTGCTGCGGGACCAGCCGGCGATGGTGGACCTCGTCCGGGCCGTGCTCACCCCGCTCGGCCAGGCCCGGGGCGGCGCCGGTCCGCTGCTGGACACGTTGACCGAGTACTTCGCCTGCGGTGAGGTCGCCACCGAGGCGGCCGGCCGCCTGCACGTGTCCGTACGCACCGTCACCTACCGGCTCAGTCGGGTGCGCGCGCTGAGTGGCTACGACCCCGCCGACCCCCGGGACCGGTTCACCCTGCACGCCGCCGTGCTCGGGGCGCGGGCGCTGGACTGGCCCCGCCGGCCGCTGCCCGCGTAGGCGTCAGGCCGGCACGAGCGCCAGCTCCGGGAACCCGAGCAGGTTCGCCAGGGCCGTCGCCTCGTCGCGGGTGAGGGCCAGGTTGACCGTGCCGTCGGGGTCGGTCGGGTCGTCGTGCACGACGTCCCGCCGACCACCGAGCCGATGGACGACGACGCCGATCCGACGACCCTGTTCGGTGGTGATGGTGTGTCGGACCCCGATGCCGGGCAGGACGGTGCGTTCGATGATCACGAGAACTCCCCAGGGACGGCGGCCGGGCCGCCCGGGAGCGGGCGGACGCTACGGCGACGCGGTGGACGGGCGGGCGTGGACCGTGCTGGTGGGCGGCGCCCGGTCGGCCGACCGGGCAGGCACGCAATCGCCGTGGTGGCGCTGGTCGATGCCCATGCGTCAACCGTAGCGTCCGCCGTCGCCGGCCCCGGTGTCGCTCCGATCGCCGCCCGGAGCCGGCGAAAGCGGTGTGGAGCAGCGCGATCGGCGCCGGACGCGGCGGCCCGGACGCCCGCACCTCTCCGGCCACCGGCAACCAGGCAGCCACTTGTTGGCCGGCCGCTGGCAGTGCCGGTCCCTGCCACGCCGACGACGATGGAGATCCGACCCGGTGGCCGAGCAGCGAGGAGGCGGTGATCATGAGCGGCACGTCGACGGCTCCGCCGCCCGTGCTCGCCGGTGTCGCGCTGCCGCGCCGGCCCGAGCCGGCGGTGCGCACCGGTCCGGTCGGCGACGGTCGCGTCCGGCCCGTCCCGGACGGCCCTCGCCGCCGCTGAGGCGACGCCGACGCGACGTCGTCACGCGCGCCCCCCGACCCTGGCCCCGCCGCACCCGCCCCGATGCCCGGGCGGCCGGGCCGTCATCATTCCCGAAAGGACCATCCGGCCATGACGCACACCCTCGACGACCGCACCCGAACGCTGCGCGAACTGCTCGAGCGGCAGTCCGCGGAGTACACCGCCCAGCTCGGGGAGCTGACCGGGCAGCACCGCCAGCCCGAGCACGGCGGCCACGACCCGGACACCCTGCGCCGACTGATCGAGGCCGCCGAGCAGGGCGCCGCGGACACCGCCCGGGCGCTGACGCGGATGGCCGAGGGCAGGTACGGCGTCTGTGAGCGCTGCGGCCAGGACATCCCGACGGCCCGCCTGGAGATCCGGCCCGCGGCCCGCTTCTGCGTACCGTGCCAGCGGCCCCGCTGACCCGGCTCACGGCGGCAGCGGCCCTCGCCCCCGGCCACGCTGAGTCACCATGGCGACACTCCTCTGGCGTGCCATCAGCGGTCCGGTGACACTTCGGCCATGACAGACGCCCAGCGTGAGCGCACCGACGAGCGCTTCGAGAAGGTGGCCGAGGAGACCTCGGAGACCGTGACCCACGCGGCCACGGTGCTGGAGGAGGAACTCGCGGCGGGGCTGGCCGGCGCCCGACGGCTCGAGGAGAAGCTGACCGAGAGCCGCCGGGTCGACCCGGAGGCGTTCGACGAACTCGTCGCGCGGGTCCGCACCGACGGGCACGCGCTGATCGACACCGTGGTCGGGCAACTGAAGATGGCCGACGACCAACGCGGCGAGGTGATCCGCCGGTACACCTCGGACGCGCACGACGCGCTCGACACCGTACTCAATCTCGCGCGGCTGGCGCCCGACGTGGCCAACGGGCTCGCGGACCGGCTGTCGTCGCCGGGTCCGGCCGGTCCGACCCGGACGGACCGGTAGCCGCGCGGTGGCGCCGACCACCGGGGTGGCCGGCGGGCACGTGGACCGCATGCTGGCGCGCTACCGCGGGCTCGCCCTCGACGCGCTGCTCGACGACCTGCCCGACGGCGGGCCGCGGTACCTCTACGACCTGGTCGCGGAGTATCCCCGGCGCTGGGGCAAGGGACTGCGCGCCGCGCTGTGCCTGGCGACCTGCCGGGCGTTCGGCGGCGCCGAGCCGGTGGGGCTCAACGCCGCGGTGACCGTGGAGCTGTTCCACAACGCGTTCCTGATCCACGACGACATCCAGGACGCCAGCGAGCAGCGACGCGGCGGGCCGACCCTGCACGCCGAGTACGGGGTCGGCGTGGCGCTCAACGTCGGCAACATGACGAACCTGCTGGCGTTGCGGCGGCTCGCCGCGAACCGGGCGGCGCTCGGCTCGGGGATCGCGTGGCGGCTGTTCACCGAGACCGAGCTGATGCTGCGCCACTCGCTGGAGGGGCAGGCCATCGAGGTCGGCTGGATCCGCGACAACGTGTGCGACCTGGACGCCGACGACTACTACCGGATGTGTCTGAAGAAGACGTCCTGGTACACCTGCATCTATCCGTGCCGTGCCGGCGTCCTGGTCGCCACCGGGCGGGAGAACGCGGTCGACGTCCTGGACCGGTACGGCTGGTACCTGGGCGCCGCGTTCCAGATCCAGGACGACGCGCTCAACCTCACCGGCGACTACGCCCGGTACGGCAAGGAGATCGCCGGCGACCTGTGGGAGGGCAAGCGGACGCTCATCCTCATCGACTTCCTGCGGCGGTGCACGCCCGACGAACGCGAGCGGGCGCTGCGCTTCCTGGGCCGGACCCGGGCGGCGCGCACCGCGTCGGAGGTGCGCTGGCTGCACGGGCGGCTGCTCGCGTACGACTGCGTGGAGGCGGCCCGGCGCAGCGCCCGGGAACTGGCCGCGGCGGCCCGACGCGAGGGAGAACGGGCCCTCGGCGCCGCGGCCGACACCGAGGACGGTCGTTTCCTGCTCGACCTGACCGCCTACGTCGTGGAGCGCAACCGCTGACCGGCGGGCACCGGGGCGGTCAGTCCTCCACCCAGCCGTGCTGACGCCCCAGCGCGATCAGCGCGCGCCGGGCCTGGACGATCTGCCCGCCGGTCATGGTGGGCGCGTTCGCCAGCAGCAGCTCGGTGACCGACGCCTCGAACTGGCCGACCGTCAGGACGTCGAACTCGTCGTCCTCCATCGGCGCCGCCCCGGCGCCGGCCGGCACGGCGGCCGTCGCGCCGTGCAGCGACACCGGTGGCTGGTCCAGTGTCACCCGCGCGACCTTCAGACCCCGCTCGGACTGCACGACCTCGTAGCTCACCTTCATGCCGACCGCCACGGAATGCCGCTGGTCGCCGAAGTCGTTCGCGTGCACGAAGACGTCGTCACCGCCGCGCACCGGCGCGATGAACCCGTAACCCCGGACGTCGTCGAACCGGACGATAGTGCCCTTTTCCATACCCACCAACCCCGCCACCCGAACCAACCAACAAAACCACGGGTCAGGATAGCGGAGAAACCGTCAGGCCGGGGGCCGCGCGTCGCGTCCGGGCGCGCCGACCGTCGACGGGGTCTCCGCCGCCCCGGCCCGGCTCGCGCGGACCCGGTCCAGCCGACCGGCCAGCTCGTCGGTGAGCAGCAGGTCCCGCCGGATGTCGTCGTGCGGGTAGGCGGCCCGCCCGACCATGTGCGCCGCGACCGGGGCGGTGGCGAGCTGGAACATGCCCACCAGCACCAGCGTGGTGATGTCCACGCCGGTACGCAGCCGCAACGCGCACCCGAGCAGCACCAGCAGCAGCCCCAACACCTGCGGCTTGGCCGCGGCGTGCATCCGGGACAGCACGTCCGGGAAACGGACCAGGGCGATGCCGGCGGCGAGGCTGAGCAGGGCACCCGCGATCAGGCAGACGCCGGCGGCGGTGTCGAGGAGGGCGTCGACGGTCACTTGGGATCTTTCCGGGCCGCGAACCGCGCGACACTGACCGAGCCGACGAAGCCGACGACGGCGAGGACCACCAGCACCGGCAGCGCGGTGGCGTCCCGGCTGTAGGCGGCCTCGGTGGCGATGGCGGCGACCGCGACGGCGAGCAGCACGTCGGTGGCGACGGCCCGGTCCAGGATCGACGGTCCACGGATGATGCGGAGCAGGGTCAGTCCACCGGCCACGGTGAGCAGCACGGTGACGATCACGGCCACGACTGTCACGTCGGTGCCCCTTCCAGGTCGACCGGCTCGGGCGGGCCGGTGGGATCGGGGTCGCGGAGCCGGCGCAGTTCCTCGGCCGAGCCGACGGCGGCGACGATACGTTCCTCCAGCTCCCGCACACCGCGCCGGAACCGTTCCACCTCGTCAAGTGTCCGGACACCGATGACGTGCACGTAGAGCGTGCCGGTCCCCCGGTCGGCCTCCAGGATGAGGCTGCCGGGCACCAGGGACAGCGCCTCGGCGGTGAGCGTCAGGTTGAGGTCGGTGTTCACCCGCAGCCGCACCGCGATGATCGCCCCGCGCGGGGTGTGCCCGAACCGGATCGCGAGCCAGGCCACCTGCGCGGACGCGACCACCAGGTCCCACAGGAAACGGGCCAGGAAGCGGGCCAGCGGCACCGGCCGGATCCGCCCGGCGAACGTCACCGGCGGCAGCGGGAAGACCACCAGCAGCACGGCCGCGACCGCCAGGCCGCTGATCACGTTCGCCCAGGTGAACGTGCCCCACAGCAGCACCCAGACGGTGACCAGGCCGGTCACCGCGACGGCCCGGTTGCGCCACCGCACGCGGCGGGTCAGCGGCGCACGCGGATGAGTGGTCACGGCGCACCGTCCGGGAAGACGGCCTCGACGTAGGGGGCACGCCGCAGCAGGTCGTCGGCGGCGTCGGTGCTGATGTCGAAGAGCGGCCCGGCCACCACCGTCAGCCCGAGACCGAGCACCACCAGCGCGGCGGTGGAGGCGGTCATCAGCCGGGGCAGCACGGCGCCGGCCGGCGACGGGTCGCCGTGCGGCTGCTCGGCGCCGTCGGTGCGGGCCGCCCGGGTGGTGTCGTCGGGGACCGGCATGGCCGGGTGCGGGTCCCGCCAGAACGCGAGGTTCCACACCCGGGCGATCGCGTAGAGCGTGAGCAGGCTGGTGAGCAGCCCGCCGGCGACCAGCGCCCAGGCCAGCACGCCGCCGTCGGACACGCCGGCCTGCACCAGGCCGACCTTGCCGAGGAACCCGGAGAACGGCGGTATGCCGGCCAGGTTGAGCGCGGGCACGAAGAAGAGCACCGCCAGCAACGGCGACAGCCGGGCCAGCCCGCCGAGCCGGTCCAGCGCGGTGCTGCCGCTGCGTCGTTCGACCAGACCGGCGGCGAGGAACAGGGTGGTCTGGATGGTGATGTGGTGCACCACGTAGAAGATCGCGGCGGACAGCCCGAGCGCGGTGGTCAGGCCGACCCCGAACAGCATGTAGCCGATGTGGCTGACCAGTGTGAACGACAGCAGCCGTTTGATGTCCGACTGCGCCACCGCGCCGAGGATGCCGACCACCATGGTCAGCGCCGCGATCACCAGCAGCAGGTCGGCGGTGCGGCCACCGGGGAACAGCAGCGTCTCGGTCCGGATGATCGCGTACACGCCGACCTTGGTGAGCAGGCCGGCGAAGACCGCGGTGACCGGCGCCGGCGCGGTGGGATAGCTGTCCGGCAGCCAGGCCGAGAGCGGGAACACGGCGGCCTTGATGCCGAACGCCAGCAGCAGCATGCCCTGAAGGACCAGCCGCAGGTCGTCCGGCAGCGCGTCCAGCCGGTCGACGAGCTGGGCCAGGTTGAGCGTGCCGGTGGCGGCGTAGATCAGGCCGATCGCGACCAGGAAGATGAGCGACGACAGCAGGCTGACCACGACGTACGTGGTGCCGGCGCGGATCCGGTTCTCCGTGCTGCCGAGCGTCAGCAGCACGTAGCTCGCCACCAGCAGGATCTCGAAGCCGACGTAGAGGTTGAACAGGTCACCGGAGAGGAACGCGTTGCACACGCCGGCGGTCAGCACCAGATAGGTCGGGTGGTAGACCGACAGCGGCGTCTCCTCGTTGCCGTCGGCCAGGCCCTGCCCGATGGAGTAGACGAGCACGCACAGCGTGACCGCGGCGGAGACCACCAGCATCAGCGCGGCGAGTTGGTCGGCGACCAGCACGATGCCCAGCGGCGCGACCCAGCCGCCCACCTCGACCACCAGCGGACCGTCGACTGTGGCGCGGACCAGCAGCAGCGCCGCGACCGCCACGGTGGCGGCGAGGACGGTGATGCTGACCCACCGCTGGGCGCGGGCCCGGCCGACGAGCAGCAGCGTCAGGGCGGCGCCGAACAGCGGCATCACCACCGGCAACGGCACGAGCCAGCTCATCGGGTCCGCCCCGGCCCACCGGCGGCCACCCGCCGGTCGTCGTCCGCCCCGGCGGTCGGTACCCGGTCGGTGGTCTCCGGGTCGGCGGTGCCCGGCCCCTCGTCCCGCTCCGCCAGCTCCATGATGCGCTGGTCCTCGACGTCGTCCTGCACCTCGTCGTGCCCGTTGAGGTGCCAACTGCGGTACGCCAGGGCGAGCAGGAACGCGGTCATGCCCAGCGTGATGACGATGGCGGTCAGCACCATCGCCTGCGGGAGCGGGTCGGACATCTCCTCCTCGGCGGTGGTGCCGACGATCGGCGGGCCGCCGGCCCGGCCACCGGTGAGCAGCAGCAGGTTCGCGCCGTTGCCGAGCAGGATGACCCCCATCAGCACCCGGGTGAGGCTGCGTTCCAGCAGCAGCGTGACGCCGGTGGCGAACAGGACGCCGACCACCACGACGTAGACCAGGTTGGGGCTCACACCAACTCCTCTTCCCGTGCCTCGGTCGGGGCGGTCTCCCCCTGGTCGGTCTCCCCCTGGTCGGCCTCCTCCTGGCGGTCCATCTCCGCGCCCAGGCTGCGCAGGATGTCCAGCACCAGGCCGACCACGATGAGGTAGACGCCGACGTCGAAGAAGACCGACGTGACGAAGTGGACGTGACCCAGCACCGGAAGGTGGAGGTCGAGCGCCGCGCTCTGCAGGAAGTCGCCACCCAGCGGCATCGCGGCCAGCCCGGTGCCGACGGCGACGAACAGGCCCGCGCCGAGCACCCGGCCGGCGTCCACCGGCGCCGCGCCGTTGAGTTCGGTACGCCCGCCCGCCAGGTAGCGCACGGCCAGGCCGAGTCCGGCGACCAGTCCGGCGGCGAACCCGCCACCGGGCTGGTTGTGGCCGGAGAAGAGCAGGTAGATCGAGAAGAGCAGGATGGCGTGGAACAGCACCCGGGTGACGACCTGGAGGATCACCGACTGCGCGCGGGTGGTGGCGCCGCCGGTCAGCCAGCGCGGGCGCGCCGAGCTCTGCCGGCCGACGCCGGGAATGCCGCTGCGCAGGTCCAGGGCGCGGGACCGACGGAAGATCAGGCTGGCCACGCCGGTCGCGGCCACCACCAGCACGGCGATCTCGCCCATCGTGTCCCAGGCCCGGATGTCGACGAGCGTCACGTTGACCACGTTCTTGCCGCCGCCGTAGGAGACCGCCTCCTCGGGGAACCCGACCGAGATCGGCGTCGCCACCCGCGCCCCGGCCGCGACGTACGCCATGCCGGCGGTGACCACGCCCACGGCCACGCCGAGCGCGACGCGCACCCGCCGGCTGGACCGGATCGGGCGGGCGGAGAACTTCGTCGGCAGCCGGCGCAGCACGAGCACGAACATCACGATCGTGACGGTCTCCACCAGGAACTGGGTCAGCGCCAGGTCGGGCGCGCCGTGCAGGATGAACAGCAGCGCCGTGCCGTAGCCGGTCACCCCGACGAGGATCATCGCGGTCAACCGACGTCGGGCGCGCGCGGCGGCCACGGCGGCGACCACCACGGCGGCGCCGGCGGCGGCCTGCAACGGGGTGTCCCAGAGCTGGTAGCGCTCGGGCCACGGCACGCCGACCAGCAACGCGCCGCCGGGCAGCACGACCAGCACCAGCAGGATGACGCCGAGGTAGAACGGCAGCGATCCGCGCTGGGTGGCGCCGGTGAGTTCCACCGCCGCGCGGTCCACGGCGCCGGCCAGCCGGTCGTAGCCGGTGGCGCCGTCGAAGGGCAGCCGCGGCAGGTGCGGTCGGCGTCGGTGCAGCAGCAGGAACAACACGACGCCGGCGGCGACGGCCAGCGCCGACAGGCCGAGCGCCGGGGTCGGCCCGTGCCAGAGCGCGAGGTGGTAGCCCGCGTCGGCGCCGGGATACTGGTCCGCGTACGGGACGAGCACCCGGTCCACGGCCGGGGCGAGGACGCCGACCGCGAGGCCGGCGACGGCCAGCACCACCGCGGGCGCCAGGAACGCCCGGTCGACCGGCTCGGGCCGGGTAGCCGGCACGTCGGGTTTGGCGGCGAACGCGCCCCAGAGGAAGCGCGCCGTGTAGGCGACGGTCAGCGCCGAGCCGGTCACCAGCCCGGCGAGCACCACCAGATCGACGGCGCCGCCGTGCCGGAACGCCTCCAGCGCGGCCTCCTTGGCGACGAACCCGGCCAGCGGCGGCAGGCCCGCCATCGAGGCCGCCGCGAGCCCGGCGACCACCGCCAGCGCCGGCGCCCGTCGGCCCAGGCCGCTGAGCTCACGCAGGTCCCGGGTGCCGGCGACGTGGTCGACGACGCCGACGACCAGGAACAGGGTGGCCTTGAACAGCGCGTGGGCCAGCACCATCGCGGCGCCGGCCAGCGCGGTGTCCCGGGTGCCGGCGCCGAGGATCACCATCAGCAGGCCGAGCTGGCTGACCGTGCCGTACGCCAGCAGCAGCTTCAGGTCGACCTGCCGCAGCGCCGTCCAGCCGCCGAGGAACATGGTGACCAGGCCGCCGGCCAGCAGGACGCCGCGCCACGCGGTGGCCTGGCCCACCGCCGGGCCCATCAACGCGACCAGGAACACCCCGGCCTTCACCATGGCGGCCGCGTGCAGGTAGGCGCTGACCGGGGTCGGCGCGGCCATCGCGCGCGGCAGCCAGAAGCTGAACGGGAAGATCGCCGACTTGCTGGTCACCCCGAGCAGGACGAGCACCAGCGCGACGGTGAGGTAGCCGCCGGTCGGCAGGTCCTGCGAGATCTCCGACCACCGGTACGAGCCGGCGTGCTCGCCGAGCATCACGAAGCCGGCGAGCATCGCCAGGCCACCCAGCGTGGTCACCAGCAGCGCCTGCATGGCGGCGTGCCGGCTGGCCCGTCGGGTCGGGTCGCTGCCGATCAGCAGGTACGAGAAGACGGTGGTGAGTTCCCAGAACACGTAGAGCAGCAGCAGGTCGTCGGAGACCACCAGGCCCAGCATCGCGCCGGCGAACGCGACGAACACCGCGGCGAAGCGGCCGAGGCCGGGATCGTCGGAGCGGAAGTAGCGGGCGCTGTACGCGAGCACGAGCGCACCGACGCCGCCGACCAGCAGCACCATCAGCCAGGACAGCGTGCCCATCCGCAGCGCGAGGTCCAGGCCGAGTTGCGGCACCCAGGTCACCGTCTCGACCTCGGGCGTGCCCGAGCGGACCGAGTCGGTGCGGGTCAGGGCCCAGGTCAGCGCCGCGGCCGGGACGGCGGCCAGCAGGTAGAGCGCCCGACGGCCCCAGATGCGTACCAGCGCCGGGGCGGTCACGGCTGCGAGCGCATGGACCGCCACCAGAACCAGCACACAGCCCCCTCAAGATCGACACCCGGTTAGTCAACCCTAACCGGGCTTGGCGCGATCGACCACGTGTGGTTCCGTGCCTCCACTCGAGGGGGAGCGCTGTTGCGCGGGCGTATGCCTTTTCGATATGCCCGGCGAACCGGTCGCCGTGACGGCTCTCACCACGTCACCGCGGCTGATCAGCGGCGTTCTCCGGGTAGGAGAGGTGGGTATGACGTCGGCATCCGAGGTAGCCATGAGCAACGAGACCGGCCCGGTCGACCCGGCCCGCCTGCGGGCCGTGCTCGACGGCCCGTGGGCCCGGGTCCGCGACGCGCACCGCGAGCACCTCGACGGGCGTTTCCTACCGGTGTACGGCGAGACCGGCGACCAGGCGCGCGAGCGGATCAGCCGGCTGCTCCGCGAACTCCCGGTCGAGCTGGGGATCGGCGGGGGCTTCCCCACCGAGTACGGCGGCGACTCCGACGTCGGCGCCTCGATCGTCGCCATCGAGATGCTGGCCCAGGTCGACCTGTCGCTGATGGTGAAGGCGGGCGTGCAGTGGGGCCTGTTCGGCGGCGCGGTCGCGGCCCTCGGCACCCGGCGCCACCACGACGCCTACCTGCGCGACATCATCGCCGGCGAGGTCTTCGGCTGTTTCGCGATGACGGAGACCGGCCACGGCTCGGACGTCCAGCAACTGCGCACCACCTGCGTGTACGAACCGCGGACGCAGACGTTCGACCTGCACACCCCGCACGAGGCGGCGCGCAAGGACTACATCGGCAACGCGGCCCGCGACGGCCGGATGGCGGTGGTCTTCGCCCAGCTGGTCATCGAGGGGCGGCGACACGGCGTGCACGCCTGGCTGGTCCCGATCCGCGACGCGCACGGCAACCCGCTGCCCGGGGTGACCATCGGCGACGCCGGGCCGAAGGCCGGCCTGCTCGGCGTGGACAACGGGCGCCTCAGCTTCGACCACGTGAGCGTGCCGCGCGACATGCTGCTGGACCGCTACGCCCAGGTCGCGGCGGACGGCACCTACTCCAGCCCGATCGAGAACGACTCCCGGCGCTTCTTCACCATGCTCGGCACCCTGGTCCGCGGCCGGGTGAGCGTCGGCGGCGCCGCCTCGGCGGCCACCAAGGCGGCGCTGACCATCGCGGTGCGCTACGGCGACATCCGCCGCCAGTTCGGCACCCCCGACGCCGACCGGGAGGTGCTGCTCAACGACTACCTGGCCCACCAGCGCAAGCTGCTGCCCGCGCTGGCCACCACGTATGCGCTGACCTTCGCCCAGACCGAGCTGGTGACCGCGCTCAGCGAGGTGCAGGGCGGCGACGGGCCGGTCGACGAGCACCGGCAACGGGAGCTGGAGTCCCGGGCCGCCGGTCTCAAGGCCGCGCAGACCTGGCACGCGACCCGCACCATCCAGATGTGCCGGGAGGCGTGCGGCGGCGCCGGCTACCTGGCCGAGAACCGGCTGCCCGGCCTCAAGGCCGACACCGACGTCTTCACCACGTTCGAGGGCGACAACACGGTGCTGTTGCAGTTGGTGGCCAAGGGACTGCTCACCGGCCACCGCGACGAGTTCGGCTCGTTGGACGGCTGGGGACGCGCCTCCTTCGTCGCCGACCAGATCCGCGACATGGTGCTCGAACGCACCGCCGCGCGTGCGCTCATCGAGCGGCTGACCAGCGCCGTGCCCGGCCGCGACGACGAGGTCGCCGTCACCGACCGCGGCTGGCAGCTCACCGTCTTCGAGGACCGCGAGCGGCACCGCCTCGACGGCGCGGTCCGCCGGCTGCGCAAGGGCACCGCCACGAAGAAGGACCGCCCCTTCGACATCTTCAACGACGTGCAGGACCACCTCCTCGCGGTGGCCGCCGCCCACATCGACCGGGTGACGCTCGAGGCGTTCGTCGCCGCCATCGACGCCGCCACGGACCCGGCCGTGCGGGCGCTGCTCTCCCGGGTCTGCGACCTCTACGCGCTCAGCGTCGTCGAGGCCGACAAGGGCTGGCTGCTGGAGCACGGCCGGCTCACCCCGGCCCGCGCCAAGGCGATCACCGCGGTGGTGAACGGTCTGCTGAAGGAGTTGCGCCCGCACCTGCGGACGCTCGTGGACGGCTTCGCCATCCCGGACGCCTGGCTGCACTGCGCCGTCCTGCGCGAGGAACCCGACCGGCAGGAGACCATGGCCGTCCACGACGCCGCCACCACCTGACGCGCCCGCGCCGCCTACCGACTCATCGCGAAGCTGACGGCCCAGACGACGGCGAGGGAGGCCACCCCGACCACCGCGGCCCACAGCGCACACCCCATCCCGTACGCGCGGTCGCCGACGAGTTTCCGTTCGGTCTCCGTGGGCTCCCGGCTCACGGCGAGGTAGCGACCGGTTCTCGGCAGCGTGAGCGCGGCGACGCCGCCGTCGAGGATCGCCGGCCTGCCGATGACGTGCAGCGGAAGGCCCGGGGGCACGACCTGCTCGACCACCCACACGCGGTCCACGCGCCGCGCCGCGTCCGCCGGGACCAGCCCGCGGTCGATGAGGTCCTGGAGCCACCGGCCGTGGCGGCGAGGACTGGTGGTCTTCTCACCGACGACGGTCCGCACCGGCGTGGGACCGTCGTGCGCCACCGGCAGCCGCGTCTGCGCCCACACGGACAGCCGCGGATCGTCGACGGCCGCCTGGAGGAGCCGCGCCGACACCACGGCGGTGCCGGTGCCGTCGGCCACCCCGAACAGGTCCCCCGCGGACTGCTCCCACAACACATTCGTACTGGTGAGCGGCGGGTCGCCGGCGCTGTCGACCGTGTAGACGGTGGTGCGGAACCAGACCGCCTCGACGCCGGACAGCGGCGCGACCACCAGCCCGGCGGGCCCCGGCGCGGTCTCGCCGTACACGGCGAACCGCCGGGGCAGTCGGGCGTCCGGGCGCAGCGCGGCACACGGGGAGACCGGGTGCCGGCGGACCCACCGGTGCTGGCGGCCCTCCGACACGGCCAGGGCCAGCAGCACCGGCGCCAGCACCAACATGGCGTATCCGACGAATCCCAGGATCGCGACGACGACCGTCAGGAAGGTCACGCGGCCAGGGTAGACATCGACCACCACCGCCATGTCGCGCCGGGGGGTGGGGGCCAACCCCCGGTGCGACATCGGGTGCCAACCTCCTTGTCCCGGCCCTCCGCCGGCTTCCCGGACGTCACGTTCGTCCGCTGACGGCGCCGGCCGCCGGGTAGGTTCGCGGGCATGAGTGACGACACCTTCCGCTCGGTGGAGATCGAGCGCACCGCCCTCGGCACCTACACCGTGCGGAATCCCCGTGGTGGGTCGATCTCCATCGGCTCCGGCCAGAACGACACGTTCACGCCGGTGGAACTGCTGCTGGCCGCCATCGGCGGGTGCACCGCCGTCGACGTCGACCACATCACCAGCCGCCGCGCCGAGCCGGACCGATTCACCGTCGAGGTCACCGGCGAGAAGATCCGCGACGAGGCCGGCGGCAACCGGATGCGCGACCTCCGGGTGGAGTTCACCGTGACCTTCCCGGAGGGACCGGACGGCGACCGGGCGCGCGAGGCGCTGCCCCGGTCACTGCGTCAGTCGCACGACCGGCTCTGCACCGTCTCCCGCACCGTCCAGCTCGGCACGCCCGTCACGATCGTCGACGTCGCCGGGACGGGCACGGCCGAGGAGTGACCGAGCCGGCCCCGGTCGTCATCGGGCGTCACGGCGGCGACCCGGTTCGCGACGCGCCTCCGCCGGTCTAGGCCATCGGTCACCGCGAATGACGTGTCCGGGCCGGCCGTCCCGGTCGCCGGCCTCAGCGCCGGGCGCCACCGGGTCGGCTCCGGCTGGCCGCGGAGGACCGGCGACCGCCGCCCGCGGCGCGCACCACCGGGGCCGCGCCCGCCCCGGGGCGGAAGTCCCGCGCGACGCCGGCCACCATCTCGTCGGGATCGCGACCGAGCGCCCGACGGATGTCCGCCGGGATCAGCTCCGACCTCGCCATCGCCATCCGCACCTGCACCGCGCGATCGTCGAGCAGGAGTCGCAGGTCCGCCTCGTCCAGTTCGACGGCGAGCACCAGCGCGGCGCGGACGTCCGCCACCGGGTCCTGCGCGAGCGCGCGGCGCTGGGTCGCGGTGGTCCGCGGGTTTCGGGCCAGCCCCTTGCGCACGCGTGCGGTGCGGTCGGCCATCAGGGCCGTGATCGTGTCGGGGTCGTGGGTGTGGGTGGCGAGTCGTTCCCGTACCTCGGGCGAGACGTCGTCGACCAGCCGCGCGGCCAGCTCGGGCTCCAGCTCGCGGCGCTCCGCGAGGAGACCGCGCAGCTCCTTGTCGGGGGCGTCCGCCATCGCCCGGCGGACCGACTCGTCGCAGGCCGGGTTGCCGGCGACCGCCCAGCGGACCCAGCGGTCGGCGTCCTTCACGAGTCGCAGGAGGTTGCCCACCGAGGTCGAGGGGTTCCGCGCCACCGCCTCCCGGACGTGCCGGTCATGGTCGCGGGCCAGCGGTCGCAGGGCCTGTGCCGGCGCGTCGGGGCGGGTCGCGACCGCCTTGCGGACCGCGGCGGACGGGTCGGACGCCAGGTCGATGAGGGTCATCTGGGAGGTGGCGGGGTACTGCGCGAGGGCGAGCCGCGCATCGACACCCGCCCCGGTCGCGTCGCTCACGCCGTGGTGTCCGCCTACGTCCCGCTGCTCGCCCATGGGCGTCATCATGTCACGGCCCGGTTTCCGCTCCGCGCGCCCTGACCAGCGCTTCGACGGGGCCGGTGCCGGTCAGTCCCGGCCGTCGGGCGGGCCGTCCGGGGTCCCGTCCGCGGCGGCGACCCGCACCAGGACGCCCGCGCTGCGGTTGTGCGTCTCGATCCACGTGGTCAGCGCCGCCCGGCAGGCGAGGTCGACGTGCCGCAGACCGCCCAGGTCGAGGTGTACGGGCCGGCTGGTCGGCAGGGCGTTGAGCGCGGTGAGGATCGTGGGCAGTCGCAGGAAGGTGGCGTTGCCGGTGAGCGTGACGTCGATCGGGCCGGTCCCCCCGTCGGCCACCGCCACCCGTACGTGGGAGGTCTCCCAGGCGGTCTTGACGATGGCCAGGCCGAGGCCGACGAGCACCCCGACGAACAGGTCGGTAAGGAGGATGACGAGCGCGGTCACGAGCAGCACCAGCGCCTCCCCCCGGTGCCCCCGCCACAGCTCCGGCATCGACCGCAACGGCAGCAGCTTCGTCCCGGCGTGGATGAGCACGGCGGCCAGGGCGGGCAACGGGATCAGCTCGATCAGGCCGGGTGCGGCGGCGGCGAACAGCAGCAGCCACGCCCCGTGCAGGACACGGGAGGCCTTGGTTCGCGCGCCGGCCCGCACGTTGGCGGAGCTGCGCACGATGACCGCGGTCATCGGCAGCGCGCCGAGCATTCCGCAGACCGCGTTGCCGGCGCCCTGCGCCATCAGCTCCTTGTCGAAGTCGGTACGCGGTCCGTGGTGGAGCCGGTCCACCGCCGCGGCGCTGAACAGGCTCTCCGCCGACGCGATCAGGGTGAACGTGGCGACGCTGGCCAGCACGCTCAGCTCCGTCAGCATGGTCCAGTGTCCGAGCGACGGCTGCACGGCCGGGAGCAACCCCTCCACCGTGATCGTCGCCACCGGCAGACGCAGGACGCCGGCCGTCGCGGCGGCGACCATGACCGCGACCAGCGCTCCGGGCACCCTCCGCAGTCGGTCCGGCAGCCGGTCCCACGAGAGCATGACCAGGAGCGTGACCACGCCGACGGCCAGTGACGTCCGCACCGTGGTGGAGCCGAGGATGTCGCTCCACAGCGCGGGCAGGCCGGTGAACTTCCCGACCCCGGACCGGGGCGCCTCCCGCCCGGACAGCACGTAGAGCTGGCCGACGACGAGCAGCAGGCCGATGCCGGCGAGCATGCCCTGCACCACGGCCACGGAGATGGCCCGGAACCAGCGGCCGAGTCGGAGGAAACCCAGGATCACCTGGATCAGGCCGGCGACCAGGACGACCGTGCCGAGGCCACCGAGGCCGTGCCGGCTCACCGCGTCGGCGACCAGCACGGTCAGGCCGGCGGCGGGGCCGCTGACCTGCATGCTGCTGCCGGGCAGGCAGCCGACGACGAGACCGCCGACGATGCCGGTGACCAGGCCCAGTTCGGCCGGTACGCCGGAGGCGACGGCGATGCCCACGCAGAGCGGGAGCGCGACGAGGAAGACGACGACGGAGGCGGACAGGTCGGCGCCCACGGTGCGCCAGGACAGGGTCGGAGACGACATCGTTCACATCCGGAGAGAGTGGACGGACAACTGGTGGTCCCCGGGACGCAGGGCGGCGGAAACGGTGTCACCGGCGGGCACGGACCGCCATTCGACCGCCCCCGGAGGAACAACATTGCGCCAATGATGAATACGCCGGAGGTGGCGCGACAGCGCGCCGGAAAGGAGATTTCCTCGCCTCCGTCGGGCGGGGCCGGGCGGGCTATCCACCCGGGTCGACGATTCATGGTCCCATGCGGCTCGTCCTCCTCCCGTCGTCGCATCGGCGCTGGTGAGGGGCAGTGCCGGCGACATCGGAGCGATCAGAGAACCGCTTTCCGCCTTTCTGCTACGCCCCTCCGGCAACCCCCGACAATATATCGAGATAAATATTATTCGCACAGCACGCAGCCGCTCGAATCACCATTCAGGGCCCGACCCGAGCGCGTCGGACCCGAGGGGAGGGCGGCACGTCGCCCGGTCGGAGCTACCGGGGCACGGCCCGGAACCACTCGTCCCGGACGGCCGGGTCGGGTCCACGCCTGGGCAACGTCGGCGGCTCCGCACCGGTGACCGGCGCATAGTGGTCGAAGGTGGTGGTCAGCACCGCCTCACCACCGGTGAGGTCGGGAAGGGCCACCACGACCTGCGGCACCCGCGCCGTCGGCAGGGTGCCGCTCACCTCGAGGTACCCGCCGGCGACGACGGTGTCGTGGACGATCGCGCCGACCCGACCGAGCAGCGCCAGCACCGTCTCCACCGCCTGCTGCGGAAGGTTGACGTCGAAGCGCTCGATCGGCTGGCACACCCGGGTGCCGGCCCGGCGCAGCGCCGCGGCGACCACCACCGGGGCGAGGTTGCGGAAGTCCGCCGCCACCGTCGAGATGGACTTGTCGAACTTCTGGTGCGGCCGGCTCTGCCGCGGCCAGTACCGGGACGCCGTCATGGTGACCGTGCAGTCGGTGACCGGCCAGCCGTGCCGGCCCTGCCGCAGCCCGGCCCGCACGCCCTCCTCCGTGGCGGCGACGAACGCCGGCGGAAGCCGGCCGGGCTCGACCCCCGGGCGGAACTCGACGCCGTGCCCCACCGGCGCGGCGTCGACGCGCAACCCCAGCCCGGCCAGGTACGGGTTGCCCCGCTCCTGCACCCGCTCCTCGGCGGCGCCGGTGCCGACGACCCGTTCGATGCAGGCCGTCAGCGTGCCGGAGAACCGCACCCGGACGCCGTACCGGTCCGCCATGAGCGCGGCCAGCACCTCCTTCTGGACCTCGCCGTGCAGGCGGATCACCGCCTCCGCCTGCCGCTCGTCGAGCCGCAGGTCCACCAGCGGATCCTCGTCGGCCAGCTCGGCCAGGCCGGCGAACATCGCCAGGCGCTGGTCCGGGTCGACCGGCTCGACGACCGCCTGCCGGGTCGGTGGCGGGAACCGGTAGGCGTGCCGCCGCGGCGGGTCCCCGAGGTGCTGACCGATCCGGGCCGACACGCCGCGCACCGCGGCGATCTGCCCGGCGGACACCGAGGGGCGCACCAGGACGCCGGCGGGCTCGGTGACGGCGATCTGGGTCACCGTCTGGGGGCGCGCCCCTTCGAGCCGCACCCGGTCACGCACCCGGAGCTGCCCGGACCACAACCGCAGCCAGGCCCGCCGGCCCTGGCCGTCCCGGTCGACGGCGAAGACCGTGCCCGCCGTCGGCCCGTCCCGCTGCTCGTCGCACGGCAGCAGGTCGGCCACGAGGCGGCACAACTGCCGTACCCCGGCGCCGGTGATCGCCGAGCCGCACGCCACCGGGCTGAGGTCGCCGCGCCGCACCGCGTACCGGATCGCGCGCCGGACGTCGCGGACGCGTACCGGCTCGTCCGTCAGCCAGCGGGCCGCCACCGCGTCGTCGACCTCCGCCACGGCCTCCACCACCGATTCGGCGTCGAGGCCCACGGCCCGTACCCGGGCGTCGCGCGTGCCCTGGCCGGCGACCGCGGTGAGCACGACCGGGCACGCGCCGAGTCGCCGGCGCACCTGGGCCGCCACCCGGTCGACGTCGGCGCCGCGACGGTCCACCTTGTTGAGGAAGAACACCGTCGGCACGCCGATGCGGCGCAGCGCCCGCCAGATGGCGACCGTCTGCGGCTGGACACCCTCCACGCTCGACACCACGAGCACGGCGGCGTCCAACACGGCGAGCGAACGCTCGACCTCCGCGATGAAGTCGGGGTGACCGGGGGTGTCCACCAGGTTGACGCTCAGGTCACCGAGCGCGATCGAGGTGACCGCCGCCCGGATGGTGATGCCGCGTCGACGCTCCAACTCCATCGAGTCGGTCCGCGTCGTGCCGGCGTCGACACTGCCGGGGTGGGAGACCGCGCCGGCCTCGTAGAGCAGGCGTTCGGTCAGGCTGGTCTTTCCGGCGTCAACGTGGGCGACGATTCCGAGGTTCAACAGGGCCAAGGCAGAACTCCACGGTGGGACGGTCCAGGGTCCGGGGCGTGGAATCCGCTCGCATCGTCACTCCTCGTCGTCGTGGTGGCCGGTGCCCGCCGGGTGCGGCGGGGAGCATGGCCAGGTTCGCAAGCCCGAGGCGACCGCCACAACCGAATTCGCCGGCAGGCCGATTCCAGCTCGCGATCACCGGTCGGCGAAGGACCGCCGGCCCGGCCGGCTCGGTTGTCGACGATGTCGTGTTGCCGGCGCCGTTCGGACCGACCAGGCCGAAGAAACGAAGCCTGCGGCCCCACGAGATCGACGTGGTCGACGGCACGGCGATCGCGGGGATCGGCGCCGACCAATACAATCCGACGGATGGGTGCCCGCGGGGCACATCCGTGCACCACGATCGAGTGGAGGAACTGATGACCGTTCGACGACTGCTGTCGCGCACGATGGCGGCCTGCTTCGCGGCGACGACGCTGACGGCCCTGGCGCCGGCCGGGACGGCGCAGGCGGCGTGCACGACGAGCAGCTTCACCGTCGTCTGGGACTACGCGGGCATGTACACCGAGCCGAACGAGTCCACGTTGTACGGCACCCGCCGCTACGGGCAGGTCGTCACCGGCCCGACCGGCAACACCGCCAACGGCTGGACGCTCACCTACGACTACTGGAACGGCCTGGCGCTGTGGGCGTACATGAAGGACGGCGCGTTGCAGTACCGCGGCTGCGCCTGAGCGGCCTCCGGTCAGCAGCCGAGCCGCTTGCTGGACAGGGCGACGTCGTCGACGCTGGTCATCGCGGCGGCGTCAGCGGCTCGAACCTGGCCAGCCACGAGTCGTACCGGCCTTCGAGCCTGCTGGTGCCGACGGCGGACACACCCGAATCCTTCGAGCGGGCTTCGAGAACGCGATGTCGCGCTTCACGAGCGGTCAGGAACCGGTTGACCGATCACCCCCGGGACGCGAGCCATCACATTGGAGCGTGTCGACCTTTCAGGAATGGTGCCGCGCCCCTACCCTAGGCCCAGCAGCGTCGCAGTGACGTCGCCGCTGCGACGAACCGGCCCACGCACTGCGATTCAGCCGTCGAATAGCCATGGTCGGCGGTCGTCCACCGGACTCTGCCGGGTGGCGACGCTCGGGCCGGGTCCGGCGTGGTCGCCCGATACCGCATGTCACACGCTGCGGATCCCGCGGCGGCGGAGCAAAGGCGTGCCGAATCGAATGGGATTGACGGGCCCACCGAGTTGTTCCTACGGTCGCTCCGATGCGCCCCGGAGAGATCGTCGTAACTGTCGAGCAGGTTCGCGCCCTGGTCGACGAGCAGTTCCCCGAATGGTCGCGCCTGCCGATCGACGCGCAGCCGCTGACCGGCACCGACAACGCGTTGTTTCGGCTCGGCGATTCCCTGACCGCACGGCTGCCCCGGGCACCGTGGGCGGTCGACCAGGTGACGACCGACACGACCTGGTTGCCGAAGCTGGCGCCGCGGCTGCCGGTGCCGGTACCCGCCCCGGTCGCGGTCGGCCGGCCCGCCGGGGACTACCCGTGGCCGTGGACGGTCGTCCCGTGGCTGGACGGGCACAACCCGGAGAACGGGCAGGACCTCGTGGACCTCGCCGTCGACCTCGCCGGCTTCGTCCGCGCGATGATCGCGATCGACCCGATGGGCGGGCCGGTCAAGGAGGGGATCCAACGCGGTGTGCCGTTGGCGCAACGGGACGAACTCACCCGTCGATCGATCGCGGAGTTGGGTGATCGGATCGACGGGCGCGTGGTGACCGCGGCCTGGGACGAGGCGATGGCGGTCGACGAGTGGCCCGGTCCGCCGGTGTGGCTGCACGGTGACCTCCTGGCGGGCAACCTGCTGGTCGACCGGGGCAGGCTCACCGGGGTGATCGACTTCGGTGCTCTCGGCCTCGGCGATCCGGCGGTCGAGGTCCGGCCGGGGTGGAGCCTGTTCGACGCCCGCGCGCGGGCCGCCTACCGGGAGGCGCTCGGCTTCGACGAGGCAACCTGGGTACGCGGTTGGGCCTGGATGCTGTCCGGCTCGCTCTACTGGCTGGCCGACCTGTGGGAGTCGATAGGCCCAGCCGACCGCGAGGACACGATTCGCTACCTCGACTACATCGTGCGGCACCGCCATGACTGATCCGCGGTCCCTGGAGGGCTCTGCGGCTGGCGGACGCCGCGTTGCGCTACCGCGGCTGCGCCGGAGCGGCGTCCGGCCGCGTCCCCGACCTCTGTGAGCGGAACGCCTGGCCGGTGAGCACCGGCCAGGCGTTCCGCCGGCGGGGTCCGGTCAGCAGCCGAGCCGCTTGCTGGACAGGGCGACGTCGTCGATCCAGAGGTCGAACTCGCCCGGCGTGGTGCCGCCCTGGTAGAGCTGCCAGCCGATCTTCACGGTGTCGACCGTCGGCAGGACGAAGGGCACGTCGTTGCCGCCGTGTTCGGTCGTGGACGCGGTCAGCTCCGGGTTCGCCACGCCGTCGATCCACACCGCGACCCGGTTGTCCGTCGCGTCCAGCCGCCACTCGACGCACTGCCAGGTGTCCTCGGTGACCGGGGCGGACTCCCGCCAGTTGGTCCAGTCGCCGGTCGGGCCGCCGTCCGCGCCGATCCCCCAGAAGGTGCCGGGGACCGTGGGCGCGTACTGGCCGCCGACCGGGCGGACGACCTCCGCGCTGCCGGCGCCGGTCACCTCCACCAACGTGAAGTGCGCCCAGTCCGGGGCGGTGGGGAACGCGTCGACGCGCAGCCGCATCCGGCCGTAGAGGCGGTTACCCGGCGCGGCGACGTCGTCCACGCGCAGGAAGGCACGCCCGTTGTCGACCGTGTGGACGTGCAGCACCTGGTTGCCCCGGCGGGCCCGCTCGACGGTGAGCGTGCCGTGGCGGGTGTCGACGCCCCACTTCAGCGTGCTGGGCCCGCCCGGTGGCAGTCGCTCGAAGTCCTCGCAGAAGAGCAGGCCGCGGGGACACGAACGCGGGGCGGCGGTCGACGCGCCGGCCGGCCCGCTGCCGGCGACGGTGCCCAGCGTCAGGGCGGCGGCGAACACCGCGAGGAACCTACGCATGATCATCCTCCACGTGTCGTCGGTCAGGGGCTGGTGCAGGAGAGGCCACCGGGGGCAGCGTTGCTGCTGCCGTTGACCAGGAATCCGAAGGTGGTCGAGGCGTTCGCGCCGACGGACCCGTTGTAGTCGGCGTTGCGGACGCCGACCGTGCCGCTGGTGCCGGTGTTGACGCCGTTCCAGACGTTGGCGATGGTCTGCCCGCCGGCCAGCGTCAGCCGCACGGTCCAGCCGGTGAGCGTGGTGGAACCGTTGTTGGTCACGGTCACCTCGCCCTGGAAGCCGCCGTTCCAGCTGTTGACCATGCGGTACGTCGCGGTGCACGCGCCGGGCTGCCCGGTGGCGGGCGGCGTGGTCGGCGGGGTGGTGGTCGGTGGCACGGTGGTCGGCGGGGTCGTGGTCGGCGGCGCGGTGGTCGGCGGCGCGGTCGTGCCCGGCACCGTGGTGGAGGCGGCGTTGAGAGCGTCGCGCACGGCGCCGTACGCCGCCTTGGGGTTGCTGTTGCGGTCGAACAGCAGCGGGTTCTCGTTGCCACGCCAGGAGTCGCTGTCCCGGATGCCCCACGTCGTGATGCCGACGCAGCGGGGCACGTTCATGCAGGCCTGGGTGAGGCCCTGGTACTGGCTGGTCGAGGCGTTGGTGACGTCGGCCTCGGTCAGCGCCACGTCGACGCCGAGGGCGGCGAAGCTCGACAGCGTGGTCTGGAAGGTGGACGGCAGCGAACTGCCACCGGTGAAGTGGGTCTGCAGACCGACGCAGTCGACCGGGACGCCCCGGGCCTTGAAGTCCTTGATCATGTTGTAGACGCCCTGCGTCTTGGCGTACGTCCAGTTCTCGATGTTGTAGTCGTTGTAGCAGAGCTTGACGCCCGGGTCGGCGGCGCGCGCGGTCCGGAACGCCACCTCGATCCAGTCGTTGCCGGTGGACTGCAGGTTCGACGACCGCCGGCTGCCGTTCTCGGCGAACGCCTCGTTCACCACGTCCCAGTAGGCCAGCTTGCCCCGGTAGTGGGCCATCACGCCGTTGATGTGGTCGATCATCGCCTGCCGCAGGGCGCTGCCGCTGAGGCTTCCCCAGAACCTCGGCTGCTGGGCGTGCCAGGCCAACGTGTGACCGCGGACCCGCATGCCGTGCTGGGTGGCCCAGTTGTAGATCGCGTCACCGGCCCGGAAGTCGAACTGGCCCGGGTTGGGCTCGGTCGCGTCGGGCTTCATCTCGTTGACGGCCGTCATCATGTCGAACTCACGGTTCGCGATGGTCAGGAAGCCCGAGTCGGTGAGCCGGTCACCGCCCATCGCGGCGCCGAAGTACCGGCCGCTGCGCTCGGCCGCGGCCTTCAGGGTGGTTCCGGGCGGTCCGCTGAGATCGGCGCGGGCGAAGGTGGCCACGGCCATCGAGGACACCGTGACCGCCAGGGCGCAGGCGCCGCCCAGGAGCAGCCTGGCGGCGCTCCTGCTCCGGCGTCGCGGTCGATCGGGTACGTCGTTCATCTGTGCCTACTCCTCGGTGAGCGGTCTGGTCCGTTGCCGCGCACGGCACGGGATCCGGCCGGTCGACGGTCGGCGTGCCGCGCTCGCGGCGGGACCAGCACGCGGCAGGTGACGCCGTCGTGGCGTCCACCCGGCCGCGTCCGAATCGGTGACCACCGGCCGGCTACCCGGTCCGCCCGGTGGATGGCGAACACTCCGCGTCGTACGCCCGGTCGGAGTGACGCTGCCCTGCCGCGATGCTATATCGAATCAATTCGATGCGCGACACGCCCCCGTCCCCGGCGGGGTGAGCCGGCAGCCGGGACCATCGGCCGACGCTTGCGCCGGCTAGGCTCGTCGACGTGGTGGGCCGCCTTCCCGGGACCGGCCGGTGAGCCCGTTCCGGCTGCTCACCGACCTGGTGAGCCACTACGGCTACCCGGGGCTCGCCCTGCTCGTCGGCGTGGAGGGCTTCGGCGTCCCGGCGCCGGGCCAGACCGCGATCGTCCTCGCCGCCGGGTACGCGTCCCACGGCCGGCTGAGCGTCGTCGCCGTGGCGGCCACCGCGTTCCTGGCCGCGGTGGCCGGGGACAGCATCGGCTACCTGATCGGCCGCCACGGCGGCCGCCGGCTCGTCCTGCACCACGGCCGCCGCCTGCGTCTGGACCCGGACCGGTTCACCCGGCTGGAGGCGGTGGTGAGCCGCCACGGCCCGAAGCTCGTCGCCGCCGCCCGCTTCGTCGACGGTCTGCGGCAGCTCAACGGGGTCGTCGCCGGCACCACCGGCATGCCGTGGCGGCGCTTCGTGGCCTACAACGCGCTCGACGCCGCCGCCTGGGTGGGGCTGTGGACGACGGCCGGCTACCTGACCGGCGACCACCTGCGGGCCGTCCTCGTGGACCTGCACCGGTTCGGGTGGTACCTGGTCGCCGGTGCGGTCGTTCTCACGCTCGCCTACGTCGGCCGGCGACTGGCCCGCCGCCGGGGCGGCGACGCGTCGTAGGTCATCCGCCGCCGGTGCCCGGGGCGACGACCAGCACGACGAGGTTCCTGGGGCCGTGCACGCCCTCGACCCGGTTCAGTTCGATGTCGCTCGTGGCGGACGGGCCACTGATCCACGTCAACGGACGCGCGCCGTCCAGCCGGGCGACGGCCTCGGGCACGGTGCCGACGATCGCCGCCGCCGGCACGACGCAGACGTGCACGTCGGGCACCAGCGTGAGCGCACGCCGCCCCTGGCCCGGTCCGCCGTCGAGAACGATCGTGCCGGTCTCCGCGATCGCCACCGCGCAGCCGGTCAGCACCCCGTCGCAGCCGTCCAACTCGCCGACGGACAGCGCGGGTGAGTCGACGCGCAGCTCGACGGCTGCCCCGGCCCACCATTCGCCGGGCAGGTCGGGCGGCACGGCGAGCGTGCCGACCGCCGCGTTCCGCAACTCCGCCGCCACCGCGCCGGCAAGCATCGCCGGTGCGACGACCCGGACCCGGGCCCGGTAGTCGCCGACCCGCTGGGCGAACAACCGCACCACGTCCCCGGTGTCGGCCGCGCGCGCGTACCGCCGGGGCACCTCGACCTCGGCGTCCGGCCGCCCGGCGAGCGCGGCCCGCACCCGCGCGAGGATCTCGTCCCGGGCGTTCACCGGCCCGGCCCCGGCCGGTGCCGTCGCCACCAGGCGCGGAACGACCGCGCCGGGGGTACGGGCAGGTCGCGCGCCCGGGTCCAGCCGGCCAGCGGGCCGGGCAGCGGGCCGATCCGTCCCCGGCGCCCGAGCAGCGCTCCGGCCAGGGCGCCGAGCCGCTGTGCGGCGGCGAGCCGGCGCGGGCCGGCGAGCGTCCACGCCGCGGCGCGCATCACCGCCCGCTCCGGCGACAGCGGACCGCGCGTCGCGTCGACCGCCCGGGCCCGCAGGTGCACGAGGACGGCCGGGATGTCGATGCGCACCGGGCACGCCTCGTAGCAGGCGCCGCAGAGCGTGGAGGCGTACGGCAGGCTGGCCGCCACCGGGTCGTCGCGCATGCCCCGCAACTGCGGGGTGAGGATCGCGCCGATCGGCCCGGGGTACGGCGATCCGTACGCGTGCCCGCCGGTGCGTTCGTAGACCGGGCACACGTTGAGGCAGGCGGAGCAACGGATGCAGCGCAGCGCCTGCCGGCCGACGTCGTCGGCGAGCACGTCGGTGCGGCCGTTGTCGAGCAGCACCACGTGGACCTCCCGCGGTCCGTCGCCGGGGTGCACGCCGCGCCACGTCGAGGTGTACGGATTCATCCGCTCCCCGGTGGAGGAGCGCGGCAGCAGTTGCAGCATCACCTCCAGGTCGGCCCAGGTCGGCACCAGCTTCTCGATGCCGACGACGCTGATCAGGACCTCCGGCAGGGTCAGGCACATCCGGCCGTTGCCCTCGGACTCCACCACGACCAGGGCGCCCGACTCGGCGACGGCGAAGTTCGCGCCGGACACGGCGACGCGGGCGGTGAGGAACTTGCGCCGCAGGTGTCGGCGGGCGGCGGCGGCGAGCACGGCCGGCTCGTCGGTCAGGTCGTCCGGGGCGTCCGGCATCTCCCGCCGGAAGATGTCCCTGATCTGGGACCGGTTGCGGTGGATCGCCGGGACCAGGATGTGGGAGGGCAGGTCGTCGCCGAGCTGCACGATCAGTTCGGCCAGGTCGGTCTCGTACGCGGTGATCCCGGCCGCGGCGAGCGCGGCGTTCAGGTCGATCTCCTGGGTGACCATGGACTTGACCTTGATCACCTCGTCGGCGTCGGCGGCACGGACCAGGTCGACGACGATCCGGTTGGCCTCCGCCGCGTCGCGCGCCCAGTGCACGACGGCCCCGGCCGCGCGGGCCTGCTCCTCGAACCGCAGCAGGTGGCGGTCGAGGTGTCGGAGCGTCCGGTCCTTGATCGCGGCACCGGCCTCGCGCAGGTGCTCCCAGTCCGCGCGCTCGGCCACCACGGCCTCCCGCTTGGCGCGGATGGTCGTGGTCGCGGTGCGCAGGTTGGCGCGGAGCTGCTGGTCGGCCAGCGCCCTGCGGGCCGCCTCTGGGAAGGCCGGCATGCCCAGCCAGGTGGCTCCGCTCACGGACGCTCCCCCGCCGCGAGGATGTCGGCGTAGTGCATGACCCGCACCCCCGACCGGGCCCGCGACAGCAGACCGCCGACGTGCAGCAGACAGGAGTTGTCGGCGGCGGTGAGGACCTCGGCGCCGGTGGCGAGCACCTGCCGCACCTTGTCCCGGCCCATCGCGACCGAGACGTCCGGGTTCTTCAGCGCGAACGTGCCGCCGAATCCGCAGCACTCGCGGGCCTCGGGGAGGTCGACCAGGTCGAGGCCGCGTACGGCGCGCAGCAGCGTCACCGGTCGTTCGCCGAGCCCGAGCATCCGCAGCCCGTGGCAGGTGGGGTGGTAGGTGACCCGGTGCGGGAAGCGGGCCCCCACGTCGGTCACCCGCAGCACGTCGACGAGCAGTTCGCTGAACTCGTACACCCGGGGCGCGGTGACCGCGACCGCCTCGGCGAGGCCCTGGTCGCCGGCGACCACGGCGACCCGACGGTGGTGTTCGCGCACCATCGCCACGCAGGACGCGGACGGGGAGACCACCACGTCGGCGTCGGCGAAGTCGGCCACGAACCTGCGGACCAGTGGCACGCACTCGCGCTGGTAACCGGTGTTGAAGTGCAGTTGGCCGCAGCAGGTCTGGGCGATCGGGAACGTCACCCGGTGGCCGAGCCGTTCGAGGACCCGCAGCACGGCCCGACCGGTGCCGGGGGCCATGGTGTCGTTGACGCAGGTGACGAAGAGGGCGATCCGCACGGTCAGCCCCTCTCCCGGGACGGGCGGCGGGCCGGCGACCGCGGCGCCGGCCGATGCGCGTTCACGGCCGAGCGTAGCCGCGTCGGGCGGTGCCGCCCAGCGTCGTCCACGATCACGGTTCGATGAGCCCTTCCGCGACGAGGTCGGCCCAGAGCGCGTCGGGGACCGGCGCGGCGGCGAGCGTGAGGTTCCGCCGCACCTGGGCCGGTGTCTTCGCGCCGAGCACCAGCGTCGCGACGGCGGGATGCCGCGCGACGAAGGCCATCGCCGCCTGCGGCAGGGTGACGCCGTGGGCGCGGCACACCTCGGCGATCCGCAGCGCCCTGGCGTACAACGCGTCCGGGATCGGCCGGTAGTCGTAGGTGCGGCCGGGCGTGGCGGTGGCGAGCACGCCGCTGTTGAACACGCCGGCGGCGAGCACCCCCACGCCGCGTTCCCGGCAGCGGGGCAGCAGGATCCGCTGCGCGGACTGGTCGAGCAGGGTGTAGCGGCCGGCGAGCATGACGGTGTCCACGTCGGTGTCGGTGACGAACCGGTCCAGCATCTGCCACTGGTTCATGCCGACCCCGATCGCGCCGACCACGCCCTGGTCGCGCAGCTCGTGCAGGGCCGGGTACGCCTCGTCGACCGCCTGCCGCCAGTGGTCGTCCGGGTCGTGGATCAGCACCACGTCCACCCGGTCCAGGCCGAGGCGGTCCAGGCTGGACTCCAGCGAGCGGCGTACCCCGTCGGCGCTGAAGTCCCACCGGCGCTCGTGGTCGGCGGGCACGTCGAACCCGCCCGCGTCGTCGCGCCGGTCGGCGGTGCCCGGCGACGGCACCAGCAGGCGGCCCACCTTGGTGGAGACGGTGAACCGGTCGCGGGGTCGGGTGGCGAGGGCCGCGCCGAGGCGGCGCTCGGACAGGCCGAGTCCGTAGTGCGGGGCGGTGTCGAAGTAGCGGATCCCGGCCTGCCACGCGGCGTCGAGGGCGCCGCGGGCGTCGTCGTCCTCGACGGTCCGGTACAGGTTGCCGATCCCGGCCGCCCCGAACCCGATCTCGGTGACCCGGACCGCCGAGCGGCCCACCCGGCTGGTCCTCATCACCGCTCCCGTCGGCCCTGGGCCGGGCCGTCGGGCGACCCGGCCGGGTGCCCCCGGGTCGGCGACGACGACGGATCGTCGCCGGCCGGGGCGGCCGGGCGGGGGCGCAGGCCGTGCATGCCGCCGTCGACGGCGAGCACGGTTCCGGTGGTGGCGGCGGCCAGCGGACCGGCCAGGTAGGCGATGGCGGCGGCCACCTCGTCGGCGGAGACCAACCGGCCCAGGGGCTGCCGGGCGCGCAGCGCGGCGAGTTCGGCGGCCGGGTCGGCGGTCGTGTCGAGCAGTCTGCGGACCCAGGGGGTGTCGGCGGTGCCGGGGTTGACGCAGTTGACCCGGATGCCCTCGGCCACGTGGTCGGCGGCCATGGCGAGGGTCAGGGCCTGCACGGCGCCCTTGGTCGCGCTGTAGAGCGCCCGGTCGGGCAGCCCGACGCTCGCCGCGATCGAACAGGTGTTTACCACGGCGGCGTGGGTCGAGGCGCGCAGTGCCGGCAGGGCCGCCCGGGTGACCCGGACGATGCCGACGACGTTGACGTCGAAGACCCGGTGCCACTCGTCGTCCGGGTTCGCCTCGACGGTGCCCCGGGCGCCGACGCCGGCGTTGTTGACCAGGATGTCGATGCCGCCGAGGCGGTCGGTCGCGGCGGCCACCGCCTGGATCACCGAGGCGTCGTCGGTGACGTCGCAGCGCAGGGCGTGCAGCGGGGCGGGCACGCCGCCGGGGTCCAGGTCGAGGCAGGCGACGGCTGCTCCCCGCGCGGCGAGCAGCCGGGCGGTGGCCAGGCCGATGCCGGAGCCGCCGCCGGTCACCACGGCTCGCAGGCCGCTGAACTCGGCGGTCACGTGGCCTCCCCCACGGTCTGGCGTTGGTTGCCGAGGCCGTCGATCTCGACCTCGACGACGTCGCCGGCGCGCAGATAGGGCTTGGGGTCCGGCAGGCCCAGCGCCACTCCGGCCGGGGTTCCGGTGTTGATGAGGTCGCCCGGTTCGAGCACCATGAACCGGCTGACGTAACGGATGATCTCGGCGACCGGGAAGAACATGTTCGCGGTGTGGCCGTCCTGGCGGCGGCGTCCGTTGACGCTCAGGCGCAGCCCGAGATCCTGCGGGTCGGGGATCTCGTCGGCGGTGACCAGCCACGGCCCGAGCGGGTTGAACGTCTCGCACGACTTGCCCTTGTCCCACTGGCCGCCCCGTTCGAGCTGGAACTCCCGTTCGGAGAGGTCGTTCGAGACGGCGTAGCCGGCGACACAGGCCAGCGCCTCGGCGTCGCTGTCCAGGTAGCGGGCGGTGCGGCCGATGACGACCGCCAGCTCGACCTCCCAGTCGGTCTTGACGCTGCCCCGGGGGATCAGCACCCGGTCGTTCGGGCCGACCACGGTGTTCGGCGCCTTCAGGAACAGGACCGGCTCGGCCGGCGGCTCGACGCCGGTCTCCGCCGCGTGGTCGGCGTAGTTCAGCCCGACGCACACGATCTTGCCGGGGCGGGTGATCGGGGCGCCGGTCCGCAGCGCGGAGTCCGCGAGCACGGGCAGTTCACCGCCCGCGACCGCGGCTCGCGCCACCTCGACGCCCCCGTCGGCGAGGAACGCCCCGTCGATCTCGGTCGCCACGCCGGAGAGGTCCACGAGCCGACCGTCCGCGTCCAACGCCGCCGGACGTTCCTGGCCGACCGCCCCCACTCGAAGCAGCTTCACTCCACACCCTCCGGCCAGACATCGGATCTGTCGCCTGATTTGTATAGTGGGGCAACTAATTGTGCGGCAAGAGGGGTCGCGCCATTCGCCGCAAGAGATCGGATGACCTTCCCCGGCAGCGGGACGGACGGGCACCCCGACCTCCTCGCTGAACATCCGATGTCTTTGACGTACTCGCCGCAGGTCCTCGGCCCGCCATCGGGCGAATGGGCCGGGCGACGCCTTGCTCACGGACAGCGCCGCCGGTAGCGTCCGCGCAACACATCCGATGTGTGGACGACCGAGGGGTTGCCATGCCGTTCCTGACGACGAAAGCTCGGACCCGCCCCGACACCCACGCCGCCGCGGCGCCGCGTTGACCGCCGTCACGGCGGTCACGGCTCCCGGGCTGCCCGGCCCGCTCGCCGGACCGCCGCCGAGCGGCATGACCCTCTGGTACGACAAGCCCGCCACCGACTGGGAGTCGCAGTCACTGCCCATCGGCAACGGCGCCCTCGGCGCCTCGGTCTTCGGCGGGGTCCGGGCCGAACGGCTCCAGTTCAACGAGAAGTCGCTGTGGACCGGCGGCCCCGGCTCCCCCGGCTACGACTTCGGTGACTGGACCACGCCGCGCCCCGGCGCGATCGACGAGGTCCAGCGGCGGATCAACGCCGACACGCGGGTCGACCCGTCCTGGGTGGCCGACAGGCTGGGGCAGCCGAGGAGCGGGTTCGGCTGCTACCAGCCCTTCGGTGACGTGCGGCTGTCCTTCCCGGACACGCCGGCCGACCACACCGACTACCGCCGGCAGCTCGACATCTCCGACGCCACGGCCGGCGTCGCGTACACCGCCGCCGGGGTCCGCCACACCCGCGAGTACTTCGCCTCCGCCCCCGACAACGTCCTCGTCGCCCGGCTCACCGCCGACCGGCCGGGCAGCATCGGGTTCACCCTGTCCGTCACCACCGCGTCCAACCGGTCACGGCGCCTCTCCGCCGCGCACGGGCGGATCACGTTCCGCGGACGCCTCGACGACAACGGGCTGCGCTTCGAGGCGCAGGTGCAGGTGGTCCACGCCGGCGGCACCCGGGTCGACAACGGCGACGGCACGGTCACCGTCGAGGGCGCGGACGCCGTCACGCTGATCATGGCCGCCGGCACCGACTACGCCAACGACCATCCGACGTACCGGGGAGACGACCCGCACGCGGCGGTGACCGCGCGGGTCGACGCGGCGGCGGCCACGCCGTACCCGGCGTTGCGGGCCGCCCACGTCCGCGACCACCGGAAGCTGTTCCAGCGGCTCACGCTCGACATCGGCCAGCGGATGCCGGCCGTCCCCACCGACCAGCTCCTGCTCAGCTACCGGCGCGGGCGGGCGGACCCGGCCGCCCGCAGGGCCCTGGAGGTGCTCTTCTTCCAGTACGGTCGCTACCTGCTCATCGCGTCCTCCCGGGCCGGCTCGCTGCCGGCGAACCTGCAGGGCGTCTGGAACAACTCGACCAGCCCGCCCTGGTCGGCGGACTACCACACCAACATCAACTTCCAGATGAACTACTGGCCCGCCGAGACGACGAACCTCGCCGAGACGACCCTGCCGTTCTTCGACCACGTCGACGCCATGGTCGCGCCCGGCCGGATCAGCGCCAGGAAGATCTACGACAACCGCGGCTGGGTGGTGCACAACGAGACGAACCCGTTCGGCTTCACCGGCGTGCACGACCACCCCACCTCGTTCTGGATGCCGGAGGCCGGGGCGTGGCTGGCGCAGCACTACCACGAGCACTATCGGTTCACCCGGGACGAGACGTTCCTGCGCGAGCGGGCGTACCCGCTGATGAAGGAGCTGGCCCGGTTCTGGCTCGACGAGCTGGTCGTCGACCCGCGCGACGGCAGGCTGGTGGTGAGCCCCAGCTTCTCCCCGGAGCACGGCGACTTCTCGGCCGGCGCGTCGATGTCCCAGCAGATCGTGTGGGACCTGCTGACCAACGTGTCGGAGGCCGCCGCGACGGTGCGCGAGCCGGACGCCGCGTTCCGCGAACGGATCGCCGAGACGCTGGCCAAGCTCGACCCGGGCATCCGGGTCGGCGCGTGGGGGCAGTTGCGGGAATGGAAGGAGGACTGGGACGACGAGGGCGACACCCACCGGCACGTCTCGCACCTGTTCGGCCTCTTTCCCGGCCGGCAGATCTGCCCGCTGACCACGCCCGGGTACGCCAGGGCGGCGGACGTCTCACTGACCGCGCGGGGTGACGGCGGCACCGGCTGGAGCAAGGCCTGGAAGATCAACTTCTGGGCCCGGCTGCGGCACGGCAACCACTCCCACCGGATGCTCTCCGAGCTGCTCAGGTCGAGCACGCTCGACAACCTGTGGGACAACCACCCGCCGTTCCAGATCGACGGCAACTTCGGCGCCACCGCGGGGGTCGCGGAAATGCTGCTGCAGAGCCACCGCGGCGTCATCGACGTGCTGCCCGCGCTCCCCGACGACTGGGCCGACGGCTCGGTCCGCGGCCTGCGCGCCCGCGGCGACGTCACGGTCGACGCCGAGTGGAGCGGGCGCACCGCGACCCGCATCACGCTGACCGCCGGCAGCGGCGGATCGCTTCGGGTCCGCAGCACCTTGTTCGACGGCCGGTTCCAGGTCACCGACCGCACCACCCGCCGCCCGGTCGACGTCACCCGGGACGGGTCGGAGATCCGGTTCACCGCGACCGCCGGACACCGGCACACGGCCGAGTCGCTCGCGCGCGGGTGACGCCGAGGTGACCGGCTCGGGCCGCTGAGGTGACCGGCTCGGTCCGCTACCGCCGGCTGTTCGGCCGCCAGCCGGCCGGCCACCCTCGCGGACCGGTGGCGTGACGTCTTTCGACATCGGCTATTGACGTCGCCGAAACAGCGGCCTAGCGTCTGTCGAACCGCTTCGTCGAAGCGCTTCGACGATCATTCGAACGCGGTACCACGCCCGGCCGGAGGAGGTGCGCGATGGCCACCATGCACGACGTCGCCCGCCTGGCCCAGGTCTCGGTCAGCACCGTGTCCTACGTGCTCACCGGCACCCGGCCGATCTCCCCGGCCACCCGGGCCAAGGTGCGCGCCGCCATGACCGAGCTGGACTACCAGCCCAACGCCATGGCCCGCGGCCTGGCCAGCCGACGCAGCCGGATCCTGGGCCTGCTGCTGCCGATGGACGAGCGCGGCCTCGGCGCGACCGAGACGGCGTTCGTCACCGGGGCGGCCGCGGCGGCCAGCGCCGTCGGCTACCACCTGGTCCTGTCGCCCGTCGGGGGTGGCGGCGACCTCGACGACCTGCGCCGGCTGGCCAGCCAGCGGATGTTCGACGGCGTCGTGCTGATGGAGGTGAAGCTCGCCGACGAGCGGGTCGCCGCGCTCCAGGAGGCCGGTGTGCCGCTGGTGCTGATCGGGCGCACCGGGGACACCGACGGGCTCTCCTACGTCGACATCGACTTCGGGCAGACCGTACGGGAGGCGGTGGCGCACCTGGTCGGGCTGGGGCACCGGCAGATCGTCTACGTCAACCACTCGGCGCAGACCCTGACCCGCGGTTACGGCCCGGCGCTGCGCACCCGGGACGCCTTTGTCACGGCCATGACCGGCCACGGCCTGGAACCGGTCATGATCCCGGCCGAGGACAGCGCCGCCGGCGGCCGGGCGGCGCTGGCCGCCGCCCTGACGCGAGCGCCGGGCCTGACGGCCGTGCTGGCCATGAACGAGACGGCGATCTTCGGCATCCTCGGCGAGCTGACCGCGCGGGGGCTGTCCGTGCCCGACGACGTCTCGGTCGTCTCGATGGTCACCTCGCCGCAGGTCGCCGAGCTGGCCACCCCGGCGCTGACCGCGATGACGTCGCCCGGATCGGCGCTGGGCCGGATCGCGATCGAGGCGCTGGTGCGTCACCTGGACGGGGCCGGCGACGAGCGACACCAGCAACTGCTGCCGTGCGCGCTGGAGATCCGGGGCTCGACCGCAGCCCCACGAAGCCGCCAACTCATGGGGGCTGACCAGTAGAAACGGCCCGTCGCCGCGCGGCAACGCGACGACGGACCCAGTGAAGTACCGGCTCGATACTCAACGAGGAGGATAGCAATGCAGCGATTCCGCCGGATCGTCGCGGCGCTCGCCCTGGCGGCGACCGCGACGACCACCGTGGCCGCGTGCGGGGGCGACGACAGCGGTGACGACAGCGGGGCCAAGACCCTCAAGCTCTGGCACTACGAGGGCGAGAACAGCGCGATGGGGGTCGGCTGGGACCGGGCCATCGAGATCTTCAAGGCCGAGCACCCGGGCGTGGAGGTGCGCTTCGAGCGCAAGGCGTTCGAGCAGATCCAGCAGAACGCCGGCATGATCATCAACTCGTCCGAGGGCCCGGACATCATGGAGTACAACAAGGGCAACGCGACGGCCGGCCTGCTGTCCTCCCAGGGCCTGCTCACCGACCTCAGCGACGAGGCGGAGAAGCGCGGCTGGGCCGGCAAGCTCAGCCCCAGCCTCCAGACCACCGCCCGCTACACCGACAAGGGCGTGATGGGGTCGGGCAACTGGTTCGGCGTGCCGAACTACGGCGAGTACGTCACGGTCTATTACAACAAGGACCTGTTCGACCGCAACGGCGTCACGGTGCCCACCACCATGGCCGAGATGACCGCCGCGATGGACACCTTCGTCAGCAAGAAGATCACCCCGCTGGGCATGGCCGGCGCCGAGTACCCGGCCGGGCAACTCTTCTACCAGCTGGCCCTGTCGAAGGCCGACCGGACGTTCGTCGACGACTACCAGCTCTACAAAAACCCGGTCGACTTCAAGGCCGACCCGCTGAAGTACGGCGCGGACACCTTCGCCGACTGGGTGCGGAAGGGCTACGTGGCCAAGAACTCGGCGAGCCTCAAGGCCGAGGACATGGGCACCGCGTTCATCGCCGGCAAGACGCCGATGATCGTCTCGGGGAGCTGGTGGTACGGCCGCTTCAAGGCCGAGATGAAGGCCAACTGGGACACCTTCCTGTTCCCGGGCAACAGGCTGAACGCCGGCTCGTCCGGCAACCTCTGGGTCGTCCCGACGAACAGCAAGGCCAAGAGCCTGGCGTACGACTTCATCGACATCACCCTGCGTCCGGAGATCCAGGACCTGATCGGCAACAACGGTGGTGTCCCGGTGGCCGGCGACCCCGCCAGGATCACCGACCCGAAGGACCGCAAGCTGATCGAGGACTTCAACACGGTCAGCAAGCAGGACGGTCTGGCCTTCTACCCGGACTGGCCGGTGCCCGGCTACTACGACGTGCTGGTCGGCGGGTTCCAGGGCCTGATCAACGGGTCCAAGTCCCCCGACCAGGTGCTCGACACGATCGCCAAGCCGTACGCCGACGGCGTCAAGGAGATCACCGGCAAGTGACACGGCGAGCGGCGGGCGCGACCGGCACGACCGGTGCGCCCGGCCGCCCCGCCGGGAAGGATCCGCCATGGCAGTCTCCGACACCGTCGCCGCCGCGCCGTCCGCGGCGACCCCCGCCCCCGCTCCCCCGTCCCGCCGCCGACAGCGGGGCCGCGACGCGGCGTACTGGCTCTACCTGCTCCCCGGAGCGGCGCTGTTCGTCCTGGTCATCGGCGCGCCGCTGGTCGGCACCGGCTACCTGTCGCTGACCCGGTGGTCGGGGGTCGGTGACCCCACGTTCGTCGGGTTGGACAACTACCGGCGGTTGCTGGACGACGAGGTGTTCTGGGCGTCGTTCCGCAACACCGTGGCGATGATCGTCGCGATGGTGGTGGTGCCGACCCTGCTCGGGCTGCTGCTCGCCTCGGTGCTCTTCGACGTCGTCGGGCGTCGGTTCAAACCGCGTACGGCGGCGGCGTTGCGGGCCGCGTTCTACCTGCCGCAGGTGCTGCCCGTGGTGGTCGCCGGCATCGTCTGGGGCTGGATCCTGCGCCCCGACGGCGCGTTCAACAGCCTGCTCGACGCGGTCGGTCTCGGGGCGCTGCGCCACGACTGGCTGGGCGACCCGGACACCGCGCTGCCGGTGGTGATGGCGGTGATGATCTGGGTGCAGATCGGCTACCCGGTGGTCGTGTTCATGGCGGCGTTGCAGCGGGTCGACCCGGAGCTGTACGAGGCGGCCGAGGTCGACGGGGCGAACTGGCTGCGCCGGTTCCGGGCGATCACGCTGCCGCAGATCCGGCCGGAGACGTTCGTGGTGGCGCTGACCTGCACCATCGCCGCGTTGAAGGTGTTCGGGCCGATCTTCGCGCTGACCCGGGGCGGCCCGGAGAACGCCACCAACGTGCCGTCGTACTTCGCGTACTACACGTTCTTCAAGAAGCTCCAGGTCGGGTACGGCTCCGCGATCTCCACCGTGCTCACGGTGATCATCGTCGTGGTGGCCGTGGTCTTCATCGGGGTGCAGGCCCGCAGCGAGCGCCGGGACCGGGGGATCTGACATGGCAGTCACGATCACCGGTGCCCCGCCGCGCCGGCCGGTGCGCGACCGGCACCACCGGGGCGTCAGCCGGTGGGTGGTGCTCGCCGGCGTCACCATCGGCGCGCTCGTCATGCTGGTGCCGTTCGCGTTCATGCTGCTCAACGCGTTCAAGTCGCCCGGTGACTACTCGTCGGGCGGCCCGCTGAGCTGGCCGACCGAGTTCTACACCAGGGGTCTGCGGACGTACTGGTCCGAGGTGAACTTCCCGCTGAAGCTGTGGAACTCGGCGCTCATCGCCGGGTCCGTGGCGGTGCTCGGCGTCGTCGTGTCGCTGCTCAACGCGTACGCCCTGGGGATCGGCCGGGTCCGCGGCCGGCTCTGGATCGTCGGGGTGTTCCTGCTGGCCAACATGCTGCCGCAGGAGGCGCTGATCTACCCGCTGTACTACGTGGCCAAGGAGATCGGCCTCTACAACACCCGACTGTCGGTGATCATCATCTTCACCGTCATCCAGAGCGCGTTCGGCACCTACCTGCTCGCCTCGGTGCTTGGTACGTTCCCGCGCTCACTGCTGGAGGCCGCGGCGCTGGACGGCGCCGGCAAGTGGACGGTGCTGTGGCGGGTGGTCTTCCCCAACCTGCGGCCGACCCTCGCCGTCCTGCTCATCTTCTTCTTCATCTGGACCTGGAACGAGTTCCTCATCCCGCTGGTCATGCTGATCGACAACCAGACGCAGACCATCCCGGTCGCGCTCGCGTCGTTGCAGGGCGACCGCCTGATGGACGCCCCGACGACGAACGCCGGCGCGTTGCTCAGCCTGGTGCCGGCCATCCTCTTCTTCCTCATCTTCCAGCGCACTCTGGCGCGCGGCATCACGGCAGGAGCCGAGAAGTGAAGTTCACCGACGGGTACTGGCAACTGCGCCCGGGGGTCAGCGTGCTGCGCCCCGGCACGGTGGAATCGGTCGAGATGGACGAGCGTGGCTTCACCGTCTTCGCGCCGGCCGGTCAGATCAACGGCCGGGGCGACACGCTCAACCGCCCGGTCGTCACCGTCCGGTTCTTCTCCCCCGCGCCCGGCGTGGTCGGGGTGACCATCGGCCACCACAGCGGCGGGCTGCCCCGCGAACCCCACTTCGGGTTGCGCACCGACGACACCCACCCGGTCACCGTCGACATCACCGGGATCAGCGCGTCGCTGACCACCGGCGAGCTGACCGTCCGGGTCGCGCTTGTCGACGGGTGGCGGGTCGAGTTCCGGCACGGCGACCGGCTGGTCACGGCGTCCACCGGGCGCAGCGTCGGGATCGTCACCGACGGCGAGGGCCGCCGGTACGTGCACGAACGGCTCGCGCTCGGCGTCGGCGAGACGGTGTACGGGCTGGGCGAGCGGTTCGGCCCGTTCGTGAAGAACGGCCAGACGGTCGACGTGTGGAACGCCGACGGCGGCACCGCCAGCGAGCAGGCGTACAAGAACGTGCCGTTCTATCTCAGCAGCGCCGGGTACGGCGTGTTCGTGGACCACCCGGAGCACGTGTCGTTCGAGGTCGGCTCCGAGGTCGTCGCGCAGACCCAGTTCAGCGTCGAGGGCCAGTCGCTGACCTACCACGTCGTCGACGGGCCCACCCCGAAGGACGTGCTGCGCCGCTACACGGCGCTGACCGGCAGACCGGCCCGGGTGCCCGCCTGGTCGTACGGGCTGTGGCTGTCCACGTCGTTCACCACGTCGTACGACGAGAAGACGGTGACCGAGTTCGTCGACGGGATGGCCGAGCGGAACCTGCCGCTGTCGGTGTTCCACTTCGACTGCTTCTGGATGCGCCAGTTCCACTGGGTCGACTTCGTGTGGGACCCGGCGACCTTCCCCGACCCGGAGGGCATGCTGCGGCGGCTGCACGAGCGCGGCCTGAAGGTGTGCGTGTGGATCAACCCGTACATCGCGCAGCGCTCGTACCTGTTCGAGGAGGGTCGCCGGGCCGGCTACCTGGTGCGCAACCCGGACGGCTCGGTGTGGCAGTGGGACAAGTGGCAGGCCGGCATGGCGCTCGTCGACTTCACCGACCCGGACGCGGTGGCCTGGTTCACCGGCAAGCTCAAGGTGCTGCTGGACATGGGCGTCGACTGCTTCAAGACCGACTTCGGCGAGCGCATCCCGACCGACGTGGTGTGGCACGACGGGTCGGACCCGCAACGCATGCACAACTACTACGCCTACCTCTACAACAAGGCGGTCTTCGAGCTGCTGGAGACCGAGCGGGGCGAGGGCGAGGCGGTGGTGTTCGCCCGCTCGGCGACCGCCGGCGGCCAGCAGTTCCCGGTGCACTGGGGCGGCGACTGCGAGTCGACGTTCGTCGCGATGGCCGAGTCGCTGCGCGGCGGGCTGTCCCTGGCCTCGTCCGGCTTCGGCTACTGGAGCCACGACATCGGCGGCTTCGAGGGCACCCCCGACCCGGCGGTGTTCAAGCGGTGGATCGCGTTCGGCCTGCTCTCCTCGCACTCGCGGCTGCACGGCTCCGGCTCGTACCGGGTGCCGTGGGCGTACGACGAGGAGGCCGTGGACGTGCTGCGGCACTTCACCCGGCTCAAGCTCCGGCTCATGCCGTACCTGGCGGCCATCGCCGAGGAGGCGCACCGCGACGGCATTCCGATGATGCGGCCGATGATCGTGGAGTTCCCGGACGATCCGGCCGTGGCGCACCTCGACCGGCAGTACATGCTCGGCTCCGACATCCTGGTCGCGCCGGTGCTCAGCGCCGACGGGCAGGTCACCTTCTACGTGCCCGCCGGCACCTGGACCCACCTGGTCACCGGCGCGCAGCTCACCGGGCCGGCCTGGGTGACCGAGAAGCACGAGTACGACAGCCTGCCGGTGCTCGTCCGGCCCGGCGCGGTCATCGGGTTCGGGGCGCGCTCCGACCGGCCCGACTACGACTGGGCCGACGGGGTGGAGCTGCGGCTCTACGCCCCGGCGGAGGGGCATCGGCAGCGGGTACGCATCCCGGCACCCGGCGAGGGGCCGGGCACGGAGTTCGAGGTGGGCTTCCGCGACGGCGTGGCGACCGCCGAGCTGGTGGCGGGCGAGTCGTCGGCGTACCACTGCGTGGTGGTGGCCGGCAGGGAGAGGACGGGACGATGACGGCACGAGACTTCCCGGAGACCTTCGTCTGGGGTTCGGCCACGGCGGCGTACCAGGTCGAGGGCGCGGCCACCGAGGACGGCCGCGGCCCGTCCATCTGGGACACCTACAGCCACACCCCCGGGCGTACGCTGGGCGGCGACACCGGGGACGTGGCTGCCGACCACTACCACCGGTGGCCGCAGGACCTCGACCACATCGCCGAGCTGGGGCTCGGCGCGTACCGTTTCTCGATCTCCTGGCCCCGGGTGCAGCCCGGCGGTTCCGGCCGGTTCAACGCCGCCGGCCTGGACTTCTACGCTCGGCTGGTCGACGGCCTGCTGGAGCGCGGCGTCCGACCGGTGGCGACCATGTACCACTGGGACCTGCCGCAGGAGCTGGAGGACGCCGGCGGGTGGCCGGCACGGGAGACCGCGCTGCGCTTCCAGGAGTACGCGTCGGGGATCGTCACCGCGCTCGGTGACCGGGTGCACACCTGGACCACGCTCAACGAGCCCTGGTGCTCGGCGTACCTGGGATACGCCTCCGGCGTGCACGCGCCCGGCCGCACCGAACCGGCGGCCGCGCTGGCGGCGGTGCACCACCTGAACCTGGCGCACGGCCTGGCCGGACGGGTGGTCCGGGAGCTGGCGCCGAGCGCCGAGCTGTCGGTGACGCTGAACCTGCACGTCGTGCGCGGCGCGTCCGGCTCGGCCGCCGACTCCGAGGCGGTCCGGCGGATCGACGCCCTCGCGAACCGGGCGTTCCTCGGCCCGATGCTGGACGGGGCGTACCCGCCCGACCTGCTGGCCGACACCGCCGCCGTCACCGACTGGTCGTTCGTGCGCCCGGGTGACGAGAAGCTGATCGCGGTGCCGCTGGACGTGCTCGGGGTCAACTACTACGCCAGCACCCTGGTCCGGGCCGGGGACGGACACACGGCCCGCTCCGACGCCGACGGCCACGGCGCCTCGGCACACACCCCGTGGGTGGGCGCCGACGACGTCGACTTCCTGCCGCAGCCCGGCCCGCACACGGCGATGGGGTGGAACATCGACCCGCCCGCCCTGACCGAGCTGCTGCTGCGGCTGCGTCACGAGTACCCGGGCCAGCCGTTGATGATCACCGAGAACGGCGCGGCGTTCGACGACGTGGTCTCGGCCGACGGACGGGTCCATGACGACCGGCGGGTCGACTACCTGCGCCGGCACATCGGTGCGATGGCCGACGCCTGCGCGCGGGGCGCGGACGTCCGGGGCTACTTCGTCTGGTCGCTGCTGGACAACTTCGAGTGGGGTTACGGCTACGACCGCCGCTTCGGCATCATCCGCGTCGACTACGACACCCAGCAGCGCACCTGGAAGGACAGCGCCCACTGGTACCGCCACCTGGCCACCACCGGCCACCTCGACGGTGACGCCGCGACGACCTAGGGCTTGCGGGCGAGCAGCCCGACGAAGGTGTGGTAGGTGTCGGTCTGCTTCGGCGCGGGCGTGCCCGGATCCGGACGCCACTCGGCCAGCGGCACCAGCCCCGGCTCCAGCACCGTCAGCCCGTCGGCGAAGGAGAGGATCTCCTCGTCGGTACGCCAACGGCCGGTGCCCAGCGACTCGTTGAAGACCCGCTCGACCTCGCGGGCCTTCCGGGAGCCCTCCGGGTCCCGCTCGCCCGGGTCACGGAAGTGCGAGATCGCCACGTAACTGCCCGACGGCAGCGCGTCGATCAGCTCCGCCGACACCGCGCGCGGCTCCTCGTCGTCGCCGAGGTGGTGCAGGATCGCGAAGAGCAACAACCCGACCGGCCGGTCGAAGTCGAGGAACCGGCGGACGTCCGGATCGTCGAGGATCTCCTGCGGTCGCCGGATGTCGGCCTGGATCACCGTCGCGGTGCCCTCCGCGGCGAGCAGGGCCCGCCCGTGCGTCAGGACGATCGGGTCGTTGTCCACGTACACCACCCGGGCGTTCGAGTTGTGCTCGGTGGCGACCTCGTGCACGTTGCCCTGGGTGGGGAGCCCCGACCCGAGGTCGAGGAACTGGTCGATGCCGGCCTCGGTGACCAGGAACCGGATCACCCGGCGCAGGAAGGCCCGGTTCGCCTGGCCCGCGGCCGGCCCGTCCGGAGTGATCCGCAGGGCGTGCTCGGCGACCTTCCGGTCGACCTCGAAGTTGTCCTTACCGCCCAGGAAGTAGTCGTAGACCCGGGCCACGCTGGGAACGGTGCGGTCGATTCCGCGGGGTGCGGCCTTGTCGCGGGTCACTGGCGTCTCCATCCGATCCTGGTCGGCGCACCGGGTGTCGGGTGCGGTTCCGGACTCTGTCGGGGAGTGTAGCGACCGGGCGATGTGGATCGTCGCCCCGTTGGTATCGCTCCCAGCGGATCGGCCCCGCGACCAGGAAGCACACCGGCAGACGCGGCCCGGCGTGTCGGGGGCGGACGGCACGAACTGTCCCGACCGCCGCGACGATCGTGCCCCGGAGTGGGCCCGACCGCTCGGCCGGGCGGGCGAGCGGTCGCCACGCGGTCCCGGGCACAGGTTCGGCAGGTGGATGTGGTCGCCGCCGGCCGGGCCGCGTCGAAGACAGAAGTCGCGGGATTCCTGCCGATCGGGCCTCAACGGTGCGGGGAGGGCAGCCGGTGATCGGCGTCGTCCAGGGCGCCGAGGTGGACGATCATCTGCTCGGCCTCGGGCATGTCGAGGTCGCGGTAGAGGGTCACCGCCCGTTGGAAGTGCTGACGGGCGGAGGCGGGCGCCCCGAGGGCGCGGTGGACGTGACCGAGGCCGGCGTGGGCGCGGGCATGCTCCTGGTGCGCGCCGATGTCGACCGCGACCGTGTGGGCCGCGGTGTGGTGACGAAGCGCGTCGGCCGGCTCTCCCGCCAGGCGGGCCGCTTCGGCGATGCCGTTGAGGGCGCTGGCTTCGCCGTACCGTTCGCCGGTCTCGCGGAAGATGTCGAGCGACCGTTGGTGGTGGTCGGTGCGCTGACCGAGTCGGGTGTGCAGCGCGCCGAGGCTGTTCAGCGTCCAGGCCTCGCCGGTGCGATTGCCGAGTTGGCGGTACAGGGTCAGCGCCTGCCGCAGATGGGACCGGGCCGCCGCGTGCCGTCCCCGCCGGATGTCGACGTCACCGAGGGTGTTCAGCGTCCAGGCTTCGCTGGCCCGGCCGCCCAACTGCTGGAAGAGTGCCAACGACTGCTGCACGTGTTTCGCGGCCGAACCGTACTCACCCAGTTGCGCCTCGACCTCACCGAGGTTGTTCAGCGCGTGCGCCTCCCCGGCCCGGTGACCGGCCTGCCGGAACAGGGCCAGCGCGTGGCGGTAGTTGTCGGCGGCGGGCCGGTTGCGGCCGAGCTGTGACTCGATGACGCCGAGGTTGATCAGCGCGCGGGCCTCGCCGACCCGGTCCCCGGTCCCCCGGAACAGGATTCCGGCCCGCTGGAGGTGCTCGGCGGCCGACGCGTATCGGCCGAGCTGGGTGTAGGTGGCGCCGAGGCTGGTCGACGCGTGGGCCTGCTCGACCGGGTCGCCGGCACGGCACGCGGCGTGCCGGGCCTGTTCGTGGATGACGAGCGCGTCGGTGGGATGTCCGCCGTGCAGGTACTGGAACAGGGCGGCCGACAGGTGCGCCGCGTGGGTGGGCCAGCCATGGGCGGCGGCGTGCGTGGCGACGGCCACCAGGGTCGGGCGTTCGGTGTCCAGCCACCTGCGGGCGGTGTCCGGGTCGGCCGGAGCGGCGACGGTGCCGCCGTTCGACGGCACCCGGCGGTGCGATCCGGCGGGGTACAGGACATCCACGGCGGCGAGCGTGCCGGCCAGGTAGTAGTCGAACAGGCGGGTCAGCGCGGCGCGGCGTTCGGGTGGCGGGTCCTCGTCGCCGCATCGGCTGGTGGCGTAGGCGCGCACCAGGTCGTGCAGGGCGTAGCGGCCGGGGGCGGCGTGGTGCAGCAGGTGGTCGCGGTGCAGGTGACACAGGTGGGCTCGGGCCTCGCAGGTGGAGATGCCGGCGAGGGCGGCGGCGGCCGGGGCGTCGAAGTCGTCGCCCGGGTGTGCCGCCACGAGGCGCAGCAGCCGGCGCCGGTCGGCGGGCAGGTGCCGGTACGACAGGTCGAAGGCAAGTTCGACGCTGAGGTCGAGGCGCTGTTGGTGATGCCGTTCGTCGAGCCGGTCGGCGTGGTCGGTCAGCGTCCAGCCGGAGGTGCCGCTGATGTGCGCGGTGACCAGTCCGAGCGCGAGCGGCAGGTGCCCGCACCGGTGGGCGATCCGGGCCATCGCGTGCGGGTCGGGGCCGCCGGGGAGGTGCGATCCGCCGACGGCGAGCAGGGCCGCCGACTCGTCCGGGGTGAACAGGTCCACCGCGACGTGGGTGGTGTGCGGCAGCTCGCGCAGGTCGCGTCGGCTGGTGATCAGCACGGGGCAGCCCGGGGTGTCGGTCAGCAGCGGGCGGGCCTGCTCGGCGTCGCCGGCGTTGTCCAGCACGACAAGCGTGCGGGTGCCGGCCAGCAGACGCCGGTAGGTGGCCGCGCGGGCGGTCAGGCCGTGCGGTACCTGCTGGCCGGCGACACCCAGCAGACGCAGGAAACCCTCGAGGACGGAGGACGGGTCGGCCGGCGGCTGGGTCGGGTCGGGGTGGAATCCGCGGAGGTTGACGAACAGGATCCGGTCGAACGGCTCCTCGCGGTGCCGGGCGTGCGCGGCGTGGACCGCCAGTTGGGTCTTGCCGACGCCCGCCATCCCGTGCAGCGCGACGACGACCACGCCGCCGTGCACGCCGGTGTCGAGTGCCTGTCGGAGCCGGCGCAGCGCGGTGGCACGACCGATGAAGCCGGGCAGGTCCGGCGGCAGCGTGTCGTACACCCGCACCTGCGACGCCGCGCGGGCCTCCCCGCTGACGACCCGCAGCGCCTGGCGCCACTGCGCCACGTAGCCCACGTCCGGGTGCAGCGCCTGCACCACGGCGATCACCAGGTCGGTGTTGACCCGCCGTCGGCCGGTCTTGAAGCAGTCGGCGACTGTGGTCCGCCTGGCGATGACCGGGCCGGCGGGATGCGCGGCCCGGCAGGCGGCGTTGATCCGGTTCTTGATCGTGTCGTAGGAGGGGTCGCCGGCCCACACTTTCAGGCTCCGCAGGGTGCGGGCCACCTCGTCCAGTGAGTCGGCCCGCCCCGGGTCGGGCGGTGCCCCATCGCCGCCACTCGACAGCGACTCGATCACGGCAGCTCCTGGAAAACGCATCGGTTGATGCCCCTACTAGACCCGCACTGGCCAGCGGCGTCACCAGATGTGTCGTTGATTTGTACCGACGTCGGGGGCGCCGGCGGTGCGTGACGCGGAGCCGTCCGGAGTCGTCCGGGATTTCTCCACGCCCCGCCGACCCGCCGCAGACTTCCTGGTGCCGACCGGCACCGCCGGCGCCCGCCGGCCACGGTCCGGCCCGCCGCTAGCTGACGAGGGAGGTGTCGCCATGAAGATCCAGATCCGCCGTCTCGAGAAGATCGAGACCACCGTCATCTGCGCTTGCAGCCCCTGCACGGACTGCTGACCCGATGGTCCTGGCCACCGCCGGGGGCGGTGGCCAGGACCGCCTCGACGCCGCGGGGCGACCGCCGCCCCGGCAACACCAGAAGGAGCGAGTACGGATGAGGCGACCCCGGATCAAGAGTGTGTTTCCCCCCATCCCGCTGGGCGACGGCCGCATCCGCATCGGCGGCGGCGACTACGGCATCGCCTCGGAGATGGTCGACGACGAGCACGGCAACACCTGGCGTCTGCTGAACCTGATGGACGGCACGCGCACCCGCCCGGAGCTGGCCGACGCGATGGCGCAGCACCAGCCGGGCATCACCGCCGCCGACGTCGACGCGTCCGTCGACGCGCTGATCGACATGGGTTTCGTGGAGGACGCCGCCGTGCCCCCGCCGGCCCGACTGCCGGCGGCGGAACGCGAACGGTACCGGCGCAACCTGGAGTTCTTCTCCTACTTCCACAAGCCACCGCTGACCGCGGCGGACTTCCAGCTCCGGCTGCGCGACGCCCGGGTCACGGTGCTCGGCATCGGCGGCCTCGGGTCGTACGTGGCCATGAGCCTGGCCGCGATCGGCGTCGGGGACATCCTGCTCGTCGACGACGACGACGTGGAGCTGATGAACCTCAACCGGCAGGTGCTCTACACCGACGCCGACGTCGGGCAGCCGAAGGTGAGCGCCGCCGTCCGTCGGCTGACCGAGATCAACCCGCACGTCCGGGTCACTGGACGCAACGCCCGGGTGGACGGGGTCGAGGCCGCCCGCGCCTGCATGACCGGCCGCGACCTGGTCATCTGCGCCGCGGACCGCCCCCGGCTCACGCTCTACCAGTGGCTGAACGAGGCGGCCCTGCGGGAGGGCACCGCGTGGATGCGCGGCTCCAACGACGGGCTCACGGTCAGCCTCTTCCTGCACGTGCCCTACCGGACCGCGTGTTTCCAGTGCGTCGAGCAGGACGCCGCGGCCAACCATCCGGAGTACACGCCGATGGCCGAGTACGTGGTCGGGGTGATCGGTGACCGCACCATCAACCCCTGCAACGCGCCGATGGCCGGGATGATCGGCAACCTGGCCGCCCTGGAGGCCGTCAAGTACCTCACCGGCATGGCGGAACCGGTCATCGTCGGCCGCAAGCTCGTCGTGGACGTGCACCGGATGGAGACGCAGTTCGCCGAGGGCACGCTGCTCGACGACTGCGCCGCCTGCGGCCCGCACGGCCGGGTGCCCCGCCCCGGCGCCTCGGCTCCCGGCGTACGGGACACGGTCGCGTCGGGATCCGCGACGTGACCAGCACGCTCGCCGACACCACGGTCGTCCGGCTGTATCCGCTGCACATCGGCGAGAGCGAGGACGGTCTGTGCGAGGTCGGCCGGGTGGACACCGGCGACTTCGTCGAGTTGCCGGTCGAGGGCGTCGACCTCGTCCGGTGGCTCGGCGAAGGGCTCCCGCTGGGCGAGGTCCGCCGGCGGTTCACCGAGCGGTACGGAACGGAGCCGGACCTCGCCGACTTCCTCGACGGCATCGCGTCCTGCGGTTTCGTGCGGGCCGACGCCACACCGGGCGCGGACGACGGCCCGGCCGGCGCCGGCACGTCGACGACCGGCGCCGGACCGGGCACCGGCGCCGCCGCGCCCCGGCGAGGGCTGGCGCTGCTGGGGAACCTGTCGCCGCAGCGCGTCGCCTGGCTGCTCGCGCCGCCGATGCGGCTGCTCTACGCCGCCGGCTGGCTGACCGTGCCGCTGCTGCTGGCGTTCTTCCCTCGGCTGCGGCCCACCCCGGCGGACGCGTTCCTCCTGGACGGGGTCCTGGCCAACGCGCTGGTCGTCGCGGCGGTGGCCTGGACCCTGGTGCTGCTGCACGAGCTGGCGCACGCGGCCACCGTGCGGGCGTTGGGCGTCACGGGACGACTGTCCATCAGTCGACGGCTGTGGTTCCTGGTGGCGCAGACGGAGATGTCGGCGGTGCGGTCCGTGCCCCGCCGCCGCCGCTACGCCCCCTATCTGGCGGGGTTGACCTGGGACCTGCTGCTCATGTCGGCCTGCCTGCTGCTGCAACTCGCCGGGGTGCAGGAGCGGCTGGTGCGCGGGATCGTCTACACGCTCACGCTGTCGGTGGTCTACCAGTTCCTGGTGTTCATGCGCACCGACATCTACTTCGTGCTGGGCAACTGGCTACGGCTGGGTGATCTGATGGGCGACACCCGGCGCTGGCTGGCCGACCGGGCCCGGCGGGTGATCGGCCGTGCCGCCGCGCACGACCTCACCGGTGTGCCGGCGCGGGAGCTGCGGATCATCCGCTGGTACGCGCCGTGCTACCTGCTCGGGTCGCTCCTGGTGACCGTGGCGCTGCTGACCCTGACGGTGCCCGCCATGGTCACGATGGTCAGCCTGGCCGTCGACGGCCTCGACGCCCCGCCCGACGGGCCCGCCTTCTGGAACGGCGTCGGTTTCCTCGCGCTCGTCGCCCTGCAACTGGCCACCTTCGGCTGGGTCGTCGTCACCGAACGCCGTACCGCCAGCTGACCGGCTCGCCCACCGCCGACCTCCCCCGGAAGCGAGGACATCATCGTGCTGTTCACCGCGCCGCGCCGCGTACTGGCCGCGCTCCTCACACCGGCCCTGGCCGCCGTCCCGGTCGTCACCGTGGCCGCGCCGGCGGTCGCGGCCGGTGGGCCGGCCCGGGCTGTCATCGTCGTGCTCGCCGACCAGCACGACACCGCGCCGGGCCGGCGGCTCGCCGACCGGACCGCCCGCATCGCCGCCGGGCAGCAGCCGATGCTCACCGACCTGCGCCGCGCGGGCGCCACCCGGGTGCAGCCGTTGCGCCTGGTCAACGCCGTCGCCGCCACGCTGCCGGCGCGGGCCGCCGCGGAACTGGCGTCCCGCCCGGGGGTACGCGCCGTGCTGCCCGACCGTCAGCTACGACTACGCCAACCGGTCACCCCGGTCGGCGCGCCCCGTCCCGCGTCCGCGCCGGTGGCCGCCGGAAACGGGGGGCGGAGCTGCGCCCGCCCTGGTGAACCGCCGGCGACCGAACCGGAGGGGCTGACGGTGACGCGAACCGTCGGCTCGGTCCAGGGTCCCGGCGCGCACGACCTCGCCGACGGGGCCGGGGTGCGCGTCGGGGTGCTGGGCGGGCCGATCGATCCGGGCGCGCCCGAGTTCGTCCGCGACGGCCGGTCCGTCGTCGCCGGGTACGCCGACTTCACCGGCGACGGCCTGGACGCCCCCTCGTACATCCTGGAGTCCTTCGGGGACGCGAGCGTCATCGCCGCCCAGGGCGCCGGTGTCTACGACGCCGGTCCGTACGCCCACCCGGTGCACCGCCCGGCGACCCCGTGCCCGATCCGGATCCTCGGCGTCGCGCCGGCGGCCACCGTGCACGTGGCGAAGGTGTTCAGCAACGTCGCCGCGCCGACGTCCGTCGTCCTGCGGGGCATCGAGTGGGCGGTGCTCCACGAACACGTGGACGTGCTGAACGAGTCGCTGGTCGGCTTCGGCTACCCGGACACGGCCGCCAACGCCCTGCGGCTGGCGAACGACGCGGCCGTCGCGGCGGGCGTGACCGTGGTGGTCGCCACCGGGGACGCCGGACCGGACGACACCCTCGGCTCACCCGCCAGCGACCCGGACGTCGTCGCCGTCGGCGCCAGCACCCAACTACGCGCCTACGACCAGCTCGGCTACGGCGGGGCCCCACTCGGACGCGGCTACCGGTCCGACTCGGTGTCCGCGTTGAGCTCCGGCGGCACCGCCCAGACCGCACCGCGCACCGTCGACCTCGTCGCTCCCGGCGACACCGGCTGGGCCGCCTGCTCCCCGGACACCACCCGTTACCAGAGCTGCGTCTCCTTCTTCGACGGTGGCACCCCCAGCCCGTTCTTCCTGTTCGGCGGCACCAGCGCGGCGGCGCCGTTCGTGGCCGGCGCCGCCGCGCTGGTGATCCAGACGGTACGCCGGCGCACCGGCGCCACCCCCACCCCGGCGCGGGTCAAACACATCCTCATGAGTTCCGCGGCCGACCTGCGGCAGCCGGCCGGCCAGCAGGGCGCCGGACGCGTCGACACGCTCGCCGCGGTGCGCCTGGCCGCCGCGCTGACCGACCCGCCGGCCGGCCGGTCGCCCACCGCCGACGCCGGTCGACGCGCCGCCCGGGACGCGGCGGGGCTGCTCGTCACCACCTCGACGGCGAGCATCACCGGCGCGCCGCGACGGGTCACCCCCGTCGACGTGCGGGTCACCAACCCGGGCACACGCACCCGCCGCGTCACCGTCGCCCTGCGCTCCACCGCGCCGGCCCGCCGGTTGGCTGCCGGCCGGGTCACGCCCGCCACCGGCGCCGGCGAGACGTTCGCCGACTCCGACGGGGTGCCGGCGAACGCCCGCCGGGTGCCGGTCACCGTGCCCGGCGGAACCGACCAGCTCCACGCCGCGGCGGCCTGGGACCCCCGCTCGCACACCGCCCCGGTCGCGGTGAGCGTCTTCGACCCCGCCGGACGGCTCGCCGGCTACTCGTTGCCGCTGGGCAACGGCGGGTACGCGGCCGCGACCGTGGCCCGGCCGCAGCCGGGCCGCTGGAGCGTGGCGATCTGGACCCGCGACGACGGTTCCCCGCCGGTGGGCGCGGTGCGGTACGACATCACCGCGCTGCGGCTGAGCACACACACCGGCCCGTCGGCTGTCGTGCCGGCCGGCGGCACGCGGACCGTCCGGCTGCCGGTCGGTCTGCCGGCCGAGGCCGGTGACGCGGTGACCGCAGTGACCGTCACCGCCGGCGCGACCGGGTACGCGGCGCTTCCGCTGGGCCTACGGACGCTGGTGCCGACCGGCCCCTCCGGCGGAGGCTTCCGCGGCGTCTTCTCCGGCGGCAACGGCGCCCTGGCCGGCTGGGCCCTGCTCGGGCAGCGACGCAGCTTCCAACTCGACGTGCCCGCCGGGAGACCGGCGCTGGCCGTGTCGGTGGCCGTCGGCGACGATCCCGGCCTGGAGGTGTGGGGTCTGCTCGTCGACCCGAACGGCATGCCGCTCGCCGCCAGCAGCTCCCGCTCCGCAGGGGCCACCGCGCCGCCCCGCCTGGACCTGGTCCGGCGGGCCCCGCAGGCCGGCCGGTGGACCGTGGTGCTGGTGCTGACCGCCCCGACCGCCACGGCGCGCACCAGCCAACCGTTCCACGGCCGGGTGGCGTACGCCCCGCCACCCGTCGCCGCGACCGGCGTGCCGGCGGGTGGCGTGCTCCCCGCCGGCACGCCGGTCCGGGCCACGCTCACGATCACGAACACCGGCGCCGCCCCGGCGTCCTACCTGGTCGACGCCCGGCTGGACACCGTCGGCGAGGTACCGCTGCGGCCGGTCGCGTCCGCCACCTACCGGACACCGGTGTCCGGGACCGAGGTCTACCCCCGCTTCTTCGTTCCGACGGGCACCACCGAGCTGCGGATGACCGCCGAGTCGACACTGCCGCACCTGCTCGACACGCAGCCCTACGGGGACAACGGCTACTACGTCGGGGACCCGGACCTGGCCGGCACCCCGGGCCGCCGATCGGAGGTGCTGGTGTCGTCGGTCGAGGTGGCGGCGACGACCTGGATCTGCAACGCCAACCGCTCCGGCCCGTTCGGTGCCACGCCCCAGCCGACGGCCCGGGTGGACTGCGCGGCGACCGCGTTGACCCGGCTTCCCGACCGGCAGGCCACGTCGTCCACCGGTAGCTACTGGCGGCGGGTGGTCGAGGGCGTGACCGAGCCGGACGCGCCGTTGACGCTGGCGCCGGGGCACAGCGGCCGGGTCACGGTGACCCTCACGCCCGACGGACCGGTCGGGCGGCGGGTCGCCGGATCGCTGACGGTGACCGCGTTCGATGCGCGTACCGGGTTCGGCACGGAGGTGGCGGCGGTGCCGTACGCGTACACGGTGGGTGGCGCACGCCCGGATCGTGCCGTTGCGCAGCCCCGCAGCCAGCGCTGACCTCCACCGGTGGCCGGACGTCTCCGGTCACCGGCGGCGACATGGCACGATGACCGTGTCCTGCGCCGCCGGTGGCCGGGCACGACACTGATGGAGTCGGGATGTCAGAACCGGCCGGCCCGCCGGTGCCAGGATTGGCCAGACTGTGGACGCACGACCCGGTCACCGCCGGCCGCTACCGGCTGGTCGGCCGGCTGGGCGCGGGTGGACAGGGGGTCGTCTACCTCGGTGAGGACGACGCCGGCGACCGGGTCGCGGTCAAGATGGTCAACGTCGATCTGAGTGATCCACGGGCGCGGTCGCAGTTCGTGAAGGAGATCGCCGCCGCGCGCCGGGTCGCTCCGTTCTGCACCGCGCAGGTGCTCTTCGCCGAGGTGGACGGCGAGCAGCCCTACGTGGTCAGTGAGTTCATCGAGGGCCCGACGCTCCACCGGCACGTCCGCGAGAGCGGCCCGCTGGCCGGCAACGCCCTGCACCGGCTCGCGGTCGGCACGGTCACCGCGCTCGCCGCGATCCACAGCGCCGGCGTGGTGCACTGCGACCTGAAGCCGGACAATGTGGTGCTGGGCAGGGACGGTCCTCGGGTGATCGACTTCGGCATCGCCCGCGCGTTGGGCGTCACCGAGACGGCGTCCAGCCGGGTCATGGGGACCACCGCGTACATGGCGCCCGAGCGGTTCCGCAACGACGCGGTCGGTCCGCCCTGCGACGTCTTCGCCTGGGCGGCCACGATCGCCTTCGCCGCCGGCGGTCGGCCGCCGTTCGGCAACGACTCGCTCTTCGCCGTGATGCACCGGGTGCTGCACGATCCTCCCGAGCTGCCGCCGTTGCCGCCCGTGCTCGACGAGTTGATCCGGGAGTGCCTGGCCAAGGATCCGGCGGACCGGCCGGACGCCGAGCGCGTGCTGGTGCGGCTGCTCCGGCAGGACGCCACGGTCACCGCGCCGCTGCGTCGGAAGAGCCTGCTCGAGGCCGGCAACGAGACTGCGGGCGCGCCGACGCCGAACCACCCGCTTCCCACGGTCCCGCCGACGGCGCCGCAGCCGCGCCCGACACCGCCGCCGACTTCGACGCAGCCGACGACTCAGGCACCGCCGACCACGCCGTTCCGGGCCGGACCGACACAGCCGGCGCACCCGCCGGTGGCGACCCGACCGGCACACCCGCCGGTGGCGACCCGACCGGCACACCTGCCGGTGGCGACCCAACCGGCGCACCTGCCGGTGAGAGAGCCCGGCGTCGGCGCGGGCCCGGACGGCGCGTTGCGGCGACTGCGTCGTGAGGCCCTCGACGCCTGGGGCATCTCGACCGCGCTCTTCCTCGGTTCGGCCGGCGCCGCCGCCGGCTACGTCGGGTCGAGCGCGATCGGCCCGGCCGCCGCGGTCGGGGCCGTCGCCTTCGTCGTGGTCTACCTGGTCCGGCTACTGGTCGCGACCGCGCTCGGGGGACGACCCGACCACGGGTGACCCGGTGCGGTGGGGCCCGGGGCGCGGGCTGGCGCCGCATCGATAGGTTGGCTGCCACCAGCCGCCCACCGAGGAGGACGCCCCGATGACCCCATCCGCTACGCGTACGCGGCAGTGGTTGCCCTACACCGCCGCCGTCACCGCCGGGCTGGTGGTCATCGCCGGGGCGGTCGTGTTCGTCCGGCAGCGCGACGCGGGCAGCACGGGGGCCCGCGCCGACTGCGCCACCACCCTCCAGGTCAACTCCTCGACGGAGAAGGCGGACCTGCTGGTCGAACTGGCCGAACGCTACAACCGCAGCAACCGGTCGATCGAGGGTGGCGGGTGCGCCCAGGTGCACGTCAGCGCGTTGAACTCGGGCCAGGCCACCGAGGCGCTGGCCACCGACTGGGCCCGCACCGGCCTGCCGCAACCGCAGGTCTGGCTGCCGACGTCGAGCCTGTGGACCGGCCAGCTCCGGCTGCTCGACGAGGCCGCCGGGCGGGCGCCGCAGACCCCGGACCGCTACCCGTCGATCGCCAACAGCCCGCTGGTGATCGCGATGCCGCAGCCAAAGGCCGAGCTGGTACGCCGGCGCGGGCCGCTGGGCTGGGGGGAGATCCTGGGTCTGTCCGGGCGGGACGGGTGGGCCGGCTTCGGCAAGCCGGAGTGGGGCCGCTTCACCTTCGGCAAGGACAACCCCAACCTGTCCACCTCAGGGCTGGCCGCGACCATCGCCACCTACTACGCGGCGGTGCGACGGTCCAGCGACCTGACCCGCGCCGACCTGGCCGACCCCGCGGTCACCCAGTTCGTCCGCCGGATCGAGGCCAACGTGTCGCACTACAGCGACGACTCGGTGGACCTGCTGCGCAACCTCGCCGAGGCGGACCTGGCCGGCGGCGCGGGCAGCACCGACGACATGAGCGCCATCGTCCTGCAGGAGGAGCTGGTCGACCTCTACAACACGGGGGCGCTGAGCCCTCGGCAGGACGGGCAGGAGCGGGGCCGCCGGCCGAACGTCCCGCTGGTCGCCATCCATCCCAAGGAGGGCACGTTCAACCTGGACCACCCGTTCGTGGTGTTGCCCTCCGCCGACGAGCGGCAGCGCGCGGCGGCGGCCGACTTCCAGGCGTTCCTGACCGAGGACGCGCAGCAGGAGAGCTTCGCCCGCCTCGGCTTCCGGGACCACGAGCGCCGGGCGTCGGCGGAACTGCTCGCCAGTGTCGGCGCCGAGCCCACCGGCGGACTGACCTACTTCGAGCCCCCGGACCCGCAGGTGGTCGGCGCGATGCTGGACGGCTGGCGCACGCTCCGCAAGAAGGCCAACATCCTGATCGCGCTGGACACGTCCGGGTCGATGCAGGCGAAGGTAGGCACCCGTACCCGGTTCCAGGTCGCCTCGGCCGCGGCGGGCAAGGGCCTCGCGCTGCTCAACTCCGAGGACCGGGTGGGGCTCTGGTCGTTCTCCTCGGAGACCAAGCAGCGGCCGAAGAGCCCGTACCGGACGGAGGTCCCGCTCGGCGGGTTCGACCAGAAGCGGATCAACAGCAAGATCGCCAGCCTGCACGTCGAGGGCGGCACCGCGCTCTACGCGACGGTCCGGGCCGCACACCGGGAGCTGCTCAACCGGTACGACCCGCAGCGGATCAACGCGATCGTCGTGCTGACCGACGGCAAGAACGAGTACGGCCCGGACAACGACCTGGCCCGCCTGCTCGCCGAGGTCGCCCTGGACCCGCAGCGTCCGGTCAAGGTGTTCTGCATCGCCTTCGACCGGGAGTCGGACTTCACCACCCTGGACCGGATCGCCAAGGCGTCGTCCGGCAAGGCCTTCGACGCCACCGATCCCGCCACGATCGACGACGCGTTCGTGAAGCTGGTCAGCAGCTTCTGACACGCCATCCGGCCCGGCCCGCCCGCACCGGGCCGGGAGGGCGCAACGCCCGCAGCGACGTCTCACCGCCGCAGCGGCCGGCGACCGAGGAAGGCCGGCACGCCGCCGGCGCATAGGCCGCCGCGAACTCGAATGACGGGTACGGGATCCGGCGACCTTTCGGCCCCCGCTCTGCGAACTCCGATATTCGGCCGCGCGGGCGACCTTGCTAAGCGACATTTCCCGCACGGCACCCGCAGTCGAATGCGCCCGCCTCCCGGACCCGGCCGACCCGGCAATCCGGCGAGGTTGCCGTGCGTAACCACAAGAATACGCAAGTGGAATGGCCGGAAGCCTTCCATTCATGCAAGACTCGGATCAGCCGAAGTAACGAGGCGGCGGGGTCAGCCGCAGCAATTGCTCGCACTTTTTCAAGATATTTCCGCGGCGGACGGGCCAATGCCCTCTGCGGGTTGAACAACCGGTGGGAAGTGGTGCAAGGATGGCCATCAGCCAGAAACACGGTCGTTGACGATAGCACCTCCACGACCCGTCAGACCCGGGTCGCCGTATTACTCCGAACAGATTCCATTCCGGCAAGAAGTGCGCGCCCGGACGATTTTGACGCTGGCGGACCGAATTGCCGCCACCCGGATGCCGGCTGGGCCGCAGCCTGAACCTCTGCCAACCCTGACAAGTTCCGAACACGCCGTCTTCCGATTTTCGAGGGGGTTCACGTGGATTGGCAGGCCCTACACTCATTTCGCATCGTCGCTCGAGAGCGGTCCTTCACGCGCGCGGCGGCCCTGCTGTTCGTCAGCCCCAGCACACTCTCGCACCGGATCAGGCGTCTCGAGAAGGACTGGGGCGTCCCGCTGCTCACCCGAACGACGCGGCGGGTGTCCACGACCCGGGGCGGAGAGGCGCTGTTGGCGGCGGTGGAGAAAATCGAGATCGCGCTCGTCGAGGCCCGGCAGAAGGTCGCCGACATGACGCACGCCACGACCGGACCGCCGTTCGGCTTCCGCACGCCGGGCCCGGCCGATTCCCGCCGCGGGGGCACCGGCCCGGACGGCGGGCATACCTAGCGAGAACACGGTCGGCGTCACCGTACGCGAGACCCTTCCGCCAGCAGGCCCTGTCCGCGGAGCGCGTCGAGGCAGGCGGCGGCGACCCGCCCGGGTCCGAGGTCGTCCGTAGGAATCACCTGCCAGACCCGAGGATCGGCCATGCGCAGGAGCTCGCCGCGGACCTGGCGCTGGTACCGGGCGAACACCGAGCGGGAGCCCTCACCCCGGCGGGTCGGGCCGTATTCGGCGTCGTTGATGTCCTTCTTCCGATCGGCGGCCACCTCCGGCGCGGTGTCCAGCAGCAACACCGTGTCCGGGCTGCGGACGGGGGCGAAGATCGATCTGACCGCCTGCGGGTCATCGGCGTGTCCGGCCGCGGTGACCCGGGCAATGAACTTGTGATACCACCCGTCGGCCACCGTCACCTCCCCCCGCTCCAACGCCGGCCCGACGACGAAGCGGTCGACCAAGGCGTAGTAGCTGGCACGGATCAACGCCCAGTGCACCGCGCCGAGGGACGCGTAGTCGAACGAGTGCGTCCGCTGCTTCAACGACACCAACTCGGCGACGTACTGCGACACGGCCGGCTGGCCCACATCGGTGCTGTTGTGCGCGACCAGCGTGGCGGGCACCCCGGAACGACGCAGCAGCCCCACCAGATGCGCCGCCGTGGTCGTCTTGCCGCTGCCGTCGATCCCCTCGAAGGCGATGAACCGGCCGGTCACGCCCCGCTCATCCATGATCCGCCGGCGCCACCACTCGTACCCGGCCGGTGGAGCCGTTGACCTCCAGCATGGTCCCGTCCGCGACCCGCTTGGTCAGGTCCCTGATCTGCACGACGGTGGGGACACCGAGTTCACGCGCGACGATCGCGACGTGGGTGAGCGGGCTGCCGCGCTCGATGAGGAGCGCGGCGGCGGACGGCAGCACCGCCACCCAGCCGGGGTCGGTGCGGTACGTGACGACCACATGACCGTCGACGCCGTGCGGGGTGTCCACCACGATCGCGGGGCCGGTGGCTGTTCCCGGCCCGGCCGCCACACCGACCATCTCGTCCCGCGGACCCATGGCCGGCGCGTCGCCGACGTCCTCGGGCCACTGCTGCCCGCCCGACGGCGGATACACCGCGCCTGTCGTGGTGAAGCGCTCGGGGGCGACCGCACCGCGGGCGCGCTCGGCCGACCGACGGGCGACGATCCCGGCCAGGTCGGACTCCACGAGCGTGCCCTCGTAGGCGCCGACGACCTCGTCCAGGGTGAGCAGGTAGACGTCGTCGGCGGCGGCCAGCCGGCCCGACCGGGCGAGGTCCGCACCCAGCGCGCGGAACATCCGCTTGACCACACCGAAGGCCCTCGTGCGCGAGAACCTGGTCTTCTCCCGGGCGGCGAAGGCGCGCTGAGCCCGGGTGCAGGCCCAGCGGTAGGCCGGGCGACGGAGCGGGCCGAGGCCGCGCACATGGGGCGCGATGTCTGCGGCGGCCCGCTTCTCGCCGCCGCCGAGTGCGGTCGTGAGCAGCGCGAAGAACGAGGCGGGATCGTGCGAGAGTTCGGGCACCTCGAGCTTCATCTCGTCGACGCTGCGATACCCGAAGCGGTCGATGTACGCGTCGATCCGGGCCAGGAACGCGTGGTGCCCGGCGTCCGCGAGGGCCTGCCTGGTCGCTGTCCCCTCGGTGTCGCGCACCAACGCCTCCAGCGCGGGGTCGGCCCGAACCTGCTCGGCCAGCTCGGCCAGCCGTTCCGCGGGCTCGACGGAGACGACCTTGCCGGGCCCGGCGGCGGCCCATGCCAGCCATGGCGGCGCGTCAGGCAGCCAGCGACGCGTGAGGTGGGCGAGCAGACCGAAGAAGACGCCGATGGCCTGGTCCGTGATGGACACCGGACCCCAGCGGGTGACGAAGTCGCGCTCCAGCGCGAGATAGCGGCGTAGCACTTCGTCGCCCGGCAGGCGGGTGTAGTCGACCGCGTCGTATGCCGCGAACGCGGCGTCGAAGCCGGTGAGGAAGCGCGCGACGATCCGGTCACGGCGCAACAGGCGCCAGGCGAAAACCGTCCGGGTACGTGCCATCCGGAGCAGGCGGGCCGGCCCGGCGCCCGGCTCGTACGGCACCAGGGACTCCGCCACCTCCCTCGGCAGTGCCTCGCGGACGCCCAGGGTGAGTTCCAGGTTGCGTCGGCCGTTGTCGTAGAAGGGCGCCAGCCCCACCAGGCGGTACCAGTTGTGCAGGTTGTAGTAGACGTGACCGTCGAAGTAGCCCAACAGGTACGGGGTCCACTGCTCGACCTGGTCCAACGCCGTGCGGTCGAGCCCGAGCGACGCGGCGTAGTGCCGGTAGACCTCGCCGTAGACGCGCCGGGCGAAACTGTAGGTCAGTGGCGAGGTGACACCCCGGAAGCTCTCGATGATGTTGGAGTTGTCCCAGGTGCGGATCTGTCCTGGCGCGGCGTCCAGCGCGCTCGTGATCGGCCGGCACTGCAGGACCCAGAGCCGACCGTCCGCGACGGCCCACTCGATGTCCTGCGGCGTGTCCAACCGTTCGTCGATGACGTCGGCCACCGCGCCGAGTTGTGTGAGCAGGCCCGCGTCGACGCACGCCTGCGCGGCGTCGGCCGGTGCCACCGGGTGCGGTGAGACGCCGCCGCCGTCGGCGGGGGCGTAACGCTCGGACTTGTCCCCCAGCACGACGGAGCGCACCGAGCCCGCCCGGTCCAGCACCACCGTGTCGGCGTCGACGGCTCCCGACACGAGTCCCTCACCGAGACCCCAGGTGCCGCTGACCACCCGCTCCGTACGCGATCCGGTGAGCGGGTTGGCGGTGAACAGAACGCCACTGACCTCGGCGGGCACCAGACGCTGGAGGACCACCGCCAGCCCTCGGGGGGACGCCTGGATGCCGTGCTGGGCGCGGTAGCTGACGCTGCGGTCGGAGAAGGCCGACGCCCAGCATCTCAGGACCGCGTCCAGCAGGGCGTCGGTCCCGCGAACGTTGAGGAAGCTCTCGTGCTGACCGGCGAAGGAGGTGACCTCGCCGTCCTCCTCCAGCCCCGAGGACCGGACGGCGAGGGGCCCGTCACCCAACTCGTCCTCGATCCGCCGGATCGCCGCCCGCACCTGCGGGGCCGGGGCGTGCGTCAGGATGGCTTCCCGGAGTCGCCGGGCATGCTCGGGGTCTGCGGACGGGCCCGACTCCCCGCCGCGGGCGGGCTGGCAGCGTCGCAGGTGCTCGGTGAAGGCGTCGACCGGCAGCGCCCGCCAGTCGGGTACGGCGAGGCCGAGCTCGCGCAGGTCACGTAGCCCGGCGGCCTTGCGTCCGCCCAGTGCGGCGACCTCGGCGACCGGCATGCCCGGGTGGAGAATTCGCATCGCGGCTCGCTCTCGTCGGTTCAGACCGTGGCGGCGGCGGTCACCGCCACCACCGACGGCAGGATCACCAGCAACGGCAGGCCGGGCCACCACCGCGGCGGGAGGCCCCGGCGGTGGCGGAACCCGGCCTGGTGGGCGGCGGCCAGGCAGAACAGCCCCGCGACCGCCGCGGCAGCGACCGACACCGGACCGTTCAGCAGACCGGTACGGCCGGCCACGGCGGCGACCGCCGCACCACCGGCGGCGATGACGGCGGCGGCCCGGACCCGGCCCTCGGGCGCCAGGTCGAAGGGCGTGTAGCCGGCGTCGCCGGGTTTACGGGAGAACTTCCAGAACTCGTAGGCGCACCACAGCACGGCGCCGACGGTCAGCGCGGCACCCCACGCCACCGGGGCGTCGGCGGCGACCCGTGCGGACGGGAAGACCATGATCGCGAGGGGCACGGTCTCGTAGAGCACGAACAGCAGCACCGGCCGACGTAGTGCCCGGTGACGCGCCACCATGGGGCCCACCCACATGCCGGCCAACGCCGCGGCCCCGGTCAGCACGGCCGCGGGTCCCGGCAGGCCGAGCAGCAGCGCCAGGGCGCCGGTCAGCACCAGGCCGGCCACCATGCCCGCCCGGGTGACCCCCTCCGGGAGCCGGCCCTGGGCGCGATCGCGGTCGAAATCGTCGATGTCGTCCACCAGCCGCTGCGCCAGGAACAGCAGCATCGTGCCCGCGGCGCACGCGGCGAGGGCGGCGGGCGTGGCGTCGCCGTGGGCGAGACCCGCGGCGGCCCCGGGAAGCGCGGCCACCACCATCAGCGGTACGGGGAAGCGGGCGGCCAGGTACGGGCCCACCGCCCACCTAGGCATGCGCCTGCGCGCCCACGGCCGAGGCGATCTGTACGCAACTGTCCCGCAGAGCCTTCTCGGCGACCGGGTTCAGCATCTCGGCCAGCAGCGGGATGCCGATGTCGAACGTGGCCTCCATCGTGATGACCGTCCCGCCCGACTCGGCGGTCACCCGCCACTGTCCGCTGAACACGTCCATGTCTCCGTCAAGTTGCTCGAAGGACAGAGTTCGACTCGCCTCGTCGACGACCTCCTCCTCACGCCATTCCAGGACCGAGCCCTTGAGCAGGACCGACCACGAGCTGATCCGGCGTCCGTCGGACAGCTCCCGTTCGATCTCCACCGACCGGACCACGGTCATGTAGGTCGGATAGGACTCGATGTCCTTGAGTTTGGCCCAGACCGCGTCGACACCTGCGGCGCAGACGGTCCGGGTGATCACATGCGGCATGACACTCCTCGCAATCGACGGCGGCTCGCGGCGGGACACGCTCTCAGTGCAGCCACTTGATCCAGTCCAGGGGCGGTAGTCCGAGCCGTTTGCGCAGGTTCTCGTAGTCCTTGGCAATGCGGACGCTGGGGAAGAACCCGTCGGAGGCGCGCACGGTCGGGAGCGCTGACGGCAGTTCGGCGACGACGAGATCGGTCAGCCTCCGCACCGCCGCGCGGGCCGTCTCGGCCTGCTCCCGCGACGCACCCACCGCCTCCGGCAGCGACCGGCGGGTCGACTCGACCTCCGCCATCGGATCCCCGGGCCGGGCGTCGGCCAGGTGGATCGCCACCTCGCCGTCGTAGGTGTTGCCCTCCAGACCCCGCAGCACAAGCAGGCAGTACCCGATCGACGTCACCGCCTCGGTCGCCGCCGCCACGACGGTCTCCCAGTCACGGTCGACGGTCGCGGCGTCCATGTCACCCAGTGAGCTCTGCACGTAGGTGAAGTAGACATAGGTCGCGGGAGCCGCCCGGTTGGCCACCCACCAGGTGTCCCGCTCCGGCGCCTGGGTCATCGTGGCTCTCCCACGGGCTCGGCGTCGCTCGGCGCCCTGCGGGCGGAGTGGTTGAGCGCGGCCGGGTCGACAGCGGGACGCACCAGACCGGCCCGCATCCACGCCAGGACCCGCCGGGCACCGGCCTGCGCGACGACCTGCCGGAGGCATCCGCCGACCGGCGGTTCGCCGCCGTGAAGTTGGTTGTAGCGCGTCACGGTCATGGCCCGTCGCCCGAGGGGGACCGGTTCGCCGATCGTGCACTCCTGCAACTCGACCAGGGCGAGGGGGTCATCGATCGGCCACACCAGCCGGGCGACGGCCCCGACCCAGTCGTCGAGGTTGACCGGGTCGAACGATCGGCGTACGGCGTCGTCGACCCCGGCCGCACGCAGTCGCGCCGGGAGCCACTTGGCGCCCATCGGTGGAAGGCCACGTTCGGTGCACAACAGGTCGAGCAACGCCCGCCCGCTGTGTCTCCACAGCCCCGCCGGGTTCGCGCCGCCCAGCTCGACCAACTCGGCCAGCGCCGCGTACAGCACGGTGAGCTCGACGCTGTGACGCATCAGATGCGCCCGGATCACCGCGGCGTCGGCAGAGGTCACCAGCGCGCCGTGTGCGGGGTCGAGGGGAACCGCCGTCATCCAGCGGGACAGGCACATCTTCCGATGGCCACGCGGTGCCGGGTGGAGCGCGATCCGCCCGACCTCCGTGGGCACCGCCGCACGGCCGAGTTCGGCGACCAGCGTGGCGACCCGGACCGCGGGAAAGAATTCGATGTCGACCGGCACCTGATTGACGAAGAACAGATAGGGGGCGCTGTTCGGGTGCGCGGATTCGGCGAACACATGAATATCGACGTCGCTTCCCCCGTTGCCGAACCCCTGAGCCAGCGAGCCGACCAGATAGGCGCGGCCATCCGCCAGCACACTCCCACCCGTGTCCCGCAACTGCGCGACGGTGATGCCCACCTTGGACAACGCGCTCCGCATATCTGTTCCCTGTTTCAGCATCCCCGCTCCCGACGCTGAGGTGACATGTCGGCCACGATTCGACGGTGTGTCGCCGTGGTGGGTGGACGGTAACATCGCCGCCGACACGCATTACTGAAAAACATTCAGCAATGCCGATGGCCAGCTGTCCTATATTCCGATGGAGCAGGCGTGATCATCGGAGGGGTTCCGGGTGAGCGATACCCTAATGAACTACGACTACCTGTGGCCGGACGTGAGTGCGCTCCTGCCGACCGGCACGCTCGACGGCATCGCGAGTCGCGCCGCGAAGTCCGACGACGACGGGGAGTTGAATCTCGACAGCCTCGCCGCGCTCCGGGAATGCGGGTGGCCCGGGCTGGCCGTACCCGTGGAGATGGAGGGCCGTGGGGCCGGACTGGTCGAGTGCTGCGCCACTCAGCGCCTTCTCGGCAGCGCCGACCCTGGTCTGGCGATCGCGGTGAACATGCACGTGTTCTCCGTCGGGATCATGGTCGAGGAATGGCGGCGGAACGCCGACACCTCCTGGTTCCTTCTGGAGGCGATCGCGTCCCAGGGCAGACTGGTGGCGTCGGCGTTCGCCGAACCCGGGCTGGCCGGCAGCGTGTCGCGGGCCGGCATGACGGCGGTTCGACGCGCCGACGGCTGGACGGTGAACGGACGCAAGACACCCTGCTCACTCGCGGGCGTCGCCGACCTGTACTGCACCCAGGCGCAGAGCGCCGACGGCGACCTCGTCATCGGCCTGCTACCCGGGCACGCCCCCGGAATCACCGTCGACCGCACCTGGGACGCGATGGGCATGCGGGCGTCGGGGTCACACACCGTCGTCTTCGACGACGTCCACCTGCCCAAGGATCTGGTCTTCACCGAGGGACGGGCGGGCGTCGAGGACGTCACGATCGATGCGGGGCTCGTATGGTTCTGCCTCACCGCCACCGCCGTCTACCTCGGGGTGGCGAAGGCGGCGGCCGACGCCGCCGGTGAGATGCTGCACCGCAGCCGGGTCGTGCACACCGGCGGGTCCCGCGCACACCTTCCCACCTACCAGGGGGTTGCCGGCGGCGCGCTCAGCCGGCTGCTGACCCTGGAGGCGTCGTGCCTGGCCCTGGCCACCCAGATGGACGCCGGCCGCGACGCCACCGCGCTGCTGCCCTTCGCGCTGGCGCTCAAGAGCGAGGCCGTGGACGTCGTCACCGATGCGGTCGCCACGTTCGGCGAAGTGTGCGGCGGGCAGTCGTACGGCCGGCGCGCCCCGCTGTCCCGACTGTGGCGCGACGCCCAGGCCAGCCGGTACCACCCGCCGACCCGGGCGGCCGTCCGGCAGTATCTGGGACGACGACACCTGGGCATCGGCGGGGGCCTGGACCTCTCGGACACCCCGGTGCGCGCGGCCGTGCAGGTGCGCGATGCGACGTGACCCGGTGGCGGCGGACACGTTCGGAGCCGTCCGCCGGCACCTCACCCCGGCCGCCGCGCTCACCGGCAAGGTGATCGGTCAGGGGGCGGTGGAGGAGTCCGCGGCGGGATGCCGCGTCCGGACCTCCGACGGTCGATCCCTGTTGGACTTCGGATCGTACGGCGTGGCCCTACTGGGGCACCGCAACCCCGCGGTGCTGGCCGCCGTGATCCGCCAACTCGACCAGCTGCCGGTCAGCACCCGAACCCTGGCCAACCCGGTCACGGCTGCGGCCGCCACCCGGTTGGGCACCTATCTCGGCGCCGGCCTCACCCGGGTCTACCTCGGCGCCAACGGCAGCGACGCGGTCGAGGCCGCACTCAAACTCGCCCGCCTGGCCACCGGGCGCCCCACCGTGCTGGCGGTCCGCGGCGGCTATCACGGCAAGACGCTGGGCGCCCTGTCGGCCACCTCGACGCCGCTGTTCCGGGAGGGACTGCACGCCCTGCTCGGCCACGTCGAGCACCTCGACGTGGCCGACACCGCCGCGCTGCGGGTCAGGCTACGCGCCGAGGACGTCGCGGCGGTGATCTTCGAGCCGATCCAGGGCGAGGGCGGTGTCGTCCCCCTCGATCGGGACGCGCTGGCCGAGTGGTGCGACGCCGCGCACGACGCCGGCGCCTTCGCCATCTCCGACGAGATCCAGTGCGGGCTGCGCCGCTGCCTGGCACCGTCGGTCGCCGTCGCGGACGAGCTGCCCGTCGACGCGGTGCTGTTCGGCAAGGGGCTCGGCGGCGGCGTGGTACCGGTCTCCGCGGTCGTCTGCACCGACGACCTCTACCGGCCGCTGCTGGCCGACCCGTACAAGCACACGGCCACGTTCAGCGCCTATCCCCTCGGATGCGCCGCCCTGGTGGCCGCCCTGGACGAGGTCGAGCGGCTGGCCGGCCACGCCGGCGACCTGGCCGAGCGGCTGGCCGGGCACCTGGCCGACCTTCGCGGTCGACACCCGGACGCGGTCAGCCAGGTGCGCGGGCGAGGGCTGCTGTGGGCGATCGAGTTCGCCACGCCGCACCTGGGCGGCGAGGTGCTGGTGAACCTGGCCCAGGAAGGGCTGTTGGTCTCGCCGTGCCTGGGTCGTCCGGAGTGCCTGCGACTCATGCCGCCGCTGGTCGCCGGCCTCGACGACATCGACACCGCCCACCACCTCATCTCCGCCGCGCTCGACCGCGCGGTGCGGGACGTCGAGAACTAGGAGGCCGCGCATCATGTCACCGTCCATCGACAGCATCGTCCGTCACGAGGTGGCCGCCGTACTCGGCATCGACCCGACCGAACTCGCCGGTGACGAGCCGTTCATGCGGACCTACAAGGTCGACAGCCTGGAACTGACAGAGATGGGTGTCCGGCTCGAACGGTCGCTCGGGCGGCGGCTGCCGGTGCAGACCCTGCGCGACATCGTCTCCGTCGACGACTTCGTGCGGGTGCTGACGGAGCACCTGCGGGAAGGTCGGTCGTGACCCGGTCGGTGGTCGTGACCGGCTTCGGTCTGGTCACGCCGATCGGAAACACGGTGGGCGACGCGCTGTCCGCCCTGGACCGCGCCCGGGGTGTCGCCGCGGTCGTGCCCGAGTTGGTCGCCGACAACGTCGCCGTGCCCTTCGCCGCCACCGTGGCGGACTTCGTCGCGGCACCGGGGCTGGCCGACCGGCGGCGCAAGTACTACAGCCGCTCCGCCGAGATGGCGGTGGCCGCGGCGCTGGCCGCCGTCAGTCACAGCGGCCTCAGCGGTGACCCGCTCCTGCGCGGCGCCGGCGTCGCGGTGGGAGTGGGCAGCGGGGGCGCGCCGCCGATGGAGTTCGCCGTGCGGGAGGCCGCGGGTGACCCGACCGGCACCACCGCCCTCCTGGTGCCGCTGGCCATGCCCAACTCCCCGGCCGCCGCCCTCGCGCTCACGCTGGGGGCGCACGGCTCCGCCACGACGTACGCCGCCGCCTGCGCCAGCGGCACGACCGCCATCGGTGAGGCGTTCCGCAAGGTCCAGTACGGCGAGCTCGACGTGGCCGTGGCCGGCGGGACGGACGCGCCGGTCACACCCCACATCATGACCGGGATGGCGCACCTGGGCGTGATGGCCACCGCCTCCGACGACCCCGGGCGGGCCTGCCGGCCCTTCGACGCCGACCGGAGCGGCCTCGTCCTCGCCGAGGGGGCCGCGTTCCTCGTGCTGGAGGAGGAGACCCGTGCCCGAGCGCGGGGCGCCACCGTCCTGGGCCGGATCCTGGGGTACGGCACCAGCTCCGACGCCCACCACCCGTTGGCTCCCGACGCGAGCGGCGCGGGCGGCGCCCAGGCGATCGAGTCGGCCCTGCTCGACGCGAAGCTGAACCCCGCCGAGATCGGGCACATCAACGGACACGGCACGGGCACGCGGGCCGGCGACACCGCGGAGGCCCGCTCCTACCGCACGGTCTTCGGTGACGCCTGCCCGCCGGTCACCACCTGCAAGGGCGTCACCGGGCACCTCTTCGGAGCGGCCGGGGCGATGGAGGCGATCGTCGCTCTCGAGTGTGCCCGGCTGGGCACGGTCTTTCCGGTGGGCAACCTGCGACAGCCGGATGTCGACATCGACGTCGTCGCTGGATCGTCCCGCCGGATCGACCCGACGCCGGTGCTCAGCCACTCCTACGGCTTCGGCGGGCACAACAGCTCCCTCGTCCTCTCCCCCGAGCGATAGGAACATCGATGCGCATCCTGGTGACGGGGGCAGCGGGCATCGTCGGCAGTGAGACGGCCCGGCTTCTTGCCCGGGACCCGCGGTTCGACGTGGTGCGCACGGTGCGCCACCTCCCTGCGCCCGAGGGCGGGCCACCGACCGTCGGCTGGGTGATGGGTACGGAGGATCCACCCGCGCAACTGCGCGGCCCGTGGGACGTCATCGTGCACACCGCGGCGTCCACCCGCTGGACCATGGACCGCGTCGAGGCCACCCGCGCGAACATCGACACCCTGCGCGCGGCCCTGGCTCTGGCCACGGGACGTACCCGGTTCGTGCACGTGTCGACCGCCTATGCCGACGGACCCGGCCCCACGGACGCGCCGGGGCGAGCCGAGTACGACGGCTTCCGCAACGGCTACGAGTGGTCCAAGGCCGTCGGTGAGCGGATCGTCACCGACTCTGCCGTCGGAGACTGCGTGATCGTCCGCCCACCGCTGATCCTGGGTCGACGGTCCACCGGGGTGATCTCGGCGTTCACCGGCCCGTACACGCTCTTCCAGGCCCTCGTGTCGGGCCTGGCGCCGGCCGTCGTCGGCGCGGGCGACGGCTATGTCGAGGTGGCTCCGGTCGACGAGGTGGCCGCGGCGCTCGAAACGTGCTGCCTCCGGCCCGGCGGCGGACGGACCGAGGTGATCGCCGCCGGGAAGGACTGCCTGACCATGGGCGCGTTCCTGTCGGCCTTCCTCGACGAGATAAACGAGTGGCGGCACCAGCGCGAACGCGACCCCGTGCCGTTCCCCCCGATCGTCGCGCCCGACCGCTGGAAGCGCCTGCATCTCCCACTGGTACGCGAGCACCTCTCACCCATGCAGATGCGCGCCACCGACCTGCTCGAACAGTTCGAGGCGTACACCGCGATGCGCCGACCGTTCGAGCCCACCTTCCCGGTGACGGACCCGGCCCAGGTCGTACGCGCGTCCACTCGCTGGTGGGCGGATCAGGTGCCCCGCCGCGCGGGCCACCCCACCGAGGGCTGGCTCATGGCCCCGTGACGTCCATCGCCATGTCACGTCCGGCAGCGTGCCGGTGCACGTCCTCCGGAGGATTGCCGGTCACGGCTCGCTGATGGGTGTCTTCGTATCTCACCGGTTCGAGGTCCCGGATGGTCCCCAGCGGGAGCCTCGCCTGATCGCGCCGGGACCGGAACGCTCCCGAAAACCTTTTCGGGGAGAATTCTCGACGCCCATTTAGGCGGGTGTCGATACCTTGACGACCTCGGGCGCCGCCCCGGGCATCGGGATCGCTGTATGATTCGCTCGGCCGACCGACCAGCCGTGGCAGAGAAGCAGTGAGCGAACCAGCAACGAGCAAGCCGCATACGAGCAGCAAGTCAGTCGTTCTCGACGCGATCCGGGCGGCCGGGACGATCAGTCGGGTCGGCCTGATCAAGGCCACCGGTTTCACCGCGCCGACGATCTCCACCCTCGTCCGCAAGCTCATCAACGAGGGCCTGGTGGTCGAGACCGGGCACGCCAAGTCGACCGGGGGCAAGCGGCGGGTGCTGCTCCAGCTCGACCACACCTCCCGGTACGCCGTCGGCGTGCACCTGGACCACGGCGTCATCACGTACGCCCTGACCAACCTCGGCGGAACGGTGGTAGCCCGGATCTCCCGGCCGGGCGCCGGCGCGGACGAGCCGGCGACCGTCGTGGCGCGGATCGCCACCGCGATAGCCGCGCTGATCGACGGCGTCGGGGTGGAGCGGGCCCGGGTCCTCGGCGTCGGTCTGGTCTTCCCCGGCCCGGTCGGCCCGGCCCGGGGCATCGGTGGTCCACCGGACGCGGGGCTCGCCCCCGTGATGCGGCAGTGGACCGGCTTCCCGCTGGGCGCCGCGCTGGAGCGGGTCACGGCGCTGCCGGTGGTGCTGGACAACGATTCGACGGCGGCGGCGCTCGGTGAGCACTGGACGGGCGGATTCGGCGCCGCGACGTCGGCCGCCGCGCTCTACATGGGCACCGGCATCGGCGCCGGCCTGGTCATCGGCGGCGTCACCTACCGGGGTCCGAGCGGCAACGTCGGCGAGCTCGGACACGTGTGCGTGTCCGCCGACGGTCCCCGTTGCTGGTGCGGCGCCCGCGGGTGCGTGGAGGCGCTGGCCGGGCCGGCCGCGGTGGTCGCCGCCGCCCGATCGGACCCGGCCGCGGCCCGGGCGGTGGGTCTCACCGCGAGCGCCGGACGACCGTCGGTGATCGCCGACTTCGCCGCGATCAGTCGCGCCGCCCGCAGGGGGGAACCGCACGCACTGGTGTTGCTGGAGCGTTCGGCCCGGCAGGTGGGCGTGGCCGCCCGGACGCTGGCGAACCTCATGGACCTCGAGGTGCTCGTGCTCACCGGGCCGAGTCTGGCCGCCGCCGGCTCGGTCTACCTCCCGATCGTCCGGCACGAACTGCGCGCGTCCTTCTCCCGCGGCACGCACACCGTCGACGTACGGCTCTCCCGGTCCGCCGCCACGGCATCGGCCGTCGGGGCCGCCGCACTGGTCCTCGAATCCGAGTTGGTCCCGTTGAGTCACGGTCCACGCCCACTCGAGCAGGTGGCCGACGAGCGGGCACGGCTCACCGAATCGGCCAGTTGACGAAACCGGGGGCGTGCGAGATGGACGATGCGTGGGGGACGAGCGCGGTGGGCCTGGTACTCGCCCGGCCGCCCCGCCTGCTCGGCACCGAGCCGTTCTTCATGGAGTTCATCGCGGGCATCGAGGAGCGGCTCGCCGCACACGGTCGGTCGGTGCTGCTGCACGTCGTCGCCGACCAGGCGGCCGAGATCGCCGCGTACCGTCGGTGGGCGCGGCAGCGGCTGGTCGACGCGGTCGTGCTGGTGAACCCGTCGGTCGACGACGGCCGGCCAGCGGTGCTGCGGGAGCTTCGCCTGCCCGTCGTGGTGACTGGCGAGCCGACCCGGGGGGCCCTGGCGGTGCGCCGGGACGACGTCGGATCGATGCAAGCGGCATTGGCGCACCTGGTCGATCTCGGGCATCGCCGGATCGCCCGGATCAGCGGCCCGGGTGCGCTCCTGCACACCCGGGCCCGCACGGCCGCCATGCTGGCGGCCGCGGCCGACGCCGCCGTCGAGGCCGTCGTCGTGGAGGGCGACTACTCGGAGGAGGCCGGGGCCAAGCTCACCGCCGAGCTGCTGGCCGGGGTCGAGCCGCCCACCGCGATCATCTACGACAACGACCTGATGGCGGTCGCCGGCCTGCACGCGATCAAAGAGTCGGGCCGCCGGGTTCCCGGCGACGTCAGCCTGATCGCCTGGGACGACTCCAGCCTCTGCCGTCTGGCCTCCCCCGCACTCACCACGATGAGCCTCGATGTGCACACGTTCGGCGAACTGGTCGGCGAGTCCGTGCTGCGGCTGGTCAACGGCGAACCGGTGCCGGAACGGTGGTGCGCGACCGAGACCGTGGTCGCCCGGGAGACGACGGCCGCGCCGAGTGGATTACATCGATCAGCTTGACTTAGTGAGGCTAATAAACAAAGCTCCGAGACGCGCTCCCATCGACGCTCCCCTCTATTGCCTAGGAGAGCATCCATGACACGTCCTCATGCCCTGCTGGCGTCGGCGGCAGCCGGCACCCTGATGGCCACCAGCCTGCTGGCGGTCACGCTGCCCGCCTCGGCCGCCACGACCGGCTGCGCGGTCACCTACACCGTGCAGAGCCAGTGGACCGGCGGGTTCAGCGGCAACGTCGCCATCACCAATCTCGGTTCCGCGCTCACGAGCTGGAATCTGACGTTCGACTTCCCCAACGCCAATCAGCGGGTCACCCAGGGCTGGAGCGCCACCTGGTCGCAGTCCGGCGCGCGGGTGTCGGCGGCCAGTCTGAGCTGGAACGGCTCGCTGGGCACCGGCGGGTCGACCACGATCGGCTTCAACGGGTCGTGGAGCGGCGCGAACCCCGTACCCACCTCGTTCGCGCTCAACGGCACGACCTGCACCGGCGCGGTCACGACGCCGTCCCCGACGACGCCCACCGGCCCACCGACCAGCACGCCACCGACCACCACGCCACCGACCAGCACACCGCCGCCGACCACGCCGCCGCCGGGCGGCGCCGCGCCCAGCCTCCGGGTCTCCGGCAACAAACTGGTGACGGCGGGCGGCGCCACCTACCGCCTGCTCGGCGTCAACCGGGCCAGCGGGGAGTTCGCCTGCGTGCAGGGCAAGGGCATGTGGGACAGCGGCCCGGTCGACCAGGCCTCGGTCGACGCGATGAAGGCCTGGCACATCCGGGCGGTCCGGATCCCGCTCAACGAGGACTGCTGGCTGGGCCTCTCCGGCTCACCCAGCGGACCCGCCTACCAGCAGGCCGTCAAGGACTACGCGAACCTGCTGGTCGCCAACGGGATCAACCCGATCCTCGACCTGCACTGGACCCACGGGCAGTACACCGGCAACATCTCGGCCTGCGCCGACGTGAACGCCACCTGTCAGAAGCCCATGCCCAGCCGGCAGTACACGCCGCAGTTCTGGACCGGGGTGGCCAACGCGTTCAAGGGCAACGACGCGGTGCTGTTCGACCTGTTCAACGAGCCCTACCCGGACGCCGCCAACAACTGGTCGGACATGGCGGCCGCGTGGCGGTGCCTGCGCGACGGCGGCGCCTGCACCGGCATCGGCTACCCGGTGGCCGGCATGCAGGACCTGGTCGACGCGGTACGCGCCACCGGCGCCACCAACGTGCTGCTGGTGCCGGGCCTGACCTGGACCAACGACCTGACCCAGTGGCTGACCCACAAGCCGACGGACCCGCGCGGCAACATCGTCGCCTCGTGGCACTCGTACAACTTCAACGCCTGTGTCACCGAGACCTGCTGGGACACCCAGATCGCCCCGGTGGCCGCGCAGGTGCCGGTGCACGCCGGCGAGATCGGTCAGGACACCTGCGCCCACGACTACATCGACCGGCTGATGACCTGGCTGGACCGCAACCGACTGGGCTACACCGCATGGACCTGGAACCCGTGGGGATGCAGCGGCGGAAACGTGCTCATCGAGGACTACAACGGCACGCCGACCCGCAGCTACGGCGAGGGCTACCGCGCCCACCTGCTCACCGTGACGCCGTAGGGAACCCCGATGTCGCGACAATCCCTTCGGTACGCCGTGCTCGCCGCGATCACCACGGTCCTGGCGTTCACGGTGGCGTTCCCCGGCTCCCCGGTACGGTCCGCACCGCACCGGTCGTCGGCGGCGGCGGCGGCGGCGATCAGGATCATGCCGCTCGGTGACTCGATCACCGCGGGCCCCGGCTGCTGGCGCGCCCTGCTCTGGAACCAGTTGCGGACCGCCGGCTACTCCAACATCGATTTCGTCGGCAGCACCTCGGACGGCGGAAGCTGCAACTACGGCTTCTCCTACGACGCCGACCACGAGGGTCACGGCGGTTTCTCCGCGGTCGGCATCGCCGACAACAACCAGCTCCCGCCCTGGCTGAACGCGGCCCGGCCGGACGTCGTCGTGATGCACCTCGGCACGAACGACCTCTGGGGCGGCTGGCAGTCGATGGACACGATCCTCGCCGCGTTCACCAAGCTGGTCGGCCAGATGCGGGCGAACAACCCGAGCATGAGGATCGTCGTGTCGCAGATCATCCCGCACCACGGCTGCGACACCTGCCCCGCCGACACCGTCACGCTCAACAACCGGATCCCCGGTTGGGCCGCCGGTCTCACCACCGCCCAGTCACCCATCGTCGTGGTGGACCAGTGGACCGGCTTCGACGCGGCCACGGACACCGGCGACGGGGTACACCCGAACGACTCGGGTTTCCGGAAGATGGCCGACCGCTTCCAGCCCGCGCTCGCGCGGGTGCTCGGCGGCACCGTCCCGCCCACCCCGACGCCGGGCCCGACCCTCTCGGTCACCCCGGCTCCGTCACCGTCGACCCCGCCGCCCGGCATCGGGCGGTGCACGGCGACGTACCGGACGGTCTCCCAGTGGGCCGGCGGCTTCCAGGGCGAGGTGAGCGTCCGCAACGACACGGCGGCGGCCACGACGGCGTGGACCGCGACGGTGAGCCTCGGCAGCGGCCGGCAGGTCACGCAGTCCTGGAACGCCACGGTCACGCAGTCGGGCGCGACCGCCACCGCGCGGAATCTGGGCTGGAACGGCGGCCTGGCACCGGGTGGCTCGACCAGCTTCGGCTTCCTGGCGTCCTCGACCGGTGACAATCCGGCGCCGGTGGTCGGCTGCACGGTCGGCTGATCTGCCACCGGGTGTGGGCGCGGCGACGACGGCCGCGCCCACACCCGGCCCGACACCGGTTGGCGCGGTCGCCGTGCTGGGCGCGCCGACGAGGGCCCGGTGACGATCCTCGTCGACACGATCGACGTCGACAGTCGCGCCCGACGGAAACCCTCCGAACCAGTCGGGCAGGCGACCTCGCCGGGGCCCATGCCGCTCTGCCCTGAGCTCCGTTACCCACCACCAGTGCGGGGTCAGCTCTTGGAGCAGGCCAGCAAGGAGCAGGCCGCGCGCTGCGCCTCGTCCGGACCGGGCTAGATTGGAACATCGTTCCAATTGAGGAGGCATCATGGTGTCCCGGTCCTGGCTCTACGTCCCCGGCCACTCCCGCCGGATGCTCGACAAGGCCGCCGGCGTCGGGGCCGACGCGATCATCGCGGACCTGGAGGACGCGGTGCCGGCGGCGCAGCGGCCGACCGCCCGTTCGGTGGTCGCCGACTGGCTCGACTCCGGCGCCGCCGGCGACGCCGACGCCTGGGTGCGGGTCTCGCCGGACGCCCTCGAAGAGGATCTGAGGGCGGCGGTCCGCCCCGGCCTCACCGGCGTGGTGGTGGCGAAGGTGGACGGGCCGTCGCTGCTGACCCGCCTCGACGCCCTGCTCACCGCCCTGGAGAGCGAGCGCGGTCTGCCGGCCGGACGGATCGCCGTCTCACCCCGGCTGGAGTCCGCGCGCGGGCTCCGACAGATCGACGCCGTCGCCGCCGCGCCCCGGGTGCTGCTGCTCGGTCTCGGCGAGGCGGATCTCAGCGCCGACCTGGGCCTGCGTCCCGGCCCGGACGGGTGGGAACTGCTCCCGGCCCGGTTCGAGGCGGTCGTCGCCTCGGCCGCCGCCGGGCTGGCCGCACCGGTCGGCCCGGCCACCGTGAACTACCGGGACACCGAGAAGCTGCGAGCCGGCACCGAGGCCCTGCGCCGGCTCGGCTTCTCCGGGCGGACGGCGATCCATCCCCACCAGGTGCCGGTGATCAACGAGGTCTTCACGCCGACCGCCGAGGAGGTGGCCGAGGCTGAGCGGGTCATCGCCGCGTACGCCGAGGGGGGCGGCGGGGCGGCGGCGGTGGACGGCACCGGAACGATGGTGGACGAGGCGGTCGCCCGTTCGGCCCGGGCGGTGCTGGTCCGCGCGCGCCGACAGTAACCACCATTTCGTTCCGCTGGACGGATCACTGTTGCGCTGAGCGGTCCGCCGGGCTTAGCCTGTGGCCACCGGCAAGGAGGTAGCCCCATGGCTTATGACCTGCTCATCGCCAATGCGCGGGCGGTACGCCCGGGCGAGGACGAGCCCGTACCAGCATCCATCGCGGTCCGGTCGGGCCGGATCGCGGCCATCGGGCCGGACCTCTCCCCGGCCGACGCGCACGAGGTGGTCGACGCCGGCGGCCGACTGGCCTTTCCCGGCGCGGTCGACGGACACCAGCACTGGGGCATCTACAACCCGCTCGACGTCGACACCGCCAGCGAGTCGCGGGCGTCGGCGCAGGGCGGCGTCACCACCGGGCTGACCTACATGCGGACCGGGCAGTACTACCTGAACCGGGGCGGCAGCTACGCCGAGTTCTTCCCCGAGGTGCTGCGCCTGGCCGAGGGCCGGGCCTTCGTCGACTACGCCTTCCACCTCGCCCCCATGCAGGCCGGCCACATCGACGAACTCGGCATGCTGGTCGACGAGTTCGGGGTCAGCTCGTTCAAGATCTTCATGTTCTACGGATCGCACGGCCTGCACGGGCGCTCCACCGACCAGTCGTCGTTCCTGATGACCCCGCCCGGTGAGCGGTACGACCTGGCGCACTTCGAGTTCGTCATGCGCGGCGTCCAGCGGATCCGGGAGGAGCGGCCCGAGCTGGCCGACGGCATCAGCCTGTCGCTGCACTGCGAGACCGCCGAGATCATGGCGGCCTACTCGAAGCTGGTGGAGGAGGCCGGGGAGCTGAAAGGGCTGGCCGCCTACAGCGCGTCCCGGCCGGCGCACTCGGAGGGGCTCGCCATCACCATCGCCTCCTACCTGGCCCACGAGACCGGCCTGCCGGCGATCAACCTGCTGCACCTGTCCGGCGAGAAGGCGATGGAGTCCGCGCTGCGGATGGCCGCCGCCTTCCCGCACGTGGACTTCCGCCGCGAGGTCACCATCGGGCACCTGATCGCCACCTACGACACCGCCGCCGGCCTTGGCGGCAAGGTGAACCCTCCGCTGCGTGCCGAGGACGACCGGCAGGCGCTGTGGCGGGCGGTGCTCGCCGGGCAGGTCGACTGGGTGGTCTCCGACCACGCCTGCTGCCGGGACGAGACGAAGTTCGGCACCGACCGGGACGACGTCTTCGTGGCGAAGTCCGGGTTCGGCGGGGCCGAGTACCTGCTCCCGGCCCTGATCACCGAGGGCCGACGGCAGGGGCTGCCGTTGGGCCGGGTCGCCGAGCTGGTCTGCGCGAATCCGGCGAAGCGCTACGGACTGTGGCCGCGAAAGGGGGACCTGGCGGTGGGCTTCGACGCGGACATCGTCCTGGTCGACCCGGACCGCACCTGGACGGTGACCGCCGAGGCCAGCGAGTCCACCCAGGAGTACACCCCGTTCGAGGGGTTCGAGCTGACCGCCCGGGTGGACGACGTGTGGCTGCGCGGGCACCGCATCCTCCGCGACGGCGCGGTGGTCGGCACCCCGCGCGGCGAGTACCTGCGCCGCCCGGTCGGCCGCTAGGTCGCACCGGCGACCGCGCCCCTCACCCGGTGGGTGAGGGGCGCGGTCGCGGAGCGGTACGGCTCAGGCGGAGGCGTGCCGACCGGCGAGGTATCCGAGGCCGAGGGCCGCGAGCAGGCCGTTTCCGGCCAGGTACCCGTCCGCCCCGTGGCCGGAGATGCCGACCGCCGCGCCGCCGGCCGCGTACAGTCCCGGCACCGGCTGCCCGGCGCGCAACGCCCGGGCGTGCCGGTCCACCCGCAGGCCGCCCTGGGTGTGGAAGAGCGCCCCGGTGACCCGGACGGCCGCGTACGGCGGACGCAGCGGCGCGCCCCAGGCGCGCCGGCCGAACGCGTCGGACGCGGTCCCGGCGGCCGCCGCCTCGGCGTCGGCCACGGTGGCCGCCAGCGCGTCGACCGGGGCGCCCACCACGGAGGCGAGCGCGTCGACGTCGTCGGCCCGGCGGACCGCCCCGGCGGCCACCACGTCCCGGTAGTCCTTGAACGCCAGACAGGCGTCGTGGACGCGTTCGTCGTAGACCACCCAGGCCCGGCCACCCGGACGGGACAGCACCGGTACGGCGTACTCGGAGTAGCCGACCGTCTCGTCGCCGAAGCGTCGCCCGGTGGAGTCCACGAGGAAGCCGCCGTGCATGACCGTCGCCCAGGTGAGCAGGATGGCGTCCGGTACGGCAAGCGAGCCGTGCCCCTGGTAGGCGTCGAGGTGGCCGGTGTCCAGGCCGAGCCGTTCGGCCAGCCGCAACGCGTCCCCCCGGGACGCCTCGCCGCCGTGGTAGACGCCGTGGGCGATCTCGGGCAGGTGGCGCCGGACCAGCTCGGGGTCGGCGGCGAACCCGTTGGTGGCGAGCACCACCACCGGGCAGCTCAACTCCTCCCGGGTGCCGTCGGGGCGGGCCAGCACCGCGCCCCGGACCGCGCCGGTGTCGTCGGTGCGCACGTCGACCAGCCGGGCCGGCACGACCAGGTGCAGGTCGTCCCGGTCCGCGGCGGCGTCGAGCAGGGCGCGGTGCAGGGCCGCCCCGGAGCGGTCCGGCACGCTGTGGCAGCGCAGCGCCGAGTGGCCCGGGTAGCGGAAGTCGGTGACCAGTTCGAGCGGCACCCCGCAGTCGTCGGCCAGCCACTCGACCAGCTCGGGGGCGACCGCGGTGAGCGCGGCGGCCACCACCGGGTCGGCCCGGTCGTGGGTCTTGGCCCGGATGTCGGCGAGGAACCGACCCGGTGAGTCCTCGACGCCGGCCGCCCGCTGCCAGCGACTGCCGGCGGCCGGGATCATCGAGGTGCTCATCGCGGTGTTGCTGCCCTGCCGGAACGTCTCCCGCGCCTCGGCGAGCACGACGGTGCGGCCGGGCCGGGCGGCGGCCAGCGCGGCGGCCAGGCCGGCCGCGCCGGCGCCGGCGACCAGGACGTCGCAGTCGGTCATGAGCCGGCCGTCCCGGGCGGGTTGTCGGGGTTGAGGCCGTAGAAGCGGGCCGCGTTGCGCCAGAGGATCTTCTCCCGGGCCGCGGTGTCCAGGAAGCCTGCGGTACGGATCCAGTTCGCGGCGCCGCCGGGGTGGTCCCAGGCGAACGGATGGTCGGTGCCGATGGTGAGCTGGTCCACCCCGACGCGCTCGATCACCAGTTCGAGTGCGCGCTCGTCGTGCACCAGCACGTCGTAGAAGAGGTTGCCGGCGGCGAGGTACTCGCTGGGCGGGCGGGCCATGGTGCGCTGCGCCGGGGAGATGATGTGCCAGCGGTGGTCGAACCGGCCCAGCGAGTGGATCGCGATGCCGCCGCCGTGAGTGAAGCACATCCGGAAGTCCGGGTGCCGGTCCAGCAGCCCGGAGTGGATCACCGTCATCAGCCCGATGCTCGCCTCGACCGGCGCGGCGAACGAGCTCTCGAAGTAGTACCGGCCGAGCCGGTCGCCGGCGCCGAGCTTGTCGAAGAACGCCGGGTGCACGTTGGCGGTCACCCCGGCCTCGGCCATCGCCTCCAGCACCGGCAGGATCTGCGGGTCGTCGAGGTTGCGCCCGTTGACCGCCGGGGTGAGCACGAAGTGTCGCAACCCCAGCTCCGTCACGGCGTGGTCGAGCACGGCCAGCGCGGCGTCCCGGTCCTGGAGCGGCAGTTGCGCCAGCCCCCGGTAGGTGCCCGGAGCGGCGGCCTCCAGTTCGGCCAGCTCGGTGTTGAGTTCCCGGCAGAAGGCCGCGCCCCGGGCCGCGTCCAGGTGGTAGTTGAACAGGAACCCGGCCACCTGGACGGCCTCGAAGCCGATCCCCTGCTGCGCGGCGCGGGCGGCGAGCCGGGCCGTCGGGTCGGCCAGGTCCACCTCGGGCGGGGCGAAGGCCAGCACGGTGCGCCCCAGCGCGAACGCCCGCCGGCCGTCGGCCTCGGTGACCGGCCGCCAGCCGTACCAGTCCCGTCCTTCCCGCCCGGCGGCGAGCAGCCCGCGGGGCCAGAAGTGGGTGTGCGTGTCGATGGCCGGCGCCCCGGAGACGGCGTCTCCGGAGGCCGGCGCGGATGCGGCGGTCATGCCACCTTCACGATCTTCCCGTCCTGGACCAGGATCTCCCCGTCCACCTCCACGGTCGGGGTGAGCAGCAGCAGGTCGACGTGGATCGGGGCCTTGACCGTCCCGCCGACCACGCTGTTGCCGAGGGCGAAGTGGACGGTGCCGACCTGCTTCTTGTCCTCGGTGATGTTGCCGAGGAAGCGGGCCGCCGGGTTGGTGCCGATGGAGATCTCGCCGAGGTTGTCGCCGTTCTCCACCCCGTCGATCATGCGGCGCAGCTCGCCGGCCTGGTCACCGCCCTCGATCCGGACCGCCCGCCCCTGGTCGAAGTGGACCCGGATCGGTTCGCGCAGCTTGCCGAGCTGGTGCGCGGAACCGTCGGCGACCAGGACCCCCTGCCCGGTGCCGGTGGCCGGGGCGCTCCACGCCTCGCCGCTGGGGTAGCTGGAGATCTGGCCGGGCTCGCGGGCGAAGGACGCGCCCACTCCGCAGGTGACCCCCTCCAGGCTGGCGGTGAGGTCGGAGCCCTGCTGCGAGGTGACCCGGATCCGGGAGCCGGCGGTGATGGCGTCGGCAAGCGGTTTGGTGATCCGGTGGACCTCCTCGTAGTCGGCGATGCCCGCGCCGCCGGTCAGCTCGGCCCGGGTCACCCCGGTCATCACGATCGCCCGGGCGCCCCGGTTGAGCGCCTGCTTGAGTTCGGGGGTGAAGCTCAACGCGGTCGAGGTCGGTGAAATGATCACGTCCGCGCCGGCCAGTGCGGCGGCGACGATCCGGTTCGCCGGTTCGCCGGCCCGGGCGCGGGCGGGCTGGACCAGCAGGGTGCCCTCGGCGCCGGCGGCGGCGACCGCCGCGAGGAGCGCGTCGACGACCGCGTGGTCGGAGTTGTGGTCGGCGGCGACGGCGACCAGTTCCCCGGGCCGGACGGCCAGGGAGGTGTTGACGATGTTGTCGGCGGCCTTGGCAACCTGGATCGCGGCCCAGTCGGTCATCAATGGTCCTCTCGCAGCAGGGTGGCGCCGGCCTTGGTGGTCCAGCCGCGCTGGAAGCTGTACGCCTCGACGATCTCCAGGGGCTGGAAGCCGTCGAGGTCCTCGTTGATCACGTCGGTGAAGATCTCCACGCCGCCGGCGCCCTTCCAGGCGTCGATGGTGGTGGCCCGGTCCAGGTCGAGGGCGAAGAGCTGCCGCTGGTCGGGCACCTGCGGGCTGGGCGAGGGAATGTGCCGGTAGGTGTAGACGCGGTGCCCGTGCGAGGGCACCGCGTCGTCGTCGATCTTCTCGGTGAGCTGGATGTCCACGTTGAAGATCCGCCGGCCGAACCGGTCCACGGTCCCCCGCATCCGGCTGCCGGGGCCGATCGGCCCGAACGCCGGGTTGGCCGGCTGGATCTTGGTCTTGTGGATGACGCCCTGCTTCTTGGCGAAGCCCATGAAGTGGCCGAAGACCACCGACCAGTCCTCGCTGACGTAGATGTAGGCGCTGAACCGGCCGGGCTGGCCCTGGTAGGTGCAGTAGAGGCCGAGGATGCCCTCCTGGTACTGCGACCACTGCGGTTCGGTCCATGCCTGGTCGGGGTGGCTGTCGCTGACCTTGACCATGTCGGCGACGTAGGCGTAGGCCAGGGCCTCCGGGTGCAGGTCGAGGCCGTCGGGCAGGTAGGCGCGGGCCTTGTCCGGGTCGACCCGGTAGATCACCTGGATGGCGTCGGCGCTGATGTGGTGCGGGGGGTCGTCGACGAGCGCGGCCCGGCCGGACGGGGAGAGGGGATTGCCGAACCCTCGGAGCGTGGCCATCAGATTCCTTCCACTCAGCGAAACGGCGTTCCACAAAACGTAGGGGGGTCCGTCGAACCGTGTCAAGGGCCGGACGGACGCCGTGACCAGCGAATCCGCCGTCGGGCGCGACGGGACGTCAGCCGGCGCCGCCGACCGCCCGCCGCGCGCCGTCGAGGAAGAGGGTCGCGTTCTCCCGGACCACCATGTCCTTCTCCCGGCTGGTCAGGAACGGCTGGTCGGCGATCCAGCGCACCGCGCCGACCTCGGGGATGTCCCCGCCGTACGGGTGGTCGGTGCCGATCACCACCCGGTCCGCGCCGACCCGCTCGACAAGCAGTCGCAGGGCCCGCTCGTCGTGCACCAGGCAGTCGTAGTGGAACCGGCGCAGGTACCGGTCCGGCGCCTCGGCCAGCAGGCCGCTGTCCCGCCCCTGGAGGTAGCGCAGGTTGAGCCGGCCGATGCCGTACGGCAGCCAGCCGCCCCCGTGCGAGCAGCAGATCCGGGCGCCCGGGTGCCGGTCCAGCAGGCCCGAGTAGATCAGCGAGGCCAACGCCAGCCCGGCTTCCAGGGGCACGCCCACCGAGTTGTCGAACATGTGCCGGCAGGTGCGCTCGCGCCCGGCCCGGGTGTACCAGTTGGCGTGGATGACGATCGCCGCCCCGGCGGCCAGCACCTGGTCGAGGACGGCGACCACCTTCGGGTCGTCCAGGTTGGCGTCCTCGACGTTGGTGCCGATGCTGAACGCGTACAGGCCGAGGTCCTTGACGGCGTGGTCGAGCACCCGCAGGGACGCGTCGTGGTCCTGGAGCGGCAGCAGTCCCAGACCGGTGAAGGTGCCGTCGGAGGCGGCCTGCGCGTCGGCCAGGTCCGCGTTGACGTCCCGGCAGTACGCCTCGGCCTCGGCGGCCGGGAGTTCGTACCCCCAGAGGAAGACCGGGACCATCGCCGCCTCGCGGACGATGCCCTCGGCGGCCCGGCGTTCCCGGCGGGCGGTCAGGTCGGTGGAGTAGAGGTCGACCGGGGCGGGGGCGTCCCGGTCGCCGGCCACGATCCGGGGGGTGTCGGCGGTGAGGTCGGCGTCCCAGGCGTGCCAGCGCCGGCCGGCCCGGACGGCCGACGCGAACTCCCGGGGCCACCAGTGACTGTGCAGATCCACGGCCTGACCAGGTCGATGCATGATGCGCACCCCTCTTGTTCCGGTTGATGAAACGGTGTTTCATAAAGTAGCGCAGCCGACGGGGGCGGGACAGGCCGACCGACTCAGGACGTGACACATGGATCTGACATACGGAAGCGACGTGATGGTGGCGCTCCTCCAGCGCCTCGGCATCCGGTACGTGGCAGCCAACCCCGGCGCCTCGTTCCGGGGCCTGCACGACTCCCTCACCACAAGCGGCAGCCCCGAGGTGATCTCGGCGCTGCACGAGGGCGTCGCCGTGGCCGTCGCCCACGGCTACGCCAAGGCGTCCGGCGAGGTGATGGCCGCCGCCGTGCACAACCTGGTCGGCCTCCAGCAGGCCGTGATGGCGACCTTCAACGCGTACGCCGACCACGCGCCGGTGCTCCTGCTCGGCGGCTCCGGCCCGGCCGACCAGGCCCGCCGCCGCCCGTGGATCGACTGGGTGCACACCGCGAACCAGCAGGGTCAGGCCGTCCGGGACGTGGTCAAGTGGGACACCGAACCCACGTCCGTCGCCGCCCTGCCCGACCTGATGCTCCGCGCCCACCAGCTCGCCGTGGCCCAACCGCCCGGCCCCACCTACGTGGCCCTCGACGCGCTGATGCAGGAGTCCCCCGCGCCCGCGGTGGACCTCGGCGACTGGGGGCCGGCCCCGCTCGCCCCGCCGACCGCCCCGCTGGACCGCCTCGAAGCCGTCGCCGACCTGCTCGTCGCCGCCGAGTCCCCGGTCCTCCTCGCCGACTTCGTCGGCCGGAGCCGGGCCGGCTTCGACGCGCTGCGCCGGCTCGCCGAGACCCTCGCCGTACCCGTGGTGGACCTCGGCAGCCGGCACAACTTCCCCACCGGGCACTGGGCCGACTGCACCGCCGACCGGGCCGGCCGGCTCGCCGACGCCGACCTCGTCCTGGCGCTGGACTGCCGGGACGTCCGCTGGGCCACGTCCCAGGTGGACAACGACCGGCGCGGTTACCGGATGCTCACCCGGCCCGGCACGAAACTCGCCGTGATCACCCTCAACGACCTGAAACACAACGGCTTCCTCGACCTGGAACCGCCGATCCGGGCCGACGAGTACCTGGTCGCCGACACCGCCGTCGCCCTGCCCGTCCTCGCCGACCTGGTCGCCGAGCGGGTCGCCCGCCGCGCCGACGCCGTCGCCGCCCGACGCGAGTGGCTGACCGGCCACACCGCCACGCTGCGCGCCGCCGAGGGTCCGCCGCCCGAGTCGCCGCACGGCGGGATCACCGAGGGCGTCCTCGCCGCCGCCACCTACGACGCGGTACGCGACGGCCCCTGGCAGATCGGCTTCACCATGTTCCGGGGCTGGCCCCGGCGCACCTGGGACCTGGTCGACTACAACTGCCACCTGGGCGGCTCCGGCGCCGGTGGCCTCGGCTTCGGCATCGGCGGTTCGATCGGCGCGGCGCTGCACCACCGCGACGACGACACCGTGGTGGTCGACCTGCAACCCGACGGCGACCTGCTCTACACCCCGCAGGCGCTCTGGACCGCCGCCCACCACCGGCTCCCGCTGCTGGCCGTGGTGGTCAACAACCGCAGCTACGGCGCGGACTGGCTGCACCAACGTCGGGTGGTGCAGACGCGCGGCGGCGACCTGGACCGGGCCCGGCACGGCATGGACCTGACCGGGCCGGACGTCGACCACGCCGGGATGGCCCGCGCCCAGGGCGTCGAGGCCTTCACCGTGACCGACCGCGACGCCCTGACGTCCACCCTCACCGAGGCGGTCAAGGGCGTCCGCGAGGGTCGTCCCGTCCTGGTCGACGTGGTCGTCGACCTGCCGGAGGTGTGATCCGATGCCGGTGCACGCCCCGGTCGGCTTCGCCGACGTCCTCGCCGCCGAACCGCCCGTGTACGCCGCCGGCGTCTGGGACGGGCTCAGCGCCACCCTGGCCGCCGCGGCCGGTTTCCGCTGCCTCTTCGTCTCCGGTTTCGCCGTGTCCGCCTCGCTCGGCCTGCCCGACGCCGACCTCTACACCCGCACCGACATGACCCGCGCGGTCGGCGTCGCCGCCCGGGCCGGCGGCCTGCCGGTCATCGCCGACCTGGACACCGGCTGGGGCAACGCGGTCAACGCGTACCACGCCGCCCGGGACTTCGAGCAGGCCGGCGCGGCGGCGCTGATGCTGGAGGACCAGATCTCCCCCAAGCCGGGGCCGCTGAGCGAGCAGGCCGGGGTGAGTCTGGTGCCCCGGGCCGAGGCGGCGGCGAAGGTCCGCGCCTGCGTCGACGCCCGGGACCGGGCCGCCGTGGTCGCCCGGACCAACGCCGACACGGTCGACGAGGTGCTGCGGCGGGCCGAGGCGTACGCGGCGGCCGGGGCGGACGTGGTCTTCCCGATGCGCCACGACGAGACGTTCCCGTTCGAGGCGTGGCAGGCCACCCGGGACGCCTGCGGCCGACCACTGGCCGCCGCGGTCGCCCCCGGCAGTTGGCTGGAACGCGAACTCACCCCCGCCATCGCCCGGGAACTCGGCATCGCCGTGGTCATCTACGGTCTCCAGGGCCTGCTCGCCACCGCCCGCGCGCTCACCGCGGCGTACACCGACCTGCTCGGCCCGGAGCCCGGCGTGGTCGCCGCCCGGGGCGTACCGCTGCGCGAGTTCACCCGGCTCATCGGCTACGACGAGGTCACCCGGCTCCGCGACCGCTACCTGGGCGCCGGTGGTGTCCCGCCCCGGCCGGGCAGCGCCGACGCCGGGCGGGGCGACACATGACCGGGTCGAGCGGCACCGTCCTGGCCGCCGCGCACGCGCTGATCGCCCCGCTGACCGAGGCACAGGTGGACGCGATCCGCGCCGCCGCCGCACCCGACCCGGTGGTGGTCGCCCGGGACCCCGCCACCGTGCTGCGGCACGCCCCCGGCGCGGCCGTCCTCTTCGGTGACATCCAGCCGGCGGCCCTCGACGCCGCGCCGAACCTGCGCTGGGTGCAGTCGGTCGGCGCCGGCGTGGACCGGATCGCCGCCCACCTCGCCGGCCGGGACGTCCGTCTGGTCTCGGCCAAGGGCGGGATCGTCGGCGCGCACCTGGCCGAGCACGCGTTCGCGCTGCTGCTCGCGCTCACCCGGGGCGTGGCGACGGTGCTGCGCGCGCCCGACTGGACCGACGCGTACCGGATCGCGGTGCGGGCCACCCAGTGGGAGTTCACCGACCGGACCATGCTGGTGGTCGGCCTCGGCGGGGCCGGCCGGGCGGTGGCCCGGCGGGCCCGGGGCTTCGAGTTCGCGCGGATCGTCGCGGTCGAGCCGGAACCCGTCGCGCCCGGCCCCGACGTGGACCTGCTGGTCACCCCGGACCGGCTGGACGAGGTGCTGCCCGCCGCCGACGTGGTGGTGCTCACCGTGCCGCTCACCCCGGCCACCCGCCACCTGCTGGACGCCACCCGGATCGCCGCGATGAAACCCGGCGCGATCCTGGTCAACGTCAGCCGGGGCGACCTGGTCGACGAGTCGGCGCTGCGCGCCGCGCTCACCGGCGGACGGCTCGGCGGGGCCGGGCTGGACGTGGTGGCCCGGGAGCCGCTCGCCGCCGACGACCCGCTGTGGCGACTGCCCAACGTGGTGGTCACCCCGCACATCGCCGGCGGGTCGCCGCGCCGGGCCGAACGGGTGGTCGACCAGTTCTGCGCGAACCTGCGTCGCTGGCACGCCGGTGAACCCCTGCTCGGCGAGTTCGACCGCGACCGAGGCTACTGAGATCCCCGGGCCGCCCGCCGACCCCGTCGTCGCGCGGGCGGTCCCGGGGCCGGTACGGCGTGCCGCCCGGGCGGGTTCAGGCGGACAGCACGGCGGCGGCGGAGCGGACGGCGCCGACGGCGTGCGCGAGGGTGGCCAGCGTGGCCCGCTGCACCTGCTCCGCCGGCAGGTCGAAGCCGGCGGCGGTGACCGGCAGCGCGGCGGTCAGGTCGGCGACCACCAGCACGTCGAGGTCGCGGGCGCGGGCGTCCTGGGCCGTGGCCTGGACACAGATGTTGGTGGTGACGCCGGTGAGCACCACCCGGTCCGCGCCGAGCGTGCGCAGCACCACCTCCAGGTCGGTGCCGTAGAACGCCGACTGGCGGGGCTTGACCACCCGGATCTCGTCGTCGCGGGCGCCGAGGCCGGGATGCAGGTCGGCGGCCGGGCTCCGGAACAGCTCGTCGACCGCCGCGCCGTACCCGGCGGTGGTGGCGGCGCCCATCGACACGCCGGGGCGCAGCTCGCGGGTCACCCAGACCAGCGGCACGTCCCGGGCGCGGGCCGCGTCGGCGAACCGGGCGATCCGGTCCACCAGCCCGGCGGCGTCCGGGACGGCCAGCGGGCCGGTGACGTACTTGCGTTGGACGTCGATGACGATCAGGGCGTCGCCGGGGCCGAGGGGACGCACGGCTCCTCCCTCCGGATCGTCGGGCGGTCCCGGTACCGGCCGAGGTCGGCCTCGGGGTCGAGCACCGCGTCGAGGAGTTGCCGGGTGTACGCCGCCGCCGGCCGCTGGTAGATCGCGTCGACCCGGTCCAGTTCGACGATCTTCCCGGTGGACATGACCGCCACCCGGTCGGAGATGTAGGCCACCGCCGCCAGGTCGTGCCCGATGAACAGGTACGTCAGGCCGAGCCGGGCCTGGAGGTCGCGCAGCAGGTTGAGGATCTGCGCCTGGATGGAGAGGTCCAACGCGGCGACCGGCTCGTCCAGCACCATCAGCGCGGGTTCCAGCGCGAGCGCGCGGGCGATGGCGACCCGCTGGGCCTGCCCGCCCGAGAGCTGGTGCGGGAAGCGTGCGGCGTAGTCGCCGTCCAGCCCGACCAGGTCGAGCAGTTCGGTGACCCGGTCCCGCCGCTGGGCCTTCGACCCGCGTCTGTGCACCAGCAGCGGCTCGTCGACGATCTGCCCGATGGTCATCCGGGGGTCCATCGAGGAGTACGGGTCCTGGAAGACCACCTGGAGGTCACGGCGGACGTCCCGCATGGCCTTGCCGGAGAGCCGGGCGATGTCGACGCCGCCGATGACCACCCGTCCGGAGGTGGGGGCGAGCAGCCCGGACATGATCATGGCGGTGGTGGACTTGCCGGACCCGGACTCCCCCACCAGGCCGAGCGTGGTGCCCTTCGGGATGGTGAAGGAGACGTCGTCCACCGCCCGCAGCACCCGGGCCTTCCGGCCGGAGCCGAGGGGATACTCCTTGACCAGGTTCTCGACCACCACGAACGGTTGTTCCGCGTCGCCGGGCCGGGCGTCGACGAGCGGTTCGCCGCCCTCGCGCCAGTAGCCGAGGTCGCCGTCGGCGGTCAGCCGGCCGGTCCAGTGGCAGGCCGCGACCTGGCCGGCGCCGCTCGGTTGCAGGACCGGCAGTTCCTCGGCGCAGCGGTCGGTGGCGAACCGGCACCGGGGGTGGAAGGAGCACCCGGCCGGCAGCCGGGCCGCGTTCGGTGGCGCGCCGGGAATGGCGGTCAGCGTGGACCGGAGCCGCCGCAACCGGGGCAGCGACCCGAGCAGCGCGGCGGTGTACGGGTGGCCGGGTTCGTGCAGCACCTGCTCCGCGGTGCCGTACTCGACGACGCGGCCGGCGTACATGACGGCGACCCGGTCGGCGACGGCCGCCGCCACGCCGATGTCGTGGGTGATCAGGACGACGCCCATCGACAGGCGGTCCCGCAGCTCGATCATGGTCTCCAGCACCGCGCCCCGGACGCTGGTGTCCAGCGCGGTGGTCGGCTCGTCGGCGAGGAAGAGCGGCGGGTCCAGGGCGATCGCCATGGCGATCATGACCCGTTGGCGCATACCGCCGGAGAGTTCGTGCGGGTACTGCTTCGCCCGCCGGCCCGGGTCGTCGATCCGGACCACGCCCAGCAGCTCGACCGCCCGTTCCCAGGCGTCCTTCGCCGACGCCCCCCGGTGCACCCGCAGGATCTCGGCGATCTGGTCGCCGACGGTGAAGCTGGGGTCCAGCGAACTCATCGGGTCCTGGAACACCATGCCGTAGTTCTCGGCGCAGAACCGGCGCAGCTTCGCGCCGCGCAGCCCGAGCACGTCCCGGCCCTGGAAGCGGACCCGGCCGGCGGTGTGGCCGTTGGCCGGCAGCAGCCCGGCGACGGCGTGCAACGAGACGCTCTTGCCGGAGCCGGACTCGCCGAGCACCACCAGGGTCTCGCCCTGCCGCACCGACCAGGTGGCGCCCCGGACGGCGTGCACCGGCCCCCGGAGGGTGTCGAAGGTGACGTCCAGCCCGTCGACCTCGAGCAGCGGTACGGCGTCAGCGCCGGCCATGCGGATCCCACCTCTCACTCAGCCAGTCACCGACGACGTTGACGCTCAACACGACCAGGGTGATGGCCACGCCGGGAACCAGCGGGATCCACCAGGCGGTGTCGAGGTAGCCGCGGCTGGCGCTCAGCATCCCGCCCCAGGTGGCGGTGGGCGGCGGCACGCCGAGCCCGAGGAAGCTGAGCGAACTCTCGATGACGATGGACCGGGCCACCACGAACGTCCAGACGACGATGAGCGGACCGGCGATGTTGGGCAGCACGTGCCGGGCGAGGATGCCGGCGCCCCGACGGCCGATGGCGACGGCGGCCCGGAAGTAGTCGGTGGAGACCACGTTCAGCGTCTTGGCGTGGGCGAGCCGGGTGAACGGCACCCATTCCCAGAGCACCAGCACGATGATCAGCACCGACAGTTTGGCGCCGAAGACGGCCACCACGGCGAGGGCGACGATGAGGAACGGGAACGCGGTGAGGATGTCGACCGTCCGCATGATCACCGACTCCACGATGCCCCGGTAGTAGCCGGCGACGACGCCGAGGACGGTGCCGAGCAGGCCGGCGAAGGTGGCCGCGACGAACCCGACGGTGAAGCTGACCCGGCCGCCGTAGATGGCGCGGCTGAGCAGGTCCCGGCCGAGTTCGTCGGTGCCGAGCAGGTGCGCGCCCTCGCCGCCGAACAGCGACGGCGCGGCGAGCCGGTTGAGCAGGGACTGCTCGTTGGGGTCGTACGGCGAGACGGCCGGGGCGAAGATCGCGGCCAGGACGCCGACGACCAGGAAGCCGAGCGCGAGCCGGGCGCCGAAGTGTCTCGGCAGGAGGCGTCGGCGGGGCCGGCGGGGCGCGGGGACGACCTCGGCCACGGGTTCGGCCCCGCCGGGCTCGGGAACGGTCAGCACTGTGCTCATCGGGTCACCAACTGCGCCTTGAGTCGGGGGTCGACCACCTGGTAGAGCAGGTCGACGATGAAGTTGATCAGCACGACGAGCACGCCGATGACGAACACGCCCGCCTGGAGCACCGGGTAGTCGCGGGCGGTGACCGACTCGACCATCAACCGGCCCAGGCCGGGCCAGGAGAACACCGACTCGACCACCACCGACCCGGCGATGAACTGGCCGAGTTCCAGCCCGACGAGCGAGAGCATGGGCACGCTGACGTTGCGCAGGATGTGCCGGTAGCGGATCCGCCGGGTGCTGTAGCCGAGCGAGTTCGCCGTCCGCACGTACCCCTTGCTGAGTTCCTCCAGGGTGTACGCCTGCACCAGCCGCATCTGCCGGGCGCAGATGAAGGCGGCGAGGGTGACGGCCGGCAGGATCAGGCTCATCACCCCCTCCCCGCCGAAGCTGGGCAGCCAGCCCAGGCTGACCGCGAAGATCATGATGAGCACCAGACCGAGCACGAAGTTCGGCACGCTCTGCCCGAGGATGGCGAGGCCGTTGACGGCCCGGCCGAGGAGCCCGTCCCGGTGCACGGCACCGAGCACCCCGGCCGGTACGCCGAGTCCGACCGCGATGAGCATCGCGAGGATGGTCAGCAGCGCCGACGCCGGGAACCGGTCCAGCACCAACGCCATCGCGTCGCTGCGGTACTGGTACGAGTCGCCGAAGTCGAGCACCAGCAGGTCACCGAGGAACCTCACGTACTGGACGAGCACCGGTTCGTTCAGCCCGAGGTTGCTGCGGATGGCCGCCAGGGTCTCCGGGTCCGCGTCCGCCCCGGCGATGGCCGAAGCCGGGTCGCCGGAGATCCGGACCAGGAAGAACACCAGGCTGGACAGTCCGAGGATGACCAGGACCAGCTGCAGGAGCCGCTGTCGCAGAAGCTTCGCCACGGTCGGACCCCGTCTAGCCCGTCACCTTGGTGATCAGCTCCCAGGCCGGGTTGCCCGCCTGGTCCACCTTGAATCCCCGGATCTTGTCGGAGCTGGCCCAGACGTCCGGCATGGTCATCACCGCCACCGACGGGACGTCCTCCTTGTAGATCTTCGACAGCTCGCAAAACGCCTGCTGCCGCTCCGGGGTGCCCTCCTCGGCCGAGCGCAGCTTGCCGAACCACTCGTCGTACTTCGGGTTGGAGTAGCCGATGTTGTGCTGGGGGTAGCCGGTGACCAGGCGTTCGAGCTGCACGGAGGCGTCCACGAACGGTGAGCTGCTCATGCCCCAGGCGAAGAAGTCGGCCCGCTCGGTGCGGTTGTAGTAGACGTCGAGGTAGTTGGAGAACTCCATCGGGGCGATCTCCACCGACTCGACCGCGTCCAGCTTGTTGACCATCTCGCCGATCGCCTGGGCGAGCAGCGTGTCGTTCAGGATGAACCCCTGCGAGGTCTGGAACTTCAGCTTGAGCCCGGAGACGCCGGCCTCGGCCATCAGCTTGTTGGCCGCGGCCAGGTCGTACGGGTACCGGGTGACGTCCTTGCAGTAGCCGGACATGAAGCTCGGCGCCAACTGGCCCTGGCCGACCTGTCCCTTGCCGCCCATCACGCCCTGGACCAGCGCGTCCAGGTCGAGGGACTGGGCGATGGCCCGCCGGACCCGCACGTCGGTCAGCGGTCCGGAGTCGGTGAACAGGTCCACCACGTACGTGCGGGGCTCGACCGCGTCGTAGACCGTGAACGCGCCGGACTCCAGCGACTTGATCCCGTCGATCGGGACCTTGGTGATGATGTCGACGTCACCTGCGCGCAGGGCGGCCACCCGGGCCGCGTCCTCCGGGATCGCCTTGAAGGTGATCGAGGCCGGCAGCGCCTTGCCCTGTCCGGAGTTGGGGTTCGGCACCAGCACGAGTTCCTTGCCGGGGACGAACTTCTCGACCATGAACGCGCCGGTGCCGATGGGCTTGGCGTTGAACGCCTTCGCGCCCACCCGCGCGTGCTCCTTGGGTGGGACGATCGGCATCGCGCCGAGCAGCCGGGGCAGGATCGCCTCCGGGGCGCTCATGGTGAACCGGATGGTGGTGGCGTCGACCGCTTCGACCTGCTTGATGATGCCGAGCTTGCCGCGGATGCTCGCCTCGTTCTTCGGGTCGAGCATGAACTTGGTGGAGTAGACGACGGCGTCGGCGTCGACCGGCTCGCCGTTGGCGAACTTCAGGTCCTTGCGGAGGACGAACTGCCAGGTCAGGTCGTTGACGCGGGTCCACGACTCGGCGACGCCGGGGACCACCTTGGCGCCCTCGCCGAGGGTGTCGACCCGGGTCAGCAGGGACCAGACCGGGTAGGCGTAGAAGGAACGCGGCGGGGACGTGGCGGAGAATGCGTCCAGGTCGGGGTTGATCACCCCGACCCCGACCACGATGTCCGCCCCGGCTGCTCCCGGGGAGGAGTCCGCCTCCGCCGCACTGTCCCCGTTGGACGAACTACAGGCCGTGGCCAGGAGGGCCACCACCCCGACCAGAGCAGAAACCTTCAGGGCTCTGAACCGGCCGAGAACTCCCGTCTTCGGACTCATCCCGGCACCCCTCTCCCATGCGATTCGCACATTCGATCCGCTTAGCGGAACAGCGTTTCTACACACTAGGTCCGGCTTCTCGGCAGTGTCAACGGCCTGACGTGCCGTTATGGACCCGTGCTCAGGTTTGCGGTACGTTCAGCGAAACATCGTTCCGCTGAATGGACCGCTTGTGGCCCCTTCCCTACCGCTCGGTACCGGCGGGATCCTGACCGTCACCGCCCTGTCCGCGGTCGGCGCCACCGGCTACGGAACGCTCGCCCCGGCGATGGCGGAACTCGCCGCCGCGTACCAGGTCTCGGAGGCCGCCGTCGGGCTCCTCCAGGGCGTGATCGCGGTGCCCGGCATCGTGCTGACCGTGGCGCTGGGCGGTCTCTCCGACCGGCTCGGCCGCGGCCGGGTGGCGCTCGGCTGCCTGCTGCTGTTCTCCGTCGCCGGCACCGCCTGCGCGCTCGTCGACTCGTTCGGCACGGCCGTCGTGCTCCGGGCGGTCCAGGGGATCGGCTTCGCCGGCCTGCTCACCATCCCCCCGACCGTGATCGGCGAGACGCTGACCGGCGCGGCCCGGCAGCGCGGCCTGGCGGTCAACACCTTCGTGCTGACCACCGCCTCCACCGTCGGACCGATGGCCGGCGGCGCGGTGGCGAGCCTCGGCGACCCACGCGCCGCGTTCTGGCTCTACGCGCTGGGCGCGCTGCTGGTACCCGGAACCGTCCGGGTGCTCGGGCTCGGCCCCGGCCGGCGGCCGAGCCGGGACCACCGCTCCGCCCGGCTCCTGGCCGACCTGCGACGCGCCGGCGAGCTGCGTACCGTGGTCGGCGCGCTGACCCTGACCACCGTCGTCATCGGCCTGATGACCGCGGCCACCGCGGCGATGCTGCCGCTGGCCCTGGACCGGGTCTTCGAGGTGCCCCTGGCGGCCCGGGGTCTGCTCGTCGGGCTCGGCAACGTGGGCAGTCTCGCCGCCTCGGCGGCCCTGGCCCTGCTCGCCGGGCGGACCGCCGACCGGCACGTCGCCCGGATCGGGCTCGGGTTGTGCGCGGTCTCCCTGCTGCTCACCGCCGCCGCCCCGGCGGTGTGGGTGGTGGCGGTCGCCGTGGTGCTCCTCGGCGTCGGGGTGGGCTGCGCGTACAACGCCTCCGTGCACGCCGTCTCCCGGCAGCCGGTCGACGGCCGGGGCATGCTCATCGGCGCGTGGTCGGCGTCGTCGCGGCTCGGCCAGTCCACCGGCCCGGCCCTGGGCGCGCTGCTGGTCGGCGTGGTCGGCCCGATGGCCGCGTTCTCAGTCGGTGGCGCCGCCGCCGCGGTCGCGCTCGTCGCACTCACCGCGGCCGGCCGGCGTCGGTGACGCACGCCCCGACGGCGGGGTGGATCAGTCGGTCAGACCGTAGAGGCGCAGGGCGTTGTCGCGCAGCACCGCCGTGGCCGACTCCGGCCGCAGGCCCAGCTCGGCGAACTCCGTCATGGCGCGCTCCGGGTCGATCACCGGGTAGTCGGTGCCGAAGATCACCTTCTCCCGGCCGAAGGTGTTCATGTAGTGCACCAGCGCGGCCGGCCAGTGCTTCGGCGCGTACGCGTCCACCCCGATGTACACGTTGGGGTGCTTGTACGCGACCGCGATCATCTCCTCGGTCCACGGCCACCCGGTGTGGATGCCGACCAGCTTCAGCTCGGGGAACTCGCAGGCGACCGTGTCGAGGGTGATCGGCCGGCCGACGCTGCGCAGCGGCCGGGCGTCGTCGTAGCGCAGGCAGTGGCCCACCTGGAGCTGGATCGGCACGTCCAGCTCGGCGCACTTGGCATAGATCGGGTAGTAGCGCCGGTGGTCCGGGGGCAGCCCGAACCAGTGCGGGTACGAGTGCGCGCCGACGAAGCCGTACTCGGTGACCGCCCGTTCCAGGTGCCGCAGCTCGGCCATGCCGGCGGTCGGGTCCAACCCGACCAGGCCGCTGAACCGGTCCGGGTGCGCGGCGACCAGCTCGGCGACGGTCTCGACCTGGAGCGCGAAGCTGTTGACGTCACCGGCCGGGCCGAGCTTCGCGGCGATCAGGAAGGACCGGGCGATCCCGGCCCGGTCCATCTTGGCCAGGTACTCCTCGATCGTCGTCCCGGGCAGCCGGTCCCCAGCGCCGATCTTGCGGCCGAGGAAGTCCTTCGACCAGGCCGGCCGCGCGGCCACGATCTCGGGTGTGTACGGATTGACGACCACGTCGATGGCACCGGTGTACACGGTCAGTCACGACCTTTCTGAGAGCTACGTGTCGACGACGTCAGCCGACGTGGCGGCGGTCGACGAGACGACGGGGTTTGGCGTCGGCCAGCGGGTCGTAGATGTCGTCCACGCCGACCACCCGCACCTCGGGCGTGAGGTGGGTCAGGTCGCGGATCCGCGACCGCACGGCCGAGACCAGCGCGTCGGCGTCGCGGCCCGCGACCGGGGCGACCTCGACCACCACGCCGTCGCCGGAGAGCGCGTCGCCGGGGTGCAGGTGGTCGAGGACCACCCGGTACTCGGCGACGCCGGCCAGGTCGACCAGGGCGTCGCCGAGCACGGTCAGGTTGACAAGCGTGCCGTTGACCTTGACCAGGTCCTTGGTGCGGACCGGCTGGGAGACGATCCGCTCGGCGGTCCGCCCGCAGGCACACCGTTCCCGGGTCAGCCGGACGATGTCGCCGACGGCGTACCGGAGGAAGGCGGTGCCCCGGGCCCGCAGGTGGGTGATGAGCAGCAGGCCGGGTTCCCCGTCGGGCACCGGCTCGCCGCTGGCCGCGTCGACGGTCTCCAGGTGGATCAGGCCCGGGGTGGGATTGTGCCAGCCCGTTCCCGCCCCGCACTCGATCATCGACCAGCCCTCGGTCGAGCCGTAGCGGTTCGCGACCCGGGCCGTCTCCGCGCCCACCGCGCGCAGCCGGGCGCGCAGGTCCTCGACGCCGGCGGCGCTCGTCGCCTCGCCGGTGACGAAGCACCAGCGGACCGTGGGCAGCCGCAGCCCGCGTTCGGCGGCCCGGATCAGCACCCGGCGGACGAACCCGGCGACCCCCCACAGCACCGTCGCGCCGTGTGCCGCCACCAGGTCGATCGCCTCGTCGAGCCGGCGGTGCACCAGCCAGTCCGGCGAGGGGCGGCCGGTGTGCCCCTGGAAGATGGTCGCCCCGATCGCCGCCGCCGTCCGGTCGGCGCGGATCCGGGCGCCCATCGGGAACGGGGTGAGCGGGAAGAGGTTCGCGATCACCTCGTCGGCGCCGAGACCGAGCAGCCGGGCGCAGCGCCGGGCGTGCAGCAGGTAGGCCCAGTCGTCGCTGGTGGTGACGTAGAGCGGGGCGGGCGCGCCGCTGGTGGTGCCGGTGGTGTAGATGACGTACGCGAGGGTGCGTTCGGCGACCGGCAGGTCGGCCGGGGCGGTCAACCGGAAGGACTCGGGGTCACCGAGGAAGTCCTGCTTGCCGGTGACCGGAAGCCGGCGCAGGTCCGCGACCCCGCGTACCCGGTCCGGGTCGACGCCGGTGCGCGCGAAGAGTCGACGGTAGTGGGGGTGGTGCCGAGCCAGCAGCTGGACCTGCGCCGCGATCAGCGGGTCGCGTAGCCGCTCCACCTCGCCGGGGTCCGCGTAGAGCACCGAGTCGCCCGATGGGTCGAGCGCGGATGGCACCGACACCGCTGTTCCCTCCCGCGGGGCAGCCCGGCCCCACCACTGGCGGGCATCACTCCGTGGAGCGTTGCCCGATGATCTCCGACTCCCGGTGGCCCATCAGGGCCGAGAGTCGCCGTACGGCGTCCAGCAGCGCGTCGGCCGCCTCGTCGATCTTCGGTTCGAAGCGGCGCAGTGGGCCGCACACGCTGATCGCCGCGGTCGGCTTGCCCCGGTGGTCGAAGACCGGGGCGGCCACCGAGGCGGCGTCGGCCTGACGCTCCCCCAGCGACCGGGCGTACCCGCGCCTGCGGATGCGGTCCAGGTCGGCGCGGAGCTGCTCGGGCGTGGTGATGGTGGTGTCGGTCAGCCGCTCGAACGGGCCGGTGGCGAGGTAGGCGTCCTGCTCCTCGGGGTCGAGGAAGGCCAGCAGCGCCTTCGACGACGAACCGGCGTGCAGCGGGTACGGGTGGCCGAGCCGCACCGACATGCGGATGTCGGTGGGCGGGGTCTCCTGGTCGATGTAGATCCGGGTCCAGCCGCTGCGGATGGAGAGGGTGGAGGTTTCCTGGGTGGCCGTGACCAGCTCGTGCAGGATCGGCTGAGCCATTCGACGCACGTCGATGCCTTCGAAGTAGGTCAGGCCGAGCTTGAGGGCCGCGTGGCCGAGCGCGTACCGGCGGGTCTGCGGCTCGATCTGGATGTAGTCCTTCTCCAGCAGGGTCGACAGGATCCGGTGCACGACGGCCTTCGACAGCCCGAGCGCCTTGGAGATCTCGGTGACCCCGAGGGTGGACTCCCTCCGTTCGGTGAAGAGGGTGAGCACCTCCATCGCGCGGCCCACGGTGAGAATCGTCTTGCTGGTCTCGGTCACTGAGAGTCCCTCCGCTGCGGCGTCGGACCACTTCGGTCCGTGACGCGGCGAACGAGATTGTACGCCGGGGGCGACGTAGTTCCTCACAGCGGAATACCGTTCTCGAACATCAGCGGGCTGAGCAGGTCATCCACCGAGGCCGCGTCCGGCAGCGCCAGGGCGGCCCGGGCGATCGCGGTCACCCGCTCCGGCGGCAACACCCGACCGGCGTTGTCGCGGAACTTGCCGGCGACCTCGTCGTCGGTGAGCGGGCGGTGCGAGCCGCCCCGGTTGGCGAGCACGGCCTCCTCGAGCAGCCGGCCGTCGGTGGTGCGCACCCGCAGCACGGCCGGGAACTGGTGCGGGAAGATCTCGTCGCAGCGCGGGTCGGCGACCACGGTGACCCGGCTCATCAGGCGCCGCCGGGCCGGGTCACGGGCCAGGTCGTCGGTGAAGTCGTCCAGCCCCAGACCCAGACCGCCGCCGCCGAGCAGCGCGGCCGCGACGGTGTACGGGCCGGAGAACTGCGCCTGGTAACCGGTCTCCGGGGCCTGCTTGACGTCGAGGGGCTCGCCGATGGTGCGGACGGTGGCGGTCGGCACGGCCAGTTCGACGCTGGCCACGTCGGCCGGGCGCAGGCCGGCGTCCCGCAGCGCCAGCGCGGCGTCGATGCCGGCGTGCGTGAAGTGGTTCGCCGGGTACGGCTTGAAGAAGATCCCCGGCACCTCCCACCGCTGGCCGAGCCCGTCGGTGACCGCCCCGGCGTCGAACTCGCCGCCGAGGAACGCCTGGAAGAAGCCGAAGCGCCCCTCCAGCAGGGTCGCCGGGCCGGTGATCCCGCGTTGGGCGAGCTGCGCGGCGTACACGCCGGCGTGCGCGGCCCAGCCGCAGTGCATCCGTTTGACGGTGCCGCCGGTGCGGTTGCTCTCGATGATCCCGGACGCCATGCTGGCCGCGATGCCCATGGCGTGCAGCACGCCGTCGGCGGAGAGACCGAGCAGTTTCGCGGCGGCGGCGGCCGAGCCCACCGCCCCGCACATCGAGGTGGCGTGCTGTCCCCGGTCGAAGTACCGGTTCGCCCCGGTGGCGGCGTCGTAACCGGCCATCCCCACCCGTACGCAGATCTCCAGGCCGACCGCGATGGCGGCGACCACCTCCGCGCCGGTGGCCCGGGTCGGCTCGGCGACGGCCAGCGCCGCCGGGACCACGCTGGCGCTGGGGTGCAGCACCGACGGCAGGTGGGTGTCGTCGTAGTCGAGCGAGTGGGCGAGCACACCGTGGGCGAACGCCGCCTCGCTGGCCGGCACCCGCTGGCGCAGCCCGACCACCCGGGCGTCCGGCCGGCCGCCCCGCTCGGCGACCAGGTCGAGCACGGCCACGCTGGTGGGCAGCGTGGTGGCGGCGACCGCGATACCCAGCACGTCCAGCACCCGTTGGGCGACACTGCGCACCACCGGCGGGGGCAGGGGAACGCCGGCCGGGCCGTGGGCCGCGGCGAACGCGGCGAGCTGCCCGCCCAGGGTGGCCGCCGGCGACGTGGCGGTCATCCGGACACGACCAGGGCGAGCGGGCGGACCGGGCTGCCGGTCGCGCCGACGATGTTCAGGTGCGCCAGGACGACTGTGAACTCCCGCACCCCGGACTCGGCCAGTTCCTCCAGGGCCATCGCCTCGATGAGGTTGATGCCGTGTTCGGCGAGCAGCACCCGGTGCGCGGGCAGCAGGGCGTGCCCGGACCCGGCGGCGAGGCGTTCGAAGGCGATGGTGTCCGCACCGGCCAGCCGCACGTTGCGGGCGGCGATCCACCGGGCCCCGGCCTCGCCGACGCCGGGCACCCCGGTCGCGTGTCCGATGTATGCCTCGCGGTCGTCGTAGCGGCGCCCCCAGCCGCTGCGCACCAGGACCACGTCGCCCGGTCCGACCGGGGTGCCCTGCCGGGCGACGGTGGCGTCCAGGTCGGCGGGCGTGATCTCGTACGCCGGGTCGAGGACGGGCACCCCGAGCGCGGCCGGCACGTCGAGCAGCACCCCGCGGCCGACCAGCGGGGGCAGTTCGTCGATCGCCCCGGTGGTGAAGCCGCCGCCGGTCTGCGCCCGCATCGCGTCGGCGCCGTCGTGCAGCCGGCCGTCGACGGAGACGTGCGCGAGGGCGTCGATGTGTGTGCCGACGTGGGTGCCCAGCGAGATGAGGTCGTTGGCGGCGGACATCCCGTCGGCCCGGTAGCTGTCGCCGTGGCGACGGGGCAGGGTGTGCCAGAACGGCGGGTGGTTCGGCGACTGGGGCATGCCGATACGCAACGGCCGGCCCAGGTCGAAGACCCGGACGCCCGCCTCGACGGCGGCGAGCAGGACGTCGCCGCGCCGCTCGCTCGGGATGGTCTCCACGGTCATCGCAGCACTCCCCGGTCTCGCAGCTCGGCGAGTCGTTCCGCGCCGATGCCCAGTTCGTCGCCGAGCACCTCGTCGGTGTCGGCCCCCACGCCCCGCCCGGTGAAGCGGATCTCACCGGGGGTGGCGCTCATCCGGAACAGCACGTTCTGCATCCGGATCTGGCCCAGGTCCGGATCGGGCACCTGGGTGATCATGTCCAGCGCCCTGACCTGCGGGTCGGCCAGGAGTTCGTCAGGCGCGTACACCGGCGCGACGGCGGCCCCGGCGGCGGTGAACGAATCGATCACCTCGGCCCGGCTCCGCGCGCCGATCCAGTCGGCCACGTACCCGTCGAGCAGGTCGGCGTGCCGCGCCCGGCCGGCGCCGGTGGCGAACCACTCCTCGCTGATCACCTCGGCGTGCCCGACCAGGGTCAGCACCCGCTCGGCGATGGAGTTCGCCGAGGTGGAGATGGCCACCCAGTGCCCGTCGGCGGTCCGGTACGTGTTGCGCGGGGCGTTGTTCAGCGACCGGTTGCCGGTCCGTTGCTGGACCACGCCGAGCTGGTCGACGTAGATGACGCTCGGGCCGACCGCCGTCATGATCGGTTCCAGGATGTCGAGGTCGATCTCCTGGCCGGTGCCGTCGCCGGTGGCCCGCGCGTAGAGGGCGGTCAGCACCGCCGCCGCGCCGGTGATCCCGGCGATGGAGTCGGCCAGCCCGAAGGCGGGCAGCATCGGCGGTCCGTCCGGCGACCCGGTCAGGTGGGCGAAGCCGCTCATCGACTCGGCGAGGGTGCCGAAGCCGGGGCGGGCGGCGTACGGGCCGGTCTGCCCGAAGCCGGTGACCCGCAGCAGCACCAGCGCGGGGTTGAGCGCCCGCAGGTCCGCCCAGCCCAGGCCCCAGCGTTCCAGCGTGCCGGGGCGGAAGTTCTCGACCACCACGTCGGCGGTGCGGACCAGCTCCCGGAAGATCTCCTGACCCTCCGGGTCGCCCAGGTAGAGCCCGACGGTCCGCTTGTTGCGGCCGATCATCTTCCACCAGAGGCCGACGCCGTCCTTGCTGAGGCCGTGGCCCCGCATGCCGTCCCCGTGCCGCGGGTGTTCGATCTTGATCACGTCGGCGCCGAAGTCGCCGAGGATCTGACAGGTCAACGGACCCGCCAGGATCGTCGACACGTCGAGCACCCGGACACCGTCCAGCGCCCGCCGGCTCCGCGACTCCTGACCACCCACCCGGCCCACTCCCGTCGTTGAGGCGTTCCGTTAGCGGGAACGTCGTTCCTCAAACCGTACCGAGTGCCGGACCCGCTGGTCAAGGAAAGGAAACGGCGATCCGTCAGCCCTGGGCTTCGCTCTCACGCGCTGTTACGGTACCGCTCTACGGAATGGTGTTCCACCAGCCGGTCCAGCGTTGAGCAATCGACGGGTGGTCCGTCGGGGCGGGAGGACGATGACATCGCAGATCGTGCCGGTACGGGTGGGCCGCGCCCCCGGCATCCGGCGGGCCGACCTGCTCTGGGGGCAGCATCCCGGGGAGACGGTGGAGAGCCCGCACGTCATCTGGGTGGTCCGGGACGACCGTGGCGACGTGACGATCCTGGACACCGGCTCGCCGGACGCGGAGTGGGTGACCCGGCACCACCGGCCGTTCGAGCGCACCGCCGAGGAGGAACCGGCCGCCGCGCTCGCCGCCGCCGGCGTGGACCCGGCCGCGGTCCGGACGGTCGTGCTCAGCCACCTGCACTACGACCACTGTGGCAACAACCACCTGTTCCCGAACGCGGAGTTCGTGGTGCAGCGCAGCGAGGTCGCGTACGCCGTCGCGCCGTACCCGGTGCACCAGGCCGCCTACGAGGCGCCGGCGCTCGGCTTCACCCCCCGCTGGCTGGCCACCATGGACCGGACCCGGCTGATCGAGGGCGACGTCACGCTCCGTCCCGGTCTGCGGTTGCTGCACATCCCGGGGCACACGCCCGGCATGACCGCCCTGGTGGTGGACACCGCCGCCGGCCGGTACGCCCTCGCCGGGGACCACTGCGCCCAGTTCGAGAACTGGCGGGGCGCCGGGCCCTACCGGGTGGTCCCGTCCCGGACCCACGTGAACCTGGCGGACTACTACCGGTCCTTCGACCGGTTGGCCGAACACGCCGACGTGGTGCTCCCCGGCCACGACATGCGGGTGTTCGACCAGGCCAGCTACCCGGCGGTGGACCGTGGCTAGGCTCCGGCTGGGAGTCCGGCTGCCCGAGGGCGGGTCGGACGTGCGCCGTACCGTCGCCCAGGCGGTCGCCGCCGAGGCGATGGGGTACGACTCGGTCTGGCTCGGCGAGCACCACGGCTACCCCACCTACTGGCCCTCGCCGCAGCTGGTGCTCGCAGCGGTCGCGGCCCGGACCGACCGGGTCCGCCTGGGCACGAACATCCTGATCCTGCCGCTGGCCGACCCGGTCCGACTGGCCGGGGAGTTCGCGTTGCTGAGCAACCTCAGCGAGGGCCGGGCGGTGCTCGGCGCGGGGATCGGCTGGGACGAGCCGGAGTTCGCCGCGCTGGGCGCCAACGCCCGCCGGCGGGGCGCCGTCACCGACCGTCACCTGGCCCTGATGGACCGGCTCTGGCACCAGGAGTCGGTCTCCTACCGGGACGACGACCGCACCCTGGCCGACTTCACGCTCTCCCCCCGCCCCGCCTGGCCGGTCCCGGTCTGGGTCGGCGGCCGGTCGGTCGCCGCGATGCGCAGGGCGGCCCGCCACGGCGAGGCCTGGTTCCCGGACGCGGCGCTCACCGTGGACGAGGTCGTCCGGGGCTTCGCGACCGTGGACCAGCACCGGGCCGCCTCGGGCCGGCCACCGGCCGCGTTCCGGCCCCTGGTCCGGCACGTGGTGCTGGGCGAGACGGACGCGCGGGCCCGGCGGGACGCCGAGGAGTACCTGCGCGTCTCGCACGAACTGCACCTGCTGCGCGGCAATCCCATGGTGACCCAGGCCAGCGTCGGCGACTTCGCGAGCCGGCTGGCCGACCGGTACGTGGTGGGTGACCTCGCCACCTGCGTCGACTGGGTGCGACGACTGGAGACCGAGGTCGGGGTGACCGATCTGGTGGTCAAGTTCGCCGGTCGGATCAGCGGCGACGACGCGCTGGCACAGATGGCCGACTTTGCCACCGCCGTCCGGGCGATGTCTTGACAGCGATCCCGACCACTCCCTAGCTTCATCGTCTATAGAAACGATGTTCCGCCAAACGGAACATGACACTCGGGGGCCCATCCGGAACGGTCGTGGAGGTAGTCGGATGATCAGAAAGCGGTTGTTCCTCGCCGGAGTGCTCGCCGTGGCGCTCTCCGCCACCGGGTGCGGCGACGACGGCGCGGGCGGCGGCGCCGACGCGAACGGAGTCAGCAAGGTCCGCTACGTCTACTGCGCCGAGACGCTCGCCGCCAGCGGCGCGCCGTTCTGGATCGGCGAGAAGCTCGGCTACTTCGCCGAGGAGAAGATCTCCCTCGAGATGCTGCCCGTCGCCGGCGGCACCGGCGCCTGCCTGCAACTGCTCGCCGCCGGCCAGGCCGACATCTCCGCGCCCAGCCCGGACGTGCTGGTGCAGGCCGCCGCGGACGGACGCAACCTGGACCTGCGGTACTTCTACGAGGTCGCGCCGAAGTTCCTCTTCGACGCGACGGTCCTGCCGGACAGCCCGGTCCGGTCGTTCGCCGACCTGAAGGACGCCACCATCGGCCTGGCCTCGCTGGGCGGCAGTTTCGAACTCTTCGCCAAGGCCGGCCTGCGCGCCGCCGGCGTCGACCCGGCCTCGGTCGACTTCGTCGCCGTCGGCACCGAGGCGGCGGCGGCCGAGTCGCTCAAGAAGGGCGACATCGACGCGCTGATCATCAACGACGTCCGGTACGCCGCGCTGGAGGCCGCCGGATACCAGTTCCGCTACCTCGACAAGCCCGGCGTGACCGCGAACCTCTTCGGCGCCGGGCTGCTGGCCCGCAACGCCTGGCTGACCGAGAACCCCGAGGCGGCGGCGGGATACGCCCGCGCCTACACCAAATCCGTGCTGTTCGCCAAGGCCAACCCGGAGGCGGCCATCCGCATCCACTGGGAGCAGTACCCGCAGTTCGCCCCCACCGGCGACCGGGCCAAGGCCATGCAGGCCGCGCTGCCGGTGCTCAAACGCCGGATCGACGTGATCGAGGACGACGGTTCGGCGGAGAAGCCGTACGGCCAGTTCACCGCGGAGTCGTGGCAGGCGTACGTCCAGTTCCTCGGCGTCCAGGACAAGGTCAAGGACGTCTCGGCGTTCTACACCAACGACGTGGCCGCCAAGATCGGCACGATCGACGCGGCGGCGGTCCAGGCGAAGGCGACCTCGTGGCCGACCTCGTGACCCGGACGCCGGTGGTGTCGGCCCGGGGCCTGTCCAAGGTGTACGGCACCCGGACCGGCACCCCGGTCGTCGCCCTGACGGACGTGTCGTTCGACGTGGCCGAGGGGGAGTTCGTCTCCATCCTCGGCCCGTCCGGGTGCGGCAAGTCGACCCTGCTGCGCATCGTCGCCGGCCTGACCGGCGAGACCGGGGGCACGGTGGACATCAACGCCGCCGGAGCCGGACCGGGCACCGACGTGGGCCTGATGTTCCAGCAGGCGGTGCTGCTGCCGTGGCGGACCGTCGAGCAGAACGTCGCCCTGCCCGGGATCGTGGCCGGCCGCCGGTTCCGGGACGTACGGCCCCGGGCCCGGGCCCTGATCGAGATGGTCGGGCTGGACGGGTTCGCCGAGAAGTACCCCGGCGAACTCTCCGGCGGCATGCAGCAACGTGCCGCGCTGGCCCGCTCACTGTTGCAGGATCCCCGGCTGCTGCTGCTCGACGAGCCGTTCGGGGCCCTGGACGCGATGACCCGGGACCAGATGAACCTCGAGGTGGAGCGCGTCCGGCAGCAGACCGGCAAGACCATCCTGCTGGTCACGCACAGCATCGCCGAGGCGGTGTTCCTCTCCGACCGGATCATCGTGATGACCGGACGCCCCGGCACGATCCGCGAGATCGTCGACGTCACCCTGCCCCGGCCGCGCGAACTCGAGGTCACCGGCTCGGCGGACTTCGGCGCGTACACCAACCAGATCCGTCAGCTTCTCGACCGACCGGAGTGACGCATGGCAGTGTCGGAGAAAGTCCTGTCCGCCCGCAAACTCCCCGGCGGCGCGGAGCCCGCCGAGCGACGCCTCACCGCGCGACTCTGGTTCCCGGTCTCCCTGGTGCTGATCATCGTCGGCTGGGAGGTCGCGGTCCGGGTCACCCAGGTCAACTCGGTGCTCGTCCCCACCCCGGTCAGCGTCGTGCAGTCGCTCTGGCGCGGGCTCGCGCAGACCGGCCCGGCCAGCTTCTACCCGCACTTCTGGCGCACGCTCCAGGAGGTCCTGCTCGGGTTCGGCGGCGGCGTGGTCATCGGCCTCCTGCTGGGCGGCCTGGTCGCCATCTCCCCCACCGCGCAGGCGATCATCCGCCCGTACATCGTCATGATCGAGGCGGTACCGAAGATCGCGATCGCCCCGCTGATGGTGGTCTGGCTGGGCTTCGGCATCGAGTCGAAGGTCGCGCTGGCGGTCCTCGTCACGTTCTTCCCGATCTTCGTGAACACCGTGTCGGGGATGCGTTCGGTGCCGGCCGAGCGGCTCGAACTCATGCGCTCGCTGCGCGCGGGCCGGGCGCTCACCATCCGCCTGGTGATCGTGCCCAGCGCCCTGCCGTTCATCTTCGCCGGCCTGGAGATCGCCGCGGTCTACGCGGTCATCGCCGCGATCGTCAGCGAGTTCGTCAGCGGCCAGATGGGGCTGGGCGTGCTGATCCTCCAGGCCAACTTCCGGCTCGACATCGCCACCGTCTTCGCGATCCTCATCCTGCTCGGGCTGATGGGCATCGGCATGACGAAGCTGATCGAACTGGCCCGCAAACGCATCGTCTTCTGGGACGGGAACTGAGGAGCAGCCACATGGAGATCGAGAAGAAGATCGCGGAGCTCGGCCTGGCGCTGCCGGTGCTGCCGGAGAAGCCGGGCACCCGCCGGGTCCGCGCGGTCCGCACCGGCAACCTCGTGTACCTCGCCGGCCACGGTCCGTTCCACGAGGGGGGCTACCCCTTCAAGGGCCCGGTCGGCGTGGCCATCGGCGTCGCCGAGGCGCGGGCGGCGACCCGCTACAACGCGCTCGCGCTGCTCTCCTCGCTGCGTCAGGAGATCGGTGACCTGGACGACGTGGTCCGGATCGTCAAGATCAACGCGTACGTCTACGGCGAGCCCGGCTTCAACAAACCGTCGGTGGTCGCCGAGGGCTGCTCGGACCTGCTCATGGACCTGTACGGCGAGCGCGGACGGCACGCCCGGTCGGCGGTCACCGTCGCCGCGCTGACGCTGGACATCTGCTGCGAGACGGAGATGATCGTCGAGGTGCGCCCGCCGCGGTCCTGACCATGGTCGAGGGGAAGGAGCCCGGTCCGTGGCGGACATCGGGGTCAGTGCGGCAGCTCGGCGGCGCAGCACGCCTCACCGTCGGCAGCGAGCAGGCCCGCGAAGTCCGCCCACTTGATCTTGAAGCGGCCGTGCTGGCCCCAGCCGCTCCCCCACGAGTTCTGGAACAGGTACGCCTGCTCGGAGTCCAGCCGGTCCAGCATCACGTAGCAGTGCCCGCCGGCCACCCTGCCGGTCGGCTTCACGTAGCCGTCGGCGTCCGGGTGGAACATGTCGTCCGTCCAGTTGGTGCCGACCACCACCGAGCCCTGGGTGTTGATCCACTGGTCGATCTCGGCCAGCGAGCCGGCGAACGCGAACGCCGCGAGCCGACCCCGGTCGCGCAGCGCCAGCGCCCCGGACCGGACGGTCGAGCCGTTCTCCGCACGCGGCTCGCCGTCGATCACCTTGCACTCGTAGTACAGCGCGTGCGCGTCGGCGTTCTGGAACTCCCCCGGGACCGGCGTGGCGTCCACCCAGCCCGTCCAGCCGAAGCCCACGCAGTGCCCGGTGTCGCCCTGGTCCAGTTGGATCGGCAGCTGCCAGGCCGGGGCCGCGTCACCGGCCGGCGTCGGGCCCGGCGCGGGTGGGGTCCCGCCGGCCTGCTTCTTGAGCCAGCGCCAGAAGACCAGGTACGCCCGCCAGTCGGTGAAGTAGGTGGTCTCGCTCAGCACCTGCTCGATGGTCCGCTGCCGGATCTCCTCCGGCGGCTCGGCGATCTCCATGAGCCGCGGCAGCGACCAGTCCCGCGGGTCCGGCCGGTACACCCTGCCCAGCAGATGGGGGCCGATCACCTGGCTCGCGCTGCGTTCCGGTGGGTCCTGCGCCAACCGCCGGTTCAGCTCCATGACGGCCTCCCTCTCCGAGCAACCTCCAGCAGGGGTGTCCCACTCCCACGATGCGCCCCGGCCGGCGGCCGGCACAGTCCGGTTACCGACTGCCGGCCCAAAATCCGCTGGCCCGGTGGGCTCGGGATCGGCAGTCCACTACCGGATTCGGATGGTCTACGCCATGCAAACCAGAAGAACGGTCGGTTGTCGACAATGAGCCACTTTCATCGTGGGTAGCGGGCGTCCTCGGCGGCTTGAAGAACGAGGATGGCTTGCCCGATCGCGGTGGCGCGGCGGGGGCAGCAGCGCAGCTCGGCGAGGATCTTCCAGTTTCAGAGCTCGACCAGGGCCAACGTCCACTGGCCGTGACCGTCTTCCCAGAGGGTGACGACCTCGCCGACCGGGACCGAGTTGTACTCGTGCCGCTCATCTTCCTCGTAGTAGTCGCCATCCTCCTCGATCACCGCGACGATGCGCAGGGCGTCCTCGCGGGTGCCGTCGGTGGCTGCCCGGATGCGGGAGACCCGCCACTCGACGCCGCTGAGGTCGCGGCCGATGAGCTCACTCCCGGGCACGAGATTCTCGTCGTCGCCATCGATCTCGAAGAGAGTGCCGGGACCGTCGACCAGCAGCGTATCCGTGTCGCCGATCATCAGGCTTTCGTCGATGACCTGTTGTTCACCGCGGAGTACCGCCGGGTCGAGCCAGGCCGGCCGCCGGTCGAGTCCGACCTCGCTGATGAAGTTTCCCCAGGCGTAGAGCGCATACATGCGCGGCATGCTACAGAGTGGCAAGATCCTTGCTTGTTCGGGAGGAACGCCGTGGCGCATCGCGGGCCTGGTGACCTTGCCCCCACAGCGCCACCACTGTGGAAAGGGCTCCATGCTTGGGAGGGCAACCGGTGCGAGGCACTGGTGGAGACGACGCTGGTCATCGCAGGATCCCTGGAGGCACCGCTTCCTCTCGGCGGCAGATCCGGACACCCCGTTCGCCGTTCGCCAGCAGCTGGCTGAAAGTCGGTAGGAGACGCCTCGATTGCGGTCAGGCGTCAGGGGTCCAGGGTTCTCCGACGCCCGCGCGTACCGCGGTGCTCCCGGGCGGTAGGTCAAGAACGTCGATCAGGGTGGGGTCCTCGTCGACGGCATGGTGCAGGTGTCCGACCTTGCCGGTGCCGCCGCTCGCGTCAGAGGCTCCGATCAACTGCCAGACGCCGTCGTCCGCGTCGTGACTGACGAACAGGACAGGCTCGTGGCGTTCGAAGACCTCAGGGGTCTGGATACAGGTGGTGCCGAGCAACCAGTGCCGCATCCAACCGGCTCGCCGATCGTGCCGCATGACGTGGTCGGCCACCCACCAGACGAACGGCAGGTCCTCGTGGGCGCGCGACTGATCCGCGCTCAGATCCGGGCCGCCCTGCGGGACCTGCTCGAACGGCTCATCGACGAGAGAGAACGCGTGACCGTCCTCGTGCGCGAAAATGACGGCGTGGAACGTGCCCCCGCCAGGATTGCCGGCGCCAATCCCGATGGACAGACGGGCGATATGCGGGTCTGAGCCGGTGGTCCAACCGAACGCGTACGAGGCCAGCTCGCCACGCGGTCCCACGAACTCGCCGAACGCACGCCGGTCCATGCCACTGACATCGGCCGTGGACACCTCAACCAGCGCACCCTCCAACACCTGGATCTCCACGCCGGCAACATAGCTGATCGAGCTTGGTCGGGTTGAGCCGTCCACGGGCTGCATGACGTCTGAGGCAGTCAGCACGGGTCGGTGGGGTGGCCCGATCGTGGGATTCCTGGTCCTGGTCTGGTTCTGCGGGCTGGTCGCGGCGGCGGTGTGGTGGGTGGGTATCGGCTTGGAGCAGTGGAGCGTCAGCTACGGCTACCAGCCCGGCGAGTTCGCGGACCTTGAACATCGGGTGAGCTTGGCCCTGCTGGTCGCCGCGGTGGTGGCGGTCGCCGGGCCGACCGTCATCGCGCTCGTCGCGTACCGGCTGCGGCTGGTCCGGACCCGAGCACTGCGTTCAACACAGTGGCGGTGACACCCGCTGTCCGGGCGACTGAACGAATCGTTCCGTCGGACCGTCGTGCCATGATGCCGCTCACCTCAAGGCAAGGAGCACGACGCGATGGCCACGGTGACGGTTCGGGACGAGACAGCGACGGGCAGGGCGATCGATCAGTGGCCGTTGACCGGCTTGCCCGAGCGCATCCGCGCGCGGGAGCTGGTCCGGTTGCGGGTACGCGAGGAGGTGGCGCGGTTCAACGCCGACCAGGCGGACCTCTTCCGGGGCCTGGTGCGGCCGACCGACGCGGAGGCGACGTTGAACGGCTACCGGGTGGGCCGGGGCCGGCGGCTGGACTGGGAGCGTCAGGCGGACGCGGCGTGTGCCGCCTTCGCCCGCAACGGCTTCGTGTTGCTGGTGGGTGACCACCAAGTCGAGGATCTGGACGAGGAGATCGACCTGCTCGCGGATCCCGAGGTGGCCTTCGTGCGGCTCGTTCCCCTGGTGGGTGGCTGACGTGCGGGGCTGGGCGCGGCTGCTTCCCACGCTGGGCGCGGCGGACCGCCGGAGGGTGGAGACCGGTCTGGTCGACGCGGACGCCCGGATTCGGGCGGTGATCGGGAGAACGATCACCTACTACCGGGGCGCGTCGGTGACCCGCACGCCGGAGTGGACCGTCACCGAGTCGTGGTCGGCCGAGCATCGCCGCCGCGCCGCACTGGCCATGCACCTGGAGGCGGCGACCAGTTCGAGTCCGACCGCCCTGAACGACGTCCTGCGGAATCTCGCGGACGGCGGGCACGACTGGACCCGGGCGGATCTGCTGTGGTGCCTGGAGGTGGCCGGGCGCGGGCACGGCTACGACGACGGCGCCCATCTGGAGTTGCCGGCGACGATCGCCGGGCACCTGCCCCCCGCCGACCTGGCCGATCTGGCGCCGGCGCTGTCCGCCCTGTTCGCCGAACTCACCACGCGGCACGTCCCGGCGGCCGGCCCCCGGCGCCGGGTCGTCACGCTGATCGGGGAGGCGCTCGACCGCGCCACGGGTCGCCGCGTGCCGTCCTGGTTGCTGCACCACGGGGACGAGTTCGGGCCGCTCGTCCGCGCCGGCCTGGGTGACGTCCTGGCCGCCCCGGGGGTGGCCGAGTTGCTGACGCACTGCGCCTCGCTCGACAAGCCGGCGGCGCCGGCGCGGTGGCTGCGCGTCCTCGACGGGCACCTCACGAGCGCCGCCGACGGGAGGGCGGCGGTCCGCGCGGTCCTGGCGGCGTTCGTCGCCCACCGGCGGTCCGTGCACGACGACACCGACCGTCTCCTGCGTGGCCTGGCATGGGCGCTGTCGCGGGAGTCGGACGAGACGGCGACCGAGCTGCTGGCCGAGGTCGCCGCCGTCGCCTCGGCCGCGCCCCGCCAGGCGTCCGGTTTCCCGCACGCCCAGCGCACCGCGATCGCGGCCGTGCGACTGCTCGCGGAGCGCGCCGGTGAGGCGCCGGTGCGGACCCTGGCGCGGCTCGCGGTGACGGTGAAGAACAAGGCGGTACGCAGTCGGGTGCAGACCGCGTTGGCGCACCTCGGCGCCCTGCGCGGGTGGTCGCTCAGCGAGGTGATGGAACTCGCCGTCGACGACCACGGGCTCGACTCCACCGGCAGCCGGCGGACCCCGGTCGGCCCGTACGAGGCGACGGTGCGGGTCGAGGGCGAGAAGGCGCGCCTGACCTTCGCGCGCGGCGGCACCGCGCTCAAGGGTGTCCCGGCGGCGGTCAAGGAGGCGCACGCCGACGAGCTGAGGCAGCTCCGTGGCCTGGTGAAGAGCGTCAACGCGACGCTGACCTCCGAACGCCAGCGGGTGGAGGCGCTGCTGTCCGAGGAACGCACCTGGACGTATGCGGACTGGGTGTCGCGCTTCCTGGACCATCCGATCACCGGGACCTACGGGCGGCGGCTGCTCTGGGAGACCAGCACCGACGGGCTGCACTGGTCGGCGGGCCTGCCCCGCGGGGACGGCGACGGGTGGACGATCGTCGGTCTCGACGGGCGACCGGCACCCGGCGATCGGGTCCGGCTGTGGCATCCCGTCCGCGCTCGGGTGGACGAGACCCTCGCCTGGCGGGAACGGGTGCTCGCCGCCGGCCTGACGCAACCGTTCAAGCAGGCGTTCCGTGAGATCTACCTGCTCACGCCGGCCGAGGAGCGGACCGGTTCCTACTCCAACCGGTTCGCCGCGCACATCCTGCGCTACCGCCAGGCGAACGCGCTCATGCGCGCCCGCGGCTGGCAGGCCGGCTACCTGGGCACGTGGGACGGCGGTGACGACAGCGAAGCCACGAAGCTCTTCGGCGGTGGCGCCTGGCGGGCGTCCTTCCACCACCAACTCGTCGACACCGACGACCCGGGCGACTACGACGTCCACCACTGCGCCACCGACCAGGTGCGCTTCGCCCGATCCGACGGCGCGACCTGGCAACCCGCACCGGTCGCGGACGTACCGCCGCTGGTGTTCACCGAGGCGATGCGGGACGTGGACCTGTTCGTCGGCGTCACCTCGATCGCCACCGACCCGCAGTGGGCCGACCGCGGCGAGGACCGGTTCCGGGACTACTGGCACCGCACCGCCGTCGGGCCGCTGGCCCCGTCGGGGCAGGTACGCCGCGACGCCCTGGCCCGGCTGCTCCCCCGCATGGCCATCGCCGACCGGGTCACCCTCACGGATCGGTACCTGCACGTACGCGGGAACGTGCGCGGCTACCGGATCCACCTCGGCTCGGGCAACATCATGATGGAGCCGAACGACGCCTACCTGTGCATCGTCCCGGCACGCGGCGGCGCCGGGCGGCTGCACCTGCCGTTCGAGGACGACCCGATGCTCTCGACGATCCTGTCGAAAGCGATCATGCTCGCCGCCGACGACACCATCACCGACCCCACCGTGCTGCGGCAGCTCGTCTGATGACCGACTGGAGCCGCTTCGCTGGATCGCCGACGGCTGACCACGGCCCGACGGCCGGTAGAGCGACCGTTCCCGCTCCGGTCAGCCGGCCCCGAAGCAGACGAACGCCGCCGCGGTGGCCCGGGCCGGACCGTCGCCCGCCGCACCGAACGCCCACTGCGCGTCGGCGAGGGCTCGCGCCGGGCCGGCACCCGCCCGCATCCGCGCGTGCAGGTCCAGCATCAGTGCCGTGGTGGGCTCGGCCGGCACCGGCAGCACGGTCGCGATCAGGCACCGGGTGCCGAGCGCCAGGAGGACCGCGGTGAACCCCATGACCTCGTCGCCGGGGCGCAGCCCGGTCAGGCCGGAGTCGCAGGCGGAGAGCACCACGCAGCCGGGCGGCCGGGCGACCGCCTCCCACTCGTGGGCGAACAGCGGCCCGTCGGCCAGCTCCAGGGTGGAGAACTGCGGGTTGTCCGCGCGGAACGCGCCGTGGGCGGCGATGTGCACCAGCCCCGCCCCGTCCAGCGCGGTGGTCAACGCCGCGGTGGTGGCGTCGGACCCGGTGAGCCGCCGCGCCCCGGGCAGGACCTGGGCGAGCCGGCGTACCTCGAGGTGTCCGGCCGGCAGGCGCGGGCCGGCGGCCAGGACCGGCGGCCCGGTCGGCAGCTTCCGCCGGTCCGCCCCGAGCCAGGCGGTGGCCGAGGGGGCGACGGTCACCGGACGCCCCGCGCAGGTGGGCAGCGCCGACCAGGGCACCGCGTGCAGCGCCCCGACCGGGACGATCACCAGGGCCCGGTCGGCCAGCCGCGACCGCAGCGGGGCGAACAGCAGCCGGTCCAGGGCGGTCGCGGCGTGGGCGGCCCCTGCCCGCGCGGCGGGCTCGTCGCCGGTGGTGACCAGCCGGCGCAGGGCGAACCGGTGCCGGCGGGCCAGGTCCACCGCGGCGGCGAGCGGACCGAGGTCGTGCAGGCTGGCCCGACCGTCGCGGACCAGCACCGCCCGGATCCGGTCGCCGTGGGCCACCAGCTCGACCAGCACCCGGGAGCCGAGCCGCGCGGCCAGCGCGCCCACCCCGGGCGGGGCCAGCACGACGCCCCCACCGGGCACCCGCCGGGCCAGGTCCCGGATGCGCTGCTCCAGCCGGGCCTGCCGGCCGCGTAGGGCGGTTGCCGGGCGGCCGGCCAGCACCTCGTCCTCGAGCAGGCCGCTGACCAGTCGGAGCTCGGCGAGCGCCGCCACCAGGTCGGGGTCGGCCGGGGGCCGGGCCGGCCGGGCCCGCAGCGCATTGGCCCGCCACCGCTCCGCCCACGCCAGGACCCGCGCCGGTGCGCCCGCCCGGACCGCGATGTCGAGGCCCTCGGCCGCCAGTTCCTGACCGTACGCTCCGCTGTGAGCACGCAGCTCCGTGGCGCCGAGCGACACCCGGTGCCGGTCGAGCACGGCCAGCCCGCGGCGCAGCGCCCGGGCGGCCCCGGGCTCGTCCCCGCCGAGCCGGCGCGACAGGGCCAGGGCGTACCAGCCCTGTGCCCGCCGGTCGGCGGTGCCGCGACGGCGGGCCCGGGCGGCCACCGCCAGCAGGTTCCGGGCCCGGCCCGGCCGCCCCAGCGCGGCGGCCACCAGGCCGGCCTCGATCCGGGTGGTCAGCGCCGGGCCCGGCCACCCGGTGCCGTCGAGCTGCTCGGCGGTACGCGCCATGGCGGTGAGCAGGCGCGCCGAGCGGGTGCCGCGACGGTACTCGGCGCGTAGCTCGACGTGCCGGGCGAGGGCGGCCCAGGTGGGCCGGCCCTGGCGACGGAACCGGGCCCGGGCCGCGGCGGCGGCCTCGGTCGCGGTGTCCAGGTCCGCGGCGAGCAGCGCCGCGCGGGCCCGGGCCAGCAGTGCCTCGGCCAGGTCGGAGGCCATGCCCCGGCGCCCCAGTTCCCGGACGGCCGCTGTCGCGACCACCACCGCCTCGTCGACCAGCGGCACCGACAGCAGCAGCTCGACGCGGTCCAGCAGCAGCGCCGGCCGGGGTACGGCGAGCCGCCGGTACTCCTCGTCGACGGTGGCGAAGCAGCGCAGCGCGCCGGCGATGTCGCCACGCTGGCCGGCCGCGATGCCGCGGTTCCACCGGGCGTCGGCCGCGGCGAGGTCCAGGCCCAGCCGTTGGAAGGCGGCTGCCGCGCGGGACAGGTCGTCGTCGGTGCCGCCGGCGGCGCCCCGGTGGGCGTTGAGCAGCCCCCGGTTGTTGCGCGCCCGCGCCTCCAGCAACAGGTCACCCTCGCGCAGGGCGATGTCGACGGCCAGGCCGTAGTCGCGTACCGCCTCGTCGTAGCGACCGCGATAGTGGAGCACCACACCCCGCTGCATCCGGGCCCGTCCCGCGTCGGCGCCGACGAGCTGCGGCAGCGCGGCGGTCACCGCGCGCAGCGCCGCGGCGGTGTGACCGGCGTTGGCCAACACGTAACCCAGGCTCATCCGGGCCAGCGCCCGGGTCCGGGGCGTGCCGGCGGCCCGGACCGCGCGGCGCAGGTGGTGCAACGCGCCGGGCAGGTCGTTGAGCTCCCGCAGGGCCAGACCGACGGCCCGCTCGGCGGTGGAGCGCTCGTCGGCCCCGGCCGCGGGCCCGGCGGCCAGCACCCGCTGGGCGATCGCGATCGCCTCGCGCGGGTAGCGCTGGACGGCGTCGAGCGCCGCCTGGGCCGTGCCGGCACCGGAACCGGTGCTGTCGGGCATGCCCCAAAGAGTCCCCGAACCAATGCCCGGCCGTCAATGTCTGTGCGGGCCTGTCGGAAATCCGCACCAAACCTTTACGTCATTGACATCCGACTATGCTTTGGAAGAATCGACGGCACCCGGGAAACGTGGCTCACGCCGGCCACTGGCGGACGCTTCTGCCGACCGCATGGAGGACCCGTGTCGCCTGACCATCCCGCCGCGCCGCGCCCGGCCGGCCACCTGTCCCGCCGGCGGCTACTGGCCGCGTCCGCGCTGGCCGCCGCGGCGTCGGTCACCGCCGGGTCCCGTGCCGCCCCGGCCCGCGCGGACGGCGCGGACGACGCCGCCTACCAGCGCGCCTTCGACGAGGCGCTGGCCGCCGACAAGAACGTCCGCCGGCACACCACGCCGGGCCGGGAGTTCCTCTACCGGCCACGGCAGCTGCTCGCCGCCGACGCCGACGCCCAGCGGGTCACCGCCCGGCTGCGTGCCCTCGGCCACGTGGTGGTCGTGGGCGACGGCTTCGCCGGGGTCACCCGGTTGCTCTTCGACCGGGAGACCGACGTTCCCACGCTCGTGACCAAGCTGCGCGACCCCCAGCAGTGGCCGGGGCAGCCGGCGCCGAAGGTGCAGCCGCACCACGTGCTGCTGGGCCTCGGCAACATCATGGGCAACCCGGGCGGCCCGCCCACGACGGTCGCCGCGCTGTCGCCGCCGGACCCGGCCCGGCTGGGTGAGGGCGCCGGGGTGACCGTCGGAATCTGCGACACCGGCATCTGGCGGCAGGCCGGCGGCTACCACCCGCAGTGGCTCGGCGGGGCGTACCTGCCGGAGGTCGACGACGAGGACCCGCTCTACGTGCACACCGACGTGCTCGCCCCGCAGGGCGGGCACGGCACCTTCGTCGCCGGGGTGGTGCGGCAGGCCGCGCCGGGGGTCCGGGTCGACCCGGAGCAGGCGCTGACCGCCACCGGCGTCGGCGACGAGGCGTCGGTGGTGGCCGCGACGGCCCGACTCGCGCCGGCGGTGTCCGTGGTCAACCTGTCCCTGGGCGGGTTCACCCAGGACGACCAGCCGTCGCTGCCCCTGGCCAACGCGGTGGCCGCGCTACCCGCGACGAGCGCCGTGGTCGCGGCGGCGGGCAACGCCGGCACCAGCCGGCCGCTCTGGCCCGCCGCGCTGGGCCGGGTCGTCGCGGTGGCGGCCGTCAGCCAGGGCGCCGGTGGCGTGGTGCCGGCCACCTACAGCGGGTACGGGCCATGGGTCGACGTCTGCGCGGTCGGCGAGCGCCACAGCACGTACGTCGAGGGGCAGTTGCCGCTGCCGGGCCGGCCGACCCAGGTGTTCCACGGCTTCGCCGCCTGGGCGGGCACCTCGTTCGCCACGGCGCACGTCTCCGGTCGGCTCGCCGCGCTGATGACCGCCGGCGGCCTGAGCGCCGACGCGGCCCGGCTGACGCTGCTCGCCGCGCCGCGCTGGCACCCCGACTACGGCGTGCTCGTCGGATGAGCGAGCGGGGTGCGAACGAACCAGCAGCACCGTGCGGTGGTCCCGGCCGGCGTCGGGCGCAGCGGGGCGGCGGCGGGAACGAGCGGTCGCGGGCGGCGGAGCAGTGCCGCACCAGCCGACGGACGGCGTCGCCGTGACCGACCCGAGCACGACCGCCCTGGTGACCGCCGCGGCGGGCGGCGACGAGTCGGCGTGGGTGGAGCTGGTCCGCCGGTACACCCCGCTCGTCTACTCGGTGATCCGGTCCTACGACCTGAGCCGCGCCGACGCCGCCGACGTCAACCAGACCGTCTGGCTGCGTCTCGTCGAGCAGCTGAGCCGGGTACGCGATCCGCAGGCCCTCGCCTCCTGGTTGGCGACCACGACCCGGCGCGAGTGCTACCGGCTGTCCCGCCTCGGCCGGCGCACCCAACTCTTCGACCCGTACGACGACGCGCTGGACGCGTACCATGGCTTCTCCCGCACGACGGACGTGGCGGCCCCCGACGAGGAACTGCTCCGCGCGGAGCGGCGGCAGGCACTGCGGGAGGGCTTCGCGCAGCTGTCGCCGCGCTGCCAGCAGCTGCTGGCCCTGTTGACCGCCGACCCGCCGGCCAGCTACCGGGAGGTCGCCGAGCGACTGAGCGTGCCGGTCGGCAGCATCGGGCCGACCCAGGCCCGATGCCTGCGGCGGCTACGGGACTGCCCGGCGCTCGCCCCGTTCCTCGGCACGACCGCGACCCGGACGAACGGAGGTGAACGCGATGGAGCCGTTGCCGCCGGCCGATGACGCGGCCCTGACCGCCGAGCTGGGTGCGGCGCTGCGGGAGTCCGGGTCGGTCCCGGAGGAGTTCCTGACCGCCGCGCGGGCGGCGTTCGCCTGGCGAAACGTCGACCAGGAGGTGGCGCTCGCCGAGCTGATGTTCGACTCGGCGTGCGACACGGCCCCGGCGCTGACCCGGTCGGCCGGGTCGACGCGCACGCTGTCGTTCCGCAGTGCCGTGGTGGCGCTGGAGATCGAGGTGTCCGACGCCGGCATCGTCGGTCAACTCTCCCCGCCCCGGGGTGGGCGGGTGTCCGCGCAGACCGCCTCCGGCACGTACGCGGAGGCGCCGGTCGACGCGGTCGGCTTCTTCTCGCTGGGCGCTCCCCCGCCCGGCCCGGTCCGGCTGCGCGCCCACACCGACGGCCACGTGGTGGCCACCACCTGGGTCTCGCTGCGCTGACCCACCGCCAGCACCCGCGACGGCTCCGCGACCGGCCCGTCCCCCGGGGGCGGCGGCGCTCGCCGGGACGCCGGACCGTCCCGGCGAGCGCGCGGGGGCCGCGGGTGCCCAGGCCCACGACCCCCGCTGGTGGCCGGGCTACTGCCGCCCGACGCCGATCAGGTACTCCACACCACCGAGGTCGGTCCGTTCCGCCCCGCTCGTGTCCGGGCCGAACTGGGTCACGTCGAGCGCGAACTCCTTGTCCGAGGCGACCGCGGCGGCGAAGGTGAGGGAGAACTCGACCCGCTCACCCGGCTCCAGCAGCAGGTTGCCGAGGCTGGCCTTCGCCGGTTCGACGACCTCCAGTTGGTTCTTACCGACCTCGCGTACGCCGGTGCCGACCTTGCCGCCGGCCTGCCACCGCTCGAACAGAGTCGGCCCGAGGTCGACGACGACCCGGCCGCCCACGTTCTGGATCGGCTCCCCCGGCTGCGTGAAGACCAGGTCGTTCTTGGTCGCCACCCGGAGCGAGTTGCCGATGGCGAACGGCCGCACGACCGGCGTCCCGCCGGCGACGAGCCGCACCGAGTCGACGTTGCGCCAGGCGATGTTGTTGTTGTTCCGGGTGTTGGTGCTGATGTCCGGCCCTTCGAAGGTCATCGGATCGGTGGCGGACACCCACCTGGCCAGCAGGCAGAAGTGGCCCGGCCCGGGCACTCCGGTCCACGGGATCGTCACGGTCGTGGTGCCGGCGAAGGCGGTCACGCTCATCGCGCCGATCTGGGTCCAGTGCGTCGGCCAGACGGCACCGCCACCCGGCGTCGTCCGGTAGACCCGCAGCACGCCGCTGCCGGTGCCGGTGCCGTACGGGCCGGGGTTACGCAGCTTGATGAAGATGTAGTTGGTGACGCCGACGATCGGGTTCTGGCTGACGGCACACTCGACGGCGGTCGGGCAGACCTTGATGTCGGGGCTGGCCCACAGCGGGTTGTACGAGTGGGGCTGGACGCCGACGTCGGCGGCGACGTCCCGGATGTAGACGTCGGTGCGGGCCGCTGCCGCCTTGTCCTGCCGCGCCTCGATCGGCGCGGCGGCGGCCGTGGTGACCGCCAGCAGGGCGGCCAGCGCCGTGCCGGTGAGCACGGCCAGCGCCGAGCGGCGGACACGTCTTCCTACGTTGCCCATGACAGGCTTCTCCCATCGTCGAGGGACCGCCGACCCGGCGTTGTCGCCTACCCGGCCGACGCGGTGACGTTGTTCAGGAGCGCGGGGTGGCGCGATTGATACGTCCAGCGGGGCCGGTCACCGTCAGATGGAGCGAAGACCGACGGATCAGACGAATGTCGAACGCTTGCCGGCCCGCACAGCGTCGTGGGCGGGCTTTCGCGGGTGGGGATAAGGGCCGGTGTGGACGGGCGGCCGAGGGCGGCCGAAGGCCGCCGGGCAGCGGCCTGGGACAGCCGGTGACCCGGGCATTTGAGCGCTCTGAAGGAATCGGTTGACTCCGGTCGTCGACGCTGGTGTCCGCCGACGGTGCGGGACCGCAGCCGCAGCCGCCGGACGGACGAACCGCATCGATCGGAGGAGAGCCATGAGGAAGAGCGTGCGACGTGTGGCGGTCATGTTGGGCGTCGTCGCGGCGGCGGCAACCACGTTCGCCGCGCCGGCCCAGGCGGACGGCCGCGGAGACTGCCCGGACGAGCATGTCTGCCTGTGGTGGGACCGGAACTTCACCGGCCTGCGCTGGCAGGGGAAGTACGACAACAGCAGTATCGGCACCGCGAACGACAAGGCGTCCTCGGCGTACAACAACGGCAGGACCTGCTGGGTCTACCTCTGGACGGACCCCGGCTACGCGGGCACCTACCTGCCCATGGCGCTCGGGGCCTACCGGGCCTACATGAACACCGATCCCGGCCCGAGCCCGGTCGGCTCCTGGGAGGACATCGTCTCCTCGGTCCACTGGTGCTCGCCGCGCTGACCGCACGCTGAAGAGGAAGGCTGGCTGGTGATGCGCGAGGCACGCCGAATGCGGCTCCTGGCATTGTCGGCCCTGCTGGTGGGGGTGCTCACCGGCTGCGAGGGGCAGCCGGAGACCATCCCCACCACCGCGGCCGTGACCGAACCTCCGGACGCGGGACCCGAACTGGGGACCGCCGCGATCGACCTGGCCAACCAACTCCGGCGCCTACCCCGACCGGAACTACGTCGTCGAACTGGCCGACGAGCGGGCGACGCAGCGCTGCGTACGCGCTGCCGGGCTCACCTGGTCCGGTTTCGTGTACCGGCCGCCACCGGGCTCGGACGAGGATCGCGCGCTGAACGTGGAAGGTCGACGGCGTGACGGGTACGGATTGGCCGATGCGGGCCGGCCGACACTGCCGAACTGCCGGACCCGGACGGAGGCCCGCCCAGGGCTGTTGGTCGCCGACGCCGCGGTCGAGATGGCGCACACGCGGCTGGACACGGCCGCACGCGTACCAGCGGACGTGCTGAGCATCGAGGGTTCGGGCGGGATCAGCCCGCCCGAACCGTTCGGCAGCGAGCCGGTCAGTGGCAGCTGGGCCCGTCCGCCGCTGACTCGTACCTGTCATGGTGCTTGAACAACATGATTCCGGTGCCGACCTCCTGCCGGCCCAGCGGCGTGAAGTCGAGGTAGTTGTACGTGCCGAGCACGATGTCCGGCCCTCGCCCGTACGTGGAATAGGTGTGGAAGACGTTCGAGTCGTCCCGGAAGAAGACGCTCAGCCCGTGCTGCTCACCGCTCATGTGGTGGGTCAGGCCCTCGCGCTCCAGCGTCGCCTTGTCTTTGTAGTTGTACTCGACCGGGGCGACGGACTCGTCCACGGTGACCTTGAAGTCGTAGTTGAAGTCGGTTCCGAAGGAGGACACCCACGGGATCGTCCAGCCCATTCGCGCCTTGAACTTCTCGATCTTCTCCACCGGCGCCCGGGAAACGGCCGCGAACGACGTGTCGCGGGAGTGCAGATGCCCGAGGTGCGCCACGTTGTCGACGAGGAACGAACAGCTCACGCAGCCCTCGTCCCAGCTCGGATCGAACATGAAGTGGTACGTGATGAGCTGCCGGCGCCCTTCGAACAGGTCGAGCAGGCTCTTCTCACCCGACGCGGACCGAAACCGGTAGTCCTTCTCGACCGGCGTCATCGGCAGGGCCCGCCGAGCTGCCGAGACTTCATCCCGTGCGTCGGTGAGCGCCTTCTCCTTGGCGAGCAACTCGATTCGCGCGCGCAGCCAGTCCTCACGGGACACGATCTGCGGACCACTCATCCGGTCTTCTCCTCCCATGCGGGTCGGTGACCCGGCCGAACGGGCTCTGTGCCCGGATCGCATCGCCGCTCGGCGCGTCGAATCGCTCCCGGGCCATCGGCGCCGCCGTGAACCTGGGCGCCACGGCCGGGAGCGCGATCCGGTACGACGCAGGCACGATCACCAGCGACCGGCCGAGGGCGTTCAGGCTCGCCCTTCTGGCCCGGTACGCCGACCCCTCGGGCTCACCACGGAACGCGGCCCGCGACAAGGCGTCGTTTCATGCCGATCAATGCTCACCGGGGAAAGATAGTACGGGCCGGTACCCTCATCTTCTTCTGCATTGCTCAATCCGACCTCCGCCGAACGGGAACCGCGCGGACGTGGGCTCCCGTTCTCGCAGATCAGCCAGGAATGCCGTCAGCTACTGGACGACAACCGCCGACTGTTCGTCAATGTCGGAGTGGCCGGTGCTGGCGATCTGTGCTTTCACCCGCTGTGGACGTGTGGCTGGGTCTGCACCGCCCGAGGGGCGCGTCCGACGGACGCACCACCACGTAGTCGTCGCCGGGCATCAGCACCGCCAGGTCCGACCAGGTGACCGAGTCCGGGGTGGGCGGCGGAGTCCACCAGGAGCCGGCCGGCGTCGGTCGGCACGCAGCTCCGCGGGGTCCGCACCAGCAGCGGTGTGCCGAGCTGTCGCTCCAGGCGGGCGATCCGTCGGGACAGGGCGGGCCGGGTCCGGTCGAGCACGGCTGCCGCCGCGGTGATCGACCCGTGCCGCACCGCCGCCCGCAGCGCGCGCAGATCCTGCCAGCCCATGAGAAAGAGTCAACACCTCGATGTACGCGGCGCCCGGACGGACCGGCGCCGTCGTCCGCGTGCGCGCGGCCCAGGTCCCGTGGCGGAAGGAACGCCTTCACCAGCCGTACGTGAGGAGAGGTGAGCAGCCGCCGTGGATGGCCTCGGACGAGTTGCGGGCCGGGCTCGCGCCGCTGTTGCCACCCCGCCTCCGAGGCGGAGTCGGTATCCGGGGCGTAAGCCGCTGGACGACCGGAAGGTGCTGGGTGGGGTGGTGTTCGTGCCGTACACCGCGGTTTCGTGGGAGCACCTGCCGCCGGAGGGGGTCCGCCTCGCGGTCACGCTGACCGGCGGTAACAGGCACGACTCCACCCACCGGTGGAGCAGGTTGGTGGTCCCCCACCCGAGTCGCGATTCGTGGGCTCAGCAAGGCTGAGCCCACGAGTTCGGGAAGGTCGCATCTACTTCGACCCCCGGTAGTCCACGAACGCTGGGCGCTCCTCGGGCGAGCGGGAGAGCCAGTCATTGACCGCCAGCGCACTCACCGAAGCGTACTCGTCGGTTATTTCTAGATGATTCCCTGGCACATCTGCCAACGTGACTGTGGTGGCGTAGTTCCAGGTGAACATCCAGTCGTCATTGTCTGCCGGTCCGCTGATCCGTTCGGATGCCCGGACCTGGAGCGTCGGTATCTCGATGTGCTCGGCGGGCCACCACGGGAAGGAGAGGTAATGGACCATCGCGAAGACCCAACTGTCGTCGCCGTCGTCGCCAGTCCGCCTGATTCTTTCAAAGATCTGCTTCTGCCACAGCGGCCCGTCCTCCGACACGGTTTGATGGGCCTCCTGCGAGGGTGCGTCGAGCAGAATGACGCCGGCCGGCGCCATGCCCATCCGGGCCAGCCCGGCAGCAACCCGGTGGGCGATCAGCCCACCGCTGGAGGTGCCGCCCAGTACGAATTCTTCGCCGTTCGCGTTGTCTCGGATGATTGTCTCGACGAACGCAAGCGTCATCGCCTCGATGTTCTCCGGCAGCTTCTCACCGGCATGGAAGCCTGGCGAGTGCAACACCGACACGTCGCGGGTGCCCTGGAAGGCCGATGCCAGCCGCGCATACGGGAAATTGACCGGGGCTACGTATGGGTTGAAGAGGTACAACTTGGGCCTGCCGTCGCCCGTGGCGACCCGGGTGGGGGGCCGGACCGCCTCGTCGGCCGTGTCCACACCGAACGTCTGGCGGAGCTTCGCCAATCGCCCGACCACGTCGGAGAACTCGTCGTGTCTGCCGTCGACCTCGGCCCGCATGTACATCTCCGCGAGGTTCGACACCCGCACAGGTCCCGGGCCGGCCGAATCGGCTCCGGCCCTGGGCTGGCTGCCGGCACTCACGGCGGAGGCCAGCTTGCTCAGCAGATGATCGGTCAAGGCGCCGGTGCTGGAATGGTCGAAGACCAGCGTGGCCGGCAGCGACAGTCCGGTCGCGGTGGCCAGCTGGTTACGTAGTTCCACCGCGGTCAACGAGTCGAAGCCGAGGTCTCGGAACGCGCTGTCCGGGTCGATCGTCGATGGGTCGGGATGGCCGAGCACGGCGGCGGTCTGTGTCCGTACCAGTTCCAGGACTGTCCGCTGGCGTTCCTCGACGCCCATAGCCGTCAGCCTGGTGGTCAGGTCCACCGGCGTGTCGGCGGTGGACGCGGCCCGGCGGGTCGAACCGCCGGCCAACGCCTGCCACAACGGCGGCAGACCACCGGCGCCGGCGCGACGCAGCACGGCAAGGTCCACCCGCATCGGCACCAGTTGCGGCCGGTCGGTACGTACTGCCGCGTCGAACAGTGCCAGGCCCTGCTCGGAGGAGAGGGGAAGGATGCCGCTGCGTCGCATCCGGTCCAGGTCCACCTCGTCGAGATGCCCGGTCATCGCCGACTGCTGGGCCCACAGCCCCCACGCCAACGACTGCCCGACCAGACCCGCGGCCTGCCGCCGCAGCGCCAAGGCATCCAGGACCGCGTTCGCCGCGGCATAGTTACCCTGCCCCGGTGACCCGAGCGTGGCCGCCGCCGACGAATACACCACGAACAAACCCAGATCCGCATCCCGGGTCAACTCATGCAACCACCACGCCGCATCCGCCTTCGCCCGCAACACCGTCTCCAACCGCCGCGGCGTCAACGCCTCGACCACCCCGTCGTCGAGGACTCCGGCGGTGTGCACCACCCCGACCACCGGATGCTCGACCGGCACCCCAGCCAACACCCCAGCCAGCGCATCCCGGTCAGCGACATCACACGCCACCACCCGCACCCGCGCACCCAACCCGGTCAGCTCACCGACCAGCTCCGCCGCGCCCGCCGCGGCCGGGCCACGCCGGGACAGCAACAACAGGTGCCTGACTCCGTGCGTGGTGACCAGATGCCGGGCCACCAACCCACCCAACACCCCGGTTCCACCAGTGACCACCACCGTGCCACCCGCATCCAACCCCGCCGACAACCCGTCAGAGCTGGACAGGGACAGCCGGCCAGTGCCAACGGCTCGGGTCAACCGCCGGGCATACAGGCCACCAGCGCGTACCGCGATCTCCGGCTCGCCGCTGTCGAGCACCGCCGTCAGGATCCTGCCCAGTTCGCTGCCGTGGTCGGTGTGATCGTCGAGGTCGAGCAGGATGAACCGGTGGGGGTGTTCGGACTGCGCGGAGCGGACCAGGCCCCACACCGCAGCCGCAGCAAGGTCACTGCCATCGGTAGCGCCACGAGTGAGCACCACCAACCGGGAACCCTCCGTGCCCGGATCGGCCAACCAGTCCTGGACCCAACCCAACACCAACGCGCTCGCCGCATGCGTAGCCTCGACAACACCCACCGCATCGCCCGCAGCCGGTAGCTCGGCCACCACGACCGGGGGCAGCTCACCATCAACCTGCCCATGCCATCCCCAGACCGGCTCGGCAGCCACCGGTTCCGCGTCCGGCAGCGGCACCCACTCCACGGCGAACAGTGACTGCGCCGCATCCGGTACCCCGGCGCCCAACTGGTCGGCGGTCACCGGCCGCAACACCAACGATTCCACGGTCAGCACCGGCTGGTCGGCGGTGTCGAACACCGCCACCGCGATAGCCCCGTCGTCGGCCGGTGTCAGCCGGACCCGCAGCGTGATCGCCCCAGTCGCGTGCAGCCGCACCCCGTTCCACGCGAACGGCAACACCGCCCCGCCATCGTCGCCGCCGAGCAGTCCGGTCAACCCGATCGCGTGCAACGCCGCGTCCAACACCGCCGGATGCAACCCGAACCCATCCGCTGCGGCCTGCTCGGGCAGTGTCACCTCGGCATACACATCCCGCTCGGAACGCCACACCGCCCGCAGACCTTGGAACACCGGCCCGTACACGTACCCGCCACCAGCCAACCGTTCATACAGACCATCAACAGCCACCGGCCGCGCGTCGGCCGGCGGCCACTGCCCCAACCCGGACGGCACCCGGCCAGCCTCCGGGCTCAACACACCCGTGGCATGCCGAGTCCACGAACCCTCCGCGCCTTCTGGTCGGGAGTACACGTTGACCGGCCGTCGACCATCCTGGCCGGGATCACCGACCCACACCTGCACCTGCACCCCACCCTGCTCCGGCAGCAGCAACGGGGTCTGCAGCGTCAACTCCTCCACGGAGGCACAACCGACCTGGTCACCGGCGTACATCACCAACTCCACATACGCCGTGCCCGCCAACAACACCGAACCCAACACCGCATGATCGGCCAACCACGGCTGCGCCGACAACGACAACCGGCCGGTCAACACCACCCCGTCCCCATCAGCCAACGACACCGCCGCACGTAGCAACGGATGATCAGCCGAACCCTGCCCCAAGACCCGAGCGTCCCCCACACCGGCCACCGCCGACTGTGGCCAGAACCGCTGATGCTGGAACGGGTAGGTCGGCAGTTCCACAGCCCGCCGACCGGCGGTCGTGTCGAGTAGTGTCGGCCAGTTCACGGTCCCGCCGTGTACGTGGACACCAGCGACCGCGGTCAGCAGTGTCTCCGGCTCGTCCCGCTCAGCTCGCAGCGCGGGCAGCCACACCCCTGCATCGGGGGTGTCGGCCATCGAGGTCAGCGTGCCGTCCGGTCCCAGTTCGAGGAAGACACCCACGCCTTGCTCGCGTAGCGCGTTCACCGCGCCGTGGTACCGCACCGTCTGGCGGACATGCGCCAGCCAATATCCCGGCTCGGTCACGTCCGCACCCGGGGTGCCCGACACCACCGGGATGGTCGGCTCCCGCCACACCACCCCGTCCAACACCTGGGCGAACTCGGCCAGCATCGGCTCCACCAACGGCGAATGGAACGCGTGACTGACCCGCAACCGCCGCGCCCTACCACCGGCGTCTCGCCACTGCCGCGCCAAGTCCAACACCACATCCCGGTCACCGGAAATCACCGTCGAGCGAGGGCCGTTGACCGCCGCCACCCCTACCAGATCGGTGTGCCCCGCGATCAGCGCGTGGGCTTCGGCGTCACTGGCGGTCAACGCCACCATGGCGCCACCAGCAGGAAGCGCCTGCATCAGACGGCCCCGCGCGGCCACCACCGCCACCGCATCAGCCAGATCCCACACCCCCGCCACATGAGCCGCACTCAACTCACCAATCGAATGCCCCGCCACACACTGCGGAACCACCCCCCACGAACCAACCAGCCGGTACAACGCCACCTGCACCGCGAACAACCCCGCCTGGGCATACACCGTCTGATCCAACAGCTGCGCCTCGCCCGCAACCACCTCCCGCAACGACCGCTCCAAATGCTGGTCGAAGAACGCGCAGACCTCATCGAACGCCTCAGCGAACACCGGATACGCCTCATACAGACCCAGACCCATCCCAACCCGCTGGCTACCCTGCCCCGAAAACACCACCGCCAACCGACCGGACCCCGCAACCCCGCTCACCACCCCCGACGCCTGACCACCCCCGGCCAGTGTGTGTAGCCCGTCCATCAACGCTGGCCGCTGCTGACCGAGGACCACCGCCCGATGTGCGAACACCGATCGAGCCGCCAACCCGCGCCCCACCACGGCCGGCTCTACCTCGGGCCGGTCGGCCACGAACCGGGCCAGCCGCTGCGCCTGCGCCCGCAGCGCCACCTCAGACTTGGCCGACAACAACCACGGCACCACCCCGCCGCCCGGGACCGGGGCCGGCTCATGACCCAACGCCGGGTCCGGTGCCGGTTCAGCCTCCTCCAGGATGAGGTGGGCGTTGGTGCCGCTGATCCCGAACGAGGACACCCCGGCCCGTCGTGGCCGGCCGCCGTCCGGCCATGGTGTGGCCTCGGTGAGTAGCTGCACCGATCCGGTCGACCAGTCGACGTGTGTGGACGGCTCGTCCACGTGCAGTGTCTTGGGCATCAAGCCGTGCCGCATGGCGAGGACCATCTTGATGATTCCGGCGACGCCGGCGGCTGCCTGGGTGTGGCCGATGTTCGACTTCACCGACCCCAGGCGCAACGGCTGCCCCGCCGGCCGGTCTTGGCCGTAGGCGGCGATCAGCGCCTGCGCCTCGATCGGGTCACCCAGGGTGGTGCCCGTGCCGTGCGCCTCCACCACATCCACCTCGCCCGGCGACAACCGCGCGTTCGCCAACGCCTGACGGATCACCCTCTGCTGCGACGGCCCGTTCGGCGCACTCAACCCGTTGGAGGCGCCGTCCTGGTTGACCGCGCTGCCCCGCAGCACCGCCAACACCTGATGCCCCCGCCTGCGGGCATCCGACAACCGCTCCAACACCACAATTCCGATGCCTTCACCCCAGCCCGTGCCGTCGGCCGCGTCCGCGAACGATTTGCACCGCCCATCAGCGGCCAACCCACCCTGCCGGGAGAACTCCACGAACGCTCCCGGCGTGGCCATCACCGTCACGCCACCGGCCAGGGCCATGGAACACTCACCCGACCGCAACGCCTGCGCCGCCAAATGCACCGCGACCAGGGACGACGAACACGCCGTATCCACCGACACCGCCGGGCCCTCCAAGCCCAGGGTGTACGCCACCCGCCCCGACGCCACACTTCCGCTGGTCCCGGTGCCATATCCCTCGGTCTCGGCCGGGCTCGCCGCCAACTGCATGGCGTAGTCGTGGTACATGAGGCCGACATACACGCCGGTGTCCGACCCACGCAGCCCGGACGGGTCGATCCCCGCCCGCTCCAACGCCTCCCAGGAAACCTCCAACAACAACCGCTGCTGCGGATCCATCGCCACAGCCTCCCGCGGACTGATCCCGAAGAACCCCGCGTCGAACAACGCCGCGTCAGTCAGGAACCCACCCTCCCGGGCATAACTGGTCTCCGACCCCGCCGGATCCGGGTCATCTGACGACCCGACATCCCAACCCCGATCCACGGGAAAATCACCCACCGCGTCAACACCCTCGACCAGCAACCGCCAGAACTCCTCCGGGTCACCCACCCCACCCGGATACCGACACCCCATCCCCACAATCGCCACCGGCTCATCAACACCCGCACCCACCGCCACCGGCGTAAGAACATCGGACTGCTCACCAAGCAGTTCCGTCAACACGAACCCGGCCAACACCACCGGTGTCGGATAGTCGAAGACCAGCGTGGCCGGCAACGACAACCCAGTCGCGGCAGCCAACCGGTTACGCAACTCCACCGCAGTCAACGAGTCGAAACCGAGCTCACGGAACGCCCGATCAGGTGCGACTGCCTGAGCGCTGTCGTGACCAAGGGCTGTGGCCGCGTGGGTACGCACCAGTTCCAGGACTGTCCGCTGGCGTTCCTCGACGCCCATAGCGGCCAGCCTGGTGGTCAGGTCCACCGGCGTGTCGGCGGTGGACGCGGCCCGGCGGGTCGAACCGCCGGCCAACGCCTGCCACAACGGCGGCAGACCACCGGCGCCGGCGCGACGCAGCACGGCAAGGTCCACCCGCATCGGCACGAGCTGCGGCTGGTGGGTACGTACTGCCGCGTCGAACAACGCCAGGCCCTGCTCGGAGGAGAGGGGAAGGATGCCGGCGCGTCGCATCCGGTCCAGGTCCGCCTCGTCGAGATGCCCGGTCATCGCCGACTGCTGGGCCCACAGCCCCCACGCCAACGACTGCCCGACCAGACCCGCGGCCTGCCGCCGCAGCGCCAAGGCATCCAGGACCGCGTTCGCCGCGGCATAGTTACCCTGCCCCGGTGACCCGAGCGTGGCCGCCGCCGACGAATACACCACGAACAAACCCAGATCCGCATCCCGGGTCAACTCATGCAACCACCACGCCGCATCCGCCTTCGCCCGCAACACCGTCTCCAACCGCCGCGGCGTCAACGCCTCGACCACCCCGTCGTCGAGGACTCCGGCGGTGTGCACCACCCCGACCACCGGATGCTCGACCGGCACCCCAGCCAACACCCCAGCCAGCGCATCCCGGTCAGCGACATCACACGCCACCACCCGCACCCGCGCACCCAACCCGGTCAGCTCACCGACCAACTCCGCCGCCCCCGCCGCGGCCAGGCCCTGCCGCGACAACAACAACAGATGCCCAACCCCATGCGCGGCGACCAGATGCCGGGCCACCAACCCACCCAACACCCCCGTCCCACCAGTGACCACCACCGTGCCACCCGCATCCAACCCCGCCGACAACCCGTCAGAACCGGACAGCGACAAACGACCAGTACCGGCCCGGACCAACCGCCGCACATACAACCCACCAGCGCGTACCGCGATCTCCGACTCGCCGCTGTCGAGCACCGCCGTCAGGAGCCTGCCCAAGTCGCTGCCGGGGTCGGTGTCATCGTCGAGGTCCAGCAGGATGAACCGATTGGGGTGCTCGGACTGCGCGGAGCGGACCAGACCCCACACCGCAGCCGCAGCAAGGTCACTGCCATCAGTGGCGCCACGAGTGACCACCACCAACCGGGAACCCTCCATGCCCGGATCAGCCAACCAGTCCTGGACCCAACCCAACACCAACGCGCTCGCCGCGTGCGTAGCCTCGACAACACCCACCGCATCGTCTGGAGTTGGTAGCTCGGCCACCACGACCGGGGGCAGCTCGCCATCAAGCCCGCCTGGCGAGTGGGGCACCAGCAGAGGTTGCGGGTGCTGCCCGTGCCATGCCCAGACCAGTTCGCCAATCACCGACGCGGTGTCGGGTTCTGCGTCCGGTAGCGGTACCCATTCCACCGTGAACAGTGACTGCGCCGCGTCCGGTACGCCGGCGCCCAACTGGTCGGTGGTCACTGGTCGCAGCGCCAGCGAGGTCGCGGTCAACACCGGCTGGCCGGTGGTGTCGAACACCGCCACCGCAACAGCCCCATCGTCGGCTGGTGTCAGCCGGACCCGCAGCGTGGTCGCTCCGGTCGCGTGCAGCCGCACCCCGTTCCACGCGAACGGCAACACCGCCCCGCCATCGTCGCCGCCGAGCAGTCCGGTCAACCCGATCGGATGCAACGCCGCGTCCAACACCGCCGGATGCAACCCGAACCCGCCGGTCTCGACGTGCTCGGGCAGGGTCACCTCGGCATACACATCCCGGTCGGAACGCCACACCGCCCGCAGACCTTGGAACACCGGCCCGTACACGTACCCGCCACCAGCCAACCGTTCATACAGACCATCAACAGCCACCGGCCGCGCGTCGGCCGGCGGCCACTGCCCCAACCCGGACGGCACCCGGCCGGCTTGCGGGCTCAGCACACCCGTGGCATGCCGAGTCCACGAACCCTCCGCGCCTTCTGGTCGGGAGTACACGTTGACCGGCCGTCGACCATCCTGGCCGGGATCACCGACCCACACCTGCACCTGCACTGCGCCCTGCTCGGGCAGCACCAACGGGCTCTGGAGCGTCAACTCCTCGACCAGGGCACAGCCCACCTGGTCGCCGGCGTACATCACCAACTCCACATACGCCGTGCCCGCCAACAACACCGAACCCAACACCGCATGATCGGCCAACCACGGCTGCGCCGACAACGACAACCGGCCGGTCAACACCACCCCGTCCCCATCAGCCAACGACACCGCCGCACGCAACAACGGATGACCAACCGAACCCAGCCCCAACACCCGAACATCCCCCACACCAGCCGCCACCGTCTCTGGCCAGAACCGCTGATGCTGGAACGGGTAGGTCGGCAGGGCAACCGGCCGGGTCGGGCCGGTATTCGTGTCGAGCAGTGTCGGCCAGTTCACGGTCCCGCCGTGTACGTGGACACCGGCGACCGCGGTCAGTAGTGTCTCCGGCTCGTCCCGCTCAGCTCGCAGCGCGGGCAGCCACACGCCTGCATCGGGGTCGGCCATCGAGGTCAGCGTGCCGTCCGGTCCCAGCTCGAGGAAGACATCCACGTCTCGCTCGCGCAGCGCGTTCACCGCGTCGTCGTAGCGCACCGTCTGGCGGACATGCGCCAGCCAATATCCCGGCTCGGTCACGTCCGCACCCGGCGTGCCCGACACCACCGGAATGGTCGGCTCCCGCCACACCACCCCGCCCAACACGTCGGCGAACTCGGCCAACATCGGCTCCATCAACGGCGAATGGAACGCGTGACTGACCCGCAACCGCCGCGCCTTACCACCGGCGTCTCGCCACCGCTGCGCCAAATCCAACACCACGTCCCGGTCACCGGAAATCACCGTCGAACGAGGACCGTTGACCGCCGCCACCCCCACCAGATCGGTGTGCCCCGCGATCAGGTCGTGGGCTTCGGCGTCGCTGGCGGTCAACGCCACCATGGCCCCACCAGCAGGAAGCGCCTGCATCAGACGACCCCGCGCAGCCACCACCGCCACCGCATCAGCCAAATCCCACACCCCCGCCACATGAGCCGCACTCAACTCACCAATCGAATGCCCCGCCACACACTGCGGCACCACCCCCCACGAACCAACCAACCGGAACAACGCCACCTGCACCGCGAACAACCCCGCCTGCGCATACACCGTCTGATCCAACAACCGCGCCTCGCCCGCAACCACCTCCCGCAACGACCGCTCCAAATGCTGGTCGAAGAACGCGCAGACCTCATCGAACACCTCAGCGAACACCGGATACGCCTCATACAAGCCCAGACCCATCCCGAGGCGCTGGCTACCCTGCCCGGAAAACACCACCGCCAACCGACCGGCCCCAGCGATCCCGGCAACCACCCCCGGCGCCTCGACACCCGAGGCCAGCGCCTGTAGCCCGTCCATGAACGCCGACCGGTGCTGGCCGAGCACCACACCCCGATGCGCGAACCCGGTCGCCCGGCCGTCCACCAACGCCCGCCCCACCACCACCGGATCCACCTCAGGCCGGTCGACCACAAACCCCGCGAACCGCTGCGCCTGCGCCCGCAACGCCACCTCAGACTTGGCCGACAACAACCACGGCACCACCCCACCCGGCAGCGCCGGCGACTCCTCGCCCGAGGCCGCCGGGTCAGCCAGTGTGTCCCGCGGCGGCTCAAACGGTTCGGCCTCCTGCCGGATCTCGAGCGGTTCGGTCTCCTCCAAGATGAGGTGGGCGTTGGTGCCGCTGATCCCGAACGACGACACCCCGGCCCGCCGCGGCCGCCCGTTGACCGGCCACGGCGTGGCCTCGGTCAGCAGCTGCACCGAGCCAGCCGACCAATCCACATGTGTCGACGGGGCGTCCACGTGCAGCGTCTTGGGCATCAAGCCGTGCCGCATCGCCAGGACCATCTTGATGATCCCGGCGACGCCCGCGGCCGCTTGGGTGTGGCCGATGTTCGACTTCACCGACCCCAACCGCAACGGCTGCCCCGCCGGCCGGTCCTGACCGTACGCGGCGATCAGCGCCTGCGCCTCGATCGGGTCACCCAGCGTGGTGCCCGTGCCGTGCGCCTCCACCACATCCACCTCGCCCGGCGACAACCGCGCGTTCGCCAAAGCCTGACGGATCACCCGCTGCTGCGACGGCCCGTTCGGCGCACTCAACCCGTTGGAGGCGCCGTCCTGGTTGACCGCGCTGCCTCGCAGCACCGCCAACACCTGATGCCCCCGCCTGCGGGCATCCGACAACCGCTCCAACACCACAATTCCGACGCCCTCACCCCAACCCGTGCCGTCGGCGGCGTCCGCGAACGGTTTGCACCGCCCATCGGCAGCCAACCCACCCTGCCGGGAGAACTCCACGAACGCGCCCGGGGTAGCCATCACCGTCACGCCGCCGGCCAGGGCCATGGAACACTCACCCGACCGCAACGCCTGCGCCGCCAGATGCACCGCCACCAGGGACGACGAACACGCCGTGTCCACCGAGACCGCCGGGCCCTCCAAGCCCAGGGTGTACGCCACCCGCCCCGACATGACACTCGCCGCGTTACCCGTCAGCAGATGCCCCTCACTACCGGTCTGCGCGTCACCGATCACCGAGACGTAGTCCTGCCCGGTGGTACCCACATACACACCGGTGTCCGACCCACGCAGCCCCGACGGGTCGATCCCCGCCCGCTCCAACGCCTCCCAGGAAACCTCCAACAACAAACGCTGCTGCGGATCCATCGCCACAGCCTCCCGCGGACTGATCCCGAAAAACCCCGCATCGAACAACGCCACGTCAGTCAGGAACCCACCCTCCCGGGCATAACTGGTCCCCGACCGCTGCCGATCGGGGTCGTACAGCGCCGTCAGATCCCAACCCCGATCCACGGGGAACCCATCCACCGCGTCGACACCCTCAACCAGCAACCGCCAAAACCCGTCCGGGTCACCCACCCCACCCGGATACCGACACCCCATCCCCACAATCGCCACCGGCTCATCAACACCCACACCCACCGCCACCGGCGTAAGGACATCGGACTGCTCACCAAGCAGTTCCGTCACCACATACCCGGCCAACACCACCGGTGTCGGGTGGTCGAAGACCAGCGTGGCTGGTAGCGGCAGTCCGGTGGCGGCGGCCAGTCGGTTGCGTAGTTCTACCGCGGTGAGTGAGTCGAAGCCGAGTTCGCGGAATGCCCGGTCGGGTGGGATCGCCTGGGCGCTGTCGTGGCCGAGGGCGGTGGCCGCGTGGGCGCGTACCAGTTCAAGGATCTTCTGCTGGCGTTGCGGGCCGGTCAACGCGCGTAGCTCGGCGGCCAGTGTCGAATCGTCGAGTGACCCGGGTTCGACGTCGGCGACGACGGCTTGCGCCTCGGGCAGTCTGGCTAGTAGCGCACTCGGGCGTGCGGAGGTGAACGCTCGGGTGAACTGGGCCCAGTCCACGTCAGCGACGGCGAGGAAGCCTTCACCCTGACCGACCGCCTCGGCCAGGGCCTGCACCGCCCGCTGCGGATCCATGGCCCGCACCCCACGCCGCTGCAACTGCCCGGTGTCGGCCTGCCCGGCCATTCCCTCGCCGGCCCACAAACCCCACGCCACACTGGTCACCGACCGCCCCGCAGCACGCTGCTGAACGGCGTACGCGTCCAGGAACGCGTTCGCAGCCGCGTACACCCCCTGCCCACCACCACCCCACACACCGGCGTTCGAGGAAAACAACACCATCGCGTCCAACCGGTGCTCAGACCCCTCGACCAACAACTCATGCAGATTACGAGTACCCGCGACCTTCGCCGCCAAGATCTGCTCCGCCACCCCCGGGTCGGTGTCGTCAATGGGCGCGAGCTGACCCACCCCCGCCGCATGCACCACCGCATCAACCGGCCCTACCTCGGACAGGACCGCGGCCAACCCATCACGATCTGCCACATCACAACCCCGCACACTCACCCGGACCCGGCCATCAGCGCTCAGCTCACCGACCAACTCGGCCACACCCGCCCCGTCCACGCCCCGACGAGACACCAACACCACATGTTCCGCACCACGCCCGGCCACCCAACGGGCCACATGCGCACCCAAACCACCAGTACCACCAGTGATCAACACCGTGCCCCGAGGCTGCCACACCCGCGGCGACTCCTCCACCCGGGCACGCACCAACCTGCGCCCATACACACCACTCGCGCGCACCGCGACCTGATCCTGCCCGTCCCACCCGGCCAGCACGCCGGCACAACGACGCGCCACCGCAGCCGCGTCCCGCGACGCCTCAGGCCACGACAGGGGCAGATCCACCAGACCACCCCACAGACGCGGATACTCCAACGCCGCGACCACACCCAAACCCCACGCCAAAGCCTGCACCGGATCAGCAGGAACATCGAACCGACCAGTACCCACCGCGCCACGAGTGAGCACCCACACCCGCCCCGCGTCGCTACCCGTGTCGATGTCGTGCAGACCCTGCAGCAACGCCAACAACCCCTGCACCGGCGCCCCACCCGGCAGGAACACCACCCCACCCCACCCCGCCCCGTCCAGCCCGGCCACCACCGCCCGCAACGCCGCAGCCACCCCCACCCGAGTGCCGTCAACAGCTACCCGCACCACCCGCGCACCATGCCCAACCAGGACCTGCTCAACCAGCCCGACCCACCCCAACCCACCATCATCATCAGCCACCAGATCCGCGCCATACACCACAAGCCACGTACCATCCAGCACCGCCTCAGGACCACCGGTCAACGGCTCCCACACCACCCGATACCGCCACGCGTCAACCAACCGCCGATCCTCACGAGCCCGCTGCCACGCCACCAACCCCGGCAAAACCCCCGCCACACCCTGCTCATCCACCCCCAAAGCAGAAGCCAAAGCCCCCACATCACCCCGCTGCACCACCTCCCAAAACTCCGCATCAAACCCACCATCCCCACCCCCCACCGACACACCCCGCACCACCGGCCAGAACCGCTGACGCTCAAACGGATAAGTCGGCAACTCAGCCCTCAACGAGATGGTTCCGCCCATCGCCCTGCCCACGCCCTCGGCCGGGCCGGTACTCACGCCGAGCAGTGTCGGCCAGTTCACGGTCCCGCCGTGTACGTGGACACCGGCGACCGCGGTCAGCAGTGTCTCCGGCTCGTCCCGCTCAGCTCGCAGCGCGGGCAGCCACACGCCTGCATCGGGGTCGGCCATCGAGGTCAGCGTGCCGTCCGGTCCCAGCTCGAGGAAGACATCCACGCCTTGCTCGCGTAGCGCGTTCACCGCGTCGTGGTACCGCACCGTCTGGCGGACATGCGCCAGCCAGTATCCGGGTTCGGTCACGTCCGCACCCGGGGTGCCCGACACCACCGGGATGGTCGGCTCCCGCCACACCACCCCGCCCAACACGTCGGCGAACTCGGCCAACATCGGCTCCATCAACGGCGAATGAAACGCGTGACTGACCCGCAACCGCCGCGCCTTACCACCGGCGTCTCGCCACCGCTGCGCCAAATCCAACACCACATCCCGGTCACCGGAAATCACCGTCGAACGAGGACCGTTGACCGCCGCCACCCCCACCAGATCGGTGTGCCCCGCGATCAGGTCGTGGGCTTCGGCGTCGCTGGCGGTCAACGCCACCATGGCCCCACCAGCAGGAAGCGCCTGCATCAGACGACCCCGCGCAGCCACCACCGCCACCGCATCAGCCAAATCCCACACCCCCGCCACATGAGCCGCACTCAACTCACCAATCGAATGCCCCGCCACACACTCCGGCACCACCCCCCACGAACCGACCAACCGGAACAACGCCACCTGCACCGCGAACAACCCCGCCTGCGCATACACCGTCTGATCCAACAACCGCGCCTCGCCCGCAACCACCTCCCGCAACGACCGCTCCAAATGCTGGTCGAAGAACGCACAGACCTCATCGAACACCTCAGCGAACACCGGATACGCCTCATACAAACCCAGACCCATCCCAACCCGCTGGCTACCCTGCCCCGAAAACACCACCGCCAACCGACCAGACCCCGCAACCCCGCTCACCACCCCCGACGCCTGACCACCCCCGGCCAGCGCCTGCAACCCATCCACCAACACCGACCGATCCCGGCCGAGCACCACACCCCGATGCGCGAACCCAGTCGCCCGGCCGTCCACCAACGCCCGCCCCACCACCACCGGATCCACCTCAGGCCGGTCGACCACAAACCCCGCCAACCGCTGCGCCTGCGCCCGCAACGCCACCTCAGACTTGGCCGACAACAACCACGGCACCACCCCGCCGCCCGGGACCGGGGCCGGCTCATGACCCAACGCCGGGTCCGGTGCCGGTTCAGCCTCCTCCAGGATGAGGTGGGCGTTGGTACCACTGATCCCGAACGAGGACACCCCAGCCCGCCGTGGCCGCCCGTTGACCGGCCACGGCGTGGCCTCGGTCAGCAGACGCACCGAGCCAGCCGACCAATCCACATGCGACGACGGGGCGTCTACATGCAGCGTCTTGGGCATCAACCCGTGCCGCATCGCCAGGACCATCTTGATGATCCCGGCGACACCCGCGGCCGCCATGGTGTGGCCGATGTTCGACTTCACCGACCCCAGGCGAAGAGGCTGATCCGCCGGCCGGTCCTGACCGTACGCGGCGATCAGCGCCTGCGCCTCGATCGGGTCACCCAGCGTGGTGCCCGTGCCGTGCGCCTCCACCACATCCACCTCGCCCGGCGACAACCGCGCATTCGCCAAAGCCTGACGGATCACCCGCTGCTGCGACGGACCATTCGGCGCACTCAACCCATTCGACGCGCCATCCTGATTGACCGCGCTGCCCCGCACCACCGCCAACACCTGATGCCCCCGCCGGCGGGCATCGGACAGTCGTTCCAGCACCACAATTCCGACACCCTCACCCCAACCCGTGCCGTCGGCGGCGTCCGCGAACGGTTTGCACCGCCCATCGGCGGCCAACCCACCCTGCCGGGAAAACTCCACAAACGCCCCCGGGGTAGCCATCACTGTCACGCCGCCGGCCAGGGCCATGGAACACTCACCCGACCGCAACGCCTGCGCCGCCAAATGCACCGCCACCAACGACGACGAACACGCCGTATCCACCGACACCGCCGGGCCCTCCAGACCCAGGGTGTACGCCACCCGCCCCGACATGACACTCGCCGCGTTACCCGTCAGCAGGTGCCCCTCACTACCGGTCTGCGCGTCACCAATCACCGAGACGTAGTCCTGCCCGGTGGTACCCACATACACACCGGTATCCGACCCACGCAGCCCCGACGGATCGATCCCCGCCCGCTCCAACGCCTCCCAGGAAACCTCCAACAACAAACGCTGCTGCGGATCCATCGCCACAGCCTCCCGCGGACTGATCCCGAAAAACCCCGCATCGAACAACGCCACGTCAGTCAGGAACCCACCCTCCCGGGCATAACTGGTCCCCGACCGCTGCCGATCGGGGTCGTACAGCGCCGTCAGATCCCAACCCCGATCCACGGGGAACCCATCCACCGCGTCGACACCCTCAACCAGCAACCGCCAAAACCCGTCCGGGTCACCCACCCCACCCGGATACCGACACCCCATCCCCACGATCGCCACCGGCTCATCGACACCCGCACCCACCGCCACCGGCGTAAGGACATCGGTTTGCTCGCCGAGCAGTTCCGTCAACACGAACCCGGCCAACACCACCGGTGTCGGATAGTCGAAGACCAGCGTGGCCGGCAACGACAACCCAGTCGCGGCGGCCAACCGGTTACGCAACTCCACCGCGGTCAACGAGTCGAAACCGAGCTCGCGGAACGCGCTGCCCGGATCAACCGCCGCGGGGCCGGCATGGCCGAGCACAACCGCGGCCTGTGCCCGCACCAACTCCAGAACCGCCCGCTGGCGCCCCTCAACCCCCATAGCCGCCAACCTGGCGGCCAGGTCCACCGGCGCGTCAGCGGTGGACACGGCCCTGCGGGCGGAACCGCCGGCCAACGTCCGCCACAACGGTGGCAAGCCACCGGCGGCGGCTCGACGCAGCACGGCAAGGTCCACCCGCATCGGCACCAGTTGCGGCCGGTCGGTACGTACTGCCGCGTCGAACAGTGCCAGGCCCTGCTCGGAGGAGAGGGGAAGGATGCCGCTGCGTCGCATCCGGTCCAGGTCCACCTCGTCGAGATGCCCGGTCATCGCCGACTGCTGGGCCCACAGCCCCCACGCCAACGACTGCCCGACCAGACCCGCGGCCTGCCGCCGCAGCGCCAAGGCATCCAGGACCGCGTTCGCCGCGGCATAGTTACCCTGCCCCGGTGACCCGAGCGTGGCCGCCGCCGACGAATACACCACGAACAAACCCAGATCCGCATCCCGGGTCAACTCATGCAACCACCACGCCGCATCAGCCTTCGCCCGCAACACCGTCTCCAACCGCCGCGGCGTCAACGCCTCGACCACCCCGTCGTCGAGGACTCCGGCGGTGTGCACCACCCCGACCACCGGATGCTCGACCGGCACCCCCGCCAACACCCCAGCCAGCGCATCCCGGTCAGCGACATCACACGCCACCACCCGCACCCGCGCACCCAACCCGGTCAGCTCACCGACCAGCTCCGCCGCGCCCGCCGCGGCCGGGCCACGCCGGGACAGCAACAACAGGTGCCTGACTCCGTGCGTGGTGACCAGATGCCGGGCCACCAACCCACCCAACACCCCGGTTCCACCAGTGACCACCACCGTGCCACCCGCATCCAACCCCGCCGACAACCCGTCAGAGCTGGACAGCGACAGACGGCCAGTACCGGCCCGGGTCAACCGCCGCACATACAGCCCACCAGCGCGTACCGCGATCTCCGGCTCGCCGCTGTCGAGCACCGCCGACAGGATTCTGCCCAGTTCGCTGCCGCGGTCGGTGTCATCGTCGAGGTCCAGCAGGACGAACCGATTGGGATGTTCAGACTGCGCGGAACGGACCAGACCCCACACCGCAGCCGCAGCCAAGTCACTACCATCGGTAGCGCCACGAGTGACCACCACCAACCGGCAACCCTCCATGCCCGGATCAGCCAACCAGTCCTGGACCCAACCCAACACCAACGCGCTCGCCGCATGCGTAGCCTCGACAACACCCACCGCATCGCCCGCAGCCGGTAGCTCGGCCACCACGACGGGGGGCAGCTCACCATCAACCTGCCCATGCCATGCCCAGACCGGTTCGGTAGCCGCCGGCGCGGTGTCGAGCTCCGCGTCCGGCAGCGGTACCCACTCCACCGCGAACAGTGACTGCGCCGCATCCGGTACGCCGGCGCCCAACTGGTCGGTGGTCACTGGTCGCAGCGCCAGCGAGGTCGCGGTCAACACCGGCTGGCCGGTGGTGTCGAACACCGCCACCGCGACAGCCCCATCGTCGGCCGGTGTCAGCCGGACCCGCAGCGTGGTCGCCCCGGTCGCGTGCAACCGCACCCCACTCCACGCGAACGGCAACACCGCCTCATCACCGAGAAGTCCGGTCAACCCGATCGGATGCAACGCCGCGTCCAACACCGCCGGATGCAACCCGAACCCGTCCGCTGCGGCCTGCTCGGGCAGTGTCACCTCGGCATACACATCCCGCTCGGAACGCCACACCGCCCGCAAACCTTGGAACACCGGCCCGTACACGTACCCGCCGTCAGCCAACCGCTCGTACACGCCGTCAACAGCCACCGGCCGCGCACCGGCCGGCGGCCACTGCCCCAACCCGGACGGCACCCGGCCAGCCTCCGGGCTCAACACACCCGTGGCATGCCGAGTCCACGAACCCTCCGCGCCTTCTGGTCGGGAGTACACGTTGACCGGCCGTCGACCGCCCTGGTCAGGGTCGCCGACCCACACCTGCACCTGCACCTGCACCCCACCCTGCTCCGGCAGCAGCAGCGGGGTCTGCAGCGTCAACTCCTTCACGGAGGCACAACCCACCTGGTCGCCGGCGTACATCACCAACTCCACATACGCCGTGCCCGCCAACAACACCGAACCCAACACCACGTAATCGGCCAACCACGGCTGCGCCGACAACGACAACCGGCCGGTCAACACCACCCCATCCCCATCAGCCAACGACACCGCCGCACGCAACAACGGATGATCAGCCGAACCCTGCCCCAACACCCGAGCATCGCCCACACCGGCGACCACAGTCTGCGGCCAGTACCGCTGATGCTGGAACGGGTAGGTAGGCAACTCAGCTCGCAGCGGGATGGTCCCGCCCATCGCCCTGCCCACACCCATGACCTCTGCCGGACCGGCGCTCGTGCCGAGTAGTGTCGGCCAGTTCACGGTCCCGCCGTGTACGTGGACACCGGCGACCGCGGTCAGTAGTGTCTCCGGCTCGTCGCGCTCAGCTCGCAGCGCGGGCAGCCACACGCCTGCATCGGGGTCGGCCATCGAGGTCAGCGTGCCGTCCGGTCCCAGCTCGAGGAAGACATCCACGTCTCGCTCGCGCAGCGCGTTCACCGCGTCGTCGTAGCGCACCGTCTGGCGGACATGCGCCAGCCAGTATCCGGGTTCGGTCACGTCCGCACCCGGGGTGCCCGAGACCACCGGGATGGTCGGCTCCCGCCACACCACCCCGCCCAACACGTCGGCGAACTCGGCCAACATCGGCTCCATCAACGGCGAATGGAACGCGTGACTGACCCGCAGCTGCCGCGCCTTACCACCGGCGTCTCGCCACCGCTGCGCCAAATCCAACACCACGTCCCGGTCACCGGAAATCACCGTCGAACGAGGACCGTTGACCGCCGCCACCCCCACCAGATCGGTGTGCCCCGCGATCAGGTCGTGGGCTTCGGCGTCGCTGGCGGTCAACGCCACCATGGCCCCACCAGCAGGAAGCGCCTGCATCAGACGACCCCGCGCAGCCACCACCGCCACCGCATCAGCCAGATCCCACACCCCCGCCACATGAGCCGCACTCAACTCACCAATCGAATGCCCCGCCACACACTCCGGCACCACCCCCCACGAACCAACCAACCGGAACAACGCCACCTGCACCGCGAACAACCCCGCCTGCGCATACACCGTCTGATCCAACAACCGCGCCTCGCCCGCAACCACCTCCCGCAACGACCGCTCCAAATGCTGGTCGAAGAACGCACAGACCTCATCGAACACCTCAGCGAACACCGGATACGCCTCATACAAACCCAGACCCATCCCAACCCGCTGGCTACCCTGCCCCGAAAACACCACCGCCAACCGACCAGACCCCGCAACCCCGCTCACCACCCCCGACGCCTGACCACCCCCGGCCAGCGCCTGCAACCCATCCACCAACACCGACCGATCCCGGCCGAGCACCACACCCCGATGCGCGAACCCAGTCGCCCGGCCGTCCACCAACGCCCGCCCCACCACCACCGGATCCACCTCAGGCCGGTCGACCACAAACCCCGCCAACCGCTGCGCCTGCACCCGCAACGCCACCTCAGACTTGGCCGACAACAACCACGGCACCACCCCACCCGGCAGCGCCGGCGACTCCTCGCCCGAGGCCGCCGGGTCAGCCGGTGCGACCTGCAGCGACTCGCTCGATTCGGCTTCTTCCAGGATGAGGTGGGCGTTGGTGCCGCTGAGTCCGAACGAGGACACCCCGGCCCGTCGTGGCCGCCCGTTGACCGGCCACGGCGTGGCCTCGGTCAGCAGTCGCACCGATCCGCCCGACCAGTCCACATGTGTGGACGGCTCGTCCACGTGCAGCGTCTTGGGCATCAACCCGTGTCGCATCGCGAGGACCATCTTGATGATCCCGGCGACACCCGCGGCCGCCTGGGTGTGGCCGATGTTCGACTTCACCGACCCCAACCGCAACGGCTGCCCCGCCGGCCGGTCCTGGCCGTACGCGGCGATCAGCGCCTGCGCCTCGATCGGATCACCCAACGTGGTGCCCGTGCCGTGCGCCTCCACCACATCCACCTCGCCCGGCGACAACCGCGCATTCGCCAAAGCCTGACGGATCACCCGCTGCTGCGACGGACCATTCGGCGCACTCAACCCATTCGACGCACCGTCCTGATTGACCGCGCTGCCCCGCACCACCGCCAACACCCGATGCCCCCGCCGACGAGCATCCGACAACCGCTCCAACACCACAATTCCGACACCCTCACCCCAACCCGTACCGTCAGCCGCATCCGCGAACGGCTTGCACCGCCCATCAGCAGCCAACCCACCCTGCCGGGAAAACTCCACAAACGCCCCCGGCTTGGCCATCACCGCTACGCCGCCGGCCAGGGCCATCGAACACTCACCCGACCGCAACGCCTGCGCCGCCAAATGCACCGCCACCAACGACGACGAACACGCCGTATCCACCGACACCGCCGGGCCCTCCAAGCCCAAGGTGTACGCCACCCGCCCCGACATGACACTCGCCACGTTGCCAGTCAGGAGATGCCCCTCGCTACCGGTCTGCGCGTCACCGATCACCGAGATGTAGTCCTGCCCGGCGGCACCGATGTACACACCGGTGTCCGAGCCGCGTAGCCCCGACGGGTCGATCCCGGCCCGCTCCAACGCCTCCCAGGAAACCTCCAACAACAACCGCTGCTGCGGATCCATCGCCACAGCCTCCCGCGGACTGATCCCGAAGAACCCCGCGTCGAACAACGCCGCACCAGCCAGGAAGCCACCCTCCCGGGCATAACTGGTCCCCGACCCCGCCGGATCCGGGTCATCTGACGACCCGACATCCCAACCCCGATCCGTGGGGAACCCACCCACCGCGTCAACGCCATCGACCAGCAGCTGCCAGAACTCCTCCGGGTCACCCACCCCACCCGGATACCGACACCCCATCCCCACGATCGCCACCGGCTCGACGCTGGCGGCCTCCAGAGCCTGTACCCGGCGGTTGGCCTGGCGCAGCTCGGCTACGGTCCGCTTGAGGTACTCGCGCAGCTTGTCGTCGTTGGTCACGGGTGTCCCTCCGGAGCGGGTACGGGCGTTCAGGCCGAGCCGAGCTCGTTGTCGACAAGTTCGAACAGCTCGTCGTCGGTGACCTCGTCCAGGTCGGTGTCGGGCCCAGCGGCCGACTCTGCGGGCAGCGGCGTGGTGAGCCGGACGACCAACGCCTGGAGGCGCCGGGCGAGCTGGGCGCGCGTATCCGCGTCCACGGCCGGTCCGGCGAGCGCGCGCTCCAACCGATCGAGCTCGGCGACGACCGGCGCCTCGGCCTGCTCGTCCGGCCACAGCTGGACCCGGAGATGGTCGGCCAGAGCGGTCGGTGTCGGGTGGTCGAAGACCAGCGTGGCTGGTAGCGGCAGTCCGGTGGCGGTGGCCAGTCGGTTGCGTAGTTCTACCGCGGTGAGTGAGTCGAAGCCGAGTTCGCGGAATGCCCGGTCGGGTGGGATCGCCTGGGCGCTGTCGTGGCCGAGGGCGGTGGCCGCGTGGGCGCGTACCAGTTCAAGGATCTTCTGCTGGCGTTGCGGGCCGGTCAACGCGCGTAGCTCGGCGGCCAGTGTCGAATCGTCGAGTGACCCGGGTTCGACGTCGGCGACGACGGCTTGCGCCTCGGGCAGTCTGGCTAGTAGCGCACTCGGGCGTGCGGAGGTGAACGCTCGGGTGAACTGGGCCCAGTCCACGTCAGCGACGGCGAGGAAGCCTTCACCCTGACCGACCGCCTCGGCCAGGGCCTGCACCGCCCGCTGCGGATCCATGGCCCGCACCCCACGCCGCTGCAACTGCCCGGTGTCGGCCTGCCCGGCCATTCCCTCGCCGGCCCACAAACCCCACGCCACACTGGTCACCGACCGCCCCGCAGCACGCTGCTGAACGGCGTACGCGTCCAGGAACGCGTTCGCAGCCGCGTACACCCCCTGCCCACCACCACCCCACACACCGGCGTTCGAGGAAAACAACACCATCGCGTCCAACCGGTGCTCAGACCCCTCGACCAACAACTCATGCAGATTACGAGTACCCGCGACCTTCGCCGCCAAGATCTGCTCCGCCACCCCCGGGTCGGTGTCGTCAATGGGCGCGAGCTGACCCACCCCCGCCGCATGCACCACCGCATCAACCGGCCCTACCTCGGACAGGACCGCGGCCAACCCATCACGATCTGCCACATCACAACCCCGCACACTCACCCGGACCCGGCCATCAGCGCTCAGCTCACCGACCAACTCGGCCACACCCGCCCCGTCCACGCCCCGACGAGACACCAACACCACATGTTCCGCACCACGCCCGGCCACCCAACGGGCCACATGCGCACCCAACCCACCAGTGCCACCAGTGATCAACACCGTGCCCCGCGGCTGCCACACCTGCGGCGACTCCTCCACCCGGGCACGCACCAACCTGCGCCCATACACACCACTCGCGCGCACCGCGACCTGATCCTGCCCGTCCCACCCGGCCAGCACGCCGGCACAACGACGCGCCACCGCAGCCGCGTCCCGCGACGCCTCAGGCCACGACAGGGGCAGATCCACCAGACCACCCCACAGACGCGGATACTCCAACGCCGCGACCACACCCAAACCCCACGCCAAAGCCTGCACCGGATCAGCAGGAACATCGAACCGACCAGTACCCACCGCGCCACGAGTGAGCACCCACACCCGCCCCCACAAGCCCCCATCGCCACCCATGTCAGCGTCATGCAGACCCTGCAACAACGCCAACAACCCCTGCACCGGCGCCCCACCCGGCAGGAACACCACCCCACCCAACCCAGACACGTCCAACCCCGCCCGCAACGCCGCAGCCGCCCCCACCCGGGTGCCGTCAACAGCTACCCGCACCACCCGCGCACCATGACCCACCAAGATCTGCTCAACCAGCCCGACCCACCCCAACCCACCCTCATCAGCCACCAGATCCGCGCCATACACCACAAGCCACGTACCATCCAGCACCGCCTCAGGACCACCGGTCAACGGCTCCCACACCACCCGATACCGCCACGCGTCAACCAACCGCCGATCCTCACGAGCCCGCTGCCACGCCACCAACCCCGGCAAAACCCCCGCCACACCCTGCTCATCCACCCCCCAAGCAGAAGCCAAAGCCCCCACATCACCACGCTGCACCACCTCCCAAAACTCCGCATCAAACCCACCATCCCCACCCCCCACCGACACACCCCGCACCACCGGCCAGAACCGCTGACGCTCAAACGGATAAGTCGGCAGGGCAACCGTGTGGGTCGGGCCGGTGCCCAACGCCGGAGTCCAGTCGATGGCGATCCCGGCGACGTGCAGAGCGGCCATCGACCGTAGCCAACGCTCGCGTCCACCGTCGTCACGACGCAGCGTGCCCGCCACCACCAGGCCCTCACCAGCCTGCTCCACCGCCATCGCCAACACCGGATGCGAACTGACCTCCACAAACGCCCGATGACCAGCCTCGATCAGCGTCCCGATCACCTCAGCGAACCGAACCGGATGCCGCAGATTGCGATACCAGTACTCCCCATCGAGACCAGCGGTATCGACCCGCCCCGCCTCCAGAGTCGAATAGAACGGCACCTGCCCACTGGAGGGCCGCAAACCAGCCAGATCCGTGTACAACCGATCCTGGATCGCCTCCACCTGCGGCGAATGCGACGCATAATCCACCGCGATCCGACGAACCCCCAACCCCGCATGCGCCCGCACGAACTCCTCACACGCAGCCGTGGTACCAGAGATCACCACCTGCGCCGGACCATTGACCGCCGCCACCGACAAATCCCCACCCCACCCGGCAATCAACTCCCGCACCTCGTCCAACGGCGCCGGCACCGACACCATGCCCCCCGACCCCGACAGAGCCGCAATCGCCCGACTCCGCAACACCACCACCCGCGCCCCATCCGCCAACGACAGGCCACCAGCCACACACGCCGCAGCGATCTCACCCTGACTGTGACCCACCACCGCCGCCGGAACCACACCCACCGAACGCCACAACTGCGCCAACGACACCATCACCGCCCACGACACCGGCTGCACCACATCCACCCGACCCAACAACACCGGATCAGCCAACACCTCCCGCAACGACCAACCCACCAACGGCGCCAACACCTCCCCACACCGCACCATCGCCTCCGCGAACACCGGCTCGGCATCCCACAACTCCACCCCCATACCCACCCACTGCGCCCCCTGCCCCGGAAACACAAACACCGCACCCGACCCACCGCTCGCACCCGCCGCCACACCACGCACCACCGCAGACGAAACATCCACATCCCGCAACCCAGCCAGGAACCCGTCCACCTCCCCAGCCACCACCACCGCCCGATACGCAAACACCGACCGGCCCGCCAACGCCCGCCCCACCACCACCGGATCCACCCCAGGCCGGTCCGCCACAAACCCCGCCAACCGCTGCGCCTGCGCCCGCAACGCCACCTCAGACTTAGCCGACAACAACCACGGCACCACCCCGCCCCCCGGTAGCGGGGCCGGCTCATGACCCAACGCCGGGTCCGGTACGGGATCGGCCTCCTCCAGGATGAGGTGGGCGTTGGTGCCACTGATCCCGAACGACGACACCCCAGCCCGCCGGGGCCGCCCATTGACCGGCCACGGCATGGCCTCGGTCAGCAGACGCACCGACCCAGCCGACCAATCCACATGCGACGACGGCTCGTCCACATGCAGCGTCCTGGGCATCAACCCGTGCCGCATCGCCAGGACCATCTTGATGATCCCGGCAATCCCCGCGGCTGCCATGGTGTGGCCGATGTTCGACTTCACCGACCCCAGGCGCAACGGCTGCCCCGCCGGCCGGTCCTGGCCGTACGCGGCGATCAGTGCCTGCGCCTCGATCGGATCACCCAACGTGGTGCCCGTGCCGTGCGCCTCCACCACATCCACCTCGCCCGGCGACAACCGCGCATTCGCCAAAGCCTGACGGATCACCCGCTGCTGCGACGGACCATTCGGCGCACTCAACCCATTCGACGCGCCATCCTGATTGACCGCGCTGCCCCGCACCACCGCCAACACCTGATGCCCCCGCCGACGAGCATCCGACAACCGCTCCAACACCAACACCCCGACACCCTCACCCCAACCCGTGCCGTCGGCGGCGTCCGCGAACGGCTTACACCGCCCATCAGCAGCCAACCCACCCTGCCGAGAGAACCCCACGAACGCTCCTGGAGTGGCCATCACCGCTACGCCCCCGGCCAGGGCCATCGAACACTCACCCGACCGCAACGCCTGCGCCGCCAAATGCACCGCCACCAACGACGACGAACACGCCGTGTCCACCGACACCGCCGGGCCCTCCAAGCCCAGCGTGTACGCCACCCGCCCCGACATGACACTCGCCGCGTTACCGGTACCGGAGAATCCATCCCCCGCAGAATCGGCCACACTCAACAACGTCGGATAGTCCTGCCCATGGGTACCGACATACACACCGGTGTCCGACCCACGCAGCCCGAACGGATCGATCCCCGCCCGCTCCAACGCCTCCCAGGAAACCTCCAACAACAACCGCTGCTGCGGATCCATCGCCACAGCCTCCCGCGGACTGATCCCGAAGAACCCCGCGTCGAACAACGCCGCGTCAGTCAGGAACCCACCCTCGCGGACATAACTGGTCCCCGACCCCGCCGGATCCGGGTCATCTGACGACCCGACATCCCAACCCCGATCCACGGGAAACCCACCCACCGCGTCAACACCCTCGACCAGCAACCGCCAAAACCCGTCCGGGTCACCCACCCCACCCGGATACCGACACCCCATCCCCACAATCGCCACCGGCTCATCAACACCCACACCCACCGCCACCGGCGTAAGAACATCGGACTGCTCACCAAGCAGTTCCGTCAACACGAACCCGGCCAACACCACCGGTGTCGGATAGTCGAAGACCAGCGTGGCCGGCAACGACAACCCAGTCGCGGCAGCCAACCGGTTACGCAACTCCACCGCAGTCAACGAGTCGAAGCCAAGCTCACGGAACGCGCTGCCCGGATCAACCGCCGCGGGGTCGGCATGGCCGAGCACAACCGCGGCCTGTGCCCGCACCAACTCCAGAACCGCCCGCTGGCGCCCCTCAACCCCCATAGCCGCCAACCTGGCGGCCAGGTCCACCGGCGCGTCAGCGGTGGACACGGCCCTGCGGGCGGAACCGCCGGCCAACGTCCGCCACAACGGGTGCACGCCACCGGCCCCGGTACGACGCAGCGCAGGCAGGTCCACCCGCATCGGCACCAGCTGCGGCTGGTTGCTACGTATCGCCGTGTCGAACAGCGCCAAGCCCTGCTCGGAGGAGAGGGGAAGGATGCCGGCGCGTCGCATCCGGTCCAGGTCGACCTCGTCGAGATGCCCGGTCATCGCCGACTGCTGGGCCCACAGCCCCCACGCCAACGACTGCCCGACCAGACCCGCGGCCTGCCGCCGCAGCGCCAAGCCGTCCAGGACCGCGTTGGCCGCGGCGTAGTTTCCCTGCCCCGGTGACCCGAGCGTGGCCGCCGCCGACGAATACACCACGAACAACCCGAGATCCGCATCCCGGGTCAGTTCGTGCAGCCACCATGCCGCGTCGGCTTTGGCCCGCAGCACGGTCTCCAGCCGCTGCGGCGTCAACGCCCCGATCACCCCGTCGTCGAGGACTGCGGCGGTGTGCACCACCCCGACCACCGGATGCTCGACCGGCACCCCCGCCAACACCTCAGCCAGAGCGTTCCGGTCAGCGACATCACACGCCGCCACCTGCACCCGTGCGCCCAACCCGGTCAGCTCACCGACCAGTTCCGCCGCCCCGGCCGCGGCCGGGCCGCGCCGGGACAACAGCAACAGGTGCCTGACTCCGTGCGCGGTGACCAGATGCCGGGCCACCAACCCACCCAACACCCCGGTCCCACCAGTGACCACCACCGTGCCACCCGCGTCCAGACCGGCCGGTAGCCGCAGCACCACCTTGCCCACATGACGGGCCGCCTGCAGGTAACGCAGGGCCTGCACGGCCTGGACTGATTCGAACACGCTCACCGGCAGTGGTTGGAGGATGTCCGCGGCGAACATGTCCAGGATCTCGGCCAGCATCTGCCCGATCCGGTCAGCGCCGGCCTCGGACAGGTCAAACGCCTGATACACCACCCCCGGGTGATCCGCGACGACCCGGGCCGGGTCCCGCACATCGGTCTTACCCATCTCCACGAACCGGCCACCACGAGGCAACAGGTCCAGCGACGCGTCCACGAACTCCCCGGCCAAGGCGTTGAGCACCACATCCACCCCCTCCCCACCGGTCACGGCCAGGAAGCTGCGACGGAACTCCAAATCCCGGGACGACGCCAGGTGCGCATCGTCCACACCCATCCCCCGCAAGATGTCCCACTTACCGGCACTGGCAGTGGCGTACACCTGCAACCCCCACGCCTGGGCCAACTGCACCGCAGCCATACCCACCCCACCAGCCGCAGCATGAATCAGGATCCGCTGCCCCGCCCGCACCTCGGCCAGATCCCGCAACGCATAGAACGCGGTCAGAAACACAATCGGCACCGACGCCGCCCGAGTAAACGACCAGCCCCGCGGAACCCGCGCCAAGAGACGATGATCGGTGACCGCCACCGGCCCCAACGCACCGTTGAACATCCCGAACACCCGATCCCCAACCACCACCCCCGACACACCCGCGCCGACCTCAAGCACCACCCCGGCCGCCTCACTACCCATCACCGCAGCCGAATCCGGATACATCCCCAACCCGACCAACACATCCCGGAAATTCAACCCCGCCGCCCGCACCCCAACCCGCACCTGCCCAACCCCCAACGGCGCCACCACCCCCGGACAATCCACCACCGCCAGGTTGTCCAAACTGCCCGGCTCCAACACATCAAGACGCCACGACAACCGCTCAGCGCCAGGCAGGAGCAGACGGCCACTACCGGCCCGGACCAACCGCCGCACATACAACCCACCAGCGCGTACCGCGATCTCGGGTTCGCCGCTGTCGAGCACCGCCGTCAGGAGCCTGCCCAGGTCGCTACCCTGGTCGCTGTCGTAGTGGGTGTCATCGTCGAGGTCCAGCAGGACGAACCGATTGGGATGCTCGGACTGCGCGGAACGGACCAGACCCCACACCGCAGCCGCGGCCAAGTCACTACCATCGGTAGCGCCACGAGTGAGCACCACCAACCGGGAACCCTCCGTGGCCGCATCGGCCAGCCATTCCTGGATCCAACCCAACACCAACGTGCTCGCCGCGTGCGTGGCCTCGACAACACCCACCGCATCGTCTGGAGTTGGCAGCTCGGCCACCACGACGGGGGGCAGCTCACCAGCAACCTGCCCATGCCATCCCCAGACCAGTTCGGTAGCCGCCGCCGTGGTGTCGAGCTCCGCGTCCGGCAGCGGCACCCACTCCACCGCGAACAGCGACTGCGCCGCATCCGGCATCCCGACGGCGAGTTGATCGGTGGTCACCGGCCGCAACACCAGCGAGTCCGCGGTCAGCACCGGCTGGCCGGCGGTGTCGAACACCGCCACCGCAACAGCCCCATCGTCGACCGGTGCCAGCCGAACCCGCAGCGTGGTCGCCCCGGTCGCGTGCAGCCGCACCCCGCTCCACGCGAACGGCAACACCGCCCCGCCATCGTCGTTGACCAGGCCGGTCAACCCGATCGGGTGCAACGCCGCGTCCAACACCGCCGGATGCAACCCGAACCCATCGGCTGCGGCCTGCTCAGGCAGGGTCACCTCGGCATACACATCCCGCTCGGAACGCCACACCGCCCGCAAACCCTGAAACACCGGCCCGTACACGTACCCACCGTCAGCCAACCGCTCGTACACGCCGTCCACCGCCACCGGCCGCGCACCGGCCGGCGGCCACTGCCCCAACCCGGACGGCACCCGACCAGCCTCCGGGCTCAACACACCCGTGGCATGCCGAGTCCACGAACCCTCCGCGCCTTCTGGTCGGGAGTACACGTTGACCGGCCGTCGACCATCCTGGCCGGGATCACCGACCCACACCTGCACCTGCACCCCACCCTGCTCCGGCAACAGCAACGGGGTCTGCAGCGTCAACTCCTCCACGGAGGCACAACCCACCTGGTCCCCGGCGTACATCACCAACTCCACATACGCCGTGCCCGCCAACAACACCGAACCCAACACCGCATGATCGGCCAACCACGGCTGCGCCGACAACGACAACCGGCCGGTCAACACCACCCCGTCCCCATCAGCCAACGACACCGCCGCACGCAACAACGGATGACCAACCGAACCCAGCCCCAACACCCGAACATCCCCCACACCAGCCGCTACCGTCTCTGGCCAGAACCGCTGATGCTGAAACGGATAAGTCGGCAGGGCAACCGTGTGGGTCGGGCCGGTGCCCAACGCCGGAGTCCAGTCGATGGCGATCCCGGCGACGTGCAGAGCGGCCATCGACCGCAGCCAACGCTCGCGTCCACCGTCGTCACGACGCAGCGTGCCCGCCACCACCAGGCCCTCACCAGCCTGCTCCACCGCCATCGCCAACACCGGATGCGAACTGACCTCCACAAACGTGCGGTAGCCGGCTTCGGTCAGCGTCCCGATCACCTCAGCGAACCGGACCGGGTGCCGCAGATTGCGATACCAGTACTCCCCATCAAGACCAGCGGTATCGACCCGCCCCGCCTCCAGAGTCGAATAGAACGGCACCTGCCCACTGGAGGGCCGCAAACCAGCCAAATCCGTGTACAACCGGTCCTGGATCGCCTCCACCTGCGGCGAATGCGACGCATAATCCACCGCGATCCGACGAACCCCCAACCCCGCATGCGCCCGCACGAACTCCTCACACGCAGCCGTGGTACCAGACACCACCACCTGCGCCGGACCATTAACCGCCGCCACCGACAAATCCCCACCCCACCCGGCAATCAACTCCCGCACCTCGTCCAACGGCGCCGGCACCGACACCATGCCCCCCGACCCCGACAGAGCCGCAATCGCCCGACTCCGCAACACCACCACCCTGGCCCCATCCGCCAACGACAGGCCACCAGCCACACACGCCGCAGCGATCTCACCCTGACTGTGACCCACCACCGCCGCCGGAACCACACCCACCGAACGCCACAACTGCGCCAACGACACCATCACCGCCCACGACACCGGCTGCACCACATCCACCCGACCCAACAACACCGGATCAGCCAACACCTCCCGCAACGACCAACCCACCAACGGCGCCAACACCTCCCCACACCGCACCATCGCCTCCGCGAACACCGGCTCGGCATCCCACAACTCCACCCCCATACCCACCCACTGCGCCCCCTGCCCCGGAAACACAAACACCGCACCCGACCCACCGCTCGCACCCGCCGCCACACCCCGCACCACCGCAGACGAAACATCCACATCCCGCAACCCAGCCAGGAACCCGTCCACCTCCCCAGCCACCACCACCGCCCGATACGCAAACACCGACCGGCCCGCCAACGCCCGCCCCACCACCACCGGATCCACCCCAGGCCGGTCCGCCACAAACCCCGCCAACCGCTGCGCCTGCGCCCGCAACGCCACCTCAGACTTAGCCGACAACAACCACGGCACCACCCCGCCGCCCGATAGCGGGGCCGGCGACTCCTGGCCAGAGCCCGCCGGGTCAGCCGGTGTGCCCTGCAGCGACTCGAACGGATCGGCCTCCTCTAGGATCTTGAGCGGTTCGGCCTCCTCCAAGATGAGGTGGGCGTTGGTGCCGCTGACTCCGAACGAGGACACCCCGGCCCGTCGTGGCCGCCCGTTGACCGGCCACGGCGTGGCCTCGGTCAGCAGACGCACCGAGCCAGCCGACCAATCCACATGTGTGGACGGCTCGTCCACGTGCAGCGTCTTGGGCATCAAGCCGTGCCGCATCGCCAGGACCATCTTGATGATCCCCGCGACACCCGCGGCTGCCTGGGTGTGGCCGATGTTCGACTTCACCGACCCCAGGCGAAGAGGCTGATCCGCCGGCCGGTCCTGGCCGTACGCGGCGATGAGCGCTTGCGCCTCGATCGGGTCACCCAGGGTGGTGCCTGTGCCGTGCGCCTCCACCACATCCACCTCGCCCGGCGACAACCGCGCGTTCGCCAAAGCCTGACGGATCACCCGCTGCTGCGACGGCCCGTTCGGCGCACTCAACCCATTCGACGCGCCATCCTGATTGACCGCGCTGCCCCGCACCACCGCCAACACCTGATGCCCCCGCCTGCGGGCATCGGACAGTCGTTCCAGCACCAGGATTCCGACACCCTCACCCCAACCCGTGCCGTCGGCGGCGTCCGCGAACGGTTTGCACCGCCCGTCAGCGGCCAACCCACCCTGCCGAGAGAACTCCACAAACGTCCCTGGAGTGGCCATCACTGTCACGCCGCCGGCCAGGGCCATGGAACACTCACCCGAGCGCAACGCCTGCGCCGCCAAATGCACCGCGACCAGGGACGACGAACACGCCGTATCCACCGACACCGCCGGGCCCTCCAAGCCCAGGGTGTACGCCACCCGCCCCGACGCCACACTTCCGCTGGTCCCGGTGCCATATCCCTCGGTCTCGGCCGGGCTCGCCGCCAACTGCATGGCGTAGTCGTGGTACATGAGGCCGACATACACGCCGGTGTCCGACCCACGCAGCCCGGACGGGTCGATCCCGGCCCGCTCCAACGCCTCCCAGGAAACCTCCAACAACAACCGCTGCTGCGGATCCATCGCCACAGCCTCCCGCGGACTGATCCCGAAGAACCCCGCGTCGAACAACGCCGCGTCAGTCAGGAACCCACCCTCCCGGGCATAACTGGTCCCCGACCCCGCCGGATCCGGGTCATCTGACGACCCGACATCCCAACCCCGATCCACGGGAAAATCACCCACCGCGTCAACACCCTCGACCAGCAACCGCCAGAACTCCTCCGGGTCACCCACCCCACCCGGATACCGACACCCCATCCCCACAATCGCCACCGGCTCATCAACACCCGCACCCACCGCCACCGGCGTAAGGACATCGGTCTGCTCACCGAGCAGTTCCGTCAACACGAACCCGGCCAACACCACCGGTGTCGGATAGTCGAAGACCAGCGTGGCCGGCAACGACAACCCAGTCGCGGCAGCCAACCGGTTACGCAACTCCACTGCAGTCAACGAGTCGAAACCGAGCTCACGGAACGCGCTGCCCGGATCAACCGCCGCGGGGCCGGCATGGCCGAGCACAACCGCAGCCTGTGCCCGCACCAACTCCAGAACCGCCCGCTGGCGCCCCTCAACCCCCATAGCCGCCAACCTGGCGGCCAGATCCACCCGCGTATCGGCGGTGGACGCGGCCCGGCGGGTCGAACCGCCGGCCAACGCCTGCCACAACGGCGGCAGACCACCGGCGCCGGCGCGACGCAGCACGGCAAGGTCCACCCGCATCGGCACGAGCTGCGGCCGGTGGGTACGTACTGCCGCGTCGAACAACGCCAAGCCCTCCTCGGAGGACATGGCAAGGACGCCGCTGCTACGTCGCATCCGACTCAGGTCCACCTCGTCAAGATGCCCGGTCATCGCCGACTGCTGGGCCCACAGCCCCCACGCCAACGACTGCCCGACCAGACCCGCGGCCTGCCGCCGCAGCGCCAAGGCATCCAGGACCGCGTTCGCCGCGGCATAGTTACCCTGCCCCGGTGACCCGAGCGTGGCCGCCGCCGACGAATACACCACGAACAAACCCAGATCCGCATCCCGGGTCAACTCATGCAACCACCACGCCGCATCAGCCTTCGCCCGCAACACCGTCTCCAACCGCCGCGGCGTCAACGCCTCAACCACCCCGTCATCAAGCACACCCGCGGTGTGCACCACCCCCACCACCGGATGCTCAGCCGGCACCCCCGCCAACACCCCAGCCAACGCATCCCGGTCAGCGACATCACACGCCACCACCCGCACCCGCGCACCCAACCCGGTCAGCTCACCGACCAACTCCGCCGCCCCCGCCGCGGCCAAGCCCTGCCGCGACAACAACAACAGATGCCCAACCCCATGCGCGGCGACCAGATGCCGGGCCACCAACCCACCCAACACCCCCGTCCCACCAGTGACCACCACCGTGCCACCCGCATCCAACCCCGCCGACAACCCGTCAGAACCGGACAGCGACAAACGACCAGTACCGGCCCGGACCAACCGCCGCACATACAACCCACCAGCGCGTACCGCGATCTCCGACTCGCCGCTGTCGAGCACCGCCGTCAGGAGCCTGCCCAGGTCGCTACCCTGGTCGCTGTCGTAGTGGGTGTCATCGTCGAGGTCCAGCAGGATGAACCGATTGGGATGTTCGGACTGCGCGGAACGGACCAGACCCCACACCGCAGCCGCGGCCAAGTCACTACCATCGGTAGCGCCACGAGTGACCACCACCAACCGGGAACCCTCCGTGGCCGCATCCGCCAGCCACTCCTGAACCCAACCCAACACCAACGCGCTCGCCGCGTGCGTGGCCTCGACAACACCCACCGCATCGTCTGGAGTTGGCAGCTCGGCCACCACCACCGGGGGCAGCTCACCAGCAACCTGCCCATGCCATCCCCAGACCAGTTCGGTAGCCGCCGCCGTGGTGTCGAGCTCCGCGTCCGGCAGCGGCACCCACTCCACCGCGAACAGCGACTGCGCCGCATCCGGCATCCCGACGGCGAGTTGATCGGTGGTCACCGGCCGCAACACCAGCGAGTCCGCGGTCAGCACCGGCTGGCCGGCGGTGTCGAACACCGCCACCGCAACAGCCCCATCGTCGACCGGTGCCAGCCGAACCCGCAGCGTGGTCGCCCCAGTCGCGTGCAGCCGCACCCCGCTCCACGCGAACGGCAACACCGCCCCGCCATCGTCGTTGACCAGGCCGGTCAACCCGATCGGGTGCAACGCCGCGTCCAACACCGCCGGATGCAACCCGAACCCATCGGCTGCGGCCTGCTCAGGCAGGGTCACCTCGGCATACACATCCCGCTCGGAACGCCACACCGCCCGCAAACCCTGAAACACCGGCCCGTACACGTACCCACCGTCAGCCAACCGCTCGTACACGCCGTCCACCGCCACCGGCCGCGCACCGGCCGGCGGCCACTGCCCCAACCCGGACGGCACCCGACCAGCCTCCGGGCTCAACACACCCGTGGCATGCCGAGTCCACGAACCCTCCGCGCCTTCTGGTCGGGAGTACACGTTGACCGGCCGTCGACCATCCTGGCCGGGATCACCGACCCACACCTGCACCTGCACCCCACCCTGCTCCGGCAGCACCAACGGGGTCTGCAGCGTCAACTCCTCCACGGAGGCACAACCCACCTGGTCCCCGGCGTACATCACCAACTCCACATACGCCGTGCCCGCCAACAACACCGAACCCAACACCGCATGATCGGCCAACCACGGCTGCGCCGACAACGACAACCGGCCGGTCAACACCACCCCATCCCCATCAGCCAACGACACCGCCGCACGCAACAACGGATGACCAACCGAACCCAACCCCAACACCCGAACATCCCCCACACCAGCCGCTACCGTCTCTGGCCAGAACCGCTGATGCTGAAACGGATAAGTCGGCAGAGCAACCGTGTGGGTCGCGCCGGCGCCCAACGCCGGAGTCCAGTCGACGGCGACACCAGCCACGTGCAGAGCGGCCATCGACCGTAGCCAACGCTCGCGTCCACCGTCGTCACGACGCAGCGTGCCCGCCACCACCAGGCCCTCACCAGCCTGCTCCACCGCCATCGCCAACACCGGATGCGAACTGACCTCCACAAACGTGCGGTAGCCGGCTTCGGTCAGCGTCCCGATCACCTCAGCGAACCGGACCGGATGCCGCAGATTGCGATACCAGTACTCCCCATCAAGACCAGCGGTATCGACCCGCCCCGCCTCCAGAGTCGAATAGAACGGCACCTGCCCACTGGAGGGTTGCAGATCGGCCAGATCCGTGCGCAACCGGTCCTGGATCGCCTCCACCTGCGGCGAATGCGACGCATAATCCACCGCGATCCGACGAACCCCCAACCCCGCATGCGCCCGCACGAACTCCTCACACGCAGCCGTGGTACCAGAGATCACCACCTGCGCCGGACCATTGACCGCCGCCACCGACAAATCCCCACCCCACCCGCCGATCAACTCCCGCACCTCGTCCAACGGCGCCGGCACCGACACCATGCCCCCCGACCCCGACAGAGCCGCAATCGCCCGACTCCGCAACACCACCACCCTGGCCCCATCCGCCAACGACAGGCCACCAGCCACACACGCCGCAGCGATCTCACCCTGACTGTGACCCACCACCGCCGCCGGAACCACACCCACCGAACGCCACAACTGCGCCAACGACACCATCACCGCCCACGACACCGGCTGCACCACATCCACCCGACCCAACAACACCGGATCAGCCAACACCTCCCGCAACGACCAACCCACCAACGGCGCCAACACCTCCCCACACCGCACCATCGCCTCCCCGAACACCGGCTCGGCATCCCACAACTCCACCCCCATACCCACCCACTGCGCCCCCTGCCCCGGAAACACAAACACCGCACCCAACCCACCGCTCGCACCCGCCGCCACACCCCGCACCACCGCAGACGAAACATCCACATCCCGCAACCCAGCCAGATCCTGCAACCCAGCCAGGAACCCGTCCACCTCCCCAGCCACCACCACCGCCCGATGCGCGAACACCGACCGGGCCGCCAACGCCCGCCCCACCACCACCGGCTCCACCTCGGGCCGGTCGGTCACGAACCCCGCCAACCGCTGCGCCTGCGCCCGCAGCGCCACCTCAGTCTTGGCCGACAACAGCCAGGGCACCACCCCGCCGCCCGGTAGCGGGGCCGGCTCATGACCCAACGCCGGGTCCGGTACGGGATCGGCCTCCTCCAGGATGAGGTGGGCGTTGGTACCGCTGATCCCGAACGAGGACACCCCGGCCCGTCGTGGCCGCCCGTTGACCGGCCATGGCGTGGCCTCGGTCAGCAGTCGCACCGAGCCGGTCGACCAGTCCACATGTGTGGACGGCTCGTCCACGTGCAGCGTCTTGGGCATCAACCCGTGCCGCATCGCGAGGACCATCTTGATGATCCCGGCGACGCCGGCGGCTGCCTGGGTGTGGCCGATGTTCGACTTCACCGACCCCAGGCGAAGCGGTTGCTCCGCCGGCCGGTCCTGGCCATACGCGGCGATCAGCGCCTGCGCCTCGATCGGATCACCCAACGTGGTGCCCGTGCCGTGCGCCTCCACCACATCGACGTCGCCCGGCGACAACCGCGCGTTCGCCAAAGCCTGACGGATCACCCGCTGCTGCGACGGCCCGTTCGGGGCGCTCAACCCGTTGGAGGCGCCGTCCTGATTGACCGCGCTGCCCCGCACGACCGCCAACACCTGATGTCCCCGCCGACGAGCATCCGACAACCGCTCCAGCACCAGAATGCCGATGCCCTCACCCCAACCCGTGCCGTCGGCGGCGTCCGCGAACGGCTTACACCGCCCGTCAGCGGCCAACCCACCCTGCCGGGAAAACTCCACAAACGCGCCTGGAGTGGCCATCACCGCTACGCCGCCGGCCAGGGCCATCGAACACTCACCCGACCGCAACGCCTGCGCCGCCAAATGCACCGCCACCAACGACGACGAACACGCCGTATCCACCGACACCGCCGGGCCCTCCAGACCCAGGGTGTACGCCACCCGCCCCGACATGACACTCGCCGCGTTACCCGTCAGCAGATGCCCCTCACTACCGGTCTGCGCGTCACCAATCACCGAGACGTAGTCCTGCCCGGTGGTACCCACATACACACCGGTATCCGACCCACGCAGCCCCGACGGATCGATCCCCGCCCGCTCCAACGCCTCCCACGAAACCTCCAACAACAAACGCTGCTGCGGATCCATCGCCACAGCCTCCCGCGGACTGATCCCGAAAAACCCCGCGTCAAACAACGCCACACCAGTCAGGAACCCACCCTCCCGGGCATAACTGGTCCCCGACCGTGCCGGATCCGGGTCATACAACGACCCGACATCCCAACCCCGATCCATCGGCCATGGCCCGATGGCGTCGCCGCCCGTGGCAATGAGATCCCAGAGCTGTTCCGGGGTATCTATGCCGGCCGAGAACCGGCAGGCCATTGAGACCACCGCGATGGGCTCAGTCCCCCGATCCTGAATCTCCTGCAGGCGTCGCCGGGTCTCCAGCAGGTTGTCCGTGGCCTGTCGCAGATATGTCCGCAGCTTCTCATCGTTGCTCACGCCGTTCGCCCTCCCTCGGAGCTTGCGATCTTGTCGAGAACGTCGAACAGCTCGTCATCTGAGGCTGCATAGGTGTCGATCACCGGGGTTGCCCCGTGGCCGCCCGTCTGGGCCTCGAGCCTGCGCACCAGCTCACGCAGGCGGTCCGCCAGCTTCGTCGGATCTCTGCCATCTCCCGGGGCCAACGTGCGTATAGCCTGCTCGATCCGGTCCAAGTCGGACTCCAGAGTATTTGCGGGCGCCTTCTCCTCAGGCGCAACTCGCGTCCACAGCTCGCGGCTGAGTTCGGCGGGGGTGGGGTAGTCGAAGACCAGCGTGGCCGGCAGCGACAGGCCGGTCGCCGTGGTCAGTCGGTTACGTAGTTCCACGGCGGTCAGCGAGTCGAAGCCGAGTTCGCGGAATGCGCTGTCCGGGTTGATCGTCGTTGGGTCGGGATGGCCGAGTACGACGGCGGCTTGTATTCGTACCAGTTCCAGGACTGTTCGCTGGCGTTCCTCGACTCCCATAGCGGCCAGCCTGGTGGTCAGGTCCATCCGGGTGTCGGTTGTGGTCGCCGTCCGGCGGGCCGGGCCGCCGGCCAATGTCCGCCACAACGGCGGCACACCACCGGCCCCGGTACGACGTAGCGCGGGCAGGTCCACCCGGATCGGCACGAGCTGCGGCTGGTGGGTACGTACTGCCGTGTCGAACAGTGCCAGGCCCTGCTCGGAGGAGAGGGAAAGGATGCCGCTGCGTCGCATCCGGTCCAGGTCGGCCTCGTCGAGATGCCCGGTCATGGCTGACTGCTGGGCCCACAGTCCCCACGCCAGTGATTGCCCGACCAGTCCCTCGGCCTGCCGCCGTAGTGCTAGGGCGTCCAGGACGGCGTTGGCCGCGGCATAGTTTCCTTGTCCCGGTGACCCGAGTGTGGCCGCCGCCGACGAATACACCACGAACAACCCGAGATCCATGTCCCGGGTCAGTTCGTGCAGCCACCATGCCGCATCCGCCTTGGCCCGCAGCACCGTCTCCAGCCGCTGTGGCGTCAACGCCCCGATCACCCCGTCGTCGAGGACTGCGGCGGTGTGCACCACCCCGACCACCGGATGCTCGACCGGCACCCCCGCCAACACCCCAGCCAGAGCGTTCCGGTCAGCGACATCACACGCCACCACCCGCACCCGCGCACCCAACCCGGTCAGCTCACCGACCAGCTCCGCCGCCCCGGCCGCAGCCGGGCCACGCCGGGACAACAGCAACAGGTGCCTGACTCCGTGCGTGGTGACCAGATGCCGGGCCACCAAACCACCCAACACACCGGTCCCGCCAGTGACCACCACCGTGCCACGGGAGTCCAGACCGGCCGGTAGCCGCAGCACCACCTTGCCCACGTGGCGGGCCGCCTGCAGGTAGCGCAGGGCCTGCAGTGCTTGGGCTGATTCGAATACGCTCACGGGTAGTGGCTGGAGGATGTCCGCGGCGAACATGTCCAGGATCTCGGCCAGCATCTGGCCGATCCGGTCAGCACCGACGTCGGGCAGGTTGAACGCCTGGTACACCACCCCGGGGTGGTCCGCGGCGATCCGCACCGGGTCCCGCACATCGGTTTTGCCCATCTCCACGAACCGGCCGCCGCGGGGCAGCAGGTCCAGCGACGCGTCCACGAACTCCCCGGTCAGGGCGTTGAGTACCACGTCCACCCCCTCTCCCCCGGTCGCCGTCAGGAAGCTGCGGCGGAAGTCCAGATCCCGGGAGGAGGCCAGGTGCGTATCGTCCACACCCATCCCGCGTATGGTGTTCCACTTGCCGGCGCTGGCGGTGGCGTACACCTGCAATCCCCACGCCTGGGCCAACTGCACCGCAGCCATACCCACCCCACCAGCCGCAGCATGGATCAGGATTCTTTGTCCCGCCCGCACCTCGGCCAGATCCCGCAACGCATAGAACGCGGTCAGAAACACAATCGGCACCGACGCCGCCCGAGTAAACGACCAGCCCTCCGGAACCCGGGCCAGGAGACGATGATCGGTGACCGCCACCGGCCCCAACGCACCGTTGAACATCCCGAACACCCGATCCCCAACCACCACCCCCGACACATCCGGAGCAGTCTCGAGCACCACTCCGGCTGCCTCGCTACCCATCACCGCAGTCGGATCCGGGGACATACCCAACCCGAGCCACACGTCGCGGAAGTTCAACCCCGCCGCCCGGACCGCAACCCGCACCTGCCCAGCCGCCAACGGCGCCACCGCCTCCGGACAATCCAGCACCGCCAGGTTGTCCAGACTGCCCGGCTCCGACACATCAAGACGCCACGACAATCGCTCAGGACCAGGCAGGGATAGCCGGCCAGTACCACCGGCTCGGGTCAACCGCCGGGTGTACAGGTCACCGGCGCGTACCGCGATCTCCGGCTCGTCACTGTCGAGCACCGCCGTCAGGATTCTGCCCAGCTCGCTGCCGGGGTCGGTGTCATCGTCGAGGTCGAGCAGGATGAACCGATTGGGATGTTCGGACTGCGCGGAACGGACCAAACCCCACACCGCAGCCGCGGCCAAGTCACTGCCATCGGTAGCGCCGCGGGTGACCACCACCAACCGGGAACCCTCCGTGCCCGGATCGGCCAGCCATTCCTGAACCCAACCCAACACCAACGTGCTCGCCGCGTGCGTGGCCTCGACAACACCCACCGCATCGTCTGGAGTTGGTAGCTCGGCCACCACGACGGGGGGCAGCTCACCAGCAACCTGCCCATGCCATCCCCAGACCGGTTCGGTAGCCGCCGGCGTGGTGTCGAGCTCCGCGTCCGGCAGCGGCACCCACTCCACCGCGAACAGCGACTGCGCCGCATCCGGTACCCCGGCGCCCAACTGGTCGGTGGTCACCGGCCGCAACACCAGCGAGTCCGCGGTCAGCACCGGCTGGCCGGCGGTGTCAAACACCGCCACCGCGATACCGCCGTCGTCGGTGGGTGTCAGCCGGACTCGTAGCGTGGTCGCCCCAGTCGCGTGCAACCGCACCCCACTCCACGTGAACGGCAACACCGCCCCGCCATCGTCGCCGCCGAGCAGCCCGGTCAACCCGATCGGATGCAACGCCGCGTCCAACACCGCCGGATGCAACCCGAACCCGCCGGTCTCGTCCTGCTCGGGCAGGGTCACCTCGGCATACACATCCCGCTCGGAACGCCACACCGCCCGCAAACCCTGGAACACCGGCCCGTACACGTACCCGCCGTCGGCCAACCGCTCGTACACGCCGTCCACCGCCACCGGCCGCGCACCGGCCGGCGGCCACTGCCCCAAACCGGACGGCACCCGACCAGCCTCCGGGCTCAACACACCCGTGGCATGCCGAATCCACGAACCCCCCACACCCTCCGCGCCTTCTGGTCGGGAGTACACGTTGACCGGCCGTCGACCATCCTGGCCGGGATCACCGACCCACACCTGCACCTGCACCCCACCCTGCTCCGGCAGCAGCAGCGGGGTCTGCAGCGTCAACTCCTCGACCAGGGCACACCCGACCTGGTCGCCGGCGTACATCACCAACTCGACATACGCCGTGCCCGCCAACAACACCGAACCCAACACCGCATGATCGGCCAACCACGGCTGCGCCGACAACGACAACCGGCCGGTCAACACCACCCCATCCCCATCAGCCAACGACACCGCCGCACGCAACAACGGATGACCAACCGAACCCAACCCCAACACCCGAACATCCCCCACACCGCCAGCCACGGTCTGCGGCCAGAACCGCTGATGCTGGAACGGGTAGGTCGGCAGGGCAACCGTGTGGGTCGGGCCGGTGCCCAGTGCCGGGGTCCAGTCGATGGCGATCCCGGCGACGTGCAGAGCGGCCATTGACCGCAGCCAACGCTCGCGTCCACCGTCGTCACGACGCAGCGTGCCCGCCACCACCAGGCCCTCACCAGCCTGCTCCACCGCCATCGCCAACACCGGATGCGAACTGACCTCCACAAACGTGCGGTAGCCGGCTTCGGTCAGCGTCCCGATCACCTCAGCGAACCGGACCGGGTGCCGCAGATTGCGATACCAGTACTCCCCATCGAGACCAGCGGTATCGACCCGCCCCGCCTCCAGAGTCGAATAGAACGGCACCTGCCCACTGGAGGGCCGCAAACCAGCCAAATCCGTGTACAACCGGTCCTGGATCGCCTCCACCTGCGGCGAATGCGACGCGTAATCCACCGCGATCCGACGAACCCCCAACCCCGCATGCGCCCGCACGAACTCCTCACACGCAGCCGTGGTACCAGACACCACCACCTGCGCCGGACCATTAACCGCCGCCACCGACAAATCCCCACCCCACCCGGCAATCAACTCCCGCACCTCGTCCAACGGCGCCGGCACCGACACCATGCCCCCCGACCCCGACAGAGCCGCAATCGCCCGACTCCGCAACACCACCACCCTGGCCCCATCCGCCAACGACAAGCCACCAGCCACACACGCCGCAGCGATCTCACCCTGACTGTGACCCACCACCGCCGCCGGAACCACACCCACCGAACGCCACAACTGCGCCAACGACACCATCACCGCCCACGACACCGGCTGCACCACATCCACCCGACCCAACAACACCGGATCAGCCAACACCTCCCGCAACGACCAACCCACCAACGGCGCCAACACCTCCCCACACCGCACCATCGCCTCCGCGAACACCGGCTCGGCATCCCACAACTCCACCCCCATACCCACCCACTGCGCCCCCTGCCCCGGAAACACAAACACCGCACCCGACCCACCCACACCCGCCGCCACACCACGCACCACCGCAGACGAAACATCCACATCCCGCAACCCAGCCAGATCCTGCAACCCAGCCAGGAACCCGTCCACCTCCCCAGCCACCACCACCGCCCGATGCGCGAACACCGACCGGGCCGCCAACCCCCGCCCCACCACCACCGGCTCCACCCCAGGCCGGTCGACCACAAACCCCGCCAACCGCTGCGCCTGCGCCCGCAACGCCACCTCAGACTTAGCCGACAACAACCACGGCACCACCCCGCCGCCCGATAGCGGGGCCGGCGACTCCTGGCCAGAGCCCGCCGGGTCAGCCGGTGTGCCCTGCAGCGACTCGAACGGATCGGCTTCTTCGAGGATGAGGTGGGCGTTGGTGCCACTGATCCCGAACGACGACACCCCGGCCCGTCGCGGCCGGCCACCGTCCGGCCATGGCGTGGCCTCGGTCAGCAGCTGCACCGATCCGGTCGACCAGTCCACATGTGACGACGGGGTATCCACGTGCAGTGTCCTGGGCATCAGCCCGTGCCGCATGGCGAGGACCATCTTGATGATCCCGGCGACGCCCGCGGCTGCCATGGTGTGGCCGATGTTCGACTTCACCGACCCCAACCGCAACGGCTGCCCCGCCGGCCGGTCCTGGCCGTAGGCGGCGATCAGCGCTTGCGCCTCGATCGGATCACCCAGCGTAGTGCCTGTGCCGTGCGCCTCCACCACATCCACCTCGCCCGGCGACAACCGCGCATTCGCCAAAGCCTGACGGATCACCCGCTGCTGCGACGGACCATTCGGCGCACTCAACCCATTCGACGCGCCATCCTGATTGACCGCGCTGCCCCGCACCACCGCCAACACCTGATGCCCCCGCCGACGAGCATCCGACAACCGCTCCAACACCAACACCCCGACACCCTCACCCCAACCCGTACCATCAGCCGCATCCGCGAACGGCTTACACCGCCCATCAGCAGCCAACCCACCCTGCCGGGAAAACTCCACAAACGTCCCTGGAGTGGCCATCACCGCTACGCCACCGGCCAGGGCCATCGAACACTCACCCGACCGCAACGCCTGCGCCGCCAAATGCACCGCCACCAACGACGACGAACACGCCGTATCCACCGACACGGCCGGGCCCTCCAAGCCCAGCGTGTACGCCACCCGCCCCGACATGACACTCGCCGCGTTACCGGTACCGGAGAATCCATCCCCCGCAGAATCGGCCACACTCAACAACGTCGGATAGTCCTGCCCATGGGTACCGACATACACACCGGTGTCCGACCCACGCAGCCCGAACGGATCGATCCCCGCCCGCTCCAACGCCTCCCAGGAAACCTCCAACAACAAACGCTGCTGCGGATCCATCGCCACAGCCTCCCGCGGACTGATCCCGAAAAACCCCGCATCGAACAACGCCGCGTCAGTCAGGAAACCACCCTCCCGGGCATAGCTGGTCCCCGACCGCGCCGGATCCGGGTCCGGGTCATCCCACGAGCCGACATCCCAACCCCGATCCACGGGGAACCCACCCACCGCGTCAACACCCTCGACCAGCAACTGCCAGAACCCGTCCGGGTCACCCACCCCACCCGGATACCGACACCCCATTCCCACAATCGCCACCGGCTCATCGACACCCACACCGACCACCACCGGCGCGACAGCCACGGCAGCGTTCTTACCAAGCAGCAGGTCCGTCAGATGGTCGGTCAACACCTCCGCACTGGGGTAGTCGAAGACCAGCGTGGCCGGCAGCGACAACCCGGTCGCGGCAGCCAACCGGTTACGCAACTCCACCGCGGTCAACGAGTCGAAGCCGAGTTCACGGAACGCGCTGTCCGGATCAATCGCCGCGGGGTCGGCATGGCCGAGCACGACCGCGGCTTGTGCCCGCACCAGCTCCAAGACTGTCCGCTGGCGTTCCTCGCCCCCCATAGCGGCCAACCTGGCGGCCAGATCCACCCGCATATCGGCGGTGGTCGCCGCCCGACGGGCCGGGCCGCCGGCCAACGCCCGCCACAACGGCGGCACGCCACCGGCCCCGGTACGACGCAGCGCAGGCAGGTCTACCCGCATCGGCACCAGCTGCGGCTGGTCAGTACGTACTGCCGTGTCGAACAGCGCCAAGCCCTGCTCGGAGGAGAGGGGAAGGATGCCGGCGCGTCGCATCCGGTCCAGGTCGACCTCGTCGAGATGCCCGGTCATCGCCGACTGCTGGGCCCACAGCCCCCACGCCAACGACTGCCCGACCAGACCTGCGGTCTGCCGCCGCAGCGCCAAGGCATCCAGGACCGCGTTGGCCGCGGCGTAGTTTCCCTGCCCCGGTGACCCGAGCGTGGCCGCCGCCGACGAATACACCACGAACAACCCGAGATCCGCATCCCGGGTCAGTTCGTGCAGCCACCATGCCGCGTCGGCTTTGGCCCGCAGCACGGTCTCCAGCCGCTGCGGCGTCAACGCCCCGATCACCCCGTCGTCGAGGACTGCGGCGGTGTGCACCACCCCGACCACCGGATGCTCGACCGGCACCCCCGCCAACACCTCAGCCAGAGCGTTCCGGTCAGCGACATCACACGCCGCCACCTGCACCCGTGCGCCCAACCCGGTCAGCTCACCGACCAGTTCCGCCGCCCCGGCCGCGGCCGGGCCGCGCCGGGACAACAGCAACAGGTGCCTGACTCCGTGCGCGGTGACCAGATGCCGGGCCACCAACCCACCCAACACCCCGGTCCCACCAGTGATCACCACCGTGCCACCCGCGTCCAGACCGGCCGGTAGCCGCAGCACCACCTTGCCCACATGACGGGCCGCCTGCAGGTAACGCAGGGCCTGCACGGCCTGGACTGATTCGAACACGCTCACCGGCAGTGGTTGGAGGATGTCCGCGGCGAACATGTCCAGGATCTCGGCCAGCATCTGCCCGATCCGGTCAGCGCCGGCCTCGGACAGGTCAAACGCCTGATACACCACCCCCGGGTGATCCGCGACGACCCGGGCCGGGTCCCGCACATCGGTCTTACCCATCTCCACGAACCGGCCACCACGAGGCAACAGGTCCAGCGACGCGTCCACGAACTCCCCGGCCAAGGCGTTGAGCACCACATCCACCCCCTCCCCACCGGTCACGGCCAGGAAGCTGCGACGGAACTCCAAATCCCGGGACGACGCCAGGTGCGCATCGTCCACACCCATCCCCCGCAAGATGTCCCACTTACCGGCACTGGCAGTGGCGTACACCTGCAACCCCCACGCCTGGGCCAACTGCACCGCAGCCATACCCACCCCACCAGCCGCAGCATGAATCAGGATCCGCTGCCCCGCCCGCACCTCGGCCAGATCCCGCAACGCATAGAACGCGGTCAGAAACACAATCGGCACCGACGCCGCCCGAGTAAACGACCAGCCCCGCGGAACCCGCGCCAAGAGACGATGATCGGTGACCGCCACCGGCCCCAACGCACCGTTGAACATCCCGAACACCCGATCCCCAACCACCACCCCCGACACACCCGCGCCGACCTCAAGCACCACCCCGGCCGCCTCACTACCCATCACCGCAGCCGAATCCGGATACATCCCCAACCCGACCAACACATCCCGGAAATTCAACCCCGCCGCCCGCACCCCAACCCGCACCTGCCCAACCCCCAACGGCGCCACCACCCCCGGACAATCCACCACCGCCAGGTTGTCCAAACTGCCCGGCTCCAACACATCAAGACGCCACGACAACCGCTCAGGACCAGGCAGGAGCAGACGGCCAGTACCGGCCCGGACCAACCGCCGGATGTACAGCCCACCAGCGCGTACCGCGATCTCGGGTTCGCCGCTGTCGAGCACCGCCGTCAGGAGCCTGCCCAGGTCGCTACCCTGGTCGCTGTCGTAGTGGGTGTCATCGTCGAGGTCCAGCAGGACGAACCGATTGGGATGCTCGGACTGCGCGGAACGGACCAAACCCCACACCGCAGCCGCAGCCAAGTCACTACCATCAGTGGCGCCACGAGTGAGCACCACCAACCGGGAACCCTCCGTGGCCGCATCGGCCAGCCATTCCTGGACCCAACCCAACACCAACGCGCTCGCCGCGTGCGTGGCCTCGACAACACCCACCGCATCGTCTGGAGTTGGCAGCTCGGCCACCACGACGGGGGGCAGCTCACCAGCAACCTGCCCATGCCATCCCCAGACCGGTTCGGCAGCCGCCGCCGTGGTGCCAGATTCCGCGTCCGGCAGCGGCACCCACTCCACCGCGAACAACGACTGCGCCGCATCCGGCATCCCGACGGCGAGTTGATCGGTGGTCACCGGCCGCAACACCAGCGAGTCCGCGGTCAACACCGGCTGGCCGGTGGTGTCGAACACCGCCACCGCAACAGCCCCATCGTCGGCCGGTGCCAGCCGAACCCGCAGCGTGGTCGCCCCGGTCGCGTGCAACCGCACCCCACTCCACGTGAACGGCAACACCGCCCCGCCATCGTCGCCGCCGAGCAGCCCGGTCAACCCGATCGGATGCAACGCCGCGTCCAACACCGCCGGATGCAACCCGAACCCGCCAGTCTCGACCTGCTCAGGCAGGGTCACCTCGGCATACACATCCCGCTCGTGACGCCACACCGCCCGCAAACCTTGGAACACCGGCCCGTACACGTACCCGTCGTCGGCCAACCGCTCGTACACGCCGTCCACCGCCACCGGCCGCGCACCGGCCGGCGGCCACTGCCCCAAACCGGACGGCACCCGACCAGCCTCCGGGCTCAACACACCCGTGGCATGCCGAATCCACGAACCCCCCACACCCTCCGCGCCTTCTGGTCGGGAGTACACGTTGACCGGCCGTCGACCATCCTGGCCGGGATCACCGACCCACACCTGCACCTGCACCCCACCCTGCTCCGGCAGCAGCAGCGGGGTCTGCAGCGTCAACTCCTCGACCAGGGCACACCCGACCTGGTCGCCGGCGTACATCACCAACTCGACATACGCCGTGCCCGCCAACAACACCGAACCCAACACCGCATGATCGGCCAACCACGGCTGCGCCGACAACGACAACCGGCCGGTCAACACCACCCCATCCCCATCAGCCAACGACACCGCCGCACGCAACAACGGATGACCAACCGAACCCAACCCCAACACCCGAACATCCCCCACACCGCCAGCCACGGTCTGCGGCCAGAACCGCTGATGCTGGAACGGGTAGGTCGGCAGGGCAACCGTGTGGGTCGGGCCGGTGCCCAGTGCCGGGGTCCAGTCGATGGCGATCCCGGCGACGTGCAGAGCGGCCATTGACCGCAGCCAACGCTCGCGTCCACCGTCGTCACGACGCAGCGTGCCCGCCACCACCAGGCCCTCACCAGCCTGCTCCACCGCCATCGCCAACACCGGATGCGAACTGACCTCCACAAACGTGCGGTAGCCGGCTTCGGTCAGCGTCCCGATCACCTCAGCGAACCGGACCGGGTGCCGCAGATTGCGATACCAGTACTCCCCATCAAGACCAGCGGTATCGACCCGCCCCGCCTCCAGAGTCGAATAGAACGGCACCTGCCCACTGGAGGGCCGCAAACCAGCCAAATCCGTGTACAACCGGTCCTGGATCGCCTCCACCTGCGGCGAATGCGACGCATAATCCACCGCGATCCGACGAACCCCCAACCCCGCATGCGCCCGCACGAACTCCTCACACGCAGCCGTGGTACCAGACACCACCACCTGCGCCGGACCATTAACCGCCGCCACCGACAAATCCCCACCCCACCCGGCAATCAACTCCCGCACCTCGTCCAACGGCGCCGGCACCGACACCATGCCCCCCGACCCCGACAGAGCCGCAATCGCCCGACTCCGCAACACCACCACCCTGGCCCCATCCGCCAACGACAGGCCACCAGCCACACACGCCGCAGCGATCTCACCCTGACTGTGACCCACCACCGCCGCCGGAACCACACCCACCGAACGCCACAACTGCGCCAACGACACCATCACCGCCCACGACACCGGCTGCACCACATCCACCCGACCCAACAACACCGGATCAGCCAACACCTCCCGCAACGACCAACCCACCAACGGCGCCAACACCTCCCCACACCGCACCATCGCCTCCGCGAACACCGGCTCGGCATCCCACAACTCCACCCCCATACCCACCCACTGCGCCCCCTGCCCCGGAAACACAAACACCGCACCCGACCCACCGCTCGCACCCGCCGCCACACCCCGCACCACCGCAGACGAAACATCCACATCCCGCAACCCAGCCAGGAACCCGTCCACCTCCCCAGCCACCACCACCGCCCGATACGCAAACACCGACCGGCCCGCCAACGCCCGCCCCACCACCACCGGATCCACCCCAGGCCGGTCCGCCACAAACCCCGCCAACCGCTGCGCCTGCGCCCGCAACGCCACCTCAGACTTAGCCGACAACAACCACGGCACCACCCCGCCCCCCGGTAGCGGGGCCGGCTCATGACCCAACGCCGGGTCCGGTACGGGATCGGCCTCCTCCAGGATGAGGTGGGCGTTGGTGCCACTGATCCCGAACGACGACACCCCAGCCCGCCGGGGCCGCCCATTGACCGGCCACGGCATGGCCTCGGTCAGCAGACGCACCGACCCAGCCGACCAATCCACATGCGACGACGGCTCGTCCACGTGCAGCGTCCTGGGCATCAAACCGTGCCACATCGCCAGGACCATCTTGATGATCCCAGCAACACCCGCGGCCGCCTGGGTGTGGCCGATGTTCGACTTCACCGACCCCAGCCGCAACGGCTGCCCCGCCGGCCGGTCCTGGCCGTACGCGGCGATCAGCGCCTGCGCCTCGATCGGATCACCCAACGTGGTGCCCGTGCCGTGCGCCTCCACCACATCCACCTCGCCCGGCGACAACCGCGCATTCGCCAAAGCCTGACGGATCACCCGCTGCTGCGACGGACCATTCGGCGCACTCAACCCATTCGACGCGCCATCCTGATTGACCGCGCTGCCCCGCACCACCGCCAACACCCGATGCCCCCGCCGACGAGCATCCGACAACCGCTCCAACACCAACACCCCGACACCCTCACCCCAACCCGTGCCGTCGGCGGCGTCCGCGAACGGCTTACACCGCCCGTCGGCAGCCAACCCGCCCTGCCGGGAAAACTCCACAAACGCGCCCGGCGTGGCCATCACCGTCACACCGCCGGCCAGGGCCATCGAACACTCACCCGAGCGCAACGCCTGCGCCGCCAGATGCACCGCGACCGCTGATGACGAACACGCCGTGTCCACCGACACGGCCGGGCCCTCCAGACCCAGGGTGTACGCCACCCGCCCCGACATGACACTGGCCGCGTTACCGGTCAGGAGGTGTCCCTCGCTGCCGGTCTGCACGTCGCCGATCATGGAGATGTAGTCCTGGCCGCTGGTGCCGACGTACACGCCGGTGTCCGAGCCGCGTAGCCCGGACGGGTCGATCCCGGCCCGCTCCAACGCCTCCCAGGAAACCTCCAACAACAGCCGCTGCTGCGGATCCATCGCCACGGCCTCCCGCGGACTGATCCCGAAGAACCCCGCGTCGAACATCGCGGCCCCGGACAGGAATGTTCCGTACCGGGTCTGCGATCGTTGCCGGCCGGAGTCGTGCAGCGCTGTCAGGTCCCAACCCCGGTCCGCGGGGAATCCCTCCACCGCGTCGACGCCCTCGACCAGCAGCTGCCAGAACCCGTCCGGGTCGTCCACTCCGCCCGGATACCGACACCCCATCCCCACGATCGCCACCGGCTCGTCGACACCCGCACCGACCGCCACCGGCGTAAGGACATCGGTCTGCTCACCAAGCAGTTCCGTCAACACGAACCCGGTCAACACCACCGGTGTCGGATAGTCGAAGACCAGCGTGGCCGGCAACGACAACCCGGTCGCGGCAGCCAACCGGTTACGCAACTCCACCGCGGTCAACGAATCGAGCCCGAGTTCACGGAACGCGCTGTCCGGATCAATCGCCGCGGGGTCGGCATGGCCGAGCACGACCGCGGCTTGTGCCCGCACCAGCTCCAAGACTGTCCGCTGGCGTTCCTCGCCCCCCATAGCGGCCAACCTGGCGGCCAGATCCACCCGCATATCGGCGGTGGTCGCCGCCCGACGGGCCGGGCCGCCGGCCAACGCCCGCCACAACGGCGGCACGCCACCGGCCCCGGTACGACGCAGCGCAGGCAGGTCTACCCGCATCGGCACCAGCTGCGGCTGGTCAGTACGTACTGCCGTGTCGAACAGCGCCAAGCCCTGCTCGGAGGAGAGGGGAAGGATGCCGGCGCGTCGCATCCGGTCCAGGTCGACCTCGTCGAGATGCCCGGTCATCGCCGACTGCTGGGCCCACAGCCCCCACGCCAACGACTGCCCGACCAGACCTGCGGTCTGCCGCCGCAGCGCCAAGGCATCCAGGACCGCGTTGGCCGCGGCGTAGTTTCCCTGCCCCGGTGACCCGAGCGTGGCCGCCGCCGACGAATACACCACGAACAACCCGAGATCCGCATCCCGGGTCAGTTCGTGCAGCCACCATGCCGCGTCGGCTTTGGCCCGCAGCACGGTCTCCAGCCGCTGCGGCGTCAACGCCTCAATCACCCCGTCGTCGAGGACTGCGGCGGTGTGCACCACCCCGACCACCGGATGCTCGACCGGCACCCCCGCCAACACCTCAGCCAGAGCGTTCCGGTCAGCGACATCACACGCCGCCACCTGCACCCGTGCGCCCAACCCGGTCAGCTCACCGACCAGTTCCGCCGCCCCGGCCGCGGCCGGGCCGCGCCGGGACAACAGCAACAGGTGCCTGACTCCGTGCGCGGTGACCAGATGCCGGGCCACCAACCCACCCAACACCCCGGTCCCACCAGTGATCACCACCGTGCCACCCGCGTCCAGACCGGCCGGTAGCCGCAGCACCACCTTGCCCACATGACGGGCCGCCTGCAGATAACGCAAGGCCTGCACGGCCTGGACTGATTCGAACACGCTCACCGGCAGTGGTTGGAGGATGTCCGCGGCGAACATGTCCAGGATCTCGCCCAGCATCTGCCCGATCCGGTCAGCGCCGGCCTCGGACAGGTCAAACGCCTGATACACCACCCCCGGGTGATCCGCGACGACCCGGGCCGGGTCCCGCACATCGGTCTTACCCATCTCCACGAACCGGCCACCACGAGGCAACAGGTCCAGCGACGCGTCCACGAACTCCCCGGCCAAGGCGTTGAGCACCACATCCACCCCCTCCCCACCGGTCACGGCCAGGAAGCTGCGACGGAACTCCAAATCCCGGGACGACGCCAGCTGCGCATCGTCCACACCCATCCCCCGCAAGATGTCCCACTTACCGGCACTGGCAGTGGCGTACACCTGCAACCCCCACGCCTGGGCCAACTGCACCGCAGCCATACCCACCCCACCAGCCGCAGCATGAATCAGGATCCGCTGCCCCGCCCGCACCTCGGCCAGATCCCGCAACGCATAGAACGCGGTCAGAAACACAATCGGCACCGACGCCGCCCGAGTAAACGACCAGCCCCGCGGAACCCGCGCCAAGAGACGATGATCGGTGACCGCCACCGGCCCCAACGCACCGTTGAACATCCCGAACACCCGATCCCCAACCACCACCCCCGACACACCCGCGCCGACCTCAAGCACCACCCCGGCCGCCTCACTACCCATCACCGCAGCCGAATCCGGATACATCCCCAACCCGACCAACACATCCCGGAAATTCAACCCCGCCGCCCGCACCCCAACCCGCACCTGCCCAACCCCCAACGGCGCCACCACCCCCGGACAATCCACCACCGCCAGGTTGTCCAAACTGCCCGGCTCCAACACATCAAGACGCCACGACAATCGCTCAGCGCCGGGCAGGGATAGCCGGCCAGTACCACCGGCTCGGGTCAACCGCCGGGCATACAGGTCACCGGCGCGTACCGCGATCTCCGGCTCGTCACTGTCGAGCACCGCCGTCAGGATCCTGCCTAGTCCGCTGCCGGGGTCGGTGTGATCGTCGAGGTCCAGCAGGATGAACCGATTGGGGTGCTCGGACTGCGCGGAGCGGACCAGACCCCACACCGCAGCCGCAGCCAAGTCACTACCATCAGTGGCGCCACGAGTGAGCACCACCAACCGGGAACCCTCCGTGGCCGCATCCGCCAGCCACTCCTGGATCCAACCCAACACCAACGCGCTCGCCGCGTGCGTGGCCTCGACAACACCCACCGCGTCGCCCGCAGCCGGTAGCTCGGCCACCACCACCGGGGGCAGCTCACCAGCAACCTGCCCATGCCATCCCCAGACCAGTTCGGTAGCCGCCGCCGTGGTGCCAGATTCCGCGTCCGGCAGCGGCACCCACTCCACCGCGAACAGCGACTGCGCCGCATCCGGCATCCCGGCACCCAACTGGTCGGTGGTCACCGGCCGCAACACCAGCGAGTCCGCGGTCAGCACCGGCTGGCCGGTGGTGTCGAACACCGCCACCGCGATACCGCCGTCGTCGGTGGGTGTCAGCCGGACTCGTAGCGTGGTAGCTCCAGTCGCGTGCAGCCGCACCCCGCTCCACGCGAACGGCAACACCGCCTCATCACCGAGAAGTCCGGTCAACCCGATCGGATGCAACGCCGCGTCCAACACCGCCGGATGCAACCCGAACCCGCCAGTCTCGACCTGCTCGGGCAGGGTCACCTCGGCATACACATCCCGCTCGGAACGCCACACCGCCCGCAAACCCTGAAACACCGGCCCATACACGTACCCGCCGTCAGCCAACCGCTCGTACACGCCCTCCACCGCCACCGGCCGCGCACCGGCCGGCGGCCACTGCCCCAACCCGGACGGCACCCGACCAGCCTGCGGGCTCAACACACCCGTGGCATGCCGAATCCACGAACCTTCCGCGCCTTCTGGTCGGGAGTACACGTTGACCGGCCGTCGACCATCCTGGCCGGGATCACCGACCCACACCTGCACCTGCACTGCGCCCTGCTCGGGCAGCACCAACGGGCTCTGGAGCGTCAACTCCTCGACCAGGGCACAGCCCACCTGGTCGCCGGCGTACATCACCAACTCCACATACGCCGTGCCCGCCAACAACACCGAACCCAACACCGCATGATCGGCCAACCACGGCTGCGCCGACAACGACAACCGGCCGGTCAACACCACCCCGTCCCCATCAGCCAACGACACCGCCGCACGTAACAACGGATGATCAGCCGAACCCTGCCCCAAGACCCGAGCGTCCCCTACACCGGCCACCGCCGACTGTGGCCAGAATCGCTGATGCTGGAACGGGTAGGTCGGCAGTTCCACAGCCCGCCGACCGGCGGTCGTGTCGAGTAGTGTCGGCCAGTTCACGGTCCCGCCGTGTACGTGGACACCGGCGACCGCGGTCAGTAGTGTCTCCGGCTCGTCCCGCTCAGCTCGCAGCGCGGGCAGCCACACGTCCGTGTCGGGGTCGGCCATCGAGGTCAGCGTGCCGTCCGGTCCCAGCTCGAGGAAGACACCCACGCCCTGCTCACGCAGCGCGTTCACCGCGTCGTCGTAGCGCACCGTCTGGCGGACATGCGCCAGCCAATATCCCGGCTCGGTCACGTCCGCACCCGGCGTGCCCGACACCACCGGAATGGTCGGCTCCCGCCACACCACCCCGCCCAACACGTCGGCGAACTCGGCCAACATCGGCTCCATCAACGGCGAATGGAACGCGTGACTGACCCGCAACCGCCGCGCCTTACCACCGGCGTCTCGCCACCGCTGCGCCAGGTCCAACACCACGTCCCGGTCACCGGAGATCACCGTCGAGCGGGGGCCGTTGACCGCCGCCACCCCCACCAGATCGGTGTGCCCCGCGATCAGGTCGTGGGCTTCGGCGTCGCTGGCGGTCAACGCCACCATGGCCCCACCAGCAGGAAGCGCCTGCATCAGACGACCCCGCGCAGCCACCACCGCCACCGCATCAGCCAAATCCCACACCCCCGCCACATGAGCCGCACTCAACTCACCAATCGAATGCCCCGCCACACACTGCGGCACCACCCCCCACGAACCAACCAACCGGAACAACGCCACCTGCACCGCGAACAACCCCGCCTGCGCATACACCGTCTGATCCAACAACCGCGCCTCGCCCGCAACCACCTCCCGCAACGACCGCTCCAAATGCTGGTCGAAGAACGCGCAGACCTCATCGAACGCCTCAGCGAACACCGGATACGCCTCATACAGACCCAGACCCATCCCAACCCGCTGGCTACCCTGCCCCGAAAACACCACCGCCAACCGACCAGACCCAGCGATCCCGGCAACCACCCCCGGCGCCTCGACACCGGAGGCCAGCGCCTGTAGCCCGTCCATGAACGCCGACCGGTGCTGGCCGAGCACCACACCCCGGTAGGGGAACTCGGTCGCCCGGCTGTCCACCAACGCCCGCCCCACCGCAATCGACCCGACCTCGGACCGGTCGGCCACGAACCCCGCCAACCGCTGCGCCTGCGCCCGCAACGCCACCTCAGACTTAGCCGACAACAACCACGGCACCACCCCACCCGACAGCGGGACCGCCGGCGACTGTTGGCCCAGTTCGGCCGGTGTGTCCTGCGGCGGTTCGAACGGTTCGGCGTCTTCCGGGATCTCGAGCGGTTCGGGTTCTTCGAGGATGAGGTGGGCGTTGGTGCCGCTGATACCGAACGACGACACCCCAGCCCGTCGTGGCCGCCCGTTGACCGGCCACGGCGTGGCCTCGGTCAGCAGCTGCACCGAGCCAGCCGACCAGTCCACATGTGTCGACGGGGGGTCCACGTGCAGCGTCCTGGGCATCAAGCCGTGCCGCATCGCCAGGACCATCTTGATGATCCCGGCGACGCCCGCGGCTGCCTGGGTGTGGCCGATGTTCGACTTCACCGACCCCAGCCGCAGCGGCTGATCCGCCGGCCGGTCCTGGCCGTACGCGGCGATCAGCGCCTGCGCCTCGATCGGGTCACCCAGCGTGGTGCCTGTGCCGTGCGCCTCCACCACATCCACCTCGCCCGGCGACAACCGCGCATTCGCCAACGCCTGACGGATCACCCGCTGCTGCGACGGACCATTCGGCGCACTCAACCCATTCGACGCGCCATCCTGATTGACCGCGCTGCCCCGCACCACCGCCAACACCTGATGCCCCCGCCGGCGGGCATCGGACAGTCGTTCCAGCACCACAATTCCGACACCCTCACCCCAACCCGTACCGTCAGCCGCATCCGCGAACGGTTTGCACCGCCCATCGGCAGCCAACCCACCCTGCCGGGAAAACTCCACAAACGCGCCCGGGGTAGCCATCACCGTCACGCCGCCGGCCAGGGCCATCGAACACTCACCCGACCGCAACGCCTGCGCCGCCAAATGCACCGCCACCAGGGACGACGAACACGCCGTATCCACCGACACCGCCGGGCCCTCCAAGCCCAGGGTGTACGCCACCCGCCCCGACATGACACTCGCCGCGTTACCGGTCAGGAGATGCCCCTCACTGCCGGTCTGCGCGTCACCAATCATCGAGACGTAGTCCTGACCGTTCGTGCCCACATACACGCCGGTGTCCGAGCCGCGTAGCCCGGACGGGTCGATCCCGGCCCGCTCCAACGCCTCCCAGGAAACCTCCAACAACAACCGCTGCTGCGGATCCATCGCCACAGCCTCCCGCGGACTGATCCCGAAGAACCCCGCATCGAACAACGCCGCACCAGCCAGGAACCCACCCTCCCGGACGTAACTGGTTCCCGACCGAGCCGGATCCGGGTCATACCCCGCATCCCAACCCCGATCGATGGGGAAGCCACCCACCGCGTCGACGCCCTCGACCAGCAACTGCCAGAACCCGTCCGGGTCGTCCACTCCACCCGGGTATCGACACCCGATCCCGACAATCGCCACCGGTTCGTCGATATCCGCGCGGGCCGCTACTGGCGTGGCGGCTGCGGCAGTGTTGTTGCCCAGCAGCAGGTCCGTCAGATGGTCGGTCAACACCTGGGCACTGGGGTAGTCGAGGACCAGTGTGGTTGGTAGCGGCAGTCCGGTGGCGGTGGCCAACCGGTTGCGTAGTTCTACCGCGGTGAGTGAGTCGAAGCCGAGTTCGCGGAATGCCCGGTCGGGTGGGATTGCTTGGGCGCTGTCGTGGCCGAGGGCGGTGGCCGCGTGGGCGCGTACCAGTTCGAGGATCTTCTGCTGGCGTTGCGGGCCGGTCAACGTCCGCAGTTCGGTGGCCAGTGCTGAATCGTCGGATGGCCCGGGTTCAGCGTCGGTGATGGCGGTCTGTGCCTCGGGTAGGCCGGCTAGTAGCGCACTCGGGCGTGCGGAGGTGAACGCTCGGGTGAACTGGGTCCAGTCCACGTCAGCGACGGCGAGGAAGCCTTCACCCTGACCGACCGCCTCGGCCAGGGCCTGCACCGCCCGCTGCGGATCCATGCCGCGTACTCCACGCCGCTGCAACTGTGTGGTGTCAGCCTGCTCGGCCATTCCCTCGCCGGCCCACAAGCCCCACGCCACACTGGTCACCGGCCGTCCCAGGGCACGCTGCTGAGCGGCGTAGGCGTCCAGGAACGCGTTCGCGGCCGCGTACACCCCCTGCCCGCCGCTACCCCACACACCGGCGTTCGAGGAGAACAACACCATCGCGTCCAACCGGTGCTCAGACCCCTCGACCAACAACTCGTGCAGGTTACGGATACCCGCGACCTTCGCCGCCAAGATCTGCTCCGCCACCCCCGGGTCGGTGTCGTCGATGGACGCGAGCTGACCGATCCCGGCGGCATGGACCACCGCATCCACCGGCCCCACTCCGCTCAGGGCCGCGGCCAACCCGTCACGATCCGCCACATCACAACCCCGCACACTGACCCGGACCCGATCTCCAGCGGTCAGCTCATCAACCAGCTCGACCACACCCGGCCCGTCCACGCCCCGGCGGGACGTCAACACCACATGTTCTGCGCCATTGCGGGCCACCCAGCGAGCCACGTGCGCGCCCAATCCACCGGTACCACCAGTGACCAGCACCGTGCCCTGAGGCTGCCACACCCGCGGTGACTCCTCCGCCCGGGCACGCACCAACCTGCGCCCATACACACCACTCGCACGCACCGCGACCTGATCCTGACCACTCCACCCGGCCAGCACCGCGGCACAACGACGCGCCACCGCAGCCGCGTCTCGCGACGCCTCAGGCCACACCACCGGCAGATCCACCAGACCACCCCACCGGCGGGGATACTCCAACGCCGCGACCACACCCAAACCCCACGCCTGAGCCTGCACCGGATCAGCAGGAGCGTCGAACCGACCCGTGCCCACCGCGCCACGAGTGAGGACCCACACCCGCCCCGCGTCGCTACCCGTGTCGATGTCGTGTAGACCCTGCAGCAACGCCAACAGCTCCTGCACCGGCGCCCGACCGGGTAGGAACACCACCCCACCCCACCCGGCCCTGTCGGGCCCGGCCACCACCGCCCGCAACGCCGCAGCCACCCCCACCCGGGTGCCGTCAACAGCTACCCGCACCACCCGCGCGCCATGCCCGACCAAGACCTGCTCGACCCGCCCGACCCACCCCGACCCGACCTCATCAGCCGCCAGATCCGCGCCATACACCACAAGCCAGCTACCGTTCAGCGCCGCTTCAGGACCACCGGTCAACGGCTCCCACACAACCCGATACCGCCACGTGTCAATCAGCCGCCGATCCTGACGAGCCCGCTGCCACGCCACCAACCCCGGCAAAACCATAGCCACACCCTGCTCATCCACCCCCCAAGCAGAAGCCAAAGCCGCCACATCACCCCGCTGCACCACCTGCCAAAACTCCGCATCAAACCCACCATCGCCACCCCGCACCGACACACCCCGCAACGCCGGCCAGAACCGCTGATGCTGAAACGGGTAGGTAGGCAACTCAGCCCGCAGCGCGATGGCCCCGCCCACCGCCACGCCCACGCCCGTGGCCTCAGCCGGACCGGCACTCGTGACAAGTAGTGTCGGCCAGTCCACCGCCGCGCCGTGCGCGTGGATACCAGCGACCGCGGTCAGTAGTGTCTGCGGCTCGTCCCGTTCGGCGCGCATCGCTGGCAGCCACACCCCTGCATCCGGGGTATCGGTGTCTGCCATCGAGGTCAGGGTGCCGTCCGGGCCGAGTTCGAGGAAGACATCCACGCCGTGCTCGCGTAGCGCGGTCACCGCGTCGTGGTACCGCACCGTTTGGCGGGTGTGTGTCAGCCAGTATTCGGGTTGGGTCACGTCTGCGTCGGGGGTGCCGGAGACCACCGGGATGGTCGGCTCCCGCCAGGCCACCTCGGTCAGCACGTGGGCGAAGTCGGCCAGCATCGGTTCCATCAACGGCGAGTGGAACGCGTGACTGACCCGCAGCTGCCGGGCCTTGCCGCCGGCGTCTCGCCACTGTTGTGCCAGGTCCAACACCACGGTCTGGTCACCGGAGATCACCGTGGAGCGGGGACCGTTGACCGCCGCCACCCCCACCAGATCGGTGTGCCCGGCAATCAACTCCTGCGCTTCAGTGTCACTGGCGGTCAACGCCACCATGGCGCCACCAGCAGGAAGCGCCTGCATTAACCGGCCCCGCGCGGCCACCACCGCCACCGCATCGGCAAGATCCCACACCCCGGCCACATGCGCCGCGCTCAACTCACCAATCGAATGCCCCGCCAGACACTGCGGAACCACCCCCCACGAGCCGAGCAACCGGTACAGGGCCACCTGTACCGCGAACAGCCCTGCCTGGGTGTACATCGTCTGGTCCAGCAGCTGCGGCTCACCCGCGACCACGTCCCGCAACGACCGCTCGAGATGCTGGTCAAAGGACGCGCAAACCTGATCGAACACTTCAGCGAACACCGGATACGCCTCGTACAGGCCCAGGCCCATCCCGAGGCGCTGGCTACCCTGCCCGGAAAACACCACCGCCAGCCGACCGGCCCCAGCGACTCCGGTCACCACCCCCGACGCCTGACCACCGGAGGCAAGCGCCCGCAACCCATCCATCAACACCGACCGCTGCTGACCGAGGACCACCGCCCGGTGCGTGAACACCGACCGGCCCGCCAACCCGCGCCCCACCGCGACCGGCTCGGCCTCGGGCCGGTCGGTCAGGAACCCGGCCAGCCGCTGCGCCTGCGCCCGCAACGCGACCTCGGACTTAGCCGACAGCAGCCACGGCACCACCCCACCGGGCAGCGGGACCGGTTCATGACCCGATTCCTGGTCCGAGGCCGCCGGGTCAGCCGGTGTGTCCCGCGGCGACTCGAACGGTTCGGTCTCGTCCGGGATTTCGAGCGGTTCGGGTTCTTGCAGGATGAGGTGGGCGTTGGTGCCGCTGATCCCGAACGACGACACCCCAGCTCGTCGTGGCCGGCCGTTACCTGGCCACGATGTGGCCTCGGTCAGTAGTTGCACCGAGCCAGCCGACCAGTCCACATGTGTGGACGGGGTGTCCACGTGCAGTGTCTTGGGCATCAGCCCGTGCCGCATGGCGAGGACCATCTTGATGATCCCGGCGACGCCGGCGGCTGCCTGGGTGTGGCCGATGTTCGACTTCACCGACCCCAGGCGCAACGGCTGCCCCGCCGGCCGGTCCTGGCCGTAGGCGGCGATCAGCGCCTGCGCCTCGATCGGGTCACCCAGCGTGGTGCCTGTGCCGTGCGCCTCCACCACATCCACCTCGCCCGGCGACAACCGCGCGTTCGCCAAAGCCTGACGGATCACCCGCTGCTGCGACGGCCCGTTCGGGGCGCTCAACCCGTTGGAGGCGCCGTCCTGGTTGACCGCGCTGCCGCGCACCACCGCCAACACCTGATGCCCCCGCCTGCGGGCATCGGACAGTCGTTCCAGCACCAGGATTCCGACACCCTCACCCCAACCTGTGCCGTCGGCGGCGTCCGCGAACGGTTTGCACCGCCCGTCGGCAGCCAACCCGCCCTGCCGGGAAAACTCCACGAACGCGCCCGGTGTGGCCATCACTGTCACGCCGCCGGCCAGGGCCATCGAACACTCACCCGACCGCAACGCCTGCGCCGCCAAATGCACCGCGACCAGGGACGACGAACACGCCGTGTCCACCGACACCGCCGGGCCCTCCAACCCCAGCGTGTACGCCACCCGCCCTGATGCCACACTTGCGCTGGTCCCGGTCAGCGTGTATCCCTCGGTCTCGGCCGGGCTCGCCGCCAACTGCATGGCGTAGTCGTGGTACATGAGGCCCACGTACACGCCGGTGTCCGACCCACGTAGCCCGGACGGGTCGATCCCGGCCCGCTCCAACGCCTCCCAGGAAACCTCCAACAACAACCGCTGCTGCGGATCCATCGCCATGGCTTCCCGCGGACTGATCCCGAAGAATCCCGCGTCGAACATGCCGGCCTCGGGGAGGAACGTTCCGTACCGGGTCTGCGAGCGTTGCCGGCCGGAGTCGTGCAGCGCTGTCAGGTCCCAACCCCGGTCCGTGGGGAACTCACCCACCGCGTCGACGCCCTCGACCAGCAACTGCCAGAACCCGTCCGGGTCATCCACCCCACCCGGATACCGACATCCCATCCCCACGATCGCTACCGGCTCGTCGAGCGCGGTGTCCACAGCGACCGGTTCGGTTGCCGGCTCAGACAGCCCATCCAACCGACGCTGGAGGTACTCCCGCAGCTTCACGGGGGTGGGATAGTTGAACAGCAGGGTGGTCGGCAGCCGCAGCCCTGTCACCGCGGCGAGTCGGTCACACATCTTGATGGCGGCGTACGAGTCGAAGCCCTGCTCCCTGAAGCTCCGGTCAGCGTCGACATCCTGCGGCCCCGCATGACCAAGCACGGCGGCCGCATGAATACGGATCAGGTCAAGCAGCTGCCACCCGCCGCCGGCCACCGGCTCGACTCTCACACCGGCTTCGCCAGGACCGTCCCGCCTCGCGGAACGTTCGGTCTCGGCAGGGCCAAACGCAGCCGCGCTGATGTCACGGCGCTCGACCGCGTCCTGGGCTTGGCCGATCGAGGCGACACTGGAACCAAGAGGCTCAGCCAGCGTGTCCGCAAACCAGTGGCGCTGACGCTGAAACGGGTACGTGGGCAGCGGCACGCGCCGGGGCACGTCACCAGCAAAAGTCGGGGTCCAGTCGATGGTGACACCAGCCACGTGCAGAGCGGCCATCGACCGTAGCCAACGCTCGCGTCCACCGTCGTCACGACGCAGCGTGCCCGCCACCACCAGGCCCTCACCGGCCTGCTCCACCGCCATCGCCAACACCGGATGCGAACTGACCTCCACAAACGTGCGGTAGCCGGCTTCGGTCAGCGTCCCGATCACCTCAGCGAACCGGACCGGGTGCCGCAGATTGCGATACCAGTACTCCCCATCAAGACCAGCGGTATCGACCCGCCCCGCCTCCAGAGTCGAATAGAACGGCACCTGCCCACTGGAGGGTTGTAGATCGGCCAGATCGGTGCGCAGCCGGTCCTGGATCGCCTCCACCTGCGGCGAATGCGACGCATAATCCACCGCGATCCGACGAACCCCCAACCCCGCATGCGCCCGCACGAACTCCTCACACGCAGCCGTGGTACCAGACACCACCACCTGCGCCGGACCATTGACCGCCGCCACCGACAGGTCCCCACCCCACCCGCCGATCAACTCCCGCACCTCGTCCAACGGCGCCGGCACCGACACCATGCCCCCCGACCCCGACAACGCCGCAATCGCCCGACTCCGCAACACCACCACCCGCGCCCCATCAGCCAGAGACAAGCCACCAGCCACACACGCCGCAGCGATCTCACCCTGACTGTGACCCACCACCGCCGCCGGAACCACACCCACCGAACGCCACAACTGCGCCAACGACACCATCACCGCCCACGACACCGGCTGCACCACATCCACCCGACCCAACAACACCGGATCAGCCAACACCTCCCGCAACGACCAACCCACCAACGGCGCCAACACCTCCCCACACCGCACCATCGCCTCCGCGAACACCGGCTCGGCATCCCACAGCGCCACCCCCATACCCACCCACTGCGCCCCCTGCCCCGGAAACACAAACACCGCACCCGACCCACCCACACCCGCCGCCACACCACGCACCACCGCAGACGAAACATCCACATCCCGCAACCCGGCCGGGTCCTGCAAGCCGGCCAGGTCCTGCAACCCGGTCAGGAGGCCGTCCACATCCGCGGCCACCACCACCGCCCGGTGCGCGAACACCGACCGGGCGGTGGCCAGAGTCCAGGCCACATCCCGGACCGGGATCTCCGGCTGCTCGGTCACGAACGCCCGTAACCTGACCGCCTGCTCACCCAACGCACGGGCCGTTCTCGCCGACAGCGGCAGTGCCAACGGCGCCGACCCCGCCGGTCCGTCGAGCGTGACGCTTTGCCCAGCCTCACCGTCGGCGACCTCGCTGACGACGACGTGGCAGTTGGCGCCGCCCATGCCGAACGAACTGACGCCCGCGACCAGCAGCCGGCCAGGGTCCGGCCATCCCGCGGTCTGCGTCTGCACGTGCAGGTTCTGTTCCTCCAGCCGAACCCCCGGACTCGCCTGCCGGAAGTTCAAGCTGGCCGGAATCTGACGATGACGAATCGCCAAGATCACCTTGAGGAGTCCGGCGATACCCGCAGCACCCTCAAGATGGCCGATGTTCGTCTTGACCGAGCCCACCCACAGTGGACCGCGTGCACGGCGGGGCCTGCCAACGGCCGCACCCAACGCGGCCGCCTCGATCGGATCACCAACCCTCGTGCCGGTGCCGTGCAGCTCGACATACTGAACATCCGCCGCCCGTACGCCTGCGCGTTCATGCGCGAACCGAATGACCTCCTCCTGCGCGGAGGCACTAGGAACCGTCAGACCCTCGCTCACCCCATCGTGGTTGACAGCACTGCCGCGAATCACGCAATACACGTGGTCACCATCGGCCATCGCCTGCCGCAACGGCTTCAGGACAACGACCCCGCCACCCTCACCGCGCACGAACCCGTTGGCCCGCGCATCAAACGTGAAACAGCGGCCATCCGGCGACAACGCCCCGAACCTCGACAACTCAACAGCAGCCTCCGCGCTGAGATTCAGAAGAACCCCGCCGACAATCGCGCTGGAACACTCGCCGCGACGCAGACTCTCACACGCCAGATGAACAGCGACAAGCGACGACGACTGAGCGGTATCGACCGTGATGCTCGGCCCCGTCAACCCGAACGCATACGACACCCGGTTAGCGATCATGCCACGCTGCAGACCAGTAGTACTGTGCTCAGTTATCGCCTCCACCCCGTACCGACGCGACAGAGTGGCGTAGTCATCCTTATTCGCACCGATGAACACCCCGACACGGGCACCCCTGACACGCTCCGGCACCACGCCGGCGTCCTCAAGCGCCTCCCAACCCAACTCAAGCGCCAACCGCTGCTGCGGATCAACAGCAGCAGCCTCCCGCGGCGAAATCCCGAAAAAACCCGCATCAAACTGATCAACCCCGTCAAGGAAGCCCCCATACCCCGCACCCAGGGCCGGACCACCCGGATCGAACGCAGCGACGCCCCACCGATCAGCAGGAGTGGACGTGATCGCATCCAGTCCATCGCGTAACAGGGTCCAGAATGCTGCCGGACCAGCGGCGCGTGGCAGACGGCACGACACACCAATAACGGCAATCGCACTATCCTGGTCTCGGGAGATCTCAGACATCGCTGAAGGTCTCAGACATCGCCATCCTCAGATATTCTCATTCACCCTGCGGAAACACGAACCAGCGGCCTGGAAGTGAGCCAGGCCGGTGACGCCCCGGCTGCGCTCACACAGTCACCTGGCCTACACGTAATTTTCGATCAGCGCCAATCGGCTGCGCTTTGTAGCGAGTTGAGCGAAAATCTGGTGCGCGACGCCCTGATCGTGGTGGATCTCGTCGCCATGACCTCGATCGGAATCGAACCCATCCGGCAGGCGGCAGAGCCGCCGCAGTGCTCGTGCTATTGGGACGACATTGATTAGCGGCGTGAACTGGAGACGTCGAGCTGGTTTTCGACGGTCAGACTGACATCGAGCGGGATACTCGCGCCTTCGACGATGACATGACGTTTCGAGCCGGTCTCGACGCTGCCGACCTACCCTGGGTCGTCCTTCTGATCCCACACGGACGAATTGTCGAACAGCGCCTACAGTCAGTCGAGTATGTCCGGAGCATGCGGATCGGCCGGCAGCACCTCGTGCAGGACTTGCCGGGCTCCCGCCTCGCACCACTCGGCCTCGTGTCACCATTTCGATCCCAGCGGGCGGCACCACTGCGCGCGCCGGGCGACAGCAGCCCGATCTAGTCCCAGAAACCGTCCAGAATCGTCCATAGCAGCTGGTGGCCCTTTCACATGGCAAATCCACTATGGGCCGCCGTCTACAGAAGACTGGTGATCCCAGATTGTCTTGTGAGGCGATCCATGAGGTGCGGCAGACCCGCCGATTGCCTACGCAGTCGTTCACATGAACCGCTTACCTCCCCCAGGAAGCGTCTACCTGAGGCCAGGCCCGCCTTGGCGCATCCGACTGTCCGACCTGACCGGAAAGACACTTCGAGGTGAACGATGCAGCTCGCATGACCGAGCTAAGTCGCTGGGCCTAGGAACCGATGCCTGAGCGGCGGCGATCGAGGCAGCGTGATGAGCCGCCCGGCGATCAACGCCGATCCACGGCCGAACGGGCAAACGTGGACGAGGCATCAATGATCCTTCCCCCGTAGAAGTTTTCTTCAACGGAACGACCCGTCCATACACGATTCTCAATATCCGCGCATCCTGTCAAGCGTCCGGCGCAACGACCGCAATCACGAAGAAGGGGCGCGATGAAGCGGCCCGGCTGGTCGTGTCGTTCGGCGACACCGGCGAGTTCGGCCGGCTCTGCCGCCGGTCCGGGTCAGCGGACAAAGCCGGTGGTGGCAAACACCTCCGCGTCGTCGGGTTCGCGGACCCGCGCAGGACCGGGCCGACAGCACTGTGACCGCCCGAGGTAACCCGGTCCGGGATCCAGATCGACGAGCTGCGCCGTCCCGACGAGGTTCGGGCGGTCGATGAAGCCGGTCAGCCGGGCCGGGCCTGCGGCGTCCAGACTGTCAGGTTCGACATCGGGATCCGCAGCCCACCGCCGGTCGCCTTCAGCACCGACTCCTTGCGCGCCCAACAGGGGAGGAATGCCCGGGTCCGGGCCGGCCGCAACCGCCATCCGGTCGCCGGTGTGCCTGAGGGAGACGTTGAGCGTGCTTCCGACGACCTCAGGCGCCCGTGCGGCCCTCGGCACTCCGGGCACTCGCGGCGAGGCTTGACCTTCCGCGTACCGTCATCGGCCGACTCGGCAACCGCGACCTTGAGGAGCGCGGTGGCCGACGTGAGCCGCCATCGCGCCGCGACCCGGCGGAGCGAACACCGGCGCGGGCCCGCTCCGAGATTCGCTGAGCAGGCTTCGCACCAGTCGGGGGCGTCGGCCGGGTCGATGCACCACACGTGGCAGTCGGTCCGGGCGACTGCCACGCCTGCGAGTCCGGTCATCAGGCGGCACGGAGAACTCGCCGTTGAGGAACGCCGGCACGTGGAGACGATCAATACCGCCGCTGCCGGGGCCGACGGGCCGCGTTCAATCGGGTGCAGGACCGCCAGTGCCGAGCGTCGTCCCGGTGCGGGAACGCCTGGAACGGATTCGTACGGTTCTCGGCCTCGAAGCCGACGTCGGCAAGGTCATTCGCACTCACGTTCTGCCCGCAGCGGCCTGAACCCCTGTGCGGGAGGCGTGCGACATGGCCTGGCTCAGAGTGGCCGCCCGCGCGCCCGTCCCTGGCGCCATGGATCCGGCGCCTTACCGGTTCGTCGCAGCTCCTTGATCCAGCCGTTGGCGATCTGCCGGGGAACCGAGTAGTGCTCGGCGACCCTCGCCGCACTCCCCATCTTCCAGTACCTGACGGGGAAGTCGGGCGGCATGTCGCTGACGTGCTTACCGACGCGCCCGGGCGGTACCTTGTCCGCAGGCGCCGACGTCCGCCCTCCGTCGATCGGCTGCGCAGGTTCGTCTCGTTCCATGTCATGTCCGTCAACGATGTCCGGCACCGAGCCAGGGGTTTCCGCCTCTCCGGACAGCCGAGACGCAATCTCGACAATCTGTCGAAAGTCCAGCTCGGCCAGCGTCTGCGGCACGGTGGAGCCACCGCGGTCAGGCCGTACCGAAATCTCCCGGACGGCAGGGCCGGCTGAGGCCAGGTCCACAACGACCTTTATCTGCCCGCTGCCGCCAACCTGCTCAACTGTGATGAGGTACTCGCTCATCAAAGCTCTCCTCCATGCGGTGGGCTCGACCATGGGCAGCAGACTGCTACGACGGTCCACCGTCCAGCTTCCGCAGCCGGCCTATCCAACCCTTCGCGGTGTGCCGCGGAACCCCGTAGTGTTCGGCGACGCCGGTGACGGTACCAGCGGCCTCGTACACGGCCCTGACCTCTTCCGCGTCAGGCATGCGCCGGTAGGCGCGGCCCGACCCCGTCCCCTGATGGCGCGTCGCCTCTGCGGGTTGCACCGCGGCAAGTCGGCCATGATCCGCCGCGTCGTCTACCGACTGCTGAGTGTCGGACCGCCTGCGGGTCGAAACCCGACCGCCAGCGGGCGCGCCGGGACCGACGACTCCAGTCACCGCGCCGGCCCCCACTGCCGAACCACCGGCACGCGAGGCTCCCGCGCCCCCGATGAGTGCCCGCCCGATCGCCTCAAGATCTATCTCAGGCAGCGAGCTGACGGTCAAGCCGGCCGGGCCGTTGCTGCGCATCGTTATCTCAGCGATCCGGTGCACGCCGCCGCTGGCTTCAACCCTGATCAGGAGTTGAAACGCACCGGCAGTTTCATCGTCATCCGTTGATATGGCGACACGGAATGCAGTCATCCCGACATGCTAGTCCTTCGCCCTGCCGGTGCCGGCAGTGACGTCCGCCCTGGTCATGACAGGTTTGACGGCAAGGAGGGGAACTTGTGCTCCTCGACCTGTCCAGGCTGCTCGTATCGGTGGCCACCACTGGGCGAGGATGCCTGGTCGGGCCCCTACGCTTGGCGTACCTCGCGCCTTGGCGATGCTGCGGATGCTGCACCGACTCCCCCGCGACGTGCTGCGCCGGCTCCGGTTTGTTGGTGCGTCCCGGGATCGTGCTTCGCTGGCACCGTGACCTGATCGCTGCCCGGGTCACCCGAGCGGTCCGCAATCTCGGCATGGACCTCCACGACACGCTGCCAGGCCCGCCTCCCGTTCCGCGATCGGGACGGCAGATGCCCGGCGCTGGTTGACACGATTTTCACCGGCAGGGCTGATGGTCGTCCTCACCGGCATCCGGACGGTTTCCGGCACCCGCAGCGGCACCAGCGGGATCGGCGCCGCGATGGCGCGCCGGTTCGCCGCTGAGGCGCGGCCGGCGTCTGAGTCGCGGATCGCGACGGCGCGGCTGTCGAAAACCGGTAGGCGGACGTTCCCGCGCTGGCGACGCGCACCGGCGTGGCGGTGTCGAGTACGAGGTCGTCGCGCTGATCGACGCCGTCGAGCGGCAGCTCGGGCCGACCGACCCGTGCTGGTGGCCCCGGACGACGCGCCGTACACCGCGACGAAGCACGCCGCGGTGGCGTACGCCGAATGGCTGGCGGTGGCCTACGGCGACGCCGGCCTTCGGGTCAGCGCGCTGTGCCCGCAGGGCGTGCGTACCCCCTTGTTGGTGGCCGGCCTCGAGGCTGGGTCGGCCGCGGCGAAGGCCGTCACCGCGGCCGGCGAGCCGCTTGAGCCGGACAACGTCGCGGCGTGGTGGCCGAGGGGTTGGCGGCCGAACGGTTCCTCGTCCTGCCGCGCCCCGAGGTGTCCCGGTATGTGCAGTACAAGGCCGCCGACCGGGACCGCTGGATCGCTGGCGCCTGCCACCGGACGGGCTGAACCGCCGGACGGGCGGCCGGAGGGTGGGCGGCCGGGTCAGTGGCGGGCGGTCAGCTTGACCCGCAGCGTGTTCAGGTGATGCTGGAACGGCGAGCTGGCATGCCAGTCCGGTGTCGCGTCGACCGGGCGCAGGTCCGGGAAACGATCAAGCAGGATGCGGAAACACTCGTCCGTTTCCATCCGGGCCAGCGCGGCGCCCAGGCAGTAGGACGCGCCCATGCCGAACGCGGTGTGCCGGTTGGGGGTACGGGTGATGTCGAAGCGGTCGGGTTCGTCGAACACCTCGGGGTCGCGGTTGCCGGCCACCATGGCGAGGTAGATGGTCTGGTGCGCCGCAATGGGCACGTCGCCGATCACCACCGGTTCGGTGGTCATCCGCACGACGCCCCCGCCCGGGCCGTCGCAGCGCAGCATCTCTTCCACGGCTGACGGGGTCAGCTCCGGCTTCTCCTTGAGCAGGTCGAGCTGCTCGGGGTTCTGGAACAGCAGGAGCAGCCCGTTCGCGATGAGGTGGGCCGTCGTCTCGTGGCCGGCGAACAGCAGCAGCACGCAGTTGGCGACGATCTCGTCCTCGGTGACCAGGCCGTCCTTCTCGGCGGCCGCGAACGTGCTCAGCACGTCCTCGCGCGGCCGTTGCCGGCGCTCCGCCAGCAGTGGCCGCAGGTAGTCCTGCATCTCCAGGATGCTGCGCTGGCACCGGCGCAGCTGGGGCAGGTTGGCGATCTTGAAGACCGTGAGGATGTCCCGCGACCAGGCCTGGAGCAGCTCGCGGTCGCGGATCGGCATGCCGAGCATCTCGGCGATGACGTTCGCCGGCAGCGGGAACGCCAGGTCCTTGACCACGTCCATCCGGCCCTGCGGCGCCACGGCGTCGAGCAGCTCGTGGGTCAACTCCCGTACCCGCGGGCGCAGCGCGTCCACTGTGGGGCGCGTGAAGTACCGCTTCAACAGCTGCTGGAAGCGGACGTGGTCAGCGGTGTTGGTGTGCCCCATCCACATGTCGATCGAGGCGCGCAGCGGCAGCAGCTCGTCCTGCTCGGCGGGACTCAACCGCCGGAGCCCCTGGGACATGTTCGCGTTGGCCAGGCGGCGGTCCTTCAACCCGGCGACGATGTCCGCGTGCCGGGTGACGAGGTACGCGTTGAGCTCCGGAACCCAGGTCACCGGGGTTTCCGCCCGAATTCGGTGGAACAGGCGGGTCGGGTTTTCCAGCGCCTTGAGGGTGAACAATCTGTCCTGCCGGATCGGCCCGTTCATATCCTCCATCCGGTGATTATGACGTGGGACGTACGCCGGCGCCATGCCCGCCAACTGCGGGCACCTGTCGCTCGACCGGCCGGAAAAGTTCCCAGCAAAGCGCAGGAAATTGGCGGGAACCAGGTCGGGGCGGGTTTCGACCAGGGCCTGTCCGCCGATCATGGAAGCCCGATGATGGCGGCGATCAGGACGAGGCCGGCCGGGTAGCGGATGTGCATCTGGCGTAGCGAGTGGCCAGGTCACGCCGCCGCTTGAGGCGGCTGAAGCAGCGTTCCACGACGGTGCGCTTGCGGCAGGTCGTCTTGTCGGAGGTGGGTGGCCGGCCACCGGCGTGCACATCTCCTTTTACGGAACGTAGCCGGATCGGACTTGTCATTACTTGCGCGAGATGGTCACTGAGCTGCAATTAGGCCGCTCAGCTTGCATCGACCGCTGTAACTCTTAGCCAATATTTGACTTGATCCACAGGACCGTCGCCACACTCACCAGGGAGAGCAAGTGCGCGCTGGAGGGAGCGGCCGAATCGCTTGCCGCCGAGGCCGGGCACCTCGGGGTCAAGGTGACCATCCTGCAGCCGGGCGGCTTCGCCACCGGTTACAGCGCCAACCTGCGGAGACCGGAGCACGGTATCGCGGACTACACGCCGGTCAGCGAGGGCATGTTCCGCGCGCTGCACGAGATGAACACCTACGCGGAGATCAACTCCCCCGAGCTCTTCGCCGACGTGGTCTGGCGGCTCGGTCAGATGGACTCGCCGCCGCTTCGACTGCCGGTGGGATCCGACTCGGAGGTAGTCCTGACGCGCGCCTACGACGCCCGGCGCCGAGAGTACGACCAGGTGGTCGAGGCGGGCCATCACATCGCCCCGTGAGCAGGCGCGCGAGGTGGCCTTCGCCGGCCGACCCCGCCCGAGCAGCCGGCGCCAGAGGTGAATCTGCTCGGGTGGTGGAGGACAGCGAGCAGGCCGTGCTGGCCGGGATGCGGCAGTCGGCCGAGGACGCCGGCTGCTCGCCCCGGTCGTCCGAGCACCATCTTCGACGAGTTGCGCCGTCCGGACGCCGACCGCCCCGGGCAAGCTGGCCGTCCCGGCCATCCCGGCGACGTCGGCGGGCATTCCGGCGGCGGCGGACCCCAGGACCATGCCGACGGCGCAGCGCCCCGCCGGCCGGGCGAGGCACCCATTCGACTCAGGACTATTTCGCCACCAATGCACAATCGAGCTAAACCGATGCAACCTGGCACTGGCAGAGAGACTGTCTTGTCAGCCACGCTACCGAGTGTTAGCGTTCGGATACAGCTCGATCCCCCTTCGGGCACCAATCAGGACATTGGCTTCCACCAACGCCACAAATTGCCCTGAACGCTCACTTCATGCTCGCCCGTAGGAGATTCGTGTGCAATCAAAGCGACCGCGAGGATGACCGCCACCTCGGCTCGTGAATCGCCATTTACACTCGATTCCTCCCGGTCCCGCGACTTTCGCCTGTACTGGCTCGCCGGCGGAGTCAACCTGCTCGGTTCCCAGGCCTCTGGCCTGGTGCTCCCGCTGGTGGCGCTGGCGATCAGCGGCTCGCCCACCGCCGCCGGCCTGGTCGGCGGCGTCGGTCTGGCCGGACGGCTGGTCACCGCGCCGGTGGCGGGAGTCCTGGCGGACCGGTTGCCCCGCAAGGCCATGATGGTCACCGCACTGCTGGTGGCGGCCGGGGCGATCGGCATGGTCACCGCCACGCTGGCGGCGGGCGCGGCGACCCTCGCCGTCCTGACCGGTGCCGCGTTCGTCGAGGGGGTGGCCCAGGCCGGCTACGAATCGGCCGGCGCGGGTGCCATCCGTCGAGTGCTGCCCGCCGACGACAAGCAGGCACTGGCCCGGCTCGAAGCGCGCAACCACGCCATGCGGATCGCCGGGCCAATGCTCGGGGGCGCGCTTTTCCAGGTGGCGCGCTGGATGCCGTTCCTAGCCGACGTGATGACCTATTTAATCGCCGCTTCCTGTGTCGCCGCCATCCGGACGGATCTGTCCCCACAACGGACGGCACGTCATTCGTTCCTCACCGATCTCCGGGCCGGTCTCCGCTTCGTGTGGAGACGAAAATTCCTGCGGTTCGTCACGTTCTGGGCCGCCGGAATCAATTTCGTGCTCGGGGCGCTCGTCTACCACACCATCCTGGTCACCGGCCGTCGTGGCGACCTGCCGGTGTCGATCGGCCTGATCCTGGCGATCGCCAGCGTGGGCGGCCTGATCGGCGCACTGGCCGCGCCCGGGGTGCTGCGTCGGGTCCGCCCGGTGGTGGCCATCCCGGTCGTGTCCTGGGTGACGGTGGGCCTGGTAGCCCTCCTGGCCGTGGCCCGACAACCCTGGAGCTACGGACTCATCTTCGGACTGATCTTCCTACTCACACCCATCGTGGCCATCGTCTTCCAGTCCCGCGCCATCACCGTCACGCCCGACCATCTCCAGGGGCGGGTGGCGACGGTGATCGGCACCACCGGTGATGTCCTGCGGGTGTTCGCGCCGGTCGTCGCGGGCGCCCTGGTCGCCCGGTTCGCCCCGGGCATCGCGGCCCTGTCCCTCGCGGTGCTCACGGCCCTGCTCGCCGCATACGCGACAGTCAATGTCCGACGGCTGCGCACCAGCGCTCCGACCGTCAGGGAGGACTGAAAGATGGCCCGCCCCTTCCGGGTCTACTACCCGGCACTGCCACTGGTGGCCGAGCACGCACCGCACCGGGCCACCTACATCGGCGACGCGGACGGCCGCTGCCAGGTCTTCGCCTGGGACCGGGCGGCCGGTTCGGCCCACCAGGTCACCGCCCGCACGGCTGGCACCAACCGCGCGGCCGTCGATCCCGCCGGCACCGCTGTCTGGTGGTTCGACGACGACCTGACCGGGACCGGAACGTGGCGGATCAGCGACTTCGACCATCCGGAACGCTCGTCCGAGGCGCTGCCGGGGATCGCGCCGGCACGGCACGCCGGCCTCGCCATGACCGCCGACGGCACGGCCATGGTCGGCCTCTCCGACGAGGAAGGCATGACGCTGTACCGGTGGACCACCGACGGCAGGGTCACGCCGGTCACCCGGATGTCCGGATACGCCCATCTGGTCGACGTGGATCCGACCGGCGACCTGCTCGTGGTCGGCCGGGACGCCGCGTCGCCGGAGGGGACGACGGTCCTCGACTCCCGCGGCGGACCGGTGGCGGTGCTGTCGGGGGGTGCGGGCCGGCGGATCTGGCCGCTGGGCTTCGCGCCCGGTTCCGGCCCCGCCCGGCTGCTGCTGGTCGTCGAGGAGGACGACGAGTACGCGATCGCCACGTGGGCCCGGGCCGACGGGCTGAGCCGGCACCGGTGGCGGTTCGACACCGAGATCACGGCGAGTTGGTACCCGGACGGGAACCGGGTTCTCGTCCGGCAGGACCGGCACGCCGGCAGCCGCCTGCACTGCGCCGACCTGACCGCCGGCACGCTGACGGGAGTTCCCACGCCGGCCGGCAGCATTCTGGACGCGGCGGTCTGGCCCGACGACGACGTGGCGTACGTCTGGACGGACTCCACCACTCCACCACAGATCCGCTCGGTCGCCGGGCTGGAGTTGCCGCGGGGACCGGACGACGGGCCGGCTGACGAGGCGGTGTCGCTGGCCGAGTTCTGCCGGCGGAGCGAGGTCTGGGCGGCGGGAGCCGCGGGCCCGATCCACGCGCTGGTGGCCGCGCCCGCCGACCGGACCGGGCCGATGCCCGCGGTCTTCCTGGTTCACGGCGGGCCCTTCCAACATGCCCGGGACGCCTACGAACCGCTGGTCGAGGTCCTGGTCCGCGCCGGCTGCGCGGTCGTGCGGGTCAACTACCGCGGGTCCAGTGGCTACGGTGCCGCCTGGCGTAACGACTTCCGGGCCGGGGTGGGGCTCACCCAACTCGAGGATCTCGCGGCGGTCCGATCCCACCTGAGCGACCGGAGTGTGATCATCCCGCACCGGGTGGCGCTGTGGGGAAGCTCGTGGGGCGGCTACCTGACCCTGCTCGCCCTCGGCCGACAGCCGGAGCTGTGGCGGCTCGGGGTGGCGATCAACCCGATCGCCGACTATGCGGCAGCCTTCGAGGCGGCCACCCCGGCGATCCGCGCGCTCGACACGGCGCTGTTCGGCGGCACCCCGGGCGAGGTCCCCCAGCGGTACGCCGAATCGTCCCCGGCCAGCTACGTCGACCAGGTACGCGCGCCCACCTTCCTCGCGGTCGCCACCGACGACGTTCGGTGCCCGCCAGCACCGGTGGAGCGGTACGCCGGAGCGCTGATGCGGCGCCGGGTTCCCGTGAAACTGCTGCGGACGCGAGCCGGGCACGAGGACTTCGACGCTCGAGGTCACGTCGCCCTGATGCAGGCGGTGCTGATGTTCATGCAGCAGCACTTCGACGGCGCACGGAACGAGGGGACACCGGTCGCGCTCGCCATGGCGCGGCCGAGGGACTGACGTACCGGGCGGCGGCCTGACGGTCTACCCACGACGAGGGGAGGTGAAGAGCATGCGTAAGAACATCATCGAGAACGACCCGATCAGCGGTAACCGCGACCAGGGCCGTTCCGACGTCTCCGTGACGGTGACGGTCTCTGTCAGTTTCTGACGCAGCACGGTGGAGTGGGACCGACGGTCCGGGCTCTCGGCCGGCGACCTGCGGTCCCACTCCACCCCCACCCCCACCGTCCTGCCCGGGGCATGGTGAGCAAGGAGAGACGACGTGCGGATTCTGCTGGTCAACATGCCGTGGGCGTCCATCGATGTCCCGTCCCTGGCGTTGGGGATCCTCACCAACAGCGTCCGCCGGAGGTATCCGGACGCCGAGGTGGAGGTCCTGCACGCCAACCTCGACTACGTCGACTGGGTGGTCGACCGGACCGAGTTCGGGTTACGCGACTACCAGTACTACTCGTTGTTCACCTACTTCGCCGGCTGCGGTGACTGGGTCTTCTCCTCGGCCCTCTACGACGACCCGGAGTGGCGGGTGGAGGAGTTCACCAGCCGGGTCCGCGACCAGATGTCCGAGCGGGAGTTGGCGCTCAACGTCGAACTGCACCGTTGCGCCCCCGAGTTCATCGGCGACCTCGCGGCCAGGATCGTCGAACGGGGACCGGACCTGGTGGGCTTCACGTCCACCTTCCAGCAGAACACCGCCGCGCTGGCGGCGGCCAAGCACGTCAAGCGACTCGATCCGACGATCCGTACCGTCTTCGGCGGCGCCAACTGCGACGGCGAGCAGGGCGCGGCCCTGCACCGCAACTTCCCCTTCGTCGACCTGGTCGTGCGGGGCGAGGGCGAGGCGGCGTTTCCCGGCCTGCTCGCGGCGCTGACCGGCGACGACCGGGCCCTGGCTTCCGTCGAGGGCCTGTGCTGGACGGACCGCGACGGCCGGCGGACCGCGAACCCGATGAGCACGAAGCCACTGCCGCCGGCCGAGATCGTCTCCCCCGACTACACCGGCTACTTCGAGCGGCTCGCCGCGTCCCGGGCCCGCAACTGGGTCGAGCCGAAACTGGTCGTGGAGGGGGCGCGGGGCTGCTGGTGGGGCGAGAAGCACCACTGCACGTTCTGCGGGCTGAACGGATCGTTCATGGAGTTTCGCAGCAAGCACCCGGGCGCGTTCTACGACGAGATCATCGGGCTTGCCGAGCGGCATCAGGTGCTCGACATGTTCGTGGTCGACAACATCCTCGACATGAGCTATGTGTCGACACTCCTCCCTCGGCTTGCCGAGTCCGGATACGACCTGCGGTTGCAGTACGAGATCAAGTCGAACATGAAGGGCGCACAGGTGCAGGCGCTGGCCGACGCCGGCCTGGTGAGCGTGCAGCCCGGCATCGAGAGCCTCAGCGCCCGGGTACTCAAGATCATGGACAAGGGCGTGACCGGCTGTCTGAACGTGCGGATGCTGCGGGACGCCGAGACCAGCGGCATCACCGTCGCCTGGAACTACCTCTACGGCTTCCCGGGCGAGACCGGGGAGGACTACGAGAGCATCCTGGCGCAGTTCCCGGCCCTGCACCACCTGTCCCCGGCGGGTGGCAGCAGCCGGATCGCCATCGAGCGGTTCAGCCCCTACTTCAACCGGCCGGAGCTGGGTTTCGGCGAGCTGCGACCGGCCGCGCAGTACCTCCTGAACTATGACCTGCCCGAGTCGGAACTGATGAACCTGGCGTACATCTTCGACGTACCCCAGCGGGGCATCGGCACCGACCTGGCCGCCCGGCTCGACGCGGCGGTCACCGAATGGCAGGACGAGTACGCCCGCAGCCGCCTCACCCACCTCGACCTCGGGCACGAGATCGTCCTGGTCAGCCGCCGTCGCCACTTCGACTGGCGCGTCGTCCGGCTGACCGACGCAGGGGAGGTCGCCGCCTTCCGGCTGCTCGACCAGCCACACAGCCTGGGCTCCCTGGCCCGCCGGCTGTCCCGGCCCGAACCGGAACTGGCGGTCCTCCTGCAACGCTGGCGGGAGCTGGGGGTCGTCTTCACCGACGGCGGGCAGTTCGTGCACGTCGCGCCCCGCTCGATGAACCAGCACCTGCTGCGCATCGACCACCTGCACCCGGAACGGGTCGGCGCGCGGCCGGGGGCCGACAACTCCGAGATCCGGTCGGCCGAGCCGGCCACCCTGACCACCGTCTGAGGAGAACCACCGTGGCCATCGCCGGACCCACCCTGGCCCCCGTGCCCGTCCGTCTCGCCCACGACCACGACCGCGAGGTCGGCGACGTACCCGGGATCGACCTCGGTGTCACCGAGCTGCAGGGGCCTCCCGGCGAGGCCGTCGCCGGCTGGTTCGACGCGGGCATCCGCCACGTCACCCTGATCGACCCGGTGAACTTGGCCGTCGAGGACGACACCGCGTCCCGCGACGCGGTCCGCCGCCTGGTGCTGGTTCGGGAGCTGACCAGTCACGGGATCGGCGTCGAATGGCGGCTGCTGCTGCCGGTCGACGGCGGGGCGGACTGGCGGGTCTTCTGCCACCTCTATCCGCCCGCCGAGCTCTCCCCGGCGGCCGGGGACGAGATGGAGCCGCTCGACGCGTGGCGACGGTCCTACTACATCGACAAGTGCACCTTCCGGCGTGGCCCGGGGTTCGTGCAGGTCCGCGACCGGCGGTCCAGCCGGCTCAATCTGCTGACCATCGACGACCCGGCATATCTGGCGATGCTGGCACAGGTCATGGAGGGCGCCCCGATCGCCGACATCGACCTGGACATCGCCCGCGACTTCGCGGCCGAGGGCCTGGTCGTGCAGGTGGGCACCATGCTGGTCTGGCTGCCGTATCGGCTACGTCGCTGGCCGCTGCCTTCCATGATCATCTAGTACGGCGGGCGTGGGGCCGGCTCCGGTGATGACGGCGCCTGCCTGGCCCGCCGGCCGACGGTCCGAATTTCCCGCGCCGTCCTCACCCGGAGCCGGCCGGGCGACGGGCGCGGCCAGCCGGTCGAGTATCCATGCGGTGATGAGCGCCTCCGCTCGCCACGACCGCTCCCGTCCACTCGGTCCGCTGTGCCCGCCGTGCATCTCGGTGCGCAGCAGCACCGCTGTGGCCGGTGACAGCGACCGGATGCGGGCCACCCACTTCGCCGGCTCGTGACAGGCGACCCGAGTGTCGTGCAGGCCGGCCGTCGCGAGGATCGGAGGGTACCGGTGCTCGCCGACGTTGTCGTAGGGAGCGTACGACTTGAGGTATGCATAGACGTCCGGGTCGGCGACCGGGTCGCCCCACTCATCCCGGTCCTGCACGGTCAGCGGCCGGTCCGGGTCCAACATCGTGGTGAGGGGATCCACGAACGGCACCTCCGCCACGATCCCGGCGAATCGATCCGGCGCGAGGTTGGCGACGGCGCCGACGAGCAGTCCGCCCGCCGACGCACCCCGCGCCACGAGACGGCCGGAGGCGACCCACCCCGCGGCCGTCAGGTGCTCGGCGGTCGCCAGGAAATCCGTGAAGGTGTTCTTCTTCGCCAGCAGTCGGCCGCCGTCCCACCAGGAACGGCCGAGTTCCCCGCCGCCACGCGGATGCGCGACGGCGAAGACGACCCCTCGGTCCACCAGGGACAGCAACGTCGGAGAGAACCACGGGTCAGCCGGCACCTGGTAGGCGCCGTAGGCATAGAGAACGCCGCCGATACGGGGAGCGCCACGGCGGGCCAGGATGGAGACCGGCACCCGTACGCCATCCGGAGCCGTCGCCCACTCCCGGTGCTGCTCGTAGTGTTCGGGCCGGAATCCGCCCCCCACCCTGGTCTGCCGGCGCAGCAGCAACTCGCCCGAACCGAGGTCGCAGTCGTAGACCGATTCGGGCGTGACGAGCGACGCGTATCGAAGCCGGAACAGCGTGGTGGAGTATTCCAGGTTCCGATCGGGCCGGACGGTGTGGATCGGCTCGGGGAACACGACGTCACGGTTTCCGGTGCCGTCCGGGGACAGGATGCGCAACCCGGTCAGGCCGTTGCGGCGCAGCGCCAGCACCGTGTGCTGAGCGAACGCGTACACCTGGGTGAGTCGGACACCGGGGACGTGCTCCACCAGGGAATGCCAGGTGCCCGGGGCGGCGGCCGGGGTCCAGGCGAGCGCGAAGTCGGGGGCGCCAGCGTTGTGCAGGACCAGGAACCGTTCTCCTTGGTGGTCGACCGTGTAGTCGACGCCGGGGCGTCGGGGTGCGACGACGACCGGCGGGCCGTCGGCTCCGTCCGCGGCGATCACGTGCACCTCGCTGGTGGTTCGACTACGTGAGGTGATGACGATGAATCCACGCGAGCGGCTGAGGATGACCCCGAGCCGGAACTGACGGTCGGGCTCCTCGTGGACCAGCCGGTCGCCGGCCGATGAGCCGATCGTGTGCCGCCAGACCCGATACGGGCGGCCGGTGTCGTCGGCGGTGACGTAGAACAGCCTGGTTCCGTCGGCGGACCAGGCCGATCCGTAGCTGACGTCGGGCATCCGGTCGGGCAGCAGGGTGCCGCTGCACAGATCCTTGACCTGCAGGGTGAACCGCTCGTCTCCGGTGTGGTCGACACCGTGCGCCAGCAGCCGACCGTCCGGGCTGACGTCGAAGATGCCGAGATTGAAGTATGGCGAGTCACCCGCGAGGATGTTGCGGTCCAGCAGCAATTCCTCACCGGGCAAGGGGCCGCCGGCCCCGGCGGCACCGCCGACCTCGGGCGGGGCTGTCGCACCCGCCGACGCCGGGACGCGGCAATGCAGGATGTAGGGCCGACCCGCCTCGGTGCGGTTGTAGTACCAGTAGCCGTCCTTGAGCACCGGCACGGTCAGTTCGGCCGGCGCCGTACGGGACCGGAACTCGTCCAGCAGCAGGTCCCTCAGACTGGCCAGGTGCGCCGTAGCCGTCGCCGTGTGGTCGGCCTCCGCACGGAGATAGGCGATCGTGTCGGGGTTGTCACGCTGCTGCAGCCACGCATACTCGTCGATGACCGTGTCGCCGTGGTAGGTGCGCTGGGTCGCGATCTGCTTGGCTCGTGGGGGCACCGGACGCTTCATGCGACCACGCTAGGGCGGTGCCGGTCGCGGACGACAATAATGTCTGGGCACGCCGAGCCTTTTATAGTACGGTTGCCGTATCGGGTTGACGTGGTCCCCGACATTCGTCCAGGTGGGCTCCCATCTTGAGGACTGATTCTTTCGCACTGCAATCCATTGCGTGACCAGGTCTATTGGCGCATCGATGGCGTTGATTGGAGTGGAGATGGACCAGCCACGCTGGAACGAGGTCTATCTGATCGCGAGCGCGCGTGGGATCTCGGTGTGCGGTGACCTTCTCGCCGCGACGGCGCTGGCTATCGTGCTACAGCAGCAGGGTGCCGGCGGATACACCGTGGCCGCGTTGCTGCTCAGTGCGGCCCTGCCGCCGGTGCTACTGGCCCGGTTGACCGGACGGATCGCCGACCGGCTCGACAGCCGGCGGATCATCATGGCGGTCGCGCCGGTCCAGGCGTTGTGCTGCCTGGCGATGCTCACCACGTCGGCCCCGGGGATGCTCATCGCCCTCAACGCGCTGCTGGCATGCGGGGTCGCCGTCACCCAACCGGTGTTCGCCGCGCTCGCGCCCGCGATGGTGGGCGTGGACAACGTCCCACGGGCAAGCGCGATCACCCAGACGTTCACGTCCGCGGGGATGTTCGCCGGGCCCGTGCTCGCCGGCGTCCTCGTCTCGATCGACGGACCGAGGTTGCCGCTGGTGCTCGACGCGGCCAGCTTCCTCGCCGTCGCGCTGGTGGGTCTGGTGATCCGCACCAGCCGTGCCCGCCGGCAGCCGGCGCCGTCCGCACCGCACCGCCCGCCGGTCGTGGCCTACCGGGTGCGCGACGACCGCGTGCTGCTCGTCGCGCTGGTCATGGTGGCAGCGGTCGTCGCGGCGGCGAACCTGATGGATGTCGCGGTCGTCTTCTTCGTCCGCGGCACGTTGCATGCCTCCGCGTCGATGTACGGCATCGTCATGGGTAGCTGGATGCTCGGCCTGGTGTTCGGGGCATGGGCGGCGGCGCGTGGCCGGACCGACGACCATGGTTACCTGATCAGGCTGGTCACCGGTCTTGCGCTGGTCAGCGCTGGCATCCTGGCCGGCGGCACCGTCAGCGAGGCAGGCTGGGTGATACCGGCGTTCGTGATCGGCGGGATCGGCAACGGCATGCTGGGCTCCGCGGCCGGAACGCTCGTCGCGCGTCGCACCCCGGAGGAGGCGCGGGGGATGGGGTTCGCCACCCTCGGCGCGGTGATCAATGGAGCGATGGTAGCCGGATTCCTGATCGCCGGTGGACTCCTCGAGGTCATCTCACCGCGTCTGGTGCTCATCTGGTCCGGTGCGTCCGCACTGGCCCTGGTGCTCGCAAGTGCGGTGCCGGTCCTGACGATGAGTCGCCGGCAACGGCACGCGGCAGACGATTCCCTCACGCTGGTTGGTGCAGCAGGCCGGAACGGATGACGACGGCGACCAGCGTCGCCCGATCGACCCCCTTGGGAAGGCCGAGTTTTTCGGCGACATACTTGATGTGGGCGTCCACCGCTCCCGCACTGATCGGGTGTCCCCTGCTGGACAGCCGGCGGGCCATCTCGGCCGACGTGGGCAGCACCGCGTCCATCTCGCCGCGCAGCCGTTCCACGCACAGTTCCCCGAGCACCGCGAAGTACGTGGACCGTTGGTCGAGCAGCGGCCTGCGGGCCGCCACCTTCTGGCAAACGGAGCACGGCCTGGGCGACGCGCGGATGTATCGCGGTTCGTGGCCGAACACGGAGACCTTCGGTCCGGAAGACGCAGCGGTCAGGTCGATATGTGCGAGCTCGAACGGCACCGGCACGTCCAGCCGCTCCGGGTCGACGATGACGTACTGGTACCAGTCATCCATGTTCTGCACGGTGACCGGATGCCGATCGGACAGATTGCTGAGCAGCCAGAAACTCTCCCGGGCGGTGATCCGCCAGCTCAGCGGTGGCGCGCCCGCAGCCAACACCGGCAGATCGAAGGGGCATCGACTGCATTGGCAGACGCCAATAGTCGCACTTTGACCTGACGTCAGGGTGACCTGGCTTGGCTGGACCCCGGGGTACGTGGGGCCCTGAATAATGATCTTTTTCATTGTCCCCGTTCCACTGGCTAGACTCACAGTTCACAGTGATATGTCTCACGAGCTGCCATGGAGTGCGACCCGAGCCCGGGCCAGCTTCGCCGAACTTACCTCGACCCCGAGTTCCCAACAAGGACCCGAGTTCCATAAACACGCATCGTAAACGTCCATGATTTGCTATCAGGACATTGACCAGCAACATTGCCTATCTGACCGCCATGCGGCATGACGCTCGGTGAGCCGCAGGCGCCTCTCATATCAGAGACCCCGCCCACTGGCAACTGCTGCCCATCTCGGCTTTCCGCGATGTCCGGCACTCTTCTCCTGTGCCAGGCTTGCTCTCGGTTGGCCCACTGATGCATTTGGTCAGCCAGCTCGTCGATATCGCGAGGCAAATGTTCCGTCGATCACTGATTGGAGGTGTGGAAAATGGACCTCGAATTCATCGAGACCTCCGCCGACCTGCGGGCTCTCTCGTACTTCAACGCGATCGCGTGACTGAACCGTGGTGCTGGTGGAGCGAATCGCTCCACCAGCACCACCTCGCTTGTTACAGTTCTTGAGAATGGATGAAGATGCGTACTCCGACATTCGAGGAGCTCGCCGGCGACGAGGCTGAGTTCTTCGCGAATCACTTCAACCAGACCCCGCTGCTGCGGCGGGCCGCGCTGTCCGGAGACTCCCGCGACGTCCTGTCCGTCGCGGACCTCGACGAACTCCTGCATCTCGAAGCCATCCGCCCGCCGTACCTCGCCATCACCAAGGACGGCGACGGTGTCCCGGAACGGGCATACACCACCCTGACCCGCGTCCAGGGCACCACGGTCACCGACACGGTCGTGGCGGAACGCGTCTACGAGCTGTTCCGCACCGGGGCCACCCTCACCTGGAGTTCCCTCAACCACGTGCTGCCCTCGGTGCGGGCGCTGACCCGGATGCTCGCCACCAAGTTCGCGGCCCGCAGCGACGTGGTGGCCTTTCTGACGCCGGCGGGCCGGCAGGGCTTCTCACCACACCACGACCCGGTCGACCTGTTCATCATCCAGCTCGAAGGCACCAAGCACTGGAAGCTGTGGGAGCCGCCGGCGACGCGCCGCGGCGACATCGGACACTACAAGCTCGAAGAGCTCGGCACCCCGGTGATCGAGACGACTCTGCGGGCCGGCGACGTGCTCTACCTGCCCTACAACACGCCGCACGTGGCGGCGGCCGAGGACCAGGTCTCGCTGCACCTGTCGGTGATGGTCCGGCCGAGGATGTGGCGCGATCTGCTCGGGCTGGCCGTCGAACGGCTGCTGGACACCGAGGGGTTCTGGCAGTTCCCCTACCTGCACGAAAGCACCGTCACCGACCTCGTCCCGGCCTTCACCGACCACGCGGCGTTGCTGGCCGAGCGGCTACGGGAGATCGACGTCGAGGCCGAGCTGCGCCGGTTGATGATGCTCGGACAACACTCCGAGGGCACCGCCCAGGGCAACGAGTTCCAGACCATCGCGGCACTGGACGCCATCGGCGGGAGCACGCTGCTGCGACGTACCGACGTCGCCGTGACGTTCCAGGAGAGCCAGGACGGCCGGACCAAGACCAAGGTCAACGGCCACACCATCGCGATTCCCAGCGCGGTTGCGGCGACCCTCGCACGGATGACCAGCGGCGAGCCGGTCCCAGCCCGGGAGATCAATCCCGATGTCGAGACGGCGCGTTCGGTCGGCATCGCCCAGGCGCTCGCGCGACTCGGCGTCCTCACCGTCGCGCGCTGATCGGGCCGACTCCGATGTACACCCCGACGTTCGCCGAACTCGCGGGCGACGAGACACAGTTCTTCGCACACCACTTCAACCAGGCGCCGCTGCTGCGCCGCGTAGCGCTGTCCGACGATCCTCGGTCCGTCCTCTCGATCGCCGACCTGGACGTCCTGCTGCACCTCGAAGCGCTCCGGCCGCCGTATCTCGGCGTGACCGTCGACGGTCAGGCGACGCCACTGGCGGCGTACACCGCGCCGGTCCGCGTGCAGGGCGCCATGGTGACCGACGTCGTCGTGCCGGAGCGGGTGTACGAACTGTTCCGCACCGGCGCGACGGTGACCTGGAGCTCGGCCGAGCAGCTCAGCCCGTCGCTCCGGGCGCTCACGGCGGTGCTCGCCGAGAGGTTCTCGGCCCGCAGCAGCGTGACCGCCTTCCTCACCCCGGCCGGGCGGCAGGGCTTCTCTCCGCACCACGACCCGATCGACGTGTTCGTCATCCAGGTCGAAGGCACCAAGCACTGGAAGCTGTGGGAGACGCTGGCGCCGCGCAAGGAGACCTTCGGTCACTACCGGATCGACGAACTGGGCGAGCCGGCGTTCGAGGCGGTGCTGGAGCCGGGCGACGTCCTGTACATGCCGTACAACACGCCCCACGTGGCGGTGGCCGAGGACCGGGTGTCGCTGCACCTGTCGGTGAGCGTCCAGCCACGGTTGTGGCGCGACGTCCTGGCGGCGAGCGTACGGCGGCTCCTCGACAGCGGGGAGTACTGCGACGCCGCTCGTCCCGACGAAGCGGCACTGGCCCGCTTCGCTGCCCGGCTGGACCAGCTCGACGCGGCCGCGGAACTGCGCCGCCTGATCGACTCCAGGGAGCTCCCGTGATCCGCAAGGTCCTGATCGGCGCGCTGGGCGCGTTGGTCGCCGCATGGCTGACCGCCTTCGCGGTACCCGCCCATCCCACGCCGACCATCAAGGTGCCCGCCCCCGCCGACGTGCTCGACAGCCGAACCGGCGTGATCTTCGAGTCGCACGACGCGGACGGGGCCAACACCATGCTGCCCGCTGACCAGGCCATCGAGAGTGCGATCGGACAGGTCAATCCACGCCGGCAACCCGATTCGGCCAACTCCGACCGCCAGTTCAACTGAAGGGAGCACACGAATGCCGCGGTTGGTGATCAGACCCCCCGGCTGGACGCAGTCCGGACCGGCCCGCGTCGCGCAACGGGTCGTCCGCATCCTGCCCCTGCTCGTCGTCACGGCGTACGCGGTGTCCGTCATCGGGTACAACCTGCCGCCGTCGCCGCTGAAGGTGCGGTTGCAGTCGACCCTCGACGCCGTCGTCGACCCCTACCTGACGCAGCGGTGGCGGCTCTTCGCACCCAACCCGCCCAACGGCAACTACGACGGCTGGCTCCAGGTCGAGTACCGCACCGGCGGCACCACGACGACCAGCCCGGTGCTGTCGCTCACGCAGCCGCTGATCGCCGAGGCCAAGGCGCACCGGCTCTTCCCGCCCCGGGTCGACCGCACCGTGCTGAACCTGGGCTATTCGCTCTCCGACATCGCGACCTCGGAGACCAAACTCGAGCGGCTCATCACGAGTCGACAGAACGGGCAGCCGCTGACCGACCCCGCCGATCCCAGCCACCCGATCAGCGCGCAGGAGGCCAGCATCCTGCCAGCCGGCTGGCAGGAGTTGGAGGGCGCCGGGCAGATGAGTGACACCGAGTACCTCGCCGCGGCCCGAGAGAGCCTGGCCGGTGCCCGCAAGCAGGTGAGCGGCCAGATCGGCCGGCTCGCCTCGATGATGGTGCCCGGCGTCCAACTCGACGGCGAACCGGTGCGGGTGCGGGTCTTCTACACCTGGACCGCGATCCTGCGCTTCTCCGAGCGGCACGAGGCGGACCCCGAACAGGACCCGCCCATCCGCATCGCCGACACCGGCTGGATGTCCTACCAACCCCCGGAGCGGTGAATGTCCACCTTCCTCGACCGTTTCGCCACCGGCCGCCGACGACTGGTCGGTCTGTCCCTGCTCAGAATCGGGCTCGGCGCCACCACCGCCCTCATCTATCTGGCCAACTTCCCGTACCGCGACGCCCTCTACGGGCCGAACGGGACCACCAGCTTCGCCAGCTTCAGCGCCTCGCAGCACTCCTCCGGGAGCGTGTTCTCCCTCTATCGCCTCAGCGACGGTGAAACATGGTTCAACCTGGTCTACCTTTCCGGCCTGGTGGCTGCCTTGGTCTGGACCGTCCTGGGCGGAAGGGCACTGACCCTGGTGAACGCGATTTTCATCTGGTCACTTGACCAGCGCAATCCCAACGTGCTTGACGGCGGCGACAACCTGGCCCGGATCCTGTTGCTGCTGCTGGTGTTCGCCACCACCAACGCGTACCTCAGCCCGCTCGCCGCGCGAACCCGCGCCCGGCTGACAGCGACAAGCGACAAGCCGACGCTGCTCAACAGTGTGCACAACGCCGCCGGGGTGCTGGTTGTCTTCCAGATCTGTGTCGTCTACGCCATGTCCAGCTTCTGGAAGATCGTCGACACCCGCTGGCGCGAGGGCAACGCGCTCTACTACATCAGCCAACTGCACCAGTTCCAGTACAGCGACACCGCCACCGCGCTCATGCACAACGCGGCGCTGGTGACGCTCGCCTGCTACCTGACCATCACGGTGCAGCTGGCGGTGGTGCTGCTGGTGCCCGGCCGCAACCGGCGGCTCCGCGAGATCGCGCTGCTGCTGGTGATCGGCATGCACCTCGGCATCGGGGCCACCATGGGCCTCGTCAGCTTCGCGTTCTACATGATCGCCGCTGACTGTGCGCTGCTGTCCGACGACGACTACCGCGCGACCCGCGACTGGCTCAGGCGGCGCTTCGCGTCGGCGTACCGCCGGAACGCTCCGGTCTCACCGGCGGTACCGGCCCCCGAGCCCGACCTGGTCGGTGGTGCACGATGAGTGACTGGTCGTCCTCCGCGCAGTACCTGCGCAACGAGGCCGGGCACTACGACGACGAGATCGGTGCCGGCTGGCCCACCGGGCCGGCGGTCCGGTTCCTCAAGGACGTCGTCGGTGCCGGCAGCCGGGTCCTGGAGTTCGGTGTCGGCACCGGCCGTATCGCCCTGCCGCTCGGGTCCGGCTCGGGCCTGAACGTCACCGGCGTGGACAACTCCGCGGACATGCTCGCCGTGCTGGGCACCAAGGACCCGGCCGGCGTGATCCGGACGCGCCACGCGGACATGGTCGACGTCCGGCTCGACGAACGCTTCGATCTCGTGTACTGCGTGTTCAACACCATCTATGCGCTGCCCGACCAGGACACGCAGGTCGCCTTCCTGCGCAACGCCGCGCGTCATCTCGCCGACGACGGCCGCCTGGTGCTGGAGACACAGATGATCGGGCTGTCCGACTTCGTCAACAACAAGATCATCGCACCCACGCAGATCCGGCCCGACCGCACCGAGCTTGTCATGATCCTGCACGATCCGGCGGAACAGACCCTGGTGCGGCAGACGGTGAACTTCCGTGCCGACGGCGTGCACCTCGCGCCGTTGCGGATGCGCTACGTCTGGCCCGCCGAGCTGGACCTGATGGCGCGCCTGGCCGGACTGCGCCGCACCGGCCGATTCGGCGGCTGGTCACGGGAGCCCTTCACCGGAACCGGCGTCTGCATCTCGATCTACCAGCACGGGAGTGATCTACAGTGACGTTCGCCGACATCTTCGGGTCGCCGACCGAGTTCGCCACCGTGCTGGCCCGCGAGGCCGTCGTGCGCAGGCAGGCCATGCGGTGCCCACCGGGTGACCTGCTCACCGTGCGCGACCTGGATCGCCTGCTGCGGTCCCGCACCATCCGCGCAGCGGACATCCGGATCGCCGCCGAGAACAACATCATCGTCCCGGTCGAGTACACCGCCGTCGCCGAGTCCTCGGGCGGTGTGCACGCCGAATACGCGGTGGCCGAGCGGGTGTACCGCTACTTCGAGGCCGGTGCCACGCTGATCTGGCCGCACCTGCAGCGCTTCGTGCCGGCTCTGTTCGACCTGGCTCGCGACGTGGCGGCTGCCGTGGGAACCCCGACCTGGGTCGACGGCTGCCTCACCCCCGCAGGACGGATGGATCTGGTCGTCCACGACCGGCCGGTGGAGATCGCCATCGTCCAGCTCACCGGTACCCGCCGGTGGCGGGTCTGGCCGACGAAGCCGCAGCACGCCGACACCAGCCGTGTCGGCGCATCGGGTGAGCCGGCCGTGGACGCCACTCTGGAACCCGGCGACGTCCTCTACGTACCCTCCCACTCGCCGTACGTGGGTGACTACGGCGGCAACCTGTCGCTGCACGTGAGCGTGACGTTCCGCCAGCCCACCTGGCGGAACCTGATGACGGACCTGGTGGCCGAGCTGCTCCTGGACGACGCCTTCCTGGAGCGGCCGCTGCCGGTCGACGCCTTCGGGCCGGGTCTGCCGGCCCGGCGCGACGAACTGCTGCGCCGATTGTCGGCGCTCGAACTCGACGACCTCGCCGCACGACTGCGCACCGCCCCGGACGCCACACCGTCGCTGGGCGTCCTTCCCGACGCGCGATCGTCAGGTGAGCCGGGCCGGTTCGCGCAGTTGGCCGACGCCGACCGGATCGGTCTGGACGACGACATCGAGATCGGCCCGTCCTGCACCGTTGCCGACGGCGCAGTGACCGTCGGCGCGACCACGTATCGCCTGGACGCAAAGCTGGTCGACACCTTGCGCCAACTGCGCGACACCGGGGGCCGGTGGCCGGCCGGCAAGGTGGCGGCCGTCGTCTCCGCCGATCCGCACCGCGTGATTCGCGCGCTGGTACGGGCCGGCGTCCTCCGCCAGGCCGCGTGAGTCCGACAAGCCCTTTCTGCGTAGTGCATGGGGACCGTCGGCACGGCCGGCCCTACGAGGACACCCGACAGTCAAGCGATCGAGGCCGTGCCCCATTTTTCGCTGGTCACAGCCTCGATCGTCTTGATGGGGTCGACGTGGCCCTCGACAGGGCCGGAGCCCCTCAACCACCGCGCCACGTTCCTGATGCACCGGATGAGGACGGGCCGGCCCCGATGCCGGATACCCGACGAATCAGTCTGACGAAGGTCGACGCCTCTTCACCTTTTGCGCCACCTCTGACACCCTGCATTCGCGGCACAACCCAGTGGATAGGCGGGTCGAGGGCGATGACAAAGCGTTGGCTGGTCACGGGATGTTCGAGCGGACTCGGTCAGGCTCTCGCGGCCCGGCTCGCCGCCGAGGGCGACCAGGTGGTGGCGACCGCCAGGCAGCCGGAGACCCTGGACGAGTTGGTCGCCCGGCATCCGAACAACGTGGTGGCCGCCGCCCTGGACGTACGGGATCCGGAGCAGTGCGCAGCAGCGGTCGCGCGTGCGGTGGACGCCTTCGGCGGCGTCGACGTTCTGGTCAACAACGCGGCCTACGGCCAGTTCGGCACCTTCGAGGAGATCTCCGACGCGGAGCTCGCCGCGCAGTTCGCCACAAACGTCTTCGGGCCGTGGCGGCTCACCCGCGCCGTGCTGCCGCTGTGGCGGGAGCAGCGCCACGGGCACGCCGTCTTCGTCAGCTCGGTCTCCAACGTGGTTCCCATCCCAGGGCTCGCCGCGTACAACGCAAGCAAGTATGCGCTGGAGGGAGCGGCCGAATCGCTTGCCGCCGAGGCCGGGCACCTCGGGGTCAAGGTGACCATCCTGCAGCCGGGCGGCTTCGCCACCGGTTACAGCGCCAACCTGCGGAGACCGGAGCACGGTATCGCGGACTACACGCCGGTCAGCGAGGGCATGTTCCGCGCGCTGCACGAGATGAACACCTACGCGGAGATCAACTCCCCCGAGCTCTTCGCCGACGTGGTCTGGCGGCTCGGTCAGATGGACTCGCCGCCGCTTCGACTGCCGGTGGGATCCGACTCGGAGGTAGTCCTGACGCGCGCCTACGACGCCCGACGCCGAGAGTACGACCAGGTGGTCAAGGCGGGCCATCACATCGCCCCGTGAGCAGGCGCGCGAGGAACGATCGAGCCAAGATCGTCGACGTTCTTCCGCATGAGCAAGTCCGCCTGGTGCTGGCCGGGATCGCAGCGGACCAGGCGCAGTCCAAGCTGGACCAGACACGGTCACCGGACTGGCCGGCCGCGAAGGAGCCGCCTCTTCGTCGCAACAGGCCCGGGCCGCACCCAGGTTGACGGACGCCACGACGGTTCCGGCCAATCGGGGAACCTCAGGCTTACCTCTTTCCCGGTCACCGGCGCAGGTGGCCGATGCCGTGCTGGTCGAGCCAGGTGACCGTCCGCACCACGAACGTCGGCGCCGCCGAGCCGGCGCTGACGTCGGTGGCGACCAGCGGTACCTGGGCGGCGACCGGGAGCAGGGTGGACTGCCAGCAGGCCGGCGTGGCGCAGGCCGAGCGGTCGTCGACGCGCCAGGCGGCGGCCACGTTGCGGCCGTCCGGGTCGGCCGGACGGTATTCCAGCCACCGGCGCAGGTCGTTGCCGCCGTCGATCCCGGCGGCGAGGACCAGGTTGAACGAGCCCTGCACGCGAAGCAGGCGGATCTGCTCCTGCACGCCGAAATTCGGCAGGCTGGTGCCCGCGCACGCGACGCCGCCGTCGCGCCAGCAGGTCCAGACCACCGCGGGACCGGTGCCACCGGCCGCCGGGAAGTCGTAGGGCGAGATGTCGAAGATCACCGCGTTGTCGGCGCCGAACACCTCCGCCGCCGCGCTCCAGAAGGAGCGCGTGGCGAGAAGGTCGCTCTGGCGCAGCGACACGATGGGTGTGATGCCGGCCCGGACGAGCCGGTCGACGTACCGGGCCGCCTCGTCGACGTAGCCGACGCGGTTCTGTCTGTCGGTGGGGCTGCCGGTGTAGACGAAGCAGGCGTCGCTCAGCACGACCCGCACCGCGTCGACGCCGCGGGCCCGCAGCGCACCTACGGACGCGTCGTCGACCGGGCCGTCCCAGCGGATCGGTCCCCACGCGCACTCGCCGGGCGCGTCCGACCGGATGATTCCGCGTGGCCGGTACGGCCTCGGGTCGGTGGTGACCGTACGGATGCGGTTGCCGATCGCCTTCAGCGCGGGGGCGGCACCGGGTGCCGGCGGCGGGAGCACCCGGATGCCGCGGACCTCGGCGGTGGCCTGGGCGCCGTCGCTGTCGTAGGCGGTGGCGGTGACGCGGGTGCCGCTGTTCGGCGGCGCGCCGCGCCAGTCGAACGCGTACGGCGCGGTGGTGTCCACGGCGAGCAACGTGCCGCGCTCCCGGAACTCGACCCGCTCGATCCGCCGGCCGGCCGCCGCCGTGGCCTCGGCACGGATCGGGATGACGCCCGGCGCGGCGAAGAAGTCGTTGGGCAGGGGCGAGGTGAGCGACACCGACGGGCCGCCCGGCTGTGGGCTGGGCTGCGGGCTCCCCGAAGCCGTCGGCTGCGACGAGCCGGTCGGGCTGCCGACGTCCCCGTTGCACGGCTGGCCGCTCAACACCCAGTCGGTCGGCTCGGGCTCCGCGTCCCGGTAGTTGCCGCCGAAGCGCACCGTCACCGAGGCGCCGGTCGGCAGCGTGGACCCCGCCGGTGGGCGGAGCATGGTGATCGGGTACAACTCGCCGCTGCCGAGCGTGTATCCGTCCGGCAGCCGGTCGAGGCCCATGGTGATCGTCTGGCCGCTGACCTGACGGAACCGCAGCCACCAGTCGGTGACGGGGGAGCCCAGGTTGGTGACGGTGAGCTCGGCCCAGAAGCCGTTGGACCACTCTCGGGTGATGGTGTAGTCCACCGTGCACGCCGTCGCGGCGTACGCCGGCGGCAGCACCATCGTCATGGCCCCACCGACGACGACCGCAGCGGCCGTGGCCAGCGCGAAGATCCTGCGTCGCATCATGCCCCCGCATTCATCGACAGGCATCGCTCAATAAAGCCTCGGCGGTCGGGACTCTGTCTGTCAATACCGTGGTGCACGTCACCGACGAGGGCCGCGGCCTGGGCGGGTGGGCAGCGGACGGCGGGCGGTGGTCAGTCGGGCGGGGCCATGCGGCGACGCAGTTCCCGCTTGAGCACCTTGTGACTCGGCCCGAGCGGCAGCTCGTCGACGTACCGGACCTGCCGCGGGTACTTGTGCCGGCCCAGATGCTCCCGCGACCAGTCGATCATCTCCTGCTGGTCGGGCAGGCCCGGGCCGGCCGGGTCCGCCACCACCACCGCGCAGACCTCCTCGCCGTGGTGCGGGTCGGGCACCCCGATCACCGCCACCTGGCCGACCGCCGGGTGCCCGGCAAGGACCTCCTCCACCTCGCGTGGGTAGACGTTGAAGCCACCCCGGATGATCATGTCCTTCTTCCGGTCGATGATGGTGATGAACCCGTCGGCGTCCTTGCGTCCCAGGTCACCGCTACGGAACCAGCCGTCCACCACCGCCTCCGCGGTCGCCTCGGGCCGCCCCAGGTAACCGGCGAAGACGTTGTGCCCCCGAATGACGATCTCGCCGAGCTCTCCGGTCGGTAGCAGCTCGATCCGCTCGTCCACCTCCGCGCGGGCGATCTCCACCTCCACGCCCCAGACCGGGTGCCCGATGGTCCCGGCGCGGGTGCCGAGGTGCGGCTGGTTGGTGGTGGCGGTGGGTGAGGTCTCGGAGAGCCCGTACCCTTCGAAGACCGTCGTCTGGAAGGCGACGTGGAACCGTTCCAGCACGGCCACCGGCAGCGACGCCCCACCGGAGACGCAGAGCCGCAGCCGGGGCAGGTCGTCCCGGTCCCGGGCGGCGTCGAGCAGCGCCACGTACATCGTGGGCACGCCGTGGAAGACGTCCACCCCCTCGCGCAGCATCAGGTCGATGGCGGCCGGCCCGGTGAACCGGCTCAGCAGCACCAGCGTCGCGCCGATCCGGAAGGTGCCGTTCATCGCCACCGTCTGGCCGAAGCTGTGGAACAGCGGCAGGCAGCCGAGCACGACGTCCGTGCCGCGCGCGTCGTTGGCGTCGAAGACGTTCACGGTGGCGTTCATGACCAGGTTGAGGTGGGTGAGCAGGGCGCCCTTGGGCACCCCGGTGGTGCCGCTGGTGTAGAGCACCACCGCCGGGTCCTCCGCCGACCGGGTGACGTACGACGGCAGCGGTGGCAGCGGGTGGCTCAGCTCCTCCAGGCGGGGCGCGACCGCGCCGGCGGCCGCCGGCCCGACGGTCACCAGCGGCACGCCGGACGCCGCCGCGGCGGCGGCGCCCAGGGCGAGCTGGGAGCTGTGGCACACCAGCAGCTTCGTGCCGCTGTCGGTCAGCACGTGCGCCGCCTCGTCCACGGTCAGCAGCAGGTGCACCGGGACGAGCACCGCGCCGGCGGCAAGGGCCCCGTAGTAGACCCGGGGGAAGTCCACCACGTTCGGGGCCAGCAGGGCCACCTTGTCGCCGGGGCCGACCCCCAGCTCCCGCAGCCCGGCGGCGTAGCTGCGCGCCTCCAGCCACAGCTCGGCGTACGTCACCCGGGTGTCGCCGTCGACCACGGCGACGGTGTCGGCGTGCCGGCGGGCGGACTCGGCCAGCACCATGGCCAGCGACAGCGCGGTCATCGGGCCACGCCCCGCACCAGGCGGCTGACCGTCTCGGCGACGCAGACCGGCTTGCCGCCGGCGTCGCTCTCCACGGTGAGCGCGGTGACCACCTGCACACCGCCGTCCACCGGTGACACCTCGGCCAGGGTCGCGGTGGCGCGGACCGCGCTGCCGACCCGGAGCGGGGCCGGGAAGCGCACCCGGTTGAGGCCGTAGTTGACCCCCAGGGCCACCCCCTCGACCCGGTACAGGCCACCGGCCAGCGCCGGCAGCAGGGACAACGTGAGGTAGCCGTGCGCGATGGTGCCGCCGAACGGGCCGGCCGCGGCCCGTCGCGGGTCGATGTGGATCCACTGGCGGTCGTCGGTGGCGTCGGCGAACCGGTCGACCCGTTGTTGGTCGATCCGGAACCAGGGGCCGGGGCCCAGGGTCTCGCCGGTCGCCTCGGCCAACTCCTCGATGGACGCGAAGACCCTCATGCCAGGTGCCCTCCCAGCTTCGTGTAGCCGCGTAGCAGGTCGCGGGAGATGATCAGTCGCTGCATCTCGTCGGTGCCCTCGAAGATCCGGTACAGCCGGACCTGCCGGTACCAGCGCTCGATCGGCAGCTCGCGGGTGTAGCCCATGCCGCCGTGGATCTGCAGGACGCGGTCGACCACCCGATTGACCATGCCCGCGCCGTAAAGCTTCGCCATCGAGGAGGCGTGCCGCGGGTCCATCCCCTGGTCGACGGTCCAGGCGGCGCGCAGGATGAGCCAGCGGGCCGCCTCCAGCTCGGTCTCCGAGTCGGCGATCATCCACTGGATGGCCTGGTTGGTGCCGATCTTCGCGCCGAAGGTCTCCCTGGTGTTGGCGTAGTCGATGGCCATCGACAACGCCCGCTCGGCGATGCCGACGGCGTGCGACGGGATGGTGTAGCGGCCCTTGCCGATCCACTCCATGCCGAGGCTGAAGCCCTGCCCGGGCTCGCCGAGGATGTTGCGCCCGGGCACCCGGACGTCGTCGAAGACCAGCGAGGCGGGGCCACCCTCGCCCATCGTCTGGATGAACTCCGAGCGCCAGCCCATCGACCGGTCCACCAGGAACGCGGTGGCGCCGCCGTGGCGGGCGCCCTTCTCCCGGTCGGTCACCGCGATCACGATGGCGAAGTCGGCATCGTGACCGCCGGTGATGAAGGTCTTCTCGCCGTTGAGGATCCAGTCGTCGCCGTCGCGGCGGGCGCTGAGCTTGATGTTGGCCGCGTCGGAGCCGGCGCCGGGCTCGGTGATCGCGAAGCAGCTGCGCCGCTCCCCCTCGATGGTCGGGACCAGGTACTCGCGCTTCTGCTCGTCGTTGGCGTGGAACAGGATGTTGTCGGCCTCACCGCCGAACCGGAACGGCACGAACGAGCGGCCGAGTTCGGTCCAGATCAGGGACTGGGTGACGGCCGGCAGGTCCATGCCGCCGTACTCCTCGGGGGTGGCCAGCCCCCAGAACCCGAACTTGCGCGCCTTGAGCTGCAGCTCGCGCAGCTCGCTGTGCTCCAGTCCGGGCCGGTGCGCCCGCTCCCGCCGCAGCAGTTCCTGCTCCAGCGGCATGACCTCCCTGGCGATGAAGTCGCGGGCGGTGTCGCGGATCGCCCGCTCGGTGTCGGAAAGCGCGAAGTCCATGTTTCCTCCGGGTGCTGGTCCGCCGGCGCGCCTCAGCGCGCGCCGCCGTTGACGTACAGGGTCTGGCCGCTGACGTACGACGCGTCGTCGCTGGACAGGAAGGCGATCACCGAAGCGATCTCGGTCGGCTGGGCGACCCGGCGCAGCGGGGTGTGCTCGGCGACCATCCGCTGATGCTCCTCCGGGCTGCTGCCGACCCGCTGCGCGGTGGCGGCGGTCATCGCGGTGGCCACGTAGCCCGGGGCGACGGCGTTGACCGTGACGTTGTACGGGCCGAGCTCGATGGCGAGGGTGGCCGTCAGGCCCTGCACCCCGGCCTTGGCCGCCGCATAGTTGACCTGGCCCCGGTTGCCGAGGGCGGAGCGGCTGCTGAGGTTGACGATCCGGCCGTAGCGGGCCGCGACCATGTGCTGTTGGGCGGCCTGGCAGCAGAGGAACATGCTGGTCAGGTTGGTGGTCAGCACCGCCTCCCAATGTGGCAGGGGCATCTTGAACAGCAGGTCGTCGCGGGTGATGCCGGCGTTGTTCACCAGCACGTGCAGCCCGCCGTACGCCTGCACCACCCGGTCGGTCATCGCGGCGACCGCCGCGGGATCGGTCACGTCGCAGCCGATGCCGACGGCCCGGCCGCCGGCCGCGGTGATCTCGTCGGCGACCGCCTGGCTGCGCTCCTCGTCGAGGTCGACCACGGCGACGGCGGCGCCCTCGGCGGCCAGCCGGTGCGCGGTCGCCGCGCCGATGCCCTGCCCGGCGCCGGTGACGACGGCCACCCGGTCGGCGAATCTGGTCACGGGTTCTCCCCTTTGCTAGAAGGCGTTGACGCCGGTGAGCGCGCGCCCGATGAGCAGCTGCTGGATCTGGCTGGTGCCCTCGTAGAGGGTGGCGACCCGGGCGTCGCGCAGGTACTTGCCGACCGGGTACTCGTCGATGTAGCCGTACCCGCCGAAGACCTGGACGGCGTTGTTGGCCGCCCGGACCGCGGCCTCGCTGGCGAAGAGCTTGGCCATCGACGCCTCGGTGGCGAACGGCTCGCCCCGGTCGACGAGGTCGGCCACCCGCCACACCAGCAGCCGGGCGGCGGCGGTGTCCACGGCGATGGCGGCGAGCAACTGCTGCACCAGTTGGTGCCCGGCGATCGGCTTGCCGAACTGGGTGCGCTGCCCGGCGTAGCCCACCGCCGCGTCGAGGCAGCCCTGGGCGATGCCGACGCAGCCGGCGGCCACCGACATCCGGCCCTTGGCCAGGGTGGCCAGGGCCAGCCGGAACCCGCCGCCGGCCGGGCCGAGGCGCGCCGAGTCGGGCACCCGGACGGCGTCGAAGCGCAGCTCACCGGTTGCCTGGCCGCGCAGCCCGAGCTTGCCGTGGATCTCTTTCCGGGTGAGCCCGGCGACGGTGGTGGGCACCAGGAACGCGGTGATGCCCCGGTGTCCGGCCCCGCCGGTGCGGGCGAAGAGCAGGACCACATCGGCCAACGTGCCGTTGGTGATGAACGTCTTCGCGCCGGTGATCAGCCAGTCGCCGCCGTCGCGGGTCGCCCGGGTGGTCAGCGCGGCCGCGTCCGAGCCGCTGTCCGGTTCGGTCAGGGCGAAGCAGCCGAGCGCGGTGCCGGCGCAGAGCCGGGGCAGCCACTCGGCCCGCTGCGCGGCGGACCCGTGCGCGGCGATGGCCTTGGCGACCAGCCCGAGCGACACCGAGACGATGCCCCGGACGGCGGAGTCGCCCCGGCCGAGCTCCTCCAGCACCAGACAGTAGGAGAGGTGGTCGCCGCCGGACCCGCCGTTCTCCTCGGGGATGGTCAGCCCGAGGAAGCCCAGCCGGCCGAGCTTTCCCACGATCTCCGGGTCGACCGACTCGCGCCGGTCCCAGGCCGCCGCGTACGGGGCCACCTCCCGGTCGACGAACTCGGCGGCCAGTCGCCGGACGGCCGCCTGCTCCGGGGAGAGCTGAAGGTCCATGAGGAATAAACTAGCGCTGCAAGTTTAATTCCGTCCAGACCTCGTTGTGGCAGAGTTGCGGCGAACCCACGAGCGAACGAGGGAGGCACGGATGCCCCGGCCGAGGCAGGCGCTGCTCAGCCGGCAGCGGATCGTCGAGGCCGCCGCGGCGCTGATCGACGCGGACGGCCTGGAGGGGTTCTCCACCCGCCGGCTCGCGGCCGAACTCGGGGTGCGCGGGCCCTCGCTGTACAACCACTTCGCCACCAAGGACGAGATCCTCGACGCGGTGGCCGACAGCGTCACGGCGCAGGTCGACGTCTCCTTCTTCGGCCGCCTCGACTGGCGCGAGGCGCTACGCCGGTGGGGGCACTCGTACCGGGCGGCACTGGCCGCGCACCCGAACATCGTGCCGCACCTGGCCCGCGGGCCGGGCCGGCGACCGGCGGCGCTGGCGATGGCCGACGCGGTCTACGGTGGACTCGTCGCTGCCGGCTGGCCGCCCGCGCGCGCGACGCACATCGGCGCGCTGATGCGCTACTTCGTGGCGGGCTCCGCGCTCGGATCGTTCGCCCGTGGCTTCGTCGAGGACCCGGGGTTGTACGACGAGCGGTATCCGCACCTGACCCAGGCGCACCGGCTCGCCGAGCATCAGCAACGGGTGGACGAGGGCGCCTTCGCGCTCGGCCTCGACGCGCTCATCCACGGGCTCTCCCGCACCTACGAGGAGCACATCGGGCCGCTGCCACCCCTCCCAGCGGCCGACCTGGGGCGCTAGAGTCAAAACTTGCAGCGCTAGTTTTTGACCACGGTGAGGGGCGCGATGGATCTCGCACGAACCGACATCTATCTCGACGGAGCCTGGGTCGCCCCCTCCTCCGGGCACACCATTGCGGTGCACAACCCGGCGACCGAGGAGCTCCTGGCCCGGGTGCCGGCCGGCACGGCCGCCGACGTCGACCGGGCCGTCGCGGCCGCCCGGGCCGCCTTCCCCCGCTGGGCCGCCACCACCTCGGCGCAGCGGTCCGCCACCCTGGACCGCCTGCACGCGGCGCTGGCCAGCCGGGCCGCGATCGCCGCCGAGACGGTCGTGCTGGAGCTGGGCACCCCGCTCAGGGTGGCCACCCGGGTACAGGTCGGCCTGCCGCTGACCGTGCTGCGCAGCTACGTCGACCTGGCCGCCCGGCCGCCCGCCGAGGAGACCGTCGGCAACTCGCTCGTGGTCCGCGAACCGGTCGGCGTGGTCGGGGCGATCACCCCGTGGAACTACCCGCTGCACCAGGTGATGGCGAAGGTGGCGCCCGCGCTGGCCGCCGGGTGCACGGTGGTGCTCAAGCCCAGCGAGCTGACCCCGCTGACCGCGTACCTGCTCTTCGACGCGATCCACGAGGCCGGCTTCCCGCCGGGGGTGGTCAACCTGGTGCCCGGCACGGGCGTCGAGGTGGGCGAGGCCATTGCCGCCCACCCGGACGTCGACATGGTCTCCTTCACCGGCTCGACCGCCACCGGCCGGCGGATCTCGCACCTGGCCGCCGACCGGATCGCCCGGGTGGCGCTGGAGCTCGGCGGCAAGTCCGCCAACGTGATCCTCGACGACGCCGACCTGGCCACCGCGGTGCAGGTCGGCGTGGGCAACGCCTTCCTCAACTCCGGCCAGACCTGCACCGCCTGGACCCGGATGCTGGTGCACCGGGACCGCTACGACGAGGCGTTGAGCCTGGTCGCCAAGGCCGCCGACAGCTACCGGACCGGCGACCCGTTCGCGCCGGACACCCGGCTCGGCCCGCTGGTCTCCGCGGCCCAGCGGGACCGGGTGACCGGCCACGTGACCCGGGCGCTCACCGACGGCGCCCGGCTGATCGCCGGCGGCCCGGACGCGGTGCTGCCCGAGCGGGGCTGGTTCGTCGCCCCGACCGTGCTCGCCGACGTCGACCCGGGCAGCGCGCTGGCCCAGGAGGAGGTCTTCGGACCGGTGCTCGCCGTCATCCCGGTCGACGACGAGGAGGCGGCGGTGGCCGTCGCCAACAACTCCCGGTACGGCCTGGCGGGCGCCGTCTGGTCCGCCGACGAGGAGCGGGCGGTGCGGGTCGCCCGGCGGATCCGCACCGGAGCCGTCGACATCAACGGCGCGCCGTTCAACCCGCTCGCCCCGTTCGGCGGCTACAAGCAGTCCGGCCTCGGCCGGGAACTGGGTCGCTACGGGCTCGACGAGTTCCTCCAGACCAAGGCGATCCAGCGGTGAGGGCGCTGCTCGCCCGAGGCGTGGACCAGCCGCTGACGGTGGAAGAGGTGGAGCTGCCGGCACCCGGGCCGGGCGAGGTACGGGTGCGGGTACGGGCCGCCGGGGTCTGCCACTCGGACCTGTCCATGGTCAACGGCACCGTCGCGCCGCCGTACCCGCTGGTGCTCGGACACGAGGCGGCGGGCGAGGTGGTCGAGGTCGGCCCCAGCGTCGACCGCGTCCGGCCCGGCGCGCACGTGGTGCTGAACTGGGCGCCGCCCTGCCGGAGGTGCTGGTACTGCGGTCGCGGCGAGCCGTGGTTCTGCGAGCGGACGGGCTCCCCCGCGACCGCCCGGGGCCGGACCTCGGCCGGCGCGCCGCTGCACGTCGCCCTCGGCCTCGGCGCGCTGGCCGAGGAGGTGGTGGTGCCGCAGGAGGCGGTGATCGACGTTCCGGCGCAGCTACCGTTCGCCACCGCGGCCCTGCTGGGCTGCGCCGTCCTCACCGGGGTCGGCGCGGTACGCCGGACCGCCCGGGTGGCGCCCGGCGAGTCGGTGGCGGTGATCGGTCTCGGCGGGGTGGGCCTGTCGGTGGTCTCCGCCGCCCGGGCCGCCGGCGCCGACCCGGTCCTCGCCGTCGACGTGTCGCCCGCCAAGGCCGAACTGGCCGCCGCCGCCGGGGCCACCGACTTCCTCGTCGCCGACGACGCGCTGAGCCGGGCGGTCCGGGAGCGCACCCACGGGCGTGGCGTCGACCACGCCCTGGAGTGCGTCGGCCGCGGCGTGACCATCCGCGCCGCCTGGCGGGCCGCCCGGCGCGGCGGCCAGGTCACCGTCGTGGGGATGGGCGCACGGGACGACGTGGTCAGCCTGAGCGCGCTGGACATCTTCCACTCCGGGCGGACACTGCGTTCCTCGGTGTACGGCTCGTCCGACCCGGACCGGGACGTGCCCGAGCTGGCCCGTGCCGTGCTCGACGGCACCCTGGACCCGGCCGCCCTGATCACCCACCGGACCGACCTGGACGGCGCGGCGGCGGCGTTCGACCGGATGGCCCGCGGCGAGGGCGCCCGTACCGTCGTGCTGCCCTGACCGTCGCCGCCCGCCGCCGCGCGCCGGGTTCAGTGCAGCGCGCGGGCGAGCTCCGTGCGGGACCGGATGCCGAGCCGGTGGAAGATGTTGCGCAGGTGGTGGTCGACGGTCCGGGTGGAGAGGAACATCCGGGTGGCGATCTCGCGGTTGGTGGCTCCCTCGGCGACCAGCTGCGCGATCCGTAGCTGCTGCCCGGTGAGCAGCCGGGCGGCCGGCAGCTCCGGTGTGCCGACCGACTCGCCGGCCGCCCGCAGCTCGGTGGTGGCCTGCTCGGCCCAGACGGTCAGCCCGAGCAGGCCGAAGGTTTCCCGGGCGGCGTGCAGGTGCTCCCGGGCGTCCCGGGGGCGGCGGCTGCGGCGCAGTTCCCGGCCGAGCAGCAGCTCGGTGCGGGCCCGTTCGAACGCCCCCGCATCCGCCGGGTGCAGCCGTAGCGCGGTGCGGAAGCCGCGTTCGGCGTCGGCGCTGCCGCGCGCGGCCAGCAGCGCGTGGCAGCGCGCGGAGAGCGCCCGCCGGGACGGGCTGGCGGTGCTGCTGGCCCACCTGTCGAAGACGGCGAGCGCGGCGGTGGCGGCCGGTCGCCGGCCCGCGCCGGCGGCGGCCTCGACCAGGTACGGGGTGGCCATCACCTGGATCAGCACCTGCCCTCGGCCGGTGCCGGGGCGGGCCAGCGCGGCCAGTCGGGCGGCGGCTGCCTCGTGCCGCCCGTCGACCAGGTCGAGCACCGCGAGCGCCCACTGGGCGAGCGCGCGCGGGCGGCTGTGCGGGGCGGGTGCCTCGCCGATCTCGCGGATCCGGCACAGGCTGGTTTCCCGGTCGGCCCGTACCGCCGCCAGCACCGCCAGCATGCCCAGGTGCACCCCGGCGGAGTTGACCTGGCCGGTGTCCCGGGCGACCCGCAACCCCTCCCGGGAGGTATCCGCCGCCGCCTCGTGCCGGCCCAGCCAGTACTCCGCGATCGCGCGCAGCTCCAGCGCCCGGGGCAGCGCCGACACCTCGCCGCGGGCACGCGCCAGCTCGACGGCCCGCTGGGCGAGCCGGTGGGCGGCGCTGTCGACCGCGACCAGCAGGCCCGCGACCGCCGCGCCGGTCAGCGCGGCGGGGGTGAGCGCCGGCCCGGTCAGCCGGTTGCCGAGCACGACCGCCCGGCGCAGGGCCGGGCCGCCCCGCTCGTGGTCACCGCGCAGCGTCGCCGCCACCCCGGCGGCCAGCGCGGTCAGCAACTCCGCGTCGGGCGGGTCCTCGGGCCGGCGCAGGACCGCCACTCGGCGCGCCACCTCGGCGTAGCGGAACTGGTCGCCGGTGTGGCAGGCCGCCTCACCGGCCCGGACAAGCGCGCCGAGGGCCGCGATGCGGTCGACCCCGGACACCGCCCGGGCGGCGGCGAGCAGGGTGGTCGAGGCCGTCGACGGCGAGCCGCAGCGCAGTTCCAGCTCGCCGCGGAGCAGCTCGGCCCGGCCGGCCACGACAGGGTCGACCGGTCCGGCCGCGGCGGCCTCTGCGGCCTCGGCGAGCAGCCGCGCGGCACGCCGCGGCTGCCCCGCCGCCCAGGCGCGACCGGCGGCGGCGACCAGCCGGGCGCTGGCCTGCCGCGGCTCGCCGCTGAGTTCGGCGGCCCGGTGCAGGGCGGCCACCCCGTCGTCCCCGCCGGCCCCACCGGCCGCGGCCTCCAGTTCCGCCGCCAGCACCGGGTCCGGGCCCTCCGCCGCGGCGGCGCGGTGCAGCGTCCGGCGCAGGTGCTGTCCGGGGCCGTCGAGCACGCCGGCGAGCAGCAGGTGGGCGGCACGCCGCTCGGCCAGCGGCGCGTCCGCCGCGACGACGGCCCGGGCCAGCGGTTGCGCCAGGGCCACCCGCTCCGGGCCGACCCGGACCAGCCCGGCTGCCTCGGCCGGGGCGAGCGCCTCGATCGCCGTGCCGTCGGCGCGGGCGGCCCGGACCAGGGTGACCGGATCGCCGTGCTCGTCGAGCGCGGCGAGCAGCAGCACGCGCCGGGTGTCGGCGGGCAGCCCGGCCAGCCGGCCCCGGTACCCGCGACCCAGCGCGCCGTCGAGGGGCGGCCCGTCGGGCAGCGGCTCCTCACCGCGGCACTGGCCCGGGGTGAGCACCTCGGCGAGGTCGGCCAAGGCCTGTGGGTTGCCGCCGGCGACCGCGGTCAGTTCCCGGGCCACCCGGGGGGCCAGCCCGGGCAGCCGGTCGGTGAGCAGCGCGGCGCCGGCCCGGTCGTCGAGGGGGCGCAGCCGGTGCCGGGGTACGCCGGCGGCGACCGCGTCGGTGCCGGCGGTGAGCAGCATGGCAACCGGCAGGTGACGCAGCCGGCGGGCCACGAAGCCGAGCACCTCCGTGGTCGGCGGGTCGCCGCGATCGACGTCGTCGACCGTGCAGAGCAGTGGGCGCTCCCGGGCGGCGGCGGCGAGCAGTCCCAGCACGGCCATCGACAGGGCGAGCCGGTGGTCGGCCGGGCAGCCCGCGCCGGCCAGCGTCCGCCGCAGCACCCCGCGCTGCGGCTCGGGCAGGGCGTCGGCCCGGTCGAGCAGCGGGTCGAGCAGGCGTTGCAGGCCCGCGTACGGCAGCGCGGCCTCGTCCGCCAGGCCAGCGCCGGCCAGCCAGTGACAGCGGGTGGCGTACCGGTGGGCGTAGCCGACGAGGACGCTACGGCCAGCGCCGGGTTCGCCCCACACCAGCAGCGCTCCCCCGGCGTCCGGCAGGCCGTCGACCAGCCGCCGGACGGCCCCGCACTCGGTGTCCCGACCCGGCAGCCCAGTTATTTGCACTGACGATGCAGCAACCATGCATCGAGTGTTACCTATCGGAAACCGGATGGAAAGAGTTCGGACCGGTCAGCGGGGAGCGCCGGCCAGCAGGGCGCCCACCGTCCGGGCCATCACCGCCCGCGCCTGGTCCACGCCCAGCCCCAGCCCGTCGCGCAGCATCGACCAGGCCGGCCACATGCTCGCCGCGACCACCGCGTGCAGCACCTGCTCCCGACCGGACCCGGCCTGTGCCAGCTCGGCCGCGAAGAGCTGCTCGACCTCCTCGCGGACCCGCGAGATGTGCACCAGCCGGTTGCGGTGCAGCTGGTCGGAGACCGGCTCCCGCATCTGCGCCGCCCGCGCGGAGGGCGCGATGAGCTGCAGCAGCCGCGCCCGCTGCCGGCAGTACGCGTCGACCCGCTTGGCCAACGGCAGCGTCGGCGAGATCGGCCGGTACGCGGCGTCCTGCTGGCGGAGCACCTCCGCCCCGCTGGCCTCGAAGAGCGTCTCCATGTCCTTGAAGTTCGTCCAGAGCGTACGCAGCGAGATGCCGGCCCGCTCCGCGATGCGCTCGCCGGTCGGCCGCAGGTCCCCCTCGGAGATGAGCGCGAGGTGGGCCTCCACGATCGCCGCCCGGGTCCGCGCGGCCCGGGCCGTCCGCCCGTCCACCCGGCCGGGCGCCTGCACCCCACCCATCCGCGCTGCCCTCCTCGACGCTGTCACGCCTCACTGCCCGCCGAGTCTAGACGTGCGCCGTCGGCGCGTCGGAGCGGTGTCGGCGCAGCTCGCGACGGGCCAGCGACTGCCGGTGCACCTCGTCCGGGCCGTCGGCCAGGCGCAGCGCGCGGGCTCGCACCCAGAGCCGGGCCAGCGGGGGTGTCCTGACTGAGGCCGGCCGCCCCGTGCGCCTGGATGGCCCGACTCGACGGTCCTCGGCACCGCGATCTTGATGGCCTGGATCTCGGCGTGGCCGCCGTGGTCGCTGTCGTCGCACCCGAAGGTGCGCAGCCCGCGGCGCACGGTGACACCCGGGGTGTCGCGGGGCACCAGGAGCTGGCTCTGCCGCCGCTGCCGGGGTCCGTCCGGGTCGGTCCGGCCCATCACCACGAAGACCGCGCAGGTCGGGTCGAGCGCACCGGTGACGAACCACTTGCGGCCGCTGACCACGTACTCGTCGCCGTCCCGCTCGATCCGGGTGCGGCTCGGTCATCGCGAACGCCGAACGGATCCGGCCGTCCAGCAGCGGGACCAGCCAGCGCTCCCGCTGCCAGGCCGATCCCGCGGCTGGCGCCGGCGACGAGGGCGACCCGGCCGTCGAGCCGGCCTGAATATGCATTCACGATGCAGACAGTATGAGGCACTTCGGTGAACGTCAACGACGAATCTCGCCCAGTATCTCACATTCCGTTGACACGGGCTCGGCCATAACCGCACCGTCAGTGCAAATATAATGTGCAGTCCGGAGAGGACACCGTCATGCCGGAAGCCGTCATCGTCGCCGCCGCCCGATCCCCGATCGGCCGCGCCAACAAGGGTTCCCTGCGCGATCTGCGCGCGGACGACCTGGCCGCCACCATCGTCCGGGCCGCCCTCGACCAGGTGCCGCAGCTCGACCCCCGGGAACTCGACGACCTGATGCTCGGCTGCGGCCAGCCCGCCGGCGAGCAGGGCCACAACCTCGCCCGGGTGGTGGCGGTCCTGCTCGGACTGGACCACCTGCCCGGCACCACCGTGAACCGGTACTGCTCGTCGTCGCTGCAGACCACCCGGATGGCGCTGCACGCCATCCGGGCCGGCGAGGGCCACGCCTTCGTCTCCGCCGGGGTGGAGTGCGTCTCCCGGTACGACCGGGGCCGCAGCGACGGGCACCCGGGCAGCGCCAACCCGCGGTTCGCCGACGCGGTGACCCGGACCGCCGACCGGGCCGCCGGTGGGGTGCCCCGCTGGCACGACCCCCGCGACGACGGCCAACTGCCGGACGTCTACGTCGCCATGGGACAGACCGCGGAGAACGTGGCCCAGCTGCGCGGGGTCTCCCGCGACAGTCAGGACGAGTTCGCCGTACGGTCGCAGCACCTCGCCGAGAAGGCCATCGCCGACGGCTTCTGGGCCCGGGAGATCACCCCGGTCACCGTGCCCGGCGGCGGGGTGGTCACCGCCGACGACGGGCCACGTCCCGGGGTGACCCTGGCGGCGGTGCGCGCGCTGGCACCGGTGTTCCGGCCCGACGGCACGGTGACCGCGGGAAACTGCTGCCCGCTCAACGACGGGGCCGCCGCGCTGGTGGTGATGTCCGACGTGCGGGCCCGGGAGCTCGGGGTCACCCCGCTGGCCCGGATCGTGGCCACCGGGCTGAGCGCGCTCTCCCCCGAGGTGATGGGGCTCGGCCCGGTCGAGGCGTCCCGGCAGGCGCTGCGCCGCGCCGGGATGTCCGTCGCCGACGTCGACCTGGTCGAGATCAACGAGGCGTTCGCCGCGCAGGTGGTGCCCAGCGCGCACGAGCTGGGCATCAACTGGGACCGGCTCAACGTCAACGGTGGCGCGATCGCGATCGGGCACCCGTTCGGGATGACCGGCGCCCGGATCACCACGACCCTGCTCAACTCGCTGCACTGGCACGACCGGCAGGTCGGGCTGGCGACCATGTGCGTCGGCGGCGGCCAGGGCATGGCGATGATCGTCGAGCGGCTGAGCTGACCGGACCGCCCGGCCGGCGCGGCCACGGTGCCGGGCGGACGGGGTCGTGGGTGACCCCGCCCGCCCGGCGCGGTGGCTCAGGACGCGGTCGGGATCCCGTTGGCCGGCGGGGTCACCGGCTGGGCGGTGTACTCACGCACCGGCCCGTCGTGCTCGTCCGTCTCGTACGTCGGCCCGAAGTAGGCCTGCACGCCCCCGCTGACCCGGGTCAGCCGCTCCCCGCCATAGCCGGAGTGGTCGCTGTCGGAGTAGCGCAGCGGCGCGAGCCCGGGGCCCTGGAAGCCGCCCTTGGCGACCGCCTTGAGCAGGGACTCCCGGGTGAGGTCCTGACCAGCGGCCTGGAGCGCCTGCACGAAGAGGTAGCCGACCGCCATCCCGTAGACGGTGTTGCCGTCGAACGGCGCGTCCCCGTTGTGCGCCTTGTTCACCTTGGTGAAGAGCTGGATCCACGGGTTGGCCGCGTCGTTCTGCATCGGCAGGTAGTTGGCGCCGACCATGCCCTCCAGCAGGCCGGCCGCCGCGCCGAGCTGTTTGGCCAGCGTGGGGTGGTCGGCGCCCACGTTGGAGACCAGCCACTGCGGCTTGAAGCCGAGCCGGGCGGCGGTGCCGATCGACAGCGCGGTGAAGCCGGGCACGGTGGCCAGGACGACCACCTGGCAGTTGGCGGCCTTGAACGCGCCGATCTGCGGCGCCACGTTCGTGTTGCTGGTGACGTACGTCTGCTTGACCGCCACCGCGCCCGCGCCGAGCACCTGTTCCACCCCGGCCAGGCTGTCCCGGCCGAAGTCGTCGTCCTGGCCGAGGAAGCAGACCTTCTGGCCGGGCAGCGCGGTCTTCACGTGGTTGGCCAGGATCTTGCCCTCCACTGTGTAGTCGGGGTTGAAGCCGAACGAGCCGGGATACTTGTCCGGCTGGTCCCAACTGCGGCTGCCGGAGGCGATGAAGAGGTCCGGGACGCGGTTGCTCTTGAGAAAGTCGAGCACGCCGGTGTGGGTCGGCGTGCCGAGCCCGTTGAGCACGGCGAAGACCTTGTCCTGCAACACCAGTTGGCGGACCACCTGCTGGGTGTTCGCCGGGTTGTAGCCGTCGTCCATGATCTTGTAGGTGATCTTCCGGCCGTGCACCCCGCCGTTGGCGTTGACGTAGTCGAAGTACGCCTTGGTGGCCGGGGCGATCTTCGAGTAACCGGCCGAGGCCGGCCCGGTCAGCGGCATGTGGGTGCCGACCACGATCTCGGTGTCGGTGACGCCGGGCACCGTCCCGCGCCCGGCGCCGCCCGGGCCCTCGTCGCCACCGCAACCCGCGGCGGCGACGAGCAGGGCGATGGTGCTGACGACCGCGAGACCACGTCGTGTCGTACGGTGCATGTGGAACACCGACCTTTCTTCGGTCCGGTTCTCCTGAATCGGGTGGTGGGTTGGGTGCCGGCGGGTGCGCCGCCGGGGCTTGCTAGGACCGCCGCTCCGGCCACCGGGCCAGTAGCTCCCGGCCGAGCCGGGACAGCAGTCCCTGCACGCCGCCGGGCGCGGCGATCATGACGACGACCAGGGTGATCCCGAAGATCGCCAACGGCAGGTTGCCCTCCAGCCGCTGCGCCACCGCGGGTGAGACGGTGAACAGGTCGGTCACGGAGTGCGTCAGGTCGGGCAGGGCGACCAGCAGGACGGCTCCCCAGAGCGCCCCGACGAGGCGGCCGAGACCGCCGATCACCACGGCCATGAGCAGGAAGAGCGACAGGGTCAGCGAGAACCCCCCGGGCGAGACGCTCTGCGCGAGCACCGCGAGCAGCGCGCCGCCGAGCCCGGCGCCGGCCGCGCTGACCACGAAGGCGAGCACCTGGGTACGGGCCACGTGGATGCCGGCGAGGCGGGCCGCCACCTCGTCGTCCCGGACCGCCCGGAAGGTGCGGCCGTACCGGCTGCGGACCAGGTTGGCCAGCAGCACCAGGGCGACCAGGGTGGCCGCCGTGGCGATCCAGAGCTGCCACCGCTCGTAGGGGAAGTAGGCGCCGAGCGCCAGCGGCGGCGGCTCGACCGGCACGGAGAGCCCCTGGTCGCCGTTGAAGACGTCGTCGAAGGTGACCGTGAGGGCGGGCACCACGACCGCGACGGCCAGCGTCACGCCGGCAAGGTACGGACCGCGCAGGCGGGCGGCGGCCGCCCCGACCACCGCACCGACGCCCACCGTGACCAGCACCGCCGCGACCAGCGACAGCGGGAGCAGCCAGCCGTCGGTCATCCCGTGGTCGGCGAACGCGCCCTGGCAGAGCGCCACCGTGTAGGCGCCGATCGCCATCAGTGCGCCGTGCCCGAGCGAGAGCTGACCGTTGAGTCCGGTCAGGACGGTCAGTCCGGCGGTCGCGCAGAGGTAGGCGGCCACCGTGGCGAGCTGGAAGTTGCGGAACGGCGCCAGGCCGTAGCTCGCCGCCAGCACCAGCAGGGCCGCGATGGCCGCCACCGCCAGGTGCCGCAGCAGAGTGGACCCGCGGCGGTCGTCGGCGCGCATGCCGGTGGCCGCCCGCTGCGGCGACGCCGCCGCCCGGGTGGCGCTCACACCCGCCTCGCGGCGACCGAGGCGAACAGTCCGCCGGGCCGGACCAGCAGCACGGCCAGCAGCAGGACCAGTACCGCGAGCGGGGTGAGGTCGCTGCCGGCGTATCCGCTGACGTAGGAGAGCAGCAGGCCCACCACCAGCCCGCCGACCACCGCCCCCGGCGGGCTGTCCAGTCCGCCGACCACCGCCGCGGTGAACGCCGAGACGAAGACCAGGTCCATGGCGTTCGGGTGCAGGCCCAGTTCGGTGGGGATCACCAGCATGGCGGCCAGGGCACCCACCCCCGAGGCGAGGGCCCAGCCGAGGGCGAGCATGCCGCCCACGTTGACCCCCAGCAGGCGGGAGACCTCCGGGGCGAAGGCCGCCGCGCGCATCCGCAGGCCGACCGGGGTACGCGCGAAGATCCAGGCGAGCGCGACCATGGTCACCCCCACCGTGGCGAAGACGAACAGGTCGTACGGTGAGCCGACGGCGAACCCGCCGACGGTGAGCGCGGCGCGGCTGAACGGCGTCCCGGCGGGGCGGAACTCGTTGCCGTAGAGCATGCCGAGGACGGCCTGGATCAACAGGACCAGCCCGAGCGCGACGATCACCGGGTTGAGCGGTGAGGCGTGGTCGACGAAGCGCATCACCGCCCGGTCCACGACCGCGCCGAGCAGCAGACCGGCGGCGAGCGCGGCCAGGAAGCCCAGCCAGTAGGAGCCGGTCGACTCGGACACGCTGTAGGCGACGTACGCGGCCGCGACGGCCATCGCGCCCTGGGCGAAGTTGACGATCCGCGCGGCCCGCCAGATGAGCACCAGTGCCAGCGCGAACGCCGCGTAGACGGCGCCCCGGGAGAAGCCGTCGAAGGTGAGGAAGACGAAGCGCTCCACAGTCCTCCTTCGGAGGAGACGAGGGGTTCAGAAACCGAGATACGCGTGCCGCAGGTCGACGTCGTCGCGCAGCCGCTGCGCCGGGGCGGCGCGGACCACCCGGCCGAGGGACATCACGATCCCCTGGTCGGCGACGGAGAGAGCGCTGCGGACGTTCTGCTCGACCAGCAGCACGGTCAGCCCGGTGCCGTCGCGCAGCTGGCGCAGCAGGGCCATGATCTGGGCGACCACCCGCGGCGCCAGGCCGAGCGACGGCTCGTCGAGCAGCAGCAGGCGGGGCCGGCCGACCAGGGCCCGGCCGAGGGCGAGCATCTGCCGTTCGCCGCCGGAGAGCTGGTGGCCGAGGTGGCCACGACGCCGGGCCAGCGGCTCGAAAAGCTGGTACACCTCGTCCCGGGCGCGGGCGGAGTCGGCCTTGTCGCGGCGCCACAGCCCGCCCAGCCGCAGGTTCTCGTCCACGGTGAGCTCGCCGATCACCCCACGCCCCTCCGGGACGTGCGCCATCCCCCGGCGCACCAGTTGCTCCACCGGAGTGCCGCGCAGGTCCTCCCCGGCGAGCACGACCTGGCCGGCCAGCGGGCGCAGCATGCCGGACAGGGCGCGCAGCAGAGTGGTCTTGCCGGCGCCGTTCGCCCCGACCACCGCCGCGATGGTACCGGCGGGGACGGCGAGGTCGACCTCGCGCAGCACCGGCGCGGCGCCGTAGCCGGCCACCAGCCCCCGCACGGTGAGCAGGTCCCCGCCGCTCGCGCCACCGCCGTGCGGGGCCGGCGCGTCGAGCCGGCTGATTCGCCCGCTCATGCGGCGGCCTCGTCCACGGCCGCGCCCAGGTAGGCGTCGGCGACCGCCGGGTCGTCGCGCACCTCGTCCGGCGTGCCGGCGGCGATCACCCGCCCGAAGTCGAGCACCACGATGTCGTCGCAGACGGACATCACCAGATCCATGTGATGCTCGACGAGCAGCACCGCGCAGGGGTCCGGGTCACGACCGGGCAGCTCGCGGATCAGCTCCGCGAGCTCGGCGATGTCCTCGGCGCCGAGGCCGCCGGCGGGCTCGTCGAGCAGGAGCAGCCGGGGCCGGGCCACCAGGGCGCGGGCCAGGGCGGCCCGCTGCCGTACGGCGAAGGGCAGCGTGCCCGGCGCGGCGGCGGCGTGCCCGGCGATGCCCAGCCGGTCGAGCACGTCGAGGGCGTCCCGGCGCAGCCGGTGCTCGTCGCGGTCGCTGGCGGGCAGGCCGAGCAGCGCCGGCAGGAAGCCGGCACGGGCGGTGTGGGTGGCGCCGGCCATCACGTTCTCCAGCACGGTGAGCCCGGCGAAGAGCCCGGTGCCCTGCAGCGTCCGGGCGATGCCCAGCCGGGTCAGCCGGTGCGGCCGGGGCCGCAGTGGGCGGCCGTCGAGGGTGAGGGTGCCCGCGTCCGGGGCGACGAAGCCGCAGATGACGTTGAACAGGGTGGTCTTCCCCGCGCCGTTGGGGCCGATCACGCCGACCACCCGGCCGGCGGGCACCCGCAGCGAGACGTCGTCGAGGGCGGTGAGACCACCGAAGCGCACCCCGATGTGGTGCAGCGCGAGCCCTTGCTCCATTGGCCCATCCCTCGGTCCGGCGGGGCGCGATATTTACACTCGGAGTGTACGTTTCTCGCCTCCGGCGTCAATACCTCCGCCCGGCGCCCGCGTCGGCGGCGAGCCCGGACCCGACCGGGCACGGTGCACCGGGACCGGACGGCAGCCGGCCCGCCGTCGCGCGGGGCGACGGCGGGGCGGTCAGGCCGCCTGACGGGGTCAGGCGCTCGGGCAGGTGTTGCGATACTCCTCGATCGCCAGACCGGTCGGCCCCGGGCAGAGGAACTGCTCGTACCGGGTGTCGTTGTCGACGAACCGCTTCAGCCAGGCCACCATCTGCCGGGCGGTGGGCGTGTTCACCGCCTGCGGGAAGAAGTGGCTGGCCCCGTTCAACTCCAGGTACGCCTTCTCGGCCGAGGCCGGGATGCTGTTGTAGAAGGGCTCGGAGTGCGTTGCGACCGGGGCGACGGTGTCCGCCTCGCCACCGACGATCAGGGTCGGCACCTGGATCCCGGACCAGGTCTTGTCCAGGTTCCACGGCGCCAGCGGCACGGCGGCCTGCAGCGACGGGCGCGACGCGGCGGCCTCCAGCGTCCCGCCGCCGCCCATCGAGTGGCCGGCGACCGCGAGCCGGGTGGCGTCGATCCGGCCACGCACCGAGCTGCGCTGGGTCAGGTAGTCCAGCGCCGCCAGCAGCTGCCGGCCCCGGCTGTCCGGCTGGTCCAGACGGGTGATCGTCTCGATGCCGATCACCACGAAGCCGTGTGAGGCGATCCGGGGCCCGAGCCAGTCGATGCTGGACCAGGCGGCGGTGTAGCCGGGCGAGATGGCGATGGCGCCGAAGGTGCCCGCGCTCGTGCTGGTCGGGTAGTAGATGACTCCCCCGCCGAAGCCGGTGACGCTGAGGGAGGAGACGTTCTCCGTGGCGACGGCGAACGGGCCACGGCTGGCTTCCAGGATCGCCACGGTGGGGTCGGGGCCGCGCTCGTACGGGTTTTCCGCGGCCTGCGCGGCGCCGGACGACGCGCCGAGCACGCCGCCGGCGGCCAGAACGGCGGCCAGCGCCATCCCGACGGCACGAGCAGCGAGGGAACGGGGATGGGTGGTGGTTGGTGATGACATGCCGGGCACTCCCTACGGGTGGGCTTACATCGACAGATGTCATCCTTTGCCCTGCCCGCCCTCGTCCGCATCGGCAAAATCGCCGGTACCGCTGCTGGTGCCGCTGGCACTGCCCGCCGGCGAACGGATCAACCGGCTGATCTGACTCAAGCCGCTGACTGACAAACTCACCGTCTTCGGCTCCGGCCGGTACGTCCCGATGCCGCCATCGCTCATCGAGCGCGGGCTCGACTTCGTCGTCGGCACCTTCGTCACCACCATCTGCACGGGCTCCGGGCTGATACTGCCCACCGGCACCCGGCCGCCCTGCTGCCGCGCCGGCGCAACCGTCCCACCTGCTCGACGGCCGGACGCACAAGGCGCAGTGCCCGACTCCCGCCGATCCACCGACCCTGCGACCAGTCGGCGAGGTGCCGTCGCGGCGGCCGGTCCCGGTTACCTTCGCCGCCGCAAGCCTGACGCCGAGAGGCGTCAGGCCCTGGCTGCCGTCCGCGGCTCGGCAGCGCGGCGGATGTCGAGCAGGTGGTGCTCGGCCTCCCACCCTGGCCACTTCGCCGGCCCCGGACGGTCAGCGAAGACTCCGCTGTCCGTACCCCAAAATGGGTAGCCTCGCCAGTTCGTCCCGGCCTAGCTTGTAACTGGATCTTCTCCACCCGCCCACGAGAGGACTTCACCCCGCGTGACGCCGCCTGCTCTCTAGACCTGACGCCTTCCCGATGCATCGGCCGCCGACGTCGCCGTCGGCTCTTTCCCATGCCGTCTGTCACGTCCTCAGAGAGATCAGACCATGTCTACGCATCCGCATGCCGTGCTGTCCCGGATCCTTCGGCGCACGAACCCTTTTCTGCTCGTGGGCCGCTGCAATCCCGGCCTCGGCGACGGCACGTTCCACGTCAGTACAACCCGCGAGCTCCTCGACAACTCGTCCAGCCTCGCCGCCGGCATCCTTCTCGAGCCCCTGATCGCCCGGCGCAGCCGGTCCACCCTGGTGCGGGAGCCATGGTGCGAACCGCTCGTCCCGCCCGCCGAGCCGCAGGACTCACGGGAGCATCTCGTGCGTCCCGCGGTGGGCCGCCGTGGACCCGAACCGAGGCGGGAGGCGAGGTGGCCCCGCCCCGGACCGCATCACGCGGCACTCCGCGCACGATCGCTCAACTCCAGCCGCGGACAAGGGCCAGGGCCTACCCGATACCGGCGACGGAGGTGATCGCCCGACCGGACTGCCGGCCGGCGCGACCAGGATGCAGGTACGGCAACCACTGCCCGCCTGCTGCGCGCTCGCATCTCCCGGGTCCCCACTCATCCCTGCAGTCGCGCCACCCCAGGTAATGGCACATGTCGGCGCCAGAGCCCGGACCCACCGGTGACGTCCGTCCTGCCCGGCCTGCGGCGCGGGTACCGCACGTCACCTGACCCGGGGATGGCAGCACCGGCCAGCCGCCGGGAGCCCGCTCATCGTGAGCGGGCTCCCCGGAGCGGCTCCAGCGGGGCGCCGTCCGTCGAGCGGCTCGTGGCGGCGGCAGGCCCCGCCACCGGATCGCCGTCGTGGAGCGGGTGGCGACCGTCCGGCCGGCGCTACGCTCCGCAGCGTCGCGTCGTGGCCAGGCGACGGGAGGGCTGGTCATGACGGGGTGGGATGGAGTGCCGTTGCGGGCTGGCGGTTGCGAGGATGAGGTGCGGGCTCGTCTGGCAGCGGGAGTCGACCCCTGCATGCCGCTCGGGCATGACTCGGCCCGGCACGTCGCGGCCCAGCACTCGTCGCCCGCAGTCGTGGCGGCGATGGCCACGGCAGCAGCCGATGTGGACGTCATGTCCGACGGTTGGTCCCCGCTGCGGCTGGCGCTACCCGGCCCGACCCTTGATCCTTGCTGACCCGAGTGGCGTAGACCAGGCGAGCGCTGTCGCCACCAGGCGCGCGGTGGGACATGCCCGAGGGCGGAGTGCAGGCGCTGGTTGTTGCACCAGTCGATCCAGCCGATGAACGGGGGCAATGCGAAACGCTCATAGCGGACAAGAGCCGCCTTGCTTCGAACTGCGTGATCGCCTCTGTACTCTGCGCTGTCGGGATGTCGCCCGGCGGTCGGGGGCGCCCCGATGTGGGGCGGGATGCAGGTTCCAAGGAGAGGGCAGGATGTCGCGGAAGAGGCGGAAGGCAACGGCGCGTACGACGAAGGCGGTCCCGCCGAACAGGCAACCGGAGAAGCAGCCTCCCGTGCCGTGGTGGCGGCGCCTCAGCAAGTCGGCCGCCTGGATCGCCGGTGTGGCAACCGTGGTGGTCACCGGCGTCCTCGGCACGCTCGTGGTGTGGGTGGGACGCGAGGTTGTCGACGGGCCGGCCGCCAAGGACTGGATCCGTGAGGTCACCCGGGCGAAGGACGATGTCCGCTACACCATCACCCATGAGAATGAAGGCTGGATCATCGCACTGCCCGCGGGAGTCGCTTTGACCCCCGCGCAGAAGAGCTTCCTGGCGAAGTCGTCGTACACCGTTCCGGAGGTCGACGGGTACACCCTGGACCGGCTCGCCGGTGAGCTACGGGCGGTCGGCGGCGCCGAGGTTCCGAAGCAGACGCTGCGGCTGGCTGTCGTAGGGCGCCGCAACCAGCCAATCCGAGTGGACAGCATCAAGCCCGTCAACATCCGCCACCGGAAGCCGTACGACGGCACGCTGCTGCTGGTCCCCCCGCAGGAGGGCGGCAACACCGCCGAGATGGTGTTCAACTTCGACGACCTCGAACCGCAGGCACGGATCGCGCTCGACGACGACAATGGAGACTACAAACCGGGCGAGCCCTACTTCCTGAAGAAGACCCTCACGATCAAAGACGCCGCCCAGGACGTCGTGATCATCCGGTCGATGACCACCCGATCAGCGGTGTCCTTCGAGATCCAGATCGACTACCACATCGGGGACGAGGCCAGGCACATCGTCATAGACGACGGCGGTCATCCGTTCTCGGTCAGTCCGATGAGGTGTGCCGACCGCAGCACGTTGGACGCCGATGGGACGCTGATCTCTCAGGGGCACGCCAGCTACCAGAAGATCCTGGCGCGAACCGGCGCCTCGGGAGCAATCGACGATGTGCGGAACCCGGGCCGCTTCGAGCTCGGGACCCCGTTCTGCTGACCCGCGGTGCCGGGCGCTGGTCGTCGGCGCTGCCGGCGCGTTCGGCGACGTCCCCCGGCCTGGCTCTGCAGCCCACCGACCGGCCGAGGCCTCGCCCGTTCCCTCACCGACCCGAACGAGCAGGCACGGGCGCTGGCGCTGGCGACGGTGGTTCAACGGAACCAATCGATCGGGTCGAGGTCGGCCAGCGCCGCGTCGGTGTGCCAGACGATGGTCAGGTCGCAGACCCGTGTTCTCCAGGTGACCGGACGCGACATCGTCTACAGCGTCAACGGGACGCGGGATCCTAGCCACCACGCCGGACCGACGCAGTGGCTTCCTCCGAAACCTCACCGGCGCCCGACGCACCGCCCTACCGTGCAGTCAGCGCGGGCGAGCACGAGGAGCAGCGGGGATGAACGAGGCCACCAACCTGGCGAGCTTCGCCACCGACCTGCGACAGGTCGACGCGGGAGCGCTGGACGTCGGGTACGTCGACGCCGGGCCCCCGGACGGCCCGGTGGTGGTCCTCCTGCACGGCTGGCCGTACGACATCCACAGCTTCGCCGAGGTCGTGCCGCGTCTGACCGCAGTCGGCCGGCGGGTGCTCGTGCCATATCTGCGGGGTCACGGAACCACCCGGATCCGCTCCGGCGACACGATCCGCAACGGCCAGCCGGCGGCGCTCGCCCACGACACCATCGCGTTCCTGGACGCCCTCGGTGTCCAGTCGGCGACACTGGCCGGTTTCGACTGGGGTGCCCGTACGGCCAACGTCATCGCCGCCCTCTGGCCCGAGCGCTGCACCGGACTGGTGTCGGTGAGCGGCTACCTCATCGCAAGCCAGGCATCCGGCCGTACCCCGCTGCCCCCGGCGGCGGAACTGACCTGGTGGTACCAGTTCTACTTCGCCACCGACCGGGGCCGCGACGGGTACGCGCGCGATCGCCACGACTTCGCGCGGCTGATCTGGCGCACCGCGTCCCCCAGGTGGGCGTTCGACGAGGAGACGTTCGCGCAGAGCGCCGCCGCCCTGGACAACCCCGATCACGTCGACGTGGTGATCCACAACTACCGGTGGCGGCTCGGCCTCGCATCCGGCGAGCCCCGGTACGACGAATGGGAGGAGAAGCTCGCCAGGAACCCCGGCATCGGCGTGCCCACCGTCACCATGGAGGGGGACGCCAATGGTGCCCCGCACCTCGACCCGTCCGTTTACGCGAAGCGGTTCACCGGCCGCTACGAGCATCGGACGGTGGCCGGTGGCGTCGGGCACAACCTGCCGCAGGAAGCGCCCCAGCAATTCGCCGACGCGGTGCTCCAAGTCAGCGGTCCACGCTGACGATCCACACGGGGCAACCATTCTGATCCCGCCCCCGGTGGCTCCGACCCAGCTCGGCGGCGCCTCGCACCAGATCGACTCCATCGTCCGGGCGGCGTCGGAGGCGGCCGGCCACGCGTCAGGAGCGGAGGAGCTCCAGCAGGTCGGCATCGATGATGTCGGCGTGAGCGGTGGGCATCCTGCGGGTCGTTTTGGAATTGCGCTACGCGTTGTTGCCGAGCCGCCCGGATCCCTCCGCCACCTCGGCACGTACTCCCGAGCCCTTCGGGTACGGGACGCCGGCCGCGCCCCGTGTCCGCGCCGGTGCTGCCGGATGGTCCCGAGTGCCTCCTTGTAGCGGCACCCCGCGGTGGGTTTCAGCGGGCCGTAACCGGGCGTCCGGTGATTCCGGGCGGCGGGCTCGGACGTGCAGTTCGTATCCGTCGCCCACCGCCCGTGCCATCGGCGCGCTCTGATCGCCGGGGCCGGCGAGAACCGACAGCGCTCATCGGGTCCCGCCCACCTTCGTCGCGCCGGCCACAAGCAGGTCCGACGCTGTGCTCCAGAGCCGCTCGGCATTGCTCGGGTCGACCGCGTAAGCCGCTACACCGGTGTAGTCGGCGGGGCGCGCGGTCACCACAGGCGCCTCGGTGCAGTCCTCGAAATACCTGCCACCCACACCGTCGAGCAGCGGGGATGCGGCGAGCAGCACCGAGGTGGCGGCGCCTTGCTGCGGAGTCTTGTGCAGCTCCCTCGGGGACTTCAGCCCACCGGTGTGCTTCTGCAGGCCGGTGGCGATCGCACCCGGGTTCAACGCGTTGGAGTAGATGCCCTCACCGGACCACCGGCGGGTCACCTCGACGGCGAGCAGCGCCTCGGCGCTCTTGGACTGCCCGTACGCCAGCAGCGGGTCGTACGGCCGGAAGGCGAAGTGCAGGTCGTCGAAGATCACTGGGGAGAAGAGGTGACCGCTGGAGCTGACCGAGACCACCCGTGCGTCACCGGCTGCGGCGAGCGCGTCGTGCAGGCCGACGGTCAGCGCGAAGTGGCCCATGAAGTTGGTGGCGAACTGCATCTCCCAGCCCTCGGCGGTGCGTTCCAACTCGGGGAGCGCCATGATCCCCGCGTTGTTGATCAGGATGTGCAGCGGCTGGTCCCAGCCGGTGACGAACCGCCGTACCGAATCCTGGTCGGCCAGGTCCAGCTCGCGGGCGGTGACCCGGTCCGCGCCGATGCCGGCCGCGATGTCGGCGGCGGCCTGCTCGCCTGCTGCGACCCGGCGGACCCCGAGGACCACCTCGGCGCCGGCGGCGGCCAGTGAACGGGCGGTCTCCAGGCCGATGCCGGCGGCGCCGCCGGTGATGACGGCCCGCTTGCCGGTCAGGTCGACCCCGGCGATGACGTCGTTCGCGGTCGAGGCGAAACCGAAGGGGGTGGCGATTCGCTCTGCCATGGCTGCTCCCGTCAGTTAAACGCAAATTCCTGCCCGCCGGCACGATCTGATCAGTCGGTGGCGACACCGGGCTGACCGACCACGGCCGAGGGCGGATGCCCGGTCTGCGGCGCGAGAAACTGGCATTGCTGACCGGGACTAGCGTGGCCCGACCGTGCTGGCTCCGATCCACGCGGTGTGGTGAACCCGTTACGTGCGATCCTCTGGGCCCGGGTGGTCCGCGGCGCTCTGTCCGGCCGCCAAGGCGGTCGCGGCGAACGCGGTGTCCGGCCCAGGCACGCTGGTCGGGCATCGGGGTGGACAAGCCGCGGCTCACCGAACTGGTCGAGCAGTTGTCCGCCGGCAGCGAACGGTTCCGGGCGACGGTGAGGTCGGCCAGATCGGTTCATCGCTTCGGGCGTTCTCCCTGTCAGATCTCGGAGGGAGCGCTAACGTCGCTTCCATCGGCCTTCGCGCTGATCCGGCAGGAGGGCACCATGGCGCACAGTCCCGGCGTGGCGGAACCACCGACTATTCGGCGAACCGAGCTGCAGCGGCATCCGGCCTCCGTGCCGGGCAGGCTCATCGTGCAGACGCTGTTCGAGATCCCTGTGGGCATGGCATCGGGGCGACACCGGCATCCCGGTGAGGAGGTGGGCTTCCTCATCCATGGCAGCGTCGCCATGGAGTTCGACGACCGGCCCACGCTGACGATCCACGCGGGGCAGCCCTTTCTGATCCCGCCCGGGGTGGTGCACAACGCCCGCAACATCACTCCCGATGTCACCACGAAGATGCTGTCCACCTACTTCGTTGACGAAGACGAGCCCTTGGTGACGCAGTGCCGGTAGCCGGCCCACGCTGACCGGACAGGGGATCGCCGCCGATTCGCGGCCGGGCGGGTCCAAGCCCGGCACCGCGGTCGCCAGCGACGCCCTCGCCGTGGTCACCCGACCCCGATCACCGACTGACTTGGCGGGCCGCCGCGTCGTGGCACGGTCGTGGCCGAGGTCCCTCGTCGATGCGGCCTCGAGCTGCTGCACGGATCTGCGAAGGCCGCCTTCACCGTCTCGACCCGGGCTCAGGGCTTGTGGGGTAGCAGGTGTTCGGCGGCTGCGCCGACACCGCCGGGACCTTCAGCGGACTCACCCAACCCGGCAGCAGCGTTGATCAGGCCGATGTGCGAAAAGGCCTGCGGGAAGTTGCCCAGTTGCTCGCCGCTGAACGGGTCGACCTGTTCAGCGAACAGGCCGAGGTCGTCGCCACGGGCGACCAGGTCCTCGAACAGCCGCCTGGCCTGGTCGCGATCGCCAGCCAGCGTGAGGCAGCCGACCAGCCAGAAGGAGCAGATGAGAAATCCGGCGGGGTCGCCGTCCCAGCGACGCACCAACCCATTGTGGGAGAGCTGCTGCTGAATCAGGATGATCGTCGCGCGCATCCGCGGCGCGTGTGCGGGCAGGAAGCCGACCAGCGGCATGAGCAGCACCGAGGCGTCGAGTTCCGCGCCGTCCAGCGTGCCGGTGTAGGCGCCGATCGAGTCGTTCCACCCGTACGCCAGGATCGCCTTGCGGACGCCGTCGCGGGCGGAGGCCCAGCGGGTGACGGTGCGGTGCTTCGCATCCGGCCCTCAGGGCCTGCCGCCTGGAACTACGCGTGTTGCTCGACCAGAGCAGCGGAGCTTTCGGTCGCCAGGCAGGAAACAAAGCAGCGTTCTTTCGCGTCGCCGCGAAGCTGCTGGGTCCAGGTAGTCACCCGCCATCGCCGAGGTCGACGCTCTGGCCGCCCGCCCTGGGCCCGCAGCCCGATCGCCATGCCGGCATAGTAAATACCCGATGCTGGTCCACCGGACCCAGCGCGGAGCACGTGCCCAACGGCGCCACCGGTGACAGCTCCACCCCGACGAACCGGTCCGGCAACAACCGCCACAGCATCGTGCCCGTGCCGGCGCCGATCGACAGCAGCAGCAGCTTGCTGTCGAGTCCCGAACATGCCGGCATCGACAAACTCTGATCCGGTCATCGCGTTGCCGGGGCGGTCGCCGCCCCCGCACATTCCCGGCACATTCCGCGCTCATCGTGGGCAGCCGCCTTGACTCCGATCAGACGCCCACCAAGAGTCGTGCGGCATGCGCCCACATCTATCTACTAACGCTCGCCCCGCCGGGCGGGTCGGATGAAGCGACGTCTGGTGCGCCTGCTCGCGATGGGGCTGCTCGCCGTGGCCGTGAGCATGCCGGCGCTGGCGGCCCCGGTGCTCATGGTGCCGTTTCCCTGCGAACAGAGCTGGTCCGGGCAGACACGCACCAACCACAGCCCGGCGTGCCGCGCTGCTGACCGGACAACCGCCCCCACCGCCTCGACGGAGCACGCATGATCACCAGAAGGAAGCTGCTCGCCGGCGCCGCCGTCCTCGCCCTGGCGACCACCGGACCGGCGGCCGTCGGCCCGGCATCCGCCGCCCTGCCCGAGGTCGACATGGAGGCGCTCATCAAGGCGGCCCAGATCGACCCCCGACGCGCGGACACCGCCCTCACCGAGGGCGCCAAGGACAGCGTGCTGCTGGTCGAGCGCGCGCTCCAGGCCAAGGGACTGCTGTCGACCCCCTACGTGGACGGGCACTTCGGCACCAGCACCGTCGCCGCGTACGCGGCGTACCAGCGCTCGCTCGGCTACACCGGCCTCGACGCCACCGGCCTGCCCGGCACGTCGTCGCTTCGGGCGCTCGGCGACGGGCGCTTCACCGTCGTCCGGGCCCTCTCGCCCGGAAGCGTCGTGACCCCGCGCGGCGTGCAGATCAACACGCGGACCAGGGCCATGCTGCTGGAGGCCGAGCGCCTACTCGGTCGCCAGCTCGGCATCACCCAGGGCTCGTACAACTCGGGTGTCGACGCGTCCGCGGGCACCCACGACGGCGGCGGCGCGCTCGACCTGTCGGTCAGTGACCTCTCCTCGGCCACGCGGACGGACGTGCTGCGCCGGCTGCGCACGGTGGGCTTCGCCGCCTGGCTGCGCACCCCCGCCCAGGGGGACTGGGGCTACCACATCCACGCCGTCGCGCTTGCCGACACCGACCAGTCGACCGGCGCGCAGAACCAGGCCGGCGACTACTACCTCGGCCGCAACGGCCTGGCCAACCGGGGCCCCGACGACGGCCCGGTGGTCGCCAAGCGGACCTGGGAGGAATACCAGCGGTCGCTCTGACCGCCATCGCACCAGCATGACCAGGAGGAACAATGTCCATTCGCAACAGTCGCCTCGCACGCGGCGCCGTCGCCGTGCTCGGCACGGCCCTGATGACCGCGGCGGTCGGCCTCACCGGCGCCACCGCCGCCCAGGCCGCCGTCAACACGTCGCCGAACTACCTGGTGGTCTACAACAACAACATCGAGAACTGGCTGCCGGCCTCGTGCGCCGACGGCTACATCTGGGACCGGCTGCTCACCTACCTCAAGGGCCGGCCGCTGAGCCCGGACATCTTCACCGTCCAGCAGATCTCGAACCAGACGCAGCTCAACACCCTCCTCCAGCGGCTCTCCGACGACCTGCCGGGCACCTATGCCGGGCAGATCGCCATCGCGAGCCCGGGCTCCATGGGCTACACCAGCACCTGCGGCAAGCTGAAGAACCAGCAGACCAACGCGGTGATCTACCGCTCGGACCGGTTCACCCTCAAGGATGCCACCCGCTGGCGCTCCGACGCCCCCGAGAACAAGACCGGCGGGTGCAAGAACCTGGAGCCGACCTCGAGCAGCCAGGACCGGGTGCACAACGTCGCCGTCCGACTGCACGACAACGTCCGCAACGAGGACGTCTCGGTCGCCTCGATCCACTGGCCCACCAACACCTGGAACGGCCCCGACTGCGCCGACGAGAACATGTCCGAGGCCGAGGAGGCGATGGGCCGCCTCGGTGGGGACCTCAAGATCGTCGCAGGGGACATGAACACCGAGGCAAAGACGAAGGGTTGGTGGGACGACGCCAAGGCGCTCGGCTACCGGGACCCGATCGCCGAGAAGTGCGGTAGCCGCGACTGCTCCTCGGCGTACGACACCAACGGCGCCCGGCGGATCGACTTCATGCTGGCCAAGAGCGGCGGCGGCTTCAGCAACGCCGCCCACATCAGCCCGACGGCGACCGGTGGCGCGTACTCCGAGCACATCGCCATCACCGCCTACGTCAACTACTGAGGCGACCGGTCCACCCGAGAGGACCTGTCGACCGCCACCCGCCGGGTGTCGCCGGCGATGCTCCCTACGAGCATCGCCGGCGGCACCCGGCGGTGCGTCGCGCCCCCACCCGACAGGCACCAGGAAACCAAGACTTTGAATCCCCTCCCATCCCGAACAGCCCGAAGATCAAGCTAGGCTCGCACGGCCGGCAATCGGATCTCCGAGGGTATGGGGGGTCGCGGGTTATGACAGTCGCATTCGGCCTGCTGGGGCCGGTGACCATGCACCTGGACGGGAACGCGGTCGCGCTGCCGGCCGGCCGGACACAGCTCCTGCTGGCCGCGCTGCTGCTGAACCGTGGGCGGCGGGTCTCCACCAAGCGGCTGCTGGGCGACCTGTGGGACGAGCCGCCGCCGTCGGCGCCGGGCAACCTCAGGACGTACGTGACGCGGCTGCGCGGCCTGCTGGGTCCCCACCGGGACCGGCTGGTCTGGGTGAACGCCGGCTACGCGCTGGCCGTCGAGGCGGGTGAGCTGGACCTCGACGGGTTCGAGGTCGACATTCGCGACGCCCTGGACGCGGTCGGTCGCGGACGCCCCGAGCAGTCCGCGCAGGCCCTCGCCGCCGGGCTGCGGCGCTGGCGGGGCGAGGCGGCCGAGGGGCTGCCCCGCTTCGGGGCGCTCGGCCACAGCCTCGACGCGCTCGACGAGAGTCGATGGGTGTCGGTGGAGCGACACGCCGCCGCCTGCGCCGAGGCCGGCCAGCACCGCGCTGCGGTCGCCGCGCTGCGATCGCTGCTCGCCGACCGGCCGGCCCGTGAGTCCGCGTGGGAGGCTCTGGCTCAGGCCCTCGTCCGGCTGGGCGAGCGGGCCGAGGCCATGACCGCCCTGGCCGCCGCGGACGCAGCGCTACGCGCCGGTGCCGGCCGCGGCCCGGGGATGGTTCTGCGGGAGATCGAGCGGGGTCTGCTCGAGCGCGCGCCGGTGGCGCCCGGCCGTCCCGATGCCGCCCCCGGCGACGCGTCACCGCGCACCGCGCCGTCCAGTCTCCCCCCTGCGGTCGTCCTCATCGGCCGGGAGTGCCTGCTGAACCAGATCGAGGCGACCCTCGGCAGGGCCGGCGCGATCGTGCTGCACGGCCCGGCCGGGGTCGGCAAGTCGGCGCTGGCCGGCGCCGCCGCCGCCCGGCTCGCCCCGTCCTTCCCGCGGGGCCAGCTCTACCTCGACTTTTGCGGCAGCAGCCCCGGGCTGACCCCGATGAAGGTCGAGGAAGCCACCGGCAGCCTGCTCCGCGCGCTCGGCGGCGAACGCTCGGGCGGCACCGCGGCCGCGGAGGCGGCCGAGTTGCAGGCGCGGGTCGGCGACGGGCGGATGCTCCTGGTCCTGGACAACGTGCTCGACGCCGGCCAGGTGCGCCGGCTGCTGTCGGTGCTCGGCACCGCCACCGTCATCGTGACCAGCCGCACGGCGCTGCCGACGCTGGATGTGGCCCACCTCGCCGTCGGCGCGCTCGCCCCCGACGAGTCGGTGGTGCTGCTCGCCCGGCATGCGGGGCCCGAACGGATCATCGCGGCCCCGGAGGAGGCGAGGGTGCTGGCCGACCTGTGTGACCACCTTCCGCTCGCGCTGCGGATCGTCGGAGCCCGGCTGTCCAGCCGCCCGGAGTGGACCCTCGCCGACATGGTCGCCCGGCTCACCGACGAGCAGTTCCGGCTGGACGAGCTGAGCTGCGACGACCTGGCCGTCCGCGCCAGCCTCGCGGTCACCGCGGACGTCCTCACCGAACGGCCCGGCGGGCCCGAGGCGATGGACCTGTTCGACCGTTGGGGCATGGTCTGCCCCCCGGCGGTCGGTCTCGAACTGGCCCAGGTGCTCACCGGAGCCGACGCCCGTGAGGTGCGCGCGCTGCTGGACCGGCTGGCCGCCGCCGGCCTCGTCGAGGCGTGCGGAACGGACCGCTACCGCCTGCACGATCTCGTCCGGCTCTACGCGATGGAGCGCGGCCGGCGCGACCCGACGACCCGCGCGACGGCAATCCACGCCGCCCGGTGCCACTGGCTCGGCACCACGCGACGGGCCGGCGACCACCTTCGGCGCGTTCCCGACCGACCGGCCGACGGGTTCGTCGAGGCGCGGCCCATCGTGACCTTCACCGACCAGCGGGAGGCCCTGCGCTGGCTGGACCGGGAGCGGGAGAACCTGGTCGCCGCCGCGCGCGCGGCGGCCCGCGACGGCACCGCCGAGGGCGACCTGTTCGCGGTCCGACTGTGCGCGGAGCTGTACCCGTTCCTCCCCATGCGGGGGTACTACCGCGAACTGCGCGAGGTGGCCCAGGGGGCGCTGCGGTGCGCCCGACGACTGGGCAGCCGCCCGGACGAGGCGACCGCGCTCACCTACTTCGCGGTGGCCCAGTCCCGGCTGGGCGAGACCGACCGGGCGGTCAACAACCTCCGGATCGCGCTCGCCCTGCGGGAGGCGGACGACGACACGCAGGCGGTGGCGGTGACCCTCGACCACCTCGGCGTCCTACTCGCCGCCGCCGGCCGCCTCGACGAGGCCCGGGCGGCCTTCCTGCGAGCCCTCGACCTCCACCGCCGCCGCGCCGACCGGCGGCGGACAGGCGTAACCCTCAACAATCTCGCCGACGTGCTGCTGCAACTCGACCAGTCCGACGCGGCGCTCGTCCACCTCCAGGAGAGTCTGCGGCTGCGCCAGGAGATCGGCGACGAACTGGGCCTCGGCATCACCATCCTGACCATCGGCCAGGCGTACGCCCGCAGCGGCCGGTACCGGCAGGCGTACGGATGGCTCGACCGGGCCCTCACCGCCGCCCGGGACACCGGCAACCGTGAGGCGGAATGGCGGGTGCTCACCGTGCGGGCGAAGGTGCACCGCGACACGGGCCAGCAGCTGACGGCCCGCGACGACCTGCACCACGCGCTCGCCATCTCCGAGCAGACCGGCGACGCCATCGGCGCCGACGAGGTACGCCGCGCGCTGACCGCGCTCCGCGTTCCCGCCACGCCCCGGCGAGCGGCCGGCCAGCGCTGAAGACGCGAAGGGAAGTCGGCAGCAGTAGGCCCAGCCGTGACCGCGACACTGGGTCACGCTGCGCGGACACCGTTGCTTCCTGGCAGCCGCGTAACCATCCGGGTCCCACCGCTGGCCGGCCCGGCGGGTTCGTACGCCCCCTACGGATGGAACTCCCGCTCTCACGCATCGGCGTGCGAGCGGGAGTTCCACCCGATCGATGGTGTCAGTTGGCCTCGAAGCACGGGGCGCGTCACGGGCCGCCGGGCCGTCCGAGCGAATCGCCCGACCTTCCGGGAGTCGACTGAGCCCATCGGCGTTCGGCAGGTCTGCGGCGGCGACTGGCGGGAAGAACGCGGTGACGGCCCGCCGGGAGTGGCGGGGTTCGTAGCCCAGGACGCGGCGGGCCCTGTCGAAGGACAGTAGGGGACGCCGGAAGAACTGTGCGGCCAGTTCGCTGCTGGGGCGGTTCATGACGGTGTCGGCGTTGGCGATGACGAAGATGTCCATGCCAGTGCTGTCGTGCTGCAGCGCCAAGCGAACCGCCTGGGCGCCATCGCGGGCATCCACGCCGCCTACCTCATGCGTGCCCGGACATCACTGTGGAGTGTGCGAGTCCTCCTGAGCTGGACGGCCCGAGAACTCATCCCAGCTGATCTCGCGCATCGTCCCGTCCGAGCCCAGCCGGAACAACCGGGGCGGCCCCATGCCACGCAGCGCCTGCTGGTAGGCCGCCTCGCGTGCCGCCTGTTCGTCAGCGGACGGGTCAACGACGCGAAACTCGTACATGCGAACGGCGTGCGCCTCGGTGTCGTCCGGCTCCGGGAAACCCTCGATGACGAAACCGAACAAGGCGCGCAGGGCTTCTTCGCCCAACTCCAGCGGATGGAACGGCAGCGGACAAGGACCCTCGTCGGACCATCCCGGGACCGGTTCGACCGGATGTTCACCAGCCCAGTACGGCCGCTCGAAGTCGACCATCCCCCACACTGAGCGAATCCACATACTACAACCGGCCATGATCATGATTTGGCCACCTGGGCCCCGACCCTTGATCCAGTTCCGAGATGACGGCTCCCAGCCGAACACCGGCAGGCGCGGTACGCGGGGAGCATCACTGCTCCACGCGGCGCCATGCGCGGCAGATCCATGCGCCGGGAAGTCGCCTCCGGGCTGCCCCGCGACACCCCCGGTCGACGTCACCTCCGGCCAGAGCCGTTGCGCTGATGCTGCGGCGACAACGGTTCAGTGGTTTCTACCGCTGACAGTCTGGGGATCTGTGCTGCTAGCCTCACCGCTCGTGAGCCAGAGCGGTAGCCAGGCAGCGGCGTTCTTCCGTGAGGTTGCTGGTCACCAAACCGCGTGCGTGACGCCCAGGGAAGTCCCGCTCCCAAGACCTCCAGCGGCACCCGAGCCATGCCGTACTGGTCGTCCCAGGCTGGTGCTCAGCGAGCGGCCGACGTCTGGGGCAACGACCTGCGGCCTGTCCCCATCTCCCTGGAGGCGTGGCGCAAGGACGAGCTCCCGGAACTCGCCAATGAGGCTTACCGGATAGGCCTCAACTGGACCGGGCCCCTGCTGGCGACCTTCAATCAGTTCGACGGCGTCAACTGACCGGACGGAGCCGCCCCCGGGCCATCACCTCGATGGTGAGGACTGTGGCGGCGGCTTCGACGGCGAGGAGGCCGACGAGGACGAACAGTTGGGTGATGCCCGCGGTCAGCGGGCTGGCGCCGCCGAGGAGGACGCCGACGAAGGCGCCGGGGAGGGTGACGAGGCCGACGGTGCGGGTCTGGTCGAGGGCGGGGATGAGTGCCTGGCTGGCGGCGGGCCGGCAGACGAGCAGTCGGGCGTCGCGGGGGAGCAGGCCCAGCGCGAGCGCGGCTTCGACCTCGCCGCGCCGGTTGTGCAGATCGTCGTTGAAGCGTCGCCCGGCGAGGCTGGTGGCGGTCATGGCGCCGCCGGTCAGGATGCCGGCGATCGGGATGATCGCGATGCCGCGCAGGGGCACCAGCCCGGCCATCAGCAGCGCGGCGACGACGGTCAGGCTGGCGGTGGCGATCGGGACTCCCGCCCACCAGCCGTACGGCCCGCCGGTGATCCGCCGGCCGGAGGTGCCGGCGGCGACCGCGCACATGAGCAGCACGAACGCACCGGTGGCCCACAGCGAGCCGACGATCGCGGTGATCACCAGGGACACGGCGGTCAGTTGCAGCGCGGCGCGGACGGCGGCGACGGCGATCTGTCTGCCGTGCCCGAGCCGTCCGACGGCGGCGATGGCGGCTGCGGCTGCGGTCAGCAGCACCAGTGCGACGGCGAGTCTCGGCCCGAGCACCAGCATCGTCGAGTTCACCCGGCCAGTGTCGCCTCGGCGCCGATGCGGCGTTCAGTCGGTGCGGGAGGCGTTTCCGGTCATGGTCGCCTCGGGGGCCGGGGTTGCCGAGCGGCGGCGGGAGTGCAGGAACTGGATGCCGATCGGTAGGACGGAGACCAGCACGATGGCGATCAGAATGAACTCGATGTTCGCCTTGACGAAGGCGATCTGCCCGAGGAAGTAGCCGAGCACGGTGACGCCGGTTCCCCACAGCAGGCCGCCGAGGACGTTGTAGGTGACGAAGGTGCGGTAGTGCATCCGGCTGACGCCGGCGACGACAGGGGTGAAGGTGCGCACGACCGGTACGAAGCGGGCCAGCACGATCGAGCGGGCGCCGTAGCGGGCGAAGAAGGCGTTGGCCCGGTGCACGTTCTCCTGCTTGAACAGCCGGGAGTTGGGGCGACGGAACAGGCTCGGGCCGACCCGCTTGCCGAACAGGTAGCCGACCTGGTCACCGGCGATCGCGGCGACGGCGACGAGCAGGCAGACCAGCCAGAGCGGCTGGTGCAGGTAGCGGCCGTCGGCGACGAGGAGTCCGGCGGTGAACAACAGCGAGTCGCCGGGCAGGAACAACCCGATGAGCACCCCGGACTCGGCGAAGATGATCGCGAGGATCCCGATCAGCCCGAAGGTGGAGATCAGCCATTCCGGGTCGATGAAGCGGGGGCCCGCGGCGACGAGCGCTTGAGGCGACATGGCATGACCTCCGGTACGAGGGGCGGGGTGGTCCTCAGGCGGTGGCGTCGAGGCGGCGGCTGGCACGGCGGTCGTAGGCGCGGCCGACGACGCCGGTGGTGGCGACTGCCCCGGCGGCGATGAGCCCGCCGGCGAGGATGTCCCCGGGGTAGTGCACGCCAGTCCAGACGCGGGCGAAGCCGATGATGGTGGCGAGCACGCTCAGCGCTACCCCCCATCGGCGGGACAGAAACGCCCCGACGGCGAAGGCCACCGCGAAGGCCGCGATGGCGTGGTCGCTGGGCAGCGACGCTCCGGCGGCGTGCGGGATCAGTTGGTGCACGGGGTGGGTCTGGAATGGCCGTACCTCGGTGCTGAGCGCGGCGACGGCCTGCCCGACGGCGAAGGCCAGCCCGAGGGAGACAACGACGCGCGCCAGGGCGGCGCGCCCCTGCCGCAGGTGAGCCAGGACAGGTATGGTCGCCGCGGCGGCGAGGACGTAGATCAGCCACACCGCCGACCACTCGAAGAGATCGTCGACGAGGTCGCTGCGGCCGGCTGTGTCGTTCACAATCTGGAACAGGTGGTAGTTCATCGCTCCCCCGTGACTGATGGGTTCCGGTTCATGCAGGCGCCCGGCACGCCAAGGGTGCCGCCGGTCACCTGAGAGGAGCCTGAAATCGCCGAGGTCGGGGTTCAGTGATCTTCGGAGTCGACGTGGTGGGGCAGCCGGATTCGGACGGTCATGCCCGGACCGGGCAGCACCTGCACGTGCCCGCCGTGCACCGCGACGACCTGGCGGGTGATGGCGAGGCCCAAGCCGGTGCCGCCTTGCGGGCGGGTGCGGCTGTCGTCGAGACGGACGAACCGGTCGAAGATGCGCTCGCGGTCGGCAGGGGGGACACCGGGTCCGTCGTCGGTGACCTCGACGCACCCCCACCCGTCGCGCGCCGACACGCGCAGGGTGACCTGGGTGCGGGCGTGGCGGGCGGCGTTGTCGGCCAGATTCCGCAACGCCCGGCCCAGGTCGTGGGCGTCTCCGGTCACCCGCACCGGGGTGAGGTCAGCCCGGACGGTGAGGTCCGGGTGCTGCCCGGCGAGGCGCTCCCGCTCGGTGTAGGCGAGATCATCGAGGTCGACGTCGTCACGGCGCCCGGTGGCGCCGCGCTCGTCGATGCGCGCGAGCAGCAGCAGGTCCGCGACGAGATCACCGAGCCGGCTGGTCTCGCGGCGCAGCAACTCGACCAGCTCGCCGTGCCCCTCCACGGGTGCCAGCGCCAAGCGGTCGAGGCCGGCGCGCAGGGTGGCCAGGGGGCTGCGCAGTTCGTGGCTGGCGTCGGCGACGAACCGCCGCTGGCTCGCCGCGGCGGTCTCCAGCCGCTCGAGCATCCGGTTCATGGTCTCGGCGAGCGCCGCGACCTCGTCTCGGGCGGGCGGCACCGGCACGCGGGCGTGCAGGTCACGGGCGGTGATGCCGGCGACCCGCCGGCGGATCGCCTCGACCGGGCGCAGGGACCGCCCGACGAACCAGAACACCGCCGCGCCGACCACCAGCAGCATGGGTGCCAGCCCGGCGGCCAGGATCGCCGCGACCGCCTCGGTGCTCTCGTTGACCGGTCGTAGCGACTGCGCGACCAGGACCGTGCGGGTGCCGGCGCCGGTGGCCACCCCAACTGCCGCGATCCGGAAGGGGTCCTCGTCGGCGAACGGCAGCAGCCGCTGCTCACGCAGCGCCTCACCGGGCCGGGGCCGCAGCGGGGACAGCGGCGCGGCGTCGCCGAGCGCGGCCGAGGCTGCCTCGACCCGCCCTGACGGGTCGACGACCTGCACCAACGTCTGTTCTCCCGGGCTGGGCTTCAGCGTCTGGGCGAGCGCGTCCTGATCGCCGGCGGCCACCGCCGCGACCACCTCGGCCGCCCGCTGCCGAGCGGCGGCGTCCACGTTGCCGGCGAGATCCGCTCGGGCGATGAGGACGAACGCCGCCGCGCCGATGGCGAAGGCTGCCCCCACGACAGTGGCGGCGGCCAGCGCCGAGCGTAGCCGTACCCCCAGGTGCCGGCGGATCCACCCGATGGCCATGCTCAGCCGCCGTCGGCTGCCAGGCGGTAGCCCATGCCCCGCTCGGTCTGGATCGCCCGGCGCCCGAACGGCTGGTCGATCTTGCGGCGGAGGTAGCCGACGTACACCTCGACGATGTTGGGATCGCCCTCGAAGTGGGCGTCCCAGACGTTGTCGATGATCTGCCGTTTGGACACCACGTCACCGCGGTGACGCATCAGGAACTCCAGCAGCGCGAACTCCCGCGCGGTGACCCGGACGGCCTGGCCGGCCCGGCTGACCTGCCGCCGGGCCGGGTCCACGGTCAGGTCCCCGGCGGTCAGCACGACCGGCCGGGCGGGCGCGCCCCGGCGCACCAGGGCCCGCAGCCGGGCCACCAGCACCACGAACGAGAACGGCTTGACCAGATAGTCATCGGCCCCGAGGTCGAAGGCGTCCGCCTGGTCGTACTCCCCGTCCTTCGCGGTCAACATCAACACCGGCGTCCACACACCCCGCGACCGCAGCCGCCGGCACACCTCGTAACCGTTCAGACCGGGCAGCATGATGTCCAGCACGACCACGTCGTACGGATTCTCGGTGGCCGCCCACAGCCCGTCGGTCCCGGTGTGCTGCACATCCACGGCGAAACCCTCATCCGTCAGGCCGGCACGCAGCACCTGCGCCAGGGCGGTCTCGTCCTCGACGACCAGCACCCGCACCCCGCCCACCCCCTTCCGGAACGTCGACACCCGCACCCTGGCATCACCGCGGAACGCCCCGACCATCCGCGGGGACGCGGGACGGGTGAGCCGGGCACCGCCACGGATCCGACCGAAGCGAGGCCGACCACGGCCGCGGCCAGTACAACCGAACGGTACGTGGTCGTGGTCGGACGGGTACCGCCCGCCGAAGTTCGTCACACGTCCTGGCAGGTGAGGCGAGCCTTGAGGTCGCCGCCGCGGAAAATCCCGAGGAACCGTCCAAGGCGCTCAAGGCGATGACCTACACCGACGGGCCGCACGCCGGGCAGCCACTGTTCACCGCCCCGACCGTCGCGGCGCTGCTGGTCCATGTCGCCTTCGCGTTGCAGTGCATGGCCACGGTCGGCATCATCCGCCGGGAGGCCGGCGGCTGGAGGTGGCCCCTGATCGCGGTCGGCTACCTGACCGCGCTGGCCTGGATCATGGCGTACGTCGCCAGGACCATCACCGCGCTCCTGGCGGGCTGAGGTCATGATTCCCATTCACCCCCAGCCCGTCGCGGGTCACCCCGAGCAGCTGCGCTGGATCGCCCCGGCCGGGGTGCTGCCGTTCACCGGTGTCGCCGCCACCCTGCCCGCCCCGCTCGCCGCCCTGCGCGACGACGGCACCCTCGCTGAGGTCCGCGTCGAGCCCGCCGCGATCGTCACCACGCTGCATCCCGGTCCACGGTGGTCCCGCGAGACGGCGCCCGCGTCCGTACGGCTCTGCACGCCGCCCTCGAAGACCGGCCGGGTGGGCCCCAGCGGACCCCGCCGGCCAGCCGGACGACGGGCCACCACGTGACGCCGCCCAGGAGCTGCTCGACGGCCTCGCCGGCAGAAGGCCAGCCCGTACGGTGCGTTCCGCGACGAGTCGAGGCGACCGGCCTGTTCCGTGGCAGCGTTCCACCGCATCATCAGCAACCGTTCATCCGGGCCTGGCCACCTCTCGACAGGCATGAGCGGCTGCCACCGTCACCACGGCAGCCGTCGCTGCGCGTCGGCTCCTGCGTCAACGGGACCGGCTGCGCACTGCCGTGAAGGTGGCGTTACCGAACACACCTGACGAAAACCACGAATGGCGTGTTGCGTGCGGTTAGCGCAGCGCGATGGGTTGCCGAAGAACGTTCGGCCGCGCCCCGTGGTGCGGCCTGAGCAGTTCGCCTCACGGACCACTCATCCGATGACGGCGGGGCACCTGTGGCGGGCCGGTCGGGTCGGGCGGGACGAGGTGTTTGGCGGTCTCGTTGGCGGCGACGTTGACAAGTGTGAGCGCGGCGAGGGTCGCCAGCACCACCGGTGGGAGCGGGGCGAGTCCGAGGGGCACGGCGAGTGGGCTGAACGGCAGCGCGACGGTGACCGCGATGAGCAACAGCCCGGTGCCGGCCAGCGCCACGGAGGGGCGGCTGCGCAGGAAACTGCGGTTGGAGCGCAGCACCAACAGCACGATGATCTCGGTGGCGGTGAACTGGACGAACCAGGCGGCGCGGAAGACGTCGGTGGGCACGTGCCACCACCAGTGCAGGGAGACGAGCACAAGGAGGTCCACGGCGATGCTGATCGACCCGTACACCAGCATGAACCTGCCGATGGTGCGGACGTCGACGGTTCGGGGGTGCTGGAGTTGCTCGGGGTCGGCGTGGTCGGTGGACAGGGTGGTGTAGGGGATGTCGGAGAGGAAGTTGAGCAGCAGGACCTGACGGGGAAGCAGCGGCAGGAAGGGCAGCAGGAGCGTGGCGACGCTCATGCTGACGACGTTGCCGAAGGACGCGCTGGTGTTGACCCGGATATATTTCAGGGTGTTGGTGAACGTGCGGCGGCCGAGGCGGACACCGTCGGCGATCACGTCGAGGTTCTTGTCGAGCAGCACGATCGCCGCGGCCTGTTTGGCGACGTCGACGGCGGTGTCGACGGAGATGCCGACGTCGGCGGCGTGCAGCGCGGGGGCGTCGTTGATGCCGTCGCCGAGGAACCCGACGACGTCGCCGCGGTGTCGCAGCGCGGCCAGGATGCGTTCCTTCTGCAGCGGGTCGACCTCGGCGAACACGGCGACGTCGGCGATCCGCGCCGGTAGCTGGTCGTCGGGGCAGGCAGCAAGGTCGGCGCCGACGAGCGGTTCACCGGCGAGGCCGACGCTGGCGGCGACGTGGCGGGCGGCGTGCCGGTTGTCGCCGGTGACCAGACGGACTGTGATGCCCATGTCGGCGAGCCGGCGGATCGCGGCGTCGGCGTCGGCGCGGGGTGGGTCCTGGAAGGCGAGCAGCCCGACGAGCGTCATCTCCCGTTCGTCGGCGACGGTGACGGCGGTGGCGCCGGGCATGGGCCGCACGGCGAGGCCGAGCACCCGGCTGCCCTGGTCGCTGAGCGTGGTGAACCGGTGCAGGACCCGGTCGCGTACCTCGTGCAGCGGTACCGTGCCGGCGGCGGTCCGCGCGGTAGCGCAGACGTCGAGCACCGCGCGCAGCGCGCCCTTGGTGACCAGGAGCGGCCCGTCGCTGTCGCGCACCAGCAGGGACAGGCGTTGGCGGGTGAAGTCGTAGGGTGCCTCGGCGATGCGCACGCCCGGGTCTGCCGGTGGTTGCCCGGTCATGATCGCGGTGTCGATGGGGTTGGGGAATCCGTGCTGGAGGCCGGCGTTGAGCCGGGCGAGACGGCTCACGTCGGCGTCGGGTTCGCCGTCGACCGAGAGGCAGCCGGTCAGGGTGACGGTTCCGGCGGTGAGGGTGCCGGTCTTGTCGGTCAGGAGCACGGTCATGGCGCCGAAGTCCTCGATGACGTCGAGGCGTTTGATGATGACCCGGTGCGCGGCCATCGCGCGGGCGCCGGCGGAGAGGCTGACCGCGACGATCGCCGGCAGCATCTGCGGGGTCAACCCGACGGCCAGGGCCAGCGAGAACAGCAGGGAGTCGATGACTGGTCGGTGCATCAGCAGGTTGGCGACGAAGATGCCGGCCAGCAGGACCACCATGATCCGTACGAGCAGCAGCCCGAAGCGGGTCAGCCCGCGCTGGAAGCCGGTGCTGGCGGGGCGGGAGGCGACCCGGCGGGACACCGCTCCGAAGGTGCTGTCGCGGCCGGTGCGCATCACCACCGCCCGTGCGGTGCCGCTGGCAACGTGCGTGCCCATCCAGAGCGCGTTGCCGCGTGCGGTCAGCGCCGCGTCCGGCGGCGACGGGTCGCTCGACTTCGCCGCCGGGAACGACTCTCCGGTGAGCACCGCCTGGTCGACCTGAAGTCGACCGGCCTGAACGATCCGGCAGTCCGCGGGGACGACGTCCCCCGCGCGCAGCACCACGAGGTCACCGACGACGACATCCTCGACCGGTACGGACACCTCACGCCCGTCGCGGACCACCTCGGTGTCCACCCGCACCCGGGCCTGCAACGCGTCGACGGCCCGCCCGGCGGCGTGTTCCTGCCAGAAGCCGAGGCCGCCGCTGGCGGCGACGATGGCCAGGATGATCGCGCCGTCGATCAGGTCCCCGACGGCCATCGACAGCGCGGTCGCGGCGATCAGGATCAGGATGATCGGGCTGGTGAACTGCGACAGCAGGAGCCGCCAGCCCCGCCTGGCGCCCGCGTCGACCCGGTTGGGTCCGTGTTCGCGCAGCAGGGCGGCGGCGCGTTCGCCGGTGAGCCCGGCCGTGGACGCCCCGACGGCGGCCATGGCCTCCGGCAGCGGCCCCGCCCAGAACGCCGCACGCCCGTCGTCTGCTCGCCCCACTGCGCACTCCGCGGTCCTCGGCCTCCCCGCGGGTGACGCTACCGAGCCCGTCCCACGGCGCGCGGGCGATTGGCCGCGCCGTTCACCGGTCGGCCGACCTCCGGCGGGCACGCCGCCACACCCGCAGCGCCACGACGACGCCGATCAGGACCAGCAGAGCCCACTCGCCGATGCCCAGTTCCCGCTCCAGGTAGCGGTAGGAGGCGGCGCCCAGGTAGCCCAGCGTCGCCACGGCTGTGGCCCACGCGAGCCCGCCGAGCAGGTTTGCCCGCAGGAACAACGACCAGCGCATCCCACCCGCGCCGGCGATCAGGGGAACCACCGTCCGCAGCACCGCCACCCAGCGTCCGGTGACCACCGCCCACGCCCCGCGGCGGGCGACCAGGTGGCGGGCCCGCGCGAGGTTGACGCGTCGGCGCAGCACCCGCGGGGCGTGGGCGAGCACGCCTGGGCCGTACCGCCGGCCCAGGGCATAGCCGACCTGGTCGCCGAGGCACGCCCCGGCGGCGCCGCCGGCGACCACCGCCCACAGCGGCAGCGCGCCACCGTGGGCCACCAGCCCGCCGATCAGGATCGCCGTCTCTCCGGGCACGACCAGCCCGAGCAGGGTCGACGACTCCAGGGCCGGCAGGACGATCACCAGGGTCAGGACGAGCAGCGGCGGCAACCCGACTAGCGTCGCCACGACTCTGTCCACCGGCTGATTGTCACCCCCATCGGGTTGACCGGTGACGGAGAAGGCCATCCGAGGTGCGGGCGATCCGTAGGCATGCTGGACAGCAGCAGGAGCAGGGCGAACACTCCGCCCATGTCCGCCAGGCCGCCGTAGTCGGTGGCCAGGATGATGCTCACGACCCATCACGACCGGCACGACGATCACCCACGACCGCACCGGCCGGTCGTCGTGCCACACGGGCCGCCACCATCGCAGGGCGGTGATCACAGCAGCGTGGCGGTCACGGGCACCGTGATCATCCGCCGCATCGCGTCGACGTCCGGCGGGGTCGGGTGGCTCAGGTGCCGCCCGCGGGTGAGCACGTGGCCCAACCCCTGGCCGACCGCGAGGTAGGCGAGGACCAGAAGCAGGTACATGCGCACCGGCAGCCGCCGGGCGAAGGAGGTATCGCGCTGCTCGGGTGCGCTCATCGCCACCTCTCCGGAGTTGGGGCACTACTCAGCCGGGCCGCCGCCGCGGTACGTCGACGTGGCTCTCCCCGACCCGGACAGCCCGACGCTGGCCTGGATGTCAGCGTTCCCGTCGCGGACAAGCGGCATTCCGATCGCCGGACACCGGGAACCGGCGGGTCTCAAGGCCCCGCGCATGCGCAAGGGCTGGTACTCCCCCGCCGCGCCCTCCGGACGACGGTCACCGTCGACGGTGTTCATGTGGTCCAGTTGAGCAGGCGGAAGCGGCGAGCCACACCCCGCCACCGACCGTAACGGCCGCCAGGACGAGACCGACGACGCGCATGGGCTCGGCGGAGAGTGTTTCCCGAAACACGGTGACGGCGACGAGAACGCTCACCACCGGGTCGGTGAGCGTGAGAGCGGTCAGGGGCGCGGCGAGGCGGCCGTGCTGGAACGCGGCCTGATTCAGCATCAGCCCGAGGGCGACGGCCACCACCAACGCCACGGATCGCCAGCTGACCACGGCGGTCAGCAGGGAACCCGGTGGCCCGCCGGTGAGATCCTTGACCAGCGCCGCCGCGAAGCTGTACGCGACGCCGCTCGCCACGCCCAGCAGCGCGCCCCGCGCGGCGCCTTGGCGACGACGCGCGGCCAGGACGCAGGCCGCGATGACCGCTGTCGCGCAGCTCATGGCGACCGTCCAGGCCTTCGGCGGAGGGCGGGGCACGCCTGCGCGGACGTCGGCGAGGAGCAGGAACGCGGTCAGTCCCGCCACGCCCACCGCGACCGCGATCAGGTCCCGGCGCGCGATGCGCCGGCCAACGATGACGGCCTCGATCAGCACTGCCATGAACAGCCCGCTGGCCATGACGGGTTGCACCACCGCGAGCGCGCCGGCACGCAACGCGAGCACCTGGAAGACGACTCCAGCCGTGTCGGGAATCCAGCCGGAGAGCCACAGGCGGTCGCGGAACAGCCGCAGCAGCAGCCGCGGGTCGAGCGCGGCGAAGCGGGGCTGTCGGGTCGCGGCGCGCTGGTGCAACGCGGCGGACAACGCGAAGCTGAACGCCCCAGCCAACGCGTAAAAGATCATGGTCGGGCATGGGAGTGGTCCGCGGGTGAGCGCCGGGACGTCACTGCGGGTTCCCGTCCGGTCCGACCCCGGCCCGCAGGGTCGCGGACACGATCGCGGCCACGTCGGCGGCGCTGGTGAACGCCGGCGCCGTGGGAACTGCGGCGCGGGTCAGCTCCTGGCACAGGTCCGCGGGGTCTCGGACATAGGTGGTCAGGCCGGCGCCGGCGAGCACCTGTGCGTTGGCTCGGCCGTGGCCGGGAATCGGGCGGTAGGTGATGGTGGGCAGTCCAGCGGCCAGGGCCTGCTGGCAGGTCAGGCCACCGGCGTTCTCCACGACCAGGTCCACTGCCTGCATGAGGGTGGGCATGTCGTCGACCCATCCCATGACGTGGCCGGGAAGGCCGGCCAGCCGCCGCCGCAGGCTGCCGTTGCGTCCGCACACCACCACCGGCGTGACACAACCGGCGGCCAGCACTTCCCTGGCGGTGCGGGCCACGTCGCCAGCCCCCCAGGACCCGGCGACAATGAGCGCCAGCCTTCCCTGTTCGGGCAGCGCGAACTGGGCGCGGGCGGCGTGTCTGGTGGCATCCGTCGGTGGCTGATAGCGGGCGGGTACCAGCGGGTCGACGAGTTGGACGTTCGGTGCGCCACGAACCGCGGCCTGCTGCCGGGTGGCCTCGTGGATCACGCAGTAGGTGTCCACGCCGGTCGCCAGCCAGGTCGGGTGGATGACGAAGTCGGTGACATAGGTGACGACCGGCGCGCCCAGGCGCCCGCTGTGGCGCAGCGGCCCGAGGACCTGGTTGGCGAACGGGAACGTCGACACGACCAGGCCGATATCCGGAGGCATCTGCATCAGCATCCGCCGGCGGGCCGGCCGTAACGCGGCCCTGATCGTCGCCACCAGCGGTGGCGAACGGTCGGTGACGGTGAACAGGGCGTCGTAGCTGAGCGGGCACCAGCGCAACAGCGCCCGATAGCCCTCGCGGATCACCCGGTGCAGGGGCTTGGGCAGGGACGTGAAGAAGTTGAGGTGGTGTACCTCGACGCCGTCGAGGGCGAGCCGGGCGGCCAGTTCAGCGGCGGCAGCGTCATGGCCCGCGCCGATGTCGGCCGAAACCACGACGATCCTTTCGCCATCGCGTCGACGATCCGGCCGCGGCGCCTCGCCGCACGTGCCGGCCGCCGCCGGCCGCGCCCCGGGCGGGATCCGAGCCTGAGGGCGCTCCCCCCTCCCGTTGCTCATGGGCGCGGGTACCCGCTGTCACCGTCGTCACACACCACCGGCGTGGACACTCCGCCCTGGTGTACGTCCGCCACCCCGGCCACCGCTCCCAACCGTTTCAACAGAACCTTGATGCCGTTCGGACTCAACGCCGCGGCGCCTCGTCCGGCCAGCCGCAAGTACGGCAGGGCAACGCCCTTGTGCTTGTCCCGGGCCCGCAGATACCGCGACAGCGCCCGAGCCGTCTTCGGCCCGAACCGCGCCCGCCGATCCTTCGCACCCTTACCGCGGAAACGCACCGACTCCGTGTTCAGATCCACGTCAGCGACCAGCAGGTAGTTGTAGCGGGTGGTCTCCGGGTAGTTCCCGGCCCGCAGCGACCGGGCCCAGTCGCGGAGGAACCCGGCCCAGATCCGGGACAGTCCCGAGTTAAGCCTTTGGAGATCCAGTAGTGGCGCGACAACCTGCCCGAGTCTGGAAGTCCAACAGCGACGCGCCAGACCGTGGATCCATGCCGAGCAACAAAACGAGGGTTTCCGCAGTTCGCTGACCTGCGGAAACCCTCTCGCTGTCGGGGCGGCGGATTCGAACCGACGACCCCTTGACCCCCAGTGGTCCGGTGGCCCAGCGGCATGCTCACGCACGTCTGTCCAGGTCGCTGAGAGCATAAACCAGCCGAGTGAAGGAGTCGCCGCCATCGCTGTCCTACCGGGAGCCTCACCTCAACCCGCTACCGGGGCACCCGAACCCATTCCCCACCAGCCCGAAGCCAGTTGAAGACGCTCAATGGCTTCGGATCAGGTCCGCTTGCGGCTCGCGATCTCGTCAGAGAGCTGCTGCACGTGGGCGGGGTCCGCGTCCCGGGCAAGGGCGACGTAGTGGTCCATGACCGCCGGCCGGTAGCGCACGGGCAACGTCTGCCCTGGGGCGAGTCGGGTGAGCTCGGTGATCGTGAGGCCTTCGTCTGCGATACCGCGGAACGAGATGCCGTCGGCGGTCTCCACGTCGAACATCAGGACCACGCGAGGGTTGCTGTTCACCTCCCGCCAGTCGACGAGAACGCCGAGCGCAAGCGCCCCCGTACGCAATTCCGCATTGCGCTTCCGCGCGTCACTGCTCAGCAGCGGGTTCGGGGCGATCCCGGGGAATCCGGGCCCGACGCCGAGCGATTCCCGACTCAGGTCGGGTCTGAGCTGGTCCCTCAGATCGCTGACGTTGTTCGTCGACTCAATCATCCTGCCGATCATCGCACCGAACATCCTGCCGAACATCCTGACCCCTCCCTCACACCGGTGCCGGAATCTCGGCCTTGGCTCCACCTTACCGCGATTGTATGTCGCGGCCATTCCCGAGCGCCGTCGTAATTCAGCCATCTTCATCCTGCTTAGCGGTTGGTTTCGACGTGGTGCAGGACGAGGATGGCTTGTGGCGGGTAGGTCAGCGGCGATCCGGTCGGCGCGCAGGCGGGTCTTGCCGCCGTCAAGCAGAAGCAGGTGGCTGGCGGTGCGCGGTGGCCCTCGACAGCCCGAATCCGGGCAGGAGGTGCCGCCACACGTACAAGATCGGGAATCTGCCGCCGGCGACAATCGGTGCGGCGATCGTCGACCGAGGCGGATCTCGTACCCGGCAGGGGTGCGGCCATCGGTCGCTGGCACGTACCTTTGTCGACATGACGCTCCCCAGGCACAGCGGCATCGCGTCCCGGTAGCTGCCGCAGGAGCCTCGGCTCGCCGCCGTCCTGACGCGGCAGACGGACCGTGAAACTCCGCTTCCCGATGAGTGTGTGCAACCGCCGGGGCAGTTAGGCTCGGCTCGTGATTCGCGCTGTGATCGTGGACGTCGACGACACCCTGTGCCTCACTCAGGCCGCCTCGTTCGCTCTGGAGAATGAAATCCTGGCGGAGATGGGCCGACCCCCCATGCGACGGGAGGTGCATCTATCCACCTGGGGCGAGCCGCTTCTGGACGCCATGCCCCGACGTTCACCAGGTCTGGACCTGGCGCAGTTCTCGACGCTCTATCAGAGCGCGCTGGAAGCGTACATCGCCGACGGTCGTCTGGATCTGATTCCCCCTGAGAACCTGCGTGCGCTGGACGAATTCGTGATGACCGGCCGGTCGGTGTTCCTGTTGACGTCGCGGACCGAGGACGAGGTTCGGCACATGCTGGAGCCGGATCATGTCTTGGCCGAGCGGGTCAGCGGCATCTACCACGCCGGCAACACGCGTTTCCGCAAACCGGATCCGCGCGCCTTCGATGAATTGCTGGCAGCGACTGACATACCACCCGGGCAGTGCGTTTACGTCGGGGATTCACCGGGTGACGCACTAGCCGCCGGGGGCGCCGGCATGCACTTCGTCGGCTGCCTGCAGAGCGGGGTCCGGAAACCTACGGACTTCGATCCCCGCTACGTCGATGCCTTCATTGACGCTTTTCCCGACATCGTCGACGCGGTCGAGCAGCTCGACCAGCATTCACTGCCGACGTCTACTGGCTAGCGCGCCGTCGGACGCCCGGTCCTCCGTCAACGGCCGGCCAGGCGAGCGAGATCGCCGGTGCGGGCTCGGCTAGCGGCGGGAGTCGACCGGTGCATGCCGCTCGGGCATGACTCGGCGCCCCGAACCCGACCTGTTCGGCGCCGCCCCTGCCGGTGTCGGGTTGAGCCAAGCCGAGTGCGAGGCCGTCGCTATGGCCGGTGAGCTCAGCGAACGTTTGCAGGTCGACTACGACGACGGGACCGCGCTCTCCGCACTGGCGGTGCATGCTCCTTTTGGCGATGCGTGACGGTCATCAGGTGTTCTCCCTGCTGGATGTCTGGCCGCCGTCCTTCGACGAGATACCCGACACCCTGAACCAGGCCGCCAAAGCCACGATCGCTTACCGGCTGGAGCATGGGCAACTGTTGACCTCCGCACAGTGGGCCGACCTCAACGCCTAACGGCCGCACGGTGTGACGGCTTTCGCCGACGTGCCTGCGGACTGTCGGGCCGTGAAGCTGCGTCCTACCGCACGCCGGCCGGCGCGTCGCGGGCGGCGGCGATCGCCGGTCCGAGGTCGACGCCGCGCACGGTGGCGCCGGCGGCGACCAACGCGGCGGCCGTGGCCGCGCCCAGGCCGGACGCGGCGCCGGTGACGATCGCGGCGGTACAGGCGAACTCCATCAGGCGTGCTCCTTGTGCCGGGGTCACACGTCGGTGACACGCAGGCCCGCGTGGGCCCGGTAGCGCCGGTTGACCGAGATGAGGTTGGCGGTGAACGCCTCGACCTGACACGCGTTGCGCAGCCGGCCGCCGTAGACGCCGCGGACGCCGGGGATCGCGGCGGCGAGATCCTGGACCAGGTCGGTGGCCTCGCGGTCGTCACCGAGCACGAGGACGTCGGTGTCGACGGTGTCGAGGGCGGGATCCTCCAGGATCACGGCGGAGACGTGGTGGAACGCGCCGACGACCCGTGATTCGGTCAGGATCGTGGCGGCTTGCTGGGCCGCGGAGCCCTCCGGCACGTCGAGGGCGTAGGCGCCCTGCCTGTCGAAGCCCAGCGGATTCACGCAGTCGACCACGATCTTCCCGGCCAGCGCCGGGGCGAGTTCGGTGAGCAGTTCGGCGTGGCCCGCCCACGGCACGGCGACCACGACGATGTCGCCGGCGTCCGCCGCGTCGGCGTTCGACAACCCCCGCACGCGGCCGGGCAACGCTGCGGCCGCCTCCGCCGCACGGTCGGCGGCACGCGAGCCGAGCACCACGTCGAGTCCGGCCGCGGCGAAGCGCCGGGCCAGGCCACGCCCCTGCGGGCCGGTGCCGCCGAGCACGGCGACGGTGCGGCCACGGAGCGCCTCGCTGACGGTCATGTGATGTCCTTTCCTCACCCGGTGGCGGGTGGGACGTGGTGGCGTCGCCGGCCGGCCCGGCCACGGCGATGGTCAGGTCAGCCGCTCGTAGATGACAAGCGGATTGCCGCCGGGGTCGACGACCAGCGCCCGCCGCTCGTGCGGTCCGGCCACCGGCGCCGTGACGGTGGCGCCGGCCGCGACCAGCCGCGTCACGCAGGCGTCCAGGTCGTCGATCTGGACACTGAGCAGGGTCCGGCCGGCGACTGGCTGTTGGGAGGCATCGGCCAGGCCGATGGTCACGGTGCCGTCGGTGACCGCGGCGTACCGGTCGCCGTCGCGGAACCGCACCGTCAGCCCGAGACGGGTGTAGAAGTCGAGTTGGGCGTCCAGGTCGTCGGCGGGAACGATCACGTGTCCGACCCTCATCGGCGGAACCTCGGCATGACCTCGCGGGCGAACCGCTCGACGATCTCGATCGACCGCTCGATCGGCAGGCCGAGCCACTGGGCCCGGAAGACGAAGTGGTTGTAGCCAGCGTCCGCGAAGTCCTGGATCTTCGCCGCGATGTCGTCGGGCGAGCCGAAGAACAACGCCTTCTCCTTGATCGCGTCCCACTGTGACTCGAAGAAGTCCATGCCGTACTGGACGTACTCGCCGTAGGAGCGGCGGACCGCGTCCCCGGCCGTCGCGTACGCGTCGTGGAACGAATCCGCGACGCACAGGTCGCGGTGGATCGGGAAGACCGCCCCCTCCTCGTCGAAGCCGGCGGCCCGGCGCTGCTCGCGGTAGTCGGTCAGGTTGCCGACCGCCCAGTTGCGCCGCACGTTCGACGGGGCCAGCCAGGGCAGCCCCTGCCGGGCGATCCGGGCGATCCCCGCCGGGCCGTTGGCGCCCACCCAGACCGGCGGGTGCGGGCGCTGCGCGGGCAGCACGCTGCACCGCACCCCGTCGAGCCGGAAGTGCCGGCCCTCGTGGTGGATCGTCTCGCCGGTCCACAACCGCTGCATCACCGTGAGGGCCTCGGTCATCCGCGAGACCCGGGTACGCCGCTCGATGCCGAACGACGCGAACTCGACGTCGCGGTAGCCGGAGCCGATGCCGAGCACGAACCGGCCGCCGGACATCTGGTCGATGGTGGCGATCTCCTCGGCCCAGTGCACCGGGTGGCCCAGCGGCAGGATCAGGATCCCGGTGCCGAGCTGCATCGTCCCGGAGTGGTCGACGAGCCGGCTCAGCAGCGGCAGCGGTTGCGGGGTGCTCAGTGACGACAGGTAGTGGTGGATGCCGAACACCGAGTCGTAGCCCAGGTCGCGGACGTGCTGGACGTACTCGACGGTCTCGTCGACCCGCCGGCGCAGGTCGTCGCCGGGGGCGTACTGGTGGTCGAGCAGGATGCCGAACTTCACGTCGGTCGCCTACTCTTCCCGCGACCGGGCGTCGCTGAGCCGGAAGTACGGCGCGACCAGCCGGTCCCGGTCGGCCAGCGCCTGGGCGATGCCCTTCTCCCGCCGCTCCTTGAGGAAGTTCCAGTCGCCGTCGGCGAAGCTGACGTTGGTGGCCCAGCCGTGCCCGACCCAGCCGGTCATCGCCCCGAGGCCCTTGCCCCGGGCCTCCATCACCACCTGCATCATCGACTTGCCCATCATCAGTGAGTCGAGCGGCATGACCGCGATCGCGTCGGCGTAGTCGTCGACCCACCGTTGCAGCTCGACGCGCTCGACGACCTTGGTGACCAGGCCCTTGCGTTCACCCTCCTCGGCGCCGATCGCCCGCATGGTGAGCATGACGTCCTTCATCGTGGTCAGGCCGACCTTCTCGATCCAGTGGTACATGTCCTGCGGCGCGGGTCCGAGGTAGCGGAACGCCGGGTGGGTGAACCGGGCGTCCGGGGAGGCGATCACGATGTCGGCGGAGAGCGCGATCTGGAAGTGGCCGCCGTAGCAGTAGCCCTGCACCTGGCAGATGGTCGCCTTGAGCGACTCGATGATCGGGCGGGTGAAGCCGGAGCTGAGCACGTTGCGGTCGGGCAGGATGCGCTGGCGCTGCGCCGGCCGGCGCCGGGACGCCTTGTCGGTGCCGGTCTTGTAGCCGATGTAGTGGCCGAGTTCGGCGGCGTCGGCGCCGGTCCCGAAGTGCTCCCCCTCCCCCTTGAACACGATGACCTTGACCCGGTCGTCGGTCTCGGCCTCCCGGACCAGGTCACCGACCCGCTCGAAGGCGGCGACCGGGATGGCGTTGAGCCGGTCGGGACGGTCGAAGGTGATGGTGGCGACGGCCCGCTGCTCGTCGACGTCGTAGCGCACGTACGTCGCGAGAACCTCGGGGTCGACCTCCATGTTCGCCACGTCCCACTGGTTCTCCAGCAGCTCGGCTTCGGTCTTCTTCACGGCGATTCCTTTTCTCGGGTGGAGCGGAAGGCGGGGATCACCTCGGCGGCGAACAACCGCAGCGAGGCGCGGAGCTTCTCGGTCGGCATGCCCAGCCAGCCGGGGCGGAAGATGAGGTGGTCGAAGCCCAGGTCCCGCAGGGCGGAGATCCGCTCGATGAGGAACTCCGGCGAGCCGAGCAGCAGCGTGTTGCGGACCAGCTCGTCGAACCGGTCCCGCTGCCACCGCAGCGCCGGATACTCGGCGTACGTCGAGTACTCGACCCGGGCGTGCGGCAACGCCTCCGCGACGGCCCGCTCGGTGCTCGGCGCGCAGTACAGCTCGACGCCGACGGGCCGTTGCACCGTCGCCGGGTCGCGGCCGTACTCGGCCAGCGCCTCGTCGTAGACGGCGAGGTGCTCGGGGAGGAACCGGCGGCTCGGCGAGTTGCCCGGCGCGTACCAGGCGTCGCCGAGGCGGGCGGCCCGGCGGACCGCCTTCTTGCCGCCGGCGCCGATCCAGATCGGTGGGCCGCCCGGGGTCAGCGGCCGCACCCCGATCGTGGCGTCGACCTGCGGATAGAACTCGCCCTCGTGGGTGACCGGCGCCCCGGTCCAGAGCGCGCGGATGAGCCGCAGGCTCTCGTCGAAGCGGCGGAACCGGGTCTCCGGGTCGACGCCGAAGGCGGCGAACTCGTTCTCCCGGTATCCCGCGCCGACGCCGAGGACCACCCGCCCGCCGGAGAGATGGTCCAGTGTGGCGAACTCCTCGGCGATGTGCACCGGATGAAACATCGGCAGCAGCAGGATCCCGGTGCCGAGCACCATGTCGCCCGAACGCGGGATCAGGCTCGCCATCATCGAGATCGGCTGCGGGGTGGCCAGGTTGGACTGGAAGTGGTTGATCGTCCACACCGAGTCGTAGCCCAGCTCCGCGGCCAGCTCGACGGTGCCGAACAGGTCGTTCAGGTGCCTGCCGAGGTCGTCGCCGTGCGGGTACTGGTGCGACGCCATGATGCCGAACCTCATCGGCTCACGCCTCCTTCCGGCACGGCAGCCGACACGCGGCTGATCTTCCCGGTCGTGCTGCGTTCCAGTGCGGGCACGAACTCGATCCGCCGGGGCGTCTTGAAGTGGGCCAACCGGTCCCGGGCGAAGGCGACGAGCCGGCCGGCGAGCGCGTCGTCGCCGACCGCGTCGTCGTCCTCGCGCACCACCAGCGCCACCGGGATCTCGCCGAGCCGGTCGTCCGGCCGGCCGAGCACCCGGACGTCCCGCACCAGCGGATGCCCGCGCAGCTCGTCCTCGATCTCCTCGGGCCACACCTGGAAGCCGCCACACTTGATCATGTCTCGCTTGCGACCGACCAGGAAGAGCACGCCGTCGTCGTCGACGTAGCCCATGTCGCCGGTGTGCACCCAGCCGTCGCGGACCAGCTCGGCCGACGCCTCGGCGTCGTCGACGTAGCCCCGGGTCAGCGCGGACCGGACCACCACCTCGCCCTCCGCGCCGGTCGGCAGCGCGGCGCCCGCGTCGTCGCGGATCTCCAGCTCGACGCCCGGGTAGACCCGGCCGGCGGAGCCCGGCTTCCACCGGCCGGCCTTCATGTCCCGCCCGTTCCAGCCGGCGATGTGACCGGCCTCGGTGGAGCCGTAGTTGACCAGGATGGGCACCCGATAGCGCTCCTCGAACGCGCGCCGCACCGGCCACGCGATCGCCTGCCCGGCCACCAGGACGGACTTGACGCCCTGGAACGGCAGGTCCCGCCCGGCGTGGACGATGTCGAAGACCATCGTGGGCAGGAAGAAGAAGTTGTCGAACGCGAACCGTGCCATCAGGTCGGCGAGCCGGTCCACGCCGAAGCGTTCCCAGACCACCGCCGGCCGGCCGACGAAGAAGGCGAACAGCAACGCGTGCTGGCCGCCGCTGTGGAACAGCGGCAGCGCGATGAGGTTGGGCTTGGACTCCGGGGCCGCGGTGCCCTCCGCGTCGGTGCCGGTGGTCACCCGGGCGAGCCGCGTCAGCGACTCACGCGTGCCGCCGTGGGTGACGCTGACCGCCTTCGGCCGGCCGGTCGTGCCGCCGGTGAACAGGATGCAGGCCTCCGCCTCGGGTGCGACGTCGACGCCGGGGACCCGGACCTCCCGCCGCCAGGGCAACGCCGGGGCGCCGGGCAGCCCGCCGGCGACGGACCGGACCGGGAACGGTACGCCGTCCGGCGCGGCACCGAGCAGGTCGGCGACCACGTCCGGGCGACGGTCGTCGACGAGCAGCAGCCGGGGCGCGGTCTTCGCGGTCGACTCGGCCAGCTCGGCGGCGTTGTACAGGCTGCTGACGGTGACCGGCACCGCGCCGATCTTCCACGCCCCGAAGAGGAAGAACACGATTTCGGGCCCGTTGGTGAGGTAGCAGGCGACCCGGTCGCCGGCGACGACGCCCTCGGCCCGCAGCGCGGTGGCGACACCGCCGGCGAGCAGGTCGATCTGGTCGAACGTCCACGACCGGCCGTCCTCGCCGTACAGGCCGGGCCGGTCGCCCCGGTCGGCGTGCCGGTTCTCCAGCACCCGGGCCAGGTTGGCGGCGGTCACCGGAGCACCTCGGGCGCGGTGGCGGGGCTGCTGACCCGCGGGATGACCTCCGCACCGAAGCGGGCGAGCTGCTCCATCGCCTCGTCCTGCCCGGCGCCGACGAACTGGTGCCGCAGCGAGACCTCGGTGATGCCCAGCTCGGTCTCCCAGCGGCGCAACTTGGCGACGATCTCGTCGGCGGACCCGACCAGGCAGTCCTCGGCCAGATACCGGTCGAGGTCGAGGGACTGGGCGTCGTCCCACGACTTGTAGCCCGCGTACTGGCGTTGCAGGTGCGGACGGACGGCCGCGACGGCCGCCGGATAGCTGTCGCCGAGGTACGCCTCGCGGCTCATCGGGTACTCCCGTTCCAGGGGAAAGCCACGCTCGGTCAGCTCGGCCCGGTAGAGGGCGAGCAGCCGGGCCAGTTCGTCGTCGTTGCCCTTCGGGCCGACCAGCCACGGGGCGTCCAGTCGTGCGGCGCGGCGCACCGCGGGTTCGGCGAACGCGCCGATCCACAGCGGTGGACCGCCGGCCTGCGCCGGGCGCAGCGCCAGGTGCGCGCCGGGCACCTCGCCCCAGCTACCCGCGATGTCGATCGTCTCGCCGTTCCACAGCGATCGCAGGATCGGGACGTACTCCCGCAGGCGCCGCAGCCGGTCCTCCCAGGCCACCCCGAACGCGGTGGTCTCGCGGCGGCGGTAGCCGGCGCCGATGCCGACGGTGAGCCGGCCGCCGGAGAGCACGTCGAGCGAGGCCAGGTCCTCGGCGAGCGCTACCGGGTTCAGCAGCGGCGCCAGCAGGACCCCGAACCCGATCCGGACCCGGCCGGTGGCGTGGGCCAGGTAGCCGGCCAACGGGACGGGCTGGACGAACGCCGACCGGGCCAGGAAGTGGTGTCCGAGGTAGACGGCGTGGAAGCCGGCCGCCTCGGCGGCGACCGCCTGGGCCAGCACGCCGTCGATGCCCTCGGTGGCGGAGGCCGACGGGTCGAACTGGGCGCTCAGGAAGCAGCTGACCTTCACCCGAGGACCGCCTCGGCGGCGGGCGCGCTCACCGCGGCACGGTCGGCGTCCTGGGCCCGGAAGTGCGGGATGACCTTGTCGGCGAACTCCTCCATCGAGCGCAGCGCCTCCCGGCGGTCCAGCGACGGGATACGCAGCCAGCCGATGTAGTGGTTGATGCCAAGCTGCTCGCGCAGCATCTCGATGGTCTCGATGACGCGCTGGGCGGAGCCGAAGTTGCCGCCGTGGGTGAGCGTCTGCTCCAGCGTCAGCAGCTCGATGTTCTTGGCGACCGCCGCGTAGTAGGACCGCTCCTTCTCGACGGCCTCCGCCGAGCCCGGGATGACCTTGCCGACGGACTTGTAGTAGGTCATCGCCGCCTGGGCGGCCTCGCGGAGGCCCTCCCGGCTGTCACCGCACCAGACCTGCTGCATGAACGGCAGGTCGTAGGTGGAGATGTCGAAGCCGTTCTCCCCCATGCTCCGCCGGTAGAGGTCGAAGTTCTTCTGCATGATGCCCAACGGTGTGAAGTTCGGCGAGGTGATGATCGACTCGCCCACCGCGCCGCGCTCCCGGAAGCTCTCCGGCGAGACCGTGCCCTGCAGGATCGGCGGGCCGCCCGGGGTGAACGGCCGCGGATAGGTCGTGACGCCGTCGTAGTGGAAGATCTCGCCGTGGTAGGAGAAGTTCTCCTGCGACAGTGCGAGCCGCAGGATCTCCAGGGTTTCCTGGTAACGCTGCTTCGACTCGGCCAGCGGGACGCCGAAGCCGGCGAACTCGGCGGGCTGGTAGCCACGGCCGACGCCGATCGAGACACGGCCGCCGCTGAGCACGTCGAGGGCCGCGATGTCCTCGGCCAGCCGCAGCGGGTGGTGCAGCGGCAGCACGAGGACGGCGGTGCCGATGGTGATCCGCGTGGTCCGCTCCGCGACCGCCATGCCGAAGTTCAGCGGGCTGCCGAGGATGCCGTACTTCGAGAAGTGGTGCTCGGCGAGCCAGATCGAGTCGAAGCCGAGTTCGTCGGCCAGCTGGATCTCCTCGAGGGTCTCTCGAAGCACCTGGTGGTCCGATGCGCCGTCGGCCACCGGGAACAGGTTCATGATTCCGAACTTCACGGCCTTCTCCTCATTTATTCCGACCAGCCGGTATGTTACTGCTCCGGCCGAAGCCGGGCAAGGGTTCCGCAGGTCAGGCGCGATCTGCCCGGCGCGCCCGGATGCGCAGCTCCCCGGTCCGCCGCCGATGCCACGAGCCCCGTCCGCACCAGGCGTCCAACACGAACGCGCGACGCAGGAACAGGTGCGGGTCCGCCTCCATGGTGATGCCCATCCCGCCATGCACCTGGATGCACCGCTCCGCCGCGAAGATCGCCGCCCGCCCCGCCGCCGCCTTCGCGGCGTGCACCTGGATCTCGGCGTCCGGACGGCCGTTGTCGACCGCCCACCCGGCGTACAGCGTCAGGTCCCACGCCGCCTTGCGCGCGGTGGCCGCCTCGGCGAGCGGGAACGCCACCCCCTGGAACGACCCGATCACGTGCCCGAACTGCCGGCGTGTCCGCGCCTGCTCGGCGGCCAGGTCGATGGCGCCCTGGGCCACCCCGCACAACTGCGCGGCCACCACGAGCGTGGCCCGCCACGCGCCCGTCCCGACCGGCTGCGTCCGCTCGGGCGCGGCCAGCGCGACGTCCGACAACGGCATCGACGGGTCGAGCGACTGCCGCGCGGTCACCCGGGCCGGATCCGCGGCCCAGACCCCGTCGGCACCGAGGGCGACCACACCGTCCGCCTGCGCCGCGTACGGCACCAGGGTCCGGGCCAGCCGGTCCGGTGACGACCGGTCCGCCCAACCGGAACCACCCGGCACGTCGATCGCCGGGGTGAGCACCCGGCTGCCGTCCAGCACCCCGTCGGGGAGCGCGTCGGTACGCCGCTCGTCGCCGCACAGCAGTTGGACGGCCGCCGCGTGCGCCGGGAACCGGCTCGGTGCCAGCCGCTCGCCGAGTGCCTCGACGGCGACCAGCAGGTCGATCAGGCTCGACCCGACGCCCCCGGCCGACTCGGGCACCCCGAGCAGCGCGAAGTCCCGCAGCAGCGGTCCGTCGCACGCCGGGGCCCGCCACGGGCCGGACAGCGCGTCGCGGGCCGTGCCGCCGGCACCGTCCGCGAGCGAGCCCACGGTCTTGCCGATCTCCTGCTGCTCCTGGGTGAATGTTGCGCGCATCCGGCGACTCCGCTCAGCGTGAGCGGGGCAGGTGCAGCACCCGCTCCGCGAGGATCGACTTCTGGACTTCCTCCGTGCCGCCCTCGATCGTGTGGGCGCGGGCCCGCAGGTAGCGGCGGATCCGGGCGGCGGCGCCGTCGCCGTCGACGAGCACCCCGCCGGCGTCGTCGAGCTGCACGGCGAGCCGGTTGGCGTGCTGCACCACGCCGGCCCACAGGCTCTTCAACGCCGAGGTCTCCGGCCCGGGGACCCCGCCGGCGCGGCTCTCCCCGAGCATCCGCATCGAGCCGATCCGGACCGCCTCGGCGTCGCACTGCAACGCGCCCACCGCGTCGACGAACGCGCTGTCGTCGGCCGTGCCCCGCGCGAGCGCGACGTCGACCACCCGGTCGACCGCCTGGCGGGCCCACACCCAGAGGTTCAACGCCATGCTGCCGCGTTCGAACGCGAGCGTGGTGAGCGCGACCGGCCAACCGTTGCCGACGCCGCCGAGCACGTCGGCGTCGGCGACGAACACGTCGTCGAGGAACATCTCGTTGAACTCCGTGTCCCCGTTGATCATCACGAGCGACCGCACGGTGAACCCGTCCATCGGGGCGAGGAAGTAGGTGATGCCCCGGTGCTTCGGCGCGTCGGTGTCGGTACGCGCCAGCAGCAGGCACTTCGACGCGTTGTGCGCGTTGGACGTCCAGATCTTGGCGCCGTTGATCCGCCAGCCGCCCTCGACCCGGGTCGCCGCCGTGCTCAGGCTGGCCAAGTCGGAACCGGAGCCGGGCTCGCTGAAGCCCTGGCACCAGTACTCGTCGCCGCGCAGGATCCCGGGCAGGTGCCGGGCCTGCTGCTCCTCGGTGCCGTGCGCGATGATCGTCGGCCCGGCCAGCATCATGCCGACGCCGTTGAGCGGGTACGGCGCGCCGCGTACCGCGGCCTCCTCGTTGAAGATGGCCTGCGCGAGCGCGTCCAGCCCCCGGCCGCCGTGCGCGACCGGCCAGGACAGGCCGGCCCAGTTGCCGGCGCACAGCCGGTCCTGCCACACCCGCGACCAGTGCTCGCGCTCCTCCTGGGACAGCTCCTCCTGGTCGGGCACGTCCGCCAGCGCCTCGTCGAGCCACCTGCCGACCTCGCGCCGGAACGCCAGGTCGGTGTCGCTGTCAGCGAAGTCCATGCCCACCTCCCAGCGGGTCGTCGGTCACGCCGGTCACGCGCTGGGCTCCTCGACGCGCGTGAGCCGGGCCTTGTAGAGCTTGCCGTTCGGGTCCCGCGGCAGGGCGTCGCGCAGGACGTAGGAGGCCGGGCGCTTCGGCTTCGCCAACCGGCCCGTCAGGTAGTGGCGCAGCTCCTCGACGGCCGCGTCCGGATCCGGCGCGGTGTCCCGCAGCACGACGTGGGCCTGGGGCACCTCGCCGAACTCCGGATCGGGCACGCCGACCACGCCGGCGTCGGCGACCCAGTCGTGGCCCATCAGCGCCGCCTCGATCTCGGCCGGGTAGACGTTGACGCCACCGACCAGGATCAGCTCGGCCGCCCGCCCGGTGATGTAGAGGAAGCCGTCGGCGTCGACGTGGCCGACGTCCCAGACGGTCATCAGGCCGTCGCGGCGCGCGCCGTCGGTCTTGCCCGGGTCGTTGTGGTACTCGACCCGGTCGTCGCCCTGGCGCATGTAGACGATGCCGGTCTGCCCGACAGGCACCTCGTCGCCCAGCTCGTCGAGGATCCGCAGGGTCGAGATGGAGGCCGGACGCCCGACCGTGCCCGGGTGGGCCAGCCACTCGTGCGGGCGCGCGACGGTGGTGCCCACCTCGGTGGAGCCGTAGTACTCGTAGACCACCGGGCCGAACCAGTCGAGGATCCGCTGCTTGACCTCGCGCGGGCAGGGCGCGGCGCCGTGCAGCACGTAGCGCAGCGAGGAGAGGTCGTAGCCGTCGCGTACCGGCTGGGGCAGTTGCAGCAGCCGGTAGAAGTGGGTCGGCACCATGCTGGTCCCGGTCACCCGCTGCTGCTGGACCCGCCGCAGGAAGCCCTCCGGCGTCCAGCCGTCCATCAGGACCATGGTGCCGCCGGCGTGCAGCGCGCCCATCGCCGGGGTGATGTTCGCCGAGTGGTACATCGGCGCCGAGACCAGCCAGGACGCGAACGCGCCGCGCTCCATGCCGAACTCCCGGAACAGCCAGACGTAGGTGAGCGCGCCGGTGTCCGCGTCGACGCCGCTGAGCGGGCGCTTGACGCCCTTCGGCCGGCCGGTGGTGCCCGAGGTGTACATCATCAGCGAACCGGCCGGCGTGTCCGGCGGGCTCGTCGCGGGCATGCCCTCGGTGAGCGCCGACAGCGGTCGGGCCCGGTCACCGGCGGGCGTGCCGTCGAGGTAGACCTGGATGCCGGGCACGGCCGCGGCGGCGGCCACCACGACGTCCTCGACCCGCTCGGAGCCCACCACCACCCTGGCGGCGCTGTCGGTGAGGATGTAGGCCACCTCGGGCTCGGTGAGGTGGTAGTTGAGCGTCACCAGGTAGAGCCCCGACTGCATCGCGGCCAGGTACAGCGCGACGAGGCCGACGCTGTTCGTCATCACCGCCGCGACCGTGTCGCCGGGCCGCAGGCCCGCCCGGGTACGCAGGCCGTGCGAGATCCGGTTCACCTCGGCGTACAGCTCCCGGTAGGAGATGCGCCGGTCATCGGCGGTCACGATCGCGCACAGGTCCGGTTCCGCGGTCGCCCACAACCGAAACCCGGTCCGCTCCTCGCTCATCGGACTCCTTGAATTAGATTCCGACCATCCGGTATGTTGATGCCTCACAGTAAGGGAGCACCCGGACGATGTCCATACCCGTGAGCGACGTACACGCCGCCAGCTGGCGAGCCCGCCAGGTGCCCGCCCCCACCGAGGTCGTCGACGGCGTCTGGGCCGTCCCCGTCCCCCTGCACGGCAGCGCCCTGCGGTCCATCACCGTCTTCCTGGTCGAAACGAGCGACGGCCCGGTCCTCGTGGACGCCGGCTACGACCACCCGAGCTGCTGGGCGTCCTTCCAGCGGTCGCTCGCGTCCATCGGGCACCGGGTCGACGCCATCTCCACCGTCCTGCTCACCCACAACCACCCGGACCACGTCGGCTTCGCCGACCGGCTGCGGGCCGTCTCCGGCGCGCGGATCGTCATGGGCGGCGCCGACGACTTCGCCACCATGCACCGGCGCCGCGGCAGCTTCCTCCAGCAGCTCCGGACCGCGCTCGGCCTCACCGGCGCCCCACCCGACGTCGTCGACGGCATGTACGCCGACGCGGTCGAGGTCGCCGTGCACCACGAGAGCCTGCGCCTCGACGTCGGCCTGACCGGCCGGACGGAGCTCCGCTTCGGCGACGTGACCATCCACGCCGTGCCCACCCCCGGGCACACCTACGGGCACACGGTCTACTTCGACACCCGCGGCCTGGTCTTCACCGGCGACACCATGATGGCCGAGGGACCCACCCAGCTCGCCATCGTGAGCCGCCCCGAGGACGACCCGGCCGCGGACCTGTTCCGGTCGCTCCGACGCATCCGGGACCTCGGCGCCGAGATCGCCTGCCCCGCGCACCAGTTCCCGTACCGGGACGTCGCCGCCCGCGCCGACGCGCTCGCGGCCTTCCACCGCGACGAGGTCGAGGCCCTGCGCGGCCTGATCGGCGACGGCGCCACCGCCTGGGACCTCGCGCGGCGGACGACCTGGAAGAAGCCGTGGGACGACCTGGGTCGCGGCACCCGGCGGTTCGCGCTCGTGCACACGCTCGCGCTGCTGCGCCACGCCGCGAACACCGCCCGGTGACCGGACCGCTCAGTCCCGCCGGGCCTCGTCGTACGTCCAGTCCGGCCGCAACGAGGACCGCAGCTCCCGAAGCGCCCGCTTGAGCACCTTGCCCGACGGGTTGGTCGGGAACTCCGGCACCAGGTAGACCTCCTTCGGGAGCTTGAACCGGCCGAGCCGCTGCCGCGCGTGCGCCATCAGCGCCTCCGGGCTCAACCCCGGCCGGCCGATCACGAACGCGGCCGGGACCTCCAGCCACACCGGATGCGGCGCCGCCACCACGGACGCGGCCAGCACGAGCGGATGGTCGGCGAGCACGTTCTCGATCTCGGCGCTGGACATGTTCTCCCCGCCGCTGCGGATCATGTCCTTGAGCCGGTCGCGGATGTAGAGATAGCCGTCGGCGTCGAAGCAGCCGATGTCACCGGTGTGGAACCAGCCGTCCCGAAACGCGTCGCGGGTCGCCTCCGGGTCGTCGAGGTAGCCGGGGCTCACCTTCGGTCCCCGCGCGACCACCTCGCCGTCCACGCCGACCGGCACGTCGTCGCCGTCCGGGTCGACCACCCGGACCTGCACCCACGGCACCGGGATGCCGACCGAGCCCTGCTTGGCCTCCTGGTGCGCCGCGTCGAGATAGGTCAGCCCGCTGCACGTCTCGGTGAGGCCGTAGCCCTCGATCAGCCGGGCGTTCGGGAACAGCCCCCGCGCCACGCCGAACAACGCGGACGTGACCTGGGAGTAGATGAGCCACCGCACCGACGACAGGTCCGTCCCGGCGCCCGCCTCCCGGCGCACCATGTCGAGCATGGTCGCCGCCAGCACCATGCCGGTGATCCGTTCCGTCTCGATCGCCCGCAGCACCGCCGCCGGCTCGAACCGCCGGTGCAGCACCATGCAGCCGCCGACGTGCCAGATGCCGTAGCCGGGCAGGTCGGTGCCGCCGACGTGGTAGAGCGGCGCGACGTTCAGGATCCGGTCGGTCGGCCGCAGCCCGAGCTCGACGATCTGGGCGTGCATGTTCATGTTCACGTTGCCGTGGGTGAGCAGGACGCCCTTGGGCAGGCTGGTCGTGCCGGAGGTGTAGACGATCCGTTGCAGCGCCGCGTCGTCGAGGTCGGCGTCGGCGACCCGGGCGCCCCGGTTCGCCTCGACGAGGGCCCGCAGGTCGAGCCAGCCGCCGTCGATCGGCTCCAGCGCGAACCGGCGTACGTCCGGCAGGTCGGCGGTGGCGGCGCCGGTGAGCCCGGCGTACTCCGGCACCGTCGCGACCGCCTCGACCCGCGCGTGCCCCAGAAGCTGGGCCAACTCGGCGGGCGTGAGCCGGTAGTTCAGCGGCACGAAGACCGCGCCGAGCTTCGCCAGCGCCAGCGACAGGAGCAGGAACTCGGGCACGTTGTTCGCCACGATCGCCACCCGGCTGTCCCGGCGTACGCCCTCGGCCGACAGGCCGGCGGCCAGGGCGTTGACGTCGTCGTCGAGCTGCCGGTGGGTCCACCGGCGGCCCTCGAAGACGAGCGCGTCGGCATCGGCGAACCGGCGGGCGTTGCCGGCCAGCATCGCGGCGAGGTTCGCGGTGCTCACGCCGTGCCGACCGGGCATGCGCTCACGGCCCTCGCTGCGCTCGGTGCGTTCACTCACGCCCGGGCCGCCTCGGCCTCGCGCAGGCCCTTCTTCAGGACCTTGCCGGAGTCGTTGCGCGGCAACGACGCCACGATCTGCACGTACTTCGGCACCTTGTACCGGGCCAGGCTGGCCCGGCAGTGCTCGCGCAGTTCCTCGACGGTGGTGACCGCCCCGTCGGTGAGGATGACGAACGCCTTGGGGACCTCGTCCCACCGCGGGTCCGGCACCCCGATCACGGCGACCTCGGCGACGCCGGGGTGCTGGGCGAGGACCCGCTCGATCTCGGCCCCGGCGATGTTCTCCCCGCCGGACTTGATCAGGTCGGCGCGGCGGTCGACGAACCACAGGTAGCCGTCGGCGTCGATCCGCCCGATGTCGCCGGTGAGGAACCAACCGTCACGCCGGGTACGCCGGTTGGCCTCGTCGTCTTTCCAGTAGCCGGGAGAGACCTTCTCCCCCCGCACGATGATCTCCCCCTCGACGTCGGGGCCGACCGGCCGGAAGTGCTCGTCGACGATCCGGATGTGCACCCCGGGGAACGGCGCCCCCAGCGCGCCCAGCTTGGACTCCTCGTGGGCGGCGTCCAGGTAGCAGACCCCGTTGCACAGCTCGGTCATGCCGAACGTGTCGACCAGGCGCACGTGCGGCAGCCGGCGCTTCACCTCGCGCCGCACGCCCGGCGCGACCCCGGCGAAGAGCAGGTAGCGCAGCGACGACAGGTCCGGCGGCTCGTCGAGGTCGAGCAGTCCGAACAGGATCTGCGCGGCCAGGACCATGCCGGTGACGCGTTCCCCGGCCGCGATCCGGGCGATGTCCGCCGGCGTGAACGTCGGCGTGAGCACCATCGTCGCGCCGGCCACGAACGTCGCCAGGCCGGGCGCCTCCAGACCGCTGACGTGGAACAGCGGCGCGGAGACGAGGATCCGGTCGTCGGCGGTGAGTTCCAGCTCCAGGATCTGCGCGAAGTGGTTCGCGGTGAGGTTCCCGCAGGTGTGGATGACGCCCTTGGGCCGCGCCGTGGTGCCCGAGGTGTAGAGCAGCCGGTGGATGTCGGCGGGCCCCTTCTCCGCGTCGGCGACCCGCACCCCCGGCGGCTGCCGGTCCCGCAGGTCGGCCAGCCGCCGGGCGCCGGCGACCACCCGATCGCCGTTGGCGACGAGCGCCCGCAACCCGGTCGCGGCCGCCAACCGGGCCACGTCGTCGGCGAAGGCGTCGTCGTAGAGCAGGCCGGTGATGCCGGCCTGCGTGATGACGTACGCCTGCTCGTCGACGTGCAGCCGCCAGTTCAGCGGCACCGAGATCGCGCCGAGCCGGCTCAGCGCCAGCAGCTCGATGACGTAGGTGGCGGTGTTGCGTCCCAGCACCCCGACCAGGTCACCGTCGCCGAGGCCGGCGTCCCGCAGCGCCGCCGCGTGCCGGTCGACGTCCGCGTCCAGCTCGGCGTACGTCCAGCGGGCGTCGCCGTCGACCAGGGCCTCGGAGTCGGCGCGGCGCAACGCCTGGCGGCGCAGAGTCTCGGTGACGTTGCTGCCGGCCATCAGTCGTCGCTCCCCCGCCGCCGGGCCAGGATCTCCTCCCGGGACGGCAGGGACACGAACTCGAGCAGGTTGCCGTCGAGGTCGCGGGCGGCGAAGGCGGTGATGTGGCCGTAGTTCTCCAGCAGCACCCGGTTCGGCGCGGACAGGCACTCCGCGCCCAGGTCGACCAGCCGCTGGTGCAGCTCGTCCAGCTCGTCGCGCGGCACCTCGAAGCTGAGCAGGAACGTGCCCAGCTCCAGGTGCCCGGCGGTGGCCGTGCGGGTCTTGACGCCGTTCCACTCGATGAGTTCGAGCTGCCCGATCCGGCTGGGCCCCTGGAGGTACTGGACCCGGCCGGTGGTGCCGGCCGGCAGTCCCAGCGACACCTCGATCCCGGGGCCGCCGACCTCGGTACGCAACGTCCGGCGGTAACCCAGCGCCCGCTCGTAGAAGTCCGCGGCGCGGTCGACGTCGGAGACGGTCATGGCCACGTGGTGCACTTCGCTGACCGGCATGATGACTCGCTTTCTCACTGATTCGCGACGGCTCGGGCGGACGGTCCGGACGGCCCGCCGAGGACGCGCTGGATCAGCGTGACCTCGTCGGCGCCGCTGTCGGGGACGATGAAGTCGTCGAGCCGGCAGATGTCGTCGACGGCGTCGAGGATGTCGTCGGGCGAGGCCGGCTCGGTCCCGCCGTACCAGCCGGGGGTGACGCCCAGGAAGATCCGCCCCACCCGGCCGCCCCCGACGGTGAGGATGTGCCGGTTGAGCCGGCACTGCTCGGAGGCGAGGAAGGTGGCCACCGCGGCGACGTGCCGCGGGTCGAACCGGTCGGTCAGCTCACCGAGGAGGTTCTCGGTCATCCGGGTCGCCGCGGTGGGCGCGATCGCGTTGACCAGGATGCCCCGGCGGGCGCCCTCCAACGCGAGCACGTTCATCAGACCGATCAGGCCGGCCTTGGCGGCACCGTAGTTGGCCTGGCCGAAGTTGCCGAACAGGCCGGACGACGAACTGGTCAGCACGATCCGGCCGTACCCCCGCTCGACCAGGTGCGGCCAGGCGGGGCGCAGCACGTGGAACGCGCCGGCCAGGTGCACGTCGAGCACCGCGCGTACGTCCTCGTCGGCCATCTTGGCCAGCGTCCGGTCACGCAGGATGCCGGCGTTGTGGATGACCGCGTCGATCCGGCCGAACCCGTCGATCGCCCGGCCGACGAGGTCGGCGCCCCCGGCGGCGGTGGCCACCGAGTCGGTCGACGCGACGGCGACGCCGCCGGCCGCGCGGATCTCCGCGACGACCCGCTCGGCCGCGCCGGAGGAACCCGAGCCGTCGACCGTGCCGCCGAGGTCGTTGACGACCACCGAGGCGCCCCGCTCGGCGAGGGCCAGCGCGTGCGCCCGGCCGATGCCGTTGCCGGCGCCGGTGACGATCACGACCCGGCCGTCGAGGGTGACCCGGCCGCTCATCGCTGGTGCCCCAGGACCGCGACGAACGCGACGCAGGAGCCCGGCTGCCCGCCGAGGTTCTGCGCGACCGCCAGCCGGGCGTCGGGCACCTGCCGCGCGCCGGCCTCGCCCCGCAGTTGGGTGAAGCACTCGAACATCATCCGCAGTCCGGTCGCGCCGATCGGGTGGCCGAACGACTTGAGGCCGCCGTCGGTGTTGACCGGGAGCGCCCCGTCGAGGTCGTACCGGCCGTCGAGGATGTCGCGCCACGCCTTGCCGCGCGCGGAGAAGCCGAGATCCTCCATCAGCACCACCTCGGTCGGGGTGAAGCAGTCGTGCACCTCGGCCAGCGAGATCTCCGACGCCGGGTCGGTGACGCCCGCCTGCTCGTACGCCTCGCCGGCCGCGGCGACCACCTCGGGGAAGGTGGTGAAGTCGTAGCCGTCGGCGGCCAGCCCGGCCCCCGAGCCGGCGACGAAGCTCATCCCCCGCAGGTAGACCGGCTTGTCGGTGTACCGGTGGGCGTCCTCGGCCCGGACCAGGATCGCCGCCGCCGCGCCGTCGGAGACGCCCGAGCAGTCCATCACCCCGAGCGGCCCGGCGATCCGCGGCGAGTTCTCCACGGTCTCGGCGGAGACCGCCCTGCGGAACTGGGCGCGCTCGTTGCGGGCGCCGTTGGCGTGGTTCTTCATGGCGACCTTCGTCAGCGCGCCGCGCATCTGCCCGGCGTCCACCCCGTACGCCTCCTGGTAGGCCGGGGCGAGCAGGGAGAACCCGGCCGGCGCGGTCCAGTCCACGTCGGTGCCGTCGGCCGGCGGGAACACCGCCGACAGGCCGGAGTACGAGGAGTCCTTCAGCTTCTCCACGCCGGTCGCCATCACCATGTCGTACGCCCCGGATGCCACCGCGAACGCCGCGTTGCGGAACGCCTCCGACCCGGTGGCGCAGTAGTTCTCGACCCGGGTGACCGGCTTGCCCACCAGCCGCAGCGGGCGGGCCAGGGTCTGCCCGGACATGCCCGAGCCCTGGGTGCCGACCCAGAACGCGTCGACGTCGTCGAGCGTGACGTCGGGCAGCGACCCGACGCACTCCCGCACGGCGTCGACGAGCAGGTCGTCGGCGGAGCGGTCCCAGTGGTCCCGGAACGGGGTGCAGCCCATCGCGACGATCGCGACGTCCTGCGCGGTACGCCTACTGGCCATCAGCGGTGTCCTTCCCTGGCGCGGTTTCCGGACGGGCCGGGCGGAGCTTCCAGAAGTAGTTGTGGATCGAGTCGGTGGTCCAGAGCCGCCGGAAGGTGGGTGTCATCGGCATGCCCACCACGACGTCGCCGGGCGGGACGTCGGTGGCGTACGCGCTGAGCCGGCCGCCGCCGTCCACGTCGGCGACGACGATGGCGACCTCCGGCTCCGGCATGGTCGTCAGGTGGTCCCGGGTGGCCGAGACCACCCGGGCGGTGCGGTCGCGCAGCGAGACCTTCGCGGTCGCGGCGCCCGACCCGTCGACGCCGCAGGACGCGCAGACCCGACCGGGCGGCGTGGTGACCCGGCCGCAGGCGTCGCACCGGCTGCCCTCCAGCCGGTACTTCCAGCCGGCCCGCCGGTGCATCGGCGGGGCGGCCGGCGCCGGCGCCGCCGGCCGGGCCGGTCCCTGGACGTCGAGCAACCCGCGCCAGCGCAGGTAGCGGCCGTAGCCGAGGCGCTGCCGCGCGGCGAGCTGGGCGCGTACCGACGGCCCGCCGCGCGCCGCGCGTACCCCGGCACCGACCCGCAGCACGAACGCATCGGCGCCCTCGGTGGCGGACAGCAGCAGGATGCTCTGACCGGGCGGTGCCTCGTCGAGCGCGGCGGCGAGCAGCAGCCCGGGGTGGGCGGCGCCGGTGAAGCCGGTGGCCCGCTCGATGGCCGCGTCCTGCCCCGAGCCGCCGAGCGCCCGGCGCAGCGCCGTCGCGGCCCGCGGGTTCGACGACGACACGACCACCTGGTCGACCGTGTCGAGGGACGCCTCGGCCAGGGCCCGGCGGGCGGCGTCGAGGCCGGCGGCGACGAGGATCTCGGCGGTGAACCGTTCGTCCCAGACCCGGTCGTGCCGCTCCCCGGGCAGCCGCCACCGGTCCAGCACCTCGGCGGTCCGGCCGACGCGCGCGAGGAGCACGGCGGCCCGAAGGCCACCGACGAACGCCGCGGCGGCGTCCCCCTGGGCCAGTTCGTCGGGCGCGCCGGGCCGGGTGGTCCGCACGTCGGCCAGCGCCGCCGTCGCGCCGGCCCGCAGCACCAGGTCGAGGGCGGACGCGCCGGCGCGGTGGCCGCGCAGGTCGAGCGCGGTCACGCCGGGGTCGAGCCCCAGCGCCTCGTGCACCACCCCGGCCGAGGTCTTCGCCTCGTACGGCGCGCTGGTGGTGGCGAGCAGCAGCTGCCGGCCCGCCGGGGTGTCGGCGGCGATGTGCCGCAACGCCTCGACGGCCATGGTGACGGCGTCCTCGTCGTACGCGGCGACGCCGCGCGCCGGGCCGCCGGCACGCGGCGGCCCGGTCACGTCCAGTCTGTTGTCGTCGAGCGCGTACGCCGGTAGGTAGGCCGCGTAGGCGTCGATGCCGGGCTGTTCGGACATGGGGCGCGCGTTCTCCTTCAGCTCCACGAGGGAATGGCGGCGAGCAGGCGCCGGGTGTAGTCCTGCCGCGGGTGGTCCAGCACGTCCGTCGCGTCGCCCTGCTCGACGACCCGGCCGCCGCTCATCACCGCGATCCGATGGCAGAGGTCGCTGGCCAGCATCAGGTCGTGGGTGACGAACAGCAGGCCGATGCCGAGCTCGTCGACCAGGGTGCGGAACAGGTCGACGACCTTGGTCTGGGTGGTCACGTCCAGGGCGGTGGTGCACTCGTCGGCGATCACCAGCGCGGGGCGGGTGACGACGGCGAGGCCGATGGCGACCCGTTGCCGGAGCCCGCCGGAGAGCTGGTGGGGATAGCTGTCCAGGACGCGCGGGGGGTCGGTGATGCGCATCTGCGCCAGCACCTCCACCGAGCGCCGCTCGACCTCGGCCCGGGTGATGTCGCGGACGTGGCGACGCAGCACCTCGGCGAGCTGGGTGCGGACCTTCATCAGCGGGTTCAACGACCGGGACGCGTCCTGGAAGACCATGCCCACGGCGCTGCCCCGGACCCGGTCGGTCCGGTCGACGCCGGGGGCGACCACCACGTCACCGGCGAGCGCGACGCTGCCCCGCTCGACCCGTACGTTGCGGTCGAGCAGGCCGACCACGGCGCGGGCCAGGGTGGTCTTGCCGCTGCCGGACTCGCCGACCACGCCGACGATCTGGCCCTGGCGGATCCGCAGGTCGACGTCGTCCAGCAGGCGCAGCTCGCCGTCGGCGAGGCGGACGGTGACGGACAGTCCGGACAACTCCAGCAGCGCGGTCATCGGCGCCTCTTCCGCGGGTCGTGGTGGGTGAGCAGCGCGTCGCCGAGCAGGTTCACCAGGAGCACCAGCAGGGTGATGGCGAGCCCGGGGAAGAACGCGATCCACCAGGCCTGGCTCAGCTCGTCCTGGCCGGAGGCCAGCATCGAGCCCCAGCTGTTCATCGGGGGGACCACGCCCAGGCCGAGGAAGCTCAGCGCGCTCTCGACCAGGATCGCGGTGCCGACCTGGAGCGTGCCGAGCGCGACGATGGTGCCGGCCAGGTTGGGCAGGATGTGCCGGAACACGATCCGTGCTTCCGAGGCGCCGGCGGCGCGCAGGCCGATGACGAACTGGCGTTCCCGGATCGCCAGCGTCGCCGCGCGGGTGACCCGGGCGCACACCGCCCAGCCGGTGAGCGCCAGCACCAGGAACAGCACCGGCAGCGAGCTGCCCCGGTTCGCGATGATGGCGAGGGCGACCAGGATGAACGGCAGGGCCAGCTGCGCGTCGATGAGGATCGAGATGACCCGGTCGACGCCGCCCCGGAAGTAGCCGGCCAGCAGACCGAGCAGCGTGCCGGGGCCGATCGCGACGAGCGCGCCGACCAGGCCGATCACGATGGTCAGCCGGCCGGCCGAGACGAACTGGGTGAGCAGGTCCTGGCCGAGCTTGTCGGTGCCGAGCGGATGCGCCCAGGTGCCGCCGTCGAGGAAGGCCGGCGGCCGGCGGGTCGCGGCCAGGTCCTGACCGGCCTCAGGCAGCAGGCCGGTCAGCGGCAGCACGAACACCGCGACGGCGGCCACCACCAGCGGCACCGCCAGCCAGAAGACCGAGGTACGCCCGCGGCGGCCGGCCCGCCGGGGCGGCGACACGGTGGCGGCGACGGGGTCGAGTTCGAGTTGGCTCACGGTGGTCACCGCACCCTCGGGTCGACGACCGAGTGCAGCACGTCGACGAGCAGGTTCAACAGCACGAAGACCAGCGCGCCGAAGACGACGATCGCCTGCACCAGCGGGAAGTCGCGGAACTGGATGGCCTGCAACGCGAGCTGCCCGAGCCCCGGCCAGGAGTAGACGTACTCGACCGCGACCGCGCCGGAGAGCAGGATCCCGGTCTGCAGCACGACGATCGTCAGGATCGGCATCATGGCGTTCTTGAAGGCGTGCCGCCACACCACCCGGCCGGCGCTGATGCCCCGGGCGCGAGCGGAGTCGATGTAGGGCTCGGCCAGCGCGTCGCTCATCGACGCCCGGGTGAGTCGGGCGATGTGCGCCATCGGGTAGACCGACATGGTGAGGGCGGGTAGGACCAGGTGCTTCGGGCTGCCCGACTGCCCGGCGGGCAGCCAGCCGAGCTGCACGGCGAACAGCACCACGAGCATCATGCCGAACCAGAAGACCGGCACCGACTGCCCGAGCAGCGCGAGCGTGGAGGCTCCCCGGTCCCACCAGGTGCCCTCCCGGGTCGCCGCGAGCACCCCGAGCGGGACACCGACGAGCAGCGCCAGCGCCATGCCGGCGCCGACGAGCTGGAGGGTGTACGGCAACCGATCGGCGATCATCGAGACGTTCGACTGGTAGAACTGCAGCGACTGGCCGAGGTCGCCGGTGAAGACGCCCTTGAGGTAGTCGAGGTACTGGGCGGCGACGGGCAGGTCCAGGCCGAGCTGGTGGCGCAGCGCCTCGCGCTGCTCGGGCGGGGCCATCGGGCCGAGGATGGTGGCGGTCGGGTCGCCGGAGAGGCGGCCGAGCAGGAACGCCAGGCTGAGCGCGATGAGCAGGGAGGCGAACAGCGAGGCGAGCCGGCCGCCGACGCGGCGTACGGTGCGGGCCTTCATCGGCGGGACCTCCATCGCGCGCCGGGCATCGCGGCGAGCAGTTCGCGGGTGTAGTCGTGCTCGGGTGTGCCGAAGACCGTCTCGCAGGGCCCGGCCTCGACGACCCGGCCCCGGTACATCACGTGCACCGAGTCGCAGACGGAGCGGACCACGGCCAGGTCGTGGCTGATCATCAGCAGTGCCGCGCCGGTGGTCGCCCGGATCTGCCGGAGCAGGGCCAGGACGTCGGCCTGGACGGAGACGTCGAGGCCGGAGGTCGGCTCGTCGGCCACGATCAGGCGCGGGCGCATGAGCAGGGCGCGGGCGATGCAGACCCGTTGCGCCTGACCGCCGGAGAGTTGGTGGGGGTAGCGGTCGAGCAGGTCCGGGGCGAGCCGGACCCGGCCGAGCAGGTCGGCGTCGCCGATCCAGGAGGTCCGCTCGGGTTGCAGCGAGCGCAGCTCCCGCAGCCCGGACCGGACCGACTGGCGGGGGTCCAGCGAACCGTGCGGATCCTGGAACACCACCTGAACGTCGGGGCGAAGCCGACGCAGTTGGCTGCGGCTGGTCGCGTGCAGCGGGTGGCCGAGCAGCCGGATCTGGCCCGCGCCGCGCGGGCCCAGGCCGGTGGCGGCCATCGCGAGCGTGGTCTTGCCGGAGCCGGACTCACCGACGACGGCGACGCTCTCGCCGGCCTCGATGCGCAGCGACACCCGGTCGACGGCCCGGAAGACCTCACCGGTGCGGTCGTTGCGGTGCTCGACGACGAGGTCGTCGACCACCAGTACGGGGGTGTCCGCCGCCGGGGTGCGGGGGCGCCGGCCGGTGTCGCCCGGCGCCCCCGTCTTGACTACCTCGGCCATCGTCAGCGGGTCGTCTTCGTGAAGTCCACGGTGTTCAGCGGGCCGAACACCACGCCGGCGACACCCGGGCCGGTGGCGTAGTTGAACACCTGCCGGTAGAGCGGGACGTAGCAGTGCTTCTGGACCACGCCGATCGTGTTGAGCTGCTCGTAGATCGGGGTGGCCTGCTCGGCGCCGTCCTGCTCCAACGCCTGCTGGGCGAGCGCGTCGATCTGCGGGTCGGGGCAGTTGCCGGTGATCGACTTCGTCTTCATGAAGCCGCTGACGAAGTAGTCCGGCACGGCGACGTTCGGGACGCCGGCGAAGATCGCGATGCCGGGGACCTGGCGGCCGATGATCCGCTTGACCAGCGTGCCGTAGTCGAGCGGCACGTAGGTCACCTTGAAGCCGGCCTTCTCCAGACTGCCACCGACGGCCTGCGAGACCTCCTCGATGTTGGTGTACTGCGCCGCCGGGTAGCTGATCTGCACGCTCGGGGTCGCGCCGCCGACGAGTTCCTTGGCCTTGGCGGGGTCGGCGGTCACGCGCTGCGTCGGCTGCTGACCGGGTCGGACGTTGAGCAGGCCGGCGTCGGGCACCGCCTGGCCGTCGAAGATGCCCTTGACGATCGCGTCGCGGTCGACGGCCAGCGCCGCCGCCTCGCGCAACTTCGGGTCGTCGAACGGCGCCTTCGTCGAGTCGAGGAACGCGATGATCTTCATGGCGGTCTCGGTGCTCACCACGTTCACGCCCGCCGCCTTGGCCGCGCTCGCCTGCGCCGGCGGCAGGTCGAAGGAGACGTCGACGCTCTTGCTCTGGATCAACGCGAGCCGCTGGGCGGCCTCGTTCGCCCAGGTGAAGGTGACGCCCTCGTTCGTCGCCTTGGTGCCCCAGTAGTCGGGGTTGCGCTTGACCGAGATGTCGCGGCCGGCGTTCGCGCCGCCCCAGACGTACGGGCCGGTGCCGACCGGCGCGGCGGCGAAGCCCTCCGAGCCCTTCTCCTGGTAGTACTTCGGCGGCACCAGGTAGACGGTGGTGAGCAGGTCGGGGATGTCGTACTGCGGGGTCTTCGTCTTGACCACGACGGTGGTGGCGTCCGGCGCCTCGATCGCGGTGACGTTGCCGAAGTAGGACTTGAGCTGCGACGCGGCGCTGTCCCGGGTGAGCGTGATGGTGTTGGCGACCGCTGCCGCGTCGGCCTTCTCGCCGTTGCTGAAGCTGATGTCCGGCCGGACCTTGAAGGTCCAGGTGGTGGCGTCGGTGCGGGTCCAGCTCGTCACCAGGCCGGTGTCGGTGGGCGTCAGGTCGTCGCCGGTGTCGATCAGGGGTTCGAGCATCGTCGCCCAGACGATCTGGGCGGAGCGTGCGCCCACGATCGGGTCGAGCGTCGCCGGTTGGGCGGCGAGCAGAGCCCGGATGGTGGCCGTGCCGGACGCGCCGGCGTCGTCGGAGTCGGAGCCGCCGCATCCGGTCAGGCCGGCGCTCGCGAGGGTCAGGGCGGTGGCGACTGCCAGGAAGCGCCGGGAACGCAAGGACTTCATGATCATCGTGGTGTCCTTCACAGCGATGGACCCGTCATGTCTTCCGCGTGAGGCGGCGGTGACGTTCGCCACAAAGTACCGACCAGCCGGTATCAAGTCAACGGGTCGCACGGGTGTCTCGCCCATGACATTCGTGTGACAGAGCCGGGCCAACCAGCGACGTTGTCTTCATACCGACCGGTATGTATGATCCTGTCGTGACCATCACCCTCACCCATGGGCACGACGGCCGCCTCGCGCGGGTCCGCTACGACAACGCGGCACGCGGCAACTGCTTCGACCTCGCTCGCCTGCACGACCTCGCCGACACGCTGGAGTCCGCCGCCGCCGACGAGCGCTGCGTGGTGATCCGGCTCGACATGGCCGGTCGACACTTCTGCGGCGGCTGGGACACCACCGCCTTCGCCGCGCTGGCCGGCGCCACCACGGAGACGGTCGCCGCCGACCTACGCGCCAGCGACGCGGCGCTGCACCGGATCCGGCGACTCCCGGTGCCCGTCGTCGCCGCCGTCCGAGGGCGGATCATCGGTTTCGGCGCCGGCCTGCTCAGCGCCGTGCACCTGCCGATCGCCGCGGCCGACGCCCGGCTGTCCCTCCCGGAGGCCCGGTACGGCTTCGCCCCCGCCGGCGTCGGCCACACGATCGCCCGGTCGATACCCCGCCAGCACGCCTACCATCTGCTGACCGGCGCGGCGACCGCGACCGCCCGGCAACTGCTCGCCTGGGGACTGGTCGTCGAGGTGGTCGACGACGACGACCTCGACCACGCGGTGGACGACCTCGTCGACACGCTGCTGGCCGTGCCCGGACCGACACTGCGGGCGGTGGTCGCCGTCGTCGAGTCGAGCCTGGCCACCGGCACCGCCGACCAGGCGTACGACATCTCGGCCCGCACCGTCGTCGCGGGCCCGACCAGGTGGGGAGCCGCCGGATGAGCCATCGATTCGAGCCCGGCGAGGCGGTCTGGGTGGAGCTGTGCACCCCCGACCCGGAGCGGGTCGAGACGTTCTACCGCTCGCTGCTCGGCTGGACGATCCGCGCCGAACGGCTGGGCGCCACGACCTACCGGATGTGCGGCGTCGACGGCCGCGACGTCGCCGGGATCTCCGACGCCGCCGCGCTGCACGGCGACCGCCCCCGGGGCTGGATCACCTACTTCGCCGTCGACGACATCACCCGGTCCACCCGCCAGGCGGTGGCGCTCGGCGGTGAACTGGTCACGCCACCCCGGTACCTGCCGGCGGCCGGCACCGGCGCGGCAGTCGTCGACCCCTTCGGCGCGGCCTTCGGTCTCTACCAGGGCGAATCCCGCGCCGGCGTCCAGGCACTGAACTCGGTCGGCGCGTTGTGCTGGAACGAGTTGGACACCGGGGAGCCCGCCGCTTCGGTGGCCTACTACCGCTCCCTGTTCGGCTACACCACCCGGCAGCGCGGCGACTCACCCACCACGCGGCCCTACACCCTGCTGATGCTCGGCGACGTCCCGGTCGCCGGCGTCCTCGAACTCGACAACGACTGGCCCAACCCGATCCCGTCGAAGTGGATCACATACTTCGCGGTCGCGTCCCTCGACGACGCGGTGGCCCGGGTCGCCGCCCTGGGCGGGCAACCGACGGTCGGACCGGTGGACAGCCCGCACGGGCGGCTGCACCTGGTGAAGGACCCCGGTGGACACACGCTCTGCCTCATCCAGCTCGAAGACGGGCTGCGGCCCGACCACGACTCCCTCGACCCGGCGGTGAACCGATGATGGCCGAGCCCCTGTTCGACTCCGCCGAGTTCCGCCAGGTGTGCGGACACTTCCCCACCGGCGTCACCGCGGTGACCGCGGTGGCCGCGGACGGCGCCGTCGCCGCGCTGACCGTCAACTCGTTCACCTCGGTCTCGCTCGAACCGGCGAAGGTGCTCTTCTGCGTCACCAGCCACTCGTCGAGCTTCCCCGTGCTGATGGGGTCCGACCGGATCGCCATCCACATCCTCGGCCAGGACCAGGAGGACGTGGCCCGACGGTTCGCCACCTCGGGCCTGTCCGGCGCCGAACGGCTCAGCGGTGTGTCCTGGGTGCCCGGCCCGGACGGCGTACCGCTGCTCCCCGGCACCCCGGCGATCCTCGCCGGGGTGCGCGACGAGGTGATCACCAGCGGCGATCACGTGATCTTCCTGCTCGACGTCGACCGGGTCCACCTGAAGCCGACGGACGTGCCGGCGCTGTCGTTCTACCGGGGTCGGTTCGTCACGCCGTCGCGCGCGGCGACCGAGTGAGCGCCGGCCCACCGGCGCCGGCTCAGTCGTAGTAGCGGAACAGGATCTCGGCCACGCAGCAGGGCTGCGACCCGTCGACGAACTCCACCGTCACCGACGCCTTGGCCTGCACCCCGGCGGCCCCTCCGGCCGCCGGGGCGGGGATCGGCGCGGCCGAGACGAGCGTGGCGACGCCCTGGATCTCGACGCCCGGCGGCAGCGGCTTGACGAACCGGACCCGGTCCAGCCCGTAGTTGACCCCCATCGAGAACGTCCGCACCTCGAGGATGTCGGCCAGCAGCCGGGGCACGAGGGACAGGGTCAGGAAGCCGTGCACGACCGTGCCACCGAACGGCCCGGACCGCGCCCGCTCGACGTCGACGTGGATCCACTGGTGGTCGCCGGTGACGTCGGCGAACTGGTCGACCTGCCCCTGGGTCACCACCTGAGGCGCGCTGACGCCCAACTCCGCGCCGACCAGCTCCAGCAGGTCGTCCGGCGTGCGTACGGTGGTTCGTCTGGTGGCTCGCATCTGCGGGACTCCGTTTCGCATGGTCGGTCCGGAAGCGTCACTCAACGCCGGTCGCCTGGGCCGTGACGTGCGCGGTGAGCGTCTCCCACTCGCGCTCCCAGGCCGCGTCCGCGACGACGGGCCGGGCGATGCGCAGCATCCGCCGGACCGCCGTCGGGTCGAGGGCCGCGACGGCCGCCGCCAGCGCGTCGACGTGCGCGACCAGTTGGTCGTCGGCGACAGTCCCACTGACCAGGCCGCGGCGCGCGGAATCCTCGGCCGACCAGGTCTCGCCGGTGACCAGCAGCCGCCGGGCGAGCGCCGGACCGACGGCGAGCGGCAGCAGCACACTGGATCCCCAGCCCGGCACCTGGCCGACGGCGAGGTGCCGGTCGCCGATCCGGGCGCTGTCGGCGGCGACCGCGATGTCGCAGGCGAGCAGCAGTTCCAGACCGCCGCCGAAGGCCGCCCCGTTGACCGCCGCGACGGTGGGCAGCTCCGCTGCCCGCATCCGGCGTACCAGGCGGCGGCCCCGGTCGAGGAGGGCCAGCAGCGCGGGCAGGTCCCCGAGCAGGCCGGTGGTCTCGGCGAGGTCGGCCCCGGCGCAGAAGCTCCGGCCGGTCCCGGTGAGCACGAGCACCCGCACGTCCGGATCGGTCGCACCGGCGAGCCACCCTTCGAGACCGGCCAGCACCGTGCTGTCGCAGGCGTTGCCGGCGCCGGCGCGGTCGATCCGCGCCCACAGGGCGGGCCCGCGGCGGGTCACCACGACGGAGGTCACGACAGGCTCACGCAGAGCTTGCCGAAGCCGGCGCCGGCGAGCATCCGGCCGGCCTGGCGGTGGATGTCGGCGAGGTCGACGACGCTGTCCACGACCGGCCGGACGTGGTGGGTGTCGACGAACTCGACCAGGGACCGGAGTTCGTCGAGCGTGCCCATGGTCGAGCCGTGGACGGTGATCTCCCGGGCGAACAGGCGGGGCAGGTCCAGGTGGGCGGTGAAGCCGCTCGTGCCGCCGCACACCACGACGGCGCCGCCGGCCCGGGTCGAGCGGACCGAGTGCGCGAACGTCGCCGGGCCGACGGTCTCGACGACGACGTCGGCCAACTCCGGTGTCCGCTCGCCGCTGTCCAGAGCGACGGCCGCGCCGAGGGCCAGCGCCCGCTCCCGTTTGGCCGGGGAGCGGGAGGTGACCATGACGATGGCGCCGGCGGCCACGGCGAGGCAGGTCGCGGCGGTCGCGACGCCGCCACCCGCGCCCTGGACGAGCACCACCTGCCCGGGCGAGAGCGCCGCCCGGGTGAACAACATGCGGTACGCGGTCAGCCAGGCCGTGGGCAGGCTCGCCGCCTCGGCCCAACTCAGCCCGGCGGGCTTGGGCACCAGGTGCGCCGCCGGTACCACGACGCGCTCGGCGAGGACGCCGTGGCCGGCGTCCGGCAGCAGAGTCGCGTGGGTGACGGTCCGGCCGGTCGGCGCGGTGGGCAGCACGGGATAGACGATCACCTCGCGGTCCCCGGCCACGCCTGCCGCGTCGCTGCCGAGGACGCGGGGACCGTCGGGGGGTGGGACGCCGACACCGCGCAGGCTCCAGATGTCGTGCATGTTCAGCGCGCCGGCCCGCACGTCGACGCTCACCCAGCCGGCGGGCGCCGGCGGGGCGTCGAGGTCGCCGACGCGCAGCGCGTCGACCGGGTGGTCGGCGGAGGGCTCGACGACGTAGGCGGCTCTCATGCCGACGCCGTTGCGGCCCGCTCGGTGGGCCCGTTCCAGAACGCCACGTCGGCGAGGTCGGCCCGGGCCGCGGGGCGGAAGGCCAGACCCTTGGTGTACGCGACCGGGATGAGCGTGACCGGTCGCCATCCGTCGGGCAGGCCGAGCACCGCCCGTACCCGGGTGGCCCGGTGCGCCATGGCGGTGGCAAGCACCGAGCCGAGGCCCCGGGACCGCAGCGCGAGCTGGAACGACCAGGCGAACGGGAAGATCGAGCCGTAGTACCCGGACGCGGCGCCGCCGACCGGCCGCTCGGGGATCGGCTTGGTGCTGCACAGGACGACCAGGACGGGCACCTCGGCCAGGTGGTCGACGAGGTGCTTCACCGCGGCGAGGACCCGGTGCTGCCGGGCCTGGGCCGACGGGTCGCCACGGACCGCCGGCGACAGCCGGGTGGTGGTGGCCGCCTCGCCGCCGGCCAGCGGACGCTCGACCGTCTCGTACCAGATCTCGGTGTAGAGCTCGGACAGCTTCCGCCGCAGCGCCGGGTCGTCGACCGCCACGGCGCGCCAGTCCTCCAGGTTGGAGCCCATCGGCGCCTGCTGCGCCAAGCGCAGGCACTCCTCGACGACGGCGCGGCCCACTGGCCGGTCGAAGTCCATCCGGTGTCGCACCGCCCGGGTGGTCGTCAGCACCTCGTCGATGTCGGTGATCACAGCGGTACTCATACGTGGTCCTCCCCGGTGAGGCGGTCGACGGGCTTGTCCCGGTAGGGCAACGGCACTCCCCACCGGTCGAGGTAGCTGACGCTGCTCACCGGCCGGCGGGCCGCGACCCTGAAGTCGGTGCCGCGGGTGTGGGCGACCGGCAGCATGGTGATCTGCAGCGCGTCGTCGGGGATGCCGAGCAGCGCGGCGGCGGACGCCGCGTGGTGCAGGTGCAGGGTGGTGATGACCGTGCCCAGCCCGCGTGCCCGCAGGGCCAGGTTGAACTGCCAGATCGCCGGATAGAGCGACCCGTAGACGGCGGAGTTCGTGCCGGGTCCGCCGGTGGCCGGGTTGGGCCGGGTCGCGCACGGGATGACGAGGTAGGGCGCTCGGCCGATGGTGCGCGCCAGGTGCTCGGCGCCCCGGAGGATCCGCGCGGTCCGGGCGCTGACCGTGCCGTGCCCGTCGACACCACCGAGGCGTCCCCGGACGGTCTCGCTCTCCGCGCCCGCCTCGCTGTGCAGCGGCTCGTGCACGTACGTGAGGTAGGCGGCGTGGTAGAGCGTCGCCAGCTCGGCCTTGAGCGCCGGGTCGCCGACGACGAGCCAGCGCCAGTCCTCGGCACCGCCGCCGGTGGGCGCCTGCAGGGCGAGTTGCAGGCACTCGCCGATCAGGCCGATCGGCACCGGGCGGTCGTAGTCCAGGCGCAGGCGCACCGACCGGGTGGTGGTCAGCACGTGGTTGAGGTCGGTGAACGGCAGCGTCATCGGCCGACCTCCGCGTCGAAGCCCATCAGGTCAGCGATGTGCAGGGTGTCGCAGTACTCCCGGACCTCGGCGATGCCACCGGCACGCACGTCGACGATCCAGAGGTAGCGGTTCTGGTAGCGGGACCCGTCGCCGAGCGTGGCGTCGCCGTGGGCCTCGACGGCGACGAGCGTGTCGTCGACGACCCACCGGTCGGCGGTCACCTCGACCGCGGCCGACCGGTACGCGCCGCCGGCGAGACGTGCCCGCATCGCGGCGAGCTTCGCGGTCATCGGCACCCGGCCGTGGAACGGCCGTTGGCGTCGAGATCGCCCCACCCGTGCGGCCGGCCCCGGTCACGGTGCCGGCCGGAGTCGGTCCACCAGGTGGCGTCGGCGGTGAAGAGGGCGCCGAACGCGTCGAGGTCGCCCCGGGCCAGGGCCGGCCACATGGCCAGCGCGGCCCGCAGGGGCCGGGGCGCGTCGGCGGGACCGGGCGCGGCGCGGGCCGGGCGGCGGTCGAGGCTGCTACGGGGGACGGCCGCGCCGCCGCCCACCACGTGTTGCGCGTGGCTGGTGTCGAGGTACTCGCGCACCGCGACCACGGCGCCGGCCGGGTCGACGTCGAAGACGAAGCCGTAGCGGTTGGCGTACTCCAGCCCACCGGCGTGCACGCCGTACCCCTCGACCTCGATGACGCAGGTGTCGTCCCCGGCGACGACGCGACGCGGGATCTGGCGGCAGCCGGTGGGGAACGCCCGGGGACCGAGCGAGCGCATCAGCGCGAGCTTGTCGTCCATCCGCATGATCCCGTGCAGCGGGAAGCGTCCACTTCCGTGTGGGGCGAGGCCCGGGTCGCCACCGCGCCGGTCCGGACCGGTGTCGACCCACCAGGTCGCGTCCGGGGCGCACAGGCGAGCGAGGCCGCCGAGGCTCCCCCGGTCGAGCGCGGAGACGAAGTCCATGCCCGCCTGGACGGCACGTGTCATCCCGGCCTCCAACATTCCGACTGGTGGGTATCTAACACTCTCCGAGCGGGTAACTCAAGGAGAAATACATACCGACCGGATGGTATTCTCGGAGCCAGGTCAGCGACGAGGGGATCTTTGCGGTGTTCGAGGCGTACCAACTGCCCGAGGAGCACGCGGCGGTACGGGAGGCGGTGCGGGACGTGTGCGACGACAAGGTCGCACCGCACGCCGCCATCGCCGACGAGACCGCCCAGTTCCCGCAGAACGCCTACGACGCGCTGCGCGCCGCCGACTTCCACGCGCCACACATCCCGGTCGAGTACGGTGGCGCCGGCGCCGACGCCCTCGCCACCGCGATCGTCATCGAGGAGATCGCACGCGCATGCGCCTCGTCGTCACTGATCCCGGCCGGCAACAAGCTGGGCACCATGCCGCTGCTGTTGGCCGGCTCCGAGGAGCTGAAGCGCCGGTACCTGACGCCGGTGGCCTCGGGTGACGCGATGTTCTCCTACTGCCTCTCCGAGCCGGAGGCGGGCAGTGACGCGGCGTCGATGACCACGCGGGCGGTGCGTGACGGTGACCACTGGGTGCTCAACGGCGTGAAGCGGTGGATCACCAACGCGGGCGTCTCCGAGTACTACACCGTCTTCGCGGTGACCGACGCCACGGCCCGGTCGCGGGGCATCTCGGCGTTCGTGGTGGAGAAGTCCGACCCGGGGGTGAGCTTCGGCGCCCCGGAGAAGAAGCTCGGCATCAAGGGCTCGCCGACCCGCGAGGTCTACTTCGACAACGTCCGGATCCCGGCCGACCGGATGATCGGCGCCGAGGGCACCGGCTTCGCCACCGCGATGAAGACGCTGGACCACACCCGGGTCACCATCGCCGCCCAGGCGATCGGCATCGCCCAGGGCGCGCTGGACTACGCCAAGGGCTACATCCAGGAGCGCAAGCAGTTCGGCAAGGCGATCGCCGAGTTCCAGGGCATCCAGTTCATGCTCGCCGACATGGGCATGAAGCTGGAGGCGGCCCGGCAGCTCACGTACGCCGCCGCCGGCAAGTCCGAGCGGGGCGACGCGGACCTGACCTACTTCGGCGCGGCGGCCAAGTGCTTCGCCTCGGACGCCGCCATGGAGATCACCACCGACGCGGTCCAGTTGCTCGGTGGCTACGGCTACACCCGCGACTACCCGCTCGAGCGGATGATGCGCGACGCCAAGATCACCCAGATCTACGAGGGCACCAACCAGGTGCAGCGCATCGTCATGGCCCGCCAGCTCCTCAAGGACTGACCGGCCACCGGCTCAGGCACAGAGGCCGTCGAGCACCATCGCGCTGAACTGGCGGGCCACCTCGTCGACGCTGAGCGGACCGCCGACGTTGAGCCACTGGTACGCCCAGGCGCACATGCCGACCAGGCCGAACGTGGCGATGCGTGGGTCCACGTCCGCGCGGAACACCCCACGGGCGACCCCGTCGGCGATCATCCCGGCGAAGGCCGCCTCCACCAGGCCACGCTTGCGGGTCACCTCGGCGAACATGTCGCCGGTGAGATAGCGCCGCTCCTGGTAGAAGATTGTCACGTGCGCCCGGTACTCGGCCACGCTGGTGAGGCTGAACCGGATCAGCTCGCGTACCCGGTCCCTCGGGTCGTCGCTGTCCACCTCGATCCGCTGGATCGCGGCCAGTTGGGCCTCCAGGTACTCCTCCTGAATGTGCCGGAGCAGGTCGTCCTTGCTGGTGAAATGGTGATAGAAAGCGCCTTTTGTGAGCTTGGCCTGGTCGGCAATCTCCTGCACCGAGGTGCGATCGAACCCCCGCTGCTCGATCAGCGTCAGCGCACTCGTGATCAACGACTTGCGGGTGTTCTCCGGGTCGTAGCCGTCCGGCCAGCGTTGCCGGCGCCGGGTCGGCTCCGTCCGCGATGTCGTACGCGCCATTGGTGGCCCCCTATCCCCTGTGCAGCCACACAATGCTACCGTCCGGTCGGAAGGAAGGAAGGGCAGCCACGCCGGTCGATCCGGGGCGGCCCCGCCCACCTTCGGGCACCTGCCGCACGCGACGCCCGGCGCCCTGAGGCGTGTCACATACGCCGGTCCGAGCCACTCGCTGATGATCGCGATGGTGAGGACGGCTTGGAAGCTGGCCTCCACGATCCTTGGGCTGTTGAACAGGCGCGGATGCGTCTGAGGCCGTGCGGTGCGTACAGTTCCGGGTCGGACGTGGGGTGGGCCGGGTAGATCCGGCGCAGGGAACGGGACGAGACAGCGACGCATGACGGCGGACAACATTACCGAAACCGGTCAAAACGGCATTGACCGCGGGCAGCTGGAGACCTGCCTGAGCGTCTTCGAGGCGTTGGCGGACCTGCCTCCCGATCACCCCGACGTGGTGCGGGTGCAACGGGCCACCGCGAAGCTCTACAAGGTGATCAAGCAGCGGCGACGCGAGGAACGGCGGGATGCCATCGCGGCGGCCGACCGCGCGGTGACGGCGGCCACCGCCACCGGCGCCCCGGGCCGGATCGACGACGAGACCCAGGGCATCCCGCTCGCCTCCCCCACCGTCGGCGCCACGGCCGGTTTCCTGCACAATCCGCGCGGCTGCTACGTCTGCAAGCAGCGCTACCGCGAGGTGGACGCCTTCTACCATCAGCTCTGCCCGCCCTGCGCCGCGCTCAACCGGGAGCGCCGGAACGCCCGCACCGACCTGACTGGCCGGCGCGCGCTGCTCACCGGCGGCCGAGCCAAGATCGGCATGTACATCGCGCTGCGGCTGCTGCGCGACGGCGCGCACACCACGGTAACCACGCGGTTCCCGCACGACGCGGTCCGCCGATTCGCCGCGATGCCGGACAGCGGGGACTGGCTGCACCGCCTGCGGATCGTCGGGATCGACCTGCGCGACCCCGCCCAGGTGATCGCCCTCGCTGACTCGGTCAGCGCCCAGGGACCACTCGACATCCTGATCAACAATGCGGCGCAGACCGTCCGCCGCACGCCCGGGGCATACGCGCAGCTCGTCGCCGCGGAGGCTGCCGCCCTGCCGGACGGCCCCCTGCCGGAGCTGATCACGTTCGCCAAACCTGCCGGCCAGGGCGACCCTGCGGGCCGTATCGCCCCGCCGCAGTCGGCCACGGTCACCCCGCAGGCGCTCACCGCGCTGGCGCTGACCAGCGGTTCCGCCTCGCCGGAACGGATCGCGGCAGCCACCGCCATCGACGCCGGCGGTCTGGTGCCGGACCTCGACCCGGTCAACAGCTGGGTGCAGCGGGTGGACGAGGTGGACCCGGTCGAGCTGCTCGAAGTGCAGCTGTGCAACGTGACCGCGCCGTTCGTGCTGGTCAGCCGACTTCGACCGGCGATGGCCGCAGCAACCGCCCGCCGGAAGTACGTGGTGAACGTGTCGGCGATGGAGGGCCAGTTCGCCCGCGGCTACAAGGGGCCGGGGCACCCGCACACCAACATGGCCAAGGCCGCGTTGAACATGCTCACCCGGACCAGCGCCCAGGAGATGCTGACCGACGGCATCCTCATGACCAGCGTCGACACCGGCTGGATCACCGACGAGCGGCCCCACCCGACGAAGATGCGGCTGGCGGACGCCGGCTTCCACGCCCCGCTGGACCTGGTCGACGGCGCGGCCCGGGTCTACGACCCGATCGTCCGCGGCGAACAGGGCGAAGACCTCTATGGCTGCTTCCTGAAGGACTACGCGCCCTGCGCCTGGTGATCAGTGCGCGCCCACGACCACCCAGGCCTGCCGGCGCCGGGGAAGGCAACCACGGCGTAGGCTCGGATCGGCTCAACTGCGAGACCGGCCGACTGACGGACAGTTGAAGCGTTCGACACGGACCGCGCGTCGCGCCACGCCTTCCACGGCGCCGACTGAGGGACGTCTCGTATCTCGGCGCTGGTGAGATGTGCGTCGCTGCTGCGGTGCGCGGGGCGCGCGTGGCGGGCCAGCCGGCGCGACGTGCCCCCTGGCCAACGTCGGGTGCAGAGCCGTACCGGTGTCGACGAGTGTCTCCGCGCAGCGGTCAAGATCCAGGTGGTAATAGCTGTCGCGGCCGTCGAAGCTGCTGCGGGTGGCCGTGACCAGTCCGCCGTGATGTATCAAGCAGATTTGATGAAGTGACATGGAGAAGGTGCTCAGGTGGACGACCCGACTGCCCGCCCCCGGATCGGTGCCCGCCGCCACCACGTCAGGCACCGCCAGACCCACTCCGCCGGCCCGTAACGGAACGACCGCAGCCACAGCCTGCTCCACACCGCCTGCACGACAAGGATGCCGACGGTCAGGCCCACGATCCGGGGGAGGTCGTCGGTGCCGTCGATCCCGAGCAGCGGTCCGGCGAGCAGGAACAGCACGGTGGCGCTCAGGTAGTTCGTCAGCGCCATCCGGCCCATCGGGGACAGCACCGCCGACAGCGCCGGCCCCACCGGGGTACGCAGCGCCAGCAGCAGCCCACAGCAGTAGGCCAGACCGGTGGCGATGCCGGCGAGCGGCGGCAGGAGGCTGACCCCGCCGCCGGGGCCGCCCACGACACTGACGAACGGCGGTTCGATCCCGCGTAGCGTGAGCGCGACCCATCCCGCGGCCAGCGCGGTGAACACGACGAACGCGACCGCCACCCGGCCGGTGCGGCGGTCGAGCGCGGCCGGCACGTCCAGCTTCGCCAGGGCGTAGCCGAGTGCGAGGAGCCCGGGGATCGGTCCGTAGCCGACCACGACCTGCGCGCCGACGAGCAGCAGCAGGACCGCCACTACCAGCGCGGCCCGCCCGCCGAGGTAGCTCAACGGGAGCAGGACGATCAGGCCCGCCAGGGCGTACGCGGTCAGGGCCTCGCCGGGGTGGACGACGAAGTGCGCGATGCCGATGAACAGCAGCACCACCAATCGGCGGGCCAGCACCACCCGGGGCTGGGCGGTCCGGGTCGCGGCCCGGCGCAGGAAGATGCCGAAGCCGATGCCGAACAGGATCGAGAAGATCGGATAGAAGCGCTCGTAGAAGAACAGTTGGACGACCTCAGGCAGCCGCGACGACGTGCCGGCGGCCGCACCGCGGAACACGACCTGCTGGTAGATGTTGATGATCAGGATCCCGCAGAGCGCGAAGCCGCGCAGCGTGTCCAAGGCGCGGATGCGCGGGCCGGCGGTGGACACGTCCGCCGACGGCGGAGTCCGCGTCGGTGCCGAGTCCGGGGTCCAGGTCGGTTGCGTCACAGGTTGATTCGAGCGCAGCGGCGACCGGTCGCGTCAGCGGGAAAGGTCGCCGCCCCGACCGACCTTCGTCGTAGGACCACCGTCGATGGTCGGGACCGCGATCGCTTGCCGAGCCCTTTCCGGAGCGGGCGGCTACCCTACTGCCATGGGTCGTGACCGGGGCCTTGCCGTCGCCGCCGACGTGGCCTTGGCGGTCGTGGCGGCGGTGGCCGGCGGAGGTCTGGAACTGGCCGACCCGGACGTCGACACAAAACTGATCGCGGCGCCGACGGCCTGGTACGTGGTCGCCCAGGTTGCCGCCGCGGCGATGCTCCTCGTCCGTCGCCGGCACCCCTATCGTGCCGCGTCGGTCATCGCGGCGATCAGCCTGTTCGCGCCTGCCTGGGCCGCCGTCCTGGTGCCGGCCGCGGTGACCGCCCACGGCGGGGGCGGGCGCTGGCGGCAGTGGGCGACGATCGGCCTGCTCACCGCAGCGTTCCTGGTGGGAGCGCGGGCCTGGGCCATCGACGACCCCTTCACCGCACCGATCGTCATCGTCTTCGCGGCGTTACTGGGCATGTACCTGCGGGCCCGACGGAGCCTGCTGGCCGAGCTGACCGACCGGGCGGAGCGCGCGGAACGGGAACGGCTGCTGCTGGCCGAACAGGCTCGGGTCGACGAGCGGATCCGGCTGGCCGGTGAGATGCACGACGTGCTCTCCCACCGCCTCAACCTGATGGTGTTGCAGGCCGGCGCGCTACGGGTGAGCAGCACCGATCCGACCGTGCGGACGGCGGCCGAGGAACTGCGGGTGACCGGCTGCCAGGCGTTGGCGGAGCTGCGCGACCTGGTCCGTGTGCTGTGCGGCGAGGGCCGCTCGGCGGAGGCGGAGGCGGCGCCGGGCGGCGCGTCCGGGCTGGCGGACCTGGTCGAGGAGTCCCGTTCGGTGGGCCTGCCGGTGCGGCTGGTGGAGGAGGGCGACGGCGGTTCGGTCGTGGCGCCCGTACGCCGCACGCTCCGTCGGGTGGTGCAGGAATCCCTCACCAACGTGCACAAGCACTCCCCTGGTGCGGCCACCACCGTGTCGGTGCGATACGGCCGGCAGGAGGTCCGGGTGCGCGTGTCGAACGCCCGGCCGAACCGGCCGCCCGACGCCGACCTGGCGCTCGCCGGCGGCGGGAGTGGCCTGGCCGGGTTGCGTCACCGGGTGGAGGTGCTGGGTGGCACGATGACCACGGGCACCACGGCGGACGGTGGGTTCTGCGTGGGTGCCGTCCTTCCGGCAAGCGTGCCGACCGGGGCGCAGCGGTGATCCGAGTGCTGGTCGTCGACGACGAACGGATGGTCTGCGCCCACCTGCGGACCATCCTCACGTCCGCGCCGGATCTCATGGTCGTGGGCGAGGCGTACGACGGCGCCGACGGAGTGGAGGCCACCGTGCGGCTACGTCCCGACGTGGTGCTGATGGACCTGCGGATGCCCGGTGTCGACGGGATGCGGGCCATCGAACGGATCGGAGCATTGCCCACCCCGCCCCGGGTGCTCGCACTCACCACGTTCGACCTCGACGAGTACGTGCTGGGGGCGCTCCGGGCCGGCGCGACCGGGTTCCTGCTCAAGTCCACCCCGCCCGAGGACCTGCTCGACCTGGTCCGGGTGGCCGCGGCAGGTCACACGGTGCTGTCGCCGGCGGCGACCAGCCGCCTCGTCGCACACGGCGGGCGCGGACGGCAGGCGCGGGACCTGGTCGGCTCGCTCACCGACCGGGAGCTCGAGGTGCTGGAGGGCCTGGGTGCCGGGCGGTCCAACCAGGAGATCGCCCGCGGGCTGCATCTGTCCGAGGCCACCGTCAAGGGCTACGTCTCGCGGCTGTTGGTCAAGCTCCGCCGCGACAACCGCACCCAGGCGGCGCTGCTGGCCCGAGAGGCGGGTCTGGGCCCGCGCCGCTGAGACCGGACGACGCATCACTCCTCTTCGCCGCGATGACCGGCCGGCGGACAGCCGGTCAGGCGTGCACCGGGGAGCCGAAGATCAGGTCGAGGTGAGCATCCAGCGCCACCACCGCCTGCTCGCTGGTGTACTGCCCACCGAGGAGGTAGACGCCCAATCCTTCCATCAGCGCCAGCAGGCCGGCCGCGACATCGGCGGCGTTGCTGACCGGCAGCATGCTGGCGATGAACCCGGTCAGCTGCTCGGTGCCCTCGCGCAGTCCAATCGCGGCCTGTGGCCGCACCGCGGAGTAGGCGAGGAAGGCCAGTGCCACCCGTCCGTCGTCGCGGGTCCGCTCGTCGAGCGGTAGCAGGGCGACGATCGTCGTACGAAGGACCTGCCGAGCGGAGGGGTTCTCGCCCAGGCGGGCCATCGCCTCGGTCACCCGGACCTGGCTGCGCTCGCGGACCACCGCCAGGGCGAACGTCATCATCTCGTCCTTGGTGCGGAAGTAGTGCTGGACCATCCCGGCGGACACGCCCGCCTGCGCCGCGACGTGACGGAGGCTCACGGCCTCCAGGCCCCGCTCGGCAGCGACTCGCATCAACGCGTCAGCGATCAGGGTGCGCCGCTGACGGTGGTCGACCTTCTTGGGCATGGCCTCGATCGTTTCACAAAGGGTTACTCGGGCAGCCCGCCCGGGCGGTCACCGGGTGACGCCTCCGGTCGCGGGCGTGCCTCGTGCGCTGCGCAGAAGCCCGTCGGGGTCGTCGGCGTACAGCCGCAACTCGTCCATCGGCTCGGACCGACCCTTGGGCAGGTCGAATACCGTCGGTTGGCGCAGCAGGACGTCGATGCTCGTCTGGCTGCCGACGGAAATGTTCAGCACGCGGCGGTCCCCTTCCTGCTCCACCTGGACCGACCTGCTGGAGGGCAGCGAGCGGTGACGTTTGCGCAGGGCCTCGACATCCGTCCACGGGATCCAGATGTCGATGCTCGAATTCAGCCGGACCCGAAGGCCCCTGTCACCGACGACGTGTGGGTTGATCCGCATGCTCGCGTAGAGGCCGATCATCCAGAGCAGGCCCCAGATCCCGAGGGCGAGCACTATCCAGCGGGCTGGCTTCCAGGGCACCACGTTGGCGACGATCAAGTCGAAGATCGGGATTTCCACGGCCGACAGGCAGATGAAGATGCCCAGGATCGGCTTCACCACGCCCAGGTAGCCGAACGGCTCGTCGCCCGGCACCAGCGCCGGCGGCCGGCGCCGTACCCACACGTACAGGCTGCGCCACATCGCGGCTTCCATCGCGGCCACCCGCCGCAGCGTGCCCGCCGTGCCCCCGGCAGCGGCCTTCATGTCAGTCATGGTCGTCCTCGCGGTAGTGGTGCGGCATTCAGTGAACGGTGACGGTCCCCGCGGCCCCGTCGACGGTGACGAGCTGACCGCTCGAGATCGTTCGGGTGGCGTCGGGCACGCAGATGACGGCGGGGATGCCGTACTCCCTGGCGACCGTCGGACCGTGGGCCATGATCGCGCCGGTCTCGGTGACCAGCGCCGCCGCGGTGAGGAACAGCGGCGTCCAACCGGGGTCGGTGGTCGCGGCGACCAGGACTTCACCGGGCTCGACGTGGGCGGTGCCCGGATCGTGTACGACCCGGGCGGGGCCGGTCGCGCGGCCCGCGGACGCGCCGACGCCGATCCGGGCGCCGTCGAGAACGGGTGCCGCCGGAAGTACGGTCTCGAGGTCGGTGCCGTCGGAGAGCAGCGCCACCGGCACCGCCCGACGACGCAGTTCCCTGCGGCGCACCGCCCTGCGGGAGGCGACCGTCGGCCGGTGATCGATGCTCCCGTGCACCGCGCCGGGCAACTCGTCGAGCGTCAGGAACATGACGTCGTCGGGCTGCTCCAGCAGGTCCACCATGTTGGCGGCGGTCTCGGACAGCGGGATCACGTGCATGCGGGCCTCACTCCTCGATGCAATGCGACTGCATTGCATCGACCGTACCCGGTTCACAATGCGATCGCAATGTAACCAGGTGGCGCCAGGGTCATTCCGTATCCTGGCGAGAGACGCGGCACTGGTGCGGTGGTGCATGAGGCGGTGGGCTCGCCCGGGCCGCCGCCTTCGCTGAGCGCGACGGCCAGTGTGCCGCGTGCGCCGGCCCCGCCTCATGAGGTGTGTGACGCTGCCGAGGAGGCGCTACCGAGGGCCGTGCGGATCTCGCGGGCTTCGGGCATCTGCAGGTCGGTGAACAGGATCAGGGCCTGCTCGATGTGCTCCCGAGCGGGGACCGTGTCGCCGAGCGCCTGGTTGGCCCGGCCGAGGCCCAGGTGTGCTCGAGCACGCTGGGCGCGGTCGCCTGTGTCCATCGTGATGGCGAGGGCGACGCTGTGGTGACGCAGTGCGGCCCGGACATCCTCGACGGCGAGCGCGGCCTCCCCGAGGCCGTTGAGCACGCATGCCTCACCGCGGCGATCGCCCTCGGCGCGAAACGCTTCGAGCGCCCGTCGATAGTGCGAGGTGCCCTTTTCGTATTCGCCGAGGTAGTACAGTGCCCACCCCGTACCGGTGCGGTCGCTGAGCCGTTGGTAAGACTCCAGGGCCTGCTTGAGGTGCGAGACTGCCCGCTCGATCTGCCCGGCGCGGCCTTCCACCTCGCCGAGGGTGCTCAACGCCCACGCCTCACCGATGCGGTCGCCGATCTCGCGATACAGACTCAAAGCCCGTCTGACGTGCGTCACGGCCGAGGCACCACGGCCGGTCGTGCTCTCGACCGTGCCGAGCGAGGTCAACGCGTGCGCTGTGCCCGGCCGATGCCCTGCCTGCTCGAAGAGGGCGAGCGCCCGGGTGTAGTGCCGGACAGCCGGCAGGTTGCGGCCCTGGAGTGCCTTGATGGCACCGAGGTTCACCAACACCCGAGCCTCACCGGCCGGGTCGGCGAGATGCCGGTACCCCCGCAGAGCCCGCATCAGCGCCCTGCTGGCCGCGGGGGCGTCACCGCGCTGGAAGTGGGTGACACCGAGGTTGGTCAGTGCACCGGCGACCGCGGCGCGGTCGCCGGTGCGGTGGGTAGCACGATGCGCCTGCCCGTGCACGATCAGGGCGTCTTCGAGATATCCACCGGCCAGATACTGAAACAGGGTGGACGCCAGCCGGCTGCTGTGGGCCGGCCAGCCGTGGGCGGCGGCGTGGCGGCAGACGGCGACGAGGTTGGGGCGCTCGGCGTCGAGCCAGGCGCGGGCGCGGTCCGGATCGGCGAGGTCCGGCATCGGCGTGCCCGGCGGGTCGACGGCCGGCCGGCGGTACTTCTCGGCCGGGCTCAGGATGTCCATCGCAGCCGCGGCCACTGCCAGGTAGAAATCGAAGAGGCGGGTCAGCGCGGCCCGCCGAGCGCCGGGCGGGTCCACGTCGCCGGCTCGCTCGGCGGCGTAGGCCCGGACGAGGTCGTGCATGGTGTACGCGCCGCGAACGCCCGGCTCGAGCAGATGGTCGCGGGCGAGCAGTTGCAGGCGCGCCTGCGCGGCGCCCAGATCGCTGCTGGTCAGCGCGGCACCGGCGTAGGCGTCGACGTCCTGCCCCGGGTGCAGTGCCGCGAACCGCAGCAGCCGACGCGCATCCGCCGGCAGACGTTCGTAGGACACGTCGAGGGCAAGCGCCACGGCGAGGTCCGGGCGCCGGTGGTGGCGGTGCTCGTCGAGCCGGTCCGCGTGGTCCGTCAGCGTCCAGCCCGACGTCTCGCGGAGCTGGGCACCGACTAGACCGAGGGCGAGGGGCAGGTGCCCGCAGCGCCGAGCGATCCGGGCTGCGGCGTCGGGGTCCGGACCGACGGCGACCCGCGGCGCGGCGCCGGTGAGCAACGCGATCGACTCGTCCTCGCTCAACACCTCAAGATCCAGCTCCAGACTCGGCCGCAGCGCGGTGAGGCGGCTGCGGCTGGTGATCAACACCGGGCAGCCCGGGGTCGCCGGCAGCAGCGGGACGACCTGGTCGTCGTCGGCGGCGTTGTCCAGCAGCACCAGCGTCCGGGTGCCGGCCAGCAGGCGCCGATAGGCGTCGGCACGCGCGCCGAGCCCGTGCGGTATCCGCTGGCTGGGCAGGCCGAGCAGCCGCAGGAAGCCGTCGAGCACGGCGGCTGGATCGGCTGGCGGCTGCGCCGACTCGGGATGAAAACCACGCAGGTTGACCGACAGCACCCGCTCGACGCCGCCCTTTTTGACCAGTCGGTGCCCAGCCCGCAGGGCGAGCTGGGTCTTGCCGATGCCGGCCATCCCGGCGATCGTGCAGATCCCCGCGGCGCCGTCGCCGGCCGCGCCACGGCGGAGGGCCTGCCCGATCCAGCGCAGCTCGGCGGTGCGGCCGACGAACCCGGGCTGCTGTGGTGGCAGCTCGCCCTGGACCCGCACCTGCGCACCGGCCTGCCCTGCTTCGGCGAGGACCTGCAGCGCCTGCCGCCACTGGGTTACGTAGCCCGCGTCTGGATGCATCGCCTCCACCACAGCGGTCACAAGGTCAGCGTTCAGCCGCCGACGGCCCGGGCGGAAGCAATCCACGACGGTTGTGCGCCCGGCCCACTCGCTTGTCGGGCGCCCCTGCGCCTTCCACGCCGCGTTGACACGAGCGGTGATCGTCTCGTAGGACGGGTTACCAGACCGCACCTTGAGCGACCGCAGCCGCTGGATCAGCTCGTCGAGCGAGGCGGCACCACCCGGGTCGGGCGGGTCGGGGAGTACAGCCACAGTCAGAACAGTAAACCCGTCGATGTCCAACGGTCGGGATCGGTCGGATTTTCCCCAGCCGCGTGAGCGCTCGGCAAATCTGAAGGCAGGCCGAAACCGGACTACAGAAGGACACATGATGACTCCACGTACCGCACAGCGACTCAAGACCACCGGCCGGGGCTGCCTTTGGGTTGCCGCAGCGACCGGCCTGATGCTGGGCGCCGCGGTGCCGCCCGCGCACGCGTCGGCGGGCTCCATCCCACCCAGTTGCCGCATCGCCCACGCGCTCTATGTGCAGCCGGTCGCCACCGTCGTCGCCGAGGTTGCCACTCCGGAGGATGCCTCCTGCGGCGTCGGCTCGGTCTCGCTCAACGTGTGGCGCAACGGGGTGCTGGTGGCCGCCATCTCCGGCGGCCCCACGCTCGTCTACACGTACCACTGCGTGACCACTGCGCCCACCGAGTGGCGGACCAACTTCGACTCGGCGCGAATCTTCAATTGTGGATAGGCGTTCGGGCCGGCAACGACAGCGTTACCGTTGCCGGCCCGGCCTCGCTCGATGCGTGCGGGAAGGGCTGTCGTGGGCGCGCCCTGCCGCAGCCCTGGGCGGGGACGGCTACGTGACGCGGTAGGCGGTGTAGCGCACCAGGTAGGCCTCGCGGATCGCCGACGCCACGAAGACGGACCGCTCCAGGACGGTGAGCGCGGGCACCGACGTCTCCAGTCGTACGCCCAGGAGGAAGTAGTACTCGGACGGGTCGACGGCGTCGCCGCGCAGCAACGCCTGAAGAACCTCCGCGCGGCCGCTGCGGACGCCGAACGTACGCAGGTAGACGTGACCGTCGTCGGCGGTACGCGCCGAGTCGCGCGTGTCGATCTCGATCGCGCCGTCAGGGCGGACCACCTTCCAGTCGGCGCCGCCGGGCAGGATGTCGGCCTCGAAGAGACCGATGACCCGGCCGCCGACAACAGGCACCACGCGACGGTGGCCGGCACGGGTCACCCCGTGGTCCTCCAGCGCGCCCAGCCGCACCTCCACCTCGAACGCGGCCTCCAGGCCAGGAATCGGCGGGGCGGTCACGGCGTCCCGACCGGCGGCTCGGCGCGTACTCCTGGAGTGTCCTTGGCGTGCGCGAGGGCGTCGCGGAGGCGTTCCAGCGCGGGCACCGCGGCGGCGAGGGCCGCGCGGTCCGCCGCCGGCAGGGTCTCCGCGGCGCGGGCGATCAGGTCTCCGCTCGCGAGGTCGAAGCGGTCGAACAGGTCGAGGGCCTTCGCGGTGGCGAGGACGTCGACGTGGCGGTGGTTGCCAGGGCGGGGGCGACGCTCGACGAGACCGTTGCCGCCCGCCGCTGATCCTGGGTCGACGGTCCACCGGGGTGATCTCGGCGTTCACCGGCCCGTACACGCTCTTCCAGGCCCTCGTGTCGGGCCTGGCGCCGGCCGTCGTCGGCGCGGGCGACGGCTATGTCGAGGTGGCTCCGGTCGACGAGGTGGCCGCGGCGCTCGAAACGTGCTGCCTCCGGCCCCGCGGCGGACGGACCGAGGTGATCGCCGCCGGGAAGGACTGCCTGACCATGGGCGCGTTCCTGTCGGCCTTCCTCGACGAGATCAACGAGTGGCGGCACCAGCGCGAACGCGACCCCGTGCCGTTCCCTCCCATCGTCGCGCCCGACCGCTGGAAGCGCCTGCATCTCCCACTGGTACGCGAGCACCTCTCACCCATGCAGATGCGCGCCACCGACCTGCTCGAACAGTTCGAGGCGTACACCGCGATGCGCCGACCGTTCGAGCCCACCTTCCCGGTGACGGACCCGGCCCAGGTCGTACGCGCGTCCACTCGCTGGTGGGCGGATCAGGTGCCCCGCCGCGCGGGCCACCCCACCGAGGGCTGGCTCATGGCCCCGTGACCTCCCGGCCGCAGCCGAACTGAGCATGCGGCGGGCGGGCCGGGAAAATCCCATCGCTGGCTCAGCATGTCTACGACACCGCGTTGCGCGCCTACACCACCGGCGACGTCGTCCTCGTCGACGGCATCGAGGCGCTTCCCGCGGTGGCGGACGTCAACCGGGTTCGCCGGCGCCAGCGGCGCCGCGCTCCCCCGAATCATCGACGGCGTCGTCCTGGGCACCCTTGGACTCAACCGCTGCCATATACGAAGCAGATTACTTGCTTTTTGTTTCGCGTATACGTTATCGTAAATCTTCTCCCTTCCACCTGGTACCGCCGAACCTGCGGGTCATCCCGTCGTCATCCCCACGGCACAGGCCAAAGAAGATCAACGACCTCAACCATCCGCAGACCCTCCCCGAGAGGATCCGACCAGAGGACGACCGAATGGCGAAGCGGATACTGCACAAACTCATCGACGACCTGACCGGTGACGACGCTGACGAGACCGTGCGTTTCGCCTTGGACAACGCCAGGTACGAGATCGACCTCTCCGCGGACAACGCCCGGAGGTTCCGCGAAACCCTGGCACCGTACGTCGCGTGCGGCAGGAGGACCGGCCGGAACAGCCGCACGGCCCGGCGCGCCGGCGGAGGTCGTCGATGAGCCTGCGCCCGGACGCCGGTGCGAAGCGATCATGTGCGACGGCGTGGGCGCGTCAGGGCGCCGGCGGCAGTGCGGAGATCCGGGCGAGGTTGGTCCGGGTCCCTCCGCGACCAGCCAGGCGAAGCGGCGTCCGACATCGACGGGTACCCGATGCGGGTGCCACGCCACCAGCACCGGCTGGCTGATCGGGTTCACCAGGGGATCGTCAGGAGGTCCTGGTTGGCCAGTCCGGCAGGAGCGCCAAGGGTGACTGCGTGGAACTCGCGCAGGCAGACGTCGTACGCCTCCCGGCTGAGTCCGACGTAGTGGATCAGCGGGTGACCCGCGGCCTGCCCGCAGATCAGCTCCGGGTGTCGGCGGGCGCTGATGCCTGGCGGACGGGAGATCCACGGGTGCGCGCAGAGCTCGCAGAGGCTGACCTGCTTCCGCCGGGCCAGCGAATGGGTCCTCCAGAGCACCGCCACAGCGGGCTCGTCGGTCGAAGTTCCCCGAGGCAGGTGAAGTTGGGCTTGCTTGGCTCAGGTGGTCGCCGCCACAGGTGACTCCGACCAGGCAAGAGACAGCGGCGATCCTGCACGCTGACGCGTACGGCGAAGCGGGCACCCAGGGGCACGGCCGGATTCTTACGGGCTGGATCGCATCGCCGCGTGGGCGACGCGGGTGAGGCCAGCTCGTATCCGTTGTTCGCCGAGTTCCGGCAGGAGTGTGCCTACGTGTTCGGCGGCCATGGCGGCGAGCAGGGCGTGGGCGGTGTGTTCGGGGTCGGGTGTGTGGCCGAGCAAGATTGACATGTGGCGGTGCCAGAACCGGTAGGCGCCAATCCGGTACCGCGCACCGGGTGTCGAGGTCTCTGACATTCGGACCAGGGCCAGGTGTTCCAGCAGGTAATCGAGGTAGGCCTCGATGAAGGCGGTCAGGCGTTCCTCGGCCGGCGCGCCGGGGCCGAGGGGTGGCGGCCCGTGCAGGATCGTCTCCTGCAGCACGGACTCCCGGGAGTCCAGCAGCGCCGCGGCCAGCCCTGACTTGTCGCCGAAGCGGCGGAACAAGGTGCCCTTGCCGACACCGGCGGCTGCCGCCACCTGGTCCATGGACACCGCTTCGACGCCGTGTTGGGCGAACAACCTGCCCGCGGCCTTCAGCACGGCGGCGCGGTTACGTGCCGCGTCCGCGCGCTCCTTGGCTGGTGGGGTGCGCAGGAGCTCCAGGGGCGTTGCGGAAACGGACTGCGGTCCGCTATCGTGGTGAGGCACAACCGGACTATAGTCCATATCTCTCGGAAGGTAGCGACATGACCGCACTCATCACCCGCGACGAACTGAAGGCGGCGATCGACGCCGGCTCCGTGACTGTGCTGGACACGTTGGGCGGCGAGTACTACGCCAAGCAGCACCTGCCCGGCGCCATCGAGCTGGTCCTGGCCGACGTGGAAGCCGAGGCGGCCACCCTGCTTCCCGACCGCGGCGCCGCGGTCGTCACCTACTGCTCCAACCCGGCCTGCCCCAATAGCGGACAGGTCGCCGACCGCCTCACCGCTTTCGGTTACACCAACGTGCGGAAGTACCGCGAGGGCATCCAGGATTGGGTGGAGGCCGGGCTCCCCACCGAGTCCGCCTGAGCTCTGCCGAGGGAGGAGCAAGGTCGAGCGCCTGCCCTCCCTCGGCAGTCACGCACACGCGCATCGTCGGTCGCACGAAGCCCGTCAGGCACTCAGGGGCACGAACCGCACGGATGGCGAGCCCGCCCCGCCGCGGCAGGCCACGGATCCGCGGCCTCGACGTTCCCGACCTCGACATGGAGTTCCGCGGCGGCCTCGTCATCGAGAAAGTCGGCGACCGCGCCCTACGTCCATTGGGAGACCTCGACCGCCCGACTGCCGGCCGGGCGCACCGCCGGGCCGGTGTCCCTCGCCGACAGGCGCGCACCCGCCGCCGGGCGCACACCGGCACGGGGCCAAGGGCCGCAGCGCCGCCGAACGACAAGCCAGATCCCGCCACCGGCGGCACCGCCGTTGACCTCGCCTCCCACCTACCGGGAGACCACGAGAAACGACGAAGTGGCGCCCCTGCAACCCGCTCCCGTGCGGCAGCCGCCCAGGTACGGTCCTAGATCAACTCCCTGGTGCTGCTCGTGGTCTGGAACTACGGACGGGCCAGATCGGCTGGGCAGGGCTCAACGTCGGCCGTCGGGTCGGTGCACGGTGAGCTCGCCGTACGCCTTGAGTCGCGCGGCGAGGTCGCCCGGCGCGTTGCGCAGCGTGGCGTCCAGGAAGGCGACCGTGGTGGCGAGGGTCATGCGCAGCGCGCCGGTGCGACTCTGGGTGCCCACGAGCGAGGGGACCGGCGGCAGGAAGAGTGGCGCGTCGGTGAACGTCAAGTGCGCCGATCCGGGAACGACGAGCAGGTAGCCAGTCGAGGTGCCGAGGTTCAGCACGTGTGTCAATTGGGGAAGGTAGGTGGGGTTCACCGCCGGGTCGACCGGGTGGGCAAGCGCCAGTACGGGCTGGTGGAACGGCTGCGGGTGGGGATCGTGGGGGGCGCCGTCGATGTCGATGACGGCTGCGAACCGGGCATCGTGCCGGGCGGCCAGCAGGGCGGCGGCTCCGCCGACGGAGTGGCCGGTCACCGCGGCCCGGTCGGTGTCGAGGCGGTCGGTGAACGGCCCCCGGATCTCGCCGCGGTCGAGGCGGCCCAGTTGGGTCAGCACGAAGCGCAGGTCGGCGGCGCGGATTGCCGTCCAATCGTCCACGCTCCGTCGGTCCACGGCATCGTCGCCGGTGGCACCGACCCGGGTACGGACGGTCGTGCCGTCGGCGAGGACGACAGCGGCGGAGTCGTACGGATGGTCGACGCCCACGACGACATAGCCCCGGCTGGCCAGTTCCTCGGCCCACGCGGTGTTCTGGGTGCGCACACCGCCGAGCCCTGGCGAGAACAGCACGACGGGGAACCGCCCGCCGGTGTCGGCCACGGCCGCTTCGGGCACCGACCAGGTGCGGGCGCCCGCGGCACCATCGAGCAGGAAGCCGGGCGCGCCGAGATAGTCCGCCAGGGCACCGAACACGACGTGCGCCTCGTGCGCGGTGCGACCGCCGTACCGGGCCCGCTCAGCGCCCACGGCGCTCGGGCGCGCCGGATACCACAGCTGCACCACGACAGCGCGGCGGTCGTCTGGCGCGGGTGTGGCGGTCTCCGGGCGGTCCGGGTCGGTCCACTGCAGCACCGTGGTGCCGACCGCGAGCTGCCCCGACGGTCGCGGGAAAACCGGCACGGGCAGCGCCCACACCGCAGCTGGCCCCGTGGCGATGAGCCCCAGACACACCACCGTTCCCGGTAGCGCCAGCCACCAGCGAGCCCGCCACGCCGGCCGTCCGTCACGCCCTCGCACCAGCGCGGGCACGGCGAGCGACAGCATCACGGCCGCACAAACAAGAACCGGCACCAGTTGCCACCGCACCCCGACGACGACGAGCACCACGGTGGACGCCGCCACCACCGCCGCGGCACCGATCGTGGTCGGGCGGCGGCAAGCGGGCGGCAGCCAGCGGGCAAGCACCAGCCCGACAGCACCGAGCACCGCGATGATTTCCGGCAGCGACATTCCGGGGCCCTGGATCGATTCGGTCACCCCGCAACCTTCGGCCCAACGGCCCGGCGGCCACATCCGTCTCAGGTCACCGGTCCGCGTACGACTCAGGTCGCACCCCGACCGGGGACCGTCGTTCAGAGGTCACACCTGAGCCCGGCTCGGCTGGGCCCCGAGGGCTGTCTCACTGGGCAAGCCTCGGGCCGATGACCGACGGGTGCCAACGGGATCGTGAGGAGGCTGCGGGGCCCGGCGCGGCGTGACGGACGTACCGGCCCGTTATGGGTCCGGGCAGTCGAGCCAAGCGCGTTTCCGTAGGGCAACTGCCCTGCGTGCGTGAGCAGCACAGGTCGGCGAGACCTGGAAACCGAAACGCCACGCCGGCTTGCCTCCCTCACGAAGCGGCAGCGTGCGGCCTGGTCAGGCGTCCTCCCGGTGCTGCCGGTTGGACGAGACGGCCGACCGGAACATCACGGAACGCCATACCGGCAGTTCAGCCGCCCGCTATCAGACTCGGGAGTGACCGTGCCCACCCACCATTCAGTGACGACCTCGCGTTTGAGCGCCCTCGCGCTGCCGTTGATCTGCCTGGCGCAGCTCATGGCGACGCTGGACGTCACGATCGTCAACCTGGCCCTGCCGGCCGTGCAGACCGAATTCGCCTTGTCCAACGCGTCGCTCGCCTGGGTCATCGACGCCTACACGCTCACCTACGGCGGGCTGCTGCTGCTCGGTGGCCGCGCCGGTGACCTCTTCGGGCACCGGCGGACTCTGGTCGTCGGGGTGCTGCTGTTCACCGCGTCGTCTCTGCTCGGCGGCCTGGCGCGGGACGAGTCGGTGCTGCTGGCGGCGCGCGCGATCCAGGGCCTCGGCGCCGCCCTCGCGACGCCGACGACGCTGTCGTTGATAACCACGCTCCATCCGCCCGGGCCGCGTCGGAACAAGGCGATGATCGCGTACGGTGCGATGGCGGGACTCGGCATCACGCTCGGGCTCGTCCTTGGCGGCATCCTCACGGAGGCGGCGTCGTGGCGTTGGGTCTTCCTGGTCAACGTGCCGATCGGCCTGCTTCTCGCCGTCGCCGCACCGAAGGTGCTGCCCGACACCGCGGGACGCCGGCGGCGACTCGACCTCCTCGGCGCTCTGTCGGGCACCGCCGCCTTGACCTCGCTGGTGTACGGAGTGATCCGGGCCGGTGGCGAAGGCTGGGACGACCGCGCCGCGCACGCCGCGCTCGTGCTGTCGGTCCTGCTGGTCGGCGTGTTCGTGAAGGTCGAGCGAGCAGTCGCAGAGCCGATGCTCCCGCTGAGCCTGCTACGACACCGCACACGCCTCGGCGCCTACCTGATCGCCATGCTGCTCTTCGCCTGCCTCTACCCTTCCTTCTTCTTCCTCACCCGCGCGCTGCAGGACGTCTTCGCGCGACGGCCCATGGAAACCGGACTCCAATTCCTCCCCATTGGGGTGGGCGTGCTCATCTTCGCCGTGGCCACTCGCCGTTTCGTGCCGGTCTACGGCGCGCGCCGGATGGTCGTCGGCGGTACGGCAGCCGCCATGCTCGCCGCGCTGTGGCTCGCCCAGCTGGATGCGGGCGACGCCTACGTGACCATGCTGCTGCCCTGTCTCGTCGGGCTGGGCGCCGGGGTGGGCACGACCTTCGTGGCCAACGCCGCTGCCGCGATGACCGACGTGCCCGAACACGAGACGGGCATCGCGTCAGGGCTGCTGAGCACGTTCCAGGCGGTCGGCGGCACGGTCGGAGTCGCGGTGCTGGCGTCCGTGGCGGCCAGGGTCACCGAGGACCAGGTCGCTGATGCCACCGCCCTGGGCCTTCCCTCTACGGCAGTGATCCAGGATGCGGTGATGTCGGGCTTCGCCCGTGGGTTCGTACTGGCCGCCGTGCTCGCCGGGCTCGCCTGCGCCGTCGCGATCTATACCTCTCCCGGACGCTCGACAGGTCTCCGCGGTCCGGCACCTCGGCGACAGCCCGTCGCGGTGCTCGACGACGACCGAGGTTAGGTCAACGCCGCCGGTAGGACGAGGAGGGCGAACCGGATCACTCGCCCGGCCAGGCATGCGGCGGCGAACTCGCGGCGCCGGAGGCCCGCGGTGCCGGCGGCGAGGCTGACGACGGCCAGCGGTGGGACGCCGACCGTGGCGGAGGCGAGCACCGTCGGTAGGGCGGTGCGTCGGCGGGAGAGCCAGCGCTGGATCCGCCCGGCCCAACGGGCGCTCCCGGCCGCCGCGCGACCTGATCGGCTCCGATGTGCGAGTTTCTGGGCGAGCCGTCCTGTTCCGCGACGCACGGCTTCGAACAGGAGTAGCTTGCCGGCGGTCTGCCCGAGCGCCAGGGCGAGAACGGCGACCAGGGCGTGGCTGCCACGGTGTCCGGCGACGACGGCGTAGGCCTCGGCGTTGACGACCGGGACGAGGGCCGAGGCGAGACCGTACCCGAGCGCCAGCACCGCCTCGACGAGGACGCTCATGACCGGCCGTCCCGGTCGAGCAGCCGGACCATCGCCGCGGCCGACCACAGCTTGACCGCGACGACGGCGACGGCGACCGCCAGCGCGAGCCGGTACTGCCCGAACGCGACGGCGCCGATGACCCCGGCGGTGTTGGCGGCCTTCGCCACGGGCGACCAGTTCACCGCCCACACCCGCCGGTCGATCAGGTGGAAGTAGTTGGGGCTGAGCACGGGCCAGCACAGAAACGCCAGCGACAGCATGGTGTCCAGCACCAGGAACGAGAGCAGAAACACCACGGCCACGACCGCGACATCGGGCACGAGTGAGACCAGGCCCGCGCCGAGCACGGCGGCGCAGGCGCGGTCGCTCACGATGTCCAGGACCGCCCCCGCCCGGGTCTCCTGCCCGAGCCTGCGTGCGGCCCAACCGTCGAGCACGTCGCCGAACCAGTAGATGCCGTACGCCACCGACAGCAGGACGGCGGAGCCGGCGACGACGGCGGCGACACCGACGGCGACAGAGACGACCGTGCGGATGGCCGTGATGTAGTTGGGAACCGTACGGAGCGGGCCGACGGTGACAGCGGTGCGGGGCTCGACAAGCGTCACCTCCGCAGCGTCGTACGGTGAGCGTTCCGGACGGAACGTGCCGCGGTGCCGATCCGGCCGCGGGAGCGGCACCGGGGTACCGGCCGGTCTGGTACCGGGGTACCTGGTCGGATTCGGGCCGGATCGTCGAAACTATGCAGGTGAGGACCAGGAATCGGGAAGGCTTGCGCGACCCTGGACGAGTACGCTGGCTCGCGTACGGCGCGGCGGGCTCGATCATCGCCGTCGTGGTCACCACCGTCGAGGGGGGCTTGGCCGTGCCGGCGGGTTGGGCGCGGCTGGTGCTGCCCATCGGCCTTGTGGCCATGGCGCTGCGGCCCCGGTACCGGGCCCTGGTGTTCGCGGTCTGCGCCGCGTTCGTGGTGGTGGTGAGCACCGGGGAGTCGGTGCAGTTGGGCCTCGCGGCCGCCGGCCTCGTGTTCGTCTCGACCTGTGAGGACCCGGCCCGGCGTCCGTGGCTGGGGTGGGCGGGGGCCTGGCCGGCGCCTTCGGCGCCCTGGCTGTCGCGCTGCTTGACCAGCGTGGGCTGTACGAGCAACCGATCGGCTTCGTGACGGCCGGATACCTCCTGGCGATTCTGTTCCGGTCGTGGTCACGCGGCTATACCCTGACCCGGGAGGCGGGCGAGCTACGCGGCCAGGCAGCCTGGCTCGAGCAGCGGACGAACCTGGCCCGCGAGTTGCACGACGTGGTCGGCCATCACGTCACCGCGATGGTGGTGCAAGCCGAGGCGGGCCAGTTCGGTGCCGACCCGGGGGCGGCGCTGCGGGCGATCGCGGACAGTGGCCGTACCGCACTGAGCGAGCTCGACACGCTCGTCGTGCACCTGCGCGATCCGGACGCGGCGATCGCGGTGAGCGCGCCGCCACGCCTGTCCGACATCGACGAGCTGCTCGCGCAGCCGCTGCGTCAGCAGGGCGTGACGGTGCGGGTACGTCTGGATCCCGAGCCAGGACTGGACGAGCTCGGCGTGCTGACCATCTACCGCATCGCCCAGGAGGCCCTCACCAATATCGTCCGCCACGCGAAGGCCACGACCGCCTGCGTCGAGTTGGTCCGCATCGGCGACCGCGCCCGCCTGCGGGTCAGCGACGACGGCATCGGGCCGCCCCCTGCGCCCACGCGCGGCTCGGGCCTACTCGGCATCGAGGAGCGCGTGCGAGCCCGCGGTGGGAGCTGGGAGCTGGGCCGACGACCGGGCGGCGGCACCATCGTTGAGGCCACCCTGCCGGTGGCGAAACCGTGATCCGGGTGGCGATCGCCGACGACCAGCAGCTGATCCGGGACGGCTTCAGCCTTATCCTGCGTTCCCAACCCGACATCCAGGTGGCCGCCGAGGCCGCCGACGGCCGGCAGTTCCTCGACGCCGTACGCCGCGACTCCCGCATCGACGTCGCCCTGGTCGACATCCGCATGCCCGTGCTCGACGGTCTGCAAGCCACCCGCGAGCTGGCCACGATCCCGCACGCCCCGGCCGTGATCGTCGTCACCACCTTCGACGACGACGCCTATGTCCTGGACGCCATCGCCGCCGGCGCGCGGGGCTTCCTGCTCAAGCGGGGCAGCGCCCGCGACCTCATCGCCGCGGTGCGCACCGTCGCGGCCGGGGAGGCGATCCTCTCCGCCGAGGTCACCGGCGCGGTCCTCGACCGGGTACGCACGACCGGGCCGGCCACCCGAGTGGAACTGGCGGCCTACCACCTGACCGCCCGGGAGACCGACGTGCTCGCCCTGATCGGTGCCGGACTCAACAACACCGAGATCGCCGAACGCCTACACCTCTCCATGAGCACCGTCAAGACCCACGTCACCAACGTGCTGGCCAAAACCGGCAGCCGCGATCGCGTACGAGCCGCCATCCTGGCGATCCAGGCCGGCCTCTTGCCCTGAGAACCAGCAGCGGCCCCGCTCGGCGCCACAACGCCCCGGCCGTTCGTCGCTGGCTGGCCACGCCGCTCCGCTTCTACCGCCTTCTCACCCCGCTATCGGCATCGTGGCTCGACCTCGGAGCGCACCGGTTCGCCGAACTGGCAACTGCAAACGCCGCCGATCCGGCCACCGCGGACTGACGAGTCTCAAGCCGAGTCACCGAGACTCAGGACTCGAGGTGGGCGCGGCTGCTTTCGTCCAACATCGGGCACCTCCTCTGGAGCGGAATCGTAGACGAAGACCGCGCCCCTTCTGTCGCACGACACCTCATGGGTACTCGACTCTTCTCTGGATGGGGTGTTCGTACACTCGCGACCGGGCATCAGTCCTACAACCCGATCGGGTACCACGTCGGCACGGTCTGGCCGTTCGACAACTCCATCATCGCGTGGGGGCTCAGACGATATGGGTTCAAGCATGAGGCGGCGGAGATCGCGAAGGCAATAATTGATGCGGCACCCCTTCTTCAAAGGTCGGCTTCCTGAAGCGTTCGCCGGTTACGAACGTAGCCTCACCACCTATCCCGTTGAATACCCGACGGCATGCAGCCGTCAGGCATGGTCAGCAGGAGCCCCACTGCTCCTGATCCGCGCGATTCTCGGCATGGAACCGGATGGTGAGGTCCTGACGGTTGATCCCGTGCTGCCATTGGGCTTCGGCAGCCTGGAACTCGGTGGAGTCCCGGGCAGATGGGGCCGAGTTGATGTCCGGGCGTGATGCAGTCCGCGCCGTATTGGCGTTGGCGTAGCTTCCTCCCGCGACACGTGGTCGTCTCAGTGCGGGCGACAGGCGCCGCGGCACCCGACACGTCGTCAGGTACCGCGTCGCCCGGCAGAGGTGAGCCTCAGCCTCCGATGATCTGGTGGCCTACGGGGCCGCTGATGTTGCCGAGCACGTACCTCTTGTCCAGTGCCGAGCACGAGGAGTTGCCGTCGGGGATGTCCGGGCAGCCGGCGGCCTCGATCGTCACCGCCTTGATGTCGTAGTAGTGGTTGGTCTCCATGGTGAACGTGTAGGGCGTGCCCGTGTAGCCGTTGGGTCCGCACGTCCCGCCGGAGGTCCATTGCGGGTCGAGGCTCGTCTTTCTCTGCCACGCGCCACCCGTGGTGAGGTCGCGGGTCCAGATGCTGACGGTCCACTCCGACGGCGTGCAGTTGTAGAGCACCACCGACTTGTAGCCGGCGCCGGGGGTCGGGGTCGGGGTCGGCGTCGGCGTCGGCGTCGGGTTCGGCGTCGGCGTGGGCTCACCGGTGCTCGGAAAGCCGGAGCAGCTCAGGTTGTCGCAGTGGGCGAGCTTCGGGCGATCGGTGTCGCCGTCCTGGTAACTGATGATCGGCAGTCCGTCCGCCCCGATGAGGATCGAGTTGAGACTGCCCTGGTCTCCGCCGTTCTCCACCGTGTAGGTGTTGGCCGAGGTGCATCCCTGGTCGGCGCACTTGACGACCTTCAGGTCGTTCCCGGGAGCCTTGAACGAGGCGATGACCGTCCGGTCGTCGCCGAACGCAAGGCCGATCTCCCCGGTGACCTCGCCGCTGGGCACGAGCACCTTGCGGTCACCGCTGACGCAGAATCGGAAGTTGCAGCGGCGGATGACGAGTTCCGACAAGCCACCGGCTCCGCGCTGCGTCCACGCGACATAGGTGAGGTCACTCGCGTTGTCCCGGGCGACGGCGACATTGTCCACACCGCCGGTCGGGCCCGCTTCCGCCTGGATGTTCTCGAAGGTGTTGCACGCGACAGTCTTGCATCGCGCGAGAATGAGGTTGAACTTGCCCTTGTAGAAGAAGTTCGGGAGCCCGTCGACACCGTTCTCGACCTTCAGCGACGGAATGTAACCGCTGGCAAGCCCGGTGTTGGTGACCGTCGCGCCGGTGCAGGAGGCGTTGTTGCACCGCGCAACCTTGAGAAGCTTGTCACCGCTGCCGGGGGCGTTGGTGTACACCACGACCGGCAAGCCGTCGCCGCTAATGGTGAGGCCGACCTCCTCCGCCAACGGTTCGCTGTCGTCGATCACCGAGATCGTGCTGGCGGTGCAGGCCACGTTGTGGCACTTGGCGACCTTGAGCACCACCGGCTGCGTGCTGCTGAGCCACTGCGTGAAGGCGATGACGGGCAGCCCGTCCCAGCCGGTCTTCACCGCCAGCCACCGCAGACCGGTCACACCCCCGACAGCGGTGCTGGTGCTCGTGGTACAGGCGGCATCGTTGCAATGCGTGGCACGGAGGGCGCTACTGGCATTCTGCACGGTCAGTGGCAGGCCGTCGAAACCGATGGTGCTGGCGACCCTCGACACGGTCTGCGGCGAGTCGACGGCGCGGACGCTGCCCCCGGCGCGGAAGGGCGGGGTCACGCCTGCGGGCATCTGGGTCCACGTCGACCATCCCCCACCGGTCAACTGCTGCCGGTAGAACGCGTCGCCGTTCGTGCTCACGCCGACGACCATCACCCGACCGTCGATGCTGGCGTCCGCGCCGACGGACCGCAACCGGGTGGAGTGACTGATGTTGGCCCAGCGTGACCAGCCGCCGTCAATCTGGTAGCGGTGGAAGACGTCGCCCTGCACCGAGGTCGCGAACAGCTCCAGCCGTCCCGCCCCGTTGCGGGCCACGGCGACGGAACTCATGTTCCCGTCGAACAACGCCCAGCCCGACCACCTGCCGTCGGTCTGCTTCCACTGGTGGTACACCATGCCCTGCTTGTTGACGCCGAACACCTCGAGGCGTCCGTCGGCGTTGGTCTCGGCGGCGACCGAGACGAGTTGGCCGTCGAACGTCTCCCACGGGGCCCACTCGTTCGCGTTCAGCCTCTCCTGCGAGCGGTGGAACACCGTGCCTGACGCGTTGGTGCCGAACACCTCGAGGAGCCCGTTGCCGGCGCGCGCGACCGCGATCGAGTTCAGGTTGCCATCCAACTGGGCCCAGTTGGTCCACCCGCCGTCTCGCTGCCACCGGTGCCAGATGTCACCGTCCTTGTTCAGGCCGAACAGTTCCAGCGCCTTGTCCTGACGGGCCTCCACCGCCAGGGATCGAACCTGCCCGTTGAAGGCGTTCCAGCCGGTCCACTGGCTATTGCCCGGGGTGGACTGCCAGCGGTTCAGCGCGGTGTCGTAGGCGTCGGTGAGGAAGAACTCCATCCGGCTGTCGGAGTTGGCCGCCAAGGCGGGTGTCCTCGACGCAAAGCTGGTCGACAGGTCACCGCTCACCGCGCCGGCCTGCGACGGCGGGAGCAGCGACAGTGCCGGAACCGCCGCCAGAATGCCGACGGCGGCGGCGACGACGCTGCGCCACTTGGGCATTCGCCAGCGGTCCCCGCTGACGTTTCCTCTTTTCATGCTTTCCCAATCTCTCAGGGTCTGTCATGCGGTCTCGCGTTCCGCCTGGTTCCGGTGACGTTCCACTACCACGCGGTGTGGGACTGCCCGGTCCGCCGGTGAGACGCCGCAGACGGGCCCGTCCGCTGGCCGGCTGGTGGGGAAAGCACGAGGCAGGCGCGGGTCGCGGCAGAGGTTCGGCGAGTGTGCGCGCTCTCACCGCTCACCCGGGAGCCACTTCACGTCGCGCAAACCGCTCTCAGGGACGCTCTTGCGTCAGCACCCTTGCCAGCTCGGTCCGCGTGGTGACGCCCAGCTTGCGAAAGGCAGAAGTGAGGTGAAGTTCGACCGTCCTGGTCGTCACGTACAGCTTCTGCGCGATCTCCTTGTCGGTGAGGCCGTGCACCGCCAGGTCGGCCACTCTCGCCTCACTCGGAGTGAGACCACGTCTGCCCGTGACGTCGCCCTTACGGGGGCGGACGCCCACCTCGTGCAACCGTTCCGCGAGTGCGTCACGCAGTGGGATCGCCCCGCATCCGGCAGCGAGCCGGTGACCCTGCTGAAGTCGTTCGCGGGCGTCATCCGTGTACCCCAGATGCAACAGCGCGCTGCCGAGTGCGGACAACGTCTGAGCGCGGTCGAGGCGGGCTTCCGTACTGCCGAGCAGCTCCGCTGCTTCCGACAGGAGTTCTGGTCGCTTCCGGAGGGGCGCCACGGTGGCGCTCAGACGCAGGCTGCGTGCGACGGCCCGGGGCGTACCCCACGCTCGCGCCACGTCGATGAACTGCGCGGAGACATCCTCCGCCGCACGCCGCCTGCCGAGGGCACCCAGGGTGATGATCATCGGCGAGCGCCAGTCGGCAAGGATCGGGTTCTCGATGGCGAGGTTGTCACACTCGTCCCGCAGGGCGCCGGCGAGGCGGTACGCCTCGGGGATGTCGTCCTCGGCCAGCGCCAGGGCGATCAGTGCCTCACCGAACAGCCGGGTGCTGATGTCCGCGGGGCAGCCGTCCTGGACCTCGGCGAGGACCACCCGCGCGCCGGTGACGTCGCCGCTGTGCAGCAGGGCAAGGGCGAGATAGTTCCCGATGTAGGGAAGACCGACATGAATCGACGAGGTGGTCACGGCTTCCCAGCCGGCCCGGCCATCGGAGACGGCCTCGGCGAGGTGGCCTCGGCTGAGCATCAGGGCCGAGCGGAAGCACATGGCCGGTGCGAGGGCGCGCAGTGAACCGGAGCGCCGGGCGTGCGCGATGGCGGCATCCACGCTGGGCAGCGCCTGCGGTGCGTCACACACGTCCAGCACCTGCCACGCGCAGGCCAGGGTGCTCTCCGCCAGCGGATGGCGGATGAGCACATCGCCGGCAACGGCCCGCTCGGCGCGTCGCTGAGCCGACCGACGGTCGTTGCGGCAGGCATCCCAGACCGACAGTGCGGCGTCGCGCATCAGCCCGCCGTCGCTGTCGTCACCGGACAGGTGACGTTGCGCTTCGATCATCTGCGCCAGGCCGAGAGCATCGCGGGCCGGGTAGGCGGCGTCGATCATGCAGGATTCCAGCCCCTGCCGCGCGGACGTCGAGATGCTGCCGTCTGCCAGCGCCTCCCGGCAGACGGTGACCGCCTGCGCCGCGTGGCCCGCGAAGAACTGGGCTCCGGCCAATGCCAGGGCGGTTCGCGCTCGTGTCTCGGGATCGGTCTCCAACGCCAACCCGGCAGCCAAATGCCCCACCGCCGCACCCGTATCCACCAGAAACTCCGCCATCCCCAACCGCGTCAGCACACCACCCCGACCCTCACCCAGATCCTCCTCCAACAACCGCCGCAAAAACGCCACCGCAGAATCCACCGCACCCCGCACCAGACACACCCGCGCCGCCTCACCCAACACCCCCACCGCATCCACCTCACCCCCCCACCCCGCCGGCACCCGCAACAACTGCGAACCCGCACCCACCACATCCCCCACCCGCAACGCCACCCCCGCCGCACGCACATGCAACCCCGCCCGCACCCCCGACCCCACCCCCTCATACACCGCCTCACAAATCAACGGGTGAGCGAACCCGAAGCCGCCTGCCGTCTCAGTGACGTAGGCGCTGTCGCGAAGGATGCTCAGCCCTTCCACGACCTCCTGCGGCCGGGCCTGCGCGACCTGGGCCAGGGCGTCGACCGAGGCGCCGTCGCCCACCACCGACAGGGCCTGGGCCGCTACCGCGGCAGCGGACGGGAAGTAGTCCAACTGGGTCCTGACCAGCATCGAGATGACCGGCAAGCCGGCCTCCAGTGCCGACGCCGGGTCCTGTCCGCTGGCCACGGCGCCGTTGATACGTTTGGCGAGCTGCCGCAGCAACAGCGGGTTTCCGCTGCTGAGCCGACGGCATTGGGCTGTCACGGGATCGTCGGGAGGCATGCCCGTCAGCGCGTTCAGAAGGCGCGCCGAGCCAGGGGCGGTCAGCGGCGCGAGAATGTGGGTGACCGAGGCGAAAGCCGACAGCAGAGGCTGAACCCGATGGTCGTCGCCCTTGCGGAGGCCCATGACCAAGATAATCGGTAGCGCTTCCAACCGGGCGCTCAGATAGGCCAGGAAACGCACCGACGGCACATCCAGCCATTGGAGATCATCCACGATGAGCGCGACCGGAGCGTGTTCTGCCACGTCGGTGACCAGCCAGTAGAGCGAGTCGAGCAGGGCGTACTCGCCGACGGCGCGCTCTCCACCTACCTGGTCCCAGCCCAGCAGCGCCTCGCGCGCCAGCGCGCTGCCGGCCGATGCGGAACGGCCAGACTCGCGAGAGGCACGCGTCTCGCCGTGGAGTAGGTGCCGGACCCCGGCCCAGGCGGCGTCGCTCTCCCCCGGCCATCCACCGACACTCATGACGGTGAAACCGCGCTGCCGGGCCCGCCCCTCGGCGTACTCCAGCAGAGAGGTCTTCCCCATTCCCGGGGGCCCCTCGAAGAGCAGAACAGTGCCGGCAGAGGCAGCCGCGGCCCGCATCGCCTCATCGATCAGACCAGTCTCATGATCACGGTCGACGAGTTCGTCCCGGCCCTCCCCGCCTGCGTCCGGTGCGGCTGCCAGCTTCCCACTGAGGGAGGCTGTGGTGCCCGCGGCGGTGAGGTCGAGTTCGGGTGCGTGCCGGAGTATCGCCGTGTACAGCTCGTTCGTCGCCACCTGCGGCCCGGTATCCAGGTCCGCCGCGAGAGTTCGTTTGAGGCGCTGGTAGACCGACAGCGCGTCGCTCTGCCGTCCGCTGCGGTAGAGGGCGGTCATGAACTGCCGGTGCAGTTCCTCGTCGAGCGGCTGCTGCTCGATCGCGTGTGCCAGCTCGGCCACGAGTTGATGGTGCTCGCCCAGTGCGAGCCGGGCCTCGACGAGAGCGTTGGTGGCGGCCCGGCGGATGCCGTCGAGGCGTACGGCCTGGTCGTTGAACCAGGTGAGGTCCCGCAGATCACTGAGGGAGGGGCCGCGCCAGGCGGCGAGCGCGTCCCGCAGCTCGCCGACGACCTTCGCGGGATCATCGGCGAGCATCGCGTCGTGGATCCGCCGCTCGGCGAGTTGCAGGTCGGTGAACTCATCGCCGAGCTGGAGTACGTATCCGGAGTCTCTCGCGAGGATCAGACCGCGTAGCGCGTACTCCCGGCGCAGATGCGTCAGGTGGCTCTGCAGCGTGTTCATCCTGGTCGCGGTGGTCCGACCCGGCCAGGCGATTTTCAACAGCCGCCGTGAGCTGACGACGTCACCGGGTTGCAGGGCGAGCGCCGCCAGCAGGGCGCGTCGCCGTAGGCCACCGACGGGACGAGGCGCGCCGTCGACGACTACCTCCAGGGTGCCGAGAAGTCTGACTCGACTTACCGGTGGTTTGAGCACCTCCACCACCTCACAGCTGTCGCGGCGTCGGGAATGATGGCTCGCCTCGGCGTCGGTGATATGCGGGTCCACATCAGGCCTACTGGTATCGCCTGTCGTCAATTCCGGCAGGAGCCGAGGTTTCCGAGTCCGACGCGCGTGATACCTGGGCCAGTTGCCCACGGCCGGAGACGCCGAGCTTCCGGTATGCACTCGTGAGGTGCGTCTCGACCGTCTTCAGCCTGATGAACAGGCTGTGTGCGATCTCGCGGTTGCTGTGGCCCGCCGTCGCCAGTTCGACGACACGCCTCTCGGCCGGCGTCAGGCGCTCCGAGCGGCCTCCCTGCTCCGTACGAACGCGGGTGCCCAGCAGGCGCAGACTGCCCGCGGCATCGCGAGCCAACGCTTCGGCGCCGCACGCGACGGCGATCTCGTGTGCTCGGCGCAGGTGCTCACGCGCCTCCATCGGCGACCCCGTCTGGCGCATCGACTCACCCAGCCGGTGGAGGGACTGGGCCAGTTCCCATCGGGCTTCAGCAGCCTGGAAATGCTTCGCCGCCTCGTGCAGGAGTTCCGTACGCCGCCGCGCGTGCTCCACGTCAGCCATGGCCGCCAAGGACCGCCCGATGGCCCGGGCGGTGCCCCAGGTGGTAGCCGAACCGATGAACTCCTGGGCCGTCTCCAACGCCTCGTCTCCCCGGCCGAGATCGGTGAGGCAGCGGATCATCAAAGTACGCCAGTCCGGATCCACCGCGTTGGTGATGCCGCTGACGCGGCACTGGTCCCGCAGGGCGATGGCCCTGGCCAGGGCGAGGGTCGTCCTGCCCTGCGCAAGCAGCAGGCTTGCCTCCGCGTACGTCCTCAGTCCGTTCGTGACATCAAGCGCCGGGCCATCCTCCAGCTGGGATCGGATGGTGTCGGCGGCGTCCACATCACCTCGCCGCAGGAGGGCGATCATCAGATGGCTGCCGGCGAGGATCTTGCCGAGTCGCAGTTCGTGCCGCACTGCCTGTGCCCAACTGAGGCGCAGGTCGTCGACAGCCTCGCGTACGTCGCCATGGGCCAGCAGGACGGCGCCCCGATGGCACCTGGCCAGCGTCTGCCCCCACCGGGAGCCGATCGTCTCGACGTGGGTGAGGAACGCGTCGATGGCGGGTAGAGCCTCCGGGGCGTCGCACGTCGTGAGTACCTGCCAGGCTCGCGCGGCAGCGTGCACGGCGAAGGGCTGTCGGCCCAGATCGGCTGCCGTCGCCACCGCGCTCGCCCGCCTCAGGGCCGAGACGCGGTCGTTTCGAAGGGCAGCGTGGACAGCCAGCGCGGCCTGCAACATCAGGTCGCCGGCCGTCGAGCCCGGCGGACGGTCCCGCCACTCCTGCACAAGCGGCTGGATGTGCGGAAGGTGACGAGCGGCGATGGCGGTGTCGACGATCATGGCCTGTAGTGCGCGGTGTGTGCTGCTGAGCGGGTCAGGGCTGTGGGGCAGGGCGTCCTGTGCCACGTGCATCGCCTCGGCGGGCTGACCGTCGGCGTGCAGCGCCGCAGCCAGTGTCAGGGCGGTTCGCGCTCGTGTCTCGGGATCGGTCTCCAACGCCAACCCGGCAGCCAAATGCCCCACCGCCGCACCCGTATCCACCAGAAACTCCGCCATCCCCAACCGCGTCAGCACACCACCCCGACCCTCACCCAGATCCTCCTCCAACAACCGCCGCAAAAACGCCACCGCAGAATCCACCGCACCCCGCACCAGACACACCCGCGCCGCCTCACCCAACACCCCCACCGCATCCACCTCACCCCCCCACCCCGCCGGCACCCGCAACAACTGCGAACCCGCACCCACCACATCCCCCACCCGCAACGCCACCCCCGCCGCACGCACATGCAACCCCGCCCGCACCCCCGACCCCACCCCCTCATACACCGCCTCACAAATCAACGGACGCGCCAGCGCGAACCGCCGACCACCGTCGCTGGCAGCCACCAGCTGATTCGCTCGCAGCGCAGCCAGGTGGTGCATCGCCTCCGCGACATCGATCCGAGCCGTCGCCGCCACCGCCTCGGCCCCGGCCGGGCCCCGCCACACCGCCAGGGCCTGCGCCACACCGGCTGCTCCCGGCGGCAACTGGCGCACCTGCGCCTGAACCAGGCGTCGTACGCTCGCTGCGCCCCGCTCCACCCCACGTTCGTCACCGAGGTGACGGCCGAACTCCCGGACCAGAAGCGGGCTACCGCCTGTCAACTCATGACACTGCTGCGCCAACTCTTCACCTCCATGGCCCAGCACAGCAGCACAACCATTCACCGACAGGGGCGCCAAGACCCGCGTGAACCGGGCAAGCCCAGTCAGGGCATGATCGATCTCCGCCGCGCCCGGCCGCGATGTCCCCAGCAAGACCATCGGCAGGCCGCAGGCCCGCGCGGCGAGGTAGGCCATCAACCGCACCGAAGGAATGTCGCACCACTGCAGGTCGTCAAGGGTCACCAACAACGGCCCCCGCTCACACGACTTGACCATCAGCCGATAGAGCGCATGGATTTCCGAGCGTTCCAGGTCCGACTCGGGCTGACGTCCCGGCGGTGTCGGCAGCTCGCCGTGCGCATCGGAAGCAGGTGTTTCCGCGGAGAAGCTGAGGGGGCCGAACAGCGGGCCTTCGAACAGTTGACGCGCGCATCCCCAGTCATAGGTTGTCTCCAACTGCCGACCGACGGCGGCGGCGAGGTTGAACCCCAGCTCTCGGGCCCGAGCCCGCGCGTGTCCCAGCAGCGCCGACTTGCCGATACCGGCTGGACCCTCGAACAACACGACCGAACCGGTTCCCGCGCGCGCCTCCGCGAGCGCCCGCTCCAGCAGGCTCATCTCCGCCGCGCGCTCCACCAACGCCCCTTCCCGCGCCGCGGGTCGCGCCACTACGCGCCCCGCACCGCCAGGCTCGGTCGTCCCCGGAAGAGTCAACGCCTCGTCATGACGAAGGATCGACGACTGCAGCCCACGTAGCACCGGCCCGGGATCCACTCCCAACTCGTCGGCCAGCCGACGTCGCAGCCTGCCGAACACGGTGAGCGCGTCACCGGGCCGACCGCACCGGTACAACGCCACCATCAGCTGTCGATGCAGTTCCTCGTCGAAGGGATAGCGTTCCGCGAGGTGCTCCAGTTCTCCCACCAGAGCGCCGTGCTCGCCCAGCACCAGACGCGCCTCCGTCAACGACGACAGAGCCCCCCGCCTCACCCCGTCCAGCCGCGCCGCCTGATCCGCGAACCAGGTCAGATCCGCCAGCCCGGCCAGGGCGGGACCACGCCACCAGCCCAGTGCCGACCTCAGCAACCCGGCCCGGCGCGCCGGATCCGCCTCCTCCGCGGCGCGTCGAAGCAGCTCTTCCATCACCTCCACGTCCGTACATCCGGCGCCCAGGTCGAACAGGTAACCCGGAGCACGGGCCAGGATCGCCTCCCGTAGACCCGGCTCGCGACGCAACGACGAGACGTGACTCTGCAGTGCGTTCAGGGCGGTGACGGGACCGCCGCCGTTCCAGACGACATCGATGAGGTCGTCCGCGGAGACGACCTGCCGGACCTGCAGCGCCAACGCCGCCAAGACCGCACGTTTGCGTAGCCCGGCGACAGGCCGGTGCAGCCCGGCCGCAACCACCTCGATCGGGCCCAACAGCCGGACCCGGACGTCAGCGCGCATGTCCGTCCTCGGCTTCGGCCGCCAACCGCGGCCACGGCCACGCGGTCGGTTCGCGCCTCTCCATGCCCCATCTGCCCTGACGCCGACAACTGCGGTGCGCGACCTCGCCGCGCCGACAGACCGACCCCGTCGAGGGCGACATCATCCGGCTCGTATCCATCAGTCAAACCGCCGAACCCGCTTGCGTCTGGAGGAGATCAATACCACTTAGCCCCGCCGTCCCGGCGTTGACGCCGTGGAAATTCTACGCCGATCTGCGCCTGCCCATTCGACGCAGACCGTGTCGGATAGTATTCAAAGGGTCGAACAAGAATCAAAAGCCCATCGAACACCGCCCGGCCACGAAAGGCCTCGTCAGGTGCTGCCGTCAGCCAGCGACCGCATACCTACCGGCGTCGGCCAACTGTTCGGCCGACAGCACGTCACCCCTGCCATCCTTCAGCACGACCATGTTCATGAGATGGGCCAGTGCCCTGCCCCGCCGCGCCGAACCCGCCTCGGCGGAGGCCGCCGACGGCGCCTCCGGACCGGACTCCGCGGACTCGCCGAACGGTCCGTCGAAGCCCTGTTCTGCGGCGATGACATCGAGCAGCATCTCGGCCTCGGTTCGTCTGGCGATCGCCGCCCGCAGCACCGCATCGACGTCGTCCTCCGCAATGTCCTCGGCTGCCAGGTAGTCCTCGAGGGCCACCCCGAGGGCACCCAGCGAGTGCGAGATGTGCCGCTTCTGTTCGTCCAGCAGCCGCTGCACGAGGTCGTCCGGTGCCGTGATGCCAGTCCTCGCGGCCACCAACGCCACCGCCTTGTCGTAGGTTGCCGCCCGGTGCCGGGCGGCGGCCCGCGCCGCCAGCCGCCGCGCCAGCGCCGAGCGCAGCTCGTCGAGGGTCTGAAAGTCACCCATCACGCCGGCGAAGGCGTCGTTCAGCTCCGGCAGGGTCCGGCTGGACACCTGCGTGACCGTGACGGCCAGCTCGGCAGCCTGCCCGCGGTGCCGGCCACCGACAAGCGTCGTCGTGAAGGTGGTGGCCTCACCGGCACTCATGCCCAGCAGCGTGTCGTCCAGCCCTTCGAGCGCATGCCCCGCACCGACCTCGTGCACCACACCACGCCACTCACCCCGCTCGATGTCGCGCCCACCCACGGTGGCGCGGAGGTCGACGGTCACGAAGTCGCCACTGCGGGCCGCTCGGTCCAGCGGCGTCAGGATCGCCGCGTGCTCGCGAAGATGGGCCAGATACCCCTCGACGGTCCTGTCGTCGGGTACCGCATCGACGGTGACCTCGAGCCCCGTCAGTTCAGTCACCGTGACGGCCATCCGAACCTCGGCCGTCACGGCGCCCTGCCCGGCCTCGTGCACGTGGATGTCGGGCGGACGGCACAACGTGAGGCGATGGGTGCCGAGCAGGTCGCTCAGGTGAGCGCGGATCGCTTCGGGATCGGAGCAGGGCACCACGACCCGGATCGCCCTCGCGGAGAGCCATTCGATGGTGCTCATGGAAGACACGTCCTCTCGTGAGATCCGTCGACGCTGTGCCGTTTGCGCGTCGCCTCAGTGGACGCGTTCCCTCACGTTCCATCGCGGAGGCACGATCTCGGGCGCTGTCCGCCGGCTCGGATCCCGTGGAGGAGCCCGAGGATGATGAGAATCGCGGTGACAACGCCGGTGCCGGCGAAAGCGCGGGCGAGACCGACCTCGAGCAGCATCACCTCACCCGAGGCAGCCGCGACGGCGATCGCAGCCGGTCCGGGGGTTCCACCGGCCGCCGTCGCCACCCGCGCGAGAGTCGGGTGGGGTGGCGTGTCCGTGACCAGCCACATCTGCTGCTCGTCGTACAGGCAGTCGACAACCTTGACCAGTCCCGGGACGCGAAGGGCGAAGGTCGGGCCGGCCGGCGGCACCCCGCTGACCAGCAGACCCTCGTGCATTGAGCCGGAGGTGCTGGCGAGCGGATACCACGACCCGATGCGGCTCTCGCGCGGCGGTCCCACGGGCGAACAGCGCTGCTCGGTGATCCAGTTCAGTCGAACTGTTGGTGATTCGTGCGTCTGCATTGTTGCTCCTCACAAAAGAGTCCTGGACGGACGACGGTCATCTGCGCGCACGGGTCGTCGTAGGGGTGTGTGGGGCCTCAGCGACCCGTCAGCTGAACTTCAGCGGGCTCTGGGACCGTTCTTGCAACCCGCAAGAACGCGGCGCAGCGGTCGATGACGGTTGCGCGACGGCGTCTCGACCGGGAGATGGCGAACGGCGAGCAACTCCCCCCGTGTTCTCGCCGTTTCCGCCAGGAGCGTGAGACGCCGGACGACGGCATATTCGACCCTCACGCTCCTGGCGACCTGTCACCTCGGCATGTAGCAACAGCGCATGCCGGTCCGCACATAGGAACGAAGATGGTCACCGATCACCGGATCCACGGCGGTCGCCTGCGCGACCGCACGCCTGATCGCCTTGCCGACCGAGATGCGCGCACGCTCGGCGGCATCGGCGAAGTTACGGGTACGCCCGCCCAACCCGGTCACGGCCGCAAGTTCGTCGATGAGCCAGCTACGCTCCGCCCTGGCCCGCTCGGCTCGGACGAGGTCGTTGTTCGCCTCGTGTTCCTCGATGGCATCGTCGAGTTGGGACAACCTGGCCTTGTAGGCGCGCTTCGCGGCCTCGTCCAGGACAGGCTGCGACGAGCCGGCCGTCAGGCTGCCGTTGACCGACTCTGCTGCGGTGCCCGGGCCGGCGGCCAGCTCCACCGCCGAGATCTCGAACCCCGGGTTGGCGATCAGACTGGCGAGGTAGATCATCCCCTTGCTGCCGTCCAGCACGGCGAGGTGGTCGCCGAGCCGCAGATGCCAGCGCAGTCCGCGCCGCTCACAGCTGAGCACTCCGGCTGCTCTCCCGACGGCTGTCACCGGTCGCTGCGCTATGTGCTCCACCGATCGAGGCAGCGCCATCGCCAGCCGCTCAGCCTCCTCACGGGCCAGGGTGAGCAGCTCATGGGCCCGCGTGTGCTCGCTCTGTCGCCATAGCACCTCGGCCAGCCGGGCGCGCGACAGCAGCACTGCAGGCCAGTGCTGAAGCGCGTGGTTGGCGTGCACGGCGGCCTCGAGGTGTGCGACGGCCTGATCGTCGCGCCCCATCGTCAGTGACGCGACGCCGAGCGCGTGTTCGGCCGATCCGAAGCACGCGATCCCCATGCTCGCCATGATCGGCAGATGCGCGAACGGCCGTAGCTGGTCGTAGGCGGCGGCTGCCGTCTTCGTGTCGCCGAGCAGATTCGCCGCCTCGATGACGCCGTACATGGTGGCGAGCCAACTGCTGGTCATCGGTAGCTGGCTCCACGAGGCGCCCGCGAGCCGGGCCAGCGAGCCACGGGCGAGCCGCTCGTCGCCGGCGCTGGCAGCCGCGACGGCGAGCGCCGCCAGGTGTGAATTGTCGACGGTGCTCAGCAGCGGCGAGTTGACCAGTTCGCGCAGAGTGGGGATCAGCTCCGCCAGGTTGCCCCGATACCAGTTGATCGCGATCATGTGGGCTCCGAACCAGCCGATCGAGTCGATGTCGCCCACCGCCTGCCCGGCTTTCGCGCAGGCGTTGGCGTGTTCCTCCGCGGCCGCGAGGTCGCCGGAGCGAATCGTTCGCATCACCTCCATGGCCTGCACGATGAACCCGACCGCCGCATGTGGCCTCTCCTGCAGCATGCCCTGCAACTCCCGCAGCGAGCGCTCGGCGTGGCTGTCGGCAGCGAGCAGCAGGTTCGACGTACGCCACAGCAGGCCGATCAGCAGGTCGCCGCGTCGCCCGGTGCGCAGGCTCGTCTCGATCAGTTCCTCGACGAGCCGCATGCGCAGGTGGGCCTCATGGGGACCCATCACACAGTGATGGGCAAGGCTCAGCGCCTCCGCCAGCGCCACCGGATCCTGCAACCGTCTCGCATGCTCCACCGCAGCGAACACCCGCTCGTGCGCTCCTGCGCGGTAGTCGGCTTCGGCGGCCAGCCGGGCGCGCAGCCGAACCGCGAGCGGCGAGTCGTCGTCCACCAGGTTCAGTGCGCGGCGCAGGCGCAGCTCGGTCAGCGCCGCCGTGGCCGCGCCGCGGTGCTCGTGCACCCAGAGGCCCCCGTAACCCACGGCGGCCAACGCCTGACTCGGACCGTCCTGCTCGCGTTCGGCCGCGGTGAACGCCCGGTCGAACCATTCCCGGCTGGCCTGGAGGTTGCCGTCGTGGTACAGGGCACGAGTCCCGTTGACAAGCGTCGCGTGCAGCTCATCAACGACGGGACGGGGTTGTGTCGGGAGATGGCCGGGCGCCGCGGCGAGGGCCAGACGGCTGCGGTCGGCCAGCTGGGACGACGGCAGACGGGCGATCACCGGAGGTCCTCCTGCAAGTGAGGGTGATACATCAACAGTCCGTTCGGATGGTGCGGGCGATCGGCAGACGCGGAGCGAAAGCCCAACCCGGGGGCCAATGAGGAGGCTGCGGACAACCGCTTCAGGGCGCAGCCGCGGGGACCCGGCCCGCGCGGGTCACCGGGCCGGAGACGCGGCAACCGTCGCGCCGGCCAGATCGACGTCAAACAGCTCTTGCGCTCACGGTTGTTGGCCGCTGGCAGTCATGACGTGTGCGCGCGCCGGGCTGAGGCCGAGATGATGGTACGTCTGCGGTGGTGCCATGAGGATCTTCTCCAGCGGTGGAGTCGCGGCCGCCCTCACGAAATCCCAGAGGAAGGGATCTTCCCGGGCCGGCCCACGATCATTATTTCAATGCACCCTTGCTCAGCACGCTGAAGTCGCGCTGACGTACCGCTCAGGGGAATTCGACCCTGATGGGCGCTTCATGTCCGGCTGTCCCGAAGTCGGGGCAGCGCGCCGTGCCGCCCCGCCCGAGACAGGGGGCGACCTGGAACCGATGAGCTCTGGGCGTTCCGACTCGTTCCGGCCGCAACCTCGGACACCCCATCCGCCACCGCCCTACAATCCCGGGCAGTGCCCGTCAGACCGGAGGATCGACATGACTCCCCACGTATCGCCGCAGCCCGATCCGTCCGGTCCGACCGACCTCGACCTCGACCTCGTACGCCGGATCTACGCCATGCTCGGCTCGGCGGGGGCCGCGGCCGCGGGCGCGACGACAGCCCACCCGGACATCAGCGTGTACCAGTCCGAGCAGTTGCCGTGGGGCGGCCGCTACACCGGCCGCGAGGGCTTCCAGCGCTTCGCGCAGGCTCTGGGCAGCGCGCTCGACAGCCGCGTGGAGATCGAGGAGCTCTACCAGGCGGGCGACCGCGTCGTGCAGAGCGGTCGGGCTCGCGGTGTGGTGCGAGCGACCGGCAAGCCGTTCGAGGCGCGTGAGGTGCACGTCTGGCAGATCCGCGACGGCCTCGTGATCAGCCTGGACATGTACGTCGAAACCGAGCCGATTCTCGAAGCGCTGCGCACCGACTGATCACCCGCCGCCCCGCTCAGCGGAACAGGTTGGAACGCACTCCGAGCCGACGCATCGGCAACACTCGGAGGAAAACGTGCCCCTGTCCCGTCGGAATCTGCTCGCCGCTGGCGGCCTGGGGGTGATCGCGGCCGCGCTGGACCCCCTGGGAATCCTGCGCCACAATGGCGCCCCGGCTACCGCCGCGAGCACCCACGAGGTCGTCTCGACCCTCACCCGGACCGTCTCGTACCTCGTCACCGAGGATTACCACCCTGTCGCCGAAGGTCCCGGAGAACCTCACGTCGTCCGCGACGATCTCGCCCTCTACCCGCAGCCCGGCTACAAGCGACCACTCATCGCGTTCGCGCAGATGAGCGACATGCACATCATCGACGACAAGTCGCCGGTGCGGGTCGAGTTCCTGGACGCCCCCGACGACGGTCACCAGTGGGGCACCGCCAGCGCGTACCGGCCGCAGGAGATGCTCTCGGCACACATGAGCGACGCCGCGATCCGTGCGGTGCAGAAGTTCGGCATGGGTCCGGTGACGAACCTGCCGTTGGCCTTCACCGTCGTCACGGGCGACTCGATCGACAACTCCCAGTACAACGAGCTCCGCTGGTACATCGACCTGATGGACGGCAACCCCGTCCGTGCGAACTCGGGCTCCCCCACCAAGGAGGAGGGCGTCTCCGGCGACCAGTGGCCGCCGCTGCTCGACTACTGGCACCCCACCATGCGCGAGTACGAGGATGCCAACGGCACGCTCGACCGCTACTACATGGGTCACGCTCCCGGCTACACGCGCGTTTTTCCCAGCCTGCCCAGCCTCTTCGCCAACGCGCGTCGGGAGTTCCAGGCGCATGGCATACGCATGCCGTGGTACGCCGCCTACGGCAACCACGATGCCCTGGTCCAGGGCAACGCGCCGAAGGACGCCCCGGGTCTCGGCTTCCTGAGCGCCATGGCGGTCGGTGACCGGAAGCCGACCAAGCCCCGTGCACCGCTGCCGAGCGAACCCAGTATCGGGTTCGGCGTCCAACTCCTGTGGGACGGCCTCGAGAGCGAGGGGGTGACGCCTGATCCCGACCGGCGTCTCCTGGAGCGGGCACAGTTCGTGCAGGAGCACTTCCACACCACCGGCCTACCTATCGGACACGGCTTCACGCAGGGCAGCGACCTGACGTACTACGAAATTCCAGCCCTCGCCGACGACCGACTGCGATTCCTGTGCCTGGACACCAGCCGGACCCAGTGGCCCGGCCCGGACGGCGCTATCGACGGCGACCAGTGGCAGTGGCTCGTCTCGAAGCTGGAGTCCTACAGCTCGCGCAATCTGAAGTTGTGGCTCCCCTTCCAGCCCATCGACGGTCCCGGCCAGCGGATCACGGTGCAGACGCGCCCGAACGTGGACGACAAACTGATCGTCGTCTACTGCCACCACACGCTGGACACCATCTCCAACGACTTCGACTATCCGACCGGCACCCCGTTCATGAACGGCGACCAGCTGCGAAGTCTGCTCCTGTGTTACCCGAACGTCATCCTGATGGTGGACGGGCACACGCACACGAACCGCATCCTCGCCCACTCCCGGCCGCAGGCGGCTCGCCCGGACAGCAGTTGGCGAGGTGGCTTCTGGGAGGTGACCACCGCCTCCCACATCGACTGGCCCATCCAGAGCCGCCTCATCGAGGTCGCCGAACAGACCGGCACCATCTCGATCTTCACCACGATGATCGACATCGACGCGCCGCTGCAGAACGGTGGCGATCTCAGCAGCCCGGCCGGTCTGGCCTCGCTGGGTCGGGAGCTGGCCGCCAACGACCCGCAGGCCAAGCTGGAAGACGGCAAGCTCGCCCGGGAGGGCACGCCCGCGGACCGCAACACCGAGCTGCTGGTGAAGGCACCGTTCCCGATGACTCCCGCCTACGGATCCCCACTGGCGGCCGCGCCCAACACCTCCGGCGTGCTGGAACTGGTCGCGGTCAACCGGCGGGACGAGGTCGTGCGCGCCACCCAGACCCCCGGCGGGTGGTCCCCGTGGGCTCAGTTCGACGGGGCGCTCCGCTCGGTCACCGCCGTGCAGACAGCCGCGCTCACCACCCAGATCTTCGGCATCAACCGAGGCGGTGAGCTGTTCAGCCGCGCCCAACGCACGACCGGCGGCTGGAACGGCTGGGTGAAGATCGACAGCGCGCCGCTGACCTCGGTCGCCGCAGGCTGCAACGGCGACGGTCGGCTCGAACTCATCGCCACCGACGCCGACGGCCAGATCTGGCAGACCACCCACACGAGTCCCACCGACACCACCTGGAAGCCGTGGGTCCGGTTCGACGGCGAACTGCGTCAGGTCACCATGACCCGGCTCAAGGACAAGCGGCTGGCACTGTTCGGCGTGAACGCGGCGGGCAAGGTGTGGCACCGCTGGCAGCAGCCGACCGGCGGGTGGTCGAGCTGGATGGATCTGAGTCTGGGCACCCCGGTGGCCTCGGTCGCCGCCGCCACCAACGTCGACGGACGTCTCGAACTGTTCGGCGTCGACCGGACGGGCGCCATCCTCCACCGCTACCACACCAGCGCCACCAACCCGACCTGGACGAGCTGGGAGCCCTTCGGCGGTGTGATCGGCACCATGAGTCACCTGGCCGCGACGACCACGACGGCCGGGATGATGGAGGTGTACGCGACGGAACGCACCCGAGTGGAGGGCACCGGCCAACTCGGGACGCTGTGGCGGCGTTACCAGACCGGCTCGGGGTGGTCCGCCTGGACCCGGATGGCCGAGCCGGTGGGACAGTCGGTCACGGTGCCGAACATCGTCGGAAAGATGCTCATCGACGGGAAGAACGCCCTGCTGAGCGCAGGCCTGCTGTTGGGCGCAGGCGCCGTCGTCGGTGCCGGACCGGTACGACAGCGGTCGGGTGCTGTCCCAGAACCCGAGGGCCGGCGAGCAGGTCCCGGGCGGCACGGCGGTGAGCGTCGTCTACGGCGAGTACGCGGGCGGAAGCCGCTAGACCTCACGCAAGTCCGACCGCGGGCCGCTCCCCTCCGGGGAAGCGGCCCGCGGTGCGTGAAACCGAGATGAGGGCGGTGGGGTCCTCTCGGCCCCACCGCCCTCGGATCCTCAGCTGCTACAGGCCGCTGCCGGAGTTGTAGAACCTGACCTCGACGTCGTCCTCACTCACGATGTCGTTATCGAGCACCAGCACGGCGACGTCCGATTCGGCTCCGCTGTCCCACTCGTAGCGGCCCAGCGTCAGACCTTCGATCTCGTCGTCGTCGGACGGGTCGAAGTCGACCACGCGACGTCCGCCGTACGCGCCGTTGGCCAGGTCGTAGGCGCTGATGTCGAAGGTCGCGTTCGACGTCAGGTACAGGTGGCCGCCGGCGGAGATGTGGCCGCCCTGCACCTCCTTGATCTCCCGAGACAGCGGGATCGACCGCAGCCAGCGGTATCCGTTGGCCGGGTCGTACACGTTGATCCGGTCGACGGCCTTGATGGGCTGGTCGCTGCGCCCGAACGCCGAGCTGTAGAGCAGACCGTCCCGTGGATTGATCGCGACCCAGGGAATCGAGGTGCCCTGCGGCCGGTACCCGTCCGCGCCGAGCGGGCCGATGAAGTCCGTACGCATCGTCTCCGGATCGACCACCCACACGTTCGCCGGTTCCACGGCCACCACGATCCGCCGTCGCACGGGATCCCAGACCGGGGGACCCAGGTGGTTACCGCCGTTGGCGGGCAGCGCCAGGTAGCCGACGACCCGATCGTCACCCTGGGGGAAACCCGGCCCGAACTTGTAGAGCCGGCGGTGATCGGAGTCGTTGCTGCCGACGTACCAGTTCACACCGTCCGTGGTCAGGCCCTGCGCCTCCTCGGTCCAGTCCTCGTTGCTGAAGTCCACCGTCGTGGTCGCGCGCCAGTTCGACGGGTTCGACATCGGCGGCGCCGGCGGCGACGGCGGCAGGTCGCCCTCCAGGGCAGCCCACGCCGACCAACCGCCGGCATCGCTCTGCCATCGGTGCCAGACGTCGCCCTGGGCGTTGACCCCGATCAGCTCGATGCGACCGTCGTCGCGGCGATCGGCGGCCACCGACTGCAGGCTTCCGTCGAGCGTCGCCCACGCCGACCAGTTGTTCGCCCCGGCGGTCGTCTGCCTGCGCTGCCACAGCTCGTCGCGGCTGTTGGTGCCGATCAGCACCAGCGAGCCGGCGCGGTCGCGCGCGACCGCCAGCGACGCCAGCGTGCCATCGAGTGAGGCCCAGGCCGACCAGCCGGCGGCCTGCTGCCAGCGGTGCCAGATCTGGCCCTCGGCGTTCAGGCCGAACAGCTCCAGGCGGCCGTCCGCGTTGGCCTCCACCGCCACGGACCGCAGCCCACCGTCCAACCGGGCCCAGGGCGACCACGTCGTCGACCCAGCCGCGGTCTGCCACCGGTGCCACACCTGGTCGTTGGTGTCGGTGCCGAACAACTCCAGGCGGCCGTCGGCGTTGCGACCCAGGGCCAGCGAGCGGTACGTGCCGTCGAGCCCGGACCACCCCGACCAGCCGTTGCCCGCCTGCCGCCGGTGCCAGACCCGGCCCTCGGCGTTGACACCGAACAGCTCGACGCTGCCGTCCTGGTTCGCCTCCGCCGCCATCGAACGCAGTGTGCCGTCCAGCGACGACCACGCGGTCCAGGTCTGCGCGTCCGAGGCGGACTGCGTGCGCACGCTGAGGTGGTCGGCGCCGTCCCTCCCGAACAACGTCAGCCGGCCGCTCGCGTCCCGGGCCACGGCCAGCGTGCCGTGCCCGAGAACCCGGTCGGTAGCGGCGTGCGTGGCAGCCGGCACCATGGTCACCGCAGCGGCCAGGACGGTTACCGCGCCCAGGACCAGCGACCCGAGGCGACACGACCCTCGGATGGACTTCCTCACCCTGTCTCCCTTTCTAGAAACGCATGGAGAGCTGACCCGGAGCCACCCCCGGCGGTTCCGGCGCGGCTCCGGGCCAGCCCGGAAAGTGGTCAGCCCACGGTGGGGTGCACGGTTCCGTTCGCCGTCACGTCGCAACGGCCGTCACCGTTGCGGTCACCGAATGCCGTCACCTTGTCGGCCGTGATGGTGGACTGGCGCAGGTGGTGCCAGCCGAGGGTCGCGGACTGGTACCACCAGTTCGCGCCGGACGCCAGGAAGGTGTCGTTGGTGCCGTCGCCGTCGAAGTCGCAGACATTGGACCTGGTGCCGGTCGTCGCGCTGAACCCGAAGGTGTTGGCCGAAGCCTGCAGTCCGGTTTCGTTCTGCACCATCGCCGCGTCGTCGAGCGCGTTGCCGAACTCCTGCCGGTGCGTGAAGACGTTGTTCGACACGTACATGCCGATGCTCGGCGTACCGCGCAGCTTGATGCCGGTGCCCGCGCTGTAGAGGATCGTGTTGTACCTGATGTCCATGAACTCACCGGCGAGTCCGCAGTTGTAGCTACTCAGGCCGCACGAGTCCCGGGCGTGCATGTCGATCATGTGGGTGTGGTAGACGTCGGTGTTCCAGCCGCCGTTGGGCAGGACCAGGTTGTTGTACATGCGGTAGCCGCTGCCCTCGCGGCCGTCGCCGGCCACCGCGTGCCGGTTCCAGTCGAACACGTTGCGTTCGATGAGGGCGAACCCGCCATTGCGCACCGCGACGCCGTACCCGCCCCCGTGACCGCCGCCAAGAATGTCGCCGGTCTGGTGCTGGTTGTGATGCATGTAGTTGTCCACCACACGGACCATGCTGGCGGGGTCGTCGTCCTTGCCGAGCCGCCCCTGGCCGTCGTCGACCAGGACGGTCGAGCCGCGCCAGCCGTACAGCTCGCTGTGGTCGATCTGCACATTGCGGCTGGAGAAGATCCGGATGGCGTCGCTGTCCTCCTCCTCGGTCTCCGCGGGCTCCTCACCCTGCCCGCCGTCGAGGCGGATGCCGCTGATGCGGACGTTGTCGGAGGTCACCTGGGCCGGGTCGTGCCCCAGTTGGAACAGCACCCGGGGGAAGGACGTGGTGAACAGGCGGGGACCGCGTGGGTGCACCGAGGTGTCACCGAGGATCTGCACGCCGGCCGCGATACGGATGAACTCGCGGCCGCTGAGGTCCAGGTTCACGTCGCCGACGATCTTGATGATCGCATGGGGAACGGTCACCGCGTTCGCGAACAGCTCGGCCTGGGTGTTGTGGGTGATCCAGTACAGCGGGGCGAGGTCACCCCCGAGCGTGGTGAAGTCCGACCAACCGTCCTGCTGCTGCACGCGCACCAGGCTCTCGCCCGCGCCGTTCATGACGACGTGCGCGATCCGCCCGTTCGCGTCCGCCTCCGCCGCCATGGCGCGCGCCTGGCCGGGCACCGAATCCCAGCCCGTCCATCCGGCGCCGCCCCTGTCGATCTGCCGGCGGTGCCACATCTGCTCGGCCGCGTTGGCCCCGAACAGCTCCAGGCGGCCGTCCGCCGCCTTCGCCACGGCCAGCGACTTCAGCGTGCCGTCGAGCTTGGCCCACGCCGACCAGCCGGCGGGGCGGGTCTGCGCGCGGTGGAAGATTTCACCCGCGTCGTTCAGGGCGAACAGCTCGACCCGGCCGTCCTCGTTGGTCTCCGCTGCGACGGTCCGCATCAGGCCGTCGTTGAACAGCGCCCACGGTCCGAACGTGTGCGACCCGGCGGTCGTCTCGGCCCGATGCCAGACCTGGCCCAGGTTGTTGGTGCCGAAGAGTTCCATCCGGTTGTCCTGGTTGCGGGCCACGGCCAGGGACGTCAGCTCGCCCTCGATCGAGGTCCAGGGCGACCAGCCGCCCGCGGGAAGCTGCCACCGGTGCCAGATCAGGCCCTGGTCGTTGATGCCGAACAACTCGACGCGGTTGGCGCCGTTGCTCTGGGCAGCGACCGAGCGCAGTGACCCGTCGAGCTGGCTCCAGCCGCTCCAGGCCGAACTGGGCCCGGACTGCCAGCGGTGCCACACCCGGTCGGCACCGTCGGTGGCGAACAGCTCCATGGCGCCCAACGCGTTCCTGGTCAGCGCCGGCGTACCGAGGTCGAAGCTGATCGGCTCGGCGAGGGCCGGCGAGGCGGGCGCGGCGACCACCGACACGGCGGTCGCCACCACCATCACCGCAACCGCGGCCCAGCCCGTACACCGTTTTGCCGAACGTGCCGAGCCACGGACCCTTGCCCGCAGACTTGTCATCATTGCCTCCTTGAGCCCGGCGGGCGTCCACGCGCCCCCGGCTGTTGTGCCTGTCTCAGGGACGGCGTGACGAGGCCCTCGGAACACTGTTCCGAGGGCCTCGTCACGGTTGTCCTCGCTCACCCAACCGACGTTCCATCGCGTTCCTCGGCGGCGGGTGCCCAGACGGGCGTCGGGCGTCGCCCGTCGAGGAAGGTCAGGCGGTCGGGCCCGACCTAAGGCCTGATCTTGAGACCGTTGTCCAGCGCGGCCCAGCCACTCCAACCGGAGGCGGTCTGGTGGCTACCGGACACCTTGCCCGCAGCGTCCACCACGAACAGTTCCATCCGGCCGTCGGCGTTGGACCCGGCCGCGACGCCGTAGTAGGTCCCGTTCAGCTGGCTCCAGGACGACCAGCCGTTGCCATCGGCGCGCTGCGCCCTGGTCCACAGCATCCCCTGCGCATTGGTGCCGAAGATCTCCAACCGCTGCTGCGCGTTGCGAGCCACCGCGACGGTCTTCAGTGTGCCGTCGAGCCGGTCCCAGTTCGACCAGCCGCTGGGAAGCATCTGCCAGCGGTGCCAGACTTCGCCCGCCGCGTTGAGCGCGAAGACCTCCACGCGGCCGTCGCCGTTCGCCTCGGCGGCCACGAAGCGAGCGGTCATCCCCAGGGTCGACCAGTTGGACCAGTCGCTGGTCGTGTTCTTGGTGTTCTGCCAGCGGTGGCTGACCTGGCTGTCCTGGTTCGTGGCGAACAGCTCGAGGCGACCCGCGCCGTTGCGTGCCACGGCGACGGACGTGAACGGACCACCCAGCGACGCCCAGGCCGACCATCCGCTCGCGGTCTGCCAGCGGTGCCAGAGGGTGCCCTCCTTGTTCACGCCGAACAGTTCGAGCCGCCCGTCGTCGTTCTTCTCCACGGCCATGGACCTGAGCTGCCCGTCGAGCTGAGACCAGGCGTTCCAGGTCGCCGATCCGGGCTGCTGCTGCGCGCGGCAGTGCACCGAGTCGTGGATCGAGGCGCCGCACAGCCGGACGAGGCCGTCGCCGCCGGCCGCCGCCGCGATCGAGGATCCGTTGGCCGGGCCGGGGCCCCGCAGCGAGGCCAACGCCGCACGCGAGGTCGGGTAGCTGCTGACCTCGATGGCGCGGTCCCGTGCCTTGCTGTAGTCGAACGCCGGAAGCGGGTCGCCGCGTCGCAACTCCGTGGTGACGAAGTCGTAGCCGTCGTGGTTGAAGGCGGTGCAGCGCAGTTGCACCTCCACCGGCTGCGGATTCGGGTCGACGGGCCGGTCACCCCACAGCGGCGTCGCCCCGCACGTCGGTTCCAGCCGCTCCATGTTGCGCTGGTTCGCCGCGATGAGTTCGTCCTTGAGCAGGTTGGTGCTGAAGCCGGCGTTCGCCCGGGCGAACAGGGCGATCGGTCCGACCGTGTTCACCGCGAATCCCATGACATCGACAGCGGCCCGGTTGTCCACCACGTTGATGTACGCCCTGGCCTTGGCCACACAGTCGGTCGCCTGGACAGCGAACGCCTGGGCGTTGTCGGGGCTGAGCGCCTCGAGGTCGGCGAACGTGATCACCGCGTTGCGGGTGCAGGTCTCCACGTCTGCCGCCGCGATCTCACCGATCTCGTCGAGCACCTCGGCCACCTGCTCGCCGACCTGGGCGATCGATGCCTGCAGCTCGTTGACCGCCTGCTCGAGCGTCATCTCGTTGCCCAGCAGGGTCTTGTAGACGTCGTACGCGGTCTTCGCGTAGCCGGCGTACTTGCCGTACTCCTCAAGCTTGTCGAGGGTGTCCGCCCGGGCGGGCTGAGCCACCGTGAGCGCCACCATCGTGGCGACCACCGCCGTGGTGACGCGACGTGCGCCTCTTCGCACTTCCGACGATTTCACGTGTACCTTTCCATGGTTTCTGCATGGGTGATGCCGGTGACTGACGTCCGTCACGCGGTGTTCGGTCGTGTACGACGCGTTCCATGGCGTTCCTCTTCTGCCGGGACCTCGGCTGGCAGCTGGGCCAGTTTCCGCACGCATGCGACGTAGGTCGCCTGCGACGACTGCACCTGGGGTCGCAGGATCGACACGGCCCAGGTGAGCAGGGGACGCACGCCGGCGAGGTCGCCCATCGCCTCACGACAGAGGGCAAGGTTGTAGAGGGTGGGAGCGAGGTCAGGATGGTCTTCACCCAGGCAGGTCACCTTGATGCTCAGCGACTCCTGCAGAGCGTTGCTCGCCGCCGCCACGTCGCCCTCGCGGAACATCAGGGACCCCAGGTTGTGCAGCGTGACGGCAACCTCGTGATGCGCGGGACCGTACTCGCGGCGGTGGTGGTCGAGGCAGCTTTCGAGCAGCCGTCTCGCCTCGTTCCACGAGCCGCGATCGATGAGGATCGCCGCCAGTGCCGCGTCGTCCGCGGCCAACGCCCGCCTGTCGACCTGCGTCTGGCCGGTCCGGACGGCGATGCCCAGCCGCGCCAGCCGCTCGGCGCGTCCCAGGTCCCCTCTGGCGTGCGCCACTCCGGCCTGATTGTGCAGCACCGCGGCGAGGTCACCCGCCCTCGTCGGCGTCCTGGACAGGAGTGCGAGCGACCGGTCGTAGAGGTGCTCCGCCTCGTCCAGACGACCGAGATACTTGAAGAGCATGCCCAGCTCGTTGAGCAGCACCACAAGCATGTCGCGGTCACCGGAACCGGCCTCGAGTGCCTCGATCGCGGCGGACGCCGTCGAGGCCGCCGAGGCGTAGTCGCCCTCGGCCGCCTGGCGACGGACGGCGCGCAGCGCGTTGTCTGCCTTCTGGTCCACTGCTGTCTCCTCGGCAGGCCGCGTATGACGACGTGCCGGCGGACCAGGTCCACCGGCACGTCGACGTTCACGGTGCTTGGGCCGCTAGGCCTGTCCGGGTGGCCCGGCCGGGTGCGGGCCGATATAGAGCCCACCGGCGGCGGTCGGCACGGCTTCGGTGGCATCGCCGGCGGATACGGCTACCGCGCCGATCGCCAGGGCCAGGGCGGCGACGCCGGTCAGCACCGCCAGGTACATCCTCGTCATGACTTCACCTCTCCTCTGCTGTCGGAATCGGTTACAGCAGGACCTGGTTGTGGTTCTGACCGCACGCCCAATCCGGGCACGAGTCTCGGAGGGCCTGCGTCCCCGCCTCGACGGGAGAGGTGTCACCCACATAGGCCGCGACTGCGCTCGCTCCGAGCAGCGCCGCGAGAATCAGGAGGCGGGGGAACCGCCTCACCCTGTCTTCGGCGGAGTGCGGTGGCGTCTTCACTAACGGCTCCTTCCAGGCACGTTGCGTCTCGCGGGTATGCCGTGCCGGTCCGTTCCAGCTGGTTCCCACCAGCGTCCGGTCCGCCGGTGCGCGGATGCGCTACGGCCCGGCCCCGGTCATCCCGAGCGGCGATCGCCGAGCTGCGTCACAGCAGCGCGCAGCGGAGCGGACGCCCCGTGGGTCAGCGGCTCCCCATGCCCGAAGCAGGCGATCTCGACATCCAGGTCGGCCTGCCGCCTCATGGACTCGGCCGCCTGCTCCGGATCGACGTTGAACACCCCGAGGATCACCGTCCCGTCGGGTAGTCGCGCGATCGTGTCGCCGGTGAACAGGACCCTTGACCGGGGCAGATGGAAGGAGACGCTGCCCGCGGTGTGCCCGGGCACCGCCACCGCGACGGCCGGCTCCCCACCGAGATCGATGACGTCACCGTCGTGAAGCCGGTGGTCAACCACCACCGGGGCGGCGGGTTGCGGGGGCTTCCCGCCGTGGACCTCGTCCCAGAGGCGCTGTTCCCAGTCGGTCAACAGCGGCGGCCGGACCTGCTCATGACCCTCGAGCACCGGGGTGTCCGCCTGATGTGCGTAGACCGTCACGTCCGTCCACGTCGTGATCTCCGCCGCCGAGCCGGCGTGGTCGACGTGATGATGCGTCAGTAGGAGGCGCCGCACGTCGGCAGGTCGGTGACCGAGGCTCCCGATCCCCGCCGCGATGGCGGGTGCCGACCCCGGAACCCCGGAGTCGATCAGCGTCAGCCCGTCCGCACCACGCCACAGGTACGCGTGACCCACGGGAAAGCGGAACAGGTAGAGATTCGGTAGCAGTTGCATGACGTCCACAACCGGCGACGATATCTATACGGACCCTTACCGACAAATGCGAGTACCCTTTCTCGGATTACAGCGAACGAAAGCATCGATCGGCGGTAGCCGAACCCGTCGGACGGAACGGCGTGGAACAGGATGGAACGCGGCAAGGACAGGGCTCGTGTCGATCATTGCGATCGGGATGATGCGTCGGCCCCCGTTGTGGGCGGGCGCCCGACGACAATCAGTGGACTGCGGTCATCCCCGCGATACGCGAAATTGCCCGGCTCCCCGTCTTGCCATTATCGGAATCGCATGTACCATCTGGTACATGAATTATGGAGAGACGATCATCACCACGGCGACGACCGCGGCCGCCTGGGCGGCGGTGGCGGACGTGACGGGCTGGCCCGAATGGACGGCCTCCATGACGGAGGTGGTGCCGCTCGACCGGCCGACACTGGGCCTGGGCAGCCGGTTCCGCATCCGCCAACCCGGCTTCCCCACGACCGTGTGGCGGGTCTACGACCTGCAACCGGGTGTGTCGTTCGCCTGGGAGACGCACGCGCCGGGGGTGCACACCTTCGCCTATCACCGGGTGGAGGCCCAGCCCGACGGAACGACCCGGATCAGCATCGGCATCGAGCAGAGCGGGGCCCTCGCCTGGCTGGTCGCCCTGCTGACCGCGTCGCGGACGCGACGGTACCTGCGGATGGAGGCGGCCGCGCTGAAGGCGGCCGCGGAGTCAGGGACCATCCCGTCGCCCGCCCCTACCGACGAGGCCGCCGGGGACACCATGACCGAAGGGGTGCGCCGCGCCGGTGGCTGGTGATGCCCGGGAGTCGCTGCTCGACCGCTGCGTCAATCTTCTGAAGGAGGGCGGGTTCAGCCAGCTCAGCCTCCGCGAGATCGCTTCCGGCGCGGGCACGAGCCATCGCATGCTGCTCTATCACTTCGGCAGCCGGGAGGGCCTGCTCACCGAAGTCGTCCGACGGGTCGAGGCGGAGCAGCGCGCCGCGCTGGCGGCCCTCGCCGCGGAGCTTGACGACCCGGTCGAGGTGAGCCACCGCTTTTGGCGGCGCCTGGCCGACCCGGCCCTGGCGCCGGCGGAACGGCTGTTCTTCGAGATCTATGCGCACGCCCTGTTCGAGAAGTCCTGGACCGACTCATTCCGCGCCTCGGTCATCGCCGCCTGGGCGGGCCCCGTCGAGGAGTTGTTCACCCACTTCGGCTGGGCCGGCCCGGAGGCCAGGCGGCGGGCCCGGTTGAGTCTCGCCGCGACACGTGGCCTGTTGTTGGATCTGCTGATCACCGGCGACCGAGACGTCCTGGATGCCGCCGCCGAACTGTTCGCCGAGCTCATCACGGCCCGGCCGCCGACCGGGGCGTGAGCCCGCAGGTTCCGGTGAGCGTCCGCTCACGCCCGTGCCGGTTACGGCGCCGCGAGCCGCGGCACTCCGACCGGTGCTTCATCCCCATCTCGTTGCCGATGGATGACCTGCCGAATCGTGCCCTCAGCGGCTGCCCGCGTACAGGTTCTGCCACCGCTACAGCCTGACCCGCGAGATGGGCATCCGCCGGGGCGGACGCCCATCCACCGCAGTTGCCTGACCATCCTGGCGATCGAGGGCAGCCAGAGCGCTAGCCGAACGACGATGCGGCCAGGCAGTACACAGGGAGCCGCACGGCACAGACGGCCGTGGTCAGCCCTCCCACTCCTCGAATTGTCCCCAGCCCCAGTCGACGCCGTACTGCATCTGACCGACCAGGTAGGCACCCCTCGTCAGGTTGAGAATCCGCTGACCACACTCGTGGGGCACGATCCGCCACTCATACACAGGCGTGGCCGACCACACCAGATTGATGCCCCACTCGCGCACGCCGTACTTCAGGTAGCCTCCCCCCGGCATGTAGATCGCGGCATTCGTCTCCGGGGTGACCCAGCCGTCATCAGGCAGGCCCTGGCCGAGCACGGTTACCCGCGACTGAGGCCACTCGGTCGGGATGATGTTGATTCCCTTGGGCTGGCTGCCGTACTTGTAGGCGTTGTCGCCGGGTCCCTCGCTTATTCTCATGGGCCCGTAGCCCCCACTCCAGGTGGGAAGGCCGTGCCAGTACTTGCCATCTGCCGCCTCGCAATAACCGGGGCCGTAGCTGCCGGCCGCCTTCGCAGGCACGGCGGGCAGTGCGGCGATCACGGCAACCACCGCCACGGCACCCCACCGCTTCAGCGCCATCATCACGCTTTCGCTCCTATAGTTCCGTCACCATCCGACGAGCTGCCGGTGGACAAACACGCCGCTCCTAGTACCGGACGGGCCCGGGACCCCACCGCAGCATCGGCCCCTCGCCGGTGTCCGGACCCATCGCCAGATACGCATCAATGGACGCATCAGGCGTACCGATGTTGTGAACCAGTTGATCGCCGGACGATCCGGCCGGCTCGATCAGCCACTCGTACACGGGGGTGCTGGACCAGACCAGCCCGATGCCCCACTCCCGGGCGCCGTGCTTCAGATATCCGCCGCCGGGGAAGTACAGGGCGACCCTGGTCGTCGGCGTGATCGGCGCATCACGGGCAAGCCCCTCGCCGTACACATAGATCTGCGACCTCGGCCAGTCGGTCCACCCGATGTTGATCCCGTATCTACGGGTCTCATAGTGCAGAGAGTCGTCGTTCTTGTATGCCTGTCGGGCAAGGTTTCTCATCGGCCCGTAGCCCTGGCTCCAGGTGGGAAGGCCGCGCCAGTGGTAGTCCAGGTCCGAGGCCGTCCAGGCCGGCCCGACCACTGGCGCTTCGGCTGCCGTGGCTGCCGGCTGCGTCACCGCGAGCAGGACCACTGCAACAGCCGCGGCCAAGCCCAGTCGCATTCTTCTCATAAGATCCTTTCAAGGTTTCGTCACCCTGCTCCGAGGACGTTCCAGACCGTTCCGTGACGCGCCCGGTGGTCCTCATCGACACCGCTGCGCCGAGAACGGCCGACCGGGCTCGAGAATCGCCGCCGCCGACCCCGCACCCGAGGTCGTCCTGCCGATCAGACGGACACCCCGCCGGAGGTTTCCTCACCCGCTGCCAAGTGCCTCGGTGGGAGGCATGCGGGCTGCTCGGACCGCTGGGTAGATGCCGGCGACCGCACCGATGGTGATCGTCGAGCCGATGCCCGCGACGATCGCCCACCCGGGTGTGACGGGAGGCCACTGCTGGAGGGAGGCGTAGGTGATGGTGATGGCGGCTCCGAGCACGGCGCCGGCGCTGCCACTGAGGGTGGACAGCAGCAGAGACTCCGTCAGGAACTGGAGGCGGATCTGGCCGCGGGTGGCACCCAGCGCGCGGCGTAGGCCGATCTCGGCCCGTCGTTCGAGCACAGAGATGATCATGATGTTCGCGATGCCAACGCCGCCGACGAGCAGTGCCACCGCGCCGAGGCCGAGCAGGAGCCCGTTGAAGGCTCGTTCGGTGGCACGTTTCGCGGTGAGGGCATCGGACGGTCGGGAGACGACGACCTCGTACGGTGCGGCCGGGTTGGCGGTCACGGCGAGCACATCGCGCACCGCGGTGGTCCCGGCGGTGTTCAGTTCCCGCAGCAGAGAGGCGATCCCTTCGCCCGCCGCAGTGTCCAGATTGCCGGTGGGTTCGTCGGCCGCCCTCAGATCTGTATTTCCACACCACCCCACCCTGGGGGGCCCAAGGCAGGTGCCGGCCCGGAAGGCGGTGAGCCCGTACGGCTGGCGAAGGGCGGTGACCGGTCGATAGCCCGCTCGTCGACCAGCATCCACTTGAAGAACCGCTGTGATCCCTTGTGCTTGTTCAACACGGTCGACGCGGATCCCGGCCTCGATCATCCACCCCCTGGAAACGCCTCCACCTGCGCCCGCGTGCGCGGCAGCGAGGAGGTAGTCGTAGCGAGTGGTCTCCGGGTAGTTCCCGGCCCGCAGCGACCGGTCCCGGTCGCGGAGGAACCCGGCCCAGGCCCGGGACAGTCCCGAAGTCCAGGATCCATGCCGAGCAACAAAACGAGGGTTACCGCAGGTCGCTGACCTGTGGAAACCCTCTCGCTGTCGGGACGGCCGGATTCGAACCGACGACCCCTTGACCCCCAGTAGTCCGGTGGCCCAGCGGCTTGCTCACTCACGTTTGTCCAGGTCGCTGCAAGCATAAAACAGCCGAGTAAAGGAGCCGTCGTAGCGCTCCCACCACGTTTGCCTTCGGGTCTGCTGCACCGATGGGTGACAGTCGTAGTCACGCGGCCTGACTGGCCGGCGGGTTCATGATGGTCTCGTACTCGATAGGGGTCAACCGGGACAGGGATCGTTGGCGTGTGCAGCAGACCCGTATTCAGGACCCTGCTGCTCTGATCCCTTGACGTCAAGGAGACGTGCTGCTCTCCGCCCGTCCTCAGCCTCGCCGACGCACGGAGCCCGGCACCCGGTGCCGGATCCACACTCCCGCCGTACACGCCGTCATTCCCGTTCCCGGGCACCGCCGGGTGTGGATACCCCATGAGCTCAGATGGCGATGTGGGTCAACCGCTCGGTTATCTCGGCGCCAGCGACCTGGATGAGGGCTCGCGCAGCCGCCTCCGCGCGGTCCGGGTCCGCACCGGCGATGGCGTCGACGATGAGCCGGTGGGAGGAGACGGCCTCGTGACCGAGATGGTCCGGCATGAGATGCAACGACTCGCGGGCCTTCAGCGCGGCTTCGATGGCTCCGCTGATCTGGGCCAGCACCCGGTTACCGGCGCCGGCCAGCAGCAGGGTGTGAAACTCGATGTCGGCTCGGGTGAAAGCTTCCGAATCGTTGCTCCGGACGGCCTGCTCCATCTCGTCGCAGCGGTCGGCAAGTCCCTTCGCCCGCGTGTCGTCGCTGCTCTCGGCGCAGCGGCGGGCGGCCATCGGCTCGACCGCCGCCCGCAGGTCGAGCAGGTCCCGCAGTTGCGACTCCCAGCCCGGGCCCTGTACCCGCCAGAGGATGACATCGTGGTCGAGCAGGTTCCAGCGCTCGACCGGCAGCACCCGCGTCCCGGTCTTGGGGCGGGCCGCCACCATGCCCTTGGACTCGAGCACGCGGAGGGCCTCCCGGACGACCGGGCGGGACACCCCGTAGCGGGCACCGATCTCCTCGGGAACGATCTGCTCGCCCGCGGCCAGGTCGCCGGAGACGATGCTCAACCCGATCGTGTGCACGACCTGTCCGTGCAGGCCACGCGGAACCGCTGGTTCCACCGACATCAGTCACTCCCCTGGGTGGTTGTACGTCCATCGTCCGGCATCACTCGCCGGCGTTGGCAGCGGCCCCGCCGTGGCCCGTCGACGAACCTCACGCGAACCTCACCCCGAGACCGCCGTCGACCGCCCAGTTCGCGCCGGTGACGAACGCGGCCTCCGGGGAGAGCAGGAACGCCACCACCGTCGCGACGTCGTGCGGCGTGCCCAGCCGCCCGAGGGGTTGCACGGCGAGCGCCTTCTCCTCGGCCTGCGGATCGGCGTGCTGGGCGAAGTACTCGTCGACGAGGGCGGTGCGGATGTAGCCGGGTGACACGGCGTTGACCCGTACCCCTCGCGCCGCCACGTCGAGCGCGAGGCTGCGGGTCATGCCGACCAGGCCCGCCTTCGCGGCCGCGTACGGGAACATGCCCGCGCAGGTGAGTTCGGCGTGCAGCGAGGCGATGTTCACGATGGATCCGCCGCCGGCGGTGAGCAGGCTCGGCAGCACGGCCCGGGACATCAGCCACGCACCCTTGAGATCGACGTCGAACACCCCGTCCCAGTCGGCGACGGTCATGGCGACAGCGTCGGCGTAGGAGTTACGGCCGGCGTTGTTGACCAGACCGGTGACCGGTCCGAGGGCATCGGTGACCGCGTCGACCGCCCGGGCGACGGCCTTCTCGTCGGTGATGTCGGCCGTCACCGCGTGGACGAGGTCCGGGTGACGTCCGGCAAGGACGGCGGTGGTGTCGGCCAGTTCGTCGGTGGACACGTCGACCAGGCCGACGGCTCCACCTTCGTCCAGCACCACCTCGGTGATGGCGCGGCCGATGCCGCGGGCCGCGCCGGTCACGATCACCACCTGCCCGGCCAGTCGTCCCTCACGCATCGTGGCTGCCTTCCTGTGCGGCACGGAGCGCGGTGCGCAGGGTGGCGACCCGGTTCTTCGCCTGCTCGGCGCCGCCGGTGGTCAGCGCGGAGCCGACACCGACGGCGACCGCACCGGCGCGAACCCAGGCGGCGGCGTCGACCGGCGCGATCCCACCGGTGGGGACGAGCGGCAGGTGCGGCAGGGCGACCCGCAGTTGGGAGATGTCCTCGGGACGCCACCGCGACGCCGGGAAGACCTTGATGAGGTCGGCTCCGGCGGTCAGCGCGGTCAGCATCTCGGTGGGCGTCGAACAGCCGGGAACGGCGAGCACCCCGTGCCGGCGGGCGGTCGCCACCACGTCGTCGGCCAGAGCGGGACTGACCAGGAGTTGGGCGCCGGCTGCCACGGCGGACCGGGCGCCCGCCGCGTCGAGCACGGTGCCGGCACCGATCAGCCGGTCAGGGTACGCGGCACGCAGCCGGGCGATGACCTCCAGCGCACCGGGCGTGGTCAGCGAGACCTCCAGCACGCCCAGGCCGGCGTCCAGGATGGTCCGGGCTGCCGCGAGCGCGGAGTCCGGGTCGCTGTCGCGGACGATGGCGATCACCCGTTCGTCGGCGACGCGGGACAACAACTGCCAGGTGTACGGCACGGGCGCTCCTATCGGTTCACGGTGCTGGTCGGGTCGGCGAGCAGCCGTTCCACGGTGGCGGGGTCGGGCAGCCCGGGCAGGTCGCCGTGCGCGGCGACCACGCAGGAGGCGACGGTGTTGGCGTAGGTGAGGCTCTGCTCCGGGGACCGGCCGCGCAGGGTCGCGGAGATCCAGCCGGCGGCGAAGGCGTCACCGGCGCCGACCGGGTCGACGGCGGCCACGGCACGCGCCGGCGCGTGCCGCCATCGGGCGCCGTCCGTGACGCGGGCACCCCTGACGCCTTCCTTAATCACCACGAGGCGGGGGGCGGCTGCACGTAGCCAGTCGGCGTCGAGGCCGATGTCGTGCAGTTCCTCTTCGCCGGCCAGCACGGTGTCCGCCCGGGGTACGAGTTGGGTGACCAGGTCACGCCACACCGGTGCCGGAGCGAGACGCAAGCGGACGTTGGGGTCCAGCACGACCGGCACACCGTGGGCGTGAGCGATGTCGACGGCCTTCTCCACGGCCGCGCGCGCGTCCGGGGAGAGCGCCGCGGTCAGTGCGGTGACGAAGAGCATGCCGGCGGCGCGAACGAGGGCGGCGTCGACGTCGGCGGGGCGCAGCGCGGCGCCGGCGCTGCCCGCGCGGTGGTAGGAGACGGTCACCGGCCGGCCGGTGGGGGCGTCGCGCACCAGTAGGCCGGTGGGGCGGTCGTGGTCGGTGCGTAGCGCGCTGACGTCGACGCCCTCGCCGCGCAGGGTGGTGGTCACCCACCTGCCGGGGGCGTCGGCGCCGACGCGGCCGAACAGGGTCACCGGGTGACCGAGCCGGGCCAGCCCGACGGCGACGTTGCCCTCGCTGCCGGCGACGTGCCGGTGGAAGCGCACCGCGTCGGCGAGCGGCACCTGTGGTTCGGCGAGGAACAGGGCCATCACCTCGCCGAGGGTGACGACGGCCTTCACCGGACCGGCGGCAGCAGGTCCGCGAACTCCGCGAGGAACCGGTCCACCGTTGTCACCTCCTCGGCGTCCAGGCGGCGGGCGGGGTCGCGGCAGGTGGGGTGGTCGATCAGGCCTCGGCGGGCGGAGATGAGTTTCTCGGCGGCGACGATGAGTTCCACCCCCTGCATCCAGTACGACACGTACGGCAGCATCCGGGTGTGCAGCGCGAGCGCCTCGTCGACGGCCCCGCCGTGCCAGTGCCGCCAGATCGCGACGTAGAGCTCGGTGAACGAGCAGCCGGGCTGGACGCCGGCCGCGCCGCGGCGCAGCGCGTCGGGCAGGTGCAGGCCGGCGTAACCGACGAAGGCGGGCAGCGCCGGGTCGGTGGCGCCGAGGGCGGTGATGAACGGTCCGGGTGGCACCGCCTCGACCTTGACGTAGCGCAGGTTCGGGTGGCGGCGGGCCAGGGCGGCCACCACGGCGGGATCGAGGCTGGTGCCGGTCTGCGCCGGGGCGACCTGCAGCACGACCGGTAGCGGCGCGACGGCGTCGGCGACCGCGCCGATGTGGGCGCGCACGGCGTCCGGCGCGGGGCCGAGCAGGTGCGGTGGAAGCAGGTTGATCGCGGCTGCGCCGGCGTGAGCCGCGTCCACCGCCCGTCGCACGGCCACGACAGTGGCGTGGTCCGGGACCGAGATGATCGCGGGTACGCCGTGGGCGCTGGTCGTGGCGAGCAGCACGTCCCGCAGGTCGACGCGTTCGTCGTCGGTGAGTTTGTGGAACTCGGAGGCGTAGCCGGGGAACATGACGCTGTCCACTCCGGTGCCCAGGACGTGGGCGACGACCCGGTGGAAGCTGTCGACGTCGACGCGTCCGGCGGGGTCGAAGGGCACTTCGAGCACGGGGCTGACGCCGGTGAGGCGGGGTGAGTTGTCGGTCATGGGACTCCTAGAAGGGTGCCCGGCCGGGCTCGTCGCCGCTGCCCCCGACGAGGAAGTCGAGGTCGGCGCCGGTGTCGGCCTGCTGCACGTGGTCGACGTAGAGGCGCAGCCAGCCGCGGCCGGTCGGTGGCGGTGGCGACTGCCAGGCGTGGCGGCGGGCGACCAGTTCCTGGTCGGGGACGAGGAGTTCCAGCCGGCGGGCCGGCACGTCGAGCTGGATCAGGTCGCCGGTGCGCACCAGCGCGAGCGGGCCCCCGACGGCTGCCTCCGGTGCCACGTGCAGCACGCAGGTGCCGTACGCGGTGCCGCTCATGCGGGCGTCGGAGATGCGGACCATGTCGAGCACACCGGCGGTCAGCATGGTCTTGGGCAGCGGCAGGTTGCCGACCTCGGGCATCCCGGGGTAGCCGCGGGGGCCGGCGCCGCGGACCACGAGCACCGTGTCGGGGGTGACCGGCAGGTCGGTGTCGACGACGGCGAGGTACTCCTCGATGGAGTCGAAGACCAGCGCCGGTCCGGTGTGTCGCAGCAGCCGAGGGTCGGCGGCGGCGACCTTGAGGACCGCCCCGGAGGGCGCCAGGTTGCCGCGGAGCACGGCGATGCCGGCGCCGGGGGGCAGCACCGGCTTGTCCGGCGTGCGGATGACCTCCCGGTCGTGGGACCGCACGTCGGCGCAGCCGTCGCCGAGTGGTTGGCCGGTGACGGTGGTGGTTGTCAGGTCGAGCACGTCGGCGAGTTCGGCCAGGAGCGCTGGCACGCCTCCGGCGTACGCGAATTCCTCCATCAGGAACCGGCCGCTGGGCATCAGGTCGACCAGCAGCGGGATGTCCCGGGCGAGGGTGTCGAAGTCGTCGAGGGTCAGCGGCACTCCGACCCTGCCGGCGATGGCGAGCAGATGCAGGACGGCGTTGGTGGACCCGCCGATCGCGGCGTTCACCTTGATCGCGTTGGCGAAGGCGGCGGGGGTGAGGATGTGTGAGGGTCGCAGCCCGGCGACAGCCAGGGCTACGGCGCGCTCACCGGTCTCCTCCGCGAGCGCCGCCCGGCGGGAGTCGACCGCCGGCAGTGCGGCGGCCCCGGGTAGCTGCATGCCGAGCGTCTCGACGAGGCAGGCCATGGTGGAGGCGGTGCCCATCGTCATGCAGTGTCCGGCCGACCGGTTCAGGCACTGCTCGAACTCCAGGAACTCGCTCTGCGTGACGACGCCGCCGCGTAGGCCCTCGGTCATCCGCCAGATGTCGGTGCCGGAGCCGACGTCGCGGCCCTGGAACTTGCCGTTGAGCATCGGCCCGCCGGTCAGCATGATCGCCGGCAGGTCGACGCTGGCCGCGCCCATCAGCGCCGCCGGCGTGGTCTTGTCGCAGCCGGTGAGCAGGACCACGGCATCGAGCGGGTTCGCCCGAATGAGTTCCTCGGTTTCCATGGCCATCAGGTTGCGGTAGGCCATGGTGCTGGGCCGCATGAACGGCTCGCCGAGCGACATGATCGGGAATTCGAGCGCGACGCCGCCGGCGGCGACCACGCCACGACGGACGGCCTCGGCGAGTTGCCGCAGGTGGGCGTTGCAGGGGGTCAGCTCGCTCCAGCTGTTCGCGATGCCGATCACCGGTTTTCCGGTGAGCTGCCGGCTGGTCAGGCCCATGGCCCGCAGGTGGTGTCGGGCGATGAAGCCGTTCTTGCCGGCGTCTCCGAGCCAGGTACGGCTGCGGGCCTGTCGGGTGTCGGTCATCCCTTCACCGCCCCGGCGGACATGCCGGCCACGAACGAGCGTTGCGCGAAGACGAACAGCGCGACGACCGGCACCATGGACAGCACCGACGCGGCGATCAGCAGGTGCGTCACGGGGATCGCCGGGAAGGTGCGCAGTGCGTTGATGAACACCGGGTAGGTGCGCTGGTCCTGCAGGTAGGTCAGGGGCAGCAGCAGTTGGGTCCAGCTCGACAGGAACAGCCAGATCATCAGCCCGGCCACGCCGGGCCGCAGGATGGGCAGCACCACCTTGCGGAAGGTGACGATCTCGCCGGCGCCGTCGATGCGGGCGGCTTCGAGGATCTCCTCGGGGACGGCGCTGATGACGTACTGGCGCATCCAGAAGATGCCGAAGGCGGGGGTCAACTGCGGCAGGATCACCGCCCACAGCGAGTTGAGCAGTCCGAGCTTGCTCATCACCACGTAGTTGGTGGTGAGCGACACCATGAGCGGGATCATCATGGTGACCAGCAGCAGCCGGAACAGTCCGTCCCGGCCGCGGAACCGCAGCTTGGCGAAGGCGTATCCGGCCATCGTGGCCAGGTACGCGCCGCCGACCGTGACCACGACGGACACGATCAGGCTGTTGTTCACGGCCGGCCAGAAGTCGGGGTTGGCCAGCAGGAGGCGGTAGTTCTCCAGGGTCAGCTTGTCCGGGACGAAACGCTGCTCGTTCTGCAGGATGTCGTCCTTCGGCAGGAACGACGTACTGACCAGCCAGTAGATCGGGAAGACGCTGAGCAGGGCGAGCAGCCAGAGCCACCCGTTGGCCAACACGGCGGCGGCGCCGGCCCGGCGGCGTCCGGTGGGTCGTCGGGCCGGCGCGGTGACGCTAGTCATCACGGCTCGCTTTCAGCTGGATGAGCGACGCGACGAAGACCAGCGCCGCGATGGAGTACGAGATGGCCGAGGCGTAGCCGAGGTTGAAGAACTCAAAGCCCTGCTTGTACATGTAGACGCCGAGGGTGAGCCCGGCCTGCGCCGGTCCGGCCTCTGAGCCGAACAGCACGTACGGCTCGTCGAACAGGTTGAAGATGCCGATCGTGGACATGATCGTGACGAAGACGAGGGTGGGCTTGCTCATCGGCACGAGCACCCGCCAGAAGGTCTGCCAGGCGTTGGCGCCGTCGACGCGGGCCGATTCGAAGACGTCGCGGGGTAGCGCCTGGAGGCCGGCGAGGTGAATGGTCACGTTGTAGCCGAGCCATCGCCAGATGACCACGAGCGACAGCACCGGTAGCGCCGTCGACGGGTCGTTGCGGAGGTCGACGATGGGCAGGCCGAGCCGCGCGAGGATGATGTTCGGCAGGCCGAACACCGGGTCGAGCAGCAGCAGGAAGACCACGCCGACGACGACCAGCGACGGCAGGACCGGCAGGAAGAGCAGCACCCGCAGCAAAGGCTTGGCCTTCACCATGGCGCCGTTGAGCAGGTGGGCCAGGAACAGCCCACCGAAGGTGAGCACCGGCACGGTCAGGACCCAGATGACCAGGGTGTGCCACAGAGCCTTGAGGAACGCGGGGTCACCGAACAGCGCGGCGTAGTTGCCCAGGCCGACGAACTGCCCGCCGATCGCGCCCTTCCAGTCGGTCAGGCTCATGCCCAGGGAGACGACCATGGCGGCCAGCTGGAAGGCCACGAAAACGACGAAGAACGGGGCGATGAACAGGTACGCGACGCGTTGGCGGCGTCCGGGGCCACGGCGTCGGTCCGAGACGGGGAGGGGGACCCCGCCGCGCTGCGGGGTCCTCTTCACCGTGACCGGAGCGGTCACTGTGCCTTCTTCGTGTCGTCGGCGACCTGATCGAGCATCGTCTTCGCGTCCACCTTGCCGGCGAGGAAGTCCCGCAGCCGGGTCTTGAACGCCGATTCGAGCTGGTTGGTCTTCAGGTTCTCGTTGAAGACCGGTGCCGCCTCGGCGGAGGTGATGACCGTCTTGAGGAACGGCTGGTTGGTGAAGTAGGGGTCGCCCTGGTTGAACCGCTGGTCCTGCGCGGCGGGCAGGAACAGGTTCTCGACCAGCTTGCCGACCTGGTAACTCTCCCAGCGGGAGTCCACACGCATCAGCCAGAACTGGAGGAACTTCCACGCCGCCTCGGGGTTCTTGGACTGGGTGGTGATGGCGAGGCTGGTGCCGCCGCGGATGGCGCCCCGGTTGCCGCCGGCGGTGAACGCCGGCAGTTGCATGACGCCCCACTTGCCGGACTGGTCCTTGAGTGCGCCGTTGAGGGCGAAGGAGACCGAGGCCTGCTGGAGGATGGTGGCCACCTTGTCGCCCTGGAACGCCTGCTGCTCCGCTTTGCCCGAGGAGAGGTCGTTGAGGGTGATGTTCTCGTCACGGAACCGCTTGATCATTTGCAGTGCGGCGAGACCCTTGTCGGAGTTGACCTCGACCGTGCCGTCGGTGCCGAAGTACTGGCCGCTTTCCTCGTTGAGCAGCATGTTGAAGTCGCTCATGATGTGCCCGGCGATGCCGTTGTCGTTGGCGACCGGCAGGGACATCACCATCTTGGTCTTGCCGCCGGAGGCCTGGTCGATCTTCTTGCCGGCGGCGATGTAGTCGTCCCAGGTGCTGATCGCGGCAGCGTCGATGCCGTACTTGGCGAACAGGTCGGTGCGGTAGGCGACGATGGCGGCGTCGGCCTCCCAGGGCACGGCCTGGAGTTGACCGCTGGGGCGCTTGATCTTGTCCCACTTGAAGCTGGGGAAGGACTTCTCGTAGGGCTTCAGGCAGTTGGTCAGGTCGTAGAGCGGCAGGCTGTGGAACCGTGGTGCGTCCCGGTCCTGGATCATCGACATGTCCGGCGCCCCGGCGCCACCAGCCAGCGCGGTGGCCAGCTTGGTGTGGGTGTCGGAGGTGGAGAAGTCGGTGAACGTGATGCGCACGTTCGGGTAGATCTTGTTGAAGTCGTCCAGCACGGACTTGGGCACGATGTTGTACCAGCCCCAGAAGGTGAGGTCGGCCTTCAGGTTGGGGTCGGGGGTCAGCGTTGCCGCGCCGGTGGGGTCGGCCTGCTGCTTGTCGCAGAAGGAGGCGGCTTTGGCCTTGGTGCCGGCCGAGCTGCCGCCCGGGCCACCGCCGTTGGCGCAACCACCGGCGGCGAGGGCGAGGATCGCGCCGACGGCTGTCAGCCGCAGCCGGGTGGGGGTGAGGTGCCTCATGGGTGCTCCTTGGGGGAAGGGCATCAGACTTACGAAATTACAGTATGACTATTAGGGGTGAGTCAACAGCTGGCCGGTAACGGATTGGCCGACGAACGGTCGGTCGGTCGCCCCCGACAGCAGCTCACGGGTCAGTTCCACGCCTGGCCCGTCCAGGGCGGTCAGCCGATCGGACGAGATCCGGGCGCCACTGACCGCCGCCACCACCGCCGCCCATTCGCGTCGGCGTGGGATCTCCGGACGCACGATCAGACAATCGGCGTCGTTGACCCAGAACCGACCCTGGGTGAAGGCACGACCGATGCTGGTCGCCGCGGCCGGGGCCAGCCCCGGACGGGACATGTCCCCACCGGCCGGCTCCCAGTCCAGCGCCACGTCGGGGCCGACCCGCATCGAGTCCACCAGACCCACCGAGGGGAACATCGGAGCCCCACAGCCCTGGAGGTACGTCTCCGGCCCGATCGCGTCGCGGATCAGCCGCAGCCCGTCCCGGTACGCCTGCAGTCCGTCGACGTCCGCACGGTGTCGCCGCCCGTCGAGCGCCCCGGCGAACATGAAGTCCACCATGAGGTACGAGGCGCCGTGGGCGACCCAGGTCTCCAGTACGGTCCGCAGGTACGCCGCGGCGGCCGGATGGGTGACATCCAGCGGAAAGCAGTCCTGACCCCAGTTGTGCAGGGCGACCAACGGACTGCCGTCGGGCGCCCGGACCACCCAGTCCGGATGATCATGGAACAACCTGCTCTCCGCGCCCACCAGCAGCGGTGCGATCCACAGACCGGCTCGCCGGCCGGTGTCCCGGATCCGTCCCACGAACCCCGGCAGCGAGTCGAATCCGTCGGAGAGCTCGAGCCAGTCCCCGATACCGGCCTGGAAGGCGTCGTCCACCCGGACCACCTCGATGGGCAACGCCAGGTCGTCCATCGCCCGCAGGTTCTCCACCAGGTCCGCATGGGTGAACTCGGTGAAGTAGTGGTACCAGCTCGCCCAGGCGGGCGGACAGGGCCGGATCTGCCCTACCCCGGCCCGCACGGCGTACCGGTCGGCGAAGCGGGACAACGCCCCGTACAGCCCACCGGGCCCGGGGTCCACCGTCACCTCCACCGGGCCGTCGGCGCTGACCAGCAGCCGGTCCCCGGTGGCCTCGGCACGGATGGTCGGCACGGCTCCGCCGTGGTCGGGCAGAGCCACGAGATGCACCGGAGCGTCCGGGTCCGCCTGCACGGCGAGCAGACCCTCGCCCTGGAAACCCGCCGGCGGTGCGGGCCGACCCGGCCGGTAGCCGCTGGTCTGCCGCCACGCCTGCGGCGGACGGGGCGAGCGGGCCGACGCCGGATACACCCCGGTGGGGCTCCACGACTGCCAGCCGAACTCGTAGACCCGGGCCCGACGCAGATCGGCGGGCACCTCGGTCACCACCGCGAACCGGTTCACCGGTCCGCCCCGTACCGCAGCGCGCGCGACAGGACGGTCAGTGTGGCCGAGGTGGTGGAGACGTGCGGCGAGAGCCGGACGGCGTCACCGCGCACCGCGACAGTGAGTCCGGCGGCCGTCAACCGCGCCTGCGTCACCTCGGGCGTCTCGCCCGGCATCCGGAACGCCACGATCGGACCTCGCTCGACGCGCGGCCACGAGGCGCCGCGGACCTCGGCGCCGGCCGCGAGCAGAAGGGTACGGACCTCGTCGACCACCGCCGTGAGCCGGCTGGTCAGCGCCGACAGCCCGGCCCGGGACGCCAACGCCAGAGCGGCGCCCAACCCGGCCACCGCCTCGGGATCGGTGTTGCTCATGAGCAGACGGCCCGTCTCGTCGGTCGTCTCGGCGGGCCAGTGCTCGCCGTACGGGTCGATCAGCCCCGGCCAACCGCCCAGGACTGCCGACACCCGGTCGGCCGCCTCGGGTCGGACGGCCAGCACCGCCGCCCCCCAGCCGGCGCGGAGCCACTTCTGGCCGCCGGACACCACGACGTCCGCCACGGCGAGGTCCAGTTCGTCGACGCCGTACCCCTGGATCGCGTCGACCACCAGCAGCCGCTCGGGGCCCAGGAGCGCCCGCAGCGCGGCCAGGTCACGGCGGTGCCCGGTGGCGTAGTCGACGGCACTGACGGTGAGCCCCACGACCCCGCCGTCGAGCCGCTCCCGGACCGCCGCCGGGACCAGCCGGCCGTCGCCCGACCGAGGAACCCGCCGCACCCGGGGACCGCCCCGGTCGGCGGCCCGCAGCCACGGCACCACGTTGGCCGGGAACTCCCCCTCGGGCACGAGCATGGTGCCGTTTCCCGGCAGACCGAAGGCGACGGCGAAGAGCCCCGCCGTGGTGGACGGGACCAACGCGACCGCTGACGCCGGCACGCCACACAGTGCGCCCGCCCGGTGACGGGTCTCGACCGCGGTGGCGTCGAGGCGCTCCAGCCAGCCGGGCACGGCCCGGGCGGCGTCCGTCAACGCTCGCGCGCGTGCCGCCCGGACGGCGACCAGCGGCGGCCCGATCCGGGCGAAGTCCAGGTAGCCGGTCGGCTCGTCGCACTCGGCGAGCCAGCCAGCCAGCGGGTCACCACCGGTGACGGCGGGCGTCGCGTGATCGCCGACGGTCACGCCGGGACCAGCGGGGTGGCCGTCGAGCGGACGAGCAGCTCCCGGGTGGTCCGCAGGCCCCAGTCGTCGAGGCCGCGCAGGCGGTCGCTGGCCGCCCGTACGCCGCTGTGGCGACGGATGTGCTCCGCCCACTCCTCCCGGCGCTCCACCTCCGGCCGGACGATGATGCAGTCGGGGTCGTTGTGCCAGAACCGGCCGTGCATGAACGCCCGGGACCGGCCGGACAGCAGCGCGCCGGCCTGGGACGGCTGGCTGATGTCCCCACTGGCCGGCGCGTAGTGGCTGTCCACGTCGCAGCTGACCCGCATGGCGTCCACCAGTCCGATGCTGGGCAGCAGCGGCGCGCCGCAGCCGAGCAGGGTGGCGTCCGCGCCGACCGCCTCGCGGATCATCCGCAGCGCCAGCCGGTAGTGCTCGAGCGCGCCGATCTCGGCGTGCCGTCGACCGCCCACCGCGCCCGCGAAGAGGAAATCCGCCTTGAAGTAGTCGAAGCCGTAGCCGCGCCAGGTCTCGAAGACCTCCGTCAGGTAGGCGGCGGCACCGGGATGCGTCACGTCGAGGGCGTAGAGATCCTGATCCCAGTTGTTGCCGCACCAGAGCGGTTCGCCGTCGGCACCCTGGACCAACCAGTCCCGGTGGTCGCGGTAGAGGTCGGAGCGAGCCCCCACCCACAGCGGGGCGATCCACACCCCGGCACGGCGACCGCTGGCGTGGATGCGGTCGACCAGACGGGGCAGGGAACTGAACCGGTCCGACAGGGCGAGCCAGTCGCCGATCTCCTTCTGGAAGGCATCGTCGACGGCGACCACGTCGACCGCCAGGTCGAGCTCGTCGATCGCGTCGATGTTCTCGTACATGTCAGCTTCGGTGAGCTTGGTGAAGTACTGGTACCAGGGGCACCAGACGGTCGGGTACTCCGGCTGGAAGGCAGCGCCGTGGCGGGCGGCGTAGGTCTGCGCCCAGCGAGCGAGGGCAGGCTCGATGCCGCCCACGCCGGCGTCCACGGTGTGCTCGACGGGACCGTCGGCGGTGACCCGCACGGCGGCGCCGTCCAGCTCGGCCCGGATCGACGGCATCGTGGTCAGGTCGCCGGCGGAGAAGATGTGCACCGGCCCGTCGGGGTGCGGCGCGACGGCGAGCAGGCCCTCCCCCTGCATGCCGCGCTCCGGGCCCGGCCGCCCAGGCCGGTAGGAGGTCATCTGCCACAGGGCTGTCTTGGCCCTGGGAGAGGTGTCTGACGCAGCGTAGAAACCGGATGGGCTGAAGGAGCTCCAGCCATTCTCGAACACCCGGGCGCTGCCGGGATCGACGGGAATTCGAGCAAGCTCGTCGAACGTTCCGAAGCCGTCGAGCACAGCGGTCACCACCTTCGTTGGGCCCACAGGACGGGCAGCTCGTGCCACAAGAACCGTACTGTATGACTATTGAGGTGGGATGGGCCGTTCGGGGGAGACGCCGATGACCAAACGGCCCCTCCGCGTTACGCGTCGACGCAGGTCAGCGCCATCCAGCTCGCCGCCCCGCCCGTGAGCAACCGCGAGCAGAACCCGAGCCCCGAAGGGCGCCACCGACAGCGGGTAGCCGACCCCTTGCGGCACGGGGTCGAGCACGCATGCCACCACGTCCACCGAGGTGAACGGCCACGCCCAACCGGCTCATCGCCGACCCGGCCGGCAGCCGCACCGTCGAACGGTCCAGCGTACTGGTAAACGACAATGTCCAATTACAATTAACTGTTGACGAATTGTTTCGTTGCCCGGCGGCGATGAAGCTTGGTAAATTTGGGGTCACAAACGTTGGAAGCGAGCAGGAACGGCGTATCTAGGCACTCGGCGGCGCACGCCCGCATTTGCAGGAACGCTCGTTTCGTGCTCACCAGATCGAGGAGTCCACCATGCCCCGCAACCGACTGCGCCGAGCGGGCCGGATTGGCATTGCCAGCCTGGCTGCCGGTGCCATGTCCCTCGCGATTGCCGCGCCCGCCTCCGCCTACTCGGTGCCGTCCAACAACTCCCGCCCCGGCTGGTACACGTTGGGCACCTACTTCGAGTCCGGGGTGTGCCTGAGCGAGATGCGTGACTTCGCGTCTCGCCCTCAGTACACCGCGTACTGGAACTACTCGACCTGCACCAATGCGTACGGCAACTTCTGGGCACTCATTTCCTACAAGTACCGGTAGCGCTCCCCGCGCTACCGGGGTTTCGGCATTGCTCAGGGCTCGACCGGGTCGGGGCCCTGAGCAATGCCGGGCTACGTGCCTCCTGCGATGATCAGGTCCGGTGGTGCGACAGCCCGCTTTCCGAGGAATTCGTGTTTCGGACTCCTCGTACGCGTCTTCGACTGGCGCCTCTGATATCTGGATCAGAGGGCCGTTTTTCGTCGTGCGTGCGGTGCTGAGCTGTCGTCGGGTGGACCGGTTTTCCCACATCGGTCTTCGACAAGCTCGCCCATATCTCCCTGGCAGCGCGGCGGTTGGCGATACGTCGGCCGGGTCCAGGGCCCCGCGCGACCGGGAGGCGGTCCCGCCGTACCGGCGACCGTAACCGCCGCTGGCATCCGCGGGGTGGCGACCCTGTTCGCGCGCACGGTCGCAATGACCGCTCGCAGCGCACTGCCGTACCGCTTGGCGACCGGTCAGGCTGCTACGTACGTTGCTCCCAGCCGCCGGCAGGTCGCTCCTGGTCCCACGGTCACGTGTCGGATGGCCTCCGATGTGTTGAAGCTCGTCACGGGGGCGACTGCTGGTCGGTCAGAAACCGTCGCACCGTGAGCCCGAGGGTGTTCTCGTGAGCGGCGTTCCAGACGAGCATCCGCGTGGCGGGGGTGAGATCCCGGATGGGGACGGCGGCGTGGCGCGCGTCCCCCGAGTCGGCCAACGGTGCGGGGGCGACGGCGAGGGCGACGCCCGCCCCGACCAACTCGTAATGCTCGTCAAGGTGCCGACTGCGACAACGCAGCAGCTCCGCGCCCGAGCGTGTCGTTCTGCGTCGTTGCCGGCCAAGCGTCCAATAGTGGGCCGCCCGGTCACCCACCTTCGCGTCGAACCCGAGCAGCGGCTGGTCCTTCAGCTGGGAGATCAGGCAGCTCGCCCCGGCGATGATGGAGTGACCGCTGGGCGCCAGGACCATGCGGGGAAAGCGCCCCCACGCCACGGCTCGCAGGCCACGCAGGGCGGAACGGCGGGTAGGTGACCACCCCACCGCCAATTCACACCGACCGTCGCGAACGGTCTCCAGCAGGTCGGCGTACGGATAGCGGCGGAACGCGACCCGGTCAGCCAGACCGGGCATGGTGAGGGCAGCACCCAGAGCCGTCAGCTCGTGCGAGATCCGGTCGTCCAGAATGGCGATCCCCAGGGTTCTCGGCATCCTGGTGAATCGGGTGGCGGCACGGCGGGCGCGGTGGAGCGCCCGGGCGCTGTGCTCGTGCATACGCTCGGCCTCGGACACCAGGATCTGCGCTGCGGGGGTCAAGGTGAGCTCGCCGGTGCCTCGGTGAACGAGTTCGATCCCCAGCCGGCTCTCAAGCAGGGACAGACGGCGACCGACGACTGTCCGGTGAACGTGCAGCGACGCGGCGGCGCGAGGCACCGACCGCTCTCGCTCCACGGTGCGGAGGGTCGTCAGCAGCACGGCGTCGATCTCCATAGCGCTCCCCCATCGACGTGCGGCACAGCCTGTCCGAACGGTCCCACCCATGACTGCCGGTGATGGGTCGCCGAGCCCGCAGATGGTGGCGTGCCGCCCCGCCGAGGGCGGGGCGGCACGCCAGTCACGGTGAGACGCCCTCAGAGCCGGCAGATGACCCAGTACTTGACGTAGACGAAGTTCGGCCCACTGGTGTTACGGGTGCCATCGGTGGACCAGTACAGCCGGCAGGTCATGCCCTCCCGCTCCTTGCGGACCTTCAGGTCGTACGCCGGCGGGTATGCCATGTTCGTCGCCCGCTGGGCGTCGCTCGCGGTGCAGATCGTCGGCATTGAGCAGACGGCCACGCCCTCGAAGGTCCCCTCGATCGTCTCGCCCGCGCCGAGGAACGGCGGCGTGTAGGCGGCCTGCGCCGGCGCGCCGGTTCCCACGGCCATAGCGCCGGTGACGCCGAGGGCCAGGAGGGCACCTACCAGCTTCTTCCTGAGTCGCATTCTTGGCTCCTGTCGTAGTTGTGATGGTCCGAACGTCAGGCGGTGGCGTAGCCGACGCTGCCGTTGGCGTACACGTAGGCCACGTACGTGGGAGTGCTCGACCCGCCACGGGAGAACACGGAGTTCAGTTGCACGTACTGCGTCGGCGAGAGGGTGAAGTTGAGGTTCGTCTGCACCTGGGTGCCGTACGCCTGACGTGGGCCGGAGTTGTAGACGACGGAGTTCGTAGCCGTGTCCACCACGTAGAGCGCCTGAATGATGTTGATGCCGTCACACACGTTGTTGTTCCACACCAGCGGCGCCTGCGACGTGCCGCTGATCGAGTCCCCGTAGACCGACAGCGACTGGTTCAGCGTGGGGCAACCCAGGAAGCTGGGCAGGTCGCGGGCCGCCGTACCCGACGCCGCCGACGCGCTGGTCGCGCCCACAAGCAACGCGGCGATGCTCGCCGCGAGCACCACGAACAGACGGCGAAGACGCATGATCGCTCCTTCTCGCAAGGGGGATTGGGCTGGCCGCCCGCCGCGCGGACCCGTCGGTTTGTTTTCGGGGCACGCGGCGGGAATCTGTATCCACCTCTTTGACGGTGGTCAGTCGGCCGATCGGATGAAAGCTATCACGGTCAATCTTTGTTCACAATCGACACTTTTGGAAAACAATGAAGGACCATTGGTGAGTGGAAGTGACCACACCGGATTTGATAGGACGGCAGAAGCCCGGCGATAGATGCAAGCCGCTTTCGATACACCTGGGGGAATGCCATGTCAACGGTGTGTGCCGATCTTGCATCTGCACTGAGGCAAGAACCCGCCGGTGGGCAGCATGGCAGAATGCGAACGGTCCGGAACGTCGACTCGGTGCGAGCGCGGAGGGTCGACGAGTTCATGCTGGACAGGGCAGCCCGATGGCATCGCTTCGCCTCTCAACGCTGCACCCGCGCCGGGGGCGACGCCGAAGGGCCCATCGGGCCGGTCGAGGTCCTGGTGCTTCATGTGCGGTCGACCACCCGGCACGACGCCGACACGACCCTGGATTCGACGTGCGATCTGATCCGCGCGTCGACCTCGGCCCGCTGCTTCGCCGACAGCCGCACGGCGCTGATCCTGGCGGCGCCCGGCCCGGACGTCCAGGGGTGCGTGAAAGCGCTCGCGCAGGCCCCAGCCCCTGTCACCGCGGCCGCCGTGTCATCACGAACCCCCGACGGGATTTGGCCGGCCGCGGCGCAGGCCGGCCTGCTGATCGCCCTGACAACCTCCCTACGAACGCAGCCCGCCGGCGTCCTGATCACCGCTCAGGACCATCTCGTGGATCTCGCCGTGCTGGCCGATACCGCGGCGTGCGCCCGCCTCGCCGAGGCCGCGGAGCGTCTGTCGGCCGGGCCGGACCTGCTGAGCACCCTGCGCGCCTACTTCGCCCACAATCTGAACGCCGCCGCCACGGCCGCCGCGTTGCATATCCATCGAAGCACTCTGGAGTACCGCCTCAAAAGGGTCAATGCGCTGACCGACGTCGATGTGAATACGGTGCAGGGAATCCAGTTCCTGGCTGGCATGTTGGTCGTCGAGTGCCTCGAACGGATGCCCGCCGGGCTACCTCCGTGATTCCGGAGATCGCGGATTTCCTCCGACTGTGGCAACTGTTTGACTTCTGGTGATCCGACGACGGCGGCACCGCGGACCGACCGCTCGATCGGACAACGACCGGTGCCGGACCCCGCGGCCCGCCGCGGCGAAAGCCAACGAGTCCGAGGTCTCCGGTCTGGGCCAATTCCCGAGATGAGGAGCGACCAATGTCCAGTCACATCGCTCAGGCATGGCGTGACCCGAACTATCTGAACTCGCTGAGCGAGGCCGACCGGCAGTCCGTCCCGCCGAACCCGGCGGGCGAGCTGGACCCGTCCCTCGACGACCTGTTCGTCGGCGGACGGGCCAACGTCATCCCGACCTCGCCCTGCACCATCGGTTGCCCGACCGGCGCGATCTGCACGCCGTTCTACTACAGCTACCTGGTGCGGACCTACTACCTCTGCCTGTACTGCTGATCAACCCAACTCGGTGGGGCCGACCCGGTCGTCGGGTCGGCCCCACCTCAGGCCACGACGGCCGTACCTCGCAGTGCCAACCCGGTGGGTAACCCGCCGGCCACGGCGGACCCATCGCCCCCGACAAGAGGTGTGACACCGTGACGGAGCAGGTAACCATTGACCCGACTCGCGACCCGGCGCCGCAGGGCGCGGCGGACCTGTCCTGGTGGCGAGCCGCCACGCTGGATGAGCGACGAGCACTGTGGAGTGACATCGCGGTGCCCGACACGAACGCCGAAGAGCGTGCAGCGGCCATCTACCGCGAGTGGCGAGCCCAGCGTCCCTTCACCGACGAAGGGATCTGGCAGCGCCGACTGGCTCTCGGTCACCTCGACGACGACCGCTTCCGCGCGCTGCTACGACCGCTCGCGGCCCCGCCACCGGTGGACGGGCCGCCCCGGTGGTTCGCCGAGTTCGGCAGGATCACCGAGCGTGCGTCCGCCGAGTCGGCCCTGCCCGGCCCCGATCTCAACAGCGACGACATCGACATTCGCGCGTACATGTTGAAACCCTTCACACCGTTCGTCGCCGACGCGACCGAACGGCTCGCGGGGATCCTGGACGACTTGACCATCACCGAGGCGATGGTCGACCGTGCGGCCCTGCTGCGCTCGCTGGCCAGCGAACTCTGCGCCGCCCTCGTCGCTGGCGCCCAGCGGGCACTGATCGTCGACATCAACATCGCCCGAGTGGAAGGCCACCTGGTTGCCGGCGACCCCCAGTCGCGCTACCGGGAGTTCCTTGACGGGCTCACCGGGCCCCGCCTCCAGGAGTTCTTTGACACGTACCCGGTCCTGGCCCGCCGGATGGCCGAACACGTCGACATCTGGCTTGCTGCCAACGCCACGTTCCTCCGCCACCTGGTCGAAGACTGGCCACGGGTGGTCGAGGCGTTCGACCTTGCGGCGCAGGACCGGATCGAGGCGGTGCTCCCCACCGGTGACTCGCATCGGGGAGGTCAACGCGTCTCGGTGCTCGTCCTCTCCTCAGGCGCCCGAGTGGTCTACAAACCCCGTCCGATGTCTGTCGATCAGCACCTGGCCGAGTTCCTCGATCGAATCAACCAGGCCGCAGTGGTGCCGCCGCTGCGGATCCCCCGCTCCGTCGATTGCGGTGACCACGGCTGGCAGGAGCATGTCGGCAACGACCCCTGCCGGGACGTGGCCGAGGTGGGCGACTTCTACGAACGTCACGGCGCGCTACTCGCCGTGTTGCACCTGCTCCAGGCTACTGACTTCCACTCCGAGAACCTGATCGCCTCTGGTGGCCACCCGGTCCTGGTCGACCTGGAGTCGGTCCTGCAGCCGGAGATCGTGCCGATCCCGGACGGGCCGATGCGTCAGACGTCTGAGCTGTTGGCGACCTCGGTGCTGCGGGTGGGCCTGCTACCGGTCCCGGTCTGGGCAACCGAGGACTCGCCGGGCATCGATCTGAGCGGACTTGCCGCGCGCGCCGGCCAACGGACTCCGATGAAGGTGCCGAGCGTCGCCGCCGCCGGTACCGACGCGATCCGGCTGGTGCTCGAACACGGCGAGGTGCCGATCGGCGAACACCTTCCTCAACTCGCCAGCCCCGACGCGGTCATCGACCCGCTCGATCACCTCGACCGGGTGGAGCGGGGATTCGTCGCGGTGTACCGCCACCTACTTCAACATCGGGACTCGCTGGTCGAGGAACTGGTCGACGTCTTCGACGCAGATGAGATCCGGGTCATCGCACGGGCCACCCAGACCTACGCCACCCTGCTCTTCGAGGCCACCCACCCGTGGCTGCTACGCGACGCCCTCGACCTGGAGCGGCACCTCGACTGGCTGTGGGCGGGAGACGAAGCGCTGGTGCCGTTGATTGCCAGCGAACAGCACGACCTGAGGCGGGGCGACATTCCGGTCTTCGTCGCCGACGTCTCGTCCCGCGACGTCGTCGACAGCACGGGAACGCTGATCCCGGCGGTGCTCGGCCGATCGGCTGGAGAGATGGTTCGAGCCCAGGTGGCCCGGATGGGCGAGTCGGATCTCGCGCGACAGCTGTGGTTCCTGCGGGCATCGGTTGCCGACCTGACCGCATCCCGGGCCGGTGCGACACGGACGACCCGGGAACGACCGACCCGCCAACCCGCCCGACGGGAGACGGATCCGCTCACCGCGGCCCGCGGTATCGGCGACCGGCTGTGCGACGACGCGGTCGCCGAACGCGACAACGGCGTGTCCTGGGTGACGCTGGAAGCTGGGCAGAGCCAGAACTGGGCGGCGTTGCCCGCGATGATCGACCTGTACGGTGGTCTACCCGGCATCGCCCTCTTCCTGGCCCGGCTCGGGCAGCTCACCGGCGTCGAGCGCTACCGTTCCACCGCCCAGGCCGCGACCCGATCACTGAGGGCCATGACCGCCGGGGCAACGGATGGCGAGAACGTGCGACTCGGCGCCTTCAGCGGACTGGGTGGCCTGATCTACACCTTCGCCCACCTCGCTGCCGTCTGGGACGATACGGAACTCGCCGACCTCGCCGCCGACCTGGTTGTCGGAGCGGGCCGACACATCCGGGCAGACGACCAACTGGACCTGCTCAGCGGCTCCGCCGGCTTCGTACTCTGCGGGCTCACGGCACACGAGCTCACCGGCCGCGACGACGTCCTGGAAACCGTGGAGCGGGCCGCCGCACACCTCATCGAGCGTTCCGTCCCCGCCGGCGACGGCATCGGCTGGTGCAACGCGCTCAGCCCTCGTACGCCGCTGTCAGGCATGTCGCACGGCAGCTCCGGCTTCGCGCTGGCTTTCGCCCGACTCGCCGCGCGCACCGGACGCAGCACCCACCGGGACGCCGCGCTGGCGGCCATCCGCCACGAGCGCAGCACCTGGGACCCGACGGCGGGCAACTGGCGAGACCTCCGGGACCCGGACATCGTGGCCCCGGGCCGGACCAGCGGCCTGGAGCCGCTCGGCCCGATGACGACCTGGTGTCACGGCGCTCCCGGTATCGGACTCGCGCGGCTGGCCTGCCTGGACGTGCTGGCCGCCGACGACCCGGCGCTGCCCGGGGAGGCAGCCCAGGCGCTGACCACCACCGTCGCGGATGGCTTCGGCATGACCTTCTCGGCCTGCCACGGGGATCTCGGTAACCTGGAGCTACTTCTGGAGGCCGAACGTGTGCTGGGACCGGCTGCGATGCCGACCCCCTTGTCAGCTCTCGCCGCGGAGGTCATCGAGGCGGGCACCACCCTGGACTGGCCGTCGGCGACCCCGAACGGCGTGAGCACGCCCGGGTTCATGATCGGCCTGTCCGGCACCGGCTACCAACTGCTCCGGCTGGCGGAACCGTCCCTGGTGCCCTCGGTGCTCACGTTGGCGCCACCGGCCCGGGCAGGTGCTCGGTGAGGCTGCGCAGCAGGCAGGTGCCGGCGCTCAACCAGGTCTCGGCGACGGACTGCGGGCCGACCTGCCTGACGATGGTGCTGCGCTACCACGGTCAGCGGCGCTCGCAGTCCGAGGTCCGCCGGCATTGCGACACGGGCCGGGACGGCATCAGCGCCCGCGACCTGCGCGCGGCGGCCAGGTTCTTCGGGCTCACCGCGCAGCACCGGCGCCGTCCGGCGGCGGAGCTGCGGGATGAGGCGATGCCGCTCATCGCCCACTGGCGGGACAACCACTTCGTCGTCGTCGAGCGGGTACGCCGCGGCAGCGTGTCCATCGTCGACCCGGCGGCGGGTCGACGACGGCTCACCGAATCGGAGTTCGCCGACAGCTATCAGGGGGCCTTCATCGAGCTTGCCCCCGATCCGACGGCGGCTGACCAGCCGGCGGTCCCCACCGCCACCCTGACCGGCTACGTCCGTGGTCTGCTCGGAGCGGCACCCCGGCTGCTGGCCCTGGTACTCGCCGCCACCCTGCTGCTCCAGGTGGCTGGACTCGTCCCGGCTGCCATGACCAAGCTGATCCTGGACGTGGTGCTACCCCACCACCTGTCCGGGGTGATGCCGATCCTGCTGGTCGGTCTCGTCACGATCGCGGTGACCCAGGGTGTGGTGCTCTGGCTACGTGGCACAGCGGTCACCGTCCTGCAGGCACGGATCGATGAAGGGCTGGTGGCCGCTTTCGTACGGCACATGCTCTCCCTGCCGTACGCGTTCTTCCAGCAGCGGCTCTCTGGTGACCTGCTGGCCCGGCTCAGCAGCAACCTCGCCATCCGGGAGATCGTCACCAACCGGCTGCTCTCCACGGTGCTCGATGGCGGCCTCGTCGTGGTCTACCTGATCGTCCTGCTCGCGATCTCACCGGTGTTCGCGCTGATCACAGTCGCGGCGACGCTGTTGAGGATCCTCTTCCTCGCCCGCACCTTCCGACCGCTGCGGGAGCTGTTGAGCCGGGAGCTGATGGCCCGGGGCGAGACGCAGGGTCAGGTCGCCCAGACGATCAACGGCATCGCCACGGTCAAGGCGCAGGGCGCGGAACAAAGCGTCTTCGACCACTGGCGGCTGCTCTTCGGACGGCAACTGCGGCTTTCGGTCCGTCACGGCAAGTTGCGGGCGGTCGTCGACGCCGGCGTGTCGTTCCTGTCGACGTTGACGTCCCTAGGCCTGTTGTGGCTGGCGGGGTGGCAGGTGCTCGCCGGCAGCATGACGGTCGGCACGGCGCTCGCCCTGGTCTCGGTCGCTGGTGCGTTCCTCGCGCCGGCCAGCTCACTGGTCGACAGCGTCGAGCAGCTGCAGTCCCTGCAGGCCGAGTTCGGCCGGGTGCAGGACGTCGTGGACGCTGCCCCCGAGCAGCGGCCGGAGGCGACCCGACGCACTGTCGGCGCCGGCACCACCATCGCCCTGCACGATGTGTCGTTCCGATACGGACCGGGATCACCACCGGCCGTCGACAGCGTCGATCTGGTCATCGAGCAGGGACAGAAGGTGGCCCTGGTGGGCCGCACCGGAGCGGGCAAGAGCACCTTGGGCAAACTTGTTCTTGGCCTCTATCCGCCCACCGACGGCCGGATCCTCTTCGACGGGCATCCACTGGACGAGTACGACCTGAGTGCGCTGCGTCGCCGGTTCGGGGTCGTGCTCCAGGAGTCGTTCATCTTCAGCGGGACCGTCCACAGCAACATCGCGTTCAACGACCCGGAGCTTCCGTCGGAGGCGATCCAGGAGGCGGCGCGGCTCGCCTGCCTGGAGGACGACATCGCCGGCATGCCGATGGGATACCGCACCTTCGTGGGGGAGGCCGGCAACGCGCTCTCCGGAGGGCAGCGGCAACGGCTCGCCCTGGCCCGTGCCCTGGCGGGGCGCCCCGCCGTGCTGCTGCTCGACGAGGCCACCAGCCACCTGGACGCGGAGACCGAGCGACGGGTGGACGCCAGCCTGGACGCGCTGCGCTGCACCAGGATCATCATCGCCCACCGCCTCAGCACGGTCCGCACCGCGGACCAGATACTCGTGCTCGACCAGGGCCGGGTGGTAGAACGTGGCAACCACACTGAACTGCTACGACAGGACGGCTACTACGCGCGCCTGATCATCGGGCAGCTAGTGCCGGAATCGGCGGTCGCCTGAGCGGTGCTTGTCCGGCGCCCTCGCTCGGGTGCGCTCCCGGCCCCCGCGGTGTCGGCCCGGTCTTGTCGCTGAAGAGAGCCGGACACTCACACAGGTGCCGGCAGCACACGAGACCGACGGACGTGGTCAGAGGACAGTCAGGCGGGACGCCATGCGCCACGGAGCGTAGTCAGGGGTTGCTGACGTCGCATGGTGGGGTCTCCGCAGGTTGCTGCGGGCAATAGATGGCCGTATAACGGCGAGCGTGGACCTTGATGATCTGGTGTCCCTGCAGACCATAGCCCGTGAGTTGTCGTTCACGCGGGCTGCCAGAGAGCTACATGTGTCCCAACCCGCGCTGTCCAAACGAATCCGCCGCCTGGAGCAGATGTTGGGGTTCGTTCTGTTTGACCGCTCGACCGCGGGGATGACCCTGACCCCGGCCGGCGCCCGGCTACTGGCCGCGTCGGCGCGCTTAATGTCGGCATGGTCGGAGACCCTGGAGCAGGCTCGGGCCTTGTCGCATCCGCTCGCCTCCCGGCCAGAGGTCAGGCTCGCCGCCTTTGAGCACTTCGACGGTCGACTCGCGGAGCATCTGACCGGCGCCCTGCCCTCCGCCGACATCACCCTGTCACAGGCCCATCCGGCTGAAGCGCTGACTCTCCTGGCGGAGGGGGCAGTGGACGCTGCGATCGTCTATGAACTGCCCGATGATCCGCTACCGACGGTGGCCGACGTGCACATGCGCACCGTCGTGATCGAGCCACAATGGATCGTCCTTGGCCGCTGCCACCCTCTCGCGGGCGACGCCCAGGTGGAGGTGCCAGCGGTCAGTTCCTGCGGCACGCCGTGGTTCGTCAGCCCGGCAGGTCACCCGGTCAGCAGGTGGGAACGGACCTTCCTTCGATCCCACGACCCGGCCGCCGAACTCCTCGACGCCACAGACTCGAGCCTAAGACGCATCGCTGCGGGCAAAGGCGCAGCGATGGCCAGCCCGCAGAACAAGCCCAATGAACTGCTTGTCCTGCTCCCGCTCACCCCGCTGGCGACGTGGAGACACCACCTGCTGTGGCGACCGGAGGCTGTGAAGTCCGCCGACGTGGCCGACGCCCTGTTCGTCGCTCTCCTGGGCTTCCACCAGCGGCAGGCCCAGAGACACCCGGGCTACTGGGAATGGATTGCTCGCCACCCAGGCCGCTTCCCCGGCGTCTATCCCGACACCGACGGCAACTGAGTTGAGGTAGACCCGCCGCCGGGATCGGCGGCCGACCTGACTTATAACCGATTGGCATGAGACGGGCCGTCCCATAAAGGAATCGAATGTCAGCTCACTTGACAGTAGTAGTAGCGGCAGCAACAATGGGGCCATTGACGACGGAAAAAGACGAGCCGACGCACCGACCCAACAAAAAACCCACGCCTGGGACCGCTAAGCGACAAAACCGACGCGACACATTGACTCAACTCGGCGCCCGGCGCCCTGGCGGCGGCCACACGGCCGCATCGAATCGCGCAGTCCTGCTGATTCCTGACAACGATTTCACAGTAGGGCCGGGCCATCGACGCGACAATCCTGGCCGCGTCGAAACCGTGCGTGTTTGGAGGCGCGTGTGCGCTGGAGTGAGCTGGAAACCCTCAACGCGATTGCGGAGACTGGCAGCTTCACGGGGGCCGCCCACAGGCTCGGAGTCTCCCGCCCACTGGTCAGCAAAAGGGTGCAGCAGCTAGAGGAACAACTCGGACTGCCACTGGTGCAGCGTACGACAAGGAGCACCAGACTCACCCCGCAGGGAGAAATTCTCACCTCCGCCTTCACGCAAATGGCCGCTACCTGGCGGGATGCCTACCGCGCCGCGACCCGATTGACGCAGTCGTCGCCGAGGTCGCAACGCTACGTCGTCGCCACGTACAACCTACTCATCCCGCCCCTGATCCGACACCTTGCCACCTGTCTACCGACGGCCGAATGGACTACTGAGCCCTTCGTCGAAGGAGAGAGCGAGGCAAAACTCCACACCGGAGAGGTGGACCTCGTTCTTGGTTACCGGGCCACCCCGGTGGGCCCTCCGGGGTACGAGAAGTTGGACTGCGGAGCGATCCTCCAGCAGGTGCTGGCGGAGCCGGTTTGGTTGGCCGTCGCGGCACATCATCCACTGGCAGGAGGCAAGAATCCCGTGGACTGGGCGCAGGTGCGTGACGAGCCATGGCTGGTCCGAACGCAAGGAGCCCTGCGCGTTCTGTTCGACAGCGCCGTGGAAGCAGCCGGCTTCACCCCGAAAATTGTCCTTGAGACCGACCTGAACGAGGAGATCAAAACAGCGGTCGCACACGGCACAGGGATTGCGCTCGGATCGCCACCCGGGAGGCACATGGAGGCAATCCGGATGCGGCCGCTGGCCAGTCCACCGACAAGAACAATTTACGTCATCTGCGGGTCTCGCCTCGCAAAACAGACGGATCCCGCCCACGTCCTCGAAGCGGTCAAGTCATGGTATCGGACCTTTATCGACGGCAGCGCGCAATATCGCGACTACGCGGACCGGAATCCCCGCTACTTTCTTCCACTCATGCCGGCGCAGCGCAGTTGAAGCCGCCGTCAACGAAGGCACATCAACGAGCCGCAGTATCAGAAATTTGTAGACGCGGCGAACGATGTCACGATTCGCGCGAGCCGGAATCAGCGCCACTTCCCTCAGTTCGGCCGAGCACCACGCGCACGCCGTGTGGTCCCCGCCTGTTCCCCAGAGCTCTGACACGCTTGACGACCGCCCGGTTACGGCCCGCTCAACTCGACATCGAATTCCGTCCAGTCCACGCCTAATGGATTGCAGCCGACCCACGACCGATGACCTCGTAGGGTGCGGGGATGTTTATGGATCTCGATCGCCTCGTCAACGCCCTGGATGAGCTGTTCGCCCTCGACACGGCCGCTCCCGACATCGCGGTGAATCGGCACCTGCCCCGGGTCTTTGAGGAGGTCGGCACCGACTGGCGCGCGTTCGTTGAGCCGCAGTTCACTCAGCGGTTCAACGGCCTGATGCGACGCGGCCACTCGCGGGGTGGCACCGTGTACGGTGCCTGCCTCCCATCGGCCGAGGTGCTCGACGCCCGGCTGGTCGTGGCCGAGCGCGGCGATCTGCTGGTCACCCACCACCCGATCGACGTGCGCAACGGCTCACCGGAGGACGACACCTGGGCAGCCCCAATGGACACTGCCGCTGTTCTTCACGGTCGTCATCGGCCTGTCGTTCCGGCTGCTCATGTTCGTCTTCCGCAGCCTGCTCGTCCCCGCCGTCGGCGCCGTCCTCAACCTGGTCTCCGCAGCCGCCGCGTTCGGCGTGGTCACCGCCGTCTTCCAGTGGGGCTGGGGCAGCGGACTCATCGGCCTCGGCAAGGCCGGCCCGATCGAACCATTCATCCCGGTCACTCCTGGGCCTCGGCATGGCCGCCGCCGTCCTCCTCGACGCATTCGTCATCCGCATGATCGTCGTACCCGCGCTCATTCACCTGACCGGACGAGCCACCTGGCGGCTCCCCCGCTGGCCCGACCGCACCCTGCCGCACGTAACGGTCGAAGCCAGCCACCAACCCGACGACAGCCACACGAAACCGCACCCCGGCGGGCGTACCGACAACAAGCGGTCCGCTCAGCCAGGGGGTCTGCTCCACCGATAGTTGTTCTGCAGCAGGCCGAAGAATGACTCCATGGCAGCGTTGTGGCCGGCGGCGCCGACTCTGCCCATCGACCCGGTCATGTGGTGCTGGTTGAGGGCATGGACGAACTTCCGGCTGCGAAATTGCGACCCGCGGTCGGTGTGCAGCACGCATCCGGCCACGTCACCGCGGCGGGCTACGGCGTTGTGCAGGGCGTTGACGGCAAGCCTCGACTTCATCCGTGAGTCGATGGAGTAGCCGACGATCCGGTTGGACCACACGTCCTTGATCGCGCACAGCCAGAGCTTGCCCTCACCGGTGCGGTGCTCGGTGATGTCGGTCAGCCACATCCGGTTCGGGCCGTTCGCGGTGAAGTCGCGGCGTACCAGATCGTCGTGCACCGGCGGACCGACCTTGCCGCCCTTGCCCCGGCGCTTCTTTTTGCTGAACGCGCTCCACCAGCCCATGCCAGAGCAGATTCTCCAGGCGATGCGCTCGACCATCGGCTGGCCGGCGGCGCGGGCCTCATCGGCCAGGAACCGGTAGCCGAACTCCGGGTCGTCGCGATGGGCGTCGAACAACGCGTCCGCCCGATACGCCGCAGCCAGGTCAGCGTCGGTGACACGGTGGGCAAGCCACCGGGGCTGACGAGCGATGCACCCGGGTCCGGCACCTGTCCACACTGCGTTCGGCGCTGACCTGGTGGCGCGGGTCGGCCGGCTGGATCACCGGCGACCCCACCGCGGGCTGGGTCCGGCCGAAGGTAGCCGTGGACACCACCCGGGCGTTGACTCGCGACCAGGTCGCCGCGCTGTGGCGCCTCGACGTCGGCCTGCGCGACAAGACGCTGTGGAGGCTGCTCTACGAGACCGCCGCCCGGGCCGAGGAGATCCTCACCCTCGACGTGGGCGACCTCGACCTGGCCAGCAAACGCGCACGCGTGGTGTCCAAGGGCGGCAAGACCGAGTGGGCGTTCTGGCAGACCGGCGCCGCCATGCTGCCGCCCCGGCTACTCGCCGGCCGCGCTCGCGGACCGGTGTTCCTCGCCGACCGCAAGCCGACCCGGCCCGTGGCCACCGTCGACCGACGCGGAGCACGCCGCACTCGGCCGGCTGGCCGGACGACTGCCGCTCGCGCTGGGCTGACCGCCCGGCCGTCAGCCGGGTCGGCGACCACGAAGCCGGTCCCGGTCACGACCGCGGGCTCGTCGGGACACCGCCCCCGGGGATCACGGCGTGATGCTGAAGGTGGCGACCACCCCGTTGTGGTCGGAATTGGTGCCGCCCACGATGGCATAGTCGGTCATCCACATCTCGCGGTATTCCTCGACACGCTTCCAGAAGTAGACGTAGTCGATGTGCCGGTTGCCGTGCGTCCCGGTCCCCTTTTCGCCGTAGAGGTTGTAGCAGGACCGCAGGTTGGGCAGTTCGTTGGCCTCGAAGACCTGCCACGGGAACTTCGCGTACCCGTAGGCGCGGTCGGCGCTGAAGTCGACGTTGAGGTCACCGCTGACGATGACCTGGCCGGCGTCCTTCTTGCTGGCCGCCAGGTCCTTGAGGGCCTGGAACTGCTGTTCGGCGCAGCGGGTACGCGGCAGGTCCTCGGGCCGCCCGCCGCTCTCGATGCTGGCGTTGGCGTGCGCGTTGAGGTGGAAGACGCTGCGCCCGGTCGGCTTGTGCCGGTAGCGGACCCAGTTGTTGTACCGGGCCGGTGGCACCTCGCCCGGTCCGTTGGTGTCGCACACGAAGTCTGACCCCTTGTCGAGCACGTCGAACATGCTCTTGCGGGCCAGCAGCGCCTCGTTGGCCGCCTGGGTCGGCTCGGGCGCGTACAGCCACCAGCCGTTCGCGGCGGCCCAGTCCTGCAGGAACGCCCGGCGGTTGCCCACCTCGTTGAGGCCGACCAGGTCCGCCCGGGACGTGATCAGTTGCAGGTCCTGGGTGAACTGGGCCTGGTTGAGCTCGTAGAGGATGTTCAGCGTCGCCGCCCTGAAGGTGGCGTTCGCGGCGGCGGCGGGAGCCGCCGGCACCAGGCTCACCAGCAGCACGGCCGTGCCGACGAGGGCGCCCGCGCTGCGTGCCGACCACCGTCTTCTGTGTTGCATGGGGCAATCCCTTCCCGAGGGGTGCGGACCGGCGCGTCGCGGCTCGGAAGGGGAATCGCCCGGATCGCCGCCGGCCGGGCAGCTCGGCTACCGCAGCTGCACATTAGCACCACATTGACCGAACTGAATGGCGATTGTTGACAGCCGGGCGGTGCTACCGGCACGCTCGGCGGTGCCCACCGACACCACCCGCCGCACCGCTGTCGCGCTGAGGAGACCCATGCGTCCACGAGGGACCCGACGCCCGTTCCTGGCCGCCGTCCTGGCGGCGGTGGTCGCGGTAGGCATCGCCGCCGCGCCCGCCGCAGCCGCCACCCCGCAACCGGTGTACGCGCCAGCCGGCGGGATCGCCGATCCCGGAGTGGTCAGACAGGGCGACGCCTTCGTCGTGTTCGCCACCGGCGGCCGGGCCCCGGCGTACCGGGCTGACACCGCGTCGGGACCGTGGACCGACCTGGGCGCGGTGCTCGGTTCGGTGCCCGACTGGGCCGAGAGCGGCGCGGTGTGGGCGCCGGACGCGGTCCATACCGCCACCGGGTGGGTGCTCTACTACTCGGCGCCGGCCAAGGGCAAGGACGGGCAGCGGTGCCACGGCGCCGCTACCGCCGACACCGCCACCGGGTCGTACACCCCGGTCGGCGCCGCGCCCCTGATCTGCCCGGGTGGCGCGCACGACGCCGACGACGCGGTGCCCGGACGGCCGGTCGCCGCCGCCGGCGTGATCGACCCGTCGCCCTTCGAGGACGCCGACGGCCACCGGTTCGTGCTCTACAAGACGCAGCAGACACCCTCGTCGATCCGGATGCTGCGGGTCGACGACACCGGCACCCGCGGGGTCGGCACCGTCAGCCGCGAACTGGTCCGCAGCGACGGGATCATCGAGAACCCGGTGCTGCGCCAACGCGGCTCCACATTCGTGCTGTTCGCCTCCCGGTACGGCTACCAGAACTGCAGCTACGCCACCGTCTATCTCACCTCCACCGACCGGTGGGACTTCCACGGCAGGACGGAGCGCCCGCTGCTCACCACCGGCGGCACCGGGATCTGCGGCCCGGGCGGCGCCGACCTCGTCCCCGCGTTGGTCGACGACGAGCAGCGGATCTTCCTGCACGGTTGGATCTGCGCCGGCACCGCGCCGTGCCGACAGCAGGCCGACGGCTCGCTGCCCAGCACCGCCCGCCGCGCGCTGTACGCCGCGATCTTCCGCTGGGACGGCGCGACGCCGCGCGTCGGCGCGTTCCTGTGACAGCCCGGCCCGACGCCAGGCGTCGGCACGTCGCGGTGATCGGGCCGCCGGGGCCGGCCCCCTTGACGGCCGCCGGCGACCCGACCGGTGTCACTCGTCGCCCGGCCGGCCCGACCGGCGGCCCGGACGGGCAACCACGACCGCGGCGAGGCTGAGCGCGGCAGTACCCAGTGGGTTTGGCGTTGGGCGTGGCGTGGGCACGGAGCCGGCCACCGCGTCGATCATCGATGGTTTGTGAGGACAATCGAAGATCGTGCGGTGGCCGCGTGCCACAGCGTAAACCCCAGCAGGTGGCGGGTCATCCTGGACGAGGCGGTGGCGCGTGTCACTGACCGCTTCGTGCGGGCCGAGCCGCGTGCGACCTTAGATGGCCTCGGACCTGTTTGAGGCCATGCCACCGACGGTCAGTGACCCTCAGCGTGAGGTCGGCTCCCGTCCACGCCCGGATGGCCACCGAAGGCACCTCGGGAGCCCGCTCGACCACCACTCCCCATCGACATTTATCAACCCCTTCGGTAGGGTTTCCGGTAGGAAAGTTTCGCCGTACGGGAGGTGGGCATGCCCCGACGAAAGCGCGCGAGGGCCGCCGCGTTGGCCATCGGAGCGACAACGATCGCCCTGGGCGCCACGCCGGCCCAGGCCGACCCGGTGGTGCCACGGCACGCCATCGTGATCTGCCAAAGCGCCAGCTTCTACGCCAACTACGACTCCGCCAGCGGTCCGACCGGCCTGAAGCGCACCCTGGCCTACGGCAACAAGATCGGCCACACGCCGGGGGCGCACCCGGTCTACAACGGGTGGGCGGCTTCCTTCGACTTCGGCCCCACCGACTGGGGCTACCTGCGCGTCGAGTGTATCGGTGGGTACGACTCGTGGTGAGCCGGCGTAGCACCCGGGTGACCGCCGGCCTGCTGGTCGCAGGCGTCGCCGCGACACTCGCCATGCCAACCCCGGTGCAGGCCGCCAACGGCACGATCGGGGAGCGGGAAACGGTGTGCGCGAGTGACCTGTTCGTCCGCACTCAGCCCGTCGGCGCCTGGATGGGCACCCTCTATCAGGGTCAGACGTTCCTGGTCGAGGGTCCCCGCAGCGGCGGCTACGTCTACGGGTTTGCCTACGGTCACATCAACCGGCGCGGCTGGGTGCAGGACGGCTGGTTCTGCTGACCGTGCCTAGTGGCGGGACAGGGGTGTCCTGATCGGGCCGTGACGGCCTAGTACTCCGGCCGCACCTGCCTGATCTGAAGTCTCCGCAGTTCATCGCCATGGTTGACGCCATCCCGGTGTCGGCCGGATAGCTGCCCGCAGCAGACGTAGTAGGCGATCTCGCCGGTGCTGATGCTGCGAGAGGCGAGCAGCCAGAGCTCGCAGCCGGGCTGCCAGCCGATACGCACCGGCACCCGCGCCCGCCAGTACTCACGGGGACCGTGGGCGCCGGCGCCATGCCCGAGCCGGCACAGGAGCGATCAGATCGTCGACCCGGACGATGACCATCGCGTGGTGATCATGTCGTCGTTGCCGCGGGTCGCGACCACATGACCCACAAGAGTGGCACAGAAAATCGCGCCCCTTCTGTCCGAAATCGCCTGCCGTTTAGTGATCCAGCAGCGACTACGCCACGCCGATGCAACGCGCCTACCAGCCGGTGTACAGAGAGACAGCCAAAATCGGCTCGCAAAACTACCCGAGTCAAGGGTTCCAGCAGCGCCTCAAACGGCGACAGGTTGCGCCAGACCAACGAGAAGAGGGCTCCCGCAAGTCGCTGACCTGTGGAAACCCTCTCGCTGTCGGGACGGCCGGATTCGAACCGACGACCCCTTGTTACCCTCCGTGCCTGAATCCAACTTGTCGTTGACTGCCAGAAGTGGGCGTTGAGCTGCACAGACACAACCAGCCACTGGGCGCGCCTTGTCACTGATTGTCAACCGTCGGCGGGGTTTTCGGGGGGTAAACGGGGGGCGATTTCCTGCCGGCCACCGCGTCGCCGGCCACATCCGCCACGGCCGGGTGCTGGTGGCGGTCGACCACCCGGCCGCGATCGGCGCCCTGCCGATCGCGGGTGACCCGTACTGCTGGTCATTAGGTGGCCCGTCTGCCCTGCCTGGCGATGGGGCCACATCGCCGAACTGCATCCGAGCAACGCGAAGATCGACGCCCGGGGGTTGCGTCCGCTGGAGTGGCGCACGACTTGCCCGTGATAGGCGTGTTGCGTAGATGAGAGACGGCCAGCGCGTCGATCCTTTAAGACGACCAACACCGTCTTTCTCAGCATCACCGCCACGACGCATAGCGTCGCCACCCCATTTGTGGCATCTCTTCGTGATCTAGACGCTACTAAGAACTCCTAACTCTGGGGGCGTTGGAGTTGGCGCCAGCAGATGAGGGAGCAGGCGAGGCTGAGGAAGGCTTCGTGGATGTCGTCGCGGATTTCCCAGCGGATGCGTAGGCGGCGGAACCAGTGCAGCCAGGCGATGGTGCGTTCCACGACCCAGCGTGTGGTGCCGAGGCCGGAGCCGTGGGGTGTGCCGCGTCGGGCGATGACGGGGGGACGCCGCGGGCCTGGATCTGTTGGCGGTGGCTGTCGTAGTCGTAGCCTCGATCGGCGTACAGCCGGTCGGGGCGCCGCCGTGGTGGGCCTGGGCGTCCGCCGATGGGTGGGATGGCGTCGAGCAGGACGGTGGTCTGGGTGGAGTCGTGACGGTTGCCGCCGGTCAGCGTGACGGCGAGGGGGATCCCGCCGGCGTCGGTGATGACGTGGTGTTTCGAGCCCGGCTTGCGGCGGTCGACCGGGCTCGGACCAGTTTTGGGCCGCCCTTGAGCGCCCTGATGTGGGAGCCGTCGATCACCGCCCTCGACAGGTCCAACTGCCCCGCGCCGCGTAGGCGGGCCAGCAGAATCTCGTGCAACCGCTGCCACACCCCGGCGTCATTCCAGTCCCGCAACCTGCGCCAGCAGGTCATCCCCGACCCGAACCCGAGTTCTTGGGGCAGGAACTCCCACGGGATCGCGGTGTAGAGCACGAACAAGATCCCACAGAACACCCTGCGGTCATCCAGCGGTTTACGCCCTGGATAGCGGCTCCGCCGTGGTGGGCGGGGTGGCAGCAGCGGTGCGATCTCGGCCCACAACTCGTCCGAGACGATCCACGGCGGCTGCTCACCCCTCCTCACGTGCAGACGAAACGACCCTCACATCCAGTCGGTTACGCCCAACATCATTAAGTTAGGACCTCTAAGAAGTGTCGGCCTTGCGACAACTCCGAGCCTTTTTGTCGGATCGACAAAAAGCTATGGTCGAGCAGTGCCCGATGACAACTGGGAACCACCCCTGATCCTGCTCGCTGTCGATCTCGTGATTCTCACCCTGCGCGGTGGTCGCCTGTGCCTGCTTCTCGTGCGGCGCGGTATCGAGCCGTTCGTCGGGCGGGCAGCGCTGCCTGGGGGGTTCCTCGCCGATGAGCGCGAGGACATCCTCAGCGCCGCCCGCCGGGAGCTGCGGGAGGAGGCGGGACTCACGGACATCCCGCACCTGGAGCAGCTCGGTACATACGGCGACCCCGACCGAGACCCTCGTGGACGCGTGGTCTCCGTCGCCCACCTCGCCGTCGTGCCGCGCCTTCCCGAGCCCGTCTCGGGAACCGACGCCGCGGCCGCTGAGTGGACGCCGGTCGACGATGTACTGGCCGCGCGGGTACCGCTCGCCTTCGACCACTTGCGCATCGTCGTCGACGGGGTGGAGCGTGCCCGCTCCAAGCTGGAGCACACGGGCTTGGCGACCGCCTTCTGCCCGGAGGTCTTCACCCTCACGGAGCTGCAGCAGGTCTACGAGGCCGTCTGGGGCACACCGCTCGATCCCCGCAACTTCTACCGCAAGGTCCAGAGCACGAAGGGCTTCGTGGTCCCCGCCGGTCCGCCCCGCGCCGCGGGCACCGGCCGGCCGGCCCGCGTCTACCGCGCCGGTCCGCGCCGGAACCTCTACCCACCCATGATCCGCACGGTTCCGACCCTCGCAGCCGGAGGAGACGAGAGATGACCAGACCCGTGGTCGTGCTCACCGCACTGGACCTCGAGTACAACGCAGTCCGCGAACGTCTCACGAAAGTCGAACCGCACATACACCCGATGGGCACGCGCTTCGAACGTGGCACCGTGACCGGAGGCTCTTGTGAGATCATTCTCGGCCTTGTCGGCAAGGGCAACCACCCCTCCGCCGTGATCGCCGAGCGCGCCATGACCGAGTTCGACCCGGAAGCGGTCATCTTCGCCGGCGTGGCCGGGGCGCTCTGGCCCTCCATCGGCCTCGGCGACGTCGTCGTGGCCACCCACGTGTACGCCTATCACGGCGGCACTAGCGAGAGCGACGCGTTCCGCACCCGGCCTCGCGTGTGGGAGATCCCCCATGCCTGTGATCAGCTCGCACGCCATCTTGAGCGGGAGCGAGGCTGGGCGCGCAGCCTCGCCGGAGCAGTGCCCAAGGTGCGGTTCGGCCCAATCGCTGCCGGAGAGGTCATCCTCGACTCGGCGTCCTCGCCTGAGGCGGCGCGCATCCGTGATCACTACAACGACGCGTTGGCGGTAGAGATGGAGTCGGCCGGGGTCGCCCAGGCCGCCCACCTGAACCGCTCTCTGCCGGCCGTCGTCGTCCGCGGGATCAGCGACCGCGCCGACGGGACCAAGGTCCACACCGACGGCGAGAACTGGCAGCCGCGTGCCGCCGCCAACGCGGCGGCCTTCGCCCTCGCGCTCGCCCAGGAACTCGGGGCGCAGTATGGCTCTTCCCCTCGCCGTCCTCGGAAAAAAGCAGGTGATGCGTCGATGTCCGGCTCGGTCAGTAACGTCGCCAAGGGCAACGCTCATGTTGGATTTCAAGCACACACCGTTCACCACGCGACCGTCTACGGCGCGACGGGCAATGCGGGCGGGGAGACATTCCACGATCAGCTCGCGGACTTGCGCGCCTCGCTCCGTAAGTTCCATGAGGCGGGTGACGTGGACGCGGTCACCTACCGCGCGGCGGAGCAGGAGCTGGACGCCGCCGCCGCCGACGTGCCCCCGACCGACGACGAGGCACGAAGCCGCGCGACCACGGCTCTGCGGAAGCTGCGCGGCCTGCTGCTGGACTGGACGGACCTCGCAACACGGGTCGCGGGGCTCATGGCGGCTCTGCGGGCTCTGTCATGAGCGCCGGACCGCAGGAGAAGACGTTCACCAACGTCGCGGACGGCGACGCCCACGTGGGCTTCCAGGCCCAGGAGGTCCACATCGAGGGCGGATACCACGTCAACGACGACGACCCGCCGGAGCGGCAGTTCGAGGTCGGCCTCCGCTACCTGGAGATCAGCGCCCCACCCGAGGCGAGAGAGCTGATCATGAAAGCGATCGCCCGGGGCTACAGGAACTCCCGCGCCTACTTCTATCTGGCGCTCGCACTGTTGAGCGGCCGTACCCTGCAGAGCCTGACGGACCAGGAACTCGCGCAGCTGGCACACGTCCGCCGCTGGGCGGCGCAGCGCTCCGAAGGTCCCTGGGCCCGTGGCATCAACGCCGTCGGCTCGCTGCTGGACTCGCTGCCGCAGACCACGGCAGAGACTCCCGACCCGGCCGCGATCGGTCTGGTGGTCAAGGAGTTCGAATCACTCAACCCGCCCCTGCAGGAAAGCATCCTCAACCACCTCGAGGTTTTCTTGGCCGGCCCGCATCAGGACTGGACCTGGCAGAAGACGTTCGCGATCGCCCGGCGGGACAGGACGGCCAACGACCGGGTGGAGCGGGTCTGGATGTTCTTCCAGCCCAAGCCGATCCCTCCCCGGCCGGTTCCGCCGCACCCGATCCGTGCCGACGCGGCGGATTACCTGCGCGCCCTCGGTGGCTCGGCACTGCTTCTCGTCACGGGCCTCGCGGTGGTCCAGTACGCCTGGGCCCACTCATGGCTTCGCTCAGCCGCCTATCTGATGGTGGCTCTTGGAGCCGTCGTCGTCGCGGTCCGGGCCGGATTCACGATCAAGCTGGCTCGGCATCGACGCCGGGCGGCCCGTCAGCGCCTCACCTTCACGCCCCAGCGTGCTCCCACACAGTCCAACCGGTTCGCCTCAGCGATGGACTCCTTGTTCGACCGCTACTTCGGGCGTTACCTGCCGCCGGACATAGCCCGGGAGATATGGCTGGCTGAGACGGCGGGCATCCGGCAGACCCTCCGTAACGAGCTGGTCGAGCTGTACCGGGAACAACCGGTCGACGCCAAGCGTGTCGCCTGGCTAGTGAGATTCCTCGCCAGCGACGTCAAGCGGCAGTGGCTCAGCGGTGAGCTGACCGCGGATCCCGAGGACTCCCGAGTGCCATCCTCGACGCGGGCCGCCTTTGGCACCGCAGTGTTCGCCCTGGTGGTTGCCGGGCCGCCGCTGCTGTGGCAGGCCCTCGTCGAGGCGCCGTCCACGACGGTGATCGCGACGGCCGGAATCGTGGCCGGGGCTCGGCTCGCCATCCAGGGCTGGCTCGCGATCCTTCTCGAGGGCCACCGCTACCGGGACGACGTAGACCGGGTCCAGCGCGACTACGAGGACCGGCGCGCGGCGTACGACAGGTGGGTGCGCAAGTTGGAATCGAAGCCGACCGACGCGGAGATGGCGCACTGGCTCGACTGCGATCGCAAGATCCTGGTCGAGGACACACTGCGGCACTACCGCGTGGCCGCGCAGGACGTGATAGCGCACGCCTTCATCGAGGCGCCCGTGCCCGGGTGCAAGCGGGCCCGGGTCAGCAAGGGACCCTGGCGCTACTCGCGATACAAACTTCTCCTCTTCCTGCTCACCAAGGACGGCGTCCGCCAGGTCACGGTCACTCTCGACTTCGAAACCATGGAATTCGGCGATCAGCAGCGTCTCACCTACCAGTACAACTCGGTCGTGGCGGCGCACGTCGTCGATGCCCGCAATGGCGAGAAGAGACTCTCCCTTACCCTGACGAACAACCCCCGGGACGAGCTGACGATCACCGGTGAGTGGCCAGGCATGCCGGAACTCGGCGACGACGACCGCATCGCCTCCCAGGTCTCGCTCGATGCCTCGGGCCTCGACCGCACCCTGCACGTGCTAGAGGGCATCGCTGCCGAAGGTAAGGAGTGGATCACCCACGAGAACCGCCGAGAGCGCGCCGGCCTCCGGCGGCTCGTCGCAGCGATGGAGGGCTGACAAATGCGGTGCTGCTCGGCGTGGGGGTCAGGGTCGGGCAGCACCGCGGTTTGGGATCCTGCGGGGTGGTACTCGGTGACACGGACGCCGTCGATCCAGCCGCGCTGGTACATGCAGCCGGGTTGCGGCAAGGTCTGCTCTACCGACCTTTGAACGCGGGGCCACGCGCCGCCGACAGGAAAGAGGACCGCGGCCTGGCATGGTGTCGATCGGGCGCAGGTTGTCGGCGGAGGAATCGGTAGTATGCGTCGGCCCGTCGGCGACCGACGCGCTGCTCTACGGTGACCTCGACGCCCGGCTGCCCTTAACCGCCGGTACCGGCCGGGTTTTACCGCTCGCGAACTGACCACACCGTGCAGCCTTCACCTGGTGCGTCTGATCGTGGATCAGGAGTGGCCGGTCGCTCGAGCTGCGGGACGCCATGAGATGTCCTGACCGCCGGCAAAAGCGTGGCCAGTGAGTTATCCCGAGCTCAGGCCACTGAGGAAAGCGGACCTCGACCCAGACCACTGGACGGCCCGGGGCGGAAGCCTGGACCTTGCCATCGGCCGCACCTGCGGCCGGACTACGGTCAGAGCAGGAGGTGGCGGTGGGGCTCAACATCGATTCGGACCTGCAAAAGGCACTTCACGCACTGGAGGGTATGACCGATAAGGCCAAGCGAGGCCGGCTCTTCGAGAATCTCGTAGCGGACCTGTTCCGTGCCAACCACTTCGACGTGCGCCTGAACGCGGGTGCCGCCCGTCCCCGGCAGACTGACCTGCTTGCTACCAGGATGTCCGAGGTCTACCTCATTGAATGCAAGTGGCGCTCGGCCAGGGCAGACATCGACGCGATCGACAGCCTCCGGGCCCGACTAAGGCGTACAAGCGGCGCTATCGGGCTGCTGATCGGCATGGCAGGATTCTCCGGTACCGCGATCTCCGAGGTTGCTGACCACCGAGAGCAGCCGGTCCTGCTGCTCTCGGGAGACGAACTCCGCCGAGTAACCGGCCGACCCACGGCGCTGCTCGATCTGCTGTGGCGTAAGCGTGAGTCGCTACGCGTTGACGGGCAGGCGCTCGTGGACGAACCCGCTCGCACGCAACCCCGACGTAAACGCCTGGCTCTCCCAGATTCATCCACCAGATTCGTCAGCACCGCACACCAGCCAACGCCGGTGACGGAGACTGGCGGTGGCTTCGGTCAGCTCACCTTCACTCACGATCTGGTCGACATCGACTGGGTTGCGGCCTCCGGCAGCGGCGTCACCTTGGACGTCCCAGTGCCAGCGATCAGCGAACGCGGCGTACTCGACCTGCTCGACAGACTCGCCAGCCTCGGCTGGGCATCGTCGGACGCTCGGTGGAGCATCCATCAATCCGCGACCAGCTGGCATGGATTCGGGGCCGCGGCGTTCGCCGCCGAACTGGCCCAGTGGAAGCAGCGTGCCGACCGGCCCAACAGCCACCACAGTGAAGAATTCTGCTATCTCGACAGCTGCACCGGAGGCTTCTACACCCTGACTTCAAACATCTCGGCTGAGCGCACCAGGTGGGCGACGCAGACCGTGCTGAGTTTCCAGCTGCAAGGAATCCCTTTGGACGTCGCGCCACTGCTACAACTCTGCAGATCCATCGGCATTCATGACAATCTGTACTTCCGCCCCCTGACCGCCAGATCAACCCGCATAGTCCACCTACCGGACTGGATGACGACAGTTGTCGAGCCTGACGCCCACATCGTCACTCCCGGAACCGACATCGATCCCCACCCTGAATGGGTGACCGGAGTCGTCTTGCCCAACCCGCTACGCCAGTCTCGCTGGAAAGGCGATCCCCTTCGATCCGAGGCCGACCTCTACGACTTGGAGGTACCAGAGTCGCTGATCTGTCACCTCGGCGATTTTCACCCCGCCGGAGACGGCAGAAACTACACGTACCGGCTCCAGCGCATCGAGAAAACACGAACCTCCGAGGGCAGTGTCTACCGACCTGTCGCTCGCTGGGACTTCGCCCATGACGAAGAGGCAAGAGACATCAGCCCTGACTGAATTCGCTGCCATCCTGTCAACCGTCGAACCGCCGCAGGTCGGGCCGCTGGCGGCCGAGCAGCGGCGGCCACGGCGGGCCGTCGCTGCCGAACCGGTCGCGGCAGCCCAACGACCGCTCCCCCAAGCCCGCTCGCTGGCTGTTCAAGGCTGGCGACGGGCTAGTCGTCGAGCCGGGGCGGGAGAAGATGAGTCAGGGTGAGGTCACATAGCCGCTCCGTGCCGACAGAGCCAATAAGGCGGGTCTGGGTGACCCCGCCCGCGAAGCGGTGGTCGCCGTCGAGTGTATTGACGTGTTTGGACTGCCTAATGATCTGAAGCAGGACGAGTCCCTCGCGTTCGAGTGCACTAGCGAGGAATGCTTCGTCGATGAGTAGTCCTCCATCGCTACCGGGCCAGGGTTCGGGATCGAGGTGCAAGAGCTGCCGGTCGACGGTGATGCCGGCACCGTTGCGGTGATGCAGTCCTGGGAAGAGAGCGGCGGGTGCTGAGGTGAGGAGGTGAACGTTGAGCGTGGCGGGTAGCGAGCAGTCGAGGATGCTGCCTTCCCAGCAGTAGCGTTCAGTCATGACGATCGCGGGCACCCCGAGCCCGAGCGAGTCGGTGCCGATCGCGTCGGTCCAGCGTTCGGGCCGGAAGTCGGCGACCGTGTTGGCGCGGTAGACCGCTCCGGTCGGCCATTCGCCGAGGTACATCTCGTCGGTGAAGCGGACGTCGAGGGAGAAAACGTCCAGATCCTCGTCGCCGGTCCAGGCTTGCAGCGCGGGTAGGTCCTCGCGGCGGATGAGAACGCCGTCGATGCTGGCCGTCAGGTCGGCGTGCGTGGTGTTGCGTTCAGTTCGCTGCGGGATGAGGTGTCGGTACGCGTTGAGGATGCGGTAGCGGCGGCCGGGCCGTCGCGGGGCGCTTTGGGTGGTAGGCCAGTGGCTGAGGTCGGCGTCGACCACGAGGAAGTCGCTCAGGTCGGGCAGGTCTGCCGTGTCGGTGGCCCAGAGGGACAGGTGGACGACGGGATCCTGGTCCAGCGGCACAGCAGGGTGGGCGACCTGAGGTATCGGCAGCCACCACACACGCTGCTCGGTCGCGTATTCTGCCGCGGTTGCCGATACAGGCCCGTCGTCCGCCGCCTTGTCTGGGGCGACAGTGGCTTCGGCAGTCAGCGGAGCGATCTGCCAGAGTTCCCGCCACCAGCGAACGTCAATGGGTCTCGGTCGGTCGAGAAGGTGGGTCGGGTCAAAGTCGCGGGCGTCGAGCTGCCAGGCGCCTTCGTATGCTGCTTCGCGTTCGTCGTGGTCACGGTCGCGTAGCTTGTGGGTGCCGGACAGCCGCGCCAGTGCTTCATGCCAGGCGAGCCACTGGTACTTCTTGCCGAATCGCTCCTCCTTGTGGGACGTTCGTCCGCGGTCGGAGCGGCTGATGTCGGCGTCGACCTCGCCGAAGGCCTGCGGCGTCCAGCCGAGTTCCAGGACCCGGGCGAATATCCATCCCGGCAGCACGCTCGGGTCAAATCCGGTTAACGGCGTTTCCGTGGTGTCGTCGATGCGCTGGGCGGCGAGCCTGTACCAGTATGGGCGATCGACGTGCATGACGTACGAGTGGAAGTCACCCATCTTGTCGAGTGATCCGATCAACTGCCCCCACCCGGTGGTGACCGCCTCCTTCCTCCGCTCATCATCGAGACCGGACCCGGCCGAAATCGGGTCCGCGTCTGGCCGGAAGCGCGGATACTCGGCCTTTAGCTGCTCGAAGTCCGGTAGCCCCAACTGGCCCGGCCAATTGGCCGGGTACCGCGGCATTGAGGTCTCGCGGAGGTACGCGACGTCCGCGCTTCCAGGAGACGTCTCGGTGAGGTTACTGACTGCTAACGCAAGATAATCGCGCGCGATCACATGTACGGGAACGCCCGCCTGCTCAATGAACGCTCGCAGGGCCGCCGCTGCAGGTTCGGGTTCGACCGATCGCATAGTGATCGCTGCGTACGCGACCGCAAGCACTCGCTCCGTGACGTACCCGTCGTCAACTCCGGTCGCCAGTTGCAGCAGAGCGGGAATGATCTGCGGGTCGTGGGGCGTAATCGCCACCAAGGCCCGGGTCGCGGTGTCCCGCAGGAACCGGTCTGGGGAGGGCAAGGCCCACAGCAGGGCCTCCGCGGTGAGCCGGGCCACCGTGGTCGTGCCGTCGACGCCGAGGCTCAGAACTTCCGGTGGCGCAGACCTCGCCCAATCCAGCAGGAGTTGGTACGGGCTCGGCCGCCGCCTCGTCTCGTGGCGCCCGCGGACCTGGGCAGTCCATCGCCGATCCCGTTCCGCCATCGACATCGGAGCGAGTAGATCGTGCAGCCAGCAGTGACCAAGCGGCCGGTCGGGATGGATGGTGAGGAGTAGTGCTCGGCTAATCGCCTCACGGCGCAGCGGATCCGGCAGAGCGGCCGGAGCATCGGGGTCCGGGCCGAGGATCAGGTCCGCGAGGTGCTGGCGGGTGCGGTCGGTGAAGCTGGACGACTCGCGCTGTAGCAGACCTCGTAGCCAGGGTTCGGTGATGACCCACTCGACCGATCGGCCTTCAAGCGTGACACCGGCCCGCTTCATGGCCTCGGCGATCTCCGGCAGCTCGACACCTACGCGCTCTGGCGCGGCAACGGCCAAGGCTTCCAGAAGCGTTCGCAGTCGGTAGGCCTCCGGTGAACTTTTGCCGGGATCAGTGGCTGGGAGTCGACGGGCGATCTCGGCGGCTCTGTCGGCCGTGGACCGACCAGCCGTCTCGGAGCCGTCGCCCAGCAACACTTCCGCAGCGAGATGATCGCTGATGCGCTCGAAGGCGAAGCGAACCACCCGCGACGGCGTTCGGCCGGCCCCCTCTAGGACGAAGTCTTCGGCGAGCAGTCCCTCGCTGACCAGAACGCCGAGCGGTGTTCTGTCATAGGGCGTGCCGGGTGCCGTGGACACAACGGCGTGAAGCGCCGCGACCGCCTCCACGTACGGAAGCACCGGGCTCGGGCGCTTGGACATCGCTGCAGCCACCGATTCACAGCACGGCCGTGCGATCGCCTGATAGGGGCCGGTCCCCAGCTGGTGCCGGGCGCGCGCGTCAACGTCTTGGAAGATCGCTTCGATGATCCGCGACAGCCCCGGGATCGGCTGCGCGAGCAGCCCGGCATTGTGGCGGGCGGCCTGGCAGAACAGTCGCAGCATCAGCGGGTTGGACAGCTCGCGAAACAACGAGGGCGGTGCTGCTGGCAGCGGGAGCCGGTAGTGCTCGAAGAATGCCCGGACCGCCGTTACAGGCTCCTCGGCGAATCCCTTGTGCTCTACCTGGATCAGCCGCGTTTCGTCGAGGTGGTCGGGAAGGATCATTTCCTTGGCGACCGTGCGGACGCTCAAGATGACGCCGATCCACGGGTACCGCCGGGCCACTGTGAGGAAAGCGGCGAGATGGTTGGGCCACAGCTGAAGGCCGTTGTTCTCGTTGATGGCATCGATGATCAGCAGCGCGCGTTGCTGGCTGGCCTCGGCGCGGGCGCTGAGCGCCTGTAGGAAGGTCTCAGCCTGGCCGTCGAACCGCAGTGCTTTCATGACTTCGGACCAGGGATTGCCGACGCCGAGCTGCTGGCCGAGGACCACCACCGCCGGCTGGCCTCGTTCGAGGGCGAGCCGTGCGGTGTCGCACAGCAGGTGGGTCTTTCCGCTGCCGGCGTTACCCCACAGCAGCATGGCCTGTGCTGTGTAGGCCGGACAGTCCTCGTCGAACGCTGCGATGACCTTGGCGCTCACGTCGGCGAGCTCGTTGAACGTTCGGTGCATCCGGCCGGCCTCGCCGGCCTGTTCGGCGTCCGGATGCGGGGTCAGCGTCCGCACCGCGGCCTGCAGGTCCTGCCAAGCCCGCCGCCAAGGGTCGATCGGCAGCTGCTTGTCGGGTGTCGGCGTCTCGCCGGAGGTCAGGGGCATCGGCAGGGCTGCGGCGAGTTGGTGCAGTTGGGCGCTCGCGGCGGGGTCGATGGCCGGATCGAGTCGCTCGATGAGGCCGACGGCGGACGCGGCGTCCTGCTCAAGGTCGACGAGCAGCTGTGGAAGCCGGGCGAAGTTGGCGACCTTGCGGCCGGCCGACACGCTGACCGTCAGGTTGCGGTTGTAGCGGGGCCCGACCTGCTCGACGACCTCGTCCAGACGCTCGGCCAGCCACGTACGGCTCAGCAGCGGTCGCTCGAACCACCAGCGGAACCGGCCGGCGTGTTCCTCGCGCGATAATGCTTCGAGGATCTCGGACTTGCCCATGTAATGGAACTCGACGGTCCGCCCCAGGGCCCTGACATGCTTCTTCCACTGCTCGACGTAGTGGTTCCACTTGTCCATGAACCACTGCTCGTCTGGCTTCCTGGGATCGGCACGGTCGCTGGGCAGGGCGATGGTCATGGCGGTCAGGTTCGGGTGCTTCTCGATGGCCGTTTTCACACTGCCTGTGATCTTCGACCACTGGTCGGTGCTGGGACTACCCAGGAAGAACTTGGCCTGCAGTCCGTGCTCGGCGCCGCTGGCGTCGATCGAATAGCCCTCGACGCCGCCATCCGGGGTACCCAGACGCATGAAGGTTCGCCCTTTATGGAGCGCCTCCGCCCGGGCGATCTGGCAGCACAACTCCTCGAACCCGGTGTCTTGCCCGCGCCCCCAGGGGCGGATGGCAGCAAAATCGACATCAATCGGCACCGCATGATTCTGCCGGACGGCGACTGTAAGCACCTGCCCAGAAGGCTTGTCCGTAACCTAGAGACTCCACGGACAATCCGGGCGGCAGCGGGCGCTCCGCAAAGTCGGCGACGGGGCGGTGTGGACGACCGACCGCGGCGCCGGCGACATCGCGTTCCTCCACCCGGTGCCGCACCTGTCCGTGCCGGCCCTCGATGACCCACAAGCCCGCGTCCTCAAGTACCCGAGCACTGCCGCAAGACGTGGCGACGCACCCCGGTGCAACTGACTAAACCGGAACCAGCAGCAGCATGATGCTCGGGAGAATCGGGCCACGTTCGTCGTACCGCCGGGCACGCCCGGACTCAGCGCCACCCGCAAGCTGCGAGCCCTCGCCCGCGGTGAAGCACCAAGCCGGACACCTCCACAGACCAGATCAACCTTCTGTGCCGGAGCGGGGCACGCTCATAGCTCCCGCCAGACCCTTCAAGACCTGGCCCTTGGCCTGGGTCAGGCTCTGCCGGAATTCGGCACGAGACCGAACCCGGTTGACGATAGCCCGCAATGTTCACACGATGGGCAAGTGACACGCGCCGTACCTACCACTCGATACCGCGATTTCATTGCTGCGGCGCGCCGCCACACGCCCAGCACGCTTCTGCCGGCGCTCGCGGCGGTCTCGGCTAGCCAGTTCGACGGTGGCGCGTACGAGCGCCGCCCCGGCGAGGTTATTTTCCCGTGGGTGATTGCGGCTGCAGCCCGGGAGAACATCGCCTTCGGCAACGAGCACCGGTTGACCGCGCCGGTCACGCAGAAGGACCTGCGCCGCCTGACGAATCTCTTCGTGAACCTGGACGAGCCGTTCCTCGACTCGGTGGGGCAACCAGACGCGTTAGAATCGTTCTTGGTCAGGACCGCATTTGAGCAGTTCCCCTATCAGCATTCTCGTTATGAAGACATGTCGCGGATACTGCTGCTGTTCGACCGCGACTACACAGGGCTGGGCTGCCGGGTCCTGTCGTCGGCTACCTGGACCGGGCTGCTGGGGCTTCCCGTGGATGCGTTCATGCGAGCCGCGTTCTTCATCACGGTTGGCGCCCGAGTCAACGCCGGGTGGTTCGACCCTCGCTGGCTAGACCAATCTCATCTTCGGCCGGCGTTGGACGCGCTGGATGTCACCGGTCCTCAGGTGATGGACATCTTCCGCCGGATCTTCGGCACTGACATCGAGACGGTCCAGCGACGGGTGCTCGAGGAACGCAAGAGCGACTCGCGCCTGCACCGATATGAGTTCAACCCGCTGGTGGATAAGCCGTTCCTCTTGATGTCGGACGGCCGCTACCTGGCTCCGAACGTCTACTTCGTGGCCCAGCGTCTGAGCCCGGCCGCCTTGTACTATCTGGGGTGGGATTCACTCGGCAGATCTTTTGCCGAAGACCTCGGAGTAGTCATAGAGGCGTACGTCGGTGAGCAGCTCGCCCTTGTGAATGCTGTGGCGATTTTGCATGACGTAGAGTATGCCAAGGGCCAGCACGCTGCGGACTATATCGTGGTACTGCCCGGCTTGACCGTGGTGATCGAGGTAAAATCGGCACGCGTTTCGCCGCCGGGGCGCTTGGACCAGCAGGGCTACCTCGACGATCTTAACCGGGATGTCGGCAAGGCGCTAAAGCAGATCAAGCGTACTGGGGACATGATCCGCAATGGGCACCCAGCGTTCGGGACCGTAGATCCTACTCAGGAAATTCGGGGCATCGTTGTGACCGCCGAACCGCACTACCTGCTCAACAGCCAGATCTACCGTGATGAGATCTTCGATCCCGAGTATCAGGCCGTGATCCTTTCACTCGGCGAACTGGAGCACGCAGTTGCTGCCGCCCACGTCGGCGACTCCATCGGACTGTTCACCGCGTTGACCACAGCGCGCCCAGGAGGTGGCTACGACGTGGCGGAGGCAATCTCGGCGCATGAGCGGTCTCTTGGCGTTACGAAGGCCCGGAATCCGCTACTCGATGACGCCTACAAGCGAGCCTGGGGACGTCTCGACGCCGCCGCGTTGGAGGACCACCCCTGACGGCCCTGCGGTTACGAGGGCCGCCGTTCGATGGCCACGTCCAGCGGGCCGGACTCAGCGGCGAGGCTGAGCCAGGTCGGCGAGATGACCCAAGCTACGGCAATGTGGAACGAGGTGTGGGAACCGCCGCACCACCCCCGCAGCCGCTGGCGTCGACGGAATCAGCATCGGCACCATGCCGACCCGGCCCAGCTGCTCGACGACCCGCGATAGCGACCGGGCCGCCCGAGCACGATGTGCACCGCGCAGCATCTCGGCCCGGGTTTGATCCATGCCGCTGCCATGGCGGCTCACGACTTGCCGCTGGCAGGCCACAGTTCCCACCGATTTGCTCGGCCGCGGCGAACCTCAGCGTCTGGGTACTGCTGCTGCAGTTCCTGAAGGCGCTGCACGACCTGCGCTATCGGCAACCCGGACGGCATCACCGCCAGCGGCTCGGGCTTCGGGGGTGCCGGGATGGCGTGACGCGCCCGGTTGGCCTCCGCCATGCGCGCGAGCATCGCCCGTACCTCCTTCATGCGCGCATTCCAGGCTGGCCACGCCGGACAGGGGCCGTCGGACGGAGGGGTGACGTACCCGTGCTTGTTGGCGGGCGTCGGACAGTCGGCACACATGTCCTCGGCTTCCAGCCGCGGCACGGCGAGCAGCTTGTCCAGTCGCCACTTCATGATGTCGTGGCGGACCTTGAGCTTGGACCGTTCCTGCCTGTCCTCGGTCGTCTTAATCTGCGCCTGCAACTTGGGCAGCTCGTCACGCGTCTGACGGACCTCGGCGATACGCCGCTCTCGATAGCGGAACAGCGTGGAGTGGCGCCGGTCGCGGGGAAGGTATCCGTTCGCGTCAACGACGTTCTCTGGGTCGTCCACGACGGGGGCCAGCTGCTCGATGGCAGACTGGTGTCCTGCCACCGCCGCCTTGAGCTCGGCGACCCGATGTGCTCGGCGCTTCGGGTCCATGGCGGGGAACGCCTCGCCAGAGCGCATCTTTGCCAGCTCTTCTGTCCCATACGCCAAGGCGCACTGATGCTCAAGCATGGCAAGACGTGCCTGCTCCCGTTCGGGCTCGTAGCGCTTGAGGTTGTCCTGGCGCTGCTGCTCGCGCTTCGCGCGCTTCCGCTCGAACTCTCGGTCCCACCGGGCCATCTCGGCTTCGAGCTGGCGCTTGGTCTTGCGTCGAAAGCCAGGCTCGGCCCGCTCCCATTCCCGCATGATCCGCTGGGCCCGCTCGAGCTCGGCCGCCTGCTCCTCCATACGCCACGGATTCCAGAACTCGTCTGCGTGCAGGTCGATGAAGAGCTCCCGGGCCGCGACGCTGTCCTCAAACGTAGAGGTGGCCCCAGACTTTGCGCGCCACAGATAGGTGCCGTCGCTGTACACGCCCTTCGGCAAGGCCGCCAAGTCGACCGTCGTCGTCACGGCAACAACTCTGCCCCCTCCTGGGCTCGTATGGACGGACACCGCGTCCGATGGCGACGCCCCCTGCCGCTATCGGTAGGCAGACATCCTGAACCTGTACCGGACCCCAACGGCGAATCCGTCGAAGCTGGCCCTGGCACCGCTCTCAGCGTTGGCGACCCGATCTGGCCGAGGTCATTCTCGAGGCCGCCCGCCAAGGCGGCACGATCAGCCGTGATGCCGTCTACACCATTTGCAACTACAGCGACGACCGGCTGTTGGTCGGCTTCACCCGTCCAACCGCTCGGATAACCACGAGCCTGCAAGCCGAGCAGCGTCTACCGCAAGCGGTAACCCCGATGCTGACGCCGCTGTACCGCGGACCCGGACGGCTCTACGCGGTCCGGGTACCCCCATATCGATCAACCCCGTCTCCCCAATCCGTGCCGGACCGACGATGCGGAGGAGGCTGGCACATTGACGAGGACCTGGCCGCCGCCTACAAGCCGGCGCCCGCCTCAGCACTCATCGCTGCGCCAGCCGGTCAAATACCGGCACCCCGTCGCCCCCCCGGTCAGAAGTACCAGTCGTTGAGGGTGAGGGCCTCTTCCCAGTTTGTGCCGACCAGCGTGCCGTCGGAGAACACCGTCGCCGCCTCGTTCGTCTGAAAGTCTGCGCCCAGCAGATCGAGCATCGATGCGTGAAGGCCCGCCACGTTTCCTTGCACAGCCGCCCGGACCCGGGCGGCGATGTCGCGACGCAGGCCGATCCGCAGGCCGAGGAGGTCGAAGCGGGCGGCGAGGTAGCGCTGGTCCCGAATGTCGGGTGTCCCGGCGTCGATGGCCGCCAGGAACGGCTCATAGTACGCCAGCAGGTATCGGTCGAGGTCCAGGTCCATGTCGACCGACGCCGCTCCATCCTCGGACGGGTCGACCGCGTCAACGGCCAGTTCGTGGCGGTGGGGCGGAAAGGAGGCCACGCAGCCCAGGGCAAGCCACGGTCGTTGCCCCTGAATGGATTTGATAGCACGCTTCTGCGCCCCCAGGTCAGTGGCCAGGCTCGCTTCCATCGTGTTGGAGCGCCCTTTGGCCTCGGCGATTACCCACCCCTGGTGACTCCAGCCGAAGAGATCGGGACGCTTCCTGGTGACACCGAATGTCACGCCCCACCGGCTGGCGTACCGGTCGGTGTGCAGCAGGTGGACGACGTCCAGCTTGTGTCGACAGAAGATGCCGGTCATCGCCTGTCCAAGGGCGTACGACAGAGATCCCTTCTCCGACCGGTCCAACTCCCGCGCCAGGGCGGACCTAACCAGCCCTCCCCCATCGGTACGGCGGACGTACGCAGGGATGAGCGATGCCCGGTGGATCAGCTCCCAAACCGAGGCCAGGCCGTGGGAGAACCTGTCACCGGGTGCGCGGCCGGTGGTGAACAGCGCGTGCACGAGGTCATCGGTGGTGAACGTCAATACCGCGCGCGGCGAAATCACTCCGGCGGGAAACTGATGGGTGTGGCACCTAGCCGTGAACGGTTTCCGGTGGGGCATTGGGCCGCCTTCTGTCGTGCCGTGGCCATAAGTCAGGTTCCGGGTGCCCACACGGGCACGGGCAGCCAGCGAAGAAAGCCGTTGCGGCCGTCGAGCCGGGCGAAGTCCCGCCAGATCAGGGGGTAGTGGCCGACCAGTTCGCGCTGGTTCGGCAGGTGGTGGTCGTCCTCCATGCCCCAGCGAAGTGTGCCCGTCAGCCGTCGACCCTCGTGGATGCGGAACTCGTGGTCCCGAGTCCGTCGGCTCCGGACCGGCGGCTCCCACAGGCCGCGATAGTTGGTGAGCATCAGCGCCAGGCCATCCATCGGCACCTGGCTGGCATGACAGAACTGCTCCAGCCGGACAATGTCGAATACGAAGTCACGGCGTGCCACGTCGGAGGCGGCATGAGTGCGCAGCCGGAACTCCTCCCCGGTGTCGGGGTCGACGCCCTCCCAGCGGGCTGTAAAGTACTTGAACTCGATGGCGGTCCGCCCCTGGGGACCGAAACAGAGCAGGTCGAGGTACTCGCGCGCGTCCTGCCTCACCTCGAGTCGGACCTGGACAGCGCTGTCGAGGCGGTGCACCGCCCAGGCAAAGGCGTGTTGAAAGTCCGCTTCGGAGTGGAAGACCGCCCGCGCCTCGCGGAGTCCCTTCATCGCCGCATCGACATCGACGCTCCCCGCGATCCGCATTCTCGCCCCTCTGTCCTGCAACGCCAAGCCGACGCCGGGAAAGCCTTCCATAGCGACGGACCGGGTGGCCCGGCCCATCGCGACGTGCGAGGGCTCACCGTACGGACAAGCATCCAGAGACATCAAGGTATTCTCATGGCTTGCCGTCCGGCATAGGCCATACACCCACCAGCGACAGCGCCCACTCGGGTGCGGCGCTCCGGATTCGGCCAACGAGAAGTGACCGATCAGCGGGCTCCCGGGCCTGCCACTCCCGCAGATGGACCGTCAGGTCTGGCCATCACACTCCGGTGGGCGATACCCACGAACCTGTCTACCCGCATCTTGTCCCCGGCGCGAGACCGTGACGACGACGGATCGAGCAACTGCCCCGTCTCGATGGGCTCCCTCCTGGTGGCGTCTGTGGTGAAGGAGGGATTGAACCCGTTGCCGGCGTCGGCATGGAGTCGAGCCAGGGACCGAGGTTCCCGTGCCAGCCCGACTCCCCTCGCCGGCCCCCTGCATGCACTGACTACGCAACTGTGGAAGAGTCAGCGAAGCAGCCCTCGTAGGAACGAGGAGACTTGAACCCAGGACAGCCTCTTGTCGAGTCCCCTCAGGACTTGTCAATGGTTGTCAAAACCCCTTGTAACGGAACGTAGCCGAAGCAGGCTTGTCGTTACTTGCCTGAGATGGTCGCTGAGCTGCAACGACATCGCTAGCCCTTTACCGTCCCTTGTCACTCTTCGCCAACATCTGGCCGGGGTTTTCGGAAGGTAAACGGGGGGTCCAGGGTTGAACGTCCGCCACGCCTGACCGTCTACCGGCCGGGCCCTGCACATCTCATAGATCGAGTACGGCCAGACCTGCGGCAGCCCGTCCTCGGTCAACTCGTCAATGGGACCTCGCGCGGTGGCGGCGGTCGCGGTCGAAGGTTGAGGAGTCCCCATAAACTGCCGCCGCGGGGAGCGGCGGCGCGATCGGCGCCGGACTATAGTCACGCGGTGCAGTGAACAAGGCATAGGTTGAGGACGGCTCTGGCAGTTGGTGCCGTAGTCTCAGCTACTGCTTGGGCCTTGCGGAGCATGACACGCGTCGCTTCGACCGCGACCCCGGCACCGGCACCGGCACCGGCACCGGCACCGGCACCGGCAGTCAAGAACAGCCCTGCGACGACCGAGCTCGCGCCGGTGCCGCCGACTGACACCTCTTTTCCGGTCGAAGAGTCTCCCGTAGTCGCCCGTCGGTTTCGCCGAGCGTGAAGACCTCCAGCAACGTCGCTGAGTCCAGCCAAGGCATTGACGCGGCGAAGAAGATCAAGGGACGCAAGCGGCACATCGCCACCGACACTCTCGGTCTGCTCCTGGCGGTGATCGTCACCGCCGCGTCGGTCCAGGACTCCGCCGGCGGCCGACATCTGCTCGACACCGTTTCGGCCGACCATCCGACCGTTTCCAAGGCGTGGGTTGACGGCGGCTACAACACTGCGGTCCGGGCGCACGGCGTTCGGCTGGGCGTCGACGTCGAGGTGGTGCCCCGCCCGGCAGGCAAGGGCTTCCGCGTCCAGCCACGACGGTGGGTCGTCGAACGAACCTACGGCTGGCTCATGCAGCACCGACGACTCGTCCGCGACTACGAAACCCTCCCGCAACGCACCCGGGCGGATGATCCACTGGCCATGGCTAACACAATGAGCCGCTACCTCACCGGAGAATCCACCCCAACCCGGCGAAACGAAACCACCTAAACGGACCAAACTCACCAAGCGAGATCAGACGCCCTCTTGGATTCGCCCGACTCGTTCAAGCAGCCGCCACCATTGATCCCCCTCCTGAGCTCCAGTCAAAGATACATAGCGGGGACCACAGACTACGTCGACGAGGAATTCCTTCAGGCTGGGCGCAGCCTCTTCGAATTGCTCACTCATCCACCACTCAACGCCTGTGTCAGGAAAGAGCCAGATAGACTCGTCAAGGCGATTGATGAACCATGGCTCATCACTCACAACTCCCGCACAGAACCACTCTTCCTTAGTCAACCGAGCCGATGAGCCTTCAGGATTCTCTGCATAGAACTGCATGCTGATGACAGTGCTTGAATCAAACATCACTACAGGCCCGCATATAAAGCCGTCGGCTATCTTTAGCATCTCCAAGTAGGATGAGGGAACCCCAGGAAGCACAGCTCCACCATCCGACTTGGGCAGAGGTAGGGAATTCATCATTCGCCACTCTGATTCAGTTGTCAGCAGGGGCCGAATACGTTCGACCAAATCACCCGCCTCAACACTAGTCACGGTCCCTCGATCCTAATCTTGATGGGGGTAAAGTCCGGGAGGCTTCGAATCTGTGGCCAGATCTGGCGGCTTCCGATCTCTTGGTTGGTGAATCTATCGAGCATTCTGAGGTTATAGGCGGCGTCGGGTCCGCCGAGCTGCAGCTCCCAGACATGATCGGGATCCATCCTAGTGAGGATTCTACTCTTCAGGGAATCTGCGAATTCAGGGTTGGCTGCACCGTACTGATCATACACTCGACGGATCAAGTCCGCTTTATACTTACCCGTGATCGATTTATCTCGCTTCACCGGGTTTGGCGCTTTGAAGAGCAAACCGGCATCACTGAGCGCCTGAAGCTGCGCCGCCTTACGCCTGAAGTCGGACTTGGGCATTCCGGGCCGCCAGGAAACTGTAACCTCTTCTGCAGCTAGATCTGAGCGGGCACCGCTACCAACGCCAAGGTTGGCGCAGTATTCTAGCCATTGAGGACCGGAGAAGCGACTACCGTCGCCACGTTGCCAACTCCCACTGAAGCATGGACTTTGCTGGCCCTCGACTCGGGGAGCCCCTCCTGCCGGCCCGGTATCGGTGGGCGCGGACTCGCTGGTCTGATCCGATGGAATATTGGGAGCAGACGAGCTGTTCGGCTTGTTGCCGATCTGGACACCCCCACCGAGCATTGACTCAGAGACGGGGCGATCAGTTTCGATAGCTCTCGGTCGCGGTGCGATGTCGAGGAGCCATGGTGTGCGGCAAAGTTGACCGTTACTCAAGCCTGCCGCGACAGATTTCAGAACGCAGGGCGGGGTGGGCGGTGGAGTGTTGCATCCCCGACCACAAGGCCCACCCCAGCCGGGAGCGTATCCACCGCCGACCTGAAGAACATTTATCGCTGATGTACATGCGCCTGGATGGCTGGTGCAGTAGTTCGTGTCTGGCGGCGTGATGCCTGGTATTCCGTTGACTAGGTTGCCAAAGCTACTGCCGGCCGATCTGATCTCGTATGACTCTCGGATCTTGCTGCCGATGCTGTATCCGGTGTTCCAGCCGACGTACATGCCTACGCCGAACCAGGCCACAGTGGCGGCTGCGATTAGTGCGGAGCAGCCGATCGCGCACGCTGCGGCACCACCGACTACACCGCCTCCGATGCCGGCGAGGGCTCGGGCTATACCAATTCCAGGACCGACGTCGAAGTGTCCGCTTGGGTCGCTGCCGGAGATTGGGTTGGAGCTGGCGTAGGTGTACCGGTTTGCTTGGGTTGTGGGGTTGGGGTCGAGGGTCCAGGTATCGCGGCTGGTGAACGTTCCGGAGGTGGGGTTGTACCAGCGGGCGTGTGCGTTGGTTTGGTTGGTGTCGGGGTCGGTCCAGCCGCCTTGGTAGCCGAGCGGCAGGGTGCCTGTGGCTGCATTGAGTTGGCCGTAGGGCTGGTAGGTGCGTGAGGCGTTGAGATCGCCGGTGGTGGGGTTGGTGGCTGCGGCGAGGTCGTCATGCAGCCCGTCAGTGATGAGGTTGCGTGCCGCGGATGCGCCGGCCTTGTCGGATAGAGGTTGGCCGTCAGGACCGCGGAGTACGGCGGTGTTCTGACTGAGGTTGTCGGGTGTGCGGGTGGGTTGGTTGGTGAGGTCGTTGTAGAGGAAGGGCAGGGTGTTGCGTTGGGCGAGGCGGTCGAGGGAGTCGTAGGTGTAGTTGACGGTGTAGCCGGTGCTGCTGGCTTGGGTGAGACGTTCGAAGGCGTCGAAGGCGTTGGTGTCGACCGTGGTGCCGGTGGTGTGGGTGGACAGGGTGCCTCGTGAGGTCCAGGTCCACGATTCTGCAGGTTGGCCGGCGCCGTCGGCGGTGCTGGTGCGGTTGCGGGCGTCGTAGGTGGTGGTTCGGGTGCCTGCGGCGTTGGTGACGGTGGTGCGGTTGGAGGCGTTGTCGTAGCCGTAGGTCGTCTGTTGGTTGGTTGGTGATTTCCAGCTGCTGAGTCGGGCGAGGCCGTCGTAGCCGTAGGTGTTGGTGCCTGCGCCGGCGACGCCGGTGGTGGTCTTGGTGAGGGCCAGGTCGTCTTTGTCGTAGGTGTACGTGGTGGAGGCGGTGGTGGTGCCGTTGGGTTTCTTGTAGATGTCGGTGGCGAGGCGACCGAGGTTGTCGTAGGAGTAGGCGCGGGTTGGGCCACCGGTGCCGTAGGTGGTTTGGCCGAGTTGGCCGCTGTTCTTGTAGACGTTGGTGGCGGTGACTCCGGTGAGGGGGTCGGCGACGGTGGCGAGGGCGCCGGCGGTGTTGTAGGTGAAGGTCGCGGTGCCGGCGGCGTCCGTGCGGTTGGTGAGGTTGCCTTCGCCGTCGTAGGTGTAAGTGGCGTCACCTGCTGGGCCGGTGGCGCTGGTGAGTTGGTTGCGGTCGTTCCAGGTGTAGTTGGTGGTGCCGTTGGGTCCGCCGACGCTGGTGATGCGGCCGCTCTGGTCGTAGCCGAGTTGGCGGGTGGCGGTGGTGGCTTCGGCTCCGGTGCCGGTTTCCTGGGTGAGGTTGCCGAGTTTGTCGTAGGTGAGGATTCGGCTGACGTCGCCGGGGAGTCGGTAGGTGACGGGTTGCCCGGCAGCGTCGTAGGTGGTGGTCCAGGTGCGGTCGGCGAGGTCGGGGTGTGCGGTGGTGGCGGGTTCGATGACGGAGGCGGTCTGGCCCCATGGGGTGTAGGTGTAGGTGGTGGCGTTGGTGTTGCCGTCGACCATGCGGGTGCGTTGGCCGACGAGGTCGTAGCCGAGTTCGACGGTGACGGCCGTGGCCGCGTCGGTCGGGTTGACGCGTTGGGTGATGGCGGTGAGTTGACCGGCGGTGTCGTAGCCGTACTGGTTGATGCGTCCTTCGCCGCTGGTAACGGTGAGCGGCTGACTGGCGCCGTTGTAGGAGGCGGTGGCGGTTCGCAGGGTAGTGGCGCAGGCGCCGGTCGTGGTTGCAGTGCAGTCGGTGGTGGCGGTGAGGCGGCCGGCGAGGTCGTAGGCCTGGGTGGTGACCGGGTCGACGTAGGTGGTGTCTTTGCCCTTGACCGAGGTGAGTGGCCGGCCGGCCATGTCGTAGGTGTACTGGGTGAACCGGCCGGTAGGGTCGGTGACTTTGAGTGGCTCGCTGGCGGCGTTGTATGCGGTCGTGGTGACGTAGGTCAGCGGGGTGGTAACGGTGGTGAGGTTTCCGGCCGGGTCGTAGCCGAGGTTGGTGGTCAGGTAGAGCGTGTTGCCGGTGGTGCGGTCGCTGATCGTGGAGGTGATCTGTTGGCCGAGGTCGTTGTAGGTTGCCGAGGTCGATCCGCCGGTGGGGTCGACCGCGGACAGCAGCTCTCCAACGCGGTCGTAGCCGTAGGTCCAGACTGGTGTGGTTTTGGGTCCGTCGTCGTCGGGGTCCGGCAGGGTGCGGGTGAGCGGCTGCCCGTAGGGGTTGTAGGTGTAGGCGGTGATCCGGCCGAGGGGGTCGGTGGTGTGGTCGACCAGACCTTGGTTGTTGTAGGCGGTGTGGTGTGCGCCGGTGAGGGCGACGCCGCCTGGTGTGGTGTAGGTGGGCAGGCTGACCGTGGTAGGACGTCCGGCGGGATCGACGCTGGTGGTGGTGATGTTGCCGTTGGCGTCGCGGGTGTGGGTGGTGTCGCCGAAGGTGTTGTAGCCGATGGTGGTGACGGGTGCGGCGTTGGTGCTGGCACCGTCGTTCCAGACGGTGCGGGTGGCACCGGTGGTGGTGACAGGGTTGCCGAGCGGGTCGTAGGTAAAGGTGGTGGTGACGCCGGCAGGGTCAGTAGTCTGGGTGACGAGGCCGCGGGCGTCGCGTTGGTATGCGGTGGTGAGGGTGGCGGGGGTGCCGCCGGTGTTGGCGACGGTCTCGGTCAGGACCCGGCCGATGTCGTCGTAGGTGTAGCTGGTGGATTCGGCTCGACCTGGTGAGGCGGCGCCGGTGCGGGTGAGTGTGGCGATGGTGCCGTCGAGGTTGCGGCTGTAGGTGACCGCGCGGTTCAGACCGGTGGGGTCGAGGTGTTCTTCCTTGATGTAGCCGGCCTTGTCATAGATCGTCGTGGTGCTGGTGCCGCCCATGGCGATCTGCAGGTTGGGTTGTCCGGCGGCGTTGTAGTCGCTCTTGCTGAGCTGGGTTTCGCTGGTGATGTCGCCGCCCGCGTTGCGGCGGACTCTGCTGCTGGTGGCGGGCAGGTTGTCGCCGTAGTAGGTGTAGGCGGTTTCGCGGCCCATGGCGTCGATGACGGAGGCGAGGCGGCCGCCGGGGTCGTAGGCGCGGGAGTCGGTGACGAGGCGGGTGGCGTTGGGGTCCATCGGGTCGACGCCGGCGCCGACAGCAGCAGTTTCGGTGCGGCGGTGCGCTTCGTCGTAGGTGTACTCGTAGGCCAGGCCGCTGGGTTGGGTGACCTTGGTCAGGTCTCCCCTGCTGTCGTAGTCCTGGTCGACGGTTTTGGCGTCGGGGGTGGTGGTGAGGTCGGGGCGGGCGGCGGGGTCGTAGGTCCAGGTCCAGGTGCGGTCGGGGTCGTCGCCGGTGATGTCGTCGATGACTTGTTGGGTGCGTAGGCCGAGGTCGTTGTAGGTGTAGGTCGTCTTGGCCTGGTGCGTGGTGCCGGTGACCGCGTTGGTGACGGGTGGGCCGGTGGTGGTGGCGACCTGGGACAGGGGGTTGTAGGTGTAGCTGGTGGTGCTGAAGGCGTTCCCGGTGGCGGGGCCGATGGTCATGGTGGTGATGCGACCGAGTGCGTCGCGGGTGTAGGTGGTGGTTAAGCCGACCGGGTCGACGGTGCGGACGAGGTCGCCGGCGGAGTTGTAGTAGCTGTTGGTGGTCTTGCCGTTGCGGGCGGTCGCGGTCAGTTGCAGTCCGGCCGGGATGGTGCCGGTGCCGGCGGGTTCGGCGGCCTCGGTGCCCGTGGAGTAGGTGTAGGACTCCGTGGGCGAGGTGGTGTAGCCGGCGGGTGCGGGGTAGCTGACGGTGGTGATGTGGCCGATGGCGTCGAGGGTGTGAGTGAGCCGGTAGGTGGTGTCGGTGGCGGAGGCGGAGCGGGCGTCTGCCGTCCAGGTCCGTACGTCGTTTCGCGGGTCGAGTGGGTTCGTGGCGTTGAGGTAGTAGCCGGCGTAGCTGGTGTTGCATTCGGTGCTGGTTCTGCAGGTGGTGCGGCCGAGGACGTTGCCGCGGGTGTCGGTGTCGTAGGTGGTGGTGTTGTTGTTGGCGTCGGTGTATTTGGAGACGAATCCGCGGGCGTTGTAGGTCCACTTCTGTTCGCCGAACGTGTCCTCACGGCTGACGAGGCGACCGCCGTGGTCGATGTCGTGGCGGTAGGTGATGGGTTCGGCGTTGTCCGGTGCGAGGACGACTACGCGGTTGCCGTTGTCGGGTGTGGGGTTGCCGAGGTCCCAGGTGGCGCCGTTGCGGTCGGTCAGGGCGCTGACGCGGCCGCTTGGCCCGTCGTAGGCGACGGTGAGGGCCGTGTGGCCGCCGGGATCGGTGACGGTGGTGAGCCGTTGGGTCGGGGTGCGGGCGGCCCAGTGCGCGGAGATCTGGTTGGCGCCGAGGGGGTGCTTGTAGTAGGCGGCTTCGTCGATGAGGCCGGTGAAGGGGAAGTTCCCGGTGGGGGTGCCGGTCCAGCCGCTGCCGCCGCGGCCGTTGCCGATGGAGGCGTGGGCCATGTCGCGGTAGTCGATCAGCTGGCCGGTCAGTTGGCCGATCTTGACGCCGTCGAGGTAGAGCTGCTGGGCGTCGACGGCGCCGGAGAGCACGACGTGGTGCCATTGCCCGTCGTCCACGCGGGCCGCGGACGTCATCTGGGTCTGGCTTTGGGTGGTGGTCCAGATCTTGGCTCGCAGGACGCCGTTGGTGTCGACGTAGAGCATGGGCAGTGTCTGCGAGGGGGTGTGGCTGAGGTCGGTGTTCTGCATACCGAACAGCACGCCGTTCTCGCCGGTGCCGGCCTTGAACCACAGTTCCACGGCCACACCCATGGAGGTGTTCGTCAGGTTCTTCGGTAGTTCAACGGCGGTGGTGCTGGTGGCGCCGAAGTCGGCGGCGGTGTCCGGAGAGCCGGCCAGTGCCCCGGCCGCGCCGAGGGTGACGTCCTGGTAGGAGCCGTCGCGGTCGCCGGCTTTGGTGGCAACGACGTTGGTGGCGTCGGGGGTGTCGGCGGGCTCTCCGAGGGGCCAGTAGGCGGCCGGGTTGTCGTCGGTGACGACGGAGCGGTAGTGCGACGACGTGGTGTAGGTGTAGGTGGTGCACGCTTGTGCCGACAGGGGGGTGCAGGCCTGGGTCAGGCTGTCGCCGGTGTAGGTGTAGGTCCACGTCGGCGCGGGCTGGCCGTTGGCGGGGGCGTCGGTCGCGACGGAGGTGACGTGCCCTGCGGTCCAGGTCAGGTGCAGCGCCCGGTTGCTTCCGTTGTCGGTGATCGTGGTCAGCTCGTTGTTGCTGTTGTAGGTGTAGGTCTGGGCACGGCCGTCGGCGTCCGCGACGGATGTGAGCCTGCCGCCGGCGTCGAAGATCCTCCGGGTCCCGGTGGAGTCGCGCAGGGTCCAGACGGTCGGGCTGCCGGCGGCGACCAGGGTCAGGGTTGATCCCTGTGGTGAGGCGTAGGTGCCGTCCGGGTTGCGGCCGAAGCGCAATTGTCCGCCCGAGGCGAGCGTCACCAGCACGTTGTTCGAGCCGTCGGAGTCGGTGCTCAGCCGCTGGTCGATCGGGCTGCTCCAACCCGTGCCGAACGCCCCGGATGCCCGCAGATCCTGCGAGTTGTAAGTCCTGGTCATCGTCAATGCGGGTCCGGCGACCGGCACGGCGGCGTCGGTCACCGTGGTGGAGTAGTTGCCGACGTACGGGTTGAGGCCGGCCACCTCCGGGTCGTTGCCGGCGGAGGCGAGATGGCTAGACACCTCTGGCTGCGCCACTGTCGGTGTGAACACGTACGGCCCGAGTTCCGGGGTGGAGGCCTGCGTGTCGGACAGGGTGACGTACCAGTGGGCGGGCTGCTGCCATGTCAGCATCCCGGTGGGCACCGCCCACGCCGTCGATGACCGCCACGCCGTGCTCTGGCAGCCGGATGGGGCCGCGGGGGTGCCCTTGCAGATGCGGAACTTCACCTGCCGGCCGCCGGCCGGGATGTTGTCGGGGTCGAGGTAGTCCACCCACAGGCTCGGGGTGAGGGAGTCGGTGAAGCCGTTGTGCGGCGGGAACACTCCGCCGTCGCCGATGGTCGGTGCGCCGTTGCTGACGGTGAAGGTGCTTTGGCCGAACGGGATGCCGTAGGTGCTGTTGAAGGACGCGCCGGACGGGTTCACCATGTCGAGGCGGAGGGTGTAGGTGCCCAACCCTAGCGCCTCGACCTGGATGGGCACGTCGGCGTACTGGTGCGAGCCGACGTTCTTCGGCATCGTGTAGAGCGGCCCGTTGCGCAGGACGGTCCCACCGGCGTTGAGGATCTTGTACGTCAGCCGGTAGCCGTTGGTCGGCGTCCAGGTCGTCGTGCCCCAGTTCGTCACCCGCGCGGTGATCTTCCCGGCCGACGCGGCAGTGACCGGCGGGTTGAAGCTCGGTGAAGGCAGGGAGTACTTGGCGCCCTGATCGGAATAGTTCAAGTCGATGTACGGGCGAGCCGTGGAGTTCGTGAAGTTCGCCGACGCGAACCGCTTCCAGGCGTAGCTATCAGTCTCCGACGCCCGCACCGTCAGCCCGTAGAACGACTCGGTGCCGTGCAGCCACTTCATCACCCGGTCCGGCGGGAGTGAGAAGCCAGCCCAGTTGCCGCTCGGGCAGTCGTAGTAGCCGTAGGCGAACGAGCCGGTACCGACCCGACTCGCCGAGTCGTACGACGGCCCAGCCCACGTCTTCGTCGTCGATCCCGACCATGACTTCGTCACCGCGTACACGTTGACGCTGCGAGCCTTGCAGGAGTAGGACCAGAAGTTCCACAGCTGCAACGTCGCGCCCAGGACGTACCGGTTCGGCCTCGACGCCTTCAGGTCGTTGAAGTGCAGGTACGACGCGGCCCGCTCAGTGCCACCGTTGTAGGTACCCACCAACAGGTCACCCTCGGCGGAGTTGTTGCGGTTGGCATGGTCGCGCTTCGACACGTACGTGTCGTCGGTCTCCGCGTTGTCGGTGAACGACGGGTCGACGATGACCGGGAACACCCGCGCTGGATCCCGCAACCACTGGGCATCCAGGTCGACCTGCAACGTCCACCCGGTGACCTGACGCTGCAGCGAGTATCGAACGTTGTCCGTCCGCTCCCCCGTACCCCGACGCGGGTGAACGTTCGAATCAACCATGAAACCGGGAGGAATGACACCTCGCACCGCGCCGCTGATGTCGGTGAACTCCACCTCACCAGTGGCGTCGTTGAGCGCCGGAGTGACGCCACTGACGGTCAGGGGGAAGGTCCACGTCGTGGGTGCGTCAGCGGAGTGCAGGACGATTTCTTCCTTGAGGCCCCACTCCATCGGCGTCAGCTTCACGTCCGACGCCGCACGCACACCAACGAACGTGGCTGTCGACTCCTCGACGGAGGACGACACCCGGGTGGCATCGGCGAGCGCGAAGGACACCGAAGCGTCATCGCCGAACGACAACGTCGCCACCTGCGGATCGTCGCTACGCGATGCGACAGTCACATCCGCAGCGGACGCGGGCGCGTACCGTCCATCGGCCCGTCGAGACAACCGGTTGTCGATGGGCTTCCATGCTCCAGCCCGGTCTCGGATGAACGCCGGACCGTCGTAGACCCGCAGCGTCTTCGTACCGTCTGGATTGGCGAACTCGGTCGTACGCTCCGTACGGGCATCCGCACGTTCCACCGACCGGCCGGTAACGACACCACCGCTGGCGCCTCCCACCTCTCGAAGAGACGACGCCTGCTGCCCAGACTTGCCCGGCCCGGGAACCTTCACCGCAGGGAACGTCTTCTCGGCGCCGACCGAGCCGGGTACCGGCGGCCGAGCCGCACTGACCCCGCCCGAACCGGCAAACGACGTCCGCGCTGTCGTCGCCTCATGCGATGGCAACGCCGCCGACGCGACGCGTTGAGAAGGCTTCACCGCACTGGCACCCGCCGGCGCCGCCGGCGATGCCATCACCGGCTGTGGGGGCACCGCCGACAGCAGCGACGCCACCAGGCTGAACGTCAACAAGCCTGCGAGGGAGGACCTGCGTCGAGCCCAACGGCCCACAGCCGCAACACCCATGGCGGATCCACGAAACGCACCGGCCACCGCAGTCTCCTCAAGGTCAGCAGAGTGCGCTGACAGTAAAGATCACTAACGGACCAGAGCAAGGGGCAGCACAAACTGCAAGGACGACCCTGTCAAGATCAACCAAACCGGGCACGACGATCTACACAGCGTCACTCGCAAACAGCCGTTCAACCACCAAAAAGGTGATGCATTGCTAGTCAAACAACATCATTCAGACGGTTCGTGACAGGAACGTCTGGGTGACAGAGCATCGATGGTCATCTGATGCTGCGAGCGGCAGGACGGAATCTGACTCGGACAGCGGGCGCCGCGCGGACGGGTAGTCTCGATGCCAACCGGAAGGCGGACTCAGTCGGCGGCGGGCATGACCAACGAGTGGGTGCATGAGTGACCCTCAGCCCAACGACGCACTTTGTCGCGAGCAAGCGCTGCCGCTCGCCGCGCTCCGCTCCGGCAGCACGATCCCGCGTCGCCCGGCTCAGCACCCGACCCCTCTCGAAAGGAACGAGGGTCTTGAACCCAAGAGAACCTCTTGTCGATCCCTCCCAGGCCTTGTCATTGGTTGTCAACCACGCGCGGGGGTTTTTCGGGGGGTAAACGGGGGCCGACAGGGCGTCGCCAGTCCACTGCGTCCCGCTCCCCGTCAGCAGAACACCCCTTACCAACGGACGGAACGACGCGCCCTACCCATAGCTACCCGCTGGCCGCAGGAGGCAAGGACCGAGCACTGCGGGGCCACCCGGGTTGCGCGAGTTCCTCAGAACCGGTCCCGGGTTCCCAAGAGGGCGTTGTGTGCTGCACGGCGCCACGGCGCGAGCTCGGTGTCGATCCCGGCCCAACGGTTGTCGTCGACGCGGAGAGCTCCGTCGAAGCCAGGCAGTGCCTCGACCAGCCTCATACGCTGGTCTTCACTCGGGTGGGTACTCCACAGGTCGGTGGTGCGCCGGCTGAACTGACGAGCCAGTGGCAGACGAGCAGCCAGCCGTTCCCGGGCTTCAGCAGCCATCGCCTCCAACTGATCGCCGTCGATACGCGGCGCCATATGCCACAAGTCCTGCCAGATCCGACCGGCGAGCAGGACCGTCTCGGAGGACTGAAGGAAGGCCGCGCTGCCGGCGACCCTGCGGGCGACGAGGTCCGCCCGGTACTCGGCGCGGCGGCTGTCGGGCATCGCCGCACTGTCGACGAGCAGCTGCCCGGTCGCGGCGGCGACATTGGCCAGAGCAACGATTCCGTGCACGATCACTCCGAGGAGCACGATCGTCCCCGTCGCCTGCTCGGCCAACGCGTCGGCCGAGCGAACGGCGCGTCGCCACGGGTTCCGCCCACCGGTGGCCGCTACCGCCCGGGTGCCGAACGTCCTCGCCAGCACGGTCCTCCGCGCCCGAAGCGGATCGCCGTTGGCCAGATGCCCCAGTTCGTGGGCCAGGAGCGAGACCCGGGCCGGCCGCGGCAGCATCACCCACAGGGGAACTCCGATGACGAGCACCGACCGCTGCCGCCAACCCAGCCGGGCGACACCAGCGTTCAGACTCAGATCTGCACAGATCACGTCCGGAACCGGTGTGCCGACGGCTTCGGCGACCTCCCGCACCAGACGGTGCAGCTGCGGTGCCTCGCGGTCGGTAAGCACACCGTACTTCGGCACCCGCTCAAACGACGGCTTGACCAACAGCAGGACGAGCACAGCGGGGATCGCCAGCGCCAGCCGGATCCCCGGCGGCAGGTCGCTGGCCACCAAAAGCCAGACCAGGTAGCCCACCGCCGCCACCCCCAGCATGGCCAGCACCACGGAGACCACGAACAGCCAGGTCTCGCCCGACGACGTCCCGGCCGGCGGCGCCTCCGGGTCGGCCAACAGCTGCTCATGCGTCGCCCGGTCGACCTCCAGTCCTCGCCGGAACCCCCACCGGCCGATCATCCGGGTGCCGCGCCACGGGGCCAACGCTGGGTCGTACACATCCAGGTTCCACCGGCACGCAGGACACCAGGGAAGAGCCCCCGCCTCCGGCAGGACCAGGTCGTCGGCACAGACCGGACACTTACTCGGCGTCGTCGTCTTGATCGGCACGAAGGTGGAGTGTAGGTCTCAGTGACAGGCGTGCGTGCCCCCGGCTGGCGCACCGTCGAGCGCGCGCCAACCGTAGGATCAGCGCCGTCATCGACGAATGTCAACGCCGCCTCAAACGGGGCTCTGGCACACATTCTGTGAGCCGCGCTCGTCGGTCATTCGGGTCGGGTGTCGGGATGGAGATCATCCAGCGTTGCTGCCGCATCTGGCGGGCCCGCGCCTTCACCGAATAGATCCCCGTCGCCGCGGTGCGCCTTTGCGCGTAGATCTTGGCTAAATCAGCGCACTCAACTCTGCATGAGCGGACGTTGCTCGCTCCCTCAGCCAGCTTCCCGGCCGCGGGAAACAACGCCCCTTCTGTCCGAAATCGCCTACCGTTTAGTGATCCAGCAGCGACTACGCCACGCCGATGCAACGCGCCTACCAGCCGGTGTACAGAGAGACAGCCAAAATCGGCTCGCAAAACTACCCGAGTCAAGGGTTCCAGCAGCGCCTCAAACGGCGACAGGTTGCGCCAGACCAACGAAAAGAGGGCTCCCGCAAGTCGCTGACCTGTGGAAACCCTCTCGCTGTCGGGACGGCCGGATTCGAACCGACGACCCCTTGACCCCCAGTCAAGTGCGCTACCAAGCTGCGCCACGTCCCGATGCCCCCGCGCGTCGTTCCCCGCGGCAGCCGGTACAGCTTAGCGCAAGATCTTCGCACCGTACGCACAGGGCCCCTCGGCGACGCACGGGCCGGCGTCACTCCCCCTAAAGCGTCCTAGGAAAGAAGCCGCCGGGGCGGGGCCCCGGCGGCTTCTCCAGGGAACCGCTCAGCCGTGCGCCTTGCCGCGACCGCCCGGGCCCAACTTCTTGCGCGGGCGCACCGAGATGTCGATCGGGCTGCCCTCGAAGCCGAACTCCTCGCGCAGCTTGCGCTCCACGAACCGCTGGTAGCCGGCGTCCAGCGGGCCGGTGGTGAACAGCACGAACCGCGGCGGCGCCACCCCGGCCTGGGTGGCGAACAGGATGCGCGGGGCGCGCCCGCCACGTACCGGGTGCGGGGTGGCCTGGACCAGCGCGGTGAGCCACTGGTTGAGCTGCGCGGTGGGGATCCGCGTCTCCCAGCTCGCGAGCGCCTTGCGCAACGCCGGGGCGAGCTTGTCCACCGCCCGGCCGGTCTGCGCGGACAGGTTCAGCCGGATCGCCCACGGGATCCGCCGCAGCTCCCGGTCGATCTCCTTGTCCAGGTAGTAGCGGCGGTCGGCGTCGACCAGGTCCCACTTGTTGAACGCGATGACCAGGGCCCGGCCGGCCTCCACCACCATGGTGAGGATCCGCTGGTCCTGCTCGCTGATCACCTCGCTGGAGTCCAGCAGCACCACCGCCACCTCGGCCGCCTCGATCGCCGAGGCGGTACGCAGGCTGGCGTAGTATTCCGTGCCGCTGGCCTTGCCGACCCGCTTGCGCAGGCCGGCGGTGTCCACCAGCTGCCAGGTCTCGCCGCCGATCTCGACCAGGCTGTCCACCGGGTCGACGGTGGTGCCGGCGACCGAGTCGACCACCGCCCGCTCCTCGCCGGAGAACCGGTTGAGCAGGCTGGACTTGCCGACGTTGGGCCGGCCGACCAGGGCCACCCGACGCGGCCCGCGCGGCCGGTTCTCCACGATCGGCGGCGCCTCGGGCAGCGCGGCCATGATGGCGTCGAGCAGTTCGCCGGAGCCGCGGCCGTGCAGCGCCGACACCGGGAACGGCTCACCGAGGCCGAGCGACCACAGCGCGGTCGCCTCCATCTCGATGGTGGTGTTGTCGGCCTTGTTGCCCACCAGGATCACCGGCTTGGCGCTGCGCCGCAGCATCTTCACCGCGGCCTCGTCCACGTCGGTCGAGCCGACCATGGCGTCCACCACGAACAGCACCACGTCGGCGGTGGCCACGGCCGCCTCGGCCTGGGCCGCGATGGCGGCGGCCCGGTCCTTGGCGTCGGGCTCCCAGCCGCCGGTGTCCACCACGGTGAACGCCCGACCGTTCCACTGCGCGTCGTACGGCACCCGGTCCCGGGTCACGCCGGGGATGTCCTCGACGACCGCCTGGCGGCGGCCGATGATGCGGTTCACCAGCGTGGACTTGCCCACGTTGGGGCGGCCGACCACGGCCACCACGGGCTGCGGGCCGGTCGGCTCGTCGGCCTCGACCTCCGGCTCATGCAACTCCACCCAGCCACCGAAGTCGTCGGTCATGCCGAGTCACCCTTCGTGCGCGCCTGCGGCGCCCGCGAGAACCCGTTCATGCCACACCCCGCTCGGTGAGCAGGTCACGCAGGCGGGCGACGACCTCGTCGATGCCCAGTTCGGTGGTGTCCAGCACCACGGCGTCGGGAGCCTGCTGGAGCGGGTTGACGGTGCGGGTCGAGTCGAGCCGGTCCCGGCGGGCCAGGTCGGCGGCGGTCGCCGAGACGTCGGCGGCGTCCTCGGCGCTGCGCCGTTGGGCACGCGCCGACTCGGAGGCGGTCAGGTAGACCTTCAGGTCGGCGTCGGGCGTCACCACCGAGCCGATGTCGCGGCCCTCCACCACGATCCGGCCCGCCTCGGCGACCAGCCGCCGCTGCCGGTCCACCAGCAGCTCCCGGACCGCGCCCACGGCGGCCACCGCGGAGACCGCACCGGTCACCTCCGGGCCGCGGATGTCGGTGGACACGTCGGTGCCGTCGACGGTGACCGCGTACCCCTGGGGGTCGGTGCCGATGCGCAGGTCGGCCTCGCCGGCGACCTTGGCCACCGACTCGGTGTCGGTCAGCTCGACGCCGGAGCGCAGGACCGCCCAGGTCAGCGCCCGGTACATGGCGCCGGTGTCGAGGTAGCGGGCGCCGAGGCTCACCGCCAGTCGCCGCGACACGGTGGACTTGCCCGAACCGGACGGCCCGTCCACCGCGACCACGCAACGCCCGGCCGGTACCTTTTCCTCCACCGTTGTCCTCCTCAGCCCGTACCTCGCAGGTCGTCACGGAGCGACGCCGTTGAGCGGATGGTTTCTCGTCGTCAATCATGCCCGCGCCGCGCGGGCGACCGTCGGGGGCGCGTGCGCGCCGGCCCGCGGACCGCGTCGAAGCCTACCGGTCGCCCTACCCCGGTCGTCTCCGGTCAGTCACCCACGGCCTTGAACAGGGCGGCGACCTCCGCGTTGGTCAGCCGCCGCAGCCGCCCGGTGCGCAGGTCGCCAAGCTTGACCGGACCGATCGAGGTACGGATCAGCCGGGACACCGGATGTCCCACCTCGGCCATCAGGCGTCGGACGATGTGCTTGCGTCCCTCGTGCAGGGTCAGCTCCACCTGAGCGGTTTTGCCCAGCGTGTCGACCACCTTGAACCCGTCGACCTTCACCGGCCCGTCCTCCAGCTCGACGCCGCCGGTCAGCCGCTTGCCCAGGTTGCGCGGGATCGGGCCGGCCACCTCGGCGAGGTAGGTCTTGAGCACCTCGTACGACGGGTGCATGAGCTTGTGGGCGAGGGTGCCGTCGTTGGTGAGCAGGAGCAGGCCCTCACTGTCGGCGTCCAGTCGCCCGACGTGGTAGACCCGCTGCTCCAGCCGCGCGCCGATGAAGTCGGCGAGCTCGGTGCGGCCCTTCTCGTCAGCCATGGTGGTGACCACCCCGCGCGGCTTGTTCATCGCCACGTAGACCAGGCGGACGTCGGCCTGGAGCCGCTCGCCGTCGACGTGGATCACGTCGCGTTGCGGGTCGGCCTTGTCACCGAGCTGCGCGACCCGGCCGTTGACCGTGACCCGCCGCCGGAAGATCAGGTCCTCGCAGGCCCGCCGCGAGCCCACCCCCGCGGCGGCGAGCACCTTCTGGAGGCGCTCGGCGCTCTCGTACACGGGGGCGTCGGGCTTCGGGGCACGGTCATCGCGTCGCATCGGCAAGCTCTTCTACGTCGTCGGGCAGGAACGGGGCCAGGGGCGGCAGGTCGTCCACCGAGTTGAGCCCCAGCTTCTCCAGGAACATGGTGGTGGTCCGGTAGAGGAACGCACCGCTGTCCGCTTCGGTGCCGCACTCCTCGACCAGGCCGCGACCCACCAGGGTACGGAGCACCCCGTCGCAGTTGACACCCCGGATGGCCGAGATGCGCGACCGGGTCACCGGCTGGCGGTAGGCGACCACGGCGAGTGTCTCCAGCGCGGCCTGGGTCAGCCGGACCGACTGCCCGTCCAGCACGAACCGCTCGACGTAGGTGGCGTATTCCGGCCGGGTGTAGAGACGCCAGCCACCCGCGGCACGGCGCAGCTCGAACCCGTGCCCGGCCGAGGTGTAGCCGGCGGCGATCTCGTCGAGCATCGCGCCGACCCGTTCCGGGGCCTGCTCCAGCACCTCGGCCAGGACCAGCTCGCTGACCGGCTGGTCCACCACCAGCAGGATCGCCTCCAGCGCGCCACGCAGCTCCGCGTCGTCCAGGACGGGCGCGGGCGCCGGCTCCGGCGCCGCCCGCCGCCGCCCCCGCCTCGGGGGTACGCCGCCCCCGTCGCCGCCAGGGCCGACACCGCGGTCGACAGCCGGCCCGACGCCTGCGCCGGCAGCCGCATGAACGCCGCAGTCGACAGCCGCGTCGGCGCCGGCTCCGGGGGAGAGATCACCGTCGTCCGTCCCGCCCAAGCCCGAGATCTTGGTACGCTCGCGCCCCTCAGAGGGCGCCCCCGTACCAAGATCCGACCCAGTCGCGGCGATCTTGGAAGAATTCGGCCCCTCTGGGGGCCCGTTGCTTCCAAGATCCGCTTCGGGGGTCTCCTGCTCGGCGACGGAGGCGTCGTCCGGGGCGGGATCGGGCGGGGTGGGGCGCGCCCACGGAGGCACCCAGGCGGCAGCCTGGTCGGCCAGGGAGTCCCGGCGTTCCTCGTCGCTCATCAGGTCACTCCTGCGTCGGTGCGGACTAGCCCGCGGGCTCAGCGGCGGCAGCGGATGGTGCGACGTCAGCCGGTCCGTCGCCGCTGTTCTGGGCGACGTCGGCGGGTTCGGGGGTGTTGGTGGGTTCGGGGGCGCCCGCGTACTCGTCGACGGTCAACTCGGCGTCGCCTTCGGCCGTGCCGGTCCAGCGGACCGTCAACTCCTCCAGCGCCTGCTCCTGCACGAACGCGACGAGGCCCTGCCGGTACAGCTCCAGCAGCGCCAGGAACCGGGCGACCACCTCCAGCGTGATCTCGCAGTCGGCGCAGAGCTGCGAGAAGGTGGCGACACCGGCCCGGCGCAGCCGCTCGGCGATGATGCCGGCGTGTTCCCGGACGCTGACCCGGACCATGTGCACGTGCGCGATGGACACCTCGGGCACCGGCTTCGGGCTCATCGCCTTGACCGCGAGCCGGAGCAGCCGCTGCGGGCCGATGCCGAGCACCAGGTCGGGCAGCGCCTCGGCGTACCGGGGTTCCAGGGTGACCGCCCGGGGATACCGCCGGCCGCCGACCGCCTCCAACCCGGCGATGTGCGCCGCCGCCTCCTTGTACGCCTTGTACTGCAACAGTCGGGCGAAAAGCAGGTCCCGTGCCTCCAGCAGCGCCAGGTCCGCCTCGTCCTCCACCTCGGCCGAGGGCAGCAGCCGGGCCGCCTTCAGGTCGAGCAGGGTGGCGGCGACCAGCAGGAACTCGCTTGTCTCGTCCAGGTCCCACTGGTCGCCCATGGCGCGCAGGTATGCGATGAACTCGTCGGTGACCTTGTGCAGCGCGACCTCGGTGACGTCCAGCTTGTGCTTGCTGATCAGCTGGAGCAGCAGGTCGAACGGGCCGGTGAAGTTGTCCAGCCGGACCGTGAAACCGCTGGTCTCGGCGGGCCCGGTGTCGACCTCGGCGGGGTCGCCGGCGCCGTGCGGCGGGTCGAGGGGCGGCGCGGTCACCGGGAAACCGTAGTCGACGCGGTGGGCGGGTGGCGGACGCCCTACCGGTCCGTCTCGGCGGCGATCACCTCTCGGGCGAGCTGCCGGTAGTTGCGCGCGCCGGAGGAGGCCGGGTCGAGCGTGGTGATCGGCGCGCCGGCCACCGTCGACTCGGGGAACTTCACCGTCTTGGTGATGACGGTCTGGTAGACCTTGTCGCCGAACGCCTCGACCACCCGTTGCAGCACCTGACGGCAGTGGGTGGTGCGGCTGTCGTACATGGTGGCGAGGATGCCTTCGAGTTCGAGGTCGAAGTTGAGCCGCTCGCGCACCTTGTCGATGGTGTCCAGCAGCAGCGCGACGCCGCGCAGGCTGAAGAACTCGCACTCCAGCGGGATGAGCACGCCGTGCGCCACGGTCAACGCGTTGATCGCCAGCAGGCCCAGCGAGGGCTGGCAGTCGATCAGGATGAAGTCGTACTCCTTGCGGATGGTGCGCAGCACCCGGGCCAGGGCCATCTCCCGGGCGACCTCGTTGACCAGCTGGATCTCGGCGGCGGAGAGGTCGATGTTGGCCGGGAGCAGGTGCAGCCCGGCCACGTCGGTCTTGATCAGGACGTCCTCGGCGGTGACGTCGTCCTGCATGAGCAGGTTGTAGACCGAGAGGTCGAGGTTGTGCGGGTTGACGCCCAGGCCGACGGAGAGCGCGCCCTGCGGGTCGAAGTCGACGAGCAGCACCTTGCGGCCGTACTCGGCGAGCGCGGCGCCCAGGTTGATGGTGGTCGTGGTCTTGCCGACGCCACCCTTCTGGTTGGCCATCGCGATGATCCGCGCCGGGCCGTGCCGGTCGGTCGGCATCGGTTCCGGGATCGGCTTGCGCATCGTGTACGCGGCCGGGTCGGCGGGGCCGAGGTCGGCGCCGAGCGTCGCCTGCTGCTCACGGAGCTCCGACGTCCAGGTCTCGGCACGGTCACCGTTTCCTGCCATGTCCTCGTTGCCCCCTCCCGACGACCAACCCGGCGTCGGAGCCGTCCGACGTCCCTCGCGGCGCCGCTGCGCACCCCCGGTCCGTCGCACCTGGAGGCCCGCGCCGATGCCGACTGTACGCCACGGGCGAGCAGCACGTTCGGCAGCGGGTCGGCGTGTCGGCCGGCCGTCAGGCTGAGCCACCTTCTGTTCGCGACTGCGGGGCTCGCAACCCCGGCTCACTCCTCGCGCTCACGCGGAGCCACCTTCCGTTCGCGACTGCGGGGCTCGCAACCCCGGCTCACTCCTCGCGCTCACCCGATGGCGCGCGGATGCGCGGTGGCGTACACCTCGCGCAGCCGTTCCACGGTGACCAACGTGTACACCTGGGTGGTGGTCACCGACGCGTGGCCGAGCAGTTCCTGCACCACGCGCACGTCCGCGCCGCCGTCGAGCAGGTGGGTGGCGTACGAGTGGCGCAGCGTGTGCGGGGAGACCGCGTCCGGCCCGTCGACCGGCAGGCCGGCCCGGTCGGCGGCGGCGCGCAGCACACCCCAGGCGCCCTGCCGGGTGAGCGGCCCGCCCCGGGCGTTGACGAACAGCGCCGGGGTGCCCCGCCCGGCGGCGAGCAGCGCCGGTCGGCCCCGGGTCAGCCAGGCGCGCACCGCGTCGGCGGCGTACCCGCCGACCGGCACGAGGCGCGCCTTGCCGCCCTTGCCGCGCAGCAGCACGGCGCCGGCGTCCAGGTCGAGGTCGTCGACGACCGCGCCGACCGCCTCGGAGACGCGCGCGCCGGTGCCGTACAGGAATTCCAGCAGCGCCCGGTCGCGCAGCGCGCGGGGCGCGTCGTCGCCGGTGGCGGTCGCCGGGCCGGCGGCGTCGATCAGCCGGAGCACGGCGTCGAGCGGCAGCGCCCGGGGCAGCCGGCGCGGCGGGGTCGGCGGGCGGACGTCGCGGCCGGGGTCGGCGCCGGCCAGGCCCTCGCGCAGCGCGAAGCGGTGCAGGCCGCGTACCGCGCTGGCGGCGCGGGCGGTGGACGAGACGGCGAGCGGCGGGTGGTCGTCGTCGCCGGCCCGCAGCCGGGCCAGGTGGGACTCGACCTCGCCCGGACCGGCGGCGGCCAGGTCGGTCACCCCGGCGGCGGCCAGCGTGTCGAGGTAGCGGTCCAGGTCCCGGCGGTACGAGGCGAGCGTGTTCCCGGACAGGCCACGCTCGACGGTGAGGTGGTCCAGGTAGCTCCGGACCGCGCGGCGCAGGGCCGGCGCGGGTGTCGCGCCGGCCCGGTGCGCCTCGGGGTCGGTCAGCTCAGCACCTCGGCCAGCGGCAGCACGTCCATGCCGTGCGCCTCGGCGACCGGGCCGTAGACGACCCGGCCGTCGTGGGTGTTCAGGCCCAGCGCCAGCGCCGGGTCGCCGCGCAGCGCCTTGCGCCAGCCCTGGTTGGCCAGTTCGAGCGCGTACGGCAGGGTGACGTTGGTCAGCGCGTAGGTGCTGGTGTTCGGCACCGCGCCGGGCATGTTCGCCACGCAGTAGAAGATCGAGTCGTGCACCTTGTAGACCGGGTCGGCGTGCGTGGTGGGGCGCGAGTCCTCGAAGCAGCCACCCTGGTCGATGGCGATGTCGACGAGCACGCTGCCCGGCTTCATCCGGGAGACCAGCTCGTTGGAGATCAGCTTCGGGGCCTTCGCGCCGGGCACCAGCACCGCGCCGATGACCAGGTCCGCGTCGAGCACGGCCCGCTCGATCTCGTACGCGTTGGAGGCCACGGTCTGCAGGTGGCCCCGGTAGATGGCGTCGGCGGAACGCAGCCGGGCCACGTTCTTGTCCAGCAGCAGCACCTCGGACTGGAGGCCCAGCGCGATGGCGGCGGCGTTCAGGCCGGACACGCCGGCGCCGATGACCACGGTCTTGGCCGCGTACACACCGGAGACGCCGCCGGGCAGCACGCCCCGACCGCCGCCGGTACGCATCATGTAGAACGCGCCGACCTGCGGGGCGAGCCGGCCGGCCACCTCGGACATCGGGGCGAGCAGCGGCAGCGACCGGTCCGGCAGCTCGACCGTCTCGTACGCGATGCCGGTGACCTTGCGGTCCACGAGCGCGTCGGTGCACTCACGGGAGGCGGCCAGGTGCAGGTAGGTGAAGAGCACCTGCCCCTCGCGCATGCGGGGGTACTCCTCGGCGATCGGCTCCTTGACCTTGAGTACCAGCTCGGCGGTGTCCCAGACCTCGTCGGCGGTGGCCAGGATCTTCGCGCCGGCGGCGGCGAACTCCTCGTCGGTGATGCTGGAGCCGACCCCGGCGCCCGCCTCGACGAAGACCTCGTGACCGTGGCGGGTGAACTCGTTGACGCCCGCCGGCGTGATCGCCACCCGGTACTCGTGGTTCTTGACCTCGCGGGGGATTCCGACCTTCACGATGCAGACACCTTCCTCCGGGGCGCGGCTCACCCCCGACAGCGCGGCGCCGCGACGGCTCCGTTGCCGACGCGGTCAGGTCCCGCCGGCGGCAGTCTAGGCGCGCGGACGGCGCGGGGACGCCGACACTGTGACATCTGGTGCCCGGTGGTGCTGACGGAGTGTCAGGCATGGACCGGGCTGGCCGGTGGAGACGCCATCAGCCGACAGGACAGACTTCGGTAAATATCTTCCCACCGGTGGGGTGCCGGCGCGCGCGGAACGCGAGTGGATCACTATGGTGTCCGCTCATGACCACTCCTTACCAGCAGCACCCGTACGGCGTCTCGGACAAGAGCAAGGTCGTCGCGGGCATCCTCCAGATCCTCCTCGGCGGCTTCGGCATCGGCCGGTTCTACATGGGCGACACCAAGACCGGCGTCATCCAGCTCGTGGTCACACTCGTGACCTGTGGCTTCGGCGCGATCTGGGGCCTCGTCGACGGCATCCTGATCCTGGTCAACGGCGGCGTCGACGGCCAGGGCCGCCCGCTGCGCGACTGAGCGGCGAACCGGAAAGGGGCCGTGCGGCGTCTGCCGCGCGGCCCCTTCGTCGTCAGTTCCGATCAGCGCGGCAGCGGCGCCTGCGGGCGACGCAGCTCGGTGAAGCCGGTCTCCCGGGCCCGGGCGGCGGCCAGCAGCCCGGCCACGCAGGCCGCGTTGGTGATCTCCCCGGCCAGGACCATCCGGACCGCCTCGTCGAGGTCGACCCGGACCACCTGGAGGTCGGCCTCCTCCTCGCGGCGGTCGTGCCGCTGTGCCGCCGGCACGTCGGCGAGGTCACGGGCCAGGAAGACGCGCACCACCTCGTCCGAGAAACCGGGCGAGCTGTGCAGGTCCACGAGCACGTCGACGCGCCCCGCGGTCAGGTCGGCCTCCTCGGCCAGCTCCCGCGCCGCCGCGGCGGCCAGATCCTCGCCGCTGACGTCCATCAGCCCGGCGGGCAGCTCCCACAGGTGCCGGCCGACCGGGTGCCGGTACTGGCGGATCAGCACCACCTGACCGGCGTCGTCGAGCGCCACCACCGCCACCGCGCCCACGTGCCGGACGTAGTCGCGGGCCGCGGTGCCGCCGCCGGGCATGGTCACGTCGTCGCTGAACACCGAGAAGATCCGGCCGGACCAGACGTCCCGGCGCGCGGTCACCTCGTACCGGTGCTCGACGCCGCTCACTTCGCCGCCGCCTTCGTGCCACCGTTGCGGCCGGCCTTCTTCGCCGCGGCGGCGTCCGCCGGGCCGTCCAGGTCGACCGGGAGCTGGTCGGACTCGGAGTACGCGACCGCGGCGTCCACGAACGCCGCGAACAGCGGGTGCGGGCGGGTCGGGCGGCTCTTCAGCTCCGGGTGCGCCTGGGTGGCCACGAAGAACGGGTGCAGGTCCCGGTCCAGCTCGACGAACTCGACCAGCCGGCCGTCCGGCGAGGTGCCGGAGATGGTCAGGCCCGCCTTGGTGAGCTGGTCGCGGTAGGCGTTGTTCACCTCGTACCGGTGCCGGTGCCGCTCGCTGACCTCGGTGCTGCCGTACGCCTGGGCGACGATCGACCCCTCGGCCAGCGTCGCCGGGTACGCTCCGAGCCGCATGGTGCCGCCCAGGTCGCCGCGGCCGGCCACGATGTCCTCCTGGTCGGCCATGGTGGCGATGACCGGGTGTACGGCCTCCTCGTCGAACTCCAGCGAGTTCGCCCCGTCCAGACCGGCCAGGTGGCGGGCCACCTCGATGGTCATGCACTGGAGGCCGAGGCAGAGGCCGAGCAGCGGGACGCCGTTCTCCCGGGCGTACCGGGCGGTGCCCACCTTGCCCTCGATGCCACGCACCCCGAACCCGCCGGGGATCACGATGCCGTCCACGCCGGCCAGCGCGGCGGCGGCGCCGGCCGGGGTGACGCACTCGTCGCTCGGCACCCACTTGAGCTGCACCCGGGCGCGGTGGCCGAACCCGGCCGCCCGGATCGCCTCGCTCACCGACAGGTACGCGTCGGGCAGGTCGACGTACTTGCCGACGAGCGCCACGGTGATGGTGTGGCGCGGCTGGTGCACCCGCTCCAGCAGGTCGTCCCAGCGGGTCCAGTCGACGTCGCGGAACGACAGGCCGAGCCGGCGCACCACGTACGCGTCCAGGCCCTCGCGGTGCAGCACCTTCGGGATGTCGTAGATGCTCGGCGCGTCCGGGGCGGCGGTGACCGCCTCCCGGTCCACGTCGCAGTAGAGCGAGAGCTTCTCCTTGACCTTGTCCGGGATCTCCCGGTCGCAGCGCAGCACCAGCGCGTCGGGCTGGATGCCGATGCTGCGCAGTTGCGCCACCGAGTGCTGGGTCGGCTTGGTCTTCAGCTCGCCCGACGGCGCCAGGTAGGGCACCAGCGACACGTGCAGGTAGAAGCAGTTGTCCCGGCCCAGGTCGTGCCGGATCTGGCGGATCGACTCCAGGAACGGCAACGACTCGATGTCGCCGACCGTGCCGCCGACCTCGGTGATCACCACGTCGGGGACCTGACCGTCGGCGTCCGGGTCGGCCATGCCGAGGATCCGGGCCTTGATCTCGTTGGTGATGTGCGGGATGACCTGGACCGTGTCGCCGAGGTATTCCCCGCGCCGTTCCTTGGCGATCACCGCCGAGTAGATCTGCCCGGTGGTGACGTTCGCCTTGCCGGAGAGGTCACGGTCGAGGAACCGCTCGTAGTGGCCGACGTCGAGGTCGGTCTCCGCCCCGTCCTCGGTGATGAACACCTCGCCGTGCTGGAACGGGTTCATCGTGCCGGGATCGACGTTCAGGTACGGGTCGAGCTTCTGCATCACCACGCGCAGCCCGCGCGCGGTCAGCAGGTTGCCGAGGCTGGAGGCGGTGAGGCCCTTGCCCAGCGAGGAGGCGACTCCCCCGGTGACGAAAATGTGCCTGGTCGTCCGTGCTGAAGGGGCCAAGGCCTGCTCCCGTGTCGTCCGTAGCGGTCGTGCGAACCGCCGTGCCGATCAGACAAGTGATCACGCGATCCACGGGATTCCACGGTAACACCATCCGGACCGTGAGCCGGCGTCGCACCCGCTGTCGGCGCACGTGGGGCCCCGTCGCCCGTGATCAACTCCGGTGTGCGGGGGTGGCTGCCCCCGGCGCCGTGGCCACCGCGGTCGCCCCCGGACCCGCCGGGCCCACGCCACCCGGACCGGATCCGTCCGACGACGCCGCGCCGCCCTCTCCCCCGGGCCGGCCGCTGTCCGGCAGCGTGCGGTCGGTGGAGTGGTCGAGCACCCGCAGCGCGGCCAACGCCGCCATCGGCACCACCAGCGCGCCGGCCGCGCCGGCCACGTCCAGCGCGGAGCCGCCCAGCACGCCGCCGAGCCCGGCGGCCACCCCGGTGCCGGCCATCGCCGCCCGGATCGCCGGATAGATGCCGAACAGCCGCATCAGCCCGCCCCACGGCTGGAGCAGCGCCAGCCAGACCAGCGCGGCCCCGGCCAGGGCCAGCACGGTCAGCGGGCTGTTCACAAGCGTCTGGAAGTTCGAGGTGCTGGACCGGTGCACGGTCAGGCCGCCGGTGCCGTCCCCGAGCGCCGCCAGGAAACGACCCAGGCTGCCCCGCTCGGCCGCCGGCCGGCCCAGGTCGACGAGCGCGAAGCCGATGGTGACGGCCAGCCCGGCCATGGTGGCCCAGGCGAGGCGGCTGACGGTCAGCCAGCCACCGCCGCAGATCGCCGCGGCCACGCTCACCCCGGCGGTGAGCGCGATCGCGCCGATCGAGTCCGCGCCCAGGTAGGGGCTGCCCACGATCACCACCGCGGTGCCGGCCACGGCCACCATCACGGTCGGCCGCCAGGTACGGCGGACCCGCTGGGCCAGCCAGCCCCCGCAGAGCAGCGACCCGGCGACGAACACGCCCAGACCGACCGTGCCCAGGCCGGCGTACCGGCCGCCCTCCAGCGCGGAGTAACCCACCACGCCGTTGAGTTGCAGCCGGGAACCGGTCAGCACGTCCACGCCGACCACCAGCGTGGCCAGCCCGGCCACCGCGCCGAGCGGCCCGAGCGTGCGGTCGTGCCCGGGAGCGAACCGGACCAGCGCCGTGCCGCCGACGATGAGCAGGGCGGTCACCGAGGCGAACCACCAGCCCGCGTGGGTGCCGCGCCACCAGGGCACCGCGTCGGCCAGCAGCGCCGCCGGCACCGCCAACGCGGCGGCGACCAGCAGCAGCTCCACCACCGCGACCACCCGCCGGGACACCGGCTCCGGCCCGTGCGGCCCGGCGAGGCGGCGGGCCCGCCGCAGCAGCGGCAGCACCGCCACCGCGAGAGCCATCTGGGCGGCGGCGAGCAGCGTGAAGAACCAGCCGGCGACCCGGCGTTGGGCCGCCGCCTCCCGGTCGGCGTCGGCCGGCGCCGTGATCGCCTCCGGCAGGTCGTCCGGCCGATCGTCGACGGTCACCGCGGGCCGGCCGAGGAACAACCGCTCCGGCATCGGGCGGCCGAGCGCGGCGAGCGCGGTCGGGGCCAGGTCGACCAGTTGCAGGTAGCCGGCCCGGGCGGTGCTCGGCGACGTCAGCCAGCCACCGTCCCAGCCGGGACCGTCCGCGACGGCGACGTGCAGCCGCGCCGGCGTGTCGGTGTCGGAGACGCCGGCCACCAGCACCAGCGAGCGCGGCGGCCGGGCGGCGAGCACCCGGGCGAGCCGGGCGTCGGCCTGGCGCGCCTGCGCGGCCCGGACGGCCGGGTCGTCGTCGTCGACCGTGCCCACGTCGACGATGCTCAGCACGCAGGAGCCGAGCAGCTCCGCCGGGTCGTCGGGCAGCGCCGGCTCGTACCTGTCGACGCGGCCGAACGGGCGGGCGGCGGCCACCGCCGCGCCCGGCCCGACCGCCACCGAACAGCGCACCGACTCGGCAAGCGCGCCCGGCACCGCGCCCCAGGCGAGCTTCTCCTGGTTGTGGGCGACGACGCCCGGCTGGTCGGGCAGGTTCGCGCCGATCCCGTCGGGCTGCTCGACGGTCACCCCGGTGGCCGGGCAGCCGCCGGGGCGGCTGCCGTTCCAGGCCGCGAAGTTGCCCGCGCCGAGCGTCAACCAGCCGTCCACCGGGCAGGTGGGGCGGTGCGCGGAACGCACCGAGAGGGAACCGATCGCGCCCTGCTCGGCCATCCGCCACAGCGTCGGCGTGTTCCGCGGATCCACGTCGTCCCAGCGCAGGCCCGCCGCGCCGACCAGCACCACGAAGTCGGCGCTGCGCCGGGGCCCGCCGTCGTCCGGTCGGGCGGCCAACGCGGTGATGCCCAGGGCCACCACCACCAAAGTCAGCAGCACCGGGGTCAGTCTGCGCAGCATCAGCGGTTCTCCGGGGAATGCTGCGGAGTCAGCTCGGCGTACAGGTCGGCGAGCGCGGCCACGGTGTCCGCCTCGGTGGGCCAGGTCGCGGCGCGGGCCGCGCCCCGGCGGCCCAGGTCGGCGCGGCGGGCCGCGTCGTCGAGCAGTTCCCGCACCGCCGCGTCGACCGCGTCCACGTCGCCGGCCGGGACCAGCACCGCCGCGTCGCCGACCAGCTCCGGCAGGCCACCGACCGCGGTCGCCACCAGCGGCACACCGGCACGCAGCGCCTCCTGCGCGAACAGTTGGCGGGCCTCCCAGTCGCTGGTGACCACCGCCAGGTCGGCGCCGGCCAGCAGGTCCGCCACGTCCGTGCGGTGCCCGAGCAGGGTCACCGGTGCCCGGGCGGCCGAGATCCGCGCCGCCAGCGGCAGGTAGGCGGGTCCGCTGCCGGCGATCACCACCACCGGGGCGGGGACCCGGGTCCGCCACCGGGCGGCGGCGTCGATCAGCACGTCGTACCGCTTCTGCGGGTGCAGCCGGCCCACCGACAGGATCAGCGGGCGGTCGGCGGTGACGCCGAACTCGGCCCGCACCGCGGCGCGGCGGCGTCCCGGCGGGGGCAGCGTCGGCGCGGCGACCGGCGCCAGCCGGGCGTCGGCGGCGCCCAGCGCGGCGGCCCGCTCGACCAGGTCGGCGGAGGCGCCCAGCGCGACCCGTACGGAACGGGCGACGACGCGCTCCACCAGCCGGGACGCCGCGCCGCGCAACCCGCCGGCGAGCACCGCGTTGTGCCAGGTGACCACCAGCGGGACGGTGGGCCGGGCGAGCGCGGCCACCAGCCCGGCGCGCAGGCCGTGCGCGTGCACCACGTCGACGGGCGTCTCCGCCAGCGCCCGGCGCAGCGCGCCGACCGCGCGCGCGTCCCCGGGGGTGGGGCTGGCCGGGATCTCCACCGGCGTGAACCGGGCGCCTGTCTGAGTGAAGTCGAACTGCTGTTGGGTGGCGGCCGGTCCGCAGACCAGCACCGACGCGCCGGCCCCGGTCAGCCCGCGGGCGACCGAGCGGACGTGCTGCCCCACCCCGCCGGTGCTGGAGGCGAGCACCAGCGCGACCGACCCGGGCCAGCGCGGTGCCGGCGAGGCGTCCGTCATGAGGAAACGATCTCCTTTCCGTCGCCCCGCTCGCCGGGGTGCTGGTCCGCCGGCGGGTCGCCGGCCGGTCGCCGGCGACGCAGCCGGCGGGTCACGGCCGCGAGCAGCGGCCGCAGGTCGCGGGCGTCGGTCAGCCAGGCGACGGCGAGGAACAGGACGCCCACCACGACCCCGGACAGCATGCCCTGCGCGAGGGCCGCGAGCGTCGTCGGGGTCCCGTCCCCCAGCCGCTCCAGCCAGCGGGCGGTGGCCACCCCGCCCGCCGCGGCGACCGCGGCGGCCAGCAGCCCGGCCACGCCGGCCCGGCCGATGCCGGCCAGCGCCTGCGGGCCGGCGGCGCGCCGTACGGCGGCGACCAGCAGCGCGCCGAGCAGCAGCATGCCGGCGGAAGTGGCAAGCGTCACCGCCGGCACCCGGTCGGCCAGCGGCAACGCCTGGCCGGCCAGGACCGCCAGGGCGGGCACACTCAGCCAGCCGAGCGCGGTGGCGACCGTGGCCGAGCGGGTCTCGCCGCGCGCGTAGAGCGCCCGGGTGAGCACCGCGAACAGGCCGTAGCCGAGCAGGCCGGGGGCGAAGCCGGCGATGCCGGCCGCGGCGGTCCGCGCGTCCACCGGGTCGGGGAAGAAGAAGTGCCCGACCGGGATCGCGGTGCCGGCGAGCGCGGCGGCGCCGAGCAGGCTGAACAGCACCACCCCGCGCGCGGCCGGGGCGAGGGTGTCCCGGTAGGCGCGTTCGTCGCCGCCGGCCCGGGCCGCCACCAACGTCGGGTACGCGGCCACCGCGAGCGGCACCGCCAGCACCGACCAGGGCAGGAAGTAGACGGTCTGGGCCAGGTTGTAGACCCCGACGTCGGCGACCCGGCCGTAGGTGACCTGGTTGAGCGTGACGACCAGGGCGATCTGCTGGGCGGTCACGGTGACCACCCCGGCGGCCACCAGGCCACCGACCCGGGCCCGGGCGTCGACCGGGAAGCGGTAGCCCCAGCGGGGTCGCAGCCGCAGCCGGCGCAGCGGGATCAGCAGGGACAGCGAGAGCACCACCACGCCGAGCGTGGTGCCGCCGGAGAGCAGCAGTTCCCCGCCGCGGCCCACCTCGCCGATGCCGGCCCGCCGCCCCTCGGCGGCGGTGAAGGCGAGGTAGACCGCGATGACGGTGACGCTGGACAGCAGCGGCGCGAGCACCGGCCAGGCGAACCGGCGGTGTGCCTGGAGCACCCCGGTGAGCACGATGCCGACGCCGTAGAGCGGCAACTGGGGCGCGAAGACCCGCAGCATCCGCGCCCCGGCCGCCTGCTGGGCCGGGTCCAGGCCGTGCCCGAGCAGGCCGGTCAGCGGCTCGGCGAGCAGCGCCACCAGCACCGCCAGCGGGACCAGCAGGCTCAGCGTCCAGGTCAGCAGCGCCCCGGTGGTGGCGGCCACCGCCCGCCGGTCACCCGCGGCGACGGCGCCGGCCAGCAGCGGTACGACCAGACTGGCCAGCGCCCCACCGGCGACGATCTCGAAGATGACGTTCGGGACGTAGTTCGCCACCAGGTAGGCGCCACCGAGGTCGGTGGGGGCGAGCGTCCAGGTGAACACCGCGGTGCGACCGAAGCCGACGAGCCGGCTGACCACGGTGAGCACGGCGATGAGGGCAGCCGCCCCGGCGACACGGCCGACGGCGGCGAGGGGTGCCGGTTTCGTCACGTCAGTCGGCGAGCCGGCCCAGCTCGTCGAGGTGCCGCAACCCCGGGGTCCGGTGGATGACCTGGGTGAAGCTGACCTTCTCGCTGGCGGCCGTGAGCGCGGCGAGCACGGCCAGCACCCCGGCCCGCCCGAGCGGCCCGGTACGCGCGGCGAGGCTCACGCCGAGCAGCGCGCCGAGCGCGTTGGCGCCGCTGTCGCCGACCATCACCCGCTCACCCAGGTCGTCGCGCAGCAGGCCGGCGGCGGCGCCGACCGCGCCGGCCGCGATGCCGCCGTGCGGGCCGGTGGACAGCGGCGCGCCGAGCAGCAGGCCGGACTTCAACGCCCGGCCGGGGCGCAGGTCGAGCAGGTTGACCAGGTTGGCGGTGCCGGCCACCACGCCGGCGCCGAGCAGCACGTCGACCCCGCGGCCGAACGCGCCGGCCCGCTGGCGGCGCGGATGGGCGGCGACCCGCCGGTCGGCGGCGAGCAGCGCCGCGGCGCCGAGCCCGGCGGCGCCCACCCCGGCGACCTTGACCAGCCCGGCGGTGACCCGGCCCTCGCGCAGCGCGGCGAGGTGACCGGCGAAGCCCTTGGCGGCCTTCTGCTCCGGGCGCGCGCCGACCACGTCGTCGTAGAGCCCGACCGCGCCCGCACCCACGCCGGCCAGCAGCGCGGCGGCGCCGGCCGGGGCGCTGCCGGCGCCGAGCGCGCCCGCGGTGGCGGCGCCCACGGCCAGGGCCGGGCCGGCGGCCAGGGTCACCGTGCGGCCCCGGTAGTTGGTGCGCTCCAGCGCCGGCGCGCTCGGTGACGTGCGCACCTCCCGAAGCGCGTAGCGGGCGGCCAGCACCCCCGCGCCCACGGTCAGCAGCCGACCCAGTCTCACGCGACCCCTCCGATCCGGATCTCCCACGCGGCGCGGCACGGACCGGACGGCCCGGGCGCGATCACTCGGGCAGTTTAGGCAGCCGGGAGGCGGCGTTGTCGCCCACGCCGTACTGGCCGGCCTTCTTCCCGGTGAGCTGCTCGGCCAGGGCGAGGCTGGTGACCAGCTGTCCCTGCACGGTGTTGGCGTTGTCGACGGTGGAGATGGTCTGCGACAGCACCGGGTCGCCACGGACCACGGCCACCAGGTTGCCGCCGGTCGAGCCCATGCCGGCGACCACGACCGCGCCGGCCCGGTCGAACTGCTCGGCGACCTTCACCACCGACTCGTCCTTCTTCGCCGAGTCCTTGTCCACGTACGGCTGGCCGGTGACCAGCACCACCGCCTCGGCGGGGCCGGTGATCCGGTCCTCCGGGGTGAGGTAGCCGGCCTCCGCGTACTTCTGGAGCACGCTGCGCCGGTCGGCCTCGCTGACCGCCGGGCTGCCCGCGGGGCGCTCCAGCAGGACGTTGGCCAGCAACGCGCTGGAGGTCTCCACGCCGTGCCCGTTGCCGGGCAGGTTGGCGGTGGCGGCGCTGTTCGGGCGGACGGCGGTGACGGCCAGCTCCAGCAGGTTGTTGTTGCTGTCCGGGTTGGCGAACTTGTCCTGCACGGTGATCCGGCCGGTGACGTCCGCGCCGGCGGTGCGGAGCATCTCGATCACGCCCTCGGTCTGGTCCCGGCCGCTGGGCAGCGTGAGCACCACCACCCGCCGGCCGGCCAGCTTGCCGGTCAGGACCAGCGGCGCCATCTCGCCGACGAAGTCCTCCTCGGTCTTCAGCTGCTTCTGCATGTCGTTGACCGACTGGCGCATCAGCGAGTTGTCCTTGCGCAGGCCGTCGACGGTTTCCCGGAGCGAGTCGGCGACCGGACCGTTGAGGGCGGCTGTGCCGACCACCAGGCCGATCGCCAGCGCGAGGAAGACCGCGGTCAGGGACACCACGTGGTAGCGGAAGTTGATCACGCTTGCAGCCTCTTGATCGTCGGGGGGCTAGAAGAGCTGGCCGAGCTGGAACACGAAATTGTCCCACCATTCGGAGACCACGCCCAAATACGCCTTCCCGACGGTGGAGACGGCCACCGCGGAGGCCATCGCGGCGAGCGCCGAGAGGACCAGCAGCAGCAGCGAGGACCCGGAGATGCTCTGCCGGTAGAGCCGGCTGACACCCTTGGCGTCGACCAGCTTGCCGCCCACCTTCAGGCGGGTGAGGAACGTCGACGCCATGCCGCCGCGGCCCTTGTCGAGGAACTCCACCAGGGTGGCGTGGGTGCCGACGGCCACCAGCAGCGAGGCGCCCTTCTCGTCGGCCAGCAGCATGGCCAGGTCCTCGCTGGTGGCCGCCGCCGGGAACGTGATCGCGGGCACGCCCAGGCCGTTGACCCGGGCCAGACCGGGGGCCCGCCCGTCCGGGTAGGCGTGCACGATCACCTCGGCGCCGCAGCGCAGCACGTCGTCGGTGACCGAGTCCATGTCGCCGATGATCATGTCGGGGGTGTAGCCGGCCTCGACCAGCGCGTCGGCCCCGCCGTCCACGCCGATCAGCACCGGCTTGAACTCGCGGATGTAGGGCCGCAGCACGTCCAGGTCGGCCTTGTAGTCGTAGCCCCGGACCACGATCAGGCAGTGCCGGCCCTGCATCTGGGTCTGGATCTCCGGCACGCCGACGCCGTCGAGCAGCAGGTCGCGTTCCTGCCGGAGGTAGTCCATCGTGTTGGCGGCGAACGCCTCCAACTGCACCGACAGGCCCTCCCGGGCGTCGGCCATCGACTTGCCGACCGTCTCCGCGTCCTGGAGCGCGCCGTGCGCGACCGGCTCCGTGCCCACGAAGACGGTGTTGCCCTCGATGCGCACCAGATCGCCCTCGCGGACCTGCTCGAAGACGCCCTCGCCGAGGTCGTCCAGGAGCGGGATGCCGGCCGAGACCAGCACCTCGGGGCCGAGGTTGGGATAGCGCCCGGACACCGACGGCTTGGCGTTCAGCACCGCGGCCACGCCGACCGCGACGAGCGAGTCGGCCGCCACCCGGTCCAGGTCGACGTGGTCGATGACCGCGATGTCACCCGGACGCAGGCGGCCGACCAGCCGTTTCGTCCGGCGGTCGAGGCGCGCGGTGCCGAGGATCGAGCCCGGTTCCGCGTTCCGGGTCCGGCGCAGTGTGGGTAGACGCATCGTGACCATCCTGGCATGTGGGGCAGGTTCTGCTGTCGCGACATGCCTGAGCAGGGCCGCCTACCCAGGGAAGCACACCGGGACGCGCCCCGGTGTGCTTGCGCTCACAATCGGGGTATCACGGACGCCGTTCCTTGGCCGCCACCGCCAGGAGTTCCTCGGCGTGAGCGATACCCAGATCGGAGTCCGGCAAACCGGCGAGCATCCGGGCCAGCTCCCGGGCCCGCTCGGTGTCCTCCACCACGCGGACGCCGCTGGTGGTCACCGCGCCCCCGGTGTCCTTCGCCACCACCAGGTGCCGGTCCGCGAACGCGGCCACCTGGGGCAGGTGGGTCACCACGAGCACCTGGTGGCTGCGCGCCAACCGGGCCAGCCGCCGGCCGATCTCCACCGCGGCCTGCCCGCCGACACCGGCGTCGACCTCGTCGAAGACCAGCGTGGGCGGACCGCCGGAACCGGCGAAGACCACCTCGATGGCGAGCATCACCCGGGACAGCTCACCGCCGGAGGCACCCCGCTGCAACGGCAACGACGGCGCGCCGGGATGCGCCAACAGCCGCAGCTCGACCTCGTCGGCGCCGTCCGCGCCGACGCCCGCCTCGACGCCGTTGACCGGCAGGCTCGGCTCGGACCGCCCGGCCGCCCGCGGCAGCACCGCCACCTCGATCCGGGCATGCGGCATGGCCAGCCCGGCCAGCTCGACGGTGACCTGCTCGGCGAAGCGACCGGCGGCCTCCTGCCGGGAGGCGGAGACCCGACCGGCGAGGTCGGCCACCTCACCGGCGAGGCGGGCCGCCTCCCGGTCCAACTCGTCCAGCAACTCGTCGGAGGTGTCCAGTTCGGACAGCCGGACGCGGGCCCGCTCGGCCCAGGCCACCACACCGTCCACGTCGTCGGCGTACTTGCGGGTGAGCCCGCGCAGCGCGGCCCGTCGCTCGTAGATCGTCTCCAGCCGGGCCGGATCGGCGTCCAGCGCGGTCAGGTAGGTGGACAGCTCGGCGGCCACGTCGGTGACCAGCGTGGCGACCTCCTCCAGCCGGGCCGCCAACTCACCGAGCGCCGGGTCGGTGCCGGCCTGCGCCTCCAGCGTGCGGCGGGCGGTGCCGAGCAGCACGGCCACGTCGGGCGTGTCGTCGGTCGCCTCCACACCGCCGGCCACGCACTGCTGCGCCACCTGCGCCGCGGTGCGCAGCCCCTCGGCGTGCTCCAGCCGCTGCGCCTCCGCCTTCAGCTCGTCGTCCTCCCCCGGCTGCGGATCGACCCGGGTGATCTCGTCGAGGCCGAGCCGGAGCAGGTCGGCCTCCTGGTTGCGCTCACGGGCGTTGCGCCGCCGGTCGGCCAGGTCGTCGACCACCGCCCGCCACCGCGCGTACGTCTCGCGCAGCGCGTCCAGCAGCTTCTCGTGCTCGGCGCCGGCGAACCGGTCGAGCGCGGCCCGCTGCTCGGCCGGACGCAGCAGGCGCAGCTGGTCGGACTGGCCGTGCACCGCCAGCGCCTGCTCGCCGACCTCGCCGAGCGTCGCCACCGGCATGCTGCGCCCGCCCAGGTGGGCTCGCGAGCGCCCCTCGATCGTGACGGTGCGGCTGAGCAGCAGTGAGCCGTCCTCGTCGGGCTCGCCGCCGGCGTCGATGATCCGCGCGTGCACCGCCTCGGCCACCCGGCCACGCAGCCGCAGCCGCCCCTCCACCACCGCGCGGCCCGGCTGGGCCCGCACCCGACCCGCGTCGGCCCGGCCGCCGAAGAGCAGGCCGAGGCCGGTCACCACCATGGTCTTGCCGGCGCCGGTCTCGCCGGTGATGACGTTCATCCCCCCGGCCAACGGCAGCGTGGTGTCCTCGATGACGCCCAGTCCGGTGATGCGCAGCTCTTCCAGCACAGCACCCGACAGTAGCCCCGCCGGGTGACAGTTGACCAGCCGGCACGGTGGCCGGCGACGGTCGCTCTGCGCTTTCCCGGGAAGAGTGGCTGGTCCGCCGCGGACAGCCACTCTTCCCGGGAAACAGCGCGCTCGGGAGCCGGGGGTGGGTGTGGAGTCGGGGCGCCGGGCGTCGGCCAGCTCGTGCGCCGCCGCTTCCTCCGGCGGCGGCTCAACGACCTGTCGGCCCGACCGGGGTCGACACCCGACCGGGCCGGACGTGCCGGTCCGCCCGCCGCGGCCGGCCACGGCGCTCCGGCGCCCCGACCGTCGCGGCTCCGACCACCCCCTGGCCGAACCCGCGACCGTCGGGCCACGCCACCTCCGAGTCGGCGGGCCTCACCGCCGCGCCCGGACTCACCTCGACGCGGCCCGTCCCGCCCACCGTAACGCGCCGCGGCGTGCCGGGCACCGAAGCTGAGCCGTCGATCAGCGGCGGTTGCCGCGCCAGCCCTGCACGGGCAGGTCGAACTTGGCCACCAGCCGATCGGTGAACGGGCGGTCCCGCAGACGCACGATGCGCACCGGCAACGCGCCCCGACGCACCGTGACCCGGGCGCCGGGTGGCAGGTCGTAGACCCGCCGGCCGTCGCAGCAGAGCACCGCGAGCGTGGTGAACGGATCGACGGTGATGACGAACGTGGAGGTCGGCGCCGTGACCAGTGGGCGGCTGAACAACGCGTGCGCGCTGATCGGCACCAGCAACAGCGCCTCCACCTCGGGCCAGACCACCGGCCCGCCGCCGGAGAACGCGTACGCGGTGGAGCCGGTCGGGGTCGCACAGACCACGCCGTCGCACCCGTACCGGGACAGCGGCCGACCGTCGACGTCGACGAGCAGCTCCAGCATCTGGGCCCGCTCGCCCTTCTCCACGCTGATCTCGTTGAGCGCCCACGACTCGATGGTCGGCCCGCCGTCGAACTCGGCGGTCACGTCGAGGGTCAACCGCTCGTCCACCGTGTAGTTACGCGCCACCACGTCCCGCACCGCGGCGTCCAGGTCGTTCATCTCCGCCTCGGCCAGGAAGCCGACCTTGCCGAGGTTGATGCCGAGCAGCGGCGCCTTGGCCGGACGGGCCAACTCGGCGGCGCGCAGGAACGTGCCGTCCCCGCCCAGCGCGAACACGATCTCCGCGCCCTCGGCCGCCTCCGGACCCGTCACCGGCACCACGCCCGGCAGATCGAGGTCGTCGGCCTCCTCGGCCACCACCCGGACCTCGAACCCGTTCGCGATCAGGTCGGCGGCGACCGCCCGGGCATGCTCGGTGCTGCGTCGACGGCCGGTGTGCGTCACCAACAGCGCGGTGCGACTCACCCGGACACCTCCTCGCTCGTGGCCGCCGTCGCGGCGGCTCCCTGCGGACCCGCGGCCACCACCGCGCGTACCCGGTCGGAATCGGCGGCGGGCGCGTCCCGGCGCAACCATACGAAGAACTCGACGTTGCCGCTCGGCCCGGGCAGCGGGCTGGCCGCCACGTCGGCCAGGCCGAGACCGAGCCGCGCGGCGGCGGCGGCCACGTCGAGCACCGCCTCGGCACGCAGCGCCGGGTCCCGCACCACACCGCCGGCGCCGACCCGCTCCCTGCCCACCTCGAACTGCGGCTTGACCATCAGCGCCAGGTCGCCGTCGGGCCCGGTGCAGCCGGCCAGCGCGGGCAGCACCAGACGCAGCGAGATGAACGACAGGTCGGCCACCGTCAGGTCGACCGGACCGCCGATCGTCTCCGGCGTGAGGGTACGCACATTGGTGCGCTCGAGGACCCGGACCCGCTCGTCGGTGCGCAGCGGCCAGGCGAGCTGCCCGTAGCCGACGTCCACGGCCACCACCTCGGCCGCGCCGGCGCGCAGCAGCACGTCGGTGAAGCCGCCGGTGGAGGCGCCCGCGTCCAGGCAGCGCCGGCCGGTCACCACCAGCCCGCCCGGCGCGAACGCGGCCAGCGCGCCGGCCAGCTTGTGGCCGCCCCGGGAGACGTACTCCTCGGTCGGGTCCTCGCCGGTGACAAGCAGCGGATCGGCCGGGTCGACCATGGCGGCGGGCTTGCGGGCCGGCACCCCGCGCAACTGGACGCGACCGGCCTCCACCAGCGCGGCGGCCTGCTCACGGGAGCGGGCCAGACCGCGGCGGACGAGTTCGGCGTCCAGTCGGGTACGACGAGCCATCGGTGTCCGTTCTCCGCCTCTGCTCAGGCCTGGTCGATGCCGGCCAGGGTCTCGCGCAGCGTCTCGTACGCCGCCTCGTACTGGGCGATCTGGTCCGCCGGGGCGAGCGCCTCCGCGTTCGCCATGCCGCGCACCGCGGCGTCCACCGCCGGGTGCCGCGCCTCGCCGACCTCCTCGACCGGCGCGGAGCGTACCCCCGGGGGCGGACCGGGCCGTGGACCCGGTGGCGGACCGGGCCGGAAGGGCGCGCTCACGAGCCGTCCGCCCGACGGCCGGTGGCCTTCCGCGCCGGCCGGGCGGACGCGGCCGGCGACTCGTCGGCCGGTGTGCGCGCCACCGTGGCCGCGGGCTTGCGCGCGACCGCCTTCCTGGCCACCGCCTTCTTCGCGACCGCCTTGGTCGCCGTGGTCCCGCCCGGCCCGGCCGCGGCAGGCGTGGCCGCAGTCGGCGTGGCCGCGGCCGGCTCGGTCCCGCTCGACGCCGAAGCGGTCGGCTCTGATGCGGTCGAGTCTGGTGCGGGCGAAGCCGGTGTGGACGTGGTCGTCGGCTCGACGGGCGTGCGCGCCTCGCGCAACTGCCGTTCCAGGTCGTGCACGCGCCGGGTCAGCTCGGCGACCTCGTCGGCGGTGGCCAGCCCGACCGCGCCCAGCGCCCGGTCGACCTCGAAGCGGACCAGTTTGGTCAGCGCCTCCCGGTTCGCCAGGCCGGTGGCGACCAACTCCTCGGCCAGCGACTGGAGCTGACCGGCCGTCGCGCCGCCCTGACCGACGACGCGCATCACCGCGTCCTGCGCCTTCTTCCGGGGCGCCTCCGTCAGGCCCATGGCCAGCGAGAGGTAGGCGCGCCACGCGTCCTGCATGCCTGAGTCCTTCCACGGGGCGAGGTGTGCAGGTGCCACGCTACCGGGCACCGGGGACGAACCATTGCGGTACGGTGCCGGGGAACGGCATGGCTCATGGTGAGGAGACGATGTGGCCAGCGTGGACGAATGCCGCCAGGCGTTGCAGGACCTGGCCGACCGGCTGGACCGGCACGCCGAGGCGCAGGGCAGGATCGATCTCGACCGCACCCTGGCCTGCCGGATCACCGACCTCGGCACCGCGTTCCACGGTCGGCTGGAAGGCGGCCGGCTGGTCGGGCTGACCGACGGCGACGACCCGAAGGCCAAGATCGCGCTGAGCATCGCCGGCGACGACCTGATCGCCCTGGTGCACGGCAAGCTCGACATCATGTCGGCGGTGGCGTCCCGCCGGGTCTCCGTCAAGGCGAACCCGTTCGACCTGATGAAACTCCGCAAACTGCTCTGACCGACGCCGTCGCCGGGCGCTCGCCCGCAGCGGGGCCCCGGTCGCCCGGCTCAGCCGTCGACGCGGTCGAGCCCGAACGCGGCGAGCGCCTCCGCCGCCGCCGGGGACGCGGCCCGCACCCGCGGGTCGGTCGCCGTCGCCCAGGCCACCGCGCAGAGCGCCGCGAGCGCGTCCAACGGCCGTCCCGCGCCGTCGAGAACCAGCTCCCCGTCGGTCGCCGTCACCGACCAGCCGCCGGTCCCGGGTCGGCCGGGCACCGTCACCACGGCCGCCGCGTCGAAGAGCCCCGCCAGGTCGAAGGAGACGTACGCCGGCCGGCGCGACTCGGGCGCCGCCAGCAACTCGGCCGCGTCGCTCACCCCGGTCAGCACCAGCAGGCTGTCCAGCCCGGCCCGGCGGGCCCCCTCGATGTCGGTGTCCAGCCGGTCGCCCACCACGAGCGTGCGCCCGGATCCGGCGCGGCGCGCGGCGGTGGCGAACAGCGCCGGTTCCGGCTTTCCCACCACCACGTCGGGATCCCGGCCCAGCGCGGTACGCAGCACCGCCACCAGGGAGCCGTTCCCGGGCAACGGCCCACGCGGGCTGGGCAGCGTGCGGTCGGTGTTCGTGGCGTACCAGGGCGCGCCCGCCCGCACCGCCAGGGACGCCTCGGCCAGCTCGGACCAACCGACCTGCGGACCGTAGCCCTGGGCCACGGCGGCCGGCTCCTCGTCGACCGTCGACACCGGCCGCAGGCCCACCGCACGCAGTTCCGCCCGTAGCGCCTCCGCGCCGACCACCAGCACCGGCGCGCCGGCCGGCAACCGGTCCCGGAGCAGCTCGGCGGTGGCGGCCGCGGAGGTCAGCACCTCCACCGGCTCGGCCGGCACACCCATGCCGGTGAGCAGGTCGGCCACCTCGCTGGACCGGCGCGAGGCGTTGTTCGTCGCGTACGCGACCGCCCGCCCCTCGGCCCGCAGCCGGCCGACCGCCTCGACTGCCCCGGGAATGGGCCGGTCGATCAGGTAGATGACCCCGTCCAGGTCGAAGACCACCAGGGCGTACCCGTCGACCAGCCGCCCGTCCGCCCCGGCGCGGTCGGCACGAGCCGACTCCACCCCGGCACCGGTGTCGGTGTCCCCGGCGTGCCCGCTCACCGGCGCTCCGCCGCCTCGTCCCCGCCCGGCGCGTGCCCGCCGGCCGTCGGCCGGTTCTCCGCCTGGTCGGCGGGGGCGTCGTCGGTGGCGGCGAGCGAGCCGGCCTCGTCGTCGGTCAGCTCGTCGTCGTTCAGGTCGGCGGCGTCGCGGTCCCGGTACCCGGCCCGAGCCGCGTCGCCCGCACCGGACGTGTCGGCGCGGTCGCCGTTCGGGCCGGCGTCCTCGTCGAGGTCGTCGTCCTCGTCACCGTCCCGGTCGAGGTCGTCGTCTTCGTCGTCGTCCTCTTCGTCCTCGTCGAGGTCGTCGCCGTCTTCGTCGTCGTCCTCGTCGAGGACGTCCTCATCGTCTTCGTCTTCGTCCTCGTCGAGGTCGTCCTCGTCGTCGGAGTCGCCGTGCGTGGCCGAGGAGTCGGCGCCGGTCGGACCGTCGTCCGACTCGTCGTCCTCGTCGTCGCCCTCGATGACCACGCCGTCGAGCTCCAGCAGCCGCTCGGCGGCGTCGGTCTCACCGTCGGAGTCGATGTCGGAGGCGCGGGAGAACCACTCGCGCGCCTCCTCGCGCCGACCCACCGCGAGCAGCGCGTCCGCGTACGCGTAGCGCAGCCGGGCCGCCCACGGCTCGGCCGACTCGGCGGTCAGCTCGCGGACCTGGAGCATCGCCACGGCCGCGTCCTTCTGGCCCAGGTCGCCACGCGCGCCGGCGGCCACGATCAGCAGCTCGATGGCGACGGCCTGGTCGAGCTTGGCCTGATCCGCCCCACGGAACAGGTCGATCGCCCGCTCCGGCCGGCCCAGCGCCCGCTCACAGTCGGCCAGCACCGCGAGGTGGCTCTGCAGGCCGGTCATCCGGTGGTACGTCCGCAGCTCGGCGATGGCCGTCTGCCACTCCCCCGAGTGGTACGCGGCCAGCCCGACCGCCTCACGCACCGCGGCGATCCGCGAGGCCAGCCGTCGGGCCGCCATCGCGTGCGCCAGCGCCAGCGTCGGGTCCTCGTCGATCAGCAGGCCGGTCGCGACCAGGTGCCGGGCGACGGTCTCCGCCACCGGCTTGGCGAGCGAGAGAAGCTCCGCCCGTACGGTCGAGTCGAGGTCGCTCGCGACCACGTCGTCCGGCAGCTCCGGCGCCTCTCCGGTACGTCCCTCGCCCCGCTCGTCCTGACGCTCGCGCTGCGGGCCGAAGCTGCCCGGCCGACGGTCGTCCCGGTCCGGCCGGTCGCCGTAGCCACGGCGCTCCCCGTCCCGCTCGGTAGGCCCACCGCGGTAACCGCCCTCCCGGCGGTCACCCCCACGGTCGTCACGGCGGAAGCCACCCTCGCGACGCTCGCCACCGCCGAAGCCGCCGGCACGGTCGTCGCGGCGGAAGCCACCCTCACGACGCTCGCCGCTCGGCGCACCACCGGAACGGTCGTCTCGACGGAAACCGCCCTCACGGCGGTCCCCGCCCCGGAAACCACCGTCACGGTCCCCACCTCGGAAACCACCGGAGCGCTCGCCGCCCCGGAAACCACCCTCACGGTCACCGCCACGGAAGCCACCCGAGCGCTCGCCGCCACGGAAGCCACCCTCACGACGGTCACCAGTGGGTCCGCCGGCACGGTCGTCGCGGCGGAAGCCGCCCTCACGACGCTCGCCGCCCCGGAAACCACCCTCACGGTCACCACCACGGAAGCCACCCTCGCGACGGTCCCCACCGCGGAAACCGCTCTCGCGGCGGTCGCCACCGGAGGTACCGCCGGCACGATCGTCACGGCGGAAGCCGCCCTCACGACGCTCGCCGCCCCGGAAACCACCCTCACGGTCACCGCCTCGGAAGCCACCCTCGCGACGCTCGCCGCCTCGGAAGCCGCCGTCACGGCGGTCGCCGCTCGGCGCACCACCGGCACGGTCGTCACGGCGGAAGCCACCCTCACGACGGTCCCCACCGCGGAAGCCACCGTCACGGTCGCCGCCCCGGAAACCACCCGAGCGCTCACCGCCACGGAAACCGCCCTCGCGACGGTCCCCACCCCGGAAACCGCCGTCACGACGGTCCCCGCTCGGCGCACCACCGGCACGGTCGTCACGGCGGAAACCGCCCTCGCGGCGCTCCCCGCCCCGGAAACCACCGTCACGGTCGCCACCGCGGAAGCCACCCTCACGACGGTCCCCACCGCGGAAGCCACCGTCACGGTCGCCGCCCCGGAAACCACCCTCGCGACGGTCCCCACCCCGGAAACCACCGTCACGACGGTCCCCGCTCGGCGCACCACCGGAACGATCATCGCGCCGGAAGCCGCCCTCGCGGCGGTCCCCACCCCGGAAACCACCGTCACGGTCGCCACCGCGGAAGCCACCCTCACGACGGTCCCCACCGCGGAAGCCACCGTCACGGTCGCCGCCCCGGAAACCACCCGAGCGCTCACCGCCACGGAAGCCACCCTCACGACGGTCGCCGCTCGGCGCACCACCGGCACGGTCGTCACGCCGGAAACCGCCCTCGCGACGGTCCCCGCCACGGAAGCCACCGGAGCGCTCGCCGCCCCGGAAACCGCCCTCTCGGCGGTCGCCGCTCGGCGCACCACCGGCACGGTCGTCACGCCGGAAACCGCCCTCACGACGGTCACCACCACGGGTGCCGCCGGCGCGGTCGTCGCGACCGCCCCGGTACGAGGGGCGATCATCGCGGCGGGCGTCGCCGCGCCCCTCGCCACGGTCGGCGCGATCCTCGTAGCGACGGGGGCGGTCCCCGCCCTGGGGTCCAGAGCTCACAGGTGCATCCTTCCTGATGGCGTTTCCGCCAGAAACGCTAACGCAGTCGAGGGCCGACCCTCATGGGGCGGCCCTCGACTGGAAGATTGTCCGGCGGTGTCCTACTCTCCCACACCCTCCCGAGTGCAGTACCATCGGCGCTGGAGGGCTTAGCTTCCGGGTTCGGAATGTAACCGGGCGTTTCCCCTCCGCCATGACCGCCGTAACTCTATGAACATATCAACCAACAACCCACACGGGTTCGGTGTTTGTTCAGAGTTGCACAGTGGACGCGTAGCAGCTTAGTAGTCAAGTCCTCGGCCTATTAGTACCGGTCAACTGAACCCGTTACCGGGCTTACATTTCCGGCCTATCAACCCAGTCGTCTAGCTGGGGGCCTTACCCCACAAAGTGGGTGGGATACCTCATCTTGAAGCGAGCTTCCCGCTTAGATGCTTTCAGCGGTTATCCCTTCCGAACGTAGCTAACCAGCCGTGCCCCTGGCGGGACAACTGGCACACCAGAGGTTCGTCCGTCCCGGTCCTCTCGTACTAGGGACAGCCCTTCTCAAGTATCCTACGCGCACGGCGGATAGGGACCGAACTGTCTCACGACGTTCTAAACCCAGCTCGCGTACCGCTTTAATGGGCGAACAGCCCAACCCTTGGGACCTGCTACAGCCCCAGGATGCGACGAGCCGACATCGAGGTGCCAAACCATCCCGTCGATATGGACTCTTGGGGAAGATCAGCCTGTTATCCCCGGGGTACCTTTTATCCGTTGAGCGACACCGCTTCCACATGCCAGTGCCGGATCACTAGTCCCGACTTTCGTCCCTGCTCGACCTGTCAGTCTCACAGTCAAGCTCCCTTGTGCACTTGCACTCAACACCTGATTGCCAACCAGGCTGAGGGAACCTTTGGGCGCCTCCGTTACCCTTTAGGAGGCAACCGCCCCAGTTAAACTACCCACCAGACACTGTCCCTGAACCGGATAACGGTCCGAAGTTAGATACCCAAATCAACCAGAGTGGTATTTCAAGATTGCCTCCACCCATACTGGCGTATGGACTTCACCGGCTCCCACCTATCCTACACAAGCTAATTCAGATACCAATGTCAAGCTATAGTAAAGGTCCCGGGGTCTTTCCGTCCTGCCGCGCGTAACGAGCATCTTTACTCGTAATGCAATTTCGCCGGGCCTGTGGTTGAGACAGTGGGGAAGTCGTTACGCCATTCGTGCAGGTCGGAACTTACCCGACAAGGAATTTCGCTACCTTAGGATGGTTATAGTTACCACCGCCGTTTACTGGCGCTTAAGTTCTCCGCTTCGCCCCGAAGAGCTAACAGGTCCCCTTAACGTTCCAGCACCGGGCAGGCGTCAGTCCATATACATCGAATTACTTCTTCGCATGGACCTGTGTTTTTAGTAAACAGTCGCTTCCCCCTGCTCTCTGCGGCCATACAACGCTCCACCCGCGCGGGGCTTCACGTCTCCGGCCCCCCTTCTCCCTAAGTTACGGGGGCAATTTGCCGAGTTCCTTAACCACAGTTCGCCCGATCGCCTCGGTATTCTCTACCTGACCACCTGTGTCGGTTTGGGGTACGGGCCGCTAAGAACTCGCTAGAGGCTTTTCTCGGCAGCATAGGATCACTGACTTCACCTGAATCGGCTCGGCATCACGTCTCAGCCTACATGCGCCACGGATTTGCCTATGGCACGGCCTACACGCTTACCCCGGCACAACCACCGGCCGGGATCAGCTACCTTCCTGCGTCACCCCATCGCTTGACTACTACCCGCCAGGTTCCCACGCTCCCCAAACTCGGTCCGAAGACCTCCTCCGGTTCGGGTGGTTAGCACAACGAGGTTCATCAGGGACGCTCTTTCGCGGGTACGGGAATATCAACCCGTTGTCCATCGACTACGCCTCTCGGCCTCGCCTTAGGTCCCGACTCACCCAGGGCGGATTAGCCTGGCCCTGGAACCCTTGGTCATCCGGCGGAAGGGTTTCTCACCCTTCTTTCGCTACTCATGCCTGCATTCTCACTCGTGCCGCGTCCACGACTGGGTCACCCCGTCGCTTCACCCCCGGCACGACGCTCCCCTACCCATCCACACACCTGCACGGCACATCAAGGCGCCGCGAAGTTGAAATGTGAATGCCACAGCTTCGGCGGTGTGCTTGAGCCCCGCTACATTGTCGGCGCGGAACCACTTGACCAGTGAGCTATTACGCACTCTTTAAAGGGTGGCTGCTTCTAAGCCAACCTCCTGGTTGTCTATGCGACCCCACATCCTTTTCCACTTAGCACACGCTTAGGGGCCTTAGCTGGTGATCTGGGCTGTTTCCCTCTCGACTACGAAGCTTATCCCCCGCAGTCTCACTGCCGCGCTCTCACTTACCGGCATTCGGAGTTTGGCTGATTTCGGTAAGCTTGTGGGCCCCCTAGACCATCCAGTGCTCTACCTCCGGCAAGAAACACGCGACGCTGCACCTAAATGCATTTCGGGGAGAACCAGCTATCACGGAGTTTGATTGGCCTTTCACCCCTAACCACAGGTCATCCCCCAACTTTTCAACGTTGGTGGGTTCGGCCCTCCACGCGGTCTTACCCGCGCTTCAGCCTGCCCATGGCTAGATCACTCCGCTTCGGGTCTAGAGCATGCGACTGAATACGCCCTATTCAGACTCGCTTTCGCTACGGCTCCCCCACACGGGTTAACCTCGCCACATGCCACTAACTCGCAGGCTCATTCTTCAAAAGGCACGCCGTCACCCCGTAAGGCTCCGACGGATTGTAGGCGAACGGTTTCAGGTACTATTTCACTCCCCTCCCGGGGTACTTTTCACCATTCCCTCACGGTACTTGTCCGCTATCGGTCACCAGGAAGTATTTAGGCTTACCAGGTGGTCCTGGCAGATTCACGGCAGATTTCAGGAGTCCGCCGCTACTCGGGAACACCCACAGAAGACCAGCAGCTTTCACCTACCGGACTATCACCGTCTACGGTCAGCCATTCCAGACTGTTCGACTAACCACTAGCTTTGTAACTTCTCCAACAGATGTCAGTCTGTTGAGCAGGGTCCCACAACCCCGAACACGCAACCCCTGACAGGTATCACACGCATCCGGTTTAGCCTCAATCCGCTTTCGCTCGCCACTACTCACGGAATCACTGTTTGTTTTCTCTTCCTACGGGTACTGAGATGTTTCACTTCCCCGCGTTCCCCCCACACACCCTATGTGTTCAGGTGCGGGTGACATCACATGACTGATGCCGGGTTTCCCCATTCGGACACCCTGGGATCACAGCTTGGTTGACAGCTCCCCCAGGCCTATCGCGGCCTCCCACGTCCTTCATCGGCTCCTGGTGCCAAGGCATCCACCGTTCGCCCTTGACAACTTGACCACAAAGATGCTCGCGTCCACTGTGCAATTCTCAACAAACAACCAACCCACAACCCACAGCCCCACACCAAACCCGACAACCGCCGGCGGTATGCGAGACCAGGCCATGCCTGGCAACCTTCACGGACTCACGCCCGCACAAGGCTCCGAAGAAAACAACCCATGGTTGTTCCTTCAGGACCCAACAGGGTGCTCTCCGCCTCCCCCCAGCCGCACCAGGACTCCGTTCCCACCACCCCGAAGAGCAGCTGTACTAGAAGAATCCCGGCCGTTGCCGAGGAAAAACTCACCAGTGTCTCCGCCATCTGAGCACCCCGACCCGACATTCGCAGGTCGCGGGCTCCATACCAGCTTTCGCTGGATGGTGCTCCTTAGAAAGGAGGTGATCCAGCCGCACCTTCCGGTACGGCTACCTTGTTACGACTTCGTCCCAATCGCCAGCCCCACCTTCGACGGCTCCCTCCACAAGGGTTGGGCCACCGGCTTCGGGTGTTGCCGACTTTCGTGACGTGACGGGCGGTGTGTACAAGGCCCGGGAACGTATTCACCGCAGCGTTGCTGATCTGCGATTACTAGCGACTCCGACTTCACGGGGTCGAGTTGCAGACCCCGATCCGAACTGAGACCGGCTTTTTGGGATTCGCTCCACCTCACGGTATCGCAGCCCATTGTACCGGCCATTGTAGCATGCGTGAAGCCCTGGACATAAGGGGCATGATGACTTGACGTCATCCCCACCTTCCTCCGAGTTGACCCCGGCAGTCTTCGATGAGTCCCCGCCATAACGCGCTGGCAACATCGAACGAGGGTTGCGCTCGTTGCGGGACTTAACCCAACATCTCACGACACGAGCTGACGACAGCCATGCACCACCTGTGACCGCCCCCGAAGGACCCCCCATCTCTGGAGGTTTTGCGGCCATGTCAAACCCAGGTAAGGTTCTTCGCGTTGCATCGAATTAATCCGCATGCTCCGCCGCTTGTGCGGGCCCCCGTCAATTCCTTTGAGTTTTAGCCTTGCGGCCGTACTCCCCAGGCGGGGCGCTTAATGCGTTAGCTGCGGCACAGGGAACCGGAGAGGCCCCCCACACCTAGCGCCCAACGTTTACAGCGTGGACTACCAGGGTATCTAATCCTGTTCGCTCCCCACGCTTTCGCTCCTCAGCGTCAGTATCGGCCCAGAGACCCGCCTTCGCCACCGGTGTTCCTCCTGATATCTGCGCATTTCACCGCTACACCAGGAATTCCAGTCTCCCCTACCGAACTCTAGCCTGCCCGTATCGACCGCAGGCCTGGGGTTGAGCCCCAGGTTTTCACGGTCGACGCGACAAGCCGCCTACGAGCTCTTTACGCCCAATAAATCCGGACAACGCTCGCGCCCTACGTCTTACCGCGGCTGCTGGCACGTAGTTGGCCGGCGCTTCTTCTGCAGGTACCGTCACTTACGCTTCGTCCCTGCTGAAAGAGGTTTACAACCCGAAGGCCGTCATCCCTCACGCGGCGTCGCTGCATCAGGCTTCCGCCCATTGTGCAATATTCCCCACTGCTGCCTCCCGTAGGAGTCTGGGCCGTGTCTCAGTCCCAGTGTGGCCGGTCGCCCTCTCAGGCCGGCTACCCGTCGTCGCCTTGGTAGGCCATCACCCCACCAACAAGCTGATAGGCCGCGAGCCCATCCCAGGCCGAAAAACTTTCCACCACACACCATGCGATGCGAGGTCATATTCGGTATTAGCCCCCGTTTCCGAGGGTTATCCCAAAGCCTAGGGCAGGTTGCTCACGTGTTACTCACCCGTTCGCCGCTCGAGTACCCCGAAGGGCCTTTCCGCTCGACTTGCATGTGTTAAGCACGCCGCCAGCGTTCGTCCTGAGCCAGGATCAAACTCTCCAACAAAAACTTTGTCGGACACAATGTCCTGGCAACAAAAGTGTTGCCAAAGGAATCCCAACCAGACAGACCAAAGCCTGACCAGTCCGGGGTATAAAACAATTGGCACTGGCTTATCAAGCACCCTGTTGAGTTCTCAAAGAACAACCACACACCACACCGGAAACCCCACCAGGAGGCCCCCGACCCGGGGCATTTCGTTCACATCCCCGCCGCTCTCGCGCCGGGCACTTTTACTACGTTACCCGGTGGTTTCCGCCGTGTCAAACCGGTGTTTGCCAGTTTGTCGTGCATCATCCATTTGCCGGGCACCACGATTCGGCCGACTCGCGTCGGTCGCATCGAGGAATTCGGCAGGACGGCCGTTCGCGGTCTCCCGCTGGCCCGTCCGTTTCCCTGCCGGCCGATAACCTTACCCGGTCGGTTCCGCCTCACCAAATCCGCCTCCCGGCGGATCCGGGGCACCACCCGGTTTCCAGGTCCTGCGCTCCGGCCTCCCAGGTCTTTCGCCCTGTTCGTCCGTTCCGCGCTGGCAGAGAGAAAGTTACGCGCCCGACGGATTGATCGTCAAATCCGCCGGGCGCGTCCCCCGTCACATCGTCGACGGTTGACTATCCCCGCAGCTCAACACCCGCGAACGAGCGCTTCCCCCGGCGCAGCACCAGGTAGCGACCGTGCAGCAGGTCGGCGTCGGAGACCGTCGCGTCGACCTCGGCGACCCGGACGTTGTTGACGTAGGCGCCGCCCTCGGCGATCACCCGCCGGGCCTCCTTCATGCTCGGGACCAGGCCCGACTCCTTGAGCAGGCCGGCGACGTCCGGCAGCTCGTCGACGGGCACGAGCCCCGCCTCGGCGAGCGCGGCCCGCAGCGTCTCCGGCGAGAGTTCGTCCAGCGCCCCCCGCCCGAACAGCGCCTGACTCGCGGCGATCGCCTGGGCCGTCTCCCGCTCGCCGTGCACCAGCGTGGTCAGCTCCTCGGCCAGGGCCCGCTGGGCCGCCCGCGCCTGCGGGCGTTCGGCGGTGGCCTTCTCCAACTCCTCCAGCTCCGACCGGGACCGGAAGCTGAAGTACCGCAGGTAACGGGACACGTCGCGGTCGTCGGCGTTGAGCCAGAACTGGTAGAAGGCGTACGGGCTGGTCATCTCCGGGTCGAGCCAGACCGCGCCGGTCTCGCTCTTGCCGAACTTGGTGCCGTCCGACTTGGTGACCAGCGGGGTGGTGAACGCCTGCACCGGTCCGGCGCCGCGCCGGCGGACGTAGTCCACGCCGGCGGTGATGTTGCCCCACTGGTCCGAGCCGCCGTACTGGAGCTGGCAGCCGTGCCGGCGGTGCAGTTCGAAGAAGTCGTTGGCCTGGAGGAGCTGGTAGCTGAACTCGGTGTAGCTGATGCCGCTCTCCAGCCGGGCCTTGACCACCTCCCGGGCCAGCATCTTGTTCACCGGGAAGTGCTTGCCGACGTCCCGGAGGAACTCCACCACCGACATCTCGCCGGTCCACTCCAGGTTGTTGACCATGCGGGCCGCGTTGTCGCCGGTGTACGTGAGGAACGGTGAGAGCTGGTCCCGGATGCGCTGGACCCAGCCGGCGATGACCTCCGGCGGGTTGAGCGTCCGTTCGGCGCTCTCCTTGGGGTCACCGATCTGACCGGTGGCGCCGCCGACCAGCAGCAGCGGCCGGTGCCCGGCGAGCTGGAGCCGGCGGGCGGTGACGACCTGCATGAGGTTGCCGACGTGCAGGCTGGGGGCGGTCGGGTCGAAGCCCACATAGAACGTGGCGCTCGGGCCGTCGAGCAGCGCACGCAGCTCGTCGGGGCCGGTCGAGTCCTGGATCAGGCCCCGCCACAGCAGGTCTTCGGTCAGGGAGTCCCGCCCCGGCGGGAGGTTGCTGTCGGTCACGGTCACCAATTCTCCCCCATCCCCGGCCCGGGGCCGTACCGGGTTTGCCGACGGCGGCGCCGACTAGGCTGGCGGCGCCGTCGAGCGCGAGGAGGAACCAGGGTGGAGACACCGGACCTGACCGGGGGCTACGTGGCCCTGCTGGGGCTTGAGTTGGGCGAGGCCAGCGCCGACCGGGTGGTGATCCGCTGGCGGGTCCGCCCGGAGCTGCACCAGCCGCACGGGATCCAGCACGGCGGGGTCTACTGCTCGGTGGTGGAGACGGCGGCCAGCGTCGGCGGCTCGCTCTGGCTGGGCGACCGGGGCCGGGTGGTCGGGGTGTCGAACCAGACCGACTTCCTGCGCGCCGTCCGTGACGGCGAGCTGACCGCGGTCGGCACGCCGGTGCACCGGGGTCGCAGTCAGCAACTGTGGCTGGTGGAGATCACCGACAGCGACGCCCGGCTGGTCGCCCGCGGGCAGGTGCGGTTGCAGAACCTGACCGCCGACTGACGTCGGGCTGCCCGATTCCCACGATAACGGGGCACTGACGCCGATATCGTCGCGTCGATGAGACCAGCCGCCCCCGACCCGACGTGAGGAAGCTGCTCGCCGCCACGCTGGGCGTGCTCTCGGCCATCGGCGGCTTCGTCGACATCGGCGACCTGGTGGCGGCCAGCCAGGCCGGTGCGCTCTTCGGCATGGCCCACGCCTGGGTGCTGCTGGTCGGGGTGGTGGGCATCTGCGCGTACGCGGACATGGCGGGCCGGATCGCGGCGGTGAGCGGCCGGGCGGTGTTCGACCTGGTCCGGGAGCGGCTCGGGCCCCGAGTCGCGTTGCTCAACCTGGTGGCGACGTGGCTGGTCACGGTCGTGACGCTGGCCGCGGAGCTGGGCGGGGTGGCGCTGGCGCTCACGCTGGCCACCGGGCTCAGCCACCTGCTCTGGGTGCCGCTGGCCGCGCTGGCGGTCTGGCTGGTGCTGTGGCGGATGCGCTTCGAGCTGATGGAGCGGATCTTCGGCCTGGCCGGGCTGGCGCTGCTGGTCTTCGCGGTCGCGCTGGCGGCGTTGCCGACCGACTGGGCGGAACTCGGGCAGGGGGCGTGGCGGGTCAGCTCGGCCGGTCACGGTTGGCCGCTGTACTGGTTCGTGGCGGTGGCGCTGTTCGCGTCCACGGTCAGCCCGTACGAGGTCTTCTTCTTCTCCTCCGGCGGGGTGGAGGAACGGTGGAGCCCGGCCGACCTGGCGCGCGCCCGGTCGAACGTGCTGATCGGCTTCCCGGTGGGCGGCTTCCTGGCGTTGTCGCTGATCGCCGTGGCGACGGTGGCCTACCACCCGTCCGATGCGTCCCTGACCTCGCTCGACCAGGTGGCGCGGCCGGTGGCGACCGCGCTCGGCGGCGCCGGTCTGGTCGCCGCGGTGCTGGCGTTCTTCGCGGTGACGTTCGGCGCGGCGCTGGAGACCGGCCTGTCGGCGGCGTACGCGGCGGCGCAGTACTTCGGCTGGCAGTGGGGCAAGCGGGTCAGCCCGCGGGAGGCGGCCCGGTTCCACAGCGTGCTGCTGCTCGGGCTGCTGCTCGGTGTGGTGATGCTGATGACGACCGTGGACCCGGTGCGGCTGACCGAGTACATGCTGGTGCTGAGCGCGGTGGTGCTGCCGCTGACCTACCTGCCGATCCTGGTGGTGGCCAACGACCGCACCTACCTCGGGGACCGGGTCAACGGGTGGTGGGCGAACCTGCTCGGCGCCGTGTTCCTGCTGCTCATCGTCGCCGCCTCGGTGGCGGCGATCCCACTGGCGATCATGACGGGGATGGGGCGATGAGGGTCCAGCTCGCCAGGCAACTGCTCGACCGGCAGATCGTCGACGCCGAGGGCCGGCTGGTGGGGCGCGTGGACGACATCGCGTTCGCGGTGGACGGGGCGGGCTACCCGTACGTGGACAGCCTGCTCACCGGCCAGGGCGCGCTCGGGGAGCGGATCGGCGGCCGGGTCGGGCGGCTGCTGGTGGCGGTCGCCGACCGCTTCACCGACGATCCGCCGGTGCCGCCGTTGCGGGTGCCGCTGGCGGTGGTGGACCGGGTGGACAGCGCGGTCCGGCTGCGCTGCCGGGCGGCGGAGCTGCCGTCCTCACCGGTGGAGTCGTGGCTGCGCCGCCACCTGATCGAGCGGATCCCGGGGGCGTACCGTGCGAGCGGGTGAGCTGCTCGGGCGCACCGCGTACGACCTGCACGGCCGGCGGTTGGGCCGGGTGGTGGACGTGGTGGTGCGCGGGGGCTGGCCGCCGGAGCGGCTGCGGATCGCCGACGTGATCGTGGCCGGTCACTGGTGGACCCGGGTGACCGGTCGGCTGATCGGGCCGGAGCTGCATCCGGCCGGGCCGTGGCTGCTGCGGGCGGTCGCCCGGCTGGTGGGGCGCAGCACCCACCAGGTGCCGGCCGACGCGGTGCGGCTGCATCCGCCGGTGCCCGGCTTCCCGTTCGGCCCACCCGCCGACCGGCGCTGAGCCGACCCCTGCGCCGGACGCGGTAGGGCTGATCCCCGCGCCGGGCGACCGGCGCGGGGCGGCGGGACCGTCAGCGGCGTGCCTCGTCGAGTTCCGGGGTGTCCGCCGGGTCAGCGGCGTCGGCCGGCTCGGCGCCGTCCGCGTCGTCGCCGTTGTTCCGCTCGCGACGGGGACGGCGGCGGAGACGCACCTCGACGATGGCGCGCTGGTCCACGCCGGCCACGGTCAGCTCCCAGCCGTCCACGGCGACCTGCTCCCCCGCCACGGTCGGGATGTGCCCGAGGCAGATCAGCACCAGCCCGGCGATGGTGGTGTAGTCGCCGGCGGGCCGGTTGGGCAGGTCGACCCCGAGATCGGTGAGGTCGTGCACCGGGAAGGTGCCGGGCAGCACCAGCGTGCCGTCCGCCTCGGTGTGGACCGCCTGGAGGTCGCGGTCGGTCTCGTCGTAGATCTCGCCGACGATCTCTTCGAGGATGTCCTCCAGCGTCACGATCCCGTCGACCGCGCCGCGTTCGTCCACCACCAGCGCGATGTGTTGGCGTTCGGCCTTGAACTGGCGCAGCGCGTCGACCACGGGCAGCGAGTCGGGCAGCAGCATCGGCGGGCGGGCGATCTCGTCGACCGGCCGGTCGTCGGGGACGCCGACCAGGTCGCGCAGGTGGATGACGCCGACCGCGTCGTCCAGGCCGCCGTGCCGGACCACCGGCGCCCGGGAGTGCCCGGTCGCCGCCAGGACCAGCCGCGCGGCCTCCGCGGTGGTCCCGCTGTCGAGCGTGAAGACCTGCAACCGGGGTACGAGGACGGCCCGCAACTGCCGGTCGGCGATCTCCACCGCGCCGGCGATGATGGTGCGCTGCTCCTTGGTGAAGCCGTGGTTGCCGGCCACGATGTCGCGCAGTTCGTCCGGGCCGATCTCCTCCGGCTCGTGCTTCGGGTCGAGGCCGAACAGGCGGACCACCATGTCGCTGGTGGCGCCGAGCAGCCAGACCGCCGGCCGGGTGAGGCTGGCCAGCACGTCCAGCGGTCGGGCCACCACCAGCGCCCAGCGCTCGGCGGACTGCATGGCGATGCGCTTGGGTGCCAGCTCGCCGAAGACCAGCGTGACGAACGTGAGCACCAGGGTGACCGCGACGATGGCGACCGTCTCGGCGGCGTCGCCGAAGGCGCCGAGCAGCGGCACCAGCGGGCGGGCCAGGGAGACGGCCGCGGCGGCGGAGGCGAGGAAGCCGGCGAGGGTGATCCCGATCTGGATGGTGGCGAGGAACCGGTTCGGGTCCTTGGCCAGCCGGGCGAGGGTGCGGCCGGCGCGGCTGCTGCGCTCCAGCCGTTGCAGTTGGCTGTCCCGTAGCGACACCAGGGCCATCTCGCTGCCGGCGAAGGCCGCGTTGACGATGACCAGTACCCCGACCAGGGCCAACTGGCTCCAGTAGCTCTGCACGACCGGTTGTCTCCCTCGACCCGATCCGGGTCGGCCGATGGCCGACTCGCCGGCCGGCAGACCCGGTCGGCGTGGCCCCTCTGTGCCCCGCCGGCTCGTGCCTGAATCCTGTGCTTCTGCTGACCGGACAGATTTTTGCGTGTCCCGCATATTTGCGTGCCACGCATATTTTGCTACGGTCGGTGGGTGAGCGGGCTGCGGGAACGCAAGAAGGCAGCGACCAGAGCGGCGCTGAGCTGGGCGGCCATCCGCCTGACCGTGACGCGTGGCTACGACGCCGTGCTGGTGGAGGACATCGCGCAGGCCGCCGGCGTGTCCCCACGGACGTTCAACAACTATTTCGCCAGCAAGGCCGAGGCGATCTCCGCCCGACACCTGGACCGCAGCCGCCGCGTGGTGGACGCGCTCCGCGCCCGGCCGGCCGGCGAGCCGCTCTGGCGCGCGATCGAGGCGGCGTTCCTCACCTCGTGGGCGCCCGGTCCGGAGGTCGAGCAGTCACCACCGGGCGCCCACGAGGAGTGGGTCGCCGGGCTGCGGGTGATGCTCGCCGAGCCGGCGTTGCAGGGCGAGATGCTGCGGGCCGGCGCGGTCGCCGCCGCCGAACTGGCCGAGGTCGTCGCGGAGCGCACCGGCACCGACGCCGGCCGCGATCTCTATCCGCACCTGGTGGCCGCCGCGGTCAACGCGGGCGTCGGCGCGGCCATGCGGCACTACCTGCGCGCCGAGCGCCCCGAGCCGATGGAGCGGCTGCTCTCCGACGCGCTGGCCCAGCTCGCCGCCGGGCTGCCCCCGCCGCGCTGACCCACCCCGCCCCGTGAGAAGGGGCCCCTTGTCTACCGCAGGCGTTAACAGGGGGCCCGGCCTTTCATCCTTGGAGGTTTGTGGTGATTGATGTGCTTGTGGTGGGGGCGGGGCCCAATGGGCTCATGCTCGCGGTCGAGTTGGCGCTGGCCGGGATCCGTCCGGTGGTGTGCGACCGGCTGACCGCGCCGACCACCGAGAACCGGGCGAACGGGCTGGTCGGCCAAGTCGTCCGGATGCTCGACCGGCGCGGCCTGCACGAGCGCCTCGCCGGCTCCGCCGCGCCGCCACGACCGACGCCCGGGTTCGTCTTCGGCGCGTTGCCGCTGGACCTGACCGCCGTCGCGGACAACCCGATGTACGGGCTGGCGGTGCCCCAGCGGCAGGTCGAGCGGGTGCTCGCCGAACGGGTCGCGGAACTGGGCGTGCCGGTCCGCCGCGGGTGCGAGGTGACCGCGCTGCGGCAACGCTCCGACGCGGTGGAGGTCGGCCTCGCCGACGGCACCACGCTCGACTGCCGCTACCTGGTGGGCGCGGACGGCGGACGCAGCACGGTGCGGAAGCTGGCCGGGATCGGCTTCCCCGGCGTCACCACGGACCGGTCCGTCTCGCGTACCGCCCAGGTGGGCGTGCCGCCGGAGCTGGTCGACCCGACCACCGGCGGCCTCGTCGCGCCCGGGTACGGGGTCGTGCCGCCGTTCCAGCACACCCGCACCGAGCACGGGCTGATCGTCTGGGCGCCGTTTCCCGACCGGGCGCCCCTGGTCAGCACCGTCGAGTGGCCGGCGGCGCCGGAGGCCGACGCGCCGCTGACGCTCGACGGGATGCGGGCCAGCGTGGCCCGGGTGCTCGGGGTCGAGGTGCCGCTCGGCCCGCCGGCCGGGCCCGGTCCGCACCTGCTGCGCCGCCTGGCCGGCGGCAACACCCGGCTCGCCGAGCGCTACCGGGCCGGCCGGGTGCTGCTGCTCGGCGACGCCGCCCACGTCCACTCCGCGATCGGCGGGCCGGGGCTCAACCTCGGCCTCCAGGACGCGGTGAACCTCGGCTGGAAGCTGGCCGCGCGGCTGCACGGCTGGGCCCCGGACGGGTTGCTCGACACGTACGAGGCCGAGCGCCGACCGGCGGCCCGGCGGGTGACCATGTCGACCCAGGCCCAGTCCGCCCTGATCGCGCCGGGCGCCGAGGTCACCGCGCTGCGCGAACTCGTCGGCGAGCTGCTCGCCCGGCCGGAGAACGCCGGGCACGTGGCCGCGCTGATGGCCGGCGCGGACATCCGCTACGACCGGGGACCGGACGGGCCGCCGGTCGGCACCTGGGCGCCGGACCTGGTGGTGCACCGCGACACCGGGCCGGTGCGGCTGGCCGAGCTGACCCGGGACGCGCGCCCGCTGCTGCTCGACGGCACCGGCACGCTGGGCGGGACCGCCGAGCCGTGGCGGGACCGGGTCGACGTGGTCGACGGCCGGCTGACGGGCACCGCCTCGACCGCGCTGCTGCTGCGCCCGGACTGCTACCTGGCCTGGGCCTCCGACGCGGCGGCACCGGACCGGGACGGGCTGCGCGCCGCGCTCACCCACTGGTTCGGCCGGCCCCGCGACCACGCGAGCACACCGGCCTGACCCGGCTCAGGCCGGGGCGGGCAGGTCCAGCACGTACGCGCCGCCCTCCGGGCGGAAACCGAGCCGGTGGTAGTAGGGGGCGACCATGCCCGGCGGACTGACCACCCGGCGGAAACCCCGGTCGGTGAACAGCCGGCTGCGCCGGTAGACGAACTCGCCGGGGGTGAAGTCGCGGAACGGCGGGGTCACGTAGTCCAGGTCGATCTGGGCCACCCCGCCGGCCTCGGCGTGCGACACCATCACGCCGACCACCTCGTCCGCGCGGACCACCAGGAACGCCGAGCGGTCGGCGGCGGCCGGGTCCCAGCGGAACGCCGGGTTGAACCGGGCGATGTCGGTGGCGTGCACCCGCAGCGTGTGGGCCAGGAACGCGTCGCCGGTGCCCACCTCCACCACCTGGTAGGTCTGCTCGTCGTGCCGGGTGGCCAGCAACTTGCGCAGGTACCAGAGGTTGATCACGGTGAGCACCACGTTCAGCCCGACCATCGGCCACACGTGCAGGGCGGCGTTGTAGCCGATCAGGATCAGGCAGCCGACCAGGTTGAGCGCGCGCAGCCGCAGGATGCGCGTCTGCAGCAGGGACCAGACCAGCAGCGCGGAGCCGGCCCAGCCGACGAGTTCCAGCCAGTTCACCCCGGGGACACTAGTGGTCGCGCTGGTCAGGCCCCTCGGCGGGCAGCTCCAGCACCCACTCCTCGACCTCGACGCCGCGGCCGGGAGCGTACCCCGCGTCCTCGCCGACCACGACGAAGCCGCACTTGCGCAGCACCGCGAGCGAGGCGGCGTTGTCCTTCGCGGCGCGGGCCCGCACCGGCCGCTGCGGCAGCTCCCGCAGCAGCGCGGTGAGCCCGGCGGTGGCGTGGCCGCGCCCCCAGCGCTCCGGGTTGATCCAGTAGCTGACCTCGGTCCGGTCGTCGACCGGGAACGCCGCCACGTGGCCGACCACCTCGCCGCCGGCGACGATCGTGCGGTTGACGATGCGCTCGTCGGCGCGGATCCGCGCCCAGTGCGCGTCGAACGCGGCCCGGTCCGCCGGGTCCTTCGGACCGAACGCGGCCATCCAGTTGGCCTGCGCGTCCTGCTCGTGGGCGAAGAACGCGGGCAGGTCGTCGTCCCGGACCGGACGGATTTCCACAGCGGGGTTCACGGCCGGGAAGGATACGCGGACCCACCGACACCGTTCGGGACCTCCGGCCCCTCCCGGGTCCCGTCCGGCCCTGCCGGGGCGGCCGGCCGGACCGATACCAAGGAGGAGGTACCACGCAGCCGAGGAGGCCGGACCATGCGGAAGTACGTCTACGACTTCATCGAGGGTGACCGGAGCCGGGCCGATCTGCTCGGCGGCAAGGGCGCCAACCCGGCCGAGATGACCCGGCTCGGGCTGCCGGTGCCGCCCGGGTTCACCGTGACCACCGACGCGTGCCGCGCCTACCTGGCCACCGGCACGCCGCCGGACGGGCTGTACGAGGAGATCAACGCGCACCTGCGTCAGGTCGAGGCGCGGTTGGACCGGCGGCTCGGCGACCCGGGCGGCCCGCTGCTGCTGGCGGTCCGCTCCGGCGGCCGGTACTCGATGCCGGCAGCGGCCGGCGGCGCACGGTGGACGAGATGGTCGCCACCATCGCGGCGCGCACAAGTACGCCGAGCTGGGCCTCGCCTTCCCGCTCGCCGACACCGCGCCGCCGGACCCGGAGCTGCTGGCCCGGGTCCGCGGTCAGTTCGCCGCGCGCGGGCTCACCGTCACCTGACCTCCGGTGGCGCGGGGCCGCCCGACGGTCCCGGCCCGCACTACGATGGCGGCATGTCGACCGCACACCGCACCTCGCGTCTCCGGAACCTGGTCGCGACCGGCGCGCGGACCACCGGCGCGCAGGCCACCGGCGCCCAGGCGACCGGGGCGCGGGCCCTCGGCGGTACGGCCGTGGGCGCGTTGGCGGTGGGCGCGCTGGCGCTCGGCGCCGTGTCGGTGGGCGCGCTCGTGATCGGCCGGCTGGTGGTGCGCCGCGCGGTGGTCCGCGAGCTGCGCATCGGTCGGCTCGAGGTGGACGAGCTGGTGATCCGGCGCGACTCCGCCGCGGGGTGAGTCAGCCCGCCGCGGACGTCGGATAGCCGTACAGGTCGAGCAGGCGCACCCGGGACGCCTGGAGCCGGTCCACCACGACGCTCATGAACCGGGCGGTGAGCTGCCGGCCCAGCGTGTCGTCGGACCCCATCAGCCGGCGTACCCCCTCGGCGGAGAACTCCACCGCCGTGCTGCGCCGGGTGGCCACCGCGCCGAACTGCCAGCGGTAGGGCGGGAACAGCCAGGACCAGCCGAGCACCCCGCCCGCGCCGATCGTCTCGATCCCCACGTCGCCGCGACCGGGCACCGGGAAGTCCAGCGCCACCTGGCCGTCCCGGACCAGCCAGAACCGCTCGGCCGGCTGCCCGGCCCGGAACAGCCGGTGCCCCGGGTGCCAGGCCACCGGGCGGGCGTAGCCGGTGAGCGGCGGCAGCCACTCGTCCGGCAGCCCGGCCAGGAACGGGTGCACGCGGAGCATCTCCAGCGGGGTCATCGCGCCTCCACGATCGACAGGTGGGAGCCGAAACTCCATTGCACCCCACCGCGCCGCGATCCGGCAGGGCCGATGGTCCCGCGCCGCGCGGGCGGTCGCCTCTGCCCCGCCGCGACGGCCCGGTCCAGGCTGGAGGTGGAGCGAAGGAGGACGTGATGACCGACAGATCCGGCGTCCCCGTCGTGGTGGGCGTGGATGGTTCCCCGTCAGCGCTGGACGCGGTCCGGCTGGCCGCGCGGGAGGCGGCGTCGCGGCACCGGCCGTTGCGGGTGGTGCACGCGTTCCGCTGGCAGCCGGTCGGTACCCCGCTCGGCCCGGTCGCCGTCGTGCTCCCCGACGACGAGGTGCGGCGGGCGGCCGGGAAGCTGGTCGCCGAGGCGGTCGAGGAGGCCCGCAAGATCGACGCGCGGACCTCGCGGTGACCGGCACGGTGACCGACGGCGGGCCCCCGCCTGACCGGGCCGGGCGTGGCGGCGCCCGCTCGTGGGACGGGGGACGGCCACAATGGCCTGAGTCGACCGGAGGGATCATCCGATGAACCGACCCGTCGTGGCGGGGGTGGACGGGTCCCCGTCCAGCCTGACCGCCGCCGACCAGGCCGCCGTGGCCGCCGTCGCACGCGCCCGGCCGCTGCTGCTGGTGCACGGCTACCTGCACCCGCTCGGCTACGGCGTGCCGCTCAACCCGTACGACCTCGGGGTGCCGGCGCCCACCGCGGAGGCGGAGAAGATGCTCGAACGGGTCGCCGCCGAGCTGGCCGACCGGCACCCCGGGCTGCGGGTGGAGGTGCGCCAGGTCGCCGGCGGGCCCGGCGCGACGCTGGTCGAGGAGTCCCGCCGGGCGGAACTGGTGGTGGTGGGCAGCCGGGGGGTGGGCGGCTTCGCCGGGCTGCTGCTCGGCTCGGTCGGCGCGCAGCTCGCCCAGCACGGGCACTGTCCGGTGCTCGTCGTGCGGCCGGCGGAGCAGCCGATCCCGGTCGGCGGTCCGGTGCTGGTCGGGGTGGACGGCTCCGAGTCCGCGGCGTACGCCGTCGAACTCGCCGCGGACGAAGCCGACCGCCGGGACGCGGAGCTGGTGCTGACGCACGTGCGCGCGCCGGAGCGCGGCGCGCCGGCCCCGGAGGTCGCGGCCGAGGCGACCACCGCGGAGCGGGCCGAGACGGCCGAGCTGCTCGGCGCCGCTGCCGCTCGGATCCGGGTGGCCCACCCGGAACTGCGGGTGACCGAACGCCCCGTCGTCGCCGCCTCCCCGGAGACCGCGCTGCGGGACGCGAGCGCCGACGCGTCGCTGGTGGTGGTCGGTTCCCGGGGCCGGGGTGGCTTCACCGGGTTGCTGCTCGGCTCGGTCAGCCAGGCCCTGGTGCAGCACGCCCACTGCCCGGTGCTGATCGCCCGTCGTCCGGAGCCGGTCGGTGACTGAGGCCGACCGGCCGGGTCAGGACGGGTCGCGGCCGGCGAGCAGGTCGGCGAAGTCGGTGGTGAGGGCGAACGGGTCGGCCGGCCCGGACGCGGCCGGGCGGCGGTCCACCTGCTCGGCCAGCTCGGCTGCGGCGCGCCGGATCCGGGCCCGCAACGCGCTGTCGCCGTCGTCACCGGCCCAGTCCTCGGGCGCGGCGAAGACCGCTGTCGGCAGCACCACCGCCCGCAGGTAGGCGAACATCGGCCGGACCGCGTGCTCCAGCGCGAGCGAGTGCCGCGCGGTGCCGCCGGTCGCCCCGACCAGCACCGGCGTGCCGGCCAGCGCGTCGCGGTCCACCACGTCGAAGAAGGACTTGAACAACCCGTTGTAGGACGCGTTGAAGATCGGGGTGACGGCGATCAGACCGTCCGCCGCCGCGACGGCGCCCAGCGTGCGGCGCAGGGCGGTGGGCGCGAAGCCGGTCAGCAGGTGGTTCACCACGTCGTGGGCGTGCTCGCGCAGGTCCACCGGGCGCAGCTCCACGTCGGCCCCCCGGCCGACCAGGTCGTCGCGGGCGGCCGCGGCGAGCTGGTCGGCGAGCAGGCGGGTGGACGAGGGCTGGCCGAGACCGGCCGAGACGACCGCGAGGGTACGCCGGGTCATCGCGCCTCCTCCGGGCTCGTCGCGGCGTCCCGGGCGGCCAGCAGGGCGGCGTGGGTGGGCGCCTCCGGCACGTGCACCGGACGCATCGAGTCGAACTCCTTGCGCAGCACCGGGACGACCTCCTCGCCCAGCAGGTCGAGCTGCTCCAGCACCGTCTTCAGCGGCAGGCCGGCGTGGTCCATCAGGAAGAGCTGCCGCTGGTAGTCGCCGACGTACTCGCGGAAGCCCAGCGTGCGGTCGATGACCTGCTGCGGGCTGCCGACGGTCAGCGGCGTCTCCCGGGTGAACTCCTCCAGCGACGGGCCGTGCCCGTAGACCGGGGCGTTGTCGAAGTACGGCCGGAACTCGCGCACCGCGTCCTGCGAGTTGCGGCGCATGAAGACCTGCCCGCCGAGTCCGACGATCGCCTGGTCCGGCGAGCCGTGGCCGTAGTGCGCGAACCGCTCCCGGTAGAGGCCTACCATCCGCTCGGTGTGCTCCTTGGGCCAGAAGATGTGGTTGGCGAAGAAGCCGTCGCCGTAGTAGGCGGCCTGCTCGGCGATCTCCGGGCTGCGGATCGAGCCGTGCCAGACGAACGGCGGTACGCCGTCGAGCGGACGCGGGGTCGAGGTGAACGACTGGAGCGGGGTGCGGAACCGGCCCTTCCAGTCGACCACGTCCTCGCGCCACAGCCGGTGCAGCAGGTCGTAGTTCTCGATCGCGAGGGGGATGCCGTTGCGGATGTCCTGCCCGAACCACGGGTAGACCGGGCCGGTGTTGCCGCGACCCATCATCAGGTCCACCCGGCCGTCGGCCAGGTGCTGGAGCATCGCGTAGTCCTCGGCGATCTTGACCGGGTCGTTGGTGGTGATCAGCGTGGTGGAGGTGGACAGGATCAGCCGCTCGGTGCGGGCCGCGATCCAGCCGAGCATGGTGGTCGGCGACGACGGCACGAACGGCGGGTTGTGGTGCTCACCGGTGGCGAAGACGTCCAGACCGACCTCTTCGGCCTTGAGCGCGATGGTGGTCATGGCCTTGATCCGGTCACGCTCGGACGGCAGCCGCCCGGTGGTCGGGTCGACGGTGACGTCACCGACGGTGAAGATTCCGAACTGCATGACCAGCTCCTCGGGGTGAGATCCGGACCGGCCGGCCCGGCATCGTCCCGCACAACCTATTTGACGAGTCAACTATTCCGACGCGCCTGCGCTCCGGCGTGGCCCGGGTCACGTATCGACCGCCCGCGCCACGTAGCATTTGTCTACTGCCGGGACACTCCTGGAGGAGATCGATGGCCCGCACGTTCACCGCCGCCGTGCACCAGGAGGACGACTGGTACGTCGCCCGGTGCCTCGAGATCGAGGTCGCCAGCCAGGGCGAGACCGTCGATGAGGCACTGACCAACCTTCGTGAAGCCGTCGAGGCGTACCTGGAGGAGGTCGAGAACCCGGCGATCGAGACCACGCCGCTGGTGACGTCCTTCCAGGCCGGACGGGCGGCGTGAGCCCAGCCCTGGCGGACCTGCCGCTGCGCAAGGTGCTCAACGGTCTGAGCAGGGCCGGCTTCGAGCACGTCCGCACCAAGGGCAGCCACGCGGTTTATCGCAACCCGGCCGGCCTGGTCGTCGTCGTCCCCCGCAACACGCCACGGTCAAGCGCGGCACCCTCGCTTCCATCCTTCGCCAGGCCGGGCTGACGCCCTCGGAGTTCCTCGCCCTTCTCGGCTGACCAGCGGCAGGTGAGGGCCGATACGCTTGCCGGCCATGACGTACCCCTGGCTCGACGCGCCGGCCGCGGACATCGCGGACACCGCGCGGACCCTGCTCGGCTGGACCGTGTCGGCGAACGGCGTCCGCGTGCGGCTGACCGAGGTGGAGGCGTACGCCGGCACCGGTGAGGATCCGGCCTCGCACGCCCACCGGGGGCCGACCCCGCGCAACCGGGTCATGTTCGGCCCGGCCGGGCAGGTGTACGTGTACTTCGTGTTCGGCATGCACTGGTGCGCCAACATCGTCTGTGGTCGCGACGGCGAGGCGGCGGCCGTGCTGCTGCGCGCCGGCGCGGTGGTCGACGGCGTCGACACGGCCCGCGAGCGGCGGCCCCGCGCCTCGGACCGGGACCTGGCCCGGGGCCCGGCCCGGCTGGTGACCGCGCTGGGCCTCGGCCGGGACGCCAACGGCACCAACGCGGTCGACGGCACCGGCCCGCTGCTGCTGGCCCCGCCGGAGAGCCCGGTCGACCCGGCGCGGATCGTCGCCGGCCCCCGGGTCGGCGTGGCCGCCGCACACGACCTGCCGTGGCGGTTCTGGCTGGCCGACGAGCCGAGCGTGAGCGTCTACCGCCGGCACACCCCACGCCGCCGCCAACCGGCGACCCCGTAACAGCACCCACCCCGCCCCGCCCCCACCCCACCCACCCCCCGGTTGATCAAGGAGTTTGTGTCCGGGGGACGCCGCACGGGCGACGCGAACTCCTTGATCGACCGGTCCGGGTGGGACGGGTGGGACCGGTGGGACCGGTGGGGCGGTTTTCGCAACCCGTGGCGCTCCGGGCGCGTCTGAACCCGGGAGGGCATGATGTTGCGTACGAAGGACTTTCAACGAGGTGTTGACAACAGAGCATTCTTGGGTGTGGGATGGACGGTATGGTCACCGTGGACAACGACCCGTTCACCGCCCCGGATGCTGCCCAGGCCCGGGCCCACCGCAACTACGCGGCGCTGTTGCGGATCGCCGAACGGCACGCCGGCACGAACGCCCGCCGCCGGCGCTACGCCCACCCCGACGTGCCCGACGCCTACGAGGCGGCCACGCTGGTGATGGCGCTGGCCGGCGGCGCGGAGCTGGACGCCGGCGAGGAGCCGGTCGACCAGGCCGACCTGATGGCCGCGCTGACCCTGATCCCGCACGTGCGGGCCGAGGTGGACGTGTTGGAGGCCGGGCTGTTGCAGGTGGCCCGCGGGCGTGGCATGACCTGGCAGGCGATCGCGTTCGGGCTGGGGCTGGGCAGCGCCCAGGCGGCCCGGCAGCGCTACGAGCGGCTCACCGTCCGCACCGGCACCGGCGACTGATTCCGCCCGCTGTCACAGCTTCGGGCGAGACTGTGCCGGACGACGACGGCACGGGAGGACGCGATGACGCGCGAGGAGATGCTGGCCTACTGCCTGGCCAAGCCGGGAGCCTGGCTCGACCGGCCGTGGAAGGCCGACGAGGTGGTGAAGGTGGGCAGCCGGATCTTCGCGTTCCTCGGCTCGCCCGACGGTGAGGCCCGGCTCGGGGTGAAGTGCGGGGCGTCCCGGGAGGTGGCCGACGAGTGGCTGCACCGGTTCCCGGCCGACGCCCGGCCCTCGCCCTACATCGGCCGGTCCGGGTGGAACACGTTACGGCTGGACGGCGGCATCCCCGACGACGAGCTGATCGAGGCGGCCGACGGATCGTACGACGCGGTGGTGGCCAAGCTGCCGAAGCGGGAGCGGCCGACGGCCTGAGCCCCGCGCGGTGGCCGGACCACCACGCGGGGCGTCCCAGTCAGCGGGGCACGACCTGCTCGGCCGCCCAGTCGCGCCAGCCGGCCAGCTTGTCGGCGGCGCTGGCGAGCTGGTCGGCGACCGGCCCGGGGCCGGTGGAGCCGGGGGTGGTGCGGGCGGCGAGCGCCGAACGCACCGAGAGCACGTCGCGCACCGAGGGGTCCAGGTGCTCGCTCACCGCGGTCAGGTCGGCGTCGGAGACCTCGTCCAGCGCGCAGTCCCGGGCCGCGCAGAGCGCCACCAGCCTCCCGGTGATCTCGTGCGCGTCGCGGAACGGCACGTGCCGGCGGACCAGCCAGTCGGCGACCTCGGTGGCCAGCGAGAAGCCCGACGGCGCGGTGGCCACGAGCCGGTCCACCCGGACCGTCATCGTGGAGATCATCCCGGCCAGCGCGGGCAGCAGCAGCTCCAGCGTGTCGACCGCGTCGAACGCCGGCTCCTTGTCCTCCTGCATGTCCCGGTCGTAGGTCATCGGCAGGCCCTTGAGCATGGTGAGCACGCTCATCAGGCCGCCGACCAGTCGGCCGGACTTGCCCCGGGCCAGCTCGGCGATGTCCGCGTTCTTCTTCTGCGGCATGATCGACGAGCCGGTGGCGAACGAGTCGTCCAGCTCGACCCAGCCGAACTCCTGCGACGTCCAGAGCACCACCTCCTCGCCCAGGCGGGACAGGTGCACGCCGACCATCGCGGTGACGAAGAGGAACTCGGCCACGAAGTCCCGGTCCCCGACCGCGTCCATCGAGTTGGCGAACGAGGTGCGGAAACCCAGCTCCTTGGCGACCGCCATCGGGTCCAGCGGCAGCCCGGAGCCGGCCAGCGCGCCGGCGCCGAGCGGGCTGACCGCGGCCCGCTCGTCCCAGTCGCGCAGCCGGTCCAGGTCCCGCAGCAGCGGCTGCACGTGGGCGAGCAGCCAGTGCCCGAACGTCACCGGCTGGGCGTGCTGGAGGTGCGTCATGCCGGGCGCGGCGGTGTCCACGTGCCGCTCCGCCTGCTCGACCAGCGCCTCGGCCAACTCGACCAGCCGGGCGGCCACCCCGCGGGCGTGGTCGCGCAGATAGAGCCGCAGGTCGGTGGCGACCTGGTCGTTGCGGGAGCGGCCGGCGCGCAACTTGCCGCCGAGGCTGCCCAGCCGCTCCAGCAGGCCGCGCTCCAGGGCGGTGTGCACGTCCTCGTCGTCCACTGTGGGGCGGAACGCCCCGGAGGCGCAGGCCGCCTCCAGGTCGTCCAGCGCGGCCAGCATCCGCCCCAACTCGTCCGGGTCGAGCAACCCGGCGCCCGCGAGGACCCGGGCGTGCGCCCGGGAACCGGCGATGTCGTACGGGGCGAGGCGCCAGTCGAACTGGACGCTCACCGACAGCCGCGCGAGCGCCTCGGCGGGTCCGCCGGCGAACCGGCCTCCCCAGAGGCTCGTCCGGTTGGCGGCGGCGCTGTTCTCGGTCAGGCTCTTGTCGTCCACCCCTCCCATTCTGGTGGTCACGACCGCGCCCCGTCCCACCGGGCGTCCCGTGCGGCCGCCATCGCGCTGGGCAGCCCCCAGAGCCGCACGAAGCCCGTCGCGAGCGACTGGTCGAACGTGTCGCCGGTGTCGTAGGTGGCCAGGCCGAAGTCGTAGAGGCCGACCTCGGAGCGCCGGCCGGTCACCACCGCCCGGCCGCCGTGCAACGTCAGCCGCACCTCGCCGCTGACGTGCCGCTGGGTCTCCTCGACGAACGCGTCCAGCGCCCGCCTGAGCGGGGAGAACCAGAGTCCGTCGTAGACCAGCTCGCCCCAGCGTTGGTCGACGCCGCGCTTGAACCGGGCCAGGTCCCGTTCGACGGTGACCGCCTCCAGCTCCTGGTGCGCGGTGATCAGGGTGATCGCGCCGGGCGCCTCGTACACCTCGCGGCTCTTGATGCCGACCAGCCGGTCCTCGACCATGTCGAGCCGCCCCACGCCCTGCGCTCCCGCGCGGCGGTTCAGTTCCCGGATCGCCTGGTACGGGGTGACCGTCTCGCCGTCGAGGGCGACCGGGACGCCGGCGTCGAACGTGATCACCACCTCGTCGGCGTCGCGGTCCTCGGCCGGGTCGGCGGTGTACGCGTACAGGTCCTCGACCGGCGCGTGCCAGATGTCCTCCAGGAAGCCGGTCTCCACGGCCCGGCCCCACAGGTTCTGGTCGATCGAGTACGGGGACCGGGCCGTGACGTCGATCGGCAGCCCCTTCTCCTCGGCGAACGCGATCGCCTTGTCCCGGGTCCAGGCGTAGTCCCGGGCCGGCGCGACGACCTTCAGGTCGGGCGCGAGCGCCTGTAGGCCGACCTCGAACCGGACCTGGTCGTTGCCCTTGCCGGTGCAGCCGTGCGACACGATCGTGCCGCCGTGCCGGCGCGCGGCGGCCACCAGGTGCCTGACGATCAGCGGCCGGGACAGCGCGGAGACCAGCGGGTAGCGGTCCATGTAGAGCGCGTTGGCCCGCACGGCCGGCAGGCAGTGGTCGGCGGCGAACTCGTCGCGCGCGTCGATCACCTCGGACTCGGCGGCGCCGCAGTCCAGCGCGCGCTGCCGGATGACGTCCATGTCCTCGCCGCCCTGGCCGACGTCGACCGCGACCGCGATCACCTCGGCGCCGGTCTGCTCGGCCAGGTACGGGATGGCGACGGAGGTGTCGAGACCCCCGGAGTACGCCAGGACGACCCGCTCGGTCATGGTGTGGTGTTCCCTTCCACGGTCTCGTCCCGGCGGGCCCACGCGGCGAGCCGGTCGCCCAGCGCGGCGCCGCCGTCGGCCTCGCGGGCCACCACGAGGATGGTGTCGTCGCCGGCGATGGTGCCGACTATCTCGGACAGGCCGGCCCGGTCCAACGCGCTGGCCAGGTAGTGCGCGGCGCCGGGCGGGGTGCGCAGCACGGCGATGTTGCCGCTGGCGTCGACGCCGTTGAGCAGCTCGCGCAGCAGCCGCACCAGCCGGGCGGGTGCCCCCTCGGCGTCGCGCAGCGGCCGGTGGCCGTCCTCGGGGATCAGGTAGACCCCCCGCCCGTCGCCGCCGCGCGCGGTCACCGCGCCCAACTCCTTCAGGTCACGGGAGAGCGTGGCCTGGGTGACCTGGATGCCGTCGCCGGCGAGCAGGTCGGCCAGCTCGGTCTGCGAGTGGACGGCGCCGTCGCGGATCAGCTCGACGATGCGGGCGTGGCGGGCGGCGCGGGTCAGCGGGGCGGTCATGTGGATGCCTCCAGGAGAAAGGTCAGCAGCGCCTTCTGGGCGTGCAGGCGATTCTCCGCCTGGTCGAACACCGCGCTGCGCGGCCCGTCGAGCACCTCGTCGGTGATCTCCTCGCCCCGGTGGGCGGGCAGACAGTGCAGCACGATCACGTCCGCCGCGGCGTGGTCGAGCAGGGCGTCGCTCACCTGGTACGGCCGGAACGGGGTGACCCGGTCCTGCCCGTCGGCCTCCTGACCCATCGACGTCCAGGTGTCGGTGGCGACCACGTGCGCCCCGCGTACCGCCTCGACCGGGTCGGTGTGCACGTCGACCGAGCCGCCGGTGCCGGCGGCGATCTTCTCCGCCCGGGCCACGATCGCCGGGTCCGGCTGGAACCCGGCCGGGCCGGCGACCCGGACGTGCATCCCGGCGGTCGCGCCGGCCAGCAGGTACGAGTGGGCCATGTTGTTCGCCGCGTCACCGACGTACGCCAGGATCCGGCCGGCGGTGGCGCCGAACCGCTCCCGCACGGTGAGCAGGTCGGCCAGCAACTGGCAGGGGTGGAACGTGTCGGTGAGCGCGTTGACCACCGGCACGGCGGCGTGCGCCGCGACCTCGGCGATCCGGTCGTCGCCGTGGGTACGCAGCACGATCGCGGCGACGTAGCGGGACAGCACCCGGCCGGCGTCACCGAGCGTCTCGCCCCGGCCGAAGTGGGTGACCTGGGTGTCCACCACGAGGGGATGACCGCCCAGCTCGGCGATGCCGACGTCGAACGAGATCCGGGTGCGCAGGCTCTGCTTGTCGAACAGCACCGCCACCGATCGGGGGCCGGCCAACGGCCGGTGGGTGTAACGGTCGGTCTTCATCCGGGCGGCGAGGTCCAGCACGGCGGCCTGCTCGGCCGGCGTGAGGTCGTCGTCGCGCAGGAAGTGGCGGATCATGCGGGGGCCTCCGTGCGGCTTGCGGGGGTGGGCGCGGAGACGGTTGCCGCCTCGGCGGGAACGGTCGCGGTCGCCCCGGCGGGAACGGTTGTGTCTGCGGGGGCGGCGTCGAGCGCGGCGGGGAGCGCGGCGAGGAACGCGGCGGCCTGCTCGACGGTGAGGATCAGCGGCGGGGCGAGCCGGACCACGCCCGGCTGCACCGGGTTGACCAGGAAACCGGCCTCCCGCAGCGCGGTCGACACCGCGCCGGCCACCGGCCGGTCGAGCACGACGCCGAGCAGCAGGCCGGCGCCGCGCACCTCGCGTACCAGCGGGTGCCCGAGCGCCTCGACGCCGCGCCGCAGCCGCTCACCGATGCGCGTGACGTGGTCGAGCAGCCCTTCGTTGGCGATCGTGGCGATCACCGCGAGCGCGGCGGCGCAACTGACCGGGTTGCCGCCGAACGTGGTGCCGTGCGAGCCGGGGGTGAGCAGGTCGGCGGCCGGGCCGAAGGCCAGGCAGGCGCCGAGCGGCAGGCCGCCGCCGAGCCCCTTGGCCAGCGTGACCACGTCCGGCTCGACGCCCTCGGCCTGGTGGGCGAACCAGTGCCCGGTACGGCCGACGCCGGTCTGCACCTCGTCGAGCACCAGCAGCGCGCCGTGTGCGGCGGTGATCCGCCGGGCCGCGGTGAGGTAGCCGGGCGGCGGCACGACCACGCCGTTCTCGCCCTGGATCGGCTCGACGATCACCATGGCGGTGGCGTCGGTGACCGCCTCGGCGAGCGCGTCGGCGTCGCCGTACGGCACGTGGGTGACGTCGCCGGGCAGCGGGCGGAACGGGTCGGCCTTGGCCGGCTGGCCGGTGAGCGCCAGCGCGCCCATGGTCCGGCCGTGGAAACCGCCGTGGGTGGCCACCACGTGCCGTCGCCCGGTGAGCCGGGAGAGCTTGAACGCGGCCTCGTTCGCCTCCGCGCCGGAGTTGGCGAGGAACACCCGGCCGGGTCGGCCGGCCAGCGCCAGCAGCAGCTCGGCGAGCGCGACCGGCGGCTCGGCGACGAACAGGTTCGACACGTGGCCGAGCGTGGCGACCTGCTTCGACACGGCGGCCACCACCGCCGGGTGGGCGTGGCCGAGCGCGTTGACCGCGATGCCGCCGAGCAGGTCGACGTACTCCCGGCCGGTCTCGTCGACCACGACGGCGCCGGCGCCCGAGACGAGCGCCAGCGGCGGCGTGCCGTAGTTGTCCATCATGGTCGCGCCCCAGCGCCGCACCAGCGTGCTCATGAACCGACCGTGCCTTCCCTGTTCGCGACTGCGGGGCTCGCAAGCTCGCTCCTCGCGCTCACGACCATCGTTCCGAACCCTTCCGAGGTGAAGACCTCCAGCAGCGTGGAGTGGGCGACCCGCCCGTCGACGACGTGCGCGGCGGGCACTCCCCCGCGCACCGCCCGCAGGCAGGCCTCCATCTTCGGCACCATGCCCGACTCCAGGGACGGCAGCAGCGTCGCCAGGTCGTCCGCGGTGATCTCGCTGACCAGGCTCGTCGTGTCCGGCCAGTCCGCGTAGAGGCCGGCGACGTCGGTGAGGACGACCAGCTTGCGCGCCTGGAGCGCGACCGCGAGCGCGGCGGCGGCGGTGTCCGCGTTGAGGTTGTGCAGCACCCCGTCGACGTCCGGCGCGACCGTGGAGATGACCGGGATCCGGCCGGCCGCGATCAGGTCGGTGACCGCGGAGACGTCCACCGACGCCACGTCGCCGACCTGCCCGACGTCGACCGGTTGCCCGTCCACGTACGCCGGTCGGCGCACCGCCGTGAGCAGCCCGCCGTCCTCGCCGGAGAGCCCGACCGCGAACGGGCCGTGCGCGTTGACCAGCCCGACCAGTTCCCGGCCGACCTGCCCGACGAGCACCATCCGCACCACGTCCATGGCGTCCGGGGTGGTGACCCGCAGGCCGCCCCGGAACTCGCTGGCGATGCCGAGCCGGTCGAGCATGGCGGAGATCTGCGGGCCGCCGCCGTGCACCACGACCGGCTTGAGGCCGGCGTACCGGAGGAAGACCATGTCCGCGGCGAACGCCCGCCGCAGCTCGGGATCGGTCATCGCGTGGCCGCCGTACTTGACCACCACGGTGGCGCCGGCGAACCGGGCCAGCCAGGGCAGCGCCTCGATCAGCGTGGCGGCCTTGGCCTGGGCGCGGGTGAGGTTGTCACTCATCATGTGGAGTACGCCGAGTTCTCGTGCACGTAACCGTGCGACAGGTCGTTGGTCCAGATGGTCGCGGCGGCGTCGCCGGCGTGCAGGTCGATGCGGATGGCGACGTCGCGGCCGGCGAGGTCCACCTTGGCCCGGTCCTCGGCGGCGGCGCCGCCCCGGCACACCCAGACGCCGTTGACCGCCACGGCGACCTCGTCCGGTTCGAACGCGGCGGCGGTGGTGCCGACGGCGGCGAGGATCCGGCCCCAGTTCGGGTCGTTGCCGAACAGCGCGGTCTTGACCAGGTTGTTGCGGGCCACCCCGCGCCCCACCTCGACCGCGTCGTCCTCGCTCGCCGCGCCGACCACCTCGATCGCGACCTGCTTGGTGGCGCCCTCGGCGTCGGCGATCAACTGCCGGGCCAGGTCGTGGCAGGCGGCGGTCACCGCGTCGGTCAGCTCGGCGAGGCTGGGTTCGATGCCGGAGGCGCCGCTGGCCAGCAGCAGCACGGTGTCGTTGGTGGACATGCAGCCGTCGGAGTCGACCCGGTCGAAGGTGACCCGGGTGGCGGCCCGCAGCGCGGCGTCCAGCACGTCCGGCCCGGCCACAGCGTCGGTGGTGAGCACGCAGAGCATGGTGGCCATGGCCGGGGCCAGCATGCCGGCGCCCTTGGCCATCCCGCCGACGGTCCAGCCGCTGCCGGGGGCCACCGTGGTCTTCGGCCGGGTGTCGGTGGTCATGATCGCCTCAGCGGCCGGCCGGCCGCCGTCGCGGGACAGGGCGCGCACCGCGTTTCGGACGCCGGGCAGCAGCTTCGGCATCGGCAGCCGCTCGCCGATCAGGCCGGTGGAGCAGACCGCGACCTCGCCGGCGCCGACGATCAGCCGGGCGCTGCTGCCGGTGAGCACGGCGGCGGTGTGCTCGGCGGTGGCGTGGGTGTCCTGGAAGCCGGCCGGGCCGGTGCAGGCGTTCGCGCCACCGGAGTTGAGCACCACCGCCCGGACCACGCCGCCGTGCACGACCCGCTGGGTCCAGAGCACCGGGGCGGCCTTCACCCGATTGGCGGTGAAGACTCCGGCGACGCCGGCGTCCGGTCCGTCGTTGACGACGAGGGCGACGTCGGCGCCGGAGGTCTTGAGGCCGGCGGCGACACCGGCGGCGCGGAAGCCGCGGGGGGTGGTGACGGTCACCGAGCTTTCCTTTCGTTCGCGACTGCGGGGCTCCGCTTCGCTGCACTCCTCGCGCTCACGGGGCGACTCCGTAGGCGGACAGGCCGGTGGCCTCGGGGAGCCCGGCCATCAGGTTGGCGTTCTGCACGGCCTGACCCGCCGCGCCCTTGCCCAGGTTGTCGATGGCGCTGACCACGACGACCCGGCCCGAGTCGGTGTCCACCGTCGCCTGGAGGTGACAGGAGTTCCCGCCGGCGGTGGCGGCGGTGTGCGGCCACGCCCCCTCGGGCAGCAGGTGCACGAAGGGCGCGTCGGCGTAGGCGTCGGCCAGCACCGCGCGGGGGTCGGCGTCGCCGGCCGGCACCGCGGTGACGGTGGCCAGGATGCCCCGGGGCATCGGGGCCAGCACCGGCGTGAACGACAGCGAGGTCGCGCCGGTGGCCTGCTTGATCTCCGGCACGTGCTGGTGGGCGCCCACCTTGTAGGGGGAGAGGTCGCCCATCACCTCGCTGCCGAGCAGGTGGGCCTTGGCGGCCCGGCCGGCGCCGGAGGTGCCGGAGGCGGCGACCACCACCACGTCGTCGGGGCGTACCGCGCCGGCGGCGATCAGCGGGGCCAGCGCCAGCGTGGTGGCCACCGCGTAGCAGCCGGTGCTGGCGACCCGCCGCGCCGCGGCGATCTCGGCCCGCCGGCCGGGCAGCTCGGGCAGCCCGTAGGTCCAGGCGCCGGCGTGCGCGCCACCGTAGTAGCGGGCCCAGGCATCGGCGTCGCGCAGTCGGTGGTCGGCGCCGAGGTCGACCACCATGACCGCGTCGGGCAGCGCCGCGGCGAGCGTCGCCGACTGGCCGTGCGGCAACGCCAGGAAGACCAGGTCCGCGTCGGCCAGGGTTTCCGCCTCGGTCGCCCCGAACACCAGGTCCAGGCCGGCGAGCTGCGGGTGTACGGCGGCGACGGGCTGGCCGGCCTGACTGTGTGCGGTGGCGGCGACCAGCTCGAACTCGGGGTGGCCGGCGAGCAGGCGCAGCAGTTCGCCGCCCGCGTATCCACTCGCGCCGGCCACCGCTACTCGAATGCCCATACAAACCTCCGCATGACTATGCAGAAAGGTTAGCAGTCGATGCAGGCGCCTGCAAGGTCATGCAGTGTGACGCATGAAGCTGCATCGGCGTGCTTCACATTGACAGTCACCCATTCCACGCCGATGCTGAGAGAGCGCTCTCACGGGTCCGTCCCGCCGTGCCGCGCGACCGCTGCACCGTGCCCCCACCACCCTCGGAGTCGTCCTTGCCCACCCGTACGAAAATCCTGCGCGCCCTGCTCGCGCTCCTGGTCACCACCGCCTGCTCGGTCGTCGCGGCCGCCTCGCTGGCCCGGGCCACCGGCCCGAACCTGCTGCCCCTCACCGTCACCAACCACACCGGCCGAGCCGACGCCACCTGGCTCTACGTGCTCGGCACCGACCTCACCTCCGGCCGGCTCGGTCACGTCGACGCTGCCGGCACGTTCACCCCCTGGCCGGCCGGCGGCCTGCCACCCACCCCCGCCCCCGACGTGGCCATCCCCGGCCCGGCCAACGGCGGCGCCACCACGCTCCAGGTCCCCCGCAACATCTCCGGCCGGGTCTACTTCGCGTTCGGCGCGAAACTGACGTTCCGCCTCACCCCGGACGGCCTGGTCCAGCCCGCGCCCTGGGCCCCCGGCGACCCCAACCGGGACGTCCTGTTCGACTGGTCCGAGTTCACCTACAACGACGCCGGGCTCTGGCTGAACAGCTCACAGGTCGACATGTTCGCCGTCCCGCACGTGGTCGGCGTGACCGGCGCCGACGGCGCCTCCCGGGAGACCGGCCGACTCGTCGACGACGGCCGCGACCGGGTCGTCGCGGCGATCCGCGCCCAGGCCGGCTGGGACGGCACGGTGCAGACCAGGGCCGACGGCACCGTGCTGCGGGTGCTCTCCCCCGGCAAGGCCGCCGACGCCGGCCTTCTCGACGCCGGCTACCTCGACCCGTACATCGCCTCGGCCTGGCAGGCGTACGCCACCCGGGCGCTGACCGTGACGCCCTTCCTCGACCAGCCCGCGATCAGGTACACCGGACGCACCAGCGGCGACGTCATGACGTTCACCGACGGCGCGGGTCAGCGGGTCGCCAGCTTCACCAGGCCCACCAGTTCCGACGTGTGGGACTGCGACGGCGCGCTCGCCGCCCCGAACGACCTCGTGGTCGGCCCGATCGCCCGGACGCTCTGCGCCGCGCTGCACCGCTCCACCCTGGGCGTCCGCGACGTGCAGCCCTCCGGCGGCCCGGCCGACTTCTACCGGGGCACGCTCACCAACCACTACTCCCGGATCGTGCACGCCACCATGGTCGACGGGAAGGCGTACGGCTTCGCCTTCGACGACGTGCTCAACCAGGAGTCGCTGGTGCACGACGGCGACCCGCGCGCCGCGCGCATCGACCTGAGCCCGTTCGGTCCGGGCGGCGGCCCGGGCCCGAGCCCGACACCGACCGGTCCGCAGCCCTCGACGAGCCCGACCGGTCCGCAGCCCTCCACCAGCCCGACCGGTCCGCAGCCCTCGACGAGCCCGACCGGGACGCCCGGGCCGGGGTGCGCCCAGCCCGAGGGGCGGCTCGCCCAGCCCGCCCGGCTGGTGCGCTCCGACGGCTCGCTCACCGCCGGCGCCGGGCAGACCGACGCGGTACGGCTGGCGGCGGCCGGCGGCAACCACGACGGCGTTCCCACCGCCGCGCTGGTGCTCACCGCCTGCGGGATCGACGGCCGCTACCAGGGCGGCAACACCGACTTCGACCTGTTCGTCGACGCCGGGACCGCGGTCGGCAACGGCGTGCAGGTGCGGATCTCGTACGACCTGACCGGCGACGGCGACGCCGACTGGGTGCAGACCTACCACTACTTCGCCACCGACCCGGTGCCCGGTTGGGAGCACTACCGCCCGGCCCAGGGCGTGCGCACCACCTCGGGCACGCCCGGCGACCTGGTGCGGGGCAGCGTACGCGTCGAGGTCTGGAACGCCATCGGGGCGGCCTCGACCAGCCTCGGGACCGGCGACCTCTCCCGGATCGTGCTGCCGTACGCGGGCTAAGCCGCGGTGGTGCGTGTGTTGAGAGGGGCCCCCGCCTCTACCGTAGGCGTTAAGCGGGGGCCCTTCCTTGCACGTCAGGCGCCGCGGAGGGTGGCGCCGAAGCGCTGCGCGGCGAGCGCCACCGCGGCGTCCCGGGCGGCCACCGCCTCCTCACCGGCGAGGGTCCGGTCCGGGGCCCGGAACGTCAGCTTGTACGCCAACGACTTCCGTCCCGCGCCGAGCTGCGCCGAGGCGTAGACGTCGAAGAGCCGGACGTCCTCCAGCAGCGCGCCGGCGCCCTCGACGAGCGCCGCCCGGACCTCGGCCGCCGGCACCGCCTCGTCCACCACCAGCGCCACGTCGATCAGCGCCGGCGGGAACGTGGAGATGGCCGGGCCGGCCACCAGCGGCGCGGCGGGCAGCGCGTCCAGGTCCAGCTCCATGGCACTGGTGCGCCGGGGCAGTTCCAGCGCCGTCACCACGGCCGGGTGCAGCTCGCCGGCGTGCCCGACCACGGTGTCGTCGACGAGCAGCTCGGCGCAGCGGCCCGGGTGCCAGGGGGCGTACTCACCGGCCCGCACGGTCACCCGGTCGGCCGGGATGCCGGCGGCGGCGAGCACCGCCCGGCCGGCCTCGACGGCGTCCGCCCAGCTTGCCGCGCGACCCGCGCCCCACCAGCCGGCCGGCTCGATCTCGCCGCAGAGCGCCACCGCGACGTGTCGCGGCTGCGCCGGCACCACCGCGTCGGCGGCGGCGAACTCCTCGTCCGTGGGCCGCCGGTCCACGCCCATCGCGGGCGGGGCGCCGACGCCCGGACGGGGACGGAAGACCGCGCCGATCTCGTAGATCGCCACGTCCCGCTGGCCCCGGCCGACGTTGCGCCGGACGATGCCGAGCAGCGGGCCGAGCAGCGTGGTGCGCAGCAGCGGCTCCTCCTCGGACAGCGGATTGGCCACCCGCACCGCGGGGCGACGCGGGTCGTCGGCCGGCAGGCCGAGCTGGTCGGCCAACTCCGGGGCGACGAACGGCTGCGCCAGCACCTCGACCCAGCCGCGCTCGGCGAGCGAGCGGGCCACCGCGCGGCGGCGCTGCTGCGCCGGGGTGAGGCCCCGGCCGGGGCGCGCGGTGGGCAGCACGGACGGCACCCGGTCGTACCCGTCGAGGCGGACCACCTCCTCCACCAGGTCGGCCGGGTCGGTCAGGTCGGGCCGCCAGCTCGGCGGCGTCACGGTCAGCACCTCGGCGGCCCCGCCGGTGGCCACCCCGACCGTGCCCGGGTCCTCGCCGAGCCGGTCGGCGCCGCGGCTGACCGCGCAGCCGACCTGCTCCAGCAGCTCCACCACCCGGTCCGCCGGGTACGACACACCCACCCGGCGGGTCGGCAGGTCCACCGGCAGCGTCACCGGCGACGGCGGGCGGACGTGGTCGAGGTCGAGCACCTCCGCGCCGGGCGTGCCGCCGGCCAGGTCGGTGAGCAACCGGACCGCCTTCTCCAGCGCGACGAGCGGCAGCGTCGGGTCGACGCCCCGCTCCCAGCGCTTCGCGGCCTCGCTGAACAGCTTGTGCCGCCGGGCGGTGCGGCCCACCATGGCCGGGTCCCAGTGCGCGGCCTCGAACAGCACGTTCGTGGTGGAGGCGAGCACCTCGCTGGTCTCGCCGCCCATCACCGCGGCCAGCGAGATCGGCCCGCTGTCATCGCAGATCACCATGTCCTCGGGTACGAGGGCTCGGCTCACCCCGTCCAGGGTGGTCAGCTTCTCCCCCGGCTCGGCGCGGCGCACCACCAGCGGCCCGGTGATCCGGTCCGCGTCGAACGCGTGCATCGGCTGGCCGAGTTCGAGCATCAGGTAGTTGGTGATGTCGACCGGCAGCGAGATGCTGCGCACGCCGGCCGCGGTGAGCCGCTGCCGCATCCAGCCGGGCGTGGCCGCGGTCGGGTCGACGCCGCGCACCATCCGGGCCGCGAACCGGTCGCAGCCGACCGGGTCACGGACCTCCACCGGGTACGCCGGCTCGGCGGTCCCGCCCGTCGCCGGCGCGTCGGCCGGGTCACGGAACGGCACGCCGAGCGCGTGCGACAGCTCCCGGGCGATGCCGCGGACGCTGAGCGCGTACCCGCGATCCGGGGTGATCTCCATCTCGACCACCACGTCGTCCAGGCCGACGACCGGGCGCGCGTCGTCGCCGGGCTGGGCCTTGACGTCCGCGGGCAGCACGATGATGCCGGAGTGGTCGTCGCCCAGGCCCAGTTCCAGCGCCGAGCAGATCATCCCGTGGGAGTTGCGCCCGTACGTCTTGCGCGCGCCGATGGCGAAGTTGCCCGGCAGCACGCCGCCCGGCAGGATCACCACGACCTTGTCGCCGGGGGCGAAGTTGCGCGCCCCGCAGACGATCTCCTGCGGCTCGCCGGTGCCGTTCGCGCCGCCGACGTCCACCCGGCAGAAGCGGATCGGCTTCTTGAAGCCGGTCAGCTCCTCGATCTCCAGGACCTCGCCCACGACCAGCGGGCCGGTGACGGTCGCCCGCAGGTCCACGATCGACTCGACCTCGATGCCGAGGTCGACGAGCGCCTGCTCCAGGTCGTCGGCGGGCAGGTCGGCGGGGAGATCCACGTACTCCCGCAGCCAACTGACTGAAACTCGCATGATTCCTCTACCACCGTTCCCGTAGCTCAGGCGCCGAACGCGCGGGTGAACCGCACGTCGCCCTCGGCCATGTCCCGCATGTCGCTGACGCCGTGCCGGACCATCACGGTCCGGTCGATGCCCATGCCGAACGCGAATCCGGAGTAGACCTCCGGGTCGATCCCGCAGGCGCGCAGCACCCGCGGGTTGACCATGCCGCAGCCGCCCCACTCGACCCACTGCGGCCCGTCCCGGTGCTCCGGGAACCAGACGTCGAACTCGGCCGACGGCTCGGTGAACGGGAAGTAGTGCGGACGCCAGCGCGTCTTGGCGCCCTCGCCGAACATGGCGCGTGCGAAGTGGTCGAGCGTGCCGCGCAGGTGCGCCATGGTGATGCCCTTGTCCACCACCAGGCCCTCGACCTGGTGGAAGACCGGCGCGTGGGTGGCGTCCAGCTCGTCGGTGCGGTAGACCCGGCCGGGCACCACCACGTAGATCGGCGGCTTGCGGCTGAGCATGGTGCGTGCCTGCACCGGCGAGGTGTGGGTCCGCAGCACCAGGCCCGACCCCTGGGGGGCGATGTGGAACGTGTCCATCAGCCCGCGCGCCGGGTGGTCGGCCGGGATGTTGAGCGCGTCGAAGTTGGTCCACTCCAACTCGACCTCGGGCCCCTCGGCCACCTCGTAGCCCATGCCGATGAACAGGTCGCTGATCTGCTCCATCAGCACGGTCAGCGGGTGGCGGGCGCCGCGCGGCCGGCGGTCGTGGGGCAGGGTCACGTCGACCCGCTCCTCGACCAGCACCCGCTCGGCCTGCTCGCGGTCCAGGACCTCCTGGCGGGCGGCGTACGCGGACTCGATGGCTCGGCGGGCCTCGTTGACCCGCTTGCCGGCGTCGGACTTCGCGGCCGGCGGCAGCGCGCCGATCTCCCGACGCGCCAGCGACACCGGGGAACGATCCCCCAGGTGCGCCGGGCGCAGCGCGGTCAGCGCGTCCGGGTCGGTGGCGGCGGCGAACGCCTTCTCGGCGTCGGCCACGGCCCCGGCCAGGGCGTCCGGGTCGAGCAGGGCGACCTGCTTCGGGTCGTACGGATCGTTGCGGTAACTCATGGTGAACGGGCACTCCCTCAAGGGCGGCGCCGGCCCGACTACAGGCGGCCAGGCGAGTCTACGGACGCGCGGCTTCGCCGCAGCCCGCCGGTGGGAGTCGTGCAGGGGGAGGGTCAGACCTGCCGCCCGCCGACACCGGCGGGCTGGCTAAACGAACGCCGTGGCGCGTTCCTCACGAGGTGGACTCCCCTGCGGTGTGCCGCGTGGCTGTCGTGCCACCCGCGGCTGTCGGTCGACGCAGTGCTCTGGCCGAAGAATACAGGCAGACGGCCGCCGCCGCAGCCAGGTTGAGACTCTCGGCGCGACCGTGCAGCGGCACCCGGACCCGGGCGTCGGCGACCGCGGTCAGTTCCTCGGGCAGGCCGTGCGCCTCCGCGCCGAACAACCACGCGGTGGGCGCGGCGAGCCGGCCGGCGTCGGCGAGGTCGTCGAGGTCGCTGTCGCCGTACCCGGTGGTGGCCAGGATCGTCAGACCGGCGGCCCGCAGCGCCTCGACGGCCGCGAGCGGGTCGGCGTCGCGCACCACGTCGACGTGGAACAGGCTGCCGGCGGACGCCCGCACGCACTTGCCGTTGTAGGGGTCGACCGCCTCGCCGGCGAAGACCACCGCGCCCGCGCCGGCCGCGTCGGCGGTGCGCAGCACCGTCCCGGCGTTGCCCGGGTCGCGGATCCCGGCGAGCACCGCGACCAGTCGCGGCCCGCGCGCCACGGCCTCGGCCAGCGGTACGTCGAGGTGCCGGCAGACCGCCACCAGGCCCTGCGGGGCCACGGTCTCGCTGAGCGCGGCGAGTGCCTCGTCGGTGACCTCGGAGACCGGCACGTCGGCGCGGGCGGCGACGGCGGCGAGGTCGGCGTGCCGGTCCAGCGCGGTCGGGGTGCCGAACAGCTCGACCACCGTGCCGGCGCGGGCGAGCGCCTCGCGGACGGCCTGCGGCCCCTCGGCGAGGAAGCGGCCGGCCTGCTCGCGGTCGCGCCGGCGGTGCAGCCGGCGGGCCGCCACGACCCTCGGGGTACGCGGGGTGAACGGGCCGGAGACGGCGTCGAGGCGTCTCCCCTGCGACGGTGACTGCATGGGAGACGCCTCGATCTGCCGTACGGGTGGGTCAGGCGGCCTGGGGCCGCGTACAGGTGGGTCAGGCGGCCTGGGCCGCGGCGCCACCGGTGCCCTCGGCCGCCACGGCGGCGCGGGCCAGCTCGACGATCGCCGCGAACGCGGCGGCGTCGTTGACGGCCAGGTCGGCCAGGATCTTGCGGTCGACCTCGATGCCGGCCAGGCGCATGCCCTGGATCAGCCGGTTGTAGGTCAGGCCGTTGGCCCGGGCGCCGGCGTTGATCCGCTGGATCCAGAGCTGCCGGAAGTCGCCCTTGCGGTCGCGGCGGTCCCGGTAGGAGTACTGCATCGAGTGCAGCACCTGCTCCTTGGCCTTGCGGTAGAGCCGGGAGCGCTGACCGCGGTAACCGCTCGCGGTCTCCAGCAGGGTACGACGCTTCTTCTGGGCGTTCACAGCCCGCTTGACGCGTGCCATCTCAACTCCTTCTTCGGTTCAGGTGGCGCGCGTCAGCGGCCGAGCAGCTTCTTGATGCGCTTCACGTCGGCCTTGGCCAGCTCGACGGTGCCGGTCAGCCGGCGGGTCTGGGTGGAAGGCTTTTTCTCCAGCTTGTGGCGGAGGCCGGCCTGCTGGGCAACGATCTTGCCCGAGCCGGTCACCTTGACCCGCTTGCCCGTACCCGTGTGGCTCTTCATCTTCGGCATGTGGAACGTCTCTCCCTGTTACTGGCCGCTGGTGTCAGCGGTCGGGCCGGTCTCACCGGCTGCTGCGGTCTCGCCGGCCGCCGGGGTCTCGCCACCTGCCGGGGCTGCCGACTCCTCCGCGGCCCGGTCCCGGGGCCCACCGCGGGACGCCGTGGCGGCGACCGCGGAGGCCTTGACGGCCCGGTGCGGAGCGAGAACCATGATCATGTTTCGGCCGTCCTGCTTCGGGGCGGCCTCGACGTATCCCAGGTCCGTGATCTCGGACTCGAGCCGGCGCAGGAGCCGGTAACCCAGCTCCGGGCGGCTCTGCTCGCGACCGCGGAACATGATCGTCACCTTGACCTTGTCGCCCGCCTTGAGGAACCGCACCACGTGACCCTTCTTGGTCTCGTAGTCGTGCGGGTCGATCTTCGGCCGGAGCTTCATTTCCTTGATGACGGTCTGCTGCTGGTTACGCCGCGCTTCGCGCGCCTTGAGTGCGCTCTCGTACTTGAACTTGCCGAAGTCCATGAGCTTGCACACCGGCGGGCGCGCCATCGGCGCAACCTCGACCAGGTCCAGGTCGACGTCCGCGGCCAGCTGCAGGGCGCGCTCCAGCGGGACGATGCCCACCTGCTCACCCTCAGGGCCGACCAGTCGGACCTCACGTGCCCGGATCTGCTCGTTCACGCGTGGTTCGACGCTGATGGGGCCTCCTCGAGTCGAGTGTCCTACGGTGCCGACTCCGCGGGCTCCCGGGCGGGAGCCGACCCGGATAGCAGAAGGCCCCGGCGTATGCCAGGGCCCACTCGACCGGTCGGCACGATCACAGGATCGCGCATCCGGGATCGGGACGTGCCCGAAACCGGGGACCGGACCCGGACACCTGGACGGCGACTCGGGTGGGAGCGGGCGCTCCGCTTCAGCGACCGCCCGCACGTCAGGGACGGGGGCAGTCTGGTCGACCCCGCAACACTACACCCTCGACCCAGGCCCACCCAAACCGGGCCCGCAGGTCAGCGGGGCGCGGACTGCCCGGCGGCCAGCGTGGCCAGGTGCGCCTGGTGCAGGCGGCGCAACGCGCGGACCGCCTCGACCGCGCTCTCCTTGTCGGCGGCCTGGAGCGCCACCATCGGCAGCAGGTCGTCGTCGTGCAGCTCCAGGCTGGCCCACGGGGCGCCCCGGTCGAACCGGACCCCGCGGATCACCTCCCACGGCAGCTCGTAGGAGCCGACCACGTTGCGCACCCGGACGCCCCTGGCGTCGGCGACCACGCGGGGACGGGTGAACAGCAGGAAGCCGAGCGCGCCGAAGACGCCCAGGCCGATCATGGCGAACTGGTCGCCGCGCTGGAACGAGCCGTAACCGTCGCCGGTCGCGCCGGTCAGGGACGTCGCGACGAGGCTGAACACCACCAGCAGCGTGACGGCCGCTGCCCAGCAGACCACCCGGACGCGGCGGGGCCGCACGGTCACCACGGAATCGCTCACCCGACCAGTCTGCCATCCGGCTCGCGCTCGCGTTCGGCCGCCACACGGGCCGGACCGCGCCGCCGGACGCCCGCCACCAGCAGCGCCAGCAGCGTGAGCACGGCGCCGGCCAGCACCGGCAGCCGGACGCCGGGGCCGTCGGGCAGCGCCAGGTCCAGCAGCAGCGCGCCGCCGAGCTGCCCGGCCACCAGCGCCAGGCCGGTCCGCAGCACCCCGGCGGCCCGCACCCCGACCAGCAGCGCGAGCACGATGCCGACGCCGAACAGGCCGCCCGTGTAGAGCCACCACTCGGTCGGCCAGCGCGGCGGGCCGGCGAACGCGCCGGCCAGCAGCGCCACCGCGCCGATCACCGACGTGCTGACCACGAAGTTGACCGCGAGCCCGGCGGCCGGCCCGACCCCGGCCGCGACCCGCCCGTTGAGCGCGGACTGGAACGCCACCGCCAACCCGCCCACCACGGAGAGCAACACCAGGCCGATCGCCAGGTCACCCACCGGCCGGCCGAGCTGCGCGAGCGCCACCGCGCCGATGCCGAGCAGCGCGCCGGCCACCCGGGGCGCGGTGAGCCGCAGCCGGCCGGCCGCGGCCAGCCCGGCCCGGTCGACGGCCAGGCCGCCGAGGCTGCCGCCGGCCACCTGGGCGATGGTGAACACGGCCACCCCGAGCACCGGCACCACCACCGGCGCGGTCAGCACGACCACCGCGCCGCCCACCCCGCCCAGGTACGACCACCAGGGCAGGCCGGCCCGGCGCAGCGCGGCCAGCCCGGTCCGCATCGACGGCACCACCGCCAGCCCGACCAGCACGACCAGGCAGCCGACCACGTTGTTCGCCACCGCGCCCAGGACCGGGGCATCGGTCCGCGCGCCCAGCTCGGCGTTGACCACGCCCTGCGCGGCCGAGGCCACGCCGGCCAGGACGACGACGGCCAGCGCGGCCGGGAGCGGCAGCGGCCTCACAGGCGGCAGGCGTGGATGTTGGTGACCAGGATCGCCCGGGCGCCCAACTCGTACAGCTCGTCCATGATCCGGTGGACGTCCTCGCGGAGCACCATCGCCTGTACCGCGACCCAGCCCTCCCGGTGCAGCGGCGAGACGGTCGGCGACTCGATGCCCGGGGTGAGCGAGCTGGCCCGGTCGAGCAGCCCGGCCGGCACGTCGTAGGCGAGCATCACGTAGCGGCGGGCGACCAGCACGCCGTGCAGCCGGCGTTCGAGCTGCTCCTGCTGGGCGCTGCCGGGCGCGCCGGCCCGCCGCACCAGCACCGCCGAGGACCGCAGCAGCGGCTCGCCGAAGACCACCAGGCCGGCCTGACGCAGCGTGGCGCCGGTTTCCACCACGTCGGCGACCACGTCGGCCACGCCGAGGCGGATGGCGTTCTCCACCGCCCCGTCGAGCCGGATCACCTCGGCCTTGACGTCCAGCTCGGCCAGGTGCCGCTCGACCAGACCCGGGTACGCGGTGGCGATCCGGTGCCCGCCGAGCTGCTGGACGGAGGCGACGTCGTCGGGGCGGGCGGCGAACCGGAAGGTGGCCCGCCCGAAGTTGAGGTCCACCACCTCCTCGGCCGGCGCGCCGGAGTCGATCAGCAGGTCCCGCCCGGTGATGCCGACGTCCAGGTCGCCGGAGCCGACGTAGGTGGCGATGTCCTTGGGGCGCAGGTAGAAGAACTCGATGTCGTTGGGCTCGTCCCGGCAGACCAGGTCCTTCGGGTCGGTGCGCTGGCGGTAGCCCGCCTCGCGCAGCATCCCGGCGGCCGACTCGGCCAGGGCGCCCTTGTTGGGTACGGCGACACGCAGCATGGGAGTGCTCCTTCGTTCGATCGGATGATCAGCGGACGGGCACTCAGAGATGTCGGTAGACGTCCTTCAGCTCCAGGCCGGTGGCCAGCATCAGCACCTGCGCCTGGTAGAGCAGCTGGGAGATCTCCTCGGCGGCCCGTTCCGGGCCCTCGTGCTCGGCCGCCATCCACGACTCGGCCGCCTCCTCGACGACCTTCTTGCCGATGAAGTGCACGCCCTTGGCGAGCGCGTCGACCGTGCCCGAGCCCGGGGTGCCGGCGGCGGCCTTGGCCTGCAGCTCGGCGAACAACTCCTCGAACGTCTTCACGAAACGCGATTCTTCCAGCCGCCCCGGGTGAGCGTGCCCACCGGGTCCACCCGCGTCGCCTGGCTCTCACCCCTGGCCGCCCGGCAGGACCCGACGGTGGCCCACCCCGCCGGCCCGTCCGGGCTGATGTCCGGGTCCCGACCGGACGGCTGACGGGCGACGCGTTCGCGGCTCCTGACGACATCGGGCCGGAGCCAGTGCTGGGGCAGGCCCATGAGGGCCTCGGTGGCGGGCCGGATGTCGCGGATGGTCTGCTACGAACTTGATGGCACGGACGAGTCACCCGGGCGCGGCGAACAGCGGCAGCGGCCGAAGCGCCCACCCGGCGGCGGGGCCGGGTCCCGGTCCAAGGCCCGAGCCCGCAGGCGGCCCCGGGCGACTCGTCCACGCCATCAAGTTCGTAGCCTGAGCGGCACGCATGTCGGGCGCCGGCCCGCCACGAGCGCGGTCAGGCGGTCAGGCGGTCAGGCGAAGCCCACGCGGTGGGCGCCGGCGGCGTCCAGGGCCCGGATGGCCAGTGCGGCGTCCAGCGCGGCCACGGTGGCGGCCCAGCCCTTGTCCTCGGCCGAGCCGGGCAGCCCGGCCCGGTCCCGGGCCTGCTCGATGGTGTCCACCGTGAGCACGCCGTGCGCCACCGGCTTGCCCTCGTCCAGCGCCACCCGGGTCAGCCCGTCGGTGACCGACCGGCAGACGTAGTCGAAGTGGGCGGTCGCGCCGCGTACCACCACGCCGAGCGCGACCACCACGTCGTGGCGGCGGGCCATCGCCTGCGCCACCACCGGCAGCTCCACCGAACCGGCCACCCGGGCCACCACGGCCCGCGCGCCGCACGCCTGCGCGGCGGCCACCGCGCGCTCCACCATGTGATCGGTCAACTCGCCGTGCCAGCGCGCGGCCACCACACCGACGGTCAGCCCGGCGGCGTCCACCTCGGTGACGCCCGGCTCCCCGAAACCCGCCATCGTCCTACGCTCCGATCTCGTCACCGGCGACCGGGCGGCCCATCGGAGCCTCGGTCACCTCGTCCAGCCCGTCCAACAGGTGGCCCATCCGGTCCCGCTTGGTGCGCAGGTAGCGCACGTTCTCCGGGTTCGACGACACGGGCAGCCCCTCCCGGCCGGTCACGGTCAGGCCGTACCCCTCCAGGCCGGCCCGCTTGGCCGGGTTGTTGGTCAGCAGCCGCATCGACCGGACGCCGAGGTCGTAGAGGACCTGCGCGCCGGTGCCGTAGTCCCGCGCGTCGGCCGGCAGCCCCAGGTCGAGGTTCGCGTCCACGGTGTCGCGCCCCTGGTCCTGCAACTGGTACGCCTGGAGCTTGTGCAGCAGGCCGATGCCGCGCCCCTCGTGCCCGCGCACGTAGAGCACCACCCCGCGGCCCTCCCGGGCGACCCGGGCCAGCGCGGCCTGCAACTGCGGGCCGCAGTCACAGCGCAGCGAGCCGAACACGTCCCCGGTGAGGCACTCGGAGTGCACCCGGACCAGCACGTCCCGGCCGTCGCCGAGGTCGCCGAAGACCAGCGCGACGTGCTCGGCCGGGTCGTGCTCGGCACGGTAGCCGAGCGCCGTGAAGACGCCGTACGGCGTGGGCATCCGCGCCTCGGCGGCCAGCTCCACCTGCTTCTCGGTCCTTCGCCGGTACGCGATCAGGTCGGCGATGGTGATCAGCGTCAGCCCGTGCTCGGCGCAGAACTTCTCCAGGTCCGGCACGCGCATCATGGTGCCGTCGTCGTTGACCAGTTCGCAGAGCACCCCGGCCGGGCGCAACCCGGCCAGCCGGGTCAGGTCCACCGCCGCCTCGGTGTGCCCGGGCCGGCGCAGCACCCCGCCCGCGCGGGCGCGCAGCGGCACCACGTGGCCGGGGCGGGCCAGGTCGGTCGGGTCGGTGCCGGCGTCGGCGAGCAGCCGGATGGTGTGCGACCGGTCGGCGGCCGAGATGCCCGTGCTGACGCCCTCGCGGGCGTCCACCGTCACCGTGTACGCGGTGCCGCGCCGGTCCTGGTTGGTGTGGTGCATCGGCGGCAGGTCCAGCCGGTCGCACTCGGCCTCGGTCAACGGCACGCAGACGTAGCCCGAGGTGTGGCGGACCATGAACGCGACAAGCTCCGGGGTGGCCAGTTCGGCCGCGAAGATCAGGTCACCCTCGTTCTCCCGGCCCTCGTCGTCGACCACGACCACCGGCCGGCCGGCGGCGACGTCCGCCACCGCCTGCTCGATCGAACCGAAGCTGCTCATGCCACGACCTCCGAGTACGTCGCCGGGATCCGGGTCCGCGTGGCGGTCCGCGACGTGCGCCACCAGGCGTAGAAGCCGGCCGCGCAGAACGCGCCGTAGACCAGGTACATGGCGGCCGACGGGTAGAAGCCGCCGCGTAGCAGCAGCGGCACGCCGACCGCGTCGACGGCGATCCAGACCAGCCAGAACTCCACCCAGCCGCGGGCCATGCCGTACGTGGCGAGCAGGCTGCCGACCAGGATCCAGGCGTCCGGCAGCGGCCCCCACGAGCCGAGCGCGGCCAGCACCGGATAGGCGGCGGCGGTGCCCACGGCGGCGGCGACGAGCAGGGCCAGCCGTTCCCGGCCGGTCGCCCAGCGCGGCACCACGGCCGGCTCCCCACCGTCGCCGGACCGGCGGTTGCGCGACCAGCGCCACCAGCCGTAGACGCTCACCGCGAAGAAGAAGACCTGCCGGCCGGCCTGGCCGTAGAGGTCGTGCGCCTGCGGGGTGGCGAAGACGCCGCCGAGGAACACGGTGAACAGCAGCCCGTTGCCGATCATGCCGACCGGCCAGGCCCAGACCACCCGGCGCAGCCCGAGCAGCGCCGAGACGAGCCCGAAGACGTTGCCGACGATCTCCCGGACCAGCACCGGCGAGCCGACGACGTGCACCTGGGCGTCGAGCAGCCAGCCGAGCGGGCCGGTCACCGGGCACCGCCCAGCAGTCGCTCGACGTACTTGGCCAGCACGTCCACCTCCAGGTTGACCGGGTCACCGACCCGTTTGCCGCCGAGCACGGTGAGCTTGAGCGTGGTGGGGATCAGACCGACGGAGAACCAGTCGTCGCCCACCTCCGCGACGGTCAGCGACACGCCGTCGACGGTGATCGAGCCCTTCTCCACCACGTAGCGGGCCAGCTCGGCGGGCAGTCGGAACCGGACCGTCTCCCACTGCGCGGCCGGCTCCCGGCCGATGACCTCGCCGACGCCGTCGACGTGCCCCTGTACGAGGTGCCCGCCGAGCCGGCTGTTCAGCGCCGCGGCCCGTTCCAGGTTGACCGCGTCGCCGGGGCGCAGCGCCCCGAGCGCGGTGCGGCGCAGCGTCTCACCCATCACGTCGGCGGTGAAGACGCCGCCGTCGACGTCGACCACGGTCAGGCAGACCCCGTTGACCGCGATGGAGTCGCCGTGCCGGGCGTCCGAGGTGACGAGCGGACCGCGGATGGCGACCAGCGCCGAGTCGTCGCCGGTCTCGGTGCTCCGGACGATCTCGCCCAGCTCCTCGACGATGCCGGTGAACATGTCAGGCCTCCCTCTTCCGGGGCAGCGCGGTGATCCGCAGGTCGGGACCGACCTGCGTAACGTCGGTGATCTCCAGGTCGACGGCGTCGGCGATGGACGTCACGCCGGCGTGGCCCAGCGCGGTCGGACCGGCGCCGAGCAGCTTCGGCGCGACGTAGCCGACGATCTTGTCGATCAGGCCGGCGGCGAGGAACGCGCCGGCCAGCGTGGGACCGCCCTCCAGCAGCGCGGCCCGCACGCCGCGGTGGTGCAGCTCGGCCAGGAGCGCCGCCAGGTCGACCCGGCCGTCCGGGCCGGCCCCGACCTCCGCGGCGGTGGCCACCCAGGTCCGGGCCGCGCCGTCGCGGACCCGGGCGTCGACCGGGGTACGCCCGGAGCTGTCCACCACCACCCGCAGCGGCTGCCGGATGGCGAGCGTGCCGTCGCGCAGGTTGCGGGCGGTGAGCCGGGGGTCGTCGGTGAGCACGGTGCCGACCCCGGCGAGCACCGCGTCGACGGTGCCGCGCAGCGCGTGCACGTCGGTGCGGGCCGCCTCCGAGGTGATCCACATGCTGGTGCCGTCGGCGGCGGCGGAGCGCCCGTCGAGCGTGGCCGCGTACTTCCAGATCAGGTACGGCCAACCGCGGCGCATCGAGGTGAGCCAGGCGACGTTGCCGGCCTCGGCCTCCTCGGCGCGTACCCCGAACGCGACCTGGACCCCGGCGGCGCGCAACGTGGCCGCGCCGCCGGAGGCCACCGGGTTCGGGTCGGGCACGGCGATCACCACGCGGGTGACGCCGGCGGCGATGAGCGCGTGGCTACAGGGGCCGGTGCGGCCGGTGTGGTCGCACGGTTCCAGCGTGACCACCGCGGTGCCGCCGCGGGCCCGGGTGCCGGCCTGCGCCAGCGCGACGATCTCGGCGTGCGGTCCGCCGGCGTACGCGTGGAAGCCCTCGCCGACGACCTCGCCGTCGGGATCGAGCAGCACGCAGCCGACGACCGGGTTGGGGCTGGTGGCGCCGAGGCCGCGGGCGGCCAGCGCGACGGCGCGACGCATCGCCTCGTCGACGGAGACGCTCGCCATGGCCCGCCCTGCCCTTCCGCTCGCCGGTCACGCGCGGGCGGGGTGGGGAGCGACGGCACGAGGGCCGCGGACACGCGGCGGCGGAGAACCCGGGGACGGCGTCAGCCGACCCCGGGGAGCCCACAGGCGCGGCTGAGGGTGCTCAGCGGCCGGCAGGGCCTCCCCCGTTCCGCGCGCTGTCTCCCATCCGGACTTTCTGGGGAGCGGACGAGCCGCACCCCAACCGTCGGCCCCGGATTCTCACCAGGTCCACCGTCCGGCCGAAGCCGTCCGGGTCGCGGGCTTACCACGGTCGGACCGTGGATCACCGCCGGTTCGGAATTTCACCGAGCCCCGCCAGCGCGTGGTGGGTACTCCGGAAGTCTTACACGTTCCGCGGCGGCGCGCGCCACCCGCGCGAGCTACCTCACAGCAGGACCGCACGATCACGTAACTCCGCGGCGGCGGTCGACCGCGACGTACGACCCGGGTTGGCTCTTGGCCACCGTCTTCATCTCCGAGGCCACGGCGATGGCCTCCAGCGGGTCGGTGAACCGCTTGCCGCTGTCGGACAGCGACACGCCGATGGAGAGCGTGACCAGCGCGGCCCGGCGGATGTTGCCCCGCCGGTCCTTCAGCTCGACGAAGCCGCGTTGGGCGTCGGTGGGGTCGTAGAGCGTGTCGGCGGCGTTCTCGAAGTCGACCACCGCGCGGCTGGTCAGCGGCCGGACCTGGGTCGGGGCGCAGACGATGACGAAGTCGTCGCCGCCGACGTGGCCGAGGAAGGCCGGCGGCAGCCCGATCGACACCACCGCGCGGTGCAGGCTGCGGGCCAGCGCGGAGATGAACTCGTCGCCCCGGACGAAGCCGTACCGGTCGTTGACGCTCTTGAACCGGTCGATGTCGACGTAACCGACGGCGTAGTCCACGCCGCTGCGCACCCGGTCGCTGATCTCCCGCCGGATGCGGCTGTTGCCGGGCAGGCCGGTCAGCGGGGAGACCTCCCGGAACTCCTTGTTGCGACGCAGCGTGGAGCTGACCCGGGCGACCAGCTCGGCGGTGTCGAACGGCTTGACCAGGTAGTCGTCCGCGCCGGCGCTGAGGCCGTTGACCTTGTCGGAGGTCATGCCCTTGGCGGTCAGCATGATCACCGGCAGGGCCGAGGTCATCGGGTCGGCGCGCAGCCGGCGGGTCAGTTCCAGCCCGTCCACCCGGGGCATCATGAGGTCGACCACGGCCAGGTCCGGCCGTTGCCGCTCGATCACCTCCAGCGCCTCCTGGCCGTCGGCGGCGTGCAGCACCTCGAAGCCGTGCAGGCGCAGGTTGAACTCGACGAAGCGGGCGATGTCCTCGTCGTCGTCGACGACCAGGATGACGTCGGGTCGGTCGCCGGCCGCGTCCATCTCAGGCCCCGGTCATCGCACGTTCCGCCAGGCCCCGCAGGCGGCGTACCGCCTCGGCCGGGTCGTCGGCGCCGTAGACCGCGGTGCCGGCGACGAACGCGTCGGCCCCGGCGGCGGCGGCCTGCTCGATGGTGTCCGCGGCGATGCCGCCGTCGACCTCGATGCGCAGCTCCAGGTGGCCGCTGTCGACGTGGCGGCGGGCGGCGCGCACCTTGTCCAGCAGCGCCGGCAGGAACCGCTGGCCGCCGAAGCCGGCCTTGATCGTCATGATCAGCAGCGTGTCGAAGCTGGGCAGCAGGTCCAGGTACGGCTCGATCGGGGTGTCCCGGTCGATCGCCAGCCCCGCCTTGGCCCCGGCCGAGCGCAGGTCCTTGGCCAACGCCACCGGGTCGTCGCACGCCTCGGCGTGGAACGTGACGTTGTACGCGCCGGCGTCGGCGTACCCGGGGGCCCAGCGGCGCGGATCCTCGATCATGAGGTGCACGTCGAACGGGATCTCGGTGACGGCGCGCAGGCTCTGCACCACCGGCAGGCCGATGGTCAGGTTGGGCACGAAGTGGTTGTCCATGACGTCCACGTGCAGCCAGTCGGCGGCGGACTCCACGGCGCGGACCTCGTCGGCGAGGCGGGCGAAATCGGCGGCCAGGATGCTGGGCGCGACGACGGGCGGCGGTACGGTCACGGGGCCAGTGTACGAACGCGGTCATCCCCGGCCGCGGCGCGGCACCACGAAGGACCTACTGTGACCCTCCCGTCACCTTCGGTGCAGAATTCCGTCGTCCGGGGCGGAAATCGACACGAATAGTCGCCGGTGACTGGCCGACCGATTGAAAGATGACGAAACTCCTACAGGGACGGTCACATATGCTGCACGCCCGGGCGCGGGGGACGCCGCACGGGCCGCGGCGACCGGTTGCCATCTCTCCGGCGAAGGAGCGGACGATGCGACGGTGGCTCCACGCCCTCACGCTGGCCGGCGCCGTGACGGCGGTGCTCGCCGGCTGCGCCCCGACGCACCGGGCCGACGGGGACCTCGTCGACGACTGGGCGGCGCTGCCGGCGCCCCAACTGTTCGTCCCGGCCACCGACGCGTGCCTGCCGCGGCTCACCGCCGTGGTGCAGGCGGCCACGTACGAGACGGTGGACTGCGCCGGCAGCCACCTGGCCGAGGCGGTGCACGTCGGCTCGTTCACCGGCTCGGCCGCCGAGGGCGCCCGCCCCGAGCCGGGCTCCCCGGAGCTGCGCGGCGCCCGGGCCGAGTGCGACCAGCGGGCCCGGGAGATGATCGGCGGGGACTGGCACGCCGCCCGGCTCACCCTGAACATCGCGCTGCCACCGGCGACCGCCTGGATGGCCGGCGCGCGCTGGTTCCGCTGCGACCTGGCCGAGACCGACAGCATCGACAACACCCGGCCGGTCAACCGGGTGGGCAGCCTGCGCGGCGCGCTGGTCGGCGACAACCCGCTGGTGCACCGCTGCTTCGACCCGAAGCTGATCGGCGCGAACCTCAACTACATGGCCCCGGTGCTGTGCACCGAGCCGCACCGGGCCGAGTTCGTCGGCGTCTACTCCGAACGCGACATGGGCTGGGCCGAGTTCGCCCGGCGCGCGCCGTCCGCGCACCGGCGCTGCATGACGCTGATCGCCGCGTTCGCCAACGTGCCGGACAATGCCGAGCTGCCGTACCGGGCCGGGTCCATCTTCTACCCGCCGTCGCAGCGGGAGTGGGAGGAGGGCGACCGGGGGGTGCGCTGTTTCCTGTGGAGCGACGACCGCAAACTGACCCGTTCCATGCGGGGCGCCGGCCCGGAGGGACTGCCGGTCATCTGACCGCCGCTCCGCCAGGAGACGGTCGCCTCGTGCGACCGGCCGCCGGCCCGGTTGCCGTATGCTGCGTCGCCGAGGCGTACCGGTCGGCCGGGCGGCTCCGGACGGCGGGAGGTCGGTCGCGATGCGGCGATGGTGGGCGGCGGTCGCCGCGGGCGCGGTGGCGGTGCTGGCGGTCGGCGGGTGCAGCGCGCCGGCCGGGGTGGACCGCGACCTCACCGACGAGTGGCCGGCCTTCGCCGCCCCGGTCGGCTTCGTGCCCGCGGCCGACGTCTGCCACCCGACCGTCGCCGACGTCGGCTACCTCAGCGGCTACCAGCCGGTCGACTGCGCCGCCTCGCACCGCGCCGAGACGCTGCACGTCGGCACGCTGGGCGGCCCGGACGCCGGTCGCTCCGCGCCGCCGCGCGCCGGCTCGGCCGGCGTCCGCTCCGCGCACGCCGAGTGCGCCCGGCAGGTCACCCGGGCCGTCGGCGCGGACTGGCGGTCCGGGCGGTTGCAACTCTCCGTGGTCTTCCCGTCCGCGCTGGCCTGGTCCGGCGGCGCCCGCTGGTACCGCTGCGACGTCGCCGAGGTGACCGACCTGGACGAGGGCAACGTGGCCGCCCGCACCGGCAGCCTGCGCGGCGCGCTCAAGCCCGGCTCTCCGCTGGCGCTGGGCTGCTTCAACCCCAGGCTGAGCAAGGACGAGGTGCAGGCCATGCGGCCGGTGGCCTGCACCTCGAAGCACCACGCCGAGTTCGTCGGGATCTACCAGGCGCCCGACATCAGCTACGCCGAGTTCCAGCGCACCTCGCTGCGCGCGCACAAGGCGTGCCGGGGGGTGATCGCGAAGTACGCCAAGGTGCCGAACGACGGGAAGATGCAGTACCGGGCCGGCACCATCGTCTACCACCCGTACGAGCAGCAGTGGCGCGACGGCGACCGGGGTGTGCAGTGCTTCCTCTGGATCTCCGACCGGACGCTGACCCGCTCGGTGCGGGGCGCCGGCGGTTCGGCACTGCCGATCACCTGAGCCGCGGGCGGGGCGGGCGTCGGCCCACCCCGCCCCACGCGCTCAGCCGACCTGGAGCGTCACGTCGTCGACGACGAAGCTGGTCTGGAGCGAGGCGTCCTCGACGCCGGTCCACTTGAGCGTCACCGTCTGGCCGGCGTACCCGGCGAGGTTGAAGCTGCGCTGGGTGTAGCCGGTGGCCTTGTTCAGGTTCGAGTAGGTCGCCAGCGTGGTGGAGCCGACCTGCACGGTCAGCTTGTCGTACGCGGTCGAGGTGGTGGTCTCGGCCGAGTCGATGTGCAGCCAGAACGCCAGCGTGTAGCTGGTGCAGCCGGTCGGCAGCGTCACCGACTGGGAGAGCGTGTCGGTGCGCGAGGAGCCGTACCCGTTCAGCCACGCCTTGTACGACCCGGTCCGGGCCGCCTGGCCGGAGTCGTTGGTGATCACGCCGGAGCTGGTCGTCCACGGCGTGGTGCCGGACTCGAAGCTGCTGTTGCCGATGAGCTGCCCGGCGGTGCAGCCGCCGCTGCCGCCGGTCACCGTGATCGTGTAGGTGGCGGTGCGGGTGGCCGAGCCGGTGCCGGTGACGGTGAGCGTGAACGTGCCGGTGGTCGCCGTGGACGAGGCGCTGACCGTCATGGTGGCGGAGCCGCCGGAGGTGACCGACGACGGGCTGAAGCCGACCGTGACGCCGCTCGGGGCGCCGCTGGCCGACAACGCCACCGTCTGGGCGCTGCCGCTGGTGGTGGCGGTGCTGACGGTGGCGGTGGTGGAGCCGCCCCGGGCGACGCTGCCGGAGGTGGGGTTGACCGCGACGGAGAAGTCGTTGGCCGGGGTGCCGCCGCCGACCGCGAGCGCCCAGATCGCGTACGCCACGCCGTCCGCGCTGCGGTTGAGCACCGTCGTGTTGATGTTGCTGGTGGTGTCGCAGGAGCGGTGGTAGCAGCCGTCGTACGCCGCGCCGGAGGTGCCGCCCCACTTCGCGGCCTGGGCGGCGGTCTTGGTGTAGCTGGCGCCGGCCGCGTAGCCGGAGGTCTGGATGCCGGCGTTGGCGAACGAGTAGTCGTCCGAGCGGCCCTGCCCCTCGGTGTTCTCCTCCGGCTGGATGCCGAACGAGTCCCAGTACGCCTTCAGCGGCGCCGCGGTGGCCGAGGTGATCCGGTTGATGAAGTAGCCGCCGTTGGGCGAGCCCACCATGTCGAAGTTGTAGTAGCCCTTGATGTAGCCCCGCTGGGTGCTGCTGAGCTGGTTGACGTAGTGCTTCGAGCCCTGGAGGCCCTGCTCCTCGCCGTTCCACCAGGCGAACCGGACCCGCTTGGTCATGGTCGGGTTCTGCGCGGCCAGCACCAGCGCGTTCTCCAGCAGCGTGGCCGAGCCGGAGCCGTTGTCGTTGATGCCGGGGCCGGCGGAGACGCTGTCCAGGTGCGCGCCGAACATGACGACCTGGTCGGCCGGGCCCTGCGGCCACTCGGCGATCAGGTTGCTGCCCGGGTACGTGCAGGTGGTGCAGGTCTGCTCGGTGACCGTGTAGCCGGCGGCCTGGAGCTTGCCCTTGACGTAGCTGACCGAGGCGGCGTAGCCGGCCGAGCCGGCCCGGCGGTTGCCGCCGTTGCTGCTGGCGATGGAGTTGAGCTGGGTGAGGTGGGCCTGGACGTTGGTCAGCGAGACGTCCGGTGCGGCGAGCGCGGCGACGGCCGGGGCGGGGGCGGCCGGAGCGGGCGCGGCGGAGGCGGAGGCGGTGCCGGCCAGGCTCGCCGTCGTCAGGGTCGCGACGAGGGCGAGCGCGAGGCTCGTGGTCGGCGTACTGCGTCTCATGGAGACTCCTCGTGGGGGTCGTGCGGGCGGGGGTGACGGCCGAGGACCGGTGATCGGAACAGTTACATGCATCGATCACTTAGTCAACGGCCCGTCACATCCCACCACCCCCCTCCCCCGCCCGGGATGCACCCGACGAGGGGTCAGCCGCGGCGGAGCACCGCCAGGAACATGGCGTCGGTGCCGTGCCGGTGCGGCCAGAGCTGCACCGTCGGGCCGTCACCCAGGCCGGGCATGCCGGCCGGCAGCAGCGGGCGGGCGTCCACGAAGTCGACCGGGAAACCGCACCGCCGGGACGCCTCGGTCACCGTCACGTGCGTCTCCACCACGTGCGGCGAACAGGTCACGTACGCCACCACGCCACCCGGACGGACCGCGCGCAGCGCGGCGGTGAGCAGCTCGCGCTGCAACCGGGTCAACGGCGGCAGGTCCGCCGGCTGCCGGCGCCAGCGGGACTCCGGCCGGCGCCGCAACGCACCCAGGCCGGTGCACGGCGCGTCCACCAGCACCCGGTCGAAGTGCCCCTCCGGCAGCTTCGGGTCACCGCCGACGTCCCGCCCGTCGAGGTGCAGCACGGTGACCGGCAGACCCCGGGTCGCCTGCTCGACCAGCCGGGCCCGGTGCTCCGCCACCTCGACCGCGGTCAGCCGCGCCCCGCGCTGCGCGGCCAGCGCGCCGAGCAGACCGGACTTGCCGCCCGGACCGGCGCACAGGTCCAGCCAACGGCCGTCCGGGCCGTCCACCGGCGCGTTCGCCAGGGCGTCCGCCACCAGTTGGGAGCCCTCGTCCTGCACGTGGGCCCGCCCGTCGACCACCGCCGCCAGGTCACCCGGCGCGCCGCCGGGCAGGTAGACCGCGTACGGCGAGAACGCGCCGGGCGCGCCGCCGACCTCGTCGGCCAGCGCCACCGCGTCGGCCCGCCCCGGCCGGGCGCACAGGTGCACCGGCGGGCGCTCGTTGTCCTCGATCAGCAGCCGGGTGGTCTCCCCCAGGTCACCGCCGAGCGCCTCGGCGAACGACCGCACGATCCACTGCGGATGGCTGTACGCCAGCGCGAGATGACCGATCGGATCGACGCCCTCGGCCGGGGCGAGCTTCGCCACCCAGCCGTCGGCGTCCCGGCCGGCGATCTCCCGCAGCACCGCGTTGGCGAACCCGGTCGCGCCCGGCCCCACCATGCGGACCAGGTCCACCGTGGACGACACCGCGGCGTGCGCCGGCACCCGGGTGTGCAGCAACTGGTACGCCCCGAGCCGCAGCGCGTCCCGCACCGGCGGGTCGATCCGCTGCACGTCCCGGCCGGCCGCGTCGGTGACGATCGCGTCCAACGTGCCGGTGTGCCGCAGCGTGCCGTAGGTCAGCTCGGTGGCGAACGCGGCGTCCCGCCCGCTCAGCCCCGCCTCGCGCAGCATCGCCGGGAGCACCAGGTTGGCGTACGCGTCGTCGCGGTGCACCGCTGCCAGCGCCTCGTACGCGACGTGCCGGGGCAGGTCCACGGTCGGCCGGACCGGACGCTGCCCGCCCCGCCGGTCGGCGCCGCCCCGGTACGGCCGGTCACCGCCGCGACCCGCGCCACGCGGCCGGTCGCCGGCGCCGCGGTCGTACCCCCGCGGGCGCTCACCCTCGACGGGCCGCTCCGACCCGCTCACGCGGAACCACCCTTCGTTCGCGACTGCGGGGCTCGCAACACCGGCTCACTCCCCGCGCTCACGCGAAGCCACCCTTCGTTCGCGACTGCGGGGCTCGCAACACCGGCTCACTCCTCGCGCTCACGCGAAGCCACCCTTCGTTCGCGACTGCGGGGCTCGCAACACCGGCTCACTCCTCGCGCTCACGCGAAAACCTCACCCGTGGCGACCCGGGCGCCGCGCGCCCAGTCGCCGGCCGACATGGCCTTCTTGCCGGCCGCGCGCACCTCGCCGAGCCGCACCGGCCCGGTCGCGGTGCCCACCAGCACCTGGGACTTCTCCACCAGCAGCTCACCCGGCTTCAGCTCGGGGCCGTTCGCCAGCGGGGTGACCGGACCGAGCTTGACCCGGTCGTCGCGGAACGTGGTCCAGGGGCCGGGCGCCGGGGTGCAGGCCCGCACCCGCCGGTCCACCGCGAACGCCGGGTCGGTCCAGCGGACCCGGGCGTCGTCCACGGTCAGCTTCGGCGCCAGTGACACCCCGTCGGCCGGCTGCGGCTCGGCCCGGGCGGTGCCGGCGCCGATCGCGTCCAGCACCGCGACCAACAGCCCCGCGCCGGACCGGGCCAGCCGTTCCAGCAGGTCGCCGGACGTGTCGACGGGCCGGATCTCGTCGGTGACCGTGCCGAAGACCGGCCCGGTGTCCAGCCCCGCCTCCAGTTGGAACACGCTGGCCCCGGTCAGCTCGTCGCCGTGCAGCACGGCGTGCTGCACCGGAGCCGCGCCCCGCCAGGCGGGCAGCAGCGAGAAGTGCAGGTTGATCCAGCCGTGCCGGGGGATCTCCAGCGCCACCGGCGGCACCAGCGCGCCGTAGGCGACCACGGGCACGCAGTCCGGCGCGAGCGCGCGCAGCCGGTCGAGGAACTCCGGCTCGCGCGGCCGGGCCGGGGTGAGCACCTCCACGCCGTGCGCGTCGGCCCACGCGCCGACCGGCGAGCGGTGCAGCCCCCGACCCCGGCCGGCCGGGGCGTCGGGGCGGGTGACCACGGCGAGCAGCTCGTGGCCGGAGGCGGCGATCGCGTCCAGGGCCGGTACGGCGACCGCCGGCGTGCCGGCGAAGACCAGGCGCATCCCGGTCACCGCCCCAGGCCGAACGGGTTGCTGACGGGGTGCGGGCTGAGCTTGACCGTGGGCGGGGCGCCCTGGTCGTACCAGTCGGCCTGACGGATCGCCTTCATGGCCTCCTTGCGGCCGGCCGCGTCGAGCCGGTCGACGAAGAGCACCCCGTCGAGATGGTCGGTCTCGTGCTGCACGCAGCGGGCCATCAGGCCGGTGCCGACGATCTGCATCGGGTCGCCGTGGGCGCTGAAGCCCTTGGCGATCACGTTCTGCCGACGCTTCGTGTCGAAGTAGAGCCCGGGGATGGAGAGGCAGCCCTCCGGGCCGTCCTGCTCCTCCTCGTCGGGGAACTCCAGCACCGGATTGACCAGGTGGCCGAGCATGTCGTCGACGTCGAAGGTGAACACCCGCAGGCTCACTCCGAGCTGCGGCGCGGCCAGGCCGGCGCCGTTCTGCTCACGCATCGTGTCGGTCAGGTCGGCGACCAGCTTGCGCAGCTCGGCGTCGAAGTCGACCACCGGGTCGGCCGGCGTGCGCAGCACCGGATCGCCGAACAGACGGATGGGCTGAACGGTCACGCGGCGGGGCTCCTTGTCTGGGACGGGTGGTGCGCCCCCAGTCTACGGAGTCGGCCCGGCCGCCCCCGGCGGCGGACCGGCAACGGTGACCGGGGCCGCCTCCCGCCCCGGCGCGACCGGCAGCGTGGCGAAGCCGCGCAGGGTGAGCCGGACCCGCCGTTCGGGCCGGCCGGCCAACGCCAGCTCGGGCAGCCGGCGCAGCAGCAGCGGGAACGCCACCTGCGCCTCCAGCCGGGCCAGCGCCGCGCCGAGGCAGTAGTGCGGCCCGGCGCCGAAGGACAGCGGATGGACCTGCGGGCGCCACGGGTCGAAGCGGGCCGACTCGGGGAACCGGCCGGGGTCCCGGTTCGCCGCGCCGAGCATCACGATGATCCAGCTCTCCGGCGGCAGGTCGACGCCGCCGTGCCGGGAGGACGCGGTGCTCATCCGGGAGGTGAGCTGCACCGGCGAGTCGTAGCGCAGCAGCTCGTCGACGTAACCGGGGGCGAACTCCGGGTGCTCGCGCAGCGCCGCCGCCGCGGCCGGGTGGCCCAGCAGCGCCACCAGGCCGTTGCCGAGCAGGTTGGTGGTGGTCTCGAAGCCGGCCACCAGCAGCACGATCAGGTTGGCCAGCAGCTCGTCGCCCGACAGCCGCTCGCCGTCGGCGTCGTGCGCCTGCACCAGCGCCGTGGTCAGGTCGTCGGTGGGGACCCGGCGGCGGGCCGCGACCAGGTCGGTGAAGTAGGCGCGCAGTTCCGCCGCGCCCCGGTCGGCCACGGCCAACTCGTCCGGGGTGATCTCCGGCTCCAGCACGCCGGTCAGGTCGGTGGCCCAACGCCGGAACAGCGGCCGGTCCGCCGCCGGCACGCCGAGCAGCGCGCAGATCACCCCCACCGGCAGCGGGTACGCGAACGCGGCCATGAAGTCGACGGGCGCCCCGCCCCGGCCGGCGGCCAGCATGGCGTCGACCAGCGCGTCGGCCTGCGCCTCGACCACACCGCGCATGGCGGCGATCCGCCGCGGGGTGAACGCGCCGGCGGCCAGCCGCCGCATCCGGCTGTGGTCGGGCGGGTTGGTGCGCAGCATCGACCGGGAGATCGACAGCACCGCCGGGCTCTCCCGCCAGCCGGGCATGAACTGGTCCCGCAGGGCGTCGTCCATCACCCCGAACCGGGCGTCCCGCAGGATCGCGTCGGCCTCCGCGTACCCGGTCACCACGTAGAAGACCGGGCCGGCCTGGACCACCGGGCCGTGCGCCCGCAGCCGTTCGTACGTCGGGTAGGGATCGACCCGGCCCGCGGGGGACATCAGCAGCGCGAGGGCGTCGGCAGGATCCACGGGCGGCCTCCCAGGTATCGAAGGACCCCATCATCCCCCGGTTCGCCCGGTTCGGGCGACCCCGCCGGTCAGGCGCCGGCGCCCGGCTCCCCGGCCAGCACCGGGCCGCCGCCCAGCAGCGCGTGCTCGGGCAGCGGCAGCGCGATGCCGTGCGCGTCCTCCCAGTCGTGGATCAGGGCCGGCCGGGCCTGGGCGGCGAAGAAGTCGACCGCGCTCAGCCCGCCGACCACCGGCTCGTCGACCTCGGCGACCAGCCGGGCCGGGACCATCGGGAGGCCGCCGCGCACCGCGGCGCTGAGCCGCCGGTGCCCGTCGACCACGAAGAAGTACTCACCGGTGTAGCCGATGCTCAGTGGCTCCACCGCCTCGTCGCCGGCCCGGCCCGCCTCGCCGGCCGGCTCCGCGTCCCAGAGACCGCGCAGCGTGGCGACGTCCTCGGTCGGGTAGACCCGGGTCGGGTCGAGCAGCAGCAGCGGCTGGCCGGCGCGCAGCACGTCGGCGCCGAGCCGGCCCTCGTACACGTCGACGACGTGCGCGATCACCTGCTCCGGCGTGGCCCGGGTGGTGTCGCAGACCAGGTCGTAGTTGCGTAGCCGGGCCTTGTCGACGCCGTACCGGACGATGAAGCGGTTGCGCTCGCTCTCGCTGCGTTCCCGCAGCTTGGCCCGCGCCTCCTCCAGCGAGGTGTAGCTCTCCGCCGGGCCGGACGGGCGGGCCAGCACCCGCCGGGCCGCCTCGGTCGGCTCGGTGATCATGTGCACCTTGAGCGCGTCGGTGAAGAAGTGCCAGGCCAGGCGGGAGTCCATGACCAGCGACTCGCCGGAGGCGGCGATGTCCCGCTGGAGCTGGTCGACGTAGCCGTCGACCGCCTGGTCCAGCTCGGCGTGCAGGTTGAGCTGGAGCGCGGTCATCTGTCGCTCCTGCGCCATCTGCCGGTAGAGGTCGCCGACGCTGACCCGGCGCAGCCCCAGCCGCTTGGCGATCTCGACGGAAACGGTGCTCTTGCCGCTGCCGAGATCACCGTTGAAGACGATCGACTGACGAACGGTCACGACTGGTCCACCCCTGCTCACCGGCTGACTGACGACATCGAATCCGTATGGCCCGACGTGCTCGGAGCAGCCGCCGCGCCGCGTACCGCGCGGAAATCCCGCGCGCCTGGGCATGACGGGCGATGCTATCACCGCCCGCTATCCAATTGCCGGACCAGGTGTGCGACAAACCCCAGGTCACGACCGTACGCGAGGGGCCGGGTGCGCTCCGTCACGCCCGGCGGCCCGCTCAGAACAGGCTCAGCGGGTCGACCTGGAGCCGGACCGGTTCGGCGGCCTTGCGGGCACTGCGCTGCCCGGCCGCGGCGTGCAACGCGCCGGCCAGCGCGCCCGCCCGGGACCGCGGGACACGGACCAGCATCCGCTCCCGGCCCTCCTCGGCCGGCACCGGGCCGAGCACCTCGGCGCCGTCCGGCAGCCGGGCGCCGGCCAGCAGGTCGGCCACCGCCTCGGCCACGCCGGTGACGCTGGCCATCCGCACCGCCGGCGGGAAGCCCAACTCCCGGCGCTCGGCCAGCTCGCGGGCGGCGAACCAGGCCGCGTCCCACCGCAGCAACGCCTGCACCGGCGCCAGCGCGCCGTCCGCGACCACCACCACCCGACCGCCCGCCGCGCCGGCCCGGGCCAGCGCGGCGCCGGCCAGCCAGCGCCGCAGCGCCTCCTCCCCGGCCCGCAGGTCGGCCCGGGTGAGCAGCGCCCACGAGTCGAGCAGCAGCACCGCGCCGTAGCCGCCCTCGGCGACCGGCTCGGCGCCCGGCGTGGCGATCACCAGGCCGGCGCCGCCGGGCACCGTGGCCAGCACCTCCTCCCGTCCGGAGGTCCGCACCGGCACGCCCGGGAACGCCCGGCCCAGCTCCTCGGCGGTCCGCCGGGCGCCGGTGACCGAGGCGCGCAGCCGCCGCCCACCGCACTCCGGGCAGGCGTACGCGGCGGCGACCCGGCCGCACCAGCGACAGGCGGGCGTGCCCTGCGCCGACGGCAGGGCGAGCGGGCCGGCGCAGTGCGGGCAGCGGGCCGGGGCCCGGCACTCGGCGCAGGCGACCGAGGGCAGGTAACCGCGGCGGGGCACCTGCACCAGCACCGGCAGGTCGGCGCGGAGCGCGTCCCGAGCGGTGGTCCAGGCCAGGCTGGGCAGCCGGGCGGAGGCCGCGCCCGGGTCCCGGGCCAACTGCGGGTCGTCGCCGGTGGGCGCCATCGCCGGCATCCGCGCCCGCACCGTGGCCCGGTCGGCGACCACCTCCCGCGCCCAGCCGGTCTCCACCAGCAACTGCGCCTCGGCGGTCCGCGCGTACCCGCCGACCAGCGCGCCCGCGTCGGTGAGGTGCGCCCGGGTGAGCAGCACCTCGCGGGCGTGCGGGTAGGGCGCCCGGGGCTCGGCGTGCAGGTCGTCGCCGTCGTCCCAGACCGCCACCAGGCCGAGCCGGTCCACCGGGGCGAACATGGCGGCGCGGGTGCCGATCACCACCGGCGCCTCGCCCCGGCGGGCGGCCAGGAACGCGCGGTAGCGACGCGCCGGCCCGTCGGCGGCGGTGAGGCGGACGTGCCGGCCCGGGCCCAGCACGGCGGTCAGGGCGGCGTCGAGCCGGTCCAGGTCCCGGCCGTCCGCGACCACCACCACGGCGCCCCGGCCGCCGGCCACGGTGGCGGCCACCGCGTCCGCGTACCGGTCGGCCCAGTCCTCCCCCGGCAGCGCCGACCAGACCGCGCGGGCCGGCCGGCCCTCGGCGAGCGCGCGCAGCAGCGCCGGTCCGGCCGGGTAGTCCCGCCAGCCGCGCGGGTCGACCGACAGGCCGGCGCCCCCGGCGACGGCCGCGTCGGCGCCCTCGCCGACGGTCCCGAACGGCGGCCCGCTCACGGGCCCGGCGGTGACCGGCGGCCCGCTCACGGGCTCGGCGGCGGGCTCGGGCGCGGAGCCGGTCGCGGGCGCTGCGGCGACCTCGGCGGCGGTCGCGGTCTTCTCGGCGCGGGCGTGTCGGGGCGGCACGGCGAGCCGGAGCACGTCGGCCAGGCTGCCGGCGTACCGGTCGGCGACCGCCCGCGCCAGCCGGGCCACCTCCGGGGAGAGCACCGGCACCGGGGAGACGACCTTCTCCAGGTACGCCAGCTTCGGGTGGTCGGACTCGGCGACGCGCTCCAGCAGCCAGCCGTCGACGAGCTGGCCGGCGAAGCGGACCTTCACCCGCACCCCGGGCCGGGCGTCGGCGTCCAGCGAATCCGGGACCAGGTAGTCGAACGGGCGGTCGAGGTGCGGCAGCGGCACGTCCACGCAGACGCGAGCGACCGGCGACCCCGCAGCGGGTCGCCGGTCGCGGCGCGTGTCGGCGGTCAGGCTCCCGCGGCCGACTTGAGGTCGGCGGCCCGGTCGGTGCCCTCCCAGGTCAGGTCCGCCAGATCCCGGCCGAAGTGGCCGTACGCGGCGGTCTGCCGGTAGATCGGGCGCAGCAGGTTAAGGTCCCTGATGATGGCGGCCGGGCGCAGGTCGAACACCTCGGCGACGGCCTTCTCGATCGCGGCCACCGGCACGGTCTCGGTGCCGAAGGTCTCGACGAACAGGCTCACCGGGTGCGCCTTGCCGATCGCGTACGCGACCTGCGCCTCGCACCGCTCGGCCAGCCCGGCGGCGACCACGTTCTTGGCCACCCACCGCATCGCGTACGCGGCCGACCGGTCGACCTTCGACGGGTCCTTGCCGGAGAACGCGCCGCCACCGTGGCGGGCGTAGCCGCCGTAGGTGTCCACGATGATCTTCCGGCCGGTCAGCCCGGCGTCGCCCATCGGGCCACCGATCTCGAACCGCCCGGTCGGGTTCACCAGGAGGCGGTACCCCTCGGTGTCCAGCTCGAGGCCCTCCAGCTCCGGGGTGATGACGTGCTCGCGCACGTCCGGCGTGAGCAGCGACTCCAGCGAGATGTCCGCCGCGTGCTGGCTGGACACCACCACCGTGTTCAGGCGGACCGGCCGCAGCCCGTCGTACTCGATGGTCACCTGGGTCTTGCCGTCCGGCCGCAGGTAGGGGATCGTGCCGTCCTTGCGGACCTGCGCCAGCCGGCGGGCCAGCCGGTGCGCCAGCGCGATCGGCAGCGGCATCAGCTCGGGCGTCTCGGAGCAGGCGAAGCCGAACATCATGCCCTGGTCGCCCGCGCCCTGCGCGTCGAGCGCGCTCTCCGAGCCGCCGGTACGCAGCTCGAACGCGTTGTCCACGCCCTGGGCGATGTCCGGCGACTGGGCGCCGATGGAGACGCTCACGCCGCAGGACGCGCCGTCGAAGCCCTTCTTCGACGAGTCGTAGCCGATGCCGAGGATGGTTTCCCGCACGATGGTCGGGATGTCGGCGTACGCCTTGGTGGTCACCTCGCCGGCGACGTGCACCTGGCCAGTGGTGATCAGCGTCTCCACCGCGACCCGGCTGTGCGGGTCCTGTGCGAGCAACGCGTCGAGGATGCCGTCGCTGATCTGGTCGGCGATCTTGTCCGGGTGGCCTTCCGTGACCGATTCGGACGTGAAGAGACGTGTCACGGCACTCCTAAGCATGTAAAAACGTTTGAAGGTCGCTCGCGACAGTTTAGTCGCCGGGTGTCCGGCGTCATTCGCAAACGTGCGGAGCCCAAGGGTCAGGACGGCCCGTCCAGGCGTACCGCCACGAGGTCCCAGACGGCGTCGGCCAGGGCCTCCTTGGGCTGCTCGGGGAACCGGTGCACGGCCCCGTCGGCGCCGATCACGACGGCGGCGTTGGTCTCCGCGCCGAACACCTTGTCGACGCCGACCTCATTGACCACGATCAGGTCGGCGCGCTTGCGGGCCAGCTTGGCCCGGCCGTTGGCCTCCGCGTCGTGGGTCTCCGCGGCGAACACCACCAGCACCTGGCCGGGTCGCCGGTTCCGGCCCAACTCGGCGGCGATGTCCGGATTGGTGACCAGTTCGATGGTCGGCGCGGGGTCGCCCTCGGACTTCTTGATCTTGCCGGTGGCGTAGCTGGCCGGGCGGAAGTCGGCCGGCGCGGCGGCCATCACCACGGCGTCCGCGTCGGCGGCGGCGGCCAGCGTCGCCGCCCGCAGCTCCTCGGTGGTGCCGACCCGCACCAGGTCCACCCCGGCCGGGTCGGCGAGCGCCACGTTGGCCGAGACCAGCGTCACCCGGGCGCCCCGGGCGACCGCGGCGCGGGCGAACGCGTACCCCTGCTTGCCGGAGGACCGGTTGCCCAGGAACCGGACCGGGTCGAGCGGCTCGCGGGTGCCGCCGGCGGTGACCACCACGTGCCGGCCGGCCAGGTCGGCCGGGGCGGCGACGCCGCGGGCCAGCGCCCGGCGGGCGACCGCGAAGATCTCCGCCGGGTCGGGCAGCCGGCCCTTGCCGGTGTCCCGACCGGTGAGCCGGCCGACCGCCGGCTCGATCACCCGCACACCCCGGGACCGCAGCGTGGCCACGTTGGCCACGGTGGCCGGGTGCTCCCACATCTCGGTGTGCATGGCCGGTGCCAGCAGCACCGGGCACCGCGCGGTCAGCAGCGTGTTGGTGAGCAGGTCGTCGGCGAGGCCGTGGGCGGCCTTGGCGAGCAGGTCGGCGGTGGCGGGCGCGACCACGACCAGGTCGGCGCGCTGCCCGAGGCGCACGTGCGGCACCTCGTGCACGTCGGACCAGACGTCGTCGGCGACCGGCTGGCCGGAGAGCGCCGCCCAGGTCGGCGCCCCGACGAAGCGGAGCGCCGACGCGGTCGGCACGACCCGGACCCGGTGACCCGACTCGGTGAAGAGCCGGAGCAGCTCACACGCCTTGTAGGCGGCGATGCCGCCGCCGACCCCGAGGACGATCTCGGCGGGCATCGGCGCGGGCGGAGTTACGGCTGGTCGGTCGGCTCGGCGGTGAGCAGGCCCGAGTTGATCTCACGCATGGCGATGGAGAGCGGCTTCTCCTGCGGAGTGGTCTCCACCAGCGGGCCGACGTACTCCAGGAGGCCCTCACCGAGCTGGCTGTAGTAGGCGTTGACCTGACGCGCGCGCTTGGCGGCGAAGATGACCAGCGCGTACTTCGAGGTGGTCTTCTCGAGCAGCTCGTCGATCGGCGGGTTGGTGATGCCCTCGGGGTTGGTGGCGATGGATCCCACGAATTTGACCTCTGCGTCTCGCTCGGCGGCGGCCGTCGCTCAACCGCGCGGTGGCGGTCGGGCCGGTGCCAGGAATGACGAACCGAGCAATCCTACCAGCTCGGCCGCGGCACGCTCGGTCCGGTCGTGCGCCACGGCGTGTGCGAACGCGGCCGCCACGACCGGGTCGGCCCGGTACGCCGGCGGCGTGAGCAGCACCAGCCGGGCCTCCGGCACGACGGCGCGGACGGCGAGCGCGCCGGCCAGGTCCAGCGGCAGCAGCACCGGCCGGCCCTGCGCCAGGGGGGACCGCACGTGTGCCCGGGGCACCCCCCGGCGGTACGGCCCGATCCGGCACCACTCCAGCAGCTCGTCGGCGGCGATCAGCCGGTCGAAGCCGACCGGGTCGAGGAAGAGCCGGTCCACGCCGTCCCGCTCGCCCGGTCGCGGGGGCCGGGTGGTGGCGACCACCGGCACCCGCACGGACGCAAGGCGCGCCCGGACCTGCTCGACGACACTGCCCCGACCGGCCCCGGAGGGACCGGACAGGACAGTGAGCCGAGCCGCCGAGCGCGCCTCGTCATCCGTGCTCACCGCTTGTTTCTACACGGTGGTCCGTTCAGTTGGCGGCGAACTCTCCCAGCAGCGCCTTGCGCTGCTGCTCGCCGAGGCCGCGAAGGCGACGGCTGTCGGCGATCTTGAGCTTCTCCATGATCTGGGTGGCCCGGATCTTGCCGATGCCCGGCATCGCCTGGAGCACGGCCGAAACCTTCAGCTTGCCCACGACGTCGTCGGACTCGGCCCGCTCGAGGACGGTGGCGAGGGTGGTCTTGCCCTGCTTGAGCTGCTCCTTCAGCTCAGCGCGGGCCTTGCGGATCTCCGCAGCCTTCTCCAGCGCGGCAGCGCGCTGCTCGGGGGTCAGTGACGGGAGCGGCACCAGTTCTCCTCAGGTCCCTAGTACGGCGGGCGGAGCCCCACCGCAGCTGTGAAACGTGGTGTCGCTGGCAACCAAAGGGGTCCGTGGTTCCCAGCGCGGGGAAAACTAGCGGTCGACGGAGCTTTCGGCAACGTGGACGCGCGATGATCAACGTAAAGTGACCGAGCCGTCAGTCAGTCCGGCGGTGGTCAGGGCGGCCCGGCACTCGGCCAGCACCCGCTCCGCGGCGGCCCGCAGGGCGGCCTGGTCCGGCCCCGCGCCCAACACCTCCCGGGAGTACGACGGCAGCACCGACGGCAGCGCGGCGCCGAAGACGGCGCGCAGCCCGGCGGGCGTGCCGCCCTGCGCGCCCAGCCCCGGCGCGAGCAGCGGACCGTTCACCCCGCCGAGGTCGTGACCGGTCTCGCCGATCGTCGCGCCGACCACCAGACCGAAGCTGCCGAGCGGCTCCGCACCCCGGTTGAGCTGGGAAATCTCGTCGATGACGGCCTGCGCGACGGTGCGTCCGTCGGCCCCCACCGCGCGCTGCACGGCAGCCCCCTCCGGATTGGAGGTGAGCGCCAGGACGAAGACCCCGCCCCCGTGCGCGGCGGCCGTCTCGACCATCGGCGCGAGCGAACCTACTCCCAGGTAGGGGCTCGCGGTGATCGCGTCGACATACAGCGGGCTGGATGGATCGAGGTACGCCGAGGCGTACGCGCGGACCGTCGAGCCGATGTCTCCGCGCTTGACGTCGAGGAGAACGAGCGCGCCCACATTACGCAACTGTCGGATAGTTGACTCAAGCACCGCCACGCCGCGCGAGCCGAAGCGCTCGAAGAACGCCGACTGCGGCTTGACCACCGCGACCCGGTCGCCGATCGCCTCCACCACGGTCCGGCAGAACCGCTCCAGCCCGTCGACGTCGTCGGGCAGCCCCCAGTCGGCCAGCAGACCCGGGTGCGGATCGATTCCCACGCAGAGCGGTCCCCGCTCCGCCACGGCCCGGTGCAGTCGCGCGCCGAACGTCTCCATCGCGTCTCTCCCTCTCCCGACGGCTCCGGGCCGCCTCGGTGTCCCGCGACGGCCCTCCCGCCGCGGCAGCTCGCTCCGGCCGGCCCCGACCGGTCGCTCGGTCGGCCAACCCCTCCGGTCACGGCTCAATCGGCCCCTGACCGCCCCGGTCGGGGCTCAACCGGCCCTGTCAGCCCCGGTCGGGGCTCAACCGGCCCTGTCAGCCCCGGTCGGGGCTCAACCGGCCTTGACCGCCGCGGCCACGCCGGCGGCGATCCTCGCCACGTCCGCGGCGTCGCAGACGTACGGGGGCATGGTGTAGACCAGGTCGCGGAACGGGCGCAGCCACACCCCCTCGGCCACCGCCGCGGCGGTGGCCGAGGGCAGGTCCACCTCGTGGTCCAGTTGCACCACCCCGATCGCGCCGAGCACCCGCACGTCGGCCACCCCGGGCGTGCCGCGCAACGGCGCCAGGCCGTCCCGCAGCCCGGCGGCGATCCCCGCCACCCGCCCGGCCCAGTCGCCGGCGCGCAGCAGGCCCAGTGAGGCGTTCGCGACCGCGCAGGCGAGTGGGTTGCCCATGAACGTCGGCCCGTGCGCCAGCACGCCGGCGGCCGAGATCGCACCGGCCACCGCCGGGGTGCAGAGCGCCGCCGCCAGCGTCAGGTAGCCGCCGGTGAGCGCCTTGCCGACGCAGAGCACGTCGGGCGTGACGCCGGCGTGCTCGGCGGCGAACATCCGCCCGGTCCGGCCGAAGCCGGTGGCGATCTCGTCGAAGATCAGCAGAATGCCGTGTTCCCGGGTCACCTCGCGCAGCACCCGCAGGTAGTGCGGGTGGTGGAACCGCATCCCGCCGGCGCCCTGGACCACCGGCTCCACGATCACCGCGGCCAGCTCGGCGGCGTGCCGCTCGACGGCGTCCACCAGCGCCGCCTCGTACGCCGGGTCGGGCGGGGCGTCGAAGCCGGCCGGCGGCAGCGGCGCGAACACCTGCCGGGGCAGCACGTCGCCCCAGAGGTGGTGCATGCCGCCCTCCGGGTCGCAGACGCTCATCGGATGGAACGTGTCGCCGTGGTAGCCGCCCCGCCAGGTGCCCAGCCGGCGGCGCTCCGGGCGCCCCACCGCGCGCTGGTACTGGAGGGCCATCTTCACCGCGACCTCGACGCTCACCGAGCCGGAGTCGGCCAGGAAGACGTGCTCCAGGCCGTCCGGGGCCAGCTCGACCAGGGTGCGCGCCAGGCGTGCCGCGGGCTCGTGGGTGAGCCCGCCGAACATCACGTGGCTCATCCGGCCGAGCTGGTCGGTCACGGCCGCGTCCAGCACCGGGTGGCGGTAGCCGTGGATGGCCGCCCACCACGACGACATCCCGTCGACCAGCTCCCGGCCGTCGGCCAGCCGCAGCCGCACCCCCGACGCGCTCTCCACCACGAGCGGCGGGCCGGCCGGCGGCAGCGCCGCGTACGGGTGCCACACGTGCCGCCGGTCAAGGGCGAGGATCTCCTCGGGCGTCACGGATTCTCCTCCTTCGTCCCCATCCCGCGATCTTGCGCTTTCGGCCCGCGGCGCGCCGGAAATGAGCGTTATGCCGGGGCAGGAGATGCAAGATCACGCGGAGGGGGTGCGGGTGGTGATGGCTCGGGTGAGGGCGGGGCCGCGGTAGATGAAGCCGGTGTAGAGCTGCACCAGGGCGGCTCCGGCGTCGAACATGCGGGTCGCGTCGTCCGGGTCGAGGATGCCGCCGACGCCGATCACCGGCAGCCGTCCACCGGTCTCCCGGTGCACGAAGGCGACCACCTCGCGGGCGCGGGCGGTCAGCGGGCGGCCGGACAGGCCGCCGGTCTCGGCGCCGCGCGCCCGGTCGGTCGGGGCGAGCCCGTCCCGGCCGAGCGTGGTGTTGGTGGCGATGACGCCGGCCGCGCCCCGATCGAGGCACACCTCCAGCAGCTCCGCCACGGCCGGCTCGGTCAGGTCCGGGGCGATCTTCACCAGCACCGGTTTCTCGCCGACCAGCGCGGCGAGCAGCGCGTCCAGGTGGGACCGGTCCTGCAACGACCGCAGGCCCGGGGTGTTCGGCGAGGACACGTTGACCGCGAAGTAGTCGCCGTGGCCCCTGAGCGCCCGGTAGGAGGCGAGGTAGTCCTCGACCGCCCCGTCCAGCGGGGTCACCTTGGACTTGCCCAGCGAGATGCCCAACGGGACGCCGAGCGGGCGCGGCAACGCCGCCAGCCGGGCGGCGAGGGCCTCGGCGCCGGCGTTGTTGAAGCCCATCCGGTTGACCACGGCCTCGCTGTCGCGCAGCCGGAACAGTCGCGGCCGGGGATTGCCCGGTTGGGCGTGCGCGGTCACGGTGCCGACCTCGACGAAGCCGAAGCCCAGCGCCGGCCAGGCCGGCAACGCGACGCCGTTCTTGTCCATCCCGGCCGCCAGCCCGACCGGGTTCGGGAACCGCACGCCGAACACGGTGCGCGGCGCGGCCCGGAAGTACGCCCGACGCAGCGCCGCCAGCGCCGCCGGCCGCCGCGACAGCGCGGCGAGCCGCGCCAGCGTCCACTCGTGCGCCGCCTCCGCGTCCCCGCCCCCGAGCGCGAACAGCCGGGGCCGCACCACCTTCTCGAAGATCACCGTTCGCCCTCCGAATCGGTGACCAGGAGGTTGGCGGCGATGTGGCTCTCCTCCGCCGCCGCCAACCTCATGATCGACGCGGGTGTCGGGGTGGTCACTCGTCGGCCCGGAGCGCGGCGTGCAGGTCCTGGAGCGGGCGGACCTGGAGGTCGCCGTTGATGCGCGCCTCGATGCCCATCACCGCCGCCGCCGCGCCCGGAACCGTGGTGACGCACGGGATGTCCGCCGTCACGGCGGCGCTGCGGATCTCGTAGCCGTCCGAGCGGGCGCTCGCGCCCGAGCCCTGCGGCGTGTTCACCACCAGCGCGACGTCGCCGCCGAGGATCAGCGAGACCGCGTCCTCCCCCTCACCCGACTCGTAGTGCTTGCGGATCTGCTCGCAGGCGATGCCGTGCCGGCGCAGCACCTCGGCCGTGCCGGTGGTGGCGACGATCTCGAAGCCCAGGTCGGCCAGGCGCTTGATCGGGAAGATCATGCCGCGCTTGTCCCGGTTGGCCACCGAGACGAAGATCTTCCCGGCGGTGGGCAGCGACCCGTACGCGGCGGCCTGCGACTTGGCGAACGCCTGACCGAAGCCGGTGTCGATGCCCATCACCTCGCCGGTGGACCGCATCTCCGGGCCGAGCAGCACGTCGATGCCCTTGCCGGACGGCGTGCGGAACCGCTTGAACGGCAGCACCGCCTCCTTCACCGCGATCGGCGCGTTCGGCGGCATGGTGCCGCCGTCCCCGGTCGGCGGCAGCATCCCCTCGGCCCGCAACTGCGCGATCGTGGCGCCCAGCGCGATCCGGGCCGCCGCCTTGGCCAGCGGCACCGCCGTCGCCTTCGACACGAACGGCACGGTCCGGGAGGCGCGCGGGTTGGCCTCCAGCACGTAGAGCGTGTCGCCCTGCAACGCGTACTGGACGTTGAGCAGGCCGCGCACCCCCACCCCGCGGGCGATCTCCTCGGTGTAGCGGCGCACCTGGGTCAGGTGCGAGCCGGCCAACGTGATCGGCGGCAGCGCGCAGGACGAGTCGCCGGAGTGGATGCCGGCCTCCTCGATGTGCTCCATCACGCCGCCCAGGTAGACGTCGCCGTCCGCGTCGACGAGCGCGTCCACGTCGATCTCGATGGCGTCGTCTAGGAAACGGTCCACCAGCACCGGGTGGTCCGGTGAGATGTCGGTGGCCCGGCCGATGTAGTCGCGCAGCGTGGCGTCGTCGTAGACGATCTCCATGCCCCGGCCGCCGAGCACGTACGACGGGCGGACCAGCACCGGGTACCCGATCTCGTCCGCGATCGCCTTCGCCTCGTCGTACGAGGTGGCCATGCCGTGCGCGGGCGCGCGCAGCCCGGCCCGGTCCAGCACCGCGCCGAACGCGCCCCGCTCCTCGGCCAGGTGGATCGACTCGGGCGAGGTGCCCACGATCGGCACCCCGGCGTCCTTGAGCCGCTGGGCGAGGCCGAGCGGGGTCTGGCCGCCGAGCTGCACGATCACCCCGACCACGCCGGGGCCGCCGGCCGCCTTGCCGGACGAGTCCTCGGCGTGCCACGCCTCCAGCACGTCCTCGAACGTCAACGGCTCGAAGTAGAGCCGGTCGGCGGTGTCGTAGTCGGTGGACACGGTCTCCGGGTTGCAGTTGACCATGACCGTCTCGTAGTCCACCCCCCGGAGCGCCTGGACCGCGTGCACGCACGAGTAGTCGAACTCGATGCCCTGCCCGATCCGGTTCGGCCCGGAGCCGAGGATGAGCACCTTGGGCCGGGCCGAGGGCGTCACCTCGGTCTCCGAGTCGTACGTCGAGTAGTGGTAGGGCGTGGTCGCCTCGAACTCGGCCGCGCAGGTGTCCACCGTCTTGTAGACCGGCCGGATCCCGAGCCGGTGGCGCAGCGTCCGGACGCCGTCCTCGGCGGCCAGCTCGGGGCGGAGCGCGGCGAGCTGCCGGTCGGACAGGCCGGCGCGCTTGGCGCGACGCAGCAGCGCGGCGTCGAGCACCGGGGCGTCGACGATCTCGGCGCGCAGTTCGACAAGCGCGGCGATCTGGTCCAGGAACCACGGGTCCATGCCGCCGGACGCCTCGGCCACCTCGGCGATCGACGCGCCGAGGCGCAGCGCCCGCTCGACGGTGTAGAGCCGGCCGTCGTGCGGCATCCGCAGCGCCGTGAGGGTGTTCTCCTTCGTGGCGCCCACCGGGTCGGGGACGGTCCAGAAGCCGGCCGCCTTGGTTTCCATCGAGCGCATCGCCTTGTTCAGCGCCTCGGTGAAGTTGCGGCCCAGGCTCATCGCCTCGCCCACCGACTTCATGGTGGTGGTCAGCTCCGGGTCGGCGCCGGGGAACTTCTCGAACGCGAACCGGGGGATCTTCACCACCACGTAGTCGAGCGTCGGCTCGAACGCGGCCGGCGTCTTGAGCGTGATGTCGTTGGGGATCTCGTCGAGCGTGTAGCCGATGGCGAGCTTCGCGGCGATCTTCGCGATCGGGAAGCCGGTCGCCTTGGACGCCAGCGCCGAGGAGCGGGACACCCGCGGGTTCATCTCGATCACGACGATCCGGCCGTCTGCCGGGTTCACCGCGAACTGGATGTTGCAGCCGCCGGTGTCCACCCCGACCTCGCGCAGCACCGCGATGCCGAGGTCGCGCAGTCGCTGGTACTCCCGGTCGGTGAGCGTCATCGACGGGGCGACGGTGACGCTGTCGCCGGTGTGCACGCCCATCGGGTCGACGTTCTCGATCGAGCAGACCACCACCACGTTGTCGTGCCGGTCCCGCATCAGTTCGAGCTCGTACTCCTTCCAGCCGAGCACGCTCTCCTCGATGAGCACCTCGTGCACCGGGCTGGCCGCCAGGCCCGCCCCGGCGATGCGCGCCAGGTCCTCGTCGGTGTGCGCCATCCCGGAGCCGAGACCGCCCATGGTGAACGACGGCCGGATGACCACCGGCAGGCCCAGGTCGGCGACGGTGTCGCGGACCTCGTCCATGGAGTGGCAGACCCGCGAGCGCGGGGTCAGCGTGGACGGGTCGTCCAGACCCAGGCGGACGCCGGCCTTGGCCACGATGTCCTTGAACAGCTGGCGGTCCTCGCCCCGGTTGATGGCGTCGATGTTGGCGCCGATCAGCTCGACGCCGTACTTCTCCAGCACACCCGCCTCGTGCAGCGCGACCGCGGTGTTCAGCGCGGTCTGCCCGCCCAGCGTGGGCAGCAGCGCGTCCGGGCGCTCCTTGGCGATGACCAGCTCGACGAACTCCGGGGTGATCGGCTCGACGTACGTGGCGTCGGCGAACTCCGGGTCCGTCATGATCGTGGCCGGGTTGGAGTTGACCAGGCTGACCCGGATCCCCTCGCTGCGCAGCACCCGGCAGGCCTGGGTGCCGGAGTAGTCGAACTCGCAGGCCTGTCCGATCACGATCGGCCCGGAGCCGATGACCAGGACGTGCTTCAGGTCGGTCCGCTTAGGCATGCTTGCCGCCTTCGATGAGTTCCGCGAAGCGGTCGAACAGGTAGTCCGCGTCGTGCGGGCCGGCCGCCGCCTCCGGGTGGTACTGGACGGTGAAGGCGGGCACGTCCTCGGCCCGCAGCCCCTCGACCACGTTGTCATTGAGGCAGACATGGGAAACCCGGACGCCACCGAACGCGGTGTCGACCACCTGGTCGGGGACCACCGCGCCGGAGGAGACCCCGGGCACCTGGACCGCGAAGCCGTGGTTGTGGCTGGTCACCTCGACCTTGCCGGTGGCCCGGTCCAGCACCGGCTGGTTGATGCCGCGGTGGCCGTACCCCAGCTTGTAGGTGCCGAAGCCGAGCGCCCGGCCGAGGATCTGGCTGCCGAAGCAGATGCCGAACAGCGGGATCCGGCGGGTGAGCACCTCGCGGGCCAGCGCCACCGGCCCGTCGGCGGTCGCCGGGTCACCCGGGCCGGGTGAGAGGAACACCGCGTCCGCGCCGGTGGCGAGCAGGTCCTCGATCGTCGAGCCGGCCGGCAGCACGTGGGTGGTGACGCCGCGGGCGGCGAGCCGGCGCGGCACGTTGCGCTTGATGCCCAGGTCCAGCGCGGCCACCGTGAACCGGTGCTCGCCGACGGCCTCCACCACGTACGGCTTGGCGGTGGTCACCTCGGCGGACAGGTCCGCGCCGACCATCGACGGCGCGCGGCGGACCCGGTCGAGCAGGGCGGCCGGGTCGTCGTCGACGCTTGAGACACCGACCCGCATCGCGCCGCGTTCGCGCAGGTGCCGGGTGAGCGCCCGGGTGTCGATCCCGCTGATGCCGACCACGCCCTCGGCCGCGAGCCGGTCCTCCAGCCCGCCGGTGGCGCGCCAGTTCGAGCCGATCCGGGCCGGGTCGCGCACCACGTATCCGGCCACCCAGATCCGGCCGGACTCGTCGTCGGAGCCGTTGACGCCGGTGTTGCCGATGTGCGGCGCGGTCTGCACCACCACCTGACGGTGGTAGGAGGGGTCGGTGAGCGTCTCCTGGTAGCCGGTCATGCCGGTGTTGAAGACCGCCTCGCCGAACGTCTCCCCGACGCTGCCGTACGCCTCGCCGTGGAACGTGCGCCCGTCCTCCAGGACGAGAATCGCCGATCTACGCTTCACCATTTACTTGACAGCCTTTCCGTCCAGGACCGTCGGCTCGCCGCGCAGGAAGGTCGCCACGATGCGACCCGGCAGCGTCATGCGGGCGTACGGGGTGTTGCGACTGCGACTGGCCAGCTCGGCCGGCTCGATCACGCGCCGGGCCGCCGGGTCGACAAGGGTCAGGTTGGCCGGCACGCCGGGGGCCGGGTCGAGGCCGTGTCCGGCCAGCCCGGCGATCCGGGCCGGGACCCGCGACATGCGCTCGGCGATCAGGTCCCACCGCGGGCCGAGCACGTCCAGCGCGATGGAGAGCGCGGTCTCCAGGCCGAGCATGCCCGGCCGGGCGTACGCCCACTCGCACTCCTTGTCCTCCACGGCGTGCGGCGCGTGGTCGGTGGCGATGATGTCGATCACGCCCTCGGCCAGCGCGGTGCGCAGCGCGGCGACGTCGGCGGCGGTGCGCAGCGGCGGGTTGACCTTGAAGACCGGGTCGTAGCTCTCCGCACGTTCGTCGGTCAGCAGCAGGTGGTGCGGCGTCACCTCGGCGGTCACCCGCACGCCGCGCGCCTTGGCCTGGCGCAGCACCTCGACGCTGCCGGCGGTGGAGACGTGGCAGACGTGCAGCCGGCTACCCACGTGCTCGGCGAGCAGCACGTCCCGGGCGATGATCGCCTCCTCGGCCACGGCCGGCCATCCGGTCAGGCCGAGGCGGGTGGAGACCTCACCCTCGTGCATCTGCGCGCCCTCGGTGAGCCGGGGCTCCTCGGCGTGCTGGGCGATCACCCCGTCGAACGCCTTGACGTACTCCAGCGCGCGACGCATCAGCCGCGGGTCGGCGACGCAGTGCCCGTCGTCGGAGAAGATCCGCACCCGGGCCGCGGAGTCGGCCATCGCGCCCAGCTCGGCCAGGCGCTCGCCGGCCAGCCCGACGGTGACCGCGCCGATCGGCTGCACGTCGACCAGGCCGGCCTCCCGGCCCAGCCGCCAGACCTGCTCGACCACGCCGGCGGTGTCCGCGACCGGCGAGGTGTTGGCCATCGCGCAGACCGCCGTGTAGCCGCCGAGCGCCGCCGCCCGGGAGCCGGACTCGACCGTCTCGGCGTCCTCCCGGCCGGGTTCGCGCAGGTGGGTGTGCAGGTCGACCAGGCCGGGCAGCGCGACCAGGCCGGTCGCGTCGATGACGGTGGCGTCGTCCGCGGCGAGCCCGTGGCCCGTCTCGGCCACCACGCCGTCGCGGATGAGCAGGTCGGTCGGCTCGCCGCCGACGACGCTGACGTTGGTGATGAGGTACGCGGTCACCGGTTGTTCCCTCCGAGCAGCAGGTAGAGGACGGCCATCCGCACGGAGACCCCGTTGGCGACCTGTTCGACGATGGTGGAGCGGGGTGAGTCGGCGACCTCGGGCGTGATCTCCATCCCCCGGTTCATCGGGCCGGGGTGCATGACGATCGCGTGCTCGGGCAGCCGGCGCATGCGCGGCCCGTCCAGCCCGTAGCGCCGGGCGTACTCGCGGGCCGACGGGAAGTAGGAGTCGCTCATCCGCTCCCGCTGCACCCGCAGCATCATCACCACGTCCACACCGGGTGCAACGCTGTCGAGGTCGTAGGAGACGTCGATGCCGGGGGCGAGCGCGGTCGCGATGTCGACCGGGATGAGCGTCGGCGGGCCGACCAGCGTGACCTTGGCGCCGAGCGTGGTGAGCAGCAGCACGTTGGAGCGGGCCACCCGGGAGTGCAGCACGTCGCCGACGATCGCCACGTGCAGGCCGGCGAGCCGGCCCAGCCGGGACCGCATCGTGTACGCGTCCAGCAGCGCCTGGGTGGGGTGCTCGTGGGTGCCGTCGCCGGCGTTGACCACCGACCCGTCCACCCAGTCGGCCAGCCGGTGCGGCGCGCCGGAGGCTGGGTGCCGGACCACCACCGCGTCGGCGCCCATCGCCTGGAGGGTGAGCGCGGTGTCCTTCAGGCTCTCGCCCTTGGCCACGCTGGACCCCTTGGCGGAAAAGTTGATCACGTCGGCGCTGAGCCGCTTGGCGGCGGCCTCGAACGAGATCCGGGTCCGGGTGGAGTCCTCGTAGAACAGGTTGACCACGGTGCGCCCGCGCAGCGCGGGCAGCTTCTTGACCTCCCGGCCGGCCACGGTCGCCATCTCGGCGGCGGTGTCCAGGACCAGGGTGGCGGTGTCGGCGTCCAGGTCGGCGCCGGAGAGCAGGTGCCGGATCATCGAACTGGCCCTTCGTTCGCGACTGCGGGGCTCCGCTCCGCTGCACTCCTCGCGCTCACCGGGAATCCCCTCCGTACAGCCGTACCTCGTCGGCGCCGTCGGTCTCGGCGAGGGTGACCTTGACGTTCTCGGCCAACGCGGTGGGGATGTTCTTGCCCACGTAGTCGGCGCGGATCGGCAGTTGGCGGTGGCCGCGGTCGACCAGGACGGCGAGTTGCACGGAGGCCGGGCGGCCGACGTCGCTGAGCGCGTCCAGCGCGGCCCGCACGGTACGGCCGGAGAAGAGCACGTCGTCGACGAGCACGACCCGCCGGCCGTCGATCCCGCCCGGCGGCAGGTCGGTCGGGCCGACCGCGCGGGTGGCGTGCCGGCGCAGGTCGTCGCGGTAGAGCGTGATGTCGAGCACGCCCACCGGAACGGTCACGTCCTCGAACGTGCTGATCCGGGCCGCGAGGCGGCGGGCCAGGGGCACACCCCGGGTGGGGATGCCGAGCAGCACGGTGTCGGCGGCGCCCTGGGTCTTCTCCAGGATCTGGTGGGCGATGCGGTCGACCACCCGCGAGACGTCGGCGGCGGCGAGGATCACCTTCACCGAGGGTTGTCGCGGCGGCGACGAATGGGCAGCCGGTGGGTAGGCCACGGCGGACCTCCTTCCCCGCCTCACGGGACGGGTCGTTAAAGGACGTCTATCGACTCCGGCGGGCCCGCGCGGGGCCCGGACCGGGGCTCCACGCCACGTTACCAGCGGTCACCGGCCCCGCTGCCGCCGGTCCTGACCTGCCGGTCAGCCCGGCGAAATGCGGACAAGCCACACCGGCCTGTCGAACGTCCCCGACACCACCACTTGACCAGTTGTCGCAATCCCCGTACCGTCACGCTCCGTAGCGATAGCTGGGAGAACCCCGAGCAGCACTGGGAGTGTCCGAATGCCCTCTGAATACGCCAAGTCGCTGGGCGCCCGCCTGCGCTCCATCCGCCAGCAGCAGGGCCTGTCCCTGCAGGGGGTGGAGGAGAAGTCGAACGGGCGGTGGAAGGCCGTGGTGGTCGGCTCGTACGAGCGCGGCGACCGCGCCGTCACCGTGTCCCGCCTGGCGGAGCTGGCCGACTTCTACCGCGTTCCCGTCTCGGAGCTGCTGCCCGACGGCAGCGGGGTGCGTCACGAGCCCACCAGCAAGATCGTGCTGGACCTGGAGCGGCTCTACGACGAGGCCTCCGAGGACCTGGCCTACGTCGCCCGGTACGCCCGCGCCATCCAGCAGCAGCGCGGCGACTACAACGGCCGGGTGCTCTCCATCCGCGCCGACGACCTGCGGGCCCTCGCGATCGTCTACGACGCCTCACCGTCGGGCCTGATCGAGCGGCTCACCGAGCACGGTGTGCTGGTCGCCGACCCGCGGGCGTTCTTCGCCTCCTGAGCCACGCGCCACGAAGGGCCCGTGCCGTCCGGCACGGGCCCTTCGTGGTCACCAGGTGCGGAGCCTCAGCGGCTGGCGTACTCGGCGATCCGGCCGAGAATGCCGTTGAGGAAGCGGGGCGAGTCGTCGGTCGACATCTGCCGGGCCAGCTCGACGGCCTCGCTGATCGCCACCGCGTCGTCGATCTCGTCGACGTAGAGCAACTCGTACACGGCGATCCGGGCCAGGTTGCGGTCGACCACCGGCATCCGGTCCAGCGTCCACCCCTCGGCGTAGCTGGCGATGATCTCGTCGATCCGGTCGAGGTGCGCCGCGACGCCCTCGACCAGCCCGACCGCGTAGCCGAGGTGGTCGGGGCGGGGCTGCTCGATCCGCTCCAGGTAGCCGGCGAGCACCTCGACCGGCGGCCGGTCCCGCAGGTCGGCCTCGAAGAGCACGTCCAGCGCCCGCTTGCGCGCCTTGCGGCGCGCCGGCATCTGCTGCTTCGGACCCTCAGCCATCAGGCTCGGCCGAGGTAACGGCCGTCGCGGGTGTCGACCTTGATCTTCTCGCCGGTGGTGATGAACAGCGGCACCTGGACGGTGGCGCCGGTCTCGACCGTGGCCGGCTTGTTGCCGCCGGTGGACCGGTCACCCTGCAGGCCCGGCTCGGTGTAGGTGACCTCGAGCACGACCGAGGTCGGCAGCTCGATGTAGAGCGGGACGCCCTCGTGGGTGGCGACGGTCGCCTCGGCCTCCGGGAGGAGGTAGTTGGCGGCCTCGCCGACGGTGCCGCCCATCACGGTGATCTGGTCGAACGTCTCCAGATCCATGAAGACGTAGTCCTCGCCGTCGGCGTACAGGTACTGCATGGTGCGCTTGTCGACGGTGGCGGTCTCGACCTTGGTGCCCGCGTTGAAGGTCTTGTCGACCACCTTGCCGGACAGCACGTTCTTCAGCGTGGTACGCACGAACGCACCACCCTTACCGGGCTTGACGTGCTGGAACTCGACGACGGCCCACAGCTCGCCGTCCAGGTTGAGTACCAGGCCGTTCTTCAGGTCGTTGGTGGTGGCCATTTCCTGCCTTGATCATCAATTGGCGGACAGACCCACCAAGTCTACTAGCTGTGTCGAATCGGACTCGCGCGCTGCGCGAGGTGGTGCAGGGCCAGGCGGTAGCCGTCCACGCCCAGGCCGCAGATCACGCCGGTGGCCACCGCCGAGACCACCGAGTGGTGCCGGAACTCCTCCCGGGCGTGGATGTTGGAGATGTGCACCTCGACCAGCGGGCCACGCAGCATGGCGCAGGCGTCCCGGACCGCTATCGAATAGTGCGACCAGGCGGCCGGGTTCAACACCACCGCCGCCTCCTCGTCCGCCGCCTGGTGCAGCCAGCCCAGCAGCTCGTGCTCGGCGTCGGTCTGCCGGACCACCACGTCCAGCCCCAGCTCCCGCCCGGTCCGCTCGCACAGGGCGACCAGGTCGGCGTAGCTGGTCACGCCGTACACGTCGACCTGGCGGGTGCCGAGGCGGCCCAGGTTCGGCCCGTTGAGCACGTACGCCCTCACGAGCTGATCTCCCGGTAGGCCGCGGCCAGCAGCTCGTCCGGCGGGGCCTCCAGCATGGCCGGGCGGGCCAGGCCGTCCAGCACCACGAACCGCAGCCGGCTCCCCCGGGCCTTCTTGTCCACCCGCATCGCGGCGAGCAGCTCCGGCCAGGCGTCCGCCCGGTAGCCGGTGGGCAGGTCGAGCGCGGTCAGCACGTCCCGGTGCCGGCGCGCGGTGGCGTCGTCGAGCCGGCCGGCGAGCCGCGCGAGGGTGGCGGCGTAGACCAGCCCGACGGCGACCGCGTGACCGTGCCGCCAGCGGTACCCTTCCACCTTCTCGATCGCGTGGGCGAGCGTGTGCCCGTAGTTGAGCACCTCGCGGACCCCGGACTCGCGCAGGTCACCGCCGACCACGTCGGCCTTGACCCGCACCGCCCGCTCGACCAGCTCACGGACCACCGGGCCGGCCGGGTCCAGCGCTGCCGTCGGGTCCCGCTCGACCAGGTCGAGGATCACCGGGTCGGCGATGAAGCCGCACTTGACCACCTCGGCCATCCCGGCGGCCAGGTCGGCCGGGGGCAGCGCGTCCAGCGTCGCCAGGTCGCAGAGCACGCCGGCCGGCGGGTGGAACGCGCCGACCAGGTTCTTGCCGGCGGCCGTGTTGATCCCGGTCTTGCCGCCGACCGCCGCGTCGACCATGCCGAGCAGCGAGGTCGCCACCGGCACCCAGCGCACCCCGCGCAGCCAACTGGCCGCGACGAAGCCGGCCAGGTCGGTCACCGCGCCGCCGCCCACCCCGACCACCGCGTCGGTCCGGGTGAAACCGGCCGCGCCGAGCCGGTCCCAGCAGGCGGCGGCCACGTCGACGTGCTTGCCCGCCTCGGCGTCCGGCACCTCCACCAGCAGCGGCGTGACACCGTCGGCGCGGGCCCGCTCGGCGAGCCGCTCGGCCAGCGCCTTGAGCGGCGGAGCGTACAGGTAGGCCACCCGCTCCGCGCCGGGCAGCAGCTCGGGCGGCGGGTCGAGCAGGTCGCGTCCCACCAGCACGTCGTACGGCCGTTCGCCGCCGACCGGGATCCGGGTCACCTCGTCCATCGCCGGCAGCCTAGTCCAGCGCCCGCCCCCGGCGCGGCGACTGTCCACTCCGTGGGGCGTTTGTCCGGCCCCGCCCCGGGTAGGGCGGCGGAATGAGCATCCGTCTTCCCGCCACGATCCTCGGCGTCGGCCTCGGTGGCTTCGTCGACGGCATCGCGTTGCACCAGGTCCTCCAGTGGCACCACATGCTCAGCAGCACCGCGACCGACCGGGTGGGGATCCGGGACTACCCGGTCGACACCGTGCCCGGCCTGCAGATGAACACGCTGTGGGACGGCCTGTTCCACGTCGTCACCTGGGTGGCGGTGCTGACCGGGCTGGCCCTGCTCTACGCCCGGGTGACCCGTTCCCGGGGCCGGCTCTGGCGCTCCGGAATGCTCTGGGGCTGGGTGCTCGTCGGCTGGGGCCTGTTCAACCTGGTGGAGGGCGTCGTCGACCACCACCTGCTCGGCATCCACCACGTCCGCACCGGCCCGTACCAGACCTGGTGGGATCTCGGTTTCCTGGCGCTCGGCGTACTCCTGGTCGCGGTCGGCTGGGCGATCCAGCGGCGGGCCGACGCGATCGACCTGTGCGCGCCGCGGACGCGGTGAGCCACGCCGGGCACGCCGGCGGCTTCCCGGCGACCGCGTTGCTCCCGGCGGTCATGTTCTGGGCCTACCTGGCCGCCGCGCTGCGGCTGCGCGACCCGGGCGGCCCCGGCTGGGCGCACCGGCGGACCGTCAGCTTCGGGCTGGGCACGCTGCTCGTGGCGGCGGGGCTGCTCGCGCCCGGCGACGACCTCGTCGGGCACATGTGGCAGCACCTGCTGATCGGCATGCTGGCGCCGCTGGCGCTGGTGCTCGGCGCGCCGGTCACCCTGCTGCTGCGCACCCTGGACCGGCGCACCGCACGCCGGCTGGTCCACCTGCTGCGGCACCCGGCCGCGCGGGTGCTCGGCCACCCGGTGACCGGCCTGCTGCTCACCGCCGGCGGGCTGTGGCTGCTCTACCTCACCCCGCTCTACCGGGCGACGCTGGACAACCCGCTGCTGCACACGCTGGTGCAGGCGCACTTCCTGCTCAGCGGCTTCCTGTTCGCCTGGTCCGTCGCCGGGCCGGACCCCGGGCCGCACCGCCCCCGGGTGCCGGTACGCCTCGTGGTGCTCGGCGCCGGCGTCGCCGCCCACGCCACGCTCGCCCAACTGCTCTACGCCGGCGTGCTCGACGTGCCGGCCACCGGCGCCGAGCTGCGGGCCGGCGCCACGCTCATGTACTACCTCGGTGACCTGGCCGAGATCGCCCTCGCGCTCGCGTTGCTCGCCACCTGGCGGCCGGAACGCCCCGCCCGCCACCCGGCCACCCGGCCCGGCGCCGCGCCGGTCAGGGCTTGAGCAGGGCGGCGATCTCGGCGGCCAGTTCCTCCGGCGCGCGGCCGTCGGTCACCACGGTCGCGGTCGCCACCTCGGCGTACAGCGGGCGGCGCTGGTCCAGCAGGTACTTGAGGGTGGCCCGGGGGTTCAACGCCAACAGTGGCCGGCCGGCGCCCAGCCCGACCCGCCGGATCGCGTCCGACAACTCCACCGACAGGTGCACCACCGTGTGGCCGATCAGCGCGGCCCGGTTCTCCTCGGCCAGGACCGCGCCGCCGCCGAGCGCGAGCACACCGGCGTGCGAGGCCAGCGCCGCCGCTACGGCGGCCCGCTCCAGCGTACGGAAGTGGTCCTCGCCCTCGTCGACGAAGATCTCCGGGATCGGCTTGCCGGCCAGGCGCTCGATGTCCGTGTCGGTGTCCCGGAAGTCGACGCCGAGCGCGGCGGCGAGCGCCGTGCCCACCGTGGTCTTGCCGGAGCCGGGTGCCCCGACCAGCACGCAGACCGGCCTCGTGCTCATCTGACGACCAGGCTGTCGAGGTAGCTCGCCAGGTTGCGGCGCATCTCGGCGACCGAGTCGCCGCCGAACTTCTCCACCGCGGCCTCGGCCAGCACGAGCGCCACCATGGTCTCGGCGACCACCGCCGCCGCCGGCACCGCGCACACGTCGGAGCGCTGGTTGATCGCGGTGGCCGGCTCGCCGGTGGTCACGTCGATCGTCGCGAGCGCGCGGTTCAGCGACGAGATCGGCTTCATCGCCGCCTTCACCCGCAGCGGCTCGCCGGTGGTGATGCCGCCCTCCAGGCCGCCGGCCCGGTCGGTGACCCGACGCACGCCGGTGGCGCTGGGGATGATCTCGTCGTGCGCCTCCGAGCCACGGGAACGCGCCTGCTGCCACCCGTCGCCGATCTCGACGCCCTTGATCGCCTGGATCGACATCAGCGCGGTGGCCAGCCGGGCGTCGAGCTTGCGGTCCCACTGCACGTGACTGCCCAGGCCCGGCGGCACGCCGTACGCGAGCACCTCGACCACGCCGCCGAGCGTGTCGGCGTCCTTCTTCGCGGCGTCGACCTCGGCGACCATCCGGGCGCTCGCCTCGGCGTCGAGGCAGCGCAGCGGGTCCGCGTCGATCCGCGCCGCGTCCTCCGGAGTCGGGCGCAGGCCCGGCTTCGCCGCCACCGGCCCCAGCTCCACCACGTGCGACACGATCTCGACGCCGAGCGCCTGCCGGACGAGGGCCTTGGCGACCGTGCCCACGGCGACCCGGGCGGCGGTCTCCCGGGCGCTGGCCCGCTCCAGGATCGGCCGGGCGTCGGTGTGGCCGTACTTCTGCATGCCGGCCAGGTCTGCGTGGCCGGGCCGGGGGCGGGTCAGCGGCGCGTTGCGGGCCTGCGCGGCCAGCTCCTCCGGGTCGACCGGGTCGGCGGCCATCACCGTCTGCCACTTGGGCCACTCGGAGTTGCCCACCCGGATCGCCACCGGGCTGCCCAGCGTCACGCCGTGCCGGAGCCCGCCGATGATCTCGATCTCGTCCTGCTCGAACGCCATCCGGGCACCCCGGCCGTAGCCGAGCCGGCGGCGGGCCAGCTCGTCGCCGATCTCGGTGGTGGTCACCTCGATGCCGGCGGGCACCCCCTCCATCAGCGCGACGAGGGCGGGTCCGTGCGATTCACCTGCAGTCAGCCAGCGCAACACAGCGGACAGTCTGTCACGCCCCCGGTTCGGCCCGACGCGGTGCCGCCGGTGTCCCGCCCTCCGGACTCGTCCCGCCGCACGCCCGGCTACTCCCCACCGCGCCGCCGCCGGACCCGCGCGGGCCCGCGCATCTGCCCCGCGCCGCACACCCGCACGTCGCAGCCGGCCGGTCAGGCGCCGCTCCCGCTCTCCCCGGAGCTGTCAAGCGGGGGCCCCGCCTCTACCGCGGGCGTTAGGCGGGGGCCCCTCCTTACCGCTCCAGGGCGGCGCGCATCGCGGCACGGGGGGCGGTGACGCCGGTGAAGTGCTCGAACTGGCCGACCGCCTGGGCCAGCAGCAGATCGAGGCCGGAGATCACCCGGCACCCGGCGGCCAGCGCCGCCGCGGCCAGGGGCGTCGGCCACGGGTCGTACAACGCGTCGAACAGCACCGTCTCCGGCCGCCAGTCGAAGTTGTCGGCGAGCGGGTCGGCGACCCCCTTCGGCACGGTGGAGATCACCAGGTCGGCGCGGGCGTGCGCGGGCGCGCCGTCCCACTCCGCGCCGGCCAGCGGCACCCCGGCCGCCGCCGCCACCGGGCGCAGCTCGTCGACCGCCTCGGGCCGGCGGGCCACCACTGTCACCTCGGCGGCCCCGATCCGCGCCGCCGCCGCGATCGCCGCCCGGGCGGTGCCGCCGGCGCCGAGCACGGTCACCACCGCACCGGTCACGCAGCCGGCGCCGGTGAGCACCTCGACCATGCCGGTCACGTCGGTGTTGTCCGCGTACCAGGTGCCGTCGGGTCGGCGTACCAGCGTGTTGGCGGCGCCGACCGCGGCGGCGACCGGCGAGACCTCGTCGGCCAGCGCGAGCGCCGCCTCCTTGCCGGGCATGGTCACCGACAGCCCGGCCCACTCCGGGCCGAGGCCCGCGACCAGGCCGGGCAGCTCGTCCGCGCCGGCCTCGATCGTCGTGTACGACCAGCCGGTCAACCCGGCCGCCGCGTACCCGGCGTGGTGGATCGCCGGGGAGAGCGAGTGGGCGATCGGCCGGCCGACCACCGCCGCGCGGTGTGGGGCGGCCATCAGATGATCCCGGCCTCCTTGGCCTTCTGCTCGTTGCGGCGCTGCTCCTCGTAGGTCTCGGCGAAAGCCGAGTGGCCTTCCTTGTCGATCGCCACGAAGAAGAGCCACTTGCCCGGCGGGGGAGCCATCGCACCCTCCAGGGCCTGCTTGCCGGGGTTGTTGATCGGCGTGGGCACCAGACCACGCAGCTTGCGGTTGTACGGGTTCTTCGGATTGTCCAGCTCGGCCGGCGTCATGTCCTTGGACGCCTTGGTCTTCTGGCCGGTCAGCTCCAGGTAGTAGTTGACCGTGACGTCCATCTCCAGGCAGTTGCAGGGGAACTCGCCGTAGACCCGGTTGTAGGCGACCCGGGCGACCTTGCCCAGGTCGTCCTTGTTGCCCGCCTCGGCCTGCGCCAGCGACGCGACGACAAGCGCCTCGTACGGGCTGACCCCGCCGCGTTCCGCCTGCACCCGGTCGGCGAACTTCATCTCGCCGGTGACCGTGAGGAAGTTCTCCACCATCAGCTTGAGCACGGTCTCAGCGGTGGCCTTCGGCGGAATCTCGTAGGTGTCGGGGTAGAGGAAGCCCTCGATCGAGGGCTTGATCTTCTTGCCGTCGGAGCGCTTGAACCACCAGTCCGGCACGCCCAGCGCCTCCGGGTCCTTCGCCGCGGTCTCGAAGTCCTTGACCGGGATGTCGGTCTTCTCGGAGAGCCGCTTGTAAACCGTCTTCGCGGTCAGCCCCTCGGGGATGGTGAGCCCGTTGACGATCTTGTTCTTCAGGTCCAGCATGGCCGTGACCGCAGCGTCGCCGCTCATCTGCTTGCGCAGCTTGTACGTGCCGGGCTGGATGTTCTTGCTGCGCGCGTTCCCCTCGGCGGCCTCGATGAACGCCTTGGTGCTCTTCACCACGTCGGCGGCCACCAGCGCGTCGGCCATGTCGGCGATCAGCGCGCCCTGCTTGATCTCGACGATCGCCTCGCCGGTGCCGGAGCCGTCGTAGTCGGGGGTGACGAAGTAGTTCTGGATACGGTCGAAGCCGTAGTAGGCGCCCCCACCGATGCCGCCGAGCAGGATCAGCGCGAGCGCGAGCGCGAGGAGGGTCTTGCCCCGGCTGCCGCCGGACTTGCCCTGACGGCGGCGCACCGCGCCGCGCCGGTGCCGGCCCTTCTCCCCCCTGTCCTGCTCGTCGAAGCCCAGATCAAGATCGTCGATCATCCGTCCGCCTCCGCTGTGCGTCCAACCAGCTCTGCAGAATCTCCACCGCGGCGGCCTGGTCGACCACCGCTCGTTGACGCTTTCCCCGGACGCCCCGCTCGGCCAGCCTACGACTTGCGACGACGGTCGACATCCTCTCGTCCGTCAGCGTCACCGGAATCGGCCCCATTACATCGGCCAAACGGGTGGCATAGGCCGATACGTTCGCCGCCGCCGGCCCGTGCTTTCCGGCGAGGTTGACCGGGAGGCCGACGACGATCCCGACCGCCTCGTGCTCGGCCGCCAACCGGACCAGCGCGGCCATGTCGGCGGGCACCGTGTCCGGTTCGGCGGTCAGGTCCCGGGCCAGCGTGACAAGCGGGGTGGCGAGGATGCCGTGCGGGTCGGACCGGGACACCCCGACGCGGACCTGGCCGACGTCCACCCCCAACCGGACACCACGGTCGAATTCAGGCATCTGCCGGGCACCTCCTTCAGCCGGTACGGGCCAGGGCGGACCATCCGGTCCGCCCTGGCATCGATCGGTGCGTTCGCTCATGCGGCACGGCCGGGCATGCGCTCACGGCCCTCGCTTCGCTCGGTGCGTTCGCTCATGCCGTACCACCGGGGCATGCGCTCACGGCCCTCGCTTCGCTCGGTGCGTTCGCTCATGCCGCGTCGGCGATCGCCTTCTCCACGGTGGCCAGCAGGCTCGGCGCCTCCGTGGCGGGCAGGCCGCCGCCCTGGGCCAGGTCGTCGCTGCCGCCGCCCCGACCGGAGAACGCGGCCTTGACCAGGTCCTTCGCGCTCAGACCTCGACTCCGGGCGGCAGAGTTGACGGCCACCACCAGGGACGCCTTGCCGTTCGCCCGGGCCGCCACCGCGACCACCGCCGGGCGGGCCGCGTCGATCCTGCCCCGGATCTCCTGCGCGAGGGTCCGCACGTCGTTGGCCGCCGCGCCCTCGGGCGCCTCGGTGCCCACGTACGCGACGCCGCGCACGTCCTTCGCCTGCGCCGCGAGCGCGCCCGCCCCGCCGAGCACGAGCTGGGCGCGGAGCTTCTCCAGCTCCTTCTCCGCGTCCCGCAACTGGGTGACGGTCTGCTCCACCCGGTCGGCGACCTGCTCGCCCGGCACCCGGAACAGCTCGGCCAGCCGGGACACCAGCAGGTGCTCGCGGGCCAGGAAACCGAACGCGTCCATGCCGACGAGCGCCTCGATCCGGCGCACACCGGAACCGACCGACGCCTCGGAGAGGATCTTGACCAGGCCGAGCTGGGCCGAGCGGGCCACGTGCGTGCCACCGCACAGCTCCCGGGCGTAGTCACCGACCTCGACCACCCGGACCCGCTCGCCGTACTTCTCGCCGAACAACGCCATCGCGCCGATCCGGCGGGCCTCCTCCTGGCTGGTGACGAACGCGTGCACCTCCAGGTCGGCCAGGAGCACCTCGTTGACCTGCTGCTCCACGTCGTGCAGCACGCTCGGCGCCACCCCGGTCGGGGTGTTGAAGTCGAACCGCAGCCGGCCCGGCGCGTTCAGCGAACCCGCCTGGGTCGCCGACTCGCCGAGGAAGTTCCGCATGGTCTGGTGCACCAGGTGCGTCGCGGTGTGCGAACGGGAGATGGCCCGCCGGCGGGACGCGTCGATCTCCGCGTACCCGGTCTCCCCGGCGCGGACCTCGCCGCGCACCACCCGGGCCCGGTGCACGATCAGGCCGGGCACCGGCTGCTGCACGTCGAAGACCTCGACCTGCCCGCCGCCGACCGTGATCAGACCCTGGTCGGGCTGCTGCCCGCCGCCCTCGGCGTAGAACGGGGTGGTGTCGAGCACCAGCTCGATCGTGTCCCCCTCGGCCGCGGCGGCCACCGAGGCGCCGCCGGCCAGCAGCGCGCGCACCCGGGACTCCCGGTTCAGCTCGGTGTAGCCGGTGAACTCCACCGGCCCGCCACCGTCGAGCACCGACCGGTACGCCGACACGTCGGTGTGCCCGGTCTTGCGGGCCTGCGCGTCCGCCTTGGCGCGGCTGCGCTGGTCGGCCATCAGCCGGCGGAAGCCGTCGGCGTCCACCTGGAGGCCCTGTTCCGCCGCGATCTCCAGGGTCAGGTCGATCGGGAAGCCGTACGTGTCGTGCAACTGGAACGCCTTGTCACCGGAGAGCGCCGGCTTGCCGGCCGACTTCGTCTCCGCGATCGCGGTGTCCAGGATGGTGGTGCCGGCGCGCAGCGTGGCGAGGAACGCGTCCTCCTCGGCGTACGCGTACTGGGAGATCCGGCCGAACTCCTCGGCCAGCTCCGGGTACGACGGGGCCATGCAGTCCCGGGCCACCGGCAGCAGCTCCGGCAGCGCCCGGTCCTGGTAGCCCAGCAGCCGCACCGAGCGGATCGCCCGGCGCATGATCCGGCGCAGCACGTAGCCGCGGCCCTCGTTCGACGGGGTGACGCCGTCGCCGATCAGCATCAGCGCGGTGCGCACGTGGTCGGCGATCACCCGCAGTCGCACGTCGTCCGGGTGCGACTGGTGGGCCGCGTGCCCGGAGTGCGCGCCGTACCGCTTGCCGGTCAGCTCGGCCGCCCGGTCCAGGATCGGCTTGACCTCGTCGATCTCGTAGAGGTTGTCCACGCCCTGCAACAGCGAGGCCATCCGCTCCAGGCCCATGCCGGTGTCGATGTTCTTCGCCGGCAGGTCGCCGAGGATCGGGAAGTCCTCCTTGCCGACACCCGGACCGCGCTCGAACTGCATGAAGACGAGGTTCCAGAACTCCAGGTAGCGGTCCTCGTCGACCTCCGGGCCACCCTCGCGGCCGTACTCCGGGCCACGGTCGTAGTAGAGCTCCGAGCACGGGCCGCACGGGCCGGGGATGCCCATCGACCAGAAGTTGTCGGCCTTGCCGCGGCGCACGATCCGCTCGGCCGGCACGCCGGTGGCGCGCCAGATGTCGTACGCCTCGTCGTCGTCGAGGTAGACCGTCGCCCAGATCCGCTCCGGGTCCAGCCCGAAGCCGCCCGCCTCGACCGACTTGGTGGCCAGGTCCCAGGCGAGCGGGATCGCCCCGTCCTTGAAGTAGTCACCGAACGAGAAGTTGCCGTTCATCTGGAAGAACGTGCCGTGCCGGCTGGTCTTGCCGACCTCGTCGATGTCCGGCGTCCGGATGCACTTCTGCACGCTGGCCGCCCGGTCGAACGGCGGGGACTGCTGCCCGAGGAAGTAGGGCACGAACTGCACCATGCCCGCGTTGATGAACAGCAGGTTCGGGTCGCTGATGGCGGGCAGCGGAGCGGACGGCACCACGGCGTGCCCGTTCGCCTCGAAGTGGGCGAGGAACCGCCGCTTGATCTCCGCCGTCTTCATCGCTGGTGCTCCTCCGGGAAAATCTGCCGGTCACCGATCCGCGGGTCCTCCCGCAGCTCGGCGAACTCGTCGTCGTACGCCTCGCCGCGGGCGAAGGCCTCGTGGATCTCCTGCTCGCGCTCGGCCATCGAGACCCGGACGTCGTCCACGAAGGCGCGCACCGACTCGACCAGGCCACCGGCGGACTCGGACAGCCCGTTGGCGATGCCCGCCGGGGTGTACGCCTGCGCGGTCCGGGTGGCCTTACGCACCACCAGGACGCCCACGGCCAGCCCGATGCCCAGCCAGAACAACCGCCTCATGCTCTCATCCTTCCCGCGTACGCCGGTGGGGTCAGCGGTTGCCGCGCTTGGCGGCCCGACGCTGCTGCTTGATGGTGTCGCGCACCTCGCGCTCGGTCTCGGCGTGCCGGCGGGCGGAGGCGGCCTTGCGCACGCCGTAACCGAACGCGGCCACCTTCACCAGCGGGTTGGCCGCCGCCGCGGAGACCACGGTGGCCAGGTTCGCCACGTTCGCGGTGACGTTCTGCGCGTGGCTGGTCATGGTGTCCACCTTGGCGAGCTGGAGGTTCACCCCGTCCAGCGAGGTCTGCACCTGCTCCAGCGCCACGTTGACGTTCTTCACCGTGGTGTTCACGTCCCCCAGCAGCGGCCCGGTGCGCTCGTTCAGGTCGCCGATCATGCGGGTCGTCGCGTCGACGGTGTGCCGCAGCCGCAGGATCGGCACCGCCAGCACGAGCACCAGCATCAGGAACGCACCGGCCGCGATCAGCGCAGCGATCTCTCCACCACTCACGCGCATGTCCTCCTCAAGCATTGCCCCGGGACCCGACGCCCCGGAACGCGCGACCGTACCTGCCCAACCTGCCCACGTCGCACCCCGCCGGCCCGGTGGTCACCGGGCGCGGGCGGGCGCGCCAGCCCCAGACCCTACCGTCCGTGAGGGAAGTCGGCTCACGACGGTGAGGGGGTCGGCTCGCCGAGCGGGTCGTCGGTGAGGGTGGGGAACGGATCCTCACCGGTGAGTGACGGATCGGTGGTCGGCGTCGGGCCGGTGCGCTCGTCGTCGATCGCGTTGCGCACCTTCACCGACACCAACGAGCCGGTGCACGTCGCCGCTGCGGGCGCGGGCGGCGCGGACGGCGCCGGCTCCCCGTCCACCGGCGGCGGCGTGCAGGCGGGATCGCGGACCCACAGGTCGAGCGTGAGCTCGTCCCGCCGCCAGCAGGTGTAGCTGCCCTCGACCTGCTCCTCCGGGCAGCGGTCCACCTTCCAACGCCGCCAACCGTCGTTGGCCAGGGCCTGCTCGTAGACGGCCACGGTCTGCTTCCACCCCTGGTCGGACTCGACCGCGCGTTCCCGCAGCCGGCAGTCCTGGAGGCACCAGCGGCTGCCGCTGACGTTGTCGACCGTCTTCGTCGCCGCCCAGGACGGCACGTCGAGGGCGTCGAGCGTGTCGAAGACCGGGTCCCGGCTGAGCGTCCGTATCCCGAAGTAGAGCGGGACCGCGCCCAGCAGCACGAGACTGACCAGCGCGAGGAGGCCCATCCGTAGCCGGCGCCGTTCGCGCATCTGTCGACGCAGTTCGGAACGGGCGCCGCGCAGGCCACCGGCCTCCGCCCCGTCCGCACCGGGGCCGGCCGGTCGCGGCACGGGCTCGTCGCCCGCGCCGGGCCGCGGCCCCGCGGCCTCCCCCGGCGGTACGACCGCAGCGGCCCGCGCCACCGCCGGCGCTCCCGGGACCCCGCCGACGGGCGCGGCGGCAGCGGCCCGGACCGGTTCCGGGGTGGGCGGGACAGCCCGCCCGGCGGGACGGTCAGCGGTCCGCTCGTCCGGCCCGGCCGGTCGGGCCACCCCGGCGGCGGCCCGGGCCACCGTCGGTCCGCCGGCCGGTCGTGGCTCGGGCGCTCCCGCCGGACGGGGCGCGCCGCCCGGCGCGACGGAGTCGTCGGGGCGGACCGGACCGCGCCCGTCCGGACGGCCTCCCCGCGCCGTCAGGCCACCGGTGCGCTCGGGGTCGCCCTGCGGGCCGGGACCGCCCGGCCCCTTCGGCGGTACGCCCGCGCGGACCGGACCGGCCGCGCCGCGCTCTCCGGCCACCGGCGGTACCCCGGCTCGGGCCGCGCCCCGGGCCGGGCCGGGCGGCTCGGACCGGACGGGATGTTCGGGTCGAGCGGGCGCCCCGGGCGGCTGGGATCGGCCGGCCGGCTCGGGTCGAACCGGCGGCCCCGGCGGCTGGGATCGGCCGGCCGGCTCAGGTCGAACGGGCGGCCCGGCCACGGCGCGGCCGGTCGGCGCGCGGTCCGGGCCGCCGGCCGGTTCGTCGACCGACGTGCCGGCCGGCCGACGGGCGGCCGGCATGGCGGGGTCGGTGTGCGACGCACGGCCGGCCTGGCGCAGCCAGTCGGCGGGCCGCTCCGGGCGCTGCGCGCGCGGCTCACCCGCCTCGTCGGCCGCCGGACGCGGCGCCCGGCCCGGCGGAGCGGCGGCACCTGCGGGACCGGCGGCGTTGGCGGCACCGGGAGCGTCGGGAGCGGCCCGCCGGCCACGGGCGGGGGCACGGCGGGAAGCGGGCGGGCCCGCCCCCTCCGCCGGGGCGCCGGAGACGGGCGCGGTGGCACCGGGAAGCTCCGGGGCGTTCCCGCTGCGGGGCACGGCGGTCGGCCGGTCCGGCTCGGCGGCGGCCCGCCGGCCGGCACCCGAGACCGGTCGGGCGGCGGGGTCGACCGCGCCCTCCGGCGAGCGGTGACCACCGGCGGGCGGGTTCGCCTCGTGGCGGGAGCGTCGTCCACCGCCGGGGGCCGGCGTCGCGCCGGTCGGCTCGTCGTCGGGTCGCCCCCGGCGGCCCGCGCCGGAGACCGGCCGGACCGCGCCCGGGTCGTCGGGCGACGCGCGGCGACCGGTGGCGGCGGGCCGGGTTCCGGTGTCCGGGCCCGCGGCGTGGGAGCCGGGCGTCTCGACGCCGTGCCGGCCGAGCGGGGTGGGAGGCGTCGCCGTCCGGGAGGCGCCGCCGTCCCCGGGGGACGGCCATGCCGGACCTTGCTCGGCCGCGGCACGGTCGGGTCCGGTTCGTCCGGTCGGCGGGCCGGTCGGGGGTGCGACCGGAGGACCGGCCGGCCGGCCGGCGACCGCCGGCTGTCGGCCGGTGGGGCCGTCCGGGCCGCGACGGTGCGGCGGGCCGTCCGGCCGGGGCGTCTCGGGCACTCCGGGCCAGGGCCCCTCCACCGGACGGCGCGGCGTGGCCGGCTCGGGGCCGGCGGGACGGACCGGCGGCGCAGCCGGCCCGGACCCGGTCGTGTCGGGACCACGCCGGGCCGCCTGCGGACGGGGACCGGGGCCGCCGGGGGGCGCTGCCGGGCCGGGACGAACGGCCCCCGGAGGCAGGTCCGACCCGGGACGGCCGGCGCCCGGAGACAAGTCCGGACCCGGCCGGCCGGCGCCCGGAGACAGGGCCGGACCCGGCCGGCCGGCGCCCGGGGGGCGGTCCGGACCGGAGCGGCCGGGTACCGGCGGCGCCGGGGCGGGACCACCGGTGCCCGGGGGCGCCACCGCGCCGGAGCGACTCGTCACCGGCGGCATCGTCGCGTCGGTCCGATCGGCTGCGCCGGCGCCGGTCGGGCGGGGTGCACCGGGTGCCAGCGGGGCGCGACCCGGCTGGCCGGCGGCCGGCGACGGGCCGGGCCGACCGGACGTCGGAGGCTGCGGACCGGACCGGCCGGGTGACGGAGGCGGCGGACCGGAGCGACCGGGCGTCGGGGGCTGCGGGCCGGGGCGACCGGGCTCGGGAGCCGGCGCGGCGGCACGACCGGGGGCCGGCGGCGGGCCGCCAGGACGGCCGGGCATCGGGGGCTGCGGGCCGGGTCCACCGGTGCCCGACGGCGGTGCGGCCGGACCACCGGGTCCCGGGGCGTACGCGCCCGGTCGTCCCGGTACGGGAGGTGGCGGAGCCGACCGGCCGGCTGGCGGAGTCGGTGGAGTCGCCCGGCCGGGGGCCGGAGGTTGCGGGGCCGCTCCGCCGGGCGTCGACGGCGCACCGGGGCCGGGGCCGCCGGGACCGGGTGGAGGTGCCGCGCCCGGGCGGGGCGGCCGATCCGGCTCGGGGACGCGGGCGGCACCGGGTCGCGGACCCGGGCCCGGTGGCGTCCCCCCCTCCGGGCCGAGTTCGCCGCGCTGCTGCTTGGCGCTACGCAGGTCGTCGATCCAGCCGAACTCCTCGCCGGCGACCGCCTGGTCCGGCTCGGCCTCGGCGGACCGGCCGCGCCCCCACCGGCGGCCCTTGGCCTTCGGATCGCGCCGCTCGTCAGGGCCGTCCGCCGGCCGATCCGGACCACGCGCCATCACTGTTGACCCCCCTCGGTGGCGTCGCCGCCGCCCTCACTCGCCCCGCCGACCTGCTCGGTGCCACCTGCCCGGACCCCGGACGCGGCGACCGGCGTACCGGCCTCCCCCCGCGTCACCGGTGCGGGCAACCCGCGGACGATCCGACGCAGCACCGGCAGCCGGGTGGCCACCGCCCGCTCCGCGCCGTGCCCGCTGGGTCGGTAGTAGTCGGTCCCGACGAGGTCGTCCGGAGCGTACTGCTGGGTGACCACCCCCCGGTGGTCGTCGTGCGGGTACCGGTAGCCGGCCCCGTGGCCGAGCCCGCGTGCCCCGGAGTAGTGGGCGTCCCGCAGCCCGCGCGGAACCGAGCCGCCGCGACCGGCGCGCACGTCGGCGACGGCTGCCCCGATGGCGGTCGTGGCCGAGTTCGACTTCGGGGCGGTGGCGAGGTGGATGACCGCCTGCGCGAGGTTGAGCTGCGCTTCGGGCAGGCCGACGTACTCCACGGCGTGCGCCGCGGCGGTGGCCACGGTCAGCGCGGTGGGATCGGCCATGCCGACGTCCTCGCTGGCGAAGATGACCATCCGGCGGGCGATGAACCGGGCGTCCTCGCCGGCCACCAGCATCCGGGCCAGCCAGTGCAGTGCCGCGTCCACGTCCGAGCCCCGCATGCTCTTGATGAAGGCGCTTGTCACGTCGTAGTGCGCGTCGCCGTCCCGGTCGTACCGCACGGCCGCCACGTCGACCGCCTGCTCGGCGACGGCGAGGTCGATCCGCGCCGCGCCGGTGGCGGTCGCGGTGGCCGCCGCCGCCTCCAGCGCGGTGAGCGCCTTGCGCACGTCGCCGCCGGCGAGCCGGACCAGATGGTCCTCCGCGTCCTCGGCCAGGACCAGCGCGCCGCCGAGCCCGCGCTCGTCGGCCACCGCGCGGCGCAGCAGCCCGCGCACGGCGTCGTCGTCGAGCGCCTGGAGGGTGAGCAGCACGCAGCGGGACAGCAACGGCGAGATGACCGAGAAGTACGGATTCTCCGTGGTCGCCGCGAGCAGCGTGACCGTGCGGTCCTCGACGGCGGCGAGCAGCGAATCCTGCTGGGTCTTGCTGAACCGGTGCACCTCGTCGATGAAGAGCACGGTCGGCGGGCCACCGGAGCGGCGTTGCCGTCGGGCGGTCTCGATGACGGCGCGGACGTCCTTCACACCGGCGGTCAGCGCGGACATCGCCACGAAGCGCCGGTCGGTGGTGCGGGCCACCAGGTGGGCGATCGTGGTCTTGCCGCTGCCGGGGGGACCCCAGAGGATGACCGACATCGGGGCGGCCCCCTCGACCAGCTGGCGCAGCGGCGCGCCGGGGGCGAGCAGATGCTCCTGCCCGATCAGCTCGTCCAGGCCGGCCGGTCGCATCCGGACCGGCAGCGGCGAATCCGCGCGGGTGTCGGTGAAACTGTCGACGCCGCCGGAGGCCGCGGGTGCGCCGGGCGCTCCGGCGGGCTCGCCGAGGGTGAAGAGGGCGTCGGATTCCATCACGAGAACAGTACCGGGCCGGGCCGACGGCGCCGGAATCGCGCCGCCGACCCGACCCCTGTGGTCTTTTCCGGTCAGCCGCGACCCGGCCGCCGGCCCCGGTACCACCGGCCGCCCCCGCCGCCGCGCGGGCCGGAGCCGACCCCGGCCAGGTAGAGCGAGAGCAGCAGGAAGCCGATCAGCATGAGCGTCGAGGTGCTGAACAGGTCGGGGGCGCCGAGGTCGGTGTTCATGAAGTCGAGAAGCAGCGCGAAGCCGAACACGATGGCCGCGAGAATGGCGAGCATGTCGTTTCCTCCGGTGGGGGTTCCCAGTAGGTCGGCGACGGATGTACCCGATCGGTCTGTTCGTCAATCTCCACCGTGGAGATGGTCGGTGGCGAGCACCGCGTACCGTGCGGAGTCCCGCCAGACGCCGCGGACGAGCAGGTGGTCGCGGCTCACCCCCTCCGCGTGCAGGCCGGCTTTCTCCAGCACACGGCGGGACGCGACATGGTCCGGCTGGACGGTCGCCTCCACCCGGTGCAGCCCCACCCCCGCGAACGCGAGGTCCAGCAGCAACCGGGTGATCTCGGTGCCGATCCCGGCGCCCCGGTGCGCGGTCCGCACCGCGTAGCCGACCTCCCCGCGCCGGTGCGCCACCGACGTCACCGTGAGCACTCCCAGCCCGAGCAGGAGGTCACCGTCGACCGCCGCGAGCCGGTACTCCGGGCGCGGCTCCCCGCCGGCGGTCTCCCGCCAGGCCGGTATTGCCTCGCGCACCACCTCCGGGGTCGGTATCTCCTCGTCCAGCACGCCGCCGACCACGGTGGGCTCGGTCAGGAACTCGTGCAGGACGGGCGCGTCCGCGTCGGTCCACTCGCGCAGCGTGCAGCGTGAACCGGGCAGGCGAACCGTACGGACGGAGCGGAGGGGGGTCACGGCTGGTCCTCTCGTAGGCTGGCGACATGATCACGGTCGACGAGGTGCTGACCGGGCGGGCGGCGGTGCTCGCCGCGACCGGCCACCACCCGTACGCCCGGCACGCGTTGCGCCGCGACCAGCCCGCGCGGGGGTGGCGACGCGGGGACACGGTCGGGTGGCTGCTGCCGCCGGGCGAGTGGTCGGCCGGCGGCGCGATCGGCGCGCCCGGCCCGGCGCTGGAGGTGCTCGCCGCCCAGCGGGCGGACGGGACGCTCCGGGCCGGCCAGTCGGTGAACCTGCCCCGGGTCGCGCCGGACGCGCTGGGCGCGTGCCTGCCGGTGACCCGCTCCAGCGACTGGGACTTCCTCTGGACCACCGGGCCGCCACCGCACCAGCCGGAGCAGGAGCGGGTGGTACGGCTCACCGAGGCCGACCACCCCGCGCTGGCGGCGCTCGTCGACGAGGCCTTTCCGAGCACCACGTCCCGGCCGGGCGACCCGGGCGTCGTCGACTGGTACGGCATCCGGGACGGGGACCGCCTGATCGCCTGCGGCGCCGACCGCAGCCGGGGCGACATCGGTTTCCTGGCCGGGCTGACCGTGGCGCCCGGGCATCGCGGTCGAGGGCTGGGCGGGGCGTTGACCGCCGGCATGACGTGCGCGCTGTTCACCCGCTACGACCACGTGGCGCTCGGGGTCTACACCGTCAACGTCGGCGCGCTCCGACTCTACCGCCGGCTGGGCTTCACCGGCGCCGCGCCGCGTACCACGGTCCACCTGGGCTAGGAGCGGCCCACGGTCGCGGCCCCGGCCGATGGTGCCGACACCGGCACGGCCGCCGGCGCGGGGCCGGCGGGGCTTCCGTCGGGACCGGTCACCGGGACCGGGCCCACCAGGGGCGGCGCGGCCTCGGACCGCGCGGCGGCCCGGTTGGCGCGCCAGGCCGGCAGGTAGAGCGGGGCGGCCACGGCCAGCACCACCGCGCCGACAAGCATCGCGACGCGGACGCTGGTGGCGTCCGCCAGTGCGGTGAGCGCCACCGCGCCGAGCGCGCCGGCCGGCTGGGCCATCATGGAGTTCAGCGACAGCACACTGGTCCGGTACGGCCCGTCGACCTGCCGGTGCAGCAGCCCCATGTGCAGCGGGTTCGACGCGCCGTGCACCGTGTAGCAGGCCAGGTAGGCGATCAGCACGCCGACCGGGCCGGCGAGCAGGCCCATGCCGACCACGGTCCCGCCCTGGAGCACCCGCATCAGCGCGGCGGCCGGCGCGGCGCCGAGGCGACGCAGCAGGATCGGGGTGAGCGCGGCGCCGGCCGCGTTGGCGAGCCAGGCGGCCGAGCCGGCGGGGCCGAGCAGCGCCGCCGCCCGGTCGGCGCCACCGACCACCTCGGACAGCCGGATCGGCAGCAGCGACTCGAACGTGACCATGCCGAAGCCCCAGAACAGCTCGACGGAGACCAGGGCCAGCAGCACCCGGTTGCGGCGCAGCAGGCCGACGGCCTGACCGACCATCCGGGGCGCCTGCGCCACCGAGGCCCGCAACGTGGCCGGGCCGGACGTGGGGCGCTGCTCCCGCATCAGCGTCAGCAACGCCACGATCGAGACGGCCTGGAGCGCGGCGGCGACCAGCACGGGGCCGGTCAACGCGCTGACCGGCCCGAACGGGCCGAGCGCGACCAGGCCGCCGCCGAGCAGCGCGCCGGTGCCGATGGCGACGCCGATGACGGTGCCGGCCCAGCCGAGGCCGCGTTCGTACTCGGCGTCCGGGTCGGCGGCCAGCGTGGCGTCGACGTACCAGGATTCCAGCGGGCCGCTGTCGAGCGCCCGGTAGACGCCCTGCAACGCCCAGACCAGGAAGAACATCCAGAACGAGTCGGCCACCGCCATCAGCGCCAGGGAGGCCAGCGCGACCACCCAGGCGACCAGCAGCACCGGTCTGCGGCCGAGCGCGTCGGCGAACCCGCCGGTGGGCAGCTCCAGCGCCAGCACCACCAGGCCCTGCGCGGTGGCGACCAGGCCGATCTGGGACAGCGACAGCCCACGCTCCTGCAGCAGCAGGATCATCACGGTCATGAGCAGGCCGCTGGGCAGCCAGCGCAGCCCGTACAACGTGAGGTAGCGGAACCGGACCTGGCGTACGGACAGGGTGCTCACGGCTTCTCCTCGGTGGGTGGCAGGACCGGGCTCAGCGGGAACGCGGCGAGGTAGAGCTGCACCAGCTCGCCGTCGGGGTCGTCGGGGTCGGTCTCGTCGCGGTGCCGTTCGAGGACCGCGAACACCTCCGCCTTGATCGCCTCCAGGCGGGTGGCCGGGATACGCATGAAGAAGTCGCCCATGCCGAACGCGTCGCGCCAGGCCGGCGACCACTCGTGCCGCTGGGCGGCCCACTGCTCCGCGTGCTGGCTGAAGAGGCGGATGTAGTCCGCCTCGATCCACTCGATGGCGGCGCGGGCGTCCGGGTCGTCGTCGTAGTCGCTGGCCTCCCACTGGGTGACGTCGTGCGCGGCCCGCCAGAACCGTTGCCGCCCGGTGCCCAGCTCCGGGTCCTCGACCACCATGCCCACCTCGGCGAGCTGGCGCAGGTGGTAGCTGGTCGCGCCGGTGTTGGTGCCGAGCAGCTCGGCCAGCCGGGTGGCGGTGGCCGGCCCGTTCACCCGCAGCGCGCCGACCAGGCGCATCCGCAGCGGGTGGGCCAGCACGCGCACCTGCTGGTGGTCCAGCCGGACCCGGCGCGGCTCGGGACGGGTCTGTTCGCTCTCCATGAGATGCACAATATCTGTGCACACTTTCTGTGCACAAGACTCATGCAAAGAAAGTGTGCAGCCGTACGGACGGTCAGGCGAACAGCTCGGCGACGCCGCGCAGGCGGGTCCGGAGCAGGCCGGTGGCGCGGGCGGAGTCGAGGCGTACCTCGATCGGGCGGTGCAGACCGGCGGCGGCCGTGGTGATGGTCCGCAGCCCGGCCGGGTCGACGCCGAGCCGGCGGGCCAGCAGGCGACCGACGTCGGCGCGGCTCACCTGGTCCGGGCCGGCCACGTTCAGCGGGCCGGCCAGGTCGGTCGGGAGCAGCTCCAGCACCGCCGCGGCAAGGTCGGTGACGTCGATCGGGCAGCGGACCTCGTCGCTGAACAGCGTGGCCCGGCCGGCGAGCGCGTCCCGGCAGCGCTGGAGCTGCTTGCTCCCCTCCCCCAGGATCAGCGAGGTCCGCACCAGCAACGCCCCCGGGTCCACCGCCCGCACCGCCGTCTCGGCCGCCGCCTTGGCCGCCCCGTACGGATACACCGGCGTGGGCGGCTCGTCGTCGGCGTACGGCGCGGGACGCCCGGCGTGCAGCGCGTCGCTGGACAGGTGCACCAGCCGCGCGCCCACCTCGGCGGCGGCGGACGCCACGTGGGCCGCCCCGTCGGCGGTGACCGCCCAGTCGTCGACGCGGTACGGGGTGCCGACCACGGCGTCCGGGCGTACCTCGGTCAGGAGTGCGCGCACCGCGGCCCGGTCGGTGACGTCGAGCCGGCGGACCGTGACGCCCGGCACCCGGACGCCGCCCGCGTGGCAGGTCGCCACCACCCGCCAGCCGGCGGCGACCGCCTGCCGGCACACCTCGCCGCCCAGAAATCCGCTGCCGCCCACCACCAGCAGCAACCTCGTCCCGCCCCGCTGCGCCACGATCACGAGGTTAGCGGGGCGGCATGCCGCGACGGCGTCCTGCCAACCTCGTGATCAACAGCTCGGACGCCGGCCGGAAGGGCCGGGCTCAGGTGGGGTCGGCGACCGGGGCGGCGGGACCGGCGGTGCCGGCGTGCGGCGCGGCGGGCGCCTTCGGCTTGGCGTCGATGCCGGCCTCGGTGCGCTGCTGCCCGGTGATCGGCGTCGGCGCGCCGGTCAGCGGGTCGAAGCCGCCGCGCGTCTTCGGGAACGCGATCACCTCACGGATCGAGTCCGCGCCGGCCAGCAGCATGCAGACCCGGTCCCAGCCGAACGCGATGCCGCCGTGCGGCGGGGCGCCGTACTTGAACGCCTCCAGCAGGAAGCCGAACTTGTCCTGTGCCTCCTCGGCGGTGATGCCGAGCAGGTCGAACACCCGCTGCTGCACGTCGCCGCGGTGGATACGGATCGAGCCGCCGCCGATCTCGTTGCCGTTGCAGACGATGTCGTACGCGTACGCCAGCGCCCGGTCCGGCGCCTGCTCGAAGCGATCCACCCACTCCGCGTTCGGCGAGGTGAACGGGTGGTGCACGGCGGTCCAGCCGCCGTCGTCCGTCTTCTCGAACATCGGCGCGTCGACCACCCAGCAGAACGCCCAGGCGCTCTCGTCGACCAGGCCGGTCCGCTTGGCGATCTCGATCCGGGCCGCGCCGAGCAGCTCCTGGGCCTCGCGGGTCTCCGTGCTCGCGGCGAAGAAGATCGCGTCGCCGGGCTTCGCGCCGACCGCGTCGGCCAGGCCGGACAGGTGCGCCTCGGACAGGTTCTTCGCCACCGGGCCGCGCGCCTCGCCGGTCTCCGCGTCCAGCACCACGTACGCCAGGCCGCGCGCGCCGCGCGCCTTGGCCCAGTCCTGCCAGCCGTCCAGCTCCTTGCGGGTCTGGCTCGCGCCGCCCGGCATGACCACCGCGCCGACGTAGCCGCCCGCGTCGATCGCGCCGGCGAACACCCGGAACGCGGTGCCGCGCAGGTAGTCGGTCAACTCGGTCAGCTCCACGCCGTAGCGCAGGTCCGGCTTGTCGGAACCGTAGCGGGCCATCGCGTCGTGCCAGGTGATCCGCGGGATCGGCCGGGCGATCTCGTGACCGGCCAGCTCGGACCAGAGCTTCGCCACGATCGCCTCGCCGAGGTCGATCACGTCGTCCTCGGTGACGAAGGACATCTCGATGTCGAGCTGGGTGAACTCCGGCTGCCGGTCGGCGCGGAAGTCCTCGTCGCGGTAGCAGCGGGCGATCTGGTAGTACCGCTCCATGCCGCCGACCATGAGCAACTGCTTGAACAGCTGCGGCGACTGCGGCAGCGCGTACCAGCTCCCCGGCTGGAGGCGCACCGGGACCAGGAAGTCGCGCGCGCCCTCCGGCGTGGAGCGGGTCAGCGTGGGCGTCTCGATCTCCAGGAAGTCCCGCTCGTGCAGCACCGTGCGGGCGAGTTGGTTGGCCTTCGAGCGCAGCCGCATCGCCTTCGCCGGGCCGCCGCGACGCAGGTCGAGGTAGCGGTACTTGAGCCGGATGTCGTCGCCGGCCTCGACCTGGTCGTCCACCGGCAGCGGCAGCGGCGCGGCCTCGGAGAGCACCTCCAGCGCGGTGGCGGTCACCTCGACCTCGCCGGTCGGCAGGTCCGGGTTCTCGTTGCCCTCGGGACGGCGGGTCACCTCGCCGACGACCTTGACGCAGAACTCGTTGCGCAGCGCGTGCGCGTCCTCCTCGCGGAACACCACCTGCACGACGCCGGTGGCGTCGCGCAGGTCGACGAAGATGACCCCGCCGTGGTCGCGCCGGCGGGCCACCCACCCGGCGAGCGTCACCGTCGAGCCGGCGTCCGCGGCGCGCAGGCTTCCGGCATTGTGGGTACGGATCACGGCTGGCGTCTCCTCATCTGGTCCACGACTGCTTCCCGCATTCTGTCAGGGCGGGCGGGCCGGCTCCCGGGCACCCGGCTGTCACTCCGGCTCGGCCGGCAGCAGGTGGTTGACCCGGACGTCGTCCTCGGCCAGCGCCCGGGCCCGTTCCTCGACCACCCGGTCCGCGCCGGTGAGCCGGCCGCCGTGCTGGCGCAGGTGTTCCTCCCAGGTCGGCACCTGGTACACCTCGACGAAACCGTCGGCCCGCTCCCCGGCCCGGAACAGCCTCCACCGCATCGCGCCGGTACGCCGGCGGGACCGGCCGACCGCGCGCATCGCCTCGACGAACTCGGCCTGCCGCTCGGGGCGGACCGTGTACGAGACGGTGACCAGCACCGGACCGCCCCGCGCCGGCGGCTCCAGCGTCAGGTGTGGCTCGGGCCAGTACACGGCCGGGTCGCGGTCCACGCCCCGGGTCTCCCGCAACGGCCAGACCAGCACGCTCAGCGCGCCGACCGCCATCAACGCGGCGGCCACGGTGAGCGCGCCGACCAGGCCGGTGAACTCGCCGAGCGCGCCCCAGGCGACCGCCCCGAGCGCCTGACCGCCGGCGAACACCATCTGGTAGACCGACAGGCCGCGGGCGCGTACCCAGCCGGGCAGGAAGAGCTGCATGGCGGCGTTGACGCTGGACAGCACCGTCATCCAGGCCAGCCCGGCGGGCACCAGCGCGACCACCGCCACCGCCACCGCCGGTACCGGCACCAGCGCGAGCGTCGCCAGCACCACCGCGTACAGCAGGCCGGCCAGGAGCAGCAGGTGGTTGCTGGAGAGCACCCGGCGTACCCGGGGCAGCACCAGCGCGCCGGCCACCGCGCCGACGCCGAGCGCGCCGAGCAGCACGCCGTAGCCGCCCGCGCCGAGGCCGAGCCGGCGGCTGGCGACCAGCGGCAGCAGCGCCCACAACGCGCTGCCGGGCACCACGAACAGGGCGGCGCGCAGCAGGATCCGTCGGACCACCGGCGAGTGCCGCACGTACCGACCGCCGGCGCGCAGTGCCGCGGTGAACCGCTCCGGCACGGCGTCCTGCTCCCGGCGTGCCGGACGCCACCGCACCAGCGTCACCGCGAAGATCGCGAACGAGACCGCGTTGACCGCGAAGACCACCGCCACGCCGGCCTGGGCCACCAGTACGCCGGCGACCGCCGGCCCGACCGAACGGGCCAGGTTGACGCTGATCGAGCCGAGCGCGGAGGCGGAGACGAGCTGCGAGCGGGGCACCAGTTCCGGGATCACCGCCTGCCAGGCGGGCAGCGTGAGCGCCTGCCCGACGCCGAGGCCGAAGGTGAGCGTGAGCAGCAACGCCGGCGGCATCCGGCCGGCCGCGGTCAGCACGGTGAGCAGCACGCCGACGGCGGCCAGGAAGCACTGCACGGCGATCAGCAGCCGCCGCCTGTCGAACGTGTCGGCGAGCGCGCCGGCCGGCAGCGCCAGCATCAGCACCGGCAGCATGCTGGCGGTCTGGACCAGCGAGACCAGGGTCGCGGCGCCCGGGGCGTCGACCAGCAGCCACTGCGCGCCCACGGTCTGCATCCAGGTGCCGATGTTGCTGGCCAGCACCGCCAGCCAGAGGCTGCGGAACGCGGCCGACCGCAGCGGCGCCCAGGCGGACGGCTGCCGGTCGGTCACGTCGGTCACGTCGGTCGGGGAGGCGCTCACCGGCCGATACCTACCCGGTCCGGGGCCCGGCACTCCCCGCCCCGCCGACCGGCCGAACCCGGCGCACACGGCCGAACCCGGTGCACACGGAACGGGCCGCCGGTCACCCGGCGGCCCGTTCGCGCGGTACGGATCAGAAGACGCTCACGCCGTAGACGCTGAGCGGCTCGGTGACCGGCTGGAAGTAGGTGGTGCCGCCGGAGGAGCAGTTGCCGCTGCCGCCGGAGGTGAGGCCGAGCGCGGTGCTGCCGGCGAAGAGCGAGCCGCCGCTGTCGCCACCCTCGGCGCAGACGTTGGTGCGGATCAGGCCGGAGACGCTGCCCTCGGCGTAGTTGACCGTCGCGTTGGTGGCGGAGACGCTGCCGCTGCGCAGGCCGGTGGTGCTGCCGGAACGGCGGACGGACTGGCCGACGTACGCGTTGCCGGCCGAGGTGATGTCCTGGTAGCTGCCGTTGTAGAGGTAGACGTTGCCGGCCGCGTTGGCCGAGTTGCTGTGCCGGACGATGCCGTAGTCGTTACCCGGGAAGCTGGTGCCGGTCCGGGTGCCGAGGACGCTGGTCTGGCCGGAGTTCGAGTACCAGGTCGAGCCCAGGTTGGTGCAGTGCCCGGCGGTCAGGAAGTAGTACGTCGAGCCGCTGCGCACGTTGAAGCCGAGCGAGCAGCGGTAGCCACCGGTGTAGATGGCCTGGCCGCCGGAGATCCGGGTGGTCAGCGTGCCGGCCTCGGCCTCGATGCGGACCGCGCCACCGGTGCGGGCGACGGCGGCCTTGACCCGCTCCAGCTTGGCGCCGGTGACGGTGCTGTCGACGGAGACGACGACCTGGTTGGTGGCCGCGTCGGTCCACCAGGCGGTGCCCGGGATCTTGGCGGAGCGCTCCAGCTCGCTGGTGGCGGCCTTGAGCTGGTTGGCGCCGCGGGTGACGAGCTTCGGCACGGCGCCGGCGGCGTGCACCTGGCGGGCGGCGGCGGCGTCGGTCACGGTGACGACCATCTTGCCGCTGGCGTCGGCGTACGTGCCGGCGGCGCGGTCGCCGAGCTTGGCGACGAGGGAGGCGGCGGCGTCGGGCGAGGCGGGCGAGGGGGCGGCCTGAGCGGGTGCGCCGAGGAGCGAGCCGGTGACCAGGGTACCGGCGACGGCGACGGCGGCGGCGCGACGGAGCGTGGACCTCGTGGGTCGCATGTAACAACCTCCGAATGGGGGTGAACGGGCGCTGTCATGGGGAAACGCCCGAGGACAACCCGGGCGACCTGGGGAAACCGTCCGGGCTGACCAAAGTATTCACACATTTAAGATCGTAAACAAGACATGCGTTTGACCGGATTCGCACCGCCGCCGGATGTAACACCTGAGCAACAAGATCGTCACCAGGTGTCAGACCCGACGCGGCCCTGCTCAGCCGCGACGACGCGCGCCCGGGCCGGGCGCGGGCAGGACGTCCCGCGGCTCGGCCACGTCGTGCCCCTCGGCGCAGCGCAACGCCACCCGCACCTCGGCGCCGCAGTCGCGGTGCGTCACGGTCAGCGGCGGACCCTCCGGGCCGGCCAGGTACCGGTCACCCCACCCGAGCACCGCCACCAGCACCGGCCACAGGTCCAGCCCCATCCCGGTGAGCCGGTACTCGTGCCGCGGCCGGCTGCCCGGCTCGCGGTACGGCTCCCGCCGCAGGACGCCGCGTTCCACCAGCATGGACAGCCGGTTGGTCAGCACCTGACGCGGAATGCCGGTACGTACCCGCATGTCGTCGAAGCGGCGTACGCCGTTGAAGACCTCGCGGAGCACGACCACGGTCCACCGCTCGCCGAGGATCTCCATGGCGCGCGCGATGGTGCAGTTCTCCACCGACCAGTCCAGTGCCGCGGGTCTCATGCCGACCAGGCTAGGTCTGATTGACAGACTCAGCAACGTGCTGCGAGGCTGGGTCCATGAGCCAGACGCAGGAGCGCAGCCGCACGTTCACCTGGTCCGACCCGGTCGCCGGGGCGGCCCACGTCGGCCGGCGCAGCGGCCTCGACCTGTTGCGCGCGATGATCGCCGGCGAGTTGGCCGCGCCACCGGTCATGCACCTGATCGACATGGCGCGGATGACGGCCGACGAGGGTCGCGTCGTCGTCGAGCTGCTGCCGCAGGAGTTCCACTACAACCCGCTCGGCACGGTGCACGGTGGCGTCCTCTCCACCCTGCTCGACACCGCCGCCGGCTGCGCCGTGCACACGACGCTGCCGGCCGGCGTCGGCTACACCTCGCTCGACCTCAACGTGAAGTTCCTCCGCCCGGTCACCGTGACCAGCGGCATGCTGCGCTGCGAGGGCACCGTGCTGCAACGGGGCCGCCGCACCGCGCTGGCCGAGGCCCGCCTGACCGACCCGACGGACCGCCTGGTCGCCCACGCCACCTCCACCTGCCTCCTCTTCCCCCTCGAAACCCCCTAACCCGCCCCCTCCCTCCCCGCCCCCTCCCTCCCCTCCCCTCCCCGCGATCTTGCACTTTCGGCCCGCGAGATGTCCGGATCAGGGCTTTTGTCGGGGCAGAAAGTGCAAGATCGCGCGGGGGGCGGGGAGGGAGGCGGGGGCGGGGTGGGTCAGGAGGTGGGGGTCAGGCGGGCGGCGCGGGCGGCGCGACGCTCCTCGAAGCGGGCCGCCTGGGTCTCCAGCATGTCCAGGTGGGCGGCGATCTGCTCGCGGGCGGCCTCGCCGTCGCCGGTCAGGCCGGTGACCTCGAACAGGTTCCACTGGCGCAGCACCGGCACCACCACCTCGTCGCGGTGCTGGCGCAGGTCGTAGATGCCGGCCAGCGCGATCGCCACCGACTTGCGGGCGAAACCGTCGATGCCGACCCCCGGCATCTGGAAGTCGGCCAGCACGTCGGCGACCGCCCGCATGGCCTGGTTCGGCGCCAGCTCGAACGCCGCCGCGAGCAGGTTGCGGTAGAAGACCATGTGCAGGTTCTCGTCCGCCGCCACCCGGGACAGCAGCGCCTCGCAGATCGGGTCGCCGGTGGCCCGGCCGGTGTTGCGGTGCGAGATGCGGGTGGCCAGTTCCTGGAACGACACGTACGCCAGCGAGTGCAGCACCTCGTCGTCGTGGACGTTGCGGTAACCGGCGGACATGTGCACCATCCGGGCCCGCTCCAGCGCCACCGGGTCGACCGCCCGGCTCACCGTGAGGTAGTCGCGGATCGCGGTGCCGTGCCGCCCCTCCTCCGCGGTCCACCGGTGCACCCAGGTGCCCCACGCGCCGTCCCGCCCGAACAGGCTGGCGATCTCGTGGTGGTAGGAGGGCAGGTTGTCCTCGGTGAGCAGGTTGACGATCAGCGCGGTGCGGGCGGCCTCGGGCAGCGTCGAGTCGGCCTCCGACCACGCCTCGCCGCCGAGCGGACCGTCGAACGTGCGCCCGTCGCTCCACGGCACGTACTCGTGCGGGAACCACTCCTTGGCCAGCGACAGATGCCGGTCGAGGTTCTTCTCCACGACCGGTTCGAGTTCGGTGAGCAGAGCGGTCTGACTGAGCACGGACACGACGTTCTCCCTACGGTGGCGTAACTTACGCCACCGTAGGTCGAATCGCCGTCAGACGCCAGCGCCGCCGACCAGCGGCTTCAGGTCCGCCCGGGGCGGGGTCCACTCGCCCGCCGTCGCGGCCACCTGGTCGCCGGACCGGATGTCCTTCACCTCGTCGCCGTCCGCCCCGGGGAACCAGACGTACGGGATGCCGCGCCGCTCGGCGTACCGGATCTGCTTGCCGAACTTCGCCGCGGACGGCGACACCTCGGTGGGGACGCCCCGGGAGCGCAGCGCCGCCGCGACCGCGTCGCTGGCCGCCCGGTCCTCCTCGGCGGTGACCGCGACCAGCACGCACGTCGGCACCGACCGGGACGCGGTCAGCGCCTCGGCGCCGAAGAGCAGGCCGAGCAGCCGGGTCACCCCGATCGAGATGCCCACCCCGGGGAACCGGACGTTGCCGGCGCTGGCCAGGTTGTCGTACCGGCCGCCGGAGCAGATCGAGCCGAACCGTTCGTACCCGATCATCTGGGTCTCGTAGACGGTGCCGGTGTAGTAGTCGAGCCCGCGGGCGATGCGCAGGTCGGCGACGCAGAGGCCGGGCGCGTGCGCGGCGGCGGTCTCCACCACGGCGGTCAGCTCCGCGATGCCCTCGTCGAGCAGCGGGTCGTCCACGCCGAGGGCTCGCACCGCGTCGGCGAACGAGGCGTCCGGCGCGGAGATCTCGGCCAGCGCCAGGGCCGCCTTGGCCTGCGCCTCGCTCGCCCCGGCGGTCTCGGCCAGCAGCTCGGCCACCCGCGCCGGACCGATCTTGTCGAGCTTGTCCACCGCGCGCAGCGCCGCCTCCGGGTCGGTCAGCCCGACGCCCCGGTAGAAGCCCTCGCAGATCTTGCGGTTGTTGACCTGGATGCGCACCGGCGGGATGGGCAGCGACCGCAGCGCGTCGCCGATGACCAGCGGCATCTCGGCCTCGTAGTGCGCCGGCAGCGTGTCCCGGTCGACGATGTCGATGTCGGCCTGGAGGAACTCGCGGTAGCGGCCCTCCTGCGGGCGCTCGCCCCGCCACACCTTCTGGATCTGGTAGCGGCGGAACGGGAACTGGAGCTTGCCGGCGTTCTCCAGCACGTAGCGGGCGAACGGCACGGTCAGGTCGAAGTGCAGGCCGAGCGCGTCGTCGCCGGCCGGGCCGTCGACGTCGGCCTGCAACCGGCGCAGCAGGTAGACCTCCTTCGAGGTCTCCCCCTTGCGCAGCAACTGGTCCAGCGGCTCGACCGACCGGGTCTCCAGCGGCGCGAAGCCGTACAACTCGAACGTGGCGCGGATCCGGTCCAGCACGAACTGCTCGACCATCCGCTGTGCCGGCGTCCACTCGGGGAAGCCGGAGATGGGCGTGGGCTTGCTCATGGCGTACTCCTTGCGGAACCCACGCGGGGCGCGGGTGAGGTCTAGAGGCCTCGGGTGGGCGCGGCCGGGCGCGCGGACCCCGACACCTCGACGAGGTACGGGTTGCTCGCGCGCTCGCGGCCGATGGTGGTCGCGGGGCCGTGGCCGGGCAGGACGACGGTGTCGTCGGCCAGCGGGAGAACCTTCTCCCGGAGGCTGGCCAGCATGCGGGGCATGCTGCCGCCCGGCAGGTCGGTGCGGCCGATCGAGCCGGCGAAGAGCACGTCACCGGAGAGGCAGATCTCGTCGGCCTCCCAGGGCGAGCCGGCGCCGGGCATCCGGAACAGCACCGACCCGCCGGTATGGCCCGGGGCGTGGTCGACGGTGATCTCCAGCCCGGCCAGCGCCAGCGTCGCGCCGTCGGTCAGCTCGGCCACGTCGTCCGGCTCGGCGTACGGCAGGCGCCCGCCGAAGATCGCGGTGAGGTCCATGGACAGCGCCTTGGACGGGTCGGCCAGCAACTCGCGGTCCTCGGGGTGGACGTAGGCGGCGATGCCGCGCGCGCCGCAGACCGGCGCCACCGAGAAGGTGTGGTCGAGGTGGCCGTGGGTGAGCAGCACGGCGGCCGGGTGCAGGCGGTGCTCGGCGAGCACGGCGTCGAGCCGGTCGATCACCCCGATGCCGGGATCGACCACCACGCACTGCTCCCCCGGCGCGGTCGCCACCACGTAGCAGTTGGTGCCGAAGGCGTCCGCGGGAAAGCCGGCCACGAGCACGTCCGTCCCCTCTCCGTCCGGTCGTCGTCCTCGTTCAGCAGCCTAGTCGTACCGGCGAACAGGTTTCGCCCGCCATCGTGTCGTACGCCCCACCGGCCCCAGTGACAACGCCCGATAAGGCGAGGCCGGACCTCGTACACCACTTTCCCAGTCGGTAGCCGTACACTCTGGCGGGCGTGTGGCGTGGCGCACCCCTACCGAGGACGGCGGGCGGCGCCCGGACGCCGGCGACGATCAGGCAGAGGAAGGGGAGCACCTGTGGCTTCCAGCAGGGACCGGCAGCGCAAACTGGCGCGGGCCAAGCTCGACCGGCAACTCGCCCGGCGGGCCGCGGTCGCGAAGCGCCGCCGGCAGATCCAGGCCGGCGTGGGCGCCGCGGTGGTGCTCGTGCTGATCGTGGCCGGCTCGGCCTGGGCGCTCGGCGCGTTCGACTCGGAGCCGAAGAAGCAGGCCGCCGAGGACACCTGCCTCTGGACCCCGCAGGACGCCGCCGCGAACGCCAACCTCAAGGACGCCGGCACGCCGGCCACCAAGGGCCTGCCCACCTCGGGCACGCGGCCGATGACGGTGACCACCAACCAGGGCGGGCCGATCACCGTCGACCTGGACCTGGCCGCCGCGCCCTGCGGCGGCGCGAGCCTCGCCCACCTGGCGAGCCGGAAGTTCTACGACACCACCAAGTGCCACGAGATCACCACCGAGGGCGCGTTGCGCTGCGGTGACCCGAGCGGCACCGGGATCGGCGGGCCGACCTACTCGTTCTACGACGAGAACGTCCCCACCGCGCCCGAGGCGAGCCCGTCGGCCTCCCCCGCGCCGGGGCAGCCGCCGGCCTACCCGAAGGGCACGGTCGCCCTGGTCGGCAACCCGCCGGGCACCAACGGCAGCCAGTTCCTGATCTTCTTCAAGGACTTCAACCCGGCGAAGCCGGCCTACAGCGTCGTCGGCCGGGTCACCGGCGGGCTGGACGTGGTGGAGAAGATCGGCAAGCTCCCGACCGTGGACAATGGCAGCGGGGCGAAGGTCAAGCCGAAGACGGACGTGGTGATCCAGAGCCTCACCGTCGGCGAGCCGAACGCCGCGCCGGCGAGCAGCCCCAGCGCCGGTTGATCCATCCCGGGTCGGCCCCGACCCACCCTGACTCGACGGCGCGCGACGCCGTCCCCCGATGCACAGCAGGTGAGGAGTGACCGTGACGTCCACCAGAGACCGCCAGCGAGCGGCGGCGCGGGCCCGGCTCGAGCGGGAGATGGCCGAGCGGACCGGCAAGGCCCGCAAGCGCCGGCAGACGCAGGCGATCGCCGGCGCCGCGGCCGTGCTGGTGCTCGTGGTGGCCGGCACCGTCTGGCTGGCCACGTCGCTCGGCGACGACGACGACAAGGAGCAGGCCGGCACCGCGGCCGGCTTCGCCCAGTGCACCTACAACGAGGTGCCCAAGGAGGGCCGGCCGGCGCAGATCAAGGACGTCGGGATGCCGCCGACGCAGCAGGCCAACAAGGGCACCCAGACGATGACGATCGACACCAACCTGGGGCCGATCACCGCGACGCTGGACCGGAGCCTGGTGCCCTGCACCGCCGGCAGCTTCACGCACCTGGCCAGCAAGGGCTTCTTCGACAACACCAAGTGCCACCGCCTGGTCACCGAGGGCATCAAGGTGCTCCAGTGCGGCGACCCGAGCGCGACCGGGAAGGGCTGGCGGGACACCGACGGCACCGGCGGGCCGAGCTACAACCTGGCCGAGGAGAACCTGCCCACCAACAAGCGCCCGCCGTACCCGGAGGGCGTCATCGCGATGGCCAACTCCGGCCAGCCGGGCAGCACCGGCAGCCAGTTCTTCATCGTGTACGGCGACTCGCCGCTCGACCCGAACTACACGGTGCTGGGCACCATCACCGGCGGCATGGACGTGGTGAAGCAGGTCGCCGCGGCCGGTGACGACGGCGCGTTCGCGAAGCAGGCCGGCGGCGGTCACCCGAAGAAGGAGATCGTCATGACCAAGGTGAGCCTGAGCGACATCCAGGGCTGACCGCGTCACCGACAAAACGCCCGCCGGCTCGACCGGCGGGCGTTTTCTCGTACGTGCCTGCTCAGGCCCCGGACGTGACCCGGTACGCGTCGAACACGCCGTCGACCTTGCGCACCGCGGCCAGCAGGTGCCCGAGGTGCTTCGGGTCGGCCATCTCGAAGCTGAACCGGCTGACCGCCACCCGGTCCCGGGTGGTGGTGACCGTCGCGGAGAGGATGTTCACCCGCTCCTCGGAGAGCACCCGGGTGACGTCGGCGAGCAGCTTGTGCCGGTCCAGCGCCTCCACCTGGATGGCGACCAGGAACGTGGACGCCGAGGTGAGCTTCCAGCTCACCTCGACCACCCGCTCGGGCTGGGCCCGCAGGTCCTCGGCGTTGGCACAGTCGTCGCGGTGCACGCTGACCCCGCCGGAGCGGGTGACGAAACCGAAGACCGAGTCCGGCGGCACCGGCGTGCAGCAGCGGGCCAGCTTGATCCAGACGTCGCTGACGCCGCGCACCACCACGCCCGGGTCGGCGCTGCTCTGCCGGCTGCGCGGCGGCCGGGTGGCGACGGCGGTCTCGGCGATGTCCTCCGCCGCGCCCTCCTCGCCGCCGTAGGACGCCATCAGCTTCTGCACCACCGACTGCGCGGAGACCTGACTGTCGCCGACCGCCGCGTAGAGCGAGGCCACGTCCGCGAGGTGCAGGTCCCGGGCGATCGCCATCAGCGCGTCCGAGGTGAGCATCCGCTGCAACGGCATGCCCTGCTTGCGCATCGCCTTGACGATCGAGTCCTTGCCGGCCTCGATCGCCTCCTCGCGCCGCTCCTTGTTGAAGTACTGGCGGATCTTCGTGCGGGCGCGCGGGCTCTTGACGAAGCCGAGCCAGTCCTGCGTCGGGCCGGCCGTGTCGGACTTCGACGTGAAGATCTCGATCACGTCGCCGTTGGAGAGCGTCGACTCCAGCGGCACCAGCTTGCCGTTGACCCGCGCGCCGATGCACTTGTGCCCGACCTCGGTGTGCACCGCGTACGCGAAGTCGACAGGCGTCGACCCGGTGGGCAGCGGGATGACGTCGCCCTTCGGCGTGAAGACGTACACCTCCTGGCTGGACAGGTCGAACCGCAGCGCGTCCAGGAACTCGCTGGGGTCGGCCGCCTCCCGTTGCCAGTCCAGGAGCTGCCGCAGCCAGGTCATCTCGTCGATGTGCGCCGGCGGGCCGACCACCTGGGTGCCCTTGTGCTCCTTGTACTTCCAGTGCGCGGCGATGCCGAACTCGGCCGTGCGGTGCATCGCGTAGGTGCGGATCTGCATCTCCACCGGCTTGCCGGTGGGCCCGATGACAGTCGTGTGCAACGACTGGTACATGTTGAACTTGGGCATGGCGATGTAGTCCTTGAACCGGCCCGGCACCGGCTGCCAGTTGGCGTGGATGACGCCCAGCGCCGCGTAGCAGTCGCGCACCGTGTCGACCAGGATCCGCACACCCACCAGGTCGTAGATGTCGTTGAAGTCGCGCCCCCGCACGATCATCTTCTGGTAGATCGAGTAGAGGTGCTTCGGCCGGCCGGTGGTCTCCGCCTTGATCTTGGCGGCCTTCAGGTCGGTGCCGACCTTCTGGGTCACCTGACGCAGCAGTGTCTCGCGCTGCGGCTGGTGCTCCCCGATCAGCCGGTTGATCTCCTCGAACCGCTTCGGGAACAGCGTCCCGAAGGCCAGGTCCTCCAGCTCCCACTTGATGGTGTTCATACCGAGGCGGTGCGCCAGCGGGGCGAGGATCTCCAGCGTCTCCTTGGCCTTCTGCTCCTGCTTGGGGCGGGGCAGGAAGGTCAGCGTCCGCATGTTGTGCAGCCGGTCGGCCAGCTTGATCACCAGGACCCGCGGGTCCTTGGCCATCGCCACGACCATCTTGCGGATCGTCTCCGCCTTGGCCGCGTCGCCCAGCTTGACCTTGTCGAGCTTGGTGACGCCGTCGACGAGCAGCGCGACCTCGCCGCCGAAGTCGGCGCGCATCGCATCGAGGGTGTACTCGGTGTCCTCGATCGTGTCGTGCAGCAGCGCCGCCACCAGCGTCGTGGTGTCCATGCCCAGGTTGCCGAGGATCGTCGCCACCGCGAGCGGGTGCGTGATGTACGGGTCGCCGGACTTGCGGTACTGCCCCGAGTGCCACCGGGCGGCGGTGTCGAAGGCGCGTTGCAGCAGCTTGGCGTCGGCCTTGGGATGGGCGTCCCGGTGGCTGGCGATCAGCGGCTCCAGCACCTCGCTGACCTGGGAGGTCTGCCAGGGCGCGTTGAACCGGGCCAGCCGGGCGCGGACCCGCCGGCCGGTCGGCGCGTTGGACAGCGCGAAGCCGCCGCCGGACCCGGGGTCATCGGGGCCGTCGGTCGGGAACGGCACCACGACCCCACCGCCGTCGGCCGGTGCGTCCGGCGTGCCGTCGGTGGCGTCGATCGCCCCGGCCGGTGGGTTGCCGTCGCGCTCGGTCACCGAGCCGTCCGCGTCGCCTGTCGGGTGCACCGTGCCCTCCACCGGAGGGACGACATCGTGGGACACCGGCCTCCTCACCGTTCGCCGGGATGCGCCGGCCGTCCGGCCGACGTCTGATCCAACCGACCCGGGGGCCGGTGTTGTTCCACGCCGGTCACCGGGGCTCGGCCCCGGCGGCTCCGCCGCCTGCGGACGGTCGCCCGCCCGGTCAGGCAAAGGGCAATGCTACCCGTAGGCAGGGCACACCGCCGCTCCCCCGGACGGTCGGTGCCGGCGGGCTGCGCGGGACGAGCAGCGTCAAACGGTCAGCAGGGCATGGACCGGGCGCGGAGCGAGGCGCTCCCGCCCCTGGAGGAAGCCCAACTCCAGCAGGACGGTGAAGCCGGCGACCGTGCCGCCGGCCCGCTCCACCAGGTCGAGCGTGGCCTCGGCGGTGCCGCCGGTGGCCAGCACGTCGTCCAGCACCAGCACCCGGTGCCCGGCGGTGAACGCGTCCTGGTGCACCTCCAGCGTCGCCTCGCCGTACTCCAGCGCGTACGAGGCGGAGTGGGTGGCGCGGGGCAGCTTGCCGGCCTTGCGTACCGGCACCACGCCGACGCCGGTGGCGTACGCGACGGCGGCGGCCAGCACGAACCCGCGCGCCTCGATGCCGGCGACCACGTCGAAGGACTCCGGACCGTGGTACGCGATGATCCGGTCGATCACCTCACGGAACGCCACACCGTCGGCGAAGAGCGGCATCAGATCCTTGAACATGACCCCCGGCTTGGGGAAGTCCGGCACGTCCAGCAGCCGGCTGGCGACCAGCCGGGCAGCCTCGGGACCGCTGTCTCCCCGTACGCCGGTGGTGTGCGTCTCCGTCACGATGCGTCCCATGTCCTCTCGAAACGACGACGGCGTCCGTCATGCCGTGGTAACAGCATGACGGACGCCGTCCGGTCGATCTTCTCGGGTCCTGCGGTCAGCGGCGCTTCGCGCCGCCCGGCCGGTTGCCCCCGCCGCCGCTGGGCCGACCGCCCCGGGCGCCGCTGGGGCGCTTGCCGGTCGGCCGGGAGCCGACCTTGGGGGCGGCGCCGGCCAGCGCCGCGTCCGCCTCGATCGGCTGGTCACCGGTCGACGCGGGACGCGGGGCGCCCTTCGGCGTGACCTCTCCGCGGGCGATGGCCGCCCGGCGGGAGAGCACCCGCTTGTTGTGCGCGCTGATCCGCGGGTCCTGGTTCTTCAGCAGCACCAGCAGCGGGGTGGCCAGCAGGATCGAGGTCAGGAACGCCACCGCCATACCGACGAAGAGCACCAGACCCAGGTCCTTCAGGGTGCCGGCGCCGAGCAGGCCGGCGCCGATGAACAGCAGGCCGCCGACGGGGAGCAGCGCCACCACCGACGTGTTCAGCGAACGCATGAGGCTCTGGTTGAGCGCCAGGTTCGACGCCTCGCCGTAGGTGAGGTTGTTGTTGGCGGTGATGCCCCGCGTGTTCTCCTGCACCTTGTCGAAGACCACCACCACGTCGTAGAGCGCGAAGCCCAGGATGGTGAGGAAGCCGATGATCGTCGACGGGGTGACCTCGAAGCCGACAAGCGAGTAGATGCCGGAGGTGAGGACCAGGTTGGTGAGCAGCGAGATGATCGCGGCGACCGCCATCCGCCACTCGAAGCGCAGCACCAGGTAGATCGACACCACGGCGAGGAAGATCAGCAGGCCGAGGAACGCGCGGGAGGTGACCTGGCTGCCCCAGGCCTCGGAGACCTGGCTGCCGCTGATCTGGTCGGCCGGGATGCCGAACTCCTGCGCCATCGCGGTCTTGGCCGCGTTGGCCTGCTCCTGGCTGAGCTGCCCGGTACGCATCTCGTAGGTCTCGCCGCCGGCCCCGCCGACCTTCTGCGCGGTGACCACCTCGACGCCGGGGGCCTCCTTGGCCAGCACGTCGTCGATGGTGCGCTCGGCCTGGTCGAGCGTGCCGACGCTGGCCGGCACCTGGAACGAGTTGCCGCCGGCGAACTCGATGCCGAGCTTGAACCCGTTGATCGCGAAGCTCAGCACCGCGATCAGCACCAGCGCGCCGGCCACGCCGAACCACAGCTTGCGCTTGCCGACGATGTTGAGATCGGCCTCGCCCCGGTAGAGCCGGGCGGCCAGACCACTCTTAGCCATCTCAGGCCTCCTTGACGCGCGGGTTGCGGGCGGTGCCCGGCTCGGCCGACCGGGCCGGCAGCGCCCGGCCCAGACCGCTGACCCGCGGGGACAGGAACGCCCGGGTGCGGGCGAACATCGTCATGATCGGGTGACGGAAGAGGAACACGACGACCAGGTCGAGCACGGTCGCCAGGCCGAGCGCGAAGGCGAAGCCCTTCACCGCGCCGACCGACACGATGTAGAGCACCACGGCCGACATCAGCGTGATGGCGTTCGCCGAGATGATCGTCCGGCGGGCCCGGATCCAGGCGCGGGGCACCGCGCTACGCGGGCTGCGGCCCTCGCGGATCTCGTCCTTGAGGCGTTCGAAGTAGATGACGAACGAGTCCGCCGCCACACCTAGTGAGACGATCATGCCGGCGATGCCGGCGAGCGTGAGCGTGAAGCCGATCGACCGACCCAGCACCACCAGCGCGCCGAAGACCAGCAGCGCGGAGAGCACCAGGCTGAGGAAGATGACCGAGCCCAGCAGCCGGTAGTAGAAGAACGAGTAGATGATGACCAGCAGCATGCCGATGCCGGCGGCCAGCAGGCCGGCCCGCAGGTGGCTGTCACCGAGCGTCGCGGTGACGTTCTGGCTCTCCTGCGGCTCGAACGTGACCGGCAGCGCGCCGTAGCGGAGCTGGCTGGCCAGCGCGTTCGCCGACTTGTTGTCGAAGCTGCCGGTGATCTGCGAGTCGCCGGTGAGCACGCCCTGGATCTCCGGCGAGGAGACGATCTCGTTGTCCAGCACCACGGCGACCCGGCACTTGCCGTCCTGGCCGAGCGCGGTCTGGTCGCAGGCCTGGCCCTCGTTGTTGAACGCCTCGCGGGTCAGCGCGGTCCACTTCTCCTGACCGTCACCCTTGAAGGTGAGGCTGACCACCCAGGCACTGGTCTGGTCGAGCTGGGCGGAGGCGTTCTTGACGTCGGTGCCCTCCACCTTGGCCACGTCGAGCAGGTACTTGGCGCCGGACTCGCACGCCACCGCCTTCTGCTTCGGGTCGTTGATCGAGCCGGCCGGCCGCTTGTCGAGCTGGGCACAGGTGATGGTCGGGACGTTGAACTGCATCTCGACCGGGAGCACCGCGATCTCCTGCGGGGAGAGCGTGCCGAACGGCTTGAACGCGGCGGCCTGCGCCGGATCGGCCGGGGCCTGGAGCCCGGAGGCGGCGGCCCAGGCGGCCGCGCCCACCTTCTGCTCGACGGCCTTGCGCTGCTGCTCGATGCTCTGCGGCACCGGCGCGGCGCTGGCGCTCGGACTCGGCGCGGCGCTCGCCGGGGCCGACGGCGTCGGCGTGGCGCTGGCGCTCGGCGCGGGGGCCATGCCGCCCTGCCCGCCGGCGCTCGGCGACGCGGTGACCTTGGCGCTGGCGCTCGGCTTCGGCGACGCGCTGCCGGACGGCTTCGGCGAGGCGCTGCCCGAGGGCTTGGCGCTGCCGGACGGGGCAGCCGAGGCGCTGGGGCTCGGCGCCGGGGCGGCGGCCGCGCCGCTGCCGTCGGTGGCCTTGAGCACCTTGCGGAAACGCAGCTCGGCGGCGCTGCCCACGTCGGTCAGGTCACGGTTCTCGCCGGGCAGGGAGATGACGATGTTCCGGTTGCCCTCGGTGACCACCTCCGCCTCGGCCACGCCGTAGGCGTTGACCCGGCTCTCGATGATCTGGCGCGCCTCTTCGAGGTTCTCGGCGGTCGGCGGCTTGCCGTCCACCGTGTTGGTGGCCTCGAGCGTCAGCCGGGTGCCGCCGATGAGGTCCAGGCCGAGCCGGGGCTCCAGCCGGTCCTTCCAGCCACCGCTGGCGCCGCCCGAGAAGAACACCAAAAGATAGAGGACGACGAAGATGAACCCGAGCACGGCGAGTTGCCGTCCGGGGCGCATCTGTCCCTGAGGTGGTGCCACGGCTGTCCTGTCTCCCTGTACGGTCGCGCCGCTTCCACGGCGGCGACAACTGTCGGGCCGGGGGTGTCCGCCCGACTGCTCCGGCTGGCCGGCACCGGCGACCGGCACGCGGACCCGGGCACGACGCGGGGGCGTCGCGCGGGTCCGGCCGCGTGCCGACGACGGACGCCGACCCAACTATCCACTTGTGGGGGTGGTTCCGCTGCCCCGTCCGGGGCGACCGGTCACTCCTTGACCGACTCGGCTTCCTCGCTGATGGTCTCGGCCTCGGGCGCCTCGGCCCGCTTGACCACCCGGGCCACCGCGGGACGCGCGTACCGGGTCTGCACGCCGGGGGCGACCTCGAGCAGGACCGTCTCGTCCTCGACCACGGTGACCGTGCCGTGCAGGCCGCCGATGGTGACCACCTCGTCGCCCGGGGCGAGAGCGGACTGCATCTGCTCCGCCTCCCGGCGGCGCTTCTGCTGCGGACGGATCATCATGAAGTACATGACGACGAAGAGCAGAGCGATCATGAGGATCGGCGTCAGACCGCCGGCTCCCCCGCCACTCGCTGCTGCGTAAAGCACGGTGTCGACCTTCCGGTTGGCCCCCGCCGGCCCCGGGGGGCACCGCAGCGGAGGCGGATTCTCACGTCCTGTACAGACCGCGGCGAAGTCTAGTCCCTGCTCCTGAGAAGACCGAATGCGGCACAGATCACGTTAGGATCACGGCCGATCGGTCTGCGTCGAGAACAGATCGGGCCCCGGAGGGGCTTCCATGCCAAATGTACCATTCGGGGGGTTGCGCCCCAGGTGCCGCCAGGCGGCCTCGGTCGCCACCCGGCCCCGGGGCGTCCGGGCCAGCAGCCCGGCCCGCACCAGGAACGGCTCGCAGACCTCCTCGACCGTGTCCGGCTGCTCCCCCACCGCCACCGCGAGGGTGGAGACCCCGACCGGGCCGCCCCGGAACGAGTCCACCAGCGCCTTGAGCACCGCCCGGTCGAGCCGGTCCAGGCCGAGCGCGTCCACGTCGTAGACGGTCAGCGCGGACCGGGCGGTCTCCACCGTGACCACGCCGTCGGCGCGGACCTCGGCGTAGTCCCGGACCCGGCGCAGCAGCCGGTTGGCGATCCGCGGCGTGCCCCGGGACCGGCCGGCGATCTCCGCCGCGCCCTCCGGCGTGATCGGCACGCCGAGGATCCGGGCGGACCGGTGCAACAGCGTCTTGAGGTCGGCCGGGGAGTAGAAGTCCAGGTGCGCGACGAAGCCGAACCGGTCGCGCATCGGGCCGGTCAGCAGGCCCGACCGGGTGGTGGCGCCGACCAGCGTGAACGGCTCCACGTCCAGCGGGATGGCGGTCGCGCCGGGCCCCTTGCCCACCACCACGTCGACCCGGAAGTCCTCCATGGCGCTGTAGAGCAGCTCCTCGGCCGGCTTGGCGATCCGGTGGATCTCGTCGATGAACAGCACGTCGCCCTCGGCGAGGCTGGTCAGGATCGCGGCCAGGTCACCGGACCGCTCGATCGCCGGACCGCTTGTCACCCGGATGCCGGCGCCCAGCTCGGCCGCCACGATGTTGGCCAGGCTGGTCTTCCCGAGCCCGGGCGGGCCGGAGAGCAGGATGTGGTCCGGCGGGGAACCGCGCCGCATCGCGCCCTGCAACAGCAGGTCGAGCTGGTCGCGGACCCGGTCCTGGGCGATGAACTCGGCGAGCCGCTTCGGCCGGACGCTGGCCTCCGCGTCCAGCTCCGCGTCGCTGACGTACGCCGAGACCAGGTTCTCGTTGCTCATCCGCGCGCTCCCCCCGACGGCCGGCCGACCGACCTCATCGGGTGCGGCCCAGCAGGCGGATGGCCTGCTTGAGCAGGACCGGCACCGGCGGGGTCGCACCGTCGACGGTCTCCGCGACCGCGGCGACCGCCTGCTCGGCCTGGGCCGTCGACCAGCCGAGCCCGACCAGTGCCTGACGCACCTGCTCCGGCCAGGCGCCGGCGGTCACCCCGGCCGCGCCGTCCGGGCCGATCGCCACCGGGCCGATCCGGTCGCGCAGCTCCAGCACGAGCCGCTCGGCGCCCTTCTTGCCGATCCCCGGCACCCGGGTCAGCGCCGCGGTGTCGGCGTTGGCGATGGCCTTGCGGACCGCGTCCGGGGTGTGCACGGCGAGCACCGCCTGCGCCAGCCGCGGGCCGACCCCGCTGGCGGTCTGGAGCAGCTCGAACAACTGCTTGGCGTCGTCGTCGGCGAAGCCGTAGAGGGTGAGCGAGTCCTCCCGGACCACCAGGCTGGTGGCCAGCCGGGCCGGCTGGCCGACCCGCAGGTCGGCGAGCGTGCCGGGGGCGCACTGCACGGCCAGGCCGATGCCGCCCACCTCCACCACCGCGTGATCCGGTCCGGTCGCGGTCACGGTGCCGCGCACACTCGCGATCATCGTCGCACCCCTCCTCGTCGGGCCTGGTCGGCGGCCTCGGCCAGCTTGGACCGGGTGCCGCCCCGCCAGACGTGACAGATGGCCAGCGCCAGCGCGTCGGCGGCGTCGGCCGGTTTCGGCGGCTCGGCCAGCCGCAGCAGGCGGGTGACCATGGTGGTCATCTGCTTCTTGTCGGCCTGACCGGAACCGGTCACCGCCGCCTTCACCTCGCTCGGGGTGTACGTCGTCACCGGCAGCCCGGCCCGCGCGCCGGCGAGCACCGCGATGCCGCTCGCCTGGGCGGTGCCCATCACGGTGCGCACGTTGTGCTGGCTGAACACGCGTTCCACGGCGACCGCGTCCGGCCGGTGCTCGGCGACCAGGTCGGTGAGCGACCGGTCCAGGTGCAGCAGGCGCAGCGGCAGGTCGTCCTCGGGATCGGTGTGGACGACGTAGTAGGCGACAAGCGTGCAGGCGCGCCCGGGGAAGCCCTCGACCACGCCGACCCCGCACCGGGTCAGCCCCGGGTCGACGCCCAGCACGCGCACGCCGCCTCCTCCCCGAGCCGTCAGCAGTACGTGTGTTCGACACACCCTACTGGTCGGGTCCGACCAGCGGACGGGCGGACACGCCGGGGGCGGAAGGGGGCGGAACGCACCACACACCGAAGCGGTCGAGTATGTGTCGCCGCCCCATGTGCCCGGGGCCACACGCCTCGTAACTTCTTGCGCCATGACGGCAGAACCGGTGGCGGTCCCCCACGTCGTACACGTCGACCTCTCCGGTCGCAACGCGCTGGTGACCGGTGGTGGCAGCGGCATCGGACGGGCCTGCGCCCTGCGGCTGGCGGCGGCCGGCGCCTCGGTCGTGGTGCTGGACCGCAACGTGGAGGCGGCCAAGGCGGTCGCCGCCGAGGCCGGGGGCCGGGCCGAGGGCGTCGACCTGGCCGACCCGGAGGCGGTGGGCCGGCTCGAGGTGGACGCCGACATCGTGGTGAACAACGCCGGCCTGCAGCACGTCGCGCCGGTGCAGGAGTTCCCGGTCGAGCGGTTCGAGTACATCCAGCGGGTGATGGTCGAGGCGCCGTTCCTGTTGATCCGCCGGGCGCTGCCCCGGATGTACGCGAACGGCTGGGGCCGGATCGTCAACATCTCCTCGGTGCACGGGCTGCGCGCCTCGCCGTTCAAGGCGGCGTACGTCTCGGCGAAGCACGCCCTCGAAGGGCTGTCCAAGGTGGTCGCGCTGGAGGGCGCCGCGCACGGCGTGACGGCCAACTGCATCAATCCGGCGTACGTGCGGACCGCGCTGGTGGAGAGCCAGATCGCCGACCAGGCGGCCAGTCACGGCATCGGCGAGGACGAGGTGATCGAGAAGATCATGCTGGCGCGGGCGGCGATCAAGCGGCTGATCGAGCCGGAGGAGGTGGCGGAGTTGGTGGCGTACCTGTGCGCGCCGCCGGCCGCGTTCCTCACCGGCGCCTCGATCGCCCTCGACGGGGGCTGGACGGCCAACTAGTGGCGCCGCGCACAATGTCGGTCATGTCGTCGCCGGTGGAGTTCCTGGAGCTGCTGGCCCGTGAGGCCGCCGCGGTCGAGTTCGAGGGTCCGCTGGTCGCCGCGCGCGCCGCCGGCCTGCCCGCGGACCGGCTGGCCGAGCTGGAGCAGGCGAAGGTGGTGGCGCTGCGGGTCCGGGCGCTGCTGGAGCGCCGCCGGCGTCGGGAGACCGAACTGTCCGGCCTGTACGACACCGCCAGCGACCTGGCCGGCCTGCGGGACCTGGACGACGTGCTGCGCGCGATCGTGCACCGGGCCCGGATCCTGCTCGGCACCGACGTGGCGTACATGACGCTCAACGACGACGAGCGCGGCGACACGTACATGCGGGTCACCGACGGGTCGATCTCGGCCCGGTTCCAGCGGCTGCGGCTGGAGATGGGCGACGGGCTGGGCGGTCTGGTGGCGCAGACCGGCACCCCGTACGTCACCTCGAACTACCAGGAGGACGAGCGGTTCCGGCACACCGGGGAGATCGACGGCGGGGTGGGCGAGGAGGGCCTGGTGGCCATCCTGGGAGTGCCGCTGCGGCTGGGCTCCAGCGTGATCGGTGTGCTCTACGCGGCCAACCGCTCGGCGCGCCCGTTCGCCCGGGAGGAGGTGTCGCTGCTGGTCTCACTGGGGGCGCACGCCGCGGTGGCGATCGACACCGCCCGGCTGCTGGCCGAGACGCGGGCCGCGCTGGCGGAGTTGTCGGCGGCGAACGGCACGATCCGGGCGCACAGCAGCTCGGTGGAGCGGGCCGCCGCCGCGCACGACCGGATGACCGCGCTGGTGGTACGCGGCGGCGGGATGGAGGACGTGGCGGCCGCGGTGACCGAGGTGCTCGGCGGCGCGCTGCTGGCGCTGGACGCCGAGGGGCGGCGGCTGGCCCGGGTCGGCGAGATCGACGAGCCGGACCGGGCGGACATCGTGGAGGCGGTCGCCGCGTCCCGCACCGAGGGGCGCAGCGTACGCCGGGGCCCGCTCTGGTACGCCGCGGTGGTGGCCGGCGCCGAGAACCTGGGCGCGCTGGTGCTGCGCCCGGACGACGAGCTGGTCGACGCCGACCAGCGCATCCTGGAGCGGGCCGCGCTGGTGACCGCGTTGCTGCTGCTGTTCCGCCGCACGGTGGCCGAGGCGGAGGGGCGGGTCCGGGGCGAGCTGCTGGACGACCTGATCGCCCGCCCGTTGCGGGACGCCGACGCGCTGCGCGGCCGGGCCCGCCGGATCGGGGTGGACCTGGACGCCCCGCACGTGCTGGTGGCGGTCGGTGACGACGCGTTCGCCGAGACCGGTTCGGCCCGGCAGCGGGTGCTCTCCTGGGCCACCACGTACGCCTCGACGCGGGGCGGGCTGGCCGCGGCGCGGGACGGGCGGGTGGTGCTGATGCTGCCCGGCCGGGACGCCGGCGGCGCGGCCCGCGCGGTGGCCCGGGACCTGTCCCGGGTGACCGGCCGGCCGGTGACCGCCGGGGCGAGCGGGCCGTCGACCGGTCCGGCGTCGCTGGCGGTGACGTTCGCCGAGGCGGAGCGCTGCCTGACCGCGCTCGGCGCGTTGGGCCGGGCCGGGCAGGGCGCCAGCACCGCGGAGCTGGGCTTCGTCGGGCTGCTGCTCGGGGCGGTCGGCGACGCGGGCGACCGGGACGTGGCCCGGTTCCTCACCGCCACCGTGGGGCCGGTGGTCGACTACGACGCCCGGCGGGGCACCGCGCTGGTGCGGACGCTGGAGGCGTACTTCGGGGTGGGCGGCAGCCTGGCCCGGGCGGCCGAGCAGTTGCACGTGCACGTCAACACCGTGACCCAGCGGCTGGAGCGGGTCGGGCAGTTGCTCGGCGCCGACTGGCAGAAGCCGGAGCGGGCGCTGGAGGTGCAGCTCGCGCTGCGCCTGCACCGGCTGCGCACCCCGGCCGGCTGACGTCGCCGCGTAGCCCGGCCGGCGGGCGCGCGGGCCGGGCGTCAGCGGGCGCGCAGGCCGTCCAGGACGGCGTCCACGATCCGCTCGGGCAGGATGCGTTCGTCCAGCTCGGGGTGCCAGTGCAGCATGCGCTGGGCGAGCATCGGCGCGGTGAGCAGCGCCATGGCCACCTCGATGTCGAGGTCGGCGCGCAGCTCACCGCTGTCCGTCGCGCGGCGCAGCACCTCGCGCATGGCCTGCCGCCGGGGCTCGATGATCGCCTCGTAGGCCTGCCGGTGGGCGGAGCTGCGGCTCACCTCGGGCACCAGGCAGGGCATGATCTTGCGGGCCCGGGGGTCGGTGTGTTGGCCCACGGCACCGACCAGCAGCACCAGGTCGTCGCGGACGGAACGCCCGCCGGGGCGCGGCGGGACGCCCTTGAGCCGGCGCAGCGCGTCCAGCAGCAGCGCCTCCTTGCCCGACCAGCGGCGGTAGATGGTGGCCTTGCCGACCCCGGCCCGGGCCGCGATCGCCTCGATGGAGAGCGCCTCGATCGTGCTGCCCTCGGCGAGCAGGTCGAGGGTGGCCTCCACGATCGCCTCGTCGGCGCGGGTGCTCCGCGGTCGACCCGGCGATCGCGGAGCACCCGTCGTGGACGTCATGTCAGACATTGTCCACGAACCTACGCGGTCCCGGCCAACTCCGGCTCGGTGGCCGGGGCGGCGGTGGGCGCGACGACCGCCCGCCCCGGCATCCACCGCACCACGATCACGACGCCCAGCGCCGCCACCAGCGCGGAGATGCCGGCGGCCCAGTGCATCGCGGAGACGAAGGAGTCGTTGGCGGCGTCGATCAGTCGCGGTGCGGCCGGGCCGAGGCGGTCGGCGACCGCGTACGCGCCGGAGACCGACTCCCGGGCCGCGTCGCGGACCGGGGCGGGCAGCGCGGCCACCGCGGGGCCGACCTGGTCGCGGTAGACCGCGGAGAGCACCGAGCCGAGCACCGCCACGCCGAGCGCGCCGGCCACCTGGCGGACCGTGTTGCTGACCGCCGAGCCCACGCCGGCCTTCTCCCGGGGCAGCGCCGACATGATCGACTCGGTGGCCGGCGGCATGATGTTGGCCATTCCGGCGCCCTGCACGAAGCCCACCGCCGAGAAGATCCAGATGGGCGTGTCCGCGTCGATGAACACGAACGCGGCGAGCGCGATCGTGGTCAGCAGCAGCCCGACCGCGGCGACCGCCCGGCCGCCGTAGCGACGGACCATCGCGGCGCTGCGCGGCGCGAAGATCAGCTGGGCGGCCGCGAAGGGCAGGAAGAGCAGGCCGCTCTCCAGCGGGCTGTAGCCGCGCACGAGCTGGAGGTAGAACGCGCCGAAGAACATCACGCCCATGGCGGCGAAGAAGACCAGCCCGACCAGCGCCACCGGGGCGGCGAACCGGGGCACCCGGAACAGCCGCACGTCCAGCGACGGGTGGTCGCTGCGCAGCTCGTGGGCGACGAACCAGCCGAGCACCGCGAGCCCGCCGACGATCGCGGCCCAGACCTGCGGCCGGCCGAAGCCGTGCTCGCCACCGTCGATGATGCCGTAGGTGAGGGCGACCAGGCCGACCACGGAGAGCAGCACGCCGAGCACGTCCACCCGGCCGGGGGCGGGATCCCGGGACTCGGGGACCAGCATCGCCACCAGCGCCACGCCGACCACCACCACCGGCACGTTGATCAGGAAGACCGAGCCCCACCAGAAGTGCTCCAGCAGGGCGCCGCCGAGCACCGGGCCGATGGCCACGGCGAGACCGACCGCGCCGGCCCAGACGCCGATCGCGCGGGCGCGCTCGCGCGGGTCGAAGACGTTGGAGATGATCGAGAGCGTCACCGGCATGATGGCGGCGCCGCCGACGCCCATCAGGGCCCGCGCGCCGATGAGCTGCGCCGGGTCCTGCGCGTACGCGGAGAGCAGCGAGGCCAGCCCGAACAGCACCAGCCCGAGGATCAGGAAGCGCCGGCGGCCGAACCGGTCGCCGAGCACACCGAACGTGAAGAGCAGGCCGGCGAAGACGAGGGTGTAGGAGTTGATCGCCCACTCCAGGTCGCCCTGGCTGGCGCCGAGACCGTGCACCGGGTCGGCGAGCGTGCGCAGGGCGACGTTGAGGATGGTGTTGTCGAGGACGACCACGAGCAGGCTGATCACCAGCACGCCCAGGATCGCCCACCTCCTCGGGTGTCCGGTGTTCTCGTGCGCTTCCATCTGGGTTCTCCCCCCGGCTCACCCGCGTCCGAATACGATACGGGGCAGACTCGTAACGCTGCCGAGCGTAGGTGAGCGAGTTTCGATACGGAACAGGTCCGTATCGAATGTGTGCCAGGTCACGCCGGTGCGGGCCCGCCCCCGTGCGCGGGCCCGCACCGGGACCTCAGGCCGGTGGGCCAGCGGCCAGCGCCAGCCGGAGCACCGCGTCCCGCACCGGCAGCAGCCGCCCGGCCTGGGCGAGCCGCCCCGCCCACCGCGCGCCGGCCGCGATCCGCTGGGTGGGCCGGCGGCGGCGCCTGTCGTACGCCCGCAGTGCCGCCGGCAGGTCGTCGGCATCGCGGACGCAGTCGGCCAGCGCGACCGCGTCGATCAGCGCCTGACAGGCGCCCTGCCCGAGGTCGGGGGTCATGGCGTGCGCGGCGTCGCCGAGCAGCGCCACCCGGCCGGCCACGTAGGACGGCAGCGGCGTCAGGTCGCGGATCTCGTGCCGCAGCACGCCGGCCGGGGTGAGGGCGTCCAGCACCCGGCGCACCGGCGGATGCCAGTCCCCGAAGAGGCGGCGCAACTCGGCGACGTCGTCCACCGGCGCGGGATGCCCTTGCGGGAGGCGCACCGAGGCGTACCAGTTGGTCCGCCCGTCGCCGATCGGCGTGAGGCCGAACCGGCGGCCCCGCCCCCAGGTCTCACCCCCCTCGGACAGTTCCACGTCGACCACCCCGCGCCAGGCCACCGCGCCGGCGTAGCGCAGCGGACAGCGCTGCCCGTGCAGCGCGACGCGGACCACGCTGTTGATCCCGTCCGCGCCGACCACCAGGTCGTACGCGTCGACGAGCGCGCCCGGGTCGACGACCGGCGCGGCGAACCGCAGCGCCGGTCCGGGCAGCGCGCCGGCCAGCACCGCGAGCAGCGCCGGCCGGGTGATGAGGTGGACCGGCTCGCCGTGGCGGCGTTCCAGCCGGTCGACGTCGATGGTGGCGATCCGGCGTCCGTCCGGTCGCCGGATCGATCCGCCGGCCTGCCGGCGGGCCCGCCGACGCACCTCGTCGCCCACGCCGAGCGTGTCCAACGCGCGCATCGCGGTGGGCCAGATGCCGAGGCCGGTCCCGGTGGCCGGCAGCCCGGCGGACCGCTCCAGGACCGTGACCTCCCAGCCGGCGCCGTGCAACCCGATGCCCGCCGCCAGCCCCCCGATGCCGCCACCGACCACCACCGCCCGACCCGCCATGCCGGCCACCGTACTACAGATGTAGTCGCTTTCACTACGTCTGTAGTCTGGCCCGGTGACCGATCGCCGGCAGCTCCTGCTCGACGCCGCCATCCGGGTGCTCGGCACCCGGGGTCCGCGACAGCTCACCCACCGGGCCGTGGACGCCGAGGCGGGCCTGCCCGAGGGCTCCGCGTCCAACCGGTTCCGCACCCGGGAGGCGCTCGTCGACGGCGTCTTCGCCCGGCTGGTCGAGGTGGAGACGCTGGCCTGGCAGCGGCTCGCCGTCGATCTGCCGCCCGGGGACCTCGCCGGCTTCACCCGCGTGCTCGGCCGGCTGATCCGCCGGTTCACCGAGGAGGAGCGGGTGGTCACGCTGGCCCGGTACGCGCTGTTCGTGGAGGCGGCCGTGCGGCCCGAACTGCGTCCCGCCATCGAGGCCGGGCGGGCACGGCTGGCCGAGTGGGGGGTGCCGCTGGTCGCCGCGCTCGGCTCCACCGATCCGCCGACCCATTTCCGGAGCCTGCTCGCGCTCGTCGACGGGCTCCTCGGCAACCAGCTCGCCGCCCCCGAGGAGGCGTTCGATCCGGAGTCGGCGGTGGCCGCCCTGCTGCACGGCTTCCGCGCCGGCTGAGCGCCCGCCGACGGCGCACCCACCGACGATGCGCCCGCCAAGCGGGGCGCCCATCTCTACCGGAGGCGTTAAGCGGGGGCCCCGCCTTCCAGGCAGGCGGCGGTGGCCTCGGCGAGGGTGGTCAGGCGGTGGGGGGCGGTGGGGCCGGGCGGGAACGGCTCGATCCAGCCCGGCCCGGCGGCGAGCAGACGGACGTCCGGGACGTCCCGCCGGAGCCGGACCAGGCGGTACGCCCGACCGGTCACCGGGGTCTGCGACCAGACCACCACCACCCGGGGCCGGACCCGGGCCACGGCGCTGGCCAGCGCGGACCAGGGCAGGGCCGGGCCCAGATGCAGGCAGCCCCGACCGCGCTCACGCAGCGCCGCCGCCAGGGCGTGCAGCCCCAGGCAGTGCGTCTCGTGCTCGGCGCCGGCGAGCAGCACCCCCGCGACCGGCAGCGGTCGGGTCGGTTCCCGGCGGAACACGTCCAGCCCGACCCGCACGCCCTCGGACAGGGCGTGCTCGACCGCGATCTCGGCGGCGCTGTGCCCGCGCAGCGCGCCCAGCAGCGGCAGGCAGACCTGCTCCCAGAAGGGCGCGACCCCGACCTCGGCGGCGAGGTCGAGCACCAGCCCGGCGACCTGGTTGTCGTCCAGGTCCTCGGCGGCGGTGATGAGCCGTTTACGGGCCGACTCGGCGGCCCCGGCCGGCATGTTCTCGGTCAGCAACGGACGTACCCCCGGGTAGCTCTTCTACCTGGGGGTTCGTCCGGGCGGCCCGATCCGGATGCGCCACCGGGAGGTTCATTCGCGCCGGGCGGCTCCCCGACGCCGGGCCAGGTGCGCGACAGTGCCCCAGACGCCGCGCCGGAACAGCAGCACGACCAGCACGAAGATGCCGCCGGTGACCAGCCCGATGGCCTCGAACCCGGAGAACGACAACCAGTCCTCCAGCCGGACCACCAGCGCCGCGCCGAGCACGCCGCCCCACAGCGTGCCGATGCCGCCGAGCACCACCACGATGACCGCCTTGCCGGATGTGGTCCAGTGCAGCACGTCCAGCGAGACGAGCCGGTGACCGACGGCGAACAGCCCGCCGCCGAGCCCGGCGAGGAACCCGGAGAGCACGAACGCGGTCAGCTTGTAGCGGTGCACCGGGTAGCCCAGCGCGCGGGCCCGCGCCGGGTTGTCCCGGATGCCGACCAGCACCCGGCCGAACGGCGAGTGCACGATCCGCCACGCCGCGAGCAGCCCGAGCAGCACGATCGGCAGGATCGCGTAGTAGAAGTAGTAGTCGTCGGTGAGGTCGGCGCCGAAGAACGCGCGCGGCACGCCCTGGAGGCCGTTCTCGCCCTGGGTCACCGAGCGCCACTCGTTGGCCACGTAGTAGACCATCTGCGCGAACGCCAGCGTGACCATCGCGAAGTAGATCCCGGTGCGCTTCACCGCCAGGTAGCCGATCGGCAGCGCGAGCAGCGCCGCGGCCAGCGCCCCGGCCAGCACCGCGGCCGGGAACGGCAGGCCGGCGTGGATCGCGACCAGCCCGGTGACGTACGCCGAGGTGCCCCAGAACGCGGCGTGCCCGAACGACATCAGCCCGGTGAAGCCGAGCAGCAGGTCCACCGAGACGGCGAACAGCGCCCAGCACAGGATGTCCACCGCGACCGCCGGGTAGAGCCCGTTGGGCAGCCAGAGCGCCACCAGCAGGCCGGCGGCCAGCAGCGCGTACCGGACCCAGCCGGGCGCCCGCGCGACGGCGAGCAGCCCGGACCGTGGGGCCGGTTTCTCCACGGGGCTGGTGTCGACAGTGCTGGTCACGCGGGAGCCTCCTCTCGGCCGAACAGGCCGGCCGGGCGCCACAGCAGCACGGCGGCCATCACCACGAACACGACGGTCTGCGACACGAGCGGGTAGTCGGACAGGTACGCCTCGCCCCACGCCTGGATCAGGCCGATGCCGAAGCCGGCGGCGACCGAGCCGAAGATCGAGCCGAGCCCGCCGATCACCACCACCGCGAAGACCACGATGATCAGGTCGGCGCCCATCAGCGGGTTGACCGCCCGCATCGGGGCGGCGAGCACCCCGGCCAGCCCGGCGAGCGCGATGCCGAAGCCGAAGACCGGGGTGACCCATCTCCCCACGTCGATGCCGAACGCCCGGGTCAGCTCCGGCCGCTCGGTGGCGGCCCGGACCACCATGCCGATCCGGGTCCGCCCGAGCACCCACCAGACCGCTACGCAGAGCAGCACGGTGAAGCCGAGGATGAACACCCGGTACGTCGGGAAGTCGAAGAGCCCGAAGTCGACGGTCCCGCTCAGCTCGGCGGGCGTGGCGTACGGGCTGGACTGCACGCCGTACCGGGACTTGACCAGGTCCTGCAGGATCAGCGTCAGGCCGAAGGTGAGCAGGAAGTTGTAGAGCGGGTCGAGCCGGGTGAGCCGGTGGATCACCGCCCGTTCCAGCGCCATGCCGAGCAGGCCCAGCGCCAGCGGCATGATCACCAACGCGGCCCAGAACGGCACGCCCGCCTCGGCCAGCAGCACGTACGCCCCGAACGCGCCGAGCATGTAGAACGCGCCGTGGGCGAAGTTCACCACCCGGAGCATGCCGAAGATGACCGCGAGCCCGAGGGCGAGCAGGGCGTAGAACGCCCCGCCCACCAGCCCGTTGAACGTGTTCTGCAGGAAGCCGGACATGTCAGAGCTTGCAGTCGGCCGACGGGGTGCGGAACGCCTCGGCCGCCGGGATGGTCTTGAGGATCTTCACGTAGTCCCACGGTTCCTTGACCTCGGCCTGCGGCTTCACCTGCGCCAGGTAGGCGTCGTGCACGACCCGGTGGTCCTCCGCGCGGATCTTGCCGTTGCGCAGGAACAGGTCGTTGATCTCCTTGCCCTCCAGCTCCTTGACCACGGCGTCGGCGTCGTCGGTGCCGGCGGCCTGCACCGCCTCCAGGTACTGCATGGCGGCGGAGTAGTTGGCCGCGTGCGCGAACGACGGCCGGGTGCCGGTCTCGGACTGGAACCGGTCCGCCCACTCCCGGTTCTGCTTGTCGAAGTTCCAGTACCAGGCGTCGGTGTAGGTGGTGCCGGCCAGCGCGGCCGGGGTGAGCGAGTGGATGTCGGTGATGAACATCAGGCCGACGGCCAGCCCGACGCCCTTCTCCCGCAGCTTGAACTCGTTGTACTGCTTGACCACGTTGACCAGCTCCGCGCCGGCCTGCATGGTGCCGAGCACCTGCGGCTTCGGGTTCAGCGTCGGCGCCTTGAGCAGGAACGACGAGTAGTCGCCGCTGGTGTTCGGGAACGGCGCGCCGTCCTTACCCACGACCTGCCCGCCGGCCGCGCCGATGGCGGCCGTGAAGCTCTTCTCCATGTCCTGTCCGAACGCGTAGTTCGGGTAGAGGATGTACCAGTTCTTGCCGACCTGCTCGGTGGTCACCGTGCCGGTGCCGTGCGCCAGCATGTAGGTGTCGTACGCGTAGTGGAACGTGTACTTGTTGCAGCTCTTGCCGGTCAGGTCCGTGGTCGCCGCGCCGATGTTGAAGTAGAGCTTCTTCTTCTCCTTGGCCACGTCGGCTACCTTCAGCGCGGCCGACGAGGTCGGCACGTCCAGGATCGCGTCGACGCCCTTGCGGTCGACCATCTCCTGGGCCTTGCTGTTGGCCACGTCCGGCTTGTTCTGGTGGTCGGCGGTCTCCACGCTGATGTTCTTCGTGACCGCGTCGTCGCCGTGCTTGGCCTTGAAGTCGGCGATGGCCATCTCCACGGCCTTGACCGAGTTCCGCCCGGACAGCTCCGAGTAGGCCCCCGACTGGTCGTTGAGCACGCCCAGCACGATCTTGTCGCCGGTCAGCTTCGAGTCACCGCCGGACTGCGGGCCACCGCCGCCGCAGCCGGCCACCAGCAGCGCCGCCGCCGAGGCGGCGGCCACACCCACGCTCCTACGCATGGTCATCCCCTTCGTCGCCGCGCGGTCCGCGCGGGTTCGGCCGTCGACTTGTCAGATCCCGAGGTACGCCAGCAGCTCGCGTTCCCGCGAGCGCACCTCCGTGTTCTCCATCGCCTCCGCGATCCGGCCCTCGGCCAGCAGGTAGTGCCGGTCGGCGACGCCGGTGGCGAAGTGCAGGTTCTGTTCCACCAGCAGCACGGTCACGCCGTGCCGCTTGGCCTCCCGCAGCAGGTCGCCGACCTGCTGCACGAGCAACGGCGACAGCCCCTCGGTGGGCTCGTCGCAGAGCAGCAGCCGGGCGCCCATGCGCAGCACCCGGGCCAGCGCGAGCATCTGCTGCTCGCCGCCGGAGAGCATGGTCGCGGCCGAGTCGCGCCGGGCGTGCAGCGCGGGGAACGCCTCGTACACCCGCGCCAGCGGCCACGGGTCCGGGCCGACCCGGGGCGGCAGCGTCAGGTTCTCGGTGACCGTGAGCGTGGCGTACGCGCCCCGGTCGTCGGGGACCCAGCCGAGCCCGGCCCGCGCCCGCTTGTACGCCGGCAGCCGGGAGATGTCCCGCCCGTCGAGGTGCACCGTGCCACGCTGGCCGGGGTGCAGCCCCATCACGGACCGCAGCAGGGTGGACTTGCCGGCGCCGTTGCGTCCGACAAGCGTGACCACCTCACCGGCGGCCACCTCCAGGCTCACCTCGCGCAGCACCTGGGCCTCGCCGTACCAGGCGGACAGGTTCTCAATGCGCAGCATCGCTGGCTCCCAGGTAGGCGGTGATGACCCGCTCGTCGGCGCGGACCTGCTCGTACGGCCCCTCGACCAGCACGGTGCCGGCCTGGAGGACGGTGACCGTGTCGGCGAGCCGGCCCACCACGCTCATGTTGTGCTCGACCATGACCACGGTCCGTCCGGTGCGGACGGTGGCGATCAGCTCGACGGTGCGGTCGACGTCCTCCAGGCCCATCCCGGCGGTCGGCTCGTCGAGCAGCAGCACCTTCGGGTCGAGGGCGAGCGCGATGGCCAGCTCCAGGGCCCGCTTGCGCCCGTACGCGAGCGCCTCGGCCGGGGCCTCGGCGAGGTCGGCGAGACCGACCATGGCCAGCAGTTCGTCGGCCCGGTCCCGGTAGCGGCGCATCAACTTCGCCGACCGCCAGAACCGCCAGCCCAGCCCGCTGGGCGACTGGAGCGCCAACTCGACGTGCTCGCGCGCGCCGAGCTGCGGGAAGAGGCTGGTGATCTGGAACGACCGGGCCACGCCGAGCCGCGCCACCCGCTCCGGGGGCAGCCCGGTGACGTCCCGGCCGTCCAGCTCGATCCGGCCACCACTGGGCGGCAGGAAGCCGGTGAGCAGGTTGAACAGCGTGGTCTTGCCGGCGCCGTTCGGGCCCACCAGGGCGTGCACGGTGCCCGCCGCCACGTCCAGGTCGACGCGATCGACGGCCCGGAAACCCCGGAAGTCCCGGGTCAGCCCACGGGCCGACAGGATCGCTTGCCCGGCCATCGCCTCACCCTCCGCAGGTCCGTCCGCCACGGCCGGGTCGGTGACCGGGGTCACAGGGCCGTCGCGTGCAGGAAACCTACGGGGCGTCGAACGGGTCGAACCATGTCGATGCGCCACACATTCCCCCCGCCCGGCACGGTGTGGACCTCCACAGGCGCCGGGCGCTCCCGCCCCATCGGCGGCCGTCGACATGTGTCCCGGCACCGTGACCGGGCCGGCTCCCGCGACCGGGTAGCGGACCCGGCCCGGCGACCGGGTAGGGGGCTCACCGGTCGACGGCGTACTCCGGCAGGTCGAGCCCGTCGGCGTGGCCGAGGAACAGCCGGGTGGCGAGCCCGCGCATCGGCCGGGACGCGCGCTGGCACGTGGCGATCACGCTGATGGCGTACGTGAAGGGCGTCGCGGTCAACCTGGAGGCCGGCGCGCAGGCGGTGCAGGACACCGGGCGCACCGACGAGGAGTGGGTGGACCGGCAGCGGGACACGTTGCACCGGCTGATGGCCGGCGGCCGGCTGGCCACCATGGACGCGCTGACCGCGGGCGGCGTCGACCTGGACCTGGAGACCGTCTTCGACTTCGGCCTGCGCCGGCTGCTCGACGGCGTGACGGTCCTGGTCGACGGCGGGCTCAGTCCGGGAACGTGACCACCCAGCGGGCGCCCTCGCCCCGCGCCAACCGGTCCAGCGCGGCGGGCGCCTCGGCCAGCGACACCGTGCCGCTGACCAGCGGCGCCAGGTCGAGGTCACCGGCGGCGAGCGCGGCGGCCAGCTCCGGCACCTCCCGGTCCGGATCGGTCGAGCCGTAGACCGAGGAGCGCAGCGTACGCGCCGAGTGGAAGATCTCCATCGCGGAGAGGCTGAGCAGGTCGTCCCGGCCGCCCATGCCGACCACGGTGACCGCGCCTCCGCGCCGGGTCGCCCGCCAGGCGGCGCGGATGGTGGCGGCCCGGCCCACGCACTCGAACGCGTGGTCCACCCCGCGCCCGTCGGTGCGGGCCCGGATCTCCCGGCTCAGCGCGTCGTCGGCGGGCAGGAAGTCGGTCGCGCCGGCGGCCAGGGCCAGCTCCCGTTTGGCCGCCACCACGTCGACGGCGAGGATCGGTGCCGCGCCGGCCCGGCGAGCGGCGGTGAGCACGGCCAGCCCGACGCCGCCCAGGCCGATCACCGCGACCGACTCGCCGGCGGCGACCCGGGCGGTGTTGCGGACCGCGCCGGTGCCGGTGAGCACCGCGCAGCCCAGCAGCGCCGCCTGCGCCGGCGGCAGCCCGGCCGGCACCGGCACGGCCGCCCGTTCCGGCACCACCACCTCCTCGGCGAGCGCGCCGAGCCCGAGCGTGACCTGCACCGGCTCCCCGTCGGCGGTCTCGCCGCGCGGCACCGAGGCGGCGCCGTTCGCGACGCAGAGCCAAGGCTCACCGTGCCGGCAGTGCCAGCAGTCGCGGCAGGCGGGCGCCCAGTTGAGCACCACCGGCGTGCCCACGGGCAACGCGGTGCCCGGCCCGATCTCGACCACCACGCCGGTCGCCTCGTGCCCCAGCACCAGCGGGTACCCGGGCGTCAACGTGCCGTGCACCATGGCCAGATCGGAGTGGCACAGGCCGGCGGCGCGGATCCGGACCCGCAGCTCACCCGGGCCGGGGGCGGGCAGGCGCACCTCCTCGACGGCCGGGGTCGCGCCCCGGCCGCGTACCACGAGCGCCCTCATCGCCTGACCGCCGGCAGCGGGCGCGGGACGGGCGGTGCGGCGACGGGATCCATGGCGTCCTTCGAGGGCGGAGATCGACTGTGGGTCCTCGACGCTACCCCCGACCGGCTTGGAGCCGACGCCGACCCGAGGAGGCGGCCACCCGAGGATCGTGGCCACCTGGCCTGAGCCGGGGCTCAACCCGTCAGCGCCTCCAGTGCCAGGTCGACGTCCGCCTCGGTGGTGTAGAGGTGGAACGAGGCGCGCACCCGGCCGGCCCGCACCGCCGCCCGTACCCCGGCCCGGGCCAGCTTCTCCTGCGCGTCCGGCACCTCGACGGTGACGATCGCGCTGTCGCCGGGCGGGCGGCCCAGCCCGGCCAGGAACCGGTTGGCCAGCGCCACGTCGTGGTCGCGTACCGCCACCGGGTCGAGTTCGGCGAGCAGCTCCAGCACCGGGGCCGCGCCGGCGTAGCAGAGCCAGGACGGGGAGATGTCGAACCGGCGGGCGTCGTCGGCCAGCCGCAGCGGCAGGCCGTAGAACGAGGCGCTCGGGTCGCGGCCGGCGTACCAACCGGCGGCGTCGGCACGCATCCGCTCGCGCAGCGCCGGCGCCAGGTAGGCGAAGGCCGCACCACGCGGCGCCATCAACCACTTGTACGCCCCCACCAGCACCGCGTCCGCCCGGTCCGCCGCGAACGGCAGCCACCCGCAGGCCTGGGTGGCGTCGACCACCACGAGCGCGTCGTGTGCCCGGGCCGCCGCGACGATCTCGTCGTACGGGGCGACCGTGCCGTCGGCGGACTGCACCAGGCTGAACGCCACCAGGTCGGTCCCGGCGTCGATGGCGTCGACCAGGCCGTCGAGCGGGACGGTGCGCACCCGCACACCGCGCTCCTCCTGCACCAACCAGGGGAACAGGATCGAGGTGAACTCGACCTCGGGCACCACCACCGTGGCCCCCGGCGGCAGCGCCGCCGCGATCGGTGCCGCCAACTGGGAGACGGCCGCGCCGATGCTCACGTCGGCCGCGTCCACGCCGACCAGCCGGGCGAACGCGGCCCGGGAGCGCCCGACCGACTCGTCCCACACCTCGAACGACACCCGGCCGCTCCGCCACTCGGCGAGCACCTGCTGCACCGCCGTCCACACCGGATCGGGCGGCAACCCGTAGGTCGCCGTGTTCAACCAGCCCGGCTCCGGTTGCCACAACTTCCGTGCCTGCTCCAGCTCCATGCCACCGACGCTAACCACCCCCACCCCCACCCGACACCGCCAATCCCACCCCCGTGGCCCACCCCACCCCCACCCCCGGCCCTCCCCCGTCCCCCCACCCCTCGCCGATCTTGCGGTTTCGGCCCCTTCGGTGGGCGCTTCGTCCGTTTCGCCGGGGCACAAAGTGCAAGATCGCGTGAGGGGGCGGGGTGGGGCTGTCAGGGGGTGGTGGAGGTGGCGAGGGGGCGGTCGGGGGCGGGTGGGGTTGCGGTCTCGGCGGGGCGCTCGTCGTCGTCGTCGAGCATGCTGGTCTCGTCGAACGGGCGGTCGCCGGAGAGCACGGCGCGGGCCTGCTCCCGGTCGAACTCCCCGGTCCAGGTGCCGACCAGCACGGTCGCCACCGCGTTGCCGGCGAAGTTGGTCAGCGCCCGGGCCTCGGACATGAACCGGTCGATGCCGACGATCAGACCGACGCCGTCGACCAGGTCCGGCCGGTGCGACTGGAGGCCGCCGGCCAGCGTGGCCAGCCCGGCGCCGGTCACGCCGGCCGCGCCCTTGGACGCGATCACCATGAACACCAGCAGCGAGATCTGCTCCCCGACCGCGAGCGGCTTGCCCAGCGCGTCGGCCACGAAGAGCGCGGCCATGGTCAGGTAGATCGCGGTGCCGTCGAGGTTGAACGAGTACCCGGTGGGGACCGTGATGCCGACGACCGGCCGGCTGACGCCGACGTGCTCCATCTTCGCGATCAGCCTGGGCAGCGCCGACTCCGACGACGAGGTGGACAGGATCAGCAGGAACTCGCGGCCCAGGTAGCGCAGCAGCGAGAAGATCGAGATCCGGGCGATCAGGCGCAGCAGCAGGCCGAGCACCACGATCACGAAGATCAGGCAGGTGGCGTAGAAGCCGAGCATGATCTGCGCCAGGCTCTTCAGCGCGTCCACGCCGGTGGCGCCGACCACCGCCGCCATCGCGCCGAACGCGCCGATCGGCGCCAGCCACATGATCATCGCCAGCACCTTGAAGACCAGGCGCTGGAGCACGCCGATCGCCCGCAGCACCGGCTCGCCCCGGCGGCCCATGCCCTGCACCGCGAAGCCGACCAGCAGCGCCACCAGCAGGGTCTGCAACACCTCGCCCTCGGTCAGCGCGGAGACCAGCGTGGTCGGGATGATGCCGAGCAGGAAGTCGACGGTGCCGCCGCCCTCCTCACCGGCCGCGGACCGGCCCGCGTCGGCCACGTCCGGCCCCAGGTCCAGGCCGGCACCGGGGTGGATGACGTTGCCGACCACCAGGCCGATCGCCAGCGCCACGGTGGACATGACCAGGAAGTAGCCGAGCGCGAGACCGCCGACCTTGCCGACCTTGGCCGCCTGCCGGACCGAACCGACGCCGAGCACGATGGTGCAGAAGATGACCGGACTGATCATCATCTTGATCAGGTTCACGAAGCCGGTGCCGAGCGGTTTCAGCGCCTTGCCGACGTCCGGTGCGACCAGGCCGACCACGATGCCGGCGACGACGGCGGCGATGACCGCCAGGTAGAGGTACCGGGTCCGGTCCCGGCGGGCGGGCCGGACGTCCTCGGGGGCGGAGGTGGTGGTGTCCATGCCCATACTGTGAGGCAGGTCTCAGTGAACCGCACGAGGAGCGGGCAGGTCCGCGAGCGCGGTCGCCAGCTCCGCCCGGACCCGGTCCAGCGGCCAGGCGGCCAGTTCGGGCAGGCCGTGCCGCGCCCGCAGTCGCCGCACCGCCGCCAGGCCGACCAGGTAGCCGCAGCGCGCGGGCAGGTCGCCGCGCAGCGGCGAGTCCCGCTTGAGGAAGTAGGCGGCGTGGTGGTCCGGGTCGGTGGCGTCCAGGTCGGCCCGGACCCGGCCCAGGATCTCCGGCCAGCGGTGGCGACACTCGTCCAGCCAGGCCCGGTGGCCGGGACGACCGAACCAGAGGTACGCCTCCGGCGGCCGGCCCGGGTCGAGTTCGGCGGTGGCCTGGGTGGCCAGCCCCTCGGCGAAGAGATGGGTCGCCACCCCGTGCTCGGGCCAGCCGCGTATCCCGGCCCGGCGGTCGTGCACGACGTGCGCGGCCTCGTGCCGCACCAGCAGCCCGTCGTCGTCCGGTGGGCCGAGGCGCTCGACGGCGAGGAAGAGCGCGTAGCGACCGCCCAGGTCGTCAGCCCAGCCGTTGGCCTGGTGCAGCCCGACCAGCACCACGCACTCGACCGGTCCGCCCTGACCGGACCAGCCCAACGCCCCGGCCGCGTCCGCGACGCCGGCGGGCAGCAGTCCGCGTACCGCCTCGGCGCGGGCGGCCAGGTCGGCGACCCGGTCGCGGAGCCCGGCCACGGCGGCGGTCACGGACGCCGGTTCGGACCAGTCACCGTCCCGGTCGAGCACCCGGAACACGTCCGGGTGCCGGTCCAGGTAGCCGGACCGCCAGTGCTGCGGCCAGCGGTCGGCCGGCGCCGACCGGCATTCGCGCAGGCAGGCCAGCGCGTCGGGCACGAGGTCACGTACGTGCAGCAAATGATTGGACGGCATCCCGTCGATGCTGCCCGATCACCGCCCGGGCCGCTCGGTCAGCTCACGTTGGCCGGGCCCAGGACGCTCTTCAGGTCACCCATCAGCGCGGTGGTCGCGGCGACCCGGAACGGCCCGAGACGCAGCGTGGTGACCTTGCCGCCGTTGAGCAGCTTGACGTGCACCTCGGTGTCGCCGGGGTGCAGCACCAGCGTCTCCTTGAGCCGCTCGACGAGCGGCGGCGTGCAGCGGTGCACCGGGATGGTCAGGGTGACCGGCTTGTTCGCCGGGTTGCTGGTGACGTCCGGCATGGACATGTCCATCGCCATGATCCGGGGGGTGTCGTCGCGGCGGTCCACCCGGCCCTTGACCACCACGATCGCGTCCTCGGCGATGTACTGCCCGATCACCTCGTAGGTGTTGGGGAAGAACAGCGTCTCGACGCCGCCGGCGAGGTCTTCGAGCGTGGCCGAGGCCCAGGCCCGGCCCTGCTTGGTGACCCGGCGCTGCACGCCGGAGAGGATGCCGGCGAGGGTGACCACCGCGCCGTCGGGCACGGTGCCCTCCTCGGACAGCGCGGCGATGGTGGTGTCGGCCGCCGCGCCGAGCACGTGTTCCAGGCCGAACAGCGGGTGGTCGGAGACGTACAGGCCGAGCATCTCGCGCTCGAACGCCAGCTTGTCGCGCTTGTCCCACTCGCTGTCCGCGATGACCGGCATGACGGTGGTGCTGCCGGCGTCCGCGTCGCCGAACCCGGCGCCGAACAGGTCGTACTGGCCGACCGCCTCCTTGCGCTTGACGTCGGCGTACGCGTCGATGGCGTCGGCGTGCACGGCGAGCAGGGCCTTGCGCGGGTGCTTCAGCGAGTCGAACGCGCCGGCCTTGATCAGCGATTCGATGGTCTTCTTGTTGCAGGCCACCGCGTCGACCTTGGACAGGAAGTCGTAGAAGTCGGCGTACTCGCCCTTCTCCTCGCGGCAGCGCATGATCGAGGCGACCACGTTCGCGCCGACGTTGCGGACCGCGCCGAGGCCGAAGCGGATCTCCTTGCCGACCGGGGTGAACGGTCCGGCGGAGGTGTTCACGTCCGGTGGCAGGACCTGGATCCGCATCCGGCGGCACTCGGACAGGTAGAGCGCCATCTTGTCCTTGTCGTCGCCGACGGAGGTGAGCAGCGCCGCCATGTATTCCGCCGGGTAGTGCGCCTTGAGGTAGGCGGTCCAGTACGACACCAGGCCGTACGCGGCGGAGTGGGCCTTGTTGAACGCGTAGCCGGCGAACGGCACCAGGACGTCCCACACCGCCTGGATGGCGTCGTCGGGGTAGCCGCGCTCGCGGCAGCCGTCCCGGAACGGGACGAACTCCTTGTCCAGGATCTCCTTCTTCTTCTTGCCCATCGCGCGGCGCAGCAGGTCGGCCTGGCCGAGCGTGTAGCCGGCGAGGATCTGCGCGGCGCGCTGCACCTGCTCCTGGTAGACGATCAGGCCGTAGGTGGGGGCGAGGATCTCGCGCAGTGGCTCCTCCAGCGCCGGGTGGATCGGGGTGATCTCCTGGAGGCCGTTCTTGCGCAGCGCGTAGTTGGTGTGCGAGTCGACGCCCATCGGGCCGGGCCGGTAGAGCGCCAGCACGGCGGAGATGTCCTCGAAGTTGTCCGGCTTCATCATCCGCAGCAGCGAGCGCATCGGCCCGCCGTCGAGCTGGAACACGCCCAGCGTGTCGCCGCGCGCGAGCAGCTCGTACGCCGGCTTGTCGTCCAGCGGCAGGCCGAGCAGGTCCAGCTCCTTGCCGTGGTTGAGCTGGATGTTCTTCACCGCGTCGTCGATGATGGTCAGGTTGCGCAGGCCGAGGAAGTCCATCTTCAGCAGCCCGAGCGACTCGCAGGTCGGGTAGTCGAACTGCGTGATGATGACGCCGTCGGCGTCGCGCCGCATCAGCGGGATGTGCTCGATGATCGGCTCGGCGGACATGATGACGCCGGCCGCGTGCACACCGGTCTGCCGGATCAGGCCCTCGATGCCCTTCGCGGTCTCGATGACCTTCTTGACGTCCGGGTCGGTCTCGTAGAGGCCGCGGATCTCGCCCGCCTCGGCGTAACGCGGGTGCTTCGGGTCGAAGATGCCGGAGAGCGGGATGTCCTTGCCCATCACCGCCGGGGGCATCGCCTTGGTGATCCGGTCGCCGACCGCGTACGGGAAGCCGAGGACCCGGGCCGAGTCCTTGATCGCGGCCTTCGCCTTGATCGTGCCGAACGTGGCGATCTGCGCGACCTTGTCCTCGCCCCACTTGTCGGTCACGTACTTGATCACCTCGCCGCGCCGACGCTCGTCGAAGTCGATGTCGACATCCGGCATCGAGACGCGCTCGGGGTTGAGGAACCGCTCGAAGATCAGGCCGTGCGGGATCGGGTCCAGGTCGGTGATGCCCAGCGCGTACGCGACGAGTGAGCCGGCCGCCGAGCCACGGCCGGGGCCGACCGCGATGCCCTGGCTCTTCGCCCACTGGATGAAGTCGGCGACCACGAGGAAGTAGGACGGGAAGCCCATCTGGATGATGACGCCCAGCTCGTACTCGGCCTGGACGACGTGGCCCTCCGGGATGCCGTTCGGGAAGCGGCGCTTGAGCCCGGCGAACGTCTCCTTGCGGAACCAGGACTCCTCGGTCTCGCCGTCCGGGATCGGGAACCGCGGCATCAGGTTGTGGAACGTGAACATGCCGGTCGGGTCGACCTTCTCGGCCACCAGCAGCGTGTTGCGGCAGCCCTGCTGCCACAGCTCGGACGAGTCGACCGCGCGCATCTGGTCGGCGGACTTGACGAAGTAGCCGCCGCCCTCGAAGCGGAACCGGTTGGGGTCGGCGACGTTGCTGCCGGTCTGCACGCAGAGCAGCACGTCGTGCGCCTCGGCCTGCGCCTCGTGGGTGTAGTGCGAGTCGTTGGTGACCACCGGCGGGATGTCGAGCTTGTGCGCGATCTCGGTGAGCCCGTCGCGGACCCGGCGCTCGATGTCGAGGCCGTGGTCCATGATCTCCAGGAAGTAGTTCTCCTTGCCGAAGATGTCCTGGTACGCGGCGGCGACCTTGAGCGCCTCGTCGAACTGGCCGAGCCGCAGCCGGGTCTGCACCGCGCCGGAGGGGCAGCCGGTGGTGGCCATGATGCCCTCGGCGTGCTCGGCGATCAGCTCCATGTCCATCCGGGGCCACTTGACGTAGTGGCCCTCCATCGAGGCGCGGGAGTTGAGTCGGAACATGTTGTGCAGGCCGGTGCGGTTCGCCGCCCACATGGTCATGTGGGTGATGGCACCGTTGCCGGAGACGTCGTCGCTCTTCTGCTCGGGACGCCCCCACTTGACCCGCGCCTTGTGGAAGCGCGACTCCGGCGCCACGTACGCCTCGACGCCGAGGATGGGCTTGACGCCGGCGGCCATGGCCTGCTTGTAGAAGTCGTTCGCGCCGTGCATGTTGCCGTGGTCGGTGATCGCCACGGCCGGCATGCCGAGCCGCGCCGCCTCGGCGAACAGGTCCTTGAGGCGGGCCGCACCGTCGAGCATCGAGTACTCGGTGTGTACGTGCAGATGCGCGAACGAATCGCCCATGCGTGGGGCCCCCCGGTCATGGTCATGGGTCGGTCGACCCACCCTAGCGCCGCCCGTGAGGCGACCTCCAGCAGCCGCGCGCGGCGACCCGCCGCAGGTGGTGTGGATCTCCCTGGAACGGACGCGTCCGGCACCGTTCCGCACGCCTGTTCCACGGCGGCGAACAGGGCGGACACCCCTACGGTCAGCCGGTCCCGGACGGCCTGCCCGGGTCACCCACCAGCCGGAAGGGTCTCCATGAGCCCACCCCCGGGCGCACCCCGTGGCGGACGCCGCCGATGGCTGCGCCGGCTGTCCGGCGCGGTGCTCGCCGCCGCGCTCGCCCTCACCCTCCCCGCCGCGCTCCGGCCGGTCCCGGCGGCCGCCGCGACCGGCGACCTGATCATCAACGGTACGTTCGACAACGGCAGCACCGAGCCGTGGTGGACCCGGTTGGCCGCGACCCGCACCACGGTCGAGCGGGCCGGCTCGCCATCCGCACCGCCGGGCCGACGGTGGCCCCGCACACCTGGGACGACCTCGTCGGGCACTTCGAGTTCGGGGTGACCGCCGGGCAGCGCTACCGGCTCGGGTTCGACGGCTTCGCCAACCGGCTGCGCCCCTGAGCGCGGGCCAGGAACGACGCCCCGCCCGGCCGCACCACCGGGCGGGGCGTCCCCGCGTCTCACCCGTGGCCGTGGCAGCCGGCGACGCAGGCCGGTCCACCGGGTCCGCCGCGCCGCCGCAGGGCCAGCGCGCCCGCCGCGCCGGCCAACGCGCCGACCGCGCAGGCCACCAGGACACCGGCGGTCCCACCGAGCGGCCGACTCCCGGCGCGCCGTGCCGCCACCGGCCCTTCGGGTCGGTGTGACGCCGGCGGCGGCCCGTGCGGCCGGACCGCCTCGGCCAGGCGCATCTCGATCTCGTTGCGCGCCGCCAGCCAGCTCCGCACCTCCGCGTCCGGCGTCCCGCAGGCCGCGAGCAGCGCCAGCACCACACGTTCCTGGGGCAGCGTGACGCGGGCCAGCGCGGCGGCCAGGGTGCTGGGCGGCAACCAGTGCCCGGCCGCGGTGGCGCGCCGGGCCGTCTCCCGGTAGGTGAGCCCGGAACGCTCCCGCAGCCGGCGCAGCACCGCCACGTACTCTGCCGGCGTCGCCGCGCCGGGCGGGCACGCCGGAACGACCTCGGTCATAGGTACCTCCCCGTGATACTGACCCGTCCGCGGCCGGCGTCGCGGCCTGCGGGGCCATCACGTTAGGTAGGCCGGCGGCGACCGGCAATGCCCCGTCCGGCAGGCACGCCCGTCCACGCAGGTCAGCCCCGTGTGTCCGGGTTTCTGTCCGGATCGTCGGACAGCGGGATGCGCCGGCCGGCCGGCGACTGCCGCAGAATCAGGGGATGGACCACGGGGAGCACCAGATCGACCAGATCACCGATCGGGCCGGATTCCTGGTGGCGCTGCGCGCGCTCAAGGAACGATCCGGCCTGACCTTCCGACAGTTGGCGCAGCGGGCCGCCGACAACGGGGACGTCCTGGCCCGCAGCACCCTCGCCGACGTCCTGAGCCGCGACGCGCTGCCCCGCCCGGAGGTGCTGGCCGCCTTCGTGCGCGCCTGCGGGCAGGGTGACCTCGTCGCCGCGTGGCTACGGGCCCGTGAGCGACTCGCGCTCGCGGCGCTCGTCCCGGCGCCGGAGGCCACCGGGCCCGCTCCCGCCGGCGACCCCGGTCCGGCGGCGGCCGGCGCTGACGATCGCGGGGAGGCGCCCACCGGGACCGACCCGGCTGACGGGGTGGTTTCCGGCGGTCCGGTAGCCGCCACGCCGGGCACGGGGCAGCGCAAGCGCCTCCTGGCCCTGCTGGCGCTCGCCGCCACGGCCCTGGCCGCCGCCGTGGGAGCCGGCGTCCGGCTCGCCGGGGAGCAGCAGCGGGACACGTCGATGACGGAGGTCGGCGACAACCTGCCGGCCGCGCGAACCGCGACGGGCGCGACATCCACGGCGCCGGCCGGCCGGGTCCGGATCCGGCCGGCGCGAACCCCCGGGCTCTGTCTCGGCGAGGGCTGGGACCGCCCGGGGGGCTACCGCCACGAGATCCTCGTCCAGCGGGCCTGCGCGGGCGCCACCCCGCCGGAGACCGACCTGGAGCCGGTGGGCGACGGCGCCTTCATCATGTGGCGGCATCCGGTCAAAGGCGACGGTTGCCTGACCATCCGCGGCGACGACCCGGGGCGCTTCCTGCTGGAGCCGTGGGAGGACTGCCAGGCCCAGCGACTGGAGCAGGTGTTCCGGTTCGAGGCGCGGGCGGACGGGGCGTACCGGATCCGCTCGGCCCGGGGATCGTTGTGCCTCGGCATCCGCGACGACACCACCGGCCCGGGCGAGGCCGCGCTGGCCGAGCCGTGCGCGGACTCGGACGACCAGGCATTCCAGGTGGACCCGGCTCCGGAGACCGACGCGACGAGCTGAACCGGGGTACGCGATGGGCGGGGCGCCGGGGAGCCCGGTACCTCGCCCATCGTTGTCCCCCACACGATATGTCAGTGCGTTGCAATAGTGTGTGCCACACACTATGGTGTGAAGCATGGTCAGCGACGAGGTCCTCCGGACCCATCTCCAGGAGCTGCGACGCGGCACGGTCGTGGTGGCCAGCCTGGTCGCCCTGCGCCGCCCCGACTACGGCTACGCCCTGCTGCAACGGTTGGCCGCGCACGGCTTCGCGGTCGACGCCAACACGCTCTACCCGCTGCTGCGCCGGCTCGAGGAACAGGGCCTGCTGACCAGCGAGTGGAACACCGAGGAAAGCCGGCCACGCAAGTTCTACCGCACCAGCGACGACGGCCAGGCGGTGCTGGAGCGCCTGCTCGACGACCTGACCGCGGTGCGGACGTCCGTAACCCAGTTGATCGAAGGAGCGGGACGATGAGTTCCCTGACCGACCGTTACGTGGCGGCGACCCTGCGGACCGTGCCCGCCCCCCGCCGGGCCGAGCTGGCCGAGGAGCTGCGCGCCTCCATCGCCGACATGATCGACGACCGGACCGCCGGCGGCCAGGACAACGCCGCCGCCGAGCGCGAGGTGCTCACCGAGATGGGCCGCCCCGAGCAGCTCGCCGCCCGCTACAGCGACCGGACGCTCCAGCTCATCGGCCCGCGCTACTACCTGCTCTGGTGGCGGGTGCTGCGCACCCTGCTCACCTGGATCCCGGCGGCGGTCGGCGTGATCACCGGTCTCGTCACGGCCACCGTCGGCGACGAGCCCGGCCGGGCCATCGGCGCGGCGATCTCGGTCGCGTTCCAGACCGCGGTGCAGGTCGCGTTCTGGGTGACGCTGAGCTTCGCCGTCCTGGAGCGCACCCGGGCTCCGCTCGGCCTGCCCGAGTGGACCGTCGACCAGCTCCCGGAGGACACCCGCGACCGGCAGATCAGCCAGCCGGACAGCGTGGCCTCGGTCGTCTTCCTGCTCGGCACCGTCGCGGTCCTGGTCGGGCAGCACTTCCAGCGGTGGACCAGCGACGACGGCTCCCGGTTGCCGGTGCTCGACCCGGCACTGTGGACCTTCTGGCTCCCCGCCCTGATCGTGGTGCTGCTGGCCACCGTCGGCCTGGAGGTCGCGAAGTACCGGGCCGGGCGCTGGACCTGGCCGCTGGTGGCGGTCAACGCGCTGCTCAACCTGGCGTTCGCGGGTCCGGTGGTCTGGCTGCTGCTCACCGACCGGCTGCTCAACCCGGAGCTGGTCGACCGGTTCACCTGGCTGCGCGAAGGCGGGGCGGACGACGTGGCCCGCGTCGCCGCCGTGGTCACCGTGGTCATCGCATTGTGGGACGTGATCGACAGCATGGTCAAGGCCCGGCGCGCCGCCCGCTGAGACCTCCGCCGGCCCGGCGCCGCCCGTCGAGGGCGCGCCGGGCCATCGGGTACGCCGGCCGTCAGCCCGCCGCCCGCCACTCCCGCGCCAGCAGGGCGTAGACCGCCTCGTCGGTCCACTCCCCCTTGACGAACTCGTTCTCCCGCAGGTGCGCCTCGCGGCGCATGCCCAACCGTTCCAGCACCCGGGCCGAGGCGGTGTTGCGGGCGTCCAGCCGGCCGACGATCCGGTGCAGGCCCAAGCCCTCGAAGCCCAGCCGCAGCAACTCCCGGGCCGCCTCCGTCACGTAGCCGTGGCCGGTGTGGTCGGGATGGGCCACGTACCCGATCTCGCCCTGCCGATGCTCCGCGCTGATCCAGGTCAGCAGCACGTCACCGACGAACACGCCGGTGTCCGCCACCGTCACGGCCAGGTTGAGCACGTCGCCCGGCGCGCGCAACGCGGTGCGCCGGACCAGCCGGTCGATCGCCGCCCGGGCGGCGGCGTCGTCGTACGGCTGGTGGTAGAGGAAGCGGGTGACCTCCGGGCGGCCCCGGTAGTCCCGGACCACGGCGAGGTCGTCGGCGGTGAAGGCACGCAGCACCAGGCGCGCGGTGCGCAACGGCAGATCGGGTACGAGCACCCCGGCAGGCTACGGGCTGCCAGCGACCCGGTCAGCCCGGTTTCGGCGGGCGTCCCCCCGGGCGGGTCAGGCGACCGACTTCGTGTGGGAGACGAACGCCTGCCAGGAGCGTGGCGTGAAGGCCAGGACCGGGCCCTGCTGATCCTTGCTGTCCCGAACGGCGACCACACCGGGGAGGTTGTCGGCGACCTCGACGCAGTTCCCGCCGTTCGTCCCGGACTTCGTCGACGTACGCCACCGGGCGTTGGTCAGGTCCATGTCAGTGCCGCCTCCTTGATCAATGCCAGGGACAGCTTCCGAGGTAGAGCGTCCCGGACGACGCTTTCCCACGTCCGTTGGAGAGTAGCAATCTCAGCCGAGCCACTGACCGTCTCCGATCGGACTTGGCTGTCGACGTGGCCGAGGGCGGAATCGTCCGGCATGGTCGCCAGGATGAAGCCGCCTTGCAGCCCAGGGTAGAGCCCGGTTTCCTCGGGCACGACATGTATTCGGACGTGCGGCAGCTCAGCCGCCGCAGCCAGGTGTTCCGACTGTTCCCGCATGATCATTCGGCTGTCGTTGACGGTGCGCCGCAGGACGGCCACGTCGAGCACCACCACGAGGTGGGGCGGATTCTCCCGATTCAGGATCGACTGGCGGTCGATCCGGGAGCGAACCCGCTGGTCGATTTGCTCAGGGGTGAGCTGACCGCCCGCGTGCAGGATCGCCCGTGCGTATCCCTCGGTCTGCAGCAGTCCCGGCACGAACACGGGTTCGTACCAGCGCAGAGCCGTCGCCTGTTCCTCGACGCTGATCCATTCGCGGAGCCAAGGCGGTGCCAGGTCCAGAACTGACAGCCGATCGAGCAACCGGCCGAAGATGCCACCCGTCTGCAACGCCCTGTCGATGGCCGCCGCATAGTCGGTGGTGGGCGGCCTGCTTCCGGTCTCCACCGCACTGACATGCGTACCGGAGTAGCTGATCAGTCGACCGAACTCCTCCTGGTTGAGCCCTCGCGTCGTCCGGAGACGACGCAACTCGTCGAGCAGGATCTCCGCCGCAGTCATGGTCACGATCCCCCAACCCTTCCCCAATCCGCAGCCTCGTCTCCTCAGCGCCCCTCACCAGTAGAGAAGCCTCCTGCCGGCGTCACTCCACAAGGACCGGATTGCTTCCGCGACTGTCCCGCCAACACGCAGAGTTCCATACCGAAGACCAGCAGTGAAGGCCGGCTTCCGGCCAGCAACCTCACCGGAGGTGGACATGGTTCGGTGGAAGTGGTTCCAGCGGCAGGACGAACCCGTCGACGTGGTGCAGCGCCCGGCGTACGCGCACCGGGGCGGCGCCTACGGCACGCACGGTCCGCAGGCGTCGACCGACGACCGGCCGACGGACCGGCCCGGGGACGGACGAGCCGGCCACGGCACCGGGCACTCGCGGAGCGCGTCGTGACGGGGGCGGAGCAGCGGCTGCCCGAGCCGCCGTTCGCCGTCGTCCTGGCCGGCTACGTCGTCGACCTGCACCATCGGGACGCATGCTCCCGATGCCGGCCGGACGGCGGCTGTGAACGGCTCGCCCGAGCCGGGGAGACGCTGCGGGCGTGGCGGGACCGGAAGCGCGGGTGACGCCGCGCGCCGGGGAACTGCTGGAGATCAGCCGGGCGGCCTCGGTCCAGTTCGTCCGGCCCATCATGTTCCGCGTCATCCGGAGGCTGGACTGGACCACGTACGACGGGTGGGCCTGGCTGGAGGGTTACGAACTGGACGCCGCCGGCGACGCCGTCGCCCGCCGGACCGTCTTCGTCCAGCCGGCGGGCCTGCGACGGCTGTCGCCGGCACACCCACCAGCGCACCCACCGACGCGGCGACGCACCGGTACGGCGTAGTGGCGGCATCCCGGGTCTGGGATACCGCCACTACGCCGAGCCGGTGTCGATTTGGAAGGGGGTCAGCCGACCGCGGCCATGACCTCGTCGGAGACGTCGAAGTTGGCGTAGACGTTCTGCACGTCGTCGCAGTCCTCCAGCACGTCGATCAGCTTGAAGATCTTGCGGGCGCCGTCCTCGTCCAGCGGCACGTTCACGCTGGGGATCAGGGAGGACTCGGCCGACTCGTACTCGATGCCGGCGTCCTGCAACGCGGTCCGGACCGCGATCAGGTCACCCGGCTCGGAGATCACCTCAAACGCCTCGTCGAGGTCGTTGACCTCCTCGGCGCCGGCGTCGAGGACCGCCATCATCACGTCGTCCTCGGAGGTGCCGGCCTTCGGCACGATCACCACGCCCTTGCGGGAGAACATGTAGGACACCGAGCCGGCGTCGGCAAGCGAGCCGCCGTTGCGGGTCAGCGCGGTGCGGACCTCGGTGGCGGCGCGATTGCGGTTGTCGGTCAGGCACTCGATCAGCATCGCCACGCCGCTCGGGCCGTACCCCTCGTACATGATCGTCTGCCAGTCGGCGCCGCCGGCCTCCAGGCCGGAGCCCCGCTTGACCGCGCGGTCGATGTTGTCGTTCGGGACGGAGTTCTTCTTGGCCTTCTGGATGGCGTCGAAGAGCGTCGGGTTGCCGGCCGGGTCGCCGCCGCCGGTGCGGGCCGCCACCTCGACGTTCTTGATCAGCTTGGCGAACATCTTGCCGCGCTTGGCGTCGATCACGGCCTTCTTGTGCTTGGTGGTCGCCCACTTTGAGTGGCCGGACATCTGATACCTCCGTCTGTTGACCCACGCCTGCGTCGACTGCTCGCGCCGGCACCCCACCGCCCGGGCGCCGCGAGCCGCAGCACCCCCGACGGCTCCGCGTGACGGGCTGGGGCGGTGACGGCCCTGCCGAACCGTCGGCAATCCTACCGAGGTCGCACCCCGGGCGTCGCACACCCGCCGGCCGGACGCGGCAACCGGGCCGGAATGGCCGCCGCGCCGGGCTGATGACGGAGATCCGACAATCATTCGGGTACGCCCCGGGCCGCCGCGCCCGACCGGCGTCACGCCCCGCGCCGGATGGCGGTCGGCTCGCGTATTCGCGTCGACCTGCGTCTTTGGGTCGACCTACGGCACACGCTCAACCGAACAGCCATGCGGGCCCAACGACGGGTCAGTCTCTCCTGCCTTGTCCGGTCCTACGGAGCTGATTGGCATCCCGGCTAGCCTGCAAATCCCCGAAAGCGATGAGCGGAGGAAGCGTGCTCGAGACGTTCGACGAATTCTCCGCCGGAATCGACATGCTGGGGCCGCAGGGTGTGGACGCCCTGAATGGTTTCTCCCTCATCGTCGAACTGCCCGCGGCGCGGGACCTCCAAGGACTGGACGCGTTGCGGCGCGAACTGGGCGCGCGACTCTACCGGGCGGTGGCGGAGGTGCTGGAGGCCAGCGAGCTGCACGAGGTGGACACGCTGCGGCTGGACTGGAGCGACGGGGACGTCGGCGTGGTCTACAAGGAGCCCTCGTTCGGTTTCCGCATCGACATCCGGCGGGACCTGCGGATCACCCTGAGCCGTTCGGGCTCGTCGCTGCGGTTGTTCCACAACTGGTACCGGCTCCTGATGCCGTACCTCCGGGGGCTCGTCTCCCGAATCGCGATCGACCTGTCCGAGGTGCTGCACTCGGACTTCGATCTGCAACCCCTGCGCGCCGCCTACCGCTTCTCGATGATCGTCTACGACTTCATTCCGGTGCACCGGCAGAAACCGGTCAGCAGCCATGAACTGATCGGACCGCTGCTGTCCCGTCGGCCCGACGAGGACGGCCGGTTCCGGCCGGTGCCGACCGGTCAGGACGCGGCCAGCTCACTGCGCACCGGTCGGCTCGACATCAAGATCTCCAATTTCCGGGAGGCCGCCCCCGGCGTGCACCTGCGGGAGGTCTACGACATCCAGGCGCCCGCCAATCAGGGTTACCGGGGCATCTGGCTGGACTTCCACTCCATCGCCGAGACGATCGGCTCGGACAATGCGGAGCCGGGCGCCCGCATCGCGCCCCGTCCGGATTTCCTGCTGGAGAACTACGAGGTGCCGTACCGCGACTTCTTCCGCGACCGGGTGGTGAAGGGTTTCATGGCGGATTTCTTCCGGGAGTGGAACTTCTCCTGCGCCGTCGGCACGATGCCATGAGTCAGGAATCGCTCAACACGCTCCAGGTCGTCGGGTTGGCCGTCACGCTCACCCTGAGTGTCATCGCCCTGATCCTGTCCTGGCAGAACAACCGCGCCACGGCCCGGGAGGCGCGGATCGCCGGCGAACAGTTGGAGGCGTCGGTGGTGCCGGTCGCCATGATTCAGGACTCCCGGCTCACCTGGCGCGGGCAGGAGCTGGTGGTGCTCTCCGTCCGGCTGCGCAACGTCGGCGCCGGCCCGCTGCTCGGCCTGCGGATCGAGCAGATCACGCTGGACCAGTCGGCGCTGGAGTTCGTGTCGTTGGGCGAGCCGAAGGCGGACGCGGTGCAACCCATGACGGACATCGAACAGCGGCTGCGGTTCAGCGACCCGCCGCACATCCCCGAGCTGGGCTCGCTGGTGCTCCGGATCCGCTACTTCGACGTGCTCGGCAACGAACACGACAAGCCCCTCAACCTCCGCATCTCAGCCGGGTCCGGCAGCGGCACGATGACCGGTTTCACGCCCGCCCACATCACCCGTCGTCGAGCGTGAGGGGATCCCGGTGTCCAAGCTGATCATCGGACGCTTCCTGGCCCGCCACCTCGATCCGGAGTCGAAGTCGAGGAGCCAGTTCGCGCCGCGTCGAGCGAGCGTCACCGACGCCCGGATCCGGCTCGGCCTGCGCGAGGAACACATCATCGCGGACGACGCGCTGGGCCCGGTCGTCGCCTCGGACGACGACAGCCATCTCATGACCATCGCGCCCACCGGCGCCGGCAAGGGCCGCGACGTGATCATCCCGAACCTGCTCAGCTACGAGGGCTCGGTGGTGGTGCTCGATCCGAAGGGGGAGAACTACGACGTCACCCACGCCCACCGGCGCGACGCGCTGGGTCACGAGATCGTGCTGCTCGACCCGTTCGGGGCCAGCAACGGCAGCCGAGCCGACCGCGGTGCCCTGAACCCCTTCGACGTGTTCGCCGAACTGGGTCGGGACAACGAGGACGCCGAGGAGCCGGAGGACTTCGGGCGGCTCCTGTCCGACCTGCTGATGGGGGGGGAGAAGTCGACGGTCGAGCCGTTCTGGGACGAGATGGCCCAGCTCCTGATCGCGGGCCTGACCACCCACCTGATCACCGCGGAGGCGGGGGCCGAACCGACGGGCTCCTCCTCGCTGACCCTCCAGAAGCTGCGCAGTCGGCTGTTCCAGAGTGACCTGGTGATGTATCTGGCCGAGGCGTTGGACAACGACCGGGACGGGCGGATGCCGGCCGGCACCCGGCAGGAGTTCCAGATGCTGCTCGGTGTCGATCAGCAGAAGACCTTCCCCAGCATCGTGGTCACGGCGGCCCAGCAGCTCGCGCCGTTCAGCTCGCGGCGGACGGTGGAGGCCACCGACCGCACGAGCTTTCCGCTCGCCCACCTGGTGGACCCGGACCGCCGGATCTCGATCTACGTGGTCGTACCGCCGCACAAGCTCCGTACCCACCAGCGCCTGCTCCGGGCCTGGATCGGTTGCCTGCTCTACTACGTCATGAACAGCCGGACGATCAACCAGTCGCGCCTGCTGTTCCTCATCGACGAGGCGGCGCAACTGGGCCGGTTCTCCCTGCTCCAGGACGCGATCACCCTGTTGCGCGGATACGGGCTGCGCACCTGGACGTTCTGGCAGGACCTGGCGCAGCTCACCAGCATCTACCGGGGTGTCGGCGAAACGATGATCAACAACTCCGGCGTGCTCCAGGTGTTCAGCCCGGCGAACTTCGGCGCCGCCGCCGAGCTGTCCCGACGGCTCGGCGTCAACGTGGGCGAGCTGTTGCAGTTGTCCCCCGGTGAGCAGGTGGTCGCCTTCAAGAGCGAGCAGCCGACCCGGATTCAACGCTTCAACCACCTCACCGACCCGGTGCTCCGGGAGTGGGCCGCACCCAATCCGCGACACCACTGACCGACGTCGGGTGGACGCGTCAGGACGCCGCCCGGACGAGGTCCACGAAGAGGCGGTGCAGGCGCAGGTCGCCGGTCAGCTCGGGATGGAACGAGGTGGCCAGCAGGTTTCCCTGCCGGACCGCGACGATCCGGTCGGCGGCCGGGCCGTCGGTGACCCGGCCGAGCACCTCCACGCCCGCGCCGACCCGCTCCACCCAGGGCGCGCGGATGAACACCGCGTGGAACGGCTCGCCGTCGACCCCGGTGATCGTCACCGGGGCCTCGAACGAGTCGACCTGGCGGCCGAACGCGTTGCGCCGCACGGTCATCTCGATACCGGCGAAGCCGCGCTGGTCGGGGCGGCCGTCCAGCACCTCGGCGGCCAGCATGATCATGCCGGCGCAGGAGCCGTAGACCGGCATGCCGCCGGCGATCCGCTTGTCGATCGGCTCGCGCATCTCGAAGATGTCCACCAGCTTGCTGATCGTGGTGGACTCGCCGCCGGGCACCACCAGGCCGTCGACCGCGTCCAGCTCGCCCGGCCGGCGGACCGGCCGGGCGTCGGCGCCCGCGCCGGCCAGCGCCGCGACATGCTCACGCACGTCGCCCTGGAGGGCCAACACCCCGATCACGGGTACGCGCACCCGGTCGCTCCTCTCAGAGGCGTTGGAGGGGTCCCCTTCTCTACCGCATGCGTTAAGAGGGGGCCCCTCCTTACGAGCTCACCAGCCGCGGTCGGCGAGGCGGTGCGGGACGGGGATGTCGTCGACGTTGATGCCGACCATCGCCTCGCCCAGGCCACGGGACACCTTCGCCAGCACGTCCGGGTCGTCGTGGAACGTGGTCGCCTTGACGATGGCGGCGGCCCGCTGGGCCGGGTTGCCGGACTTGAAGATGCCCGAGCCCACGAAGACGCCCTCGGCGCCGAGCTGCATCATCATGGCCGCGTCCGCCGGAGTGGCGATGCCGCCGGCGGTGAACAGCACGACCGGCAGCTTGCCGCGCTCGGCGACCTCCTTGACCAGCTCGTACGGGGCCTGGAGCTCCTTCGCCGCGACGAACAGCTCGTCGGCCGGCAGGTTCTGGAGTCGGCGGATCTCCTGCCGGATCTTCCGCATGTGGGTGGTGGCGTTGGAGACGTCCCCGGTGCCCGCCTCACCCTTCGAGCGGATCATGGCGGCGCCCTCGGTGATCCGGCGCAGCGCCTCACCCAGGTTGGTCGCGCCGCACACGAACGGCACCGTGAACGCCCACTTGTCGATGTGGTTGGCGTAGTCGGCCGGGGTCAGCACCTCGGACTCGTCGACGTAGTCCACGCCGAGCGCCTGGAGGACCTGCGCCTCGACGAAGTGGCCGATCCGGGCCTTGGCCATCACCGGAATCGAGACGGCGGAGATGATGCCGTCGATCATGTCCGGGTCGCTCATCCGGGACACGCCGCCCTGGGCGCGGATGTCCGCCGGCACCCGCTCCAGCGCCATCACGGCCACCGCGCCGGCGTCCTCGGCGATCTTCGCCTGCTCGGGGGTGACCACGTCCATGATCACGCCGCCCTTGAGCATCTCGGCCATGCCCCGCTTCACGCGGGCGGTGCCGACGGTGGGGTCGGTGGTCGGTGCGGTGGGTTCGGACACGTCATCGCTCCTCGGCAGGCGGTCGGGGTGGCTGCGCGGAAATGCTACGGCCGCCACGACGCCGCTCCGACAGCCAATCGCACCCCTGGTGGCCTGCCCTGTGGCCGCCGTCACGGCCTCGCCCGGCACCGCCTCAACCGGTGGTGACGTCCGCGCGCGGGACCAGCGTCGGGTCGTCGATGTCGAAGTAGCGGGGCCACTCGCGCCCCCGCCCCATCCGGAACAGGCGCACCACCGGACGGCCCCGCGCCGAGCGGGCGTCCCGGACCAGGTCGGTGTGCACCTGCCGGGCCAGCGCCAGCCGCCGGCTCGCCGCGATCACCGCGCCGCAGGCCGGGTCGTCCGGGTCCAGCCGCACCGCGCGCAACTGCCGGGTCAGGTCGTTCTCGGCGGCCTCACGCTCCTCCGGGAGCGCGTCCAGCGCGATCCGGGCGGCGGCGTACAGCTCCACGCCGTACCGCTGCTCGGCCAGGACCGCGGCGGCGGCCGCGCGGCGCAGCAGGTGCGCGTCCAGCGCGCGGGCCGCCGACTCCGCGCGGACCTGGAGCCGCTGCACCCGGCCGGCGGTCCAGATCAGGTACGCCGAGACCAGCCCGAGCACCAGTGCCGTGCCCACCACCCACCACATGCCCGGCATCGTAGTGCTGCCCCTCATCCCGGCCGGCCGGCGTGGGCACCGGTCGACGCGCTCGTCACAGCGGCCCCACCGGCCACCCTGGTCAGCCCAGCCCCGCCCACTCCTGGTCCATGACCCGACCGTCGGTGGCCTCGATCGCCGCTGCGTATACCTCCAGAACGCGGCGGGCAACCACGGGCCAGTCGAAATTCGCCACCACCAGGTCGCCCCGGCCGGTCAGCGCGGCGCGCCCACCGGCGTCGTCGAGCAGCTCGGTCAGCGCGGCCCGCAGGCCGGCCGCGTCCCCGGTCGGGAAGAGCCGCCCGGCCCGCCCGCCGTCCAGCACCCGGCGGAACGCGTCCAGGTCGCTGGCGACCACCGTGGTCCCGGCGGCGAGCGCCTCGGTGAGGATCATCCCGAATGACTCCCCGCCGGTGTTCGGTGCGACGTAGAGGTGCACGCTGCGCAGCATGCGCGCCTTGTCCGCCTCGGAGACCAGACCGAGGAACGTGACCCGGTCACGCAGCTCGGCCGGGAACCGGCCGTACAGCTCGTCGGCGTCACCCGGGCCGGCCACCAGCAGGCGCAGCTCCGGGCGGTCCGGGGCGAGCGCCACGAACGCGTCCCGCAGGATCGGGAAACCCTTGCGCGGCTCGGTGAACCGGCCCAGGAAGCCGAGCGTGCCGCCGGCGCCCGGCGCGCACTCCCCCGGCCAGCCGGGCAGCGGCTCGACGCCGGCGAACTTCGCCACCGCCACGCCGTTCGGGATCTCCACCGCGCCGCCGTCCATGTGCTCGACCTGCACCTTGCGGGCGAGCGCGCTGACCGCGATCCGGGCGGTGATCCGTTCGAGGAGGATCTGGAGCACGCCCTGCGCCGCGGAGAGCACCCGGGACCGGGTCATCGCGGTGTGGAACGTGGCCACCACCGGGCCCCGGGCGCAGAGCACCGCCAGCATCGACAGGCTCGGCGTGAGCGGCTCATGCACGTGCAGCACGTCGAAGTCGCCCCGGTTGATCCAGCGGCGTACCCGGGCGGTGGAGACCGGGCCGAACGCGATCCGGGCCACCGACCCGTTGTACGGCAGCGGCACCGCCCGCCCCGCCGACACCACGTACGGCGGCAGCGTCGCGTCCTCGTCGGCCGGGGCCAGCACGCTCACCTCGTGGCCCAGCCCGAGCAGCGCCTCGGCCAGGTCCATGACGTGGTTCTGCACGCCGCCCGGGACGTCGAAGGAGTACGGGCAGACGATGCCGATCCGCATGGCGTCCCCCTAGACCGTCCCGGTGGTGGCCGGCGGCTGCGCCGACGTCGGCGCCCCGGCCGGTCCCTGGTCCAGCCACATCCGCTGCAACATGTGCCAGTCTTGCGGATGCCGGGCGATGCCCGCCGCCAGACCGTCGGCTATCCGCTGGGTCACCAGCTTGACCCGGGCGTCCAGCGGGGCGCTGTCCGGCTCCGGCAGCGCCAGCGGGCCCTCGATCGAGGCGCAGGCGGCGTCCGGCTCGTACCACATCGAGGCGACGTAGAGCGGCGCGCCGGTGCGCAGCGCCAGCAGCGCCGGGCCGGCCGGCATCCGGGTCCGGCCGCCGAAGAAGTCCACCTCGACGCCCCGGGCGGAGAGGTCCCGGTCGGCGAGCAGCGGCACCACCGCGCCGGCCCGCAGCCGGTCGGCCAGGATGTCGAACGGCGGACGCGGGCCGCCGTGGGTGGGCAGGATCTCCATCCCCAGCCCTTCCCGGAACGCGACGAACCGCTCGTAGACGCCCTCCGGCTTGAGCCGCTCGGCCACCGTGGTCATCGGCCAGCCGGTGGCCGCCACCCAGGCGCCGGCCGCGTCCCAGTTGCCGGCGTGCGGCAGCGCCACCACCGCGCCCCGCCCGGCCGCCACGTCCGCGGCGAGCTTCTCCGCGCCGTCGAGGCGGAACCCGGCGAGGATCTCCGCCCGGCTCAGGCCGGGCAGCCGGAACGCCTCCAGCCAGTAGCGGGCGTACGAGCGCAGGCCGGCGCGGACCAGCGCGTCCAGCTCGGCGTCGGGCAGCTCCGGGCCGACCACCCGGCGCAGGTTGGCGCGCAGTCGACGCGTACCGCCGCCGTTGCCGCGGTGGGCGCGGTCGGCGCCCGCCCGGAAGGCCGCGGCCGCGACGGGCCGGGGCAGCGCGCGGACCAGGCGCCAGCCCGCGATGTAGCCCGCCTCGGTGAGGTTCACTCGGCGCCGACCCGCTGGGCCTGCCGGTACACGTGCGCCATCCGCTGCCCCACCGTGAAGATCGAGACGGCGGCGAGCAGCCAGAGCGCGACCTCCAGGGCCCGGTCCAGCCCGACGCCGGTGAGCACGCCGCCGACGCCCACGATGAGCAGCCGTTCGGTGCGCTCGGCGATGCCCACGTTGCAGGTCATGCCGAGCCCTTCGGCGCGGGCCTTGACGTAGGAGACCAGGCCGCCGGCGGCCAGGCAGACCAGCGCGGCGGCCACGCCGGAATACTGCTGCTGGGTGGCCAGCCAGTAGGCGACCGCGCCGAACACCGCGCTGTCGGCGACCCGGTCCATGCTCGAGTCGAGGAACGCCCCGAACCGGGTGGAGCCGCCGCTCATCCGCGCCATCGTGCCGTCGAGCAGGTCGGTGAGGGCGAAGACCGTGACGATCAGCGCGCCGGCGACCAGGTGGCCGCGCGCGCCGAAGCCGAGCGCGCCGACGAGCACGCCGACGGTGCCGGTCACGGTGACCGCGTTGGGGGACACGCCCGCGCGGAGCAGTCCGCGCGCGATCGGCTCCACGACGCGGGTCATGCCCGCTCGGGCCGTCACTTGGAAGATCTTCGCCATGGCGGTCCCACGATAACGGCCGGCCGGGACCGGGGACACAGCCGGGCGGACGACCCGCCCGGCGGACCTTGTGCCGGCACCGGCGCGGGTGTGAGATCGAGCGTGGGAGGTGAGCCAGTTCACCGGATCACGGTCGGCGTTCCCGTCCCGCAGGAGTCCACCGGAAGATATCGCCGCGGCGCCCACCCCGGGGGTCCGCTCCCGTCGCCCGCGGCGGTCGCCACCACCACCGGTTGAGGGAGGTGCGCCGCGATGGCGCAGAAGAGTCACGAGAAGGGTGTCACCGGCGGCGCGCCGGTGGTGACCGAGCCCGGCGGGGTTCGCAACGTGGTGCTCGTCGGGCACTCCGGCGCGGGCAAGACCACGCTGGTCGAGGCGCTGCTCGCGGCCAGCGGCACGATCGGCCGGGCCGGCGCCGTCACCGAGGGCACCACGGTCTGCGACCACGACCCGGCCGCGGTCCGCCAGCAACGCTCGGTGAGCCTGGCCTGCGCCCCGCTGGTCCACCGCGACGTCAAGGTCAACCTGCTGGACACGCCCGGCTACGGCGACTTCGTCGGCGAGCTGCGCGCCGGGCTGCGCGCCGCCGACGCGGCGCTGTTCGTGGTCTCCGCGGTCGACGGGATGGACGCCGCCACCGCCGCGCTCTGGGAGGAGTGCGCCGCGGTGGACATGCCGCGCGCGGTGGCGGTCTCCCGGCTGGACCACCCGCGTGCCGACTTCGACGAGGCGGTGGCGCTCTGCCAGCGCGTCTTCGGCGACAACGTGCTCCCGCTCTACCTGCCGATGCTGGGCGACGACGGCGAGTCGGTGGCCGGGCTGATGGGCCTGATCACCCGCCGGGTGTTCGACTACTCCGGCGGGCTGCCGCCGGCGGTGCGCGAGCCGGACCCGGAGCACCTGCCGGCCATCCAGGAGGCCCGCGACGAGCTGATCGAGGGGATCATCGCGGAGAGCGAGGACGAGACCCTGATGGACCGCTACCTCGGCGGCGAGCAGATCGACCCCGAGGTGCTCATCGCCGACCTGGAGACGGCGGTCGCCCGCGGCCACTTCTACCCGGTGGTGCCGGTCTGCGCGGAGACCGGCGTCGGGCTGGACGCGCTGCTCGACGGCCTGGTCTCGGCGTTCCCGTCGCCGCTGGAGCACGACCTGCCGGCGGTCACCGGGCTGGACGGCTCGCCCCGCCCGCCGCTGACCTGCGACCCGGACGGCCCGCTGGTCGCCGAGGTGGTCAAGACGACGGTGGACCGGCACGTCGGGCGCGTCTCGCTGGTCCGGGTCTTCTCCGGCACGCTCCGCCCCGACCAGGTGGTCCACGTGTCCGGGCACGGCCTGGCCGAGCGCGGCCACCCGGACCACGACGCCGACGAGCGGGTCGGGCACGTCTACAGCCCGCTCGGCGCGACGCTGCGCGAGGTGCCGGTGTGCGTCGCCGGTGACCTCTGCGCGATCACCAAGTCGGGCAGCGCGGAGACCGGCGACACGGTGTCCGCCAAGGACGATCCGCTGCTGATCGCGCCCTGGGAGATGCCCGAGCCGCTGCTGCCGGTGGCGATCGTGGCGCGCAGCCGGGCCGACGAGGACGCGCTGGCCCGCAACCTGTCCCGGCTGGTCGCCGGTGACCCGACGCTGCGTCTGGAGCGCAACCCGGAGACCCACCAGTTGGTGCTCTGGTGCATGGGCGAGGCGCACGCCGACGTGGTGCTCGACCGGCTGCGCGGCGGTGGCGTCGAGCTGGACACCGAGCCGGTCCGGGTGTCGCTGCGGGAGACGTTCACCGCGGCCTCCCGGGGGCACGGCCGGCACGTCAAGCAGTCCGGCGGCCACGGCCAGTACGCGGTCTGCGACCTCGAGGTGGAGCCGCTGCCCCGGGGCGCCGGCTTCGAGTTCGTCGACCGGGTGGTCGGCGGCGCGGTCCCGCACAACTACATCCCGTCGGTGGAGAAGGGCGTCCGGGCGCAGATGGAACGCGGCCTGGTCGCCGGCTTCCCGGTGGTGGACCTGCGGGTGACGCTCGTCGACGGCAAGGCGCACAGCGTCGACTCGTCCGACGCCGCGTTCCAGACCGCGGGCGCGCTGGCGCTGCGCGACGCCGCCGAGAAGGGCCGGCCGACACTGCTCGAACCGGTCGACGAGGTCGTCGTCCGGGTGCCCGACTCCTCGGTCGGCGCGGTCATGGGCGACCTGTCCGGCCGGCGCGGCCGGGTGCTGGGCACCGAGCCCGACCCGGACGCCGAGGGCCGGACGCTGGTGCGCGCCGAGGTGCCCGCCACCGAACTGCTGCGGTACGCGGTCGAGCTGCGCGCGATGACCGCCGGCACCGGCACGTTCCGCCGCGAGTTCGCCCGCCACGACCCCATGCCCCCGCACCTGGCCGACCAGGCCGTCAAGGAGTCCACCCCCCACCCCTAAATCCCCCACCCCCTCCCGGGGTGGTCAGCGGGGGAGGTGTCAGGGGCGGACGGTGGGGACGGGGGGCATCGGCCAGTGCGGGCGGTCGGCGTCGCGGCGGGCGGCCGACCTGACCGCCGCGAGTCGGCGCTCGACCTCGGCGAACTGGTCCGGGGCGAGCGGGCCCCGGGCCAGCGCGGCGGCGTTCTCCTCCACCTGGGCGACCGTACGGGCGCCGGGGATCGGCACCGCCCGGTCGCTGCGCGCCCAGATCCAGCCGAGCGCGCCCTGGGCCAGGGTGCGGCCGTCGGCGGTGAGCGCGTCCCGGACCGCGGCCACCCGGCGCAGCCACTCCGGGGCCGGCCGGCCGCTGCGGAACCACTCCAGCCAGGTCGGCCCGAGGCCGCGCACGTCGTCGCGGGGCAGCGTGGACTCCGGCGTGTACTTGCCGGTGAGCAGTCCCATCCCGAGCGGCCCCCGGGCCAGGCTGGCCAGGTCGTGCTTGTCGCAGGCGGCCAGCATGGCGGGGGCGTCCCGCAGCACCGACAGCGCGTGCTGCACGGCGGCGGCACCGTGCGCCACCTGGGCGAAGGCGCCGGCCCGGTCGGCCCGGTCGGTGCTCCAGCCGTACGCCCGGATCAGGCCGGCGGCGACCAGCTCGTCCAGCGTGCCGACCAGCGCCTCGGCCCGGGGCAGCGGCAGGTCGCCGAGGTGGAGCTGGTAGAGGTCGATCCGGTCGGTGCCCAGCCGGCGCAGCGAGTCGACCACCGCCCGGCGCAGGTACTGCGGCGAGGCGTTCTCGCCGGTGGCCTGCCGGGTGCGCTCGTCGAACGTGTAGCCCCACTTGGTGGCGATCACCGCCTCGTCGCGCCGGCCGGCGAGGGCCCGCCCGAGGACCCGCTCGCCGTGCCCGGCCCCGTACGTGTCGGCGGTGTCGAAGAGCGTCACGCCGAGGTCGAGCGCACGGCGGACGGCCCGGACCGACTCGTCGTCGTCGACCGCTCCCCAGCCCAACGGGCGGGCGCCCTCGGCCCACGGGCCGCCGATCGCCCAGCACCCCATGCCGAGCGCGCTCACCTCGATGCCGCTACGGCCGAGCGGCCGCGTGCTGACTGCCATCGCCGAATCCTGTCACCTTCCCGGCACGGGCGGGCCCGTTCGTCACCGGGTGTACCGGAATTTCGTCACACTCCGTGACGCCAGCGGGGGAAGCGTCGCCGAGTAACCGACATACCGCAGAGTCATAGTTATGACTCCTCGTCATATCGCTCCGGAGCGATCGATCGTCGAGCGCCACACCGTCGAGCACCGCACGTCGAAGCGGGCCGGAACGCCGGCACTCGGCGCCCGGCCGCGAACCGCGGGCCCGCAACGGCCGGGAGTCAGCGGGCGTAGGCCAGCAGCACCGGCGCGTCCCGGCCCGGCCACGCGCCGGTGAGCCGGCCCGCCGCCTGCGTGTCGGCCGGGGCGGGCCGGCGGACCAGGGCCAGCTCCACCCCGTCGACGCGGATCACTGTGGGATCGCCGTCCACCACCTCGTCGACCGGGCCGGCCGGCAGCGCGCGGTCGACGCGGCTGCCCGACACGGTCATGCTCGGGGCCCGCACCTCCCGCTCGCCGTCGACCTCGAAGTGCTCCTCCGCCTGGCCCGCGTCGGCGAGCACCGCGGCGGCCAGCGCCGGCGGGTATACCGGGTCACCGCAGGCGTCGTACACCCAGCGGCGGCCGAGCACCGAGTGCTCGACCACGCCCACCAGGAACCGCTCCGCGCCGGGCAGCGGGGCACCCCGGTAGGTCAGCGGCACCTGGAGCACCGGCCCGTCTCCGGCGCGCACGAGCAGCGTCTCCATGCCGACCTCGCCGGCCGGGTCGTCGAACCGGTAGGCCGCCACCCGGGTCACCGGCCCGTCGGCGCCGCCGGTGAACCAGGGCCGGCCGGGCAGCCACCCGGCGAGCAGCTCCAACTTCGAGGGGCGCAGTTCCGCGCGGTGCAACAGGGCCATGCGCAAGATCGTACTGTCGAGGGGTGACCATCGGGTTTGCCGAGCCCGGTGACGCGGGCACCACCGGGGCCGGGAGGCGCGCATGGAGACGTCGGTGGATCAGGTCGACGAGGCGGCGCGGGTACGCCCGGCGCCGCGCTGGGTGGCGCCCACGTTCGTGGCGCTGGCCGTGCTCACCCTGCCCTGGATCGGCTACCTGGCGTTCACCCTGCCCCGGCACCAGGTCACGGTGCACTACCGGGCCGCCTGGGTCGGCTTCGACCTGGGCCTGGTGGCGCTGCTCGGGCTGACCGCCTGGCACGCGTACCGGGGAAACCGGCAGGTGGTGCTCGCGGCCGCCGCCACCGCGACCATGCTCGCGGTGGACGCCTGGTTCGACGTGACGACCACGCCGCCCGGGCCGGACCTGGTGGTGTCGGTGGTGCTGGCGGTGCTGGTCGAGCTGCCATTGGCCGGGGTCTGCCTGTGGATCGCGCGGCACGGCGACCGGATGGTGCAGCGTCGGCTGCGTCAGCTCGCGGTCCGCGCGGAACTCGCCGCCGACCGGGCCGCGGCGGCCCAGCGGACCGCCACCGGGGCCCGCCGCCGACTCGCCCGGGTCCGGGGCCGGCTGCGCTGAGTCGCGCCGGTGCGGGGCCGGCCGCGCCGAGTCAGGCAGGCCACGCCTCGGCGAGCAGGGCGCGGGTGTCGGCGAGCAACTGCGGCAACACCTTGGTGCGGCCGATGACCGGCATGAAGTTGGCGTCGCCGCCCCAGCGCGGCACCACGTGCTGGTGCAGGTGCGCGGCGATGCCCGCACCGGCCACGCCACCCTGGTTCATGCCCAGGTTGAACCCGTGCGCGCTGGAGGTGCGCCGGACCACCCGCATGGCGTCCTTGGTGAACGCGGCCAGCTCGGTCGTCTCCGGCGCGTCCAGCTCGGTGTAGTCGGCCACGTGCCGGTAGGGGCAGATCAGCAGGTGGCCCGGATTGTAGGGATAGAGGTTGAGCACCGCGAAGACGTGCTCGCCCCGGGCGACCACCAGGCTCTCCTCCGGCGGCCGGCCCGGGGCCAGGCAGAACGGGCAGCCGGTCGGCTTCTCGTACCCGCCCTCGGGTCGGTCGTCGCCGGAGATGTAGGTCATCCGGTGCGGCGTCCAGAGCCGGTCCAGCCCGTCCGCCAGGCCACTGTCCGTGTGCCGCTCCACCCCTGTCACACCGGCGATCCTACGATCCGCGCCCCACCGCCGCTGAACAGCGCCGCCGCTCAGGCGGCGCTGGGGCCGCTGTTGGTGCGGGACTCCGTCACCTCGCGGACGTGCGCCACCGCCTCGGCCAACGGCACCCCGTTGCGCTGCGAGCCGTCCCGGTAGCGGAACGAGACCGTGCCGGCGGCCACGTCGTCGTCGCCGGCGATCACCATGAACGGGATCTTCTGCTGCTGCGCGTTGCGGATCTTCTTCTGCATCCGGTCGTCGCCCAGGTCGACCTCGGCCCGGATCCCGTGCCGGCGCAGCGTCGCCGCGAACTCCTCCAGGTAGTCGCCGTGGTCGTCGCGGATCGGGATACCGACCACCTGCACCGGCGCGAGCCAGGCCGGGAACGCGCCCGCGTAGTGCTCGGTGAGCACGCCGATGAACCGCTCGATCGAGCCGAACTTCGCGCAGTGGATCATCACCGGCTGCTGCCGGGTGCCGTCGGCGGCCTGGTACTCCAGCCCGAAGCCCTTCGGCTGGTTGAAGTCGTACTGGATCGTCGACATCTGCCAGGTCCGGCCGATGGCGTCCTTGGCCTGTACGGAGATCTTCGGGCCGTAGAACGCCGCGCCGCCCGGGTCGGGCACCAGGTCCAGGCCGGTCTCCCGGGCGCACTCCTCCAGCACGGCGGTGGCGGTGGCCCAGTCCTCGTCGGTGCCGACGAACTTGTCCGGCCGGGTGTCGTCGCGGGTGGACAGCTCCAGGTAGAAGTCGTCGATGCCGAAGTCACGCAGCAGGCTGAGCACGAAGCCCAGCAGGTGCTTGATCTCCGCCGGCGCCTGCTCGCGGGTGCAGTAGGAGTGCGAGTCGTCCTGGGTGAAGCCGCGCACCCGGGTCAGCCCGTGGATCACGCCCGACTTCTCGTACCGGTAGACCGACCCGAACTCGAACAGCCGGATCGGGAGCTGCCGGTAGGACCGCCCGCGCGACCGGTAGATCAGGTTGTGCATCGGGCAGTTCATCGCCTTGAGGTAGTAGTCGCTGCCCTCCATCTCCATCGGCGGGAACATCGTGTCCTTGTAGTAGGGCAGGTGTCCCGAGGTGTGGAAGAGACCTTCCTTGGAGATGTGCGGCGTCCCGACGTACTGGAAGCCCTCCTCGATGTGGCGGGTGCGGACGTAGTCCTCCATCACCCGCTTGAGCACGCCACCCTTGGGGTGGAAGACCGGCAGGCCGGAGCCGATCTCGTCGGGGAAGCTGAACAGGTCGAGGTCCGCGCCGAGCTTGCGGTGGTCGCGCCGGGCGGCCTCCTCCAACAACTTCAGGTACGCCTTCAGCTCGTCCCGGGTCGGCCACGCGGTGCCGTAGACGCGCTGGAGCTGCGGGTTCTTCTCGGAGCCACGCCAGTACGCGGCGGCGGAGCGCATCAGCTTGAACGCGCCGATCAGCCGGGTGTTCGGCAGGTGCGGGCCCCGGCACAGGTCCGACCAGCAGACCTTCTCCTCGTTCGCGGCGAGGTTGTCGTAGATGGTCAGCTCGCCGCCGCCCACCTCCATCACCTCGGAGGAGTCCAGCCCTTCGCCCTTGACCTCGATCAGCTCCAGCTTGAACGGCTCGGCGGCCAGCTCGGCGCGGGCCTCGTCGAGGCTGGCGAAGCGCCGCCGGCGGAACCGCTGGCCGGACTTGACGATCTCCTGCATCCGCTTCTCGAGCTTCGCCAGGTCGTCCGGCTGGAACGGCTTGTCGACGCCGAAGTCGTAGTAGAAGCCGTTCTCGATCGGCGGGCCGATGCCGAGCTTCGCCTCCGGGAACACGTCCTGCACGGCCTGCGCGAGCACGTGCGCGGTGGAGTGCCGCAGCACCTCCAGGCCGGCCGGGCTGTTCAGCGCCACCGGCTCGACGGTGGTCTCCTCGGCCGGCACCCAGTCCAGGTCGCGGAGCTGACCGCGCGGGTCGCGGACCACCACGACGGCCTTGGGCCCGGTCGTGGGCAGGCCGGCCGCGGCCACCGCGTCGGCCGCCGTGGTCCCGGCGGCGACGACGACGGGGTCGGCCACGGCGGGGGTACGGGGTGCGGACACGGTGACTCCTGTCGTCGACGGTACGGATCTGCCGGGGACCGGCCCCTGCGATGCTATCGGTCACCCCGACCACGCCGACGCCGACGCCGGCCCGCCGGTCACGACTTCCCCGCCGCGTTGAACCTTTCCGCCGTCCCGGCCGAACTACCGGGTGGGGCCGGAGCCGGAACCGACCCCAGTCGACGAGGATGGGGACGACCATGAGGATGACCCGTCAGGGCCGGTGGGCGGCGTCGCTGCTGGCCGCCGCGCTGGCCGGAGCGGTGAGCTGGCCGGGCCCGGCCGCCGCCGCCGGCGTGACCGTCACGACCTCTCCCGGCGAGGTGCGCCAGGGCGACGCGATCGAGCTGTCGGTGGTGGTGCCCGCCGACCGCCCCGGCACCCGGACCAGCAAGATCGAGCTGACCATGCCGGCGGACGCGCCGATCGGCGAGGTCTACCCGCTGTCCGTGCCGGACTGGGCGCCGACCATCACCACCCGCACCCTGGACCAGCCGGTGGCCGGCATCCACGCCGCCGAGCTGAACCAGGTGACGCACGCGGTGACCTGGCTGCGGGTGCCCGGTGGCGGCGCCGGGACGGTCCGGCTGCCGCTGGGCATGGGCCCGATGCCGGCCACCGACCGGCTGACCTTCACCGTGGTGCAGACGTACGCCGACGGCACGGTGGTCCGCTGGGCGGACCCGGCCGGTGGCGCGCACCCGGCGCCGACTGTCGCGTTGCTGCCGCCGTTGTCGGGCGCCGCCCCGCACGGCGGCGATGCCGGTGCGGCCGGTGGCGCGCACGGCGGCCACGGCGCGCCGGGCGACCCGGCGCCGGCCGACGTGACCGCCGCGGCGCCGGCGGCCGACGACGGGCCGAGCGCGGACCTGCTGCTCGGCGGTGGCCTGCTCGCCGGCCTGGCCGGCGGCGGGGCGATCGGCTGGCTGCTCAGCCGCCGCCGACGCGGCACCATGACCCTGTCGCCCGGACCCGACTCCCCCACCGCCGACGGACCCCCGGTCGACCCCGCGCCGCACCGAAGCGCGGCGGACGGCGAGGGCGACGGCGACGGCGTGACCATGGTCGAGCCCGTCCCGGTCGGCGGCGCGCGCCCGCCCGCGTGAGCTTGCGGGCGTGTCGGGACGGCAATTCTTCGGCGTGTCGCGCCGCGGGGACAGTAAGTCCGCCAAGCGATATACCTCGGAGTCATAATTATGACGCTGAGGTATATCGATTCTCCGCGCCATGCCCCACCGGGCCGTCACTCACGGTAATGGCGGGACCGGCGGCAGCCGCCGGGGGCGGCACCGCGCGCGGGCGGCACAGCGAACATGACGAGCCCGGGCGGCACAGCGGGCGTGACGGGCGCGGGCGGCACAGCGGGCGCGAGGAGCGTGACGGGCACGGATCGGCGCCGGGTGAGCCCCGCCGGAGCACCGACGGGGTGGGGTCAGGCCGGGGCGGTGAGCCAGCCGGGCAGCGGCTCGCGCGCCGTCAGCCAGCCCTCCGGGACGCCGCCGGGCGTGCCGACCCCGGCGTACGCGGCGACGACGCCGCCGACGATCGCGGCCGTGGTGTCCACGTCGCCACCCGCCTCCACACAGGCGCGGATCGCGGCCGGGTAGTCGGCCAGCAGCGTGGCGGCGACCCAGAGCGTGAAGGGGACGGTGTCCTGCGCGGTGACCCGCGAGCCGTTGCCCACCGCGTCGACCACCTCGACGGTCGGGCGACCGAGCATCGCGGCGGCCCGGCGGACGCCCCGGTGCACCTCGCCGGCCGGGTCGAGCGCGCCGGCCACGGCGTTGAGCAGGCGGGCCGGTTCGGGCCGGTCGCCGTCGAGGCGGGCCCGGGCGGCCAGCGAGGCGGCCACCGCCACGGCCACCGCGCCGGCGATCCCCTCCGGGTGCGCGTGGGTCACCTCGGCGCAGGCCCGGGCCTGGTCGGCGGCGCGCCGGGTGGAGTCGGCGTGCCAGGCGCCGAGCGGGGCCACCCGCATGGCCGCGCCGTTGCCGCAGGAGCCCTGCCCGTCGAACGCCGACGCGGCGGCCACCGGCCACGGCGTGCCGGTGCGGATCAGCCGCAGGACGGTCACCGCGCCCGGGCCGTAACCCCGGTACGGCTCGCAGCGCTCGGCGAACGCCAGCGCCAGCCGGTCCCGGTCGATCCGCCCGGCGGCGGCCAGCTCGGCCACCACGGAACAGGCCATCTCGGTGTCGTCGGTCCACTCCCACGGCGGCGCGGGCAGCCGGCCCTCGGCGAGGTCGGCCGGGTGCCGGCCGGGCACGAAGAACTGGGAGCCGAGCGCGTCGCCCACCGACAGGCCGGCCAGCGCGTCGCGGGCGAGCGTGAGGCGGGCGTCGGGGAAGAGGGTGAACGTCATCGCCGTTCCAGCTTGCCCGGTTCCCCGGCCTGCCGCAACGCGACCGACTTGCCACGCCGAGTACGGTGCTGACGTGGCAACCGTCCTGCTGGTCGAAGACGACCACGTCGTCCGCGGCGCGATGCTGCGGTCGCTGACCGACCGGGGCCACGCGGTGCACGCGGTCGGCACGGCGCTGGACGCGTTGCGCCGGGTCGCCGCGGAGACGCCCGACCTGGTGGTGCTCGACCTGGGCCTGCCGGACCTGGACGGCTCGGACGCGCTGCGGATGCTGCGCGGCATCACGGACGTGCCGATCATCATCGCCACCGCCCGCGACGACGAGCAGTCGGTGGTCCGGTTGCTGCGGGCCGGCGCGGACGACTACATGGTCAAGCCGTTCACCGGCGCGCACCTGGACGCCCGGATCACCACCGTGCTGCGCCGGGCCGGCCGGGCCAGCCGTACCGTGCAACCGGCCGTGCACACGGTCGGCGGCCTGCGGGTGGACGTCGGCGAGCGCAGCGCGGTGCTGGACGGGGAGGCGCTGGCACTGACCCGCAAGGAATTCGACCTGCTGGCGTATCTCGCCGCGCGTCCCGGCCGGGTAGTGTCCCGGCGGGAACTCTTGGAGGAGGTATGGCGGCAGCCATCGGTCGGCGAGGACCAGACCATCGACGTTCACCTGTACTGGCTCCGCCGCAAAATGGGCGAGTCCGCGGCGAAGCCGCGCTACCTGCGCACCGTGCGGGGGGTCGGCTTCCGGCTGGTGGCACCGGACTGAGGACGGCGCTGGCCTGGCTCACCGCCGGCATGTGCAGCCTGGTCGCGCTCGCCTTTCTCGTCCCGCTCGGGATCACCCTGTCGGACCAGTCCCGCGAGGAGAAGCTGGCCGACGCCGCCCGGCGCGGCGCGCTGGTCACCGGCGCGCTGGCGGTCAGCACCGACCCGGAGGTGGTCCGGCGGGCGGTGGCGGCCAGCGGTGACGACCCGGCGCTGCGGCCGGTCGTGCACGGCGTCGGCGCCGACGAGTCCGCCGGCCGTGCCGACTCCGCCGCGCTGGCCGACGCCGCCGCGCAGCGGCGCTCGGTGGTGACCGAGGTGGACGGTGGCGTGCTGCGGCTGGACCCGGTGGTGCTCGGTGACCGGGTGGCCGTCGTGGAGGTCTTCGTCCCCGACGAGGTGCTCGACGCGGGCAGCGGTGGGCGGTGGCTGCTGCTGCTCGCGGTGGCGCTGGCGCTGGTCGGCGCCGCGGTGATCGTGGTCGACCGGGTGGCGGCCCGGGCCGTGGACGCCACCGGCGACCTGGTCAAGGCGGCGCTCGCGGTGGGCGACGGCGAGCTGGGCGTACGGGTCGAGCCGGCCGGTCCCCGGGAGCTGGCCGAGGCGGGGCACGCGTTCAACCGGATGGCGGAGCGGCTGGTGGCGCTCCGCGCCGACGAGCACGAACTCGTCGCCGACCTGTCGCACCGGCTGCGTACCCCGCTGACCGCGCTGCGGCTGGACGCGGAGGCCCTGGAGTCCGACGACACCAGCATCGGCACGTTCAGCGAGGCGGAGCTGGACCGGCGACGCGGCATCCGGCGGATCCGGCAGGCCATCGTCACGCTGGAGGGCGAGGTCGACCAGCTCATCAAGACGACCCGCAAGGCGGTCAGCCAGGAGACCGCACCGGCGTCCTGCGACGTCAGCGAGGTGGTGCGGGACCGGATGGTCTTCTGGTCGGCGCTGGCCGGCGACCAGAACCGGCCGCACCGGGTGGTCGGGGCGCAACTGCGCATCCCCGCGCCGGTGCCCCGGGCCGAGTTGGCCGCCGCGCTGGACGCGGTGATCGGCAACGTGTTCCGCTACACGCCGCAGGGCACCGCGTTCGAGGTGGCGGTGAGCCGCCGGGACGGCTGGGTGGCGATCCGGATCGACGACGCCGGGCCGGGCATCGCCAACCCGGACCGGGCACTGCGCCGGGGCGAGAGCGACAAGGGCTCCACCGGGCTCGGGCTGGACATCGCCAAGCGGGTCGCGTTGCAGGCCAACGGCTCGGTGAGCATCGACCGGGCCCGGCTCGGCGGGGCCAGCGTGGTGATGTTGCTGGCCGATCCGGCTGCGGCGCCCCGGCAGGTCAACCGGTTCGGGCTGGTGGGTCGGATGACCCGGGAGGCCCGGGAGCCACGCGCCGGACGGCGCTGGCCGCGCCCGCGCTGACCCCTGGTTGTGGGCCGGCGCAAGTTCTCCTTAGGAGTGGTTTAACGACCGCCCCGACACCGCCGCGAAATGCCAGGATCTCTGACAGAACCCATCAGTTCCGTCGGCCGGGACGCCCCGTAACACCTTCCGGCCGGCGGATCCGTGCGCGCGGCGGGAGTCCGGTCCCCCCACACCTCGCTCCCGTCGCGCGCCGCTCTCCGTCCGGTCGGTCAGCCCGCCGCGCCCGCCGTGTACGCGTCGATCTCGGCCTTGATCCGGGTCGCCTCGGCCGGCGCCAGGAAGGCGGCGTCCACCGCGGCGCGGGCCAGCGCGGCGACCCCGTGCGGGTCGAGTTTCAGCAGCCGGGCGGCGACCGCGTACTCCTCGTCGAGCGTGGTGCCGAACATCGGCGGGTCGTCGGAGTTGATGCTGACCGGCACGCCGGCCTCGACGAGCTGCGGCAGCGGGTGCTCGTCCAGGCTGGCCACCGCCCGGGTGCGGACGTTCGAGGTGGGGCAGACCTCCAGCGGGATCCGGCGCTCCGCCAGGTGGGCCAGCAGCGCCGGGTCGAGCACGGCGGAGATGCCGTGGCCGATCCGCTCGGCGCCCAGCTCGCGCAGCGCGTCCCAGATGGTCTCCGGCCCGGTGGTCTCACCGGCGTGCGGGACCGACCGGAGCCCGGCCGCGCGGGCCTGGTCGAACCAGGGCTTGAACTGGGGCCGGGGCACGCCGATCTCGGGGCCGCCGAGACCGAAGCTGATCAGCCCGTCCGGCCGCTGGTCCAGCGCGATGCGCAGCGTCTGCTCGGCGGCCGGCAGCCCGGCCTCGCCGGGGATGTCGAAGCACCAGCGCAGCGCGATGCCGAAGTCGGCCTCGGCGCGCTTGCGGGCGTCCTCGATCGCCTCGCAGAACGCCGGCGCGGGGATGCCCCGGTGCACGTGCGAGTACGGGGTGACGGTCAGCTCGGCGTAGCGGACCTGCTGGCGGGCCAGCTCGCGGGCCACCTCGTGGGTGAGCAGCCAGACGTCGTCGGCGTCCCGGATCAGGTCCACCACGCTCAGGTAGATGTCGATGAAGTGGGCGAAGTCGCGGAACGCGAAGTAGTCGGCGAGCGCCTCCGGGTCGGCCGGGACGGGGCTGCGCCCCTCGTGCCGGGCGGCCAGTTCGGCGACGATCCGGGGCGAGGCGGAGCCGACGTGGTGCACGTGCAGCTCCACCTTGGGCAGGCCGGCGATGAAGGTGGACAGGTCGGTCACGGGTTCTCCTCTGCGCGGGCGCCGGTGCGGGCCACCACGAAGATCCGGCGGAATGGGAAACACACCTGACCCTGCCGCACCGGGTACGCCTCGGCGAGGCGGGCCCCCAGCTCGGCCCGGAAGTCGGCCCAGCCGGCGGCGTCCAGCGCGGCCCGGACGGGGCGGAGCGCGGTGCCTTCCATCCAGGTCAGCACCGGGTGGTCCGCGCCGGCGACCGGGAGCAGGTGCACGTAGGTAGTCTCCCAGGCGTCCACCGCGCAGCCCGCTCCGGTCAGCAGCGTGGCGTAGTCGACGGGTTCACCGACCGGGGCCTCGCGCAGCAGCCCGGCGAGCGGCTGGCGCCACCGGTCCCGGCCGGCGACCTCACGCAGCGCGCGGTGCGACGGCGCGGCGAAGTTGCCGGGGACCTGGAACGCCAGCCAGGCGTCCGGCGGCAGCTCGACGGCCCAGCGGGTGAGCAGCTCGCGGTGGCCGGGCACCCACTGGAGCACCGCGTTGGCGACCAGCACGTCGACGTCCGGCGCCGGCCGCCAGTCGCGGGCGTCGCCGACGGCGAACGTGACCGGGGCGGCCAGGGCGGCGGCCCGGCCGATCATCTCGGGCGAGGAGTCGAGGCCGGTGATCCGGCTGCCGGGCCAGCGCTCGGCGAGCCCGGCGGTGAGCGTGCCGGGCCCGCAGCCGAGGTCGACCACCGCGCGCGGGCGCTCGGCGCCGACGCGGGCCAGCAGGTCGTGGAAGGGCCGGGAGCGTTCGTCGGAGTAGCGCAGGTAGGTGCTCGGATCCCACATGACAGCCTCCAAACCGTACGTACGTCTTGCTAACGACCGTACGGCCCGACGAGCGCCACGGCAACCCGCTCACTAGGCTCGACCGGATGGAACAGCGCAACTTCGACCGGCTCGGCCGGCACGTCGGCATCATCGGACTCGGCGCCTGGCAGCTCGGCGCCGACTGGGGCGAGGTCAGTGAGGACGCGGCGCTCGACGTGCTGACCGCCGCCGTCGACGCCGGCGTCACCTTCCTGGACACCGCCGACGTGTACGGCGACGGCCGCAGCGAACAGCTCATCGGGCGGTTCCTGCGGGCCCACCCGGGCCACGGGCTGACCGTGGCCACCAAGATGGGCCGGCGGGTGCCGCAGACGCCGGAGGCGTACACGCTCGACAACTTCCGGGCCTGGACCGACCGGTCCCGGACCAACCTCGGCGTCGACACGCTCGACCTGGTGCAGCTGCACTGCCCGCCCACCGCGGTCTTCGCCGACGACCGCGTCTTCGACGGCCTGGACACGCTGGTCGCCGAGAAGCGCATCGCCGGGTACGGCGTCAGCGTGGAGACCTGCGACCAGGCGCTCACCGCCATCGCCCGACCCGGCGTGGCCAGCGTGCAGATCATCCTCAACGCGGTCCGGCACAAGCCGCTGGAACGGGTGCTGCCGGCCGCCGCCGCGGCCGGGGTGGGCGTCATCGCCCGGGTCCCGCTCGCCAGCGGTCTGCTCTCCGGCCGCTACGACGAGCACACCACGTTCCCGGCGGACGACCACCGCACCTTCAACCGGCACGGCGAGTCGTTCGACGTCGGCGAGACGTTCTCCGGCGTCGACTACGACCTCGGCCTGGCCGCGGTACGCCGGCTCGCACCACTGGTCGGCGACGACCGCACCATGGCGCAGTTCGCGCTGCGCTGGATCCTCGACCAGCCCGGCGTGAGCGTGGTGATCCCCGGCGCCCGCTCCGCCGAGCAGGCCCGGCGCAACGCCGAGGCGGCCGGCCAGCCGCCGCTGACCGAGGTGGAGCTGGCCTCCGTGCGGGCCACCTACGACGAGCTGATCCGGCCGCAGGTGCACGACCGGTGGTGACCGCACCGGCCCGGCCCGTCGGCGCGGCGTCGCCCACGACCGGCGTCGGCGGGCATGCTGGGGTGGGGCGGACGTCGTCGGAGGGGGCACGATGAGGGGTTGGTTCCGGCTCACCATGGGCCTGCTGGCGGTGGTGATCGGCGCGCTCTGGACCGTGCTGGGGCTCGGCTACGTCGAGGGCAGCGTGCTGACCGACCGGCGGATCTGGGCACTTGTCGGCCCGGTGGTCGTCCTGGTCGGGTTCGTGGCGCTCTGGCTCGGCATGCGGGCCCGGCGCCGCTGAGGCGCACCGGCACGCCTGCCGTACGGGACACGGAGAAGCCCCGCCTCCCGTACGGGATGCGGGGCTTCGTGCACCGGCCGGCGCGGCCGGCGCGGTGTCAGCTCAGATGGGGCGGACCTGCTCGGCCTGCGGACCCTTCTGACCCTGGGCGATCTCGAACTCCACCCGCTGGTTCTCCTCCAGCGTGCGGTAGCCGCTGGACTGGATGGCCGAGAAGTGGACGAACACGTCTGCACCCCCGCCGTCGACGGTGATGAAGCCGAAGCCCTTGTCAGCGTTGAACCACTTCACGGTTCCCTGCGCCATGTGCAACTCCTTCTAAAACTGGCGGCCGAGCACGCCGTGCGGCCGATTGGCCGTTTTCGAGCAGCGGCGCCTGAGGCGGCCCCCGTGCAGGGAACGTCCCTCAACCCACGCGTCTCGCAACAGCGTGAGACAGCAAACCACGTACGCAAAAACTTCGCACAGCCTACCGGACGAAGTTCTCCGACATGTGACCTGAAAGTTGTCCGGAGATCGACGGATGGCCGGGGTCCGGAAACGCGAAGGGCCCCTCTCCCACGCGATGGGAAAGGGGCCTTCGATCGAGCTGGTTCAGTCCGGCCAGTGCCCGGTCAGCCGGCGTACGCCGACCGCGCCGCCCCGGTCCACGGCGGCGCGCACCGCCGAGAAGATCGCACCCTGGAGCGCCGCGGCGGCCAGGACCTCGCCCCACCCGCGGTCCTCGTCGGTGGCGCTCGGCGCGTCACCGTCGCCCGCCGTCAGCTTCCAGACCTGCCGGAAGATCATTCCGGCGACCGTGCCGGCGGCCAGGCCGAGCAGCACCCCCACCGGCTTGTAGGCCGCCTTGCCGATCCTGCCGCTCACCTGCGCCTCCCTCGGACCACCAACAGCACCACCACGGTCACCACCGCGCCGGCCGCGACGGCCGCCCACGGCAACGGGTTGCGCCCGACCGCCTCACCCGACTCGTACGCCTGCGCCCGGACCTGCCGGGCCCGCTCGGTGGCACGCGTGCGCACCCGGGCGACGGTCAGCGACGCCTCCTGGCGCACCTTCGCCTTGGCCTGCTCGGCGGAGTGCCGCACCAGCGCCTTCGGGTCGGCCCGGGCCGCCAACAGCTCCACCGTCTCACCGAGTTCCACCCGGGTCCGGCGGATCTCCTCCCGGAGCGCCGCCACGTCCGGGGTCCCGTTCCCGTTCGCTTTCTCGTTCCCGTTGCCGGTCACGCCCGCCTCCCGTCCTTCACCGCGGCGGTGACCGTGTCGACGTCCGCCCGGACACTGCGGACCGTCGCCTCCGGCACCGGCGGGACGGCACGGCTGACCTGCTTCTTGCCCACCAGCGCCAGGATCCCGGCGAGCAGGAACAGCGCCACCGCCACGATCAGGGCGGCCAGCCACGCCGGCATGACCAGCGCCAGCAGCAGGATCACGGTGGCGACCAGCGCGCCGGCGCCGTAGAGGGCCATCACCCCGCCGCCGCCGAACAGACCGATCCCGATCCCGGCGTGCTTGCCCTTCTGGGTCAGCTCCGCCCGGGCCAGCGTCAACTCGTCCCGTACCAGACGGGTGACCTGTTCGGTGGCCCGCTGCACCAGTTCCGCGGTGGACGGCTCGTGCCCGGTCCGGGACGTACTGTGACTCGCGACGTCAGCCATGCTGTCCTCCTTTCTTCATCACCGCGCTGTATGCCCGGAGTCGCCGCCCGTCAATCCTGCGCGGGGCGGCCGGTCGGCCCGGCCGCGCGCCACCGGCGCCCGGCGTCGACCAGCCGGAATCCGGGGCGTGCGCAGCAGGTCCCCGGAACTCGGCCGGGCAAACCCGTCCGGCCCGGCCCGCTACGAACCCCGGCCGTCCGCCCCCAGGCTCGGCACGCACGGAGAACCCCCGGCGCCGCGCGGGCGGCCGGGGGCTCCGATCGGGGGTACGACGGCTCAGCGGCGAGCGTCGGCGTGGTCCTCGCGGCCCACGAACACCTCGCTGCGGGCGTCCCCGTCGTCGCTGCCGCCGAAGACCCGCGCGTCGTCGTGCGCCTCGGTGTCGGCCGGCCGGCGGGCCGCCCGGCGCGGCTGCACCACCTGCCAGGGCAGCGGGCCGGTCGCGTCGCCCACCTCGGCACGCAGCCGGGGCAGGGCGGTCGGGCGGTGGTCGCGTACCCAGGTCACCAGGTGCTCGCGGACCAGACAGCGCAGGTCCCAGAGGCTGCCGGCGTCGGCGGCGCTGACCAGCGCGCGGACCTTGACCATCCCACCGGTCGCGTCGGTCACCTGGAGCACGCAGACCCGGCCGTCCCACAGCTCGGTGCCCTCGCAGAGCCGACGCAGCTCCTCCCGCATGGCCTGCACGGGGATGGCCCAGTCGAGGTCGAACTCGGCGGTGCCGAGCACCGCCGCCTCGGTGCGGGTCCAGTTCTGGAACGGCTTGCTGGTGAAGTACGAGGTGGGCAGGATCAACCGGCGGTCGTCCCAGATCTGCACCACCACGTAGCTGAGCGTCAGCTCCTCGATCCGGCCCCACTCCCCCTCGACCACCACCACGTCGTCGAGGCGTACCGCGTCACTGAAGGCGAGCTGGAGGCCGGCGAAGACGTTGCCGAGCAGGCTCTGCGCGGCGAGCGCGGCGACAACACCGACCACACCGGCGGAGGTGAGCACGCCGGCGCCGACGCCGCGTACGGCCGGGAACGTCATCAGCATCACGCCGACGGCGAGGATCACGATCACCGCGATGGTCAGCCGGCGCAGCAGCACCACCTGGGTCCGTACCCGACGGGCGTGCCGGTTGTTCGGCACGTCCACCCGGAACCGGGCCAACGCGGTGTCCTCCGCCACCACCAGCAGCGAGGCCACCAGCCAGGCCGCCGCGGCGATCATCGCCAGCACCAGCGTGTGCAGGACGAACTGCCGCCACGGGCTGCCCACCGCGTAGAGCGTGGTGAACCGCACCGCGAGCTGGACGCCGACCACGGTGGCGGCGACCTGGAACGCGCGGTGCGAGTGCTCGGTCAGCTCGGTCATCAGCAGCGAGCGGCGACCGAGCCGGCGGGTGAGCCGGTGCACCACCTCGACCAGCACCAGCGCGACCGCCGCCGCGGCGAGCGCGGCGGCGACGGTCACCAGATAGCTCTGCACGACATTCTCTCCCTCCGGCCCGCGCGGATTCGGGCACAAAGGCCCAATGGTGCCCCGCGGTCCGGGTATCGACCAGGCTCAGACCTTGCGGTACCGGGACTGGAAGAAGCAGTAGACACCGAACGCGGCGATGCCGAGCGCCATCAGCGCCAGCAACCACGGCCCGTACGCCTGGTCGCGCAGCGTCCGCAGGGCGGCGTCCAGGCCGCGCGCCTTCTCCGGGTCGTACTTGACGGCGGCGACCACGATCAGCAGGCCGGCGATGGCGAAGACGGCGCCCCGGGCGGCGTACCCGGCCATGCCGAGCCGACGGGTGAGCTGGCGGGTCTTCGGGCTCATCTCACCGGTCTTGAGGTTGCGCTCGAACTTCTTCTTCAGACCGTAGATCACCATGCCGATGCCGACCGCGGCGAGCACCACACCGGCGAGGGCGACCAGCCACCGGCCGCCGTCGGAGGCCATCAGCTTCTCGGTGAGCTGCTGCTGCTGGTCCGAGGAGTTGGAGCTGGCGTCCTGGACGACCTTGATCGCGGTCCAGCCCAGCCAGACGAAGATGATCACCCGGACGACCGAGGCGATCCGCTCGAAGGTGCGCTCCTTGCCGGTCCTGGACTGGTGACCGACAAGCGCCTCGGAGGCCTGCCAGATGGCCATGGCGAAGAGGCCGACGGCGATCACCACCAGCACGAACTTGCCGAGCGGCTGCTCGCCGAGCGTGCGCAGCGCGCCGTTCTGGTTGCCCTCCTCCCCGGAATTCCCGAAGGCGATCTGTAGCGCCAGCCAGGCGAAGAGGAGGTGGACGATTCCGTAGCCGATGAAACCGGCGCGAGTCAGCAGTTCGAGCCACCGGCTGTTCTTGGCCTGGGCGGCGGTGGCTCCGGCGTTCCGGGTGAGAGACATGGGCCCTCAATCTCCCGACGTGCAGTTTTCCAAACGTCACCGCCCGTCGCCACCGACCGCCGCCCGGCCGAATCCGATCAGTTGTTGGGGTTGCGGGCCACCCGCAGCGTGACGTTCTGGTCGGTGACGCTGTCCAGGCTGACCTGGAAGCCGCCGACCTCGGTGGCCTGCTGGCCGGTGGTGAGCGAGAGCTGCTCCCCGGCCACCTCGACGGTGACCTGGTCGTCCTGGGCGCCGATGAGCTTGGCCTCGACGCCGAGGATGGTGGCGCTGGCGTCCACGCCACGGTCGAAGGTGATGGTGCAGGCGTCCAGGCCGCAGTCGGTGTCGGCGCCGTTGGAGCTGCACCCGGCGAGCAACGCGGCGCCGAGGGCGAGACCGGCGAGCAGCCCGGCGGCACGACGGGTGGGGGTCGGGGGGAAGATGGCGCGTCGGTTCGTCACCTCCCCAACGGTACGTGCTCACCACCACCGCTCCCGGTCCCGCAAGCTAGGGTGCGGGGATGGCTTTTGATGTTGCCCGGGTGCGGGGGTCGTATCCCGCGCTGGGCGAGGGCTTCGCCCACTTCGACGGCGCCGGTGGCACCCAGACCCCGACCGGGGTGATCGAGGCGGTGACCGACGCCATGCGCGCCGCCATGGGTAACCGCAGCACCGCCTTCCAGCCCGGGCGGCGCGCGCTGGAACTGGTCGCCGACGCCCGGGCCGCGGTCGCCGACCTGCTCGGCGCGGACCCGTCGGGCGTGGTGCTCGGGCCCAGCGCCACCGCGCTGAGCTACACGCTGGCCCGGACGCTGGGCGCCGGCTGGCGACCGGGCGACGAGGTGGTGGTCTCCCGGCTGGACCACGACGCCAACGTCCGGCCCTGGGTGCAGGCCGCCGAGGCGGCCGGCGCGACGGTGCGCTGGGCCGAGTTCGACCGGGCCACCGGTGAGCTGCCCGCCGGCCAGTACGCCGACCTGGTCGGCGAGCGCACCCGGCTGGTCGCGGTGACCGCCGGCAGCAACGCGATCGGCACCGCGCCGGACGTGTCGGCGATCGCCAAGACCGCGCACGCGGTCGGCGCCCTGGTCTGCGTGGACGGGGTGCACTCGGTGCCGCACGGCCCCACCGACCTGGCCGCACTGGGCGCGGACGTGCTGGTCACCAGCGCGTACAAGTGGTCCGGCCCGCACCTGGCGGCGATGGTCGCCGACCCGGCACGGTGGGCGGCGCTGCGCCCGGCGAAGCTGCTCCCCTCCGCCGACACGGTCCCGGACCGCTTCGAGTACGGCACGCCCAGCTTCCCGCTGCTGGCCGGCGTGACCGCCGCGGTGGACCACCTGGCGTCGCTCGACCCGGCCGCGACCGGCGACCGCCGGGCACGGGTCCACGCCGGCCTGGCCGCGGCCCAGGCGCACGAGGAGGCGGTCTTCGACCGGCTGCTCGCCGGGCTGGCCTCCCGACCCTTCGTCACGGTGTACGGCGCGCCCGCCCGGCGCTGCCCCACGGTGTCGTTCCGGGTGGCCGGGCGGACCCCGGCGGAGACCGCCGCGGCGCTCGGCGAGGCGGGCCTCTGCCTCTCCTCCGGCGACTACTACGCGTACGAGTACTTCCAGGCCATGGGCCTGCGCGACAGCGGCGGCGCGGTGCGGGCCAGCGTCTACCACTACAACACGGTCGACGAGGTGGACCGGCTGCTGGCCGAACTCGACCGGCTGGCCGACGGCGAGGGGACAATGGTCCGGTGAGCTTCCTGGTCGAGGAGAACCCCGCCAAGCACCGCTTCGAGATCCTGGTCGACGACGCGCTGGCCGGCTTCACCGCGTACCTGCCACGCGGCGAGGTGCTGGTCTTCACGCACACCGAGGTCGAGGACCGCTACCAGGGGCAGGGCGTGGGCGCCGCGCTGATCCGGGGCACGCTGGACCAGGTGCGCGCCAACGGTGGCCGGGTGGTGCCCCGCTGCCCGTTCATGGCCGCGTTCATCGAACGGCACCCGGACTACGCCGACCTGGTGGTCGACGCGCCCTGAGGCCCGGCCCGACCGGGGGACCTCCCCACCCGGCCGGGCCGGGAGTTCAGCGGACGCCGGCCAGCAGCTCGGCGGCGGCCCGGGCCGCCGCCGCGGTGGCGCCGTGGGTGGCCAGGTGCACCCGACCGGCGGCCAGCTCGGGCACGCCCAGCTCGACCACCACCGCGTCCGGGCGGGCCGCCAGCGCCCGGGTCACCGCGTCCCGCATCCAGCCGTGCCGGTGCAGGTCGCGGACCACGAGCACCAGCGGCCGGTCGGCCGGGCCGGTGGCCGGGTCGGCCGGGACGGCGTCGGCGGCGTACCGGGCGGTGGTGGTGCCCGGCGTCAGGTGGGCCAGCGGCGCGGCGATCCCCCACGGGGTCTCCTCACCGATGGCGATGTTGCGGGGCGGCGCGAACTCCACCACGTGCGCCGGCCCGGCCAGCGGCAGCAGCCCGGCGTCACCGGTGACCCGGACGGCCCGGCGGGCGGCGGCCAGCCCGATCGGCGACCCGTCGGCGGCCGGCCGGCCACCGCTGCGGTGGGCGCGGGCGGCGACGCTCCACGCGGCGAGCTGACCGACCCGCTTCGCCGCCTCGGCCAGCCGCTCCTCCGGCAGCTCGCCGCGCACCACCGCGGCCACGATCGCGTCGCGCAGCTCACGGGCGTCGGCCTCGGTGGCCCGTTCCCCGCCCACGCAGATCGCGTCCGCGCCGGCGGCGAGCGCCCGCACCGCCGCCCCGGCGAAGCCGTACCGGTCGGACACCGCGCGCATCTCCACCGCGTCGGTCACCACCACGCCGTGGAAGCCCAGCTCCTCGCGGAGCAGCCCGCCCAGGATGCGCGCGCTGAGCGTGGCCGGCAGCTCCTCGTCGAGCGCCGGCACCAGCAGGTGGCCGGTCATCACCGCCTGGACCCCGGCCGCCACCGCGGCGCGGAACGGGGCCAGCTCGACCGCGTCCAGCCGGTCCCGGTCGCCGCCGATGCGGGGCAGGTCGAGGTGGGAGTCGACCCGGGTGTCGCCGTGCCCGGGGAAGTGCTTGGCGCAGGCGGCGACGCCGCCGGCCTGGAGGCCGCGCACCCAGGCGGCGGTGTGCCGGGCGACCAGCTCGGGGTCGGCGCCGAACGAGCGCACCCCGATGACCGGGTTGGCCGGGTTGGAGTTGACGTCGGCGTCCGGGGCGTAGTCGAGCGTGATGCCGACCGCGGCCAACTCGGCGCCCAGGTCGCGGGCGACGTCCTCGGTCAGCGTCGCGTCGTCCACCGCGCCGAGCGCGAAGTTGCCGGGCCGCGAGCTGCCCCGGGCCGACTCGATCCGGGTGACGTCGCCGGCCTCCTCGTCGATCGCCACGATCACGTCCGGCCGCTCCGCCCGCAGGTTCGCCGTCAGCGTCGCGACCTGCTCGTGGTCGACGACGTTGCGGGCGAACAGGACCACCCCGCCGAGCCCTTCGCCGAGCCAACGGCAGACCCAGGGCGGCGGGGTGGTGCCGACGAAACCGGGTTGCAGGACGGCGGCGGCGAGCGCCGCCAGGTCTCCGCTGGCGCCCACGATCCGTTCCCTCACGCTGTGCTACCCCCGTATCCCCACGGAACCCGCCGGGGATCGACGGGTGCTGACATGGTCACACCGCGCAGCTAAATAGTCAACAATCCTTACTGTTAGCTGCTGGCGTCCCGCCCCACCCCGTGGGAGAGTTCGTCCATGCCCGCCCTGCCGCTCGCGGACGCCACCGGCGCCGCCGACATCCCCGGCGTACGCCTGCTCGGCCTGGTGGTCGGCGCGCTCTTCCTGCTGATCGCGATCCGGGCCATGTTCCGCCGCTGACACCCGGTTCGACAGGGTCCGCCGGGGTAGGGGTGTCGGTGTCCCGACACGGCGGAGGGTGAGGCGCATGAAGATCGGTTACTTCCTGTCCAGTCAGGAGCACACGCCGGCTTCGAGGCACTGTGGATCTCCGACCACTACCATCCGCCACGTGCTGCCCCGACTGCGGTGATCGCCGAGGCCGGTTTCGGGGTCGGACTCCGGGGGTAGCTGAGGCGCTTGATGAAACTGACCAGGCACGCCACCACTCTGCGCCGCGCGGCGAAGAACCTGTTCGGCTGGACCGCGTTGCGGCCCAACCAGCTGGCCGCCATGCGCGCCGTCATGCAGCGCCACGACGCCCTGGTGGTGCTCCCCACCGGCGCCGGCAAGTCGGCGATCTACCAGATCCCGGCCAGCCTGATCCCCGGCCCGACCGTGGTCATCTCCCCGCTGCTCGCGCTCCAGCAGGACCAGATCGCCGCGCTCAACGAGCGGCAACGGCCCGAGCTGCGCGCGGTGCGGATCAGCTCGGACGAGAGCGCCGCCCAGCAGGCCGAGGCGATCGAGGACGTCCGGGCCGGCCGGGCCGAGTTCCTGTTCATCACGCCCGAGGCGCTGAGCAACCCGGACCGGCTGGCCGAGGTCCGCTCGCTGTCCCCGGCGCTGGTGGCGATCGACGAGGCGCACTGCATCTCGTCCTGGGGCCACGACTTCCGGCCGGACTACCTCGCGCTCGGCCACCTGATCGACGGGCTCGGCCGGCCGCCGGTGGTGGCGCTGACCGCCACCGCCTCGCCCCCGGTGCGCGACGACATCATCGCCCGGCTGCGGCTGCGCGAGCCCGAGGTGGTGGTCTCCGGGCTGGACCGGCCGAACCTGTTCCTCGAGGTGGCCCACTGCCCGACCGAGGACTACCGGTGGCGGCGGCTGGTCGCGCTGCTGCGCGACGACGAGCGGCCCGGCATCATCTACGTGCCGACCCGGCGCGCGGCCGAGGAACTGGCCGAGCGACTGACCAAGGCAGGTTTCCCGTCCGAGTTCTACCACGGCGGCATGCCCACCGCGGCGCGGCACGAGCTGCACGAGGCGTTCCTCGCCGACCGGGTGCCCATCATGGTGGCCACCTCGGCGTTCGGCATGGGCATCGACAAGCCGAACATCGCCTGGGTGGTGCACATGGCGCTGCCCGACTCGCCGGACAGCTACTTCCAGGAGATCGGCCGCGCCGGCCGGGACGGCTCCCCGTCCCGGGTGCTGCTGCTGTGGCGCTCCGAGGACGTCGGCCTCCAGCGCTACTTCAGCGGCGGGCTGCCCGACGAGAAAGAACTGTCCGACCTGGCCGCGGTGCTGCGGAGCAAGGCCCGTACCCGCAAGGAGCTGCGTGAGCTGACCGGGCTGGGCCCGCGCAAGCTTGGCCAGTACCTCTCCCTGCTGGAGCAGATCGGCGCCGCCGAGCCCCGCGCCCGGCAACGCGTCGGGGTGCCCCGCTACGCGCCGGACGCCGCCGAGGCCGGCCGTGCCGCGCGCGCCGAGGCCGAACGGCAGCAGACCGTGACCCGGTCGCGGACCGACATGATGCGCGCGTTCGCCGAGACCACCGGCTGCCGCGGGCAGGCGCTGCTGGCGTACTTCGGTGAGCAGATGAGCGAGGTCTGCGGCCACTGCGACAACTGCCACGCCGGCACCAGCGTGGCCAACGACGGCGCGGTCGGGCCGTTCCCGGTGCACAGTCAGGTCCGCCACGCCGAGTGGGGGTCGGGCCTGGTGCTCAGCTACGAGGAGGGCCGGATGACGGTGCTCTTCGACGAGGTGGGCTACAAGACGCTGTCCGTGCGCGTGGTGTCCGAACAGGGCCTGCTGGAGCTGGACTAGCCTGATCCGGGCACCGCGACGGTGCCCGTCGACAACGACGACCGCGGCGAAAGGAACCTGATCGTGATCGAGCAGCCGGCGTACACCCGGTTCGGCGTCTCGGACGAGGAGTGGGGGCTGCTGGTGGGGCTGCCGCAGTCGGTGCTCACCGCGGCGGCGGCCGCCGAGTCCGACGGCACCCGGCGCACCATGGCCGAGAACGCCGCCGGGCTGGAGACCATCGCCGCCGGCCGGGAGTCGGCCAGCCCGCTGGTGGCCGCCGTGGCCGGCGAGATCGTGTCCCGGGTCGGCGACCCGGAGACCGGCGCGGAGCTGCCGGTCATCACGCCGGACGACCCGACCGCGATGATCGAGGACGTGCTCACCCGGGCCGGACAGGCCTCCGCCCTGCTCACCGGCAGGGTGGACGAGGGGCAGGCCGGAGCGTACCGGCACTGGCTGGTGGAGATCGCCGAGCAGGTGGTGGGCGCCGCCTCCACCGGCGGCATCCTGGGCATCGGCGGGGACGTGGTGAGCGACTCCGAGCGCCGGTTCCGGGACCGACTCTCCCACGTGCTCAACGACTGAACGCAGAGTTAACAGAGGCTTCCACGTTCGTCAATGACGGACGTCACGCCCCACGGGTGCCGCATTTCGGCCCCGTGGGGCGTCGTGTTTGTGGAGGGATGTCGACAGACCACGGGGGTCGTTCATGGACACACCGATGCAAGCGCAGATCTTCGACACGGCGCAGATACCCGCCGCCGACCGCTTCGGGCTCTGGCTGGAGATGCTCGCCCAGACGCCCACGCTGATGCGCGTCCACACCGAGCACGCCGACAACTTCGAGGCGCGGGCCGAGTTCCTCGAACTGGGGCCGATCCAGCTCATCCGGCACCGCTACCCGTCGCTGGACGGCATCCGGACCCGCAAGCTGATCAGCCGCTCCGACGCCGACTGCTACGTGCTGGCGCTGACGCTCAACGGCACCGGCATCGCCGACCAGGACGGGCAGCGGGGGGTCTGCCCACCGGGCGACCTCACCTTCTACGACTGCGCCCGGCCGCAGGAACTCAGCCACCACACCGACCGTGCCGACGACCGGTCCGCCGCGTCGATCGCGGCGCTCATCCCGTACGACGCGCTGCCGCTGCCGCACCGCCGGCTCACCCCGCTGTTCGCCAGCCGGATGTCCGGCGCCGAGGGGATCGGCGCCCTGCTGGCCGACTACCTCATCCGGATCACCAGCCATCCGGACCAGTACCACGCGGTCGACGCGGACCGGCTGGGCGGCGTCGCGCTCGACCTGATCGCCACGCTGCTCGGTCGCCACCTGGTCTCCGAGGAGGCGGTGCCGACCGACGTCCGGCGTCGCGCGCTGCTCGCCCAGGTGCACGCGTACGTCCGGCAGCACCTCGGCGACGTGACGCTGGGCCCCGGCACGATCGCCGACGCCCACCACCTGTCGGTGCGGTCCCTGCACCGGCTCTTCGAGGACGAGGAGACCACCGTCGCGGCGTACATCCGGGACGAGCGGCTGGCCCGGTGCCGGCGCGACCTCGCCGACCCGGCGCTGGCCGACCGGTCGATCCAGGTCATCGCCGGCCGCTGGGGGTTCCGGGACAAGGCCCACTTCAGCCGCGCCTTCCGGGCCACCCAGGCGGAGACGCCGCAGGCGTTCCGGACGCGTCACCTGGAACAGGCACGGATCGTCAACAGCACGGCATCCGAAGTCAACTCGACCCGGACACAATGAACCCGGGCCGCCACCGGCGACGGTGACGACCCGCTGGTAACGGGGGGCCGTGGCGTGGCGCCCGCGGCGGTCCAGCCGCGGGCGGCCGCCCGGTGATCCCCTCGCGCCGCATCGGACGGCACCCGGGTTCCGGCCCCGTCGCTTTCCCCCCAGGACCGACGGGGCCGGTCGGGGGTCAGTCGGCCGCCTCCTCCTCCAGCAGCGCCAGCACCGACTTCTCCACCGCCTCGCGCGGCATCTCCGGCTGCACCGGCGCCAGCACCCCGCCGTGGTACAGGTCGACCACGCGCGGGTCCACGTACGACGTGCGGGCCACCGTCGGCGTGTTGCCGAGCAGTTCGGCGACCGAGCGCATCACCACCGCCACCGCCCGGCGGCGCGCGGTGGCGGACCGCTGCGGGCCCACCGAGGCCAGCTCGGCGGCGGCCAGCACGGTGGCGTGCCAGGTGCGGAAGTCCTTCGCGGTCATCTCACCACCGCTGGCGTCGCGCAGGTAGTCGTTCACCTCGTCGCTGCGCACGTCGCGCCACGCGCGACCGTCCCAGTAGCCGAACAGCCGCTCCTGGGCGCGCCGCCGCCGGCGCAGGTTGAGCAGCACCTGGCACAGCTCCGCGTCCTCGACGCGGCGGACCTGGTCGATGCCGCCCTTGGCCGGGAACTCGAACACCACGCACCCGCCGCGGGAGCGGGCGTGCTCCGGCCGCAGCGTCGCCACGCCGAACGTGGGGTCGTCGCCGGTCGCGTACTGGTCGCTGCCCACCCGGAACGCGCCCATGTCGAGCAGCCGGGTCACGGTGGCCAGCACCCGCTCCCGCCGCAGCCCGCGCAGCGCCAGGTCGTGCGCGACCCGGTCCCGCAGCGCCGGCAGCCGGTGGGCCACCTCCAGCACGTGGTCGAACTTCGCCTCGTCCCGCTTGCGCCGCCACTGCGGGTGGTAGAGGTACTGCTTGCGGCCGGCCGCGTCGATGCCGGTGGCCTGGATGTGCCCGTTCGGGTGCGGCGAGAGCCACACGTCCCGCCAGGCGGGCGGCACCACCAGCTCGCGCAGGCGGGCCAGCTCGTCGGCGTCGCGCACCGGTTCGCCAGTCGGGTCCAGGAAGAGCCAGCCCTTGCCGCGCCGCCGCCGGGCGTACCCCGGCCGGCCCGGGTCGCTACGCCGCAACCGCACCGGAGACCCGTTCCACCTCGGCCACCGCCGCCACCACCTCGTCGATCCCGATGGCATCCAACGCCGGATGCGTTCCTACCCTGCCGGAACCGGTCGAATCCGGGTCGGATCCGGCGGCCTCGACGCGGCCGAGCACCAGGTGCCGGCGCCGCTCCGGCGGTGGGCCCCAGAGTGCCGCCGACACCGGGCCGAACAGCACCACCGAGGCGGTCCGGTACCCGGTGGCCAGGTGCGCCACGCCGGTGTCGCCGCTCACCACCACCCGGGCGTCGGCCACCAGCGCGGCCAGCTCGGTCAGGCCGGTCCGCCCGGCCAGCACCGCCGTCGGCGGCAGGCCGGCGTCGCTGGCCACCCGGGCGGCCAGCGCCCGCTCGTCGGCCGAACCGGTCAACACCACCCGGTGGCCGCGCGCGGTGAGCACCCGCGCCAGCCCCGCGAAGCGGGCCGCCGGCCAGCGCTTCGCCGGCACCTTGCTGCCCGGGTGCAGCACCGTCACGCCGGCCGGTACGCCGACCGCGGCCGGCCGCCGCAGCGCCAGGTCCCCGGCGTCCGCCGGCAGGCCGTACGCGTGCAGCAGCCGGCACCAGCGACGCACCTCGTGCTCGTCGGCGTCCCAGGCCGGACCGTCGAGGTGGCCGGCCGGCGGGTTCCGGAAGGCGACCAGCCGGCCCGGCCGGACGGCGGCCAGCGCCCGATGCGACTCCGGTCCCCGACCGTGCAGGTTCACCGCCACCTCGGGCGGCGGCCCGGTCCACCGGATCCGGTCCGGTCCCGTGGTGGGCAGCACCCGGTCGACCGCCCCGGTCAGCGCCGCCAGCGGCGCCAGCCAGGCCGGGGCCGCCAGCACCAACTCCCGGCCGGGCAGCCCGGCGCGCAGGCCACGCAGCGCCGGGACCGCGGTGGCCAGGTCACCGACCCCGAGCGCGCGCAGCACCAGGATCACGGGTACGACGACTCCCGCTCGGCGCAGACCACCAGCTCGCGGACCGCGCAGCCGGCGGGCTGGGAGAGCGCGAACATCACCGCGGCGGCGGTGTCGGCCGGCTCGTTGAGCACGGCGTCCGGCCCGGGCCGGTACTGCTCGTCGCGCTCGTCGAAGAACGCGGTGCGCATGCCGCCGGGGATCAACAGCGTCACCCCGACCGCGCCGGCCAGCTCGGCGGCGAGCGCCCGGGTGAACCCGACCACCCCGAACTTCGCCGCGCAGTAGGCGGTCGCGTCGCCGACCGCCTTGACGCCGAGCGTGGAGGCGACCGTGACGATGGTGCCCCGGGACTCCTCCAGGAAGGGCAACGCGGCCCGGATCACCGCAGCGGTGGCGAGCAGGTCCACCGTGACGATGCGTTCCCAGGTCTCCGCCGGCACGTCGGCCAGCTTCCCGGGCACGTCCAGGCCGGCGGCGGTGACCACCGCGTCCAGGCCGCCGGAGCGTTCCGCGAGGTCCCGGGTGGCGGCCTCGGCGGCCCGGGTGTCGGCCAGGTCGCACTCGACCCACGGCACCCCGTCGGCGGGGCGCTGCCGGTCCAGCACGAGCGGCCGGCCACCGGCGCCGGCCACGGCCGCGACCACCGCCGCGCCGAGGCCGCTGGACCCGCCGGTGACCAGCACGGTCGGCCCGGCACCGGGCCGGTTGCGAGGCGCGTTCATCGTGCTCCCTTCGCCGTGGACCGGACGACCGGCTCCGGACCGGTCTCCGCGACCGGGCCGGCCGGCCAGCCGGCGCTGCCGCGGCCGGCGCGGGCCGCGGCGATCATGTCGGTGGTGGACCGCCCGGCCAGGTACGGCACCACCACCGTGTGGCCGCCCCAGCGGGCCAGGATCGCCGACTCCGGCAGCGTCTCCGCGCCGCCGCCGCTGGCGTAGTCACCGCCCTTGACCCAGATGTCCGGACGCACCCAGGACAGCGCCGCGTGCGGGGTCGGCTCGTCGAAGACCAGCACCGCGTCGACGCAGCCGAGCGCCGCGAGCAGCCGGCTGCGGTCGCCCTGCGGCACCACCGGGCGCTCCGGCCCCTTGAGCCCGGCCACGCTCGCGTCGGAGTTGAGGCAGACCACCAGGCAGTCGCCGAGCTGCCGGGCCGCCTGGAGCGTCGCCACGTGCCCGGCGTGCAGCAGGTCGAAGCAGCCGCCGGTGGCCACCACGGTGCCGCCGGCGGCGCGTACCCGGGCCAGCACCTCGCCGGCGGCGACCGCGCCGATCCGGTCCCCGCCGGCGGCGACCACCGTCGGGGCGACGGCCCGGACCGGCGCCGGCAACGCCGTGGTCACGCCTCCGCCGGCCACGTACGCGGACGCCTCGGCGACCGCCTCCTGCACCGCCTCGGACACCAGCGCGCCCCGGGCCAGCGCCAGCGTGGCCGCGGCGGCGAACCGGTCCCCCGCGCCGCAGGTGTCCCCCTCGGCGGGCGGCGCCGGGACCACCAGCGGGGTGGAACCGGCATGGCAGAGCAACGCGCCGTCCCCGCCCAACGTGACCGCGACCGCGCCGGCCTGCCAACGCCGGCGCAACGCCTGCGCGCTCCGGGACGCGTTCGCCAGCCGGGACCCGCCCGGCGGCGTCTTGGCCAGGTCCCGGGCCTCCGGCTCGTTCGGGGTGGCCAGGTGCACCCCGGGCACGGCCGCCGGGCCGCGCGGGTGCGGGTCCCACACCACCGGCGCCCGGGTGGCGGCCAGCGCGGCCCGCAACGCGGGGTGCCCGGCGACGCCCCGGCCGTAGTCGCTGACCAGCACCGCGGACGCGCCGGCGAGCAGCCGCCGCACGGCCTCGCCCGGCTCCCCCGGCACCCCGGTCGGCCCGCCCCGGTCGTGGCGCAGCAGCACCCGCCCGCGCGCCCGCAGCCGGACCTTCTCCGGCGTGGCCCCGGCCAGCGGAAGCGCGTAGAGCTGCACCCCGGCGGCGGCGAGCAGGGTGCCGAGCCGGGCCCCGCCGGCGTCGTCGGCGACGGCGGTGACCAGCGCGACCTCGGCGCCCAGCGCGGCCGCGAACACGGCGGCCAGGCCGGCCCCGCCGGGGCGGTCGACGGACGCGGTCTCGTCGAGCACCGGCACCGGGGAGTCCGGGCAGAGCCGGTTCACCGCCCCCTCGACGTCCCGGTCCAGCAGCGTGTCACCGAGCACCACCACGGGTCCCGCCATGCTCGACCTCCTCATCGGGTCTGCACCTCCGGAGCCGGGTCGCCGAGCACCACCTCGACGCCGGTGCGCACCGGACCGGCCGGGGCCCGGGCGGCCAGCGCCGCCGGCAACGCCCGGTCGACGTACTCGCAGAGCACGTGCACGGCCACCAGGTGCAGTTCCTGCACCACCTGGGCGTCCGGTGAGTCGACCGCCAGCCGCTCGTGGCAGAGGTCGGCGAGGGGGTTGGGGGCGGGTCCGGTGAAGGCCCAGCAGCGCAGGCCGGTGTCGTGGGCGGCGTGCGCGGCGGTCAGGAGGTTGGTGCTGGTGCCGCTGGTGGAGAGCAGAAGGAGGTGGTCGTCGGGTCGGCCGTGGGCGCGGACCTGGCGGGCGAAGGCTTCGTCGTAGCCGTAGTCGTTGGCGATGGCGGTGAGGGCGCTGGTCTCGGCGTGCAGGGCGATGGCGGACAGGGGTTGACGGTCGTGGCGGAGCTTGCCGACGAGTTCGGCGGTGAGGTGTTGGGCCTCGGCGGCGCTGCCGCCGTTGCCGGCCACCAGCAACCGGCCGCCGGCGGCGAGGCGGTGCGCCAGCTCCCCGCCCCAGCGGGCGAGCAGGTGTTCCGCCTCGCGCAGCGGCGGCAACGCGCCGGCCAGCCGGGTCAGGTGGTCCGCCAGCACCGTCCCGCCGGCCGTCGGGGCGGCCGTCATCAGGCGACCACCCGGGTGGGTCGACGCACGCCGGCCACCTCGCCGTACAGCGCGCCGAGGCGCTCGGCCGCGGTGGCCCACGAGTAGCGGGTCCGGGCCCGTTCCAGCGCCGCCGTGGCGTAGGCGAAGCGGCGGATCCGGTCGGCCAGCAGGCCCCGGATCGCCGCGCCGAGCGCCCCCGGGTCGCGGGCCGGCACCAGGTCGCCGGTGCGGCCGGGCACCACCGTGTCGATCAGCCCGCCGACCGCGGTGCCGATCACCGGTACGCCGCAGGCCATCGCCTCCAGCGGGGTGAGCCCGAACGGCTCGTACCAGGGGGCGGCCACCAGCACGTCGGCGGAGCGGTACCAGCGGCCCATCTCCTCACGCGGCACGGCGCCGACCAGGCGTACCCGGTCGGCGATGCCGAGCGACCGGGCCAGCGCCCGCAACCGCATCGCGTACGGGTCGGTCTCCAGCAGCCCGGCGGGCGGGCCGCCGACCACCACGCACTCGGCGTCCGGCACCAGCGCGGTGGCGCGGATGACGTCCTGGAAGCCCTTGCGCTCGACCAGCCGTCCGACGGTGAGGATGCGGGCCCGGCCGCCGTCGGCGTCGGCGACCGGGCCCAGCGGGTCGAAGGTGGACAGGTTCACCCCCGACGGCACGACGGTCATCCGGGACCGCGGCACCCCGAGCCGGACCAGTTCGGCGACCTCGTCCTGGCACTGGGCGACCACCCGGTCCACCGCGCGGCCCAACTCCCGTTCGTGGTCGACGCGGCCCGGCGGGCTGGTGTCCTGGGCGCCCTGGTGGCGGCGTTTGACGGTGCCGAGCGCGTGGTACGTCTGCACGATCGGCACGCCGGTGCGCCGGGCCGCCGCGAGCCCGGCCAGCCCGCTCATCCAGAAGTGCGCGTGCACCACCTCGGGCTGCCAGTCTTCGGTGCGCCACCGGTCCGTCAGCCAGTCGGAGAACGCCGGCATGTACGGCAGCAGGTCGTCCTTGGCCACCGGCTCGGCCGGGCCGGCGGGCACGTGCACCACCTCGTACCCGTCCGGGGCGGCCACGGTCACCGGCAGGTCCACCGCGTCGCGGCGGGTGTGCACGCGGACGTCGTGTCCGGCTGCCGCGAGCGCGGCGGAGAGTTCGGCGACGTGCGTGTTCTGGCCGCCGGCGTCCTCCCCGCCGAGGACGGCGAGCGGGCTGGCGTGTTCGGAGATCATCGCGATGCGCATACTTCCTCCTCCAGCAGCCGGTCCCAGTCGGCGAGGAAACGCTCCAGGCCGTAGCGGTCGCGGGCGGCGGCCCGGGCCGCGGCGCCCGCGCGGCGGGCGGCCGCCGGGTCGTCCAGCAGGCCCCGGGCGGCGTCGAGCAGCACGTCGACCCGGGTGGAGAGCACTCCGGCGTCGGGCGGTACCGCCTCGACGGCCTCGGTGGTGGCCAGCGCGATCACCGGCATGCCGATCGTCATGGCCTCGATCAGGCTGAGGCCGAGCGAGGTCCAGCGGCACAGGTGCAGGTAGGCGCGACGCTTGGCCAGCTCGGCGTGCATGGCGTGCTGCGGCACGTCGTCGTGGCTGGTCAGGCGGTCCTCGGGCAGGCCGAGGTGGGCGGCGAGCCCGGCCACCTTCATGCCGTAGACGTCCAGCGGGGCGACCGCGGCGAACCGGGCGAGCAGGTCGGTGCCGGTGACCCGCCAGCGGCGTACCGGTTCGTTGATCACCACGGCGAGGCGGTCGAGTTCGCCGGTCCATTCGACCGCGGGTGCGACGACGCCGTGTTCCACCACTGTGGTGCGGGTGGCGCCGTTGTCCCAGAACAGTTCGTTGAATCCGGTGACGTGGGTGAGCAGCAGGTCGTCGCGGTCGGCCATCGGGTGGCGGGTGTTCGGGACGTCGCCCTTGGGGGTGTTGTGTTCGACGTAGACGGCCGGGAGGTCGCGGCCGGGGCGGCGGCCGAGCCACTCGGTCGCCAGGTCGAGTTCCTCGGGGCGTTGCAGGACGACCACGTCGACGTCGGTGGTGCGGAGCTGTTCCGCGGTGACCTCGACGGCGTTGTCGGGCCAGGGGTAGGTGCGCGCCCGGCCGAGTCCGTAGGCGTCGCGCGCCGGGTTGACCGGGATGAGGTAGCGGTGCTTGCCGTGCACGAACGAGGTGGTCCAGGACCCGTGCACGTGCCACAGCAGGATGTTCATCCGGCCACCCCGAGCAGCCGCAGCGCCTCCAGCACCCGGCCCGGCTCGACCGCGGAGAGGCAGGGGTGGCCTTGGACCGGGCAGGTGGTGGCGCGGGTGTCCCGGCAGGCCGCGCCCGCGTCGCCGAGGCGGACGGTCGGAACCCGGTACGGTCCCCACTGGCCGAACGGGACGGTGGGGGCGAACAGGCTGACCACGGGCACGCCCAGCGCGGCGGCCAGGTGCGCCGGACCGGTGTTGCCCACCACCAGCGCGCCGGCCCGGGCGATCACGGCGGCCAGCTCGGCCAGCCCGGTCCGGCCGCCCAGGTCGACGCCGCCGGCGGCGGCCACCCGCGCGGTCAGCTCCCGCTCGTCCGGCCCGCCGGTGACCACCACCCGGTGGCCGGCGGCGCCGAGCACCCGGACCACCCGGGTGGCCAGCTCGACCGGGCAGGCCCGGGTCTCCACCGAGGAGCCCGGGTGCAGCACCACGTAGCCGGGCGCTCCGGTCGCCGCCGGGACCTGCGGCAACCGATCGGCGCGCAGGCGCAGCGCGGGTTCGTCGTCCTCGGGCAGCGGGTAGCCGGCGGCGGCGGCGAGGGAGAGCGCGCGTTCGGGTTCGGGCACGCCGACCGGGACGCGGTGGCGCACGTCGAGCAGGGCGCCGGGGTAGTCGTCGCTGACGGCGCTGATCCGGGGCACGCCGGCCAGGCGCAGCAGCAGGGCCAGGGGCAGCGGGGACTGGTGGAAGCTGGTGAAGACGACCGCCTCGTCGGCGTGCACGGCGGCGAGCCGGTCGGTGAGCGCGTGGATGGCGGTGGGGTCGACCGGTGGGGCGGGGGCGTCGATCCAGGGCAACGGCCATTCGACGATCTCGTCGACGCCGGGCAGGAGTTCGGCGGCGGCCCGGCCGCGGGGACCGCAGAGCAGCACCACCCGGCGGGCGCCGGCCGCGACCGCCCGGATGCCGGGACCGGTGACCAGTACGTCCCCGGCCGCGTCGCTGCGGACCACCAGCACGGTGCCGGCGCGACGCCGACGGTCGGGCGCCGGCGCGGCCACCAGCCGCATCCGGGTCAGCACGGTGTCCACCGCGTCCGGCAGGTCGGCGGCGACGGTCGGCGCGGCGGCCACCTCGGCGGCCCGGGTGGCGGGCGTCGGCACCAGGACGCCGGCGGCGCCGGCGGCCGCGGCGGCGGCCATGTCGGCGCCGATGTCCCCGATCAGCACGCACCGGCTCGCCGTGGTGCCGAGCGCACGCGCGGCGGCGTGCACCAGCCCCGGCGCCGGCTTGCGGCAGGCGCACCGGTCCGGCTCCGCGTGCGGGCAGATCTGCCAGCTGTCGAACGGGCCGAGCAGCTCCTCGACCCGGGCGTTGACCCGGTGCAGGTCGTGCGCCGTGAAACAGCCCCGGGCCAGGCCGGACTGGTTGGTGACCACGGCCAGCCGCAACCCGGCCGCGCGCAGTCGGTCCAGCGCCTCCCGGGCGCCCGGCACCGGCCGGACCTTCTCCGGGTCACCGTTGTACGGCACGTCCTCCACCAGCGTGCCGTCGCGGTCCAGCAGCACCGCCTCGTACAGGCCGGACGGGAGCCGGTCAGCACCCGGGTAAACCCGGGCTGACCTGCACTGATCCCGCTCGTGGTCCCGTCGCACGGGCGGCGGGTTCCCGACCCCCCGAGGAGTAAACGTCAGCCCCGGTTACCCGCCGCCTCCGAGAAGCTAACCCGGCTGCCGTTAGCGACGGCCGCCCCGGGGTACCGGACACTCGTGGCGGTTGTGGAAAAAGTGATCGATGCGCCCCCGGACCGGGTCTTCGAGGTGCTGGCCGACGGCTGGACGTACAGCGACTGGGTGGTGGGCACCGCCCATGTGCGGGACGTGGACGACACCTGGCCCCGGGTGGGCAGCCGGTTGCACCACCGGGCCGGCCCGTGGCCGTTCTCGCTCCAGGACAAGTCCACGGTGCTGGAGTGTCAGGCGCCGCATCGGCTGGTGCTGCGCGCCGGGCTCTGGCCGGCCGGCGAGGCGGTCGTGGCGTTCGTCCTGGAGCCGTTGGACGGCGGCCGGACCCGGGTCACCCTCGGCGAGGACTTCGCGGCCGGACCGCTGCGGTGGGTCCGGACCAAGCTGAACGACCTCGTGCTGCATCTACGGAACCGGGAGACGCTGGCCCGGCTCTCCGACATCGCGACGCGACAGAAGTCGGAGCGGTGAGCCGTCGATCGCGGGGCGTCTGTGCGGACGCCGGAAAGCGGACTGGCTACCCTCTGAGGTGAACCTGTCGGCCGACCGAGGAAGTCCGTGATGATCGAACCCGTGCACTTGCCCTCCCCGTGGGCGGACGCGCGCCTGACCGTCGTCGTTCCGACCTACAACGAGGCGGGCAACCTCCCGGTGCTGGTCGAGCGCCTCCTCGCGCTGCCACTGCCCGGGTTGAAGGTGCTCGTCGCGGACGACAACTCCCCCGACGGCACGGGCGAGGTCGCCGACAAGCTGGCCATCGAGCACCCGGACCGGGTGCTGGTGGTGCACCGCCCCGGCAAGGAGGGCCTCGGCCGGGCGTACGTGGACGGCATCGGCCGCGCGATCGACGACGGCGCGGAGTACGTCGCCCAGATGGACGCGGACATGTCGCACCCGCCGGAGGCGCTGCCCGGCATGCTCGGCGCGCTGCTCTCCACCCAGGCGTCCGTGGTCATCGGCTCCCGCTACGTGCCCGGCGGCGAGCTGGACGAGAACTGGCCGCTCTACCGTCGCGCGCTCAGCGGCTGGGCCAACCTCTACGTGCACACGCTGCTGCGGGTGCGGATCCGCGACCTGACCGCCGGCTTCAAGATCTGGCGGGCCGACGCGTTGCGCGCCATCGGGCTGGACCGGGTGCAGTCCAACGGTTACAGCTTCCAGGTGGAGATGCACTACCTCGCCACGAAGCTGGGTCACACCATCCTGGAGGTGCCGATCCGCTTCGAGGAGCGCCGCGAGGGCGACTCGAAGATGACCACGGCCACCAAGATCGAGAGCGCGCTGATGCCGTTCAAGCTGCGCACCCGCCACCGCAACATCGACTCCTGACCGAGCCGCCGCACGCCAAGCCATCACGCTGCGTCAACATGACGCAGCGTGATTTCTTTGCCGTCGGTAAGGTGACACGCTCGCCGCCTTTGCTCTGCAGCCTTCGACGCAGCACCGCGCTGACCTGCGACCGAGCGTTTCCGTTCGGCCGGCACGCGACCCGCCGTCGGCACGTTGCGTCACCGATGCGTCGATGGCTGCAGAGCAAAGGCGGCGGATGGACACTCACTGGCCCCCAACAACGACTACCTTCCGTGATGGCATCATCCCGCCAGGGAGACGCCCGGTCGGGGCGTCAGGCGCGCCGGGCACCGGGCCCGGACCGCGGGCGGGGGCGGGGGCAGGGGCAGCGCGGCGTCAGGGGTAGACGGTGCGGTGGGCGGCGGCGATCGCGCGGGCGTACACCTGGCCGGTGAACGCGCGGTCGCGGGCCAGCGCGGCGCGGGCGGCGTTCGCGCCCGGCGCGCCGTGCACCCCACCGCCCGGGTGGGCCGAGGCGCTGGCCAGGTAGAGCCGGTCCACCGGGGTGTCCGCCCGGCCGAGTCCCGGGATCGGCCGCAGGAAGAGCTGCTGGTAAGCGGCCGCGGTGCCGCCGCCCAACGCGCCGCCCACCAGGCTCGGCTCGGCCGCCTCCAGATCGGCCGGACCGGCCACGTGCCGCCCGACGACGGACGCGCGGAAGCCCGGCGCGGCGGCCTCCAGCACCTCCTCCATCCGCTCCACGTGCCCGGCGATCTCCTCGGCCCGCCAGTTCCGGCGGAACGGGAGGTGGGTGTAGGACCACAGCGACTCGGTGCCCGGCGGCGAGTGGCTCGGGTCGGCCACCGTCATCTGTCCGACCAGCAGGAACGGGTCCACCGGGACCTCGCCCCGGGCCAGTTCCGCGGCGTACGTGGTGAGGCCGTCCAGGTCCGCGCCGAGGTGCACGGTGCCGGCGCCGGCGACGTCCCGGTTCCGCCACGGCACCGGCGCCGACAGCGCCCAGTCGACCTTGAGCGTGGAGCCGTCCCACTTGAAGTGCGCCAGATCCTCGACCAGCCGGGGCGGCAGCGCCGCCGCGCCGACCAGGTCCAGGTAGAGCGCCGGGGCGGGGACGTCGGCGAGCACGGCGCGGCGCGCCCGCCAGTCCGCCCCGTCCGCGGTCCGCACCCCCATGGCCCGGCCCTGGGCGGTGAGCACCCGCTCGACCCGGGCGTCGTACTCGATCCGGCCGCCGCGCGCCACCAGCCGGGCCACCAGCGCGTCGGTGATCCGCTGCGCGCCGCCCACCGGCACCGGCCAGCCGACCTGCTGGCCGAGCATGGCGAGCAGCCAGCCGTACACGCCGGAGCCGGCCTCCTCCGGGGACAGGTCGGTGTGCAGCGCGCAGCCGGCCAGCAGTGCCGGCCCGCCCTCACCCTCGAAGAGTTCCGCGCCGAGCTTGCGCACCGGCAGCACGAGCCGGCGGGCCAGCCGCAGCGCGCCGGCGACCCGCAGCCGGCGCAGCAGGCCCACCCCGCCGCGGACCGGCGGGAACGGGCTGGTGATGGCGCCCAGCATCGGCTCCGCCACCTGGAGCCAGTCGGCGTACGCGTGCCGCCAGCGCTCCCCGTCGCCGGGGGCGAACGCCTCCAGCGACGCCGCGGTGGTGTCCAGGTCGCGGTTGACCACCGCGGCCCGCCCGTCGGGGAGCAGGTGCGCCAGCACGTCGGGGGCGTTGGTCCAGGACAGGCCGTGGCGGTCCAGGTTCAGCCCGCGCAGCACCGGGGAGGCGAAGCCGAGCGGGTAGAAGGAGCTGTACAGGTCGCTGAGGTAGCCCGGGGCGGTCACGTGCGCGGAACGCACCGCGCCGCCGGGCGCCTCGGTGGCCTCCAGGACCAGCACGTCCCAGCCGGCGTCCGCCAGGAGGTTGGCCGCCACCAACCCGTTGTGCCCGGCCCCGATGACGACGGCGTCGGCGGTGGGAGTCATCCGATCCGCCTACCCGGCCGGTGACCGGGCAAAACGCGTTTGTCCGGCCCGGACCGGGGCAACCACGGGCATGTACACGGTTGCGCAGCTCATAGGTGGGGTGTGGGGTGCCGGGGGCGAGGGCGGCGAGTTGGTCGTCCACGACCCGGCCGACGGGACGCCGGTGACCCGGGCGCCGGTGGCCGGCGTGGACGAGGTGGCCAAGGCGGTGGAGGCGGCCCGGGGCGCGGCGGCGGAGTGGGCGGCGACCGCCCCGGCCGAGCGGGCCGCCGCGCTGCACCGGGCCGCGGACGCGGTCGAGGCGGCGGCCGACGAGTTGGCCGAGGCGACCACCGCGGAGATGGGCAAGCCGCTCGACGACGCCCGCGGCGGCGTGGCGGCGGGCGTCGGCACGCTCCGGCAGTACGCCGAGCTGGCCCCGCTGCGGGGCGGCCGGACGCTGCACGGCGGCCACGCCGCGGTGGACTTCATGGCCCCGGAGCCGCGCGGCGTGGTCGCCGCGATCACGCCGTGGAACGATCCGGTGGCGGTCTCCTGCGGCCTGCTCGGCGCGGCGCTGGTGACCGGCAACGTGGTGGTGTTCAAGCCGAGCGAACGCACCCCGGGCACCGGCTGGCTGCTGGCCCGGGCGCTGGACTCGGCGTTGCCGGCCGGCGTGCTGTCGTTGCTCACCGGCGGCGGCGAGGTGGGCGCGACGCTGGCCGGGCAGGAGCTGGACGTGGTGGCCCACGTGGGCTCGACCGCCACCGGCCGGGCGATCTCCGCCGCGGGCGCGCGGACCGGCGCCAAGGTGCTGCTGGAGAACGGCGGGAGCGACCCGCTGCTGGTGGACGCCGACGTCGACCCGGTCTGGGCGGCCGAGCAGGCGGCGCTGGGCTGCTTCGCCAACGCCGGGCAGATCTGCGTCGCGGTGGAACGCGTCTACGTGCACCGCGACGTCGCGGAGGAGTTCGTCGACGCGTTGGTGGCCCGTGCCGAGGCGCTCGCCATGGGCCCCGGCCGCGACCCGGAAACCCAGCTCGGCCCGCTCGTCGACCGGCGGCACCGGGACCACGTGCACGGTCAGGTCACCGCCGCGGTGGCGCAGGGCGCCCGGATCCGCACCGGGGGCGCGGCGCCGGACGGGCCGGGCGCGTTCTACCCGGCCACGGTGGTGGACGGCTGCCGGCACGAGATGGCGCTGGTGCGCGAGGAGACGTTCGGCCCGGTCGCGCCGGTGGTGCTGGTCGACTCGTTCGACGAGGGGCTGCGGTGCGCGGCCGACTCGCCGTACGGGCTGGCCGCCACCGTGCTGACCGGCTCGATGAGCCACGCGCAGCGGGCCTGGCGGGAGCTGCCGGTGGGCACCGTCAAGGTCAACGCCGTGTTCGGTGGCGCGCCGGGCGGGGCCGCCCAGCCGCGCCGGGGCAGCGGCCAGGGCTTCGGGTACGGCCCGGAGCTGCTCGACGAGTTCAGCACCGTGAAGGTGGTCCACCTGGAGGCGCCGGGCGGCGGCCACTGGTGAGCACCCTCAACGGCGGGCCCGGGACCGCGCGGTCCCGGGCTCCCTCGTCGTACCCCTGGCGGGTCAGCGACCGCCGCGGGCCTTGCGGGTGGCGTTGTTGTTCGCCTTCTCGATCGCCTTCACCAGCTCCGGCTTGGTCATCCGGGAGCGGCCCCGCACGTCGAGCTTCTTCGCCACCGACATCAGGTGGTCCTTGGTGGCGTTGGCGTCCACCCCGCCGGCCGTGGGCGCGCGCCGGGCCGGGCCGCCGCCGGCGGCCTGCTTGTCGCTCGGGCCCTTGCGGCCCTTGGCCTCCCAGTGGTCGCCCACCTTCTCGTACTCGTGTTTGACCGCGGCGAAGGCGACGCGGTGCGCGCGTTCCCCCTCGCCGTACGTCTCGACCGCCGAGTCGTGCGTCTTCTCCCAGGTCCGCTGCGCCTTGGCGGGGGACCGTTTCAACGTGCTGGGCAACACCTCGCGCCCGGGCATCTCGTCCACCTCCGTCTCGGTCGGGTGTCAGGTGTCGTTCCCTCCGGTCCGGGGGACAAACCGGTGCACGGTTTGTCGATTTCCACCGTGGGGTACCGCCCGGCCACGCCCCGGTGGCGCACCGGCGCGTGGAGGAGGCGGTCATGACGGCGACGACACCACCCACTGTCGACGGTGCGGCCCGCGCCCGCTTCCCCCGCCGGATGCGCCAGCTCGACTGGCGCACCTGGCGGGGCGTGCTGATGCGCAGCGGCCAGGGCTTCGTCAAGGACAACTGCGCCGACTGGGCCGCCGCGCTCACCTACTACGGGGTGCTGGCGCTCTTTCCGTCCACGATCGTGGTGGTGGCCCTGGTCGGGCTGGTCTCCGACGGCCCGCGCACGGTGGACACCGTGATCGACCTGGCCCGGGAGATCGGCGCCGGCTCGGTCGTCGGCAACGACGCGTTCGTCGGCGTGGTGCGCACCGTGGTCGAGCAGCAGGGCCCGGCGAAGGCGCTGCTGAGCTTCGGTCTGCTCGGCGCGCTCTGGTCCGCGTCCGGGTTCATCGGCGCGTTCACCCGGGCCTCCAACGCGATCTACGGGGTCCAGGAGGGCCGGCCGTTCTACCGGCTCCGCCCGCTCCAGATCGGCATGGCGGCGGTGACCATGCTGCTGCTGGCGGTGGTGGCCACCGGGCTGATCGTCAGCGGCCCGGTCACCGACGCGGTGGGCGACCGGCTGCACGCCGGCGGCCTGGCCCGGACCACCTGGTCGGTGACGAAGTGGCCGCTGCTCGCGCTGGTCGCGATGACGTTGTTGTCGCTGCTGTTCTGGATCGCGCCGAACGTGCGGCAGCCGCGCTTCCGCTGGCTCACCCCGGGCGGCGGGCTGGCGCTGCTGGCCTGGGTGCTGGCGTCCTTCGGTTTCGGCCTCTACGTGGCGAACTTCGGCTCGTACGACGTCACCTACGGCAGTCTCGGCGCGGTGATCGCGTTCCTGGTCTGGCTCTACCTGTCGAACTGCGCGCTGATGCTCGGCGTGCAGGTCAACGCGGAGTTGCAGCGGGGCCGGGCGATACAGGCCGGCGTCGAGGACCCGACGGAGCCGGTGCTGCCGCCCCGCGCGCCGGCCGACTCCTGACACCGCCCGCCCGGTTGCGGGCCGGATGACCGGCCCGCCGGACCGGCTCCGGTTTACCGGCGGTCCCCCGGGGCATCCCTGAGGGCATGGAACGTGGCAGCAGCAAGCACTCGCCCAGGGTCGACGACCAGATGAGCAGCGAGGTCAGCGGCCTGGTCCAGGGTCCGGGCACGGGTGGTGCCCGGGTCGACGAGTTCCGCCAGGCCGAGCCGTCCGGCGAGGACCAGCCGGAGGCCACCACGGCGCCGGCCGGCGACCTGCGCACCGGCTCCCCGCAGGGGATGAGTTCCACGGACGTGGAGGCGCGCAGCCGGCTGGGTCGGTTCATCGGCATGGCGGCGCTGCCCGGCGACCGCGACGCGCTGGTGGCCAACGCCCGGGAGAACGAGGCGCCGGCGGACATCGTCGCCGCCCTGGAGGGCCTGCCGGACGACACGCGTTACCAGACGGTTTCCGAGGTGTGGGCCGCACTCGGGCACAGGAACGAGACGACGCGCTGGTGAGCGGGCCGGCCCACGGTTCGCGACAGCACACCGGCGGAACAGGAGGAACCCCGACATGAGCGGCGTTATGGAACACGTGGATGTGGACGTCCCGATCCGGACCGCGTACGACCAGTGGACCCAGTTCGAGGAGTTCCCGCACTTCATGGAGGGCGTGCAGGAGGTCCGGCAGCTCTCCGACACGATGACGCACTGGACCGTGGAGATCGCCGGTGTGAAGCGTGAGTTCGACGCCGAGATCACCGAGCAGCTCCCGGACGAGCGGGTGGCGTGGCGGTCCACCGGCGGCACCCAGCAGGCCGGTGTGGTGACCTTCCACCGCCTCGACGAGGGGCACACCCGGGTCACGTTGCAGATGGAGTTCGAGCCGCACGGCGTGGTCGAGCAGGCCGGCGACAAGCTGGGCGTGGTGGACCGCCGGGCCAAGGGCGACCTGGAGCGGTTCAAGCAGTTCATCGAGCGACGCGGTCAGGAGACCGGCGCCTGGCGCGGCGGGGTCGACCGCCCCACCCCCTGAGCGTCTCCCCCGCACGAACCCCGATGGCCGCCGGCTCCGCCGGCGGCCATCGCCGTGCCCGTGGTCCGTTTGCGATCATCCGGCCCGGGTACCGCAGGGGAATGACCGACAACGACCGCCAGTGGCGCGACGAGGACCGCACTCCCCTGCACGAGCTGGACCAGGCGATCGCCCGGTCGACGCTGGACGGCCAGGCCGACGACGCCACCGGGAACGACGCCGGTGAGGAGGCCGCGTTCGGCCACGGTCCGGAGGCGGTGGACCGGGGCGCCGGCGCGGAGGCCGAGCGTCGGGAGATGACCGACGCGGACCGGGCGTACCGGCCGTCCACCACCGGTCGGACCGGACCGGACAGCATCTGACTTACCCCGGTTCCGGGCACCGTCGAGTGCCCGGAACCGGGAGCGCGCATCGACCGAAACGACAAAAACTGCCGTACGGACGGTCGGGAAAACGGACAGGCCATCCAGAATCGGCCGAACGGCTGGCAGTTCTCCGGGTCCGGCGCGTAAGAATTTCGGGATGGATCAGGGCTCCGCTTTCCTCTCCAATCGTCAGCGCCGCCTCGCCTGGCTGGGCTTCCTGCTCGCCGCCGTCCAGGCTCCCGTTGCGGCGAAGTTCAGCGACGACAGCTCCTGGCTGTTCAGCGTGGTGGTCGCGTTGATGGTCGCGACCGTGATCATCGCCGACGACGGCGCCCGCCGCCGTCGCCCGGCGCAGGCCCGCTCCTCCGACTGATCACCGTTCGGCCGGGCGCGCCTCGTGCCCCGGCCGTCCCCGGCTGCGGCGCCGCTCCTTCAGCTCCGCCTCGTAGAGGTGCCGCCGGCCCCCGACCAGCTCGTCCCGGGCCTGCCGGTCCACCTCTCGGAAGAGCGCGTGGTAGCCGTCGTCGAAGTCCTCGACGATCTGGAACGTCCACCGACCCGCGATCACGTTGCGGCCGAGCAGGTCCCGGTCGATCCGCTCGGCGATGGTCGGGTGGCCGGCGGAGCGGAACCGCTCCACCGCCTCGTCCAGCATCAGATCGGCGTGGCCGATGAGCTGGTGCAGCTCGTAGAGGTGGCCGCGGGCCCGCTCGACGCACTCCAGCGCCTCACCGAGCTTGCCCAGCGCCTCGACCGTGGCGTCACTCACCCCGTCCGGCCGGCGGTGCGCCCGGTCCGGTCCGTCGGCCTGCTGTCCCATCGTGTGCCTCCGCGGACTCGGCTGCGTCGTCTGCGTGGTTCCCTTCTGCCCCGCCGCGGGCGGCTCAATCCCCGGGGCCGAGGCGGGTCGGGTCGCCCGGACGAGCCGGGCATCGTCCGGTCGGCCGAGGTCGCCCCGGTCCGTGCGGGGCTAGCCTCGGTCCCCATGCGCGTGCCGAACAACCGGGTCGCGACCCCGTCCGCGGCGGTGGCCGCACGGTCGACCCTCACCACGCTCACCGCCGCCGTCGGCGCCGCCGGCCTGGCCGCGGCCCGCCTGAACCCCGGGCTGCTCGCCGAGGTCGACCAGCACGCCGCCGGGGTACGCGACAGCCTGCACGGTGACCGCCGGCCGCTGACCGTGGCGGCGCTCGCCGGGTACGCCGAGGGGCTGCGGGAGGCGGCGTCCGAGCACGGCTGGACGCCTCCGGTCGGGCCGGTCGACTGGTCCGCGCCGGGCTGGCTGCTCACCCGGCTGCTCGCGGTCTGCCTGCTGGCCCGCGCGCTGGACCCGCGCCACCTGGCCTGAGACACGGCGCGGGGCGCCCGCGATCGCCCCGCGGACACCCCGTCACCCGTGCTGCCGTCAGCCGCCCGGCCGACGGAACTGCTGCGTCTCGTCGCCCCGCTCGCCGGAGCGGTACGTGCCCGCTCCCGACATGGACGACTGCGGCCCGGTCGGGGCCGGCTGTCCGCCCCGGTCGGCCATCCGCCGCTCGTAGTCGCCGCGGCCGGTCTGCTGCCCCTGCCGCTGCTGCCGGAACGCCCGGGACTCCTCCGAGACCCGGTCCAGCCAGCCGTCCCAGCGGTTCTGCATCGGCTTGATCAGACCACCGCCGACACCGACGACCAGGATTCCCGCCACCGTGGCGAGGAACGCGATGAGCACCGGCGTGGTCACCGTGGTGGCGATGCCCACCTGGTTCAGCGCCGCGATGACACCGAGCGCCAGGATGAAGAACGCCGCCACGTCGGCCAGGATCCGGCCGTACGAGAGCCCGCCGAGCGCGCCGGACACCAACTGCCGGACGGCGTTGGCGATGGCGGCCGCGATCACCACGATGACGATCGCCACGAAGGCCCGCGGCAGCCAGGACACCACCCCGCGGATCAGGTCGCTGATCGCGTTGGGTCCCCACACCCCGAAGGCGAACTGCAGGGTGAACAGCAGGACCGCGTAGTAGGCCAGTCTGGCCAGGATGTCGCTGGCGTCGTACTTGGTGCGTTCCAGTGCGCGCTTGATCCCGCCGCGCTCCACGGCGCGGTCGAACCCGACCCGTTCCAGTGCCGCGTCCACGATTTTGAGGACGGCTCGGGCGATGAGCCAACCCACCACGAGGATCGCGATGAACGCGATGGCCCTCGGTACGAAGAGCAGCACCGACCTCCAGAAGTCGGTCCAGGCCGCACTGATGTCGACCTGGCCGACCGCGAGGGTTTTCGGCATGATGTCCCTCCTGTCGCGTGAACTGCGCCGCCCGCATACCCGTCGCTCTGGACAGCACGCCGGGCCGGACCGGGGCAATTTCCCGACATGACCCGCCGAACCGGCCCTGACCTGCCCTTAACGTTCACGCCGACGGTGACCGGCAGCGACGGTGGCCGCATGATCGGAACCCGTCGGCCACCCGCCGGTTAGGCTGCGGTCATGCCAGGCACCGTCGGTCGGATTCCCACGCCGTCCGCCCCCACTCCGGGAGCGGCGGCCCACCCGTGGGCCGGTACGCCGTTGGGCGCCCCGGAGCGCTGGGACCCGGCGGTGCGCGCGGTGGCGGACGTGGTGCTGTCCTCCCCCGTACCGATGGCCCTGCTCCTCGGTGACGACCTGGTCCTGCTCTACAACGACGGCTACGCCGAGTTGATCGGCGATCGGCACCCGGACGCGCTGGGCCGGCCGGCGGCGGAGGTGTTCGCCGAGGTGTGGCGGGAGGCCGGCGCCGGCGAGGCGCTGGCGCGCGTCTACCGGCAGGGCGAGCCGTTCCTGGAGCGCGAGGCGGTGCTGCCGGCCGACCGGCAGGGCGCCGGACCGGCCGAGCCGGCGGTGTTCACCCGCGGCCACTCCCCGGTCCGGGACTCCACCGGCCGCATCGTCGGCGTGCTCACCGTCTCGGCGCAGACCACCCAGCTCACCCGGCAGTTGCAGAGCCTCAGCGACTTCGCCGCGGCGCTCTCCGGCACGCTCACCCTGGACGACGTGGCCCGGGTGACGTTGCGCTACTGCCTGCACTCGTTCGACGCCGACCGGGTCTCCTTCGTGGTCGACGAGGGCACCACCTGGCGGCTGGTCCGCCGGATCCGGGGCGAGCTGCTCGACGAGGCCGACGAGCGGCTGCCGCCGTTGTGGCGCCGGACGAGCGCCGACGCGACGCTGCCGGCGGTGGTCACCGCGCGCAGCGGCGTGCCCTCGTTCACCGCCGACGGGCAGCCGTTGCGCGACGTCGCGGCGGACCGGCACGACGAGAAGATCCGGGCGCTCGCCGCGCTGCCGCTGCGCTCGACCGTGGTCCGGGGCGCGCTCACCGTGGGCTACCAGGCGCCACGCCCCTGGTCGCCGGCGGAACGGGCGCTGCTCGCCGCGTCCGCGGAGCTGATCGGCCAGGCCGCCGAGCGGGCCCGCCGCTTCGAGACCCAGCACGGCACCGCCCAGTTGCTGCAACGCAGCATGCTGCCGGAGCAACTGCCCGACCTGCCCCGGTTGCGCATCGCGGCCCGCTACGAGCCGGGCGTCGACGGCAACGCCGCCGGCGGCGACTTCTACGACGCGTTCCTGCTGCCCACCGGCGCGCTCGGCGTGGTGCTGGGCGACGTGGCCGGGCACGACGTGCAGGCCGCCGCCCGGATGGGTCAGGTCCGCGCCGCGCTGCGCGCGCTCGCCCTGTCCGATCCCCGGCCGGACGCGGTGCTCGGCGGTCTGGACCGGCTGGTGGCGAGCCTGGGCGTCGAGGGCGGCACGCACGAGCTGTTCGTCACCGTCGTGTTCGGTGTGGTCGACGCCGACCGGAAGCAGGTCACGCTGGCCAGCGCCGGCCATCCCGCGCCGCTGATCCGGCGCGGCCGGACGGACGCCGGCCCGGCCGCGGAGTTCGTCGAGGTGCCGCCCGGCCCACCGCTGGGCCTCGGCGGCGTCCCGCGCCCGGTCACCGTGCCGTTCCGTCCCGGCGACACGCTGCTGCTCTACAGCGACGGCGTGGTGGAGCGACGCTGGCAGGACCTGGCTTCCGGGCTGGCCGGGCTGGGCGCGGCGGTGAGCGCCGCGAACGGCAGCGACCCCCGGGCGCTGTGCGCGGTCGCGACCGCCGCCGTGCCGGGCGCCACCGAGGACGACGTGGCCGTGCTGGCGGTGGAGCACGCGGTCCGGCCCAGCCGGTCGGCCGGCATGGAGGTGCCGGCCGAGCCGACCGCGCCGAGCCGGGTCCGGCACTGGCTGACCGCCCAGCTCACCGAGTGGCAGGTGCCCGAGGCGGTGGTCGGCGCGGCGGTGCTCTGCACCAGCGAGCTGACCACCAACGCGCTGCTGCACGCCGGCACCGCCGCCCGGGTCGAGATCGACCTGAGCGCGGAGCGGCTGCTGGTGTCGGTCGCCGACTCGGGCACCCGGGGGCAGGTCACCCGCGCCCAGACCGACACGCTGAGCAGCCGTGGCCGCGGGCTCGGCCTGATCGAGGAGCTGAGCGACGCGTGGGGCACCGACCCGACCGTACGTGGCTCGACGGTCTGGTTCGAGATCCTCATTCCGGCCGGGTGAGCCGCGCGTCGCCCGCATCCGTCCCGGGTAGGAGGCACGCCATGACCGACGACACGCGCCACGGCGTCCTCTTCGACGTCGACGGGACCCTGATCGACTCCACCTACCTGCACGCGGTGAGCTGGTGGGAGGCGCTGCGCCAGGCCGATCACCGGGTGCCGATGGCGCGGATCCACCGGTCCATCGGCATGGGCTCGGACAAGCTCCTCGACCACCTGCTCGGCGCCGAACGGGACACCGACGCCGACGGGCGCCTGCGCGACGCGCACGACGCGCTCTACGCGGAGTACTGGGAGCGGCTCGCGCCGCTGCCCCGGGCCCGGGAGCTGTTGCACGCCTGCGCGGACCGGGGCCTGCGGGTGGTGCTCGCCACCTCGGCGGCCGAGCACGAGGTGGCGGTGCTACGCGCCGCGCTGGACGCCGACGACGTGATCGACACGGTCACCTCCTCGGCCGACGCGAAGGAGAGCAAGCCCGCCCCCGACATCCTGGCCGCCGCGCTGGAACAGTCGGGGTTGGCCGCCGAGCGGGTGGTGTTCGTCGGCGACTCGGTCTGGGACGTCGCCGCGGCCGGCAAGCTGGACATCCCCTGCATCGGCCTGACCTGCGGCGGCACCGGCCGGGCCGAGCTGGCGGGCGCCGGCGCGGTGGCGGTGTACGAGGACCCGGCCGAGCTGCTCGACGGGCTGCCGGACAGCGCGATCGGTTCCCTCGGCTGAGCCGCCGGTCAACACCGCTGCGTCGAAAGGCTTAGCCGGCAGCGGTTCGGGGCACTGCTGACCACCTCCGCCCGGCCGCCGGGCGGCCGAAGGGTGGGGTCGTGGAACCGGTCGATGTCGCGTTCGCTCTGCTGGGCGTCGGTGCGCTGCTGGCGGGCATCCTGCCCCGGGTGCTGGAGAAGCGGCCACTGTCGATGCCGATCGCGTTCCTCGGGCTCGGCATGCTGGTCTTCGCGCTGCCGACCGGGTTGCCGACACCGGATCCGCTGCGCTCGCCGGAGCTGACCACCCACCTCACCGAGGTGGGGGTGATCGTCGCCCTGATGGGCGCCGGTCTGAAGATCGACCGGCCGCTGAGCTGGGCCCGCTGGTCGTCGACCTGGCGGCTGCTGGCCATCGCCATGCCGCTGTGCATCGCCGCGGTGGCGCTGCTCGGCTGGTGGTGGGCCGGCCTGGTGCCGGCGGCGGCGCTGCTGCTCGGGGCGGCGCTCGCGCCGACCGACCCGGTGCTCGCCTCGGACGTGCAGGTGGGTGAGCCGACCGACGTGGAGGACTCCGAGGACGAGGTGCGCTTCGCGCTCACCTCGGAGGCCGGCCTGAACGACGGTCTGGCCTTCCCGTTCGTCTACGCCGCCATCGCGATCGCCAGCACCAGCCTCGCCCCGTCCGACTGGTTGGCCGAGTGGGTGGCCGTGGACGTGGTCTACAAGCTCGCCGCCGGCGTGGGCGGGGGCCTGCTGGTCGGCTGGCTGCTCGGCAAGCTGTTCTTCCGCGCCCCGAGCACGCTGCGGCTGGCCAAGCACTCCGAGGGCTTCCTCGCGCTGGCCGCCACGTTCCTCGCGTACGGGCTGGTCGAGGTGATCGGCGGGTACGGCTTCCTGGCGGTCTTCGTGGCCGCCCGGGCGATCCGGGCCGCCGAACGCACCAGCGAGTTCCACTCCGTGCTGCACGACTTCGCGGAGCAGGTGGAACGGCTGCTCACCGTGCTGTTGCTGCTGCTGTTCGGGGGCGCGGTGATCGGTGGGCTGCTGACGCCGCTCACCTGGCCGGCGGCGCTGGTCGGGCTGGGCCTGGTGCTGGTGATCCGGCCGCTGGTCGGCTGGCTGTCGCTGCGCGGCGCGCCGGGCCGGCCGGCCGAGCACTGGGTGATCTCGGCGTTCGGCATCCGCGGCGTCGGCTCGTTCTACTACCTGGCGTACGCCACCAGCAAGACGGACTTCCCGCAGGCGGAGTTGCTCTGGGCCACCGTCGGCCTGGTGGTGGTGGTCTCGGTGGTGGCCCACGGGGTCGCCGCGACGCCGGTCATGCAGCTACTGGACCGGGCGGGCGACCGCACCCGGGACAGCACCGAGACCGGTGCGGGCAGGGAGCCGGTGCCGGCCGGCTGAGCGATCCCCGACGGCCGGCGGGGGCGGCTCAGTCCCCGCGCAGCCGGGCGGCCAACGCCCGACCGAGATCGTGGCCGGATCGCCAGGCGCTCTGCACCCGGGGCCGGCCGAACGCGTCGCCGGCCAGGCCGATCCCGTCGTCGTCCAGGTGGAACGTGCCGTCCGCGCCGGTCGCCACCGGCCGGGCGTACGTCCATCGGTGCACGTGGGTCGACAGGGCCGGCTCGGGCAGCCCGAGCAGGTCCCGGACGGCCTGTTCGATCTCCGGCCGGGCGGCGGTCGGTTGGAGCAGGTGCCCGGCGGCGAACGCCGGCGTGGTGTGCGCGACCAGCACCGGGGCGCCGTCGCCACGCCTGTCGCCGTCGTCGCAGACCAGGCTCAGCACCGGGTGGTCGTTGACGAACGCGCCCCGGAAGTCGGACCAGCGGCGGGACGGGAAGTGCAGCACCGCGGCGAGCGTGGACGACCAGCGTTGGGTCGCCACCGCGCGGGTGGCCGTCTCCAGCGCCGGGTCGAGCAGCAGGGCGGCCTGCGGGCCCGGCATGGCGAGCACCACCGCCTCGGCGGCCCGGCCGTCCACCCGGGGTCCCGGCTCGACCACCATGATCAGCCGGTCGTGCGTGACCGGCAGGTCGGCGGCCAGGTGTTCGACGAGCGAGCGCAGCCCGCGCGGGGCGGCCCAGCGCATCGGGCCGGTCACCTGCTCCCGGCCGCGCGGCCCGTACGCGACGAGCGTGTCGGTCCACTCCCGGACCAGCCCGGCGGCCTGCCAGCCGGCGACCACGGCGGCGAAGTCCGGGTCGTCGACGGTGAAGTAGGCGGCGCCCAGGTCGGCGGGACGCCCGTCGAAGCGCTTGCTGGCCATTCGCCCACCGGTCACCCGGGCGCGTTCGCGCACCTCGACCGGGATGCCGGCCCGAGCCAGCTCGGTCGCGCACGCCACCCCGGCGATGCCCGCGCCGACCACCACCACACCCGCCCGGTCCGCTGTCATCGGTTGATCGTAGGTGCCGGCCGGCATGAACCGGCCGGCACGGGGGTAATGGCACATCCGTTCGAGAAAGGGTGATCATCATGGCCGACCGCACCAACGACCGCACCACCGTGAACCCGGACGCCGCCGTCAAGGACCCGGACGACTGGGTGACCGGCGACGAGCCGCCCACCGCGGCCCAGGAGTCCTACCTGCACACCCTGGCCCAGGAGGCGGGCGAGACGGTGCCGGAGGGGCTGACCAAGGCGGAGGCGTCCCGACGGATCGACGAGCTCCAGGCGGAGACCGGCCGGGGGCGCTGAGCCCGGGCGATCAGCGCGGGGGGAGGCGGTGCAGCTCGACGCGGTCGAGCCGCCCCGCCGCCACCCGGGCGGTCAGGTAGGTCGCGTACGGCTGGGCCCGCCGGTCGGTGGGCGAGCCCGGGTTGAGCAGCCGCAACCCGCCCGGGGCGACGGTGTCCCACGGGATGTGCGAGTGGCCGAAGACCAGCAGGTCACAGTCGCGGTACGCGGCGGCGCACCGCTCCTCCCGCCGGGTCTTCGGCCCGGTCTCGTGCACCACCGCGACCCTGAGCCCGGCCAGCTCGACGCGGGCCACCTCGGGCAGCCGGGCCCGCAACGCCGGCCCGTCGTTGTTGCCGTACACGCCGACCAGCCGGCGCGACCGTGCCTCGAGCGCGTCCAGCAGCGCCTCGTCCACCCAGTCCCCCGCGTGCACCACCACGTCGGCGGCGTCCACCGCCGCCCAGAGCGGTTCCGGCAGGTCCCGCGCCCGCTTCGGCACGTGCGTGTCCGCCATGACGACCAGCTTCACCGCGCCATCCTCCCGCACCCGGCGCGGCGGCGCCGCTCAGGCGCCCTGGCCCTGGTTCTGCATCAGGCCGCCGTCCATGAAGTACGTCGACCCGGTCACGTAGTCGGCGTCGGCGCTGGCCAGGAACACCGCCAGCTTCGCGATCTCGGCCGGCTCGGCGGCCCGCTTCCACGGGATGCTCTGCACCTGCTCGTGCAGGTACTTCGGGTCGTCGATGGCCTCCTGGTTGAACGGGGTGAGCACCATCCCGGGCCCGATGTTGTTGACGTTCATGCGCATCGGGGCGACCTCCAGCGCCAGGCTCTTGGCCAGCTCCAGCATGCCGCCCTTGCTGGCGTCGTAGTCCGCGCCGCCGGCCCGGGCCACCTCCTGGTGGATCGAGGTGATATTGATGATCTTTCCGCCGCCGCCGGCGTCCCGGCGGTGCCGGACGAACCGCCGGCAGCAGAAGAACATGCCGTAGAGGTTGGTGCGGATGCACCGGTCCCAGGTCTCGGTGTCCAGGTCGGCCACCGGGATGCCGGAGGCGTCCACGCCGGCGTCGTTCATCAGCACGTCCAGCCGGTCGAACTCGGCCAGCGCCTCGTCGAACATCGCGTCGACCTGGTGCTCGACGCTGATGTCGCCCTGCACCACCACGGCCCGCCCGCCGGCCGACTCGATCTCGGCCCGGGTGTGGTTGGCCCCGGCGTGGTCGTGCAGGTAGTGCACCACCACGTCGGCGCCCTCCCGGCCGAACTCGATGGCGGTGGCCTGGCCGATGCCCGAGTCCGAGCCGGTGATCAGGGCGGTCTTGCCCGCCAGCCGTCCGGTCATCCGCGTGCTCCCTCCGTGCGGGCCGCGCCGGTCGGCACGGCCGGTCGGTCGTGCGCGAACCGCGCGGCGGCCTCGGTGATCCGGCCGGCGGCGTTGATCAGGCCGATGTGCGAGAACGCCTGCGGGAAGTTCCCGAGCTGCTCGCCGGTGACCTGGTCGATCTGCTCGGCGTACAGGCCGAGGTCGTTCGTGCGCGCGGCGAGCTGCTCGAACAACCGCCGGGCCCGGTCCAGCTCGCCCGCCTCGGCCAGGCAACTGGCCAGCCAGAACGAGCAGATCACGAAGCCGGCCGGGTCACCGTCCCAGCGTCGCAGCAGGCCGTTGTGGGACAGCCGCCGCTCGATCACGTCCATCGTGGCGCGCATCCGCGGGTCGTCCGCCGGCAGGAACCCGACAAGCGGCATGACCAGCACCGAGGCGTCCAGGTCGTCGGAGTCGAACGCGCCGGTGTACGCGCCGACCCGCTCGTTCCAGCCCTGGGCGAGCACCGCCGCCCGGACCTCGTCCCGGGCCGCCGCCCAGCGGGCCACGTCGGCCGGGTCGCCGAGCCGCGACCCGAACCGGACCGCCCGGTCCAGCGCGGTCCAGCACTGCACCTTGGACGAGACGTAGTGCCGCTCGGCGTCGCGCGCCTCCCACATCCCGGCGTCCGGCCGGTGCCAGTCGCGTACCGCCTGGTGGGCGAGCGTGCGGAGCAGGTGGCGCACGTCGGGTGACATCGGGTCGAGGTAGTGCCGCATCAGCCAGGCCGCGTCGAGCACCTCGCCCAGCACGTCGTTCTGCCGCTGCCGCCAGGCGTCGTTGCCGACCAGCACCGGCCGGCTGCCGGCGTACCCGGCGAGGTGGTCGAGGTCGTGCTCGGTCAGGTCCCGCTCCCCCTCGACCCCGTACATGATCGGGGCGGGGGCGTCGCCGAGCCGGCCCATCGCCCGGGCCACCCAGGTGAACTGCCGGTCCGCCTCGTCCGGGCAGGCGGCCCGCCAGAGCGCCTGGAGCGTCAGGCTGAAGTCGCGGAGCCAGACGAAACGGTAGTCGTAGTTGCGGTCCCCGCCGAGCTGTTCCGGCAGCGCGGTGGTGGCCGCCGCGACGACCGCGCCGCTCGGCCCGTAGGTCATCCCCTGCACCACGAGCGCGCTGCGCCGGACCAGGTCGCGGTACTCCCCCCGGTAGTCGTGCAGCTCGGCCCAGGACCGCCAGCCGGCGACCGTCCCGGCCACCATCTCGGCGGCGTCGGGCAGCGTCGGCGTCCCACCGGCGTACGTCGGGGCGTACCCGAGGGTGAAGTGGTGGGCGCTGCCGGCGCGGGCGGTGAACCGCCCGACGGCGGTCCCGTCGGCGAACGTCAGGTCCACGTCGGCGCGCAGCTCCAGCCGGCACGCGCCGGCGGTGGCCACCACCACCCCGTCGCGCTCGGTGAGGTAGGCGCCGACCCGGCCGTACTCGAACCGCGGCGCGTAGTCCACCCACATCGGCACCTCGCCGTCGATCCCCTCGACCAGCCGCGCGAGCACCCGCGGCGACCGCAGCCCGACGTCGTGCCCGCGCGCGCCGGGCTCCAGCGCCAACGCGTCGGTGACCGCCACCGTCCCGGTCGGCGTGGTGAAGACGGTACGCAGCACCAGCGCGTCGTTCAGGTAGGACCGGGTGCTGGTGAACTCGCCCTCCGGATGGATGGCCCAGTGTCCGGCGTCGTCGTCCAGCAGCCGCCCGAAGACCGACGGCCCGTCGAACCGGGCCGGACACCACCAGTTGACCGCGCCGGCGGTGTCCACCAGGGCGGCGCTGCGCCCGTCGGCGAGGAAGCCGTGCTCACTGATCCGTCCGGTCCGCACGTCACGGGCTACCCGGCCTCGCCGTCACCATGCCTCGCCGGATCGGCGCGGGCCGGCGCGTTACCGCTCGCCGGTGTCGGGAACGCGGCGGGTTGACGAAGGAGGATGCTCATGACCAGACCCTCGACTCCGACCGCGGCCTGGCGACCCGGAATGCCGGGCAGCGACAACCTCCCGTCCGGCCCGGGCGGTCGCCCGACGCCGCCGAGCGGGGACGGACACGGGCCGCAGGCCGGCCCGCCGACCGTCACGATCGGCTCGTACCCGGACTATCCGTCCGCCCAACGCGTGGTGGACTATCTGGCCGACAACCGGTTCCCGGTGGAACGGACGTCGATCGTCGGCACCAACCTGACGCTTGTGGAGACCGTGATGGGGCGACTCACCACGGGCCGGGCGGCGCTGTTGGGCGCCGGCACCGGAGCCTGGTTCGGCCTGTTCATCGGGTTGCTCTTCGGCATCTTCACGGCCGGCAACTGGTTGGCGGTGATCCTGGTCGGGCTGGTCATCGGCGCGATCTGGGGCGCCGTGTTCGGCGCGGTCGCGCACGCCATGAGCGGTGGACAGCGCGACTTCACCTCGGCCAGCTCGCTGCGGGCCAGCCAGTACGCGGTCACCGTGGACGCGGAGCTGGCGGAGCAGGCCCGGCAGATGCTCGGTCGGATGCACCTGACGCCCACCGGGGCCACCGCCCGCTGAGGCGGCCGGCGGCCACCCGCGGGAGGGTCCCGGTCGGGGCCCTCCCGTTCCGCGTCACTCGTGGTACGCCCGCTCCCCGGCGCGCAGCGGCACGTCGAGTCGGTTCTCCGGCGGGGCGAGCGGGCAGGCCCACCGGTCGTCGTAGGCGCAACTCGGGTTGTAGAGGTAGTTGGCGTCGAGCCGGACCCGGTTGCCGGGCAGCACGGTCAGGCCCCGCCCGAACGTGCCCTTCACCGTGTCGGTCAGGTAGCGCCCGCCGCCGTACGACCCGTCGCCGCAGCTCGCGTCGCGCAGCGGCACGAACAGCCCGCCCCCGTACGCGTCGATCCACCACAGGGTGAGCGGCCCCCAGGGTGTCTCGGCGACCGCCACCCGGCGGTAGTCGACCACCCCGTCGGGCCCGCCGGTGTCGATGCTCAGCGCGCCGGTGGCGGGCCGCAGCGGCGCCTCCACCACGGCGGCCGGGTCCGGCGGGTACCACCGCAGTCCGGTGAACCCGACCCGGTCGGCGGGTGGCACCGGGCTGCTCGGGTGGCTGCGGAACAGCTCGTCCCGGGCGGCCCGGAACCCGCTCAGGTCGAGGTCGGACAGGTAGAGCCCGGTTACCCGCTCCCGCCAGTCGAGCACGTCGAGGTCATCCATCCCCCGACCCTAGCCGGGCGGTCGCTTCAAATTTCGAGCGATCGTCTTCCTGGGGACGGGACTGTGCTGGCGGCCACGCCGAAGGCACTTGTTTAAATTTTAAGTAGTGCTATCTTTGCGGCATGACGGAGAGCCTGGACGCGGAGCGGATGGCCTGCTGGCGGGCTTACATCGAGTCGAGCCAGCGGCTGTTCACCCAGCTGGAGGACGACCTGCGCGCGGCCAGCGAGCTGAGCTTCGCCGACTACCACGTGCTGGTGCTGCTCTCCGAGGCGCCGGGGCAGCGGCTGCGCATGGGTGAGCTGGCCGACCGGCTGGTGTTCTCCCCGAGCCGGCTGACCTACCAGGTCACCTCGATGCAGAAGCGCGGCCTGGTGGCCAAGGAGTCCTGTCCGGCCGACCGGCGCGGCAGCGAGGCCGTGCTCACCGCGGCCGGCCTGCTGGCCCTGCGCGAGGCCGCGCCGCACCACAGGCGCTCCGTGCGCACCCACCTGATCGACGACCTCGACGACGCCGAGGTCGCCTGCCTCACCCGGGTCTTCGAGCGGCTCGGCCGGCGCCTGCGCGCCGACCGCGTCGCGTCGTCCACCCCGGCCGACAAGTAAAGGAGCCCGTGATGCCCGCGATCACCGTCGACGACGTCCTCGTCCTGCCCCGCCTGCCGAAGCTCGACGAGTCCACCAGCTACCGCCCGGTCCGCCGGGTCACCACCGCGCCCAGCGGCTACGAGGGCGAGGGCTTCCCGGTCCGCCGCGCCTTCGCCGGGGTCTCCATGACCGATCTCGACCCGTTCATCCACCTCGACCAGATGGGCGAGGTGGACTACGCGCCGGGTGAGCCGAAGGGCACCTCGTGGCATCCGCACCGGGGCTTCGAGACGGTGACCTACATGATCGACGGGATCATGGACCACCAGGACTCGACAGGTGGCGGCGGCACCATCACCGACGGCGACACCCAGTGGATGACGGCCGGCAGCGGCCTGCTCCACATCGAGGCGCCGCCGGAGCAGCTGGTGATGAGCGGCGGCCTGTTCCACGGTCTCCAGCTCTGGGTCAACCTGCCCCGGGTGGCCAAGATGAGCGCGCCGCGCTACCAGGACATCCGCGGCCGGGAGTCGGCGCTGCTCACCACGCCCGACGGCGGCGGCCTGATCCGGGTGATCGCCGGCGAGATCGCCGGGCACCGGGGGCCGGGCTCGACCCACACGCCGATCACCATCGCGCACGTGACGTTGCAGCCCGGGGCCGAGCTGAGCCTGCCCTGGCGGCCGGACTTCAACGCGCTCGTCTACGTGCTGGCCGGCCGGGGCACGGTCGGCACCGACCGGCAGCCGATCCACCTGGGTCAGCTCGCCGTGCACGGGCCCGGCGACGCGCTGCGGATCACCGCCGACCGGACGCAGGACGGCAACACCCCGGCGCTGGAGCTCTACCTGATGGGCGGCCAGCCGATCCGCGAGCCGGTGGCGCACTACGGCCCGTTCGTGATGAACACCCGGGCCGAGCTGATCCAGGCGGTCGAGGACTTCCAGGCCGGCCGGCTCGGGGTGATCCCGACCGGGCGGTTGCCGCACAGCGACGGTCAGGGCGACCGCCCCTGACCGGGCGGTCAGGGGCACGGCCCCGCTCGGGCGCTCCGGTTCGCCGGGGCGCCCGGCGCGGCTCAGGAGACGGCGAAGATCCCGGCCACCCCGAGGATCACCATCAACAGGACCGCCACCAGCGCACCCCGCTCCCCCTCCACCGCCTGGTCGCGGCCGTCGGTCACGGTGTTCGTCGTCTCGGCGGGCATGTCTGTGCCTCCTTGGGTTTCGCGATCCAGGGGTCCGGGGTACCCCAGGCGCGTACCGCCGCCGACCTGCTGCGTCGTGGTGCGGGGCCCTGCCGGGGGTCCTACCGTGTGAGGACTGTCGTCGACCTCGGGAGGTTGGAACGTGACCCTGCGGGACTGGTTCCTCACCGCACAGGAACGCGCCAACCCAGGCTCTGATTTACCCGTCTGGACGGATGGAAACCTCGCCGAGCCGCTGATTCACGGATCCGCGTACTTTGACCGGCTGGTCAGCGAGGTGGAGGCGCTGGGCGACGGCGACCACCTGTTCTTCACCGACTGGCGGGGCGACCCGGACGAACGGATGCGCCCCGACGGGCCGACCGTGGCCCAACTGTTCGCGCGGGCCGCCCAGCGCGGGGTGATCGTCAAGGGGCTGCTCTGGCGCTCCCATCTCGACACGCTCTCCTACAGCGAGGCGGAGAACCGCGACCTCAGCGAGACGATCCGCGCCGCCGGCGGCGAGGTGCTGCTCGACCAGCGGGTCCGCCGCGGCGGATCGCACCACCAGAAGCTGGTCGTGCTGCGCCACCCCGACGAGCCGGAACGCGACATCGCGTTCGCCGGCGGCATCGACCTGTGCCACAGCCGGCGCGACGACGCCGCGCACGCCGGCGACCCGCAACCGGTGGGCATGTCCCCCCGGTACGGCCCCACCCCGCCCTGGCACGACGTGCAGCTCGCGGTGCGCGGCCCGGTGGTCGGCGCGTTGGACACCACGTTCCGCGAGCGGTGGACCGACCCGATGCCGTTGGACTCGGAGAACCCGTTGGCCTACCTGCGGGACCGGCTGCGCGGCTCGGACCTCACCCCGGACCCGCTGCCCGAGCAGCCCGCCGACCCGCCACCCTGCGGCCCGCACCACATCCAGGTGTTGCGCACCTACCCGGCGGTCCGCCCCCGCTACTCCTTCGCCCCGGACGGCGAGCGCACCGTGGCCCGCGGCTACACCAAGGCGGTCCGCCGGGCCCGCCGGCTGATCTACCTGGAGGACCAGTACCTCTGGTCCACCGAGGTGGCCGAACTGTTCGCCCAGGCGTTGCGCGAGCACCCGGAGCTGCACCTGGTGGCGGTGGTGCCCCGTCATCCGGACGTGGACGGCAAGCTGGCGCTGCCGCCGAACATGGTGGGCCGGGAGCAGGCGCTCTCGCTCTGCCACCGGGCCGCCCCGGAGCGGGTGCACATCTTCGACGTGGAGAACCACGAGGGCACCCCGGTCTACGTGCACGCCAAGGTGTGCGTGGTGGACGACGTCTGGGCCAGCGTGGGCAGCGACAACTTCAACCGCCGCTCCTGGACCCACGACAGCGAGCTGTCCTGCGCCGTGCTCGACGACACCCGCGACGAGCGGGCGCCCGCCGACCCGGCCGGCCTCGGCGACGGCGCCCGCGCCTTCGCCCGGGACCTGCGGCTGCGGCTGTGGCGTGAGCACCTGGACCGGGACCCGGACGGGACGCAGGACGACGACCTGCTGGACCCGGCGGACGCGGTGGCGGCGATCACCGCGGCGGCGGACGCGCTGGACCGCTGGCACGACGGCGGCCGTGTCGGTCCCCGCCCGCCCGGCCGGTTGCGGCCGCACCGTCCCGAGCGACTGCCCTGGCGTACGCGGATCTGGGCGCTGCCCGCGTACCGGCTGGTCTACGACCCGGACGGCAGACCGCTGCGGGCCCGACGCGCCGGCACCTGGTGACGTGCCGCCGGCTCGCCCGGCGGACCCGGCCGGGCCGGGTAGGCGAAGGACACCCGGGGCGAGTAGAACCCCCAGCAGACGTCCAGCGGGTTGGCCGGGCGTAGCGCGTGGACCGGATGGTCGGGCGCCAGGAACTCCACCGACTCGACCTCGAACGGGGACACCGGCTCGGCCACGTACGGGTAGTCGGTGACGATCAGCTCCCCGAGGTGGCGGGTGAGATAGCGGTGGTGGCCGCTGTACGCGTCGGTGCCGGTGTGCCCGACGCGGGCGGTGACCCGGATCAGCGGGCGGTCGTCCACCCAGGTCTCGGCCGTGAGCCACCCGCGCCGCAGGTCGAGCCGGGTCGTCCCGTCGGCGGCCGGGGCGCCACGCGCGGCGGCGTACTGCCGGACGCGGTCGCTGGAGGCCAGGTAGTGCGTCCACCAGCCACCGGGGGTCTCCCGGTCCGGCGGCTCCATGTCCGCCAGGGAGACGCCCAGGTAGGTCAGCGAGTAGGCCCCGAAGCCGGAGGTCTGCGTGTCGTCGTCGACCACGTACTGGTTGAGGAAGACCTGCCGCTGCGGATGCGGGCGGAGCCCGGTCGGCACCAGCGCCTCGGCCGCGCCCGGGTCCGCCGGGAGCCAGCTGAACAGCAGCGTCCGGGCGTTGATGACGAGTTGCGGCGCGGCGGGATCGAGCACGGTGCCTCCGTAGACGTGTCCCCACGGACGCTACGGGCGGTCCCGTTGGCGGAACAACGACAGAAAGTCGACACTCCGTCCCGGCGATTCGGGCGGGCTGTGGCCCGATAAGGACCTTTCCTGCCCTGATGCACCGTAAGTGCATCGTACTTTCGGCTAGATTTCCGTTAGCTGATCAGGCTAGTCTTGCTCCCGAACGGACTACTTAAACCTAAACCACAGCGTCTCTTCTTTTTCTCCGCGGACGAGGTGCAGGGAGGACCACCATGACCGCCCCGACGACCAAGGCACCCGCGAAGCTCGACCCGCGCTCACTCACCGACAGCGCCGCCAGTCTGCTCGACGCGATGGTCGCGTTGCCCCCGAACCACCCCTCGCGGGCCGCCCTGCGCGACCGCGCCATCGAGGCCTGGCTCCCGCTGGCCAACCACCTCGCCCACCGTTACAGCGGCCGGGGCGAGCCCAGCGACGACCTGGCACAGACCGCCGCGATCGGGCTGATCAAGGCGATCGACAAGTTCGACCCGTCCCGCGGCGTCGACTTCGCCGGTTACGCCATCCCGACCATCATCGGTGAACTCAAGCGCCACTTCCGCGACCGCACCTGGGACATCCGGGTGCCGCGCCGGCTCCAGGAGCTGCGCCTGGCGATCTCCGACGCCAACAGCACCCTGCTCCAGACGCTCGGCCGGTCGCCGACGGTCGCCGACATCGCCGCCCACCTCAAGGTCACCGAGGAAGAGGTGCTGGAGGGCCTGGAAGGCGCCCGCGCCTACAACGCGGTGTCGCTGTCCACCCCCACCGGTGACGGCGAGCGCGCCACCGAGCTGGGCGACCTGCTCGGCGGCGAGGACGGCGAGTTCGAGCTGGCCGAGATGCGGGTCGCGCTCGGCCCGGCGCTGGCCACGCTCGACCAGCGCGAGCAGCGGATCCTCACGCTGCGCTTCTACGGCAACCTGACCCAGTCGCAGATCGCCGAGCAGATCGGCGTCTCGCAGATGCACGTGTCCCGGCTGCTGGCGCGGGCGCTGACCAAGCTGCGCGGCCAGCTCGACGGCACGTACTAGCGGCTACCGGCCCGGTCGGCGATGCGCCGACCGGGCCGTTCCGCGCCCGGATGCAAGCACGGGCCCCCGTTAACGGGGGCCCGTGCTTGCATCCGGGGGTGGGTGCGAGAGTGGGAGCGTGCTCGCCGACGTTGCTCTCGACCTGCCGGTCCGGCCGGTGCTGCCGGCGCTCGTCGAGGCGCTGCGCGCGACGGGCGCCGGGGTGCTGGTGGCGCCGCCGGGCACCGGCAAGACCACCACCGCGCCGCTGGCGGTCGCCGACGCGGTCACCGGGCGGGTGGTGATCGCCCAGCCCCGGCGGGTGGCGGCCCGCGCCGCCGCGCACCGGATGGCCGCCCTGCTCGGCGAGCGGGTCGGCGACCGGATCGGGTACGCGGTCCGGGGTGAGCGCCGGAGCGGGCCCCGGACCCGGGTCGAGGTGGTCACCACCGGCCTGCTGGTACGCCGGCTGCACCACGACCCGGAGCTGCCCGGGGTGGACGCGGTCCTGCTGGACGAGTGCCACGAGCGGCAACTCGACGCCGACCTGGCGTTGGCGTTCAGCGTGGAGGCCCGGGCCACCCTGCGGCCGGACCTCTGGCTGCTGGCGATGTCGGCTACCCCGCAGGCGGACCGGTTCGCCGCGCTGCTCGGCGGCGGCGGGCCCGCCCCGGTCGTCCGTGCCGAGGCCGCGTTGCACCCGGTGGACCGGGTGTGGGCGCCACCGCCGCGCCCGATCGCCCCACCCGGCGCGGGCCGGGTGGACCCGGCGCTGCTGGACCACGTGGCCGCCACGGTGCGCCGCGCGCTGCGCGAGCGGGCCGGCGACGTGCTGGTCTTCCTGCCCGGGGCGGGCGAGATCGCGGCCGTCGCCGGGCGGCTGGCCGACCTGCGCGACACGGTCGCCGTGCTGCCGCTGCACGGCCGGCTCTCCGGCGCCGCCCAGGACGCCGCGCTGGCCCCACCGTCCGGCCGAGGAACCGCCCACCCGGGAACCGTCCGGCGGCGGGTCGTGCTGGCCACCGCGGTGGCGGAGAGCAGCCTGACCGTGCCGGGGGTGCGGGTGGTGGTGGACGCCGGGCTGAGCCGGGTGCCGCGCACCGACCTGGCCCGCGGGCTGGGCGCGCTGGTCACCGTGCCGGTGTCCCGGGCGGCGGCCACCCAGCGGGCCGGCCGGGCCGGGCGGGAGGCCCCGGGTGCGGTCTACCGCTGCTGGTCGGAGGCGACGCACGCCCGGCTCGCCCCGCAGCCCGAACCGGAGATCGCCACCGCCGACCTGACCGGGTTCGCGCTGGAGCTGGCCGCCTGGGGCGCGCCGGACGGCAGTGGCCTGGCGCTGCCCGATCCGCCGCCGCCGGCCGCGCTGACCGTGGCCCGGGAGACCCTGGCCACGCTCGGCGCGGTCGACGCCGACGGCCGGATCACGTCCCGGGGGCGGGCGATCGCGTCGGTCGGCGCCCATCCCCGGCTGGCCCGGGCGTTGCTCGACGGCGTGCAACGGGTCGGCGCCGACCGGGCGGCCGAGGTGGTGGCGGTGCTCGCCGACGAGTCGTCGGGCGGCATGGGGGACGACCTGCCGGCCCGGTGGCGCCGGCTGCGCGCCGGCACCGACCCGGCCGCCACCGCCCGGTGGCGCGCCGAGGTACGCCGGCTGCGCGCCGCCCTGCCCGCCCGCACCGCCGACAGCCGGCCGGAGACCGGAGCGACGACCGGCCAACCACCGCACCGGCCCGCCGGAGACCTCGGCGGCCGGCCGGAACGCCTGCCGGACGATCTGGCCGCGGGGCTGCTGGCCGGGTTGGCGTACCCGGAACGGTTGGCCCGGGTGCGGCGGCCCGGCGGGTCCGCGTACCTGATGGCCGGTGGCACCGCCGCGGAGCTGGCGGCCGGGTCGGGGCTGGCCGGGTCGACGTGGCTGGCCGTCGCGGTCGCCGACCGTTCCCCCGGCGCGCCGGCCGCCCGGGTCCGGCTGGCCGCGCCGGTCGACGAGGCGACCGCGCGCGAGGCCGGCGCGGCGCTGCTGCGCGACGGTCGGGAGGTGGCCTGGTCCGGCGGCGAGGTGGTGGCCCGGGAGGTGGTCCGTCTCGGCGCGATCGAGCTGGTCGACCGGCCGCTCGCCGCACCCGAGCCGGAACTGGTCGCGGCGGCGGTGCTGGACGGGCTGCGGCAGGAGGGTCCGGGGCTGCTGCGCTGGACGCCGGAGGCGACCGCGCTGCGCCACCGGCTGGCCTTCTGCCGACAGGCGCTCGGCGACGACTGGCCGGACGTGTCGGACGCCGCGTTGCTCGCCGCCGCGCCCGGCTGGCTCGGGCCGGAGCTGGGCCGGGCACGCCGCCGGGCCGACCTGGCCCGCGTCGACGTGGCCACGGCGCTGCGCCGACTGCTCGACTGGCGGCAGGCGGCCCGGCTGGACGAGCTGGCGCCGGAGCGGCTGCCGGTGCCGAGCGGCTCGCGGATCCGGGTGGACTACGCCGATGCGGCGGCGCCGGTGCTCGCGGTCAAGCTCCAGGAGACGTTCGGTTGGCGGGACGTGCCCCGGATCGCCGAGGGGCGGGTGCCGGTGCTGCTGCACCTGCTCTCGCCGGCCGGACGGCCGGTGGCGGTCACCGCGGACCTGGCCTCGTTCTGGCGGACCGGCTATCCGCAGGTGCGGGCGGAGCTGCGCGGGCGCTACCCGCGGCACCCGTGGCCGGAGGACCCGACGACGGCCGAGCCGACCCGCCGGGCCAGCCCGCGCCGGCGCTGACCGGGCTCACTCCTCGACGACGTCGGCGATCACCACGGTGATGTTGTCCGGCCCGCCGGCGCGCAGCGCGAGGTCGATGAGCCGGGCCGCGCAGGCGTCCCGGTCCAGGCCCTCGCCGAGCACCTCGGTGAGGGTGTCGGCGCGGACCACGTTGGAGAGGCCGTCGCTGCACAGCAGCCAGCGGTCACCGGCCCGGGGCACCATGGTGGCGTACGCCGGGGAGACCTGGTCGCCCTGCAACGCCTGGGTCACCACGGCGCGCCGTGGGTGGCTGCTCGCCTGGTCGGGGGTGATCAGGCCCTGGTCGACGAGCATCTGCACGAACGTGTCGTCGCGGGTGACCTGCTTGAGCACGCCGTCGCGGAACAGGTAGGCCCGGGAGTCGCCGACGTGCGCCAGCGCCAGGCAGCTCCCGGTGCGGGCGAACAGCAGCGCGGTCAGCGTGGTGCCCATGCCCTGGCGTTCCGGGTCCTCCTCGACCGCCCGGCGGATGCCCGCGGTGGCCTGCTCGATGGCGCCCTGGAGCGCGGCGACCAGGGCGTCCTCCGGGGTCTCCACGTCCAGCGGGGCGATCGCGTCGATCGCGATGCGGCTGGCCAGGTCGCCGGCCGCCATGCCGCCCATGCCGTCGGCGACCGCGACCAGCCAGGGGCCCGCGTGCTGGGCGTCCTGGTTGCCGCTGCGGATCAGCCCACGGTCGCTCGCTCCGACGGAACGAAGCTTCAGGGTCATGGGACGCAGCCTGCCAGGTCGAGGGCTCGGTTGTCTCTAGGAGATCACCACCATCGTACGTGGCGCGGTGAATCTCACTGCGCCTGGGCGCGCGCCCGCCATCGGACCGGATCGATTGACAGCGACGGAACGCGATGGAAACATCGGCCTGATATTGGGAGCGCTCCCAGCTCCCGTCGCTCCCCCACCGTCACCTCCGAAGCACGGAAGGAACCCTCCGTGACCCGTTCCCGTCGTCGGCTGGTCGCGCTCGCCGCGACCGCCGCCCTGGCGCTCACCGGCGCCACCGCCGGCCCGGCCCTCGCCGAAGTGCCGCCGGACGCCCCCGAACAGCTCCGCAACGGCGACTTCAGCGCCGGCGTCTCCCCCTGGTTCTCCTACGGCACCGGCGAGCTGGCGGTCACCGACGGCCGGCTCTGCACCACGGTCGCCGCCGGCACGGCCAACCCCTGGGACGCCGGCATCGGCCAGGACGCGGTGCCGCTGATCTCCGGCGCCGAGTACGAACTCTCCTTCGACGTCTCCGCCACCCCCGGGGCGGCGCTCAAGGCGGTGCTCCAGCTCGGCAGCGCCCCGTACACCACGTACGCCAGCGTGGACGCCACCGCCACCGGCACCGCGAAGCACGTCACCACCACGTTCACCGCGCCGGCCGACAACGCCGGCGCGCAGCTCATCTTCCAGGTCGGCGGCAGCGCGCAGGCGCAGACGTTCTGCCTCGACAACGTGTCGCTGCGCGGCGGCGAGGCGGCCCCGCCGTACGAGCCGGACACCGGTCCCCGGGTCCGGGTCAACCAGGTCGGCTACCTGCCCGGCGGCCCGAAGCACGCCACCGTGGTCACCGAGGCCACCGGGGCGCTGCCCTGGCAGCTCAAGTCCGCCGCCGGGGCCGTGGTGGCCAGCGGCGAGACCACCCCGCGCGGCGTGGACGAGGCGTCGGCGCAGAACGTGCAGACCGTCGACTTCTCCGCGTACCGCACGCCCGGAACCGGCTACACGCTGACCGTCGACGGGGAGACCAGCCACCCGTTCGACATCTCCGGCACGGTCTACGACCGGCTGCGCGCCGACTCGCTCCAGTTCTTCTACGCCCAGCGCAGCGGCATCGCGATCGACGGCGACCTGATCGGCGACGAGTACGCCCGCCCCGCCGGCCACCTCGACGTCGCCCCCAACAAGGGCGACACCGACGTGCCGTGCCAGCCCGGCGTCTGCGACTACAAGCTGGACGTGCGCGGCGGCTGGTACGACGCCGGCGACCACGGCAAGTACGTGGTCAACGGCGGCATCGCCACCTACCAGCTGCTCAACACGTTCGAGCGCACCAAGACCGCGGAGACCGCCGACGGCGGCGCGGCGCTCGGCGACGCCACGCTGCGGGTGCCCGAGCGCGGCAACGACGTGCCGGACGTGCTCGACGAGGCCCGCTGGGAGCTGGACTTCCTGCTGCGCATGCAGGTGCCGGCCGGCAAGCCGCTGGCCGGAATGGTCCACCACAAGATCCACGACCAGAACTGGACCGGCCTCCCGCTCGCGCCGCAGGACGACCCGCAGGTGCGTGAGCTGCACCCGCCGTCCACCGCGGCCACGCTCAACCTGGCTGCCGTCGCCGCCCAGTGCGCGCGGCTGTTCGCCCCGTACGACGCCGCGTTCGCGACCCGCTGCGGCACGGCCGCGAAGACCGCGTACGCGGCGGCCAAGGCGCACCCGGCGATCTACGCCTCGGCCAGCGACGGCACCGGCGGTGGCGCGTACGAGGACAACAACGTCACCGACGAGTTCTACTGGGCCGCGGTCGAGCTGTGGCTGACCACCGGCGACAAGGCGTACCTGGCCGACGTCACCGGCTCGCCGCTGCACACCGCCGACGTGTTCACCCCGAACGGCGCGTTCGGCTGGCAGAGTGTGGCCGCGCTGGGCCGGCTCGACCTGGCCACCGTGCCGAACACGCTCCCCGCCGCGGAGAAGACCCGGATCCGCGCGTCGATCACCGCCGCCGCGGACCGCTACCTGGCCACGATCGCCGACCAGGCGTACGGGCTGCCGATGCCCGGCACCGCCGACGCGTACGTCTGGGGCAGCAACAGCAACATCGTGAACAACACGATCGTGCTGGCCACCGCGTTCGACCTGAGCCGGAACGCGAAGTACCGGGACGGCGCGGTGCAGGCCGCCGACTACCTGTTCGGCCGCAACGCGCTGAACATGTCCTACGTGACCGGTTGGGGCGAGCAGAACGCCCACAACCAGCACAGCCGGATCTTCGGCCACCAGCTCAACCCGGACCTGCCGACCCCGCCGGCCGGCTCGCTCGCCGGCGGCCCGAACGCCGCGCTCCAGGACCCGTACGCGGCGAACCTGCTCGCCGGCTGCGCGCCGATGTTCTGCTACGTCGACGACATCAACTCGTACGCGACGAACGAGGTGGCGATCAACTGGAACTCGGCGCTGGCCTGGCTCGCCTCGTTCCTGGCCGACCAGGGTGACGCGGCGGCCGTGCCGGCGCCCACCTGCGCGGTCACCTACACCACCCACGGGAGCTGGCCGTCCGGCTTCACCACCCAGGTGACGGTGCGCAACACCGGCACGTCGGCGGTGAACGGGTGGAGCCTGCGCTGGGCCTTCACCGGCGACCAGAAGGTGACCCACGCCTGGTCGGCGCAGGTCGCCCAGAGCGGCGCCACGGTGACCGCGAAGAACCTGGCGTGGAACGCCAAGCTGGCACCGGGCGCGTCGACCACGTTCGGCCTGAACGGCACCGGCTCCGGGGCCCCCAACCCCGATCCCGCCCTGATCACCCTGAACGGGAAGGCCTGCACCCTCTCCTGACCCGTTCCCGTCCCCGCGACCGTGCGGTGGCGGCGCCCGTCCGGCGTCGTCACCGCACGGTCCGCGACGTCGGCGGGTACGGTCCCGAAATGGCGTACCTGCTCCTGGCCCTCGCGATCACCGCCGAGGTGATCGGCACCAGCCTGCTCAAGGCGAGCGACGGCTTCACCCGGCTCTGGCCCACGGTCGGCCTGGTGGCGTGCTACCTGGCCGCGTTCGGGCTGCTCGCCCTCGTGGTGCGGGACGTCCCGGTCGGCGTGGCGTACGCGATCTGGTCCGGGCTCGGCACCGCCGCCATCATGGCGGTCGGCGCGGCGTTCCTGGGCGAGCCGCTGAGCGTGACCAAGGTCGTCGGGGCCGGGCTGGTCATCGCCGGCGTGGTGGTGCTCAACCTCGGCGGCGCCCACTGACCGACGTCGGCCCGGTCCGCGCCCCGCCTGCCCACGTCGCCGAGTCGGTTCAGTCGACCGGCCGGCGCATCGCGACCCGGTCGGTCGCGTCGAAGCCGAGTGCCGCCTCGGCCGCCAGGAACCCGGCCAGCCCCGGGCTCAGCTCCGCCTCGGCCAGCTCACGGAACCCGCAGCGCGCGTAGTACGGCGCGTTCCACGGCACCGACCGGAACGTGGTCAGCGTCAACGCCGGCCACCCCTCGGCCGCCGCCCACCCGGCCACCTCGTCGAGCAGGCCCCGTCCGATGCCGCGCCGCGCGTACGCCGGGTCGACGCTGAGCTGCTGGACGTGGGCCGCCCCGTCGACGAGGTCGACGAGCGCGAACGCGATCGGCCGGTCGGCCGCGTCGACCGCCACCCGCAGCCGGCCGGCGCGCTGCCCGGCGGCCAGCGCGTCCAAGGGCAGCGGTGGCATGTCCGCCACCAGGTGCATGCCGATCTCCCGGAACGGGGCGCCGGAGGCCACCTCGATCCGCTGGATCCCGGTCAGTTCGTCGGCGCGGGCGCTTCTGCTGCGGTGCGGCACGGCGCCGACCCTGGCAGAGCGGACGCGGGGACGCGAACGGTTTTCGGCGTACGCTGCACCGGTGGCTCTCCCCCTGCCGGCCGGCGACTTCCGCGCGTACCTGTTCGACTGCGACGGCACGATCGTCGACTCGATGCCGGTGCACCACCGGGCCTGGTGCGCGGCGCTGGCCGAGTGGGGCTGCGAGTTCCCGGAGGACCTGTTCTACGCCTGGGGCGGCCGGCCGGTCGCCGACATCGTCGTCGACCTCAACCGGCGGCACGGCCTGGCCATGCCGGTCGAGGTGGTGGCCCGCCGCCGGGAGGACCTGTTCCAGGAACTGCTGCCCGGGGTGAGCGCCGTGCCCGAGGTGCTGGCGCACATCGAGGACGCGCACGGGCGGCTGCCGTTCGCGGTCGTCTCCGGCAGCACCCGGGAGTCGGTGACCGCGTCGTTGACCACGCTGGGCCTGCTCGACCGGTTCGACACGCTGGTCTGCGCCGAGGACTGCACGCGGCCCAAGCCCGACCCGGAGGGTTACCTGCTGGCCGCCCGACGGCTCGGCGTCGACCCCGCCGACTGCCTGGTCTTCGAGGACACCACCCTCGGCGTCGAGGCCGCCACAGCCGCCGGCATGGCGTCGGTCCGCGTACCCCACCCCCGCGAGCGCGCCGCCACCCGCCCGGCCTGACAACCCCCTACCGACCGGCCCCCGCACCACGGCCTCCTGCCGATCTTGGACTTGTGGTGCCTGGGAAGCGATGAATGTCAGCTTTGTCAACCGCCACAATTCCAAGATCGACGAACGGACGGCAGGGCGGGGCACCGAGGCCGGGTGGTGTGAGCCGCGTCGCGCCGTTCCGGGTCTCGGCGGGGGACGGCTGCGCCTGGCGTCGCGGGGATGACCGTCGACGAGGGCGTCGTGCCGGTCGGGCGCGGATGAGGGGCGGCCCGCCGCCCGGCCCGCTGCGCACCCTGGCGCTCGCCACCCTGGCCAACACCGTCGGCACCGGGCTCTGGCTGGCCGGCGGCGCGTTGTACCTGACCCGGGACGTCGGCCTCTCCGCCACCACCAACACGGTGCTCACCGTGCTGCTGGCGGTGCGGCTGAGCCAGGGCGCGGACACCGCCGCCCCGGCGGCCCGCAAGCCGCGCCGGGCCGGGCTGGTGCTGGCCGCCGCCACCCCGCTGTACGCGGTGACCGCCGCGCTGCCGGTGCTCCCGGCAGTGGTGCTGCTGCTGGTGGCGACCGCGGTGTGGACGGTGGGCGACCTGTGGCACGGCGCGGCCGGCGCGGGCCTCGCCTACGACTTGGCCCCGCCCGGGTCGATCGGCGCCTACCAGGGGGCGGACGGGCTGCTCGCCGGGCTGGCCCAGGCGCTCGGTCGTGGCCTGCTGACGCTGCTGGTGCTGGGCGGCGGCGGGGTGGGCTGGCTGGTGCTCGGCGGGCTGTACGCCGTCGTCGGGCTGGCCGCCCCGGCGCTGGTCCGCCGCGCGGTGGCGAGCCGGCCGGCGCCCACCGGCGAACCGACCGGGCAACCGGGCACCCCCGGGTAGCAGGATGACGGGATGACCGAACGGGGAAGCATCACCATCCGGCCCGGCGGCCCGGCGGACGCACCGACCGTGCTGCGGCTGTTCGACAGCGCCATCGCGTGGCTGGTCGAACGCGGCCGGCCCGAGCAGTGGGGCGTCGACCCGGTCTCGTCCGACACGCGCCACATCGCCCGGGCCGACGCCTACGCTCGCGGCGGCGGCCTGTACCTCGCCGAGACCGACGGCACGGTCGTCGGCGCGCTTGTGGTCGGCGACGCGACCGAGCACGTGCCGCCGGCCACCGAGCCGGAGCTGTACGTCAACCTGCTGGTCACCGACCGGGCGTACGCGGGCCGGGGGGTCGGCGCGCGGCTGCTGTCGCACGCGGCGGAACTGGCCCGCGAACGCGGGCTCGGCCTGCTGCGGGTGGACTGCTTCCGGAGCGCCGACCGGGCGTTGGTGCGCTTCTACGAGGGCTGCGGGTTCACCGCCACCGAGCCGTTCACGGTGATCCGACCGGGTCGGCCGCCGTGGCCGGGGCAGGTGCTGGCCCGCCGGCTCGACTGAGCGCCGCCGACGTCAGCCGATCTCCTCGTCCTCGAAGCACCAGCGCCACGACTCCCCCGGCTCGATCGAGCGCATCACCGGGTGCCCGGTGGACCGGAAGTGCTGGCTGGCGTGCTGGTACGGCGACGAGTCGCAGCAGCCCACGTGCCCGCAGCTCAGGCAGGCGCGCAGGTGCACCCAGTCCCGGTTGCCGACCGCCACGCAGTCGGGGCACTCGGTGGTGATGGCGGGCTCGGCGTCGCCCGCCCCGGTCAGGTGCGGACAGCTCATTCGAGAACCTCCTGTCGTAGCAGCGACTCCTCCAGGTCCAGATCCCGGTAGGCGCGGGTGAGCACCTCCTCCGGGATCTGGCCGGAGTCGCGGGCGGCCCGGAACACCTCCCGCTCGGCGTCGATCATCTCCTGCCGCAGCCGCGCGTACGCCTGGGAGGGGGTCTCCCGGTCGGTGCCGCCGAGCCGTTCCCAGGCCAGGTTGGCGCGGGACGTGGTCAGCCCGCGCAGCCGTTCCACCACCGCCTCGGGCGCGTCACCGGCCAGCGCGTCGAGCCGTTCCCGGGCGGCGCGGCTGGCCCGCTGCTGCACCCCGGCGGCGGAGAGCGCGTCCTGCACCGGGTCGTCCGGGGGCAGCCGCAGCCGCCGGGCCAGCCAGGGCAGGGTGGCGCCCTGCCCGACCAGGGTGGCCACGATCACCGCGAAGGCCAGCCAGATCAGCAGCGCACGCGGGTACGGCCGGTCGTCGGCGAGCGTGAGCGGCAGACCCAGCGCGGCGGCCAACGTCACCACGCCGCGCATGCCGGCCCAGCCGATGACGATGGGGAACTGCACCGGCGGCGCGGGGTCGCGCTGCCGGATCCGGGGCACCAGCCGGGCCAGGTAGGTGGCCGGGAACATCCAGACGAACCGGGACAGGAAGACGGCGGCGAGCACCGCGGCGGTGATCCCGACCAGCGAGCCGACCGGTTCGTCGAGGTCGCGCACCACCTCGGGCAGTTGCAGGCCGACCAGGAGGAACACCAATCCCTCCAGCAGGAACTGGATCAGTCGCCAGAACGCGGTCACCTGGAGGCGGGAGCCGGCCGACATGAGCATCGGCAGCTTGTGGCCGATGCCGAGCCCGGTCACCACCACCGCGACCACGCCGGACGCGTGGATCTCCTCGGCGGCGTACACCACCGCGAACGGCACGATCAGCGACAGCGCGTTGTCCAGCACCGGGTCGGTGATGCGCTTGTGCAAATAGCCGAAGACCACCACGCCCAGCACCCCGACCACGATGCCGCCGCCGGCGGCGATCAGCACCTCCCGGGCCACGTCACCGACGCCGACGCCGCCGGTGGTGGCGGTGGCCGCGACGATCGCCACCCGCAGCAGCACCAGCGCGGTGGCGTCGTTGACCAGGCTCTCGCCCTCCAGGATGGTGACGACCCGCCGGGGCAGGCCGACCCGACGGGCCACCGCGGTGGCGGCGACCGCGTCGGGCGGCGCCACCACCGCGCCGAGCGCCACGCAGATCGCGTACGGCAGGTCGGGCAGGAACAGGTGCACCACGGTGCCCACCACGAACGCGGTGAAGATCACCAGCCCGACCGCGAGCAGCAGGATCGGCCGCAGGTTGAGCCGGAACGCCGGGACCGAGGTGTTCACCGCCGCCACGTAGAGCAGCGGCGGCAGGATGCCGACGAGCACCAGATCCGGTTCCAGCCGCACGTGCGGGAAGAACGGCAGGAAGGACAGCGCGAGGCCGAGCACCACCAGCAGGATCGGCGCGAGCAACCCGAGCCGGCGGGCCAGCGCCGCCCCGAACGTGGCGATCGCCAGGAACACCACGACCTCGAACAGAGCTTCCATGGGGTACGAGCCTAGGCGGCCCCGGGCCGGCCCGTGATCACGCGGTCGGGCGTACCTTCGGCAGCACCTCGGCGCCGAACGCGTCGAGGAACGCGCGCTGTTCCTGCCCCACGTGGTGCAGCGCGATCTGGTCGAAGCCCAGCTCCACGTACTCCTGGAGCCAGCCGACGTGCCGGCCCAGGTCGGCGGAGACGTTGACGGTGTCGGTGACCTTCGACATCGGCACGTCGGCGCTGACCACGTCGAAGTGCTCGGCGGTCTCCAGGTCCCAGCAGACCGGCGGCGCGAACACGTTGCTGCGCCACTGCTCGTACGCGATCGCCTCGGCCTCGGCCTGCTCGGGCGCCCAGCTCACGTGCACCTGGAGGTGCAGCGGCCCGCGCCCGCCGGCGTCCCGGTAGGCGTCGATCATCTGCCGGAGGTGGTCGACCGGCGCGTTGACCGTGATCAGCCCGTCCGCCCACTCGGCGCACCAGCGGGCGGTGGCCACGCTGACCGCGGCGCCGACCAGCGCGGGTGGCTCCTCGGGGCGGGTCCACAGCTTGGCCCGGTCCACGGTGACCAGCCCGTCGTGGCTGACCTCCTCGCCGGCCAGCAGCGCCCGGATCACGTCGACGCACTCGCGCAGCCGGGCGTTGCGCAGCTCCTTGCGGGGCCAGACGTCGCCGGTGATGTGCTCGTTGCTGGCCTCGCCGGTGCCCAGCGCCGCCCAGAAGCGACCGGGGTACATGGCGCCGAGCGTGCCGATGGCCTGCGCGATGATCGCCGGGTGGTAGCGCTGGCCGGGCGCGTTGACCACGCCGAAGGAGAGGTTGGTGGCCTGGAGCGCGGCGCCGAGCCAGGACCAGGCGAACCCGGACTGGCCCTGCCGCTCGCTCCACGGGGAGAAGTGGTCGGAGCACATGGCCGCGTCGAAGCCGGCCCGCTCGGCGTGGATCACCGCCTCCAGCAGCTTCGCCGGGTGGATCTGCTCATGGGATGCGTGGAAGCCGAACGCCGTCATGGGCAGCACTCCTACCCATGCCGGCGTCCGGCCAACCGCACCTCACTCGGCGTGCGCGCCGGCGCCCGCGCCGGCCTCACCCTCGCCGATCCACACCGTCTTGGTGTTGCAGAACTCGCGCATGCCCAGCGCGGACAGCTCGCGACCGTACCCGGAGTTCTTCACGCCGCCGAACGGCAGCTCCGGATAGGACGTGGTCATGCCGTTGACGAACACGTTGCCGGCGTCCAGGTCGGTGGCGAAGCGCTCCTGCTCGGCCGGGTCGGTGGTCCAGGCGTTCGAGCCGAGGCCGAAGCTGGTGCCGTTGGCCACCTCGACGGCCTCCTCGTACGAGCCGACCCGGTAGAGGCCGGCGACCGGGCCGAACACCTCCTCGCCCCACATCCGCATCTCCGGCCGCAGGTCGGTGACCACGGTCGGCGGGTAGAACCAGCCGTCCCCGGTCGGCTTCTCGCCGCCGCAGAGCACGGTGGCGCCCTGCCGCACCGCGTCGGTCACCTGGTCGTGCACCTCGTCCCGGCCGCGTTCGCTGGCCAGCGGGCCGACGTCGGTGCCGTCGTCCATCGGGTCGCCGACCCGCAGCGCCGCCATCCGGGCGGCGAACTTCTCGGCGAACGCGTCGAAGACGTCGGTGTGCACGATGAACCGCTTGGCGGCGATGCAGGACTGGCCGTTGTTCTGGCAGCGGGCGGTGGTGGCCACCTCGGCGGCCTTGTCCAGGTCGGCCGAGGGCATCACCACGAACGGGTCGCTGCCGCCCAGCTCCAGCACGGTCTTCTTGAGTTCCCGGCCGGCGATCTGCGCGATGGAGCGGCCGGCCGGCTCGCTGCCGGTGAGCGTGGCGGCGCGGACCCGGGGGTCGCTGAGGATCCGGTCCACCGCGTCGGAGCCGACCAGCAGCGTGGTGAACGCGCCTTCGGGGAAACCGGCCCGGCGGAACAGGTCCTCCAGGTAGAGCGCGGTCTGCGGCACGTTCGAGGCGTGCTTGAGCAGGCCGGTGTTGCCGGCCATCAGGGCCGGGGCGGCGAAGCGCATCACCTGCCACAGCGGGAAGTTCCACGGCATCACCGCCAGCACCGCGCCGATCGGCTGGTAGCGGACGTACGCCCGCTTCGCCTTGACCGCGGCGGCGTCGGCCGGCTCGTCGGCGAGCATGGCCGGCGCGTTGTCCGCGTAGAAGCGGCAGGCGGTGGCGCACTTGGTGACCTCCGCCTTGGCGGCGGCGTACGTCTTGCCCATCTCGGTGGTCATCAGCCGGGCGGTGGAGTCCCGCTCGGCGTCGAGCAGGTCGGCGGCGGCGGTGAGCCACCGGGCGCGCTGCGCGATCGTGGTGTCCCGCAACTGCCGGTACGCGAGGTCGGCCCGCTCGATCGCGGCGTCGACCTGCTCGTCCGACATCGCGTCGTACGTCTTGAGCACCTGTCCGGTGGCGGGATTGGTGGTGGCGATGGGCATGGGGACTCCTGTCACTCGAACAGCGAGTGCCGCACGCCCGGCTCCTCCCGGCGGCGGGCGGCGCGACGGCGCTGGATGACGACCAGATCGACCACGGCCACCACGGCGAGGATCGCGCAGACGACGCCCAGCCAGGCCAGGTCGGCGGCGAACGCGAACACCGCGAGGACGGTCATCACGACCACACCGAACAGGGCCAGCACGAGGCGCAGGTTCAGCGCGCTGTTCGCGTGTCCGACCGTGCCACGGGCGCGGCGGGGCTGTGATCGGGTCATTCTTCCCGGCTACCCCGGCTCGGCCGGGGTTAACCGGTGCGGCCGAGGCGACCGGTGATCCCGGCCACGGAGCGGGCACGCGGCGGATGCGACCGCGGGGTGGACGCGTTGGATCGGTGTGCCGGTTCCGGCGGAGATCCCGCGGCGGTGGAGAGGATGGCATGACCACGATGCAGGCGGTGCCCGTGACCGTCGCCGTCTCGCGGCGCGCCGACCCGGCGCGTACCGGGGAGATGGTGGCGTGGATGCGGGCCGGCACGGCGCTCGCGGAGAGTTTCCCGGGGTTCCTGGGCGCCGGCTTCGTCCGCAGCGCCCCGGGTTCCGCCGAGTGGCACGTGATGTACCGCTTCGCCGACGCGGACACGCTGCGCGGCTGGGAGGACTCCCCGCAGCGGCACTGGTGGCTGAGTTCCGCGCAGGGCATCGTCGAGCACACCCGGGTGGAACGCCGTACCGGCATCGAGGGCTGGTTCGACCGGCCGGTGGACCACGTGGTGGAGACCGTCGGGGCGGCCGAGCCGGCGGCCCCGGCCGCGCCGCCGCGCTGGAAGCAGGCGGTCACCATCTGGCTGGCGTTCTTCCCGCTCAGCCTCACCGCCACGCTGCTGACCGCCCGGTTCGTCGCCGACGTGCCGCTGGCGGGCCGGACGCTGCTGATGACGCTCGTGCTGACCCCGCTGATGACCTACCTGGTGCTGCCGCGGATCACCCGGGCGCTGCACTGGTGGCTGCACGGCCAGCCGGCGCCCTGGCGACGCTGAGCCCGCGAATGTGAACGACCGGTGTCAATGAAAGATGGGCGACAGACCTTCCGTACGGACGACCGAGGCGCATAGGGTCGACGCGCCGCCTCGCGCCACCGGACGGGGGAACCCGCATGCCTCGACGCTGGATCGCCGCGCTCGCCTGCGTCGCGGCGCTGGTGGCGCTGGCCTGCGACGGCTCCGGCTCGGCGTCGCCCCGCCCGTCCGACACGCCCCGGCCCGGTGACCCCCGGGTGCTGACCGCGCTCGGCGACTCGGTCACCACCGGCTTCGGCTCCTGCCTGGTGCTGGTGAGTTGTGAACGCAACTCGTGGTCGAGCGGGGACAGCCTGCGGGTGGAGAGCGTCTACCGCCGGCTGCGCGCGGACGCGCCGGCGCTGCGGGCGTACAACCGGGCCGAGCCCGGCGCCCGCGCGGCCGGGCTCGCCGACCAGGCCCGGGCCGCGGTCCGCGACAAGGCGGACCTGGTCACCGTGCTGATCGGCGCGAACGACGTGTGCCGGGCCGGGGTCGACGCGATGACCCCGGTCGACACGTTCCGGGACCAGGTCGACGCGGCGCTGACCGTGGTGCGCAAGGGCCGGCCGAAGGCGCGGGTGCTGGTGGTCAGCATCCCCGACCTCTACCGCCTCTGGCAGCTCGGGCACACCGAGTCGCGGGCCGTCCGGGCCTGGTCGCGCGGCGTCTGCCCGGCGCTGCTGGCCGACGCCACGTCGACCGCGTCGGCCGCGACGGCCCGCCGGGCCAAGGTCAAGGCCCGGATCGAGGCGTACGACGACGAACTGCGCGCCGCCTGCCGCGCGTACGGCTCACGCTGCCGCTGGGACGGCGGCGCGGTGCACCGCCACCGGTTCGGCCTGGACCAGGTCAACGCGCTGGACTGGTTCCACCCGAACGCGGCCGGCCAGGGCCGGCTGGCCGAGGTGGCCTGGAACGCCTCCGGCTGGGCCCGCGACTGAGGCCGACCGACCCGGTCAGGGTTGGCGCGGGCCCGGGAGCTGCCGGGGGCCGGCCACCCGGTAGAGCGCGCGGGCCCGGTCGGCGAGTTCCTTGGTGGCCGACGAGTTGGCCCAGGTGCCGAGGATGATCGCGGCGCCGGGGACGACCTTGGCGAACATCCGCTTGGCGGCGCGGACCCCGGCCATCCGGGCCAGCCGCACGCCGAGCTGGAGCATCACCCGACCCAGCGCCCGGTTGCCGGCGGAGCCGAACAACGCGCCGGCGCGTTCCCGGCCGGCGGCCACGCCCAGCGCCAGCCGGGCGGTCTCGGCGGCCTTGTGCACCCGCTGGAGCACCAGCAGGTCGGTGGCCCGGTCGGGATGTGTCGGGTCGACGCCGTAGGCGGCGGCCACGTGCAGCACCAGCCGGGCCTGGGTCCAGGCCAGCACGCCCACGTCGATCACCGCGCCGGGCAGCCCGGCGGCGCCGGAGACCGCACCGGACAGCCGGGCGTGGTTGACGAACTTGCGCACCGCCTGGTCGGCCACCTGCTCGGGGGGTGCGTCCGGCCGCTCCGCCCGCGCCCGGGCGGCCCACTGCGCGGCCTCGGGGCCGAGCCGGCGCACCGCCTCCAGCGCCAGGTGCTCCGGCGCGTACTGCGGGTCCTCCCGCATCCGGTCCCACAGCGTGGCCGGCGGCGCTTCGGGCGCCTCCACCGGCGGGACCGGGGCGGCGGGGACGGCGGTGGGCTCCCCGTCGACGGGGGCGGGGTCGGTCACGGGACGCTCCGGGGTTCGTACGGCGGGGGTGGGTCGGTCAGCGACGGCGGGTCGACGACAGCCGGGTGGCGAGCTGCCGCAGCCGGGCCTGGTTCTCCGGCTTGGCGATCTCGCGCCGGCCCCGGTCGACCAACTGCTGACCACGCGGCGACCGCAGGAAGGTGGTGATCCGTTGCATCAGCGACATGACGTCCTCCTGTTCGCGGTCCCCCTCATGTGTACCTGGAACCGGCAACCCCTTGGTACCCGGACCGGCCGTCCGGCAACCGTCCAGTTCGGTCAGCCGAGGACCTCCGCCACCACCTCGCCGGCCAGCCACTCGTGCTGCGCGTACGCGTCGGGGAACGCCGAGATCTGCACCGCCTGGGCGGCGACCGACAGCGGCAGGTCCTGCCAGCCGGGGATCTCCTCCAGCGCGGCCAGGAACGCCTGGGTCGCGTACTCCGGGTCCATCAGCTGGGCCACCGTGCCCCAGCCGCTGCTCGGCCGCTGCTGGAACAGCCCGACCGAGTCGTGGTCCCAGCCGACGGCCTGGTGCGGGTAGCTCTGCGACTCGGGCAGCACCCCGCTGGCGTAGTTGAGCAGCGTGCTCTCCTGCATCGCGGTGGCCACCGCGATGACCAGCCCACGGCGCGGCACACCCATCTCCCGGCCGGCCCGCACGATCTTCGTGGCGTTGTCCATCTGGGTGCGGTTCAGGCCGGCGACCGGGACGATCCGGCGTGGCTTCGGCTTCGCCTTCGGCGTGGCCTTGACCTTCGGCTTCGACGTCGCGGACGGGGACAGGGACGGGGACGGGCTGGCGCTCGGGGTGGTCGGGGTGGTCGGGGCGGCGCTCGGCCGGGCCAGGCCGCGGGAGGCCGCGTCCAGCGCCGCGCGCTCGGCCAGTTCCACGGCGGGGGCGGGCTTCGCGGCGCGGTCCGGGGCGCCGAGGCCGAGCTGGCTGACGCCGACCAGGCCGAGGCAGCAGGCCGTGCCGGCGGCGACCACCAGCCGGGCGCGGGGGTTCAGCAGCGCCCGCAGCCGGGTACGCCGGGTACCCGCCGAGGCAGTGGTTGTCCACTCGGTTGAGGGGGTATCGTCCAAACGGTCAGTCGGGCGGCCGGGGTCGTTCGGGTCGTCGGGGGTGCCGTTGTCACGCATCCGACGAGGCTAGACAGGGCAAATAGGGATCACCCAGGCTCAACGGGTGGCCCTCGCCACACTTCGTGGGGACGCCGCGGGACATTCGTGTGCGGGCCCACCCAGCACGGTGCCGACCTCGCGGAACGGGCCAACCGCCGGTCCGCCGCGCAGCCGGTCGGCCCGGGCAGGAAGCACGCGGCCGGCGGCGGAACGGCCCGTGATCGACTAACTCGTCCGTTCGGGCGACCCGCCATGGGCCGCCGGACCGAGCCGTGGCCGAATTGTGATCACGCTCCGGGCGGTCGACGGGTCCGTAACGGAATGGACCACTCCCCCCGGTACGTTTGCCGAATCGGGGACGCGTTCGCGCGACGCCCCCCGTACGCGTCGACAGGGAGGACCCACCGGTGCTCGACCCACACGAGCTCTACGAACTCACCGACGAGCTGCCCGACGACCTCGGCCAGCCGGTGCTGATCCAGGCGCTCACCGGCTTCGTCGACGCCGGCAGCGCCACCCGGCTGGCCCGGGAACAGCTGCTCACCTCCCTGGACGCCCGCACCATCGCCCGCTTCGACATCGACCAGATGTTCGACTACCGGTCCCGCCGACCGGTGATGACCTTCGTCGAGGACCACTGGGCCGACTACGACGCCCCGGAAGTCGAGCTGCACCTGCTGCACGACGACGACGAGACGCCGTTCCTCCTGCTCACCGGCCCCGAGCCGGACCTCCAGTGGGAGCGGTTCGTGGCCGCCGTCGCCGGGCTGTCGGCCCGCCTCGACGTCCGGCTCACCGTCGGGCTCAACTCGATCCCGATGGCGGTGCCGCACACCCGGCCCAGCGGCGTCACCGCGCACGCCACCCGGCCGGAGCTGATCGCCGGGCACGAGCCCTGGCTCCAGAAGGTGCAGGTGCCGGCCAGCGTCGGCCACCTGCTGGAGTACCGGCTCGGCGAGCAGGGACGCGACGCGCTGGGCTTCGCCGCGCACGTGCCGCACTACGTCGCCCAGACCGAGTACCCGGCCGCCGCCGAGGCGCTGCTCGCCGCCGTGTCCAAGGGCACCGGCCTGCTGCTGCCGCGCGACGGCCTGCGCACCGCGGCCGAGGCGATCCGGGTGGAGATCGACCGCCAGGTGGCCCAGACCGACGAGGCGGCCACGCTGGTCCAGGCGCTGGAGGAGCAGTACGACGCGTTCGCCCGGGGTCGCGGCGAGAAGAGCCTGCTCGCCACCGAGACCGGCCCGCTGCCCAGCGCCGACGAACTCGGCGCCGAGCTGGAACGCTTCCTCGCCGAGCAGACCCGCCCGGGCGACACCCCGGAACGCTGACCGGGCGGAGCGGGCCGGGATGCGGCAGGCTGGGGCCATGCGCCTGGCGACCTGGAACGTCAACTCGGTGAAGGCCCGCCTGCCCCGGCTGCTCGACTGGCTGGGCACCACGAAGCCCGACGTGCTCTGTCTCCAGGAGACGAAGTGCCCGGACGGGGCGTTCCCGGTCGCCGAGGTGGGCGCGCTGGGTTACGAGGTGGCCAGCCACAGCGACGGCCGGTGGAACGGTGTGGCCGTGCTGTCCCGGGTCGGGCTGGCCGACGTGGCGGTCGGCTTCCCCGGCGAGCCCGGGTTCCCCGCGCCGGAGGCGAGGGCCATCGCCGCCACCTGCGACGGGGTGCGGGTCTGGTCGGTGTACGTGCCGAACGGCCGCGCCCCGGACGACCCGCACTACGCGTACAAACTGGCCTGGTTCGCGGCGCTGCGCGACGCGCTGGAGCCGGAGGTGGCCGCGGCCCGGCCGCTCGCCGTCTGCGGTGACTTCAACGTCGCGCCGACCGACGCCGACGTCTGGGACCCGGCGCTGTTCGCCACCTCCACCCACGTCACGCCGGCCGAGCGGGCCGCGCTGGCCGCGCTGCGCGACCTGGGGCTCAGCGACGTGGTGCCCACCCCGATGAAGGGTCCGCACCCCTACACCTACTGGGACTACCGGGCCGGCATGTTCCACCAGAACAAGGGCATGCGGATCGACCTGGTGTACGCGACCGCGCCGTTCGCCCGCGCGGTCCGCTCCGCGTACGTCGACCGGGAGGCCCGCAAGGGCAAGGGCCCCTCCGACCACGCCCCGATCGTGGTCGACGCCGACCTGACGCCCGCCGTCGAGGCGTTCTGAGTCGCCGTAGGCTGGACGGCATGGCAGTCGTGAAGATCAACGCGATCGACGTCCCGCCCGGTGCCGGCGAGGAGCTGGAGAAGCGGTTCGCCGCCCGGGCCGGCGCGGTGGAGAACTCCCCCGGGTTCCTCGGCTTCGAGCTGCTCCGCCCGGTCGCCGGCGAGACCCGCTACTTCGTCTACACGAGGTGGGAGACGGAGGAGGCGTACCAGGCGTGGGCGCAGGGCTCGTCCCGGGCCGCGCACGCCGCCCCCGAGGGCGCCGAACCGCGCAAGCCGGTCGCCACCGGCGCCACCCTCCTGGAGTTCGAGGTGGCCCTCCAGGTCCCCCACACCCCCTGACAGCGCCCCGCCGGCCCGCCCCGGCCCGGCGATCATGAGGTTGGCGGCTTTCGTCGTCCGTTTCGTCGCCGCCAATTGTCGCTCTGGCAACCACAGACGCACCCAAACCCTCACCCTCCTCTGGCCGGAGCGCGGGGCGCAGTGCAAGCGGTCGGTGGAACGGCATGAACGTCAAACGGGCGCGGAGACAGCCATAACGTTCCACCCACCCGGCCAGCGCGCCATGAGTGGAACGGTATGGACGTCGGTCCGTCGTGGTGGGTGGAAGGCCGGTCACGGCGTGCGGGTGGCGAAGACGATCACGTTGTCCTCGTAGCCGGTGCGACCGCCGAGCCACGTGCCGCCGCAGGTGATCAGGCGCAGCTCGGCCGGGCCGGAGTCGCCGTAGACCCGGGCGGCGGGTAGCTTCGCCTTGTCGAAGTACTCCACGCTGTCGACGGTGAACGACACCACGCTGCGGTCCGTGCGGGTCACCCGGATCAGCGCACCGGGCTTCAGCTCGCGGAGCCGGTAGAACACCGCCGGCCCGCTCTTGCTGTCGACGTGACCGACGATGATCGCCCGCCCCGGCTCCCCCGGCACCGCGCCCCGGTTGTACCAGCCGGTCTGGTCGGTCTCGGTCAGCGGCGGCACGTCCACCGACCCGTCCCGCGCCTGACCGACCGGGGTGACCGGCGCGTCGACCTTGATGGCCGGCACGGACAGGCGGACCGGCTTGCCGGCCGGTTTCCGGGCCGCGGCGGTGGTCGGCGCGGGTGCCACCGCGCTCGACCCGGCGGACGCCTCGGCCCAGTCGAACGGCCCGGCGGTGCGGCCGAGGCCGGCCCCGACGGCGAACACACCGACCAGCACCAGCACCACAGCCAGCGGCTTCGACCAGGGGCTCCGGCCCCGGTCCCGCCTCGGCGACGGACCGGACGGCGACCCACCGTCAGGAGGCGGACCGGCCGGCCGGGAGCGCGCGGGGGGCGGACCGGTCGGGGGCGGGCTCCACGGCCCCGAGCCGCCCGGAGGCGCGGTGGCCGACCGGGAGCCGGTGGCCGGCGCGGCAGAACGGAAGCCGCCGGATCGCGGCGGGGCGGCGGGCGGGGGCAGGGCGAGGAACGGCCAGCCGGAGCGCCGGGAACCGGCGGGCGGCGGGGCGGCGTGGTCGGCCATGGCGGGCCTCAGCGCCCGGCGGCGTGCCGACGGGAGGCGGCCACGCCGAGACCGGCGCCGACCATGGTCAGCGCCAACCCGATCGGCACCAGCAGGCCGCCGAGGCCGGGGCCGGCGGTGCCGCCGAAGCCGGTCGCCGGGCCGCGGCTGGGGAAGTGGCTGGGCGGGTGACTCGGCGGCCGGGTGGGCTGGGCCCGCTTGACGACCTGGAGCATGGTGGACGCGGTCTCCCCGCTCGGGCACTCCAGTTTGACCCGGTAGTTGCCGGGTCGGGTGCGCTCGTTGACCATCGGCGAGGCGGTGAGCAGGCCGCGCTGCGGCTGCACCTGGATCTTGCCGAAGGCGTCGGAGGCCACGATCGCGGGCACCGAATTGTCCCGGCAACTGGCCCGGATGCCGACCAGGAAACCCGGCTCGACCGTGCCCGGGGTGACCTCCACGAAGATCACGTCACCGGCGGGCTGCTCGGGCACCGGTTCGGCCCGGGCGGGCACCGCGCCGAGCAGCGGGAAGGCGCACGCGCCGACCGCGACCAGCAGCGCCGCGCGTCCCCTGACTGACCCCATGACCCCTCCCGGCGTACGGGAATGAATCCTCTCACCCCCGGCCGCACCTCACATCCGAACGGCCGCGTCGGTCGCGTAGGCTCGGGTCGCTGTGACCACCACCGACGTCTCCACCGCCCGCATCCGCACCTTCCATCCGCGTCGCGGCCGGATGAGTGACCGGCAGCGCGACGCGCTGACCCGGCTCTGGCCCGCGTACGGCCTGGAGATCGCCGCCCTCGACGGGCCGTGCGATCCGGCGGCGCTGTTCGGACGGCGGGCGCCGCTGGTGCTGGAGATCGGCTCCGGCATGGGCGACGCCACCGCCGCGATGGCGGCGGCCGACCCGAGCCGACACTATCTGGCGGTCGAGGTGCACACGCCGGGAATCGCCAACCTGCTGGACCTGGTGGAACGGCACCGGCTGGAGAACGTGCGGGTCGCCGAGGGCGACGCGTTGGACCTGGTCCGGGCGATGCCCGAGGGGTGCCTGGACGCGGTGCACGTCTACTTCCCGGACCCGTGGCCGAAGACCCGGCACCACAAGCGCCGGATCATCGCGCCGGCGCACGTGGCGCTGCTGCGGTCCCGGCTGGCGCCCGGCGGCACGCTGCACTGCGCCACCGACTGGGCCGAGTACGCCGAGTCGATGCGGACGACGCTGACCGCCGATCCGGAGCTGGTCGACGTGCACGGTGGCTACGCTCCCCGCCCGGCGCACCGGCCGGTGACCAAGTTCGAGCGGCGCGCGCTGACCGCCGGCCGGGACGTCTTCGACCTGATCCACCGGCGGCGCTGAAGCCGGGGCGCTGAACCGGGGCGCTGACGCCGCAGCGCTGAACCCGGTTGGCGCGGCACGGCACCGCCCAGGCACGATGGGAGCCGCCATGACTCTCACCGCCGCGCTGCCGAAGACCGCCGACCCCGACACGCTCTACGACGCGTTCGCCTCCTGGGCGTCCGAGCGCGGTCTCGACCTCTACCCCCACCAGGAGGAGGCGGTCATCGAGATCGTCTCCGGCGCGAACCTGATCATGAATACGCCGACCGGCTCGGGCAAGAGCCTGGTGGCGATCGCGGCGCACTTCGCGGCCCTCGCCGGCGACCGGACGACGTTCTACACCGCGCCGATCAAGGCGTTGGTGTCGGAGAAGTTCTTCGCGCTCTGCGAGGTCTTCGGCGCGGAGAACGTCGGCATGCTCACCGGCGACGCCAGCGTCAACGCGGACGCGCCGATCATCTGCTGCACCGCGGAGATCCTGGCCAACCTGGCGCTACGGGAGGGCCGCCGCGCCGACGTCGGCCAGGTGATCATGGACGAGTTCCACTTCTACGCCGAGCCGGACCGGGGCTGGGCCTGGCAGGTGCCGATCATCGAGCTGCCGCAGGCCCAGTTCGTGCTGATGTCGGCCACGCTCGGCGACACCACCCGCTTCGTCGACGACCTGACCCGGCGCACCGGCCGGCCGACCGCCGTCGTCCGCTCGGCCGAGCGACCGGTCCCGCTCCTCTTCTCGTACGCGACCACGCCGCTGCACGAGACGCTCGAAGAGCTGCTGGAGACCAAGCAGGCCCCGGTGTACGTGGTGCACTTCACCCAGGCCGCCGCGCTGGAACGCGCCCAGGCGCTGATGAGCGTGAACGTCTGCACCCGCGCCGAGAAGGACCTGATCGCCACCGCGATCGGCAACTTCCGGTTCACGTCCGGCTTCGGCAAGACGCTGTCCCGGCTGGTCCGGCACGGCATCGGCGTGCACCACGCCGGCATGCTCCCGAAGTACCGCCGCCTGGTGGAGACGCTCGCCCAGGCCGGCCTACTCAAGGTCATCTGCGGTACGGACACGCTCGGCGTCGGCATCAACGTGCCGATCCGCACCGTGCTCTTCACCGGCCTGAGCAAGTACGACGGCATCCGCACCCGGCTGCTCAAGGCGCGCGAGTTCCACCAGATCGCCGGCCGGGCCGGACGGGCCGGCTTCGACACCATCGGCCGCGTCGTGGTGCAGGCGCCCGAGCACGTGATCGAGAACGAGAAGGCGCTCGCCAAGGCCGGCGACGACCCGAAGAAGCGCCGCAAGGTGGTGAAGAAGAAGCCGCCGGAGGGCTCCATCGGCTGGGGCGAGCCGACGTTCCAGCGCCTGGTCGAGGCCGAGCCGGAGCCGCTCACCTCCAGCTTCCAGGTCAGCCACTCGATGCTGCTCAACGTGATCGGCCGCCCCGGCGACGCGTTCGCCTCGATGCGGCACCTGCTCACCGACAACCACGAGGACCCGGCCGCCCAGCGGCGGCACATCCGCCGGGCCATCGCCATCTACCGGGCGCTGCGCGCCGGCGGCGTGGTCGAGGAGCTGCCCGAGCCGGACGAGCAGGGTCGCCGGGTACGCCTCACCGTCGACCTCCAGCTCGACTTCGCGCTCAACCAGCCGCTGTCGCCGCTCGCGCTGGCCACCATCGAGCTGCTCGACCGGGAGTCCCCGGCGTACGCGCTGGACGTGCTCAGCGTGATCGAGGCGATCCTGGACGACCCGCGACAGATCCTCTCCGCGCAGCAGTTCAAGGCCCGCGGCGAAGCGGTCGCCGCGATGAAGGCCGACGGCATCGAGTACGAGGCCCGCCTGGAACTGCTCGACGAGGTGACCTGGCCCAAGCCGCTCGCCGAGCTGCTGGAGGGCGCGTACGAGATGTACCGCCAGGGCCACCCGTGGGTCGCCGACCACCAGCTCGCCCCGAAGTCCGTGGTCCGGGACATGTACGAGCGGGCCATGACGTTCCCGGAGTACGTCCAGTTCTACGGGCTGTCCCGCTCCGAGGGGCTGGTGCTGCGCTACCTCGCGGACGCGTACAAGACGCTGCGGCAGACCGTGCCGGAGGACGCCAAGACCGAGGAACTGGTCGACCTCATCGAGTGGCTGGGTGAGCTGGTCCGCCAGGTCGACTCCAGCCTGATCGACGAGTGGGAGCGGCTGCGCAACCCGTCCGACGTGGCCGAGGTGGCCGCCTCGCTGGACGACCGGCCGCCGGCGGTGACCCGTAACGCGCGGGCGTTCCGGGTGCTGGTGCGCAACGCGCTGTTCCGTCGCGTCGAGCTGGCTGCCCTGCGCCGCTGGGACCTGCTCGCCGAGCTGGACGCCGGGGACGGCTGGCACGCGGACGCGTGGGCGGACGCGCTGGAGCCGTACTTCGAGGCGTACGACTCGATCGGGGTGGGGCCGGACGCGCGCGGGCCGGCGCTGCTGATGATCGAGCAGGGCCGGGAGCGGTGGACCGTACGCCAGATCCTGGACGACCCCGACGGCGACCACGACTGGGGCATCAGCGCGGAGGTCGACCTGGCCGCCTCGGACGAGGTGGGCGCGGCGGTGGTCCGGGTCACCGACGTCGGCCAGCTCTGACCCGACTCGGCCGGCCCGGCCCTTTTCCGGGCCGAGCCGGCCGCTGCCCGGGCCGAGCCGGGCCACCTCGGCGCCGGTCCAGCGCCTTCTCCTGCGGCAGGTACCCGAGACGCCCCGGTGCTCCACCGACCGCGACGGGGCGTGCCGCCACCGCGGGCGTTCTGCGCCATCCGCGTACGCGCCGCCAAACCCTGGGCGATGTCACACCCGTCGATTAGAATGTATGTACTAAACGAGCTTTTGACCTGGGAGGATGCTCGTGACTGCGCCCACCTCAGCCGCCCCTCTCACCCCCTACGCCACCCTCCTCGGCTTCACCCGCTACGTCGACCGGACCGGCCCCACCAAGGCGACGTTCGTCGGCGGCCTGCGCCGGCAGCGGGCGAGCCGGCACGGTTTCAACCCGCACGGGCAGTTCGTCAAGGCGCTCAAGGCCGACGTCGCGTTCCACACCGGCGGCACCCACCTGGCCCAGGTCGCCGACGTGGTCAAGCCACGCTGGCGCCCGCTCTACGAGGCGCTCGTGCCGGGCGCGACGCGCTGGCTGCACTCGCTCGGCGAGCCGACCGGCGTCGACCTGGCCCAGACCCGGGATGCGCTGGCGATGCTGGGCGACCTGCCCGTGAAGATCAACCCGCAGTTCGGCGTGCGTTTCGCCGACGGCCGGGCCGAGGCGATCCGGCTGCACTTCGACGAGGCGCCGCCGAGCGAGGAGGCGACGCTTGCCACGCTGCACCTGATGGCCCGGCACATGGACGCGGTGCTGCCGCACGCCGAGCCGGTGCTGGTCGACGTGCGGCGCGGCGAGGCGCACCGCATGCCGGCCGACGCCAAGCCCGAGCGGATCGAGCAGTGGCTGGCCGGCGAGGCCGCCGCGTTCCGCGCCATCTGGTCCACCGCCGCCTAACCCTCCCCGCCCCCTCCCACTCCCCTCCCCGCCAGCGCCCTCGAAAGGGGTGGAGGGTGGGGGTCAGGCGGGAAGGTGCTTTTCGAGGTCGTCGAGGATCTTGTTGGCGGCGGTGACACCGATGCCGGTCATCCACGTCTCGTCGGAGACCACGTGCGCCTTGCCCGCCTTGACCGCGGACAGGCCCTGCCAGAGGCTCCCGGCGGTGACCTTCGCCTGCTCGGCGGCGGCCTTCTCGCCGTACGCGGTCACGAACACCACGTCGCCGTCGACCTCGTTCACCCGCTCGGCGCTGACCAGGTCGAACCGCTTGTCCTCCTTGCCGTCCAGACGCTGCCGCTCGGGGCGGCCCAGGCCGGTGTCACCGACCACGATGCCGGAGAACGAGTCCGGCCCGTACACCCGGATGTTGCCCGGGATGAAGCGCACGATGGAGACCTTCCGCGCGCCGGGGTCGCCGAGCTTCGCGCCGACGTCCTTCGCCCGCTTCTCGTACGTGGCCAGCAGGTCCTTGGCCTCCTGCTCCTTGCCGAGCGCCCGGCCGTCGAGGAGGAAGTTCTCCTTCCAGGTCACGCCCACCTTCTCGGTGAACACGGTGGGCGCGATGGCGGACAGCTCGTCGTAGAACTTCTCCTGGCGGAACTTGCTGCCCAGGATCAGGTCCGGCTTGAGCGCGTTGATCGCCTCCAGGTCCGGCTCGGTGAGCACGCCGACCTCGGTGATGCCGGTGAGCTTCTCCGCGCCGAAGTAGGTGGGCCAGCTCTTCGCCTCGCCGGCGGTGGCCGCGCCGACCGGCGTGACGCCCAGCGACAGCGCGGTGTCGATCTTGTCGGTGTCGAGCACCACCACGCGCTTCGGCGCGGCCGGCACCTTGGTGGCGCCCATCGCGTGGGTGATCTCCCGGGTCTCCCCGGTGCCGGCGTCGGCGACGGGGTCGCTCTCCCCGCAGGCGGTGAGGCCGACGCCGAGGGCGAGAGCGGTGGTGAGTACGGCGGCGAGGCGACGCATCAGGTTCCTTTCCGTGGTGCGGGTGCGGTCGGCACGCTCAGGCGTCGCCGACGGGGGCGCCGGCCGGGGCCGACGTGCCGGCCGGAGCGGCCGAGGTCTGGGTGCGGGCGGGCACCACCAGCGGGGCGCCGGTGACCGGGCAGGGCACGACCACGCAGTCGAGCCCGAACACGTCGCGGACGAGATCGGCGGTGAGGATCTCGCGCGGCGGGCCGACCGCGACCACCGCGCCGCCGCGCATGGCGACCAGGTGGTCGGCGTACCGGGCGGCCTGGTTGAGGTCGTGCAGCACGGCCACCACGGTCCGGCCCCGCTCGGCGCGCAGCCGGTGCAGCAGGTCCAGCACCTCCACCTGGTGGGCCAGGTCCAGGAATGTGGTGGGCTCGTCCAGCAGCAGCGCGTCGGTGTCCTGGGCGAGCGTCATGGCGATCCACACCCGTTGGCGCTGCCCGCCGGAGAGCGTGTCCACCGGGCGGTCGGCGAGCGCTGTCACGTCGGCCAGCCGCATCGCCTCGTCGACGGCCCGTCCGTCCTCGGTCGACCACTGCCGCCACCAGCGCTGGTAGGGCTGCCGGCCGCGCCCGACCAGGTCGGCCACGGTGATCCCCTCGGGCACCAGCGGGCTCTGCGGCAGCACGCCGAGCCGCCGCGCCACGTCCCGGGTGGGCAGGTCGCGGATCTGCGTACCGTCGAGCAGCACCGCGCCGCGGCGCGGGGTGAGCAGCCGGGCCATGGTGCGCAGCAGCGTCGACTTGCCGCAGGCGTTCGGGCCGACGATAACGGTGAACGCGTCGGCCGGCAGGTCGAGTTCCAGCCCGTCCAGCACGGTCCGGCCCTCGTAGCCGACGACCAGGTCGCGGGTGGACAGCAGCGCGGTCACGACCGCCTCCCTCGGGTGCGCAGCAGCACGAAGATGAGGTACGGGCCGCCGATGGCCGCGGTCAGCACACCGGCCGGCAACTGGGTGGGCGCGAACAGGCGACGGCCGGCCAGGTCGGCGAGCACCAGCAACAGCGCGCCCAGCAGCGCGGCGCAGAGCATCGGCGGGCGTTCCGCGCGGACCAGCCGGCGGGCCACCTGCGGGGCGACGAGCGCCACGAAGTCCACGGCGCCGACCTGGGCGGTGACCGCGGCGGCGGCCAGCACGCCGGTGCCGGCCAGGCCGATCCGCCGGGCCACCGGGCGCAGCCCGATCCCCCGGGCGGTGTCGTCGTCCAGGGCGGAGCCGCGCAGCGCCCAGCCGGCCCAGAGCAGCACCGGCAGCAGCACGGCGAGCGTGCCGGCGATCCAGGCCGCCTCGGTCCATCCCTTGCCGGCCAGCGTGCCGATCAGCCAGAGCTGGGCGCGCAGGCCGTCGATCGGGTCGGCGGTGAGCATCACCACCTCGATGAGCGCCCGGAACGCGAACGCCACCGCCACGCCGGCCAGCACGAACCGCTGGGCGGCCAGGCCGTGCCGCGCGCCGAGCGCGAACACCAGCACCGCCGCGGCCAGGCCCCCGAGCAGCGCCGCCGGGGCCACCAGGACCGCCGCCGCCCCACTGGTCAGCGCCACCGTGGCGGCCAGCCCGGCGCCCTGCGTGACGCCGATGACGTCGGGGCTGGCCAGCGGGTTGCGGGCGACGCTCTGGATCAGCGTGCCGGCCACCCCGAAGGCCGCCCCGGCCAGCGCCGCGAGCACCGCGCGGGGCAGTCGCAGGTCACGCACCACGAGGTCGTACGGCGTGCCGGCCCCGGACAACGACCGCAGCACGTCACCCGGTGCCACGTACGGCGTCCCGAGCGAGAGGCTGACCACCACCGCCCCCAGCAGCAGCCCCAGAAGCACCCCCGCCACAACCACCGCCCGCCACCGGAACGGCACCGCCACCGCCCCCACGCGCAGCAGCGCCTTCCCCGCCAGCGCCCCACTCCGCCCTCGGCGATCTTGCAATTGCGGCCCACTCGATGAGGGCTTTGTCTGCTTTGCCGGGGCAGAAAGCGCAAGATCGCGGGGGGCGGGGGTGGTCATGAGGTGACGACCTTGGCGCGGCGGACCAGGATGGCGAGCAGGGGGGCGCCGAGGAGGGCGGTGACGATGCCGGCGGGGATCTCGCCGGGTGGGGCGACCAGTCGGCCGGTCACGTCGGCGGCCAGCACCAGCGCGGGGCCGAGCAGCGCGGCGACCAGCAGCGTCCAGCGGTGGTCGGCGCCGACCAGGGCCCGGGCCAGGTGCGGCACGGCCAGCCCGACGAACGCGATCGGGCCGGCGGCGGCCACCGCGGCGCCGGTGAGCAGCACCCCGCCGCCGCCGGCGGCCAGCCGGACCAGGGCCAACCGGTGCCCCAGCCCGCGGGCGACGTCGTCGCCGAGGGCGAGCGCGTCCAGGCCCCGGGCGGCCAGCGCGGCCAGCAGCACGCCGGCCAGCACGAACGGGAGCACCTGCCCGGCGACACCCACGTCCCGGCCGGTGAGCCCGCCGACCACCCAGAAGCGGTACTCCTCGAACGTGCGGGCGTCGATGCTGAGCAGCGCGTACACGATGGCGCCGAGACCGGCGTCGAGCGCGGCGCCGACCAGCGCGAGCGTGACCGGGCTGGCGCCGTCGCGGGTGCGGTTGGCGATGGCGAACACCAGCAGCCCGGCGAGCAGCGCGCCGGCGATGCCGAACCAGACGTAGCCGGCCAGCGTGCCGACCCCGAACACGGCGATGGCAAGCACCACGCCGAAGGACGCGCCGGCGCTGACGCCGAGGATGCGCGGCTCGGCGAGCGGGTTGCGGGTGACGGCCTGGAACAGCACCCCGGCCAGCGCGAGCGCGAGCCCGACGACCAACCCGAGGGCGGTACGCGGCACCCGCAGCTCGCGGACCACGGTGGTGGCGTCGCCGTCGTCCGGCGCCACCAGCGCGTGCCACACCTGGTCGACCGGCAGGTGGCGGCTGCCGAGCGCCAGGCTGGCCAGCAGCGCGGCGACGAGCAGGAGCACCGCCGCGAACGTGACCGCGACGCGGCGGGACGCGCCGGGGCGGGCGGGGGCGTCGGCCCGGGCGGGCCGGACGGCGACGGTGGTCACGGGGGTGTTCGCCTTCCGATTAGGTACGCCTTACCTTAACTGACCAGGTAAGGCACGCCTAACTCGGCGTTGTCGATGGGCTTGCGCCTCCACCGGGGGGAGGCGGCAGGGTGGGCGACATGGACGGTGGAGAGCGCTACTCGATCGGCGACCTGGCCCGGCGGACAGGCGTGCCGGTGAAGACCATCCGGTTCTGGTCCGACCGGGGGATCGTGCCGGCGACCGACCGGGGCCCGACCGGTCACCGCCGCTACGGTCCCGAGGCGGCGGCCCGGATCGACCTGGTGCGGACGCTGCGCGAGCTGGGCGTCGACCTGGCCACGGTGCGCCGGGTGGTGGCCCTGGAGGTCACCCTGCCCGAGGCCGCCGCGACGCACGCGGACGCCCTGGCCGCGCAGATCCGCGTGCTGCGGTCGCGGCGCGCGGCGCTGACCATGATCGCCCGACGGGGGTCCACCCCGGCCCAGGCCGACCTGATGCGTCGACTGGCCGGGCTGGCCGAGCGGGAGCGCCGCCGGCTCGTCGACGAGTTCCTCGACGCCACCTTCACCGGCCTGACCGATCCCGGTTTCGCGGGTGTCCGCCGCTCGCTCACCCCGGAACTGCCCGCCGACGCGGACGACGCCCGGTGGGAAGCCTGGGTGGAGCTGGCCGAGCTGGCGCTGGACCCGGGCTTCCGGGCCGCCCTGCGGCGGCTGGCCGAGTCGCACGCGGCCGACCGCGGGGGCGTCGAGGGCGTACGCCGGGACGCGGTCGCCGTGGTCCGGGAGGAGGCGGCCCCGGCGCTGCCCGCGGGCGTGGACCCGGCCTCGCCCCGGGCCGACGCGACCCTGGACCGGGCGACGGCCCGCTACGCCCGGCTCTGCGGCCGGCCGGACGACGCGGACCTGCGGCAGCGGCTGCTGGACCGGCTGGAGGCTGCCCACGACCCTCGACGGGAGCGTTACGAGCACCTGCTCTCGGTGGTGAACGGGTGGCCCCCGGCCGAGAGCCTGGCGCCGGTGCTGGACTGGACCATCCGGGCACTGCGCGCCCGAGCGGGCGGCGGCTGACGCGGCGGGCCTACTCCGCGCCCATCACCGGGCCGTCGATGGTGTGCTTCCGGCGGATCGGGACGAGCGTGTCCACCACCGGGCAGCGCAGGTGGTCGCGGACCAGGTCGGGCAGCGCGTCCCAGTAGGGGCGGGTGACGGCCAGCGCGGAACTCAGTCCTCCGCGGACTGGCGACTCACCGGCACCACCGGCTGCGGCCACACCCCGGTACGCGGAGCGGCCGGCACCTCGACCTGGTGGTCCGACCAGACGTACGTCTCGGGCAGCAGCTCGGCCACCGGCACGGCGCGCAGCCCGTCCGGCGGCCCGACGATCACCCGGATCGACGGGAAGTAGTCGAGCAGCACCTGCCGGCAGCGCCCGCACGGCGGAATGACGCCCCGCCCCCGGTCCCCCACCGCGACGATCGTCTCCAGCTCGCCGGCCCCCTGGGTGGCCGCCGCGCCGAGCGCCACCACCTCGGCGCACGGGCCGCCGGTGAAGTGGTAGACGTTCACGCCGCTGAACACCCGCCCGTCGGCGCTGCGCACGGCCGCCGCGACGGTGTGGTTCTCGCTGCGGCAGCGGAGCTTCGCGACGGCGGTGGCGGCCTGCACGAGCGCCCGGTCGGTGTCCCGCATGATCATCCCCGCCCCTCGTCGACCTCGTCGGCGGCAACCCTATCCGGGCCGGGGCGTCGCGCCCGGACGGCACGCCCACGCGCGGGTAACCCGGGAGCGGTCCGCCGCGCGGCTGCCTATCCTTGGCGACGACATGCAGAATCCAGCCGTACCCGCCGCTCCCGAGACCACCCGCGACCTGCACCGCCGCCTCGGCCCCCTGATGTTCCGCGACCAGCGCCGGCTCCAGCGGCGGCTCGACGGCGCGCGGAAGCTGCGGAACCCGCAGCGGCGGGAGGCGGCGCTGGCCGAGATCGGGGCCGAGGTGGCCCGCGCCGAGGCGCGCCTGGCGGCCCGGCGGGCCGCGGTGCCGACCGTCACCTACCCGGCACAGCTTCCGGTCAGCGAGCGCAAGGACGACATCGCCGCCGCCATCCGGGACCACCAGGTGGTGATCGTGGCCGGCGAGACCGGGTCCGGCAAGACCACCCAGCTCCCGAAGATCTGTCTGGAGCTGGGGCGCGGTGTCACCGGCCTGATCGGGCACACCCAGCCGCGGCGGCTGGCCGCCCGGACGGTCGCCGACCGGATCGCCGAGGAACTCGGCACCGAGCTGGGCGGCGTGGTCGGCTACAAGGTCCGCTTCTCCGACCAGGTGGGCGAGAACAGCCTGGTCAAGCTCATGACCGACGGCATCCTGCTGGCCGAGTTGCAGACCGACCGGATGCTCCGGCAGTACGACACGTTGATCATCGACGAGGCGCACGAACGCAGCCTGAACATCGACTTCATCCTCGGCTACCTGCGCCAGCTCCTCCCCCGCCGGCCCGACCTCAAGGTGGTCATCACCTCGGCGACCATCGAGACCGACCGGTTCGCCAGGCACTTCGCCGACGCCGACGGCAACCCGGCGCCGGTGGTGGAGGTCTCCGGTCGCACCTACCCGGTGGAGGTACGGTACCGGCCGCTGGTCGAGGTCACCGAGGCCGACGGGGAGGACGAGGCCGACGAGGAGAACGTCCGGGACCAGATCCAGGCCATCGGCGACGCGGTCGAGGAACTGGCCGCCGAGGGGCCGGGCGACATCCTGGTCTTCCTCAGCGGCGAGCGGGAGATCCGGGACACCGCCGACGCGCTCGGCAAACTGGTGCAGTCCAGACGCTCGTTGCTCGGCACCGAGATCCTGCCGCTCTACGCCCGGCTCTCCACCGCCGAGCAGCACCGGGTCTTCGCCCCGCACGCCGGCCGCCGGGTGGTGCTGGCCACCAACGTCGCGGAGACCTCGCTGACCGTCCCCGGCATCAAGTACGTGGTGGACCCGGGCACCGCCCGGATCTCCCGCTACTCCAGCCGGCTCAAGGTGCAGCGGCTGCCGATCGAGCCGGTCTCGCAGGCCAGCGCCAACCAGCGCAAGGGGCGCTGCGGGCGCACCTCCGACGGCATCTGCGTCCGCCTCTACGACGAGTCGGACTTCGACTCCCGCCCGGAGTTCACCGACCCGGAGATCCTGCGTACCAACCTCGCCTCGGTCATCCTCCAGATGACCGCGATCGGGCTCGGCGACGTCGCCGCCTTCCCGTTCATCGACCCGCCGGACCGGCGCAACGTGACCGACGGCGTCAACCTGCTGCACGAGCTGGGCGCGCTCGACCCGACCGAGGCCGACCCGGCGAAGCGGCTGACCGCGCTGGGCCGGCGGCTGGCCCAGCTCCCGGTCGACCCGCGGCTGGCCCGGATGGTGATCGAGGGCGAGCGCAACGGCTGCGCCACCGAGGTGGTGGTGATCGCCGCCGCGCTCTCCATCCAGGACCCGCGCGAACGGCCCGCCGACCGGCAGGCCCAGGCCGACCAGGCGCACGCCCGGTTCGCCGACAAGGAGTCGGACTTCGTCGCGTACCTCAACCTGTGGCGGCACCTGCGGGAGAAGCAGCGGGAGCTGTCCTCCAGCGCGTTCCGCCGGATGTGCAAGGCGGAATACCTCAACTACCTGCGGGTGCGCGAGTGGCAGGACATCGTCAGCCAGGTGCGCCAGGTGCTGCGTACCTCGGAGAAGGGTGAGGGCCGGCGCGGCGCCGGCGCGGACCTGCCGGAGGAGATCGACACCCCGAAGGTGCACCAGTCGCTGCTGCCCGGCCTGCTGTCCCACCTCGGGCTCAAGGACGCGCAGAAGCACGAGTACCTCGGCGCGCGCGGCGCGAAGTTCGTGATCTTCCCCGGCTCGGCGCTGTTCCGGAAGCCGCCGCGTTGGGTGATGGCCGCCGAGCTGGTCGAGACGTCCCGGCTCTTCGGCCGGGTGGCCGGGCGGGTCGAGCCGGAGTGGGTCGAACCGCTGGCCCAGCACCTGGTCAAGCGCAGCTACAGCGAGCCGCACTGGGAGAAGAAGCAGGCTGCGGTGATGGCCTACGAGAAGGTCACGCTCTACGGCATCCCGCTGGTCACCTCCCGCAAGGTGAACTTCGGTCGGATCGACCCGGCGCTGAGCCGGGAGCTGTTCATCCGGCACGCGCTGGTGGAGGGCGACTGGCAGACCCACCACCAGTTCTGGCGGGACAACCAGAAGCTGCTGACCGAGGTCGAGGAGCTGGAGAACCGGGCCCGGCGGCGCGACATCCTGGTCGACGACGAGACCATCTTCGCCTTCTACGACCAGCGGATCCCCGCCGACGTCGTCTCCGGCCGGCACTTCGACACCTGGTGGAAGAAGACCCGCCGGGAGCGGCCGGACCTGCTCACGTTCACCCGCGAGCTGCTGGTCAACGCCGGTCGCGGCGGCGTGGACGAGGAGGACTACCCGGACGAGTGGCGGGCCGACGGCGTCACGCTGCCGCTGACGTACACGTTCGACCCGACCGCGCCCACCGACGGCGTCACCGTGGACATCCCGCTGCCGCTGCTCAACCAGGTGCCGGCGGAGAGCTTCGACTGGCAGGTGCCGGGGCTGCGCGAGGAACTGGTCATCGCGTTGATCCGCTCGCTGCCCAAGCCGGTCCGGCGCAACTTCGTGCCGGTGCCCGACTACGCGCGGGCGGCGCTGGCCGCCATCACGCCCGGCGAGGAGCCGCTGCTGGCCGCGCTGACCCGGCAACTGCGCCGGATGACCGGGGTGACCGTGCCGCCGGACGCGTGGGACGTGGGCAAGCTGCCGTCGCACCTGCGGGTCACGTTCCGGGTGCTCGGCGACGACGACAAACCGGTCGCCGAGGGCAAGGACCTGCCGGCGCTGCAACGCCGGCTCCGCCAGGAGGTACGCCAGGTCGTCGCCGCCGCCGCGCCGGACGTGGCCCGCAGCGGGCTCACCGAGTGGTCGATCGGCAGCCTGCCCCGCACCATCGAGCAGGTGCGCGCCGGTTTCGCGGTGACCGCGTACCCGGCGCTGGTGGACGAGGGCGCGACCGTCGGGGTGAAGGTGTTCGACTCCGCCGGCGAGCAGGAGGCCGCGCACTGGGCCGGCACCCGTCGACTGCTGCGGCTGACCATGCCGTCGCCGGCGCGGTTCCTTCAGGGGCGGCTGAGCAACGAGGCGAAGCTGGCGCTGTCCCGCAACCCGCACGGCGGGGTGCCGGCGCTGATCGAGGACGCCACCGGCGCCGCCATCGACAAGCTGATGGCGGACGCGGGCGGCCCGGCCTGGGACGCCGACGGCTTCGCCGCACTGCGTGAGCGGGTCCGCGCCGACCTGGTCGACACCGTGGTCGAGGTGATGGCCCGGGCCCGGCAGGTGCTGGCCGCCTCGTACGCGGTGGAGCAGCGGCTCGGCGCCACCCGCAACCTGGCCGTGGTGGCCGCGCTCGCCGACATCCGCGCCCAGCTCACCGGCCTGGTGCACGCCGGCTTCCTCACCGAGGCCGGCTACGCCCGCCTGCCCGACCTGCTGCGCTACCTGACCGCGATCGAGCGCCGGCTGGACCGGTTGCCCGGCAACCCGCAGCGCGACAAGCAGCAGCAGGACCGCATCGCCGTGGTGCAGAAGGAGTACCAGGACATGCTGGCCGCGTTGCCGCCGGCCCGGCGCGGCTCGACGGCGGCCCGCCAGATCCGCTGGATGATCGAGGAGCTGCGGGTGAACGTGTTCGCCCAGGCGCTCGGCACTCCGTACCCGGTCTCCGAGCAGCGCATCTACCGCGCCATGGACGACGCCGAAGCCCGCTGACCCCCGCTCGCGGCGTGCGGTCAGGTGGTGACGCGGGTGATGAAGGCGGTGAGGTGCGACACGGTGCGGTCGATCTTCTCCGCCAGGGTCAGTGACTCGGGCAGGCGGCCGCCGGGGCCGGCGTCCTTGCGACCGCGCAGGTACAGGGAGCAGGCGAGGTCGTCGCAGAGGTAGATGCCCACCGAGTTGCCCTGCTGCCCGGCCTTGCCCGCCTTGCGCGCGACCATCAGGCTGACGCCGCCGGCCGGGTTGGTCAGGCACACCGAGCACATGTTGCGGCGCTGCTGCCGAGGGCCGGGGCTGGGGCGGCGCAGCGCGAGGCCGGTCGGTCGGCCGTCCACGGTGGCGACCAGGTAGGCCCGGTCGGACGCCTGGGGATCGCGCCAGCCGAGGTAGTCGAGGTCGGCCCAGGGGCGGGCGTCGAGGTCGCGGGGCACGTGCATGCGCTTCGCCTCACCTCTGGTGCAGTTCACGAACGCGGCCCGGATCTCGGGTTCGGTAAGCGGGGTCATACACCCGAGGGTAATTTTCCTAAAGGTATTAGGCAAAGGCATAATGAGCTTTGGTGAGGGGAGGCACATGGGGCGCGTGGGACTCAGTCAGGAGCGTCTGATCCGGGCCGGGGCGGAGCTGGCCGACGAGGTGGGCTTCGACCAGGTGACCGTGTCGGCGCTGGCCAGACGGTTCGGCGTCACGGTCGCCAGCCTCTACTCGCACGTCCGCAACTCCCAGGACCTGCGGACCGGGATCGCGCTGCTCGCGCTGGGCGAACTCGCCGACCGGGCCGCCGACGCGCTCGCCGGGCGGGCCGGCAAGGAGGCGCTGACCGCCTTCGCGAACGCCTACCGCGACTACGCCCACGAGCACCCGGGCCGCTGGGCGGCGGCCCAGTTGCGGCTCGATCCACCGACCGCCGCCGGCAGCGCCGGCGTCCGGCACGCCCAGATGATGCGGGCGATCCTGCGCGGCTACTACCTGCCCGAGCCGGACCAGACGCACGCCGTCCGCCTGCTCGGCAGCGTCTTCCAGGGCTTCGTCGGGCTGGAGATGGGGGGCGGCTTCGACCACAGCCCGCCGGCTCCGCCGGAGAGCTGGGCGCGGGTCCTGGACGCCGTCGACGCCCTGCTGCGCACCTGGCCCACGGCCGCCGCCAGCTAGGCCAGCGGCTCCACGCCGGCCGGGAGCCGGTCGGTGGCGGTCGCGTCGTGCACGTACTCCAGGAGGATCCGGCGCAGCTCGCGGCCGGCGTGGGTGGGCACCACGTCCCGGCGGCGGGCCACCGCGATGGTACGGCGCACGCCGGGCGGCGCGAGCCGGGTGACCCGGATGCCGGGCCGGCGGGCCACCACGATGCCGGGCACCAGCGCGACGCCGAGCCCGGCCTCGACGAAGCTGAGCACGGCGTCCATCTCCCCGCCGTCCACCGACAGGGCCGGCTCGAAGCCGGCCGCCCGGCACGCCTGGAGCGTGGCGTCGCGCAGGTCGTAGCCCTCGCGGAACATGACGAGCGGCTGGTCGCGCAGGTCGGTGATGCGCAGCTCGCCGCCGGTCGAGACGCCCGGCAGCGGGTCGACCGAGGCGACCACCAGGCTCTCCCGCAGGATCGGGTCGACGCGCAGCCCCGGGTCGGCGCCGCCGGACGGCATGATGATCAGCGCGAGGTCGAGGTCGCCGCGGAGCATGTCGCGGACGAGATCCTGCGAGCCGCCCTCCTCGACGCGCAGGTCGACGGTGGGGTGGGCGTCGCGGAACCGGCGCAGCACCGGGGGCGCCAGCGAGGTGGCCAGGCTGGGCGTGGCCCCGAGCCGGACCCGCCCCCGGCGCAGCCCGACCAGCTCCTGCACCTCGCGGGTCGCGGTGTCCACGTCGGCGAGGATCCGCTTGGCCAGCGGCAGCAGCACCTCACCGGCCGTGGTGAGCGTGATGTTGCCCCTTACCCGCTCGAAGAGCGGCGCCCCGAGGTCGGCCTCCAGGGCGTGAATTTGCTTACTCAACGAGGGCTGCGTTATGCCGACGACATCGGCCGCCTGGGTGAAATGTCGTACTTCTGCGACCGCAACGAAGTACCGGAGCTGATGGAGCTGCATCTCTATAGCTTACGGCTATCAAGACTGTGATTTCGATGCATTGGACGCCTGATCGAAGTGCTCCTAGCGTCGGTCGTGTGGTAATCACGAAAACTCGGTCGCCCATCCGCTCGAACGTCGGCCTCAAGGCCGTCATGGCGGTGACGGGCATCCTCCTGGTGCTGTTCCTGATCGTGCACATGCTCGGGAACCTGAAGATCTTCACGGGCGAGACGTCGTTCGACCACTACGCGCACTGGCTCCGGGACCTCGGCACGCCGCTGCTGCCCACCACCTGGTACCTGTGGATCCAGCGCGCCGTCCTCACCGTGGCGGTGCTCGCCCACATCGGCGCGGCCGTCGTCCTCGCCATGCGCGCCCGGGCCGCCCGCCCGGTGGCGTACGCGCACCGGCGGAAGATCCACGTGAACTACGCGGCCCGCACCATGCGCTGGGGTGGTGTGATCATCCTGCTCTTCGTGATCTACCACATCCTGGACCTGACCACCGGTCACCTGAACCCGCAGGGCGACCCGGCCAACCCGTACGGCAACGTGGTCGCCGACTTCGCCCCGGAGCGCTGGTACGTCACCCTCTTCTACACGCTCGCCATCGTGACCCTCGGCTTCCACCTGCGGCACGGCGCGTTCAGCGCGTTCCGCAGCCTCGGCCAGCAGACGCCGCGGGTCGAGCGCCGGGCCCGCGCCGCCGCGCTCGTCTTCGCCGTCGTGCTCTGCGCCGGCTACCTGGTGGTCCCGTTCGCCGTACTCACCGGATTGGTGGCCTGACATGGATCTCTACACCGATGGCGACCCGATCGCCGACACCCGGGCCCCGGACGGCCCGGTCGAGACCCGGTGGGACCGCCACCGCTTCCAGATGAAGCTGGTGAACCCGGCCAACCGCCGGAAGCTGACCGTGATCGTGGTCGGCACCGGCCTGGCCGGCGGCTCCGCCGCCGCGACGCTGGCCGAGCAGGGCTACCACGTGAAGTCCTACTGCTACCAGGACAGTCCGCGCCGGGCACACTCGATCGCCGCCCAGGGCGGCATCAACGCCGCCAAGAACTACCGCAACGACGGCGACTCGGTGCACCGCCTCTTCTACGACACGGTCAAGGGCGGCGACTTCCGCTCCCGGGAGTCGAACGTGCACCGGCTGGCCGAGGTCTCGGTCAACATCATCGACCAGTGCGTCGCCCAGGGCGTCCCGTTCGCCCGCGAGTACGGCGGCCTGCTCGACACCCGCTCGTTCGGCGGCGCCCAGGTGCAGCGCACCTTCTACGCCCGGGGCCAGACCGGCCAGCAGCTCCTGCTCGGCGCGTACCAGGCCCTCGAACGGCAGATCGGCCTGGGCAACGTGGAGATGAACGCCCGCCACGAGATGCTCGAACTGGTGGTCGTCGACGGCCGGGCGCGCGGCATCGTGGTCCGCGACATGGTCACCGGCGAGATCAGCACCGAGATGGCCGACGCGGTGGTGCTCGCCTCCGGCGGCTACGGCAACGTCTTCTACCTCTCCACCAACGCCAAGGGCTGCAACGTCACCGCCTCCTGGCGGGCGCACCGCAAGGGCGCGTACTTCGCCAACCCCTGCTACACCCAGATCCACCCGACCTGCATCCCGGTCTCCGGCGACCACCAGTCGAAGCTGACGCTGATGAGCGAGTCGCTGCGCAACGACGGCCGGGTGTGGGTGCCGAAGGCCAAGGGCGACGACCGCGGCCCGCGGGACATCCCCGAGGCCGAGCGGGACTACTACCTGGAGCGGATCTACCCGTCCTTCGGCAACCTGGTCCCCCGCGACATCGCCTCCCGCGCCGCGAAGAACGTCTGCGACGAGGGACGCGGCGTCGGCCCCACCGGCCTCGGCGTCTACCTCGACTTCGCCGACGCCATCGACCGGCTCGGCCGCAAGGCCATCGAGGCCAAGTACGGCAACCTCTTCGAGATGTACGAGCGGATCACCGGCGAGGACCCGTACGAGGTGCCGATGCGGATCTACCCCGCCGTGCACTACACGATGGGCGGCCTCTGGGTCGACTACGACCTCCAGTCGACCATCCCCGGCCTGTTCGTGATCGGCGAGGCGAACTTCTCCGACCACGGCGCGAACCGGCTCGGCGCCTCGGCGCTGATGCAGGGCCTGGCCGACGGCTACTTCGTGCTGCCGAGCACCCTCGCGAACTACCTGGCCGCCAACCCGATGGAGAAGGTCGACGCCAGCCACCCGGAGGCGGTCGCGGCGCGTACCGACGTCGAGGACCGGATCGCGCGGCTGCTCGCGGTCGACGGCGACCGCACGGTGGACTCGTTCCACCGGGAGCTGGGCCAGATCATGTGGGAGCACTGCGGCATGGAGCGCTCGGACGCCGGGCTGCGCAAGGCCATCGCCGAGATCCGGGCGCTGCGCGAGCAGTTCTGGCAGCGGGTCCGCGTCCCGGGCGACGGTGAGGGGCTCAACCAGTCGCTGGAGAAGGCCGGCCGGGTGGCCGACTTCTTCGAGCTGGCCGAGCTGATGTGCATCGACGCCCTGCACCGCGAGGAGTCCTGCGGCGGCCACTTCCGGGCCGAGTACCAGACCCCGGACGGCGAGGCGCAGCGCGACGACGACCGGTTCGCGTACGTGGCCGCCTGGGAGTACACCGGCACCGGCGAGCCCGTGCTGCACAAGGAAGACCTGACCTTCGAATACGTCCACCCCTCGCAGCGGAGCTACAAGTGAACCTGACCCTGCGCATCTGGCGCCAGACCGGCCCCGAGGACAAGGGTCGGATGGTGACCTACCCGGTGCCGGACGTGTCCCCGGACATGTCCTTCCTGGAGATGCTCGACGTGCTCAACGAGCGGCTGATCCTCGACGGCGAGGAGCCGGTCGCGTTCGACCACGACTGCCGTGAGGGCATCTGCGGCATGTGCAGCCTCATGATCAACGGTGAGGCGCACGGCCCGCAGCGCGGCACCACCGCCTGCCAGCTGCACATGCGGCAGTTCTCCGACGGCGACACGATCGACATCGAGCCCTGGCGGGCCCGGGCCTTCCCGGTCATCAAGGACCTGGTGGTGGACCGGAACGCGTTCGACAAGATCATCGCCGCCGGTGGCTACGTCACCGCGCCGACCGGCAGCGCCCCCGAGGCGCACTCCACCCCGGTGGCGAAGGACAACGCCGACGCCGCGTTCTCCTCGGCCGCCTGCATCGGCTGCGGCGCCTGCGTCGCGGCCTGCCCGAACGGCTCCGGCATGCTGTTCACCGCCGCCAAGGTCACCCAGCTCTCGCTGCTGCCCCAGGGGCAGCCCGAGCGCTACACCCGGGTGATCGGCATGGTGGACGCGCACGACGAGGCCGGCTTCGGCGGCTGCACCAACATCGGCGAGTGCGCCTCGGCCTGCCCGAAGGGCATCCCGCTGAACACCATCGGCCGCCTCAACCGGGACTACCTCAAGGCGACCACGAAGCGGGCCGGCACCCCCGGCTCCTGACCCGCCCGGCCTCGAACCCACGCGCGACGCGAGCCGGTCCTGCATGTTTCGAGCCGGCTCCGGCCGGGTCGAAAGGGCGGGCGCGGCCTGGCGGCCGGCGGCGCGGGCGCGGACGGCGCAGTACGTGGAGGGGCGCTCCTCGGTCGCTACAAACTTGATGGCACCGATGCATCGGGGGAGCAGCGGCCGAAGCCCCGGACGCGGTGGCGGGCCATCGGGAACAGCGCGTTCCCACGCCGACTCGCCGGCGTGATGGCCTTCGGCGCCTTGATCCACACCAGCTCGCCGAGGTGGCGGTATCGCACGGGCCGGGATACCGCCATTTCGGCGAGCTGGTGTCGATCATCGTCAGTCCGTCCGGCGGGCGCGGTGAACCACCTGCGCCATCAGGTTTGCAGGGCGCCACTGCCCATCCGAGCGCCCGACGACACGGCCGGGACTCCGCGCGACGGACGCCGGTTCAAGTGATGTCTCGCGGGTAGCAGTCCCATGGACGGCACCGAGGAGGACATTCAGGCATGAAGGCACTGACCTGGCAAGGCAAGCGTGACGTCCGGGTCGAGGACGTCCCGGACCCCCGGATCGAGGAGCCGACCGACGCGATCGTCCGGATCACCTCGACCGCCATCTGCGGTTCCGACCTGCACCTGTACGAGGTGCTCGGGCCGTACCTGAAGCCCGGCGACATCCTCGGTCACGAGCCGATGGGCATCGTCGAGGAGGTCGGCTCCGGGGTGACCCGGCTGAAGAAGGGCGACCGGGTGGTCGTCCCGTTCAACATCTCCTGCGGGCACTGCTGGATGTGTGAGCGGCAGCTCTACGCCCAGTGCGAGACCACCCAGGTGACGGCCGAGGGCAAGGGCGCGTCGCTGTTCGGCTACACCTCGCTCTACGGCTCGGTCCCGGGCGGCCAGGCCGAGTACCTGCGCGTCCCGCAGGCCCAGTTCGGCCCGATCAAGATCCCCGACACCGGGCCGGACGAGCGTTGGCTCTACCTCTCCGACATCCTGCCCACCGCCTGGCAGGCGGTGAAGTACGCGGACACCCCGCCCGGCGGCACACTGGCCGTGTTCGGCCTCGGCCCGGTCGGGCAGTTCTCCGCCCGGATCGGCCGGCACCTCGGCGCCGGCCGGGTGATCGGCCTGGACCTGGTGCCGGAGCGGCTGGAGATGGCCCGCCGGCACGGCATCGAGGTGCTCGACGTCAGCCAGCTCGACGACGTGCCGGGCGCGCTCATCGACCTGGTCGACGGGCGGGGCCCGGACGCGGTGATCGACGCGGTCGGCATGGAGGCGCACGGCGCGCCGGTCGGCAAGATCGCGCAGGCCGCCGCCGGCCTGCTCCCGGACAAGCTGGCCCGGCCGATGATCGACGCGGCCGGCGTGGACCGGCTGGTGGTGCTGCACGCCGCGCTCAAGGCGGTCCGGCGCGGCGGCACCGTCTCGATCTCCGGGGTGTACGGCGGCGAGCAGGACCCGATGCCGCTGATGGAGATGTTCGACCGGGGCATCCAGTTGCGGATGGGCCAGTGCCACGTGCGCCGCTGGGTGGACGAGATCATCCCGCTGCTGGCGGGCGACGACGACCCGCTGGGCGTCGAGGACCTGCGGACCCACCGGCTGCCGCTGGCGCAGGCGCCGCAGGCGTACGAGATGTTCCAGAAGAAGGAGGACGGCTGCGTCAAGGTCGTGCTCGCACCGTGACCCGGACGGTGGTCGTCACCGGCGCGACCAGCGGGATCGGCCGGGCGGCGGCCCGGGAGTTCGCGGGCCGCGGGGACCGGTTGGTCCTCGCGGCCCGCGCGCCCGAAACGCTGGAGCAGGTACGCCGGGAGTGCGCCGACGCCGGCGCGGCGGACGTGCGCGTCGTGCCCACCGACGTCACCGAACCGGGCGCGCTCGACGCGTTGACGGCGACCGCGGTCGCCGGGTTCGGCCGGATCGACGTCTGGGTGCACACCGCCGCCGTGATGGCGTACGGACGCTTCGAGGAGATCCCGGCGGAGGTCTTCGAGCAGGTGGTCCGCACCGACCTGCTGGGCTCCGCCGGGGTGGCGCGGGTGGCGCTGCGGCACTTCAAGGAGGCCGGTCACCTGCCCGGCGTCAACGTCTGCCTGGTCACCCCCGGCAGCGTGGACACCCCGGTCTACCAGCAGGCGGCGAACTACGTGGGACGGATCGGGCGACCACCGCTGCCGATCACCACCCCCGAGCGGGTGGCCCGGGCCATCGCGCACTGCGCCGACAAGCCCCGCCGGGAGATCTCGGTGGGCCGGGTCAACCTGGTCATGCGGGTCGGTTTCACCGCGCTGCCGGCCGTCTACGACGTGCTGGTCGGCCCGCTGATGCGCCTCGGCGGGCTCACCGGCCGGCCGGTGCCGCCGACCGAGGGCGCGGTGTTCACGCCCAACCCGGCCGGCGAGGCGGTCCGGGGCGGCTGGCTGCCCGACCTGTCGCGGGTGGTCCGGACCGTTGGCGGGGCGACCGCGATGGTCGGGTCGGCGGTACGGCGGCGGTTGAGCTGAGTCAGCATCCCCACGCCCGTCGTTCCACGGACGGGGACGGTGGTGGCTACCGTGTACTGCGGGACACGGCGGAGGGGACGAACATGCGGGCACCAACGGAACGCGAACCGGGCACGGCAGGCGGCGGGCGGGGGTGGCGGCTCGCCGGGCTGGCCGCCGTGGCCGGGCTGGCGTGGGCGGCGCGTGACGTGCCGGCCCAGCTCGGCGGCCGGCTCACCGGCGCCCGGGCGGAACGCGCCGCCCGGTCACCGCGGTTCCGCGACGGCACGTTCCACAACCCGACCGGCACGAACGCCACCATGGTCGCCGACCCGGGCCGCAACCTGGTCCGAGAGCTGATCTTCGGCAAGCAGAAGCGGCGGCCGGGCAGCGCCGTGCCGCTGCTGCGCCCGACCGACGCCGCACCCGCCGACCCGGCCGACGAGCTGAACGTGATCTGGTACGGCCACGCCTCCACGCTTGTGGAGATCGAGGGCCACCGGGTGCTGCTCGACCCGGTCTGGAGCGACAGGTGCTCACCGTCGGCGCTGGTCGGCCCGCGACGCATCCACGAGCCGCCGGTCCGCCTCGACGAGTTGCCCCGGCTCGACGCCGTCCTGATCTCGCACGACCACTACGACCACCTGGACATGGCGACGGTCCGGGGGCTGCTGACCCACCAGTCCGCGCCGTTCCTGGTGCCGCTCGGCGTGGGCGCCCACCTGGAACGCTGGGGCGTGCCGGCGGACCGCATCGTCGAGCTGGACTGGTCGGAGCACCACCGGGTCGGTGGCGTGACGCTCACCGCCACCGCCGCACAGCACTTCTCCGGGCGCGGGCTGCGTCGCGACGGCACGCTCTGGAGTTCCTGGGTGGTGGCCGGCGCGCGGCGGAAGGTGTTCTACACCGGCGACTCCGGCTACTTCGACGGCTACGCCACGATCGGCGCCGAGCACGGTCCGTTCGACGTCACGCTCATGCAGATCGGCGCGTACGACCGGGCCTGGCCGAACATCCACATGTTCCCGGAGGAGGCGGTCGCCGCCCACCTCGACGTCCGGGGCGAACTGCTGGTGCCGGTGCACTGGGGCACGTTCAACCTGGCCCTGCACGACTGGTCGGAGCCGGTGGACCGGCTCTGGGCCGAGGCGAAGGCGCGGGGCGCCCGGCTGGCGGTGCCGCGCCCCGGCGAGCGGGTCGTGGTGGACGAGCCGCCGGCGGTGGACGGCTGGTGGCAGGCGATCGCCTGACTTGGCGGAAAAAGACAGACAAGGCACTCTTCGGCCCGTTTTTGCGTACTCTGTTCGCTGACGAGTCAGCGGCCGGAGGACAGCATGCAGGTTCGCCTCTCCCCAGGCGTGGTAGATCCCGCAACACCCACCTCATCCCGGGGCGGCGTCGCGGTCGTCAAGCGGGTCGTCGACGTCGTCGTCGCCTCGACCGCCCTGCTGGTCATGGCCCCGGTGCTGGCCGCGGTGGCGGTCGCGGTGCTGCTCGGCCTGGGCCGCCCGGTGCTCTTCCGGCAACGGCGGATCGGCTGGCGGGGCCGCGAGTTCACCATCGTGAAGTTTCGTTCCATGGCCGGCGGCGGCCCCGCCTTCTCGCCCGACGACGACCAGCTCCGGCTGACCCCGTTGGGGCGGTGGCTGCGGTCCACCAGCCTGGACGAACTGCCCAGCCTCTGGAACATCCTGCGAGGGGACATGAGTTTCGTGGGTCCTCGCCCGTTCCCGACCAGCTACCGCGATCTCTACACACCGGAGCAGTTCCGGCGCCACGCCGTCCGACCGGGGCTGACCGGCCTGGCGCAGGTCAATGGCCGCAACGAGCTCGACTGGGAGAAGCGGTTCGCCTACGACCTCCGGTACGTGGACCACTGGAGCCTCAGCCTCGATGCCCGCATCCTGGCCCGGACGGCGGTGGCCGTGCTCCGCCGGCGGGGAATCAACGCACCTGGCACCGCCACCGCGTACGAGTTCCGCGGCACCGCCCCGGAGCAGCCCGAACCGGCGACGGCGGGACGGTAGCGGCGGTGGGTCTTGACCTCGTCATCGTCGGATGCGGCGGTCACGGTCGGGAGATCGCGCAGGTCGTGGCCGCGGTCAACGCCGCGTCGAACCGGCCGCCCTGGCGGCTGGTCGGCTTCGTCGACGACGACCCGTCGGAGCGGAACCGTAAGCGCGTCGAGTCGACAGGTGTCCCCTACCTCGGGACCGTGGCCACGCTCGGGCACCTGTCGCCGGCGACCCACGTCGTCCTCGGCCTCGGCGACCCACGGATCCGGCGGGTCGTCGGCACGCGGGTCGAACTGTTCGGCCTGCCCGCGGCCAGTCTCGTACACCCGGACGCGACAGTCGGCCCGGACCTGGTGTCGGCCGAGGGTCTGGTGGTGTTCGCCGGCGGCCGGATCACCACCGGAGTCACCGTCGGACGGCACCTGCACGTCAACCAGAACGCCACCCTCGCCCACGACTGCGTGGTCGGTGACTACGTCTCCCTGCACCCTCTCGCGGCCGTCTCGGGCGACTGCCGCCTCGACACCGCAGCGCTGGTCGGAGCGGGTGCCGTGGTGCTGCCGGGCCTTCGGGTGGGGGCCGGCGCGACAGTCGGCGCCGGCGCCTGCGTGGTGCGCGACGTGGCGCCGGGCCTCGTGGTCAAGGGAGTACCGGCCCGCTGAGCGGGCCTCAGAGCACGAACGCGTCGGTCCACAACGCGCCGGAACGCCCGGAGAGCGCGTCCAGCATCGCCACCGCCTGACCGTCGGTGAGCTGCGCGACGAAGTCGACGATGGCCCGGCCCCGGGCCCGACCGATCCGGTCCGGGGTACGCGGGTGCAGCTCGGCCTCGGCCAGCTCCACCAGGTCGTGCAGCCGGCGGGGTAGCCGGGACTCCTCCTCCGGGTCCAGCAGCCACTCCCAGAGCGCCTCGACCAGCGTGTCCAGCAGCCGCGCCTGGCCGCGCTGGTGCAGCGCCAGGTCGGGGCGGGCCAGCACGAACCGGTGGTGGACGAACTTGAGCACCTGCACCTCGTGCCACTGCGCCTTGCCCAGCAGCACGTACCCGGAGCGGACGTCCGGCTCCGGGGTCACCGTGATGGCGTCCACGAAGCGGGTGGACCAGCGGGCGGAGAAGCGGGCGACGTACTGCTCCGCCTCGATCGAGCCGTCGAACGGCAGCGCCAGCAGCCCTTCCACCAGCTCCTCGCGGACGTGCTCGACCGCCGCGGCGAACGCCTCGTCGTCGGCGATCCAGCCGTCCTTGCGGTGCAGTTGGCGACGCAGCCGCTCGATCGCCGTGCCGGGCCGCCGGCCCGCGGTGTCCAGCGCCGAGGCGGTGATCGACCGCAGGTGCCCGCACTCACGTTGCCAGGCCATCAGCTCGGCGGCCACCGCGCCCTGCTGGAGCACCCCGACGCGGTAGAAGTCCTCCACGTCGTGGATGGCGTACGCGATGTCGTCGGCGGTGTCCATCACGGACGCCTCCGGCGTCTGCTGCCAGTCCGGGATCCGCCCGGCGAACGGCTCCCGGGCCGCCCGCAGGTCGTCCAGCTCGGTGCGGTACGCGCCGAACTTCAGCGACCCGCTCTCCGGGTCGTCCGGCGGCGGCGCGGCGCCCCGGGGCGCCGGGTCGAGGTGCCGCGGGTGCGGGTCGGGGTGGTCCAGCCGGGTCCACGGATACTTCAGCATCGCCGCCCGGACCGCGGCGGTCAGGTCCAGCCCGGTGGTCGCGGCGCCGCGGATCTCGGTGCTGGTGACGATCCGGTACGACTGGGCGTTGCCCTCGAAGCCGTCCGGCAGCCCCAGCCGCTGCCGGGCCAGCCGGTCGAGGACCCGCTCCCCCAGGTGCCCGAACGGCGGATGCCCGAGGTCGTGGGCGAGCGCGGCGGCCTCGACCACGTCCGGGTCGCAGCCACCCAGCTTCTCCAGCAGGTCCCGGTGCGCCGGGTCGGCGGTCAGCCGTTCGGCGATCGCGCGGGCCACCTGGGCCACCTTCAGGCTGTGCGTGAGCCGGTTGTGCACCAGCAGCCCGGAGCCGCCCGGACTGATCACCTGGGTGACGCCGTTCAGCCGGGCGAAGAACGGCGAGGCGACGATCCGGTCCCGGTCGGCCCGGAACGGACCGGCGGCCAGGTCGCCGAGCGCCCGGGCGCTGCCCCCGAAGAGTCGCCGGGCCCGTGGATCCGCAGGTGCCTCCATGATCGCCACGCTAGCGCAGCCGTCGACGGTCGGGGCGGGGTGCTCCTAGAGCCGCTCCACGGTCGGTCCCGAACACCGGTTCCGCGCGTCGAAGACGTAGCGGGCCCGGCCGGCCACCATCTCGTAGTCGAAGACGTCGTGGTCGGTCGCGACGATCACCGCGTCGGCGGCGTCGACCTCGTGTTCGGTCAGCGGCACGACCAGCACGCCGGCGGGGATCTGGTGCGGCTCGGCGTACGGCTCGGCGGCCCGCACGTCCGCGCCGAGGTCGCACAGCCGGCGCGCGACGTCCACCGCCGGCGAGTCACGCATGTCGCCGGTGTTCTTCTTGTACGCCAGGCCGAGCATCAGCAGCCGGGCGCCGCTGACCGCCCGGCCGGCCCGGTTGAGGCCGGCCATGATCCGCTGGGTGACGTGCTCGGGCATCTCGTGGTTGACGTCGTTGGCCAGCTCGATGAACCGGAACTGCCGGCCCAGCCGCCGCTTGACCTGCCAGGACAGGTAGCAGGGGTCGATCGGGAGGCAGTGGCCGCCGACGCCGGGCCCGGGCCGGAACGGCATGAACCCGAACGGCTTCGTCTCGGCGGCGTCGATCGCCTGCCAGACGTCGATGCCGAGGTGGTGGGAGAGGATCGTGAGCTCGTTGATCAACCCGAGGTTCACCTGGCGGAACGTGTTCTCGATCAGCTTGGTCAGCTCCGCGACCCGGGTGGACGGCACCGGAACCGTCCGGGCCACGATCCGGCGGTAGAAGCCGTCCACCCGCTCCAGCGCGGCGGCGTCCACGCCGGAGACCACCTTGGGGGTGTTCTCCAGCCGCCAGGTCGGGTTGCCCGGGTCGATGCGTTCCGGGCTGTAGCCGAGGTGGAAGTCCCCGGGCGCCTGCAGTCCGCTGGCCGTCTCCAGGAGCGGGCGCAGCAGTTCCTCGGTGGTGCCCGGGTACGTCGTCGACTCCAGCACCACCGTGGCGCCCGGCCGCACGTACGGGCCGACGTGGTGGCCGGCCTGTTCGACGAAGCTCAGGTCCGGGGTGCCGTCCCGGAGCGGGGTCGGCACCGTGATCACGCAGACGTCGAAGCCCTCGGCGTCGGCGTACTCGGTGCTCGGGCGGTAACGGCCGCTGCCGAGGGCCCGGCCGAGGCGCTCGGCGGGGATGTCCTCCACGTAGGACTCCCCCGAGGCGAGGCGCTTGACCCGGTCGGCGTCCACATCCAGGCCCACCACGTCGAAACCGGCCTCGACGGCGCGCACGGCCAGGGGAAGGCCGACGTAACCCTGACCGATGACGACCACTTTCTCCGTGCTCACCCGGTTCTCCAGACAGGAGTAGAAATTCCTGGTTGGAGGCTAGAGGCACGGTTGGCAGCCCAGGGGCGCTTTCATATTATTCGTCGGCTTTGCCATCGGGCGGCTGCGCGGCTGTCGGCGCCGGCGGGCAGAATGCACGACGAACTCACCGGGAAGAGGCGGAGCAAGATCGTGACTCAGTCTGTGCACCAGCGGATCGCCGAGGAACTCGGCGTCGCCGAGCGTCAGGTGCGGGCGGCCGTGGAGCTGCTCGACGGCGGCGCCACCGTGCCGTTCATCGCCCGCTACCGCAAGGAGGCCACCGGCACCCTCGACGACGCGCAGCTGCGCACGCTCGAGGAGCGGCTGCGCTACCTGCGGGAGCTGGACGAGCGGCGGGCCGCGGTGCTGGAGTCGATCCGCGGTCAGGGCAAGCTCGACGACGCGCTGGAGGCCCAGATCCTGGCGGCGGACTCGAAGTCCCGGCTGGAGGACATCTACCTGCCGTACAAGCCGAAGCGGCGGACCCGCGCGCAGATCGCCCGCGAGGCCGGGCTGGAACCGCTGGCCGACGCGCTCCTCGCCGACCCGGCGCAGGACCCGCGCGCCACCGCGGCCGGCTTCGTCGACGCGGAGAAGGGCGTGGCCGACGCCGCCGCCGCGCTGGACGGGGCGCGGGCCATCCTGATCGAGCGCTTCGCCGAGGACGCCGACCTGATCGGCACGCTCCGCGAGCAGATGTGGTCGCGGGGCCGGCTGGTCTCCCGGGTACGCGAGGGCCAGGAGGCCGCCGGCGCCAAGTTCGCCGACTACTTCGACTTCGCCGAGCCGTACCCGAAACTGCCCTCGCACCGGATCCTCGCCATGTTCCGCGGTGAGAAGGAGGGCGTGCTGGAGCTGACCATGGCCCCGGACGCCGAGGACGACGCCGACACGGTCACCGGGCCCAGCCGCTACGAGGCCGCCGTGGCCGGCCGGTTCGGCGTCAGCGACCGGGGCCGGCCCGCCGACCGGTGGCTGGCCGACACGGTGCGCTGGGCCTGGCGTACCCGGATCCTCATCCACCTCGCCGCCGACCTGCGGACGCGGCTCTGGCAGGCGGCCGAGGAGGAGGCCGTCCGGGTCTTCGCCACCAACCTGCGTGACCTGCTGCTCGCCGCGCCCGCCGGCGCGCGGCCCACCATGGGTCTCGACCCGGGCCTGCGCACCGGCGTCAAGGTGGCGGTGGTCGACGCGACCGGCAAGGTGGTCGCCACCGACACGATCTACCCGCACGAGCCGCGCCGGCAGTGGGACGCGTCGCTGCACACGCTCGCCACGCTGGCCGCGACGCACGGCGTCGAGCTGGTGGCGATCGGCAACGGCACCGCCAGCCGGGAGACCGACAAGCTGGCCGGTGACCTGATCAAGCAACACCCCGAGCTGACGCTGACCAAGGTGGTGGTCTCCGAGGCGGGCGCGTCGGTCTACTCCGCCTCCGCGTACGCCTCGCAGGAGCTGCCGGGGCTCGACGTGTCGCTGCGCGGGGCGGTCTCCATCGCCCGGCGTCTCCAGGACCCGCTCGCCGAACTCGTGAAGATCGACCCGCGTTCGATCGGTGTCGGGCAGTACCAGCACGACCTGTCCGAGGTGAAACTGTCCCGCTCGCTGGACGCCGTCGTCGAGGACTGCGTCAACGCGGTCGGGGTGGACGTCAACACCGCCTCCGCGCCGCTGCTCACCCGGGTCTCCGGGATCGGCGCCGGGCTGGCGGAGAACATCGTGCTGCACCGGGACGCGAACGGGCCGTTCCGCACCCGGACCGAGCTGAAGAAGGTGGCCCGGCTCGGCCCCAAGGCGTTCGAGCAGTGCGCCGGCTTCCTGCGCATCCCGGGCGGCGACGACCCGCTCGACTCGTCCAGCGTGCACCCCGAGTCGTACCCGGTGGTGCGCCGCATCCTCGCCTCCACCGGGCAGGACCTGCGCGCGCTGATCGGCAGGTCCGCGATCCTGCGCGGCCTGCGGGCGACCGACTTCGTGGACGACACGTTCGGCCTGCCCACCGTCACCGACATCCTGGCCGAACTGGAGAAGCCCGGTCGCGACCCGCGGCCGGAGTTCCGCACCGCGACGTTCGTCGAGGGCGTCGAGAAGATCGGCGACCTGACGCCCGGCATGGTGCTGGAGGGTGTGGTCACCAACGTGGCCGCGTTCGGCGCGTTCGTCGACGTGGGCGTGCACCAGGACGGTCTGGTGCACGTCTCCGCCATGTCGCACACGTTCGTCAAGGACCCGCGCGACGTGGTGAAGTCCGGCGACGTGGTCCGGGTGCGGGTGCTCGACGTGGACGTGCCGCGCAAGCGGATCTCGTTGACGCTGCGTCTGGACGACGAGGCGCCGACCGGCGGCGGACGCCCGGCCGGCGGGGAGGGCCGGCGGGACCGCGACGGCCGAGGCGGTGCGGACGGCAGCCGAGGCGGTGCGGGCGGTGGCCGTCCGGGTCGCGGGCAGGCCGGCGGCGGGCAGCGGGGCGGACAGGCCGGCGGGCAGGACCGTGCGCAGGGCGGCGGCGGGCAAGGCGGAGGCGGCGGCCGTCAGCGTGGGGACCGGGGCGGCTCACAGCCGCGTCAGGGGCGCGGCGGTGGCGCCTCCGCGCCGGTCAACGACGCCATGGCGGAGGCGTTGCGCCGGGCCGGGCTGGCCTGACCGTCGCCGGTCGCGGCCCTGTCGAGCTGAGAGCACGAACGACTCAGCTCGACAGCGCCGCGAGGCGGGTGGCACCGCCCACGCCGGGCGGGTACCGCGACCCGGCCAGCACCGCCAGACCCGGCCGGGCACGGCCCACACGCACGGACACCGCCCACACGAGCGGGACCGCCCGACCCGGCGGTCGTGGGGCGCGCGGGCGCGCGGCGCGGGCGTACCCTCGCGGTCGTGGGTGTGGACGACGACGCGCAGTGGCGGGAGCGGCAGCGCCGGGCGATGGCGGCCCACGCGGCGGCCGACGCCCGGGAACGCGCCGCGGAGCAGGCGGAGGCCGCGAAGCTGGTGGCCGCGTTCGCCGCCGAGGCGCGGCGGCGCGGCCTGGCGACCGACCGGCTGGTCGCGACCGCCCACGACGGCCGCGGTCGCTACCGCACCCGGATCACCGGCTGGTACGTGGACCGGGCGCGCAGCCGGGCGGTGGACACCGACGGGCGTTTCTACCTGCTCAGCGTGCCGCCGAGTCTGGGGTCGCGGCTGTTCGGGGCCGAGCCGCCGCCGAGCGCGCCCCCGCTGGTGGTCGGGCGGGGCGGCCGGGACGGCGAGTCCGTTCCGCTGGCGACGCTGCTCAGCCGGCGTCTCGAGGCGGGCGACGACTGGCGGTGACCGGCGTCGGTCGGTCGGCCCGCTGCCGCGGCACCCCCCGCCCGGCCCGCCGCGCCACCCGCCGCCACCAGCACAACTGCACGACCAGCGTGAGCAGCCCGGCCAGCACGATGGCGGCCAGGTTGATCACCAGTTGGAGGGCGGAACCGGCCGCCTCGTGCCACACCCCGTAGCCCGCCGCGACCGCCACGTTCGCGGCCGCCGGGACGGTGGTCACCGAGATCAGCACGCCGACGAGTGAGCCGGACTTCTTCGAGGTCAGTGACAGCATGCCGGCGACACCGGCGAGCAGCCCGACCACCCAGGAGAGCGCGTCCGGACGCCAGATGAAGTCGGTGAGCGGACGCTCGTCGAGCAGCATGTCCCGGCTGACCAGACCGGCCGCGGTGAGCGCCCAGGTGCTCAACACGGTGGCCACCATGGCGACGAGGAAGCCGACGGTCAGGGCCTGCACCGAGCGGCCGACGACGCCGGGCTGACGGCGCAGCAGCGCCACGCAGAGCGCGGCGAGCGGGCCGAACTCGGGGCCGACCACCATCGCGCCGACGATCAGGATGGGCTGGTCGAGCAGCACGCCGATGCCGGCGATCATGGTGGCCACGGTGATCAGGGCGAGGAAGGTGCCGGTGAGCACCGTCTGCTCGCCGGTCTTCGCCGCGATCTCGTCCCAGACCACCGCGTCCTCGCCGTGCCCCGGAGCCTCGTCGGCGGCCCGGTCGGCCGCCGCGGAGAGCGTCAGCTCCACGTCCTCGGCGGCGATCGCCCCGTGCGCCTCGACGCCGAGTTCCCGCAGCTTGTGCAGCACCCCGTCCGCGCTCTCCCGGACCACGTCGCAGGTGACGTAGTCGCCGGCCGGTTCGCGGGCGGCGCCGGGGAGCACCACGAGGTGCGTCACGCCGGGGTCGGCGGCCAACAGGTCGACGACGGCCGACGACCGGTCGGCGGGCGCGATCACCCTCAGGTGCAGCACGGGCAAACTCCAGGACGGCCGGTCGGGATACGGGTCGTCGCACCCTACACCGGGCCGCCGGACATCACCCGACCCCGAGTTCCCGCAGGATCAGCCGGACGTGGAAGTCGACCACGGACTGCCGTTCCCAGCTCCGCAGCACCTGGGCCGGAACCACCACCCGCTTGGCCCGCAGTTGGTCCAGCAGCGCATCCGCCACCGCCTCGGCGCAGGCCGGCACCAACGTGAACCCCGCCTCCACCTGGTCGGCCAACGCGCGGCTGCCCCGGTTCTGCACCGCCACCACCGGCGTGCCGAGGCTGAGCGCCTCCACCTGGGTCATCGGCAGGCCCTCCCGGCCACTGGTGGAGAGCAGCACGTCGGCCCGGGCGAGCTCCGTACCCGGCCGGGAGGTCCACGGACCGACGCTCACCCCCGGCTCGGCCGGTGGTGTCCACGCCCTCTCGCCGGGCGGCGACGACCCCACGATGCGCAGTTCGAGACCGGGCAGGTGGGACCGGGCCCGGCGCCACGCCGCGACCGCCAGGTCGAGGTTCTTGTCCGGGGTGAGGCGGCCGAGCACCAGCACCCGGGGTGGGCGGTCCCTCGGCGCCGCGTCCCCGGCGTCATCGAGGCGCAGTTGCGTCGGGTCCACACCGGCCGCGCCGCACGGCGCCCGGTGGACCCGGCTCCAGGGCGCGAGACGACGGTAGCTGCGCTCGTCCTCCGGGTTCAGCGTGACGTAGGTGGGCGTGCACCACGCGGACGCCGCCTCGGCCACGGTGAAGACGCGGCCGGACAACCCCGGGACGCCGAAGAGGGTACCGCTCACCACCGCCAGGTGGCGGGTCCGGCTGCTGCGGGCGACGAGCCGGCCCACCGCGATGCCGAACGGCGAGTGCAGGTGCAGTAGGGCCGCCCGTTCCTCGCGGACGATGCGACGCAGTTCCCCGGCCGCCCGTACGATCTCCGCCGGTCGCCCCCGGCGGAACGGCGTCACCTCGCGGACGTCGTCGAAGGAAGCCAGCAGTTCGGGGCCGACGGAACCACGCCCGGCCACCGCCACCCGCCGGATGCCACGGTCGGCGAGCGACCGTGCGACGGGCGCGACGATGTTGGTGAGCGTCATGCCGACGCCCGCCACGAAGACCACCGTGCGAGTGGCGGGTCGGCCAGCGGTCGGGGGCGTCGCCGCCGCGGCCCCGGTTGGGATGACGGTGGCCAATTCGGCCCTCCCTGGTGATCGTCACATACGACTCGACCTGGCTGGAGGGTAGAGGGAGAGGTGCGGGCACACGGCCCTTTTCGCGATTTCAGTTCGTCGCAGATTCCCTCACAACTTTCCACGTCTGGTTCCGTTAGCCATACGGCAGGCCGCGTCTGCGATCACGGTCGTCGGTGCGGGAAGGCGGCAGGACGCATACGGGGATGGCGCTGATGATCGGCAACAACGGCATGGAGAGGACCACCAGGGGCGGTGACCCGTGGCTCTTCGCCGTCATCCTGCCCACCCTGATCAGCCTGGTCCTCATCGCATTCGATGCACGACTCCTGCACTGGTACATGATCCCGGTCACCATCTGCGGCATGCTGGTCGCGCCGGACGTGGTGGACTGGGCGGCGCGGCGCCTGGACACGTTCGACCCTCGGGCGCTGGTCGGCCTGTTCGGATTCCACTTCTTCTATCTGGCGCCGATCCTGCACGTCATGCTCGATTACTGGCCCAGGTTCCTGGAACCGCTTACCGACTGGAAGGCCGGGCTCGGCGCGATGGCGACGCTGAACGTGTTGGGCCTGTGTGTCTACCGCGTGGTCCTGAACCTCCGGGTGCCGTCGACACGGAGCCCGCGCGTCGCACGGAAGCTGAACGATCGGGTGTTCGTCCAGCTCGGGTGGCTGGCGTTCGCGGTCGGCCTGGCCGGCTTCGTCGCCGTCATCATCCATTTCGGCGGCCTGAGCGGTTACGTGTCGGCAGCAGCCGACGATCGCGATTCCTTCATCGGCTACGGGTGGTTGCTCCTCATCGGCGAGTCGTTCCCGCTTGTCGGATTCGTCGTGGCGGTGGTGCGCTTCCGGGTGGCACTGACCGGGCGGCCGGCCACCTTGTCCGCACTGTTCCTGGTGTTCGCGATCACGCAGTTCGCCGTCGGCGGCCTGCGGGGCTCACGTAGTAACACGATCTGGCCCCTGCTCATCGGACTGATCGTCGTGCACCTGGCGGTGCGGCCGGTCACCCGACGCGCACTTGCCGCGATGGGCATCTCGTTCCTGGTCTTCATGTACGCCTATGGCGTCTACAAGAGCGCCGGTAGCGAGATCCTGTTCGCCACCAAAGGAACCACCTCGGTCACCGAACTCGGCGACGAGACGGGGCGGACCATGCCGACCATGCTGCTCGGCGACCTCGGCCGGTCCGATATCCAAGCGGTACTTCTTCACCATGAACGGGCCGGATACGCGCCGCTGAGCTACGGCGTCACCTACGTCGGCGCCGCGGCGTTCATGATTCCCGATGCCTCGCGTCCGGAGTGGATGCGCGACAAGGTGCAGGCCGGGACCGACATGCTGATGGGCACAGGCGCCTTCGACTCCGGCTGGCGATCGTCCCGCATCTACGGCCTTGCCGGGGAGGCGCTGCTGAACTTCGGTCCGGCCGGCTCGGTAGCTTCGTTCGCCGTGCTGGCCGCCGTGGTCCGGACAGCCCGCCGCCGTTACCTCGGCGCCCGGTTGAGCAGGGAATCCGGGGTGGCGGTCATGAGTGGCATCGCCGGGGTGATCGTGATCCTTGCCCTCGGCAGCGACCTCGACAATCTGCTCTGGTACCTCGTGAAGACCGCGCTGCCGTTGGTCACCGTCGTCTTCTTCTCCCGCCGAACCCACCACGCCTCTCCACACGATCTCGCTCGCGTCCCGCCACATCCAGCGGGGCCCGTTCGCGACGAACTGGCGGGCCGGCACCGGCGAGCATCGGTCACGTCGGTCGCCTAGCCGCAGGTCCTGATGCCGTCGCAAGCGTCGGGCCGCCACGGGAAGTGGGCCGATCATCTTCGGTTACCCGTTGAGGGAATTATGACCGCTTTCAAGGTATATGTCGGATAAGATCTGTTCATCCTTGCTATGAACCCCCCGAGGGTGTCCACCATCGTGACGGGAGACTGCATGAGCGGCCGGGTCCATCTGTCCCCGCCCGACGTGGGGCAGCTCGAGGAGTCCTATCTCATCAACGCCCTGCGGTCCGGCTGGATCGCGCCGGTAGGTCCCGAGGTGACCGCTTTCGAGCGGGACATCGCGGAGCGAGCCGGGTGCGCCCACGCCGTGGCCGTCAGCTCGGGCACCGCGGCGCTGCATCTCGCGCTGCTCGCCCTGGGCGTCCGCCCGGGCCAGGTCGTCGTCGTACCCACCATGACGTTTGTGGCCAGCGCGAACGCGGTGGTCTACACCGGCGCCGAGCCCGTCTTCGTCGACAGTGAGCCCAACACCGGCAACATCGATCCCGCGCTTCTCGCCGCGCTGCTGGAGACGCTGCGGGCTGAGGGCCGAAGCGTCGCGGCGGTCATGGCGGTCGATCTCTTCGGCGCCTGCGCCGACTACACCCGCCTGGTCCCGGTGTGCGATGCGGCCGGCGTTCCGTTGCTGGAGGATGCCGCCGAGTCGTTGGGTGCGGCCCACGGCGGGCGCCCGGCCGGTTCGTTCGGACGTGCCGGAGTCTTCTCCTTCAACGGCAACAAGATAATCACCACCTCCGGTGGCGGGATGCTGGTCTCCGACGACGGCGAGTTGGTGGAGCGGTGCCGGCATCTGGCCACCCAGTCCCGGCAGCCGGTCGTGCACTACGAGCACCACGAGGTCGGCTACAACTACCGGCTGAGCAACCTGCTGGCCGCTCTCGGCCGGGCCCAACTGACCCGGCTCGACGAGATGAGGTCACGCCGCCGGCAACTGCGCGAGCGGTACGCCAAGTTCTTCGCGGCCATACCCGGAGTGCGACTGCTCGGCGAAGGCGACGTCGAGAGCAACTGTTGGCTGACCTGTGTCGTGGTCGATCCCGAACGGTCGAGTTGGCCCGCCGCCGACCTCGCGGCGGCACTCTCCCGCGCCGACATCGAGACCCGCCCGCTGTGGAAGCCGATGCACCGCCAGCCGGTCTACGCAGGCGCCCGAGCAGCGTTGAACGGGGTGTCGGACCGACTCTTCGCCCACGGTCTCGCGCTACCGAGCGGCTCGGCCATGGACGACTCACAGGAGGCACACGTCTTCCGGACCATCGAGCGGTTCCTGGAGCGCGGGTGAACGACGCCATGAGGGGTCTGCGCATCGCCATCATCGTCAAGACCAATGTGGGCGGCGCCTGGGTCGCCACGCAGGCAGCGACCCTGCGCGACCGTGGGCACGAGCCCATCGTCGTCCTTCCGGCCGGCCCCGGTCGACTCACCGAACGCCTGCACGAGATCGGCGTACGGACCGTGCCGTCCCCGTTCAGCTTCCGCTTCCGTCCGACCCCCGCCACGGTGCGCCAACTGTGGCAGCTCCGCCGGCTCCTGCGTGAGCTGCGGCCCGACGTGGTGAACCATCACCTGTACGCCGCCGCCCTCGCCGCCCGGATCGCCTCCCTGGGGCTCGGGTTCTGCCGGGTGCACACGGTGGTCGGCCCGTTGTTCCTCGAGTCGCCCGTGATCCGCGCGGTGGAACGGGTGCTCTGCCGCCTGGACCATCTCGTGATCTGCGGCACCGCCTACACCTCTCGACTCTACGGAGAGCTCGGCCTGTCGAGCGAACGCCGCCCCGCGGTGACGGTGGGGGTCGACATCTCCCGCTACCGGCCCCCGTCACACCGGGACCGGGAGCGGGCAAAGGCCCGGGCCGACCTCGGCCTGCCGCTGTCGGGCTTCGTGGTCATCATGGTCGCCTTCGTCTATCCACCACGGTGGTTGGGCACGAGTCGGCGGGGCATCAAGGGCCACGACGTGCTGCTGGAGGCATGGCGGTCGTTCCGGGCCCGCCGGCCCGACGCGCACCTCCTGCTGGTCGGCGGCGGCACCAACCGGATCGGGGTGGCGCATCGGGACGAGCTGATCCGGCGGTTCGACGTCACCGCCGATCCGAGCGTGACGTGGCTGAACTCGGTCGAGGACGTGCGCCCGGCCTACCGAGCGGCGAACCTCAGCGTCAGCCCGTCCCTGTCCGAGGGGCACGGGGCCCCGGTGGAGGCCAGCGCCATGTCGGTGCCGAGTGTGGTCAGCGATGCGGGTGGACTGCCGGAGACCGTGGACCGGCGGTCCGGCTGGGTGGTGCCACGAGACGACGTCGACGCACTGGCCGAAGGCCTGGAGGTGGCGTACCGCGAGTACGCGGCCGGGCGGCTGGACACCCGTGGCGACCATGCCCGCCGATACGCCGAGCAGCATTTCGACAGGCAGCGGGCGGAACACCGGATGGTCGACCTCATTGAGGAGGCCGTCGAGCGACATGCGACCGATCGCCCGCGACGCCCGGTAGCCGGCACTCGACGTTCTTCCTTGGAGACCGCCGAGTGAGGGTCGTGGTCACCACGGAGAGCAGGCTCATCCGGACCCCGGACGGCAGTGTGTGGACGTCCACGACCGCCGACCACCGCTTCTGGCGACGCTACCTCAGCGCCTTCGACCAGGTCCGTGTCGTGGCCCGGGTCCGGGACCAGCGGGAGCCTCCGGCCGACCTACGACGGGTCGACGGCGAGGGCGTCGAGGTCCACGCGGTGCCCTACTACCTCGGTCCCTGGCAGTATCTCCGTCGACGTCACCTGGTACGCCGCGCCGTCGGTGCCGCCGCCACCGCGGACGACGCCGTGATCCTCCGGGTCCCGTCCGTCCTCGGAACGCTGCTGTGCTCGGCCCGCGTCCGGCAGGGACTGCCGTTCGCCGTGGAGGTCGTGGGTGATCCCTGGGACGTCTTCGCCAAGGGCGTCATCCGGCATCCCCTCCGCCCGCTGTTGCGGAGCCGGGCAACAAGGCGGCTGCGGCGGGAGTGCCGCGCCGCGGCAGCCGTGTCGTACGTGACGGAGTCGCACCTCCAGGCCCGGTATCCCGGCGCGCCGGGCGTGCCGACCGTCGCCGTGTCCAGCATCGATCTGCCGGCCGAGGCATTCGTGGCTCGTCCTCGACGGTTCGCCAGGCAGGTCGGTGTCGTACCCACCATCGTCGCGGTGGGCACGCTCGAGCAGATGTACAAGGGGGTCGACACGCTCGTCCTCGCGGTGGCGCAGCTCGCCGCCCGGGGGGTGCGGGTGCGACTCGTGCACCTCGGTGACGGTCAGTACCGGAACCGGCTGCATCGTCTGATCACCGAGCACGGCGTGGCCGACCGGGTGACGCTCGCCGGATGGGTTGCCCCCGGCACCCCGCTCCGGGAACAGCTCGACCGCGCGGACCTGTTCGTGATGCCGTCGCGGACGGAAGGGTTGCCGCGCGCGCTGATCGAGGCCATGGCACGCGCCCTGCCGGCCATCGGCACGCGGGTCGGTGGCATCCCCGAACTCCTGCCCGCGGCTGACACGGTGCTTCCGGGGGACCCTTCGGCCCTGGCCACGGCCATTGCCCTGATGCTCGACGATCCCGCTCGCATGGATGCGGCCTCGGCACGGAACCTGGCCCGGGCCCGTCAGTTCTCCCGGGAGACCCTGGAGCCTCGACGCAACGGCTTCTACCAGATGGTGCGGGACGCGATGGCCCGGCCGTCCTCAGGCGCGGATCCGTCCCCGCCGATGCTGCGGGCCGACGTGACGGGTCCCACCAGGATTCAGACCTGACCGTCGGCCGGCACCCGGAGCCCTCTCCCCGGGGCGGATCGAGAGCGACCGGATCAGCATCACAACCTTGATCAGGGTCTCGACGCCGAGGGCGACCACCACCGTCCACGCGGCGCCGACGAGGCCGTACGCCGGAACCAGCAGGACGCTGACGGCCATGTTGAGCCCCAGCATCGCGACACTCGCCGTCAGTTGGTTGCCGAATCGTCGGGCGGCGAGCAACGCGGTGTTGATGAAGAACAGCGTCCCGCTGAACGCAACCGCGACGGTGAGGACGACGAGGACACCGGTGTAGCCGGCATACTCGGCTCCGTACAGCAACCTCAGCGCCGGCCCACCGACCACCGCGGCAACGAGACAGGCGCAGGCGCCGAGAACCAGGCAGGCGAGAACCAGCCGCCCGGTCAGCGCCGCCAGCCGGCGGTGGTGACCGCCCTGGTGGAGCTGAGCCATCCGGGGCAGCACCGTCTGCGAGACCGCCGAGAAGAACGTGTTGGCGGCCAGCACCACGTAGCTGAGCGCCGCGAAGATGCCGAGTGCGGCGGTACCCTGCTGCCGCTCCAGAATATATCGGGGAATGTTTGTGGTGAACGAGTTGAGCCCCACGGACAGCCCCACCGGAAAGGCGATCACCAGCAGCAGCCGAGAGTGTCGCCATGCCTTTCCGCCGGTGCCCGGCACCGAGGGTCCGGTCAGTCGACGGGCCGCCCGGCGGGAGTAGGCGATCGACCCGATGGTCGACCCGATGACCGAGCCGAGCGTCGCCCACGCCGCATTGCCGGTGAGTAGCAGCAGGCCTCCCATCAACAGCAGCGTGAGAACGCTGTTGACCATCATCGCGACACTGATCGTTCGAATGAGCAGCCGCCGCTGGAAGAACCCGAAGTAGATCTCACCGATCCCGTCGATCGCCTTGGCGAGCCCGACGAGCATGATGATCACGCCGTCGGCGGACCCTCGCACACCGGCGATGAGGGTCAGCGGCACGAGCCCGACCAGCGCCGCGACGACACCCAGCCGCAGGTAGTCGTCGAAGTCGAAGCGCCCCTGCGTCTCGGTGACCAGGACGGTACGCAGGCCGAGGCCGGCCACCAGCATCACCGGCGCGCTGACCGCGAGGCCGAACGCGTACTGCCCCACCATGTGCGGGGTGCCGAAGCGGGCGAGCAACGTGATGACCGCCCACTGGGCCACCGACGCCACGGCCAGGCCGAGCATGGCCCAGAGCACCTTGCCCGGGTCAGCTATCCGGGCTCCGTCGGCCCGCCGAGCGGCGCGGTCCCGCCGCGTGGCCGCCTCCGCGGCGGCGTGCGCGCCGACATAGCCCCGGTTCACGGCCTTCCTGGCAGTCCGACGAACGAGAACACCGAATTCCCCCTTGAGCCCCCGAATTGGAATGTCGGCCACGCCCAGCCTGCCGCACCGTCCGGTGCAACGATCTTGTCGCGTGGAAAGTGACGGGCAGAACCGCAGGAATCGTCGAGGTGCACGGATATCTGTCCTGTTTCGAGGACGCGACAGCAAGCGTCTGACTATTCTGATAGAACGCTGATGCACCCGGGGTAAGCCTGTCCGACTCTCGACGGGAGAACTGATGTCCAAAGTCGTCGTCACGTCGGAGCACCGGCTGCTGCGAACGCCCGACGGCCGCACCTGGATCGAGGCCGGACCCGACCATTCGATCTGGTCCCGTTATCTGGCCGCCTTCGACGAGGTTCGGCTGTTGTCCCGGGTACGCCATGTCGACGCCGCGCCGTCCGACGCCGGCCGGGTGGACGGACCTGGCGTCGAGGTGTGGGCGGTTCCGTACTACGAGGGTCCGGCACAGTTCGCCCGGCACAACGTGGCGATCCGGCAGTCGATCGCCCGGGCGGTGGTGGACGCCGACTCGGTCATCCTCCGGGTGCCCTCACCGATCGCCACGATCGCCAGCGGTCGGTTGCGACGGCGGGGTCGGCCATACGCCGTCGAGGTCATCGGGGATCCCTACGACCTGTTCGCCCCCGGCGGGGTGCAGCACCCGGCGCGGCCCGCCCTGCGCTACTGGGCCACCACCACCATGCAGCAGCAGTGCCGCTCTGCCGCCGCCGTCTCCTACGAGACCGAGCACGTGCTCCAACGACGGTATCCGGCCGCCGCCGGCGCGCCCTCGGTCAGCATCTCGTCGGTGGACCTGCCCACGGAGGCGTACGTCGACGAACCGCGGGTGCACACCGCGGCCCTGCCGGCGGCCCGGCTGCTCTCCGTCGGCTCGCTCGACCAGATGTACAAGGGCGTCGACACGCTGATCGACGCGCTCGTCGAGCTGAACCGCACCGGCGAACGGCACGAACTGACCCATGTCGGCGTGGGGCGGTTCGCCGACCAGCTGCGCCGGTACGCCGACGAACGAGGAGTGGCCGGGCAGGTCACGTTCGCCGGTTGGGTGTCCTCCCCCACGGCCCTGCGCGAGGTGCTGGACCGGGCGGACGTGTTCGTGATGCCGTCGCGCACCGAGGGGCTGCCCCGGGCGTTGATCGAGGCGATGGCGCGGGGCCTGCCGGCGATCGGCTCGACCGCCGGGGGCATCCCGGAGCTGCTGGCCGAGGACGTCCTGGTCCGGCCGGACGACCCGGCGGCGCTGGCGGAGCGCATCCGGACGCTGGTGGCCGATCCGGCGCGGCTGACCGAGGCGTCGCGGCGGAACCTGCGGCGCGCCCAGGACTACCGCGCCGACGTGCTCGACACCCGCCGGTCCGACTTCTACCGCACGGTACGCGCGCTGAGCGAGCCGCTGGGGGCCACCTCGCCGTGAACCCGGGCGGTGAGCGGGCCGAGCCGGGACCGCAGCCAGTCCACCGTGTGGCGCAGGCCGTCGGCGAAGGGCGCCGGGCGGATGCCGGGGAACAGCTCTCGCAGCAGCAGGTTGTCGGCCTGGGAGTGCCGCACGTCCCCGGGCCGGGGCGGCTCGTGCCGGACGGTGAGCGGCCGGTCCACGAGCAGGCGGAGTTCGTCCAGCACGGTGCGCAGGTCAGTGCGGGTGCCGAAGGCGAGGTTCACCGGCTGCGGGTGCGCGACCCGACGGAGCACCGCGTCGATCAGCACCTGGCAGACGGTCTCCACGTAGGTGAAGTCCCGGGACTGGCCGCCGTCTCCGTGCACGGTGAGCGGCTCACCGACGAGTGCCGCGTACGCGAACCGGGGGATCACCGCGGCGTAGGCGTGGTCGTGACGTTGGCCGGGGCCGTAGATGTTGAAGAAGCGGAAGGCCAGGGCCGGCAGGCCGAAGCTGGACTGGAACGCCAACGCGTACGCCTCGGTGGCGAGCTTGCTGGCGCTGTACGGGCTCAGCGGTCGGGTCCAGTCCGTCTCGCTCTTGGGCAGCGCCGGATTGCTGCCGTACACCGACGACGAGGAGGCGACGATCACGTGGCCCACCTCGGCGTGCCGGGCGGCGTCGAGGACCGCGAGCGTGCCGGTGGCGTTGGCGGCGTGCGAGGCCATCGGGTCGCGCAGCGAGCGCGGCACGCTCGGCAGGGCGGCCAGGTGCACGACGGCGTCCCGGTCGACCATCGCCCGGTGGAGCGCCGACGGGTCGAGGATCGAGCCGCGGATCACCTCCACGTCGCAACCGTCCAGGTTGCTCTCCAGGCCGACGGAGAAGTCGTCGATCACCCGGATGTCGGCGAACGCACCCCGGGCCAGGGCGGCCCGGACGAGGTTGCTTCCGACGAAGCCACCGCCGCCGGTGACCAGTACGCGGGTCGCACTCAACAATGTCCTCTTTCGTCGAGGTGGAAGTCGGTGTCAGGAGTTGACCGACTCGAACGCGAGGGTGTCGTTCGGCGCGGCCGGGGCACCCAGCCGGCCGGCCCACAGCCCGGCCAGGGAGTCGGCCAGCGAGTGCCGGGGAGACCACCCCAGCGCGTCGGCGGCCCGGCTGATGTCGGCGCGGGTCCAGGGCACCGCCGCGGACCGCTCGGCGGCCGGTGATCGCAGCCCGTCGACGATGTGCCCGGTGAACCCGGCCTGGCGGGCGAGCATCTCGACGGCCTCCCGGACGGCAACCGCCCGGCCGCTGCCCACGTTGAAGACGGGCGCCGGCAGACGATCGGCCCGCAGCGCCGCCAGCACCGCCCCCGCCACGTCGCGGACGTCGACGAAATCGCGGTGTGCGTCGCTGAGCCCCAGCTCGATCTGGCCGGCTCCGCTGGCCGACGCGGCTTTCAGCAGGTCGGCGGCCCGCCCCAGCACGGTGCCGTGGGGCGAACCCGGTCCGACGGGGTTGAAGACCCGCAGCACCACGGCGTCGACCTGGGGACGACCGGCGGCCAGCCGCACCAGGTCGGTCGCGGCGAGCTGACTGATTCCGTACTCGCTCACCGGGTGGGCCGGATCCGTCTCGGCCGCGTCGCCGCCGTACGGGATGATCCCGTACTCGGCCGCCGAGCCGATCCGGACCAGCCGGGTCCGCGGCGAGACCGCCTCGACCCCCTCGATCAGCTTGGCGGTGACCAGCGTGTGCGCCTCGATGAACTGGGCGGCGGTGCCGACGATCCGCCCGGCGCAGTTGACCACCGCGTCGGGTCGTACCCGTCGCAGGAACGCGATCAGGTCCGCCCCGTCCAGCGCGACGAGGTCGCATTCCCGCCGGCTCGGCGCGACGACCGTGAAGTGCTCCGCGAGGACGACCCGGACCGCACGGCCGATGAAGCCGGACGCGCCGAAGATCAGGATCCTGACCATGGGGCTCCCGTCGTGTCGAGATCAGCCGGACGAACGTGCCGATGTCGCCGCCGGGGACGAGCGACGGTCACTGGCGTCACGCTCGCTCGGGGTGCCCATGAACTCGTGCCAGGTGACGGTGCCGGGTGCCGAGATGCCCTCCCGACGCAGCACCACCTTGACGGTCTCGGCGAGGATCCGCAGGTCCAGGGCGAGGGACCGCCGGTCGACGTACTCCAGGTCGTACTCGAACTTCTTCTCCCAGCTCAACGCGTTGCGCCCGCGCACCTGCGCGAGACCGGTCAGACCGGGGCGGACCTCGTGGCGGCGGGCTTGTTCCGGGGTGTACCGCTCCAGGTAGCTGACCAGGTGCGGGCGGGGGCCCACCAGGCTCATCTCGCCGCGGAGCACGTTCCACAGCTCCGGCAGCTCGTCCAGGCTGCTGGCGCGGAGCCAGGCCCCGAGCCGGGTCAGCCGGTCGGCGTCGGTGACCAGGCCACGGCGGGGATCCAACGGCAGCATGGTGCGGAACTTGACGACGTCGAACAACGCGCCGTCCCGGCCCGGCCGGGTGTGCCGAAACAGCACCGGACGCCCGTGCGTCGCCAGGATCACGCCCGCCACCAGCAGCATGAGCGGGGCCGCGAGGACGAGCAGGACGACGGCCAACGCGACGTCCATCACCCGCTTGACCGTGTCGTACGGGCGGGACCGCCACTCCGGGGGGCGGGCGTGTGCAGTCATCGGCCGCGTCGGCGGCTGATCCCGCAGCGACCCACCGTCACCTGGCACGTGGACTCTCCTTGTCGTCTCCTGCGATGCACACCGTGGACATTCTGGGTGATTGAACGCCACCAAGTGGGGCAAAGCGGGAGTTTTGGTCCCCGAGAACGCTCATCCGTTCCCACCCGACCCACCACCTAACGACCACCGCGGCAGGAGGTCACGTCCGGCGGCGCGAGCGACCGAGGCGGCGCAACCGCGCTAAAGGGACAAATCATCCGGTCGCCCATCACCGGACCGGACGACGGCCGTTGGTAGGAGGACAGGAGCGGGTCGAACGCCGCCCGCAGGTCGGATGGTGATCCACGCCCCGCATCGCGATCACCCGGAAGGAGCACGATGAGCGCGCGCACCCTCGCCAGGACCGTCACCAAGGCCGTCCGACGCCCCGTGCGTACCACCCGGGTCCTGCTGGACCGCCGGGCCTGGGCCGGCCTGGCCTGGTTCGTCCGCGACGCCCGGTCCTGGCAACCAGCGGACGCCGACCAGCTCGTGACCAGTCGCCGCTACCGCTCGTACAAGTCGTACGTGGCACACCAACGCAGCAAGCTCGCGCTGCTGGACCTGTCGGAGTACGACCGGAGGTTCCGCGCCGCGTTGGCCGCGAGGCTGGCCGGGGAGGACTGGACGGGCCGATCGGTGCTCTGCCTCGCCGCCCGGCTCGGCACCGAGGTCAAGGCGTTCCACGACGTGGGCGCCTTCGCCGTCGGCATCGACCTGAACCCCGGCGAGGAGAACCCGTGGGTGCTGCACGGCGACTTCCACCATCTGGTCTTCCCCAACCGGTGCGTCGACGCCGTCTACTGCAATGCCCTGGACCACGCGCTCGACCTGGACCGCACGGTCGACGAGATCCAGCGGGTGCTCCGGCCCGACGGTCGGTTGATCGTGGACGCGCAGCAGGGCGTCGCCGACGCGGCCTTCGACGCGTGGGCCGCCACCGCCTGGAAAGAGACCGACGACCTGGTGAAGGCGATCGAGGCCCGCGGCATGACGCTCCTGGACCGCCACGGCATCACCGAGCCCTGGCCCGGTGAGCAGCTCGTCTTCGTCACCTCCCACTGAGCCGCGCGGTCGCGGCCGTACACCCGGCGGGCCGCCCGCCGGTGTGGTGAGCTGTATCGGTGGCGGGGTATGTGTTCGGGCTGGTGCTGCACCCGACTCGGGACGTCTCCGAGGTGGTGGAAATGATCGTGGGTTGGGCCACCCGGCACGGCAAGACGCTTGCCGTACGCGCCGAGGACCGGCACCGCGTGCCGCCCTCGGTGGCGGCGGTGGCCGCCCACGCGCTGGCCGCGCAGAGCGACGCGCTGATCAGCATCGGCGGGGACGGCACCATGCTCGGCGCGTTGCGGCTGGCCGTACGGGACCCGAAGCCGGTGCTCGGGGTGCACCTGGGCCGGGTCGGTTTCCTGGTCGAGGTGCAGCCGCCCGATCTGCCCCGGGCGCTGGAACGGCTGGTGGCGCACGACTTCACCATCGAGTCGCACGCCTGCCTGGCCTGTGACGTGTGCGGCGACGACGTGGTGGCGTTCAACGACATCGCGCTGGTCCGGCAGCCGGGGGCCGGCTTCGTCACCGCCACGCTCGCGGTGGACGGCCAGCGGTACGGCTACTACCGGTGCGACGCGATCGTGGTGAGCACGCCGACCGGCTCGACCGCGTACAGCTACGCCGCCGGCGGCCCGCTGGTCTCGCCGGCCACGGAGGCGCTGGTGGTGACGCCGTCGGCGCCGATGGCCGGGATCTCCCGGTCGGTGCTGCTCTCCCCGCACGAGAGCGTCCATCTGGAGCTGCGCCCGGACTCGGCGCCGGTGGCGGTGGAGATGGACGGGCTGCTGATCCGCGAGGCGGCGACCGGCGGGTCGGTGCACGTCCGGTACGTCCGCGACGCCGGCCGGGTGGTCCGCCTCGACCCGCGCCGCTACCAGGAACGCAACCAGCTCAAGCTGAGCCTGCTGGACCTGCCGCTGCTGCCCGACCAGCTCCGCGAGCTGCTGCCGGACGGGCTGCGGGAGCAGCTCAACCGCCGTGAGCTGCCCCCGGACCGCTGACCGTCAGGCCGTGCCGAGCACGCCGTCGACGAGTGACTTCGCCTCGTCCTGGATGCGGGCCAGGTGCTCCGGCCCCTGGAACGACTCGGCATAGATCTTGTAGACGTCCTCGGTGCCCGACGGCCGGGCCGCGAACCAGCCCGACTCGGTGGTCACCTTCAGCCCGCCGATCGACGCGCCGTTGCCCGGGGCGCTGGTGAGCGTGGCGGTGATCGGCTCGCCGGCCAGTTCGGTGGCGGTCACCTGCTCCGGCGAGAGCTTGCCGAGGACGGCCTTCTGCTCCCGGCTGGCCGGGGCGTCGATCCGGGCGTAGGCGGGCGCGCCGAACCGCTCGGCCAGCTCGGCCCAGTGTTCGCTGGGCGTGCGCCCGGTCACCGCGATGATCTCGGCGGCCAGCAGGCAGAGCAGGATGCCGTCCTTGTCGGTGGTCCAGGTGCTGCCGTCGCGGCGCAGGAAGGACGCGCCGGCGCTCTCCTCGCCGCCGAAGCCGACCGTGCCGTCGAGCAGGCCGGGCACGAACCACTTGAAGCCGACCGGCACCTCCAGCAGCGGCCGGCCCAGGTCGGCCGCGACCCGGTCGATCATCGAGGAGGAGACGAGCGTCTTGCCCACCGCCGCGGCCGGGCTCCACCGCTCCCGGGTACGGAACAGGTGGCCGATCGCCACCGCCAGGTAGTGGTTGGGGTTCATCAGCCCGCCGTCGGGCGTGACGATGCCGTGGCGGTCGGCGTCGGCGTCGTTGCCGGTGGAGACCGCGAAGCGGTCCCGGGCGGCGATCAGCGAGGCCATCGCGTTCGGCGAGGAGCAGTCCATCCGGATCTTGCCGTCGCCGTCGAGCGTCATGAACCGCCAGGTCGGGTCCACCTCGGGGTTGATCACCGTGAGGTCGAGGCGGTGCCGCTCGGCGATCGCCCCCCAGTACGCGACGCTCGCCCCGCCCATCGGGTCGGCCCCGACGCGCACCCCGGCGTCCCGGATCGCGTCGATGTCCAGCACTGCGGGCAGGTCGTCGACGTACCGGGCGAGGAAGTCGTACTCCCCGGTGGTGTCGGCGGCGCGGGCCCGCGCGTACGGGATGCGCTTCACCTCCTTGAGCCCGGCGGCGAGGATGGCGTTCGCGCGGTCCTGGATCCACTTCGTGACGTCGGTGTCGGCCGGCCCGCCGTTGGTGGGGTTGTACTTGAACCCGCCGTCGGACGGCGGGTTGTGCGACGGCGTGATCACGATGCCGTCGGCGAGCCCGCCGGTGCGGCCCCGGTTGTGGGTGAGGATGGCGTGCGACGCCGCCGGGGTCGGGGTGTAGCCGTCCCGGCTGTCGCGCAGCACGGTGACGTCGTTCGCGGCCAGCACCTCCAGCGCGTCGGCCTCGGCCGGCGCGGAGAGCGCGTGGGTGTCCCGGGCCAGGAACAGCGGCCCGTCCACGCCGTGCTCCCGCCGGTAGTCGCAGAGCGCCTGGGTCACGGCGAGGATGTGGTCGGAGTTGAACGCGTTGCGCAGGCTCGACCCGCGGTGCCCGGACGTGCCGAAGGAGACCTGCTGCGCCGGGTCGTCCGGGTCCGGGTGCTCGGCGTAGTAGGCGGTGACCAGCCGGGGCACGTCGACCAGGTCGGCGGGCTCGGCGGGCTGCCCGGCACGGGGGTGGGCCACTGCGGGATCCTCCTCGGGTTGGATGGGGGCCGGTCAGGGCTCGACGCGCTGGCCCTTGCCGATGACGACGATGCCGTTGTCGGAGACGGTGTAGCGCTGGCGGTCCTTCTCCAGGTCGACGCCGATCTCGGCGCCCTCCGGAACGTAGACGTTCTTGTCCAGGATCGCGCGGCGGACGACCGCGTGCCGGCCGATCTCGACGCCCTCCATCAGCACCGCGCCGTCGACGTGCGCCCAGGAGTGCACCTTGACCTTCGGCGAGACGACCGAGTTCTCCACCAGCGAGCCGGAGATCACCGCGCCGGGCGAGACCATCGAGCCGACCGCCCGGCCGACCCGCTCGCCCCACTGGTGGACGAACTTGGCCGGCGGGTACGGCGGCTGTTCGGTGTAGATCGGCCAGTCGAAGTTGTAGAGGTTGAACACCGGGTGCACGTTGATCAGATCCATGTGCGCGTCGTAGAACGAGTCGAGCGTCCCCACGTCGCGCCAGTAGCCGCGGTCCCGGTCGGTGCTGCCCGGCACCTCGTTGTCCTTGAAGTCGTAGACGTTGGCCTCGCCGCGCTCGACCAGCATCGGGATGATGCTGCCGCCCATGTCGTGCTTGCTCGTCTTGTCCTCCGCGTCGCGCTCGACCGCCTCGCAGAGCGCGCCCGTGGAGAACACGTAGTTGCCCATCGAGGCGTAGATCTGGTCGGGCGCGTCGGGCAGCCCCACCGCGTCGGTGGGCTTCTCCCGGAACGCCCGGATCCGCTTGCCGTCCTCGCCGACCTCGATCACGCCGAACTGGTCGGCCATGCTCAGCGGCTGGCGGATGCCGGCCACCGTCACCCCGGCGCCGGAGGCGATGTGGTCCTCCACCATCTGCCGGGGGTCCATCCGGTAGATGTGGTCGGCGCCGAAGACGATCACGTAGTCGGGCTGCTCGTCGTTGATCAGGTTGAAGCTCTGGTAGATCGCGTCGGCCGAGCCGGCGAACCACCACGGGCCGCGGCGTTGCTGCGCCGGCACCGGCGTGACGTAGTTGCCGAGCAGCGTCGACATCCGCCAGGTCTTGGTGATGTGACGGTCCAGGGAGTGGGACTTGTACTGGGTCAGCACGACGATCTTGAGAAAGCCGGCGTTCGCCAGGTTGGAGAGGACGAAGTCGACCATGCGGTACATCCCGCCGAAGGGGACGGCCGGCTTCGCCCGGTCGGTGGTCAGGGGCATCAGGCGCTTGCCCTCCCCGCCGGCCAGGACGATCGCGAGCACCTTGGCAGCCATGGTCAGACGCTATCCACCCGGGCGCGACTTCACCACTCGGACGGCCACACTTGCGTACCCGGTGCGATCCGGCGGTCTGCACTAGGGTGCGGGCATGGCACCGATGCGCGTCGACCTGCTCACTCGTGAATACCCGCCGGAGGTCTACGGCGGGGCCGGGGTGCACGTGGAATACCTGGCCCGCGAGCTGCGCCGCCTCGCCGACGTGCGGGTGCACTGCTTCGGCGCGCCGCGCGACGAGCCGGGCGTCACCGCGTACGCCGAGCCGGCCGGGCTGGCCGACGCGAACGCCGCGCTGCGCGTCATGGGCGTCGACCTGGAGATGGCCGCCGGCACCGCCGGCACCGACGTGGTGCACAGCCACACCTGGTACGCCAACCTCGCCGGGCACACCGCGAAGCTGCTGCACGGAGTGCCGCACGTGGTGAGCGCGCACAGCCTGGAGCCGCTGCGCCCGTGGAAGGCCGAACAGCTCGGCGGCGGGTACGCGCTCTCCTCCTGGTGCGAGCGGACCGCGTACGAGAGCGCCGACGCGATCATCGCGGTGAGCGAGGGCATGCGGCGCGACGTGCTCACCGCGTACCCGGCGGTGGACCTGGACCGGGTCCGGGTGGTCTACAACGGCATCGACACCACGCAGTACGCCCCGGACCGGAACACCGACGTGCTCGACCGGCTCGGCATCGACCCGGCCCGGCCCAGCGTGGTCTACGTCGGGCGGATCACCCGGCAGAAGGGCCTGCCGTACCTGCTGCGCGCGGCCCGGGAGCTGCCCGCCGACACCCAGCTCGTGCTGCTGGCCGGCGCGCCGGACACCCCCGAGATCGGCGCCGAGGTCCAGGAGCTGGCCGCCGAGCTGCGGGCGAAGCGCTCGGGCGTGGTCTGGGTGGCGGCGATGCTGCCCAAGCACGAGGTGATCCAGGTGCTCACGCACGCCACGATCTTCGTCTGCCCGTCCGTCTACGAGCCGATGGGCATCGTCAACCTGGAGGCGATGGCCTGCGAGACGGCCGTGGTGGCCACCGCCACCGGCGGCATCCCGGAGGTCGTCGCCGACGGCGAGACCGGGCTGCTGGTGCCGATCGAACAGGCCGCCGACGGCTCCGGCACGCCACGTGACCCGGAACGCTTCGTGGCCGACCTGGCCGCCCGGATGAACGAGCTGCTGGCCGACCCGGCGCGGATCGCGGAGTTCGGCGCGGCGGGCCGGCGGCGCGCCGTGGAGCACTTCTCCTGGCCCGCCATCGCCGACCAGACGCTCGCCCTCTACCACTCCGTGAAAGGAGGGGCCCCTTCCTAACGCCTCCGGTAGAGGCGGGGCCCCTTCTTCCGGTCACCGTGACGTCCCGGGAGTCGGGACCTAAGCCCCGGACGTCGAAGCCGGCGCTGGTCCAGCATGACGAGGCGAGCAGGTGGCCGTGGTGAGCCGTTACCGAGCCGCAAACCGACGGAGACCCGTCCCGCCCGGCAAACTCCGGCGACATCGGCGGCCGTCCCGGCCAGGATGGCCGACATGGCAGATCCCGCCCGGACGGCCGGCCCGCAGGACGTCGAGGTCGTCGTCGCCCACCGCCAGCGCGTGACGCTGCGCGTCGGCGACGTGTTCCTGAAGATCGACGGCGACCCGTCGCACGCCGAGATCGAGGTGCGGGCGATGGCCCTCGCGCCGATACCGACCCCGGCGGTCCGCTGGCACGAGCCGCCCGTACTCGCGATCGCTGCCGTGCCCGGCACGGCGCTCGGCCTCCTCGGCGAACCGTCGACCGCGTCGCCGGCGGCGTGGGCCGCCGCGGGCGCCGCCGTCCGGCGGCTGCACGACGCGCCGTTGCCGCCGTGGCCCGGACACCGGCTCGACGACGTGGCGGCCGAACTCGACAGCGAGTGCGCGTGGCTGCTCGCCAACGCCGTCCTGCCCGCCGAGGTGATCCGGCGCAACCGGGAGATCGCCGGGGCCGCGCTCCGCCCGTGGAACCCGGCGTTCGTCCACGGCGACCTCCAGATCACCCACGTGTTCGTCGACAACGACGAGGTCACCGGCGTCATCGACTGGTCCGAGGCCGCCCCCGGCGACGCCATGGCCGACCTCGCGACGCTGACGCTCGGGCACGAGGAACGCCTGGACGACCTGCTCGCGGGCTACGGCGCCGGCGCGGATCGGGAGGTGATCCGCGCCTGGTGGTCGCTGCGCAGCCTGGTGGCGTCACGCTGGCTGATCGAGCACGGCTTCGACCCGGACGCGCCGGGATGCGAGTTCGACGTGCTCCGGGCCCGGATGCGGGAACCCTAGGCGGGCCGGCCGGCGGCGGGGTCAGCTTGCGGCGCACCCGCCACTGGGCGGCGACGAGTTGCCGTCCATCGCCGAACTGCGTGAGCAGTACCAGTCCAGTACCTGGCCGGTGCGAGACGCCGTAGCGGGGCAATGGGTGTGCGCGCAGCGCTACCAACTTGATGGCGTGAACGAGTCACGAGGCGACCCGTCCACGCCATCAAGTTGGTAGGCCGGCAGGCAATAAGGCGCCTGCGCACGCCGGAGACCCCCGCCGCGCGGCGGTGGGCACCGACGGGGGCATCGGGGGGCGCTGCCGAGCGCGAGACGATCTCGCGCAGTAGGTTGAGCGGGTGACTGGACGGTTCCCGATCGAAGACGTCTCCCCCGTCGTCGCCTGCGGTCGCTACCCGGCCAAGGCGGTGGTCGGCGAGGTCGTGCCGGTGTCGGCCCGCGCCTACCGCGAGGGCCACGACGCGCTCGGCTGCAACGTGGTCTGGCTCGGCCCGGACGGCGCGGCCCGCCCGTTCACCCGGATGCGTCCCGGCGAGCCGGGGCAGGACCGCTGGCACGCCACCATCTGCCCGGACGCGGTCGGCGAGTGGCGGTTCGCCGTCGAGGCGTTCGGAGATCCGTACCTCACCTGGCAGAACGCGGTGACCAAGAAACTGGCCGCCGGGCAGGGGCCGGCCGAGCTGGCCAACGACCTGGCCGAGGGCGCGCGGGTGCTGACCGCCGCGCTCGACCTGGTGCCGAAGGCCGACCGGGAGCGCGTGCGGGCAGCCGTCAAGGCGTTGCGCGACGACGACGAGGACCTGCCCCACCGGGTGAGCGCGGCGCTGGACCTCGCGCCGCTGCTCTGGGCGCACCCGGTCCGTGAGCTGGTCACCGCCGGCGACGAGCGGACGCTGTGGGTGGACCGGCCGCGCGCGCTGTTCTCCGCCTGGTACGAGTTCTTCCCCCGCTCCGAGGGCGCGATCCCGGCCACCGTGGACGCGCCGGCCCGCTCCGGCACGTTCGTGACCGCGCTCGACCGGCTGCCCGGCGTGGCCGCGATGGGCTTCGACGTGCTCTACCTGCCGCCGATCCACCCGATCGGCCGGGTCAACCGCAAGGGCCGCAACAACGCGCTCACCGCCGGGCCGGACGACGTGGGCTCGCCGTGGGCGATCGGCGCGGCCGAGGGCGGCCACGACGCCATCCACCCCGACCTGGGTACGCCGGAGGACTTCCGCGACTTCGTCGCCGCCGCGGCCGAGCAGGGCCTGGAGGTGGCGATGGACCTGGCGTTGCAGTGCGCGCCGGACCACCCGTGGGTCACCGAGCACCCGGAGTGGTTCACCACCCGCGCCGACGGCAGCATCGCGTACGCGGAGAACCCGCCGAAGAAGTACCAGGACATCTACCCGGTGAACTTCGACAACGACCCGGAGGGCATCCGGGCCGAGGTGCTGCGGGTGGTCCTGCACTGGGTCGGCGAGGGCGTGAAGATCTTCCGGGTCGACAACCCGCACACCAAGCCGTTCGACTTCTGGCACTGGCTGATCGCCGAGGTGAAGCGCGTCGACCCGGACGTGTTGTTCCTGGCCGAGGCGTTCACCCGCCCGGCGATCATGCACGGGCTGGGCAAGGTCGGCTTCACCCAGTCGTACACCTATTTCACCTGGCGCACGACGGCGGCCGAGATGCGGGAGTACTGCGAGGAGCTGGTCGCCTCGGCGGACTGGATGCGGCCGAACTTCTGGCCCAACACGCCCGACATCCTGCACGAGTCGTTGCAGCACGGCGGGCCGCCGATGTTCAAGATCCGGGCGGTGCTGGCCGCGCTGCTCAGCCCCTCCTGGGGCATGTACGCCGGCTTCGAGCTGTTCGAGCACGTCGCGCGTCCCGGCGCCGAGGAGTACCTGGACAACGAGAAGTACGAGCTGCGGCCCCGCGACTGGGCCGGCGCGCTGGCGCGCGGGCGGTCGCTGGCGCCGTTCATCACCACGCTCAACCGGGTCCGGCGCGACAACCCGGCCCTGCACCAGCTCCGCAACCTGCGTTTCCACGACATCGACAACCCGGCGCTGCTGTGCTGGTCGAAGCACGACCCGGCGACCGGCAACACGGTGATCGTGGTCTGCTCGTTCGACTCCCGCACCGTGCAGTGGGGCAACACCACGCTCGACATGCCGGCGCTCGGGTTCGACTGGCACGAGCGGTTCACCGTGCGCGACGAGCTGACCGGCACGGAGTACGACTGGGGGCAGCGCAACGCGGTGCGCCTCGACCCGTACCTGCAACCGGCGCACGTGCTCACCGTGCGCCGCCCGGCGCCACCGGCCGACGCCGAGCCGGCGCACCCGGCGACGCCCGACCTGACCGTCGAAGACGTACCCGCCGACCTCTCCGGCGGCACCGCACCGACCGCACCGGCCGAGAAGGACGACGCACGATGGACCAGCTGATCGCCGGCGAGGCGCACGACCCGCACGCCGTGCTCGGCGCGCACCCGGCCGACGGGAGCACCACGATCCGCACGCTGCGCCGGGGCGCGGGCGAGGTGACGCTGCTCGTCGACGGGGAACGGCATCCGATGAAGCGGGTGCACGACGTCGGCGTCTTCGAGTCGGTGGTGCCCGGCGAGGTGCTCGACTACCGGGTGGAGGTGGACGGCGCGACCCTCGACGACCCGTACCGTTACCCGCCCACGCTCGGCGACCTGGACCTGCACCTGATCGGCGAGGGGCGGCACGAGCGGCTCTGGTCGGCGCTCGGCGCCCGGGTCTTCGACGAGGGCGTGGCGTTCACGGTCTGGGCGCCCAACGCGCGCGGCGTGCGGGTGGTCGGCGACTTCACCGGCTGGGGGCCGGACGACGGCTGGCCGATGCGGTCGCTCGGGTCCAGCGGCGTGTGGGAGGTCTTCCTGCCCGGCGTGCCGGCCGGCAGCCGCTACAAGTACCGCATTCTCGGCGCCGACGGCCGGTGGCGGGACAAGGCCGACCCGATGGCCACCCGCACCGAGGTGCCGCCGGCCACCGCGTCGGTGGTGCACCATTCGGCGTACGCGTGGGGCGACGCGGAGTGGCTGGAGCGCCGGACGACGCGGCGACCGCACGAGGAGCCGATGAGCGTGTACGAGGTGCACCTGGGCTCCTGGCGGCCCGGCCTCGGCTACCGCGAGCTGGCCGAGCAGTTGACCGCGTACGTCACCGAGATGGGCTTCACGCACGTGGAGCTGCTGCCGGTGATGGAGCATCCGTACGGCGGCTCGTGGGGTTACCAGGTCACCGGCTTCTACGCGCCCACCGCCCGCTTCGGCGACCCGGACGACTTCCGCCACCTGGTCGACCGGTTGCACGCCGCCGGCATCGGGGTCCTCCTCGACTGGGTGCCGGGGCACTTCGCCACGGACGAGTGGGCCCTCGCGCGCTTCGACGGCGCCCCGCTCTACGAGCACCCCGACCCGCGCCGCGGCGAGCAGCCCGACTGGGGCACGTACGTGTTCGACTTCGGACGCAACGAGGTGCGCAACTTCCTGGTCGCCAACGCGCTCTACTGGCTGGACGAGTTCCACGTCGACGGGCTGCGCGTCGACGCGGTCGCCTCGATGCTGTACCTCGACTACTCCCGGCCGGAGGGGCAGTGGGCCCCGAACGTGCACGGCGGCCGGGAGAACCTGGAGGCCATCGCGCTGCTCCAGGAGGTCAACGCCACCGTCTACCGGCACCACCCGGGCGTGCTGATGGTCGCCGAGGAGTCCACCGCCTGGCCGGGCGTGACGCGGCCGACCTCCGACGGCGGGCTCGGCTTCGGCTTCAAGTGGAACATGGGCTGGATGCACGACACCCTGCTCTACACCTCGAAGGACCCGATCTACCGCCAGCACCACCACCACCAGCTCACGTTCTCCCTGGCGTACGCGTGGAGCGAGAACTACGTGCTGCCGATCAGCCACGACGAGGTGGTGCACGGCAAGGGGTCGCTCGCCGGCAAGATGCCCGGCGACACCTGGCAGCGGCTGGCGAACGTGCGGGCGCTGCTGGCGTACATGTGGGCGCACCCGGGCAAGCAGTTGCTCTTCATGGGCTGCGAGCTGGCCGACGACCGGGAGTGGAGCGAGGAACGCGGCCTCGACTGGTACCTCACCCACGACCCGGCGCGCGCCGGCGTGCAGCGCCTGGTCGCCGACCTGAACCGCGCCTACCGGGCCACCCCGGCGCTCTGGGCGCAGGACACCGACCCGGCCGGGTTCCGCTGGATCGCCGGCGACGACGTCGCCAACAACGCGGTCTCGTTCATCCGGATCGCTCCGGACGGCGGGACGCTGGTGTGCGTGGCGAACTTCTCCGCGACGCCGCTGGCGGACTACCGGATCGGCCTGCCGGCGGGCGGCACCTGGACCGAGGCGCTGAACACCGACGCCCACCACTACGGCGGGTCGGGGGTGGGCAACCTGGGCGAGGTGCACGCGGAGAACATCCCGTGGCACGGCCTGCCCGCCTCAGCGGCCCTCCAGGTCCCCCCGCTCGGCGTCCTCTGGCTCCGCCAGAACTGACTCCGGAGCCCGGCGATCAGACCAGGTCGGCTTCGCGGAGGAGCTTCCACAGGCCGGCGCCGTCGGGGGCGCTGAGCCACTTCTGGCCGACCGGGCCGGAGGAGGACCGTCCCTGCGGCGCGGGGAGGCTGCCGGCGAGCACGGACTGCGTCGGCGAGAGTCGCCGGATCGCCACGCCGGCCACGTTGTCCGGGTGGGCGGCGGCGAACTCCCGGTAGATCTCCGGGTCGTGCTGCCCGTCGTCGCCGATCAGCAGCCAGCGCACCTCGGGGAACTCGCGGGACAGCCGGGCCAGCGTGGCCCGCTTGTGCTCCCGCCCGCTGCGGAACCAGCGGTCGGCGGTCGGCCCCCAGTCGGTGAGCAGCAGCGGCCCGGCCGGGTAGAGGTGCCGGGACAGGAACCGGGTCAGCGTGGGCGCGACGTTCCAGGCGCCGGTGGAGAGGTAGAAGACCGGCGCGCCGGGGTGGGCGGTGGCCAGGCGCTCGTAGAGCACCGCCATGCCGGGCACGGCGTTGCGGGCGTGCTCGTCGAGCACGAACGTGTTCCACGCGGCGAGCATCGGCCGGGGCAGCGCGGTCACCATGACCGTGTCGTCGATGTCGGAGAGGATGCCGAACCGGACGTTCGGGTCGAGGACGCGCACCAGCGCCTCCACCGGCTCGGCGTCCGCCACGCTCAGGCGTACGCAGCCCCAGCCGGGCGTGAAGTCACCCTCGACGACGGTGTCGACGAAGCCGCTGCGGTCCGCGGTGACCTCGTGGCGCACGCCGTTGACCTCGACGGTCACCCGGGCGTGCTTGGCCGGCAGGGTGGCGAAGCTGCGCCAGCCGCGCACCTTGTCCAGCCGGCCGCGGCGGCGGGTGTCCGGTCGGCCCAGCAGCACGCGGCAGAGCACCCGCGCCCAGCCCGGCGCGCCGTAACCGGCGTACGCGATGATGTTGGGCTGCCACCCGGTGCGCCGCAACCGGCGCTCCACCAGGCCGTGCAGCGCGTCCTCGATGCGCGCGGCGCGGTGCAGTTGGGGCACGGCGAGCTGGTCCGGTGGTGTCGGCGGCACGTGCCAACCCTGCCACAACAGGCCGGGCCCGGCCACGCGAGTGATCTCCGCCGATCCGCCCCGGCACCGGGTGAGCAGCGTGTCAGACTGCGGTCGGGGGCGACGACGGGGGCCTGGGTCGTGTCGACAGCGAAGCGCAACCCGGACGCGCCGGCGCTGGTGGCGTTGCTGCTCGGCGCGGCCGGGGTCGGCTACCGGCTGGTGCTGACGCTGTTCACGGTGCCCGCCTCGAACAGCGACGAGGCCACGTTCGGCCTGGCCGCGCTGCACATCGCCGGCGGCCACGAGCGGCCGGTCTTCCTCTACGGCCAGCGCTACATGGGGATGCTGGAGTCGTACCTGGCCGCGCCGCTGGTGGGCTGGGCCGGGCCGAGCTGGCCGGTGCTGCGGCTGCCACTGCTCGCGCTCTACGCGGTCTTCCTGTGGTTGGCGTACCGGTTGACCCGCCGGCTGTTCTCCCCCTGGCTGGCGGTGGCCGTGGTGGGCCTGCTGGCGCTCGGCTCGGAGCGGGTGGTCCGGGACCAGCTCACCGTGGTCGGCGGCCGGCCCGAGGTCAAACCGGCGGTGCTGGCGTTGCTGCTGCTCGCGGTCGCGCTCGGCGAGCGGCGGGTCCGGCACCGCTGGCTCGCCACCGGCGCGTTCGGCCTGCTCACCGGGCTGGCGCTCTGGTCGGACTGGCTGATCACGCCCTACCTGCTGGCGGCCGGCGTGGTGCTGGTGCTGGCCGCGCCCCGGGACCTGATCGGCTGGCCGGGCGTGCTGCTGGTCGTCGGTTTCCTGGCCGGCGTCGCACCGATGATCAAGGACAACGTGGTGGCGCCGCCCGGGCAGGACTCCCTGTCGGTGTTCCGGGAGATCAGCACGAAGGAGGGGGTCGCCCCGTCGCTCGCGGCGCGGCTGCACGGCGGGCTGCTGGAGGGGGTGCCGCTGGCGTCCGGGCTCTGCCCGATGGACGGCTGCGCGCGCTGGGCGCAGTGGTTCGGCGTGCTCTACCCGGTGCTGCTGGTGACCGCCGCCGGGCTCGGCGTGGTCGCGTACCGCCGGGCCGGGGACCCGGCCGCGCGGGTCCGGGCCGCGGCGATCCTCGCGCTGGTCGCCGGCGCGGCGTTGACGCTGCTGGCGTACGTGCGCAGCCCGCTCGCCGCCACCGACCCGCTGGGCGACGCGCGTTACCTGTCGGTGCTCCAGGTGTCGCTGCCGGCGGTGCTCTGGCCGCTCTGGCGCGCCGCCGCGCCCGCGCTGCGGGCCACCGCCGGCCGGGCGGACCGGCTGCGCGGCCTGCCGGCCGCCGTGATGCTGGCCGGGCTGACCGCCGCCACGCTGGCCGGCACCGCGACGCTCCTGGTCGGCCTGCCCGGGATCCGCGCCGACGAGCGGGACGCCCGCCGGTTGGCCGGCGCGGTGCGGCGCGCCGGGCTGCACGAGGTGTACGGCGACTACTGGACCTGCAACCGGCTGATCTTCAACACCGGCGAGGCGGTGGCCTGCGGCGTGCTGGACGGCAACCTGACCCCGGGACAGAACCGCTACCCGGCGTACTGGCAGCGGGTGGCACGGGCGGCCCGCCCCGGGTACGTGGTGGCGGTCGGGTCGCCGGCCGAGCGCGCCCTGCGGCGGCTGCTGGGCGGGCGGGCCGACGCGGCGGTGGTGGCCGAGGTGGGGCACAGTCGCGTGTACCACCCGGAGCGTGCCGTGCGGCCGTGGCGCTGAGGCGCGCCCGTACGCTGTGCCGATGCTCATCCTGCTGCCCCCGTCCGAGGGCAAGGCCGACGCCGGCACCGGCCGCCGGCTGGACCTGTCCCGGCTCTCCCTGCCCGAGCTGAACCCGGCCCGGGACGCGGTGCTGGACGCGCTCGTCGCGCTGTGCGCCGGGCCGGACGAGGCCGCCGCCCGGGACGCGTTGGGGTTGAGCGAGGGGCAGCGCGGCGAGCTGCGCCGCAACGCGCGCCTGCGGGTGGCGGCGACCGCACCGGCCGGGCGGCTCTACACCGGGGTGCTCTACGAGGCGCTCGACCTGGCCACGCTCCCCCCGGCGGCGCAGCGGGCCGCCCGCCGGTCGGTGCTGATCAGCTCCGGCCTGTGGGGCGCGGTGCGGCTCACCGACCGGGTGCCGCCGTACCGCTGCCCGGTCGGGGCGCGGCTGCCGGGGATCGGGGCGCTGGCGGCGTACTGGCGGGCCGCGCTGGACCCGGCCATGACGGCGGCGGCGGGTCGCGGCCCGGTGCTGGACCTGCGCTCCGGCGCGTACGCGGCCACCTGGACGCCATCGGGCCCGCTCGCCGACCGGACGGTGACGGTGCGGGTGCTGCACGAACGGCTGGTGGACGGCACCCCGTCCCGGTCGGTGGTGAGCCACTTCAACAAGGCCACCAAGGGCCGGCTGGTCCGTGACCTGCTCGTCGCCGACGCCCGCCCGCGCAGCGCCGCCGCGCTGGTGGGGGCGCTGCGCGAGCTGGGGCACACGGTCGAGGAGGGCCCCCGCACGCCCGGCCGGCCCCGGCTGCTCGACGTGGTCGTGACCGAACTCTGAGCGCGGCTTCGCGCAAATTTTGCTCAAGGCTCGGGCGCAGCGGTTCCCCGGCCCGGCGGTGCGGGCCACGGTAGAGGGGCCCCGACGTCGACCAAGGAGCTGTGCCGATGCTCTCCGAGCCCACCACGCTGCTCGACCGGCCGCGCCCGTCGTCGCCCCCGCCGCTGGACTGGCCGACCCTGACCGACGCCTTCGAACTCGCCTGCCTGGTGCGCTGCACGACGCCGCCGGCCGGGCACGTCCGCCGGCTCGACGTCGACCCGTACCGGGGCGGGATCGCCGAGTTCAACCGGGAGGACGCGGCGCACCGGATGCGGTACCTGCTGCGCCGGCTCGACGTGCCGGTCGCGCACGAGCTGACCACCGGTGGGCTGCGCCGCCGGTACGAGTTGCACCGGCTGTCGGTGCTCCCGGAGCACCGGTCGACGTACGCGAACCTGCTGGCGGCCGGCTGGCGGCAGGGCCGTCGCGAGCTGCTCGGCGGGCCGTTCCCGGGCGCGTCGACGGCCCGCCGCGTCTGGCGTCCCCGGCTGGCCACCGCGGTCTGGCGGGCCGCGCTGCTCGCCGGCGGCCGGCACGTACGCCGGCACTGCCTCGGCATCCGGCTCACCGACCGGGACCTGGCGGCGGTGCTGGTGCGCGGCGCGGCGCTGCTGGAGGTGCCGGCGGCGTTGCGGCCGGGTTCGGGCTGTTTCCTGGTGAGCGTCGCCAACGGCGAGCACCGGGCCCGGATCACCGAGAGCGCCGCCCTGGGCTGACCGGTCCCGGCGGCGGGCTTGCGCGGCGGCGGTTGCACGGCGCAGAGTGCAGCGCGTGAACCGACACTGGTCTGCGCGCGGCCGGCGCCGGACCGCAGCCCCGCTGGCGTTGCTGCTGCTGCTCGTCGCCGCGGTGGCCGGTTGCCGGGACGAGCCCTCCGAGCCGGTGCGGATCCGGATCGCCACCGGCAGCCCGACCGCCGTCTACCATGCCTTCGGCCAGTCGCTCGCCGCGCTGCTCAACCGGGAGCTGCCCGGGGTGCGGGCGGACGTGGTGGTGACCGCCGCCTCCGCGCAGAACGTCCGGCTGGTCGGCGCCGGCGACGCGGAGCTGGGCTTCACCCAGGCCGACGTGCTGCCGCCCCGGGAGCCGGCCCACCCGGCCGTGCTCGCCGTGGCCCGCGTCTACGACGACCTGCTGCACCTGGTGACCACCGCTGGCGGTCCGGTCCGCACGCTCGCCGACCTGCGGGGGCGGCGAGTCTCGGTGGGCGCCGACGGCTCCGGCACCGAGGTCACCGCCACCCGGCTGCTGGAGGTGGCGCAGCTCGGCGGCGCCCGGATCCGCCAGGAGCACCTGGGGCTGGACGACTCGGTGGCCGCGTTGCGCGAGGGGCGGATCGACGCGTTCTTCTTCTCCGGCGGCCTGCCGGTGCGCGGCGTCGCCGAGCTGGCCCAGCAGACCTCGCTGCGGATGGTCGACCTGGGCGACTGGACCGAGCCGCTGCGGCGCGCGTACGGGCAGGTCTACGTCACCCGGGACATTCCCCGCTCGGTCTACCAGGCGGAGCCGGTCAGCACGGTGGCGAACCCGAACTACCTGATCGTCCGCGCCAGCCTCCCCGCCGACCTGGTGCGCGAGGTGACCCGGTTGCTGATGGAACGCCGGGAGGAGTTGGCCGCGGCGCATCCGGCGGCCGGCCGGATGAGCCCCCGGTCGGCGATCGTGACCACCCCGCTGCCGCTGCACCCGGGCGCGGCCCGGTGGTACCGCGACGCCAAGCCCTGACCGGGGTCAGCGGCCGACCGGCTCGTCGTGGCGCTGCGGCGCGGCCGGCCCGTCGGCCGGGTCGAGGGCGTCGGCGTCGTCGGGCGGCGCCGGGAACCACAGCTCGGCGACCAGGCCCCTCGGCTCTCCCTGGCGCATGGTGAGCCGGCCGTCGGACGCGTCGACGAGCACCGCGGCGATGGTCAGCCCCAGCCCCGCGCCGTCCACGTTCTGCGCGTCCGGCGCCCGCCAGAACCGCTCGGTGGCCTGGTCGAGCTGGCTGGCCGTCATGCCGGGGCCGGTGTCGGCCACGGTCAGCGCCGTCCCGCCGTCGGCCGGGCGGACGGTCACCGTCACCTCTCCCCCGGCGCCGCTGAACTTGACCGCGTTGTCGATCAGCGCGTCGAGCGCCTGGTCGATCGCGGTCGGCACGGTCCGGGCGTACGCCGGCGTGTCGACCGGGTCGAGCCGGAGCGTGACCGCCCGGTGCCGGGCCAGCGGCAGCCAGGCCGCCACCCGGGACGCGGCGGCCGCGCCCGCGTCCACGGTGACCCGCTGGTTCTCCTCCCGCTCGGCCCGGGCCAGCGTCAGCAGCGCGTCGAGCACGGTGGCCAGCCGGTCGGTCTCCTCCAGCGCCAGCCGGTGCTCGGCCCGGCCGTCCGGGTCGGTGAGGCTGGGGCCCAGCTCCTCCACCCGCAGCCGCAGCGCGGTCAACGGGTTGCGGAGCTGGTGGCTGGCGTGCGCGACGAAGGCCCGCTGCCGGTCCATCACGTCGGAGACCGCGTCGACCATGTGGTTGAAGCTGGTCGCCAACCGGCGCAGCTCCGGCGGGCCGAGGCGGGGCCGGACCCGGGCGGTGCGGCGCCCCTCGGCGATCTCGTGGGTCGCCGCGTCCAGCTCGGTGACCGGGCGCAGCACCCAGCCGGCCAGCCCGAACGCGGTGGAGACGCAGGCCAGCACCGCGAGCAGGCCGATGCCGGCCAGCATCAGCCACCACACCGTGACGGTGCGGCGCACCGCGTCGGCCGGGGTGGTGGTGACCACCGCGCCGAGCACCTCGCCGCCGTCGTTGATCGGGACGGCCGTCACCAGCGGCCCGTCCACCCAGGGCCAGACCGACTCCGGGCCGCTGAACTGCTGCCCGGACAGCGCGGTGTCGACCGCCGGGCCGGTGCCGGCGTCCGGCTCCCACCGGGACGACGCGGCGACGGTGCGCCGGTCCCGGTCCACCACCGCCGCGCCGATGCGGTAGAGGTCGTCGTAGGCGGCCAGTTCCCCGTCCAGCGGGCCGGGACTGCCGCCGCGCAGCGCCGGACCGGCGAGCGACGCGAAGCGGGTGGCGTCGGCGAGCCGGTCGGCCCGGACCCGGTCGGTCTCCCGGGACGCCAGCGTCACCGCCAGCGGGGTCTCCAGCGCGAGCAGCACCAGCACCATCAGCAGCAGGTAGCTGATCACCAACCGGCGGCGCACCGCGGCCTCCTCACGTGGTGCGGAGCCGGTAGCCGACCCCGCGTACGGTCTCCACCAGCGTCGGGTCGCCGAGCTTGCCGCGCAACGAACCGACGTGCACCTCGACGGTGTGCCGGTCGGCCCAGGTGGTGCCCCACACGTCGAGCAGGATGCGGTCCCGGGGCACCGCGACCCCGGGCTGGCGGGCCAGCGAGAGCAGGATGTCGAACTCCTTACGGGTCAGCGTCACCGCCCGCCCGGCCACGCTGACCGTCCGGCCGCCCACGTCGATGCGGACCTCGCCCGCCTCGATCAGGTGGCGTTCCGGCACGGTGTGCGCGGCCCGGCGCAGCACCGCCTCGATCCGGGCCTGCAACTCCACCATCGAGAACGGCTTGACCACGTAGTCGTCGGCGCCCAGTCGCAGGCCCAGCACCCGGTCGCGTTCCTCGCCCCGGGCGGTCACCGCGATGATGCCGAGTTGGCTGCTGCGCCGGCGCAGCTCGCGGCACAGGTCGGTGCCGTCGCCGTCGGGCAGCGTCAGGTCGAGCAGCACCAGGTCGCAGGGGGCGGCGGAGAGCGCGGCGGCGACCGTGGCGGCGTGCTCCACCTGGTATCCCCGGCGGGTCAGCGCGGACGACAGCGCCGCGGCGACCCGTCGGTCGTCCTCGACCAGGAGGATCCGCACCCGTGTCTCTCCGTCCGCTCGACCTGTTGCCCCCGGAATGGTGGCAGACGCGTCGCCCGGACGCGAGGGCCGTTCTAGGCTGCGGTGGTGATCTACAAGATTCTCGCCGACGACGAGTGGCGGGCGGCGCGGGCGGCCGGGAGCTTCGCCGGCACCGCCCTGGACCGGCAGGACGGCTACCTCCACCTCTCCGCCGCCGGGCAGGTGGTGGAGACCGCGCGCCGGTACTTCGCCGGCGTCACCGGCCTCACGCTGCTCGCGGTGGACGAGGCGCGGCTCGGCGACGCGTTGCGCTGGGAGGAGTCCCGCGACGGCGCGCTCTTCCCGCACCTGTACGCCGCGCTGCCGGTCGACGCGGTGGTCGCCGCGCACGCGCTGCCGGCGGACCGGCCGGCCGCCGACGCGGTGGCCGAACTGATCATCTGAAGCGCTCGTTATGCTGCGTCGAGCCCCGCCCGACGGCGCGACGCGCCCCGCAACGATGCGAGTGGAAATGACTGACAGCAACGACCGGTCCGCCTCCGTCTTCGTCCACCCGACGGCCGACGTCGAGGACGGCGCCCGGGTCGGCGACGGCACCAAGGTCTGGCACCTGGCCCACATCCGGTCGAGCGCCCAGGTCGGTGCCGGCTGCGTGATCGGCCGCAACGTGTACGTCGACGCGAGCGTCACGGTCGGTGACCGGGTGAAGATCCAGAACAACGTCTCGGTCTACCAGGGCGTGACCATCGAGGACGAGGTCTTCGTCGGGCCGTGCGCGGTGTTCACCAACGACTTCCGGCCGCGTGCCCAGAATCCGGACTGGACGATCACCCCGACGCTGGTCCGCCGCGGCGCGTCGATCGGCGCCAACGCGACGCTGGTGTGCGGCATCGAGGTCGGCGAGTACGCGATGATCGCGGCCGGTTCGGTGGTCACCCGGGACGTCCAGCCGTACCAGCTGGTGGCCGGCAACCCGGCCCGCCCCAAGGGCTGGGTCGACGCCAAGGGCGAGGTCGTCTCCCGGGACGTCGACAACCCGCCGCAGCAGGGCTGAACGCGCGACGGGGGCGGCGACCGGACCGGTCACCGCCCCCGCGCGTCGGTGCGCCGGTCAGCCGCAGAGCCGGCCGATCTCGTCCCGGAAGCGGTCCATCGGGTTGGACCCGGCCGGGCCGAGCAGGTATTCCTTCAGCTCCCGCCGCGCCTCGGTCATCGGGTCGTCGCCGCCCCGGGTCACGTCCAGGATCTTGGCCAGCTCGCCGCAGTCCGCCGAGAGCAGGTACGCCGCCCGCGCGGTGGGGAACTGCCGGCGGAACTCGTCCTCGGACAGCCCGGCCGGGTTCGCCACCACGTACGGCCGCTCGCTCTGCACGAAGTCGGAGACCACGCTGGACACGTCGCTGACCAGCAGGTCGGTGACGTTGAAGCAGTCGAACAGCGCCGGCGTGCGGCCGGTGACCACCAGGTGCGCGGCACCGTCGAGCGAGGTCGGGTCGGTGTCGCCGCCGGCGGCCCGGATCCGGGCCACGATCCGCTCGTGCGCCGCCCTGGCCTTCGGCGAGCGGGTGCCGGTCAACGGGTGCGGCTTGTAGACCACCCGCAGGTTCCCGGCGGCCAGCAGCCCGGCCACGATCCGCTCCCCCATCAGCACCAGCGAGGTGTGGTAGGGGTCGTCGTCCAGCCAGCCCTCCCAGGTCGGCGCGTAGAGCACGGTGAACGCGTGGTCGGTGGCGCCGGAGCCGAACGTGTGCACGCCGGCGAGCTGCGGGCGACCCACCTCCACGATGTCGCGGTCCAGCACGCCGACGCCGGCCCGGGCGTACCGCTCCCGGCCGGCCGGGCCGGCCACCCACACCTCGTCGTACACCTTGCTGTACGGGTTGACGCTAGCCGCCTTGTCGCTGTCGCCGTGACCGACGAAGACGTGCTTCACGCCCGGCTCGCGCAGCAGGTGGATGTTGGCGCCGACGTTGGCCGCGTACAGCGCGACCCGCAGCGAGCCCAGGTCGAGGTTCATGAAGTCGACACCGGCCGGCACGCAGACCACCGGCAGCCGGGTGTCGGCGAGCTGGTCGAACGCGTCCGCGGCGCGCAGCAGCACCACCGCGCGGCGGCCGGTCGCCTCCAGCGGCGCGAGCCACATGTTGGCCTGGTAGACGTCCTTGGCCGGGCCGGCGAAGTAGAGCGCCACCTCGGGCTGCTCCCGGGCCAGCCAGTCGTGCACGGCGGGCAGCACGCCCGGCGTCCCGCCCCGGCCGCGCAGCGCGGTCAGCGCCAGCACCACGGCGGTGACCAGACCGGCGACCAGCGTGACCAGGCCGGTGAACACCACGGGGGCGACCCGGTCCAGCGCGGCGGCCACCACCGCCGCCGGCACCAGCAGCACGTTGAGCAGCGGCATCCGCAGCCCGGCCAGCCCGCGCGCCCAGGCCGGCGGCACCGGGACGCGGCGCAGCGCGCCGAGGTCGATGTTGCGGGTGTACGCCGGCGGGTCGACCCGCCCGTCGATCGTCTTCGTCACGGCGGTGGTGAGCACGGCGAGGGTCCACAGCGCGGCGGGCAGCAGCAGCACCCCAACCGTGCCGGTGACGCCCGGACGCACGGCGGCGAGCACCAGCAGGACCACCGACAGGTCCCGCAGCAGCCGCCGGAACGTGGCGCCCACACCGGCCTTGGCGAGCAGCTCGGCCGTCCCGGCGTACCGGACGGCCAGGGCCGCCTCACCGGCGAGGGCGACCACCGCGGCCACCGCGTACGGGACCACCAGGCCGAGCGCCCCGGCGAGGATCATCACGCCGTACCCGAGGAGCGTCGCGCCCACCGCGGCGAGGCCCTGCTGGCTGCGTACTCTGCTGAACAACGACACGCTCCCTGTCTGCCCGCCGCTGTCGGCGAGGCCCGATACCGGACGGCTGCGACCCTAAACGGGTCAAGTGACGCAAGTATTACCGGGGTGTCCGAGAGGTGAACATCGGACGACGACTTTCACGCCCGGTACCCGCCGGGGCACAACACGAAGCGGGCCCCGGCCGTTCCGGCCGGGGCCCGCCGCGCAGCCTGATCAACCGCCGATGACCACCCGGCGCACGCCCGCCCAGCGGGCCGGGTCGGTGACCCGACGGCCGTCCACCAGCACCGTCACGCCCGGCAGGTCGGCCGGGGTGAGGTTGCGGTACTCCGCGTGGTCGGCCTGGATCACCGCCGCGCCGACCGGCTCACCGTCGTAACCGGGCAGGCCGTGCGCGGCCAGCTCCTCGTTCGAGTACATCGGGTCGGACACGTAGGGCGTCGCGCCCCGCCGGCGCAGCGCCTCCACGGTCGGGAAGACGCCCGAGAAGGCGGTCTCCTTCACGCCGCCCCGGTAGGCGGCGCCCAGCACCAGCACGCCCACCCCGGTCAGGTCGCCGTACGCGGCGGCGAGCAGGTCGACCGCGTAGTCCGGCATCGCGGCGTTGGCCTCACGCGCCGAGCGGACCACGGTGGCCGCCGGGTCGTTCCACAGGTACATCCGCGGGTAGATCGGGATGCAGTGGCCGCCGACCGCGATGCCCGGCGAGTGGATGTGGCTGTACGGCTGGGTGTTGCACGCCTCGATCACCTTGGTGACGTCCACGCCGACCGTGTCCGCGAAGCGGGCGAACTGGTTCGCCAGGCCGATGTTCACGTCCCGGTAGGTCGTCTCGGCGAGCTTGGCCAGCTCGGACGCCTCCGCCGAACCGAGGTCCCACACGCCGTTGGGCTTGTCCAGGTCGGCCCGCTCGTCGAAGTCGAGCACCGCCTCGTAGAACCGCACGCCGTGCGCGGCGGACGCCTCGTCGATGCCGCCGACCAGCTTCGGGTAGCGGCGCAGGTCGGCGAAGACCCGGCCGGTGAGCACCCGCTCGGGGCTGAACACCAGGTGGAAATCGGTGCCGGCGGTGAGGCCGGAGCCCTCGGAGAGCATCGGCGCCCAGCGGCTGCGGGTGGTGCCGACCGGAAGCGTGGTCTCGTAGCTGACCAGCGTGCCCGGCTTGAGGCCACGGGCGATGGCCCGGGTGGCGTCGTCCATCCAGCCGAAGTCCGGTACGCCCTCGGCGTCCACGAACAGCGGCACGACCACGACGACCGCCTCCGACTCGGCGACCGCGGCGGCGGTGTCGGTGGTGGCCGACAGCAGCCCGGCGGCGACCGCCTCCTTCAGCTTGACGTCCAGGTCGGCCTCACCCGGGAAGGGCACGGCACCGTCGTTGACCAGCTGGACGACCCGCTCGGAGACGTCGGCACCGATCACCCGGTGCCCCTTCGAGGCGAACTGCACGGCGAGCGGCAGGCCGATCTTTCCGAGCGCGACGACGCAGATGTTCATGAACTACTTTCCTCCAGAGGGCCAGATGCGGCGCAGGCGGGCAAGGAACCGACCGGGGGTCACCGGCGTGATCGCGACGATCACGTGGCCCTTGTGGTTCGTGGTGGGTGTGACGAGGTGCAACCGGGCGCCGTGGCGGGCCAGCAGCTTGGGCGCGGCGACGGGTCGGTCGGTGCGCATCGGCGCCGAGCCGGCCCCGTCAAGCGCGGACACCTCGGCGCGTACCGTCCGCCGTTCCCCGTTCGGCGCGACGACCGCCAACAGCCGGTCCACCGCGAAGTCGGTCCGTACGACGGTACCGGGCCCGTCCGGCGTCACCGACGTGGCACCCGTGAGATCGCCCACGCTCACCCGCAGCGCCTCGGCGCTCAGCTCGGCCAGCTCCGCCCACCGGCTCCGGGCGGTGACCACCAGGGCCCGCGCACCGGCGGCGTCCCGCCCCCAGGCCAGCCCGGTCGCGGTCAGCTTCGCGAGCTGCGCGGCGGCACGGTCGGTGACGTCGTACCAGTCGTCCGGGTAGCCGAACGCGGGGTCGCGGAACCCGACGTGGTGGGCGTACCAGCGACCGTCGTCCACGGTGACCTCGGGCAGCGTCTTGTCGGCCTGCTGCCCGATCAGCTCGCGCAGCGCGTCGAGCCCGCCGTCGCGCGCCACCGCCAGCCGCACCCGCAGGGCCGGCTCCATCCGGGCGAGCACGCCCTCGGTGAGGTACGCCCCGGCCAGCTTCCGGACCCGGTCGTGGACGTGCTGCTGCACGTCCGGGGAGAGGGTCAGGAACTCCTCGCGGAGCAGCTTCGCCACCTCCCAGCTGAAGTGGCGCACCAGCACCGCGTCCCGCTTCGGGCCGGGCCCGATCAGGCCGGCCACGAACGCGACCAGCTCCTCGGCGCAGCGCAACCGCTCGGAGAAGCGGCTGGCGTAGGTGATGTTCTGGGCGTTGTCCCGCTTGACGGCGAAGTAGTAGTCGTAGTCGCCGAGGACCGAGACCTTCTTCGCCCGGAAGCACGCCTCCAGCGTGAACGGCTGGTCGCTGCCCATCGGCATGTCGGTGCGGAAGCGCAGCCCGTGCTGCTCGACGAGGTCCCGGCGGAACAGCTTGGTGTTCGACAGCGACCAGGGCAGCGCGCTGTCGAACAGGTCGAGCCGCTCCGCGGTGCAGGCGTACGCCGCCTGGTGCACGTAGCGCTTGTTGGTGCCGACCATCCGGCCGAGCACCACGTCGGAGTCCCACCGGTCGGCGGCGGCGACCAGGCGCTCCAGGGCCTCCGGCCCGAGGTGGTCGTCGGAGCCGACGAAGAAGACGTAGCGGCCCCGGGCGTGGTCCAGCGCCAGGTTGCTCGGCGCCGCCGGGCCACCGGAGTTGGCCTGGTGCAGCACCCGGACCGTCCCCGGGTAGCGGGTGGCGTAACGGTCCAGCTCCGCGCCGCTGCCGTCGGTGGAACCGTCGTCGACGGCGACGACCTCCAGCCGGTCCCGGCCGATGGTCTGGCCGACCAGCGAGTCCAGGCAGGCGGTGAGGTACGGCATGGTGTTGTAGACGGCCACCACCACCGTCACGTCCGGCTGGCTCACGCGCCCACCTCCACCGAAGCCGGAACCGCCGCCGGAGCCGGCGCGGGCGCCGGCGTGGCCGGGCGGGGCGGCGCGTCGGGCAGCAGCCGGGCGTAGACGTCGTCGAGCACCCGCGCCTGCGCCTCCCACGTCCAGTCGGTCAGCAGGCCCGGCCGGTCGTACGCGGCGCGGTACCGCGCCGGATCGGCGAGCACCGCGGTGACCGCCCGGACGAAGTCCGCCACGTCCTCGGCGCGGAACACCTCGCCCTGGCCGGTCTCCCGGACAGTCTCGGCCATGGTCCGCACGTCGGAGACGACGAGCGGCAGGCGGGCGTGTGAATACTCGAAGAACTTGGTGATCAGCGCGATCTCGTGGTTCGGCCAGTGCTGGATCGGGATGACGCCGACCTGCGCGCCGGCCAGGAAGCGGACCACCTGGTGGTGCGGCACGTACGGCAGCACGTGCAGCCGGTCCGCCACGTCCAGCTCACCGGCCCGGGTGACCAGACCCCTGACGTACGCCGAGGTGGGTTTGTTGACCACCAGGGCGACGTGCGCGCCGGGCAGCCGGGGCAGCGCCTCGACCAGCACGCCCAGCCCGCGCTTGGCGGCGGCCACCCCGCTGTAGACCAGCAGCGGGGCGTCCGGCCCGAGCCCGCACAGCGCGCGGATGTCCGGCACCGGCCCGGTCGGGTCGGCCGGCAACTCGTCGACCGCGGGGGCGTTGAGCACGACGGCCGGGCGCTCGGCCAGCCGGTGTTCCTCGCGCAGCAGGTCGGCCAGGCCGCCGGAGACGGTGGTGGTGGCGTCCGCGTACGGCACGTACTCCCGCTCGTGCGCCACGTTGCCGGGCAGCCAACGGGCGTTGTCCCGCCACGGCTGCACGCCGGGGAGGTATTCGTGGGCGTCCCACACCAGCGCGATCCGCCGGCCCGTGGCGGCGGCCCGGATCTTCGCGCGGGCGCCGACGCCGAGCATCCGGAAGTCGTTGGCGTGGATCAGGTCCGGCGCCAGCTCGTCGACGACCGGGCCGTACGCCAACTCGTAGTCCCACAGGCCGGGCTCCAGCCGGCGCCACGCGCCGTCGCCGCGCAGCCGACGCCAGAACGCCGTGTACGCGCGGTCCCAGGGGCCGTCCAGCTTGCGGCCCTTGCGGGCGCGGGTGAGCTGGCGGTTACGGAACCCGACCCACCGACGGGTCAGGCCGGCCAGCTTCTCCTCGGCGCGCAGCGTGGCCCAGGGCAGCCCGCCGGGGCGGCCGGCGCCGGACTCGCGGGCCGCGGTGGTCAGCGCCGCCCGGCGGACGGCCAGGTCCGCGCGCCACGCCCGGACCGTCTGGGTGCGGTGCGCGGCGACGCCGCTCGGCGGGTACGCCAGCGGATGCCGCAGCCAGGCGCGGCGGAACTCGTGCCGGCGACGGGACAGCGGCTCGGCCATGGGGATCAGGCGCACCTCGGCGGCGCCGAGCCGCCAGCTCTGCGGCTGGCCCACCGGCGCGCGCCCGAGCAGGACGACGTCCCAGCCGGCGTCGGCGGCGGACCGCGCCGCCTTCTGCACCCGGGAGTCCCCGATGACCCCGTTGTCCACCAGCATGACCACCCGTCCCCGGGTGCCCGCCGCTGCGGTCGTGCCGTCAGATCCCATTCCTGCCCGTTCCGTCGTCGCCAGCACCGCGCCCGCGGACCCGAGCGAGTCTACGACAACGGTTCCGGCCGCCACGCCGGCCGCCGTCGGCGATCCGTGACCTGTCGCGCCGATTGCTACCCTCCATGCTGTTCAACGACCGGTGCACGCCCCGGGTCGTCGCCGGGCCGGCGGCACGCCGCCCGCCCACGGCCCGCGTGCCGCCGGATCACACCAGGTCAGCGCGGATGGATCAGACAATGGACGTGGTGACGACCGAGGAACCGAGCCGCCCGGCGTCGGCAGCGCCCGACCCGCCCCGGCCCACGCCCGCCGGGCGGCTGCGCCACGCCGCCCGCGCCGCGCTGCCCGCGCTGGCGGTCTACGCCGTGATCCGCCTGATCGGGCTGCTGACCGTCTGGATCTGGGCCGGCAACGTGGGGAGCAACCCGGTCGAGCAGCTCACCCGGGCCGACGGCGGCTGGTACCTCGCCATCGCGCAGCACGGGTACGACGGGTACGAGAAGACGCAGAGCAACATGGCGTTCTTCCCGCTCTACCCGGGCCTGACCGCGGCCCTGGACCGGATCTCCCCGCTCAGCCCACGCGAGTCGGCGCTGCTGGTGGCGTGGCTGGCCGGGCTGGCCGCCGCGTGGGGGCTGTTCGCGATCGGCGCGTACCTGCACGACCGGCGCACCGGCGTCCTGCTCGCCGCGCTCTGGGCGGCAATGCCGCACGCGGTGGTGGAGTCGATGGGCTACAGCGAGAGCCTGTTCACCGCGCTCGCCGCGTGGACGCTGTACGCGCTGCTGCGCCGGCACTGGGTCACCGCCGGGGTGGTCTGCCTGTTCGCCGGCCTGACCCGGCCCACCGCCTCGTCCCTGATCCCGGTGGTCGGGCTGGCCGCGCTGCTGGCGGTGCTCCGGCGGCGGGACGGCTGGCGGCCGTACGCGGCGCTGCTGCTCGCGCCCGCCGGCTGGCTGGCGTACCTGGCCTGGGTGGGGGCGCGGACCGGACGGCCGGACGGCTGGTTCCACATCCAGTCGGCCGGCTGGGGCACCTCGTTCGACTTCGGCGTCTACACCGTCGACCGGGGGCAGCAGGCGCTGGTGCAGGTGGCCGCGCTGCCGCTGCTGGTGGTCACCGTGGTGGCGTTGGTGTCGCTGATGTTCTTCGTGCTGAGCGTGCTCGACCGGCAGCCCTGGCAACTGCTGCTCTACAGCGGCCTGCTGCTGGTGACCACGCTCGGCGCGGCCGGCTACTACCACTCCAAGGCGCGGTTCCTGCTGCCGGCGTTCCCGCTGCTGCTGCCGGCGGCCGTGGGCCTGGCCCGGGCCGGTCGGGCCCGGGCCGTCACGGTGCTGGTGACGCTCGTCGTGTTCTCCGCCTACTTCGGGGGGTACCTGCTGCTGATCTGGACGAAGTCGCCCTGACCGGCCCGCCGCCGGGCGGTCAGCGGGTGACCGGCCGGACGTCCCAGAGCCACACGTCGTCGACCCGCCGGCCGGGGCCGTACAGCGCGTCGAGCACGACCTTGAGGTCGTCGTGGCGGCGCGCCCCCCGGTCCGGCAGCACCACCGCGTCGGCCTTCCAGTACCGCACGTCGGTGCGGGCCTGGGCGATGTCGGCCGGTCCGACCGCGGTGTCCCGTTCGCCCCGGGACACGGCGGTGAGCAGCTTGGCGGTGGGCTGCGGGTCGACGCCCCAGCGCCCGGTCGCGTCGGTGGCGGAGACCGGCCCGAGGAAGTAGCCCTCGGGCACCGCGAAGCCGGCCACCGCGGCCGAACTCCAGTACAGCGACGTCATGCCGTTGACCGGCACCGGCACCAGGGTGCGACCGGGCGCCACGTGGTCGCGCCAGGCCCCGCCGGTGACGAACTCCGGCACCGGCGTGCGACCCCGCGCCTCAAGCGGCACCGGCAGCACCGGCAGCAGCGCGGCGGCCACCGCGACGGCACCGACCCGGGCGGCCAGTCGCCCGGACGGCTCGTCCCGCCGGGCGGCGAGCCGGTCGCCGGCCACGGCCAGCAGGACACCGAGCGCCACGGTGGTGATCAGCGCGAACCGGGCCACCACCACGGAGTCGAACACGGGCAGGTCCTGCACCAGCGCGAACGGCGCCGGAATGTCGGTGCGGCGGGTGCCGGACGTCCAGGTGGTGCCGATCGAGAACAGCGCCGAGACCAGGCCGACGACGCCGAGCACCCGGGCCGTCACGTCCCGCCGCAGCCACCACAGCGCGCCGGCCGCGAGCACCAGCAGCGACCAGCCGTAGAAGCTGGCCTGCTCGGTGGTGTTCGGCGCCCAGCCGACCGCGCTGGTCGGGCCGCCGGCCACCGACTGGGTGGCGTACCTGACGTACGAGCCGAGCTTGAGGGCGTAGATGTCCGGGGTGCCCGGGTGGCCCACCCGGTGCTGCGGCCCGGCGAACTGCATCCAGAGCGGGTACGCCGCCGCGACCCCCACCAGCACGGCGGTGATCGCCAGCCCGGGCAGCATCGGGCGCGCCCGGCGCAGCGCGTCGCGGGGTCGCACCGCCAGGTGGGCCAGGACCAGCATCAGGCAGCCGAGCGCGGTGAGGAAGAGGATCTCCAGGCTCACGAAGAACTGGGCCACCACCAGCCCGCCCAGCACCAGGCCGTCGCGGACCACGTGCCCGCCCCGGGACAGCGCGACCACCCGCCAGACGATGAACGGCACCAGCCACTGCGCGGTGATGTGCGGGTGACCGTTGCTGTGCGAGACCAGCGCCGGGGCGAAGGCGCAGAACAGCCCGCCGACGAACGCGGCGGCCCGGGAGTCGACCAGGTGCCGGGAGAGCACGTGGTACCAGGCGTATCCGGTGCCGGCCAGGTTCAGCGTGATGAACAGCAGATAGGAGAAGGACGCGCCGAACAGCAGGGTGACCGGGGCGAGCACCAGCCCGGGGAGCTGGAGCCCGACGTTGGTCATCAGGTTCACCCCGGCCGGGGCGTTCTGGAGCGTGGTGAAGAACGGGTTCTCCAGGTGGCTGACCGCGTGCGCCGCGTACGCCAGCATCCACTCGTTGAAGCCCTGGTCGTTGGGGCGGCTGCCGAGCAGTCGCCCGCCCGGGTCCCGCCAGCCCCGGGCGGTGACCCAGACCGCGCCGAGCAGGAACACCAGCGCGACCACCGCGTCGACCCGGGACCACCGCCGGCGAGCCGGACGACCCTCGGCCGCCGGCGCCGGACCGGGGGTGTCGCCACCGGCCACCTCGGCGTCCCCGGCGGGCACGGGCTCACGATCGCGGGTGTCGGGCGCGGGCGAGGTCATGGCGTAGCAGTCTACGAAAGCGGTGACCCCCACCCCTCGGTGGCACGTCCGGCGCGCGGGACGGCGTTATTGTAGGGTCCGCAGGCTGTCCGAGGGCCGTTCCGCTCTCCCCCACCCTCCCAGGATCGGAATCGATGAACAACGGGCGAACTCTCTGGGACTCGTTGAAGCTCCCCCGGCCGCGACGGTCCGGGTCCCGACCGCACATGATCTATTTGGCCATCGGCTTTCCGCCGGCCGCCAAGAGCTGCGCCTACCGGATGCGGGAGACCGCGAACCAGTTCGCCGCGGCGGGCTGGGACGTGACCGCGGTCACCATCGCGGACGAGGCGTGGGAGCGCGAGTACGGGCTGGACCACACGTTGTCCCAGGGGGTGGACCCGCACGTCCGGGTGGTGAAGCTGCCGCTGTTCCGGGACGACCTGGAGACCGACATCCGCGCGTTCACCGAGCAGCGCGCGCTGGCTCACCTGGACTACCTGGCCGACCTGCGCAAGCAGAACCTGAAGATCTTCCCGGAGCCGGTCTTCGGCGGCTGGCGTCCCGCGCTGGAGAAGGCCCTGCTCCAGATCCACCGGGAGCGGCCGGTCGACCTGCTGGTCACCACCTGCGCCCCGTACGTGAACCTGTCCGCCACGTGGAAGCTGTGGGAGACCCACCAGGTCCCGTACGTGGTGGACTTCCGCGACGGCTGGTCGGTCGACGTGATCAACAACGGCGAGGCGTTCACCCGGGAGTCGGTCTCCGGGCAGTGGGAGATCAAGCTGCTGACCAACGCCATCGCCATCTGGAACGTCAACGAGCCGATCTCCCGCTGGTACCGCGAACGCTATCCGGAGCTGGCGCACAAGATGCGGGTCGTGCGCAACGGCTACGACGCGGCCAGCATCCCGGCCGAGACGCTCCCCGCCCCCGCCGACCGGCCGCTCACCTTCGGCTACCTCGGCGCGCTCAACCTGCCGGTGCCGCTGCTGAGCGCCGTGCTGGAGGGGTGGCGGACGGCGCGCGCGGAGGACCCGGCGCTGGCCGACGCGCGCTTCGAGGTCCGCGGCCACATCGGCGCGGCCTGGGCGCGCGGCGACAACGCCCACGCCGAGCTGCTCCGGGCCGCCGCCGTCGACGGGGTGGTGGTCGGCGGCTCGGTGCCCAAGGCCGAGGTGGTGGACCTCTACTCCCGGTGGGACGCGGTGGTGCTGATGGTGACCGGTGGCCGGTTCATGACCTCCGGCAAGGTCTACGAGTACATGGCCACCGGGATGCCGGTGGTCTCCGCCCACGAGGCGGACCACGACGCCTCCACCGTGCTGTCGACGTACCCGCTCTGGACCGGCGCGGTCGGGTTGGACCCGGCCGAGCTGGCCGGCGCGTTCCGGCGGGCCGCCGCGATGGCCCGCGAGGCCGGCCCCCAGGAGCGGGCGAAGGCCCGCGCCGAGGCGCGGCAGTACGCCCGCGAGGAGCAGCTCATTCCCGCCGTCCGCGAGGTCACCGAGCTGGTCTCGGCACCGGCGCCCCGCGGACGTCCCCGCCGGCGCGCGCGTCCTGGCCCGAGAAGGTAGGTCATGATCGAGGTCCTGATGGTGATGGGCACCGTCCCCGGGCGGGTGGCGGTCCTCACCGACGCGTTGACGCAGTTCCGCGCCCTGGCGTCACCGTACGGGTGGCCACCACGTTCGACCCGGCGGAGCGGATCCCGGCGGCCACCGAGCTGGCCGAGCTGCACCTGCTGCCGACCGCCAAGGAACTGGGCCCGCGGTTCGGCCGGATGGTCAAA